>QVIN01000009.1 GCA_003416985.1 Duganella sp. BJB480 | reverse complement strand
GCCGGGCAGCACCGGCGCCGCCGACTCGCTGCCCGGCTCGCGCCATCCGGCGTGCATGGCAGCGGGCAGATACTGTTGCAGCATGCGGTGCAGCTCGGCGGGGATCACCGGTTTGCTCAGGTGATCGTCGAAGCCTTCCTCCTTGCAGCGCTGCCATTGATCCGGCATGACGTTGGCGCTCAGGGCGATGATGGGCAGCTTGTCGAAGCGGGCATCCTGGCGCAGCAGCAACGTCGCCGCATGGCCGTCAAGCTCCGGCATGTGCAAGTCCATGAAGACCAGCTGGTAGCGCCGTTCAGCGTCCGCCGCCAGCAGCCGTTCGACGGCGGCGCGGCCGTTGTTGGCCAGCTCGACCCGTATGCCGCACGCCTCCAGCAGTCCGACGGCGATCTCCCGATTGACTTCGTTGTCCTCGGCCAGCAGTATCCGCGCGCCGTCGAAGCGTGGCACATATGCCCGCTGGCCGGGGGTGCCGCGGCGGTGTTCGGCAATAAACAGCTGCAGCAGGGCATCTGACATGCCGGCCCGGGTCACCGGCTTGAGCAGCCATACGCTGGCGTCGTCCGCGTGCGCCGCGCCCGGCGGCGGCGCGTCGCCGGCGTTGCTCAACAGTGCAACCTTGGGCGGCGGCGCCAGCCCGGCGACCGCTTGCCACATCAGGTCCGCGCCACTGCCGTCCGGTAACCGGGCGTCGGCCAGCACCAGGTCGAAACACGGCTCGGCATGCAGCAAGCGGGACAGCGCTTCGACCGGGTTATCCACCACCACGGCGTCGATCTGCAGGCTGGCCAGCACCGCCAGCAGCGCGGCACGCGCGCTGGCGTTGTCGTCCACCACCAGCACCCGCAAACCGCGCAGCGGCGCCGGCAATGGCGACACCGGCAGGAGCGCGTCGGCGGCGCCATCGAGCCAGAGGGCGACGATGAAGCGGCTGCCGATGCCGGGCTGGCTATCGACGCTGATCGTCCCGCCCATCAGATCGATCAGTTTCTGGCAAATGCTCAGGCCCAGGCCGGTGCCGCCGAACTTGCGCCTGACGCTGCCGTCGGCCTGGGTAAACGCCTGGAACAGCCGGCCTATCTGGTCCGCCGCCATGCCGATGCCGGTATCGCGCACGCAGAATTCCAGGCGCGCCCGCCCGACTTGCTGCTCAAGCAGAACCACCTCCAGCGCGACCTCGCCGCGCTCGGTGAACTTGAGCGCGTTGTTGAGCAGATTGATCAGGACCTGTCCCAGCCGCAGCGCGTCGCCGCGCAGGCGGCGCGGCACGCCGGCCGGCACCACGAAGTTGCACTCCAACCCCTTGCCGCCGACGCCGCCGCCGCTGACCGCCGCCACATGCACCAGCAGGTCGTCGAGATCGAAGTCGGCCGCCTCGATATCGAGCTTGCCCGCTTCGATCTTGGAGAAATCCAGGATGTCGCTGATGATGCCCAGCAGCGAATTGCCGGCGTTGTGGATTTTCTGGATGTAGTCGCGCTGCTTGGGCTGCAGATCCGTGTCCAGCGCCAGATACGACAGGCCGATCACCGCGTTCATCGGCGTGCGGATCTCGTGGCTCATGTTCGCCAGGAACATCGACTTGGCCTGGGTCGCCTCCTCCGCCTTGGCGCGGGCCGACTGGGCTTGCTGGAACAGCAGCGCGTTGTGCAGCGCGGCGCCGATCTGGGCGGCGATGGTCTCCAGCAGGCGCTGGTCGCTGGCCTTGTAGGCGCCGCTCACGCCGGTGCTCTGCACCGACACGGCGCCCTGGGCCACGCCGTTGGCGATGATGGGCACGCACAGGCAGGACAGCACGCCGGGCCCCGGTGGCCGGCCGGCCAGTTCGGCGGCGCGCGGTATTTGCTCGCCCTGGATCAGCGCGCTGCGCCCGGTATCGATGACCCTGCTGCTCAGGCCTTCGCCGTAACGCAGCGGGGCGATGGCGCCGCCATCGGCATAGGGAAAGTGGATCATGCCGCTGTCGCGCTCAAGCAAGGCAATATAGGTGATGTCGGCGCTGAACACGCCGCGCAGCTGATTGCCGACCACGGCGATCAGGTTATCGAGGTCCAGCTTACCGGCGAGCATCTGCGCCACGGCGTTGACCGTCGCCAGCTCGGCATTGCGCTCGCTGGCCTCCCGGTGTTGCCGCTCGGCCTCGCCACGCTGGTACTCGGCCAGCGCCTTCTGCTGCAAGGCCTCGTCCGTCCGCGTGGCCACCTCGCGCTCCAGCGCCCGCCGCTGCGCCGCCAGTTGCCAGGTGCGCAGCCGATAGGCGGAATACAGCAGGCCGGCGGCCAGCAGCGTCATGACCAGGCGGAACCACCATGTCTGATACCACCACGGCGAGACCACGACCGGGATCTGCAGCGCCTGATCGCTCCAGGCGCCTTGCCGGTTCGATCCGCGTACGATCAGGCGATATTGGCCGGGCGGCAGGTTGGTATAGGACGCCACCCGGTGGGCGGCGTCGACCAAGGTCCAGCTGTGGTCGTAGCCCTCCAGGCGATACGCATAGCGGTTCAGTTCGGGCGCGGTGAAATCGAGTGCGGCAAAACCGACGGCGAAGCTGTTGGCCTCCGCCGCCACCAGCAACGTGGCTGGCCTGGCGCCGTTGTGGCGGCCCGGCGCCACCGGCCTTCCGCCCAGCAGCACTTCGGTGGCCACGACCGGCGGCTTCAGACTCCAGGGGCGGTAGCGGTCCGGCTGCACCACGGTGATGCCGCCCGAGCCGCCGAACACCAGGTCGCCGTCGGCGGTGGCGAGGCCGGAACCGGCCCAGTAGGCCGAGTACTGCACGCCTTCGGCCCGGTCCAGCACCCCGATGGCAAACGTCGCGGGATCGATGACGGCGATGCCGTTGTCGGTGCTGCTCCAGACGCGGCCCTGGCGGTCCTCCAGCAGCGTGTTGACGTTGGTGTCGGGCAGGCCTTGGGCGGTGCCGAGGCGATGGAACCGCCGCCGGGCGCCGCCATGGCCGGCTTCCATGACCTCGATGCCGCTGCCGTTGCCCACCCACAGCCGGCCCCGGTGGTCGGTGTACAGCGCGGCGATGTAGGGATGCGACAACGACGACGGGTCGGCGGGATCGCCGTCAATCCGCTCGACGACGTCGCCGCTGGCGATGTCCACCCGATTCAAGCCGTTGGTGGTGCCGACCCACAGGGAACCGGATGGCCCGGCGCGCATGGTTGTGACGTCCAGGCCGGTTAAGCCCAGGACATGCCGAATCTGTTCCAGTCCCGTGCGGGGATCGATGCGCGCCTGGTACAAGCCATCGGTGCTGGTCCCTATCCACAGGATGTCCGCCGTCCTGGCCAGGGCGCGAATGTATAGCTTGGTGTCCAGCCATGGCGCCGCGACGCGGGCCGCGCGCTCGCCGCGCTGGCCGGAGCGATACAGGCCGGTGGGCGTCGCCAGCCAGACCATGCCGTCATCGTCGGCGAGCAGGGCGGTGATAGTGGTGTTCGGCATCAGGCGCTCGCCCGGCGCCGTGGCGGGCAGCCATTTCGTCACGTCGCCCCGCCCGGGATCGATCAGGTCCGCGCCGTTGCGCGCGTAGCCAGTCCACAGGCGACGGTCGGACGCCTCGACGATGGTCATGGGATCGGCGTTGGACAGGCCAGGCTGGCCATCGCGCCGCCGGCCCAGCGACATGGCGGCTTGGACCGGCTGGTATTGGAGCAGGCCGGTGCCGGTCGCCAGCCACAGGGAGCCGGCGCGGTCGCGGAACAAAGCGCCGCTGGCCAGGCCATCCGGCGCCTGGGTGCCATGGACGATGCGCCGCAGCTGGCCGGTGGCCTGGTTGTAGCCCACCACGCCACCGTTGTAAGAACTGATCCATATCTCGCCGCCGTCCGTCTCCGCGATGCCGCCGATATTCTCATTTTTCATCAATGAAACCGCCTCGGCACTGACGTCGAACGGCCGGGCCTGGCCGCTGCGGGGATCGAGGACAAAGAGACCATTGCCCATCGTTCCTATCCACAACTTACCGTCGCTGGCCATGAACAGGGAGAGCACGCAGGGCGCGCCGGTTCGGCGCATGGGCAGCGGTACGCTGACAAATCCCGCCGCCGGCGCATCGCGCCGCACCAGCCCGTTGAGCGTTCCCACCCACAAGGTGCCGTGGGGGTCCTGGTACAAGGACTTGATGACGTTGGCCGGCAGGCTATGGGCGTCGCCGTCGGCATGACGAAAATGGGTGGTCTGCGCGCGCGCGGGAGCGGCCGCGTCGGCCAAATGATAGAGGCCGGTATCGCTCCCTACCCAGAGGCCGCCGGCGGCATCGTCCGCTATTGCGGCGACGGCGCCGCCGGGCAGGCCGGCGTTCTTGTTGTTATACGTGACGAAGCCGTCGTATTCCGGCTCGTAGCGCGCCAGTCCGCCGCTTGCCGTTCCCACCCACAAGCGTCCGTGAGGATCGACGTGGAGGGTGAGCACATAGTTGTCCGGCAGCGAACGCGGGTCGTCGGGGATGGAAAGATAGTTGCGAAAGCGATAGCCGTCCCAGCGTGACAGCCCGCCCTGGGTTCCCACCCACAGAAAACCGTCCCGGTCCTGCTTGATGTCCGTGACCGAGATGTTGGACAGGCCGTTTTGCATGCCCATGCTCTGAAACTGCGGCAGGACCAGTTGCGACCAGCGCTCGTGCTGCGCCGCGCCGACCGTGCAGCTCATCAGCGCGCCCAGGGCGAAGACGGCCGCGGCGAGAAAACCGCGGGCCGCGCTGCGCCATACGCATGGGGGAAGCTGGATGCCTTTGCCCATCACTGCGCCAACGGCAGGATGACGGCGATGCGGGTGCCGCCGCCGGAGCGGCGGCCGATGGTGACCTCGCCATTCAGGCTCAGCACCCGCTCGCGGATGCCGAGCAGGCCGAACGATCGCGGCCGCAGCCGCGCCGGGTCGAAGCCGCCGCCGTTGTCGTCGATCTGCAATAGACAGTGGTCGGCGAAACAGCACAGCGTGACGGCGGCTTCGCTGGCGTCGGCATGGCGCGCCACATTGGTCAACGATTCCTGGACGATGCGAAACACCGCAATGGCTTGCGGCTCGTTCAGGCATCCCTCGTCCAGCGTCAGCGTCAGGCTGCAATCGATCCCGCTGTGCTGGCGCAGCTCGTCGACCAGCCATTCCAGCGCCGAGCCGATGCCCAGGTCCAGCACCGACGGGCGCAGCGTGGTGGCGACGTTGCGCACCACGCCGATGGTGCGGTCGACCAGCGCCGTCATATTGTGCACTTGCTCGTTCAAATCCGGCACGTCGGCGCCGAAACGCACCCGCAGCAGCGCGGCCTGCATGCGCAGGGCCGTCAGCGACTGGCCCAGCTCGTCGTGCAGCTCGCGGGCGATGTGCTTGCGCTCGTCCTCGCGGGCGCTTTCCCGGTGCGCGCCCAGCTCGCGCAATTGCGCATGGGATGCGGCCAGGTCGCGCTCGGCCTGCTTATGGGCGGTGACATCGCGGCTGATCGCCAGCACGCCGGTGATGTCGCCGTCGGCGCCGCGTTCGGCAGCCATGCGGACCGCGACTTCCAGCGGCGCGCCGCCGTCGGCCTGGACGCGCAGATCGATGGCGGCCGGCTCGCCGCTGTCGATCACCGATTGCAGGACGGCCTGGTACTGCGGCAGCGACAGGTCGGCGCGCCAGTCCTGCGGCAGCATCCGGCCCAGCGCCTCGGCGGAGCCCTGCCACAGCAACTGTTCATACGCCGGATTGACATAGGTGCGATGCAGCGCGCAATCATAGCGGACGATGGGATCGGGCAGGTTTTCACTGAGAGTGCGGAACTTGATTTCGCTTTCGCGCAATTCGACGGTGCGGGCCGCCACCTGCCGCTCCAGATTGTCCCGGTAATGCTGCAGTACGCGCTCGGCCTCGCGGCGCTCGCGGTTCTCGTTCGCCAGCAAAGTGTTCTGGTTGGCCAGCCTGGCCTGCATCGCGGCCAGGCGCAGGTGGGTGGTCACCCGCGCCAGTAGCTCCTCGGCCTGCAGCGGCTTGGTGACATAGTCGACCGCGCCGGCCCGGAAGCCGACCACCTTGTCGGCCGTGCTGTTGAGCGCCGTCATGAAGATCACCGGCACGGCGGCGATAGTCGCGGCGCCGGCCTTCAGGCGCCGGCACACCTCGAAACCGTCGATGCCGGGCAGCACCACGTCGAGCAAGATCAAATCGGGCGGCGCGAACGCCACCCGCCGCAAGGCCTCGTCCCCGCTCTGCGCCACCGACAGCCGCAAGCCCTGCTGCTTCAGCACCCCCACCGCCAACGCCAGGTTGGCCTGGTTGTCATCGACGATCAGGATGGTACGATCGCGTAGGTCAGGCGACATGGTCATGCTTCACTCCAATGTGCGGTGCGGGTGGATCAGAGAAACGGCGCGCTCGCGGAGACGGATGCGGCGCACATGCTCGAACAGGGCCAGGCGATCCCGTTTGCGGGCGGGCGTCGGCTTGAGCGGCGGCTCGGCAAGCGAAGGGAAACAGCGCCGGCGACGCGGCACCATCCCGACAGACACGCCGACGTGTTGGCATGAGGAAGTATGCACGGGCGTCCATCGGTTTCCTATCAGACATTCTCGATACGCCTGTCAGTCAAACCGAAGGGGCGAGTAGGGAAATCCCTATGGCCGCGTCCACGATCGGTGTTGATGCCACCAGGCTAGCGCTGCGCCGGCGTTACTACTTCATCCCGACAACAGGCAAGTGGGGGCCGGAAAAGGCCTCGCTGGACGCGGCTTCGGGCCGGGATAAATAGGCGTCCATCGCGGACGCGGTCAGCGGACGGCTGAAGAAATAACCCTGCACTTCGTCACACTGCTGGGTCCGCAGGAAGTCCAGCTGGCCGGCCGTCTCCACGCCTTCCGCGATCACCTTCAGGCCCAGCGTGTGCGCCATGGCGATAATGGCGCGCACGATGGCGCCGTCGTTGCGGTCCTCTGGCAGGCCGCGGACGAAGGAGCGGTCTATCTTCAGATAATCCAGCGGGAAACTCTTCAGATAACTCAACGAAGAATAGCCGGTGCCGAAATCATCGATCGCCAAGCGCACGCCGATCGATTTGAGGGCGGCCAGCGTGCGCAAGGTGCGCTTGGCGTCGTGCATCAGCATGCTCTCGGTGAGCTCCAGCTCAAGCAGGTGGGGCGGCAGACCGCTGGCCTCCAGCGCGGCCTCGACGATGCGCACCAGGTCGGCGTCGCGGAACTGGCGCGCCGACAGATTGACGGCGATCGGCATCGGATTGCGGTGCCGCTGCCGCCACTCCTGCGCCTGCCGGCATGCGTGGTGCAGCACCCATTCGCCGATCTGGAGGATCAGGCCATTCTGTTCGGCCAGCGGGATGAATTCCGACGGCGCGACCTGCCCCAGCAGCTTGCTATTCCAGCGCAACAGCGCCTCCATGCCGACCGCCCCGCCTTCGAGCAGGCTGGCCCGGGGCTGGTAGTGCAGCGACAGCTCCGCGTTGCGGATAGCGTAACGCAAAGCGTTGCCGATTTCGACCCGCCGGCGGGTGCTGCTGCTCATCTCCGCCGTAAAATGCTGGTAGCGGTTGCCCCCCTCGGCCTTGGCGCGGTACATCGCGGTATCGACATTGCACAACAGCGTATCGGCATCGCGGCCGTCCTGGGGGGCCTGGGCTATGCCGATGCTGCAACTGACCGCCAGTTCATAGTCGTCGATATCGATCGGCTTGGCCAGCAGGCGCAGCAGGCGGCGCGCCAGCAGCGCCAGGCTGTCGCCGCTGCATTCGACCAGGATGGCGAACTCGTCGCCGCCTATGCGCGCGACCAGATCGATGCCGCCCACCGCCTGTTCCAGCAGCGCGGCGCAGCTGGTCAGCAAGCGGTCGCCGAGGGGACGGCCGAGGCCATCGTTGACCTCGCGAAAATGGTCGAGACCGATCAACAGCACACCCACACTGGTGTTGCACGCGTCGGCGCGCGCCAACGCCTGGGTGAGGCTGTCGCGGAAGTTGAGCCGGTTCGGCAAGCCGGTCAGGGGGTCGCGTCTGGCCAGGAAGGTCAGCTGGGACTGGTAGTCATGCAAACGGGTGACATCGCGGCCGATACCGACCAGACGGCTGGGGGCGCGGCTGGGGACGCAAGAACGCACCATCGTCAGTTGCAATATGCAACGGCCGGCCGCCAACTCCAGCACCAGCTCCTCGTCCACCGTTTCGCCCTGCGCGCTGCAGCGCTGGCATGCGGCCTGCAGGCGTTCTCCGGCGGCCACGCCGAACAGCTGGGACGCCGGCTGGCCGATGATGGCCGCCGACGGCAAGCCGACCATCCGGGCAAAGGCCGGGTTGATCTGCACGTAGCGGAATTGACCGTCTTCGCTGCCCTCGATCAAGTACAGGGCGTCCGACACATGATCGAAGATTTCCTGGTAGCCCACGGCGCTGGCATGCAACGCCAGCTCGGCCGCATACCGCTCGGCCAGCTCGATTTGCAGGCGGTGGTTGCTTTCCCGCAGTTCGGTGGTGCGCACCTCGACTTCATTCAGCAAATTCTGGCGCACCTGCAACAGCTGCCGCGTCTGCTGCTGAAGCTGCGAGCGCGTGCGGCGCAACTGCAGATGCGTGGATACCCGGGCCGCCACTTCGTCCACCTGCAACGGCTTGGTCACATAGTCGACCGCGCCCAGGGAGAAGGCCGACAGCTTGGTCTCGATTTGCTTGAGGGCGGTCATGAAGATCACCGGTATGTCCGCCATGCTGCCGCCCGCCTTCAATTGCCGGCACACTTCAAAGCCGTCCACGTCCGGCATCATGGCATCCAGCAAAATCAGGTCCGGCTGGGCAAAGCCGATGCGGCGCAGCGCCTCGACGCCGCCCTGGGCGACGATCACGCGATAGTCGAGCGATTCCAGGTGGTCGACGACGAAGCCGAGGTTGTTCGGCTGGTCGTCCACGATCAGGATCGTTTGCCCCAGGCGCTCCACTGCATCCTCCGCCTCGGGAATGACGGCATTACTCATCACATCGCTCTCATTCAGTTGTCCAGACGGCCGCCGACGGCGTTAGACGCCAGCATGCCTTGAAGGCCAGGCATTTACTATCGGGCATTCTTGAACCTGATGTAGGGCAGTCGCGATCCCCCATCAGGAAATCCTTACTGTTCCCGCATGTCGGCGGGCGAGGTGCGCTATGAAGAGCGCGGCCGCCGCTCATGCCACCCGGGGACAGCAAACCACCCGCAATAAATTGTTACGACATGTGGCCACCTCGTCCAAATACAGCAGCTTTCGGGAGGCATCAATTTCCGCTATCCGTATCGGCGCCAGTTTGGCTAACCAAGACAGTTACCGCGGGTAACAAATCCAGATGTAACTTGCGGGATATGGCCCCAACCTTATCGGAGTTTTTGCCACATGAAGATCGCCAATTGGAAAATCGGGGCCCGGCTCGGCGCAAGCCATGCGTTGCTGCTATTGCTGCTGGCCGGGGTGGCCCTGTGCGGCGTACAGGGATTGGTGCGCGCCAACGGCGCCTTGCATCACATCGCCGATGTCAATACGCAAAAAGTATTGTTGCTCGAAAGAATGGCAACGCAGACCCATATCGTCGCGCGCGTGATACGCACCATCGCCTTGCTGGACGATTCGAAGGTGGCGGCGGTGGAACACAAAAAGATCGACGCGGCGCGTGGCACCTACGAGGAGGCCAATGCGGCGTTGGAACGGATGCCGCTGGACGAGGCCGGGCGGCGCATGCTGGCGGACATCAAACAACAGCAGACGGCCACCCGGCCGCTGAACGAGCAATTCCTCTCGATGAGCCACGCCAACCGGCAGGAAGCGGTCTTTTTTTTTGCTGCAACAAGCGGGACCTACCAATAGCGCCTGGCAAAAGGCCATCGATGACTTCATCCAGCTGCAGGAAGCGAAAAGCCGGCAGGACGAGCAGGATGCCGAGGAGGCTTATCAGGGTGCGTTGCGCCTGATGCTGGTCGTCGCGGTCGTGGCGCTGGCGCTCGGCGCCGCCATCGCCTGGGGCATCACCCGCTCGATCACCGCCCCGATGGCGCAGGCGGTCAAACTTGCCCGGACGGTCGCCGCGGGCGATTTAAGCAGCGACATCAACGTGACCTCAAGCGACGAGTCCGGGCAACTGCTGCTGGCGCTACGGGAAATGAACACCAGCTTGAGCCATATCGTCACCCGTGTGCGCGGCGGTGCCGACGCGATCGCCGGCGCGTCGCGTGAGATCGCCAACGGTAACCTTGACCTGTCCCGCCGCACTGAGCAGCAGGCCAGCGCGCTGGAGGAAACCGCATCGTCGATGGAAGAACTGACCAGCGCCGTGCAGCAAAGCGCCGAGCATGCACACCAGGCCCATCTGCTGGCGATGACGGCCACCGAGACCGCCGCCAGGGGCGCCTCCGCCGTGGCCCTGGTGGTCGATACCATGGGCGCCATCAATGCATCGTCCCACAAGATCGTCGAGATCATCGGCGTCATCGACAATTTCGCGTTCCAGACCAATATCCTGGCCTTGAACGCGGCGGTGGAAGCGGCGCGCGCCGGCGAACAGGGGCGTGGCTTCGCGGTTGTCGCGGCCGAGGTGTGCGGCCTGGCGCATCGCTCGGCGGACGCCGCCAGGGAGATCAAGGCGCTGATCGGCAATTCGGTGGCGCAGGTAGACAAGGGGACCCAGCTGGTCGACCACGCCGGCGCAACGATGAACGAGGTGGCCAAGAGCATCAACGACGTCAACGGCATCATCGGCGACATTACAACCGCCAGCACCGAACAAAGCCTCGGCATCCAGCAGATCAACCAGGCCATCTGCGAAATGGACCATGTCACGCAACAGAATGCCGCGCTGGTTGAAGAGGCGGCGGCCGCCGCCGCGGCCATGCTGGAGCAAGCCGACGGTCTGACCTCCATGGTGGCGGCGTTCAAGACCGCCGCCCCGCACGCCACCGAGCTTCGCCATCGTTCCCGCCGCCCCGCGCTGGCACCATAAGGATTCCCTTACCAAGTTATCAGGATGGCCCGATATTTTGCATTCGGGTATTGTTCTAACATGACCTTTGGCCACGACATCTTGTCGGCTTCAATTAGCCTCTAAAAAGAGGGGGGGACATGTTTTCCAACACTTCCATTCGACTGCGTCTGATCGCGACCATGTCGTTGCTCGGGCTGCTGATCATCGTCACCGGTATCAGTGGCCTATACGGGATGAGCACGGTAAACGCCAGTTTGAATGACCTCAGCAGCAATACCATGCCGTCGGCAATAGCAATCGCGAATTCGCAATTGGCGATGAGCCGTGCCAGGCTGGTACTGGACCGCGTGACCTTGCATCCAGAAGCCCCCGGTGCCGAAAAGACGCTGGCGCGCGCCGAAGCCTTCATGGCGGAATCAGACCAGGCCTGGGCCTTGTATCTGTCGCTGCCGCAGGATGAAGGGGAAAAGCCGCTGGCCAGCGAGATGGACCTCCAGCGCAAGCGGTTTATGGAGCAGGCGATGCAACCCCTGGTGAAATCGCTGAAGGCCAAGGATGTCGCGGAGGCGGATACGATCACCATGAAGCTGATGCAACCTCTGTTCACCGGCCTGTCCGACAGCGCCACCGCGCTTACAGGGTTCCAGGATCGCGCCAATCGCCTGCACGATGAGGAAAGCCAGGCCACCTACCGACGGTTGTGGTGGCTCACGGCGGGTGCCATTGCCCTGGGTGTGGCGATGATATTGTTCGCCTCGGTTTCACTGACGCGCTCCATATTGGACCCGATCAAGCAGATTTCCGTTCATTTCACCCACATCGCGGAAGGGAATTTATCCCAGCCCATCACCAGCAACGGCCATGACGAGATGGCGGTCCTGATGCGCGGCCTGGCGACGATGCAGGCCCGGCTGGCCACGACCGTGGGTGGCGTGCGCGACGGTACGGCTGCCATCACGACCGCCACCGGTGAGATCGCCGCCGGCAATCTGGATTTGTCCCGCCGAACCGAGCAGCAGGCCGCCAGCCTGGAGAAAACCGCCGCGTCGTTGGAACAACTCGCTTCCACGGTCAAGCAGAATGCGGAACATGCGCGCCAATCGAACCAGCTGGCCTGCGTCGCCTCGGACGTGGCGATCAAGGGCGGCAATATCGTATCGGGGGTGGTGAACACCATGGACGCGATCCGGGCATCGTCGACCCGCATCGGCGACATCATCGGCGTCATCGACGGCATCGCGTTCCAGACCAACATCCTGGCCCTGAATGCCGCAGTGGAAGCGGCGCGCGCCGGCGAACAAGGACGTGGCTTCGCCGTGGTCGCATCCGAGGTGCGTCATCTGGCGCAGCGCAGCGCCGACGCAGCCAAGGACATCAGGACATTGATCACGAACTCGGTGGCGCAGGTGGACAGTGGCGGCAAGCTGGTCAGTGAGGCCGGGGCGACGATGGATGAAATCGTCGCCAGCACACGGCGGGTGGCGGACATCATGGGTGAGATCAGCGTGGCCGGACACGAGCAGGAAGTCGGCATCGACCAGATCAACCAGGCAGTGGCCGAACTGGACGCCGCCACGCAGCAAAATGCGGCGCTGGTGGAACAGGCGGCGGCCGCTTCCGCATCGCTGAGAGAGCAGGCTGACAAGTTGACCGAGATGGTCGGCTCGTTCAGACTGGCGCCGCAAACTGGCGCCGGCCTGCCATCGCCTCGCCTGGCGCTGGCAGGTACGGCGACGAATTAGAAGAAAGCGAAGAAGCGGTTCGGGTCTTGCAGCCTGGACTATGGCTGCCGGATACTCCGGCGGCCGCGGGCCAACCAGCCCAAGCCGGCCAAGCCAACCAGCAGCATGATGTACGCATCCGGTTCCGGCACGGCCGTCATGGTGGTGATGGTCACTTGGTCCAGGAACGCGCCACGATTGTCGCCGCCGCGATTATGGAAGCTGAAACCAAAGAAGCCGGAACTCGATGGCGTAAAGGTCAGCGTCTTGGTCGACAAAGGAGCCGACTGGCCGATCACGTAAGTCTGATGGGTGGTGCCAAAGCTGACGTCAACGGTGTCCGAGCCCCAATTGCGTTGATTTCCCGCGATATTGAAGCTCATCGTATAGACCGACCCGGCGTGCAAGCTGATGCTGTTGCTGAACACGCCGGCGCGGAGGCTCGTCCCGTCCAGGTCGATATAGTGGCCATGGCCGGGCAGTTCGTTGTGCACGAAGCCCTGGCCGTCAACGTCGACAGTACCGTTGGTGACGCTCCACCCCTTGACGAAATGGGTGGCGTTATTGCCGGTCGCATCGGCGTCGAAATTGTCCGAGAACACGGTAACAGCGGCATGGGAGGAAATACTCGCCGTCAGCATGGCGGCGGCTATGCAGAACTTTCGGATAGACATGGGGACCTTTTTTAGGAAAAGCACGGTCGAGCGAAAGGCGCGCCGTGCAGATCATATTAATAAATGGAAATTAAAATTTCATTTTGATAATACCAAGGCGGCCATCGGAAGAATATCGGTCAATGCTGATCCTGCTGTAAGGCTTTCCTTACCTCGCATGGTTGATGAGCTGTCGTGATGCCGTTTTGATGACCAGCACCACGACAGTCTGGTGCCGTCTACGGGAGCAAGGCTCCGCTGGAGAACAGGGCGCTCATCTGTTGCGCGCTCAAAGCCCCGTGGTAAATGCGGAAGTCATCCACCTTGCCGTTGAAATACGGGTCAGCCGAATATTGCGAACGGCCGATCCAGTTCTGGCCGGTGCTGCCCAGCCGGAACGGCGACGCGGTCATCGCCGTGTTGGTGCTGACCGCGCTGCCGTTGACGTACAGGGTGCCGGTGGTGCCGGACAGTGTCACCGCCAGATGCACCCATTGGCCGGTGGGCAGCGGGTCCGTCCACAAACTCTGACTGCCGTAGCCGCCACCGGTGGTGATGGTGAAGCTCATGCCGCCGCGATAAGCCCGCGGCGTCAGGAACATGTAGTGGTTGGTTCCCGAGCCAAAATCGAAGACGCGGGCCCAGTCGCGCGCCGCATCCCAGTACACCCAGGCCGCGATGGTGAAATCGGCGAGGTCGGCGACGAGGTCGGCCGGCAGTGCCAGGTAGTCGTCCACGCCGTCCAGCGCCACGGCATTGCCTGTTTTCCCGGCGGTCCAGGTGGGTCCGTTGATCAGGACGGCGTTGTTGCCGTTGCCGGTCGCGTCCGACGCCGTTGTGCCGCTGGCCTCGTCGAACGGCAGGCGGGTGCGCAGCACCGGCGCGGTGCTTACTTTGGCTTCGTTGGATGGGGCGGTTTCGCCAGCGGCCATGATCGCCGTCACCACGTAGTAATACGTTCCCGGCGACATGCCGCTGTCGGTGTACGTCAGCAAGTCCACGATGCCGCCGGCGATCGTGGTGTAGGGACCACCTGCGGTGGCGGCGCGCTTGACGTTGTAGCCGGTCGCATAGGCGCTTCCCCACCAGGACAACTGGACCTGGCCGTCGACCAGACGGGCGCTCAGCCCGCTCGGATCGGCGCCATGGGCGATCGGATCTCGGCTGAAGGTCAACGTGCCGAGGCCCAACTGGTCGCCGTTGCCGCCGTCGCCCTCGACGCCAACCTTGGCCGCCATCAGCGTGGTGTAAGGCGCGGCCAGGCCCAGGCGGTTCACATAGTGATTGTGGATCATTTCCCAGACCGGGCGGAAGAAAGGCAGGCCGGCGCCCGAAATGCCGAATCCCGTGCCGTGGTTATTGGTGTAGGGGTCGAACGGCATGGCCGTGTAGTAAAGGTTGCCGCCGGCATCGGCCAGGTTGGACTTGGCGACATATTCGGCGCCGGCCAGGAAGCGGCGGTTGTCGTAACCATAGAAATCGTCGCCCTGGTTCCATGCCATCTCGCAGAACGAGGCCGCCAGCCCGACGCCGAGCGTGCAGTGACCTTGATCGCGCGAACTCTCTTGCCATTGGCCGAGATAACCGGGATGGATGAAGCGTACCGCCTGACTGGCGGCGCCGTTGCCCGGTCCGCTCTTGTAGTAACTGACCGCCTCGTTGTACAGGTCCTCACGATCACACAACACGCCGATGGCCAAAATGGAAGCCAGGTTGCATTGATCCCAGTTCGCCCAGTAGTTGGTGATGTCGGCGTCGTTATGCTGGATCAGGAACTGATGGTTCAGCGGATAGAACACGCTCAGCATCATGCTCTGGAACTGCGCCAGATCGGCTGCCGCCCAGCCAGTGTAGGTGCGCATGATTTCAGCGGCGTTAGCGAACTGGTAGCCATAAATGCCGGCGGCCAAGAAGCGGTCGGCGTTACCGGTGAGGTTTTTCAGGATGTAGCCCCAAGCATTCAGGAAATATACCGCCCGATCGGCGTAGGCAATGTCGCCCGTCACCTTCCATCGCACCGCCAGCTGATAGGTCCGAGCAATGTCGATATAGAGCTGGGCGTCATTGCTACCGCTGCCGCCGCGCACGACGGTTTCTAGCGCGCGCGGCCAATTACCGAGATGAGAGCGCCCTGTGTTCAGCAAGGCGTTCCAGCCGGCAAGCCAGGGCTGCTCACCGGCAGCCACCTTGGTGCGCATGCGGGCGAAGTCGGCTTCGGTGTGCAGCAGGCCGGGGTGCGTGAAGGTTCGCGCGACGACGGCGCCACCAGCGCGCAACCGCACTGCGCCGGCCGGCGCATCGGCGTGGCCGGTCTCGTTGGCTCCACCACAGCCAGCGAGTGCCAACGGCCCCAGTGCCGCCAAGCCGAGAGAGCCTACGCAAAAGACCCGGCGTTCCGGCGAAATGAGTTGTTTGGTTTTGGACATAGTCACCTTTGCGGTTATCAGTGTATGGATGGGGAAATCAATGGTGGGCACAATAGACGTCAGATTCAGCAACATGCCATCTAAGGACGGATGGAAAAGTTTCCATATGAAAACATTTTCCTGAGGAGCTTACCCACGCTCTGCAAGTCCTTTGCTTGCAAAAACGAAGTTCGCGGCCCATCAGCGAAGTTTTGTGATCGCCGCCGCCGCTCAAGGCGACTGATCGCACTAGTCCACACCGTCTTTCATTCCAGAACACGAGGGGCTATGTGGACGAAGTCGAGGCCAGCGTCAAACATATTAAATACGATCACACTATCGTCCACCTCACGGCCGAGAGCATCACAGCTTCCGACAAGTTCACCGCCGCAAGCGGCAAGGAGTTCATGCGAGTGAGCACCTCGATGAAGAAGGAAAACGCCAAGCGCGCCGTCGGCACCCAGTTCGTGAAGAGCAGACCTCCAGCCAGGAGGAAACTGACGAATAACAGGCTGAACTTACGATACTGTACGGGTTTGACGATGATCTGGCCGATCAAATTACACCGACAAGTAATTCGCGGCCTCCTTACGCAATTCATATGGAAGGCAAGGTGCTACGCTCGATTGTTGACAGGCGCCAAGCTGCTTCTAAACTGGAAAGCTGGTCTTATTGCCCTACATGGTGTCGAGGCAATCCCTACATGAGAATCCGCTCTTGCCGATAGCAGAAGTATGAACATTGATGCAATGTCGCCTGTATTGGTAACTTGAACATGCCGCGATTTGCTGAGGCGCCGAAACAGGGGAACCATCGTAATGAGAATCGGCCAGATATGGAGGGCCAGCGATGTGCCCGATGGACGTTTTGTGCTGATCTGCGGCATCAATGACAAAGCAGGTAAAGAGGTGGTACATGAATATGTACCGACACGACGCGATAAGATAACTGTGATGGCTTGCACCATTACTGGCGAGCCGGTAGAGCGAAAATTTGTCTGCGTCAATCCATCCTGTTTCGACGGGGTACTGTATGCACTGGTGAGATAGCTTGCCGTAGCCAATTAGAAACGGGAAACTAAATGCTGGACGTGGTGAGAAAAAAGAGATTGAGGGGTTAACAAAGAAGGATAGGGGGAAGGGATGAGTAACTCGGCACATTTGCAGCACTACGTGATGGAATACCAAACGGTGCTACGGGCAATGACGCTGGCGGCAGAGGTGATCAAGGTCAGCGAGCAGCAAGGCCATGCACCGAGTCTTCAAATCCTCGAAATGAGTGCGGACGTGATGGTATTGTTCACCGGCATAACCGAACGCCTGCAGGCGCAGATTCGCAGAAGGGAACTTGAGATCGATCTAGTTCTGGTTACGTTGATACGCGAAAATTGCGACTGCTTAGTCGACATCATCAGCTGTCTAGCCCGCGGTGCTCCAAGCGAGCATCTGCTGGCGGTAGAGGGTAGGGCTATGCGCCAGCATGCAGCGCAGATGTTCCAACGCTACTGTGTGCTTACACTAGCCGGAAACCGGGTATGAAGTCGCGTACTGTTGCTCAAAATAGTAGATGGCCCAGCTCACACAGAGATTAACGTAGGCCGGAGCGCATGTCGATAGTGCCGGTGATCGACGACTGCGTCGTTGAAACTGCCAAGGCGATCGTGATAGTACAGCGTTAACTTGTGCCGGGCGACGGCGGCGATCTGGTAGTCCCTGGTCTGGATGCGCGGCACTTGATCCAGCTTTTCCAAGTTGTCCAGCAACTGGCTCACGGCGTCATTGCTGGTGTTGGAAAAGACAATGAAGTGCTAGCTCTCGGTCCTCATCCACGGAGATGTCTTCTTCTGTCCCGTCACGGTCACACTTTGCTGCACGCTGGCGACGACGGTCTACATCAACGCCAGCAGCGCCATCTTTTTCAAATTGTTCACGAAAGTATCGATACCCACTTTGCGGCTGGCAGCAAGACCGAAGAGGATGTTGGCCAATAGTTTCAGGCAAACGGATAGTCTGCGGACAACGCCCCCGCTCCTAATGCTTAAACTTTGATTAGCGAACCTATCTTCTGTCCCCGTAACCGAAACCATCCCAGCTTCCTACAAGAAAATCAGGATTTCCCGAGATGAAATTTCATCAGGCTAGGCTATTATTTTAAATGACTTCCATAAGAGAAATTTTAGGTTAGCAAGATGCAATAAGTGCTTTATGAGTAGTCTGTTGCAACCTCATATAACCTGGCATCGAACAACCGAGCGATCAATTAAATAAATTACGTGACCTAGAACAATGCGGTATTGATTGAGAGGCCGGCTGCAGTGGCCGGCTTTCGACAGGGCCGAGCGATTGTCCTTAATTGGCAATGTAAACAAGAACCTCAGACTGGGTTTCTGGCTTACAACCCCACGCAGCACTCCGGCAGAGCCTGCACGTCTCGTCTCGCGAAGCGCTTTGGCAGCACCTTATCGCCTCACGCAGTCGCTCCCCCAGAGCACCCTCAATCCGCACCACCTTTACCTACAAAGAATAATGCAAACCTTTACCATGAGTCCCCGCGACTGGGGCGTCGGCACCAAGATCACCGTGATTACGTTCGGCCTGATCGCCGTCATCCTGGTCATGCTCCTCAGCCTGATCAACATGAACACTTCGACCATGCTGACCGAGCGTGCCAAAGCCAATGTCGCCAACACGCTGGGCGGCATCAGCAACACGGTCGACGTGTTCAACACCGCTATGACCAACGAGGCATCCAGCTTCGCCCGCTTGTTCGCCGCCGGTTTCGGCGACGGCAAGTTCACGCGGGACAGCACCACCATCGTCGACATCGGCGGCAAGGCCACACCGTCGCTCAAGCACGACGGCAAGACGCTGAACCTGGACTTCGCCATCCCCGACAAGTTCACCGCCGACACCGGCGTGGTCGCCACCATCTTTGCCGCCAGCGGCGACGAGTTCGTGCGCGTGAGCACCTCGCTGAAGAAGGAAAACGGCGAGCGCGCGGTCGGCACCCAGCTCGACCACGGCCACCCGAGCTACGCGCCGCTGCGCGCCGGCGACAACTACATCGGCCTGGCCACCTTGTTCGGCAAGCAGTACATCACGCAATACGATCCGATCAAGGACGCCGGCGGCCAGGTCATCGGCGTGCTGTTCATCGGCCTGGACATCTCGAAGAACATGGCCATGCTGAAGGAAAAGATCAAGGCCATCAAGATCGGCGACAGCGGCTACATCTACGTGGTCAACGCCGCGCCGGGCAAGGCGCTGGGCACCGCGCTGGTGCACCCGGCCAAGGAAGGCGAGAGCCTGATCGACAACGCCAGCAGCGACGGCCGCCCGTTCGTCAAGGACATGCTGGAGGCCAAGGAAGGCTCGATGCGCTACAGTTGGGCCGACAGCGCCGGCGCCGCGCCGCGCGAGAAAATGGTCGAGTTCCATACCTTCAAGCCGTGGAACTGGCTGATCGTCGGCGGCACCTACACGGAAGAAATCACCCGCGAGGCAGGCCAGCTGCGCAACCGCTACGCCGCGCTGGGCCTGGTGTCGCTGGCCTTGTTCGCCGCGATCCTGTTCCTGCTGGTGCGCGCCAACATCACCCGCCCGCTGGCCCGCGCCGAAGCGGCCGCGACCCGCATCGCCCAGGGCAACCTGGATGTGCAACTGGCCATCGATAACAAGGATGAGATCGGCCTACTGCTGTACGCGCTGAACGGCATCTGCAAGAACCTGTCCGGTGTGGTCGGCCAGGTACGACTGGGCGCCGAGCAGATCACCACCGCCTCCAACGAGATCGCCGCCAGCAACCTGGATTTGTCGTCGCGTACCGAAGAGCAGGCCTCCAACCTGGAGGAAACCGCCACGTCAATGGAACGGCTCAGCAGCGCCGTCAAGCAGAACGCCGACAACGCTGCGCAGGCTAACCAGATGGCGCTGGCCGCCTCGGGCATCGCCGCCAAGGGTGGTGAAGTGGTGGCGCAAGTGGTCGACACGATGGACTCAATTAACCAGTCCTCGCGCAAGATCGTCGACATCATCTCAGTCATCGATAGCATCGCCTTCCAGACCAATATCCTGGCCTTGAACGCGGCGGTGGAAGCGGCGCGCGCCGGCGAGCAAGGCCGCGGCTTCGCGGTGGTGGCGTCGGAAGTGCGCAACCTGGCGCAGCGCTCGGCCACGGCGGCCAAGGAAATCAAGGCGCTGATTGATGACTCGGTCAACAAGGTCGACATCGGCAGCGCGCAGGTGGCGAAGGCCGGCAGCACGATGCAGGAAGTGGTGGTCAGCGTGCGCCGCGTGACCGACATCATGGCCGAGATCAGCACCGCCAGCGACGAGCAGCGCGCCGGCATCGGCCAGGTGCACGAGGCCATCGCGCAGATGAACCAGGTCACGCAGCAGAACGCCGCGCTGGTCGAGCAAGCGGCCGCCGCCGCACACGCGCTGCAAGACCAAGCCTCCGATCTGGAACAGGTAGTGCGGATCTTCAAGCTAGGTGACGGTTACGACAGCGCCCCCCCGTGCCGTGCCGGCTGGCGTTGAAGTAATCCCAGCCCTACCCGGCAGTGACCGAATTCTCAGCTCCCAAGTATTCAGGGCACCAGTTGTATTTTGAGCGGCGCGCGAGCATCTAGCACACTTATAGCGATTTAGACCGAACTCATATTGCGAAGATAACTACATCACAAAACAACTGGTTTAAACTCCGAATTTCTACCCTATTGAAATCAAAACGATTTTCAAAAAATATTTGGTCGAGCAGCTCCCTCGCCAACCATAGTGCAGCCGTTTGGCGGTAAGTATTTTCGCCGGGCATAGACACTGGCAGGCAGCTGAGTGTGTCGATTTTCGGCAGTGGCATATCACAACGTTTCCATTTTTCTATCGAGGCTATATACGAATAGCATATCGCCACTGCTTCCATTTTCATCCCGTTAAGCGGCACAAATCCTGTATCGAAACGAATGCGCATGAAACTGTGTCAACTCAGCCCGTTCACTCGCAAATCGCTTCGCTAAACTGAGCCTTTAGTGCTTATTTAGCACCACGCATGTGGCGACGTAACTCTGGGCTCCCAGCATTAAATCGGCCATGGCCAAACACATGTTGGCTACATCCGCCAACCCTTGCGCACGGACATTCGGATCAGTCTCTCGCAACGTCGTGCTAAAAAAATCGACAAGATTTTTCTCCGACAATACCGACAGATCGATAACACCATTCGTTTGTACCAACCAAGCGCGATATTCGGAGTCAGTCATATTCTCTAGATCTTTGTGCTGCATCGGTTACCTCTCAAAGTGTCAATAGACGAATTGTAGCTCTCCTCCTATCCACTGCAACCCCGTATCAATTGCATTGCGCCAGCACGGTAGAAATATAGAGCATTTTGACATTTCCACTATCGGCTAAAATGAAGTTGACATTACTCATTTGTTTCTTCAAGGTTTTGCTCGTTTCCACTCAACTGGAGAATGAATGTCATATATAAATTTTCGAGGTTCTTTTGTTTTAGGTTGGGCAACATTGGCCATCGCCATCAATCCAGCAACCATATTATTTTCATTTGAAGGATCAATCGGAAGATTGCTTTTTTTCCTAACTCGCTTAAGCACAGAGGCAAAACTACTAATCGTAAACTTAAATCTATTTTTATTCAAAAGTTCTACTACTGCCTGACGGCTGATTCCACTTTTGAGTAACCCTTCAATGGCATCTAGTTTTTCTTCCAATCGCCTGGTCGCAGAGATACTGGTAAGAGCAACCTCGGTGGTGATCAGAAAGGCTGGTGGGTCATTTTTATTTTTCATTATTGGGGTTAGCTTCGGTTTGGCTGCCCAGGTACTTTTTCTTCTGGCTGCGAAAATATATTGTATTGGGCGGCGCTTTCCCTATCCCATCGATAATGAGGGGGGAAAAACAGAGATTCAACCTACTACAGACAAAGTGTCCCGGAAATGTCCCTTGAGTGGAGCCGATGTGGACTCGATGTGGACTCGATGTGGACTCGATGTGCACTCGATGTGCACTCGATGTGCACTCGATGTGCACCCCATATGCACCTTAGGTGCACCCGACATGTCGCTCTTCCATGTTACCTATTGCCATCGCAAGTACTATGACGTTGCTTGGATCGATCTGCCCGTTCACAACTTGAAAAAAATATTGCGCCGAATCAATTGTTACTCTAAAATCGGTGTCGTCGGGTCCCGGCAGATATTTAGTCCACGCACGTTCCAAATCACCACTCTTCGCTGTCCAGTCCTGGAAAGCAAAGAATTCAAGTGCCGCTTCGCGGCAAACTTAGCCAACAGTGTTTGGCGGATCAATCATCAGCTGGTTTCTCTTTGTGCTCGTTTGAGCATGTCGAGTACCGGCATTTTTTTCCTACTAAGTTCGTAATACAAATAAATACTGAGTGCTGAGATAACCACAAACGCCTGCGGCAAACGAGGCATTTACGAATACTAAAGTCCTACTAAACGTGTTTTACACAAGTGAAACGCGCCCTCCGACCATCATGGTCAAGACCTCCTGCTAAGCGTCAATTCCGGCTACCTCGTCCTTCTTGTCCCTGGTCCGGACGAACGCTGTCAACACGACGCCCATGAGCGTCCACATCGAAGAAAGAAAGAGCAGCGATGGGTACTTCACCCACATGTCCTGAACCGTGAAATGGCACGATTAGGGGGATTGGAAGCTGCGACGCCTGAGGGCGGAAAGGGTAGAAAAATAAAGGGTGATAGCGCCACCCCACAACCGGCTCATGCTGGAAGCGCTACGCGAGGAACGCGTGAACAGACCAGAACTTGCCCAAGGGCAAGCAACCCGTAACCGCGAGGGTCGGGCGATTTGCAAAAATAGCAATAGATGGGATGCAAATCGAAACGAGTATACTTAAGAAGGGCCATCACCCATTGCTTGTAACATTGCAAGGAATATTATTTAAATTTAAAAGAGAATGTTTTTAAACATACCAACAACAGGGTTGCGTCGAAACGAAAAAGTCTGGTACGTCACCAAGCGAGGAAGGAAGCAAGCTGTAGGGCGTCAATGTATTTGCAACTGGCGCCACAATTCTGCGACTAAAAACCGCTAGTTGCAGCGACTGACCTATTTTTCGCTAACGTCCAACGTGAAATCCGTGCCAAGCTAATGAATAACTACTAACACGAGGATTGAAAATCCTTGTGTCGGTGGTTCGATTCCGCCCCGGGGCCGTCAAGAACATACCTCACCATGTTGAGTTGCATTGAAAATTGCCCCATCTTCCCCACGAATTTGCAACGGAATCTGATAATCATCTAGCCGTCCTCCCTTCGGCCGAGCCGAAGCATAAAGTCACGGTACGAATCCGAACTTTATCGAGGCTGCCGTCATGTTATTTTGTGGCATTGATTTTCATTCCAACAACTGCCTTGTCGTCGTCTCCGACGACGCTGACAAGGTCGTCTATTCCAAGCGGCCCCCCTCCATAAACGTGTGAGAAAGAAAAATCATTTTCTCGTTGCCAGAGCCTCAGTGACCTGGCCGTTAAACCAACTGAGGCAGGAAGCTGAATCGGTAGCTTTTAGCAGCGCCTGGAGGAGACGTTTCGCAGTGGCCCTAATTTTTCATTTAAATCCACTTAAAATTACTAAGCAATTGATTTAAAAAGAATTTTATAAAAATACGGACAATTCACTTAATTTCAACTCTCCATTTAGGCGGGTTCAATTCTCAGCGCCGCTATGTCCTTCTTACGAGCGGCGGACGCTCGGAGATGGGCGTCACACTTTAAGTGCGCTACAAATAAATATCGATTTATTTTCAATTACTTATGGTTTTCGTTACGGAACACTTTATTCGTGCAGTGATACACTTCGCTCTACATGCAATGATGTGGGAATTGGCGAGAATAAGGTGCGGGGCAAGGGCCTAAAATGTCAGCCCTTCCACTTTAATTTCCTTCATATAACTCGATCGCGAAGTCATTGAAGAACTCAAAGCCCTGCTACCGTACCACTCGGCGGTTTGAATCGAGCCCGCTGTCTTTGCCATTCTTGCTCGATCAAAACGTCGTGCACATGGTGGAGCCCGGAACACTCGTGATTGACACAGTGCGTGGATCGAATGGCAAACCTGTCGAGTGGCATGAAGTGGAGCCAGGCGTGTGGCAAAACGCGGCAAACCCGCTTCGTCGCCGCTACTTTCTCAAGAATGCGCAAGGCGATTGGGAGATGAGCAGAAACGGGGACCCGATGCAGATCATGCAAAAGGTGTCCTGGTATCAGCATAAGCTGGTGATGCTTCCCGTCTTGGTCTTGTCGATTGCTACAGTATTGTTAAGCGTTCTGATGTGGCCGTTGTCCGTTATTTGGCGCATACGATCTGGCCCACAAGCCGCTCTGTCGCCGGTGTTGCGTACGGCCAGGAACCACATGCGCTTGGCCGGGTTGCTGTCATTGCTGCCATGGGCTTTGTATGGTGGCATTTTGCTGGCCTACTTGAATAACTCCCTGTTCATTGCATTGCCCACCTGCGCCATACTCTTGCGCGTAGTTCAGATCTTGGCATGGCTCGCGGTGGGCGGCACGACCGTTGCGCTCCGGGCTGTATGGCTAACTTGGCCCAATCGGGAGGCGTCGTTGGTGAGCCGGGTTCACTCCATGGCGCTTGCCTTGGCGTGTTTAGGGGCCAC
Organism: Duganella sp. BJB480; assembly: GCA_003416985.1. Taxonomy (GTDB): domain Bacteria; phylum Pseudomonadota; class Gammaproteobacteria; order Burkholderiales; family Burkholderiaceae_D; genus Rugamonas; species Rugamonas vulcania_A. Next base: position 234,967 of record QVIN01000009.1, on the reverse strand, counting down.
GGCCGTAGCTTGGCAGGGAAGTTTTTTGATTTGGAATTGGCGCTATTAATGTAGTAAGCGTTTTCTTACGGACTTTTTGATAATCGATGATTGCATCAACCCGCTGGGAAGTGGCATAGCTCAAAGGGCTGCCGGTAAGTTGCATTTCCAAGGCAAGAAATCCTCAACCCGGTTGACGGGATGATCGGCGATATGCGTCAACACGTGACGCAACCAGGCTTCGGGGTCGACAGCGTTCAGCTTAGCCGTTCCGATCAGCGAGTAGATCGCGGCAGCGCGTTCGCCGCCGCTGTCGGCGCCAGCAAACAGGTAGTTACGGCGCCCAATAGCAATGCCACGCAAGGCGCGTTCGGCGGCCGAGTTATCAATCTCGATGGCGCCGTCGTCGCAGTACCGCAGCAGCGCCGGCCAAAGCTTGAGCGAGTAAAAGATGGCGGCCGCCGTATCGGATTTGCACGACAGCGTAGCGAGCGCGGTTTGCAGCCATCGTTCGAGGTCGTCGAGCAGTGGCCTGGCATGCTGCTGACGAGCAGTGCACCGCTCGTCAGGTGGCTTGCCGCGTATGCCTTCCTCGATCGCATACAGCTCGCCGATGCGCCGTAGCGCTTCGGTAGTTAAGGGTGACGGGCGCGCTGCATGCAAGTCGTAAAATTTTCGGCGTGCATGCGCCCAGCAAGCAGCTTCGCAAATCGTACCATCCTCGAACAAGGCGTTGAAGCCGGCATAGGCATCAGCTTGCAGCACGCCTTCAAACTTGGGCAGGTGGGTCTATGGATGGATGCCTTTGCGGTCGGGCGTGTAGGTAAACCATACCGCAGGTGGTGTCGCGTCGCCGGCTGGCCGGTCGTCGCGCACATAGGTCCACAGGCGCGCAGTCTTAGTCTTGCCGTTGCCGGGCGCCAGCACCGGGATCGGGGTGTCATCAGCATGCAGTTTCGATGCCGTCAGCACATGACGTCGAATGGCATCGACCAACGGACGCAGCAACGCGCTGGCTGCGCCGACCCAACTGGCCAGCAAGGCGCGGTCCAGGTCAACACCTTCGCGAGCGTAGATCACGGATTGACGGTACAGCGGCTGATGATCGGCGAACTTCGCCACAAGAATGTGCGCCAGCAAGCCAGGGCCGGTGATGCCGCGCTCGATGGGCCGGCTTGGCGCCGGCGCCTGGACGATGGCGTCGCAGCAGGCGCATGCCAGCTTGGGGCGTACATGGCGGATCACACAGAAGCTGGCCGGTACGAACTCCAATTGCTCGGCCACGTCCTCGCCCAGCGGCCGCAGGTCGCCACCACAGACCGGGCAGGCATCGGCCGTGGGCACATACACTTTCTCGTCACGTGGCAGATGCTCGGGCAGCCTGCGCACCGCGCAGACGATGGGCACGTACGAGCGGCGCTTCAACTACCTGGCCAAGGTGCCGCAGCTGCTGATCGATGACTTCGGACTCAAACCACTTCGCCCGCCGGAGGACGAGCACTTCCATGACCTGATCGCCGAGCGCTACGAGAGGACGGCGACGGTCCTGACGTCCAATCTCGATCTCGAAGAATGGGGTGCGGCCTTCCCGGCCAACAAGATGATCGCAGCCGCCACTCTCGACCGCCTACGCCACGGTGCCTACAAGATCGAACTCGACGGGGATAGCTACCGAAGCTTGAAGCCGGCTTCGGAGAAATCGAGGCCGCCGGCCGCGAAGACCGGCAGGCCCGGCGCATCCTGATCGCAAACTGCACGGCAATGTGAGCGGCCGCTCCAGCGCGATTCGCGCCCTGGGACGTCGCCCCAGACCCCGCATTGCCGTCGGCCGCCACTGGGGAACACCACTCCCCAGCGGCCTTGTTGACGGATTCCGGCCAATCGGTGTCAATTCCATCTATTGATACGACTGCTTCCACGAAACTTCGCGGCGAGGTCCGGATACACATCGAATTAGCGACTAGGTTGGCGCGGTCCGCAATCAGTCGGACTCTCCTGGACGCCATTACGTAACCGGCCGCTTCCACCCATTGCAGACAGTGGCTAGCATCGCAGCACGCTGCGGACGAATGCCAGCATATCGGCGCGGCAGCGCCTGGCCTCCGCCAAAAACTCCATGAAGTAAAAACTGTGCGGCACGTCGTGCCATATCGTCAGGCGCACTGGCGTGTTAGCAGTGCGCGCAAGTTCGGCGCCGCGTCGGCTGTCGTCAAGCAGGATTTCCTGGCTGGAGACATGCAGGTGGATCGGCGCCAGACCGGCCCAGTCGCCCAGCAGCGGCGAGGCGTCCGGATGGTCGGGCGGTATAGCGCCGAGGTAGACCTGCCACGTCCATGGCCAAGCGTTCGGCCCCATCATGCAATCCTTGGTCGCATTCGCCGCAACGGACGGACTTGCAGCCGTCAGGTCGATTGGCGCAGACATTAGGATCGCGCCGCCCGGCTGCGGCAGGCCGACGCGGCGCGCGCGCATTAGCATGGCCAGCGCCAGGTTACCGCCGGCTGAGTGGCCGGTCACGACGATCCTGGTTGCCGGGACGCCGGCGGCCAGTAAGCCCGCATAAACAGCGGAGCAATCGTCGAGCCCGGCCGGGAACGGGAACTCGGGGGCGAGGCGGTAGGGTACCAGCAAGACCGGCCGGCCCAGCTTACCCGCTAGCCACCCGCCGAAGCGCCGGTCCGTCAACGTCGGGCGCATCGCGAAGCCGCCGCCGTGCAGGTGAACAACCATGCCCTCACGCGCTAGGTGCTGCGGCCCTATCCATTCCACGCGCACGCCGCCGACGTCATCCAACGTCACGGCCATGCGCTTACGGCCAATCGCGCCCAGACGGTCAGCGTCCATATACGTCTTACGCATGGCGCCGACGGTGGGCAGATCATCCCACAAGTGCCGTATTGTGCGCTTCAGCGCGGCGTTAACTAGGGTTCGGATGAGCATAAGGTCGGGCGCAGGGTAGTCGAGCACGTTCGGCGGCTTTGGCCGAAAGCGGAAGTTCGGCAAGGGCAGTGTACCTCAGCAGGACTGCGGATCTGAACTTTCGGTCAGTCGCGTTTTTTGTTGTGCAGTCGCGTTATTAAATGGATTCGACAATCGGCCAAAAAATCCCCACCCAAAATACACGCTATTTCGGCTGAGATCGGTATTGCAAAATCGCCCGAAATCACGCATTCTTACAACCCAGTTTGAGCCCCAAAACGAATGGCCTAAGTGGCGCCATTACGCCGACAATGGGTGGCGCCAAAGCGCCGACGATTGACAGCAAGGCCCGAATAATAGCCAAGTTAGCCTTCATGCCGCTTGCTTCGACCGAGCCGATAGGCATGGCATGCTGTCGACGTCTAGTTCGGTCAGTAGCTTGATTTCTCTGCAGGTAAGGTAGCAACCTGTTTGCTGTGCCATGCAGATCTCAATTGAAAGAATATTCGCGGTTCTCATATCGACCAGCTGCATACGTTTGCGAGCCAGGTCCCTGACGGCACGGGAAGACTTGGGCATGATATGGCCCTCGGGTACCTTTCCCGACATCGGCGATACAGCCAATCCATTCAATCCGAATGCCGTCAACGTCCTCTTCCTGCACAGGCGGCGTGTGCCGACCGAGCGTACTCAGACGGTCGGCCCAGGAAAATCGACAAACGCGGGAAGGTATTGACAAGAAATCGACGTATCATCGTTAGATCGAACCGGACAGGACTGCTGATCGTACCATGTTCGCTTACCTCACAGAATCCACAAACCAACACTTCGACCTACGCTGATGCGCCAAGAAACGAGGGCAGACTCGCACGGACGGACGGCTTCACCTTACACACCTTCGACCAGGTAACCTGAGGATGATCCTGTGGAAGCTGCGGCTTTTCTTTTTGCCCTGATCGCTGCCTGGCCAACGTGGAACCAGCTTTGTGCCAGCGCCTTGCTCTCGTCGGTGCTGGGTACATGTCGACCGTACAGCCTGAGGCGCATCGTCGTACTGCAATCATCCGATCATCCCCACCACCAACGAGAGGGATCAATCACCCATCCAGTTCATGCCCTCCTTATTCATTGGGTGGGCATGCCAATCATCCTCTTCTGGCAGTTCATCCGTACAAACGCTGCCGCCAAACATCAACATCAAAACCAGCGTTACTATCTGCCAGTGGTCCATCAAAAAGTGAGCCATGATTCATTTTCCGTCAGTCGATAGTGAGAGCTAAAGCGACGTTCGTTCGTCGCCGCTTCAGTAAATTCATGGTATGCCCGAGTGGTGCACATGCAACCCCGTTTTGGATGCAGCTCATTGCACCGTATTCGGCGCCAATACACGGTTGCCAGTGGAAGCACCCAGAATCGTGCCGCCGAACGAAGGACCGAGCGCTTCATTCATTCGACCGATCGACTTGGCAACCTCGACATCGGCAGTTGACGTCGGCGCGATAACGGCACTCTGGCTCATCGCGAACTCCTTCAGTCCGCTCACAGTCGCCCTGGCGAAGCCATCTGCCGGCGCCAGCGCCATAACGAAACGTTTTCCTGCTTTGCCGAAAGACACGGTGACAATGTCAGAGACCCACATGCGCAGCGTTGCATCTTGCACTCGCGTGACTGTCGCATGCGACTGCACATTTCCACTGAACTGGTTACCGATGCGCATTTCGCCAGTCTGGAATGTTCCTTCAATCCCGACCAAGATCAAGCGTGACTTGAAGTACATGCGGGACCACAACAGATGGCCAATCCGGAACGCCAGTACCATTGCAACGCCGAGAGCTATGACGACGAGCAGAACACGTAAAATCTCCATACGCTGCATATCGACAAACAGCGGCGCATAGTACGCGCCAACCGACGCAGCCAGGACACTTAAGACGAGTCCCCAAGCGCCTAGCGCGATCAGGTAGCGACGATGACGGCTACCTACTTTGTCGCTCACGCTCTCGGCACTCATGTTCAAAAATGCAGAAGGTTGAGTCTCCTCGAGGATATAACCTTGGAACGAGGCACGCTCCGAATTGGTCATGCCGGGGATAACGTTACCGTAGACACGGTTCGGGATACCGCCCACCCAGCTGTCCTGCATATCGCGACTGAGCTTGGGCCACAGTTGGGCCGGATGGCAGTTCATGGAAATCGTGGTTTGCTCTACCGAGACACTGGTCTGTTCCACATTGTCCAGTTGGGACAACAGCGACACTAGAAAGATTACCGATGCTACCATCGACGTCGTCAACAGCAGCAGCGGCGCAATCCACAGCGGCGGGACATGCAACGCCGGTAAATAGCGGGGCACAAGGACTGGCGCCAGAATCGCATACGTAACGAGGCCGATCAACTTCCACAGCATCTTGTCGGAGTTGGCCACCTCCTGCGTATTGAAGTCTTCCGCCGCTGACTTCATGAAGGGTGTCAGAAGCGACAGGCCCGTCATCGGCAGATACATCCACGAGATCACGCCTTCGTACTCTGTCCCTGCAGCGAAAAAATAGGACGCAGCCATCGACAACAGGATTCCTGTCATCGCGATTCCCGCATGGAAGTGCTGAACTGCGGCCGCCTGGATGGGAGGTGGTGCCGTGATCAGCGGCTTAATCAGGGCATACAAAACACCATTCAATGGACCTTGCGGCTCAGCGAACTCAACAACACCCTGGCGCAGCATATCGATCACATCCGTTCCGCCTTTCGCCAGGCCGTAGCTGTTCGCAGGTACTTCGTCAGCCAATCCCATTGGATACTTGCGTCCAAAGTAAAAACGAATCTGCGACAGCGCTTGAATCAGGAACTTTATAGCGATGCCGAAAAGGGTGGCTGCGAGGATGACCGCGATCGCTGCCACTTTATCTTCGCGGTCATGAAAGTAGGTTCGCGCATCAAACAAGATGGCGACGGCGCCGGCGGTCAGCGCGAGGAAGGACAAGAGCAAAAACCAGTTCTCTGTCTTAAAAGGGTTGGGGTAGTCGTTGGCGGTGTTATCGCCCGAATTGAATTCGTATGTCATCGTTAAGGTCTTGCTCGGCTGTTGGGAGACCTAAAGCGTCTCATCGGACAGTCCCGACGCAACCCCACCACGGCAAAGACAGGAAGGACCATTCGGCAGGCGCAGCGAAATGAGCACCCGGAGCAAGTGTTTATCTAAGCAGGGCTTGCTTATCGAATCGTCCACCAATTCGTCGCTTGTGCGCCCGACGTCTTGAACCAGACGTTCTTGACGGCGGCGCCGCCGCAACCATTCTGATAAACGGAAGCCATGAACTGCTTATTCGCGGCCACCGTACCAAAGTTAGAGCTCTTGCCGGCCTGAACATCCCGCTGACCATTCACATAGAACCGCACGCAACCCTTGGTGAAGTTCTGTCCCATCAGCGTAGTGCTGGTCGGTGTAGTTCCCGGCGTATGGGCATTATTGGCACCAGGAGGAGTCTCATCGGCGCTAGCGGAGCCTGCCGTCAAAGCAGCAACCACGACTGCGGCGAACATCGTCTTTTTGCCAATGATTTTGCTGTTATTCATTTTCAATACCCTTCAATGATGTGGATAAATCGGAAGCCTGAGCCGAAGGCGACCATGTCGAGCGTGGTAGCTGGTTACTGGCACCAATGGCACTCGCAGCATAGATTGATGGGTAAAATGTTTTAGTTAACAATACGAACATCGCAACTCGCCAACGAAAGCAAGCGTGAGCGGCTGTTATACAATTGAAGGGATGGCTTAGCTGGCGCAAGCGGCAGAATACATAATCGCCTTGTGCTGCATGGCTGTGAGCGAACTGGACGTACAGTGACGAACCGCTCGCACTCAGCCGTCACAGTTTCGCATGAGTAATGAAGAAGTGCCTGTTGGTGTGGTGCATCCAATGCGACGACACGCGCCTCAGCCGACGCTTTCCAGCAGGCCGCGCTGCCACAGCCAGACGGCGATGCGCTGGGCCTTGTGGCCCGACATGCCGTCCCCCAGCATCTGCAGCAGCTGGGCTAGCGGCAGCGGCTGCGCCAGCCTGGCCAGATGCGGGAACAGCGCCTCGTTTTCCAGGAAGGCCAGCGGCCGCTCCAGATGGGGGTGGTCGAGCGCCTGGTGCAGGCACACCCGATCTTCAACCACACAGGGCAGCTCGACGATCGCTGCGCCGCCGTGCAACCGCAGCGGCAGGGCCGGGTTTAGCCACGCCAACGGCTTGAGTTCCGGCGGCTGGTAGCCGGCCAGCCGGGTGCGCTCCGCGGAAAGGGCGGCCAGCAGTTCCGACCGCATCGCGCCGCCGCCGCCGGCCTCGCAGCGCTCGCGGGCTTGCCAGAAGGGCTGGTCGGCGCACCAGGCCTGGCCGTAATACGCTTCGGTCCAGTGTGCGTGGCGCGCGCAGGCCTCCACCAGCCGGCCCTCGAAGAAGCAGCGGGCCAGCGGCGGCCGGGGCGGTCGTCTCCCAGCACGGTATGCAGGGCCACCGCCGCCTGCTGCGAGAAGCGCATCGCCTTTTCCACGCCGGACGAGGAAACCGGATCGAGCGCGAAGGCCGTGTCGCCCAGCTTCAGGCGGCCGTCCTGCCAACTGTCGGGCGCCAGGTAGGGCGTGGCCGAGCACATTTTCACCGCGCCCAGCATGGGCAGCTCGGCCGCCGCGCGCAGCAGCTTGCTGGCCGCGCAGGCGGCGCGCAGGCGGGCCTCCGGCCCGGCCGGTGTGGCCTGCCGGGCCACATGCGGATCGCAGACCAGCATCAGCCGATAGCGCCCGCCGGGCAGGGAGCCGTGTTCGAGCGCTTCGGCCTGGGTGGTGCCGTCCAGCTCCGCCAGGGCCGACTGGTCGACCTCGCTCCACAAGGCCGCCAGCCGGGGCGCGCAGTCGATGCGGCCGCTGGCGTCGAAAATGAAGCGGGCGCGCACTTGGCGGCTACGCGCTTGGCCGCACAGCAGGCTGACGCGCCAGTCGCCCGCCGCGCCGGCCAGGTCCAGCAGACGGGCCGGCTGTTCGAGCTTGACGCCACGATGCTGCGCCAACGCCAGCAAGGCCGCGTCGAAGTGGCCCCGGTCGACGATCGCCGAGCTGGCCTGTTGCAGCAGGTCGGGCGTGCGGCTGCGCCACAATACCCGGCTGCCCGCATGGGCGACGTGGGGCACCGCCGCCAGCGCGTCGTTGACGTCGAGCAGTTCGATGATGTTGCGCACGCCGGGCGTGAGCGCCTCGCCCACCTGCGCCCGCGGCCAGACGGCGCTGCGCTGGACCAGCAGGACGCGGTAACCCAGCTGTTGCAGCCGTAGCGCGGTGCTGACGCCGGCTAGGCCGGCGCCGATCACCAGCGCGTCGAACAGGATGTCGCCGTCGCGCATCGGGCTCAGTCCGGCTTGCCGGTCGGCGCGGCGTACCAGTCGGGCGCCAGCTGGCTCAGGCGTTGGTGCGCGCCTATCGTGTAGTGCAGCCAGCCGCGTATGTAGTCGCAGGCGCTGCGCCCGCGCGCCAGCACCTCGTGGTGGCAGCCGCCGCCGCACAGGTAGCGCGCCCAGCAGGCCGAGCAGGGCTGCTGCCGGTGCACATGGCGTTCGTTCAGCCAGATCGCCTGGCGGGCGCGGTCGCCCCCGCCATCGAGCGAGCCCATGGCGCCCTGTTCGTCGCCGACGAAGCGGTGGCAGGCCGACAGATCACCAACGGCCGACACGCCGAAGTAGCCGGCGCCGCAGGGGTAGGGCCAGTGCGTGCCGCGCTGCAGTTCGCGCAGGGCGGCGTTCCAGTGTTCGGCCGTCAGCGACGCGAGCTCGACCAGCTCGCGCATCTCGACATAGATGCGCAGGAAGCGCACGAAGTGCGAGGCGGTGGTGCCGCTGGTGGCCTCGCCCTGGTGGGTGATGGCGTGCAGCGCGGCGACCATGTTGTCGCAGCAGGTCTGCGGCACCACCAACACGTCCGGCGTCTGCGTCGGCTGGCCGCTGGCCGCTGGGGCGGGCACGATAACCGCCCTGGTAGCCGCGGCCCCATTCGGCGAAGTCGGCCTGGGCCGGCAGGGGCGAGGCGTCGAAGGCGGCGTCCGGCAGGTAGTCGGGATCGGCCACCAGCGGAATCAGGGTGTTGAACAGCGCTGCCACCTGCTGCGGGTCCTCGCCCCGGGCGTGTACGCGCAGGCGGATTTCGTCGCCCAGCACGCCGCCGTCCCAGTCGACCGGCGATTCGGCGTACACGTACTTGGCCAGCGAGTTGAGCGTCAGCGGTTCGAGCGTGAACGGGAATGGGTAGAACGACGAGTCCCAGGGCTCATCCTCGCGTTCCGTGTGCAGCGGGGAGCCGATCAGGCGCAGCGAGTTTTGCCCCGAGATCAGGTGACCCATCTCCTCCTTGGCGATACCCAGTATCACCTCCTGCCAGGTGCGCACGCTGTCGCGAAACGCCTCGGGCACCTGCGGGCCGCCAAGCGAATATGCGGCGTACAGATATTGCACGATCAGACAGTGTTCGATTTCTGCGTCGATCGACAGCAGGCAAGTGATGTAGTCGCGTGGCGAAAATTCCAGGTTCAGCGCCGGTGTCCTGGCAGGCTTGGCGCCGGCCGCCGGCGCGACCGTGCCGCGCAACAACTGCGGCGTGGTCGACGGCAAGCCTTGTTCGGTGCCGGTGCGGGGCAGGGGGCGGAGGGGGAGCCGAGGGGCGGCGGATTTAGGCAGCTCGCATTTCTTGTCCTTCTCATGTCGGACATCCCGTGGGGATGCGTTGCAATAGACGTCGGGACAAGCGAAACGCGCTTCAGCTGGAGGCGACGGCGTCAAATGACAATAGCGTGATAAGGCAAACGAGAGAGGTGGTGCGCCGCGTCGCGGGCCGGTCTGAAAAGCTAGCATCAGGCTGGATTAAGGAGGTGGCATGCCGGCGCCGCTAGTGAGGGCTGACAGTGCTGCGATTATCGCAAGGACTTATAAAATCATCAACTATTAAAAATCACCATGGTGGCGAAAATACCACCGGCAACGCTTGCATCACGCGCCACCGGAGCGGGCGATCTGGCGCGGCCATTGGGTTTAGCAACAGTTGGAGAAGTGTTAAGAGGGGCCGGGCGGGTGTAAAGCAGCCCGCCTGGCGCGGGTTTGTCTGAATTGTGCGGAACAGGAAGGCGATTTCCGTTAATTGGTTCTGCCCATGACTATGGTGTTGATTTGCAGCGAAATCTGACCCATTTCACCGCATAATTTGCAAACCGAACTGACCCACGTATAAGACACAATCCTACTCACGACATTGAGTGGGGAATTGGAGTGATCGACGTGGCACTACTAGGCATTATTCGACGCTGGCACATTCGTGACCAGGTCCCATTGAGAGAGATCGCCAGGCGTTTGGGCATCTCCAGAAACACCGTCCGACGCTATCTGCGCTCAGAAACCATAGAGCCGGCCTACGCCGAACGGCGTTCCACCCGCGCCATCGACAAATACGCGTTTCAGCTTTCCGCGCTACTCAAGACTGAAGCAGCGCGGACACGCAAGCAACGGCGCACGCTAAAACAGATTCATGAGGACCTAAAGGAACTGGGGTTCGAGGGGTCTTACGATAGGGTCGCGGCGTTCGCGAGGGTATGGAGGGCGGGTCAATCTGACCGGGTCAATCCTGCCAGCAAACGAACAGTTGTGACGCAATATGCAATGAAACAGCCACACACGGGTACGGAGTACCCTCTTTTGGATCCCACCCAGAGGGCTCTTCGCGCCCTTGGGTTTACTGAGTAAAAGGAGATCCCACGCAATCTGTGTAAGCGTGTTTCCAGCGCCGTCTGGACTGCCTGACCAGCATCATCCATGATCGAATTTCGGCACAGTATTTGTGCCCACAATTTTCGATTATGGACACAAATTTTCAACCGATCATTTCCACGAATGAGCGTGGCCACTATCGCCAGCATCCGTTGGAGTTCAAGCGCGCCTTGGTGGCGTTGTCTCTGGAGCCTGGCGCCTCGGTCGCGCGCATAGCGCGTGAGCACGGCGTCAATGCCAATCAAGTCTTTAGCTGGCGCCGCCTCTATCAACAAGGACGCCTTGGCGTATCTACATTGATGCGAGACGATGGCCTGCTGCCGGTGGTGCTGGCGCCAACGGTGCCTGCACCGAGCAATACCAGCTCCGATGCCGGCGGCATTATCGTGCTTGAGTTGGGCGAGGTCCGCGTTCGGATCGAAGGGCAGCCCAATGCGGCCATATTGGCGCAGGTGTTGGACCGGGTGCTGCGATGATCGGCCTGCCCACCGGCACCAAGGTCTGGCTCGCCGCTGGCATCACCGACATGCGCTCCGGCTTCAATGGCCTAGCTGCAAAAGTGCAGACGGCGCTGGAGGAAGATCCGTTCAGCGGCCACGTGTTTGTGTTCCGAGGGCGACGCGGCGACCTCATCAAGTTACTGTGGTGGACCGGCGATGGCCTGTGTCTGTTGGCCAAGCGGCTTGAGCGCGGGCGATTCATCTGGCCGCAAGCGACCAACGGCTCGGTGGCGCTGACGCAGGCGCAGCTGTCAATGCTGCTCGAAGGCATAGATTGGCGACGGCCGGAACGCACTTGGAAGCCGACGTCGGCCTTGTAAACGTCACAAGGCTCGCGTAAACTTGACGCATGCTCAGCCCAGCCGACCTGCCCAACGATATCGATGCCTTGAAGGCATTGCTGTTAGCCAGCGAGCGCCTGCTGCAAGAGCGTGACGAACAGTTGGCGGGCTTGGCCGAACAACTCAACACGCGCGCCGTCGAGATCGAGCACCTCAAGCTGCAGATCGCGAAATTGCGGCGTATGCAGTTCGGCCGCAAATCTGAAAAGCTGGACCATCAAATCGAGCAGCTCGAGCTGCAACTGGAAGACCTGCAGGCCGACGAGGCCGAGGCGGCGCGCGAGATGCTGGCCGCCGACCAGGCGCCACGCAAGAAATCGGTGCGCCGGCCATTGCCCGAGCATCTGCCGCGTGACGAGAAGGTGTATGCGCCGACCGCCGACACTTGTCCGGCCTGTGGTGGCGGTCTGCGGCCGCTGGGCGAGGACGTAGCGGAGCAACTGGAGTTCGTGCCGGCCAGCTTCCGCGTGATCCGCCATGTGCGCCCCAAGTTGGCGTGCGCCTGCTGCGACGCCATCGTCCAGGCGCCGGCGCCGAGCCGGCCCATCGAGCGCGGCATCGCCGGCCCTGGTCTGCTGGCGCACATTCTGGTGGCGAAGTTCGCCGATCATCTGCCGCTGTACCGCCAGTCCGTCATCTACGCCCGCGAGGGTGTCGACCTGGATCGCGCGCTGCTGGCGAGCTGGGTCGGCGCGGCCAGCGCGTTGTTACGGCCGTTGGTCGATGCCGTTCAACGCCATGTGCTGGCGGGCTCGAAGCTGCATGCCGACGACACCCCGATTCCGGTGCTGGCGCCCGGTAACGGCAAAACCAAAACCGCGCGTCTGTGGACCTATGTCCGCGATGATCGACCAGCCGGCGACACTACGCCGCCAGCCGTCTGGTTTGCCTACACGCCGGACCGCAAGGGCATCCACCCGCAAACGCACTTGGCCAAGTTCGAGGGCGTGCTGCAAGCCGATGCCTACGCCGGCTTCAACGCGTTGTTCGAAGACGGCACGATCCACGAAGCAGCCTGCTGGGCGCATGCGCGGCGCAAATTCCATGACCTGCACGCGGCGCGACCAACCCCGCTGACCACAGAGGCGCTGCGCCGGATAGCCGAGCTCTATGTGATCGAGACCGAGATCCGAGGCAAGCCGCCAGACGAACGAAGACAGCTTCGGCAAGCCCGCTCGCGCCCACTGCTCGATGATCTGGAACGCTGGCTGCGTGCCACGCTCGATACGTTGTCGCGCAAGTCCGACACGGCGGCGGCGGTCCTGTATGCGCTCAAGCTCTGGCCAGCATTATTGCGCTACTGCGACGACGGCGCCATCGAGATCGATAACTCGGCGGCCGAGCGCGCCTTGCGCGGCGTGGCCATTGGTCGCCGCAACTATCTGTTCGCCGGCGCCGACAGTGGCGGCGAGCGCGCAGCGGCGATCTACTCGCTGATCGGCACAGCCAAGCTGAACGGGGTCGACCCCGAAGCTTGGTTGCGCCATGTATTGACCTACATCGCAGACTACCCAATCAACAAGGTACATGATCTGCTACCTTGGAATGTAGCCATTCAAGTGAACTCGCTACCTATCTAAGTGGGCAATGCAAATTCCCTGTCGCAGACATTTCTCTCAAAACCCATCTAATCATGCAAGTGTAAAGTTTGCTTGACATTAGATTTTCTCCATCCTACTATGTAAAGCATACTTTACAGGAGATAGATCAATGCCCATTCAACAAAAACAGAAATATTCCGAGATGGAACGTAAGGCCGGTGGAAAGTATCTGCGTGAGCTGACTGGCAGCATCGCGGTCTATGTCGTCCTGCTCATAGCTTCACTGACGTACGGTCCGGCGATGGATTCCGGCTCTCTTAAGACCGCCGCTTTGGCATGTCCAGTGATTGGTTTTTTTCTGATGATTTGGGCAGTGGCGCGGCAAGTTGGTCGAATGGACGAATACCAACGTATCGTCATGCTTGAAACCTTCACCCTTGCCGCTGCCGTCACGGTGGGCGTCACCTTCACATACGGTTTTCTCGAGGCCGCTGGTTATCCACGCCTGAGCATGTTCACTGTTTGGGGGGTAATGGGGGCGTCTTGGCTAGTCATCGGCCTGTTCCGCCGTTGGACGATGGATCGATGAACAACACCATCCGTGAGCTCCGCGCTGAACGCGGGTGGAGTCAAGCCCATCTAGCCGACCGACTTGATGTATCACGACAGACCATAAATGCAATAGAGACCGGACGCTACGACCCTAGCTTGCCCCTGGCTTTTGCAATTGCTAGGCTTTTTGAGACGACGATAGAAGAGATTTTTACACTCTAAATTCTCGTTCGCTGCGCCCCTTTGCTTTTGGAAAGCAGGCGTCAATTATTTCAATTGGCCGCCTGCTATCCGTCTCGATGTCAATGACGGTATAGCCACCACGCTTACGACTTCACAATGATTTCTCCAGCTGATGTGATTTTCTCAAAATTCTGGACTATCTCCTTAGGATCAGCATGAGTTCTGAAAAGGTCTTGGTGCATATGTGACGCGGCATATGCTGCGGAGAATGCATCCCGCGCTGCCGGTTCAAGGTAGAGGCAATTTTGCTCCCACCAATTTTGGCATTCAAGCATGACTGCTGAGTGTCTTGACTGACGGGTCCACTTTACTGCAATCTGCCAGCAGCCCTTTGAGATCACGCCGCTTCCCAGCGGTGTGACGCCATCATCGATCAGATCGCCACAGCACTCAAGACGGCGCTGAGCTGACGCTTACCAATCTGTCGGGCCGCATGCAATTGCAGGCGGTGGATGATTCTCAACTCATGTTTACGGTTCAAGAGACATATCCCATGAGATATACGTTATCCTCCGATAGGAGCATTTTCTTACCGATAGTCATATGCACACTTTAAAAAATAGCTTGGAATTCTTCCTGGCGATGCGACCTTTTGTATCGTATCCACTCAAAAATTTCCGTACAAAATTTCTCACCAATAATTAATAATACCGATATCACAACACTCACGGAATCAGCACATTCTGCTATTTTTATAGGGAAATCCTTACTGCACTATAAATTTTCACCATTTGGAACGCGTCAAGGTCCTGGCCAGGCGGTGATTACTGGACACGGTATCGACATCCGCGTCCGCCGCCGGCAAGCAGAACAGTTGCGCCACGAGCGCCCCAAATTGCACAGGTTTTTTTTCAACGTGAGTTGGTCTCAACGGAGGACCTGGAACCGAGCGAGTCCCGGGCTCAGTCGGATGGGTCAGTTCGAACGCGTCTTGCAACTCGCTGCGATAGCAGTCTATAAGCGTGAACAAGGATGGATGTCGCTTCGACAGCTCAAGCCGCAGGTGGAATTCGGTCCAGTCGCGATCATGCTCGATGATCCCTGAGCGTAGGGCTTTGCAGATCGCCTTCCATGAGTCGTGCCTAGCCTCCATGGGAAAGCGCACGCGCTGACTTGGTACTCGGCCCGCATTCTCCGTCATATGGACGACGATCTGGTACGCGATATAGGGTTCTGAAAGGAACGCGCCACGCGGGCTGATGGCGGCATCGAGCGCGCCGATCCCAAGCATCATTTCGGCGCGCTTGTTCGGCAAGTAAAACATCCGTGGCTGATATCCGGCGCCGTTCAGAAGCGATGTGATCAGCTCAACTTCCACCCCTCGCTGTTCTTGGGAAAAAACATATGGTGGCTTGGTCTCTCCCACCGCAACGCGCAATGTCTGAGCATTGCCCAATGCCATGGCCGACGATGCAAACTCGCAGAGCAAGATAGAAAGGCACGCCATTTTTACGAATTTCATACGCTCGGACGGCGCCAACAAGAATGCCCTACCAAAGCTTAGCCAACGGCAGCACCACCCCGCTAAACAGGGACCAGTCCTGGGATGCCGGATTCAGCCCTTTGGCAACACCAAAATCGATGGTAAGGCGCTTGGTCGGGCTATACGCGGCGGCCACCAGCAATTGGGCGGTGTTCGCTTGACCGCTTCGGCGCGTCCCCGACACTTCGGTGGTCATGCCCCATTTTTCCAACACTGGCACGGAAAACGAGGCAGACCATCCGGTTTGGATTCGTCCAGTACCCGCCTCATAGGCACCCAGCCGTGTCGCGTTCAGATTAGCGTCCATGTGGACAACGCCGATATCCTGGCTGAAGATGCTATTGATGTTGAGGTCGCTCTTGCCGCTGCCAATGGTATCTTGGGCGCTGGGCAATTTCACTCCCAACTCCAGGCCGAGCGCGGTGGCGCTGTCGAGCAAAAACGCACGCTTAAGCACCAGCGACGTATCGCCTAAACCGCGCTGGCGCGCGCCGCCCTCGCTTCGCGTCGAGACATAGGCTTCGCCACCGATCAGAACGCCCCATTGCTCGTTGAACGCCAGTTTGAAGGTGTACGGTAAGCTCTCGCGCCTGCTGTCACCCAGCTTACCGATCAAGCCCCCCGTCTCGAATTCCAGCTGACCAGGCGTAGGCAATTGCGCCGGGCTGGACACCGAAGGCCGGTAGGGCGTGATCGCCGTCCCGTCCTGCGCGTGGAGCGGAACAGCTATGACGCTCACCGCGAGTAATGCAACCACTTTAAATGTATTCATCAATTTCCTTTATGCACCCACCCAATCAGTTCGTCCCGGCCGTCCTTCGGTCTCGGTTTGCCAACTCGACCGAACGCGGCGAGGTCAAAACTCTTCCCAATCGCTGCTAACCGAGGCCTGAGAGGCGGACGAATTCGCTGCCAGTTTTAATGGCTTTGCGCTCTTTTGCGTGCGCTTGACGTTATGTGGTCCGACCGGATGGGAATCGGAGTCGGCCAACGCAGCCGCGCGCTTTACAGCTTGCAACGACGTCGCGGTAGCCGAATGTGTCGGGTTAATCGTAAATACGCTGACCACCTGAGCCAGGCTGCCGGCCTGATCCTGCAGCGATCCAGCGGCAGCTGCCGCTTCTTCCACCAAGGACGCATTTTGCTGAGTGACTTGGTCCATCTGGGCGATGGCCTGATTGATCTGTTCAATGCCGGAGGTCTGCTCCTGGCTGGCCGCGGTGATCTCGCCCATGATGTCGGTTACGCTCTCGATACTCTTGACGATCGCCTGCATTGTCGAGCCAGCTTGATCAACCAGCTTGGTGCCGATATCGACCTTTTCCACCGAATCCCCAATCAAGGTCTTGATTTCCTTTGCGGCAGCGGCAGAACGCTGCGCCAGGTTGCGGACCTCGGTAGCGACCACGGCGAACCCGCGCCCTTGCTCCCCTGCGCGAGCGGCTTCCACCGCAGCATTGAGCGCCAGGATGTTGGTCTGGAACGCGATGCCGTCGATTACGCCGATGATGTCGACGATTTTTTTGGACGAGGTGTTAATCGAATCCATGGTCTCGACCACTTGCGACACGACTTCACCACCCTTGACCGCCACTTCAGAAGCCGATATCGCCAGTTGATTGGCTTGGCGCGCATTGTCGGCATTCTGCTTGACGGTCGAAGTCATTTCCTCCATCGAGGATGCGGTCTCTTCCAACGAACTGGCCTGCTGCTCGGTGCGGGAGGACAGTTCCAGGTTGCCCGCTGCAATCTGACCGGATGCGGTGGCAACGGTGTCGGTACCGGTGCGAACTTCGTTCACGATCCGTATCAAACTCTCGACCATATCCTTCATTGCTTGCTGCAGCTGCCCGGTCTCATCTTTGCTATCCACTACGATACGGCTGGTCAGATCGCCATCGGCAACCGCCTGCGCCACTTTAACCGCCTCGTTCATGGGACGGGTGATGGATCGAGTGATCCAGTATCCGAGCCAGGCGCTGAGCAGTATGGCGGCAATCAGCAAGGCTGTACTTTCCTTCAAGACGTCAGCAACGGCTGCTTTGGCGTCGCTGTTTGATTTCTCGCCCAGTTTATCGTTCACGTCCACCAGATCGCTCAACAGGTCGTCGACTATCTGGAACGTCGTCGTCCCTGGTCCGTTTAGCACCTCCAGGGCTTCCTTGTTGTTGCCGGCACTGGCCAGCTTCACCACATCGGTCGCTGCTTTCATGTAGACAGGCCAGGCCATATCGAACTTTTTGAGCAGCACCTTTTCCTTCTCCGTCAGGAATGTTTTCCGATACTTGTCGAGCAGCGCGTTCATTTGGACGAGGTTCTTGTCCAAACTGGCGCGTATCTTGGCGCGTTCACCCTCGTCGTTCTCTATCCCCAGGTCATATAAGCTGCGATTGTGATAGATCGCCTGCATGTTGGCGTTCGCGATATCTTTGATCGGCACCAGATTATTATCGTACATATCAGTCAGCAAATCGCTTAATGTAGTCGTGCTATGCATGCCCTGCAACGCTGTCAAGACGGTGATCAGGGCGATCAATCCAAATCCCAACGCAAGTTTTTTTGCCAATTTCAAATTCTTAAACATAAATTATCTCGATTATCAAACACGGTAGATTGCGCCGTTCGAATGAATTGTCATCCTGTAGGACGATGCAAAGCATTCGAAATAGCGCGATTCAGGCAGCTATCGGATAGATAGGCTGAATTAAGACTAATTTATTTTTGTTTGCACGGACGCGCCCGTACAAACTTATTTTCATATATTCCAACTATGTTGCCATTCGCTCGATCACGCCCAGTTCATGTCCAGACATTAGCTTTTCAATATCCACCAAAATCAACATACGTGCCTCAACCGTGCCAAGGCCGATCAAGTAATCGGTGTCTAGCGCCGTGCCCATCTCCGGCGCAGGCTTGACTTGCTCGGCAGACAGCGTAATCACATCCGACACGCTATCGACCACCATCCCCATCACCCTGCCACCAATATTGAGGATGATGACGACCGTGAACTGGTCATAGTTCAGGGTACCGAGATTGAATCTGATGCGCATATCAATAATCGGAACGATGATGCCGCGTAAGTTGACCACTCCCTTGATAAATTCAGGTGCATTGGCAATCCTGGTCACGGTTTCGTAACCGCGCAACTCCTGCACCTTTTGGATGTCGATACCGTATTCTTCCTGGCCTAACTTGAATGCAAGAAATTCAAGTGTCTTAAATGGCTCGGCAACGGCAGACTTGGCTGCTACTGCGATGTTTTGTACCGTATTCAATCAAAACTCCTTGGGAAAGGGAGACACCCCGATTTAAAACTCGACAACGAATTCGCGCCCTGCTTGTCGCCAAGGAACGAGAATCACTGGCCGTGGCAAGCCGACCGAAATGTCATGCGTAAGGGTGCTAAGATATATTCGGGATCGTGATTGCCTGACTCTGATCGACCGAAACAATTAGACCAGTACAACTGGTCTTGTTAGTTGCGTGCTTACGTAAGATATTTTCCACGCCCCTGTCTTTGTTTCTACGTAGGGAGGGCATGATGCAATGCACATCAATTACCCCAAAAAACGAATTATATGGAAATGTTTTTTAGGGCAAAATCAGTGAATTCCTAAATTTCCGTAAGGAAATTCTTACCTCGTAGAAATTTATGTGGGCTGTACGTCATTAAAAAATGGATCTCTGAACGTAATCGCACAGCGTCAGAGTTGGCGCAACAGCACGGTTTCCACCAACGCGGCCGCGACAGGCTTCTCACCGGTCTAGTAGCCCGCTTCCAGCGCCAGGGTCTGGTACAGTTGGACTTGAAGCGGCATCCGCAGCTTGGTGGACAGGATGTCGATAGCCGTAGTGGAAAGCGAAAGTGTCACATTTGCGACGGCAAATGTGTCAATCCATCTTTTCAGTATCGGGAAAGCCGAAATTTCTTAATATTTTCAATGGCTTACCGAATTATTAAAGCAATTGTGTCAACTGGGATTACAGCGCAAGGCCAGTTCGCGACGCAGGCGCGCGATGCGGTCACGGCCAGCCTCAAAACCTTGTGCCGCGAGCTCGGGCTGCATACGCAGCGGCCCGTAGGTCTCGCGGCTTTGCGTGTGGACCGCCTTGATGGCCACCTTCAGACGCTCATCGGCCTGCGCTCGCGGCGACAATGTGCCATTCGCCCAGGCGTAGTAGCCGCTGCGCGAAACACCAAAGACACGGCACATAACGGCAATCGGATATTCAAGTCGCATTGTCTTCATGACCGCGTACTTGGCAGCGACTCCCGCGCAAAGTACGCCGCCGCCTTTTTTACGATATCTCGCTCCATGCGGGCTTCCGCAAGCTCTCTACGCAGCTTCGCGTTCTCCGCCTCCAGCTCGGGGACGGTGCGGCTACCTGGCGCCGCTGTGGGCGTCGCCCCGCGCTTTGCTGCGCTCAACGGCCACGTTCGCAGCCGCGGACAATGGCCGCGTGAAGGCAAAGGCCGGCATGGTCGCCAGCTGCTTCCATCGTACCGTTGTTCGCTACACACCGGCGTCGGCATTGAACTGACAATGTCCGCGACCAACCCCATTCACCAAGATAGATTTATTGACGTCTTGAGTTGCAGTGACTGCAACACACCACATCAAAAGGAACTAAAATGCACCGAACCATGCACTACAATTTCGTAATACAGATCGGAAAACAGATTTGTGCTACGATAATGTCATTGGCCACTTCCGAAGGAGTTATCATGACAACAACCATTTCTTTTCGTGCGACGCCTGAGTTTGTGCAACAAACCCAATCGTTTGCCGAAATAGTCGGGCTCAACAACTCGGAATATGTACGTGAAGCTGTGCGTGAGAAGAACGAACGCACGATGGCGGAACGCTTGACGTCCCTGTCTCGTAAGCTCACTGCGAAGCATGCAGACTTTAACGAATCAATCGACGCGTCTATAGGAGATGGCCTTGCCTAAAGTAAAACGTGGGCAAATATGGGCGGTTGATTTCGATCCCCAAATACACAAGGAAGAGCCGGGCAAGCAACATCGCCCGGCTCTTGTCATTCAAACCAACCCCTTGAACGACGCCGGTCACCAAACGACGATCGTCATTCCTGGAACCAGTGATGTAGAAAGCGAAGATTGCTTCCCCTTGAGGGTAGCGCTCGGTCAGTTGCCGGGTTTGAATAAATCTACGGACTTGCTTATTGACCAGGTACGCGCGATCTCAAACAAGCGTTTTATGGGAACCCAACCAATCGCTACAGTGAGCACCAATCACATGCGTCGGATCGAGGAAGCATTGCGCATCTTGCTGCAGCTGTAACCGAGAAACTAGTGTATCGGCCGCCTCCCCGCATGGGGAGGCGGCGAACCTCTTGCCACGCTTGCGCAACTCGTTGGAGGCGCGGACCGGCCCGAAGGCTGGCTGCTCCAGGCAGAAGGCTACAACGGCGCTCTCCGTGGCTTCTTCGACGACCTTCATGCCGATCTGATGGCCGACGTCCGCACTGGCAAAAAACAAGCAATTCCCCAGTAACAAGCATTGATCCCCGGCTCGCTGCCGGGGCGCACTGCTTCCATCGCCATCAGGAGTGATATACTAGATCATGGCTGATAGAAAAATAATTGACGAATCGCACGTAATTACAGAGAAACGCGGAAATGGGCAACTTCGACGGGAGGTGTGGGCTGACGCAAAAGGCAACATTAGCCGTTACAACCTTGCGTACATTAACCATCGGATATTCCAGCAAGACAATGGCCGCGTCGTAGGCTACGATAATGCTCATGACGGGCACCATCGGCACTACTTGGGCATAGTTGAGCCAATTGAATTCACGACTTTCGACAATATTGAAGAAAGCTTCGAACGTGACTGGACCGCATTGCAGGAGCGAAAATGACTACACTTATCATCAAAACCGGCGACGAGGCCGAGTTTTTCAGTCGCGGCCGCAAGATCGCGCAGTTGGCCGATCAGAAGCGCCCTCTGCCCACCGAGAGCGTTATCAGCTTCGAAGACCCGGCGGACGTCCTCAAGTTGCTCACTGTCGCACGTCTGGCATTGTTTCGTGCAATTAAGGAGAAACCTGGTTCAATATCGGCCATCTCGGAGCGTCTGCACCGAGACCGCAGCGCCGTCAAACGCGATGTAGACCAGCTTGCAAAGGTTGGTTTGGTGAGGGTCGAGTTATGCATACTACCTGGGCACGGCCGAATGAAGGAAGTCAGCGTTGCAGCACAGCGGTTCAAATTGGAAGCATTGCTTGCCTGACATAGCGGCCAATCCATTCACCTAAACTGTGTCGCAGTCAACGCGTTGCCTAACTCTGCCTCCAGTTTTAACTGCTCTCTCTCTTGATATGTCACGAGGATGCGCTTGGTGTCGGGGTAGCGTCGCCCGCCGGGGCCACCTGCGCCACACTGCCGGGACGCTCGCTTTCCCAGCTGCGGATCTGGTCCAGCGCATCCTGCTCCGTGTAGACCATGGTCGTCGTCACGCTGGCATGGCCCAATGCCGACGCCACCACGCGCAAGTCCTGGCCGCCCAGCAGCGCCGCCGTCGCGAAGGTGTGACGCATCCAGTGCGACGACACGCGTTCCAGTTCCGTGGCCAGCGCCTGCTCGCCAGCATCCTCCAGCGCGGCAACGGCCTCGCGTATTCTCCCCTTGACGATGCCGTGCAGCCCGAAGTGGGTGCCGACACTGCGCCAGGCGCCGAAGAACCGGCGGTCGGCCGCGTTGTTGATGGTGCCGCCGTGGCGGCCGGCCGCCAGCGGCTGCGTGCGCACCGACAGGATGAGACCGTAATCTTGTGGATCGTTGCCGGGCAGGGGGGAGAGCCCGAACGCGCTCCGGTAGGCGGTCAGCGCATCGAGGAGGGCGGGGGTGACGGGGGCCGTGCGCTCCTTGCCGCCCTTGGCGGTGGCCTCCGCCACCTTGAATATCCAGTAAGTCTTTCAGCTCTTCGGGTCGCTGAACGGCTGCACCGCCCCCATCCTCGCGCCCACCAGTTCGGAGGCGCGCAGGCCGGACTCGCGCAGGCAAATGAAAATGAAGCGGTCGCGCAGATAGAGTTGATGCACCTTTTGCTTGTCACTCGGCTGGTTATCCATCACTTGCAGCACGAACTGGAACAGATCCAAATCGATAGCGCGGGTTTTATCGAGCCTGCGCGGCTTACCCGTCTTCATCAGCACCATGGGATTTAAGCGGATATAGCCGGTACCGTGCAGTCCCTTGAACAGCGCGTGTAAAAACCGCAGGATGTCGGCCTGGCTGCTGGCGCCGGGCGCTTTTCTAAATGGCGTGTAAGCACACCGTTCGCGCACGGCGCGCGTCTCGCCACGCACGCCGTCGACCGCCTGCATGGCGAAATTGCGCGTCCCCGTCATCTCCGTGGCCATGGCCGCCAGCGCCGCGGTCTGCTCGGCAACGGTCTTGTGCAGCGTCTCCAGCTGGCGGCCCCGTTCGGCGGCCAGGCTCGCTTCCTCCTGCACGCTGGCAGCCATTCGGGCGGCGTAGGCACGCGTCGTCGCCAGTTCCGCCTCGACGCTGGCCAGGCGCTCGCGCAGGTAGTCGTTGTGGGCCTGCAGCCCGGAGGCCGCGCCAGCGCCGGGCGCCGACGTCGCCGCGCCGTTGACCAGGGCAATGGTGTGGTGCTGCAGCGTGAGGATTTCTTGCAGCGCCTGGTCCGTGGCCGGGCTGGTCGGCGGCGGAGCGGGGTCGGCGCTCGACGTGTCCATTGGCGCGATCACTTCGCGGGGCACGGCGCGCAGCGACAATTCATGCACCAGCTGCCGCTTTTCGGACTCGATGGTGGGCGTGGACGGCGTGCGGCCCGGCGCATAGGCGGTTAATAACTTGCGGTAGAACGCGGCGCTGTAGGTCAATCCGGTGGCGTGGTAGACGGCGCGCACGAAATCGTGGACAAAGGGCCGGTGTTGGCGCGTTTCGTTGGCGTGGCGGGCGACGATGGCCGCGACCAGCTGCACCAGGCTGCGCGCCTGCGCGTCGGTCAGCGCCAGGCGTGGCCGGCCGGGGCCGCCGTGCGCCGGCGGATGGTCAACGTTTGAAAAGGAAGGCGGATGCACGGTGCGCGTCGTCGGTCGGGGCCGCCGGCGCGGGTATCGCGCGGGTACGGAGCGCTTCGACCTAAAGATTGGTACATCGCGCCAGCAGCAAAATAGGGTGCTCAGCTCTGGAAATGTTGAAACTGCTTAATTTTGTACGAAGTTTTGCATCGAACTTACAGCTCGCGCCCACAGCCGAATTTGCATAGGGATTGAGATACGCAACGGCCTCGAAATTTTCCACCTAAAGCTTAGGACGCATTGCGTTTACGCAAAAAGTCGCTAAGCACCTCCGCTAGGCATGAAGTCGATTAGGGGCAGTGCTTTTCATATTTTTCGCAATCTGGAATCACACTGACGTTCAAGAAGGCTCGTGAATGTAGTCGGAACGATGGTCGACTGCCGGGATGACGTGGGCTTAGCAGAGTGTCCTCGATTCAGTTTGTGAAATGCTCGCATTGCAAACTTTACAAAAAATATTTTCATCAGGGTATTGAAACAGTGAGCACAACACCACAACTTAGTGCTGATATGAAATGGGGATTTCCTGCTAGATTTGTTGATTCGTCGATTAGTGAAAGGACCAGGATGAGTGTGGTATCGGCTCCAGCAGCCATTATTACAGCGGCGATTGCTGCGCCGAGGCGTGCAATCCCGGACGATGTGCTAATAGCGTGGCTGACAGACTGCATTAGCGCCAAGGTCGCGGTCACCCTGGTATTCGCGCGTCATCGATGCGCGTTATATCGTCATGACGCGCCCGACGATTTGGTGCTTGTCGACCCTGAACAGACACATATAAGCTTGTTGAAACAGCTGGCGAAGGCGCGAATGCTCAGTCGGCTGGAGACGGAGTTGGGCGAGTTGGACGCTGCAACTGCGGCAGCTCCGGCCTGGACGGCGCGCACGATTCAGGCAACTTTAGCCGACATCGCCATTTGGTGGAAGGCGCGGAAAGCGTTATTCGACCCCGGCCGCGGCAAGCCATTGGGTGACCGTGCTATTCAGCGGGTGTGGCACGACGCTGGCGGACGATGCATGTACCGTGGCTGCGGCGATGATCTTGGTGTCACACCGTTGACGGAAAGGCTGGCCGGCACTGCGTACTTGGCCCATATTGTTGCTGCTGACAAGGATGGTCCGCGCGGAGACGCGTTGCTGTCGACAAAGTTGGCCGACGATCCCGAGAATATCATGCTGATGTGCGACAAGCATCACCGGTTGATCGACCGTATCGCGGAAAAGGAATACCCCACCGAAGCGCTTCGTATCATGCGGGTAGAGCACCAAAACACGGTAAGGAAGTTGCTGGAAGCGCTCAAGTATCCAGATACGAAAGCAATTGCACTGTTTGCCAACATCGCGAACGCGACCACATGGCCATCCGAAACCGGGATGAGAATGGCGATGATTAACCGCGGCCTGAAACCAATGCCGGAGTTCGACTACCCGGTCTCAAGGATACAACGTGACGATCGCTCCAGCATCGGTGCCTGGGGTTCAATTTTGCATGATCATGAACCAGATCTCCGTATGCTGGTCAGCAGGTTCAGCAATGTGCGCACGGCTTCTGGGGCAACCGAAGTGCTAGCGATTTTTCCGCTGCACCTTGTGCCCTTATTAATACTAGGTGGGAGGATTGTCGGTCAAGCACGCAGGGTTGAGGTATTTCAATTTAATCGTGATCTGCAATCGTGGGATTTCGCGCGAGGTGCGGCAGCAAGCCCGACGGGCACCTTTTTTGTCGATCACTTCCGCAAAAATGCCAGCAAGACGGTGTTGTTGTCTATCGAGCTGAGCGCAGAATTCGCCGAGTCGGCGCTTGCTCCCGAGCTGGCATCGATGTTGGATGAAAACTCTATACAGTGGATAAGGATCAGAGCACGGGCGCCACACCAGAACGTTATTGCTCACTTCGAGGACCTACAGCAATTCACACGGGTTGCCCGCGAAGCAGTCAATCTGGTACAGGACGTACTGCACGCGGACCATGTGCACCTGATAGGGGTTGCCCCGGCTAGTACCTTGTTTGCGTTTGGCCAAGTGCTTCAGGCCGGCAATCACTGCCAATACACGATCTATGACCGGCCGGATCAGAAAAAACCGTTCAGAGCGGCGATCACTATCGACGGCAATGTGGTGTCCGATGCCGTCGCAGTTGGTGAAACGCCTCGCGTCGTCATCAACTTGCGATAAATAAAAAAGGAAAAAATGTCCAAAACAAATTATGGCTCCCTTGCCGAGGCGGCACTGACTCGACGCGATAAGGTCCTGAACGAAGTCCTCCATCGTCGCTTATTGTCCTTATCAGCCGAGTCGTTTGACAGTACGCTGGTAGAAGCAAGGATGAGCACCGGCATCGACCAAAATGTATGGGCGCGCGAGCTGGACATCGTCAACCGCCATATTACCGTTGACGTGGAGCTAGTGCAGGAGGCGTCTGCCGCGTATTTAGAGCTAGGTAACGATTTGGTAGATAAACTGGGCTGGCCAAAGGATGCAATCCAAGTGCTGCCTCAAGGGTCGACCAGTACTCGAACTCTGATCAGCTCGCCGACTACAGAGAAGTTCGACATTGACGCCGTATGCCAGGTCGACCTCAACAGAATCGAAGCTCAAGATCCGATGGCGTTTTTCGATAAGGTCGGCGACGCGCTGGCGGAACACGATACGGAAGAGATGAAGCGATGCTGGCGTATCAACTACAACAACAAAGAGTTCTACATCGATTTCACGCCGTCGATACCGCTGGCAATCGTGCCGGACATCGTCAAGGCCAGTATCCGGTTCAAGCCCACTCTGCGTTATAACGATACCGCGCTGGCGGTAGTTGACCGGCCTACAAAGGGGTGGAAAACGTCGAATCCGGCCGGGTTTGCCAACTGGATCAATGACCAAGCGCAGCGCCGTGTGCTGCGCCAGTTGCAGGTCACGGTCGAAGCGAGGGACTCGGCGAATGTAACGCCAGTTCCTGAGCAGCATGTGCCTTTGTCCGACACATTACGGGTGGCGATTCGTTTGTTCAAGCGTCATCGCGATATGTCGGTCAGGCGGAATCTGGTGAGCGGCGAGTTCAAGCCGATCTCAGTCATTATTTCCACTTTGTTGACGCAGGCGTACGAAGGGCTGGCCGACCTCGGAAAAACCTACAACCATCCGATCGAGCTGTTGTGTGACCTCGCGCAAATGCTGCCCAGTATGCCGCAAATGGCGGGAACGGATTATGTGATTGCAAACCCAACGGTTGAAGGCGAAAATTTCGCCGAAAAATGGAACGACGATGGTGGTAAACGGGTGCTCGCGTTTACACTCTGGTCCAAACTGCTGATTGACGATCTGACGCAGATCCTAAATGCGACTGATTTGGCCGATGTGCGGGAAAAAGTCCATCGCGCGTTTGGTACCACAGGTGCAGATCGCGGCCCAGGTGGTTCCGGTTCTCCAGTTGGTGGGCTTGCAGCCGCTAGGCCAAGTACTGTCACGCCGGTGCGTCCCACCCGTGGATTGGCCTAGTGGAAGGAGGCACATTGGCCGACAATTTTGAAGCTTTTATTTGCCAGCATCCGGATCTAACTTTAGAAGCAGCGGTGTTAGCCAGGGGCGGGCGACGTTTCAAATTGCGCTTGCCGCTGATGGCCGCCGAGCGGGAGTTTGGCGAGGCCAGTCTGGTGTTGCCGGAAGGATTCCCTGCCGCCTACGCACGCATCCAAATGGCGGGCGCAATCCTAAAAGTTCCGCACGTCGATAGCGATGGCATGCTGTGCTTCTCTGGCGATGCTGGCCCCGCAAGTGGCGCATCGCCGCAGGATCGTATCGAGGATATGCTGTACCGGTTTTCTGAGGAGTTTCTGAAGCCGTGGCAGCGCGCAGAGCTGGATAAAGATTTTGAAACGGAATCACAGAATTACTGGCGAATTCACGTCGCGCAATACGAATCGAATCGTCCCCCGATTCAGGCCATCTTTACCGTCGATGTCCGCCCGCCGAGTGCGCGGGTTAGTGAAGGGGTTTTGATGTTGCCGGGAAGGATAGCGGTGATCGGCAAACCGAGTGAACTCGTGGATCGAATCCGCAATTCACTCGGGCACAGGGCCAAGCAGATTGAACGTATGTCGGTTATCGATGTGCCGGTGGATTTCGCGTTTTCGCCGGCTACTTGGCCCAAGAAGAAACAGGAGCTGGATCTGATCTTGGCATCGCGGCTCAGCGAAGTCGAACTGCGCGAGTTCAACTCGCCTAGAAAGGCTGCTCAGCACCGTATCGTTTTGCTACGCGCCCCTAACGGCAGTTACGGGTACTTGTTGCCCGGCGGGCCGATTCAAGAAACCAAAGTGGGAAATCGGGTTGCCGGACGCCCCAATCTGTGGTTGCTGCCTTTGTTGGTGTCCCGCCTTGACGCAGCGTGGACAACGGGGCGCGATACCAATCTGGATGTGCCCCGGCGTCAGCTCAGCCACGTCCTAGTGATCGGAGCGGGCGCGCTTGGAAGTGTTGTCGTAGATCAGATCGCGCGTGCTGGGGTGGGGCGGATATCGATTATTGATGCGGAGGTGATGCAATCAGCTAATGTGGGCCGGCATTTGCTCGGGGTCGAGGCTGTCGGCCTAGCAAAAGCCAAAAGCGTCGCGTCGCACGTCATGCGCGCAAGCCCTAGTTGTCGTATTTCAGCGTATTCAATGACGGCAGAAAGATGGTTACAGCAAAATTCTCTGGCCCCATTCGATTTGATCATTGATTTGACCGGGGAGCCAAGTGTGCGGTACGCGGTGGAGAATGTGCGATTAGATAATCCCGTTCCGTTGGTGATCGGCTGGATGGAACCGTATGTCGCGGCCGCCCATGCCTGCATTTTATTGTCGGACGAACCCTGGCTGCGCAGCGGCGCAGACAGGCTAGAGCAGCTGCAAGCAGTTGTTTGGCCTGATGACGTGCTGCAGCGCGAGCCAGGCTGCGGCAGCTTCTTTCAAAGCTACACGGCGGTGGCAGCAATGCACGGTATTGCGTTAATTGCCGAAACGGCTCTGGATGTCCTGGATGGACAGGTTGCAAAATCAGAGGTGCGGAGCTGGGTGCGCAGCCAAAGCTTCCTCAATCGCCATCGCAGCGGGCTTGAACTACGTGACTGGGCAAAAGCAGCGCCCACTATCGATGGTGTCATGTTGCGACGGGGCCTACATGGCTAGCCGTAAGTTTCACTTGCCCGAGCAGGGGAGAGTATTGGTGTTTTCCGAGGCGGTATTGACGCAGATGTATGCGCATGCCCAAGTCAGATGGTTTCAGCAGGAGGCTGGGGGCCAGCTATTTTGTTCTGCACCAGAGTGCCCTGATATCCTTGTTGATGCCGTGACGGGGCCGCACCGCAAAGACCAGCGTACACGTCATGGGTGGGTGCCTGATGTTCAACAGGCGACCATTGACAGACATCAGCAGTTTAATGCGGGTCGACATGCGGTCGGGCTTTGGCACACCCATCCCGAACCCATGCCTTCGCCGTCAACGCAGGACTTACAAACCGCCAGCGAATATCTGCAAGCCTTCGGCGATAGCATGGATGGCTTTTTATTGGTGATACTGGGTAATGCCGGTGTACCGCTAAACATGGATGTCTGGTTGCTTCATCGTGTCTTGGGACGGGATGGCATTCGTCTGCGTGAAGAGCTGGATTTTCGGGCATGTTCTTTGCCGAAATGAAGAAATGGCCGCCAGCGTGCGATTCTTTTCAAATGGCCGAGAATGGTATAACCCGAACGATCTAGGGAAGGGAACGCCTGAAGTGCTGGCGATGGATCGCCGTATTAGTTTGAGCATTGCCGGCATCGAGGAGGCCAAAGTCCTGGACTTTGTTCAGGGCATCTTGCAGCAGCAGGGTATTGCGATAGAGGTGAAGCAGGGCGTCTACTACTTGGTGCCGTCGGCCAAAAATCAGCCGGGTCAGCCTATTGCAGCCGATAGTGCGGTTTCGGTTAGCGAGCGGCCGCCGGCTGTTCGTAGAGGCTTGCGTGGTGAGTCTGAGGAACTGGACTGGCGAAAATGCGCAAGCTGTTGCAGGCCTTCGATTCATTGCCTAAGCTGGTGGACGTGTCCGCGTCTTGGGTAGAAGTGACGGACAACGCTAGCACCGGCCGAGGAATTTCGCTATTGGCGTCCGTTTGTTGACGCCGACGCGAAATCGATCCAGAAGGTTGGGACTCGTTGCCCCTGGTGAACTCGCGCGAGCGCACGTCGCACGCGGTTCGTCAAGCCCGCAAAGGGGCAGGCAAAGTAGGGGTAGACACAACACACGTCAACGGTCTTCGGGCCGTTTTCTCTTGGGATGTCCTTACCTGATAATCTGAATTATCGGGAAAGGATTTATAGCAGTTTTGGCCGTGAAACGGTATCATGGACGCTGTTTCGCCGGTCTTTGTGCGCCGCATCGCGGCAGTCGCCGGCGCCAGCTCCCAGGAAAAGCTCACCATGGCCCAACACAGCGACATCATCCTGCCGACCCTGGCCTACACCCGAGCCGACTACACGGCGCTGCGGGCGTTCTGCATGAAGATCCCACTCGAGGTCATCGCCGACCGCTACTACAGTCACGACAGCCCCCAGCTGGAAACTGGTCTGGAACGCTACCTGCTGACCATGCGCGACGACCTGATCGACCGCGCCATCGTCAACAACCCCATGCTGGCTGAGAACCTCAAATCGGCCCGCCGCAACGGCCACATCACGGCGCGCACCCTGGACATGCTGATCCAGATCGCCGAGGCGCCGGCGGCCGTCCCGCAGCCGCACGATCCGATCGCCATGTGGCTGCGGCCACGCACCACGGCGGCGCTCAGATCCGAGCACCTGGTCACGCTAGCCGACCTGACCGCCCTGATGCGCCGCCGCGGCCCCAGCTGGTGGCGCGGCGTGCCGCGCGTAGGCGTCCAGCGCGCGCAGGCACTGGCGCAGTGGGTGCGCAAGCACGAGGCCACGCTGGGATCGATCTACGTCGGCACCTACGTGCCGGCGGCCGACGCCAAGGAACTGATCGGCACCAACGCTTCAGATTACCTGGTGCCGCTCAAGCACGCGAAGGCACCGGACTGGCTCGATGGCTCCGCCGGCGTCAACCGCGACCTGCGCTTCAGCTACATCGCCGCCAGCAACGACCTCGAGGCGATCCGGCTGTACCTGGAACGCTTCAGCGACAAGCCCCACACGCTGCGCTCCTACACCAAGGAACTGGAGCGTTTTCTGTACTGGTGCGTGCTCGAGGCCGGCAAGCCGCTGTCTTCCGTTTTAGTCACGGATTGCGAGCAATACAAGGTGTTTTTGAAGGCACCCGGTGCGCGCTTCGTTGGCGACCGGGCGCCGCGGTCGTCGGCGCGTTGGCGGCCATTCAGCAAGGAACCGCTCTCCCCTGCTTCCCAGCTGCATGCGGTGGTCGTGGTGCGCACGGCGTTCGCCTACCTGGTGGCGGTGCGCTACCTGGCCGGCAACCCGTGGCTCGCCGTCAAGGATCCGAATGTGGTCGAGCGGGTCCACGAACTGCAGATCGACAAGGCGCTATCGCGCGACCTGTGGGACGAGGTCATCGAGCGCCTGACGCTGCGGTGCCAGGTGCCCGAGAACAGCCAGGACCGCATCGCGCTGGCCATGATGCTGCTGCTGGGCGACTCCGGACTGCGGCGCGAGGAAGTGGCCGGTGCCGTGCGCTGCGCGCTGAAACCCAACAAGTGGGCCTACGACGCCGGCCAGCTGACGGTGATAGGCAAGCGCAACAAGGAGCGCATCGTGCCGGTCAGCCCACGCACGCTCGTCGCCCTGCGTGCGCACTGGATTGATCGTGGTATGGATTTCGATGACACCGATGATCCGCGGCCGCTGCTCGGGCCGCTGGTCATCCCAGGCCACGAGGCGGCGCTCGAGCGCCACGCGGCACCGAATGCCGCCGGCTATACGGGCGACGCGCTGTACCGGCTGTTCCAGGCGACTCTGAAACGGTTGAGGCTCGATCCCGACACCCCGGCAGGCTTCACCAGCGAACAATTTAACGAACTGGCCACCGCTTCGCCGCATGCATTGCGCCACACCTGGGGCACGCTGGCGGTGGAGGATGGCATGCCATTGGATGTCGCACAGGCAATCCTGGGGCACCGCAGTCCGTCGACAACGGCAATATACGTGCAAGCGAAGACCAAACGCATTTTGGAGGAAGGGGCCCGGTATTTCGCCAAGCGCCGCGATAAGTCTCAACAATAGTCACACATTTATTTCATTAGACGGCAGTGCACCGGTGCGGAGCGCCTTCAACAGTCACACATTTGCTTCATTTCCACCGAAGAGTCACACATTTGCTTCAACAACAGTCACACTTTTGCTTCATCGGACGGAAATCCCACTAGCTTAGATGGCTTCACTGCGTGAGAACAAGCGGCAGCGTTCAATGCGATTTGGCGGCGGCGGTCAGTGGGAAAAGGAGACGTTGACTCTTGAGAATAGATGGAGGCAGTGATGAGAATACTCAACTGTCATTGCCCCGCTTCTTTGGCGGCAATAAACGCCATGAAGGCGTCATACATTTCCTGGGCCGGCTTCGACGGGTTACTCGTATGTGTCGATGCGAAGATCCAGTGGAACTTCTCGAATCGTGATTGGTCAGCCGCCCAATCACGATTCCAGGACGTCGAGTAGTACTTGGTCTTGATCTTTCCTGCAGGGCTGTTGTCGTGACTATGTTTGAGCATGTCGAAGAAGCAGTGCGAGTTCCCCCCCCGCACAAGAGCCTCAAGCGCTTCCGCGATGTCCTGCAGGTGCGCAACGGTGACACTCTTCCACACGAATATCGATTCGGCCTCGTGCGAGGCGTGGAAGTTCGGGCCATACTCCGTCGTTCCGGGGTAGACCACCTGGTTTCAGTGGGCCACACGCGATTCCAAACCGTGGATTTGCTACATTACCAACGAACTCATTGCCGAATGCCTGACCCAAATCGATGGGGTTTTGCATGCATTCGGCGCATTTGCTGTGCAAAAACTCCCAAGTCCCAATAATGTGGAAAAATGGGAACCACCGTTGGGGACGAGCTCGAACACTCGCTTGGCTAGATCAATCCCGAGAATATCGATATCCATGGTAGACCTCCACACGTAAATTGGATGAAACGTTAGTTTGATCCGATTCGGTGGTGTCGGGTCCATCTCAGTAAATCAACAAACTTAGGAACCCAAGCATGAGCACCTACGCAGAAATCAAAGCCCAGATCGCCGAATTAGAAAACAAGGCTAAAGAAGCTCACTCTTCTGAGATAGCATTAGCCAAAGCACAAATTACTGAAATCATGAAAACATACGGCTTAAGCGTGACTGATCTCGCGGGAAAGGTGGAAAGTTTTCAACGCTGATTGACTTCTTGTGGCACTATTAATTTTGACTGAAAAAGGAAGAGTATGAAGTTCTCGCAAGCTGAGCTTGGATTGATCGCAGCAGCGCAGCGAAAGACTGCTGGCACAATTATCAAGCGATGGGGCATATTGGCGCTAATGCTAATTGGCTTAGTTTTTTTTCTTTTTGGATTTATTGATTCCGGTACTTTCGTTCAAACATTCGTGGTAGCTATCCTCCTTGCTGTCGCCGTTCCTGAAATAGGCGGAGGCCCCAAATATCATGAACTGGTGAAGCTATTGGAAAAAGCAAGGGATGAGGCACAGGATGTTGACGTTGGTTGAATATCGGGGGCATGAAATAATACCGAAACGAGAATTCCGTGACCGGTAATCCCCCCATTTTTAGAGCGCGCTAAAAGTAGAGGTTAAGCGGCCAAGGCAAGCTTTTGTTTCGGTGTGATGCCGCCAAGTGCCATGTTGGGCCGGTCGTGATTGTAAGTCCACAGCCAACGGGTTGCAAAATCCTGGATCTCGTCCAGTGTTTCAAACAGGTGATGAGCCAGCCAGTCATAGCGCACGGTGCGGTTGTAGCGTTCAACGTAAGCGTTCTGCTGCGGCTGCCCCGGCTGTATGAAGTCGATGCGGATGCCGCGCTTGGCGGCCCAGGCTGCGGTCACTGCACTGATGTACTCAGGGCCGTTATCGCACCGAATGACCAGTGCCTATGGCTTTGACCAGTTCGTCGACCGAACGCGTCGAAGTGCCTTGGATATATGCTTCCTGGATAACCGCCGTCAAAGCCTTCTCGGTGGTTCGACGGGGCTCCAGAAAGCCGGAGAAATAGCTGCTGCTACGCAGTTTGGGAATTTTCAGATCGACAGTGCCGGCGCGGGTTTCCCAGACGCGGTCGCGGTAGCCGTTGCGGCTGTTGACACGTTCGTCGCTGCGCTCGCCGTAGGCCGCCTTGCACAACACCTCGACATCCATCTCCATTAGCCTTTGCAAAGCAAATTGCAGCGTTTGTTTGACCAAATCGGCATCGACACCCTTGGCGGCAAGTTCCGTCAATGCCATAGTAGTGGGGCTGGTCATTGTGATCTCCTCTGAGTTAGATTGAGTTGGCAAACCCAAACCTACCCATGAATCACAATGGCCGCCTCAACAAGGCTCAAGCCTCGGCGCCGAACTCGGCACCAACTTCATACACCACGTCTGGGGACACAATCCACAAATGCCGCAGTGGCAGCTGATCGCCCTCGCCGAAGGTTGGACGCGCCCCCCCCTCACCTTCCACGAGTTTGGTATGAGCCAGAAGCGCTGGAGTTACCAGCAGCTCACTCAATCAGCAGAGACCGCCATTACCAATTACAACGAGATGGCTCGGAATGTCCGCATGGACGGTGATCCGGTCGGCGTCGCTTCGATGTTCCACCAGCGCGCGATAGGCGCACTTGAAACATGGCGTGATCTGACGATGGGCTGGCAGGAGAATGACGATGATGCCCGACTCACGGCATTGGCCATGCAATCGAGTTCCGTCAATATATAGTCACCTGCTCTTTCAAATATTTAATCACATTCATGTTTATCGACCCGACCAGTGACCGCACTATCGATATCACCGCCAGTATCACGCGCACCTACCTCCCTCACACGACTGCTAGGGAAAAGAAACTATTGCGAAAGCACCTGGCCTTCATTCTTCCAAAGTTAACTGAGCCGAACACCTTGATAGAACCAGTCCGGCAGGCGCTTGAGGTTCTTCGCCTGCATGAAGGAATAGGGTCCTGGATTCGCCGGCATACAAGCGTATTGCCAGTAACAATCGTCGCCGGCCTGATAATCACGGTTCTTGGCGCCTACATTGTTTATCGTGCCGCCTGGACCGGCGAGTACAAACCACCCGCCCGCCCTGCGGCGGTCACGATGCAGGTGGTCTCCGAACCTATTCAAACAACAGCGATGAAGAAACAGCCATCGTCGGTTACACCTTCGGCGTCCGTCCTATCCAGCAGCGCTAAGTTTCCGGCTATGCGGCAGAAATAGGCCAGCTCGTTTCCCGGAAAATCTATGGCCAGCGATATCCAACTTACCGGCCCTCTGCTTCGGGTATGTCCCCCTGTGTGTATTCTCATGAATCCGGACACTGGTTCTCATTTCAACCCGGATAGCGAATTGCATTCTACCCCTCTCACTACCAAGGCCTCGGTCCAACCATGAACGACAAGCGTTAGGTCTAAGCCATCGTGTCTACTGTATCAGGGATACGCTACCTTGGCTCGAGCCAAGAATCGTATTTTCGCACCGTGCATCCGATACTCTGGACTCTTTTTAATCTTCAGCATCGCCACGAATGCGATGCTCTCCGATATAGCATCGTAATCTGCGAGCGTTCAAAGTTCGGCAAGCAATCGTAGCCGTATAGTCCAGTCCTTTCTAGCCCCTTACTTCGAATGACCTCGTCTTATAAAATTCCTTATAACGAGCTTCCCCAGAAAATACATTCGTAATGAGCAGTGAAAGTGCCATATTTGTCGATCTTGGCTCGAGCCAAGATCGACAAGGACAAGGACAAGGACAAGATTGTGATAGAACGCAAGCACGGGGGGCTGGGTCAAACTGCACCACATTCACTATATCTTTATACATCTACATTGGTGACTCCTCTTCCGTTTCCGCTAGCTGTAACCACCAACTCATTTTATTTTTTCCACATCCTAAGCCTGCGACTGGCGTATACATGAGATAAAGTGCGATTCCTATAACTGGAAAGTATTCACGCTTCCCTCCGTTTAGTGGCGTTCCTGATAGCGACACGCAAAAAGCGCCAGCCGATTGGCAAGCTAAGAGGACGTATCCTGCGACCTTGATATTCTGCTTCGTCTTTATCCTGTGAAGGGGGAGCATCGTCACTCTTGGCTCGAGCCAACTTCAACACCAATACCTTGAGGAAAGGATAATCCGGAAAAATTCACGCCTTTGAGTATCGGTAGGAGGTCTATCATCAGGATCTTGATGCGAGTTGAGGCTGTTCACCAGGTCTCAACTGGAAAACAATCAAATCATCATCGACAGGGCAAGATGACAGCTACTTGGGCACATCATAGATGTCCTAAAGTCTTTAAACGATGTCCCCTCATACTTGCATCACACATAGCTAAATACTTGAATCCACGTATCTATGAAGCGGTAGGAACACGGTTCATATTGGCTCGAGCCAACTTTCATGACCGGAGAGTTTAAAAGCGTCCGGCGTGATATGGGCGACAGCTCCATTCTAATCATCACAGTTTTCTTGACTACGACATAAGCCAGCATGTTCTTTTAAAACCTAAGTCAATACGTACATTGGTATGCCTTGCCGTTTGCTCAATTCGCAAACGCGATTGGAGATTCGATCATATCTGCATGTGGTGTAGCGTAACCTTGGCTCGAGCCAAGGGAGGTTTGATAGCCCGAGGGCGGTCAACTCTGTAGCGATAAGGATTAGTGAATCACAGTAATGCTTAAGCTTGGTTTTTAACCATAAAATCATGCAGGTAATTTTATATATTTTCCAACATCAATGGACGAATTTGCGCGATAATATAGGTCACAAATTCAACACTATAGAAAGAGATACGCATGGTTATCACGATCGGTGCCGAAAAAGGCGGGGTTTCAAAGACACGACTGGCGACACATATCGCGGCGTTGGCGGCTTCGCAAGGCGTCGATGTTGTATTGCTGGATACCGACAAACAGGGTTCAGCGATGAGCTGGGCTCGCATTCGAAACGAGGAGGGCGTCACCCCATCGATTCCAGTGTTATCTCTTCCGGCGAAGCCTGCTACGGAGATCGCGAATCTCGCCGGCAAATACACACTGGTCGTGGTTGACATCGGCGCGCAAAACTACCGCACAATGTTGGAGTGCGCGGCACTTTCCGACTTGGTGCTGGTACCATGTGGTCCCGACCAGCAAGAAATGGAATCGACGCTGAATGTCTTCGAGGCGCTTCGGGCGCTTGATCCTCGTCATGAAAAAGGGCGTATTCCTGCCCACGTAGTGTTGACACGGGTTTCTACAAAGGAAAATGCGAAGGCGACTGCTGAGTTACGCGCATATTTAGCTTCCGAGGACATTCCAGTTTGCAAGGGTTATATCGCGCAACGCGAAGCTTGGAGGGCAACCGGCAAAACAGGCAGGGCGCTTCATGAGCTTAAAGGTTCGGACCGTTCACTCAAAGCCATCGAGGAAATGCAATTCCTTTACGACGAGATCGTCGAACTCGCCAACAAGGAGTAAGCCATGGCCACATTCAAAAAGAAACCTATCTCCGCCCAGGCAGTTGCTCTTGCGGAAGAAGGCGCCGCAAGCGCTCCGATCGTTGGTGATCCGCGCATGGCGCCGTTACCTGTATCCACCCCGCCTGCGGCAGACCCAGTTATTCCAACTCTTGGCTCGAGCCAAGATCGCATCACGGCCACACCTGGCCAAATAGTTCACGCTCCGTTATCACGGATCAAGTCAAACCCGTTCAATCCCAGGGCTGTTTACACAAGCGCAGCCGTCGACGAGTTAGCGATATCGATGCAAACTCACGGACAGCGGGTAGCGGCACTGGGTTACCTGGATGACGATGGATACGTGGTTCTGATTGAAGGGGAAACGCGCTTTCGCGGAGCTCGAGCTGCCGGGATTGAATCACTTCGCATAGAGTTGCGACCAAAACCAGAGAGCGACCGCGAACTCTATGAAATGGCTCGCGCGGCGAACGTTGAGCGTCGAGATCAGACTCCACTTGACGACGCAATTCGTTGGAAAGAACTCCTGGCGCGCAAGGTCTATCCTACCCAAAGCGCACTTGCGAAAGCGCTCACTCTTGGAGAAGACCATGTCAGCCGGATACTCTCTTTGGCTCAACTTCCGCAAAAAGTAATCATGTCATGCTCAGAGTCCCCGGAATTGCTAACCGTCAAGATGCTTAATGCGATTCGCGAATTTTGGGAACAGCAAGGTGACGAGCCAACCATCGACTTGATCCGGGAAGCAGCGAAAGAGGGACTCGGATATCGCGACGTCGCCTCCCGTCGAAAGGCTGCGGCGAAGGGGCCGGTCAAGCGACCTCGCTCCACCCGCGAAGCTTTCGTTTTCCATGGAGCTAAAGGTGAATTCAAATCATTCGAGGACGGTGGCCGTATCGAACTGGCCATCAAAGGGCTCACTCCCGAGCGTGCCGAGGAGATCACTGCAAAAATCATGGCGCTATTCGCAAAAGAGTGAAGATCGGAAAGAGCAGGCTGCCCTGGTCACCGAGTTATAGAAGAAAGTCGACCTCTTCGAGTAGAGGAGGCTCATCTTCACCGGAATATTAGGCTTGACGTCCAAAAGGGAGCTTGCACGGGGACAGTCCCTGTTCGAGCTCCCTTTTTTCGGAAGTGGTTAATGGGGCGCTGAACGCTCTAAGTATTTCATAGTTCTACAGTGGGCGACAACGGTTATGCTTCCCAGCCGGTTGAGGCTCTCCAATAACTTGGGTCCCCGTTGGATCTCACCTTTAGCGTGCAATTTTCTATCAGACGACTGTCAAGGAGCCTCGACAAAATTTGAAGGCGAGAAGCGGGAAATGCCAAAATTGATATCTAAGGGGAGCTTATCCGGGGAGCTCCACTTGTAAGTGGTACCTTTCTGTTGGTTCTAGGGAACCGCTGATTTAATCGATTTTTCGGTCCATTGCGCGTTGTAAGTCCTTGATTTATCAAGGAGTAGATTTTCAGAAAACGAATAAATCAGCGCTTCCCTAGGAGTACAAGGGAGACTCTACAAGGAGTGATAGGAGACAAAATTATTACCGTTGTGCAGCATCACCGGTAAATCGGTGTCTTGGTAGTGAGTACTTACTATTCTACTGTGAAGCATGGCACCGTCTTTTTTGTATCCATTGTTGTGGCCGTTTGGATAAACAGGAGAAATGAACATTCATTCACTATCCTCATTGAGCAATGCACTAACTGAAAAGATCATGGAAGTAGACTTTAAAGTGTGATTGGGAGCTTTAGCAGGGACCAAGCTAGCCGTAGCAGGCTAAGAGGAATGACGGCAGTGAAATTTAAAGTCTGATGAAGTTAAAGCCCTTAAAGGGAGCTTCCACAGGGGGTGGTAGAGGGTTCCCCGCTCGTGAAATAGCTGAATACAGCGTTTGCAGGCCTGTGGCGTAGCTTTGCCACGTAACTTGGTATGTTTTGTCGAAATTAGTAATTTGACGTGGCCAAGCCTCGCCAGGTGGCCCGAAGGGGAGATTCAACAGGGAGTGTTTGTGGGAAGGTCAAAAGCATTTGTTTTTGTGTACCGGTCGATTGCAAGGAGTTGTTGTTTTGTTCATCGAAGATGAAAGTCATTAGATGAGGCTGCGTTAGCTTAGTTAGCAAAATGCAGGACCATGCCTAGGCTGAGTAGTTTGCGCGGTAAGAAGGGGCCTTAAAAGGCCTGGAATATGCCACTGAACGTCACCGAGCCATAGTCTTTCTCTGCAAAACTCTTTATTGTTTGCATTTAGGTATCATTGTTTGGGCCTGAAATTTAACTTTTATTGGATA
Source organism: Duganella sp. BJB480 (assembly GCA_003416985.1). Taxonomy (GTDB): domain Bacteria; phylum Pseudomonadota; class Gammaproteobacteria; order Burkholderiales; family Burkholderiaceae_D; genus Rugamonas; species Rugamonas vulcania_A. The sequence goes on along the minus strand of QVIN01000009.1, from coordinate 195,637 downwards.
GTGCTGGATCGATGCATCTTGTTTGAGGCTCAAGTGAGGCGTTTTTTGTAGAAGGGGAGTTGGGGAGCTTTTTTTGAACCAAATGTCAGGGTTGTGTTGGCATTTGCTCTTGAGAGGTTTTTTGAATAATAACCCTTTGAAAACCTTAAATACTAATTAAGCAGAGCAAGACCCGCAGCCAGCCTAGCTTGGAGGCCGATTCGGTGAGCTTCTCCGAGGACCAAGGGGAGTTTCCACAGGAACCGAAGTGAGTTTGTACAGGGACCGTGGCGATTTAAGGTGAGCTTCCACAGGTGTCAAGGGGAGTGGATACGGTGACCTAGACGCTCTTGGGGGAGTGGCTACGGGGACCATGTTTATTCAAGCTGTGGATAACTTGCGGAAAGTTTCGAAGTCATTTCTGTGACAGGGTTTGAGGTCAAGAATATCTGATTTGTGGCTGGACCTTGGTGATTTTCCGGATGTTTTGGATTTTTGTCTTGGAGATGTGAATGATTTGGTGTTGCCTGGTTAGGTTCGATCACCAAGGGAGCTTTGACAGGGACCGTCATGGTTTGTTATTGGGAGCTTTCACAGGGAGCTACTTTTAGTGCTGTCGCTGCGTTTCCCTTGGATTGACATTGTCGATGGATGAGGGCCTGCTGAAGGTGAGCTTCAACGGGGACCTTGGGTGATAATAAGAACATTAGGGGAGCTTTTTCGGGGACTACCGTTAGGTGATGCTAAGTGGTGCGTAAACGTCACCGTTTAAGGTGAACTTTGCGTATTCCTCTTACATTCCTCTTCAAAGGTGAAGCGATTCGCGTTATAGTTCGCACCTAAGGCAATGGTGAGAGGGGGTGATTTCCCTTATCGCGCGACATGGAGAGGACGGATGGCGACAAGGAAACCAAAGGCGGCGCAAGGCGGAGAGCTTGCCGCAGCGCCTCCCATGGAGTTCCGTAAGACCAACGAGGCTATCGGCCTTCGTGTTCGCGAGGGCAAGCTGTCACTGCTTACTCGCAAGGTTTTCAACGTGATGATGTATCACGCTCAAGAGCTCAAAGATCCAGGCGTCAATGCTCCGATCGATACGCCGGCCGCAAAAAAATATTTTTGGATGCGGTTGTCAGACTTGGCGCGTGACGCCCACTATGACAGCAAGGACACCGAGTTTCTCAAGGCGCAGCTCGAAGAGCTTCAAAATATCAAACTTCTCATGGAGAACGAGCGGCAATGGACAAGCGAACGTCTGGTCGCGTCCGTTACGTTGGTCAATCCGATGGGTCTCAAAAAGCATTCGGGCCAGGTGTGGTTCGGCTTCGCTTTCCCCCCGGAGGTTCACGAGCTGGTGATGGCCCCGGGCACATATACCAGGTTCAGCATTTTCTACCAAGGCTTGCTTCGTTCGGGTTCCTCGTTGGCGCTTTATGAAATTTGCCGCCGCTATGCAACTAATCCGTCGAAACTCACCTTGGTCGAGGCCTACGAGCATTGGTATGGAGTCTTGTCCGGCAATCCCGTGACACTGGAAAATCCTCCGCCGCTCTACAAATATTTTAAACGGGATGTGATCCGTCCGGCGATTGCCGAGATCAATGCGCTCACCGATATCCAAGTCGAGCTTATCGAGCATAGGGTCGGGCGGCGCGTCGAACGTATCCAATTTCGCGTCGAACACACCAAACAGCCGCAGCTGGATTTCGCGGCGCCGCCGGTGATCGACCTGGAGTTGATGGGCAAAATTATGAAGTTCGGCTTGTCGCAGTCCGAGGCGGCCGATGTGATGGCGCAACATGGTGATGACAAGGTCCGCAACGCCGTGTCGTTCGTCCAGGCCCGCATTGATCACAAGAACAGCTCCAAGCTAGATTCTCCGGCTGCCTATTTCCGATGGAGCCTAAAGCAGGGCGCCGCCGCTGCCAAGGACTTGCAGCTGCAACAGAGCTCCGCAAAGGGCGCGCCGCCGAAGAAGGGTGAGGGCCCGACGGTCATGGAGAAGTTCCTCGCCGCACGAGCGCAGGAGGCCCTTGCCGTCTACAAGGAACTTGATGATGACGATCGCAAATCGATCTTCGAGCGATTTCGTGAGCAGAACACGAATACAGCCGTCAAGCTTGATCGGGGCATCGACAACGCCACCGCCCGTTCGCTGTTCTCGAATTGGTATGCGCAGGAGTTGTGGGGACAGCCGACGGTGGAATCGCTGGCTCACTTCATCGAGCAGTTCAGTCTCGGCCCGCGTTGACCCTTCTCAAGGTCCCCGTGGAGGCTCCCTTTGTAGCGCGGCGCATGGTCCCTGTAGTGACTCACCTTCGGAGGACCTTATCAGTCCCCGGAAAAGCTCCCTTTAATCGCAGGTGCGCCACAGCGTCAAAGATCAGCTAGGCATGAGCGCAAGCGTCGCTCCGCGGACGAGTGCGTCGCGCAACGCGGCTGCATGGTGCTTGCGGTGGTGCTCCATCATGGAGCCAGGATCCGGGGTGCGCAGGGTCAGAAGATTGCCTTCGAGCTTGGCCATGATGAGCGGGGCGCTGGCGATTATGTGGAGAGCGCCCTCGTAGCAGGGCGCTGGCGCGGGGCGGGTCTCTCTGTTGAGGACCTGTTCGGCCGCATTGGCCGCATGGTAGGTTACCGGCGACAGCGTCATTGCTCTCATGTGCGTTATCGCCTTGCGCAGCGCATCCTCCAACTCGGTCACCCGTTCGGCGCCTGCCGTGTATTGTTCAAACTCCGTGCAATTCATTCCTCGCCTCCAATTTCTACGCTTTCTTCAATGGCGGACTTCGCCCGCGCCATCCGCACCACCCATGCAGAGTGCGCGTCGACGAAGCGCTTCGCGAACTCCAATCTTGAAAATCCCATGTATTCGCGTAAGTCCGCGAGGTTGAAGCCATCTTCGATCAGGCTCGCACCGTAGGAATTCCTGAGCGTTTGCGGGCTTACCCGCTCACCGCCGGCCAACTGACCTAGTCCCCGTAGAAGCTCCTTTGCGCCGACGAACGTCCGCGCGTAATCGACCGTTCCCGCGCCTCCGCGGCCTGGAAACATCGGGCCAGCACCGTCTACGCCGGCGTTGAGCCATGATTGTATCGCGGGCCAAGCCTGCGGCGCCACCAGGGCCCGATGTGTTGCCATTGTCTCAATGGCGGGGGCCACCACGAACCGCAGCGGTCCATCTTCGAAACAATTAACGGAGGAGTGATTGGCTTGTCCAGGCTTGAACCCCGCTCCCAGCATAAGCGCGCAGAGCGCTTTGGCTCGGGCCTGCATCCAACCATCCTCGTTGTGGAAGTTAGAGGGTTCGGCCAGAGCCGCAAAAACCCGTTCACGCTCCTGCCTGGTCAAAAACGGCATCGGTTTGTCCGCCGCCTTCTGGGTCTGGAGAGCGGGGGCGGGGGCGGGCGTCCAATGGATGGCGCCTTCCTTGGCCATGGCAAGGAAGGCGCGTTCGAGCAGTAGTTGGTAGCGCCGGCGACCCTGCTCCCGGCGGCAAGCGGAGGCGTGGTCCAGGAAGTCGGCGACGTCGTCGGCGCGGGCCAGTATGGCGGTGCGGCCGCGTCGGCTCTCCAGGTGCCGAATGAACGTGGACCACATCGCCGCATAGACCTTGATCGTCCCGTCGCTGAAACCGCGCCCGTCATCGTTCTCCGCGCTGGCAAGCCATTCCTTGAATGAGGCCCGCGGGTCGGCTTGCCAGGGGTGGCCTGTTTTGTAGACTGGGGTTGGCGCGCGTGAGCGCGTTGTTCTTATGGTGTTCAATACACCTCCGTTAATTGTGTCGGGATTGTATCATTTAACTCTCAGTCATGATCTTGTCTTGGTGGTGCCATTGATGGCTGTGATCGCCATACGGCCTTGATCGCTGCACCAGCTTCCGGCGGCGATCAAGGCCGTAATCGAATTGATATGCTGATGGCGCGTCGAGTTGCTGAATTGGCGATCTTCCGAGGTAAGTCCTGTCGATGCATCGACGCTCGGCGCACGACCCCAGGCATTCGAAACAAACTCCTCTTCGGGAATTGGGAGTTCATGACAGCCAGGCAGAAAATGTGCGTCACCTCAGACGACTGCACAGTCGATTGCTACCAGCTATATCACCGGATTTACTTGCTTTCATTTATCTGCGCAGATAAACTGCCTTGTATACATAAAGTAATGCCAGATCTATTTATCCATCTGTGCAGATAAACAACATGCAAATTTATGAAACACAGCTCGGCGAAGCGGTCTCGCAAGCCATCGAGGCGACCGGTCTGATGCAGGTTACCGCCCGAGAGTTTGACGTGCCTCACTATGGCGGGCATCTCGATTGTCTGTTGCAGTTGCGTACACCGGCAGGGGGCAGGCGACTGGCCATCGAAATGAAACGCGAAGCCTATCCCCGTGATATCCGCGATGCCGTGTGGCAGCTTGAAAGCTTTCGCAAGAATCATCCTGCGGCGACCGATCTGATTCTGATGGTCGCCGCACTTCATCTAAGCGATGGTGCCAAGGAGACTTTGCGCCATCATGGTATCGCTTATTTTGACGCCGGCGGCACGTTGTTTCTCAAACACCAGGATTGGTTTATCGATATCCAGCGGCCGTCCAAGCCGGCTGCTCGCCGCAGCACGGTGCCACTGTTCACTGCCGCGCGGGAGCAGGTGGTGCACGCGCTACTGCATGCCCACGACAAGTACCTGAGCGGCCTTGAGCTGGCTGAGCTGTCCAACACCTCGACCTATACGGTTTCCACTGTGCTCAACGAACTGGAGCGGCTGGAGTGGCTCGCCAGCGAAGGCAGCGGCCGCACGCTGCGCCGCAAAGTCTCCCGCCCGGCGGAGCTGCTCGACGCCTGGGCCGACGCGTGGCGCCAGCGCCGCGACAGCCGGTCACGCTGGTTCTTCTACAACCAGAATCCCAGCACCGCGCTGGCCCATGTCGCGGAACGTCTCGATCACTCGTCAAAAGTCGATGGGATCTTCACAGGCGCTGCGGCGGCCAACCTGGTCGATCCGCACCTGACCCGCACTGACATCGTCGACCTCATCATCCCGCCTGGACAAGCTGATACCTATGTCGATGTGCTGGGCTTGAAACCGGTCGATAAGGGCGCAAATCTCAACCTGATCGAACGCAGTGGCGCCAGCTTATTATTCACCAAGCCCGCTCCCGTCCCAGGCGCGGTATTCGCCAGCCCTTTCATCCTGTACCTGGATCTCCTGGACGGCAAGGGCCGGAACAAGGAGCTGGCAACTCAGCTCCGTCAACATCATCTGAAAATCTGACATGGCCACACCTGAAAAACCAAAGACCTCGGAAGGCTACGATACCGCACAAACTCTGGCATGCGAGCGGGTGCTGGTCACGTTGCTCGGCGCCTTCGGTACCCTCAAGGACACGATCCGGCTGGTCGGCGGACTGGTGCCGCGCTACCTCACACCGGCGTCGCCGCCAGACGTGCCGGCCCACGCCGGAACGACAGACGTTGATATCGTGTTCAACTTGCAGGTCATCGCCGAAGGCGAGGGTTATGCTTCACTGGCCGACCAGCTCAAAGCCCGGGGCTTTGTGCGTTACCATCGCCCTGGCGCCAAGTCGCCGAGCAGCTGGCAATGGGAATGCAAACTCTCAGGACACGAAAGCGTCATCGTGGATTTCCTGCACGACGCCGCCGAAAGCGCGCAAGAAGGCAAGCTGCTGCCGATCGAGGGAGAAAAGGTATCGGCGCTGGGTATTCGGCATGCAGGTGTGGTGCACGAATGGTTCCGCGAACAGCGGGTCACGGCGGAGCTGCTCGATGGCGCGGGCAGCTCGACTGAAGTGGTACGCCATGCTGACCTGACGGCCTTCATCATCCTGAAGGCGATCTCGTTCGACCAGCGCGGCGAGAACAAGGACGCCGGCGACCTCGTGCATGTGATGCGGTACGCGGGCACGCCGACGCAGATCGCCGAAGAGATCATGGTTCGCTACGAGTCCAGCCGGCATACTGCGGCGATTCTCGATGCCCTCGATCGGCTCGAGACACGGTTCTGTGACGGCGACGGCGTCGAAGGGCATTTGCGCAATGGTCCGGTAGCCGCCGCCCGGTTCCAGCTGGGGCTCGACCCGGACGACGACGAGGAGCGCATTCTTGCGCAACGCAGCGTCACCGGTCTGGTAAGCGACATTGTCACGCGCGTGCGCGCGGGAATTGCCGCCGGAACCGGAGCGGGTTAGGCAACCAACCCAGCCGCTATCTCGCGGGCTTTCATGCAACGCCTAACGTTCGGCCACATCGGCGCTGTGATCGACGTACGCCAGGACTCGAATCCTGGCGTACGCATGAAAGGAAACGGTTGGATTTCATGTTGCTCGTTCGTTGCAATCATGGCCTCAGCTTATTTACCCGTCTTTTTCTCAGGAGCAGGTTGGAATGGTGCATCCGCATCGATCATTCTCTGATGACGTGCGGCCATCGCGGCATAGACCTTGGCCGTTTCAGCATTCGCACAGTTAATACCTTCCGTGGTCTCCTTCCAAGCATGCTGTTTGCTTGGAGTCATAACACTAAATTCATTATTTTGGAATGCCACGCATTTCGCGTTGACTTGTAATGCTTCTGTTAGATGCTTGGAATAGTACGAAACAGAATTTGCGGGTTTCTCCATGACAGTTTCGCCGCAGCCGGTAGCAAGGAAAGCCAAAGACAGCAGAGTCAGCAGAGGTTGAAGTTTCATTTTTGTCAGCATTTTAGTTGAATCTATGGCATTTAAACCATTGGATTACCAATATATTGTGAAGACTAAATGATAGCGCAAGACGAACATCTCTCCCAGTATATTGGGAGAAATTTTTGGATCCAGCTATCGCTTTTGGAAAAGTTCTGCGCTTTCTAAGAAAGCAAGCTGGGCTATCGCAAGAGCAATTAGCATTGACGGCCGGGGTTGAGCGGAACTTTGTCAGCTTGATTGAGCGCGGCATTAATCAACCAACAATTCGAGTCATCTTCAAACTGGCAACTCCGCTGGGAGTTGCGCCATCAGAGCTAGTCCGCTTGGTGGAATTGCAACTTTCTAGCGAGGGCGAATAGCAGTCAAAGATCTCTAGCTTCATTGATATGCCAGCGAATTTGTATTGCGAAAGTCGTTCTCAGACTCGTCTATAGCCCGAAAAAGTGAGCTCCACGCCCTATGCTGAGGTTCCATCCGCTACTGGGTTTCCACGGACGTTAGATCCCCGGCGGAGCATCATGGACTTGCCGATTTGGCATATGAAAAATGATGGGCGACTCGGCCTGCGAGTCGCGCGGTCGTATCACAGGCTACCTAGATGTGAGAATCGCCTTGGCTGCCCTATAGAATGCCGTAAATATTGACCAGAACATGATCCAACCATCGCGAAGACCATTATTGAAAGGGCTTCCATTGTCAGCCTTAGCAGACCCGAATGAAATAATTTTTTTAGCGGTTTTATAAACACCGACGAAAGGGGACCAAAAAAGAGTCCAGCCTTCTCTCAAACCCTCGCCAAAAGCTTGTTTAATGTCATTCATTCGCTTATTTCTCCTGTAAATGAGATTTACCGCTCACCATTAATTTTTATAATTTTATATTTGAGATCACAGTGAATTTTGGAAAGCCTAAATTTCATGCTGGCAGCATAAATCAGTATGAGAAATTATCCATTTTACTGAGTTAAAGTAGGCATACTTAAGGAACCGCTGATTTAATCGATTTTTCGGTCCATTGCGCGTTGTAAGTCCTTGATTTATCAAGGAGTAGATTTTCAGAAAACGAATAAATCAGCGCTTCCTTAAAGGTTAATCAGCGTATATCGCTTTGCCCGGAGGGGGGGTAACGCCCCTGGAGCCTAAGGCTGGGTGGGGAGCGTTTTAGTAACTGGAATATCCGCACCAGCTTTGTCTTTCAACGCCAATTTCAGGGCAATGATAAGCACTGCGTCAGCGTGTAGCTTTTCTGCTTCCGAAGGCGGAAAGCCCAGGTCCGCGAAAATATTGCCCCCCGCAGGTGTAATATGCTCGCTGCCAGTGGATGTAACATATTCGGCGCCAGTGATCTTGGTCATTTATGCTCCTTTTAATAAAATCTACTCTAGCCAACATCGGCTGGAATCATTGTACTATTGCGGGGTGAACAACGCGACGTCCGTCTGCACCACAGGCCAGTATTCGATCAAAAAGTAAAGCATAAATATCTTTACTTGAGGCCAGCTCAACAAGGCCCGCAAATACAATAGTACCGTTCGAGAATGATGATGCAACTCCACTTCGCTGGTGGGCTGAGCACAAAAATGGAAGATGCTGGGCAACAGGACGTGAGAACAAGAATCTAGAGCATCAGGGAGGAAGAAATGACAAGAAAATTCATTGTCATCACAACCATTTTTCTCACAATACTATCTTTTCTTCCAAGTCATGCCATATGGGCCGAGCCGCAATATTCCGAACTGAAATTCATGGTTCCCGATGGCCCGCCATTTGGCTATCGCAAGGATGACAAGATCACCGGCATTGCCTACGACATTATGATCGAGGCGCTCAGCCTTAGTGGATATACGGCCAGTGTTCAAATCACGCCGCTCTCGCGTGCGATTCAATCACTCAAAGCGGGTGTCATCGATGGTGTTTTCCCGCTTTATAAAACAGCAGAGCGCGAGGAGTTCATGTCCTTCGCGGGCGAAGCATTGTTTACCCAGACCATCTCGCTTTTCTCCAGAACCGGCTCCGCGCTCAATTCTGAAGGAGATTAACAAAAATATTCGGGCGTGAGCATTGGTGTGGTCAATCAGATGAGCTATGGGGAGAAATTCGACGGAGCAATGAAAGCCAACATATTCAAACGAATTAATTGGGCCAACAGCAGCGAAGCCAACTTAAAAAATTGCTGGCAAATCGAGTCGATTTAATTCCCAGTAGTCGTTATATGATCCTTTTTCTTGCAAAGCAGCTTAACGCTCTGGATAAAATAGAAGAGTTGGTGCCAGCGGTGGAAAGTGTTCCTACTTATGTTGCGTTTAGCAAGAAAAAAGAATTTTCCGACGTGATCGCCAAATACAATAGAACGCTATCCGCGATGAAATTGGATGAAACTTATCAAAAAATCATCTATAAATATACCGCAGCGACACGCAAATAGGCTACCTGCGGCCGGATGTTCGGCGCTCACGCGATAATCCCCATTATAGAACGTGTTAAAAGTAGACATTCCCCCCTCGACGCATCACAAAACTTAGAACTCGCACCACTCCGAATCATGAACTTTGGTCTGAAATTTCCGCTGGATTGCAGGGGGCGCCGTGCTACCCGATCTGTGCGATATCGTGAGCGCCAAAGTCTGCGATCGATTGGAGGCAGCAAATGCATTTTGCTTCAATTCTCCGGCAACTCTGGCTATCGATGCTGGATTCAATACGAATTTCCCGACAACGTCAACAAGCTCAATCGCTTGGCCCTGTAGAGATTCGGCAGCCGCCGCCGATTCCTCAACCAACGCTGCATTTTTCTGGGTGACGCTATCCATCTGAATAATCGCTTGGTTGATCTGTTCAATACCCAGGCTCTGTTCCTGGCTTGCCGCAGTGATTTCGGTAATGATACTGCCAACCTGGCGAACACTATTAACGACCTGATTCATGGTCTCCCCGGTTTGATTTACCAGGGCAGATCCAGAATCGACCTTGGAAACCGAATCACTGATCAACGTTTTAATTTCCTTGGCCGCAGCGGCGCTTCGATGGGCCAGGCTGCGCACTTCGGTGGCCACCACTGCAAAACCTCGGCCTTGTTCGCCCGCACGCGCCGCTTCGACCGCAGCATTCAGAGCGAGGATATTCGTCTGGAAAGCAATACCATCGATGACGCCTATAATCTCGACGATTTTTTTCGACGATGCGCTAATTGCACTCATCGTTTCGACGACATTGGCGAACGCCACGCCACCTCGAATGGCAACCTCAGATGCGGTCGTCGCCAAACTGCTCGCCTGACGAGCGTTATCAGCATTTTGCCTTACGGAGCTGGTCAACTGTTCCATCGACGACGCAGTCTCCTCCAACGAACTGGCTTGTTGCTCAGTGCGCGACGACAGATCCAAATTGCCTGCCGCGATTTCCTTGGATGCCGTCGTCATGGTATCCGTGCCAGCGCGCACCTGGCTGACGATTCTTTGCAAGCTCTCATTCATTGTCTTCAAGGTCGCCAGTAATATACTGGTTTCATCCTTGCCGGTAACCTCAATTTGACTCGTTAAGTCGCCGTCAGCGACCGTCTGAGCGATCGTTACGGCATGCTGAATGGGCAGCACAATACTGCGAGTTATGATCCACGCAACCACCATTCCGATGAACACAGCAACACAGCTCAACCCAATCATCGTATTCCGTGCGAACAAATATGCCTCGTCCGCTGCGGCACTTGCCTCTTCGTTTTGTTTTTTCTCACTGGAGACCAAGGCATCGAGGCCATTTTGCCATTTAATTTGGACATCACGCAGATCACCGATGAGTATCTTCGTTGCCTCGGCATCCTTATTCTCCAGTCCCAATTGAAGAACCTTTTCAATGAGTGGGGTAGCTGCGACATTTTGCCCTTGGATATCTGTCAGTATCCTGGTTTCGTCATCCTGAATGCCGTAAACAGCAAAATTTTCGCGGATTTTCTTTTCGGCAGTTTCATAAAGTTGTGCCTGCTTTCGAACTCGATCAACCTGCGTTTGCATTTGCGTGGGATCTTCGAAGAGGACGAGATTACGCAGTGCGATCATCCTATCGGCGACGCTTAAGCGCATTTGGAATGCTAAACTGGACTCAACGTCATTCCCTTTTGTAATGTCCACCATAGACCGCTGCATAGCACTCATCCGACTTACACCTAATGCTGCAACGATAACCAGCATCATCAGCACGACGCTAAAAGAGGCGATCAAGCGGGGGCCGATTTTAAAATTTTCAATTTTCATTTGATTAATTTTTATTGGTTGTAGAAAAATTAAAGCGTATGAGCTAATCGTGACTTGCGTGAGGCCTAAGCAGAATTTTGGGCTTACGTACCAAGGACCAACAGCGGCGGGATTTCGGCCTAAGAGAGGCATCGGCAACGTTTGCGACATTGCCATTACTTTTATACTGTGAGCAGATATGCAGCTGCAATAGCTTACTTGTGAAGCATCTGCATGTTCTTGAGTAACTTAAGATTTCTTGTGAGCGCAATTCAATGATAGCGTGATCTGATGAAATTTCATCTCGGGAAATCCTGATTTTCTTGTAGGAAGCGGTGATGCTTCTCGACTGGGGGAGGACGATAACCCCTTCTCAAAACCAAACGATGGCATCGCGCCAGCCTGAAGCTTGAGACCGCATTCGTTCCTTCCGCAATAGTGACAAAGAGCGCATTTTTACAAATAGGAATCGGGTACATTGAAGACGTACTGCTTGTCACCCCATACGTGATCATCTGCTAGGAAACTCAATGGCCAATGCAACTTTAGATATTTTGGATCAGAACGGCAATGTGTTTCCCACGGATGGTTCTACCATCGTTTTCCGCCAAACGCCATATGACAAATCAAACAGTGTCCAGCTCGAAGCTAAGCACGCATTCCACCACAGCAAGCGCAAATAAGCATAGCTTCGACCATGCATGGCCTCGCACCAGCGACGCCGCCATGACGGCATCGCTAGTGCCGTTTTTGAGCCAGTTGTACGCTCAGAAATAGCGCACCCAAGCCATGGTCGACTTTCGCTTGAAGCGCGCGAAAGCCATCACCGGAGCATGGAGCGATGCCAGCAATAATACCGACACCAGCCAAATCGTCCAGAGACTTTGAAACTCATAACGGTTGCCATCGTTGGTTCCCAAGCCCCACGCAAGCAGCTTTTGCAGTATGAGCAACAAGTACAAATGCAGCACGTAGTAAAACAGCGGCGCGCTACCGAAATTTGCCGCGCCTCGCAACAGCCGGTTGTTCCAGGTTTCCAGCCTGGACAGCAACACCAAGCCACTGCCTAAGGTGAGCAGCAAAAAATCCAGCGACGGAGGATATTTCTTTACGTTCAGAAAAGACATCACTGTCCGCATTGCCGTCTCGCCCGCCGTCCATGGCAATGTCTCGCCATAGAAATTACTTACGCGCAGCATCAGGAAAAGCAACACCGCGATAATCCCGCTGTACATCAAGAACCTCTGCCGGCGCGCCGGATCAATGCACGACGCATACCATGGGCCGGTCGCGTACCCCAGCACGATAACGCCTATCCATGGCAGCAATGGATAGCTGACCTTGATCATCAACGGCCCTTGCGCCAGCAGGAAACCACGATCATGCAGGATGGTCCAGGGGATGTAGGCGGGGCTTCCCGGTTCGAATGCGATGGGCGTCAGCAGGTTGTGGCCAAACACGATACACAGCGCGCCCCCGATCAGCGGCGGACTGGGCAAACGATGCAGCAGGGTCAGCGCGATCATCGCCAGGCCAATGACCCAGATCACTTGCAGGTAGATCACGGGAGGGGGGATTTTGCCGGTCCACGCCACGCCGATCACGCTGATCTCCAGCGCTACCAGCATCAAGCCGCGCTTGACGAGAAAGCCCGTCACCGGACGCGGGCCGGACGCCGGGTGCGCATACAGCCATGCCGACAAGCCGGTCAGGAAGACGAACATCGGCGCACAGAAATGCGCCGCCAGGCGGCTGAAGAACAGACCCGGATCAATCTGGGCGACATCCATCGGATCGCTGACTTGCCAGCGCAGAAAGAACGTCTCCCGTACGTGATCGACGGTCATCATCATCATCACCAGCCCGCGCATGATGTCTATCGATGCCAACCGCGGACCTCGCATGGACGGGATGGCGCCACCGCCCATGCCGGGGTTCAAAATGTGTACCGCGCTGTCAACCTGGCTCGGCGATCTTCGCCAGGCGCGACCCACGTCTGCTGGTATGCGCTCTGGTAGTAGGCTTTGTCAAACAGATTGTCTACCTCCAGCGACAGGCGCAGCCTGCTATTCGGCGCATAGGACGACAACAGCTTGGTCGTGGTGTAGGCCGGGAGTTTGAAGGTACTGCTGATCGCCACGTCGCCATTGCGCTCACCGACATAATTGAAGCCACCTCCGACCGACGCACTCGCACCGCCAAGCTTGAACTCATGTGTCAGCAACAGATTCGCACTCTGCTTTGGCACATTAGCCAGTCTTCCGCCCACCGCCAGTACATTGTCACGCAAGACTTTGGCGTCCGTGTACGCATAGGAGAACGACATCTGCAACGTGCGCGCCAACTCGCCCGCGACGTCGAGCTCGACACCCATGCTGCCGACCTCGCCCGCTGCCAGCGAGAAGTTGGTGTCAAGCGGGTTGAGCGTCAGGACATTTTTTTTCTTGATGGAATACAGCGCCAGCGTGCTGCTTAACTTTCCGTTGCCGCTATCGAATTTAATACCAGCCTCGTAGGCGCGGCTGCTTTCGGCCGGAAACGATTCGTTGTCGATGCCGATGCCGCTGTTCGGGCGGAACGCTTTCCCCGCAGAGACATACAGCGATGCCTGGCGGTTGGGCTGGTACACCAGGCCGACGCGCGGACTGCTGGCGTCGAGCGATTGCCGATTGGCCAGCCCATTCTTGTTGTGATTGATGATGGTCTGGCGGTAACTGTCGCGCCGCAGGCCGAACAAGGCCTTCCATTCGCTGCCGAGCTCAATCTGGTCCTGCAAATAGACCGCCGTCGACCATTGCTGTTCCCTGGTGTCGAGCGATGGCCCCAGAACCGTCGGCTGCATGCCACCGTAGGCTGGATGGTAGATATCGATGGCATAGGGCGCGCTGGCGCTCGGGTTCTTGCGCAACTGAAGACGGTCGTCGACAAAACGATAGCCGTCGGCCCCCACCAGCAGATGATGTTGGACAGCGCCCGTCACCACCTTGCCCAGCAACTCGGCACGCCCCGACCAGTCTTGCGCGGAAAAATCACGGAAGCGACGCTGGCGCCACAAGGTGCGACCATCGCCCTGTAGCGCCGATGCCTCGGTCGAGTAGCCGAGCAATAAACTGCTGCGGTACGACAGGCCGCCTTGCAGCGACCAGTCGGCATTGAAATCGTGTTGGACGAATATTTGGTTCCCGTTCGAATGGATAGTCATGGGGCCGTCAGCCGGCTCGCCGAGAAAGCGCGAGTTCGGTATCCGGCCCAGCACGCCTTGGACAGCAACGACACCCCGATCAAGATAAGCCTGCTGCTCGATCTGTTCGAGCTCATACGATACCGTGGTGCTGTCTGAGACGCGCCAGATCAGCGACGGCGATATCAGGCGGCGCTTCGATGACAGCGTGTCGCGAAAGCTGTCTCCTTGCTCATAGGCCGCGTTCACACGATAAGCGACGGTTTCGCCCAGAGGGCCGGTCAGATCCGCCGCGCTCCTGTAAATGTCGTGGCTGCCAACCGACTGTTCGATGGTGTACGAGGGGCTGAACCCGGGCTTCTTGGTCATGATATTAATGATACCGCCGGCTTCCCCTCGACCATACAGCGCAGCGGCAGGTCCTTTCAAGATCTCGATACTGCTCACATTGGCAAGATCGCGTAGTCCGTTGTAGCCCCGGCTGGAGCTGAAGCCGTTGACCAGAAAATCGGAACCGTAATTCGGATCGCCGGTGAATCCGCGCACCGCGTAACTATCCCAGACGCCACCGAAATTATTCTGCCGCGAAATGCCGCTGCCCAAGTCGAGCGCGTCGGCAAAGCGATCAACGCCGGCATCGCGCAACAAGTCGGCAGTCAGCACGCGTGCGCTCTGCGGCAGGTCCTTTAACGCCGTTTCAGTCTTGGTTGCGGCCGTGGCCGACAAGCTGCGATATGGCTGGCGTACGCCGACGACTTCGACTGCATCCATGGCTTGGGGGGCGGCGGCAAGATCAAGCGGATCGGCGGCCGCGTAGACAGGCAGGGCGACCGTCAGACAGAAAGCAAGGCGTGATGAGGGGACTGCAAAAAACATAAACACTCCAAAGATTGAATTCTTAATACAACTGAGTTGCATCATAATTTCAAACGCAACTGATTTGAAATTAAAAATTTTGCTGGTCTATGCGTCAACTTATCATGAGGCGGGTTCATAAAACGCACCCTAAGTTCGTTGTGGGAGTCATTGCTTCGGCCTTGGCTGACGTAGAGTTGCAGGGCCGGATTTCCGCGGTCTTTCAAAGGAAACCGATCAGCACGAATTACCCGTTCAACATACGCTCCCACTCATCCCGCCATGTCCCGCATCTCTATAAGATCCCAATCGCTGACGTGCGGTCTGCCCGGCATCGGCCGTAGCAAGGCCCATGACGACCAGCGGTCCAGCACGCGCCAGACAACACACAAACTGACGACCCTCGGCCCCCTGGCCGCACTGAATGAGTTGCGGTCGGATAGCGGGAAGTCGGTCCAGAAAGCAAAGTCACTGATCGAAAAAGGGGCTGACGCACATGCGGCCGAGCCAGCCAAACGACGACCGCGCGTCGCGAAAGTGTTTTCCCAGTTGTCTGGAAAGACAGCCGTGCTGCTCGGACTGAAACACCGCAAGCCCCAGCCCCATGCGCAACTGCTACGCTATGCCGACACGCGGCCCGGCAACAGCGAGCGGCCCACTCCGCCACATGAACCGGCGGCCTTGCGCGATGTGATTCCCGCCTTGGTGAGGACATTAGAGCTTGAGGAGGTATCGCTGCATGCGCAGATCGACGTGAACCACACCGCCGGCGTGGAGGCGGCACTTGACTCCGAAATCCATCGCATACGGGAGGAGGAAGGCCTTGCCATCCTGAGGATGGCCAACCTGGCCGATCGCATCCCCAGACTGGAGCAGCAACGCAACGCGCTGATGGCTTTGTTGCACAGGGAGCGAGCAGCGATGGCGCGGATGAGCGGGCTACTCCTGGCAGTCCGCGAACATGAGCCGGCGGTATCCGACGTGCCGCGCCTGAAACAGGAACTGGATGGCTTGCGGAGGCATGCGCGTCAGACGGCCGTGTCGCTGCACTTCAACCGAGCCAGTCCGACGCGCGCGCTGCACGAGCGCGAAATCACCCACACCAACGAAAAGATCGAGGCCATGCAGTCTGAACTGGCGCATGCACGGGCGGCGCCGGCGAAGCGGGACAACAGCGAACAGCTTGCCGCCGCGCGGCTCCATCAGGCCCGCATCCATGATTTCGAACAGCGGCTGCGCGAGGTCGAAACGCAGCTCATGCAGACACGTCATTCATCAACAGTCAACGCGGCGCACCTATGGGAAGTGGGCGACGGGATCGCGGATCTGGAGGTGCTGCTGCCGCCACTGCAGGAGGTGATGAAACGCAATGCCGCCGTACTTGAGGAAACCAGCACAAGAGCGCGGAAATCCCGTATGGAGTTAGGCGGGGAATCGCAGGCGCTGTTGTCCAGGCTGCTCGGCCATATGCCGGGCTTTCAGACCGGGGTGGCCACCGCGTGGTCGCCGCCGGCCTTGCGCATCTGGGCCGATGGCTTGGAGCGGAAGGTTGGCGCCTTCGGGGTGGATGCGCTGGCGGCATCGTCCGTGTTAGCCATCGGCATGCAGGCGCTGAGCATCGCGAGCGGCGAAGACCCCGTCGAGGCCGATGCCATATTGTGCGAAATGCGAGCGTGCTCCTTAAGCGACCTGATTTCAGCGCAGGGTGGGCCGGGCGCTGCCTTGACAGGCATGCCCGGCTTGTCGGAAAAATCGCGCGTCATGCTCGGCCTGTTGGCCTCCGTGCCGCGGGGGATGCAAGTCGTCAGCCATCTGTTTGCGCCGGGGGAGATGGTGCGGTCAAAAGAACAGCTCTACGCGGCCAGGATCTATCTGCAAGCGGACGATGCGCTGCGCCGTGCGTCGCCGGAGGACGGGGCGGGACGGCGCTATCTGGAAAACGCCAAACGTGCTGTGCGATGTGCGTTGCAGGCGCCGTCGGTTGCCCTGGGACTCGCTGCCGCGACAGTCGACGAACGTGCGGCCTATCATGGATTTCGCAACGGCTACCAGGATAACGCAGCGGATTCACACTATCAGAAGGCAAACCAGCACTTGCGGATGCTGGCGGACTGGCAGCACGATGCCGCCTCCTCGCGCAGGCCGTGGCAAGCCCGTGCCCACAGTCCCTACCATGCGTTACGCGAGGCGCTGACGCTTGCCACCGCCACCGGCTTGCCGACGCCCAAACGCCGCGCGCGCGACGAACTCGCCAAAGCCGCCGATTGCCTGATGGACTACGTGTCGGCGCGCCGGCAGCAACTGCCCCCCGGCCAGCGGCCGACGGACGGAGAGTTGGCCTTGCAGGCATTGGCCGAACAGGTGCAAAGAACACCGATCGGGACCGATCTGCTGACCTTGAAGTTCGACACTGCCGCATTGGCAGCCATCGCCGAACGCCAAGGCGAGTTGCGGCGGCACTTCGAACAGGGCGACGTGACGAAGGCCAAGGCCTCACCGCATGATGGATTCGATGCGGCGTGGCGGGCGTTGCAGGCGACTGAGCACACCTTGCCTGAGGCCATGTCGCTGATACAGCGACAATTACTGTCGCCGCATCAGGCCGCGTCGGCCTTCCGGCAGTTGACCGGAGAAGCCGCGCACTGGGCGAAGCAGGAAGCGGCGCAGCGGAACCGCTTTCATGCTGCCGTCGGCAAGGCCAATCGCCTGCTGTACGATGGCGACCTGGACAAGCGGGTGTCCGGCCAGACTTTTCATGACCTGTTCGAAGACATGCTCGCACACCTCGAATGGCGCGACAAACTACGCTTCACCGAACAACATGCGCGCGGCGTCAATCTGGGGCCACTGGCGGCGGCGTTTGCGGTGCTGGGTCTCCCCCTCGGCGCCAAGATGGTGCTTTCTCTGCAGATCAGCACGGAGCGTGTAATCGAATTCTATATGGGACGTACCGGCCCCTACATCCAGATCGGCAAGCAGAAGGCCCATCTGTCCCAGGCAGGCGCCGGACTGAATGGCGGTTGTATCTGGTCCTTGGGCAAGAAGCTGCGCATGGGGATGGGGTGGTCCGCCGACCTGCGGGTCAGGCGGGAGAGCGGCATCGAGCAAGGCGTGCAACTGCGCATTCCGCGTCGCGCCAAGGGACAGGATGTGGCGATCGTCACGCAATTCCTGGATCTGTTCGAACACTTGACGCACTTGGCAACGCAGGCGGATGCGTCGCGCACGGACGGAGACTGGATGCGCGAGCTGCTCGCTCACCATCCCAATCTGAACGTGGGCTTGATTGATCGGGCTCCGCGGAAAACGATAGGCACCGAATCGAATATTTCCGTGGCCGCGCTGTTGCGCGCCGCCTGTTTTCGGGCCGGAGGCACGGCCGGGCTGAAGTCCCGGCAGGACGCAAGCAGCAGCAGCGGCGTGGTCGCCGGCAACATGACCACCACCTACAGGGATTCGACCGGGCAGAACAAAACAGATGTCGTCGCACGCTTAGGTGCCAGTGTCCAAAGCACGGTGCACGAGGACAAGCGGCAGCTCGGCTTGTCCACCGGGTTCTTTGATCTCAGCCATGGACGGGAGATCCGGGCCAAGGGGCGGACGCACTTTTGCACCGTGTTTACATTCGACGACGAGATCGATCCGGTGCGTACCGACCGTGCCATCGACTTTCAAAGCTTTAAGGAATTTCAGCAGGAGGTACGCGACAACTGGGATGCCTGGGTCCACTATGGCATACCGAAACTGGCTTCCCAGGTAGACGAGAATATGCGTTACGTGGTCGCTGAAAGACAACTTGAAAATTTCCTCGAACAGGCCGACGCCTTCACCAGGATCAACAAGCTGGCCACCATGTATGTCGACTACACCTTGAAGCCCGAAGCTGCGCCCATACTGGATGCCTTGCGCGCGGAAGCCAGCCTTGGGCGCAAGGCCGGGCGCGAGGATCTGGTACAAAGAGCGGAGCGCGACTTCGATGACCTGATGACCGAGCCCGCGCTATGGGAGCCTGCCATCCTGGTCTTGCGGGAGAAGACCAGGATGCAGGTTGAACGCGGCATCGACCTCTTCGTCAAGGTGCAGAGAAACAGATTGGCGGAATCCCAGCGCACGGTTGGCCAGTGGGTGCAGTACGAGCCGGTAGAGCGCGCCGATCCGGGCCAACGGCCCGCTCCCGCGCGCACCTGGCCGGATGGCGCCGCCTGACGCCAAAAAACCTTTCGCATATCAGTCATGCGGATTTCCGCAACAATCGCGGTCCGGCGCCCGCGTCGCCACGAGCGCTTTCGTCAGGGGGCGCTGGTCAGTCGCCCGCTGGCGTGGAACCTTGTCAGCAAGGTTTTTCTTACGCCGGACAGCAACGAGAGCTGATCGAGCGTCAGGTATGGATGCGACTGGAACAGCCGGCACGCGTAACCGGTCTTGGTCTCGTCGTCGAGCTGAGGCATCTGCTTGCCGATGAAGACTATATCGGCGGGCAACTCGCGGAGGGTAGGATCCTGGACAAGGCTGCTTGTCAGAGCGCCCGACAGCAGCGAGAGCTGATCGAACGTGAGCTGTGGATGCGATTTGAGCAGCCGACGCGCATAACTCTGGTTCGCTTCGTGGGCAAGCTGAGGTAACTGATGCCTGATGCGCGCGAGCTCGGCGGGCAGCTTGCGGAATGCCGGATCCTGGGAGATGCTGCCTTTCACAACGCCAGACAGCAGTGACAGCTGGTCAAGCGTGAGTTGCGGATGCGACTGGAATAGCCGACGCGCATAGTTCCTGTTCGTTTCAAGGTCGTGCTGCGGCGTCCGGTCTCGGATAGTCAGCAGTCCGGCAGGTAATGCACGGAACGCCGGGTCCTGGGCGAGGCTGCTTTTCAACGCGCCCGATAGCAAGGAGAGTTGCCGAAGCGTGAGCTGCGGATGCAACTGGAACAGGCGGCGCGCGTAGCCTTGTTTCGCCTCGCCGTCGCCCCGGGGGAGGTTGCGGTGGATGAGCGCGAGCTCGACGGGGAGTTTGTGAAACGCCGGATTCTGGATGAGGTTGCCTTTCAATGCGCCCGACAGCAAGGAGAGGTGTTCGAGTGTGAGCCGCGGGTGCGATTCTAACAGCCGGCGTGCGTAAGCCGTGTTCGTCTCCCCATTGCGCCGCGGCGTACGGCGTTCGATGACCGCGAGTTCGGCGGGCAGTTCCTGGAGCATTGGATCCGCCTTGAGATGGCCTTTCAAGGTGCCCGACAGCAGCGCGAGTTGTTCGAACGTCAGATACGGATGCGACTGGAATAGCCGGCGCGCGTAGTGCTGGTTCCTCTCCCGGTCGCGCCGAGGTGTTTGGTCAAGGATGACCGCAAGCTCGGAGGGCAGCTCGCGGAACGCCGGATCCTGCGCAAGGTTTCTTTTCACGACGCCAGACAGCAGCGATAGCTGGTCGAGTGTCAGCTGTGGGTGCGATCGAAATAGCCGGCGCGCGTAATCCCTATTCGTTTCATTGTCTAATCGAGACGCCAGGTGGTCGAACGTCGCCAAGTCCGAGGCTTCCCCTTGGAGTCGGGAGGGAAACCTTGAGGAGCGCGGGGCTTGGCGTATGGCTGGAGTGCGCGATAAGGACTGCGCGGAGACGGTGTTGCTCGTTGTACTGGTCGGGGGACGGCTGGTGGCCACTGCTGCTGCTCCAATTCTGTATTGCCGCCGATTGAGGGGGACGCAACGGCGGCGCCCATCGTAGTGGACGGCAGGCCGAAAAATGGCCGCGCGAGCGAAGCGCACGACCTTCTGGCGAAGCCTTAGGTTCTTTCGGCGCGGTGTTGGGTGAGGGGGACTGGCACATGGAGGTTTAGCTTGGACATAGCGGTGCAGTACCTGCGATGGTGCTCGTGATGCTGATTGCTGCGAACATCAATACTGCTAAGGGTTTGCTCATTTCACTTCCTCCTTGTCGCGCACAGGATGCCGGTGGGGATACCAGGTGACACTTTGCGGCTAATGCCTAGGAGCGGCAGTGTGCCTGAGTGGCTTGACCTCTTCCATCGGGCGATCTTGATTGTGTTGTAGGGTAATCCTTACCTCGTCCACCAAGTCCGGCAGACACTACACCGTCCAATGTACAAGTTGCTGCTTGGTAAGGATTACCTTACTTCCATATCGGGATATGCCGATGCTGAGAATTTTCTACTTATGGTAACGTTAATTGTCGAAAGAAATTAAGCAAGCGTCCTGAATAAAACAGGCTTTAGTATGAGAATTTAATTTTAAGGCCCTGCATGACTATCCGAAAAAAAATGCTGCTGCTGTTATTGTCGGCACTGCTTGGTATTGTTGTGCTGGCGGGTTTGGCTCAACGAAATATTACTTCGGTATACGAGGCGGCGAATTATTCCACAACCAATACGGTTCCCAGCATTGTGCAACTTGACTACGCGATTCAGGCATACAGCCGTACGCAAGAAATGGTCTACCAGCACGTCATCAATACCGACGATGCGACGATGGCAAGCTTGGACAAGGCGATTATCGACGAGCGCACAAAAATTAATGAGGCGTTGAAAAAATATGAGGCGGAGGATATTACCGACGAAAAAGATCGGTCTATGCTGGCCGACGATCGTGCCGTATTGGCTGCCTATGACGTCGCGCGAGAAAAGCTTCTCGCCCTGTCGCGTGCCAACAAGATTGATGAAGCGCGGGCGTTGACCCTGGTCTTGAAAACGGACTTCGAAAAAACCTATGCCGTTTTTGAGGCCCACCGCCAATACAACGTAGAATTGGGAGCCAAGGCAGCCGGTGATGCGGCATCAACCAAGAGGTCGGCGGCGCGGATGTCGATCGCACTTGTGCTAGTGACTCTTGCCATGGTAGGAACGATAGGGTTGGTCATCACGAACAAGCTGCTGCGTCAGTTGGGAGGCGAACCTGAGTATGCGATGGAAATCAGCCAAAGGATAGCCCAGGGTGACTTGACCGCGAACATTATGCTCAAGCAAAACGATACCGCTAGCCTGATGGCGGCGATGAAGAACATGAACGATAGCCTCGTGAAAATTGTTGGCGAGGTGCGCAGCGGCACCGACACCATCGCCACCGCATCGGGCCAGATCGCTAGCGGCAACCTCGACTTATCTTCGCGCACCGAACAACAAGCGAGTTCGCTGGAGGAAACCGCTTCATCGATGGAGCAATTGACCTCCACCGTGAAGCAGAACGCCGACAATGCCCGCCAGGCGAATCAGTTGGCGATCTCGGCCTCCGAAGTCGCGGTCAAGGGCGGTGCCGTGGTGTCCCAAGTGGTCGGCACGATGGGGGCCATCAACGAGTCGGCCCGGAAGATCGTCGACATCATCGGCGTGATCGACGGTATCGCTTTCCAAACCAATATCCTGGCCTTGAACGCGGCGGTGGAAGCTGCCCGCGCGGGGGAGCAGGGCAGAGGCTTCGCCGTAGTCGCCACCGAAGTGCGCAACCTGGCCCAACGTTCGGCGGGAGCCGCCAAGGAAATCAAAAGCTTGATAGGCGATTCGGTGGAGAAGGTCGAGGCCGGCGCCAGGCTGGTTGATCAGGCCGGCGTGACCATGCAGGCCATCGTCGAGAGCATCAAGAGCGTGACCGACATCATGGCCGAGATCACGGCGGCCAGCCAGGAGCAGACCGCCGGCATCGAGCAAATCAATCAATCCATCACCCAGATGGATGACGTGACCCAGCAGAATGCGTCGCTGGTGGAGGAAGCCGCCGCCGCATCCCAGTCGCTGCAAGACCAGGCTGGCAGCTTGGCTCAGGTGGTCGGCGTGTTCAAGATCAACGCGGTGAATGGCGCGGCCGGCACGCCAACGAAGTTGCCAAGACGCCCGGCTTCGATTGCCGCGATGTCCGTGACTTCCGCCGTGGGTGGAGCCGGGCGCGTGGGGAGGAACACGAAGGCATTGAAACAGCTGGCGCAGTTTCCAGCTTCTGCCGGCAGCGATTGGGAAGAGTTTTAACCCGGGTGCCCGCGTAACGAATGGCCAGACCTATGTCGCAATGATATTAAATTCATGGACTCTCCGCACCCTCGGCTGGACCTTGCTCCACCTGTCAGCCAGCTGCGTCCTGTGCCTGGGCGCGGCGCGGGGGCAACAATTACCGCTGCAGTCTTTCAGCCAACAGGACGGCTTGGGCAATTTGACCGTCACGTCCCTGGCTCAGGACCAGACTGGCTATATCTGGCTGGGCACCGAGAACGGCCTGTTCCGCTACAACGGCGTCCAGTTCGAGCGCTTTGCGCAAGCCGAGGGATTGGAGCAGACCAGCATCACGGCCCTGCTGGCGCAGGATGGACAATTGTGGGTGGGTACCTACGACAGCCTGTACCGCCGTGAAGGCGGACGTCTGGTTCCTGTTCTGTATCAGGGGAAGCGCTTGCCGGTCTGGCCGGGCCAGATGCTGGCCGCGCCCCGCCCCGATACGCTGCTGTTTATCAGTGAACGCAAGCTGCTCAGGCGTTCTGAGACGGGCGGCAAGACAACGATCACGCCTTATTTTTCGGCGCGACAGATTGAGCGCCAGCCCGTGCTGGGCAATCTCATCAGCATCAGCGTGGATGTCGACGGCAGTTTGTGGCTGGGATGCGGTGAATTCCTGTGCCATGGCAATGCGGATGGCATCACGGTATGGAGCCGGGAAGAGGGTCTGCCCGCCGATCACTGGAACAACATCATCCGCGCGGCCGACGGCGCGCTGTGGAGCCGGGGCGCGCACCACGTCGTGGCATTGGCCGCCGGTGCGGCGCGGTTCGCCGATCGCACGCCGCCGGGTGATTTGATGCGCAAGATCAGTCAGGTGGCGGCGCTGGCTACCGACGCCGATCACAATATCCTCAGCAGCATCGATACCGGACTGGCGCGCTGGCGCCAGGATCACTGGGAATTGTTCGAGCAGCGTAACGGCCTCAAAACCGGCGGTGGTGTAACTGCCGTACTGTCGGACCGCGATCGGGGCCTGTGGGTCGGGACGCGCGGACACGGCCTGATCCGGTGGCGTGGTTATGGCATGTGGGAAAACTGGACCACGGCCCAGGGCTTGCCCGACGACGTGGCGCTTTCGTTCGCGCGGGACGGCGCGGGGCGCATGCACGTCGGCACCCGTTCCGGGCCGGTGCTGATGGAGCACCGGTCCGGCCCGATAGCGCTGCGCGCAGTGACGGGCCATACCAATCACCAATGGGCGGACCAGGCCATCGATGTGCGCGGCCAGGTCTGGAGCGCCACCTATTCCGGCTTGTTGTTCAAGCATGATGCGCAGTCCGGGGCCGAGTTGCAGGTGGCGATCCTGCCGGAGACCATCATCTACCGCCTGTTGTTCGGCGCCGACGGTGCGCTCTGGATCGGCGCCAATAACGGCGTGTATGTGCTGGAACATCCCGAACGCGGAGGCCGGCCCCGGCGCCCTGTCGGCTGGGCGGCCATGGCTGGTTTTGCCGACGGCAATTTCAGCGGCGCCTGTCGCAGCAAGGAAGGCGCGCTCTGGTTTCTGAGCGAACATGCCTTGTTGCGCTTCCACCAGCAGAAATTGAACCGCTATGCCTTGAAGTCACAAGCTGGCAACGTGGCGTTCGACTCGCTGGCCTGCGGCGCCGGCGGCGCCTTGTGGCTGGGCAGTAGTGCGACCGGGCTGTGGCAGGCGCGCCTGGGCCGGCAAGGGCTGGAACTGGCGCAACTGAAGCAGGTGCCCTTGCACAACACCAACGTCCTGGCGGTGTACGAGGATAGCCGTGGCTGGTTGTGGGTCGGCACCGGCGGCGGCATCGCGGTGCGCAACGGGACGCAGTGGCGCCGGTTCAACCAGAACGACGGCCTGGTCTGGGATGATTTAAACGGTCGCGCATTTTATGAGGACACCGATCGCTCAATCTGGATCGCGACCAGCGGCGGTGTGTCGCATCTCCTACGCCCGGAGCGCCTGTTTGCGGCGCCGGCCTTAGGCGGCGTGCTGGAAAGCGTAACACGCAACGACCAGCCGCTCGGATTAAGACCTGGCATGTCGCTGCCCTGGTCGGAAGGCGCACTGAACTTCAATCTGGCCAGTCTGACTTTCCAGCACCGCGCCGGGCTGCGCTTCCGCTACCGGCTGGATGGCTTGGAGCGTGCGTGGTCGCTCGCGGCCAGTCCCGGTATCCGCTATGCTGCCCTGGCGCCGGGCCAATATCGTTTGCAGTACGGGGTGGCCGACCTGGAAACGGGCGCGATGTCGCCGCCGCGCGAGATCGCCTTCAGCATCACTCCACCTTGGTGGCAGACGGGGATTTTTTACGCCGTTTGCGGGATCACGGCGATAGCCGCCGTCGTCGCCTTCCACCGTTACCGTTTGCGCTCGTTGACGCTCAAAAACGCCCGGATGGAGAAACTGGTGCGGGAGTTGGTGCGCGAGCGCACGCTGGAACTGGAGCAGTCGCAGGATGCGTTGCGGCTGCGCGCAATGCAGGACGGCTTGACCAAGGCGTGGAACCGCGCCGCGATGATGGAATATCTGGAGGAGGAAGTGCTGCGCGCCGGCCAGCTGCTGCGGCCCTTCCTGGTGGTGCTGCTGGACCTGGACCACTTCAAGCGCATCAACGACACCTACGGCCATCTGGCGGGCGACCGCGTGCTGCGCGAGGTGGTGGCGCGTCTCGGCAGCGCCGTGCGCTCCAGCGATCTGGTGGGGCGGTATGGCGGCGAGGAGTTCCTGTTGCTGTTGCCGGAGCTGGACCGGGCGCGCGGCGTGGCGCAGGTCGAACGGCTGCGCCGCGCGATCGAAGCGGCGCCGGTCCCGATCGACGATGGGCAGACGATCGATGTCACGGCCAGCTTCGGCGTGGCGGAGTTCGACCCGGCCCGGCCGTCGGTTTCGCTGGAACTGATCGGACGCGCGGACGCCGCCCTGTACCGCGCCAAGGCGCAGGGCCGCAACCGCGTGCTGTTCGACGCCGACGAACCCTGAGTCTCCGGCGCGCAGCGCCTCCGCCATTAGGCCCATGCGCTAGTCGAACCGGCAGCTGAAGCAGGCCATTGCGCAGACAATATCGGCTGACGTTCGCGAGGCGCGTCATTTTTTCGCTGGGCGGTGTAGTGCATGCGGCGCTTGCCATCTACCATTTTATCAAGTGTCATTCTGGGGGCAGAGTATGTCGAAAGACAAACGGAACGTATCGTTGGAGCGCAGAACATTCTGCGCAGGCACCTTGGGACTGGCCATGTTCGGGCCTCTGGGACTGGCTGCATGCAACGGCGGAGTCGCCGCGGGCGACTCATCCGCGGAACCGCCTGGCAGGCTGCGGGCCGGCGCGGCAAGCAGTCCCGCAGCGTTGGTCCATCCGGGACTGCTGCACACCCAGGCCGACTTCGACCGGATGCGGCAGAAGGTGGCCGCCAACGCATCGCCGTGGATCGGCGGCTGGAACCGCTTGACCGCGAACAGCCACGCAAGCCTGTCATGGACGCCCAATCCGCAGGCTATCGTCTCCCGGGGGGCGGACAACACCTACGCCGACAACTCCGCCATCCTCTTCAACGACGTGGCGGCTGCCTACGCCTGCGCGCTGCGCTGGAAGGTGTCGGGCGACACCGCCTATGCGGACAAGGCGATCCAGATCATGAACGCGTGGTCAGCGACGCTCACGACGATAGGCGGCATAGCGGGCAACCCTGGCAACGATGGCTATCTGCTGGCCGGCATTCAGGGCTATCAATTCGCCAACGCCGCCGAAATCATGCGCGCCTATTCCGGGTGGGCGCCGGCCGATTTCACCCGGTTTCAGAACATGATGCTCAACGTGTTCTACCCGGTCAATCATAAGTTCCTTCCCAGCAGTATTGTTGTCTACTCCAGCTGGGACCTGTGCTGCGTGGCGTCCATCCTGGCCATCGGCGTGCTGTGCGACAATCAATCGTTGTTCAATGAGGCCGTCACTTATTTCATGACCGGTCTAGGCAACGGCTGCGTCGAGCAAACAGTCTACTACCTCCACCCTGGCTACCTCGGACAAACGCAAGAGGCGGGGCGCGATCAAGCGCATAATACGCTGAGTATTTCGCTGCTGACGGTCATTTGCGAAATGGCGTGGAACCAGGGCGTCGATTTGTACGGCTTCGACAATAACCGCGTGCTGGCCGGCGCCGAATATGTCGCCAAGGGCAACCTGATCCAGTCTGGAACCACTTACTATCCGGTGCCGTTCGCCACCTACGTCAACCACAACACCACCGACACGGTGTTTTCGACCGTCCTGCAGGGCGCTGTCCGACCGATGTGGACAATGATCTACAACCACTACGTCAACCGCAAAGGGCTGGACGCTCCTTACTGCAAGAAGTTCACCGATCAGACTGCGCCGGAAGGCGGCGGTGGCAACTACGGCTCCAGCAGCGGCGGATACGATCAGCTGGGCTATGGCACGCTGGCCTACACGCGCAATGCGATTGCCAGTGGCGCCGCGCCGAGCGGATTGACCGCAAGTGTGACGAGCGGACAGGTCACCTTGTCCTGGTGGGGCACGGCATACGCGACCAGCTATAGCGTCAAGCGCGGCACCGCGGCCGGCGGCCCTTATACAACGATTGCGACCGCCATCAGCGACCTGCTGACCTACAGGGACGCGAGCCTTGCCGCCGGTACGTATTACTATGTCGTGACGGCGATGACGCCGACCGGGGAAACCGTCGCGTCGAACGAAGCGAAAGCGTCGACAGCCGTGGGGCTGCATACGTATTTGAGCTTTGACGAGGGGAGCGGCACCACTGCCGCCGACGCGACCGGCAACGGCCATGCGGGAACGCTGGTCAATGCCGCATGGGCGACAGGCAAGAAAGGCAATGCGGTGTCGCTCAACGGCGCCAACGGCTACGTCAGCCTGCCGGACGGCGCGCTCGCGGAGCTCGGCGATTTCACGATCGCAACCTGGGTATATTGGAATGCGAGTTCTTCGCAGGTCGAGGCCCGGATATTCGATTTCGGCTGGGACATCAACCACTACATGTGTCTGATACCGCACTGCGCCGGCGCCAACGTGATCCGCTTTGCTTTCACGCTCGACGGAATCGACGGCGAACAAAGGATCAACGGCACTGCGGAGCTGCCTTATGGGCAGTGGGTCCACGTCGCGGTCACAGTCGCGGGCAGCCTGGGTACGCTGTACGTGAACGGCGGCGCCGTCGGTTCCAATACGGCGATGCGATACGCGCCATTCCGCCTTGGCAGCACCAGCCAGAACTGGATAGGCCGCGCGCAGTACGCGAACAAGCCGTATTTCAACGGCAAGGTGGACGACTTCCGCATATACAACGGCGCCTTGAGCGCAACGGAGATTGCCGCGTTGTGATCATCGCGTTAAAAAAATAGGAACGGCACAGCGTATTGAAAGGGCACATTATTTTGCGCTCACGCTTATTTTCACATAGCAGCATAACGCCAGTCCTGGAGTCACCTACGCGTGGGGGAGGGACCACTGCCGCGCCTGATGCCGCCACTTCCATTGCACCGCCGAGGCCGAATAACTTCAAGAACGGCGAGTTGAGCAACGCATCCATGCGGACGCGGGGCGCCAAGCCGTCCGTGAGCAAGCGCGCGCCGGTGCAAGGCCTGTTGGGCAAGCTTAAAACAGCGGTCATGGCAAAACCGCTCAATATCAGCCGCGGTTTGCCAGGTTCTTCGGTCACCATCGAACACCCCGGACGCAGCTCACCACCGCCGCGTCCCGCCGCGCCGGAGCCGGCCGCCGCCGATCCCGTCATGGCCGAATGCGAGCGAGTCGCCGGCGAGGCCCACGCGATCTTGCAGCACGCGCTAGAACCGACGCACTCGCTGTTTGAGCGGCCCGGCCGGCGCTCGGCCATGAGCAAGCTGGCTTCTCATTTGCCTTGGCTAAAGGCTAAGCCCATCATGAAGCTTGCGACCCTGGACCAGCGTCCGCTGAAGGCCGCGCCAGTAAAACCTGCCGTGGCCGGCGCACCGGGCGAGATCCAGGCCCATCTGGTCTCTGACCTCGCGCAACGGTCCGAGAAGCATCGCCAGGCAATGGAGGAATACCAGGCCGTCGAGACGGACCATCTCCAGGCCGGGTCGACGCTGGAGGCCGCCGGGCATGACCTGGCGCGGATAAACGAGCAGATCATCGCGCTGACGGCCCGCGCGGCCGAATTCCATCAAGCGCTGGAGACGGCGGCGTCAGCGCTGGCGAACAGCGGCGGCAGCTTCTCGCCGGAACGGCTGGCGCACTTGAAACGCCACCGGCAGGTGCAACAGCTGACCCTGGGCAATCAGCAGGCGCTGAGGGACGCCGTCGACAGCAAGGCGCTGATCGAGGGACGCATGGAGGGGTTGGCGGACACCGCGGCGCTGACGGCCGGGCCGCTGGCCGCCGCGCGCAGCAAAGTCATGGAGGCCGCCGCGCATTTGCACAGCGCGGTGCATGTCTCGCAACTGCACGACGTTGCCGGAGCCGTCCTGAGCGCGGACATCGCCAGACAGCACCTGGATTTCGTGCATGACGAATTGCGCCACCTTAGAGGCATGATCGACGGACATTTGAGCGACGCCGACAACGATGCCAGCGCCGCCCAAAGACTGCTGCAGCAACATGGCGCCACCCGCGCCGACGCCATCGACGCCATGCAAACCGCGCGCGCCAACCTGGCGGTTCAGCAAGACCATGTCGCGCGCCTCACACACGACCTGCTGCAAGTCGACAGCGCGCTGGCGAGCGGACAGGCCCGGGCCGCCACGCTGAGCGAGCAACTGGACTCCGGTACGGACCAGCCCGACCGAGTGGCGGCGCGGCTGGACCAGATCAACGACGCCTTGCCGGGGCTGCTGGCCTTCAAGGACGACACCGGCACCGGCCTGGAAGACGCGCAGGCGCGGGTTCGGGATGCCGAGGCGCAAATCGAGCATCTATTGGACCAGGTCGACGCGATCGACGTCGTCATGGAAAGCTTGACGGCGGCGCTCTCCAGCGCCGAGGAACGGCGTGGCGCCGCCACCCGGGTCATCCAAACCCTGCTGGAACCCATGGCCGAGACGCACTGCGAGCTTCGCGAGGCCGAGTCGCGGCACGCACAGACCCTGGACAGTTTCAACGGCTTGCAGGCGGAATTTGTCGACAAGCTGTTGCTGCACCCACCCGGCTTCGATCCGTCGCCCGCCACCGCAAGCCTGGCGCGATCACTGCGCCAGATGATCGATACCTGGCCGGACAATCCCAACGCCGACGCGCTGCCCAAACTGGCCGTCGCCGAATTGGTGACGCAAGCGCTGGCCGACGTCACCGGAGGCGACGCCGCGCGCGCTCTACAACTGCTCGATCGCGTGCGGACGGCGCCCACGCTGGCCTTCATCTCGCGTCATAGCGGCAAGGCCTCATCCTCGACGGCGCCTCCGCCGGTCACGGCCGACGTGCGGGCCTTGTTCAGGCACATGGCGCCGTTGCCGCGCGGCGCCGAACTGCTTCAGATGATGGGCCGCAACGATCATGGGCTTCTTGACGGCAAGGGTCTGGCCGCCCTGCGCGCTTACTGGCAAGCTGACCAAGCGATCGAGAGCGAGCCGGTCGCCGACGTCCGAACCTGGCTGGGCGCGGCGCGCGATGTCGCCGCCGAGCGTCTGCACTGGCGGCCCGACGCCGCCCCGGGCGATGATCTCGACAGCCACCTCGCAGCGACATTCGACCAACGCAAGCTCGGCGCGTACAACGCCGTGCGCAATGGCTTGACGAGCAATGCCCCCGGCTCCGAATACGACCAGCACAACCGGCGCCTGCTGAACATGACACAGTCCTGGGTGGCCCGCGCCGACCACCGTTTCGCCGAGACCGGCATAGGCGGACTGTCTCCGCTGCGCGGCAAGACGCCCTTCAAGACAAACAACCTCAAACACGGCGCCGCGCTGGCCGAGTCCTTCGGCATCGCCACCCATCGCACGCTGGCCGACCGCGCGGTCAGGGAGGCGTCGACTCAACTGGCTCAGCTGGCGCAGGCCATGTGTGGCAATCCGGCGCCGCCGGCGTCGGACGCGCAGGCGTTCAACGTGGCGGTCAAGGTGCTGGCCCAGTACGTGGGCCAGCGCGAGGTGCGGCACGACAGCGCGCAAGACTTAACGAAGCTGGACTTCCAGGCAATCAAAAAACTCTACCTGAAGGAAATACCCGGTGCGGCCGACCTGCCGCCGGGCCTGAAGGCGCTGGCCGCCGACGCCGCGGCGACCGGCATGACCTCCGCCTCGCTGCCATGGAACAATTCCCGCCACGGGCTGTCAGCCACAGAGGTATTGCGGACAGTGGCGCAGGAGTTCGCCGAGCGCAACGCCGAGCGCTTGAAGCCGGACCAGCATGCGGCGCTAGCGGGCATGCTGGGGCTGGACCAGGCCGGCGAGCATTTCGAGCGGGCGGAGGTGAGGCGTTTCGAGAGCGGCGAGGACGTGCTCAAATACTTCGAGCCCATGCTGGCCGAATGGGGCTTGCGAGACAAGATCAAGTTGTCCGCGGGCGGCGCGCTCGGCGCCGGCCTGCCGTTTCTGCCATATGCGCCACCGAAGATCGATGCGCTCATCTCGGCAGGCCTCGGCGCGGTCCGCAAGGATGAGGCTTTCGTACAATTTTTCCAGCCCATCCTCGGCATAGAAATGATGGTGGGCGAGAGCAAGACCGTATCCGCCGACGCCACCGCCAGCGTCGGCAAAGTATGGACCGTCGGCGGCCAAAAGACTTCCGGCGCCGGCAAGGGCGGCAACTTCAAAGTAGGCCTGAGCGGCGCCCTCAAGTTCAGCAAAAGTAAAATGACGATGGAAGGCAGCATCGTGCGCTTCCTGCGTCCACGCCACCAGGACGCTGCGCAACGAAAGAATATGCATACCGCGCTGGAAAGCGTGGTCCTGTGGGATAAGCTGGCGCCGGAAAATAGCGACGCCAAGTTCGCCGGACCGGTCGAGGCGCTATTGTCGCGCTGCCCCGAGGCAGTGTTGACCAAGCTGAACGCTGGCGCGGATTCCCATTTCGTCGAGGCCAGGTTGAGCGCCGCCGCGCGCTACCGCAAACCCACCAGCGCCAATACCCGCCAGGGCATCGGCATGACGCTGGGCGTGGCGGCCAAGGCCGAACTCGGTCTGGAGCGCCGCAGCGAGGCTGCGGCCGGCGTCAACGTGACCAGCGATAAGACCAGCACCGCCAGGCAGACTGTGAGTCTGAGCGCCGAGCTCCTGTCGCCGCTGCCGGAAAATGCCTCATCCTACTCCATCACGGCGGACCGCTCGCCCCGCGGCACATTGTCCGGCGGCAGCGTGCCAGTCATGCTTACGGCCATTCACCAGGCGCTGCAGCACATGGACAAGCACGGACTATCGCCGTTTAGGATCGGCAATAAGCAGGATAGCGACATCGACCGCCATTATTTCACTCCCCATGAAATGCTGGCCGAGATTGAGAGCAATCGCGGCCAGTGGCTGGCGCGTTGCATGCAAACCTTGCCTGCGGTTGACGGCAACGTTGACACGCCCGGAAACCGCGAAGAGGCCGTCCGCCTGCTCGATCGATTCGTGGCCGACATCACGCACCTCGGAAAAACCAGCAACTATTGCCAGTACAATATCAACTATTCGATGCGTCCCCAGGCCTCCACCTGGATCGACGCACTGAACCACCTGGGCGATGTAGCGGGGATGCGCAACGACAAGGCCATGGCGCGACGAACCAAAGAGGCGACCGACGCCATCCTCCAGCATCCTTCCACCTGGCGCCCGCTCATGCTGATCGTGCGCGAGAAGGGCAAGCAGGCGCAGGAAAACGGGATCAACTATGGTTTGCGCGCGCAGCGGGTGTCCAGCGTCGAATCACAGCGCACCGCGGCGCAGTTTCCCCCGCCTTAGCGCGTGCAAGCACAGTTTCTTAGGCCTTCCGCTCGGCCAAGAGCGCTTGTTTGTGCTCGATCAGCCTGGCCAACTTATCCAGGCGCTTTTCTTCATAGGAACGGCTGTACCTGGTGTGGATCTCCCGGTCAAGCGTCTTCACGATGGTGGCGCGCTCGAATTTCTCGAAACGCTCCAGCAAGGTCTGCCCTTTCCTGTTCACCGGCACCTCTTTGGCAAGCCCCAGAGTTTCACCCGCATCCACGACGTTCTGGATGACGTTGCGCTTCATCGCATGCTTGAAGAATTCCGGCTCAAGCAGCATTTCCGGTTCCAGCGGAATCGATTGAGTATGGATGCCCGGGGCGGCATGTCCCACCATGTCATGGCCCCATTCGTGCAGATCTTGGACGCTCTGACTCTTGGCCGCCTTTTTCGCGGCAACCAGGGCGAAGATGTTGCACCCTTCATTGCTGACCTGTACCCCCATGGGCAATATGGTGACCTGAATCCTGAGATGCTTCAACGCGGCATCATCCAGCGACTTGCCGATCTCGGAAAGAAGCGTCTTGTGCAGTTTCACCTGCGAGAGATCGTCTGGCTTGATGCTGTCGAGCACGACGATGGACAGCGTCGTCGGGTTCGGTTTTCCCAGCACTCGCATCGATATCGCGGCGGCATGCGAGTGGTCATCGGTCAGCACGCAGCTGTGTGGTTCGTCCGGTCGCAGCAGTGCCTTTTTCATGGCGTCGTGTATGCCCCAGTCGCGCAGCGCCGGATTTTCCCCGACACTGCAGACAGCGAGATCCAAACTGCCATTGCGCGCATTTTCCGCCTTGACCAGGTCGCGCAGGAATGCGCCGTCATAGAGCTTCGTCGGAGCTTGTCCGCTCTTGTATGCTTTCATCAAAAGGGCGTGATATCCCCGCGTTTGCAGAATCTCCACGTTCTTTGGACCGGGACCGATACGCGGCGCCATCCGGTTGCCTGGACTGTAGGCGTCGCCATCTTCCGGGGAAGACCCGCGTGGCGATAACGCTTCCAGTATGGAGCTACGCGGCCGCATGCGTGTCCGGTCCTCTCCGCGGTTTGAGGCATGTACTATGGCCTCTTCCTCCTCAGGGAAATTGCTGGAGCCATGGTTTATAGCAGGTCTATTAATCGAAGAAAAACCGCCCATTCAACTCCCTTTTAGCGTTGCGCTGCAATTGCACGACTAAGTATGATTTACGACGGGATCGTAGCTTGATGTGATTATCTTGCGCCTCATTCGCGCGAAGACCTCGTGCTTGAAACGCAAGTCCACGCTGGTTGAAAATGCCGGGCCTGCGCGATTGGACGATGCGGTGCGGTAACTGCGGGTGGCTGCAGCGGTGACAATTCCCCTATCCGCTGCAGCCTTCATGCCCTGGATCAGAACTTGTGGTGGATGCCTACGCCGTAGAAATTGACCGACGTCGCGGCCTTGCGGTTGGAAACATCCGTGTACAGGAAGGTGCGCTTCGACAAATAGTATTCATAGCCCAGCCCTATCTGCTTGGTCGGCACGGCGCCGTCCGGCGTCTTGCGGCCATAGCCCGCCAACAAGGTCCCCGGACCGATATCCAGATTGGCGCCTACCACCCAGGCCTTGGTGACCGGATTGACGGCCACGGTGTGCTCCTGATCCTGGCTTTGGTAGGACGCCACCAGTTTCAGGTCCGGCCGCGCCTGTACCGAGCCGGCGACCGACCACAACCTGGTTTCGGCCGCGTTGCGTTCGGTCGCCAGCATCGCGCCTAAGATGCCGGCGCGGTAAGTGGCCGAGACCGAGTACGGATTGCTGGTCAGCGCCGCGTTGGCCGCATATTGCGGCGCGGCCGCCGTGCCGCGTCCGATCAGCGCCGGATTGCCGTTGGCCTCGCGCGTGGCGACGGTGACGTTCAGTTGCAGGCCTGCGACCTCGGGCGAATTGTAAAACACCGCATTGGAAAAACGGTTGGCCGACGAGCCGGCCGGATCGAGCGGCTGGCTGGTGTAGCCGGCCACCATCAGGTCGGTGATGAAGCCCGCCGTGCTGGGCGTGCCGCGAAACGGTTCGAACGCCACGTTCGAGTCCTGCAGCGCCGTCAGGCCGCGCCCCACGCGCAGCGTGCCGAAGCTGCCTTGCAGCCCGACCCGGCTCTGGCCCTGGAACAGCGGCCGGGTCGTGCCTTCGATGGTGCCGACATCCGGGTCGTAGCGGATTTCCATCTGAAACAGCGCCTTCAAGCCGTCGCCCAGATCCTCGACGCCCTTGAAACCCAGCCGGTTGTTATCGCGGCGCCCCTCGCTGAGGGTGGCGCCGGTCTTCTTGAACACGCCAAGATCGATGTTGCCATACACCGTGACGGCCGATTGAGCCTGCGCCACGCCGGCTGTTACGGCCAGGGTGGCCAGCGCAATAAACGATTTGTTCATAGATCCCTTTTCTTTTTTTGGAGGTGGTGCTGCGATGATTAGTCAGCCCGGCTGTCCCGCCGCGGCGTTGAGCTTGATCTGTTCGGCGTCGTAGCGCTCGATGGCCGCGCGGTTGTCGTTCAATACCGCGTGGGCCCGGTCGCGGTCGATATCCTTCTCCCATGCGGCGACCACCACGGTCGCCACGCAGTTGCCCAGCAGGTTTCCGGCGGCGCGGGCGATGCCCATGAACCAGTCCACCGACAGCACAAGCACCAGGCCGACCACGGGGATCGCCGGAATCGCCGTCAGCGTGGCCGCCAGGATCACGATCGCCGAGCCGGGCACGCCGTGCGCGCCCTTGGAGGTGATCAGCGCGATGGCCAGGATCGCCACCAGGTCGCCGCCCGCCAGCGGCGTGTTGGTGGCCTGGGCGATGAACACCGCGGCCAGCGTCAGGTAGATCGAGAAGGCGTCGAGGTTGAAGGAGTAGCCGGTCGGGATGACCAGGCCGACGGTGGCGTCCTTGATGCCCATGTACTTCAGCTTGCGCATCACCTGCGGCAGCACGCTGTCGGACGAGGCGGTGCCGAGCACGATCAACAGTTCCTCGCGCAGGTAGCTGATCAGTTTCAGGATGTTGAAGCCGGCCAGCCGCAAAATCGTGCCGAGGATGCCGAACACCAGGATCGCCACCGCGCCGTAGAACAGCAGCACCAGCATGCCCAGTTGCTTGAGCGAGCCGATGCCGTATTTTCCGACGGTGAAGGCGATCGCGCCGAACACGCCCAACGGCGCCAGCTTGATGATGAAGGACATGCACTTGAAGAAGGCGGCGGCCAGGCTGTCGATCAGCGTGGCCACCGGCGCGGCCTTGTCGCCGATCAGCGACAGCGCACAACCGAACAGCACCGAGAACAGCAACACCTGCAACACATCGCCCGACGTGAACGCGCTCACCGCGGTGGTGGGGATGAGCTTCATGATGAACTCGCTGAAGCCGGTGTTCTTGACGGTGTTGGCGGTGTTGACGTAGTTGCTCATCGCCGAGGCGTCGAGCGTGGCGGCGTCGATGTTCATGCCGGCGCCCGGATGGAAGACATAGGCCAGCACCAGGCCCAGCGCCAGCGCCACCGTGGTGACGGCCTCGAAATAGATCAGGGCCTTGAGCCCGACCCGGCCCACTTTCTTCAACTCGCCCGCGCCGTGGATGCCCTGCACCACCACGCAGAACACGATGCACGGTATCAGCATCTTGATCAGCTTGATGAAGCCGTCGCCCAGCGGCTTGAGGCTCTGGCCGAACGCCGGATACACCATGCCCACCGCCACACCGATGCACATCGCCAGCACAATCTGGCCAAATAGTGATTTAAAAAATCGCATTGCTGTTACCCCTTGTTGACTGCGTTTAACTGAAAAAGTTTTTGTACGCCACCGGACCGGGGCGACCGCTCATCGCGGCGCTTCGGCTTGCAGGAAATCGAGCAGGGTCATGGCGACGACCTTGGTGGCGCGCCGCAAATCCTCCAGCACCAGGTGCTCGTCGCCGCGCTTGGCGTTCGACTCCGGCACCGTGCGCGGGCCGGCGCCGTACAGCACGGCGGGTATGCCCTGCGCGCCGTACAGCCGGGCGTCGGCGTACAGCGGCGTGCCCACCGCCGGGATCGCCTCGCCGATGACGTCGAACGCGTTCCGCTGCAGGCTGGCGAGCAGCGGTTCCACCGCCGGCAGCGGCCGCAGCGCCTGCGACAACAGCAGCCGCTTGATCTCGATCCGTATGCCCGGCACGCCGTCGACGGCGGCGGTGATCAGCGCGCGCAACCGCGCCTCGACCGCAACCGGATCCTCTTCGGGAATCATGCGGCGGTCGACCTTCATCACCACCTTGCCGGGGACGACGTTGGTGTTGGTGCCGCCGTCGATGCGGCCCACCAGCATGGTCGGCGAGGTGATGCCCGGCACTTGCGACCGGATGTCGCGCAGCACCGGCAACTGCGCATAGATGGCGTTGAGGATGCGCGTGGCCGCCTGCAGGGCGTCATCACCGGTCTCCGGCATCGCGCCGTGGCCGGACTTGCCGTGCACGGTGATCTCCAACTGCAAACAGGCGTTGTGGGCGGTGACGATCTGGTAGCTGAAGCCGGCCGCGATGACGAAATCGGGATGGCTGAGCCCCTGCTCCAACAGCCAGCCGGGACCGAGCAATCCGCCGAACTCCTCGTCGTAGGTGAAGTGCAGCTCCACGCCGCCATGCAGCGCGACGCCCAGCGCCTCCAATGCGCGCACCGCGAACACATAGGTGGCGAAATCACTTTTCGACACGGCGGCCGCGCGGCCGTACAGGCGGCCGTCCTCGATCACGCCGCCGTAGGGCGGACGGGTCCAGCCTTCGCCCGGCGGCACCACGTCGCCGTGGGCGGTGAGCGCCAGCGTCGGCCCCGGCGCGGCGTAGCGGCGGCGCACGATCAGGTTGGTGATAGTTTCCATGCCGTAGGCGCGGACCGCGTCTTCCGGCACCGCATGGCGCTCGACCGCCCAGCTCAGGTCGTCCAGCATCGCGGCCACCGCGTGCGCATGGGGTGCGTTGTTGCCGGGCGGCGTGTCGGTCGGGATGCGGATGACGTCTTGCAGGAAGGCCACCTGGGCATCGAAGTGGTCGTCGATCCAGCCGGCCAGGCGGGCCTGGAGTGGGGTGAGTGTCATGCTAGATATTCCTTGTGGTCGTTGGAGCCGGATGGCTGGAAGTGTTCGATGAAGTCGCTCGCCACGCGCGCGGCCAGCGCCGCGTCTTCGGCGCTCATGGTTTCCAGCGGGTTGTGGGAGATGCCGCCGTTCCCGCAGCGGACAAACAGCATCGCCATGTCGGTGCGGGCGGCGATCACCATGGCGTCGTGGCCGGCGCCGGACGGCAGCCGGCGTGCGGGCAGGCCGGCGCGCCGCAGCGCCGCGTCCAGTTGCCGGCACAGCGCGGGCGCGCACGGCACGCTGCGCGCCTCGTGCGTCTGGCGCACCTGCGTGGCGACGCCGCGCCGCGCGGCGATGCGGTCGATGGCGGCGAGGATGTCCGCCACCGCCGCTTCGCGCTGGCCATCCTGTTCGGCGCGCACGTCGATGGAGAACAGCGCGCGGCCGGGCACCACGTTGGCGGCGCCGCCCGGCACGTCGAACTGGCCGACCGTGCCCACCAGTCCCTCAACGCCGCCGCAGCGCTGCTCGATCGCCAGCGCGATTTCCGCCGCCGCCATGGCGGCATCGCGGCGTCCTGCCATCGGCACGGTGCCAGCATGGCCGGCCACGCCGCTCACCTCCACCTGCATGCGCGTGGCGCCGGCGATGCCGGTGACGATGCCCAGCGCCAGGCCGGCGTCCAGCAGCACCGGGCCTTGTTCGATATGCACTTCCAGGAAGCCCAGCATCCGCGCCGGATCCATGGCGGCGGCGCCCAGGTCGGCGCAGCTGTAGCCCAGGCCGGCGGTGTCGATGGCCTGGCGCATGGTGACGCCGGCGGCGTCGGTGTGGTCGAGCACGCGCAAGTCGAAGGCGCCGGCGATCGCCCGGCTGCCCAGCAGCGTGGCCTTGAAGCGCACGCCCTCCTCTTCGGCGAAACCGATCACCTCGATCGCATGGGCGAAGCGCCGCCCCTGCGCATGCCAGCGGGCGACACAGGCGATCGGCAGCAGGATGCCCAGGATGCCGTCGTAGATACCGCCGTTGGGGACGGTATCGAAATGCGAACCGGTCAACAGCGCCGGCGCGTCGGGCTCGATACCCTCGTAGCGGCCGATGACGTTGCCGACGACGTCGCGGCGCACGCTCATGCCGGCTTCGGCCATCCATGCGGCCAGCCGGGCCGCCGCCGTGTGATGCGCAGGCGTGAGAAAGCTGCGCGTCATCATGCCCGGCGCTTCGGTGTGGGCGGCCAGCGCCTGCGCACGCGCCATAATGCCGGCGCCCAACTCATCCCATGAGAAGAGCGGGGCCGCTTCAGCAAATTCGTTACTTTTGGTGCAATCCGACATATTCATTGAAGGTCTCCGGTAATTTATTTTCTTTGTTATTTATCATTGAAAATTATTTTTCATTCAGAGTCAATCATTTCACGTGCATGCTGTTGAAATAGCGGCCCGATAGTCGCGTGACGTCCACACGTAGGGACTGGATGGCTTTAAAATGCCTGCCATGACAAAAGAAACTTCCTCCACCGCCAACCTGTCGACTTGGATACAGCAAAATCTGGACCACCTGCCGCAGGCGGAAAGGCGGCTGGCGATTGTCATCCTTGAAGCGCCGGGCCAACTGGCCAGTTACTCGGCGTCCGAAGTGACCCAGATGGCCGGTGTTTCGAATGCGACGATGACGCGGCTGGTGCAGCGCCTGGGCTATGAAAATTACGACCAGATGCGACGGCTGTCGCGACAGAACATGGAATGGGGATCGCCGCTGTACTTGCTGGACCGCAAGGGAACGGATGCTGAGGCGGCCGAGGCGCAAGGTCCGTTTGAACAGCATGTTGCGGCCAGCGTGCAGAACATTCACGGCACTTTCGCCGGCATGTCGGCCGCCGAGATCGACGTCATCGGCGGCGCGATCGCCGAGGCGCGACAGGTGCGGGTGTTTGGCCAGCGCAACAATTACTTCTTCGCTGCCTATCTGCGCTGGCAATTTATCCAATTCCGCAACAATGTCTACCTGCTGCCGGTATCGGGCGAGACCATGGGCGAGTACCTGGTAGGCTTGCAGCCCGACGACCTGTTTATCGTGTTTGGACTACGCCGGCGCACGCCGGGGCTGGCGGCGCTGATCACGGCGGTCAGCCGGGCCGGCGTGCGGACCTTACTGATCACCGACTCCGCCAACCGCAGCGACCTGGGGGCGACATGGGTGCTGAAGTGCGACACCACCAGCACCACGCCGCTGGACAACCATGCCGCCGTGATGGCGATGTGCCATGTGCTGGCGTCGCAAGTGATCGACAAGGCCGGCATCGCCGGGCGGCAGCGACTGATACGAATCGAGGAACTCCATACGGAACTGAAGGAGTTGTAGGGATTGGGTAATGGTGAAGTATCAGACGGAATGCATCGGCGCCTAGAATAAGGGCAAGGATGATTACCCGAATGAAAACAGAGGCTTGGCGATGGTGCGGCTTGCTTGTTAACAGACTTATCCACAGATTTTGGTGATAACCTATTCCGGTGCTTGCCGAGCAGATCCATGCCAATGGTCCTCGCTGTATAGCCGCGGTTACGAAAGCGCCGGCGCCGAATGATGCATGGGCCGGCCAGGCTTTAACTAGCAACAGTGCTAGCGCCGTCCGTCCGGTCCCTTGTCCTCAAAGAAATACACGCCCTGGTTCACGGCGCAGGTGTACGCCACGTTCGGAATCGTGCTGTATGACGGCAATGAGAAGGTACTCATGGTAAACGCGACGCCGCCGTCCGTCTTTACCTGATAGCGGAGAATCTGCATGATGGGCAGTCCCTTGCTGTCGATAGTTTCGTGATGATCGGCAAAAGATATTGTCCCGTTCGCCAAAATACGGAAAGCCTCGATTTTCAATCCGCCACGCGTGCTCGACGGCGCGGCGGAAACGTCATTGTTGGTGCATTTAGAAAAATCGAGCGTCACGGTCACGTTGGCGCCGCTCATCAACGCCCTCTCGAGATCATTGACCGTCGTCAGCGGCGTCGTCGGAGAGGCCAGCGCCAATTGAGTGGCGCAGCCGATAGCAATACCTGCAATTATTTTCTTAAACAATGATTTCTCCTGTCTGTGGTTAAAAGAACCCGCCATAACCGGCTATTTAGCGATGTCGCGGCTGTATTCGAAAACAAGACCATCGAACCAGCGGCCGCCAAGCGGTTAATCGGGCATCGAACAGCCCTTGCAGGGTAGCCGTGGCGGCACGGCAAATCTGCAAGGGTACCGAAGTGCACGCCGAAATTACGAAGGGAGTCACATGGCAGAGAAATTCGGGAGCGCCTACCGCAATCGGCTGGCGCCAAGACGTCGGGACTGAGCCGCCGCGGCGGCCGGTCCCGACCAGACCTTCATCGCTACTAAGGAGTCAGCACCACTTTGACGCTGGCGTCGACCGCGCTTTTATTGATGTAGCCGATGGCGTTGGGGCTGCCGGCCACTTGCTTCTTGACCTCGGCGCTATCGGCCACGGCCTTGGGTGGCTTGGCTTTTCCAGTGAAGATGAGCTGCGACCAATAGGCTTTGAGTTGGCTGGGATCCTTGCCGGTCACTCTGCTGTAGAACTCGGCACGCGCCGCTCCATCAGACTGATCCACCGCAGTGGCCGTATCGCCGTTGGGAAACGCGACCGACTTGGCCAGAAATATCTGGCTGACCTGGTCCGAGGTGAGGCTAGCCACACCGCTCTTGGCAGAGACCACCACCACCACCTCCGCGCTGGCGGCGGCACTGGCCAGCGCCACCACCATCCCCAAGGCTGTGGATAGAACCAGTTTTTCGATGTTATAAAAATGCATATGCCTGGATCCTTTTTTTAAAATACAAAGTCGACTGCGGCTGAGATCAGCCTGTAGCTGTCGCCCGGAATAAAGCCCGGTTGCAGGTTCTTCAACCCGCCGTTGGAATGGGCATCGTTCTTGGTGTGATCGACTTGCACCTTCAAAGCCATGTTGTCTTTGAAGTCCCAGCGCGCGCCCACCGACAAGGTGCTGTGAGACGAGGAAATGCCATTGCCCAGCAACGCATTAATGACCTGGGCACCGCCGAACGCCGCAACGCCGGGGTCGGCGCTGCCGATGCTGGTGTCGCTGTCTGTGCGGAAGCGGCCAAGCGTCACGTAGGGCTTGAAGTTGCCAAAGCGGTAGCCACCGCTGACATAGCCGCTGGTGTACATGGGCACCATGCTCTTGGAGCCGAACAGCTTGGTGATTTCGCTTTGCACAAACCAGTTGCCCGGATCGTAGGTATAGCCCAGCGCAATGTAACTGGTGCGCGAGCCGTTGGCATCGTAGGTCGTGGCCAGCGCGGTATCGCCCTGCGCGCGATAGGCGTCGAAGATACCGGCAAGTCCAGAGTTCTTCAGGGTCATGGTGGAAGTCATGAGCCCGATGCGCGCGCTCGATGCGCCATAGTCACCCTGCAGATTCAGGCCGGTGAAATTATGGAGTTTGAGCTTGGTGGCTTCTCCGCCCGCCGGGTTGCTGGCGATGTCCGTGCCAGTCGTTCCGAAGAGCGCCTGGGCCGTCAGTGCCGCGCCGCCGACGGTGAACTTGTAGCGCGTCTCAGCACCGTCATAATGCGACATGGCCGTGCGATAGACCACGCTCGGCGCACGTAGCCAAGGCACCGCGTAGCCAACCTTGAGGTAGTCCGATACCACGAACCAGGGAATAGCCATGCGCCCGGCGCGGAAATCGAGTGCCGGCGTGACTTGAAACTTCAGCTGGGCGAGTTCAATGTCTGGACGATATGAGCCGTCCGGGCGGTACTCGCTGACCACTTGCACCACGCCGGACAAGCGGTCGCTGAAGGTCCCGTCAACCTGCGCCCCAAGCCGCGACTCGCCGCTTGCGCTGGTAGCGCTGCTGTGACCCGCCCCTTTGGGGGTATCGACGATGCGCACGTAGTCGGCGGACTTCTCGCTCGAATTCGTCATGCCGATGGTGCCGAAGCCGCTGAAGGAGAACATCTTCTCTCCGGCGTCTTCCGCATGCGCGGCACCCACGCTGAATGTAGCGATGGCGATGCTAAGCGCCTTGTGTTTAAACCTCATGTTGATTCCTTTGATTTAAAAAAAGCTGCCGAACCGCGTCCGCACCGACTGCGCGGAGATCCACTGGCAGCACTCAGCCCAGAGTAACTAAGATTTCCATTTGACAACATAGGGAAATCCTCAATCTCTGGTGGGAATATCCTGAACCGCCAC
Organism: Duganella sp. BJB480; assembly: GCA_003416985.1. Lineage (GTDB taxonomy): Bacteria > Pseudomonadota > Gammaproteobacteria > Burkholderiales > Burkholderiaceae_D > Rugamonas > Rugamonas vulcania_A. The sequence goes on along the minus strand of QVIN01000009.1, from coordinate 152,545 downwards.
ACCACCTTGCGCAGCAGGCAGCTTGCCCAGTCCGTTTCCTACCAAGGAATCAGGCTTTCCCTACATAAATCTCGATATTCCCAAGTTACAATAAATATTTCCAAAATAAAATATACACCCCAGAAGTTGGCCCTAAGGTGCCGACCGTCTCCACTTACCCCATGAGGTTGTTTGATGAAAATGTTGCGTCGCGTACCCTTGCTTTGGAAAGTGCTGCTTCCCCCCATCATCGCAATGCTGTGTATGGCGGCATATCTGGGTACCAGCACCGTCGTGCTCAGACAAAACAACCAGCGACTCGCCAGTGTGCGCGATGTGCAATTTCCAGTACTCGACGCAACCACGGAAAACGTCGGTTCGCTGGACAAAATCATCAATGGCCTGAATGGGGCTGCGATATCTGGAGAGAAAGAGGAACTACAGGCGGCTGCCGCAATCGCCGTCACAGTCAGGGCCAACTACGCCAGGCTGCGCGCCATCGACAGCGAGCAAGCAGCAACCTTGCAGCGGCTGGCGAACGAGTTCGATGCCTACTATGCGAGCGCGTACGCGCTCGCCAAGGCGCTGACGGAACAGCGCGCACCCGACGAGCACGCAGTCAGCGCCATGTCGACACAGCTCGCCACTTACCGCAAGGACTTGTTGGGATTTCGGGAAGCCGCCAACCAGCGCTTTACTTCCACCATCGGCAGCGCGACCAACGACGCCGACAGCGCCATTGTCAGCGGCGCGGCGCTCGGCGGCATCAGCCTGGTGCTGACACTGGGCTTCGGCATCACGGTGGCGCGCGCTCTGCTGCTGCAATTGAAACATGCGGTGCGCGTGGCGCAGACCGTCGCGGCGGGCGACTTGAGCAGCCAGATCGCGGTCACCTCCGACGATGAGGCCGGGCAGTTGGCGCGTGCGCTAAAAGACATGAACGAGAGCCTGGCGCGCATTGTTGGAGGAGTACGCAGCGGCAGCGAGACGATCGCTACCGCTTCCAGCCAGATCGCCTCCGGCAATCATGAGCTGTCCGTCCGTACCGAGGAGCAAGCCGGCTCGCTGGAAGCGACGGCCTCCTCAATGGAAAAGCTGACCTCGACCGTCAATCAGAATGCCGACAACGCACACATGGCCAACCAATTGGCGCTGTCGGCCTCCGAAGTGGCGACCAAGGGCGGCGCCGTGGTCGCGCAGGTGGTCGACACCATGGGGGCCATCAATGACTCGGCCGGCAAGATCGTCGAGATTATCAGCGTGATCGAGGGGATCGCATTCCAGACCAATATCCTCGCCCTGAATGCAGCCGTCGAGGCGGCGCGGGCCGGCGAACAAGGACGCGGCTTCGCGGTAGTGGCTTCCGAAGTAAGAAACCTGGCGCAGCGCTCCGCCGCCGCGGCGAAGGAAATCAAAATATTGATCGACAACTCCGCGCAGCAGGTCAAGATCGGCTCCCATCTGGTCGAGCAGGCCGGCAGTACGATGAATGAGATTGTAACGAGCGTCAGGCGGGTAACCGACATCATGAGCGACATCACGACAGCCAGCCGGGAACAGATCCATGGCATCGATCAGGTCAACCGAGCCATCGCGCACATGGACCAGGCCACGCAGCAAAACTCCGCCCTGGTCGAGGAAACCGCCGCCGCTGCCGAATCGATGCGGGAGCAGACCAGCCATCTTGCCCAGGTGGTCAGCGTGTTCAAGCTGCCAACGGCGTCAATCGCCACCGACGCGGGCAAGCTTGTCAAGATCAACACCGGCGCCAAGCGAAATGAAGCGGTACAGGCAGGCAGGGCAGGGCCGACGCTCAAGCTTGCATCCGTCAAGCGGCACGGCGGCGCTCGTTCGGAATAGGAGATGCGGGAAGCCGGCGCCCTCCCGCCGCCGGCCGGTATCTGTCCAGCGCGCGGGTGTCAAAACTGCGTTAACCGAGGCTGCATGAACGGCGCGCGCCCTCCGGCCTGAGTTGAGTGGCGATTTGTGCTCAGCGGCGCGACGATGATGTCATACGCGGCATCAATCTTGAAAACGCTGACCACGTGAGTCAGGTTTCCCGCCAGATCCTGCAGCGATTGAGAGGCCGCCGCGGCTTCTTCCACCAATGAGGCGTTTTGCTGGGTGCTCTGATCGATCTGAACGATCGTTTGATTGACTTGTTCAATCCCTGCCGTCTGCTCCAGACCGGCGGTGGTAATTTCGCTGATGATATCGGTGACGCGTTTTACGCTATCGACAATCTCACCCATGGTCGCTCCGGCCTGGCCCACCAGCTTGCTGCCGGCATCCACTTTCTCAACCGAATCGTCGATCAGGGTTTTAATTTCCTTGGCGGCTGCCGCCGAACGCTGGGCCAAGTTCCGCACTTCGGAAGCGACGACGGCAAAGCCCCGACCTTGCTCGCCGGCACGGGCGGCCTCCACTGCCGCATTGAGCGCGAGGATATTGGTCTGGAAAGCAATGCCTTCGATGACGCCAATGATGTCGACGATCTTTCTGGCCGATTCGTTGATGGAACCCATGGTGTCGACCACCTGGGTGACCACCGCGCCGCCTTTGACGGCGACTCTGGACGCGGATGCGGCCAAACTGCTTGCCTGACGTGCATTGTCGGAATTCTGCTTAACGGTAGTGATCAGTTCCTCCATTGAAGATGCGGCCTCTTCAAGTGAACTGGCTTGCTGCTCGGTACGCGACGACAGGTCTAGGTTGCCGCTGGCTATCTGACCGGAGGCGGCAGCTATCGTATCCGCGCCGGTACGTACCTCGGCAACGATCTTGACGAGGCTGAGGTTCATGTCTTTCAACGCGAGCAGCAACAGGCCGGTCTCGTCTTGCGTAGTGGCTTCGATGTGACTGCTCAAATCTCCGGCTGCAACTGTATGCGCGATGTCTACCGCTTTGCGCAGGGGAATAACAATGGATCGCGTAATCCAAATCGCCACGGCGCTTCCCAGTACGACGGCCAAAGCGGCAAGGCATAGCAGCGTCACGCGCGTGTTCTGATAGGTGACCTCGGCTTGGTGCCCGCTAATGGTGACCGCTTCAGTCTGGTGCCGAATCAAGCTCTTGACGGCGTCATAATACGCACGCTGATCCTTGTTCACGGTGGCTAGCAGCAAGGCCTTGGCTTCCTCTTTTTTCCCGGCGAGCGCTAGCGTCATGAATTCTTGTTGCGAGACCCCATATTGCGATCTGGCTTCAAGGACATTTTTTAACAGGGCCTTGCCCTCATCTGACTTGACCAGCATCTCAAGCTTGGAAATAGTGCTGCTATTTTCCTTTTTATTACTGAGGATAATTTGATGCTCTTTCTCCACTGCCGTTGCATCGTCCCACTGCAGCATGTTGCGCATGGCGTGCGCATTGCGATTCACAATATCCAAGACCTCATACGCGTACGCCGCCTTGGGATATTTGTCGTTAACGATTTTATCAGTGCCCTCATTTAATTTTTGCAGGCCTGAGATCGCAAACAACGTACTCGTCGCCAATAGCGCCAGCATCAGACCAAAAGCCCAGCCCAGCCGGGTTCCGATTTTCAAATTTCCGATACTCATACTTCATTCCTTTTTTGATTTCGGTAATATCAACAGACACTCAGGCTCCGCGCCGCTGCTCTTTCGATTAGCCTGATGTCTTTCAAAGACACGAACATGATCACAACGATCAGGATCGGCATGTACTGCATCGGCGCATCCATGCGAACGAGTTACTGCGTATGGCTGGGCTGATTTGAGTGGGAAAGGGATAGTGCGCAGAACCGGGGCGTATGTGTACCGTTTCAAACTAACGGCGGCTTGGCGTGGTAGCTGCTGACGCAAACGTCACTCGAGGTTTGAGCCCGGTCTTCGGGCGCAGAGTAAGCGCAAGCGGGGAGACTCGCGAACGTAGTCCGTGCTGGCATGCGTATGTGCGGGCGTAATAATATTATTTTCCATAGTGCGACCTACGTGGCATTTTTCATGATTTAATTAATTTCCTACAGGAATTAACGATATCACATAGGTAAAATTCTACATATCCGCCAAATGCCCATATTGCGGTAGGGAGATTCTTACATTGCGGCAGATCATGGCAGGCGCGCTTGGGCGACCCTCGCCCACATCGCGGGAATGGGTGAGGTGTCGACCAAGGCCAATAGGCGTTTGGATACAAACGAGATGACGATGCCGTCTGGGATGGGATCAGGAACCAGGTGTCGACGGGCGCATACCTGGATATATTCGTGCGTGAACCCGATAACGGCGACTGCCGTTATCGGGTTCGCAGGATACTGTTTGGAGTGCCGCCGTCAGATCGGCGACGTACGCAAAACAGATTTCAATGGTACGAACGCGGTGCTGCAATCTCTGGCGGTGCCTTGACCGGTACCGCTGCCAGTGATCGTCACTTTGCTGGCGGAAGCTGCCACTATGGACGAAGCGAAACTGACCGGCCCAGCGCCCAGCGTAAACTGCGTGGCGTAGGGATCAAGCGATATTCCGTTGTGGCCGGTAGTGTAGGTCGGCTGGGTGGCGTCGAAAACCACATTGTCCAACGTGATAGCCAGAAGATTGTTTTGCCCATTCAGCGCGTAGCCGGCGAAGGTCAGCGTACCGCCTTTATACTTGACGCTACCCAGATGATGGAAATCGCGGACCGCGATGCCTGTGAAGCTCGGAAACAACGATCCCTTTGAGGCGCTATAGAACGAATCGAAGGTGAGCGGGTGGCTGATATTGCGCGTGCAGATGCCGCTGTAGCTGACATTGGAGACCTTGCCGCCTACGGAGGAGTCCGATTTGATGCGCAGGCCACCACTGGTGCCGCTGTCGAAGCCGTCGATCGACAAGTCGGTGACCGCGATGTCGCTCACGCCCGCATTGGTTTCACTGCCGATCGAGAGCCCATGACCGTAATAGAAGTGGTTATGCGCGTAGCTGTGATTATGGGCGCCCGGACTTGAGCTCGACTTGATCGCGACATGATCGTCGCCCACGCTGATATACGAATACGCGAGCAACACTTTGCTGGAGTAGCCGGTGTCGAAGCCGTCGGTGTTGATCGCCGTGTCCGGCGTGAAGCAGGTGGCCGGCGTGACGACATCGGGCGTCGTCCCCGCGGGGCACTGATAACCGCTCTTGGTGTAGACCAGGCTGGGCGTCAGCACCTTGATGCCCCAGGCCGTCAGCCCGGTCACGCCATAACCCCAGACGTGGAAGTTGGGCGAGTTCTGCAGTGTAATGCCATGCAGGGTGAAGTCGGTGCCGTTCTGAATTTGCAGGATGCGGAAGGTTTGCGGCGTCAGGCCGGCGGAGCGCGACTGGTAAGCCACGTCCCACCAGCTGCGCGCGTTGGCATTGGTTCCGCTGGTGACCAGACTACCGCCGCGTCCGTCGATAATGCCGCCGCCGACGACGCCGCTGTTGGCCGTTTTATCGGCCAGAATGAACGGCTTGCAGGTCCGTCCGCCGGTTTTTCCGGCGGTGCCACAGGTGCCGGAGCCGGTATCGTAGTCCGTGGGATTGCGCGAAGCGAACAGCGTCACTCCGGCGTCAACCCACAGCGTCACGCCCGACTTGAGCTTCAATGGTCCGCTGAGAAACCCGGACTCTCCGGCGGATCCTACAACCAGCTTCACCGCCTGCCCAATCGGGCAGGCGTCTATCGCGGCTTGGATACGAACCGTATCCGGCTGCGAGCGGGATGGATCGTTATCCAGGGTGTCGAGCGATGCGTTCACCGGGATGAGTCGCGCCGGCAGCGGCTGGCCGCAGATGGCCGCGGGGTAGGCCGGTTCGGCGATTTGGCCCCATTGCGTATTGACGGCGGCATCGGAGGCATAGGTATTCGCTGATCCCGCGACGGCCAGGGCGATTAAGATTTTGTTTGGTTTCATCAATGATGCTCCGTGTAAGGGTACTTTACGATATGCATGAAGTCTTGCAGAGTGGTTTCCTGTCCAACCTGGCCACTATCGCTTCGGACTCAATGCTATGTTTGGCCGAACTCACCAGAATATGAGCTTTGACAGGTTCATCCACTGGGAGTGTCGGAAGACCGCAGGATATATCAGCCATTTCATACCGAAGGGCGCAACCTTCGTTTTTGGCGATCGAACTTCGCATCAATAAATGGTGCTCGAACGTGCGCTCTTGCCGGACGGCGCTCCCGCGCCAGCCGCTGCTGGTGATCGTATTGCAGGTCTTGCTGTCGCTAAAAAATTTGATCGGACGCCTGCCTCACCACGCCTGCCTTTTTTCAAAGCAGCGCAGACGTGCCGGCCATTTTCCTTACAAGAATTTCAGGACTTCCTTACGATCACCTACCAGCTTTCCTGATGGCGCAGCGAGGCATTAACGACAATACTTCGCGTCTTCCAACCCGCTTGATCAATCCATTACGAAGGAATTAGATGCGCTATTTGAGTATGCTCCCGCTGGCTTGCTTTATTCTGGTAACGAATACCTACGCAGCGACGACCGAAACCTGCCACCCTGCTTCGGAAAAGGAAATCTCCGCTCTGTTCGATCGCTGGAACGCCTCGCTGCAGACCGGCGACCCGGACAAGGTCGTGGCCAATTACGCTAAGAAGTCTGTCCTGCTGGCGACCGTGTCGAACAAGCCGCGTCTGACCCCGGAAGAAAAGAAAGACTATTTCGAGCATTTCCTTGAAGGGAAACCGGTCGGAACGATCGACAGCAGCCATATCGAGGTCAAATGCAACAGCGCGGTTGACGCTGGCCTGTACACGTTTAAATTCGCAAATGGCAAGGAAGTGAAGGCCCGTTACAGCTTCACTTACAAATGGTTCGGCCAGGAGTGGCTGATCACCAGCCACCACTCGTCCGCCATGCCTGAAAAGCACTGATCACCGAGCTTCGGTGACGAAAAAAGCCCGACCTGAACATGTCAGATCGGGCTTTCTTATTTAGGCACATAGCGCGCTTCCCAATGTAAAAAATCACACGCGATCCCGGGCCGCTGGTTCCTACCTTCGTGTGAACCTCATTGCTACCGACAATATATGCTCGGCCGTATTGAACGGATTTTAGATAAAAATGAATATATTCAATAATTTTGGCATCGGCAAACGACTGGGACTTGGGTTGGCTATGATCCTGGCAATATTCATGTGCGTTACCAGTATTGGTATCTGGCATCTCCACGCGGTAGCCAAAGCAACGCGCGATATGATGGAGTTGCCGCTGGCTAAGGAGCGACTGATTTCCGACTGGTATGGCAACTTAAGCACATCCTTGGCCAGAGCCACAGCGATCGCGAAAAGCAGCGATCCATCGTTGGCCGCCTATTTTACTGAGGAGATGGCGGCGTCCTCCAAGAGTTCATCCGAATTTCAAAACAGACTAGCGGCGCTGCCCAAGGGCGAGGCCGAATCTAGGCTATTTCAGCAGATTTCCGAACAGCGCAAGGTTTATCTGTCTTCCCGAACCGAACTGTCCAGACTGAAGAGTGCCGGAAAACTGGAAGAGAGCCAGCGTATTTTCACGCAAGTACTCGTACCCGCTACCGCAAGATACAAAAATCTCATGCAAGATTTTTTGAAATTACAGCGCACTACGATTGATGCGATGGCAGATGAAATCGACTCGGCGGCGCGCTCCGCCACGATACTGATCGTGGTGCTGATGTTGCTGGCGCTGATGTTTAGCGTCGTCTTCGTCTGGTGGCTGGCGCAAAGTATTACTCGTCCGCTCGGCGAAGCGGTCACCGTGGCCCAACGTGTTGCCGATGGCGATTTGACTGCCGACATCGCCGTACATTCCCGCGATGAGTCGGGCCAGCTGATGGCTGCGCTGAAGAATATGAACGGCGGCTTAAGCAATATCGTCTCGCAAGTACGCAGCGGTGCGGACGCGATCGTTACCGCGTCCGGCCAGATCGCCAGCGGTAACCTCGACCTCTCCATCCGAACGGAAGGGCAGGCCTGTGCACTAGAAGAAACTGCTGCCGCGATGGTGGAACTGACCTCGACCGTGAGAGAGAACGCCGATCGGGCGCGGCAAGCCAACCAGCTGGCGCTGTCCGCTTCCGACGCGGCGGACGAAGGGGGAGTGGTGATGTTCAAGGTGTTCGATACGATGAACTCGATTAACCAATCGTCCAAGACCATCGCGGACATCATCGGTGTCATTGACGGGATTGCCTTCCAAACCAATATCCTGGCTTTAAACGCAGCAGTGGAAGCTGCCCGTGCGGGAGAGCAAGGCAGGGGCTTCGCCGTCGTCGCCAGCGAGGTTCGCAACCTAGCGCAGCGCTCTGCCGGGGCAGCTAAGGAGATCAAGTCATTGATCGGCGCCTCTGCACAGCAGGTTGATGCCGGCACGCAGCTGGTTGAGCAGGCAAGAACAGCGATGCAAGTCATTGTTGCAAGCATTAACAACGTGACTGTCGCGATGAATGAAATTGCAGCGACCAGTCAAGAGCAGGCCTCCAGCCTTGAGCAAATCAATCAAGCTGTTACTCAGATGGATGGAGCAATTCAGCAAAATGCCGCGTTGGTGGAGGAGGCCACCGCTGCTTCACAATCCTTGCGAGATCAGGCCAGCGGTCTGGCGCAAGTCGTCAATGCGTTCAGGCTAGCAGAAACGTGTTAGTGATAGCGTCTCTAACCAAGGTAAGTTGATGCTGGACGCTTGCGTCATCCAGGCGCTGTCCGACTCCGTGATAGAGTCCGCTACGCCGGCCCCCTTTGGTCGTTGCGGCGCTGAACAAGTCAACGGCACGTGATAGCGTCGTCATCAACAACGGCTGGATGCGTATCGATCTGGCAGGCGCCCACGCCCAAGGGACACATTTCCAAAAATTTACGCCATCCCCCTGTTCTCCACTGGACTCAAGTCTCACGCCACGATAACCAGCATTAGAATTCTTCCCAATCACTACCTGTGGAGGCGGACGAATTCGTTACCTGTTTCAACGACTTCACGCTCTTCGTCGGCAGGCTGGCCTTGCGAGACGAGGTCGGATTAGGAACAGCGTTAATCCCTGGGCCGGTCGCCTGCCACGGTGCGACGACCACTGCGTGCATAGAGTTGAGCTTAAATACGCTGACCACTTGCGCCAAGCCGCCGGCTTGGTCTTGTAGCGATCCAGCGGCGGCGGCGGCCTCTTCCACCAGCGCAGCATTTTTCTGGGTGACTTGATCCATCTGGGTGATGGCCTGATTGATTTGCTCAATGCCGGAGGTCTGCTCCTGACTGGCCGATGTGATTTCCTCCATGATGTCTGTCACGCTTTTGATACTTTCGACGATGGCCTGCATGGTCGACCCGGCCTGGTCGACCAGCTTTGTGCCGATATCGACCTTGTCTACCGAATCTCCAATCAAGGTCTTAATTTCCTTGGCGGCGCTAGCGGAACGTTGAGCCAGGTTGCGGACCTCGCTGGCAACCACGGCAAACCCGCGCCCTTGTTCCCCGGCGCGGGCCGCTTCCACCGCCGCATTCAGTGCCAGGATATTGGTCTGAAACGCGATGCCGTCAATCACCCCGATGATATCGACGATTTTCTTGGACGATGCGTTGATCGACTCCATGGTACCGACCACTTGCGACACAACCGCTCCTCCCTTGATCGCGACTTCGGATGCCGATATCGCCAACTGGTTGGCTTGGCGCGCATTGTCGGCATTCTGCTTGACGGTCGAGGTCATTTCTTCCATCGAGGATGCGGTTTCCTCCAGCGAACTGGCCTGCTGCTCGGTGCGGGAGGATAGCTCAAGGTTGCCCGCTACAATCTGACTAGACGCGGTGGCGATCGTGTCAGTGCCGGTGCGCACCTGGCCAACGATATTGACCAGACTGGCGTTCATCTCTTTGAGCGCTTGCAACAACAGACCGGTCTCGTCGCTAGTTTCAACGTTGACCTGATAGGTCAAATCACCTGAAGCGACAATCTGCGCCACGCGCACCGCTTGCTCGATCGGACGGGTAATGCCACGAGCAATTAGCCATGCGACAAATGCGCCAAGTGCAGTGGCGAAGATGCTGAGCGTTATCATCAGGGTGCGTGCGCTCGAATATGCCTTTTCCGCATCAGAGATGGACTCTTGATTCATTTTGTCTTCCAAGTCGGCCAGTTCGGAAACGCTATTAAACCAGGCCCTCTGCATCGGGCGAAGGTTGACGAACAGGAGCTTGGTAGCCTCTTCACTTTTGTTAGCCAGTCCTAGTTCGGCGATTCGCATCAATACAGGCATCGCAGCGCGCTCTTCAACCTTGATTTTTGCAAACAACGCCTTTTCCTGGTTCGAAGTGGTAGGCGAATTCGCGAACATTTTTCCCAACTTATCCTCCGCTTCCGCATACAGCGCATTTTGCATCTTGACGCGGCCCATTTCGGGCTGCATCTCTGCCTCGTCTGTGAGCAATATCAGATTGCGGATTGCGGTGGCGCGGTCGCTAATCGTCGTTCGCATCGCTATCGCAAGACGCCCCTCGACATCGTTGATATTGACGATTTCGTCCATATTGTCCTTGAGCGCAGCCAGACGGCTGATCCCGAGCCCCGCGATGAACAATAACAGCAGCAGGACGATGGCGAAGCCCGCACCCAGACGAGTGCCGATTTTCAGATTTCCAATATTCATTTTTCTTTCTCCAATTTCCGTGTTCAGTTGGCTTACGTCATCGTTTCATAAATTCAAATCTGATGCCTCATACGCGCCCAGCGCAGACAGGCTGGGGCAAGTGCTTTGGTGCGCTCTGCATTCCCTCCGTACAATCCACTACGCTAGTTCCACTTTTTATACAGACGGTCAAGTTCACCATTTTGATCTAGCAGTACTAGCGCGTATCGGATATGGTTGACAATTTCCGGGGCTAAATGCCTTCCGACTACGAAATGGAATGTGGTGTGCAGCATGGACACTGGCAGGACTCGTATTTTCCGGACGACCCCCGCCCGTTCCAGGATATGGACCAACCCTGGACCTCGATGAAAATATAGGCGAGCGCGGCCCGCGACCAATTTATTCAAGTTCTGTTTGGTATCGGTGGTATTGGCGTCGACCTGAATCCCTCCCACTTCTGCCAAAATGGCGCTGGCACCGAATCCGCGATTGACTAATACGATAGGCTTGGGAATAAATTCACGGAGATTGTCCCAATTACTGATTAGAATCGGATCATCGGCCCTAGCCAAGAGCATGAAGTCGACCGGATAAAGCGCTGGCTCCAGGAAAAGAAATTTGTTGTTACGCGCTTCCGTATATTGCATCGCGCAGGCTGCGTCTTGTTGGCCGGCAGTCAGTTCCGCAGATATCCTGGTTAGCGGCATCCAGTGTTGATCACCGATAAATTTCAAGGTCGGATCCACGTATTCGATTGCACGCATGATATCGATACATAAACCAATGATGCTGCCGTCGTCCATTTGTATGAATTTTGGATCCGTTCCTAACTGAGCAGCGACGCGAATTTTTGTGAGGCAACAGCCTTGGCCTGAACATAGAAACATACCCAATACGACCGGGGTCACGTATTTCAGGAGCTTCGACATGCATAGCCGCCTGATAAGTATCCGTTTACATAACGGTGGACATCGCCGTAAAACAGTAGTCCGTGTTGAGCCCCCCATTAAATTGAACACTTTGATTGCAGCAGAGATGCTGTCCAATTTGACCTCCTGAAATTGTAGGGCAATGGATTGCCGCATTTTGCGCATTACAAGGTCCTATGAATCAATATGCCGCCGAACCGATCTGGCCGAAAACGGTGGCGTTTTAACCGGCGGTCACTACTCGCTTGCTGTCAGTCGCGGCACACGCTTGGACCGCAATATCACTAAAAAAATGTGGAAGTAAACGTTCCGGGCAATCAAAGTGGACGTTGTAATCACCATGCTGTCGATGCGCAGACAGTTAGATGTCCCAGCGATACCACCATAGCGGCTGTGTGGAGCGGCACTGACCCCACGTCGTCGTGTTTCGACAGTTCGCGCGGCATCCTGACTAGGAATAGGTACGATGGTTATGGTTGGCGCGCCTCATCTGATGTCCTTCGCATATGCAAACGCCATGGATCACTGGTCAGCAGAGGACCAGAGTCAGTTTTGAGCAAGATCTGTCGACAGTCGGCTCTCCATTCCATCAATGCGAATGCGCCATGGCCCGTGTCAATTTGGATATCAAGCCGGCATCCCGCGGACCGGTTCATCGCCCTTAGCGCGTCGGCTATCTCAACGGAAAGTGGCGCCGCTGCGCGGACGACCAGATCCAGGTCGCTATCAGGACGTAGCACCGGTAAGCCGCTGGCCAATTCGAAGCCGACGCCTCCGGTTGGTCCCCAAACTAAACCCATGGCATCAAGCTGAGGAGCAAGGACTTGCAAGGTCCGCAATGCCGCGAACTCACGGTGAAATGCCATCAACCCGCAAGCCATCGCGCGCGCCAGCATCTCGGGCTTGACGCTGCGTATGACAGACTTTCTGGCCAGATAGGTCTGGTGACGTTCATTGCGGGCCTGGCCGCGTATCCCGACGGGAATCGGGGCCGTGCCAGGGGCCGATTCGCGACGGACGACAACCGGCGCACAAGTGAGCCAATCGGCATCAATCCAATGGGGAAGTGGTGCCATGACGGTCAGGTCGCGCGGGTCAGCTGCCCAAAGTAAGTCGTGCGCGGTATAACCGTAACCGTTTTCTCTCGTATTCATGCCCATGTGACTGCTCCCAGATCTAGCTCTTGAATCTCGCGTGTGCCGCCCCGCCGACCTAACCTAGACAAACCAAGGTTGTAGAACTGGATTTGCCGGGCATCGAAGCACTCATTTAGACCGGTCCGAGGTTGGGTTGGCGACACTATGGCAGGCGACGCCGGTAGACCATTCATTATTGCGACCGGGAAATGATCATCTTGATGACAAGATAGGGAACGGTGGCTGGCCCATCAATCAAGCCGGAAAGTCGATCATTACTGTCACGTTAAATGATCTAGAGACCTGGGCGCGTTATCCTGCATGTGGGAGCTGCAATATATTGCATTTTTTAATCCAGTCATCCCGATACCGCATCACTCACTGATTCTTAAAAGAAGGAGGCAAAACATGAAAAAGCTATACGCCTACATCATGGTCGGAGTATTGATTTTCGGCCATTTCGACAGTGCTTTTTGTGCTGAAAAGGGGACTAGCGAAGAAGCGATTGCGATGGTAAAAAAGGCCATCGCCGAGATCAAGCAAAAGGGCTTGGAAACGACCATAGAGGAGGTCAATGACCGCAATGGAAAATTCGTCGACCGTGACCTGTATGTCATGATTTACACCATGACCGGCAAAAATCTGGCCCATGGGGCCAACCCACGGATGGTGGGCAAGGATCTCATCGATATCAAAGATCAAAATGGGGTGTACTTTATACGAGAGCGGCTAGAAATTGCCAAGACAAAAGGGACAGGTTGGCAGGACTATAGTTTTGTTAATCCCGTGAGCAAAAAAATCGAGCCTAAGTCCTTGTATATTGAAAAATACGGTGATGTGGTGATTACCTGCGGCGTCTACAAGTAAGTTCATGCATCGCTGACAAGTGACAGCCGGTGACGCCTATCTCAGAACGCCAGGGGGCGGCCTGCTTGTTATCGACCTGGTCCGACGACGCCTCTGTGAGACAGCTGTTTAGCAATGGCTATCATCTGGCAGCGGAGCTGTTTGCCCGCCCAAATCGCGTCGTCCGTACATGCGGCACTCCGCGGCCAGCGCGAGTAGATTCGGGTCTCGTTCGCGGGATTTTGCCATAAGCAAAATGATGCTTTGGTGAGAGGAGTATTTTTGGGCCAACGGGATGAGTCGGATACGCGGACTGAACGTCCGGACACGGCCAGGTAACAGGGTATATCCGATGCCGCCGCTGACCAGATTGATTAGCGAGAAGATATCGCCAACCCGCATCGTGATATCTGGCGCAAAGCCCGCAAGTTCGAATGCGTGCGTGAAGCTTTGGGAGGTGACGAAACCTTCATTGAGCGTGACGAATTTTTCGGTGCGCAGATCTTGCAGGTCGATCTGCTGCAGCCCGGAATAAGGTGACTCCGAAGGCGCAGCGAGAAAAATATCATCGTTAAAAAGTGGAACGGACATCAGTTCGCTATTGTGAATGGGGTGTTGGATGCCGATAACAATGGCGTCCAGCCTGCCCTCTTCCAGATGCAGCAGCAAGTCCTGATTGGAACCGAGCGTTAAATCAATGTCGAGTCCGGGCTTACGCAACTTGACGCCGATGACGAGCTGCGGAATACAGTGCAAGGTGAGCGAGTACAGGGAGCCAATCTTAAGCCGCGTGGCATTGACACCCGCCAACTCCCGCACCTTGCGTACGCCTTCTTCGCATTCATCCAAAACGCGCTTGGCGTACTCCTCGAACTTATACGCCGTATGCAGCGGGACCAGATTGCGCCCCACCCGTTTGTACAGAGGGCAGCGCATGCCTTCCTCCAGCGAATGCAATGCGCGGTGCACGCTGACGGTGCTCTGCCCCAGCGTTTCCGCGACGCTTGCCAATTTGTTCGTCTGCATGAAGGCCAAGAACACTTCCAGCTTTTTCAGCGTGATTTCTTCATCGATTGCCATGATTCCCTCGTTTTGTCGCACTGATTCACGCACCAGCATGAAAAATGATCCGCCGCCAAGATGCCGCTGACGCTAGCATTATGTGAAACACTGGCGCCAGGATAAAGCCCAAATCACGAACAACAATTAACTCTACAGTAATAAAGTGCGCTTGGGAGTGATTGTTGCCCGCCGGTCACATCCCTAAGATGGTTGCAAGATGATCGAATTCTTGGAGCAACCATGGTAGCGAGCGCATCACCCGGACCGCAGTGGAATAAACGTCGCACGGAAAAACAGCGGCGTCTGGCTTTAGTTCGTCATATGTGTAACGGCCCGATATTGCGGGCCGATGACATGGTCGCGGTACTGGAAGCACTGATCGTTTCGGGCGATCGCGTCGTGCTTGAAGGGAATAACCAGAAACAAGCAGATTTTCTTTCACGCTCTCTGGCGCGAATTGATCCATCTAAAGTGAACAACCTTCACCTGATCATGCCAAGTGTGAGCCGGCCGGAACATCTGGATTTGTTTGAGCGTGGTGTCGCGCGCAAACTTGATTTTGCTTTCGCAGGGGCCCAAAGTCTGCGCATTTCGCAGTTTCTCCAGGATGGACTACTCGAGGTTGGCGCGATCCATACCTATGTCGAATTGTATGCTCGCCTGTACGTCGATCTGTCACCGAACGTGGTGCTGGTGGCCGGTTACAAAGCTGACCGCCAGGGCAATCTGTATACGGGGCCGAGTACCGAGGATACGCCAACACTGGTCGAGGCAGGAGCATTTCGCGACGGCATTGTAATCGCCCAGGTCAATGAAATAGTTGACGATCCATCCGATCTGCCGCGCGTGGATATCCCGGGTTCCTGGATCGACTTCGTGGTCCAGGCCGATAAGCCATTCTTCATCGAGCCGCTGTTTACACGCGATCCGCGCCTGATCAAACCGCTACACATCTTGATGGCGATGATGGCGATCCGCGGCGTTTACGAGCGTCACCAAGTGCAATCGCTGAACCACGGCATCGGTTTCAATACCGCCGCGATTGAATTGATTTTGCCCACCTATGGCGAACAGCTCGGACTCAAGGGTAAGATTTGTCGGAATTGGACATTGAATCCCCATCCAACATTGATCCCGGCGATCGAGTCCGGTTGGGTCGAGAGCGTTCATTGTTTCGGCGCCGAACTGGGCATGGAAGATTATGCTGCGGCCCGGCCCGACGTCTTCTTCACTGGCCGCGACGGTTCAATGCGGTCCAACCGCGCCCTATGTCAACTGGCTGGCCAATATGCGGTCGACCTTTTTATCGGCTCGACCCTGCAAATGGACGGACTCGGCAATTCGTCGACCGTGACGCGCGGTCGATTGACAGGCTTTGGCGGCGCGCCGAATATGGGCCACGATCCGCACGGCAGGCGCCATGCCACGCCGGCTTGGCTCGACATGATTGAAACCGATGATCCGCTGACCCGCGGCAAGAAACTGGTGGTACAGATGGTGGAGACGTTTCAGGATGGCGGTCAGCCGACGATTGTTGAGTCGCTCGATGCAGTGCAAGTGGGGCGCGACAGTGGCATGCCCATTGCGCCAGTCATGATCTACGGCGACGACGTGACCCATGTGCTGACGGAGGAAGGAATCGCTTACCTCTACAAGGCGCGCTCGCTCGACGAGCGGAAAACGATGCTGGCGGCCGTCGCTGGCGTGACACCAATCGGTCTGACCCATGATGCAAAAACCACTGTCAGCTTGCGCCGAGATGGTTTGATCGCGCTGCCGGAAGATATGGGAGTGAAGCGCACAGATGCTACGCGCTCACTGTTGGCGGCGAAGAGCGTTGCCGATCTGGTCGATTGGTCCGGTGGCTTGTACACCCCCCCTGCTAAATTCCGGAGCTGGTGATGATAGCGGCCATCGCTGCCAGGCGGAGTCGGATCGCCGATGTTCCAGCGTGCCGGCAGGCGCGATGGACTTCGCACCTGGCTGACCAGGTGGTGGGCGCCCTGATAGACGAGGCCACCCTGACACCCAAGCCAGGCCTGGTTGATTTGCGTGGTGGCGGCGCGCATCGCGATCTCGATTGGGCGCTGATGTGCCATTCTGCATGGGCGCTGCACCCGTCCTTTAAGGCCATGGCAATTGCTGGCGCAACCATCCGTGATCCGCGCGTTCTGCGTGAACGCGTTGGCGGCTTGGGCCGCCATGCCGAGGCGACCATGATGAACGCGACCGATGGTGTCAACACCCATCGCGGTGCGATTTGGGCGCTGGGCTTGCTCGTCACGGCGGCCGCACAAGACCGCGCCGCGCTGGGACCGGCCGAGGTGGCGGCGCGCGCAGGCGCCATCGCCCGCCACCCGGACAAATTTGCGCCCTTAACGACAGGTAATAAGGGCGAGCACGCCTGCCGAAAATACGGTGTGGGTGGAGCACGCGCCCAAGCCCAGGCAAATTTTCCGCATGTCATAGACATCGCGTTGCCTGCCCTGTGGAAAGGCCGGGTCCGTGGCGAGAGTGAAAATGCCTGCCGGCTTAACGCGTTGCTGGCGATTATCGAGCAGTTGGACGACACCTGCGTGTTGTCACGTGGCGGAGAAGACGCCCTGCTTGCCATGCAAGCCGGTGCACAACGCGTTTTGGTCGCAGGAGGGGCCAATTGCGTGTCCGGCCAATTGGCGATGCGGCAACTGGAGGATGATTTGTTAGCACGTAACGTGTCGCCGGGCGGCGCGGCCGACCTGTTGGCGGCTACGCTATTTCTGGACCGCCTCGACGTGGTCTAACCCAATTGAACCGAAGAGAGCGATCATGGAAAAACTTGTGTATGACTATCCCGCTGGCGGGTCGGCGGCGCGGCGCGTCCTGGTTGGCGTGGTTGGATCTGGCGATCTGGAGGTATTGTTAGCGCCGAACGCGCCCGGTACGACCAGCATCGTCATCCATACCTCTGTCCACGGTATGGCCAAGGTCTGGAAGGCATTGTTGACGCGAATTTTTACGACGACGTTATTGCCGGCAGCAAAAATCGAGATCAATGACTGCGGCGCGACACCCGGCGTGGTGCGCATGCGGCTTGAACAGGCTTTCGAGGCATTGCATGAACCGGATAGGAAATGAGGAGCATATGAATTCTCCAGGATATTTGCATCGCGACAGCTTTATCGAACGCGACGCGCGGAGTCGGGCCGGGGCATTGCTCGATGCCGGCTCCATGCGTGAACTGATAGGCCCGTTTGACGGAATGGCCTCCCCGTGGCTGCCCATGCAAGGAGTGGTCGCCCAGTCGGACGACGGGGTGGTGGTGACCAAGGGGACGATCGCAGGCCAGCCGGTGGTACTGCTCGCCATTGAAGGGGCTTTTCAGGGCGGTAGCATGGGCGAGGTTGGCGGCGCCAAAATTGCCGGTGCGCTTGAGTTAGCGGCCGACGACAACCGCAAAGGAACTCCGACCAAAGCAGTCGTGCTATTTGAAACGGGGGGCGTACGGCTGCAGGAGGCGAACCTTGGCCTGGCGGCGATTGCGGAGATACATTCTGCCATCGTCGATCTGCGCCGCTACCAACCCGTGATAGGGATTTCAGCCGGCACCGTAGGCTGCTATGGCGGCATGTCGATCGCCGCGGGGCTGTGCAGTTATCTGATCGTCACGAAAGAGGCTCGTCTTGGCCTGAACGGCCCCGCGGTCATCGAACAAGAGGCCGGTATCACCGAATTCGATGCCCGTGACCGTTCTTTGATCTGGAGCTTGACGGGCGGAGAGCAGCGCTACCGGAGCCAGTTGGTGGACGTCTGCGTGGAGGACGATGTCGAACTGATCCGTACTCAGATCGTCGAATTGTTTGCACGTGGATTGCCGGTCCAGCATCGCAGCGACCAGGTGGCAGGATTCCTGGCACGTTTGGCCGAAGTCGATGCGACGGTTCAAGTCACGCCGGAGACGATACGCTCACTTTACGGGAAGGGAAATCCAGTATGAACACTCCGAACCTCGGTCGCGGCGAACGATGGCTTTCCGCTCTGACCGGCAATGCCGTACCGCTGGCTGGCTACCCTGCCTCGGTACGGGTCGTTGATGCGGCCCTGGCAGGTCAGGCGGCTCGTTATCTTGCCGTGCTACCAGATCCTGACAATCATTTTCCGCGCGCGCGCAACGGCGAGGTTGGATTGATCGAAGGTTGGCAACTGGCCCGCGCCGTCCAAGAGGTGATCGCGGCGGATCGTAGCAGCGCCCTCAAACGGCCCATCATCGCCGTCATTGACGTCCCGAGCCAAGCCTACGGCAGGCGCGAGGAGGGCTATGGCATACACCAGGCTCTGGCAGGGGCGGCCGGCGCATATGCGCAAGCTCGTCTGGACGGACATCCCGTCATTGGACTCATAGTTGGCAAAGCGATGTCGGGGGCTTTTCTTGCACACGGCTATCAAGCCAACCGCCTGATCGCGTTTGACGACGCCCAGGTAATGGTGCACGCCATGGGCAAGGAATCGGCAGCCCGCATAACGCTGCGGTCGATCGAGGCGCTTGAGGCGCTGGCTGCAACCGTCCCACCGATGGCTTATGACATACAGAACTTCGCATCGCTGGGTATTTTGTGGCGCTGTCTGACTATCCCGCGCCCGGATGAGCCTACCCGGGAAGCACTCGACATCGTTCAGTTCAACTTGCGGGCGGCGCTTGACGATATTCTCGCCGAGCGGGCGCGCGACCTCACCATCCGGCTTGACGCTCCGCATCGCCAGGCCTCGGCCAAGGTAAGGGACATGTTGCGCGAGCAGTGGACTAACTAGCCACCGTTATTTAGCAGAGAGACCAGTGGCAACGATGTACGGCAGTGCAACAATATTATAAAAAAGTAGTTCACCTTCCATCATAACGAGGAGACACATCATGATCATCTACGGCACTGCATTGCTTGCAGCTTGTCACCTGCTAGGCATTTTTCTTGGCGACCTGCTGGGCAAGGCCATGGGGGTACACACCAACGTAGGCGGAGTCGGTATCGCGATGCTGCTGCTGATAGGCATACGCCTGTATATGCAGCGCAAGGACTTGCTCCCCAAGCTGACCGAGATCGGTGTCGAATACTGGGGGGCCCTCTATATTCCGGTGGTGGTCGCGATGGCGGCGCAGCAAGATGTGGTGGCGGCCTTGCGCGGCGGACCAGTCGCGGTACTGTCGGCGCTGGGCGCCGTGACGGTCTGCGCGTGTGCCATCGCCCTGTTGAATCGAATGGAAACACGGCTAGAATCGGCCGCTTCCGACCTCGCATTCGACAATCCCCTTATCGGACAGGAGTGACGCCATGTTAGAAATACTTCAGAAAGCGGCTGCGCAAAATGGTCTGGTGACCGCGTTCGCCGTGGTGGGATTGATTATCCTGCTGTCTGGGAAATTGTCACGTCACCTCACCCTGGGACGCGTACATGGCTCGGCCATCGCCATCATGATCGGCCTCGGGTTGGCGTACTGGGGGGGAATCCAGACCGGCGGCCACAAGGGCCTGGCCGATCTATCCCTGTTCGGAGGTATCGGTTTGATGGGGGGGGCCATGCTGCGCGATTTTGCAATTGTCGCCACCGCCTTCGAAGTGCAGGCTGCGGAAGCGCGCAAAGCGGGCTTGATCGGCGTCGTCGCCTTACTACTTGGCACGTTCCTGCCCTTCGTCGTCGGTGCCAGCCTGGCCTATGCATTCGGTTATTCCGACGCCGTGAGCATGACCACGATCGGCGCTGGAGCCGTGACCTACATCGTCGGCCCGGTGACTGGGGCGGCGATCGGCGCCAGTTCCGATGTGATGGCGCTCAGTATCGCCACCGGCCTTATCAAAGCCATCATGGTGATGGTCGGGACACCGTTTGCGGCGCGTTTTCTTCGGCTTAAGACGCCACGCTCGGCGATGGTGTTTGGTGGACTGGCCGGCACGGTCAGTGGCGTCTCGGCAGGACTGGCCGCAACCGACCGCAAGCTGGTGCCCTATGGTGCGCTGGTCGCCACGTTTCATACGGGCCTCGGTTGCCTGCTGGGACCTTCGGTGTTGTATTTTTCGGTCAAGGCGATAGTTGGTTGAACGGCGGGATGCATTTGCGGAAATCTCCGGCGGGCGATGTGATGAGTGCGCAAGCCGACGAGAACGCCATTGCCGACGCCGCCCACCTTTGACTCAAGGGGGACGCAGTGTCAGGCACCGCCTTGGCCAAGGGTTGACTGGGCGGCCTGTGCTCCGCCGACCGAGCTTCGGGAGCGTATTGCGGGAGCCAGCCGTATTCCCGCCGGATTCTCATATGATGAACAGGCATCTCTGAGGCAGACATGAGCATATTATTTACCTTTCCGGGGCAAGGCGCGCAACGCCCAGGGATGTTACACGCGTTACCGAGTCATCCCGAGGTGCTGCGCACACTCGACGAATCGGCGGCTGTACTCGCTGCAGATCCACTCAACCTGGATACACAGGAGGCGTTGGCATCGACGGTAGCTGTGCAGCTGTGCTTGTTAATTGCCGGCGTTGCGATGGCACGCACGCTGATTGCGCACGGCGCCTTTCCTGATATGGTCGCCGGCCTATCGATCGGCGCCTACCCTGCGGCGGTCATTGCGGGTTCGATTGACCATAGGGATGCGGTCAAACTGGTCGCCCGGCGCGCACGGTTGATGGAGAGCGCCTTCCCCTATGGTCATGGGATGGCGGCAATTACCGGTCTGGACCGTTATCAGTTGGAGCCCTTGATCGCATGTACACACAGCGCGTCGACCCCAGTCTATCTTGCTAATCTTAATGCGCACAGACAGATGGTGATTGCCGGCGCCGATGCCGCGATGCAGACCGTGATGCGACTCGCAGTCGAACACGGGGCAAGCAAAGTCGAACGACTTGCCGTCAACGTTCCGTCGCATTGCCCTTTGTTTGAGATGGCCGCTGAGGAAATGCGGTCGGCCTTCCGTGATGTGACGCTACAGCAGCCATCCGCAGTTTATCTGAGCAGTAGTGCGGCGCGCGCATTGCGTGACCCGGCGCGTATTGCGGAAGATCTCGCTGGAAATATGGCACACCAAGTCGATTGGTCGGAAACGGCACAGCTTGCATGGGAAAGCGGTGCGCGGCTCGCGGTGGAAATGCCGAGTGGCTCCGTGTTAACCAAGTTGACGACGTCCGCGTTTGCCGATGGTCTGACCATTTGTTGTGACAATCTACGAATCGACACGGTGCTGGCACTGATCGCGGACGTGCGCGGGTCGCAATGAAACGCAATTCATTACTTTAGTTTAGGAGGACATGTGTTGGATATCGAATATTCCAAGCAGGAGAACCGGATTTTCCCGGCACCCGCTGCTTTTTCTGAAAGCGCCGCAGTACCGGGCATGGACGCCTACAACGCGCTGTGCGCGGAAGCGGCGGCCGACTACGAAGGCTTCTGGTCGCGCCTGGCGAAGGAAAACCTGGTCTGGCAAAAGCCGTTCACCAAAGTGTTGAACGAAGCCGACGCGCCGTTCTACAAATGGTTTGAAGACGGCCACCTGAACGTCTCGTACAACTGCCTGGACCGCAATCTGCAGAACGGCAACGCCGACAAGACCGCCATCATCTTCGAAGCGGACGACGGCAAGTCGGTCAACGTCAGCTACAAGGAATTGCACGAGAAAGTCTGCAAATTCGCCAATGGCCTGAAATCGCGCGGCATCAAGAAGGGTGACCGCGTGATCATCTACATGTCGATGTCGGTGGAAGGCGTGGCCGCGATGCAAGCCTGCGCGCGCATCGGCGCCACGCACTCGGTGGTGTTTGGCGGCTTCTCCGCCAAGTCGCTGCAGGAGCGCATCATCGACGCCGGCGCGGTGGCCGTGATCACCGCCGACGAGCAACTGCGCGGCGGCAAGAACCTGCCATTGAAAGCCATCGTCGACGAAGCGCTGGGGCTGGGCGGCTGCGACACCATCAAGGACGTGATCGTCTACAAGCGCACTGGCGGCAACATCAACTTCCAGGCCGGTCGCGACCTATGGCTGCATGAGCTGGTCGCCAACCAGGCGGCCGAGTGCGAGCCGGAGTGGGTGGATGCCGAGCATCCGCTGTTCATCCTGTACACGTCCGGTTCGACCGGCACGCCGAAGGGTGTGCAGCATTCGAGCGGCGGCTACCTGCTGTGGGCCGCGCTGACGATGAAGTGGTCGTTCGACATCAAGCCGACCGATGTGTACTGGTGCACGGCCGACATCGGTTGGGTGACCGGCCACAGCTACATCGCCTACGGTCCGACGGCGGTGGGCGCGACGCAAGTGGTATTCGAAGGCGTGCCGACCTTCCCGAACGCCGGCCGCTTCTGGGACACCATTGCCAAGCACAAGGTCAGCATCTTCTACACCGCGCCGACGGCGATCCGTTCGCTGATCAAGGCGTCGGACGTGGATCCGAAAGTGCATCCGAAAAATTACGACCTGTCGTCGCTACGTTTGCTGGGCACGGTGGGCGAGCCGATCAATCCTGAAGCGTGGATGTGGTACTACACGCAGGTGGGCGGCGAGAAGTGCCCGATCGTCGACACCTTCTGGCAGACCGAGACCGGCGGCCACATGATCACCCCGCTGCCGGGCGCGACGCCGATGGTGCCGGGTTCGTGCACCTTGCCGCTGCCGGGTATCATGGCGGCGATCGTGGACGAGGCTGGTGTGGATGTGGCGAACGGGCAGGGTGGCATCCTGGTCGTCAAGCGTCCCTGGCCTTCGATGATCCGCACCATCTGGAACAATCCTGAGCGCTTCAAGTCGAGCTATTTCCCGGAGGAGCTGGGCGGCAAGATGTACCTGGCTGGCGATGGGGCGATTCGGAACAAGGATACGGGTTACTTCACCATCACCGGGCGTATCGATGACGTGCTGAACGTGTCGGGTCACCGCATGGGGACGATGGAGATTGAATCGGCGCTGGTGGCCAATCCGCTGGTGGCCGAGGCTGCGGTGGTGGGCAAGCCGGATGATACGACGGGTGAATCGATCTGCGCGTTCGTGGTGCTGAAGCAGGCGCGTCCGACTGGGGATGAGGCCAAGAAGCTGGCGCTGGAGTTGCGCAATTGGGTGGCCAAGGAGATTGGTCCGATCGCCAAGCCGAAGGAGATTCGTTTTGGGGATAACTTGCCGAAGACGCGTTCGGGCAAGATCATGCGGCGTTTGCTGCGGGTACTGGCCAAGGGCGAGGTGATCACGCAGGATGTGTCCACGCTGGAGAATCCGGCGGTTCTCCAGCAACTACAGGAGCCTCACTAAGCGTATGGCGGAGGGAAAGCAGGCATAGGGGCGCTATGTCTCGCCTTGTTGCGACTGGACTGGAAACGTGCTCGTTACCGGGCGCGTTCAGGAGGCAATCAAGTGCTGCACTCAGGTATTAAATGTTGGGCAGGTCTGCGCAAGTCCGTCGCAGAATTTCGAATTGATGACAGCCGCGTTGTACTCTGGGGTGCTGTCGTGGCAGCGTCTGTTTCCCGTATCCATACGTGTTGAAGCGCGGTGGAAGAACTTATTAACTATCTGAATAAGGAAATTTTATGCGACTCATTTTGTTAGGGGCGCCCGGCGCCGGTAAGGGGACGCAAGCTAATCTCATCAAAGAAAAATACAATATTCCGCATATTTCCACCGGTGATATGCTGCGCGCGGCCATTAAGGAAGGCACGCAATTTGGTCTGGCAGCCCAGAAAGTCATGGAGACAGGAGGGCTGGTGTCCGACGACATCATGCTGGGTCTCGTCATAGACCGCCTCAAAGCGCCCGATTGCGTACATGGCTACCTGTTCGACGGTTTTCCACGCACCATTGCTCAGGCCAACGCCATGGTCGATGCCGGTATCCATATTGATTACGTGTTAGAAATCGATGTACCAGATGAACTGATCGTTGAACGCATGAGCGGACGCCGTTCCCATCCGGCATCAGGTCGCGTTTACCATATCAAATTCAATCCGCCTAAGGTGGATGGTGTTGACGATATTACCGGTGAAGCGCTGATTCAGCGCAACGACGACAAGGCCGAAATCGTCACGACGCGGCTATCGGTGTTCCACAACCAGACCGAAGTACTGCTTGCTTATTACAATAATTGGGCTCGTTCGAGCTTGCCGGGTGCACCGCAATATCGCCGTATCGTCGGAGTCGGACCGGTGGAACAGATCCGCGACGCGGTATTCGACGCGCTGGCGCAATAGACCAAAAATTGCGGACGCAGACATTGCATTTCACGATGCCCGGCTGAAAGGGTTCGGTTGACCTTCGTTGAGGCGCTCGACTGTACGTTTCCTCAGCAAGCGGATTCACCAGATGCAGGCCTCCTCAATAAGCCGCTGCCCCCTCTTGCAACAGCCATGAGCTGTAGCCTGGCTCGCACGGCGCTGAATCCGATCGCGCAGCCGCCCACCCCAAACCTGCTAGTGCAGCGGAGGCTCTGGTCGCATTTGTGAATGGTGGCTGGCCGTGCCGTCACGCCGCGGTTTCCGCGCCGCACCGTGGTAGGCACTCCAGGACGCGCACCGGCATCTGGGCACCGGCGTAGAATGACGATTTTCGTGCGATTCAAAGCACACCGATACACGACGAGGTAAATTCATGCACGCAGCTGTGCGCTATCGATATCCAGTGCAACTGTTCACCTTACTTTGGCTGCTGCTGGTCGGCAGCGCGGCCAGTGCCCAAGTCGACGCCAGCCACCGGCTCGACGACGTCGTCGCATGCGGCCTGCTACGTGTAGGTACCACCGGAGACCACCCTCCCTACAGCTTCCGCACGACAGGAAGCGATGATTTCTTCGGTCTCGACATTGAGTTGGCCGGGGGCGCCAGATTCGCCCAACGCGACTTGCATTCGGTTTGAACGCCGGCAAGGCGCAGTGTTTGCCGTAGAGTAGGCAGGCAGCTTGCGCGTGGCAACCGGCCCTCTCCCTGTACCCCTATTTCACAAGGTTGACCATGAAACTCCCCTTTGATCCTTCCGACGCCGCACTGATTTCCCATGGTGGTCAGTCCGCGCACAGCCTGGACCAGTTGCTGCCGGCGATACGCGCGCGGCTGAGCCAGGCCGGCGATATGCCCGGCGCCACGGTGGCGCAACAACTGGAGGTGCTCGAGGCCTTGTCCAGCTTCGAACTGGGCCGTTTCTTGCTGACGAACCGCGGGCTCAATGCCGAGTGGACGCATCGCCTGGTGAGCTACAGTTCCGCCGACGCAGTGGCGAACATCAGCCCGCTGGAACGCATGATCGTTGAGGAACTGCCGGCGGTGTTGGCGACGCGCGAGCGTTATGGCGTGTTCCGCCAGCAGTTGCAACTGCTGCTACGGCCTGGCCTGGTGTTGGCCTCGCTGCCCTGCGGGCTGATGGGGGAGTTGCTGTCGCTTGACTACTGCGGACTGGCGGATGTCGGCCTGGTCGGGGTCGACCTCGATCCTGCGGCCCTCGCCGGCGCGCAGACACTGGCCCGCCGCAACGGCCTGGCCGAGCGGCTGACCCTGCATTGCCGGGACGCGTGGTCAGGCTTGGGCCAGGCGCCGGTCGACGTGTTGACCAGCAATGGCCTGAACATCTATGAACCGGACGATGCGCGCGTGGTGGCGCTGTACCGGGCCTTCCATGCGGCGCTGAAGCCGGGCGGCACGTTGCTGACCAGCTTCCTGACCCCGCCGCCCACGCTCTCGCCGGCGTCGCCTTGGCGCATGGAGCAACTCGACCCGGCCGCGCTGGCGTTGCAATACCTGCTGTTTGTCCGCATCATCGAGGCGAAATGGAGCGCTTTCCGCACCCATGAGCAGACCCGGAACCAGCTGGAGCAGGCCGGCTTCACCGATATCCGGTTCATCGACGACCGCGCCTGCCTGTTTCCGACCGTGCTGGCCTGCAAGCCACGCGACTAGCGCAGCACCCGCCGCCGCATGGACCATTTCGCCACGTTCGCGCGTGCCGGCTACGCGTTGGCCGAGATCGACCTGTTCCAGCCGGATCGCGGCGACCACCCCAAGGTCGCGCAAGTGCTGGCCGATTGTCCGGTGATCCGGCTGGCCGCGGGCGAAGCGCTGCCGGCGGCGCGCAACGGCGCGCCGTTGCTGGCACTGGTGCTGGCCGGCCGCGTGCGGGCCGACGCGCCGGAATCCGTGGCGCTGGCCGGCGCCTGCGTCGGCGCGCTGGAGATGCTGCTGGGCGTGCCGGCGCCGCAGCCGTCACGCGCCGAGGTCGAGACTTTCCTGCTGCTGATTAACACCGAACGTTTCTGGCGCCTGCTCGATTGCTCCGCCGTGTTCGCCAAAAACCTGCTCTCGCTCAAGACCTTCCGCACCCATACCGCGCTGATGCAAGCGGAGCGGCGCCGGGCGCTGGACAGCGCCGCAATGGCGCCGGGCCAGCTCGACCCGGTGTCGGGCCTGCACCAGCGCGACTGGTGGCAGGAACGCCTGGCCGAGGCGGTCGATCATGCCCGCGCGGCGGCGCAGCCGCTGTCGCTGCTGATGCTGCAGGCCGAAGCGCCCATCCTGTCCGGGATCGCGGCATTGTTGAAGGCGGCGCTGCGCCCCGACGATTGCGCGGCGCGCTACGATGCCGGCACCGTCGCCGTGCTGCTGCCCGGCGCCGACGCCGAGGCCGCCTCTATCGTCATGCGCCGCCTGTCCGACCGTCTGCGTTGCATGCCGCGCCAGGTCGATCCGGGCGCGCCGACGCCTGATGCCACGGTCTCGATCGGCCACGCCAGCCTGTCCGACGAGCACGGTCCAGAGGAACTAACTTACACCGCCTTGGGTGCGCTGGCGCGTGCCCAAGGCGGCGCCGGCGCCTGGCTGGCGGTCTAGGTCAGCATCCCCGCGCATCGTGTAGGACGATGAATAGCCGGGCTTTCCATTTACCTTACAACACTATCAAGATTTCCTGATGGGCATATGTAGTTGCTCCTGTCAAGATGAACCTGTACTCAAACTACAGGTTGTCTGTGCAGTCCGGCCGTCGGCGGGGCTGCGCTCAAGGAGAGCTGCTGTGAATTTCGCGATATTGACCCAAAGCAAACAGGATGGTGCGAAGATCGCGCAATGCTTTGCGGCCGACGGCGTCGCCTGTCAGTACTTTGACTGTTCCCAGGCCTTGCTGGTCGCCCTGAGGGCACTGTCCTACGCGTTGTTGCTGATCGACACCGCATCATTCGAGACGATGGGGGGCGAACTGCTGGGATGGTGCGCCAGCTATCCAGGGCGGGCTCCCAAGCTCATTGTCTATGGCCGGTTCGCCGACCGCGACAGCATGTTCCGGGCCTTCGCGGCCGGCGCCAGCGACGTGCTGGTGGGCGGGCTGGACCAGAACGAGATGTATCTGCGGGTACGGCGCGCGTTGCGCGTCCTGCCTGAACGCGGCGCCGAGCCGGAACGCCTGGCGCTCGGCCCCTACCAGCTGGACCGCACGCAGCGCGCGTTACGCCGGGACGGGCAGGGGATCGAATTGAGCGAACGCGAATTCACGATGGCGTGGCTGTTCTTCTCCACCCCTGGCACCTTCTTCAGCAAGCGCAAGCTGGCGACGCTGCTGGCGCCGGCTGAGCAGGAGTGCAGCGCGCGCACGGTCGAGCAGCATGTCTATCAGTTACGGCGCAAGCTGGGGATAGGTCGCGACGGTGTGGTCCGGCTGCGCACCATTTATTCGCTCGGCTACAAGCTGGAAGTGTCGGCGCCGGCCGCCGGCCTGTAGGCCCGGCCGTTTCGTTTGTCGCGTCATCCGTGCGGGTGCGGGGGACCGGCGCGCAGCGGCGCGACGCTATGCTGTACGCCTCTATTTTTGCCGAGTGGTTCGATCCATGATACGTCCGCTGACCATTTCCCTCGCCGCGTCCTTGTCCCTGGCTATGCCTTCGGCGATGGCCGACTGCTTCGACGCCGCCGCTGTTTACCAGCATGTCCATCCCGACTTGTTGCGCGCCATCGCCTGGCAGGAGTCGCGCGGCCGCGCCACGGCGCTGCACCGCAACGTCAACGGCACCATCGACTACGGCATGATGCAGATTAATTCGATCCATCTGAAGGATTTGTCAGGCTACGGCATCGCCACCGACAGCCTGATGGATCCTTGCGTCAGCGTGTACGTCGCGGCCTGGCATTTGCGCAGCAAGATGCTGAAATACGGCAACACCTGGGATGCCGTCGGCTCCTACCACTCCGAAACGCCCGCCGAGCGCGATCGATACAAGCGCAGCATCATGCGGATCGTCCAACAACGCAGCTACGCGCGTTAGCGCGGCGCCCGTGGTGCGCCGATCACGACCGAGCCGCAGCCCCGGCAAGCCATCAGCGAGAAATTTCTCCCGATGTATGAACAAGAAAACTTTAACACGAAGCCACATAAAAACTTGCTTTATTAGGAAGCCCTCGCGCGCCACAATGAGCGGGCACACCGCAGCGGCCGCTGATATAAAGGGATTCCAATGAGATTTGCTGTACTGACGCAGACGCAGGCGCATTTCGCCGCGATCGAGGCATGTTTTCAAGCCGACGGCGTGGTCTGCAGCTGTTTTGCCGACACCCGCGCGCTACTGCGCGCCGCGCGCAACGACAGCTACGACCTGGTCCTGATCGACGCCAAGGTCTTCGAGCGCGAGGGCGACTGCCTGCTGTCCTGGCGCGCCTGCCATGCCGACCATTTAATGCCGGTCATTGTGTTCGGGCAGTTCCATGACCGCGAGCGCATGCTGCGCGCCTTCGACGCTGGCGTCAGCGACGTGCTGGTGGGTGCGGTCGAGCAGAATGAGATGTATGTGCGCACCCGGCGGGTGCTGGACGCGCTGCGCGCGGAGCGGCCGGCCCCGGCGTCGCTGATGGTGGGCCCTTACACGCTGTGCCAGCGGCAAGGACTGGTGACGCTGGACGGGCAACCGATCTATCTGACCGCGCGCGAGTTCGCCATGGCCTGGCTGTTTTTTTCCACTCCCGGCACCTATTTCAGCAAGCGGCAGCTGGCCGCCCGTGTGTGGGGCGACACGGTGGAGTTCACCGAGCGCACCATCGAGCAGCACATCTACAAGCTGCGCAAGAAGATGGGCATCGGCAAGAACGGCCCCGTGCGGCTGCACACCATGTACACGCTGGGTTATCGGCTTGACGTCGACAACGCGCGCGCGGAGCCCTGCCCGTTTGCGCCATCGCCGGCGTCGCTGCAATACGCCTTGCCGTCACGGCTGGCGCAAACCTGCGATAACTTCTGACCCGTTCGCTGCGCCGTCAGGCGCGTATCCACAAATAGGAACCGTCGGCGATATTGTCGTACATCTGGTCGTTGGTCTGGAAGATGTTGTCGCGCCAGTAGCGTCCGTGCTGGGCGTAATGGGCCAGCAGGTCGACCAGCCATGCGCCGTCGACGTCGGCGCCGAAGGGCACCCGCACGATCATCACGACGCTGCCGGTATCCTCCTCCATGCCGAGCTGCGCCTGATCCTGCGCGTAGATCACCAGGTTCGCTTCCAACAGCAGACGGTATACCTTGAGGCTGCGGCCGCTGGTCACGATGCCGTAGCAAAAGTTCAGATAAGCCGCTTCAGGATCCTGCTCCAGGTGATCGAGCATGACGTCGAAACCTTCCACTTCCAGCATGCCGGTCTGCAGCACCTGCTCGGAATCGGGGATGGCCATCTGCCGGCACAGGTCGTGGATCAGGTCGGAGAAGCGCTGGTAGCTCATGCGATGGCGTAGGTGGACGCGATGGACGGTAAGGGGAGGCGGAACGGGCGCGGCCCCCATTCCGTCGTCCCGGCGGCGCGCTGACGCTGCGCCCTGGCGGCCAGGCCGCGTTCCCGATGCTGCGGGATGGTAAACATGCGCCGGCCCGGCCGGACCGGCACATGGAGAGGACCGCGCCAGCGGTCCCGAAGGCGTGACGCCGGCTTACTGCGACAGTGCTTTGGCGCCCTTGCCAAGTTCCTCGATGATCGAGTTCAGGGCCTGGTTCAGGGCGATCTCGTTCTGGATTTGGGCCAGCGCGTTCTGGGTCATGACGGTGCTGGCGGCGGAGGCTTGAGCGGAGGCGATGAAGGCCGCCGATTCTGCTGCTGAGGCTGCGGTGCCTGCTACGTTTGCTACGGTTCCGGCTACTGGCATGGTGATACTCCTTAGGGTGGTGATGAGAATAAAAATGCCCAAGCGGGCGGGGCCCTACGCTGCCGTGGCAAGCGCAAAGGTTAGGGTGGGGCGGCCCTGCGGCCGTCCCCGTGTCGGGTCAGGCTTGCTGCGCGGCCACGGCTTTGGCCGCCACGGCGCGGCAGATCTCGGCCGCCGCCGCAAAGCCGGCGTGCAGTGTCTGCTTGTCGTGACGCTGCGTCGGATCGGCCTCAGCCATCCAACCGCTCAGCGCGGCGGCGGTGCTGTCGAGCGCCACGGCCACGGCCGCGCCGCGCGGGTCGCCGGGGGCGGCCGCCAGGCGCGCCTGGAAATCGTCCAGGTAGTCCAGGATGTCCGGGGTGAGGGCTGAAAACATCGTATGCTCCTTTAACTGCAGGTCGAAGGCGGCGTTACTCGCGCACGCCGGGAAAATGTTTGCTGCCGTCCTGCGCCTGCACGTACTGCAAGGCGTCGGTCGCCAGCGCCGAATCGTTGTTGCCCGCGGCCCAATCACGCCGCAGCGGCGTGATGCGGCCGCGAATCTGCTTGACGTCGGGGCCGAAGTCGGCCGCCAGCTGCGTCACCGTCTGGTTCAGTTCGGCGGCGCGCGCACTGCTGCCATCGACCACGAAGCGGCCTTGGCCCTCGTAGCCGACCCGCAGGCCGTGGTCGCGCAGCGTGTCCTGGATGTTGGCGATCACGTCGCTGACGGTGGCGATATCGGCCAGCGATTGTGTCGGCGCCAGCGATTGCAGCATCTGCCGCACGGCGGCGGCCTGCGCGCTGTTGCCCACCAGGCCGCGCACCACGATCAAATCGCCCTGCACCAGCGCTTCCAGATCCGGCTGGCGCAGTTGCAACAGTTGCTGCCGCACCTGGCGCAACAGCTGGTCGTGCCGCGGCAGGTCGTCGGCCCGCGACGGCTGGCTGTAGATGGCGACGCCGCCGGTGGCCAGGCCGAGCACGGCGCCGAGCGCCATCAGCCAATGCGCGGCGGGCCGGCCGCGCGCCGGGACCGGGACGGCGGCCACGGTCGTCGCGACCGGTTCCAGCTGCTCCAGCAGCGCGGCATCGTCCGGCCACGGCGCATCGGCGTCACCCAGACACAGCACAATGTCGCCGAAGCGCACCGCCCGCATGTCGGCCAGCGGCCGCTCGGCCGCGTCGGCGTCGTCGGCCTGCGTCCGGGTGCCGCCGTCCTGGCCGATCAGCAGCAGCAGCGGCGCCTGGCGCCAGTCGCTGAGCTGGATGTCGGCCGTCGGGTCGGCGCCGATCTGCCAGCGGCCGGGCGACAACCGCAGGGCGGCGCCGCGGTGCACGCCGGTCAGTACGCGGATTTCCTTGGTCATCATCAGTTCTCTGTCGCTCCGTATGTGTGCCGATCGCCGCTGGCGATCCGCCGTATCCATGCTGCTTACTGTATCGATTGCAGCCGCCGGCGTCGGCGCAAATGCGAACTTCTCACGTCATTTGCGAACGCGTTCAGACGCCAGCGCGGCGCAGCACGCTGTCCAGCTTGGCCACCGCCATCCGCCGCTGTTCCGGCGTGCGCGGGCGCGACGCGTTCAGCAGCAGCAGCGGCAGGAACAGGTGCAGGCGGCGTTGCGCCGGCGTGGCGGCGCCGGCCGCCGCTTGCGGTATCAGCTGCAACAGGCGGGCGCGCACCGCCGCCAGCGTGGCCGGGCCGTCGGGCGCGGCGTCGGCCCGCGCCAGGTGCGCGCGCATCAGGCGCAGCACCGCATAGCTCAGCGCCCCGGACGCCGCCGCCGGCGTCGTGTGCAGGGTGCGGATTTGCAGCATGGCCGTTTCCAGCAGCGCGTAGCGGGCCGGCCCGGCGGCGGCCGCGGCATAGTCGCGCAGCAAGTGGCGCAGCGGCCCGGCCAGCGCATCGTCGCCGGCCTCCTGGCGCGGCGCCGTCCAACGTGTGGACGGGTCCGCCTCCCGGCCGCCGTGGCGCCCCCCCAGGCCGCTCTGGGCCGATGCCACCGCACGGATCTGCGGCCTCGCGCCGGAACCGTTATGCTGCTCCTGAAGCATCAGCAGTTCCTCCAGCTCGCTGGCACTGGTGGCGTTCTCGGGCTGATCGGCGGCGCGGCGCTGGCGGCTGCGCAGCCGGGCCTGCATGGCGCGCGCCTTGTGCAGCGGCGACGGAGGCAAAGTGGGCAGGTTGGCGTCGAACTCGTCCTGGTGCGGCAGGCTGGTAGCATGGCCGTGGCCGCGCCGGTGGCCGGCGCGCTGGGCGGCCGAACCGGCGTTGAGCTGGGGCAGGTTCTGCGCTTCGGCGGCGTCGCGCGCCTGCAGCTCCTGCATCAGGGTGGTGTCCGGCGAGTGGATGCGCAGGGTCATAGGAAGATGGTCTGCATGATGTTGCGGGCGAACTGCAGGATGGCCGAGGCGCCCCAGGGGGCGGCCAGCATGATCACCACCGTCACGACGATCAGCTTGATGCCGTGCGAGATGCTGGAATCCTGCAGCGAGGTCACCGCCTGCAGGAAGGAGACGAGCAGGCCGATCAGCGCCGCCGCCAGCACCGCCGGCAGCGACACCAGCAGGCACAGGGTCATGGCGGCGCTGGTCAGGCGGCCGATAGTGTCATAGTCCATGGTTCACCGATACGTCAGGACCAGGCCGTGCACCAGCGTCGACCAGCCATCCATGGTCACGAACAGCAGCAGCTTGAAGGGGATGGCCACGTTGCTGGGCGAGACCTGCGACAGGCCCAGCGCCATCAACACGTTGGCCACGACCAGGTCGATCACCACGAACACCAGGTACAGCAGGAAGCCGATCTTGAACGCGGCGGTCAGCTCGGTGAGCGTGAACGCCGGCGCCAGCACCACCAGGTCGTCGGGCTTGAGCTGGGCGGCCTTGTCGGCCGGCCAGATCTGCTGGGCCGAGCGCAGGAAGAAGGCTTTTTCGCGCGGGTCGGTGTGTTTTTCCAGGAACTGGCGGAACGGTCCGCGCGCGGCGTCGAACAGCTGGATCATCTGGTTAGATCCGGGCTCGGGCGTCATCTGCGCGTGGCGGCTCGCCTCCATGCCGATCGGCGCCATGACGTAACAGGAAATGATGATGGCGATGCCGTTCAAGACCGTGTTGGGCGGCACTTGTTGGACGCCGATGGCGTTGCGCAGCAGGCCCAGCACCACCACGATCTTGGTGTAGGAGGTGATCACCATGGCGGCGAACGGCAGCAGCGCCAGCGCGAAAACCGCCAGCAGCAGCGAGGCGAAATCAGGCGTCTGGTTCATGCACGTCCGCCATGCGGCTGATCTGCAAGCCCAGTTGCTCGCCGACCATCAGCAGCTGGCCGTAGCCCAGCGTCTGGCCGTAGGCCACCAGGCGGATCTGGGTCTGGTCCAGCGGCAGCGGCAACTCCAGCACCTGGCCCGGCTGCAGCGCGGCCAGCTGCTCGACCGCCAGCACCATGGTGGCGATCTCCAGCGTGACGGGCAACTCCAGCGCGGCCACGCCGACGGCGGGCGCCTCGGCTTCGGCGTATGGGTCGGGAGGGAGGGTATGGTCGTCCAGTTGCATGGCGGGCAGGCTTTCCAGGGTCAGGGTGCGGTGGTCCAGGCGCGCCGTCGCGGCGTACTGCAGGGCGCGCGGCGCCCCCCAGTACAGCTGCGGACGCGCCGGCGTGGCGAGCCCGGCGCCGGCCGGACTCCAATTGAGCAGTACGTCGCCCGGACGCAGCGAGCGCAGCAGGGCCGGCGTGCAGCGCCGCGCGCCGATGCGGGCGCGGCCCGGCAGCAGCAGCGCGGCCAGCGCGGCTGGCAACGGTTGCGGCCAGTGCGCGCCGGCGTCGCGCGCATAGTGTTCCAGCAGCGTCAGCGCGCGGCGGTCGGCGGCGGTGAAGCGCAGCGTGGCGCCGCCGCCGCCGGCGCGCACGGCCAGCCCCAGGCCGGGCAAGGCTTCGCCGTCGGCCAGCAGGTCGAGCGCGGCCACCTCCAGCGCCGGCAGCCCGGCCGCGGCCAACCGTTCGAACAGCGGCGCCAGCAGCGTCCCGGCCAGCGCCGCGCGCACCGCGGCGTCGGCCGGCAAGGCCGCGCTTTCCAGCGCCGGCCTCGGCTCGACGTCGATGACGGTTTCCAGTTCGCCGCCGCAGCAGCGCAGCCGCAGGCGGGCCGGACGGATCGCCGGCGTCGCCGGCGCCGGCGCGATGGCCAGCCCCAGCGCCGCCAGCGGCGCGTTCAGGCGCGCGTCGAACAGGCCGCGCGCCAGCCGCGCCAGCGCCGGCGCCAAGGCCGGCAGGCGGTCTTGCAGGCGGCCCGTGGGCATGACGGCTTCCATATCGCTTCCTTCCAACTTACCAGCAGGTGACGGTGACATCGAGCTGACCTTGCAGCTGCGCGCGCAGGCGCCGGCATAACTCGGCGCTGTGGTCACAGATTAAGCGTTGTGCGCGCGGGTCGGGCGTCTCGAACCGAAGCGATAAGCGAAAGGCCGAAAGTTGCAGGTACAAGCGGGTCTCGGCCAGGATGGCCGGGTTGATGTCGATCTGCAGTTCCCAGCCGCCGCCGGCGCTGACGGCCGGGGCGTTGCAGAAGCGCGCCACCAGCGCCGCCAGATGCGCGGTCATCAGTTCACCGTGCTGGCCGTCCAGGCAGGCGCGCGCGATGCGTTCGCCCAGCGGCATCGAGGTGGTGACCGCCGCGGCGGCCGCCACGCCGGCGGCGTCGGCGGCAATCGACGCGACGGCCTCCCCGTCCCCCGTCTCCGGCGCGGCGTCGCCGTCGGCGCGCGCGGGCGCCGACGGCGACGGTTCGCATTCGTGATAGCGCGCCGCAAAGCGCGCCGCCAGGGCGTGGGTGCGCGCCAGCCGCTGCGGCGGCTGGGTGTTGCGTTGCGCCAGGCGCACCGCTTGCGGTTTGATCGGTGAGGTCGACATGTGGGGTGGCCTCCTACATCACCAGTTTGCCCAGGGGCAGGAGCTGGACATCGCCGCCCAGCTCCTGGAACGAATACACCGGCAGCCAGGCCAGCCGCTGCTCGATCATGCGACGGAAGTAGCGCCGGATGTCCATCGAAGTGACCACCGCCAGCATGGCCGGCGGCGGCGAGCCGGCGATCTGCTCAAGCCGGACGATGATGGCGTCGACCTGGTCCGGCGGCAGGGTCAGGTAATTGCCGGCCGGCGTGGCCTTGATCGATTGCCGTATCAGCTGCTCGACCGCGACGTCCAGCATCACCGCCTGCAGGCGGCCGGTGCCGGCGGTGGCGGTGTGGGCGATATAGCGGCCCAGGTCGCCCCGCACATATTCGGTCAGCATCAACATGTCCTTTTCCTTGGGGCCCCAGGCCACCAGGCTTTCCATGATGGCGCGCATATTGCGGATCGGGATCTGCTCTTCGAGCAGGCGCCGCAGCACGTCGGCGATGCGTTGCGCCGGCAGCGCCTTCTTGACCTCCTCCACCAGGCCGGGATACTCGCCGGCCAGCCGCTCCAGGATCCACTGGGTCTCCTGCACCCCGACGAACAGCTTGGACTGTTCGCGCAGCAGTTGCAGCGCGTGGCCGGCGATCAGCACCTCGCTGGCGCGCAGCGGCGCCGCGGGGTTGGCCTGACGCAGCGCCGCGTCGGCCCACCAGCTGTGCGCCATGCCGGCCACGTCCCGCAATTCCTGCGCCTGCGCCTTGAGCGCGTCGTCGGGCTGCTCCAGCATCGCCAGCTGCGCCGGCAGCGCCACCCGCGCCACCGGCACGTCGTGCATCAGGACCTCGTAGCTCAGGGCGTCCAGCGCAGCACTCTTCCACATGCTCAGGCCGGGGAAGGGCAGGCCCAGTTCCTCGCTCAGGCGCTGGCGTCCGGCGGTGATGGCGGTGTTGAACTGCCCGGTGTTCAGCAAGGCGGCCAGCCCGGGCGACAGGCGCATCGCCAGCGGCGAGGCGAACGGCGGGGCGGCGTCGGCGATGCCGGTGGCGGCGTCCTTCGCGCCCTCGCGTTGCAACGCCGGCAGCGGCGCGCCGCCACCGCCGGCGCCGCCGTTCTTTTCCTGGCGCCACAGGTAAAAGCCGGCGGCGCACACCAGCCCGGCCAGCACCAGGAACAGCGCCGACGGAAAGCCGGGGACGAAGGCGAAGCCGGTCAGCAGCGCGCAGGCGCTGAACAGGGCGCGCGCGTTGCCGCAGAGCTGCTTGGCGATTTCCGCGCCCAGCGAGGTCGGGCCGGCGTCCTCGTTGCCGGCCACGCGGGTGATCATGATGCCGGCCGCCACCGAGATCAGCAACGAGGGAATCTGCGACACCATGGCGTCGCCGATCGACAGCACGGCGAAGCGGTTGGCCGCCTCGGCCGCGGTCATGCCGTGGTAGGTGATGCCGATGACGATGCCGGCCAGGATGTTGACCAGCGTGATGACCAGGCCGGCGATGGCGTCGCCCTTGACGAACTTCATGGCGCCGTCCATGCCGCCGTGCAGCTGGCTCTCGGTGGCCAGCAGCGCGCGCCGGTGGCGCGCCACGTCCGGGTTGAGGTTGCCGGCGCGGACGTCGGCGTCTATGCTCATCTGTTTGCCCGGCATGGCGTCCAGCGTGAAGCGGGCGCCGACCTCGGCCACCCGCTCCGAGCCCTTGGCGATGACGATGAACTGCACCGTGGCGATGATCAGGAACACCACCAGGCCCACCACCAGGTTGCCGCCCACCACCAGCTCGCCGAAGCTCTCGATGATGCTGCCGGCGTCGGCATGCAGCAGGATGGACTTGGTGGAGGCGATATTGAGCGACAGCCGGAACAGCGTGGTGAACAGCAGCAGCGAGGGGAAGGAGGAAAACGACACCGCGCTGGGAATGTACATGGTGATCATCAGCAGCACCACGCTGATGGTGATGTTGATGGCCAGCAGCGTGTCGATCAGGAAGGTCGGCAGCGGCAGTATCATCAGCGCGATCACCGCCACCACCAGCGCGGCAATGGCGACCTCGCCGCCGAGGTCGAGTTTTTTCAGCAGGGTCATAGCGGTTCGGCCAGGTAAGAGTGGGCGGGGCCGGCATGCGCCTCGCCGGGACGGGCGCCGATCTCGGCCACCCACTTGAGGATCACGGCCACGGTCTCGAACAGCGGCTCGGGGATGGGATGGTGCAGCGCGACCGTGTACAAGGCGCGCGCCAGCGGCGGATTGCCGATGATGGGGATGCCCTGCTGCTGCGCGGCGCGGCGCAGCGCCAGGGCGTCGGCGTCGACGCCCTTGGCGATCACCCGCGGCAGGCCCATCTCCTCCGGCGCGTAGCGCAGCGCCACCGCGTAGTGGGTCGGGTTGACGATCACCGCCTGCGCGCCCTTCAGCGCGCTGGCCGGCGCCCCCTGCGCCATCTCCTTGGCCACCGCCTTGCGCTGGCCCTTGAGGCGGGGGTCGCCTTCGGAATCCTTGTGCTCGCGCTTGATGTCGTCCTTGCTCATGCGGTGGTCGCGGATGAACAGCCAGCGCTGGATGCCGAAGTCGACCGCGCCCATCAGCAGCGCCAGCACGCCGCCGATCGCGATGAACTGGTACAGCACCTGCCAGCTGATCTGCACGATGTCGGCCACCGGCAGGTAGGCGGTGCCGACGATCAGCGGCGCCAGCAGCATCAGTGTCTGGCGCATGACGGCGAAGATCACCACTGCCTTGACCACCATCTTCAGCAGGTCGATCAGCGAGCGCACCGAAAAGATGCGCTGCATGCCGGCGGCCGGATCGACGGCGCTGAACTTCAGCTCGACCGGCTTGAATGAAATGTTGATGCCGGTCTGGGCCCAGATGCCGGCCACCGCGGCCACCATCGTCGCCAGCAGGAAGGGCAGCAGCAGGCGCGCGCCCTGCAGCGCGATGGCCAGCATCGGGGTGTACAAGTCGTAGCCGGGCCGGCCGGCCGCCGTCACCTCGTCCAGGGCGCCGTGCAGCAGGGCGCGCAGGCCGTCGCCCAGGGTGGTGCCGCCCAGCGCCATCAGGGCCACCACCGACAGCAGCACCGCCGCGCTGCCGAGATCGGTGCTCTTGGTGCTCTCGCCGTCGCGGCGCGCATCCTGCAGTTTCTTTTCTGTGGGCCGTTCGGTTTTTTCGTCTGACATGGGACACCGGCAAAGGGAAGGGAACAAGCGCTCGCCCGTCATTGTGCCGTTCCGCGCCGCGCGCGCGGCGCCGCCAGCGAAGCGCCCGCGCCGCGAACGAACCGCGGCGGGCGGTTCGTTCGCGGCCCCATGGCTTCGTCACCGGCGGCGCCGGCGCCGGCGCCGGCGCGTATCGTATGCAGTGACCAGCGGTGCCGCCGGCCCGCTCCCGCAACCCAACCAGTGGCAGGACCCCATGGACTACACCTCGTGCGACAAAAAAATCGTTTCCTCCCTCATCGAAGTGCTGCTGGCCGGCGTGAAGAACGACTGCCTGGCCGAGTCGGACGCGCTGCTGGCGGCGCTGCGCGTGCTGCGGCCGCGCTTCCGCGAACTGGACACCTTTGACGCCTGGCTGCTGATGAAGCGCAAGAAATACCTGCAGGCCACCCACATCCTGCGCAACCTGGACGGCGCCACGCCCGGCATCGCGGCGATGCCGATCAGCACCGCGCTGCTGGCGGTGTGCCTGTTCGCCGCCAACGACCCGGCCTGGTCCATCAGCGCCAACGAGGTGCTGGTGCGCAACGAGGACCCGGAAGCGATCGCCCTGGTCAACATGCTGTTCGGCAAACATCCCGAGCCGCAGGACGAGCCGGAGCCGGCCCCGCCTGCGCCGGCCGAGCCCGGCTATAGCCACTACCTGCGGGCCTGAGGGGAACGCCATGATCGCTGCCATCCCTCCGCTGCCGCCGCTGCCGCCCGGCGCGGCCACCGCCGGCGTCGAATCGGGCGCCGCCGCGCCGCCCGCCGCGCCGCCGGCATCGTCCTTGGTAGACCGTTTCGCCGCCTTGATGGAACAACAGCCGGCCACCAGCGCGGTGCGCGCGCCGGCGCACGGCCCGTCCGCGCTCAACCATCTGGTGTCCTCGCAGGACCAGGCGATCGCCAGCACGCTGGAAAACGCCAAGTCCTTTTCCATCGGCGACACCAGCAACCTGCCGCAGCTGGCCGAACGCATCATCCATGTGCAGACCGA
Organism: Duganella sp. BJB480; assembly: GCA_003416985.1. Lineage (GTDB taxonomy): Bacteria > Pseudomonadota > Gammaproteobacteria > Burkholderiales > Burkholderiaceae_D > Rugamonas > Rugamonas vulcania_A. The sequence continues at coordinate 112,848 of QVIN01000009.1, read as the reverse complement.
GATGGCGATGCTGACGTTCAAGCTGAACGTCGCCAACGGCCTGGCGCAATCGGGCAAGAGTTCGGTGCAAACCCTGATGAAAAACCAGTGAGCGCGACCATGAGCCTGTTTCCGCGCCTGAGCGCAGCCCTGTGCCTGTGTCTGTGCCTGGCGGCCTGCGACAAGCAACTGTTCGCCCAGCTGAGCGAAGCCGACGCCAACGACATCCTGACCGTGTTGCTGGAAACCGAGGTCGACGCCAGCAAGCTCACCCCGGACGGCGGCAAGAGCTGGCAGATCAATGTGGCGGAAGAAGACTTCGCCCGCGCCATGAACACGCTGCACGCGCACGGCCTGCCGCGCGCGCGCTACAGCAACCTGGGCGAAATGTTCAAGAAGGATGGCCTGATCTCCACCCCGACCGAGGAGCGGGTGCGTTTCATCTACGGCGTGTCGCAACAGCTGGCGCACACGCTGGCCACCATCGACGGCGTGGCGGTCGCCAATGTCGAGATCGCGCTGCCCAACAACGACCCGCTGTCGAGCGTGGTCAAGCCGGCCAGCGCCTCGGTGTTCATCAAGTACCGGCCCAACACCGACGTCGCCTCGCTGGTACCCAGCATCAAGAACCTGGTGGTACACAGCGTCGAAGGGCTGAACTACGACAACGTCAGCGTGACCATGGTGCCGGGCGTGATGGCGCGCCCGTTGCCACTGCCGCCGCGGCGCGCCGCCAGCTACGCGCCGTGGCAGCTGTCGGCGGCGCTCGCCGCGCTGGCCATGCTGCTGGCGGCGATACTGTGGCGGCGCCGCCAGGCTGACGCCGGCGCCGCCGCCAACGTCACCGCGCTCGGCCCCGCGCCCTGGTGGCGCCGCGCCGCCGACGCGCTGCGCGCCCGCCTGCGCGCGCGGAGCGGCGGCCGATGAACGACACCGCCATGACGCCGGTGGCGGCGCTGCTGCGCGCCTATGAGCAACGGCTGCTGCAACTGGACCGCCAGCTCGATCCCAGCTGGCTGCCGCGGCTGTTCGACGCCGACGCCGCGCTGGCCTGGCACTTGCCGGCTTCCCAGCCCGGCCGGCTGGGCCGGCTGCGCGCGGCGCTGCGGCTGGCGCCGCTGGCGCCGGCGGCGTTGGCGCGGCCGGCAAACCGGCTGGCGCTGCTGGAGCCGGCGCTGCTGTGGCGCGTGCTGGCCGCGCGCGCGCTGTACGCGCGGCGCGCGGCGCTGCGGCGCTGCATCGACCGCGCCGTGCTGGAACCGCTGCGCGCCCTGTTGGGCGCGGACGCGCTGCAGTTGCTGCAACACGGCGAGGCCGGCCCGGGGCCGGCCGTGCTGCCGGTCGCCGACGCCGCCGGCTGGGCCTGGAGCGGTCACGCGATGTTGCTGCGCGAGCAAGCCTGGACCGATCCCACGCTGCGCCAGCTGATCGCGCTGGTGCTGCCGGCCGAGGCGCCGGCCGGCGCGCCGGCCGCCGCCGACGGCGACGACGGCGCCGATTTTGTCGCGCTGTTGCCGGCGTTGTTCCCGGAGGCCGCATGGTTATTTGGCTGAGAGGCGAGGGCGGGGTCGGCATCCAGGCCGGCGCCGATGTGGTGCGGCGCGAGGACCTCGCGCGCCTGTCCGATATCGAGCACGGCTTTGTGGATCTGCAGGAGGTGGGCGCGCGCTGGCTGGCCGAGGCCCACGGCGAGGCGGCCGCGGTGCGCGCCGCGGCCGAGGAGGAGGCGCGGCAGGTGCTGGAGGCCGCGCAGCTGCAGTTCGAGCGCAGCGCGCGCCTGGGCTACGCCAGCGGCCGGCGCCAGGCCGCCGACGCGCTGCATGCCGAGATGCTGGCGCGGGTCGGCGACGACCGCCGCGCGCTGTTGTGCATGCGCGAGCGTCTGGCCGGCATCGTGCTGCGCGCGGTCGAGCGCATCACGATGGACGAGGACCGTGCCGGCCTGTTCCGGCGCGCCGCCGCCCAGCTGGGGCGGGCGCTGGAGGAGGCCAGCTTCCTGACCGTCAGCGTGCACCCGCAGGACGGCCCGGCCGCGCGCGCCGCCTTCGCCGAGGCGGCCCGGCAGATGGACTGGCCAGTGGTCGCCGAAGTGCTTGACGACGCCGCGGCCAGCCCCGGCGACTGCCGCTGCGAATGGGACTACGGCGTCTTCGACGCCAGCCTGTCGATCCAGCTGCGGGCGGTGCAGGCCGCGGTGCGTCTGGCCCTGGCCGGCGGCCAGCACGAGGCCGGGGCGGACGATGCGCTCGAACACGGTGCGGCCTGACATGGACGCGCTGCATACCTTCGCCGACCAGCTCGAAACCGAGCTGGACCTGATTGCGGCGCCGCACCGGACCGGCAAGGTGGTCGAAGTCACCGGCACCCTGCTGCGGGTGGGCGGCATCGACGTCAAGCTGGGCGAGCTGTGCGATCTGCGCGACGCCGACGGCACGCTGTTGCAACAGGCCGAGGTGGTCGGCTTCGGCCGCCAGCTGGCGCTGCTGGCGCCGTTCGGCAGCATGGTCGGGCTCTCGCGCGCCACCCGCGTGAACGGCCACGGCCGGCCGCTGTCGGTGGGCGTCGGCGCCGGCTTGCTGGGGCGCGTGCTCGACGGCCTCGGCCAGCCGATCGACGGCGCCGGGCCGCTCGACTACGAGCGGCAGGTGCCGGTCTACGCGCTGGCGCCCGATCCGATGCGGCGGCGCCTGATCGAAGCGCCGCTGTACACCGGCATCCGCGTAATCGACGGCATGATGACGCTGGGCGAGGGCCAGCGCATGGGCATCTTCGCGCCAGCCGGGGTCGGCAAGAGCACCTTGCTGGGCATGCTGGCGCGCGGCACCGAGTGCGACGTCAACGTCATCGTGCTGATCGGCGAACGGGGGCGCGAGGTGCGCGAGTTCATCGAGCTGGTGCTCGGTCCCCAAGGCATGGAAAAGACCGTGGTGGTGTGCGCCACCTCGGACCGCTCTTCGGTCGAGCGCGCCAAGGCGGCGCACGTCGGCACCGCGATCGCCGAGTACTTCCGCGATTGCGGCCTGCGCGTGCTGTTGATGATGGACTCGCTAACCCGCTTCGCCCGCGCCCAGCGCGAGATCGGCCTGGCTGCCGGCGAACCGCCGACCCGGCGCGGCTTTCCGCCGTCCATCTTCGCCGAATTGCCGCGGCTGCTGGAGCGGGCCGGCATGAGCGACACCGGTTCGATCACCGGCCTGTACACAGTGCTGGCCGAAGACGACAGCGGCAGCGACCCGATCAGCGAGGAGGTGCGCGGCATCCTGGACGGCCACCTGATCCTGTCGCGCGAGATCGCGGCCCGCAACCAGTATCCGGCGATCGATGTGCTGGGCAGCCTGAGCCGGGTGATGACGCAGATCGTCGCGCCCGAGCAGCTGGCCTGCGCCGGCCGGGTGCGGCGCCTGATGGCCAAGTACAAGGAAGTCGAAACCTTGCTGCAGCTGGGCGAATACCAGGCCGGCAGCGACCCGCTGGCCGACGACGCCATCGCCGCACACGCCGAGATCCTGGACTTCCTGGGCCAGCACACCGACGAATGGATCGCGCCCCAGGACACGCTGGACGCGCTGGCGCAATGGCTGCCATGAGCGCGGCGCTGGCTTCCTGGCGGGCGGTGCTGGGCATCAAGTGGCGCGCGCTGGCGCGCCTGGAGCGCGCGCTGGCGGCGCAGCGCGCCGCATTGGCCGAGTGCCGCAGCGAACTGACCGGGCAGGAACGGGCGCTGGCCGACAGCCAGGCCGGCTGCGCGCGGCAGGACCGGCGCCTGGCGGCGCTGCTTGACGCGGACGGCGGCTTCGCGGTGCACGGCTACCTGGCCCACGAGGCCGAACGCGCGCGTCTGCAGCTGGAACTGCGGCAGGCCGACGCCGCGCTGCAAGCGGGCCGCCAGCGCCTGGCCGCGCAGCACGACGAGGTCGGCGCCACCCAGCGCGAGATCGGCCGGGTCGAGGCGCAGCGCGATCTCAGCCTGGAGCAGATCGCCAAGCTGGAGCGGGAGCGGCTGGCGGCCGAGGAACTGGCGCAGGACGAGGAATCGGCCGAGGCCAGCATGGCACGCCATTTCCGCGCCGCGCGCGAAGCGCGGGAGGCGGCCTGATGCAGGATGCCTCGCTGATCGAGCAGATGTTCGGGCTGCACGCCAACTGGCACGAACTGCTGTATATGATGTGCCTGTCGAGCGTGCGGCTGCTGGTGATCTTCACCGTGCTGCCGGCCACCTCGGACCAGGTGTTGCCGGGTGGCGCCCGCAACGGCGTGGTGTACCTGATCTGCTTTTTCATCGCGGCCGGCCAACCGGCGGAAGCCATCGCGCTGGTGGACGGCACGACGGCGCTGGTCCTGGTCGTCAAGGAGATGTTCATCGGCATGGTGATCGGCTACGCCGCCTCGACCATCTTCTGGGTGGCGCAAAGCGTCGGCGTGGTGATCGACAATATGGCCGGCTTCAACAATATCCAGACCAGCAACCCGCTGCGCGGGGAGCAGAGCACGCCGATCTCGAACGTGCTGATCCAGCTCGCCATCGTGCTGTTCTATGCCTCGGGCGGCATGCTGGTGTTGCTGGACGTGGTGTTTGCCTCCTTCCGCTGGTGGCCGCTGAGCACGGCGCTGCCGACGCTGAGCGGCAGTGCCGAGACTTTCCTGATCCACCGCCTCGATTCGGTCATGACGGTGGCCGTCAAGCTGGTCTCGCCGGTGATCCTGGTGCTGGTGCTGATCGATCTCGGCTTCGGCCTGATGGCGCGCGCGGCCGACAAGCTTGAGCCGATGGCCCTGAGCCAGCCCATCCGCGGCGCCATCGCGCTGCTGATGCTGGTCTTGCTGACCGGCTCTTTCGTCGACGAGTTCAAGACGGAATTCTCGTTCCGCGATTTCCGCGGCTTCTTCCAGCACGGCGTGCTCGGCCCCCCGGCGCCATAGCGGCCCAAACAAAAAATTTGTGCAGTGCGTGAATTTGTTGAGAAATTTCTTTTGTCAACTCGCTAAGCTAGGCAGTGTGGATGACGGTATCGGCGACATCAGCCTCGCGCCACGCGGTCTGCGGCCCCGCACACGTGGGCCGCGCACGTTTTTGTTCAGTGCACCAATAAAGGGTCAGATTCATGTACAGCATCTACTTCGCGGTCATTTCCGCCCTGACGACGGACGAGCCCATGCCGTCGTACGCGTTTGCCATGCTCGATGGTGAATTTGAAACCGCGCTGCGGCACAGCACCCGCCAGACCGACCCGGACGGCGCCGTCGACGAGGAGCTGCGGGTGCTGGCCTGCCAGGCCACCGCCGACGCCTCGCTGCTGCTGGGCCGCGACGAGGATGCGGAGGAACACTACCGCAAGGCGCAGAAGCTGCTGCGCGGCTCGAACGAGCAGCTGCGCGTGTTCTCGTGCCGCAATACCGGCTGGCAGGCGCTGGCCATGCACCGCTACAGCGCGGCGCTGCACTGTTTTTCCCGCATCAGCCAGGAGGGCGCCGCCAGCGGCCGCCAAAAGATCGAGGCCGCGCTGGGGGTGGCGATCATCCATCATCTGCTGGGCCAGCAGGACGCGGCCGACGAGGCGCTGGCGCACGCGCGCGCGCTGACCGCGTCCGAGCCCGACGGGCGCTGGCTGCTGCTGACCGAGTTGCTGGCGGTGGACTTCGCGGTGCAACTGGGGGTGCGCTGCTCGGCCGTCCTGCGCGACCACGCGTTCTGGCAGTCGGTCATGACACGCGGCAATCACATGCAACTGCTGCGCGACTTCGGCGAGCACATGGGACGGTCCGCGGCCGGGCGGCCGACGCCGGAACTGGTGGCCCGCCACGCCCAGTACCTGGCCCTGCTGACGCGGCTGGCCGCCGGCGAGCGCGACGCCGGCGTCGCGCTGGCGGCGCACGCGGCCAGCGCCCGCAAGTGGGAATGCCACGCTTATTCGAACGGCGTGCGGCTGGAGATCGCCCTGGCCGCGCTGGCGGGCGACTGCGTCGACCTGGCCGAACAGACGCTGCAGCGCAGCGGTCCGGGCAATTGCACCACGCGGCGCTGGAATCTGGACTACCTGTATTGCCAGGCCAAGATCTGCATGCAGCGCGGCTACGTGGCCGAGGCGATGAAGTTCTATGCCAGCTACACCCACGACGCGCTGCAATGCCTGCGCAACGAGACCCAGGTGATCAAGTCGCTCGACGGCAGCGTGCACAACGCGGTGGCGCTGCCGACCGACGACGTCAGCGCGCGCCTGCCGGCCAAGTACCGCCGGGCCTACCGCTACATCGTCGAGCACTTCACCAAGAATGACTTGTGCACGCGCGAGATCGCGGCCCAGATCGGCGTCACCGAGCGCGCCCTGCAGATGGCCTTCCGCGAACACCTGGGCATGTCGCCCTCGGCCGTGGTGCGGCGCCTGCGGCTGGAGGCGATACGCGCCGACCTGCAGGACGAGGGCCAGGCCGGCGCCAACATCATCAAGACCGCCAACCGCTGGGGTTTGAAAAGCCGCTCGGCGCTGATCCGCGGCTACCGCAAGCAATTCCAGGAATCGCCGTCCGAGACGTCGTGCCGCTGACGCCGGCGCCATCTTGACCCTTCCCCACCTGATCCGATCCGACCTCATGATACCAGCCGTTTTTTCCCTTCGTTTGCCGCGCGCGCTGCTGTGCGCGGCCCTGCTGGCCAGCTGCGCCGGCGCCGGCGCGGCCACCGCCATTCCTTGGCGCACCAGGACGCTGCAATACGCGGCCGACCGCAAGGACGTCAAGGATATCCTGCGCGAACTGGCCGCCAGCCAGGGCGTGATGACCTGGATCTCGCCGCAGGTGGAGGGCAGCGTGAGCGGCAAGTTCAGCGAGTCGCCGCAGCATTTCCTCGACCGGCTGGCCGCTTCCTTCGGCTTTGTCTGGTACTACGACGGCGCCGTGCTGCGCATCTCCGGCGCCAATGAGGCCAAGAGCGCCACCATCGGCCTGAACTATGTCAGCGCCAGCCAGCTGCGGCGCGCGGTCCAGCGCCTGCACGTGGACGATCCCCGTTTCCCGATCCAGTACGACGACGAAGCCCGCGCCGCGCTGGTGTCGGGGCCGCCGCGCTACGTCGAGCTGGTCGGCGAGATCGCCGCGCGCATCGACCGCGCCGCCGAGGGCCAGCCGCGCACCGAGGTAAGGCTGTTTCCATTGCGCTATGGCTGGGCCGCCGACCATCCGCTGCGGCTGGATGGCCAGACCGTGACGCTGCCGGGCATCGCCTCGGTCTTGCGCAGCATGTACCAGAACAATGAGAAGGCCGGCGCCGCGGCGCGCACCCAGTCCGCGGCGCCGGCCGGCGCCGTCAACAAGCTGAGCGCCATGACGCCGCTGGCCGGCGGCAATGGACCGGGTCCGGCGCAGGGCGGCGCCGACGGCCAGGGCTTGAAGCCGCCTCTGCCGCGCGGCATGGCCGCCGGCGCCGACAGCGGCGCCGCGCCGCTGCCGTCGGCCGGCGACAGCGGGGCCGACGGCTCGGGCGCGTCGCGCGCCGGCGCCGAGCAGGGGCCGGTGATCCAGCCCGATCCGCGCAGCAACGCCGTGCTGATCCGCGACCTGCCGGAACGGATGGCGGCGTACGGCCAGCTGATCGCCGCGCTCGACACCCGGCCGCAGGTGTTGGAGATCAGTGCCAGCATCATTGATATCACCGAGACCGGCCTCGAACAGCTGGGCATAGACTGGCGCGTGCACACCGGCCACCTCGATTTCGAGACCGGCAACGGCCAGCTGGCCCAGGCCAGCCAGGGCACCTCGCTCGACCCCGCCGGCTTCGCCAATCCGGCCGCCGCCAGCGGGACCGCCGCCACCACGCCCACCGGCGCCACCCTGACGGCGGTGCTGGGCGGCGCCGGCCGCTACCTGCTCGCCCGCGTCAGCGCGCTGGAGCAGACCAGCCAGGCGCACATCACCGCCACGCCCAAGGTGGCCACGCTGGACAACGTCGAAGCGGTGATGGACAACAAGAAGACCTTTTATGTGCCGGTGTCGGGCTTCCAGGCCGCCGACCTGTACAGCGTCTCGGCCGGGGTGGCGCTGCGCGTGCTGCCGCTGATGGTCAACGACGAGCACGGCAGCCAGATCCGCCTCAGCGTGCACATCGACGACGGCCAGCTGACCAGCCAGCTGGTCGGCCAGCTGCCGGTGGTCAGCAACAGCACCATCGACACCCAGGCCATGATACGGATGGGCGAAAGCCTGCTGATCGCCGGCTATGCGGTCGAGCAGAACGACAAGGAGGACAGCGGCGTGCCCTGGCTGTCGGGCCTGCCGGTGATCGGTAACCTGTTCAAGTTCAAACAGCGCCAGACGCAGAAGGTGCAGCGTCTGTTCCTGCTGACGCCGCGCCTCATTACGCCGAGTTGAGCCAAGCGGGCGCCGTGCGGTTCTTTCCGCGCCCGCTGTCTTCGTTTGTGTCGCCGCGCCCGGCGCCGGGCTGTCCCAGAATGCCGTAGCCCCATGGACAGCCCAGACGCCGCGCCCGCTTCGGCCGCGGCATCACCCGATAAGGAATGGAAAGATGAAAACCGCGTTTTCTCCCCACCCGGCCACGCTTGGTCATGACCTGCCTGCGCTCGCCACGCACGCGCCCTTGCAGCAGACGCCGCAGGGGAGCGTGGTGCGCACGCCCGGCGGCGCGCTGGCCGGGCTGAGCCAGATCGGCGGCGCGCCACGGGCGGCCGTCGCCGCGGGCACGCGCGTGCCGCTGGTCGCGCTGGACGGCCTGTCGCCGGCCGCGCAGGCCAACCGCAAGATGCTGGGCGGCGCCCCGGGCAAGGTCTACGTCGCCATCGACAGCGAGTTCTCGGCCGACAAGGATGCCGAACTCACGGCCCGGCTGGTGACGCTGCAGGCGGCGCGCGACAAGCTGGCGCCGCTGGCCGCCGGACGCCGGGCGAGCGCGCCGGCGCTGTCGAAATACCTGGCCGGCAAGCTCGATCACGTGCTGGTGAGCACCGCGCAGTTCCGCGAGATGGCCAAGGGCGCCGGCAAGGTCGACGGCAACCCGGCCGCCTTCCCGGTGTTCATCGACGCCGCCCGTGGCCAGCTGGTGGTCGACGTGCACCAGGCCTTCGTCGCCGGCGACCGCCTGAGCAAGCCGGCGCAGCAGGGCTTGAGCGCGGCGCTGGGCACACAGGCGCTGGGCATCCAGAACCGGCAATGGCTGCCGGCAGTCCAGGGCGCGGAGCGCACGCTCAAGGCGGCCGCCGCGCGCGGCGCCGACCTGGCGCCGGAGCCGCGGCCGATCCGGCGCCGCGGCGCGCTGCACCTGGAACATGAATACGTCGGCAAGGAGATCGGCTCGACCACCCGCGGCGCCGATTTCTACCAGGCCAACCGCCACGACCTGATCAGCGGCCACCAGGACTGGGTGGAGCACCACCGTCACTCCTACACCCACGTGAACTACCTGCATGGCGAGGCGGGCGCCAACGTCCACCGCAAGGAAATCGTGGTGCACCGCGGCTTGATCGACAACCGCAACGGCATTCCGGAAAACTCGATCGCCGCCATCGACAACGCCTATGCCCATCACTACCGCAGCATCGAGATCGACGTGCAGATCACGGCCGACGACGTGCCGGTGCTGATGCACGACTTCACCGCCGGCCGCATGACGGCCGACCGCGACAACCGCCTGGTCAGCCATACCAGCTACCGCGAGATCAGCGCCAGGAAGCTGGTGATACGCAACCCGGCCTCGGGCGACTACGTGGTGACGAACCAGAAAGTGCCGGCCGCGGCGCAGGCGCTGCAGCACGTGCTGAGCAGCAAGCCGGGCATGACCGTCTTCCTCGACTGCAAGGAGGACGCGCCCGAGACCATGATCGCCCTGCTGATCGACCGGCCGCAGTTCCGTCCCTTCACCGCCGTCAAGCTCTACGGGCGCACCTATATGGGCGGCTTCCCTCAACTGCTGGGCAAATTGCAGCAGCGCTATGGCATCGATCCGGTCGATCCCGGCCACAAGCAGGAACGCCAGGCGCTGCAGGCGGCGCTGAAGGAGATCGGCCTGGTGCCTATCCTGAGCCAGGGCTTCCTGAACGATCCGGCCTTGCGCAAATTCTTCCCGCCGCCGGCCGGCGGCAAGGCCGGCGCGCCGGCGCCGGCCGAACTGGCCGACATCGGCATGGCCTGGCTGAAAAGCTGGTCCGCCATGAATCCGGTGGTATTGGAGGTGGTGCCGACCGGCGGCGACACGCCGGAAGGACAGGCCATGCAGATGATACGGGAACGCTTGCGCGCGCCGGCCGACAGCTACGCGCAGATTCCGTTCTCGGGCTCCTACCGCTACGAGGATTTCTCGGTGCCGCAAAAGGATGGGACGAACAAATACTATACCTGGGACGTGCACGGCGGCATCACCGACGTCACCGACGTCAAGTTCGCCGACCGCCGCGGCACGGCCGGCGCGTTCCGCAACGAAGCGGAAAACATCCTGACCGACCAGCCGGACGAGGAAGTCTGGGCGATCGGCAGCGACCAGACGCTCGATCGCGGCCACACCGGCTACAAGCTGGATCTGCCGCCCGGCACGCCGATCGACCTGAGCCGCAACGCCGACAACCGCAAGCTGCGGGTGACCGAGTTCCTGCGCGAGAAGCCGGTGTTGGACGAGGCGGCGGTGCGCGCGGTCGAAGCCGGCATGCTGGCCGACCGCGGCGGCTGACATCCGGTGGCGGGGCCGTCCATCAGGCATCGCCGTCCGACTATGGATTTCTTCAAATGCGCAACAAACTCAACACCACCATGGCACATGGATACTTATGCTAGTACGTGAACGATACCTCATCCCAGCCCATGGGGAAGACGTGGAGGCGGTTGCGCTTGGCGTATCCACATTGTTCGCATTGTGCGAGACGTTCGCACAGCCTGGCTTGATCTTCGTTCCAGCCAGGCGCGCCATGGAAGATACGACCTTGGCCCAGGTTCTGTCGGAGCAGCAGATCGACTTGCTGATGGCGGGCGCAAGCGTGGCGACGCCATCAGGCCAGGCAATTGCCCTGTGCTTTCACCTGAGTTGCAAGACCCACAGGAACAGCGCAGTCATCCTAGCACTGTGGGCGTGTGAAGACACGATAGCGGAGCTGGAGAGCCAGCCGCAATGCAAGGCCATGGTGGTCGTGCCGTGGCTTCCCGACGATATCAAAAACTGGAAGAGCCAACAATCCCCCATCGTCTTTGGCAGAGACAACTAATGGACTTGCTGGCCGGATCACCTCAAGGAAAAACAATGAATTTTTCGGATATGAAATTAGCGCACCGCTTTGGCGTGCTGCTAGCCATAATTATTGTTGGTTTTGTGTCCTGCGGCGCCTGGTCGTTTGCGGTGTTAAATCATCTTAAAGTCAATGGCCCCGTATATGACCACATAGTTCAGGGCAAGGATTTGATCGCCGACATTTTGCCGCCGCCGGAGTACATCATTGAATCCTATCTGACCTCGGTCCAGGCGCTGGCGGCGCCCGCCGCTGAACGCAAGCCCTTGATCGACAATCTCAAGTCATTGAAGAGCGACTACGATACCCGTCATGCATTCTGGGCGGGGTCCAACCTGGACGCCGCGCTCAAGGACCAGCTATTGAACAAGGCGGACAACCCCGCCCGGGAATTCTATGGCATCGCCTTTAGCCAATTTGTGCCGGCGCTGGAGAAGGACGACCACGCCGCCGCCGCCGCCGCCCTTGAAACGATGACGCGGTTCTATGGGCAGCATCGCGCCGCCATCAACAAGTTGGTTGAGTCCGCGACCAAGCGCAACGAGGTCGATGAAGCGGACGCCAAGGTCACACTGAGCAAATCAATCTCGGCCATGCTGGTGATCCTGCTGTGCGCGGTCAGCCTGGTCGCCATATTTTTTCTGCTGATCTCGCGCAGCCTGATGCGGCAATTGGGCGGAGAGCCGAAGTATGCGGCCAGCATCGCCGCCAGCATCGCAGCCGGCGACCTGGCCGTAGCGATCGACACCAAGCCCAACGATACCGCCAGTTTGCTGGTGGCGATCAAGGCCATGCGCGATAGTCTCGTCCTTACCGTCGGCCAGATTCGACGTGGCACCGACATGATCGTCACCGCTTCCGGTCAGATCGCCACCGGCAACCTTGAGCTATCCTCCCGCACCGTGCAACAGGCCAGTTCGCTGGAAACAACCGCATCCTCGATGGAGGAAATGACTTCGACCGTTAAGCAGAATGCCGACAATGCGCGCCAGGCCAATCAGCTGGCGATATCGGCTTCCGAGGTGGCGCTCAAGGGTGGCGCGGTCGTGTCGCAGGTGGTCGATACCATGGAGTCGATCAACGCATCGTCCAAGAAAATCGTCGACATCATCGGCGTGATCGATAGCATCGCCTTCCAGACCAATATCCTGGCGCTGAATGCGGCGGTGGAAGCGGCGCGCGCCGGGGAACAAGGACGGGGTTTCGCCGTCGTCGCCAGCGAGGTCCGCAATCTGGCGCAACGCTCGGCCGCCGCCGCCAAGGAAATCAAGACCTTGATTGGCGACTCGGTGGACAAGGTGGAGGTCGGCACCAGGTTGGTGGACCAGGCCGGCGCGACGATGCGGGCGATCGTGGTGAGTATAGGGAGTGTGACCGATATCATGGCGGAAATCACCGCCGCCAGCCAGGAGCAAACCTCCGGCATCGAACAGATTAATCAGGCCATCACGCAGATGGATCAGGCGACCCAGCAAAATGCGGCGCTGGTGGAAGCGGCGGCCGCCGCCGCGGGGTCGCTGCAAGACCAGGCCTGCGGTCTGGCGCAAGTGGTCAGCGTGTTTGCGATTGAGCCGGCAAGTGGCGCGGCCGTTGCGCCGTTGCAAACGGCGCTGCGTCCGGTGCCGGTGGCGCTAGTGGACTCCAGATCCGGCGGACGCGCTGCCGGGCACTCGGCGACAAGCCCGAGGCCATTGAAGCAGGTGGCGAATTCGTCCGCCTCCGCCGGCAGCGATTGGGAAGAGTTTTAACCTTGTTTCTGGCGTCGGCGCCCCGCGATCAGGCCCGCCATCGCCAGGCCCGACAGCATCATCGCGTAGGTTTGCGGTTCCGGTACGGCGGTCACCGCGTTGATCCAGGCCAGGTGCGAGTAGGTCGCCGTGGAACCGGACAGGTCGCCAAAGCCGGATGGATTGCCGGGACTCGCGTCGCAGTCGCTCAAATTGAAATTCGGGCACATCTCGCTGCCCTGGAAGCCCCAGGAATGCACGCCCGACAGCAGCCACTCGCTGCCGTTCCAGATGAAGTCGCCGCCGCCCGAATCGCCGCTCGCGGCCAGCGCTTCGTTCGCGCCCAGGCCGCTTCCACTGCGCCAGCCGTTGCCGCTCACGCCGGCGATGCGGCCCAGGGTATTATGGGCGGCGCTGCCATCGTCATAGTCGCTCATGTAGGTGGCGCCCGGCGCGTAATAGTTGGGGTCGTAGCCCCAGTTGTCGACCACCTGATTGCTGATCTCGTTGAAGCTTTTACTGTCCACGTCGTAGCTGTTGTAGCCGTAATGCCCCCAGGCGCGCTCGCCCAGGTTCGGCTCGGTGTCGCCGCCGCCGAGGCCGGAGGTGCCGTAGCCGGCCATCAGGTAATCCTTGCCCACGTCGTTGGTGGCGCTCAGCTTGTAGCCCTTGATGGTGGTGACGGCCTGGTCCAGTTTGAGAACGGCGATGTCGGCGCCGGTATCGAGGTCGCCGTTCCAGCGTGGGTTCACATAGGAGCCCGTCACGGCCACGTTACGGCTGACGCCGACCGCGCCGTTGGCCCAGCCGAAACTCACTTTCATCGACGAGAAATCATCGGCGCAATGGGCCGCGGTCAATACGTACTGGCCACCGGCCAATAGCGAACCGGAACAAATCCAGTTGCCGCCCGCGTTGGCGTAGCTCAGCCGCGCCACGCCGTCGAGCGCGCCGGCCACGCCGTTGAATGCCTGGCCCGGCACGAAACGCCAGTTCGACGGCGACGAGGTGTTCGCCGTGAGCGGGGTCAGCAAAGCGGCGTCATTGGCGTACGCGGCCGATGCCGCGGTCAGCGCCGCCGCCAGCGCGACGGCCTTCAAACCGGGTGAATCTATCGTCATAACCATATTCCTGATGTGGCCCGAAGGGCGCCGCAGGTCGGGCGACCTGCGGCAAGTTGCGGATGTTTACTGCGCCAGTGCTTTGGCGCCTTTGCCGAGTTCCTCGATCACCGAGTTCAGGGCCTGGTTCAGCGCGGTCTCGTTCTGGATTTGCGCCAGCGCGTTCTGCGTCATGATGGTGAGGGCGGCCGATGCACTGGCCGCCGCGATGGTGGCGGCGGCTTCGACCGATGCCCCGGCCGTGCTCACCGCCCCGGCCACACCGCCGGCGGCGCCACCGGCGGCATCGGCGGCCTTATCCGCCTTGCCGTCTTTCTTGCGTTCGGCCTCCTGCTCGTGCGTCAGCGGCACGGTGGTATCGCTGCTGCCGGATTTGCCGCTGATGTGGAACTCGGACGCCTGCGGTTGCTCAAGCGACCGGTCCCTGCCGCCGGCGGCCGGCGACGTGTGTTCCGCGCCGTCGCCACGCTGGCCGCGCCGGCTCACGATGACGTCCGCCGCCACGGCGCCGCCGATCAGGGCGGCGCTGCCGGCCGGAGTCGCCGCCACCGAACCGAACTTGTCCAGCGCGGCGCCGGCCGCCACGCCGGCGCCGGTTTCCGCCGCGCGTTTCATCAGGTCTTTCGGGCCGCCGATGACGCCGCCCACCACTTCCTGCACCACCTTGCCGCCGACGTGCGCAACCTGCATGGTGGCGACAGCGGCGTTGGCGATCAGGCCCTCGCCGGTCAGGTCGCCGGCCAGCGCAACGGCCTGGCCGGCGGTTTGCAGGCCGTCGCTGAGCGCCTTGCCGGCATGGCCGTTGGCGAGATCCTTGCCCACGCCGATGGTCCCCTTGAGCGTGCCTTCCAGATCCCCGGCCACGCCCTTGCCGACCTGGTCGGTTATCTTGACCACCGCGTCTTCCGCCTTGCCGACAAACTTGGCGGCGTGCTCCGCCGCGTGGTCGACCGATTTGGAGATGTGCATGCTGACGACCACATCGGCGGTGGCGTTGACCGCGATTTTCTGCAAGCCCATGGCGGTCTGCACCACGGCGGTGCCCGCTTCGGCCGCTTCGTGCCCCAACTGGCTGGCCGTCTCGGCGAGGTTGTCGGCCACATGGGTCAGCTCCTTGCCGGCGTCATGCAGATGGCCGGTGGCCACGTCCTTGGTGATGCGCAGCGTGCTGGTGGCGGCATTGGCGGCGGCGTTGGCGAGGGTGTGGCTGGCCTCGTCGACCAGTTTCACGCCGGAGGCGCTCGCCTTGTTTTCGATGTCCTTGACGCCGTGTGCCATTTTGTCGAAGGCCTTGGAGATGTGCATGTCGGCGGTGGCGTCGGCGGCGGCGTCGACCACCGCCTTCTGCGCGTCGATGGCGGCCTTGCCCAGGCAGGTCGCCACCTGCGCGGTATCGTTCAACGCCGCCCGCAGGCGCAGGTGGGCCAGATCGTTGGCGGCGTGCAGCGCCGCGTCGGCGGCATGGCCGACGTCCTTGGCGACCGCGCCGATGCCGTGCGCCACGTCCTTGGCGGCGTGTTCGAGGGCGTGGCCCACTTTGTGGAAAGCGTGTTTCAGATGGCTGAGAAAGCTCATGATAGTCCTTTCAGGCGGCAGAGCGCGTACCGGGCGGTGCGCTGCCCGGCCGGCCACGCGGGTGTGGTCGTGCTAATCGCAATATTCATAAATCACCTCGAAAAATAAGTGGCGGATGGCGACTGATTGCTGACCATGACCGGAGGGCGCGCTCCGCGACAGGCTTGGGCGTACGTCAGGCGTCTTGCAGTGCGGCGGACATGGGGAATGCCGTGCCCGCTTCGCACCCCTTGACAATACGGCAAGGAGCGGTCGGGGCCGCCGGCAAAAACGAACTGGACGCTCGGCAGCCGAAGCGGCGCCGTGGGCGCCCTCGGTGCGGGGTGGGGCGGGGTGGGGATCAGCCGGCGACGGCTTCGGCGTCGAGCGCGAAATCGCCGATGAAGCGGATCAGGGTGTCGAGCAGGCTCTGGCCGGAGGCCTGGGCGTTGAGCGGATAGCGGAAGGAGTAGAACAGGTGGCCGGTGTCGGGGTGCATGCTGATGACGCCGCGCGAGCCGGCGTCCAGTTCGAAGTTAATCTTCAGCATAACACCGTAGGCCAGCGCCAGGTCGCCGCCGCCCGGCTTGCCCATGTCGACGTAGACCGCCAGCTCATTCGGATTGAACTCGTCGTCGTAGATGAAGGCGATCAGGTAGTCGTCGATGCGCAGGCGCGCGCCCAGCAGGATTTCGTCGGCGGCCTCGAAGCCGACCACCTTGCTCAACTCCCGGATCACGCGGGCGTAGTGGCCGGCCTGCGGCGAGCCCGGACGGAAGGCGGAGGCGGGCGGCTTGGCCGGCGTCTTGATGGCGGGTTTGGCTTGGATGGCGATGCTTGCAGCGGTGTTCATAATGCTCTCCCAAAAGTATGAATGAAAATGCTGGCGCCGCCGCCCGGGTCGGGCCCGGGCGGCGGCTGGTAAGGCTGGATGAACGATCAGGCGTGGGCGGCGCTTTGCAGGCGCTCGCTACGGCGCGGCGCGGCCGCGGTCTGCTCGAACAGTTGTTCGCTAACTTGTTTCTGCGCCACGCTCATTTTGAAGTCCCGGCCGAACTTGGTGTAGATCACTTGCGGCGCCTTGTCCAGGCCCAGCATGCCCTTGGCCGACTTCGGCACCTGGTGGTCGACGTTGCCGACGGTGAAGCCGGTGGTCACCACCACCGGCGCCAGGTCGCGGCGGCGGCTGGAGCGGTCGATGGCCGGGCCTTTCTCGTTGAGCATGCCGATGATGGCCATGGCCTGGTGCTCCATCGGGTCGACCACCGGGATGTGGCCGCGGCCGGTCTCGCGCATGGCGTCTTCGATCTGCGGCTTGAGGGCCGGGTAGTGGGTGCAGCACAGCCACACCGAGGTGGCGTCGTGCGGCACCTGGTTGACGTACTCGTGCACCGCCTCCCGGACCGCCGTCTTGACTTCCGGCTTGTCGCTGGCGTGGTCCAGATTGTTGATCAGCGGCGCCCATTTTTCCGCGCCGATCGGAGTCAGCTGGAGGGCGCCGTTCGACTTGGCCGTGACTTCGCCGGGGTAGCGCGTGTCGCGGGCCGTGGCCGGGGTCGAGAACATGGCCGGCTTGGCGCCGCCCAGCTCGACGATCTTGCTGGAGGTGACGTCGATCAGGTCCAGCACCGGCGTCTTCAGGCCAGCCTTGGCCGCCGGGAAGGCGGTGCAGGCGGTGTTGCAGGCCATGGCGATGATGTCGACGCCGATGTGCTGGGTGGTTTGCAGGCCGTGACCGACCAGGGTGACCAGCTGGTCCGGGGTCTTGGTGCCATAAGGCGCGTTGCCGTGGTCGGTGACCACCACGAAGCGCGCCGTGTGCGGCGAACGCATCTGGATGAAGCCGGCCAGGTTCTTGGCCGCCACCAGGCCGCCGTTGCTGGAATCGAAGGCGCCGATCAGGAACGGGCGGCCGTCGTGCGGGGTGCTGGTGGCGATGATGCCGCGCGGCACCTGGCCGGCGTAGACGCTCTGTACGATGTTCTTCAACATCGACAGCATGGCCTGGTGGACTTCCGGCTCGAAGCCGTCGACGCCGGTGCGGTTGGTCACGCCGGCGGCGCTGACCACGGCTTCGCCGGCCACTTTGCCACGGGTGACGCCGTCGACCGCGCCGGCGTTCAGCGTGGCATGGATCAGGTCGGCCTGCTGGGCGTGGCTGGGGAGAATCTCCAGCTTGCCGGTCTTGCCCGCCAGGTCGGCGGCGATGGCCAGGCCGCCCAGGTTGGAGTTCCAGCTGGTGACCGGATGCTGCACCGGCACCGAGGACGCCATCTGCAGGCCGTTCATGGCTTTCGGAATCTCGCCCAGCCCGGCCATGCCGGCCTCGTTACCGCCGTCGCCGACGCCGACGGTGGTGATGCCCTTGCGGTCGTTGGCGGCCAACACGATCTCGTCGAGCGGCGGGTTGAAGGGATTGATGTCCAGGCCGCGCATATTGCGGCGTACGCCGTCGTCGGCGCGAGCCGGCAGCTCGATCGCCACCACCGCGTCCGGCTGGTGTTTGTCGAGCATGGCGTCGGCGTGGCCGCGCGCGCCGGCGCCGTGCGCCACATCGAAGGTCTCGAACTTGGTGTACTGGGCGGCGTCCGGGTTGAGCGCCTTGACCGCGGCCTTCATCAGCGGCAGGTTGGTGCTGTCGGTGACGTAGGTGACGGTCTTGCCCAGCTGTTGCAAGGCGTGGCCCAGCGTGGCGGTGCCCGGAGGACCGTCGGTTTCCGGCAGGCCCTTGTCGACCGAGAAGCCGGTCAGCAGCATGACCTTGGTGATATGCGGCTGCAGCAGCGCCTCGGCCGAGCGTTCGACGCCGCCGGGCTGGAAGAACTTCGACAGGTTGCGCATGTCGTAGCTGGCCATCAGTTTGTCGATCGCGCTGGTGGCCGGGCCGGCAGGCTTGTGGGCCGTGGCCGGGCGGGACGCGGTGGCGCCCGGCAGGGCGGCGCGCAGCTGGCTGCCGCTGGCGCCGCCGGTCTTCTGGCGCTTGGACACATTGCCCAGTTCGGCATGGGCGCTGGTGGCGCTGCGGGTGCGCGAAGCCGCCGGGCGGGCAGGGGCCTGCTGCGCCGCCTCCTGTGGCGCCAGGTCCGATACGGCGTGCTGCGATGGGCCCGAGATACGTGTCTTCATGAAGTGCTCCTAAGGTTAAACAATAGTGGGATGGTGTGCTGCGCTGAAGTCCAGTGTAGGAAACCATCCGGGGCACCCCGGCCAGCAGGCGAAGCAAGCGGCGCGGAAACGAAGCGCCATGCCATCCCGGCGGACGGCGCGGCGGCGGCCGTACGCGGGCCGCAATTGTGAGTCCATGCTAGTGGCATGCGCCGCTGCTGCCAACGGTGCGCGCGGCAATGCTTCGGTCGGCGAGCGCTGGCTGCGTTTTTTTGCCGGCGGGGCCGTGGCGCTGGTCGGACACTGATAAGCAGAGGCGCGTACAACGCGTCGTTTGCGTGTCGTTACCAAGAGTGAAGGACTGCATAGATATGGCTATCACCAAAATCAGCGGCGCGGCAGACCTCCTCGCGCCATCGACTGCGGCCCAGCCGCCGTCCACGTCCACGTCCGCGGCGCCACCGGCGTCGGGCGCCGCGCCACGCCGCAGCCGGTCGCCGCAACTGGAAGGACTGGGCCGCGCGCCGGCGCCGGGCACGCCGTCCGACGGCGGCGTCGAGATCTGGGGCGGCATCAGCCCCCTGCACTCGCCCAGCGGTGCGCTGCTCGGCGCCTCCTGGCGTTCCGATGCCGCCGTGTTCGGTTCGGACCGTTTCAGCGCATCCAGCCTGTCCAACCGCGGCGTCCCGGCGCCCAATCCGCAGGCAGCGCCGGCGGCGCCCACGCGCGAGATGGGCGGCATCTGGAACAAGCTGCGCCGCAAGCTGGCGGTGCGGGAAGGCGCCTTGACCATCGGCCCCTTCGGCTCGATCGCCGAACTCGCGCCAACCACGGCGCGCGCCAAGGCGACCGTCACCCCGGCCAATCTGCACCGGCCCAAGGCGAACGCCGCGACCGCGCAGGAAATCCGCGGCAAGGTCGCCGGCACCGCCGTCATTTTCGCCGGCAAGCCAAGCCGCGCCGCGACCGCCTGCACGCTGCTGGCCCAGCCCGCCGAGGCGCACCAGGCCATCTGCGCCATGTTCGCCGCGGCGCAGCCACATACCGGCCACCTGGACGCGATGTTCCTGCGCGCCGACGCGGCCGACCTGGCGCATCGGCTGCTTGTCGAGTGCGCGTTGCCGGACGCCGGCAGCGCGGAATTGCGCTACGTGCGGCCGCTGCAATTGGGACGGGTGCTGGCGGCCGTCAGCGGCGGCGATCCGCAGCGCGCCGCCGCGGCGCTGACGACGCTGCGGGCGGGCGGCGCCGGCGCGGCCACCAGCGGCGATGCCTTCCACGCGGCGCGCGAACTGGCGCGCACGCCGCGCGGCCTGGCGACCCTGATGGCGCTGGCGCCGGCGGCCGGGGCGGCCGAGCCGGTGGCGGCGGAGATCGGCGCCGACGCCGTGCTCCACAGCCTGCGCGCGGCCAACCAGCTGATCGCGCACTGGCCGGCGCAGACGCCGGCGCCGCAATCGTTGGCCGACGTGGTCGGCCGGGCGGCGCAACTGGCGGCCGCGCCCGGCACGCCGCCTTCGGTGGCGCTGGCGGCCAACGCCCTGCTGTGCGCCGCGACGTTGCGCGCCGACGCCGGCGCCACGCCGCCGCCGGCGCAGCGCCAGGCTTATCTGGCGTGGCGCAACGGCTACACCGAGGCCGGCCCGCACTCCGATCTGGCGCGCACCCAGGCGCGCATGTTCAAGCTGGGCACCTATGCCCAGCGCGCCAGCGCCAGCACGCCGTCCAGCTGGCTGGCGAACGCCTTCGGCTTCCGCAAATCGCCGCTGTCGGCGCTGGCCTTCGGCACCGGCGGCGCCGAGCTGCGCCATCCCGACGACGACTTGCGCGAACTGCATGCGATCCCCGATATGGCGCAGCACTTCCAGGCCCTGGCGCAGTCGTCCGACGCCGGCGCCGACGCGCTCGGCCACGCGCTGCGGGGCGCCGCGCTGCAGTGCTGGCACCAGGCGATCGCCCAGGACGGCTGGCAGCCGGGCTCCCGCGTCGATCGCGGCATGCGGCGCCAGATGGTCAAGCAGGCGGCCGCCCAGCTGGGCATGACGCCGGCCGCCGTGCGCGCCAGCGCCACCTACCAGGCGATGCGCAAGGCGCCGCTGAGCGCCGCCACGCTGGGCGACTGGGTGGCCCGGCTGGCGCCGGAGCTGCGTCCCGCCGGCCATGCCGAGGCGATCGCCAAAATGAAGAAATTCGAGCCGGCGGCGGCAGCGCCGCGCACGGCGGACAGCCTGATGAGCGGACTGAAGGGCGTGGTCGAACAGGTGCGCCGCACCTACGATGTGCGCCTGTCCGACGGCGGCGTGTTCGGCATCAACGGCAACCTGGCCGCGTCGCTGGCGGCGGCGGTCGGCAAGCTGGGCGTGCCGGTGGCGATGGTGGCGCCGGAAGTGAAGTATTTGCACGGCCGGCACGCCATCGTCAACGTCGGCTCCTCGGCCAGCTCGGGCAGCCTGTTCATCGGCTCCGACCGGCGCCACGCCAGCCACGTCGGCGCCAGCGCCATTGGCGGCCTGGTCTGGCATGAATCGCTGATGCTGGCCGGCTCGGTGCAGGCGCTGGTGTATGCCCACGACAGCGCGGCCCCGCGCGGCGTGATGACGCGCATGCGCTTCAAGACGCCGGGCCCGGCCGAGACGAACGGCATGGAAACCTGGCGCGCCAAGCTGATCGACGTGCTCGACACGGCGCGGCCGGGCCAGGCCGGCGCCAGTCCGCAAACCATGTGGGCCGAGTTGGCCGACAAATTTTACAAGGACGCCGACCTGTCGATCAACTGGCTCGACACCGCCCGCGCCAGCACCGTGTGGAGCGGCGTCGGCATCTCGGGCGGGGCGCGCGCCATCCTCGACCATTACAAGGTCGGGCCGCTGGCCGGCGCCGGCGCGACCAAGGTGTGGCGGGCGCGGACGCAGCGCCACGAGACCGGCGGCAAGCAGACGCTGGAGCAGATCAACCACAACAGCGGCAGCGCCGTGGCGGCGTCGGCCTCGCTGGTGGCGGGGCTGCCGCCGCAAGGCAATTTCAGCGGCGAAACCGGCCATATCAAGTCCGAGGTGCTGCCCAATGCGCCGCTGGTGGGCAAGGCCTGCACCATGCTGCAGACCCAGGCCGGCGTCACGCTGCGCCTGACCTCCGAGGCCGGCCGGCTCGACCCGGACCTGACCTTCCGCGATACCGAATTTCTCAGCGCGAAAAAATTCGTCCACTACGTCGACAGCCGGCGGCCGCAGTGGATCGCCGCGCTGGGCGGCGCGCCCGAGGCGGCGGCGGCCAAGCTGGACGAATACCTGACCCAGGCCAAGCTGGACGCGGTGTCGGGCAAGCAGCTGTTCGCCGAACGCCAGTGGCTGACCCACCCGGCGGCGGCGGCGCTCAACCACTGCGACGACGCCATCGAGGAATTGGGCGCGGGCGGCCATGCCGGCGACAGCGCGCAGTTGGCCGCGTTGCAGCAAAAGAAGGCGGCGCTGCTGCAGGCCGACTCCAGCTGGGACTGCCGCTTCCTGTACACGCTGGAAAGCAACTCGACCCAGCGCACGGTGGGCGCGTCCTTCTTTGCCGGCGCCCAGCGCAGCACCGAGATGAGCCACGCCCGCCAGCTCAGCGTTTTGGTGGCGGACCGGCCGGCCTGAACCCGCCGGATTTCGTTCCGCGCGACATCGCAGCGTATTGCGCCGCCGCGCGGGCCTCCCGCTTACCTACACTGGGCACTCTCTCCAACGAGACGTCAACATGCACAAAATCCGCTTCCACATGCCAGCCTCGCCCTCCCACCCAAGCGAGCCGCACCGGGACATACCGCAGGAGCGTCCGCGTCTGTCGACGCCGGCCAAACAGCTGACCGGCCCCTTATCCGGCCTGGCCCGCCCGCCGGCGGCCGGCGGCGGACCACGCCTGACCCGGCAAACGGCGGGGCGCGAACGGCCCGGCAACGCGCTGGAGCAGGCTGGCGACAACATCGGCCGGGAAACCGCGAGGCGGGCGTTGCCGAGCGCCGCCCAGTTGCAGCGCGGGCGCGCGGCGCTCCAGCCGCTGCAAGGCGTCACCTTGCCGCACGAGCCGACCACCGCGGCCACGCTGATCCCGCGCAAACGCGGCGACAGCGCCCACGGCTACACCGACGTCACGGTGGCGCTGCGGCGCGAGATCGCGGAAGTGCAGGCCGGCCTGGCGCAAGCCGGGGCGCCGGCCGCCAAGGACTATGCGCGGACGTCGATGGAGCAATGGGCCAGGCGCACCGAGCGCGTGGTCAGCAGCCACCCGGATCCGGCGATGGCGAAGCAGTACTTGGGACAGGCGTCCAAGCATCTGTACAAGCATTGGCGCAGTCCCGAACTGACCAGGCAGACCTATGCCAAGCCGGCCAGCAATGCGTCGGGACGGAGCACCGGCGACCTGCGCACCAGCAATCTGGTCAAGGCATTCCATACCTTGACCGAGCTTGGCAACAGCGCCATGGTCCGAAAATCGGGCCTCTCGGTGACCGGGGCGATGACGACGGACCGGCCGGAGCGGGTGTTCCAGAAGTATCCCAAGACCGCGCCGCGGCAGGGGCAGCAGCGCAAATCCGCGCGCGATTTCCAGTACGTGGGGCAGCGCTCGGAATACCTGGAAACCGGCGCGCCTCCATCCAACCTGCAGGGCCCGGCCGGCCGCCTGACGGTCAATTTCACGGCGGCCAGCGCGCCCTCGTATATCGGCAGGATACATGAGGCCACCAGCAAGCATGTCGATATCAAGGAATTCAAACTGCCCAATTTCGGCCAGATCGGCCGCCGCGTCGACGACGCCGTGGTCTATCTGGGAGCGAAGAACGCCGTCAAGGTGAAAGATGCGCAGCTGCTGGCCGACCAGATCGCGCATGGCTTGCCGATGCCGGATCGCCCGGCGGCGCCGCCGGGCATGGAGCCCTTGAATGGCGCTGTTTCCTATGCCGAGACCAGGCCGGGCGACTCGACCAGCCAGTTTGAAAGCCGCAGGCCGTTCGTCGCCGCCGCCGTCACCGCCAAACTGAGCGGCGACAAGCGGCCGATGTCGGCGTTGATGAAGGATGCGCTGAAAAAGAGCGGCTACGACCCGAAGCAACCCAGCCGGGTGGCGCAGCCAGGCGGCGTTGCCTCGATGCTGAAAAAATTGGGCGTGCGTTAGGTCGCGCGCAGTTCACTTCTTCAATAACGTTACCGCAAGGCGCATCATGTCAGATCACAAGGTTTCGGGACCACCGCACCATCATCATGGCCATCACCACCATGGCCACCATCATCACGCCACGGCGCACAAGACCCGCGCGGCCCATGATGCGCTTGACGCATCCGCGAGCGCGCCAGGCGCAGCGCCGGCGCCCGGGATAGCGCATCAGCTGGAGCGGCACTTCCAGAACATGGCGGCCCGCTGCAAGCAGGATACGTCGTCATCGCCATCGATCAAGGCGGCCGCGCCCCCCGCGGCCGGCGCGGCCGCCGTTCCCGGGGCGTCCAGCGTGAGCGAGGCCGCCACCCGGACTCAACCCCGGTTCCTGCCCGTCATCCGTGGCGATGAACCGGCGCGGGACGCGCAGATCAAGACGGAGGGCGACTTCGGCCGGGCGGCGGACGCCACCGCCAGGGAATATGGACTGGATCCCGGCGCGTTTCGCGCGCAGCTGCAGGTGGAATCGGGCGCCTTCACGCAGGGTTACCAGAAGGCCATGCACCAGGAAGGCGATCTGGACCGCGCCTCCGACAATAATACCTCGATCGGCCTGGGACAGATTTCCAGGAAATACCTGGATGGCCGCGCATGGTCCGATGGCGGCCCCGGCAACACCCGCGTGGGCAGCCAGATCGTCACCACCGGCCAGTACGAGCACAGCGTGACCGTGCAATTGCGCATGGCCGCGTCCAATCTGGCCCAGCGTGTCGCCGACCATGGCGGCCTGCGGCAGGGCCTGTCCTACTACGTCTCCGGCAACGCCGACCCGGGCAATGCGTCCGGCGCCAGCTATCTGGCGAAGATCGACGCGGAAATGAAGAATCCTGCGGTGCTGCGCCCAGGTAGATTGGAGGCATGATGAACCATACCGCGACATCGGCGGGGGCGCTGCCGCCCCTGCTGCGGCAGGCCGCCTTGTGCCTGGGCCTAGACGACCAGACGGCCGCCCAGGTGGCAACCAGCGGCGCCGTGGATATCGACGGACAGATCGTGACGGTGGTGGCGCTGCCTGAAGACGGCGCGACCGAGTATGACCTGGTGGTGGCTGCCACCGTGCAGGCGGCGCCGGGACTGACATCCGGCGCCATGCTGCGGCTGCTGCAAGCCAACCTGCCCAACTTGCTGGCGGCCGGCTGCGCCTTCGGCCTCACCGCCGAGAGCGAACTGATGGTGATGCATCCGGCCCGGCTGGCCGCGACCGACGGCGCTCAACTGGCGCGCAAGCTGCAGCAGATCGCGGCGGTGGCCGCGGCCGCCGGCGAAGGGCTGGCGCAGCTGGCGGCGCCCTTGCGGCAGCGGGGAGCGCCATGACGAAGATCAGCGGCAGCCACGCCGCGCCGCCGGACGCGGCCGTTCCGATGGCGGCCGTGGGCGGCGAGCCCGCCGCGCCGTCGGCGCCGCGCCGCCAGCGCCCGCCGCAGTTGGCCGGCCTGACCCAGGCGCCGCGCCCGGACGCCGCCGTGATCGACATCTTGCCCGAGTCCGCGCCGGAGATCGGCAGTCCACCGCGCTCGATCAGCCGCTCGCTGCTGGGTTCGTCCATGCGCTCGGACGCGTCCGAGGCGGGTTCGGGCGCCGCCGGCGTGACGGGCCGCTCCAGCCGCTTCGGTTCGTGGCGCAGCATGGTCGCCAACATCCGCTCGGGCGCGGCGCCGGGGAGCGGCGGCGTCAGTCCGCCGCGCCGTTCCGACAGCGCCAGCCTGTCCGCCCTGTCCCGCCACGCCAGTTCGTCGCGGGCGAGGGCGCCGGTCACGCCGGAGCAGGCCGCCGCCCGCGCCGGGGTACGCGCCATCCAGCTCGATGGCCACCAGCAACTGCGCGGCTACAGCGACCGCCTGGGCGCCGTCAGCGCCGGCGCGCTGGAGGCGCTCGGCATCGGGGCCAACACCTCCACCACGTTCGGCGCCGGCCGCACCGGCGGCGAACAGGGCGCCATCGCCGCCATGACCGGGATGGCCGGCGACCATCTGACCGGCCTGCACACGCCGACGCCGGCGCCGCCGGTGTCGTTGAAGACGGCGATGGCGCGTTCATTCGCCGGCACGGCCGCCGGTGCGCTGGCGGGCGGGATCAGCAGCGTGGTCGGCCAGGCGCTGGTCGCGCCAGGATTGAGCGGCGCGGCCCAGGCGCTGGCCGGCGGCACGCGGGTGTTTCAGAAAGTGCCGCCGGAACAGCTGTACCCCGATCCCTCGCCGTATGTGGACGGGACGGCGGGCGAGGTCAAGCCGGAATCCCGGTACCAGGCCGAACTGGCCGAAGTCCAGGGCCAGCGCGCCGCCGTGGCCCAGCTGCAGGACCGCTATACGCTGGACAGCGTGCGCGCCATCGGCGCCGGCGTACTGTCCTTCGACTCGGCGCACGCGCTGCGCGCCGCGCTGACTACGCCGACCAGCCAGTTCAAGGCGCCGGCGTTGTTGACCCGGGTCGCGCTGGGCACGGCGGGTTCGGGCGCGGCGGGAGCGGCCACCGGCGTGGCGCTGGCCGCGCTGAAGGCCCACACCACGGTGCGGGTGACGGCCGGCGGCGAGGAGTACGACCTGCCGTTGTTCACGGTGCGCAATCCGCACGCCGGCGGCGCGGCCGGCGATGGCGGCAATCCCCGCCGGATCGACCTGCTGGTCAACAGCTTGCGGGCCGGCTGGAATGGCTTTACCGGCGGCCGCACCGGCGTCGGGCTGGCATTGCACGCCGGTTCGCAGGTGGGGCAACGCGCCACCGGCATCCTGGCTGCCACCGTGGTCAACGCGCTGGTCCAGCCGGCGGCCATGGCCGGCGCCCGCGCCATCGCCCCCGACAGCGACGCGGTGCGGGTGGCGGCCAACACGGTGGCGACGGTGGCGGCCTATAGCGCCGCCGTGGTGATCTGGTTCAAGCTGTTGCCCAAGATCCAGGCGCAGCAGGCCAGGGCGCCGGCGGCGTAGCGCCGCGTCACGATACCGGCATGCGCGGTCGCCGGTCATCGACTTCCAACAGGAGACTGCTTCATGCTGAAAAAACTGAGGGATACCGCGGCCGCGTCGATCGCCGATGCCGCCGCGGCGCTGGACGATCTGCCGGGCTCGCCCGGTTCGCCGCGCCGGCCGCCGTCCTCGCCCAAGCGCAGCATCCCGGCGTTGCTGGCCAACCTGATACCGCGGCGCCGCTATCACGTCGACGTCGAGCCCACCACCTTGCACGGAGAGGAGGGGCGCGGCGTGACGCCGGGCCACATCCAGATCGTCACCACCGCGCGCGAGCGGACCGAACACGGACTGGCGCCGGCCTATGGCCATGGCGCCACGGGCAAGGCCGGCGCCGACGCCGCGCCGCGGCGGGTGCGCGGCGCGCTGCAACACCCGCCCGGCACGCCCTACGATTTCGGTACCCAGGTCTATCCCAAACAGGCCAGGCCGTTCGATGCCGATCCGCCGCGCATGGCAGCGCGGCTGGCGCGCTCGTCGTCGTCGCGGCATTTGCCGATGACGCGCTTGAACGGTCCCCACCTGAGCCCCCAGCAGGCGAGCGCGCTGCGCGCTTTCGAGCATGCGCCCGTGTACACGCTCAACAGCGAGCAGAATTGCGTGGGCGGCTTCGCGGCGGCGGCCAACGCGGTACTGGCGCCGCAGACGCCGCTGGCGGCGCCGGATGGCGACGTGACGCCGCAGCGGATGGCGGCGCAGGCGCTGCGCAAGATGCCCGAGCTGTCGCTGGACCGGGAGCTTGGACTGGGCGCCGCGATTGACGCCGCCGAGCGCGACATGGGCGTGGCCCTGACCCGCGAACAGCAGGCCCAGGTGATCGAAAACCTGGTGCACCGCGAGCAGGCCGGGCAGCTCGATGCCGAGATCAAGGCGGTGCTGGAGCCGCCGCCGTAGCTGGGCATCACCAGAATTAGCCCGCCGGCAAAGGACCGGTGACTCAGTACCTTAGGACTTTGCGCTTAATCTCTTTCATCCGCGAAGCTCCACAGTTAGCCGAAAGTTTGGGGCCAAAGGAGCGTGCCGGAACGTTCAATTAATACTAAAGCTCCATCTAGCTAGCAGACGTTGAAGTCCAGCACTACTCGCAACTTGATCAGGACGGCCACGGCGCCAGCAACGGTGGTTAGCGTTGTAGAACGAAGATTTAATCCCACCTGTGTCAAGTCTTAAGTCAGCGGAGAAGCAATCTGCCGAATCTCAAGGTGCGCAAATGTCCGGCATGGCCCAGCACACTTCGCCCCCCAAAGCGCACAGGCCGCAACTCCAAGCCCGTCGAGGACGACAAAACCCTGCATGAGAGCGGATGAGCCATCTCAGATCACATACCTGTGTTAGTGATACCGAATGGAATATGAACCGACGGAGCGACTGGACTCGTGGAGGCTAGATGACCGGCTTGATCATCGAAGAAAATATGAGGTCGTAAGACCTCAAGTATCGTCCCCTTCGCAATGCCCCCAAGGAAAAATGCGTCGTTGACCATTACCCCCCAATTTTTCAGCGTATTCAAGGCGCGCTCATGAGACGGTGCATTGCGCGCAGTAACGATGGACACACGCAGCCTATTTTTATACGTCGGGTCTGTTTGTTTTTTTTCTTCCTCAGCCATTTGAATTTTAGAGACACGGAGCAAGAACTCCTTTAATGGCCCACCTCCATGCGGTTCCATTACATTAGCAGTTTCATGTGCGTGAAAATGCTCAAGATCTGAGCTCTGCATCACACGCTCTGAAGTGTCATCTGCCAAGACCCCATCAAAGTCAAATGCAATTCTTAAGGTTTGATCTTTCTCATCATCAATCTTCATGGAATCTATGACAAAGCCGGCCGGCAGTCCTGACGCAATCGCCTCCAGCACATCGCTTTTATTTCCAGAGAGGAACAAAGAAATATTCAACGGGCGGATGTATTCATACGGTGACTTTCCTGCTTGAAAAATTGCCCTAGTGATCCCCAGCCCATAATGCTTGATGGTGTTCATTACACGTAGGCCGGTATCCGGGTCATTCCGAGAAAGCAGCATAACCTCAATTAGAGGTTCTCCGTCAACAGACAGATCATTCAACGACAGTAAGCGCTTGATGAAAGAATAGGACACCCCAACAGGCAGCGGATCGTTCAGATGCTCCTCTTGATATTTCCGATATGCGGCTTCTCCGTGACTGCGAAAAACTTTATCCGACTCACTGAGATCAAAGAGCGCACTTGAGGCAACTCCAACAACCAGCTTGTCCTGTAATGAATATGGCATGGATACTTTCAATAGAATATTGCTTGCTAACAAATTTACTTGCCCCGGGCGGCATGGATACTGCTAGCGCCAGGATTCATGAAGAATATTCAAAATCAAAAGATATCGTTTTTTCTGCATATCAATCTTTGGCTCATGAAAGACCAATGTATATATAAGCCCTAGCACAGCAAATAACAATATCAATGACATAATAATTGGCCCTGGGCTGAACAAGTGATGCAATGATACGTAATCGTCAAGTTTTACCAAATATTTAGGAAGCTCCTTCCAGTGTGTGTATAAAAAATATGACCCTGTCACTGGAGACGAGACGACCAAACCAATAATAGTCTTCCTAAGGTAATCATAGTAACCAAAACTCATGCTTTGGTAGTCCTGTGATGCCTTCACAATTTTTATCAAACTTGCTATGTCGTTCTTAGTAAGCTTTTCGCCAGATTTTTTATGAAAATTTAGCGTGTCAAAGATGCGTAGAGACAAATTATCGATACCAAATGCATGATCGGTAAAATTCTTCTGTTTGAGTTGGAGCTGACTGTAGGCTTTTATAAATTTATCACGAGATACAACTCCCAAAAGAATAAACACCATGTACGGAATGTAGGATAACGTCCCATAGGAAATTGTTGTTGGGTTTACGAAGATGATAATAAATGCACAGATTAGCGCCAAAATTGGCCAGAATGGATAATTTTTCCAAAACCACGGAGTTGTTCCAGGAAGACTCCTCCGGACTTCGATCTGCTTTCGAAAATTCCAAGGGTTGATGAAAGATTCATTCTCAGCCTTTTTAAAGGACTTCCAGATTGCCTTCTCCAGTCTTGCCATTTCGTCGAGCGAATTCAATAAGTCATTATTGCTTGCCATATATCGTTCCTGGTACTTGAATTAAATGAGGGGGATTTCCCTGGAAGGGGCATAGGATGAGGCTGCGAGAACCCGGCTTGCATCGAGATTCTGCCCCATCGAAAACGGCCGGCCACGTTGCTGAGCAAAGGGAGGCTAACTAAGGTGATGCGCAGTAGCCATAGAGACCGTGCCGGCGTTATCGAGCGCTGTCATTTCCGCCATCGGCCTTCCGTTCGCATGATCGCGTTCATGGCGGCGTCGCCGCGGCGCAGCCGATCAGCGGTCTGGGGCGATAGCGCGTCGAAGGTCTTGACCTGGCCTGTCGACCGATTTTCATACTCGGTTCTGGGGTCGGTGCTGACCCGGCAGTCGAACAGCGTGCCGGCGTCCTGCCCGCGTCGGATATGGTCGACCAAGCCGGCGCCGATGCCAACGCCGTCTTTGCGCAGCGTCTTGTTGATCTTGGCCAGTCGTTTGTCGACCTGTTCGGTGTCCATGCGGTAGATGTTGCGTGCGATATTGACCTGTTGCGCGGGCATCGGTTGACCCGGATTGTATACCCCCGTCCGCAGGCCGCGCTCCGGCCTGAATTTGGTGACCTCGCCCGATCCGGCGTCGTGCAGCCGGGCTTCAGCAAGCGTGCACGCGCTGGGCGCGCCGACCCACGGATCGACCACGACGGTATTCTTCTCCCCGTACACAGGATCCCTGGGATCGCCGATCAACGCATACACGTGGTCCATCTCATTCTCCCAGATTTGCACCACCGGCGCTTTCAAGGCATGCTGGGCCAGCATGGCGGCGGACAAGGCAGCATGGGTGGAACAGTGCCCGCCCTGCGCATACTGGACGCGCTGCAACTGGCTTTCGGTATTCCCGCGCGGGAATTTGGTGGTCGCCAACTCGCGGCGCGCCCAGCTTTCGCCACCGCTCGCCAGGATATCCAGACGTTGGTTCCCGGCTCCGGCGACGAAGGCATCCTTCACCACCAGGTTCACCGTTTGGGCGAGCTCCAGATGTTCGAAAGTTTGCGCGTCCACCCGAATCCGCTTGGGCGCCCTGGGCAGCTGGCGTATGCCCAATTCGGCGCTGGTGAAATGTTCATGCGCCCGGACCGTGTCGGCGCGCCGCCCGTTCGTCGCCGCCTGCCGATGGTTTTCCAGAGGATCCCATGCGGGGGTGCTATGGCTGGACGATCCCAATCTAAAATTCTTGAACATGTTGTCCCTCGTGAAAATATACGGCGACGTTGAAATAAAACCGTCGCCGGGCCAGCCTACGCCAATGCCGCGGGCGAATCATCCATGAAGCGAAAACCTGATGTGCCTGCCGAACGTCCGGCGCGGCCGCTTGCTTCGTTGGCCGCCGTGCCCCTTCGCTCGCGCCGCCTGCGCGGCGGCACGCCGGCCGTATAGTGGCAGGCTTGGGATGGCAGCCCGCGCCGGCTGGAACGCCCATAGATCAGTCATTCACAGGAGGAAATTCCATGAGTAGCAAACTGGCACTTAAAAATGTGATGGCGGTGCAGATGCATGAAGGCGGGATGGACAGCTGCAAGCAGCAGGCCGGCAGCCATGCCGAGCGCGTGCGCGTGGCGATGCACTCGACGGAGAGCCTGTTGCCCAAGCTGCTGCGCGCGTCCAAAGCGTCGACCGCCGATACCCATCATCACCAGCAGCATCACCACCACCATCATCACAAGCATCACAAACATCACCATGCCGACGCGCAGCATCACCACCTCCATGTGCCGCAAGACAGCCATGTGGCGCATCCGGCGATGCATATGGCGCTGCCGCCGGCAGCGGTGCAGCCGGTGGAACACGCGTCGCATCTGAGCGTGGCCGCGGCGGTCGCGGCGCCCGCCGCGCTGACGCTGGCAGCGGTCGGCCATGCGCCGGCTCCCGCAGCAAGCCCGGTCGCAATCCTTCAGTCCAGCGGCAGCACCGCGGTGAGCAAACCCATGGAGGGCAAGGCAATGGAGGAGCCGACCGGCGTCGTCGACGTCAGCAAGACCATCGTGGTGCATGCCGGCGAAGTGTTCGACGGCCATGGCCAGTATTTCCGTCCAACCTCGGCACTGGGCGATGGCGGCGTCAGCGAGTTCCAGAAGCCGGTCATCATCGTCGCCCCGGGCGGCGAGGTGAAGAACCTGCAGTATTCGGGCGCCGACGGCATCCACCTGCTGGGCGACGCCAAGCTCGACCACGTCACCAACCGCGACGTCGGCGAGGACGCCATCACCATCGACGGCGGCGGCACCACCGCCTATGACGCCCAGCTGGCCGGCATCGATCTGGCGACCATTCCGCAGCGCCCGGCGAAGGTGGAGATCGACAATTCCTCGTTCTACCACGCGCACGACAAGGTCATCCAGACCAACGGCGACGCCGACGTCACGCTCAAGGGCATGTACACGGAGGATGTCGGCCAGGTTATGGTGACCAACGGCGGCCATCCGATCACCGCCCACGTCACGATGGCCGATTCCACCTTCAAGGACACCAAGTACGACGTGTTCCGGGCCGATTCGCGCACCTCGACCCTCAGCCTCAGCAACGTCGACACCGGCAATGCGCCGCTGGTGGCCATGATGGGCGACACCAGCCACGTCACCGGCACCACCAGCGTACGACCATCCATTGATCCGGTCTGAACCGCCGCCGGCCGCGCTTCCCGGCGCGGCCGGCATTCTTCCCGAGCTTGCCCAACATGCCGATCCGCTCCCTGTTTCACCGCTCCAGTCCGACCACCCCGAACGCCACGCCCGAGCACGCTCCCGCCACACCGCCCCCTTCGCCGGCCCGGCCGGCGCGCCAGCGCGCCACTTCCTGGCTGCGCGAGTGCCTGGTGCCGGCCCAGGCGCGCGAAGACCGCGCTGCCGACCGGCAGGCTGGCGCCGGTCCGCGCATCGTTGCCGGCGGCCCGCGCGCCAGCCAGGCCGGCGCCGCGCCGTCCAGCCCCTTGCACGCGCCGCCGAGCCGCGCCCGGGCGTCCCTTGCCGCGACGGCGGCTTCGCCATCAAGCGCCACCGGTGCGCGGCGCGGCCAGATGCCCGGCGCGCCGCAACCCGGGCCCCACAACTTCAACGCCGCGCTGCAGGCCTGGGCCGCCGGGACCGTGGCCCAAGCCCACGATTTCCATACCGACGGCGTGAGCGGCACGGCGACGCCGGCCCAGTTCGGCCAAGCCGTGGCCATGGTGGCCGACCGCATCAGGGCGGTGCACAACGGCCACGCCAGCGAGATACGTCTGCTGGGCCAGCCGGTCATGCACCTGCCCGAGGCCATCGGCGAGTTGTACGGCCTGCGCGAGTTGAACCTGGTGAGCTGCGACGTGCGCAGCCTGCCGCAGTCGCTCGGCCGTCTGGCGCGCTTGAACTCGCTCCGCCTGCAGGGCAATCACCGGCTGCACGCGCTGCCGCGCAGCCTGGGCCAGTTACCAGGCTTGCGCAGCCTGCACATCGTGGAAGGACGGGTGCGGCAGCTGCCGCCGCTGGGCGGTCTGTCGCAGCTGCAGGAGCTGAACCTGGGTAACCTGCCGCTCGGTTCCATGCCGAGGGACTTGACGGCGCTGCCCTACCTGAGGACTTTGCGGGTCGCCGGCTGCAACCTGGCCGAGGTACCGACGGACATAGGCCGCCTGCAGCGGCTCAGCAATCTTAACCTGAGCGCCAATCCGCAGCTGTCACGGCTGCCCGAGGAAATAGGGCGGCTGCACAATCTGCAAACGCTGGACTTGCGCGGCTGCAGCGGGCTGCGCACGCTGCCCGCATCGATCGGCGACCTGCCGCAGTTGAACCGGCTGGTGCTGACAGGTTGTAGCCAGCTGACGGGCTTGCCCGATTCCATCCTGCGCCTGGCGAACCGCTGCGACATACGCTTGCCGACCCATCTGCAGCACCTGCGCGCAAGCGTGCCGGCGGCGGCCAGCTCGTCCGCCGCCGCGCCGCCGCCGGCCGCAGGCGACACCCTGCACGAGCTGGCCGCGCTGACGCCGGAAACCTTGGCGCGCCGGATCGACGCCGGCCAGGTAGCGCCGCGGCTGGTCATTGAACTGGGGATGCGTCACGCAGCGCAGCGCAGCAGCACACCGGCCGGCCAGCTGCGCGTGTTGAAGGACTGGCCACCGCTGCACGCCTATGCCCGCCAGCACGATCCCGTCACGCAGCAAATCATGAAACTGGTCCACGAGGAGAGTGACCGTGTGGAGGACCGGCTGGAGGACGAGAACGATAACCTGAATTCGCAAGGTTACGAGGATGCCTACAAGGAAATACAAAGCGGGCTGGTGCTGGCACTCGAAGGGCGACCGGAAGTGCGCGATCCCCACACCCGAGCGGTCCTGCAGCCGGAAGTCATTGGCCGCCATCAGCAGATCGCCGTCGAATGGATGCGCAGCACTAACACCGCCGCGCAGCAGAGTTAACGGTTGTGGCCACGGCCATACAACCGGGTGCGCCAGCCAGGACGATAGCTACGCTGCCGACGCCGCCTGTTCCGGCGGCCACAACTTCCTACTCAAGGCGGCCTCAAATACAGCCAGTTGCCGGTCGTCGTCGATCAGGTAATCGGCCAGCATGATGTCGTGCGAGACGATGCGGTCTTCCAGCAACGGCGGCACTTTGCTGCGCAAATGGTCCAGCGCCAGCCGGGTTCCCGCACCCAGCTCCATCTCGGGATAGAAGTATAAGCCCTGGCCTGCCGTGATGTATTCGATCGCCAGCACCTTCTGCACGTTGCTCAATATCCGCAGCAGATTCAAGGTAGCAGGCGTGCCCAGCGACAGGTGGTCTTCCTGTTGCGCCGAGGTAATGTAATTGTCCAGCACCATGGGCTGGGCCAGCATCTTGTTTTCCGCAACCAGCGAGGCCGCCGCGTACTGGACGATCATCAGACCGGAGTTGACGCCGCTCTCGGCGATCAGGAATGGCGGCAGACCGCTGACATGCGGGTTGACCAGGCGATCGACGCGGCGCTCGGCCACGCCGCCCAGCTCCGCTACCGCTATCGACAGCGTAGTGGCCGTCATCGCCATCGCCTCTCCGTGCGGATTGGCTTGCGAGATCACCCGGTAGTTATGTTCGTCGCCGAACACCAACGGGTTGTCGTTGGCCGACCGTAACTCGATATTGATTTGCCGTTCGGCGTGGGTGATCTGCTCGCGCGCAGCGCCGTGGATCTGCGGCATCGAGCGCAGGCTCAGCGCATCCTGCGTGCGGATACCCTGGCCGCCGCGCAGCACCACGCTGTCGGCCAGCAACGCGCGCAGATTGGCGGCCACATGGATTTGCCCTGGATACGGCTTTTGCAGCATCGCCTCGGCGTCGAAGGCGCTCAGCTGGCCACGCAGCGCTTCAAAACTCATGGCGCCGATCACGTCGGCCCAGCACGCCAGCCGCTTGGCGTGGTCCAGCGCCAGGCACAGC
This sequence comes from Duganella sp. BJB480, assembly GCA_003416985.1. Taxonomy (GTDB): domain Bacteria; phylum Pseudomonadota; class Gammaproteobacteria; order Burkholderiales; family Burkholderiaceae_D; genus Rugamonas; species Rugamonas vulcania_A. The sequence goes on along the minus strand of QVIN01000009.1, from coordinate 77,465 downwards.
AGTCCGGTCATGCAGGGCAGGCCGTTGACCAGGCTGAGGCCGTCCTTCGCCGCCAGCGCCACCGGCGCCAGCCCGGTCATCGCCAGCGCTGTGGCTGCCGGCATGGTCTGCCCGCGAAAGCGCAGCTCGCCCAGCCCGATCAGCGTCAAGCCGACGTGAGCCATGTGGGTCAAATAGCCCACCGAGCCCTGCATGGGGACCACCGGGGTCAGTCCCAGGTTCAGGAAGTCCAGCAATTGCCGGACCACGTGCGCGCTGATGCCGGAATGCCCCCGGCTGTAATTAATGATTTGCGCGCACATGATGGCACGCGTTTCAACCAGGCCCAAGGTAGCGCCCAGGCCGCAGGCATGGCTCTTGAGCGTGCGCCGCGACAGCTCGGCGAGCTGCTCGCCACCAAGTACGACGTCGGACAGGGCGCCCAGGCCGGTGTTGATGCCGTAGGCCTTGACGCCGTCGGCGACGATCCGCTCGACGATCAGACGTGCGTCTTCGATGCGCCGCCACAGCGCGGCGCTCAGTTCGAGCCGGGCGCCGTGGGCGACCCGGACCACGTCGTCATACCGGGCCGGGGCCTGGTCATCCAGGAATATGGTTGCGGTCTGCATGGTGATCATCCTATCCGGGCCGGCAGCGCCGCCGCATGGGCGCGCTTTTCGACAAATTTTCGGACATAGTCGTCCGCCGGCGAGCGCAGGATCTCGTCCGGCGTGCCGACCTGCACCAGTCGGCCGTCACGCAGGATAGCGATATGATCGCCCAGCTTGAGCGCCTCGTCCAGATCGTGGGTGATGAAGATGATGGTCTTGTGCAGCGTGGTCTGCAACGACAGCAACTGGTCCTGCATGTCGTCGCGGATCAGCGGATCAAGGGCGCTGAAGGCCTCGTCCATCAACAGCACGTCGGTGTCGGCCGCCAGGGCGCGCGCCAGGCCCACGCGCTGGCGCATGCCGCCGGACAGCTCGTCGGGATATTTATCCTCATAACCCTTCAAGCCGACACGCTCCAGCCAGACGGCGGCCTTGGTGCGGGCCTGCGTCTTCGGCTCGCCGCGCGTCAGCAGCGCGAAAGCGGCGTTGTCGAGCACCGTCTGGTGCGGCATCAGGCCGAAACCCTGGAACACCATGCTGATGTGACGCCGCCGCAGTTCGCGCAGCTCGCGCTCCGACATGGACAGCACGTCGCGGCCGTCGATCAGGATCTCGCCGGCGCTCGGATCGATCAAGCGGTTGAAGTGCCGCACCAGGGTCGACTTGCCGGAGCCGGACAGACCCATGATGACGAAGATCTCGCCGGCCTGGATGTTCAGCGAAACGTCGCTGAGGCCGACGTTGCAGCCGGTCTGCGCCAACACGTCGGCCTTGCTGCCGCCTTCGTTAAGCAAACGCAGTCCCTCCCGCCAGCGCGCGCCGAAAATCTTGCAGACGTTTTTGACTTGTATTTTGTAGGGAATCATAGGCCTGCCTTGTCTGCTTGTGTCATACGCTGACGGCGGTCCCTGCCGTAGCCCTGGGTGATGCGGTCCATCACGATCGCCAGGATGACGATGGCGATGCCGGCCTGCAGGCCCTTGCCGATGTTGACGGTCTGTATGCCCTCGAGCACGTCCTCGCCGAGACCGCGCGCGCCTATCATGGACGCGATCACGACCATACCCAGCGCCATCATGATGGTCTGGTTCAAACCGGCCATGATGCTGGGCCGCGCCAGTGGTAGCTGTACCTCGATCAACAATTGCCAACGGGTGGTGCCGAAGGAGCGGGCGGCCTCGGTCAACTCGCCGCTGACCTGGCGTATGCCAAGGTCGGTCAGGCGTATCAACGGCGGCGTCGCGTAGATGATGGTAGCCAGGATGGCCGGCACCTTGCCCAGCCCGAACAGCATCAGCACCGGCACCAGGTAGACAAAGCTGGGCATGGTCTGCATCACGTCCAGCACCGGCATCAACAGCCGGCGCAGGCCGTCGCTGCGGGCGCTGAGGATGCCCAGCGGCACGGCCAGCAGCACCGCAATCAACGTGGCGACGAGCACCAGCGCCAGCGTCTGGATCAACTGGTCCCACAAGCCGAGGCAGCCTACCAGCAGCACGCAGGCCGTATAGCCGGCGGCGTGGCCCCAGCGTCGCGTAGCGTGCAGGCTGAGCAGGAACACCCCGGCCAGCACCAGCCACCAGGGCAGGGTGCGCAGGGCGCCCTCGAACGGCACCAGTACATGGCGCAGCAGCCAGATCGAACCGTCATGGAAGGCGTCGCCGAAGCGGCTGTTGATGGCGTCGACCGTCTCGTTGATCGTCTCGACCAGGGAAATATTTAGTGCTTCGGGAAACGATGGCATGAAAACCTCATTTAAGCGTGGAACTGATTTTGGCCGCGACATCGGCCGGCATCCAGGCCTGCCAGATGGCGGGCTGGCGCTTGAGGAACAGCAGGGCGAGCGCCGGCGCCTCCAGTTTCTTGGCCTCCCGTTCGGCCAGCAGGACGTTGAGCAGGCCGACCGGCACGTTCATCTGCTCGAACAGCGCGCTGAGCGCCGGGTCGGCGTCGTGGAAGGCGCGCGACACGCCCACCCGCAGGCGGTTGGGTGGATTGACGGTGCCGCAGGGCCGGGTGTTGTTCTGCGCGGTCAGCGTGTCCCAGCAGGCCTGCGAAAAAGCCGGTTCCTCAAGCCGGATGAATTTGTAGCGGCCCATCATCGCGGTCGGGCTCCAGTAGTAGAACAGCACCGGACGGCCGCGCTGGACCGCCGAGGCGATCGCCGCGTCCAGCGCCGGCCCGGTGCCCGGACGGAAGTTGACGTAGCTATCGTTCATGCCATAGGCTTTGAGCTTTTGGGTATTCACGCCCTGGCAGGTCCAGCCGGTCGGGCAGTTCAGGAAGCGGCCCTTCTCCGGCTCCTCGTCGTCCATGAACACATCCTTGTATTTCAGCAGGTCGACCACCGAGCGCAGGCCGGGCGCCGCCGCCTTGATGCCGCGCCTGGCGTCGCCCTTGACCACGTACTCGGGCACGTACCAGCCTTCGGACGAGTCCTTGATGATATCGCCCAGCGCCACCACCTTGCCGGCCTTGGCAGCATCATTCCAGGCCGTGCTGCGGCCTATCCATTCCTCGGCGAAAACCTGGATGTCGTTGCGCGCCAGCGCCAGTTCCATCGCGATGCTGGTGCCGGGCAGGGCGTCAGTGCGGCAACCATAGCCCTGCTCAAGCACGTAACGCATCACTTCGGTCAGGAAACGCGCGCTCTCCCAGTTCAGGCCAGCGAAATTAACGGTCTTGCCGCTGGCGCACCAGGCCGATGCCGGTGCCGCGGCCGCGGCCGTGGTACAAGCGCCCAGCATGGCGCCGGCCAAGGCTGCGGCGGCGATGTCGCGATATATTTTCATCAATGGCTCATCCACAAATGCACGACATCAGAAACGCGCCTTGACGCGCACGCCCACGGTGCGCGGCCGGGCCATGTAGATGGTGTCGCCGGGCTGCAGGCCGTTTGGATCGCGGGTCACGTCGACGACCCGGGTACGGTTGCTCAGGTTGGTGCCGAACAGGCCGAACTCATATTTTCCCGATTTATAGGACAGCGCCGCGTTCAGCATACTCGACGATGGGATTTCCGCATAGTTGCTGCCGGTCGGAGCGAAGTCCGTGTACGAGTTGCCGCGATAGGAATAGGTCGCCGCAATACCCACCTCATCGCTGTCGGCCAGCGGCACCGTATAGTTGAACGACAGGCTGGCGGTCAGGCGCGGCGCGTATGGCGTGCGGGTGCCGGCCGGCGCCGATTGCGCCTCGAGCGGCGTAACGATGGCGGTCCTGGCCTTGGCGTCGGTGTAAGCCGCGTTGAAGCCCAGGCTCATGCGGCGCGCCAGCTTGACCATCGATTCGATTTCCAGGCCCTGGCTGCGGATCTTGCCGGCATTCTGCGTGTAGTAGTAAGAGCACGGCAGGTAGTTGGCGACCTGTACCTTTTCCCAATCGATCAGGAAGGCCGCCACGTTCAGGCTCACGCGCTGGTTAAGGAAGGTATTTTTCGAGCCCAGCTCATAGCTCCACAACTGGTCCGGGCCAAAGCTGGCCGGCGCCTGGATGCCGCACAAGGTCTCCGGCACCGGCTGGTTGTTGCCGCCGTAGCGGAAGCCTTTGCCGGCCTGCGCGTAGAGCAAGTGCTCCGGGGCCAGATGGTAGGCGGCGGCGAAGCGCGGATTGCCGCCGCGCGCGCTGGCCTTGCTGCTGACGACGTTGGGCGTGCCGACCGGTGCATCGACCGTGGCCGCCGGCGTGTTGCCGTAGTAGCCGGTGAAGCGCAGCTTGAAATCCTCGGACTGGGTGAACAGGCGCACGCCGGCCGTCAGGTCCAGCTTGTCCCACAGCGTGTAGGTCGCTTCGGCAAACAGCGCAGCCTGGCGCGAACGCGACTCCTGGGTGCCGGAGAACTGGTCGTCCTTATTGAAGGCCAGGTCATTGACGAGCGAGCTGTAACCGGGGAAGCCGTAGGCGTCCGCGTAGCGCGCGTCCATGCCCGGGGTCGGTTCGTCTTCCCAGAAGTCGCGCTTGCCGCTTTCGAGGAACAGGCCGGCGGTCCACTTCAGCGGACCAGCCTCGGTCGAGTTGAGCCGAAATTCTTGCGCGAAGTCCTGCAGCTTGTTGGCTATCGTATAGTCGGCCTGGATCAGGCTCTGGCCAGGGAAGATGAAGGCGGTGGTGTTGTATTCATCCGATTTCCGGTACAGCGTCTTGCGGTGCACGAAGGTGGTCGACGACACCAGTTCCGCCTTGGCCATCTTGTAGTTGACGGCCAGGTTGTACAGTTGCATGTCGTCCTTGGTCCTCTGCTCCGTCATGGCGCTGGTGGTGAACGGCGCCAGGCCGCTGAAGGCGCCGTTCAGGCCGCCGCTCATGGAGGAGGCGGTAATGCTGGCGTCGACCGTCAGGTCGGACGAGGCCTGCAGGCGCATGGCCACCCGGCCCTGGTCGGTGCGGGTGTCGTTGGTGCGCTTGCCGTTCAGGATGTTCTTGACGTAGCCGCTATCCTCGCCGGTGTAGCCGGTCACGCGCAGGCCCAGTACGCCTTCCTTGACGGGAATGTTGACCATGCCGCGCAGGTTGCCGTTGGCGCCGCCGTTGCCGGAGGTGCTGGAACCGACCGCCTCGAACGAGCCAAACATCGAATCGGCATCAGGTTTTTGCGTGATCTGGCGTATCGTGCCGGCCATGGCGCCAGCACCGTACAGCGTGCCCTGCGGGCCACGCAGCACCTCGATGCGCTCCAGGTCCAGCACTTTAAGGTCGGGATTGCCGGACTTGAGCGTGACGGGCATGTCGTCGACATACACCGCCACCAGCGAGGCGTCGGCGATTTCCGACGGTGTGATGCCGCGCACGACCAGGCCGCGCATGGTGATGTTGTTGACGCCGGGGCCTTGCTCCTGCATGTCCACCGATGGCGCGAGACGGGCGATGTCCGCCAGCCCGGACAGGCCGAACTTGGCCAGGCTCTCCGGCTTGATGGCGGTCAGCGCCATCGGCACCTGCTGGATTTCTTCGGCGCGCGCCGAACGTGAAGCAGTCACCTCAATGCGCTCGATCTGGTCGGCGCGGTCGGTAGCCGGCGTCTGCGTCTGTCCGGAAACGATAGCGCTAGTCGAAACCATCGCCAACGCGCTTAACCCCATCAGTTTGTTCCCCATTTTGTCATTCCTTCTTCTGGTCTGGATAGCTACATGAAATTGCACCATCACATGGCGGCGTGGCACCAAAACGGAGCGGCCACTATGCCTTGTGGGGCGAACTGAATTGCAGTCGGCGGCGTATTGTCTATACATGCCGATTACTGTTGTCTATACAAATAACTGGGCAACAGGTTTATAGAGCAGGATATGTGCCAGGTATTCGAGGCCAACGGGGTGCGATAGCACAAGCTGACTTGCCGCTTTGCCCGATAAGGCAGGACGGCGCGAGGTTGTTACGGGGTAAAACAAGGCTAACATTGCCATCCATAGTTGTATAGACAATTTGATGATTGCAACTTGCTTGTTGTATTTACGTCAGACGGAACTGGTTGATCGTGATTTTATTGCAACTTCAATGTCATCAGCATGAAATATATAGCCAATATAATTAGAACGTTCTAATTCACTAATGAGCACTCTGGAGTAAAGTACCTGCTGAAAACGTTTACTTTTGGCTAATTCCGGGGAGAATTCCTTTTCAATTCAGCTTAAAATTAGAACGTTCTAATAAATTCGGAGCGCATCTATCCCTGGATGGCTTATCATGGAGGCAATAATGTTGATTCAATCCCCTCAATCCCTGTCATTCCGCCTCTCCCTGATGGCCGTAGCCATCGGCGCGGCGCTGTCGGCCTCTGCGCGCGAGGCGATGGCGGACGAAGTGCCTATGGCGGCTGCGGAGGGTGTAGTGCCGGCAGCCATAGAAATCCGGGGCGTGCGCTCGTCGAACGCCAAAACCATCGCCACCAAGCGGGAGTCCGTCGCCATGGTCGATACCATCGCCGCCGACGAAATCGGCAAACTGCCCGATTTCAACGTCGGCGATGTGCTCAAGCGGGTGACCGGCGTGGCGACGCTCAGCTATCAGGGCGAACCGCGGTTTGTCGTGGTGCGCGGCCTGAACGCCAACTACAACACCACCTTGATCGACGGCTTCACGCTGGCCACCGCCGACATCGGCGGCCGCCAGATCTACATGGAAGTATTGCCGTCGAACTTTGTGCGCCGGGTCGACGTGAGCAAGAACCCGTTGCCGGAAACGGACGGCGGCGCCATCGGCGGCGTGGTCAACATGGTCAGCGGCGGCGCCTTCAACTACCGCGCCGACCTGCTCGACTTTTCCGTCAAGGCCGGCGAGAATTTCGGCCAGCCAAAATCGGGCGGTTCGCGTCCCATCGGCGAGGCGCAGGGCCGCTGGGCCACCCGCTTCGGCCCCCGCAACGCCTTCGGCCTGATGACCACGGCCAGCTACTGGACCCGCCAGATCAATGTGCCGCAGATCGAGACCGGCAGCACGTTGAACAGCTACACCGATGCCGGGACGCGCAGCGCGGTCTTCGGCGGCGGCAACGGCTACGCGGTGCCGACCGAGCGCCGCTGGTACAACTACGACAACACGCGCACCCGCACCGGCCTCACCGCGCGGCTGGACTGGCACCCGGACGAGGCGATGAGCGCCTATGTCAGCACGTACGACTTCCGCCAAAAGGAATACTCGGACCGCTACGGCCTGCTGGCCTCGGTCGACAGCTCGGCCAAGGTCGGCAACCAGAGCGCCACCGGCGGCGCCATCAGCTCGGCCTCACAAACGGCGGACGTCGGACGGCTGCGCTGGGACCGCGCGCTGTATGGCGCCAACGGCGAATATAAAATCGAGCTGCGGCCCGGGTTGACGGCCGATGTCCGCGCCAGCCTGTCGAAGTCGACGGTGGAAAACCCACAGACCTGGGAACGCTTCATCCAGTCCGGCCTGGCCTTCAATTACGACTGGAGCGGCAAGTATCCGGTGTTCACGGCGGTGTCGCCGAACGCCGCCGATCCGTCCCGCTATGCGCTGCAATACCATCGCGCCGAAGGCACCTGGTATGCGGCGACCGTCAAGGACGTGCAGACCAACCTCAAATACAATATGGGCGAAGAGAGCAGGGGATGGGGCGGCGCCGTCGGCGCGCGCGCCTTGCGGACCGAATCGGCCACCTCGTTCTACCGCACCGACTACAGTGGCGCGCCCTACACGCTGGCCAGCGTCGTCAGCGGCGGCGGCTTGTGCGCGGTCGCCTGCAACACCCGCATCCCGGTCATCGATTTCGGCCTGGCCGACGCCGCCTTTGCCAAGTACGGCGGCGGCGAGAAAACCACGGTCGATCTGGCCTCGCAGTACGGCAACACCTACGACCTGCGCGAACATGTCAACGCCGCCTATGCGCAGACCCAGTTCCGCACCGACAAGTGGCTGGTCGTCGGCGGGCTACGCCTGGAGCAGACGCACTTCGACAGCGACGGCTATCTGGCCACCAATGGCGTCTACGCGTTGGTGCCGACGAAGAATTCCTACAGCAATCTGCTGCCGTCGGTGACCGCCGTGATGGAGACCGGCGCCGAGAGCAAGCTGCGCATGGGCCTGTCGCAGACCGTGGGCCGCCCCCGCTTCGACCAGATCGCCACCCACGGCGGCGCGCTCAATACCAGCAGCGGCGTGCCGACCCTGTCGACCGGCAATCCTGATCTGAAACCACGCCTGTCGACCAACCTCGATCTCGGCCACGAATGGTATCTGGACGACGGACGCGGCATCGTGTCCCTGGCGTTGTTCCACAAGCGCATCAAGGATGAAATCTTCAACTTCGGCCAGATGCAATCACTGCCGGTAAACGGCGTGCCGACCCAGGTGCTGGTGACCCAGGCGCGCAACACTGCCGACCTGACCAGGCTGACCGGCATCGAATTCGGCGTGACCAAGGACCTGACCTTCCTGCCCGCGCCGTTCAACGGCCTGGGTGTCAGCGTCAACGGCAGCTACAGCCGCGCGCATGCGCCGGTGACCCTGTCCAACGGATCGACGCTGGTGCTCGACGCGCTGCAGCAGCAACCGAAGCAGATCCTGAACGCCTCGCTGTATTACGAAAAGGGACCGGTGCACGCCAAGCTGGCGTGGAGCCACCTGGGCAAGCTGTGGGACAGCCGCTTCCCCAACTTCACGCCGGCCGGCTTCATCTTCAACCGCTATCAGGCAGCCACCGACAACGTCGATATCCAGCTGGCCTACGATATTTCCAAGCGCGCGTCGATCTCGCTCGACGTGCTGAACGCCACGTCGCAGGGGCAACAGTACAATTTCGGCAGCGGCCAGGTGCAGTCGGCGTGGAAGCTGTTCCCGTCGGTCCTGGTCGGCCTCAACATCAAGCTCTAATCCGGGGGAACGCATACGATGACCAACACACGCCGCAGCTTTATGCTGAACGCCTCGCTGGCCGCCATGGCGGCCGGGGGCGGCGCCGCGCTGGCCCGCGCGACCGACGCTCCGGCCGCGACCGACGCCGGCCCACGCCGGCCGCCTTCGGTCGGCCGGAAATTCAACGCCGACGGCAGCCCCTTCCGTTTTCCGGGCAATACCATCATCAGCCACATTCCGCTGGCGACACCGCTGTCGGATGCGCTGACCAGCGTGCGCGACACACTGGCGGCGGGCAGTTACGCGCACTGCCTGGCGCTGCTGCCGCCGTCGAGCTATCACATGACGGTGTTCGAAGGCGTGACCGACAGCAGCCGGCGCGCCGGCATCTGGCCAGCCGGCCTGCCGATCGACGCGCCGCTGGAAGCCTCGCACCGCTATCTGGAGCGTCAACTCGAAGGCTTTGAACTGGACTGCGCGCTGCCGCTGCGCATGCGGCTCGATGAATTCAGCCTGCGTCGCGATCCCGGCGCCACCATCCGGCTGCTGCCGCTGGACGAGCAGGAGAACCGCAAGCTGCGCCGCCTGCGCGACCGGCTGTCGGCACAACTGCGGCTGCGCGCGCCCGACCACGAGCAGTACGGCTTCCATATCTCGCTGGCCTATCTGGTCGACTGGATGACGCCGGAGCAGCAACGCGAGTATCTCGCGGTACAATCGGCGTGCTTCAACATGCTGCAGAAGCGGGTGCCGTTGATCGAACTGGGCGCGCCCGAGTTTTGCGTTTTTTACGATATGTTCGCGTTCGATACCCAGTTCCGCGTAGGTCAGGGGCGGCAGCGAATTCCGAGGTAGCCGAGTTGACCGTTGAAAGAAATATGAAGCGCGTGACCATCAAGGACGTGGCGAAGATGGCCGGGGTCAGCTATCAGACCGTGTCCCTGGTGCTCAATCATCCCGAAAAGGTGGCGCAGAAAACGCTGAGGACCGTGCAGGAAACGATCGCCGTGCTCAACTTCGTGCCGAGCATGGCCGCCCGTTCGATGCGCGCGATCCGCACCAACACGCTGGCCTGTATCTTCTTCGGCGAGCGCGCCGCCTACGACAATCGCTCCTTCCAGATCCAGGACACCTATTGGAACAACGTGCTGCAGGTGCTTGGCCGCGTGGCCGATACGCACGGCTACGCGCTGATGCAGCGCAGCCAGATCGGCGACGATGCGGCGGCCTACGCCCTGGTGCGCGACCTGTTCCTGGCCGGGCGGGTCGACGGCGTGGTGGCGGTGGTGGAGCGCACCGGCCATCCGGTGCTGGAGCAACTCAAGCGCCACGGCTTGCCGTTCGTGGTGTTCGGCACCCGTGACCCGGCGTTCTCCTACGTGGCGCAGAACAACGAGGAGGTGACGGCCGAGGTCGTCGGCCACCTGCACGCCGCCGGCTGCCGTCACATCGCCTTCATCGGCGGCCAGCGCGACGGCCGCGGCAACGAGGATGTCGAGGAACGCCAGCGCGGCTACGCGCGCGCGATGCGCGAGCACGGCCTGGCGGTCCATGCGCCGTGGGCGGTCAGCGGCGACTGGTCGCTAGCCAGCGGCCATCGCATCGCCCGCGAACTGTGCGGCACCGGTGACCGGCCGGACGCGCTGATCTTCGCCAGCGACCGCATGGCGCTCGGCGCCCTCAAAGGCCTGCATGAACTGGGCGTCAACGTGCCCGGCGACGTCAGCGTGGTCGGCTTCGACAATATGCACTATGACGACTACTGCATTCCTCCGCTGTCGAGCGTGCATTCGCCGGTGCTGGAAATGGCGCAGGCCAGCGTGCAGATGCTGCTCGACCAAATCCTCGGCGCCGGCGCTGCGCCGCCGGTGCAGCGGGTGTTCCCGGCCGGGCTGGTGGTGCGCGAGAGTTCGCAGCGCGCCGGACCTGCGCGGCGTTGACGCGATGACCGCGGCGGCGCCATCGACAGCGACCCTGCGGGTTCTGCTGGTGCTGTTGCTGTCGTTGCACGCGCTCAGCAGCGCCTTGATCTTGCCGACACTGCCGCTGTTGCCCGCCTTGGCCGACGGCGGCGTGCGCAAGTGGGCATTTTCAGCGCTGATCCTGGGCTTCGGCTCGACCCAAATCATCTGGGGCATCCTGGCCGACCGGTGGGGGCGCCGCCCGGCCTTGCTGACCGGATTACTACTGTTCGTGCTGGCGTCCATCGGATGCTTCTTTGCGGCGGACCTGGCCGCACTGATCGCCTGTCGCTGGACACAAGGGGCGGGAGTGGCCGCCGCCGGCGTGTGCGCACGGGCCATCATCCGCGATCTCTATTCGCCGCAGCAATCCATCATCGTGCTATCGCGCTGTTTTTCGTGGATCAGCGCCATCTCGCTGGCGGGGCCATTGGCGGGCAGCATGCTGGTCGGCAGCAGCGGCGTGCCGGGCGCGCTGGCCGCCTATGGCCTGGTCGGCGTGCTGGCGTTAGCGGTGGCCGCCATCGGCCTGCGCGAAACGCTGGACACCCAGGCGATGGTGCGGTTGCCGCCATGCGGCTGGCGCGACATCTGGCGTCATCCGGTGTTCCGGGTCTACACCGCGCTGACCGCGTGCTCCTATCTTGGCCACTATCTGTTTTTAAGCGGCTCGGCGTTTCTGTTGATCGAGCAGTGCGGATTGAGCACGATCGAATATGGCGCCGTGCTGTCGCTATGCTCCCTGCTGTATTTGGCCGGCACCGTGATCTGCCGCCGCGCGCTGGTCGCGTTCGGATTGCGCAAAACCGTCTGCGGCGCCAGTCTGGTCGGCATCGCCGGCGGCGGCGCCATGGGCCTGCTTGCGCTGTCGGGAATCAGGTCGGCGGCCGCGGTCGTCCTGCCTTACATGTTGTTTGTGCTGGCCCACGCGATACACCAGTCCTGCGGCCAGGCCGCCGCGATGGCGCCGTTCCAGCGCGCTGCGGGGCGCGCGAGCGCGTGGCTGGGGACGACGCTGCCGCTGGTGGCCGTGGGCGCGGGCTTCCTGCTGGCGCCCGGCCTGGGCGCATCGCCATCGGCGTTGCCGACGGCGATCTGCGGATCAGCCATTCTGACGGCAATTGTTGCGTGGGGATGGGTGCGACGCGACGGCGAGATCTCACAATACTGACGTGTTGAACACATTGTGCACAGCGGCAGGCTTGCTTCGCAGGGGTGCGACTTATTCGTTTTGCCGGATAAGAGGCTAGTTTGCGCACGCTGCGAAAGGCGTATGAAAAATCTCGTTGTTCTTTTACTTAATCAAGAAGTCATCCTTGTTTTTCCCCGCCAACCAGAGCGGGGCCCGGCCTCGACCAGTCCAGGTCTCACTAGTCTCGGTATTTCGATACTTTGCGGGAACTGGTTGACGGACTTTGGCCGACTTTGGCTTAGCGCTGCCGCCAAAGTCGTTCAGTGTCAGTCCGTAAGTCGTCATGATTTCTAAAATCTGAGCCTTAGCCGCAGCCAGTTCAGAAGAACGCACTTCTTTGGCCTTGTTTTCCAGTTCCGCGATTTGTGCTTTAATTTCCGCATATGTGCTCATGCTGCATCCCCATATTGGTTAGTAGAGCTTGCAATCTATCATCTTGAAGATAAGAAATCTAGCCGCTATTCGCAGGCAGGCTGTATCCGGTTATATGGGAAAGATCAGTACCTCGCCTGTGAAAAATAAAATCTCAAAAAGATATCCCAACAAAAGCATTTGAAAAACCAGTTTTCTCTTTGCAAACATACCAATGCAAAGTGGAACTATCGAGGCTGCGCCAAAAATAAAGATCGCATAGCTGTTAGCGAGGCGAACGATACAAAGAAAGTAAAGCATCGCAAAAATAAGCACTGCTGATATCGCCAAATGAAAACATCTAACGATGCGCTCAGCACGGGTGGTTGGCTGCGCGACTTTCATGGGAAAAAATGAACCACTGAGATCCCATATTTCATCTATCAGAAACAGATGCAAATTGACCAACTACCTTTTAAAAATGGATTCCAGCCAGGTCGAAATCCATCACTTCATGTGCTGTCATCCGGGCCACTAGGCTCCAGACAGAAGCATTCGATTACTTAACGATCCAATAGAAATCCCAGCCGCCGGAAGCATTTTTGGTGGTGGTGGCGTTCGAGGTGTTGAACTCAATCAGTTTGGCGGGTGACGGAAAGCCGCAGCCGAGCTGGGAGACCAACGCCTGGTAGGTCTTGTTGCGCGTGGTAAGACCCAAGACGCTTGACTGGCCTGCAGCAACTTTCATGACCACTTGGCCTTGGTCGTAAAAACTCACGCAGCCTTTGGTGAAATTGCGTGCTACCAGGAAGTTCTGGGGATGGTTGTTGCTGCCTGTCGCACCCGCAGTCGCGCTACCCACGACAACCGCACCCGCGCCGGCGCTGGCGGAGCCTGCGATCAAAACACTCGCGGCCGCGATCGCGGCGAAAAACACTTTGTTGCCAATAACTTTGCTGTTGTTCATTTCAATACCCTTCGATGGTGGAGATAAATCAGGACCTCTGTCGAACCAGCCTGTTGAAGCCTGCGACGCCCGAAGCATAGGCGGCTCCCGCCAGGCGCTTGATCGACAAAACGAACAACGCTGCCTGCCGCCGAAAACAGATATCGCTCGCCGTTGCGGTGAGCGGCGCAGCATCACTGATGGGCTGCCAGCCGGAAGCGCGAGGGCGGCTGCAGGCTTGCTTCGCGCGGGAGCGGTGTACTTCGTTTGGCCCGCCTGGCGGCCGGCGAGGGCAATCTATGATCCAAATGTCGTCGGTTGAAACAGTTGTCTGGAGCGGCCGCCGGCGGCTAGCAATCGTTATTTAATCAGATCACTTATCAGGAGTATCAAAATGAATAGCCGTAAAATTATTGGCAAGAGCGCGTTTTTCTTTACCGTCGCAGCGATGGGTGCGCTGACCTCCGGCTCCGCCGGCGCACTGGAATCTGCGATCATCACGTCCGCTCCGTCGTACCATCTGGTCGGCTCGAACCTCACCAATGGCTGTGTGCGCTTTTATGTCAATGGCCAGCACGACGTTCCTGCCCACCACGGCTTCAAATTGGGCACGGTCCAGGACAATGGTAAGCTGCTTCAGGCTTCCGTCTTCGCAGGTGCGTGCGGCGGCAAGGCCATCAAGACCGTTTCGTTCAAGCCGAGTGCCACGGACAGCCGCACCATCGCACGCTCGTCGACTACGGTCGACCTCTATTGGTCTGTCAATAACTGATCCGTCCCAAGCGCCCGCACCGGTCGAATGCCATAGGCATGCAGGCCATAACGGGCAATTTGTCTTAAGAACGTCGACTTGATAAAGGTATCAATATGAACAATGGAAAAACTCTCAGCAAGAAAACATTTTTGCTTGCGATGACGGCTATAGGAGCACTGGTCCTCGGAGCTGGCAATTCGGGGGCGCAGGCTCTCGGTACTGGTAGTTCGGGTGGACAGGCCACCGCGGCCTCTGGCGTGGGTACAGCAGCAGCCGCGCCAACCGCGACCATGACCGCGCTGAACAACACCAAGGGATGCGTGCGTTTTTATATCAATGGCCAACAAGATTTGGCCAGCGGTAAAGCCAAGAGCTTAGGGGCCGTACGTTTGAATAATACCTATGCGGCGTCTGTTTTCGCCGGCGCCTGCAGCGGCGCTGCGCTGAAGACCGTTTCCTTCACGCCCACCAATGTGCACCTCGTGTGGGTCGTTAACCGCTAACTGAACACTGCCGCCAGCACCTTTGGCCGGTGCGGCGGTCCTGTTACTCAGTTCGCTCGGTCTGGCATTCCGTTCAAGGCCGCAACAATGGCGTGGCGCATCGGTTTGTCCTGCAAGCGGCCGTCAAACGGCGTGGAGCGCTGCGGCAAGCCATCCGCGCGCTGGGCAGCCTTCCATTCCCGCAGCCAGCTGACATGATCGGCCATGCCCCATAGCAGCATGTCGCGGCAGCAGCGATAGCTGAGCGTGACATCGAGATAGTCGCGCGCCAGGGCGGCCGCACCGGCGTCGCGCATAGCACAGTCGGCGGGCAGGTCGCGGTCGTTGACGTCGAACTCGGTGATCAACAGTTCGTAGCCCATGCCGGTGACCTCGTCGAGAAAACCGCGCCAAGCAAGCTCGGCCTGCTTGCCGCCGCCGGGGCCCGCCATCGCGTCGGCCGCGCTGATATGGCTTTGCAATCCCAATGCATTGATCGGCGTGCCGCGCGCCTTCAGGCTCTCCAGCAATTTGAGCACGCCGGCCCGATGCGCGGCGTCGCCGGCGCGCGGCGCCATGTAGTCGTTATAGACCAGCTGCGCTCCAGGCGCATATTCACGCGCCAGATGAAAGGCGAGATCGGTATGTCAACATCGACGATTGCTGGCACGGCACGCGCGACAAGGACGGCGTGATTCGTCCGAACGCGGAACGCTTCCCCTCGGGGATCAAGGCGTTGGCGGACTATGTGCACGGCAAGGGACTCAAGCTGGGCATCTATTCCGACGTCGGCGCCACCACCTGCGGCGGCCATCCGGGCAGCCGCGGACATGAATACCAGGATGCGATCACCTACGCCTCCTGGGGCATAGACTACGTCAAGTACGATTGGTGCGACAGCAAGGGACTGAACGCCGTCGGCGCCTATGCCACCATGCGCGATGCGATCCGCAGCGCCGGCCGGCCGATGTTGTTCAGCATGTGCGAATGGGGCGAAAGCAAACCGTGGGATTGGGCGGCCGACGTCGGCCATTCTTGGCGCACCACCGGCGATATCTATCCTTGCTGGGATTGCGAGTTCAATCACGGCTCGTGGTCGCAGTTCGGCGTGCTGCGGATTCTCGACAAGCAGACCGGCCTGCGCAAGTTCGCCGGTCCGGGACACTGGAACGATATGGACATGCTCGAAGTGGGCAACGGCATGAGCGAGGACGAGGACCGCGCGCACTTCGCGATCTGGGCCATGCTGGCGTCGCCGCTGATCCTGGGGAACGATTTGCGCAGCATGCCGGAAGCGAAGCGCCGCATCCTGACCAACAAGGAGATGATAGCGATCAGCCAGGACAGGCTGGGCATGCCGGCCTTGAAGTTCATGGACGGCGGACGGCTGGAATACTGGGCCAGGCCGCTGGCGGACGGCGATTGGGCGCTGATGGTGCTCAATCGCGGCGAGCAGGCGGTCACGCTCAGCTACGACTGGAAGCGGCACCACATCAGCGACGACTTGAGCAAGCGCGAAGCAGACTTCAACAAGGCCGTCTATGGCTGGACCGACGTCTGGAGCGGCAAGTCCGGCGACACCGGCAATAAACTCGACGGCAAGCTGGCGCCGCATAGCGTGCTGTTGTTGCGCCTGAAAATGCGGGGCGGAGCATGAGCCGCAAGCTGATCGCGGGGCTGGCGATGGCGGTGTTGGCAAGCTCCTGCGCTCAAGCTAGCGACGACGGCGGCACGTGCGGCACCACGCCCGCGCCGCGCAAGGTGGACTACTCATGGATGACGGCGCAGCGCTGGCAACAGATATTCCGCGACCAGACCGCGATAGCCGATGCTGGCGGCGTGGACTTGCTGTTCGTCGGCGACTCGATCACCGCGGGCTGGAACAAGGCGATCTGGGACCAGTCCTTCGGCGCCTGGCGTCCAGCCAACTTCGGCATCGGCGGCGACTACACCGGCAACGTGCTGTGGCGGTTGGAGAACGGCCACGCGGACAAGCTGCATCCCAAGGTGGTTGTGCTGACGATAGGCGTGAATAACTTCTTCCATTGCAGCGCCACGCCGTCCGGGGTGTTCGACGGTGTGCGGGCGGTGTTGGCGAAGCTGCGCGCGCTATATCCCGCCGCCCGCGTACTGCTGAACGCCGTGCTGCCCTACGATCAATCGGCGCAAAGCCCGAATCGCGCGCGGGTGACTGAGTTGAACCGCATGATCGCGAAGCTGGACGACGGCCGTCACGTCTTCTTCCACGACTACGGCGCACGCTTCCTGCAGGCCGATGGCGACATGTCGCCCGAGGTGATGGCGGACTTCCTGCATCCGACCGCCAAGGGCTATCAGATCTGGTCCGATGCGATGCTGCCGGACATAGGCAATTTGATGGGCGCGGCGCCGATCGCGGCGGCCGATCCGCGCATCGCGCGCATGGGCCGCGCCGAAGTACGCGAAGATGGCGCGGTGCGTTTCGGCTATCCGGGTGTGAGTTTTTACCTGGCTTTCCAGGGAATGCGCCTGGACGTCGAGGCGGAAGCGAGCGGCGGCAACAGCTATCTGGACGTGATCGTCGATCATGGCGAAGCGCGCAAGGTCAGGCTATCGTCCGGCCGGTGGACGTTGGCGCTGGTGGAGGGCGCCAGCGCCGGCAGACACGAGGTGGAAATCATCAACCGTTCCGAAACCTGGCATGGCACGGCCGCGCTGCTGAGCTTCGATACGGACGGCCAGTGGCTGCCGGCGCCCGCGCTCCCTGAGCGCAAGCTGCTGATGCTGGGCGACTCCGTCACCTGCGGCGAAGCCATCGACCGAATTCCGGGCGCGAAGAAGGAGCCGTCATGGTGGAACGCCCGCGCGTCCTACGGCATGCTGATGGCCGATGCGCTGCACGCGCAAGTGCAACTGGTCTGCTACGGCGGCCACGGTTTGCTGCGCACCTGGGACAACAGGACCGACGAACTGAATCTGGCGGACTACTACCAACTGGCGATCGCTGACAAGGCGCATCCCGTGCCGTGGGACCAGCGCGGCTACCGGCCGGACCTGATCCTCAGCGCCATCGGCAACAACGACGCCAATCCCGGCATGCCTGAGCGCGAGCCGTATGTGCAGGCCTACGTGCGACTGGTGAAAATACTGTTGCGGGACCATCCGCAAGCGCAGATCGTACTGACCGAAGGCGGCCTGCAAACCGGGGCAAAGAAGGCGGCGCTGGTGGACTACCTCAACGAGACGGTGCGCCGCGCCGGCGACCCGCGGGTGCACTACATCGCGTCGCGGGCCTATCCGGGCGACGCCACCGACGGCCACCCTACCAAAGAACAAACCGTCAGCATCGCCAAGGACCTGCTGCCGCAGGTGCGCGCCATCATGCGCTGGTAGGCGCCTGCGGCCGTGACCACCGCGAAAATTTTCTTCGCGTGGACGTGGAGTACTTCGTTTTGCCGGATAAGTGAGCGCCCTGGTCAACCTATGATTCAAACGCCGCCGATTGAAACAGATGTGTTTGGCAAGCCTGAGAATGGCAGCCGGCGGTCAACGACCACTATTGAATCAGATCACTTATCAGGAGTATCAAAATGAACAATCGTAAATTTACTGGCAAGCGCGTATTTTTGTTTACCGTCATGGCTATGGGGGCGCTGATCTCCGGTGTCGCCAGCGCTCAATCTGGCCAGGTCGTATCGGGTACTGCCACCAGCGGCTCGTCCGGTGCGGCGGCCGCCGCGTCGAGCTCCGCTTCGATCGTCGGCCTGAACGCCACCAAAGGTTGCGTGCGCTTTTACGTCAACGGCCAGCAAGACCTGACCGCCGGCAAGGCCAAGAATTTGGGCCCTGTGGTGTTGAATCGTTCGTACACGGCTTCGGTTTTCTCCGGCGCCTGCGGTGGCGCAGCCACCAAGACCGTTCACTTCACGCCAACCAACACCCGAACCAGCTCGAACCTGATGTGGATCGTTAAGCCTTAACTGCATGCCTCCGCCCGCGCTTTTGATACGCCTTGTCATGCATTTATTCAACTCGAATATGCTGCTGGCGTTGCTGATGTGGGCGGTTGGCGAGGCCGGGGCCCGACCTGTTGTTCCAGAGCTAATGGTCGATCCCCAGCCGGCGATGGCGACCGACGCCACGGCGCCGGCCGTACTGCGATTGAGCATACAAGATGCCTTGCAGGGCGCCTTGACGCGCGCCGTCGTCATCCAGACCCAACAACTCGATGTGGAGCAGCAACAACTGCAGACCGAGCAGGCCCGTCATGAATTCCTGCCCCAGGCGGTTTTGTCGAGCCAGTGGGAACGCGAGCGGACATCCGCCACCGGCGCGGCCGCCACGCGCGGCGCGATCGCATCGGGCAATCTGCTGTCCACCTGGAAGCTGCGCTCCGGCACACAATTGTCCCTGTCGGAAGGACGCCAGTACAACCGCGACGGCCAGGCCGTACCGATGGCCGGCCCTGATGCCACCGGCACGCCGAATAACAATAGCCGTACCAGCTCGCTGTCGCTGACGCAGCCGCTACTGCGCGGTGCGGGCGGCGACGTGGTGCTGCTCAACGAACACCGCGCCGCCCTCGCGCTTGAGAGCGCGCGCAAGGGCTTTTTGCAGACCCAGCGCGACGTGGTGCTGGGCGGCGTGGTGGCGTATTTCGGCTTGGAGCAAGCCCAGCAAAATGTCGCGCTCGCGCAAGCCGCACTCAAGCGTGCGGCCGAGGCCAGGTCGATCAACGAGGAACTGCTGGCCGCCGGGCGCATATCCCGGATCGCCTTGCTGCAGAGCGATGCCGACGCGGCGCAGACCGAGCTGGCGTTGATGCAGTCCCGGCAAGCAGAGAATGTCGCCCGCCGCCAGTTGCTGCGGGTAATCGGCCGGTATGACCTGGATGCCGACCGCACGGCCGTGACGCTCGCCGATTCGTTCATCTCCTATTTGCCGATGCCAAGCCAAGGCGTGGGCGCGGCCATGCAGGCCGCGTTGGCGCGGCGGGTCGATCTGGAACTGGCGGCGGACGCCGTCAAGGCCGGACAGTTCGGCGTGATCGAGGCCGATGACGGCCTGCGCAACCAGCTGGATTTCTATGTGCGCCGCGACCAGTCGAGCGACAACGGCGCCGGCCCGACTACGCGGCGTAGCAATATCGCGGTCGGTCTGAACTACTCCATACCGCTGGACAAGTCCGCGGCGCGGGTGGCGTCGAGCGCCGCCCGGATCGCTTTGCGGAAGGCCGAGTTGTCGCGGGCCGACCTGAAGCGCAACGCGCGCGCCGAGGTGAGCGACGCGCTCAAGAATATAGAATTCGCGGCGCTCCAGTACCGGATGGCGCAGCGCACGGCGGAACTGGCGCGGCAGCGGCTGGCGGCCGAAATCGAAAAGACCCGCGCCGGCCGCAGCAGCGCGACCGATCTGTCGCTGGCGCAGGATGCGCTGAACCAGACGCTGTCGCAGGAAACGCAGGCGCACTTCGCGATCTTCATGGCGCAGTTGGAGTTGCAACGCGTCAGCGGAACCGTGCTGGAACAATGGCACGTGGCGTCGCTGGCCCAGGACACGGGACTTCCTCCATGACACACCTGAATACGAGATACCGATATGCGAACTCCCGCCCCTAGGAAATGGATGTCCGGCCGCGTGGTCGCGGCGGCGCTGCTGGGCCTTGCCGCCTGCGGGCTGGTGCTGGTGGCGCGGCCGGCCGCGCCCGACAACGGCCGTTGGCTCAAGGTCCTGAGCGCGCGCACAGCGCAACCTCTGCTGCTGCAAGGAGCGCTCAGCCCGGTCAACACCGTCAACATCAGCGCACCGGTCGATAGCGTGCTGCTGGCCAGGTATGTGCAGTTCGGTGATATGGTGGCGGTGGGGCAAAGACTGGCGCAAGTCAGCGATTCTGAACTCAAACGCCAATGGCGCGAAGCCGAGATGGCGGCTATCCAGGCCCGGCAAGCCCTGACCGCCGCGCAAAGACTGGAATCAGGCACCGAATACCAAGGCGCGGCGCGCCGGCTGCTGGCCGCGCAGAATACCCTGACGGCAGCGCAGGGACGCGGCGCGGAAGCGCAGCGGCTGTATGACAAGGGCATCATCGCGCGTACCGAACTCGACGCAGCAAAACAGGAAATCGACGCCGGCCAGAGTCAGGTCGACGGCGCGCACGATGAACTCTCAACGCTCAAGCTCCGGCGCTCGGGAACGGCATTGCGCGTGCTGGAACTGGATCTGGAAAACCGGCGACTGCACCTCGACGACATCCGCGCCAAGCTGAAGGCGACAACCATGCTGTCGCCGCTGGCCGGCGTGGTGCTATATCCGGCGGCCGGCGATGCCGGCGACGTTGCGACGCAAAAAGAACTCAACCCGGGCGCGGCAGTCACGCCCAAGGATGTGATACTGGCCGTGGGCGATACCTCCGCCTTTCTGATCAAGACATGGGTGGACGAAGACGATGCGCGGCAGATCGCACCGGGGCAGGCCGCCCGCGTCGCGCTGGTCGCCGATGGCGCTCGCGAGTTTGCCGGCGTGGTACGGCGTGTTTCATCGCAGGCGCGCGCGACGGACGGCCGTGGCCAGGGCAGTCGCGGCTCGGCGGAATTCGAAGTACAAATCCTGCTCAAGCCCCCCACGGATGCGCGGCGGGCGCTGCGCGTCGGCAGCAGCGTCACCATCGGGGTGACGGTGGAACCGGGGCCGGCCACGCTGCGTGTTCCGCTGGGCGCGGTCGCCTGGAATGCGGCCGGCCGGCCGGTGGTGCGGGTGCGGCGATCGGCGGCGGATCATGGGCGGGTCCAGGAAATCGACGCCGGCAAATCGTTGGTGGACAGCGTTGAAGTCAAGTCGGGCGTCGCGGCCGGGGAAGAGGTATGGGTGCCCGTCGCCGTTCCGGCGTCCGCGGCGGCCGGCGCAGGCATGCTGGACAAGCTGCTATCGGGCGCGGGCAATGACTGAGCCCGACATTCATGGCGGCGCCCGCGTGGCCGGCTTGCTGATCGAGCTGGAGCAGGTCGCCCGGACTTTCCAGGTGGCCGGCGAAGACGTCCGGGCGGTGCGGGGCATCGATCTGCGGGTGCGCGTTGGCGAGGCGCTGGCCATCGTCGGACCATCCGGTTCCGGCAAATCGACGATGATGAATCTGATCGGCCTGTTGGACACGCCCAGCGCGGGCCACTACCGGCTGGCCGGCGTGGATACCCAGGCCTTGTCGTCGCAGGAGAAAGCGCGCCTGCGAAATCGGGACATTGGTTTTGTATTCCAGCAGTGCCACCTGCTGCCGTCCTTGAGCGCTCAGCAGAACGTACAGATGCCGCTGCTGTATCGGGGCCTGACGCCGCGCGCGTCGCTGGATGCGGCGCGTGCGGCGCTGGCGGCGGTGGGTCTGGAGCATCGCCTGTCGCACCGGCCATCCGAGCTGTCCGGCGGCGAAAAGCAGCGCGTCGCCATCGCCCGCGCCGTCGCCGGGCGGCCGAGACTGCTGCTGGCGGATGAACCGACCGGCGCGCTGGACTCGGCGACCGGCGCGCGCGTGCTGGACTTGCTGCGCGAGGTCACGACGGCGAACGGCGCCGCGCTGCTCATGATCACCCACGACATGGGGATTGCGCGGCAACTGCCGCGCCAGATCACCATGCACGATGGATGCATCAACCCCCTCCATGCGTGAACGCTACGCGCGCCACCGGCTACGGCTGCGCATCGCCTTCGGCTTCGCGTGGCAGAGCGTACAGACGAACCGCCGCCGCATCGGCCTGGCGGTGGTCGGTGTGGCGATCGGGATCGCGGCGGTCACGTCCATGCTCATCATCGGCAACAGCGTCGCCGCCCAAGCCACGCGAGCACTTGATCAATTAGGCGCGGACGTGGTGACGATCAACGTGCCGCCTCCCGACGCGATGCAGGACAAGCGGGAAGGCACCCCATTAGGCGAACTGACGCAGGTGCGACTGGACGCGATGATCGTCACCGCCGCCGCCGTGCTGTGGCGTATGCCGGAGGTACAGTCCGTGGCCCGTCTTGAGCGTCATTTCAGCTGCGCTAACGGGCAGGAAACGGCTTTGGGCAATCCTGAGATCATCGCCGCATATCCAGATTTACCAGCCGTGCTGTCGTTGCGCCTGCAATACGGCCGCTTCCTGCATGCGCTCGATGGCCGGCAACCGTGGATCGTACTTGGCGCGGAGCCGGCCGCCGAGTTGCGCAAGACCCGTCTGGACCTGCGGCCCGGCATGCCGGTCAGTCTATGCGGCAAGAACTTCTTGCTGGCCGGCGTCTTGGCCCCTTACTTTGGCGACGATCTGCTGCAATCAGTCAAGATGAACCGCAGCGTCTTTGTCTCGTATGCCTCCATGCGCCGCTTGGCCGGACCGCCGGCGCCATCGACGGCTCTGCTGCTGACGCGCCTACAGCCGAGTACAACACCGCCCGACATGCCGGGACTGCTGGCATCGCGTCTACGCTTCCTGGTGTCGCCGACGGTGCAAGCGAGTGGGGCGAAGCAAGTCAGCGAGCTTCGGCAGCAGCAGGTGGCGCTCTATACGCGCTTTCTTGCAGTGCTGGGCGGCGTGGCGTTGCTGGTAGGGTCGCTGGGCATCATGAACGTGATGCTAGCCTCGGTTTCAGAGCGCAAAGCGGAGATCGGCCTGCGCATGGCCGTGGGCGCGCATGCGACCGACGTGGTGGCGCAGTTCCTCATGGAAAGTGTGCTGATATGCCTGTTCGGCGCGGTGCTCGGTCTGGTGTTGGGCATCGCCGGCGCCAGCCTGGCGCTGACCATCGCGGGCATCGAGGTCACGCTAAATATCGCAACGCCGCTCTGCTCGGCCGCGCTGGCCCTGATCAGCGGTCTGGCCGCCGGCGCCTATCCAGCCGCGAGCGCCGCGCGCCTGGATCCGGTGACCATGTTACAAGGACCGGTGTAAGTACTTGTGCCGGCCTCAGCCCAGCGACTTGATATAGCGTGAATCGACCTGCGCGCAATAGCTGGCGCAGGCCTGGCGCGCCGCGTTGGCTGCCGCGTGCACCAGCATCTCCGCGTTCGATTGGAAGCACATGGAGACGATGATGGACGGTGGCTCGGGGTGCACCGGCAGTTCTATAAATTCGCCGCTCTCCAGCGAGCTGACCACGAACAGGCTGGGGATCGCCGCCACGCCATAGCCATCCTTCATCAGCTGCACGATCGCCGCGACCGATGGGGAACACGTGATGCGGGTTTGTTCCAGCGGTATCATCGCCAGGTTCGCCATCTTGCTGACGATCTCTTCCAGCATGCGTTGCGGCGCCGTGCCGCGTCCGAAAGTCAGGATGGGCATCCGCAGCAAGCGCTGGTTCAGTCCCTCCTTGCGGGTGTCAATCAAGCCCCGGCGCGCGATCCAGTGCAGCGGATACACGGCCAGGGCCTCGGAAACGATATCGCGGCTTTCCACACCCTCGACCTGGATCACCAGATCGAGTTCGCGCGCGCGCAGGCGCCGCTCCAGCACATTGCTCATGTCGACCGCGAGGTCGACTTCCAGCTCGGGATACAACACATTGAGCTGGCGGATGTATTGCGCCAGCCAACTGTGCACCACCGATTCGATCACGCCCAGCCGCAGCCGGCCGCGAATTGCACTATCTTTGTGCGCCGCGGCCTGCAGTCTGCGCGTCGCGTCGACCACCGCTTTCGCATGTCCCAGCAGATATTCCGCATTCGCTGTCAGGCAAAAATCCCGCTTGGTCCGGTCGACCAGTTCCGTCTGCAATTCCTCCTCTAAGGTCTTGATACGTAAGGAAATTGCAGCTGGCGTCGCGTGCAATGCACGGGCCGTGGCACGGAAGCTGCGGAGTTGGGCGAGGGTGACAAACGTCTCCAGGAATCGGATATTCATGGGACAAGAATACCTTATCTCCGTGCGCCGGTGTAGTGCACGTCGGTAAGAAAAACTAAACAGTCACAGCAAAAATTACTAGATAGCGGATAGCGATATACAAGTTTATTCTGAACTCATACAGTTTTTTTCATCTTCAAAACAACGAGACCTTCATGACTCCACTTCAATTACGGCACAAGGTACGCCGCGGCGAATTCCGCCTGCCGACGGCTGGCTACTGTGGTGAATATGCCCAGGCCAACCTGGTGATCCTGCCGCAGGCGCATGCCGACGAATTCCTGCTGTTCTGCCAGCGCAACCCGCGCTCCTGCCCGCTGCTGGCGGTGGGCGAGCCGGGCCAGTGGAACGTGACGCGTCTGGGTGCCGACATGGACCTGCGCAGCGACACGCCTGGTTACACCATCTATCGCGGCGGGCAGGATGCATCGCAGACCCATTCGCTGCACGACGTCTGGCGCGACGACCTGGTGGTGTTCGCGATCGGCTGCTCGTTCTCGTTCGAGCAGATGCTGATCGAGGCCGGCATCAAGCTGCGCCACATCGAACAACGCCGCAACGTCGCCATGTACCGCACCAATATCCGCAACCAGGCCGCCGGCCCGTTCGGCGGGGAGATGGTGGTGTCGATGCGGCCGATGAAGGCCGCCGACGCCGTCCGCGCGATCCAGATCACCAGCCGCTATCCGGCGGTGCATGGCGCGCCGGTGCACCTCGGCGACCCGTCGCTGATCGGCATCGCCGACATCGCGCGGCCAGAATACGGCGATCCGGTCGAGATCATGCCGGACGAAATACCGGTCTTCTGGGCATGCGGCGTCACGCCGCAGGAAGCCATCCGCCACGCGCGCCTGCCGCTGGCGATCACCCACCAGCCGGGCTACATGCTGGTCACCGACATCCGCAATTCATCTTTAGCAGCGTTCTGACTTAAAACCAAAGTAGCACCCACTACGGACCCGCACAGCGCGGCCGAAGGGGATTGCTGCACCAAACAAAGGGGAGCACCATGAACACCAGCGCACTACCAACCGCCCAGCAGGAGGGTTACTTCTCCTGGTTCCGCGCACTGACCGGCAAGGAGCGCCGCACCTTCTGGAGCTGCAAGATCGGCTACGCGCTCGACGCGATGGACACGCAGTTCCTCAGCTTCGTGATCCCGACCTTGATCGCCACCTGGGGCCTGTCCAAGGGCGACGCCGGCTTGATCGGCACCGTCACCTTGCTGACCTCCGCCCTCGGTGGCTGGATCGCCGGCATCCTGTCGGACCGCATCGGCCGCGTCAAGACGCTGCAACTGACCATCCTGTGGTTCGCCTTCTTCACCGTGCTGTGCGGACTGGCGCAGAACTTCACCCAGCTGCTGGTGGCGCGCGGCCTGATGGGCTTTGGCATGGGCGGCGAGTGGACCGCCGGCGCCATCCTGATCGGCGAGGTGATACGCGCCAAGGACCGCGGCAAGGCGGTCGGCATGGTGCAGGCGGGATGGGCGATCGGCTGGGGCGTGTCGGCGCTGCTGTACGCGCTGATGTTCTCGCTGCTGCCGCATGAATGGGCATGGCGCTCGCTGTTCCTGCTGGGGATACTGCCGGCGTTGTTCGTGATCTTCATCCGCCGCTTCGTCGACGAGCCGGAAATCTTCGTGGCGCAGCAAAAGAAGGTGGCGCCGGAGGACCGCGCCTCGTTCGCCCAGATCTTCGCGCCCAAGATGCTGAGCACCACCCTGCGCGCCGTGCTGTTGACCACCGGCGCCCAAGGCGGCTACTACGCCATCACCACCTGGCTGCCGACCTACCTCAAGACCGAGCGCCATCTGACGGTGCTGGGCACCGGCGGCTACCTGGCGATGGTGATCGTCGGCTCCTACGTGGGCTACATCGTCAGCGCCTTCCTGACCGACTACCTGGGCCGCAAGAAGAACTTCATCCTGTTCGCCACCGGCTCGCTGTGCATCGCCCTGGCCTACACCCGCTTGCCGGTGACGGACGGCGTGATGCTGTTCCTCGGCTTCCCGCTGGGCTTCTGCGTATCCGGCGTATTCAGCGGCATGGGCGCCTTCCTGACCGAATTGTTCCCGACCGAGATCCGCGGATCCGGCCAGGGCTTCAGCTACAACATGGGCCGCGCGGTCGGCTCGCTGTTCCCGCTGATGATAGGCCTGAGCAGCCAGTCGATGGCGCTGGGCGAGGCGATCGGCGTGTTCGCCGGCACCGCCTACGGCGTGATGATCCTGGCCGCGTTGACGCTGCCTGAAACCGCCGGCAAGAAACTCGAATCCTGATTCAGACTGTAAAAAGGTAATACCATGAAAAACGACATCCCCGCTCAACAACTTCGCTGGCAGTTCTGGGTCGATCGCGGCGGCACCTTCACCGACATCGTCGCGCGCCGCCCGGACGGCAAGCTGGTCACGCACAAGCTGCTGTCCGAATACCCGGAGCGCTACGACGACGCCGTCACGCAAGGCATGCGCGACCTGCTTGGACTGAAGACGGGCGATCCGCTGCCGGCCGAGCAGATCGAAGTGATCAAGATGGGCACCACCGTCGCCACCAACGCGCTGCTGGAGCGCAAGGGTGCGCGCACCGCGCTGGCGATCACGCGCGGCTTCGCCGACCAGCTGCGCATCGGCTACCAGGACCGGCCGGACATCTTCGCCATGCGCATCGAGCTGCCGGACCTGATCTACGAGGAAGTGATCGAGATCGACGAGCGCATCGGCGCGCGCGGCGAGGTGCTGCAAGTCCCGGATGAAGAACTGCTGCGCGGGCAGTTCCTCGCCCTGCGCGCCAAGGGCATCGACGCCATCGCCATCGTGCTGATGCACGCCTACCGCTATCCGCAACACGAGCAGCGGCTGCGGGCGCTGGCCGAGGAGGTCGGCTTCACGCAGATCTCCGTCAGCCACCAGGTCAGCCCGCTGATGAAGATCGTCGGCCGTGGCGACACCACCGTGGTGGACGCCTACCTGTCGCCGGTGCTGCGCGACTACGTGTCGCGGGTGTCGGCCGACACGGGCGATGTGCGCATCATGTTCATGCAGTCCAACGGCGGCCTGACCGACGCCGGCCGCTTCCAGGGCAAGGACGCGATCCTGTCCGGCCCCGCTGGCGGCATCGTCGGCGCGGTCAAGAGCTGCGAGGCGATCGGCCTGAAACAGGTGATCGGCTTCGACATGGGCGGCACCTCGACCGACGTCGCCCACTACGACGGCGCCTACGAGCGCGTGTTCGAGACCGTGGTGGCCGGCGTGCGGGTGCGTGCGCCGATGATGCACATTCATACCGTGGCGGCGGGCGGCGGCTCGATCTGCAGCTTCGAGAACGGCCGCTTCAAGGTCGGACCGGAATCGGCCGGCGCCAATCCGGGGCCGGCCAGCTACCGCAAGGGCGGCCCGCTGACCGTCACCGACTGCAACGTGATGCTGGGCCGTATCCAGCCGGAGCACTTCCCGCGCGTGTTCGGCCCGAACGGCGACCAGCCGCTGGACCGCGACGTGGTGGTGCGCGCCTTCGGCGAACTGTCCGAGAAGATCGCCCGCGAAACCGGCACCCGGCTGTCGCCGTCCGCCGTGGCCGACGGTTTCCTGGCGGTGGCGGTCGACAACATGGCGCAGGCGATCAAGTCGATCTCGGTGGAGCGCGGCTATGACGTCAGCCGCTACGCCATGTGCTGCTTCGGCGGCGCCGGCGGCCAGCATGCCTGCCGCGTGGCCGACGTGCTGGGCATGACCAAGGTCGTGATCCATCCGTTCGCCGGCGTGCTGTCGGCGTTCGGCATGGGCCTGGCCGACATCCGCGCCATGCGCGAAGGCGCGGTCGAACAGCCGCTCAACGAAGCGGTCCTGAGCGGACTGGGGGAGCTGCTGTCACAACTGACACAGCAAGCCGCCACAGAACTGCTGGAGCAGCAAGTGGCGTCCGGCGATATCCGGGTCGAATTGTGCGCCCGTCTGAAGTACCAGGACAGCGACTCCGCCTTCGTCATCCCGATCGCCGGCGTGGCCCAGATGAGCGAGGCTTTCGCGGAGCTGTACCGCAGCCGCTTCGGCTTCGTCATGGAAGGCCAGCCGCTGGTGATCGAATCGGTATCGGTCGAAGCGATCGGCGCGGGCGACGGCGCCGACTTCGTCATCGAGGTGCCGGCCAGCGACAGAAGCGGGGCGGACATACCCGGCCGTGTTTACAGCTACGTCGACGGCCAGACCGTGCCGATCACCCTGTACGTGCGCGCCGAACTGCCGGTCGGCAGCCGCGTTGTAGGTCCGGCGCTGATCCGCGAGGAGATCGCCACCACCGTGGTGGATGCCGGCTGGACTGCGCGCGTTCTGCCTGACCACACGCTAATGCTGGAGCGCAGCGCGGCCGCCGGCAGCGCCCATAAGATGACTACCGCCGTGCATCCGATCCACCTGGAGATCTTCAACAACCTGTTCATGGCGATCGCCAAGCAGATGGGCACCACGCTGGAGAACACCGCCTACTCGGTCAATATGAAGGAGCGGCTGGACTTCTCCTGCGCCATCTTCGACCGCCAGGGCAACCTGATCGCCAACGCGCCGCACATCCCGGTCCATCTGGGCTCGATGAGCGACAGCGTGCTGTGCGTGATCCGCCAGCACGCGGCGACGATGGCTCCGGGCGACGCCTATGTGCTCAACGTGCCTTACAACGGCGGTACCCACCTGCCGGATATCACCATCGTCTGCCCGGTGTACGGCGACGGCGACCAGCCGTTGTTCTACGTCGCCGCGCGCGGCCACCACGGCGACGTCGGCGGCATCACGCCCGGCTCCATGCCGCCGAACAGCACCAGCATCCTGGAAGAGGGCGTGCTGCTCGATAACATCAAGATCGTCGACAAGGGCGTGTTCCTGGAGCCGCTGGTGCGCGAGCTGTTCGGCGCCGGCCCCTGGCCTAGCCGTAACATCGACCAGAACATCGCCGACCTGATCGCCCAGCTGGGCGCCTGCGAGACCGGTGCCAACGAACTGCTGAAGGCAACCGCCTGCTACGGCGAGGACGTGGTGCTGGCCTACATGCAGCACGTGCAGGACAACGCCGAGGCGGCGGTGCGCAAGGCCATCGGCGGCCTGCGCGACGCCAGCTTCGCCTACGAGATGGACGACGGCGCGGTATTGAAGGTGAAGCTGACCATCGACCACGCCAGCCGCAGCGCCACGGTGGACTTCACCGGCACCAGCGAGCAGCGGCCGACCAACTTCAACGCGCCGCTGTCGGTCTGCAAGGCCGCTGTGCTGTACGTGTTCCGCACGCTGATCGACAGCGACATCCCGATGAACGAGGGCGTGCTCAAGCCGCTCAACCTCATCATCCCGGAAGGTTCGATGCTCAATCCGCGCTATCCGGCGGCGGTGGTGGCGGGGAACGTGGAAGTGTCGCAGTACGTCACCGACGCGCTGTACGGTGCGCTGGGCGTGATGTCGGCCTCGCAGGGCACGATGAACAACTTCACCTTCGGGAACGAAGAGCACCAGTACTACGAAACCATCGCCGGCGGCTCCGGCGCCGGGCCGGGCTTCGACGGCACGGCCGCCGTGCAGACCCACATGACCAACTCGCGCATGACCGATCCCGAGGTGCTGGAGTGGCGCTTCCCGGTGCTGGTCGAAACCCACGCGATCCGGCGCGGCAGCGGCGGCGAGGGCGCGCAGCGGGGCGGCGACGGGGCATTGCGCCGCATCCGCTTCCTGGAGGCGATGACGGCCAACATCCTGGCCGGCCACCGCCGCATCGCGCCGTTCGGGCTGGAAGGCGCGGCGCCCGGAGCGCTGGGCCGCAACTGGGTCGAGCGCGGCGACGGCACGGTCGAGGAGTTCGGCGCCACCCACACCGCCGAGATGCGGGCCGGCGACGTGTTCGCCATCGAGACGCCGGGCGGCGGCGGCTTCGGCACCAAATAAGCAAATGGCGGGATAGCCAGGGCTCGTTATCCCGCCTCCAACATCAGAGCCTGTACAACTGGGGAAATCAAAATGAACAAGACTATGCTTGCGCTCATGCTGAGCGCACTGGCAGGGGTTGCTGCTGCCCAATCGAACGTGACGGTGTACGGCATCGTCGACATGGCGGTGGTGCGCGAAAGCGGCGGCGTCGGCGCGGCCGCTTCCAGCACCAAGCTGACCAGCGGCGTCGAGTCGGGCTCGCGCCTGGGCTTCAAAGGCACCGAGGATCTGGGCGACGGCCTGTCCGCCATCTTCCTGCTGGAGAACGGCTTCCAGGCCGATACCGGCGCGATGGGGCAGGGCGGCTTGCTGTTCGGCCGCCAGGCTTATGTCGGCCTGCAGAGCAAGACGGCCGGCACGCTGACGCTGGGCCGCCAGTACACGCCGCAGTACCTGGCGGTGGCGACGGTCGATCCCTTCGGCTCCGGCACGGCGGGCGACACCAAGAACCTAATCGCAGCGACCGGCAACGGCGCCAGCCGCATGGACAATTCGGTCAAGTACGCGTCGCCGGTGGTGAACGGCTTTAGCGGAGAACTGGTCTACGGCGCCGGCGAGGTGGCGGACAGCAGCACGGCGCAGCGGCAGTTCGGCGGCGCGCTGGCGTACACCACGGGTTCGCTGATGGTGCGCCTGGCGCATCACCACCGCAACAACGACACCGCCGCGCTAAAGAACACCAGCAGCGCCGAAAACACCGTGCTAACCGCGCTGTACGACTTCGGCGTGGCGAAGGCGCACTTCGCGTACGGCGTCGACAAGGGCTTGAACAGCGCCTTGCCGCGCAACCTGAACAATCCGTTCGGCTACGCGGTCGCGCCAACGCCTTCCACCAATAGCAACTACCTGCTGCTGGGCGTGACGGTGCCGCAAGGGCTGGGCACGTGGATAGGCTCCTACATCCGCAAGAACGACAAGACCGGCTTCAATCAGGATGCCGAGCAACTGGCCGGCGGTTATCGCTACAACCTGTCCAAGCGCACCGACTTGTATGGCGTGTACGCGTACATCCGCAACAAGAACGGCGCCGGCTACACGGTGGGCAGCGCGATTGAAGGCGGCACCGGCAATCGCGGCCTGAATCTCGGCATCCGTCACGTCTTCTAAGCCGTCATGCGCTCGCCCGCCCACACCATCCACAGCTACCTGCTGGCCAAGGATGGCAATCGTCCGCACCTGATGGCCCAGGCTTTCAGCGAGGACGCCATGCTGTCGATGCAGGTCCATACCGACAGCATCGCCTTCCCGCCGCTGGCGCGGGGACGCGACGCTATTGCGGACGTGCTGGTGCGCCGCTTCGGAAAAAGCTACGAGAACGTCTATACCTTTTGCCTGGGTCCTCCGCCCGAGCAAACGGCTTCCGCCTTCAGCTGCGAATGGCTGGTGGTCATGACGGACAAGTGCAACGGCAATGTGCGGGTCGGCTGCGGGCGCTACGACTGGCATTTCGACGACACCACCGGCCTGGCCGAGCGGCTCGCCATCAGCGTGGAAGTCATGCAGATATTGCCACCCGCCGCTGTGGAGCCGGTCATGAAATGGGTGGCCTCGCTGCCCTATCCATGGTGCGTCACCGAGGCGGTCATCAACCGCGCGGCCAACGTGGTGGGCGTGGGGCCGGTGCTGGCCTGGCTGGCGTCCAATAATCGATGTTCGTGTTTCGAGTAAAGGAACTGAAAAATGAAAAACCTGTTGAAATACTTGATGGTGGGCTGCATGGCGCTGTTGTTCAATGCGGGCGCCGGCGCGGCGGAGAAGGGCACGGCCGATGAAGCGGTGGCGATGGTCAGGAAAGCCAGCGAGTTCCTGAAGAAGCATGGCAAGGAGCAGGCCTTCGCGGAATTCAATAACCCGAAGGGGGCGTTCATCCACAAGGACCTGTACATTTTCGCCTTCCTGGCCAATGGCGACGGCATCGAGCAAGCCAATGGCGCCAACGTCAAGCTGGTCGGCAAGAACGTGCTGGAGATGAAGGACGCCGACGGCAAGTTCCTGATCAAGGACATTCTCGCGCTGGGCATGGGCAAGGAAGGCAAGGGCTGGGTCGATTACAAATGGCCCAACCCGACTACCGGCACCATCGATGGCAAGCGCACCTATGTCGAGCGCGTGGACGATGTCGTGATCGGTTGCGGCATTTACAGGTAGGGAAAGCGATACCAGCAGTTTGGATAAGAGAAAGGGCTCCGATCGGAGCCCTTTCTCTTGATCGGCCAGCGGAACCGGCGGACGTCTTCAGGTCGGTTATTGAATCAACCAGGTCTGCGTGGCCTGCGTATGGGTCGTGTACCAAACGTTCTTCGCGGCCGTACCACCACAGGTAGGCTTATTGTAAATGGACGCCATAAACGCTTTGCCGAACGGAACGTTGCGCGCGAGACCCTGCACATTGGTCTTGGTCAAATCGTACTGCTGGCCATTGACATAGACGCGCGCGCAGGTGGTGCGGTTGTTCACGTTGGCGAAGACCAGCGTGCCGGACTGCGCGCCGACCAAGTCCTTAGGGGCGGCGACAACAGAGCTGGACAGCAGTACGCTCGCTGTGACGGCCGTGACGACAAATGCCGTCTTGCTCATAATTTTGCTGCGGTTCATGAGTATTACCTTTTACGTTGAGACTTGTCGGAGAATGAATTTCTGACCATCGCTTTACGTGCATCAATGTTTCGTACACGACGCCGTGAATCAGCGACAGTTCAATCATAAAAGCCCCATGCGGTCTTTGAATCGACCGAAACGAACCACTCCGCTCGCCAGCCAAGCGCGTGTGGCCCAGCGCGGCGCCGGCGGCGGTCAGGCGAATCAACAGCGTGATATGCAGACGCAGCCCGCGCCGCCGGTGGGATAGAGTTTGGTTTGCTAGCGGAACTGGCAAACTTCCTCAAAGCTGAGTTTGGGATGGCGGGGGAACAATCCCGTGGCGTCGCCATAGCCTATGCCGCACAGGAAGTTGACTTTCCATGCGCCGTCCGAGAAAAAGGTCTGGTTGACCAGCTCCTCGTTGAAGCCGGACATGGGGCCGCAATCGAGACCCACCATCCGCGCCGCGATCATCAAGTAGGCGCCTTGCAGCGAGGCATTGCGAAAAGCGGTGCTCTCGCTCAGCCGCTCATTGTTGCGGAACATGTCGGCCGCGTCCGCGCGGTGCGGAAACAGCGTCGGCAATTTCTCGTAAAACGTCCGGTCGTAGGCCACCACCGCCACCACCGGCGCCGTCCTGGCCTTGTCGACGTTGCCCGGCGCCAGCGCCGGCAGCAGCCGTTCCTTCGCCTCGGGCGTGCGCAGGAACAGCAGCCGCAACGGCGAGGTGTTCATGCTGGTCGGCCCCCATTTCAGCAACTCGTAGACTTCGCGCAGCAGCGCGTCGTCCACGCCGCGCGCCTGCCAGCGGTTCTGGCTACGCGCCTCGCGGAAGATCAGGTCGCGCACGGCGTCGTCGCAAATGCAGCGCGTCATGTCAAGCTCCCGGCCGGGCCGCGCCGACCAGGATGAACGCCAGCGTGGCGGCCTGCGCGCTGCGGTTGCGCCACGCATGGCGCGTGCCGTTCTGCACCGCCACGTCGCCCTGGCGCAGCAGTTTTTGCGCGCCGTCGTCCAGCTCCAGCCAGATCTCGCCGCCCAGCACCAGCGCATAGTCGATGCTGTCGCTGCGGTGCATGCCGGGGCAGTCCGGCTCGAAACAGTCGATCAGGCCGGGCAGGGCGGCGCCCAGCTCGGCGCCGGCCGCCGCACCGTTAAAGTCCGGGCTCATCATGACGGCGTCCGGCGGGAAGGTGACGATCAGGAAGCTGGTGCCGCCCGGCGCCGGCACCAGCGAGCCGCCGTCCAGGGTGGGATCGCCTGCCGGCGCCGGCAGGCTGGCGCCGGGTGCCGTGGCCCAGACTTGGGCGAAGGCGTGGCCGGGAATGTGCTTGAATGCGGCCGCGCGCGGCGCCGCCGCTTCCGAGACGAACACCGCCTTGCCTTGGGCGTCGTGGCCGGTAACGATACGTCGGATTTCCATGGTGTGCTCCTTAGGGACAGATGACGAAGTTGCTGAAGCCGCCGGAACGGTGCTCGATGCCGCCGATCGCCTCGTTCACCTTCTCCAGAGGGAAGCTGTGGTGCTCGAACACCGACAGATCCACCACGCCGGCCTCGGCCAGGTCCGCCATCTCCTGGCCCTGGGCGGTGGTGAACCACGCCGAGCCGACCAGCGTGATGTCATTGTCCATCAAATAGTGCAGGTTGACCGGCACTTCGCCGGCCACCGCGCCGACATTGACCAGCTTGCCGCCGCGTCGCAGCGTCGACAACGCGTCGAGCAGGGTGCGCGGGTCGGCGCCAGGGCCCAGCGCATCGATTACGGCGTCCACCCCTTCGCCCTCGGTGACTTCGTCGCTCCAGTCCCGCATGGGGCGCTTGCCGAGCGCATGCACGTGAATGCGATCCGGCGCCAACGCCTTGACCCGCTGCAGCAGCTCCACGTTGCGGCCGGTGCCGAGGATGCGGCGCGCGCCCAGTGCCAGCGCGAACAGCGCGCCACCCAGGCCCAGCGTGCCGCTGATGCCGTTGATCAGCACAGTGGAGCCCGGCCCCACGCCGGCCGTGCGCAGCGCGCGGTAGGCGGTGCCCAGGTAGCCCAGCCGTGCGGCCTGCTCGAAGCGCATATTGCCGGGAATGCGCACCAGGCTGTATTGTGGCGCCGTCATGTATTCGCACAGGCCGCCGTACGGGTAGTCGTCGTAGATGCGCTGCGAGCGCCGGGAGAAACCGAAGTAGCCGTTGAAGGTATAGCTGGCGCAGGCGGTGGTCTCGCCGGCGCGGCAGTTGCGGCAGGCGCCGCAATAGCGGGCCGGGTTGACGTAGACGCGGTCGCCCGGCTTGAAACCGATCACCTGCGAGCCGACCGCTTCGATCACGCCGGCCGGATCCAGGCCGAAAATGGCCGGCAGCTTGGGCAGCGGCAGGTGCGGGAACCAGGTACCCCAGTTGCTCAGGACGTTGCCCAGGTTGGGCACGATGCCGCAAGCCTTGACCTTGACCAGCACATCGCCGGGGCGGACTTCCGGCACCGGTATCCGTTCGATTTCCATCGGCTTGCCGACTTCGTGCATCCGTGCCGCGCGCATCATCTTGCTCATTTCATGTCTCCTTGTTTTTGTGTGGTCTTCTGCTTGGTGGCCGCGCGGATCAGCGCAGGCCGTCGTTGCCCGTGACGTCGGCCGCCGCCAGCCCGCCCAGGCGGGCATGGACCCGGCCGCCGGTCGCCATCGCCAGTCCGAAGGCGATTTCGTTGCGGCGCGGACCGTCCCACAGCGTCATTTCGGCGGCGCCGAAATGGCTGCGAACATAGGCGGCCTGGATATGCCCCAACGGCACGATCAGGCGGGTGCCAATGCCGCCGATGGTCTTGGCGGACGGCACGATGGCCTTCGGCTGACCCAGCGCTTCGCGCATCGCCCAGCCGCCGGCCTCGTGCCAGACCGCGCCGTGCTCCAGTTCGCCGTCCTCGCCGACCACCGCACCCTTGCCATAGGCCTGCACGTTGGCGACGCCGCCCAGCGCCGCGATCAGGCGCGCCGACAGCTCCGAACCGAGTTGGCGCAGCTCCGCCATGAAGGGGAGCAGGTCGGGCTGGTAACGCCCGGCATAGGGATTGGCGACCACGGCCAGCGCCGTCGCCACCCGCAGCGGCTGCTCCAACCGCGGGCCGCCTTCATGCCAAATTTCTTCAATATCCAGTTTGTACTTGCGTACCGTAACGAGCGACATCAACATCTCCTCAGCGAACAACAATCGAAGCGCCTGCATGCCAGCCGCAGGCGGCGCGGCGGGCCGGAGATCCGGTCCCGCCCCTTGATGGAAATTATACATGCGGCGAGATTTTATGCAAATTAAATATTTTTGTGCACAAAAATATGTTTGATCCTATAATTGCTCCAGGCATGGCGCGGCAGGCGCCTGCCACCCGAACAACAAGGAGAAGACAATGAAGTTGATTTCATATCGGCGCGAAGGCCAGGCGCGGTTTGGCGCGGTGACCGGGCAGGGCGTGGTGGAGCTGAGCGGCCAGCTGGATGGCGTGGAAGACCTGGCGACGCTGCTGGGCGACCCGGCCGCGCTGGAGGCGGCGCGCCGCATCGTGGCAAGCACGCCCGTCATGTGCCCGCTGACCGGCGTGCAGCTGGAGCCGGTGATACCGCGCCCCGGCAAGGTGGTCTGCGTCGGCATTAACTATGTCGAGCATGCGCACGAGGCGGGCCGCAAGATCGGCGAACACCCGGTGATCTTCCAGCGCTATCACGAAACGCTGATCGCCCACGGCGCGCCGCTGCTGCGGCCCAAGGTTTCCGGCCACTTCGATTTCGAGGCCGAGCTGGCGGTGGTGATCGGCAAAGGGGGCGCCCACATCGACGCCGCCGACGCCATGAGTCATGTGGCCGGCTACACCTGTTTCAACGACGCCAGCGTACGCGACTGGCAGTTCCACACCCACCAATACGGCATGGGCAAGAACTTCCAGTCCACCGGGGCGCTGGGGCCGTGGCTGGTGACGGCCGACGAGATCGCCGACTATCGCGAGCTGCTCGTCACCGGCACGCTGAACGGCGAACAGATGCAGCATGGCCGCCTGGCCGAACTGGCGTTCGACATTCCGGCGCTGATCGCGTATATCTCGAAGGCGCTGCCGTGGCATCCGGGCGACATCCTGGCCACCGGCACGCCGAGCGGCATCGGCTTCAAACGCACGCCACCGGTGTTCCTCGCGGCCGGCGACACCTTCGAAGTGACGATCTCGCAGATCGGCACGCTGTCCAATCCCGTCATCGATGAAGCTTGAGGAGTCCACCATGTCGCAACTGCCCCGCATTCAGTACACCCACACCGGCATCTTCTGCGCCGACCTCGACATGATGGTCGAGTTCTACCGGGCCAAGATCGGCTTCATCGTCAGCGACCGCGGCGTCGCCTCCACCGGCCACCGCCTGTTCTTCATGACGCAGGATCCAGAAATTCACCACCAACTGGTGCTGTTCGACGGCAAGCCGACCGACCTGCCATTCAATCCAATCAACCAGCTGTCCTTCCTGCTCGATACACTGGAGGATTTGCGCACGTATTACAAGCGGGCCCAGGAATTCGGCCTGCGCGATCTCGACCAGGTCGACCACGGCAACGCCTGGTCGCTATACTTCAAGGACCCGGAGGGCAATCCGATCGAGATGTATGTCGATTCGCCGTTCTACACCCACCAGCCGTGCCGCGAACCGCTCGACCTGTCGCAGCCGGCGGACACCATCCTGGCCACCACCGAGGCCATGTGCCGCCGCCGCCCCGACTTCAAGACGCGCGCGGAATGGATCGCCGCCACGCGCGAGCTGCTGCGCCAGACGCGCGCCTGACCATGCACGCCAATTACATAGGCGGCGCCTGGGTCGACGGCAGCCCGCGCCGCAACATCAACCCCTCGGACCTGGCCGACCTGGTGGGGGAATATGCGCATGCCGACGCCGCCCAGGCCGGACAGGCGATCGCCGCCGCCGCGTCCATGCGCCACGCATGGGCGAACAGCGGCATCGAACCGCGGGCCAGGGCGCTCGATTTCGTCGGCAGCGAACTGTTGCTGCGGAAACGCGAGCTGGGTACGCTGCTGGCGCGCGAGCAGGGCAAGACGCTGGCCGAGGGCATCGGCGAGGTGGCGCGCGCCGGCAATATCTTCAAGTTCTTCGGCGGCGAGGCGCTGCGCCTGCGCGGCGACAAGCTGGCTTCGGTGCGGCCGCAGGTCGAGGTCGAGGTCACGCGCGAGCCGGTGGGCGTGGTCGGCATCATCACGCCGTGGAACTTCCCGATGGCGATCCCGGCCTGGAAGATCGCGCCGGCCCTGGCCTACGGCAACACGGTGGTGTTCAAGCCGGCCGACCTGGTGCCGGGCTGCGCCTGGGCGCTGGCCGAGATCATCAGCCGCTCCGGCTTGCCGGCCGGCGTGTTCAACCTGGCCATGGGGCGCGGCTCGGTGGTCGGGAAGGCGCTGCTGGAATCGCCGCAGGTGGCGGCCATCAGCTTCACCGGCTCGGTCGATACCGGCCGCACGCTGATGACGGCCGCCGCCCGGCGCTTTGCCAAGGTGCAGCTGGAAATGGGCGGCAAGAATCCGCTGGTGATCCTCAACGACGCCGACCTCGATGTCGCGGTCGATTGCGCGGTGCAGGGTGCCTACTACTCGACCGGCCAGCGCTGCACCGCCTCGTCGCGCTTCATCGTCGAGAAGGGCGTGTATGCGGAATTCGTGCGGCGCGTCGGCGAGACCCTATCGGCGTTGCAGGTCGGCCACGCGCTGGAGGCACAGACGCAGATCGGTCCCGTGGTCGACGGCGAACAGCTGGCCAGCAATCTGGACTATGTCGAACTGGGGCAGGCCGAAGGCGCGCGGCTGGTCTGCGGCGGCCGCAGGCTGAAACGCGACACCGATGGCTATTTCATGAGTCCGGCCTTGTTCGCGGACGCCGACGCCGGCATGCGCATCGCGCGCGAAGAGATCTTTGGTCCGGTGGCCTGCGCCATTCCGGCCGACGGCTACGAGCACGCGCTGGAATTGGCCAACGACAGCCCGTTCGGCCTGTCGGCCGGCATCTGCACCACGTCGCTCAAGCACGCGACCCACTTCAAGCGCCAGGCGCAGGCAGGCATGGTGATGGTGAACGTGCCCACCGCTGGCGTCGACTACCACGTGCCGTTCGGCGGCACCAAGGGATCGAGTTACGGCGCGCGCGAGCAGGGCAGCCACGCGGCCGAGTTCTACACCAGCGTCAAGACCGCATACACCAGGGCCTAGGCCCGATATCATCACAAGAAAAACAGGAGATCAACATGGACGTGGATGTACTTATCGTGGGCGCCGGCCCGGTCGGCGCGGTGGCCGCAAACCTGGCGGGGCTGTGGGGCCTGAAGACGCTGGTGGCCGACAAGCTGCCCGACATTTACGACAAGCCGCGGGCCTTCGGACTGGACCACGAAGTCATGCGGGTGTTCGACAATATCGGCATCGCCGCCCGCATCGCCGAGCATGTCATGCCGTACCGGACCACGGAATACCACAGCAGCGGCGGACGCGTGATCAAGCGCATCATGCCGGCCGGCGCGCCGTATCAGCTGGGCTGGGAGGCCAACTATGTGTTCTCGCAGCCGGCGGTCGAAGGCGCACTGCGCGCGCGGCTACAGGAGCTGCCGGGCGTGAGCCTGGAACGCTCGACCGAAGTACTGTCGGTGACGCGCGAAGACGACGGCTACGTCAGCCTGCTGCAGGACCGCGAAGGCACGCAGCGCGAAGTGCGCAGCCGCTATGTGCTGGCCTGCGACGGCGGCACCAGTCCTCTGCGTGGCAGGCTGGGCCTGGAGATGGAGGACCTGCAGTTCGACGAGCCATGGATGGTGGTGGACTTGATGGTGGCGCCCGAAGTGTTGGAGCGGCTGCCGGCGACCAATATCCAATACTGCGAATTCGAGCGGCCTTGCACCTACATCGTCGGCCCCGGCCGCCACCGGCGCTGGGAATTCATGATCAATCCGAATGAAACACCGGCCAGCATCTCGCAGCCGGAAGCGATCGCCCAATTGATGTCGCGCTGGCTGACGCCGCATGAATATGAGCTGTGGCGGGCGTCGGCCTACCGCTTCCATGCCTTGATCCTGAAGACCTGGCGCGAGGACGGACTGTTCTTCCTCGGCGACGCGGCGCACATGACGCCGCCGTTCATGGCGCAGGGCATGTGCCAGGGCATACGCGACGCCTCCAATCTGGTGTGGAAGCTGGCGCTGGTGCATCGCGGCCTGGCGGCGCCGTCGCTGCTCGACACTTATCAGGAGGAACGGCTGCCCCATGTGCGTCATACCACGCTGGTGACCAAGGAATTCGGCCACGTCATCTGCGAACGGGATGCGGAGCGCGCCGCCGCGCGCGACCGCGCCATGCTGGCGGAGATGGAGCGCAACCCGGGACCGACGGTGCGCCAGTCGCTGATACCCGGATTGTCCGGCGGCTTCCTGGCGCCGCTCGACAGCGTGGGCGCGCGCGGCGCGCTGTTCCCGCAGCCGATGGTGGTCGATCATGCGGGACGCGAGGATCTGCTGGACCGCTTTACCGGCCCGGCCTTCCGCATCGTCGCCGCCCCCGGCGCGGACCTGGGCGCGCTCGCGGCCGGCATCGAGGGCGACGCGCAACTGGCCGCATTGCCACTGGCCCTGCTGCAATTGCTCGATGCCGGTCCGGCCGGCGCCTCCTGCGGCGGGCACGGCTTCCGCGAGCAGGGCGGGATTTTGCGCAACTGGATGGCCGATCGGCTATGCACCTTCGTGCTGGTGCGGCCGGACCACTATGTGTTCGGCACGGCGGCTTCGGCGGCGGAAGGGATCGCGCTGCTGCATACGCTGCGCGAGAAGCTGGCCGGCGCGGCCAGCGGCCTGGATATGGCCTGAGCGGCATCCCGGCGGCGCCCTGAGCCTCGCCGGGATTGCGGTATGATTGAGCGCACAAGACAAACGTGTGACTAACAGGAGGACAGCGATGTCAGATACTTCCGGTGCTGGCGTCGGCGAACGCGTGCACGCCAGCTTCGCGCGCCAGAACGCGATGGCCTTGATCAAGGCGGAGTTAGCCGTGGTTGAACACGGCCGGATTGAAATCCACCTGCCGCACTGGAGCGGCGTCGAGCAGCAGCATGGCTTTGTGCATGGCGGCGTGGTCGGCATGATCGCCGATTCGGCCGCGGGCTATGCGGCGATGACGGTGGTGCCGGAGGGCGCGTCGGTCCTCACCGTCGAATACAAGATGAATTTGCTCGCCCCCGCCGGCGGCGACCTGTTGATCGCGCGGGGCCGCGTCGTCCGTCCCGGGCGCACGCTGATCGTCACGCAGGCGGAGGTGTTTGCCGTCAAGGATGGACAGGAAACGCTCTGTGCGCTCATGCAGCAAACCATCATGGTCATGCACGGCAAGAGCGAGAAGTAGCAGGCGCAAACTCCTGTTGCCCGGCCACGTCCTCTAAAAACAGCGTGCAATTGCTGGTGAAAAGCCCGGATTGGCACTACTATAAATCACGGTGTACGTCCTCCCTATCGGTAAATCTTGATTCCCCTATAAGGAGCGCCAGGCTCCGGGGTGGGGAAGTTCATGGCTGGCATATACAGGGACGTATCAACATTGTGACTACGGCTGTGATGAAAAAATATTTTTTACTGATATTTTACTTGTTGTTGTCGCAATCCAAGGCTACGCCTTCGGAAACCATTCGTTATGTCATTTTTCCTAACCCTCCCTTTATCATTGGCGCGGAAACGGCGATAAACAGAGAGCCGAGCGGTATCGAGATTGATATTGTGCGAGAACTCGCTCGGCGCATGAAGATGAAAATTGCGTTTATAAAGTGCCCATTGATACGCTGCCTGAAGCTGATCGAAGATGGTAAAGCTGATTTAGTCAGCAGCCTTTTCAAGCGGCCGGAGCGTGAACTGTATATGCGATACTTTGATCTTCCTTACCTTGACAAGTATCCGATTGCATTCTACTCCCGTAAAGGCTCGGGAATTTCAATCGCGGAGTATAAGGATTTATATAAGCTGGCATCGCCAATTGGCATGCTGCACGGCGGGAGTTATTTTCCACAATTTGACAACGATGCGAGACTAAACAAAAAGCCCGTGGCGCGGCAAGAACAACTGTTCCCCATGCTATTGGCAAAACGCTTTGATGTCATTGCCGGATATGTTCCCGCCGAAAATTACAGGTTGATTACGGAAGGCCTTGAGGGGAAAGTCGAGAAATCGGAGTTCGAATATGATGGCGTCAATTATCTTTACTTGGCAATTGGCAGGAAATCGCCCTTGACAAACCGTTTCGAAGAGTTGAACTCCACGCACAAGGCAATGTTGACGGATGGTTTCATCGAACATGTCTTGAATTTTTACAGAATTAAATATTCGCTTAAATAATAATCGAGGCCAGTTTCATCAGGCCAGCGCCGCCACCATCTGCGGCACGATCTCAAACAGGTCGCCGACGATGCCGTAATCGGCCACCGCGAAGATAGGCGCTTCCGGGTCCTTGTTGATGGCGACGATGGTCTTCGATTCCTTCATGCCGGCCAGGTGCTGGATCGCCCCCGAAATACCGACCGCGATATACAGTCGCGGCGCGACGATCTTGCCGGTCTGGCCGACCTGCCAGTCGTTCGGCACGAAGCCCGCGTCCACCGCCGCGCGCGAGGCGCCGATGGCGGCGCCGAGGCGGTCGGCC
This sequence comes from Duganella sp. BJB480, assembly GCA_003416985.1. Lineage (GTDB taxonomy): Bacteria > Pseudomonadota > Gammaproteobacteria > Burkholderiales > Burkholderiaceae_D > Rugamonas > Rugamonas vulcania_A. The sequence continues at coordinate 34,804 of QVIN01000009.1, read as the reverse complement.
AGCGGATCAAGCAGCTTGAAATTCTCCGCCGAACCCAACCCTCGCCCGCCCGCGACCACGATGCCGGCGCCGCTCAATTCCGGCCGGCCACTGCTGACAGTCTGTCGCGACAGTAGCGTGGAACGGCCGCGGTTCGCCGCCGGCGCGACCGCCTCGACCACCGCATCGCCGCCGCCGGCGGCCGGCTCGAAGCTGGTGGTGCGCACCGTCAGCACCTTGATCGCGTCCGCCGATTGCACGGTCGCGACCACGTTACCGGCATACACGGGGCGCTCGAAGGTGTCGGGCGTGCACACCCTGCTGGCTTCGGAAATCTGCGCGACATCGAGACGGGCCGCCACGCGCGGCAAGACGCTCTTGCCGCAGGCCGTGGCCGGCGCCAGGATGTGGCTATAGCCGGCGGCAAGCGCCAGTATCTGTTCGGCCAGGTTTTCCGCGCCGGTGGCGAGGTGCTGCGCGTCGGCCAGCAATACCTTGGCGACACCACGGATGCCGGCCGCCGCAGCGGCAGCGTCGGCGCAGGCGGCGCCTGCCACCAGGACGTGGACCTCGGCGCAGCAGGCCAGGGCGGCGCTGATGGTGTGCAGGGTGGCGGCCTTCAGGCCGGTGTGGTCGTGTTCTGCGATGACGAGTGCGGTCATGAGATGTTCCAGATGAATGAGGGAGAAAAAACTAGATGACTTGGGCTTCCTGCCTGAGCTTGTCCAGCAGCGTCGCCACATCCGGCACCATGACGCCGGCGCCGCGGCCTGCCGGTTCGGCCATGCCGAGCACCTTCAGGCGGGGCGCCACATCCACGCCCAGTTCGACGGGTGTGACGATGTCCAGCGGCCGCTTCTTGGCCTTCATGATGTTGGGCAGGGTGGCGTAGCGCGGCTCGTTCAGGCGCAAGTCGGTGGTGACCAGCGCCGGCAATGCCAGCGCCAGCGTTTCCAGGCCACCATCGACTTCACGGCTGACGCAAGCCTGGTCGCCTTCGATGACCAGCCGGGAGGCGAAGGTCGCCTGCGGCCAGTCCAGCAGGGCCGCCAGCATCTGGCCGGTCTGGTTGCAATCGTCGTCGATGGCCTGCTTGCCGGTGATGATCAGGCGCGGCTGCTCCCAGTCGGCCAGCGCCTTCAGCAACTTGGCCACCGCCAGCGGCTGCAACTCGGCGTCGGTATGGACCAGGATGGCGCGATCGGCCCCCAACGCCATCGCGGTGCGCAGGGTTTCCTGGCAAGCCATCGCACCGCAGGACACCACCACCACCTCGCTGGCGGCACCGCTCTCCTTCAGGCGCACGGCTTCCTCGACGGCGATTTCGTCGAAGGGGTTCATCGCCATCTTGACGTTGGCGACATCGACGCCGCTGCCATCGCTCTTCACGCGGACCTTGACGTTATGGTCCACCACGCGTTTCACTGCCACTAAAACCTTCATGCTCAACCTCTCTTAAGTTCCTTCGATCCAGCTCAAACCACCTTGTCCCGCCGCAGCGCGGCCAGGTCCGGCGGCGTCAGGTCCAGCCATGCGGCCAGTACTTCGTCCGTGTGCTGGCCCAGCGTGGGCGGGGCGCTGCGGTACTGCACCGGCGTGGCCGACATGCGGATCGGATTGGCAACCAGCGGCACGCTGCCGGCCAGCGGGTGCGGCAAGTCGATATGCAGGCCGCGCGCCCGCACCTGCGGATCGGCGAATACGCGGTCCAGCGTGTTGATCGGACCGCAGGGCACGCCGGCCGCCTCCATCAGCGCCACCCATTCGTCGGTGCCGCGGCCGGTGGTGACGGCGCGCATCAACGCCACCAGCTCGTCGCGGTGCCGGACCCGCTGCGGGTTGGTGGCGAAGCGCGCATCCTCGGCCCATTCCGGCCGGCCCAGCGTCCGGCACAAACCGGCGAACTGGCCGTCATTGCCGACCGCGATGATCATGTAGCCGTCGGCGGTCGGAAAATCCTGGTAGGGCACGATGTTCGGATGGGCGTTGCCCATGCGGCCAGGCGCGACGCCGCCCACCAGGTAGTTGGCCGCCTGGTTGGCCAGGCAGGCGATCTGCACGTCGAGCAGGGCCAGGTCGATGTACTGGCCCTGGCCGGAACGCTCGCGGTGCGCCAGGGCGGCCAGCACGGCGTTGCTGGCGTAGAGGCCGGTCATGATGTCGGTCAGCGCCACGCCGACCTTGACCGGTCCCGCGCCTTGCGCGCCATCGGGACGGCCGGTCAGGCTCATCAACCCGCCCATGCCCTGGATCAGAAAATCGTAGCCTGCGCGCGCCGCGTAAGGCCCGGTCTGGCCGAAGCCGGTGATCGAGCAGTAGATCAGGCGCGGATTGAGTGCGCGCAGACTGTCGTAGTCGAGCCCATACTGGCGCAAGCCGCCGAGCTTGAAGTTCTCGATCAGGATGTCGGCCTTGGCGGCCAATTGGCGCACCAGTTGCCGGCCTTCCGGCCGCCCCAGGTCGATGGTCACCGAGCGTTTGTTGCGGTTGGCGCTCAGGTAGTAGGCCGATTCGCCGGTGGCCTGGCCGTCGGCGTCGTCCAGCCATGGCGGCCCCCAGGCGCGGGTGTCGTCGCCGGCGACCGGGCGCTCGACCTTGACCACGTCCGCGCCCAGGTCGGCCAGCAGCTGGCCGGCCCAGGGACCGGCCAGCACCCGCGACAGATCCAGCACCCGCACGCCGGCGAGGGCGGCGGGCGTCGTTGCGGCGCCCGTTTCCATCAGAACGCCGCGATGCCGGTGATGGCGCGGCCGAGGATCAGCGCGTGCACGTCGTGGGTGCCCTCGTAGGTGTTGACCACTTCGAGGTTGACCAGATGGCGGGCCACGCCGAATTCGTCGCTGATGCCGTTTCCGCCCAACATATCGCGCGCCATGCGGGCGATGTCCAGCGCCTTGCCGCAGGAATTGCGCTTCATGATGGAGGTGATCTCCACCGCCGCCGTGCCTTCATCTTTCATGCGGCCCAGGCGCAGGCAGCCTTGCAGCGCGAGCGTGATCTCGGTCTGCATGTCGGCCAGCTTTTTCTGGATCAGCTGATTGGCGGCCAGCGGCTTGCCAAACTGGTTGCGGTCCAGTACATACTGGCGTGCGCGGTGCCAGCAGTCCTCGGCCGCGCCCATCGCGCCCCAGGCGATGCCGTAGCGAGCGCTGTTCAGACAGGTGAACGGCCCCTTCAGGCCGCGCACGTCCGGGAAGGCGTTTTCTTCCGGGCAGAACACGCCGTCCATGACGATCTCGCCGGTGATCGAGGCGCGCAGCCCGACCTTGCCGTGGATGGCCGGCGCCTCCAGGCCTTTCCAGCCTTTCTCCAGCACGAAGCCGCGGATCGCGCCCTCATCGTCCTTGGCCCATACCACGAACACGTCGGCGATCGGGCTGTTGGTGATCCACATCTTGGCGCCGCTCAGCTCATAGCCGCCCGGGACTTTTTTCGCGCGGCTCAACATGCCGCCAGGGTCGGAGCCGTGATTCGGCTCGGTCAGGCCGAAGCAGCCTATCCATTCACCGCTGGCCAGCTTGGGCAGGTATTTTTGCTTGGTCGCTTCATTGCCGAATTCGTAGATGGGCACCATCACCAGCGACGACTGCACGCTCATCATCGAACGATAGCCCGAGTCCACGCGCTCGACTTCGCGGGCCACCAGGCCGTAGCACACCGCGTTGAAGCCGGCGCCGCCGTAGGTGTCGGGGATGGTCACGCCCAGCAGGCCCAGCTCGCCCATCTCGCGGAAGATGGCGCTGTCGGTCTGTTCGCGGCGGAAGGCTTCGAGCACGCGCGGCTCCAGCCGTTCCTGGCAATAGGCGCGGGCCGATTCGCGCACCATGCGTTCCTCGTCGCTCAGCTGTTGATCCAGCAGCAGCGGGTCGTCCCATTGGAAAGCGGCGTAGTTATGCTTTGAGCTCATTTCGTACTCTTAAAAGTTTATCGTGTACCTAATGTACAATCGCAATGGCAGGCTCACAAACGATTTGTTCGCACTAAATTGTGCGCATTACGCACTTGTAAAGAATTGGAGTATCCATCCATGCGCCGCAAAATACCGTCCACCGCCGCGCTGTCGGCGTTCGAATCGGCGGCCCGCCATCAGAGCTTCACCAAGGCGGCCGACGAGCTGGCCGTCACGCAAAGCGCGGTCTGCCGCCAGATCGGCGCACTCGAGGAGTTCCTGGATCTAAAGCTGTTCCGCCGTGGACGGCGCGGCGTGGCGCTGACCGAGGCCGGCCTGATTTACAGCCGCCAGATCAGCGCGCGCCTGAACGAAGTGGAGCGCGACACGCTGGCGCTGATGGCCAAGGGCGGGCAGGGCGGCACGCTGGAGCTGGGCGTGGTGCCGACCTTCGCCACCAAGTGGCTGCTGCCGCGCATGCCGCTGTTCGCCGCCGAGCATCCCGACATCACCGTCAACCTGAGCGCGCGCACGCGGCCCTTCCTGTTCGACGAGACGACGTTCGACGCCGCCATCTATGCCGGCCCGGCCACCTGGCCCGGCACGGACAGCCTGTTCCTGATGCGTGAAAACCTGATCGCCGTGTGCAGCCCGGCGCTGGGGCGCATCGACTGGCGCCGCCATGCGCTGCTGCAACAGAGCACCCGTCCCTACGCATGGCGCGACTGGTTCACCTCGCGCGGTTTGCAGGTCGAGGGCGACATGTCCGGTCCCCGTTTCGAGCTGTTCTCGATGCTGGCCGAGGCGGCCATCCATGGCATGGGGGTGGCGCTGATTCCGCGCTTCCTGGTGGAAGATGAATTGCGGCGCGGGGTACTGGTGCAAGCGGTCAGCCACCAGTACCTGAACGAGCGTTCCTACTACCTGATCTACCCCGAGGGCAAGGCCGGCAATACCGCGCTGACGGCGTTCCGCCGCTGGCTGGCCGGCCAGGCGGGCGAGTACAGTGCGGCCATGGGGCTGGATTGAGCGCGCAAATGCTTAAATAATTTGCATTTTTAGGCATTTTACGCATAAAATACGGGGTGTTTCATCCTTCTGGATTCCCATCATGGAAAATCTGTCCATCGAACCCGCCGCCGGCTCATCGCTGATCGAAGTGGCGCTGCATAAAATGAAGCGCGCCATCGTCTGCTGCGAACTGACGCCCGGCACCAAGCTGAAGGTGGAGGCGCTGTCCAAGGCTTACGGCCTGAGCAGCTCGCCGATCCGCGAAGCGCTGAACCGCCTGGCGCAGGAAGGCATCGTGACGGCCAGCGACAACAAGGGCTTTCGCGTGGCACCGATTTCGGTGGAGGATTTCCGCGAAATCTCACGCATCCGCCGGCTGCTCGAATGCGAAGCGTTGTCCGATGCAATGACGTATGGCGACGACGAGTGGGAAGGCGAGATCCTGGCCGCGTTCCACCGTCTGAGCATGGTGGAAAAGCGCCTGGGCAAAGGCCCGGTGGCGCTGGACGACGATTGGTCCGTGCGGCACAAAGCCTTCCACTTCGCCATGTTCCGCGCCTGCCCATCGCCGCTGCTGCTGGGCATGGTCGATTCCCTGTTCGACCGCGCCGAACGCTATCGTCGTTTCTCGGCGCTGCACCGGCAATCCGGGCGCCACAAGCACAATGAACACCAGATGCTGCTCGACGCGGTGCTGGCGCGCGACAAGGATAAGGCGCTGACACAGCTGAGCGACCACATCGGCCATACCGAGACCAGCATCAGCGAAGCCATCGAGCGGCAACTGGCGACCTTGCAGTAAGCCATATTTTTCCCTCGCATCCTGACCTGGTGCAAGCGCTGTTCGTCTATTCGGCGTGAGGCGGCGACCAGCGAGGGCTGTGGGGCCATTCAGGGTTTTTTCAGAGAAGTGCTTCGTAGTAAAGCACTACTTATAAATGCCGCAGCCGATCAGTACATCGCCGACCTTTTCGACATAGCTGGATTTGGGTTCTATGGTTGCATTGACCGGATTCGGCCACTTATAGTCGCTCCAGCCGTTGCCTTTGGTATTGGCGATTTCGATGAAGTTTTTGATCAGGTAGACGCCGTCGGCGTCCCGCATCTCAATCAGATTCTTGCCTACCATCTTCGAAGCGTTGCCATTGCCGATCGCCAGATTATTGCCCTTCATGTCGTACACGAATATGTACAAACTGCGATCGACAAACTGCCCCTTCGGATTGCTGAATTCTGTGTATGCCTTTTCCTTGCCGTTCGCCTTTAGATACGCAACTGCCTTTTTTACCATCACCACTGCTTCGTCAGCCGTTCCTCTATCGGAAGCGGCCAATGCCGTAGTATTGATCTCCAATGCGAAGAGGCCTAAGGTTATATTCCTGAAGATTGTTCTCATGTGGTGTCCTTCGGTAAAAAGATGTGGTGATGCGTTAAGCCGGCGCAGAGACTTCGAGGGGGACACGGATCCATGCTAGCGGGATAAGTGCAATATCTCTATAGGGAAATCCTTAGATTTATATAAGGTGATTCTCAACCACTTGCGCATGCCCATCGTGTCCCGGCGTGATATGTTAATCGCAAAGCGGAGCGGATTGGGAGCACCGCTTTGCGAGGAAGGTTCGCGCTAACAGCGAGGACCAGGTCCGACCTTCCGATAGAAAACCTGCGTCCAAGCTGCCCCGCCTGTGTCGATTGGCTGGAACCGATTTGGCGACCCGAAAATCAGATCGACGGCCAATGTTTTACCGATGCACGTCAATCAGCGCTGCTGATACACACCGGTCAGGACGATGTAGTCGTCCACCCGCTCGAAATAGCTGGAGCGCGCCTCCATCGTTTTGCTTACCGGGTTCAGCCACTGGAAATCGACCCAGCCCTTGCCTGTGTCCCTGGCCATTTTTAATTCCTCCCGGACGAAGTATTTACCGTTAACGTCGCGCAGGTCGATCAGCGATTTGTTGACCAGCCTGGGATTGCTGCCGTCGGCCAGCAGTGTGCCGCCCAGGTCGAGCACGACGATGTACAGCTCGCGCTCGACGAACGGTCCCTTGGGGTTGTTGAAGTCCCGCAGCGCCTGCTCCCTGCCTTGCTGGCGCAGATAGGCGGCCGCTTTCCTGACGAAGCTCACGGCCTCGTCGCGCGTGGACAGCCGGTCCTGGGCGCTGGCCGGCGACAAGGCCGTCGCCGCCAGCAGCGCCCCCAGGCAGAGTCCGACGATTTTCTTGTGCATGATGATGGCTCCCATGAATGGCGTCACAAGGCGACGCCGTTGGCCTGGCGCGGCGCGACAGGCTCGATGGCGGCGGGCTGCTGCGCCCGCGGCGCGGGCTTCAGCAGGAAATGCGCCAGCGCCGGCAGCAGGATCAGGGCGCCCAGCATGTTCCAGATGAACATGAACGCCAGCAGGATGCCCATGTCGGCCTGGAACTTGAGCGGCGACAGCGCCCAGGTCGCCACCGCCGCGCCCAGCGTGACGCCGGTCAGCACCACCACCTTGCCGGTGAATTGCAAGGCCTTGTAATACGCCTGCGACAGGCTGGCGCCCTGGCGCAGCTCGACCAGCGTCACCGACACCACGTACAGCGCATAGTCGACGCCGATGCCGACGCCGAGCGCGATCACCGGCAGCGTGGCGACCTTGACGCCGATGCCCAGCGCCACCATCAGCGCCTCGCACAGCACCGAGGTCAGCATCAGCGGCAGGATGGCGCAGATGACGGCGCGCCAGGAGCGGAAGGTGACGAAGGCCAGCACGATGACGGCGGCATACACCAGCACCAGCATCTGCGTGTTGGCCTTGCGCACCACGATGTTGGTGGCCGCCTCGATGCCGGCGTTGCCGGCCGCCGACAGGAACTGGATGTCCTTGCTGTTGTTGGCGGCGGCAAAGCGTTCGACCGCCTGCACCACCGCGTCCAGCGTGTCGGCCTTGTGATCCTTCAGGTAGACGTAGACGGTGAGCAGGTCGCAGTTCTGGTTCAGCAATTCACGCGGGGCGCGCGTGGTGATGGCGTTCAGCATGTCCTGCGAGCGCGGCAGGTCGTACCATTTCAGGTTGCCTTCGTTCATCGCGGCCGAGGCGCGCTTGCTCAGCGCGGCGAAGGAGTTGGTCGATTCCACGCCCGGCAATTGCTGCAGCTGCCATTCCAGCGCCTCGACCTGCGCCAAGGTGTTGTATTGGGCGCACAGGTATTGCGGCGTCTGCACCATGACGACGAAGTTGTCGCTGCTGGCAGCGTAGTGGGCCGCCATGAAGGCGCTGTCGCGGTTGTAGCGCGATTGCGGGCGCAGTTCGGGCGCGCCGGGATCGAGGTCGCCGATCTTCAGATGGCTGCTGACCACGGCGCCGCCGGCGGCCAGCATGGCCGCGGCCACAATCGCCAGGGCGGCCCAGCGGCGCTGGGTGAAGCGGTCCAGGAAGGCCCAGAACGGATGCTTGCGCGGCGCTTCCTCGTCGCGCAGGCTGCGCTGCGCCGCCGCCGCGCTGACGCCCAGGTAGGACAGCAGCACCGGCAGCAGGATCAGGTTGGTGAAGATCAGCACGGCGACGCCGATGCTGGCCGAGATCGCCAGATCGTGGATGACGGGGATGTCGATCTCCATCAGCACCGCGAAGCCCACGGCGTCGGCCAGCAGCGCGGTCAGGCCGGCCAGGAACAGGCGGCGGAAGGTGTAGCGCGCGGCCACCAGCTTGTGCGTGCCGCGGCCGATGTCCTGCATGATGCCGTTCATCTTTTGCGCACCATGGCTCATGCCGATGGCGAACACCAGGAAGGGCAGCAGGATGGAATAGGGGTCGAGGTCGAAGCCCAGCAGCGGAAGCAATCCCAGCAGCCACAGCGCCGCCACCAGCGAGCAGGCCACCACCAGCACGGTGCTGCGCAGGCAGCGCGTGTACCACAGCAGCATGGCGGCGCAGATCGCCAGCGCGACGCCGAAGAACAGCAGCACCTGGCGCATGCCTTCGATCAGGTCGCCGAGCACCTTGGCAAAGCCGGCGATATGGATGCGCACGCCCTGCGCCTCGTAGCGCTGGCGCAGCTGTTCCAGCCTGGTCGACAGTTGCAGATAGTCGAGGCGCTGGTTGCCGTTCGCCTCCAGCAGCGGCAGCACGATGACGCTGGAGCGCAGATCGGGCGCCACCAGGGTGCCGATCTCGCCGGAGCGTTCGATGTTGGCGCGCAGTTCGCTCAAGCTTTTAGGCGAACCGTCGTAGCCGTCCGGGATCACCGGGCCGCCGTCCAGGCCCTCTTCGGTGACGCCGATCCAGCGCACCGCCGGCATCCAGATCGATTTCATGAACGAGCGGTCGACGCCGGGCAGCAGGAACAGTTCGTCGTTGAGCTTGCGCAGCGTGTCGAGGTAGGCCGGGTCGTAGATGGTGCCGTTGTTGTTGGCCACGGCGATCCGCAGCGTGTTGCCCAGCCCACCCAGGTCGGCCTTATGCTGCTGGTAGTTCAGCACGAAGGGGTGGTGCGCGGGGATCATGCGTTCGAAACTGGGGTTCAGGCGGATGCCCGTGGCTTGCCAGGCCAGCACGGCGGTCGTCAGCAGGAACAGCAGCACCACCGCGATGCGGTGGTTGAACAACAGACGCTCCAGCCAGGAGCCGGAGCTGCGGTCGAAATCGGCCAGCTTGGCGACGACCGGATGGACGGGTGCGGAGGCCTTCATGGTTGTACCTTTGCGGGATTCAGTGCGATGCGGGTGATGCCGCGCACGCCGGCCAACAGCAGGCTGCCGTCGTCGGCTTGCGCGATCGCGGTAAACGGCGACGGCTGGGGCGGGGCGATATGGTCGAAGCGCTTGCCGCCGTCGGTGCTGCGATACAGCTGGCCGGTGTCGTCGGCCAGCAGCAGCGCGCCGTCGCGCAGGCGCAGGCCGGCGCTGATCGAGGCGGTGGTGCCCAGGTCGCTCCGATGCCAGCTGGCGCCGGCGTCGTCCGACCAGCGCACGTTACCGCGCATGCCGAACGCCAGCAGCGCGCGGGGCGACAACGCCAGCCCGCCGAAATAGCTACCCTGGTAGCCGGCGTCGGCGGCGCTGAAACTCTGGCCGCGATTGTCCGAATAGTACAACGCGCCTTGCTCGCCGGCGATCAGGCAAGCGTCGCCATGCCCGGCGACGGCGTACAGATGCTTGGCCTTGGGATTGTCGATGCGGCCGGGCGCGGCCTGCCAGCTTTGTCCGCCGTCATCGGTGGCGAACAGCAGGCCGAAGGCGCCTACCAGCAAGCCGTGCCGGGCGTCGAAGAAATGCAGGTCCAGCCATGGTTTGTTGGCGCCTTCGGCCACCAGGCGCTCGGCGTCGGCCAGCGCCTGCCGGCCGCTGCGGCTATCGGCCTTGACCGCCGCCAGCATCAACGCGGCGGCCTGCTTGCCGTCGAGCTGTTTGCTCCAGTTCTTGCCGCCGTCGCGGGTGCGCAGCAGTATGCCGCTATGGCCCAGCGCCCAGCCGTCCTGCCCGTTGATGAAGCGCAGCGCCGTCAGCGAGACGCTGACCGGCACGCTGGCCTGGTGCCAGCCGAGTCCGCGGTCGTCGGACCACAGGATGATGCCGCGTTCGCCCGCCGCGACCAGGCGCCGGCCAGTCCCGGCGGTGGTGATCGCCAGCAGCACGGAGCCGGCCGCCTTGACGCTTGGGATCGCCGGCCGCTCCAACACGTCCGGTTCGGCGCGCGCGGCGCCGCCGCACAGCGCAAAGGCCGCCAGCAGCAGCGCCGCCGCGCGCCGCGGCACGGTAAAGAGATAGTTCATGATATGCATTCCTTCGGCGTGGCCGCCATCTTCAACGCGAGCCCTTGGCCGCCAGGTTTTCGGGAGTGAAGTAGCTCTCGCCCCAAGGCGGCAACTGCTTGAACTGGTACGCTTTCTCGCCAGGGTAGTTGGCCAGCACATAGGTGTTGGCCAACAGGTTGTACAGGCCGAAGGACTGCGCGATGGAGCCAGGCACGTCCGGCATGGCCATCGGCAGCGTGTAGCCAACGCGCCAGATCTGTCCCTGGCCGTCCCACATGTCGGACAGCACAGCGGTGTAGGTGTCCTCGTCGAGGTAGTAGCGGCGCTTCGGCACGGCATGGCGCTTGCCCTGAGCCACGGTGGCCTCGACTTCCCACACGCGGTGCAGCTCCCAGCGCACGTGGTCGGGATTCAGGTGCTGCGGCCCCAGCAGGTCGGTGCTCTTGGCCTGCCAGGTGCGGTTGGTGTTGTAGGGAATGTAGAGTTCCTTCTTGCCGATGATCTTCCAATCGTAGCGGTCCAGCGCGCCGGAGAAGCCGAAGGCCTCGTCAAAGTAAAAGGCGCCCGAGGCCACGCTGTCGGGTGTGTCGTAGCCCAGCGTCGGCGCCTTGCGGGTGCGGCGTTGGCCGACCAGGTATTGCCAGGCTTGGCGCCCCTTGTCGGCATTGACCGTGTCGCGCAGCAGGATGGATTCGCCGGCCTTGAACGGCGGCCCGTAGGTCACCAGCAGCAGGTTGCTGTAGTCGCCGTTGAACTTGTCGAGCGAGCCGTCCTTGAACCAGTACGGCGACTGCACTTCGTTCATGCCGTCCGAGGCCATGGTGGTCTTGCCATCGGCCGTGGTGACGAACAGGCGGAACAGCATGGAATTGGCTTGCCCTTTCCAGGACAGCAAATGATTCCACATCAGTTCATGGCCGGTCTTCGGCAGGGGGAAGGGCACGCCGCCGTAACAGCCTTCGATCGTCAGGCCGCCATCTTTGGTCTTGCAGCGGGTGGCGTTCTTGAAGGTGTTGTCGTAGGCCCATTGCGGCATGGCCGCCGTGCGATGGGTGGGATAGACGTCGATGCGGTAGCTGGGGTATTTCTTCATCAGCGCCTTGACGCCGTCGGTCAGCTTGTCGGCGTACTGCTCCATGTTCTTGGCGTTGATGGACAGCAGTGGCTTCTCGCCGGGGTAGGGATCGGGCCGTGCGTCGCCTTCCTTGTAGCCGGCCGGCACCTTGGTGTAGCCGCCGTCCCATGCGGGGATGGTGCCGGCCTTATTGCCGGCTTTTTCCGCGCCGGCCGGCGTCAGTTCACTTTTCAGTCTGGCGGCTTCGTCGGCGCCGACCGCCGCCTGCGTGGCGCCGGACCATGCCAGGCCCGTCAGCAACAGGGCCGACACGGCCGCGCGCATGCTTGATGTATCCATCTTTGTCTCCTCAATATTTTTGTGGTCAGAACGTGCTTTGCAGCGAGACCGAAACGAAGTCGCGGTCCTTGTTGGTCTGCCGGTACGGCAGGATGGTGGCGGCCGGCGGCGTGTTGGGCGAGATGAAGGTGCCCGCCGCGCCGTAGAAATGCACCAGGTTCATGCTGAGCTTGAATTTCTTGCGGAAGTCCAGGCTGGCCCCGATGCTGAAGTCGCCGCCATGCTCGGCGCCGCCGGCGAACTTGACGTTGGTGGAGGAGCGGCCACTGATCGCATAGCCCACGCCCATCGGCAGCGACAAGTCGATACCGGGCAGCACCTGGTAGTACTCGGGAATGAACAGGGCGCGCAGGCCGGACGCGTCGCGGGTGCTGTTGGGATCCAGCGCGGCCGGATTGCGGCTCACGCTCAGGCGGCGGTTCCACGCCAGTTCGGCCAACAGGGTGCCGCCATCCCACAGGCGGCTGCCGTTCATGACATAGATCGCCGACAGGTTGGCGTGGGCGGTATTGCCGACCGCGTAGGCGGGATTGCCGTCGTTGTCGGCGCCGAAGGCGACCACCGGATCGCTGACCAGCGGCGCGTTGCGCCGCGTCACCAGTTCGAGCGCGACGTTGGCGCCGGCCAGCGTGGTGCTGGCGCTGGCGCCGTAGGCCCGGATGTCCTCGCCGTAGACTTGCCGGTAGCTGCCCACCGAAGGCAGCGCCGGCGTCGCCGACGGCAGCAGATAAAGGTTGAAATCCTTGTCGTGATAGCGGATCGCATACAGGCCGAATTCGGCGATCTCGCTGTCGGGACGGAAGCGCAGCTGCAGGCCGCCCTGGCCGCTGTTCCTGGGCTTGATGTCGCTGTCGCGGTCGAAGTAGACGTGGGCGAACGAGCCCGGCGCGAAGAAGCGTTCGGCGCCCGGGCCGACATAATCGGCGCCGGAGAAATAGCTGCCGGAGCCGGGAATGCGGTTGGCGCGCCACTGGAACTGGTAGTAGCCGCCCAGTGTGACGTTGGGGTTGAGTTGCAGCTGGCCGGACAACTGGCTCACCGGCATCAGCAATTCCTTGAATTGGGTGCCAGGCACCGACAGCAGCTTGACCACGTCGACCGGCGCCTGGCCGGCGGCGATGCCGTTGTCGCCGAAGAACAGGGTCTCGCCGTATAACACCGTGTGGCGGCCCAGGCGCACGCTGGCTGGCATGCCGCCGGCATCGAAGCGGGTATAGACGAAGGCGTCCAGCAGTTCCGCCTTGCGGCCGTGCAGGTCGCGCGTTCCTGCTGAAAACTGTTGGTAGCTGACGCTGGAGGGGCTGGCCGTGGCGGGCGAATTATTGTCGTTGGCGCGGTTGTAGACCGTGTCGTACCAGGCGGCGCCCGTCATGCGCAGGCCGCTGTCCTTGTATGCCAGGTCGAACTCGGACAGCAGGTCGATCCGGTTGGAGATCAGTCCGCGATTGAAGTTACGGTCGCCGTCGTCGGTGTTGGCGTCGACGATCAGGCCCGGGGCTTGTTGTTTCATGCGGACGGCGGCACTGTACTTGACGGTGTTGTTCCAGCTGAGCTTGAGATCGGGATTGGCCGACTCAATATCCACCGCCCAGCCGGCCGACATGTATTGCAGCAGGGCGGCGGCGATCGCCGGCCGCAGCAGATACCCGCCACGGCTGGCGCGCAGCCGCTGATGGCTTGTTTTTTTCATTGCAATCTCCTCGTTATGGCGGCCAATGGCCACGTTTTTTTCACGCTTAGGTTTGCTGCCTTAGCGGTCCCGTTCCCCGGGTGTCGTTTCATTATGCATCAATTTAAATTTTGTGCATAGTTTATAGTAATGTGCGCAAATATAATTGTCGCGAATCTGCGATACGACTACGAGGGAAGCGAAGCGTGGGTTGACGCGGCCTATGCTTGGCCGGGAGACGGCTTTCCGTATTGAAAAAAAAAAGCCAATCCGTGTGGATTGGCTTTGGGTACTGGTGCCCCTGCGAGGGAGCGACGGTCAGCGCGTAGCGACCAACTCCGCCTCGCCCGGCACGAAGCGCGACTCGGGTGCCCACCTGGCGCGGGCGCGCTCCAGCAACGTGACCTCGGCATCGGCCAATACGCCGTCGGCATTGGCGATGCGCCACAGCGCATGCAACAAGCGTTGTTGCAACGTCGGGTCGCGGATCTCATCGAGCAGCGCGGCTATCATGTCCGGCGCCAGTTCCACATGACCGTCGCTGACAGCGCTGCTCAACATATCCTGGCACAGTTCATCAAGCAAAGCATGGAAGCTGTCGATATCGATTTCAATGAACTCTAGCAACCGCGAACGCTGGAGCGCCCGCAATTCGGATGACGCCAGGTCGCCGTCGATTACCATGCAACGGGCCACGATGCGGCCAGCAGCGCTGGCACTGTCGGGAATATATTTCCGCATTACTTTACTCCTTTAAATATACGAACAATCATAGTCATCAGGTCTTACGGGTCGTGTACAGACTGGCGATGATGCTGCCAGCGATCAGCATTGCCACGATGATCAACGAAACGTGGACCGGCACGTGCAGCCAAGGTAGCAGCAGCATCTTCAAACCAATGAAGCACAGCACCAGTGCCAGACCATACTTGAGCAGGTGGAAGCGGTCGGCTATATCGGCAAGCAGGAAGTACAGGGCACGCAGGCCAAGAATCGCAAACAGGTTCGAGGTGAACACGATGAACGGGTCGGACGTGATCGCGAAGATCGCCGGGATCGAATCGACCGCAAACACCAGGTCGGTCGCCTCGATCAAGACCAGCACCAACAACAGCGGCGTCACAAAGCGCTTGCCTTCCTTCCACACGATGAATTTCTCACCGTGATCGCCATCGGATACCGGCAGCATGCGCCGGGCCAGTCGCAGCACCGGGTTGTTCCGCACGTCCGGCACATGATCGACCGCTTTCAACATGCGCAGGCCGGTATAGAGCAAGAACGCGCCGAACAGATACAGCACCCAGCTAAATTCGCTGACGACCCAGGCGCCGGCGAGAATCATGACAGCGCGCATTACAATCGCGCCGAGCACACCGTAGATCAACACGCGGCGCTGATATTCGGGACGGACCTGGAAGGCGGAAAAGATTAGCAGGAAAATGAAAACGTTATCGACCGACAGCGCCTTCTCAATCAAGTAGCCGGACAGGAACTCGAGCGATTTTTTCTCGGCGATTTCCGGCCCAACCGTCCCTTGAAGGTACCACCACATGCCGCCGTTGAACAGCAATGCCAAGGCGAACCAGCCGAGCGACCAAAAGCCCGCTTCGCGTGCCGACACCTTGTGCGCCTTGTTGCCGCCAAAGACCCACAAGTCGAGCGCCAGCATCGCCAGCACAAACGCTATAAAGCCCGCCCACATGGGGCCACTGGCCATGCTCTCAATTCCATTCATTGCTGCCCTCCGCCTTCAGGTTGATCTTGTGTTGCCCGCGCTTAGCGATGGTCGTTATCGTCAGCCTCGCCATCGACAGGCGGCATGGTTAATTTCTTGTGCGCAAAAGAACGGCGCCGCGCAATCTGGCGCGCCACAGCGTGATCGGCGCGTTCGGCCGCACGGTCGATGGCGGCATACAGATCGGCTTCGGTGTCTTCGATCAGTACGGTCTTGCCGTTGTCCAGGCTGACCTGAATCTTGCAGCGCTTGTCCCGGCCGCCGCGTGGTCCGTTAATATCCGATAGCCACACGGTCAGCCGGCGAATCAGCACCCATCCAAGGGAAGTTTGCAGACGCCGCTGCACATAGGCACGTAGGCTACGGGTCAGAACCAGGCCGCTCGATTGGATTGCTATTTGCATGACCATTTCCTTTTGTAGTGGATGACAAGACCATGATAGGGGCGCCCAATCCATCGCACAATTCGAATATACTTGATTAAATCATCGAAAAAATGGATGTATCACGAATGCGCGCCATGTCGACACTTAACTACAAGCACTTGCGCTACTTCTGGACGGTGGCCCGCAGCGGCAGCATTGCCAAAGCAGCTGAACAGCTGCATCTGTCGCCACAATCGATCTCCGGCCAGCTCACCGAGTTTGCCGAAACGTTAGGCGTCGAGCTTTTTCGGCGTGTGGGGCGGCGTCTGGAACTGACCGAGGCAGGCAGCCGCATCCTGCCCCACGCCGAAGACATTTTTAATGCCGGCGACGTCCTGCTGGATGTTGTACGGGATCAGGCCGCCAGCAAGACCACCATCTTCCGGGTGGGCGTGTCCGACTCTGTATCGAAGGCGGTGGCTTGCCGCCTGGTCGCCCCGGCAATGGCATTGGCCGTGCCGACCCGACTGGTGTGTCGTGAAGGGCGCCTTGCCGCGCTACTGGCGGACATGGCCGTGCACCGCCTCGACCTGGTCATTGCGGACCGCCCCATGCCCAGCCACCTGAGCGTGCGCGGCTACAACCATTTATTGGGCGAAAGCGAATTGGGCGTGTTTGCGGCTGCGGCGCTGGCCGCCACGCTGACCGGCCCGTTCCCTACATGCCTGAACGCTGCGCCGCTGCTGCTGCCCGGAGAAGACTTTGCCGTGCGAGCCAGGCTGATGGAGTGGCTGCATACGCATGTGCCGCGCCTGCACATAGTCGGGGAGTTCGACGACAGCGCCATGATCAAGGCTTTCGGTCAGTCTGGCGTCGGTTTGTTTTTCGCGCCGGCCGCCATTGCGCAGACCATCTGCGCGCAGTACGACGTGGTCATGCTAGGGACGATTCCGGTATTGCGCGAACAGGTGTATGCCATCACCACCGAACGGCGTATCAGCCATCCAGCCACGCTGGCCATCCGCCAGGCAGCACGGGAGGCGTTCTCGACGTGATCGCCTGGACGCGCCAGGCTTGATCACGTCACTGGCGCTTGGCTGGACGGGTGAGGGTATGTCCGACACGCTTGCGGTACTGGTCGGGGGTCTCATCCGTCAAGCGGCGAAACATCGTGATGAACGCAGACGAGCTGGCATAGCCCAGATCAAACGCAATGCTCTCTACACTGCTCCCCTGTTCGAGCAGAGACATCGCCTTGACCACCCGCAGGCGTTGGCGCCATTCCGCCAACGTCATGCCGAGGTCGCGCCGGGCGCGCCGCATCAGCGTACGCTCGGTGGTATTGGTTGCCTGCGCCAGTTCAGGCAGCGAACGACCATCGGCGGGATTGGCTTCGAGTATGCGCAATACCGTTCCCAGCACGGCATCCTCGGTGGTGGGGAGGTAGCTTCCCACGCGTCTGGCGGAGGCCAACTGATCTACCAGAACGCCCAGTAGACGTTCCTCGTGCTCTGTCTGAGGCAATCCCGGCGGCTGCTGTCGAAGATGCTCGAGCAGCGCTCTGATCAAAGGCGTTGCCGCCAGCGCGCAGGGCATGGCCGGAAGGTGGGCGCACAATTCTTCCGCGATATAGAGCGAACTGTGAAATGCCTCATACCGGGTCTTTCCTGTATGTTCGACATGAGGGGGCAGCCAAATACCGTACTGTGGTGGCGCGAGATAGTGGCAATCGGCCAGCTTCACGTCGATCACGCCGCTAAAGGCATACACGAACTCGCCCCAGGAGTGGCGGTGGCAAGGATAGGCGGCCTCCGCTGGCATCGCGGCGCTGCGAAAATAAATTTCCGTCGGTAAGGCCTGCGTGAACGGTGCGGTCAGTGAGTGTTTAGTCACGGCCAATGATCGATCATATTTTGAATGTGTATAGCTGGAACATAAAATTACGCCACCATCCGCATAGCTAGGTTCCCCCCACTCCCAACTCTAGCGTGATGATTGCTCGCATATCCTGCCTTTGTCGGAATCGCGAAATGCTGTGTCGGTTTCTCACTATATCAAGAAAAGCTGGCGCCGACATAATCGACTGATCATCACCGTGAGAAAGACATTGACCGTGGAAACGCGAAAAACGCTGGACGGGCAAGCGATCGGCATCATGATCGTCCTGTGCCTGGTCTGGAGCATGCAGCAAGTGGGAATCAAGGCGACTGCCGGCGATGTTGCCCCTGTCTTGCAAATAGGATTGCGCTCGGGGATCGCTGCGATGCTGGTGGGCCTCGTGATGTGGGCGCGCAAGGAGAGCATCACACCTGCTTTGGCCGCGTGGCGGCCGGGGGCGGCGGCGGGCGTCCTTTTCGCATTGGAATACGCGCTGCTCGGTGCAGGCCTGCATTACACCAGCGCTGCGCATGCGGTGGTCTTTCTTTATACGGGGCCGCTATTCGCCGCACTCGGTTTGCACCTAAAATTGCCATTGGAACGGCTGGCGCCAATCCAGTGGCTGGGTGTTGGCGTGTCATTCGCGGGCGTCGGCATCGCCTTCCTGTTCGATCCTGGAACATCCGGCCAAGCGGCCAAGGTCAGCACCTTGTGGGGCGATTTCCTTTGCCTGTCGGCCGGTGCCGCATGGGGCGTTACGACGGTGGTGATACGCTGCTCGAGCCTGTCAAAGTTGCAGGCGACCCAGACCGCGTTGTATCAATTGATCGGCGCCTTCGTGCTGCTGCTTGGCGCCGCCATTGCGTCCAACCAGCTGGTGTTCGCTCCAACCCCGATCGCCATCGCCAACCTGGTGTTCCAATCGGTGATTGTGTCGTTTGCCAGCCTACTTGCATGGTTCCATCTACTGCGTCGATACCTGGCTTCTCGCTTGGGCATCTTCTCCTTCATGACGCCGCTGTTTGGCACGGTGCTGGGCGCGTGGCTGCTTAACGAACACATACAACCCAGTTTCATTGCTGGGGCAGGGCTGGTACTGGCCGGCGTCATGCTTGTCTGCGGCTATGGCTGGCTGACACAGGCTTGGGCGGTGCATGTCAAACGTAAGGCAGCATGACTGGTACAGGCTGCTAGTCGTCGTAATATCTTCCGCTGCACTGGAGCAGTGGCTAATACCTCTATTCGGGAACCATCATGTCTGGCTATTTGCAATCAAGTGAACACGCTCAACGCGTCAAAGCAGTTACCGTACCGTCACTTCTGGCGGCGCGTCGCGCCGGAGAGAAGATAGCGGTGCTGACCTGCTACGATGCCAGTTTCGCGTCATTAATGGATCGCTGTGGCATCGATATGCTACTGGTGGGGGATTCTCTCGGCAATGTAATACAGGGACTGGGCACGACCTTACCGGTAACGCTGGCCGATATCGCCTATCACACCGCATGTGTCGCTCGCGGCAACCACACCGCGCTGCTGGTGGCGGACATGCCATTCGGGACGTATGGGACTCCGCAGTGCGCCTACGACAACGCGGTCAAGCTGATGCAGGCGGGCGCGCAGATGGTTAAGCTTGAAGGCGGAGAGTGGTTACTGGAGACGGTAACCTTCCTCACGGAGCGCGGCATTCCGGTGTTTGCTCATCTTGGACTGACGCCGCAATCGGTGCACCAACTCGGGGGATTCAAGGTTCAGGGAAAGACGCCTGAAGCGGCTGCGCGGCTGAAAACCGATGCGCTGGCGTTGCAAACTGCCGGCGCCTCGCTATTGCTGCTTGAGGCAATTCCCGCCATGCTGGGCAAGGAGGTCACCGACTTACTGGAGATCCCCACCATCGGGATCGGCGCCGGACCTGACTGCTCAGGCCAGGTGCTGGTCATGCATGACATGCTCGGCGTGTTTCCCGGTAAAAAAGCGCGCTTCGTGCATAACTTCATGGAGGGACAGTTGAGTATTGAGGGCGCTGTTCAGCGCTACGTCGCGGCGGTGAAAGACGGGGCATTTCCTGCGGTAGGGCACTGTTTCTGACCACTGCGGAGCACTGCGCTCTACCTGCAACGCATGTCATTTGGGCGACATGGGCGGCGCTAATCCTCTGCTAATCTGGCCTCACAGCGACGTGAGCTGACAGACCAGACTAGGAGACAGCAATGGCATGGCATATCGAGGTGGTGGACGACTGCGCGGTCGTGCATATGAACACCAATAAGGTCAATATACAAAACGATCGTTTCTTCGCCGATTTGCACGGCGCCTTCGACCGGCTCGAGCGCGAGTTCGGCGCATTGCCGGTGGTATTGACAGGGCAGGGAGATGTGTTCTCGGCCGGTATCGATTTTGAGTACAGTTTCGGCATTTTCGGCAGCGAGAATCCAACGCAGACCGCCCAGTGGTACCAAGCCTATCGCGAAACCAATCTGCGCATCTTCCAATACCCGCGCCCCACTGTCGCTGCGATCAATGGCCATGCCATCGCAGGCGGGCTAATCACTGCGCTGGATTGCGATTTCCGCGTTGCTGCCCGGAAGCCAGCGCGTTTTGGCCTGAACGAAGTCCCCATCGGCATCCCCATGCCCGCAGCCTATGTGGAAATCATCAAATACGCGCTGGGCGATCAGGTCGGTGCACTGGCGACGCTGCGCGGCGAACTGTATGAGCTCGACGAGGCAGAGCGGCTGGGATTCTTCCATGAGGTGGTGCCGCCGGAGCAGTTACTGACCACCGCAATTCGCTATGCGCGCTGCATCACTCCGGATTGCAACATGGCTTACGCGATGTCCAAGCGGGCGTTGCAGGATAACGTCATGCGTCAAATCGGCGAGCGCACAGGGGCCTTGGATGAGCATCTGCCCGCCGGTATGAGCGATCCGGGCAATCGCCGGGCACAAGACCGCCGTCGGCAGGAGATCATGGACAAGCGGACGAGCGTAAAATCATGACAGACAGGCTAAGCGATGTCAGCTTAACCTTGCCGCCCACGGGCATTGGTGTTGCTGGGGTCTTGCTTTGCGCCAATTGAACTGCAATGTCGGTTTGCCAGGTAATGATGGATGTACACTGGAACATGTTCAAATCGGTATTGCAGGGCTTGATTGAAGGCCTTGGCAGCTACGCTGTTTTGGTGACGGGAGAAATAAGATGAAACTGCTAAAAAACCTTGGCTTTGGCATATTGTTATCCTGCGCGTTGCTTAGCCCCGTTCTGGCCGGCGACAAAGGAAGCCGGGACGAGGCCGTATCTCTGACTAAGAAGGCCGTCGCCTTCTTCGGCGCCAATGGCGGCGCTAAAACCTATGCAGAGATCAACAGCAACCCTGGGCGCTTTGTTGATCGCGATCTGTATGTATATGTGATTGATACCAAGGGCATCATCCTCGCCCATGGTGCAACTCCCAAGGTCATTGGTAAGGATCTCAGCCAGGTCAGGGATGCCGATGGCACCTATTTCGTTCAGCAAATCATCGCCCTGGTAACGGCAAACAAAGCGGGGTGGGTCGATTATAAGTGGGTCAACCCCGTCACAAAACAAATTGAATCGAAGTCGACGTATGTCGAACCGATCGACGGGTTGGGCTTTGCAGTCGGAGTGTACCGTTAGCGTCCCTGCCGGCAAAGGGGCGTTAGCGTCCATCTCGGTGCCGGAGTTTCTGGAGGAGTGGGCCTGGTTCCGGGGCCTGTCATCCGAACTGCGGTCATTGACACTCGAAACGGCGATTGAAAGAACCGCCGAACCCGGCGAATACATCGCGCGCGCCGGCGAGCCCAGCGCCTATTGGTACGGATTGTTGCAAGGCATTTTGCAAATGTATATCGTCGGCGCGGACGGTTCCGAAACGACACTGTACTGCATGCCTGAGGGCGAGTGGGGCGGCGAAGGGTCTTTGCTGAAGCGAGAGCCCCGCAAATACGACTTACGCACGCTGACTTCATCGCAACTATGCCTGATTCCTGCCAGGACCTTCGAGACCTTGCGTCGCTCCTCGATCGAATTCAATCACTTCTTATGCGACAACCTGAATCAACGCTTGGGAGTAGTTGTTGGAATACTCGAAGCATCGCGTCTGCTCAGCCCGGATATGCGCGTGGCAAAAGCGTTGTTGATGCTGGCCGACAGCAAAGGCGGCGACGCGCAAGCCTTATTGGTTCCGCAGCATGAGCTCGCGTTGATTTGCGGGCTATCGCGGCAGAGGGTCAATATCGCGATCAGCCTGCTAAAATCGAGTGGACTGGTCCGCAGCGAACCTCGGAAAGGACTCTTGTTTGTCGATGTCCCTCTGCTGCGGCTTTTTGTCTCGGCGCATGATCGAGGCACGCACATGCCAGGACAGAATGGCGCTTAGTCTCGGCCGAGGCGGTGGAATCGACGGTAGATGCCGCGTCAGGCGGCGTTGCCCGCCAGTGCACGGACACAGCTGCGTTCGAATATCAGCGCCGCGTGTCCATCCATGACGCGGCTCTGTGACGCCACGAGGTGTGCGCGCGGATCGCCGCGTGTGATACGCGCGGTGACGTTCGCCATGCAATCGCAACCTTCGCGGATCAGCGCGGCGAGCACCAGGTCGATCTCCAGTTCGCGCCGACGGACTTGCGCCAGCAGGCGCTCGGACAAGGAGGCAAACACGCTCACCAAGTCCGCGCTCAGCTCCAACAGTTGCTCATTGGACGTCCGCCCCTGACGCTCGCTGACTTCAACCGTCTCCATGAGCAGCTTCATGGCCCGCACCACCATCTGGTATTCCGTACGGTAGTGCTGAATGCGCGCTGTCGTTGCCATTTTCACCTCCCTATCATTGTCTGTTCCACCATTACCGTATGGCGCCATCCTAGCTGTCGACAGCATGCCAGCGAGCGAACAAAGGCGTCATAGGGATGGCCGGATATTCAGCTAGGGATATCAGATGAAACGGTAGGAATATCCCGACAACGCAGCCCTTAGAAACGGAACAACGCCGTCGCGCTCCATTGCCGGTCATTGGTCCATAAGCTCTGAGGCCGGGTGGGACTGCCGTAGTTGGCGCTGCGCACAGTACGCAGCAAATTATTCCCCTCCATCGACAAGGTCAGAGTAGGGCTGACCTTGTAGCTGAGGGAAGCGTCCAGCCAGCCATAGCCTTCGCTGTAGATCGGCAGCGCGCCCAGGCCCACGTAGGTGTTGATACTGCTAAGGAATTTATCGCGCCAGTTATAGGCCAGTCTGGCCGACCACGGTCCGCCCTCGTAGATGCCGACCAGGTTGGCGCTGTGGCGCGACAGATTGGCCAGCGGCACGTCGGCCCCCAGCAGGCTGCTCGGCGTGGCGCTGTCGACCAGGGTGTAGTTGGCCTGCATCCCCAGTCCGCTCAACCAACCCGGCAGGAAATCGTACATTTGCTGGTAGCTCAGCTCCGCCCCTTTGATGATGGCGTTAGCGCTGTTGTACGGCCGTGTGACCTGATACACCGCGCCATCATGGATTTCCTGCTGGCTGGCGCTGCTGATGAAGCCGGTCACCCGTTTGTAGAACACGGTGACCGTGGCCGAGGCCGCCGGTCCGAGGTAGCACTCCAACGCCAGATCGATATTGTTGGCGCGGATGGGCTGCAACGCCGGATTGCCGGCGCTGCCACTGTTGGAGATCGGCGTAATGCTGTTCGGCGTCAAGGTCAGCGACGGCGACAGCTGGTCGAAATTGGGCCGGGTCACTGATTTCGAGGCGGCGCCCCGCAGATACAGATCCGGCCCGAGCCCGTAGCGCAGGTTAAGGCTGGGCAGGTAATCGTGATACGCATGGTCGATGGCGATCGGGACGATGGCGCCGCCCGATGGCAACGACTGATTGCCCTCCACCGCCTCGTATGTGCGCACCAGGCGCAGGCCGGCATTTCCCTCCAGCGGCAGCGGGCCGCCGTTGAACCGAGCCTGGACATAGACGGCGTTGGTGTTCTCGTTGATCCGCCAGACGCCCAGCGCGCTGCCGGCGACCGGCAACGGTGCGTTCAGCCCCACCAGACGGCGCAAGGCGGCGGCATCGCGGGCCAGGTTCAGGCTGCCGACCAGGTAGTTGCTGGGTCCCTGGCCGCCGTCCGGGAAGAAGCTGGAAAACGGATAGGCGGCGACCAGGGAGGGCACCGCGGACAGAGACAGTCCCGGCGCCACCGGCGCGTCGCCAAGCACCAGGCCGGCGCCGTTGGCGGCGTCGCGGCGGCCGATGCGCACACCGGCGGACAGGCTCTCCAGCCAAGCGCTCAGACCATAGCTGGCGTCCAGCTGCAACGCGTTGAGCTTGCCGTCGAAAGGACGATAACGATAGGCGATGCTGGCAACCTGCAATCGGGCGGGATCGCGCAATTCGTTGCCCGGGACCGTGACGGCCGGTTGCGGCCCCGCCAGATCGGTGCGCAGCGTCAGCACGCTGCCGGTCAGCGTCGGGCCGGCAAAATACAGCGCGTTGTGGCTGTCGCTGTGACTGAGGTCGGCTTTCAGCCGCAGCGCGCCGCCGCGCCAGCTGCCGCCCACCGCCAGCGAGCGGTTGCGGTCCACCGTATCGCGGGCAAAGCTGAGGATGCTGGCCGAAGCGCCGGTCCAGTTGATGCCGCTGACGTCGCTGGTGCCGTCAAACAGCGTCACGCTGCCCGGCGCGAAGGAGGGCGGCGCGCCGAGGGTGATCTGGTAGGTATCCTGTCGCGTGAGGAATTGCTCGTAACGCCCCTCGGCATAGAGTTCCAGGCCGGGCGCGGGGCGCCATTGCAGCGCGGCGGCGGCGGCGTCGCGCTGGCGCCGGCCGGCGCTGGCCGACTCGGTGGTACCGCCGGCGACTTCCACCTGACGGCCCGGTATCAGGTCGCCGCGCAGCACCGGCGCGCCGAAGCTGTTCTGGTCTTCGCGCCAGGCGCGCCGCTGATGTACCAGGCTCAGCAGCGCACCGAACTCCGCGCCGCCGGCGCCGCGCCAGCGGTCGCTGGCCAGCAGCGACCATTGCGGCTGGGTGTGCTGCGCCAGTTCGTCGCGCACCAGGCGCGCGGTGCCGGCCAGCTGACGTCCGGCAAAATCGAAGGGGCGCCGGGTGCGCAAGTCGATGGTGCCGCCGAGACCGCCTTCAATCTGTTCGGCCGCGGCGCTCTTGTAAACGTCGATGCCGGCCACCAGCTCGGCCGGCACGTCGGCAAAGTCGAGGTTGCGGCCGGTGCCGGCGGTAAAGACCTCGCGGCCGTTGAGCGTGGTCTCCATCTGCGTCAGGCCGCGGATCGCGACGTTGGCGCCCTCGCCGCGGTCGCGCGCGATCTGCACGCCGGTCACCCGCTGCAGGGCATCGGTCACGCTGAAATCGGGCAAGGTCTGGATCGCGTCGGCCACCACCGAATCGACGATGGCAAGCTGCCCGCGTTTGATCTGCTGCGCCGTCATCAGGCTGGCGCGCTTGCCTTCGACCACCACCACCGCGACCGGCGTCGTGTCCGGCGCCGCATCCTGGGCGCCGGCCGAGGCGGCGCCCAGCGCCGCCGCCCATCCAAGATAATATCGCTTGTTGCCGACTGAATTCATTATGGCCTTATCTTGTTATGGCGTCAGCGGCAGGGTCACGGAGATGCGGGTGCCGCCGCCCGGCCGGCGGCCGACCACGACTTCGCCGTTCAGGCTCAGCACCCGCTCGCGGATGCCGAGCAGGCCGAACGACTGTGGCCGGGGCCGCGCCGGGTCGAAGCCGCCGCCGTTGTCGTCAACCAGCAACGCACAGCGGCCGGCGACGCCGCTCAGACTGACGGCGGCCTCGCTGGCGTCGGCATGGCGCGCCACATTGGTCAGCGATTCCTGGACGATGCGAAACACCGCGATCGCCTGTTGCTCGGTCAACCGGTTCTCCTCCAGCGTCAACGTCAGGCTGCAATCGATCCCGCTGTGCTGGCGCAGCTCGTCGACCAGCCATTCCAGCGCCGAGCCGATGCCCAGGTCCAGCACCGACGGGCGCAGCGTGGTGGCGACGTTGCGCACCACACCGATGGTGCGGTCGACCAGCGCCGTCATGCTATGCACCTGCTCGTTCAAGCCGGGCACGTCGGCGCCGAAGCGCACCCGCAGCAGCGCGGCCTGCATACGCAGGGCCGTCAGCGACTGGCCCAGCTCGTCGTGCAGCTCGCGGGCGATGTGCTTGCGCTCGTCCTCGCGGGCGCTTTCCCGGTGCGCGCCCAGCTCGCGCAATTGGGCATGGGATGCGGCCAGGTCGCGTTCGGCCTGCTTATGGGCGGTGACATCGCGGCCGATCGCCAGCACGCCGGTGATGGCGCCGTCGGCGCCGCGTTCGGCGGCCATGCGGATCGCCACGTCCGCCGGCAGTCCGCCGTTCGGGAAGCGCAGGCCGACCTCGGCCGGTTTGCCGCTGTCGATCACCGATTGCAGGATGGCCTCGAACTGCGACAGCGGCAGGTCGGCGCCCCAGTCCTGCGGCAGCATCCGCCCCAGCGCCTGGCCAGGCTCCAGCCGCAGCGCCCGTTCATAGGCGGGATTGACATAGACGCGGTGCAGCGCCAGGTCGTAGCGCACCACGGCATCGGGCAGGTTTTCGCCGAGGGTGCGGAACTTGGTCTCGCTGGCGCGTAATTCGGCGGTGCGGACCGCCACCTGCCGCTCCAGATTGTCCCGGTAATGCTGCAACCCCCGTTCGGCCTCGCGGCGCTCGTGGTTCTCGCTCGCCAGCAGGGCGTTCTGGCTGGTCAGCCTGGCCTGCATCGCGGCCAGGCGCAGGTGGGTGGTCACCCGCGCCAGAATTTCCTCGGCCTGCAGCGGCTTGGTGACATAGTCGACCGCGCCGGCCCGGAAGCCGGTCACCTTGTCGGCCGTGTCGTCGAGCGCCGTCATGAAGATCACCGGCACGGTGGCGATAGGCGCGGCGCTGGCCTTCAGGCGCCGGCACACCTCGAAGCCGTCGATGCCGGGCAACATGACGTCGAGCAGGATCAAATCGGGCGGCGCGAACGCCACTCGCCGCAAGGCCTCGTCCCCGCTTTGCGCCACCGACAGCCGCAGGCCGTGCTGCTCCAGCATGTCCACCGCCACCGCCAGGTTGGCCGGCGTGTCGTCGACGATCAGGATGGTGCGATCGTGCAGGTCAGGCGGCATGGTCATGGTTGACTCCGGCTTGCAGGCCCAAATGGCGCTCCACCAGTTGCAGCAGGGCTTGTGATTGATAACGTTTGGCCAGCTGTCGCAACTGGCGGGCGAATGGCCGGTAGCGGCGGTCCAGCTGGATCAGATAGTCGGCGCGCTCGATGATCTTGCGCATATTGCCCAGCTGGGCCAGGTGGTGCAGGATCGCCATTTCCGGCGCCGGCGGCACCACCACCGGTGCGCCGCAGTCCTCGTCCGGCGCGCAATGCGCCGGCGTCTGGTGCTGCCACTCCAGTCCCAGCAGTCGACCCAGCGTATTGAGCAGCAGATCGAGGTGGATCGGCTTGGGCAGGCTGTCGTCGAATCCGGCGTCCAGGTGCTGTTGGCGGTCCTCGCCGCCGACGCCGGCCGAGACCGCGACGACCGGCAAACCGTGCAGGCCGCCGTCGTCGCGCAGCCGGCGCATCGCCTCCAGTCCGTCCATGCCGGGCATGGCGACATCCATCAGGATCAGGTCCGGCCGCTGCCGCGCCACCAGGTCCAGTACCGCCTGGCCGTGCGCGGCCTGCTCCACCGTAAAGCCCAGCGGCGTCAGCATGTCGGTCAGCAGGCGGCGGTTTTCCGGCTGGTCGTCGGCCACCAGCAGGCGTCGGCACCGGCCATGATAGCCGACGATCAGCTGGGGCACGGACGCCTCCGGCGGCGCCGCTTCGAGCACCGGCAGCGTCAGCTCGAACCAGAAGCGGCAACCCCGCCCGAGCTGGCTCTCGACGGCGATCTCGCCGCCCAGCAAGCGCACGAACTGGCGGCTGATCGCCAGGCCCAGGCCGGTGCCGCCCTGGCGCCGGTGGGTTTCGCCGACCTGTTCGAACGGCAGGAAGATGCGCTCCAGCTGGCCGGCTTCGATGCCGACGCCGGTATCGGACACCTCGAAGCGCAGGCGGCCGCCGTCCAGCACCCGGACCCGCAGGCTGACGCCGCCCTGGTCGGTGAACTTGACCGCATTGGCCAGCAGGTTGAGCAGCGCCTGGCGCAGGCGCCGCTCGTCGGCCAGCACCATCGCCGGCACGCCGGCGCCAATTTCGCAGTGAAACGCCAGCTCCTTTTGTTCGGCGCGCACCCGCACCATGTCGGCCAGGCCCAGCAGGCATTGGCGCAGCGGCACCGCGCTCTGCTGCAGTTCCAGTTTGTTGGCCTCGATCTTGGCCGAATCGAGCAGGTCGTTAATCAGGGTCAGCAAATGATCGCCGCTGTCGTGGATCACCGCCACGCCGGCCCGTTGCTGCTCGCTGAGGCCGGTATCGCGCCGCAGCAGCTGTGCATAGCCGAGGATGCCGTTGAGCGGCGTGCGCAGCTCGTGGCTCATTTGCGCCAGGAATTCGTGACGCAGGCTGGCCAGGCGCTGCGCCTCCTCCAGCGCCGCCTCGCGCGCCGCCTCGGCCTGCTTGCGCTCGCTGATGTCGCGGGCGAAGCCCACCGTGCCCAGCACGCTGCCGTCTTCGTCGAGCACCGGCGCCTTGAAGGTCTCGACCCAGATGACGCCGGCCGCCGTCGCCTGCTGCGTCTCCACCGTGCGCGCCCGGCGCGAGGCCATCACCTCCTGGTCTTCCTGGCGGAAATGCGCGGCCAGGGCGGGCATGATGTCGTCGTCGGCCAGGCCGACCATCGAGTCGACCTCGCGCGACCAGGTGGTCGCGGCGGCGCGGTTCACCGCCAGGTAGCGGCTGTCGGTGTCCTTGAACCAGACCCACCACGGCAGCGTGTCGATCAACACCCGCAGGTAGCGGGTTTGCTGGCGCAGCGCGGCGGTGCGCAGCTGCACCGTGACTTCCAGCTCGGCGTTCAGCCGGCCCACCAGGCGGTGCGAACGGCGCAGCCGGGCCATGAAGACGGCTATGCAGACCAGCAATACCAGACTGCCGCCCAGCACCGTCCACAGCCAGCGCTGCTGCAAGGCGCGCCGCTCCAGCTCAGCTTGTTGACTGGCGTTGCTGCGGGTCAGGCTGTCGATATGGCGCTGTTTGCTTTCCGATTCGTAGCGCTTGGTCAGCTCGATGACCCGCGCACTGGTCTTGTCGCGGGTCGTCTTGGCCGCCAGCTCGGCCGCCTCCAGCGAATAGGCGTAGGCGCCCTTGTAGTTGCCGCGTTGCGCCGCCAGCGCCGCCAGCTGGCGCGCGCTGCCGCCCACATATAATTCCACACCGATTTCCTTGGCCAGCCGATACGAATACTCGACATCGCTCCAGGCCGCGTTCCGGTTGCCCAATATGCCATGCTCGGCGCCGCGCGCCGTCAGCGTCCACCATAGGGCGATGCGGTTCGGATAGTGCCGGTAGATGTCGGCCACTTCGTCGAACAGACGCAAGGCTTCGGCATGCCGCCCCTGCTGGGATAGATTGCTGGCCAGGCCGTACAGGCTGTTGCTGAGGTAAAACGGGCTGCCCACTTCGCGATACAGCTGCGTGGCCTGTCGTATCAGGGCTTCGCCGCCGCGCAGGTCGCCGCCGGCGGCGATCACGGTGCCCTGGCCGGCAATGGCCACTCCACGCAATAATTTGGAGCCATCGTCCCTTGCGGCATCGGCCATGGCCACATAGTGCTGCAAGGCCTCGGTGACGTTGTCGCTCTGGGCAAAGGAGAGCGCCATGCAGCGGTGGCCAAACGCCAGGGCGCGCGCCGCGCCGCTGACGCGGGCGATCTCCATCGCCCGCACGCAGATCGATACCGAATCGTCAAGCTTGCCGAGCCGGTTGTAGGTCATGGCGGCCATCAGCATCGCTTCGGTCAGCAAGTCCGGCCGCGCCACGCCGTCGAGGACACTGACCGCATGGGTCGTGACCGTCAGCAAACGATCCATGCGCCCCTGGTTCACGGAGTTCAGCGACAGCATCAGGTCGGCCTCGGCCTGGCCAACGCGGTCGCCCTGCTGGTGCGCCTGTTCGAGCGCCCGCTCGGCCAGTTGGCCCGCCGTTTCGGTGTGCGCCAGCAGCAATTCGGTGCGGGCCAGCAGGTTCAGCGCCCGGATGCGGTCGACGCCGGTGGCGTCGGCCGGCGCCGCTTGCAAGCGCTGCGCCTGTTCATTGGCCGCCGGCGCATCCTGCTCGGCCAGTGCGGACACCCGCCCCAGCTCGTCGCGCCATTGGGATAGCGATGGCCCGGCGGCCGCTGACGTCAACCAACAGCAACACACCGCCACTAAACAGATGCACTTGCGCATCCCTGTCGCCGCCCCCGGCACTCGCCCGTCTACCATGCCCGCTCCGCATTTACCCACGACGGCGCCCGATCCCCACGGACACGTCGGCACCCCCACGCAAGCCAGTATGTCGTACTGCCGACTTGTTTCCTATCAGACATTCTTGATGTGGCTGTCGGCCCAGCCCGGTGTTGTCGTAGGAAAATCCCTATGCTTCATTTGCCCAAGGCGTGGTCTATGCCATAACGCAACATGTCGGCATTACTCTGGAAGCCCATCTTCTGCATCAGCCGCGCCTTGTGGGTGCTGACGGTCTTGTTGCTGATCGCTAATTCATCGGCAATCTGGTTCACGCTTTTGCCACAGACAAAGAGGCGGAAGATGCTCAGTTCGCGGTTGGACAACTGCTCATGGGCGTGTTCGTGCTGCCCGCCCTCGCTATCGAAGACCATTTGTTCGGCCAGACCGGGGTCGATATAGCGGCCGCCCGAGGCCACCTTGCGTACCGCCATCAGCAGGGTTTCCGGATCGCTGTCCTTGGTCATATAGCCGTTGGCGCCGGCCTTCAGCGCGCGGCGCGCCACCAGCACCTCATTATGCATGCTCAACACCAGGATCGGCAGGTCGGGGGCGTGGGCCCGGATGCGCGCGATCAGCTCGATGCCGCTGATGCCCGGCATGGACAAATCCAGCAAGACCATGTCGCACGACGTGGAGCGCAGGTTCTCGATCACCTGCCCACCGTTGGTCGCTTGGGCGACCACCATCACGTCTCCCGCCAAGCCAAATAATTGCAACAGGCCGCCACGGACAATCGCGTGGTCATCGGCAATCAAAATTCGAATCATGAGAGGGGACTGCTTTCCAGAAAAAACCAAATGAACAGTGGCTGTCATGCTAGCAGACAACTGGCCCTGATCGTATCCCTGTTCCATTATGACAACAGACAGCCACGCCTGAGCTTAGTATAGGCCATGCCGCCGCAGGTACGCCAGCATCGTCCCACGCCGGCCCGGCGTTGTCCTGTTTTAGTCGTTTTTCTGGAGCGCCAACGCCGCCGCCTCCGCCGCATATTCGATGCGATTGCGGCCCAGCGCCTTGGCGCGGTACAACGCTTCGTCGGCCAGTCCTATCCATTGTTCCGCGCTCAGCCGCAATCCGGGCTGACCCACCACGACGCCGGCGCTGCAGGTGACCGGCAGCGGGCCGACGCCATCGACGCTGACCGGCTCGGCGCCGATAGCGCGATGCAGTTGTTCCAGGCGCGGACCGCCGCCGCCCATGTCCAGCCCCGGCATCAGCAGCATGAATTCTTCGCCGCCGTAGCGGCCCACGGTATCGCTGGCGCGCAACAGCGCCTGGGCCCGCCGCACGACCTCCCTCAGCACTTCATCGCCCGCCAGATGGCCGTAGGTGTCATTGACGCGCTTGAAGTAGTCCAGATCCAGCAGCACCAGCAGGAACGGCGGCGCGCCGGGCGCGGTCATCAGCGCCAGCCGTTCCATCAGCGCGGTCCGGTTCCATGCCTGGGTCAAGCCGTCCTTGAGCGAACGCAGCCGGTGCTCCTCACGCGACGCCTCCAGCGCGGCGGTGCGTTCAGCCACGCGCTGTTCCAGCAGGGCCTGTTGCCGCAGCACGCGCGCCACCCGGTAGCGGTGCAACAGACCCACCAGGCCGAGCGTCAGCAAGGTTCCGGCGGCATAGGCCCAGCGGGTCTGCCACCAGGGCGGGTGGATGGTCAACGGCAGCTCCAGCGTGGCCGAACTGGCCTGCAAGGCGGTATCGTCGGCGACAATCTGCAAGCGGTACTGGCCGGGCGCCAGCGCCGCGTAGCGTAACTCACCATTGTTGCTGGTTGACCACGCGTCCTCCTGGCCAAGCAGCCGATAACGGAAGCTGAGGGCTTCGTGATTCCGGTACAGCGGCGCCGCCACCTGCACCTCCACCGCCGCGCCATTCCACGGCGCCGAGGCGCCCGTCAGCGCGGCGCCGCCGTAGCGCATCGAGACCAGGTGCAGCGGGATCGTGTACGGCGCAAACAGCGCTTCCGGCCGCAGCAGGTGGGAAACGCCGTTGCTGGTGCCGACCCAGATCGAGCCGTCGCGGTCCTCGTAAAGCGCATTTTGGTTTGTGTCGTTCCATATCATGCCGCTCTGTTGGTTGAACAGCCGCCAGCGACTGCCATTCCATACCATCAGACCGGTATCGGTGCTCAGCCACAGCCAGTGGCGCCGGTCCAGCAGCACCGACTGTATCAGGCGCCCCTCGAGCAACTCGTGCTTGAAGGGGTGCAGCTGCAATTGTTGTTCCGATGCATCGGCTCGCCAGAGGCGCGTGCCATGGCTTTCACCCAGCCACAGCGTCTCGCCGTCGCAGGCGACATGGTCGAACACATGGTCGCCGGAGGCCGGCACCGGGCGTGACCAGCGGCCGCCTTCCAGCCGCAGCAGTCCATAGGGACTGGCAAACCACAGGCGGCCGCGGGCATCGCGGCAGGCGCTGGGGAAGCCGGCGTTAACGCCCAGCAGCGTCACGGCCGGTTCGACCCGCTGCGGCGCGGATGCATGCCGCGGATCGGCGATCAGATAGATACCGCGATCGGTGCTGATCCATAGCTGCCCGGCATCGTCAAACAACAGCCGGTATATGATCTTGTCCTGCAGTCGCGCCACCACCCGGCTCTGGCCGCTGCGCCGGTCCCGGCGGATCAGCATGCCATTGAAGCTGCCAGCCCACAGGTCGCCTTGGCTGTCTTCCGCCAGCGCTCCCCATGGCTGGGCATTGGCGTGCTCGGCCGTATCGGCAATGAAGCGCCCGTCGCGCCGCTGCGCCAAGCCATGCCCGGTGCCGGCGTGCAGCACGCCGTCCCGGGTGCGCAACAGCGACCAGACATCGTCGTCCGGCACGCCTTGCGCCTTGGCCCAGTTCTCCCAGTGCCGATAGCCTTGCCACTGCACCAGGCCGCGTCCGGAAAAGCCCAGCCACAAGTCGCCGTCGTGGTCGAACAGCAGCGCATGGACGCCGTTGCCGAAATACACCCCATGCTCGCCTCCGTAATGTTCCCAGCCGCCGGCGCCGGCGCGGAATAGCCCATTGTCGCTGGCGCTGATCAGGTGGCCATCAATGTTCTGCGCCAGCGCCACCGGCAAGCCATTTTCAAGTTCGCCGTAATGGCCGGGCGTGCGGTCGCTGAATCGCTGCTCTCGCGGCGCCAACGTCATCAGCCGGTCGGAAGCGCCCACCCACAAGGCACCGGCAAGGTCGCGCAGCAGCGCGTGCCAGCGGCGCTCCGGCAAGCCGTCGGCGCCACCCAGCATGACGAGCGCGCCGTCGCGGTAGCGGCACAGCTTGGTTTGACAGCCGAGCCAGAGGGTGCCGTCCGGCTCGCGCAGGATGCCAGCCAGATCGGTCAGTTCCGGCTGGGCGGTGGTTTGGGCCGGCGTGAACACCGGCACGCCGTGCCAGCCGCCCTTGCCGTCGGCCTGCACCTGCTGCAGTCGGCCATTGCTCTGTACCAGCAAATGATTGGCGTCGACCGAGGCGAAATGCTGGCCAGCCTTGACCTCCAGCGCCTTGCCGTCGATGCGACGCACCGGCGTCAGCCGCTGGCCGTCGAGCAGCAGCAGGCCGTGGTCGGTGCCGACCCAGAGCCGCCCGGCGGGGTCCACGTGCAGCGCCGTCACGCTGGTGACGCTGGAGTCCTGCAATCGTCCGTAGCGGTGGAAGCGGCTGCCGTCAAAACGGTACAGGCCGTTTTCGGTGCCCGCCCACAAATAGCCGGCGCGATCCTGCGCCAGCGCCGTGACGGTCAGGTTGGCCAGTCCGTCGAGCTGGCCAAAGTTGCGCAAGGGCAGTTGCTGGCCGCGCGCCGCGCCGCCCAGCAGTGCCAGCAGACAGACGGCCAGCAGCATCGCTACGCAACGCCAGGGCGCGCTGCCTGGGCTCAATCGATCAATATGGCGGGGTTGGTACATGGTGCCTTCTAAACCTGCGATATGTCGCGGCCAGTCATCATGCCTCTCGGACTTTATTTTTTCCATCGGGCAATCTTGATTGTTGCGTAAGGAAATCCTTACAGCGGCAATTCATGCTTGTGTACGAGCCACCGCAACGCCGCGTGCGCACCGTCGAAATCCACGTCATCCAGGCTGCGCTGGATGGCCTCGGCGTCCCACACCCCGAAACTGGCCTGGAACTCCAATGCGCAAGAGGCGAACAGCCGGATCGCCTCGCTGTCGCGCTCGCGGGTCAGCGCAAGCAACCTTCCGAGCTCGTCCAGCCAGGCGGCAGGCCGGCGGACGGCGCCGCCGGCGGTCGCCGCTTCCCGCGGCAAGCTGCGGTCCAGCACGGCGCACAGCTCCGCCAGCGCGGCGCCCAAGGCGTCGAGCGCGGGCCTCATCGCGCCAGCCGCCAGTTCCTGTCTTCCCGCGCGCTCAAGCTGCTCCGCCAACTGGGCGATCCGCGCCGCGCCGATGCCCTGCGCCAGCCCGCGCAGCGAATGCGCATGACGCACCGCGGCGCCGTAGTCCCGCCGCCCGACCGCCACGCCTATCCTTTCCGCGCAATCATGTTCGTCGCGGCGGAACAGGCGCAGCACCTTGAGCAGCAGCGCGTCATTGCCGTCGACGCCCAGGCGCGCATGCGCCAGATCCAGCCCGGGCACGCTGCCGGGCAGCACCGGCGCCGCCGACTCGCTGCCCGGCTCGCGCCATCCGGCGTGCATGGCAGCGGGCAGATACTGTTGCAGCATGCGGTGCAGCTCGGCGGGGATCACCGGTTTGCTCAGGTGATCG
>QVIN01000008.1 GCA_003416985.1 Duganella sp. BJB480 | reverse complement strand
GTTCATCCGCACTCGTCGTTGAAGTTAAAATCGCCTCGCTTGTTCAGGAGGGAGCTGGCGCGCCGGGCTCAGGAAAGCGGCGCTAACTAAGCGATAAGCTGTGTCCGGTTATACGGGGGCAAGATCAAACAAGAACAACAGCGGAGGGGGCGATGCGCTCAATCCCTACAGTTCCGGCGGAACGATTTGTTGTTTTGCGATTCCAGCGAAGTGGCACCCGGGGCTGCAAGTGATCGTGAAATATAACTTCTATCCCGACCCGGCCTGGCTGGAGCAGTTGGTCGATGTGCCGCCATATCCCGAGGGGATCGCTGGTGGAATCTGGCTCGCCATGCATGAGGACGGACGCGCGGAGGCAGTGGTTTCGAACTTCGATCCCGCGCGGCCGGAATGGCCGGGGCGAGTGAAGGGCGGGCCGGTTCAATCGGTAGAGTACGCGCTTAAAGTTAGACGCAATAGGCTTGCAAATGAAAATGGCATACTTAAAACAATGGAAAAAGGTCTTGTGGACGGTACTAAGCGGACCCCAGAGCAGATCGAGAGACTGCGATCATCCATTCAATATATTAAAGACCGGATTCGCCAGTTGGAAGAGGAAGGGGATCATCAATGAGCTCAACGCTTGTTGGAGGAATAGTCTGACTAGGACTCAGCGTCTGTCCGTTCATATTGCACGCCTTATCCCAACGTTGCTGTTATCGTAGATTGAATCAAAGAGAAAAGTCATGAATCTGAAAACGACCTTCCATCTTGCTCTCCTGTTCACCGGAATGAGCACGCTGCTTGCAGGCTGTGCGCATGCACCACCAGCAGGCCCCCGAAACGTTGGCGCCGCCGTTCGTTCTATCAATTACTCCGGCAAAGAAGTGTCATTGATAGTAATTGACCCGAACAACAAGAACAACAGCGGAGGGGGCGATGCGCTCAATCCCTACAGTTCTGGAGGAACGATTTGTTGTTTTGCGATTCCTGCGGAATGGCATCCTGGGCTGCAAGTGATCGTGAAATATAACTTCTATCCCGACCCGATTTGGCGGGAGCAATTGGTCGATGTGCCGCCATATCCCGAGGGGATCGCTGGTGGAATCTGGCTCGCCATGCATGAGGACGGACGCGCGGAGGCAGTGGTTTCGAAGTTCGATCCCACCCGGCCGGAATGGCCGGGGCGGGTAAAGGGTGAGCCGGTAGAGTCGGAGGCATATGCTTTAAAAGTCAGAAACGATCGGCTAACTACCCAAAAAAAGATGTTGTCGGCCATGGAAGCGGGACTGAAATATGACACGGCAAAATTGAACGAACAGGAAATTGAAGAACTGAAAGAGGCCATAGAAAATACTAAAAGAAGAATTCAACGGATGGAGGAGCAGCCATGACGCCCATGCTTTCCGGAACAATCCCCTCCGGTGCCAGCGACCCAGCCGATCCAAGCAGGTTTTTTGATCGAGTAAAAGAGATGAAAATCATCGATAAATTTAATGAGCGCCGAGAATGTCCGGTGATGGGTGAGAAGCTTCCCTCCTGTTCAGTCAACCTAGCATTTGGTTTCTTTTTTGACGGGACCAATAATAACCTCGACCGAGATCTACCTACGTTCAATCACAGTAACGTAGCTAGACTATACATGGCATTTCCTGGCAGAGCAGGGAAGAAGCTGCGGCCTCTGAGTGAGAAAGTGTATCCTCACTATTTCCGCACCTACGTGCCTGGCGTCGGTACTAAGTTCGTCCCGGTTGGCGACACCGGCGAAGGAGATATGAAGAAGGACGGACTGGCCTTTGCCAAGCGCGGGCAAAATCGGATTATCTGGGCGCTGGTCGCTGCGATAAATAACATTTGTTTGTACTATCTTGGCGACGAACTGGTAAGCGATGATGCATTTTCGACAGAATACAATTCGCTTGAGCTCCCCAGCTTTCGTGCGACCAGGGGAGGATGGCTTAATTTCAGTCAGGGCGACCTGACCAAGCTGAAAGCTGCATTCACCAAGACCTTGACGGAGCTGCACAAGAAGCTGGAAGTCTTCCTGCCCATCGGCAAAGACAAGAAAAAAGACAAAGGCGAAGTGGTGCATCTCTACTATTCGATTTTCGGCTTCTCACGCGGGGCGGCGGAAGCGCGCGCGTTCGCCAATTGGTTTCTTTGGTTGTGCAGGCTCGATGCCGAACTGACGAAGCAGCCAAACCCAAGCCTCGGCTCGATCCCCGTCACGTTCGATTTCATGGGCTTGTTCGACACCGTCGCGTCGGTTGGCCTGGCGTCCTCGGCGCCGATAATCGGCGCCCATGGCCACTATGGCTGGGCCGATGCCGAGCATTCCCTGAAGCTGCCGGAAGTCTTGCCGACCAAGTGCCTGCACCTGGTTTCGGCGCACGAGATTCGCCGCTCATTTCCGCTTGACTCCATCATGTATGGCAACGCGGCTCCGGCGAACTGCGACGAGATCGTGATGCCGGGAGTGCACTCGGATGTGGGCGGTGGATATTTTCCCAAGGAGCAGGGCCGTGGCAAGGACCCGCAAGGGGAGGATATGCTGTCGCGTATTCCCCTGTCGATGATGTACCGCGCCGCGCGTCTGGCCGGCGTGCCGTTGAAACTCGAGGAGGCGCCGGAATCGGTCAAGCACTCGTTCCGTATCAGTCCCAAATTGATCGAAACCTTCAATGCCTTCGTGACGGCCAGCGCGGATCCTGTTCAGGATAAGGCCCTGCCGCCCAAGCCCCCGCAGCTGCACGAAATCATGGCGAAGCAGCACCAGTTGTACATCCAGTGGCGAAAAAAAATGATTGGCAACATGAAGTCCTTGCAGAGTGTGATCGACAGCGACAGCTGCGATCGCGAGGATATCCTTGCCGCCGACAAGGAGTTGGCCGAGGAGGTGGAAAGGTTCGATGGGTGGCGCAATTGGGATAGTGGCGCGCAGACCGCAGGCTCAAGACCCAACCCCTACCCCGAGTGGTCGAGCATCGTAAGCTACTGGGATCAGCCCGCGCCGCCTGCCGCCATCACGGATTTGTTCGACAACTATGTCCACGATTCGCGGGCCTGGTTTAAACCGTTGGGAAAGAACTCCGAGGACGTGCTGAAGGGAATGGAGGATTTGGCGATGCACGAGGAGAAAATCGAGCAATGGCAGCTCAACCCGGTGGGGCCCAAACCGTCGCCATTGACCAAGGCCGAATTTGACGCGGTCACGAAATACAAGCCCTATCGCAATACCCCGGAGGCGTGTGCCGCGGCTGATTTCGTCTCGAAAGGCCGCGAGGGCGTGGGCCTGAGTGGCGGATTTCTGCGCTATCGAAAAATCTACATGGGCAGCGATGGCTTCAAGCCGAAAGGCGCCGCCTATGCGCAGGTCGCGCCGGCGGCAGGCCCATCCACGGTCGCCAGGGTTGTGCAGGAGGCCTAAGCGCAGGCACGACCGACAGCCCCATGAATAACGGCCCGGTCGACAGCTCGACCGGGCCGTGAAAGGCCGATCCGGGTCAAGACCGGCGTCGGCGCGCGACCAGGCCCATCAGCGCCAGGCCGCCCAGCAGCATGCCGTAGGTGGCCGGTTCCGGCACGGCCGACTTGATGTCCAGCGTGCCGCCGTAGCTGGCGGTGCCGATGTCGGTGCCCTTGATGGTCAGCGTGATCAGCCCGCTCACCGGCACGGCGAAGAACACGCTGCCCGACGAGAAGCCGTTGAAGACCGGTAGCGACGTGCCATTGAGGTCGGCCCAGCTGAAGTTCAGCATGGTCGGCGGCCCGGCCGTGAAATTGACGAAGTTGGCGAAGAAGCCCTGCGCCGAGCCCGGCGAGCCGTCATACGAGAACGTAAAGGTGTCGGTGAACGCCAGCCCGTCGCTGTGCGTGGTGCCGAACGCCGTGCTCCAGCTGCCAGCGCCGCCCGCCATGGCGATCACCGGCGACGTGTAATCGTTGGCCATGGCGCCACCCGCCGCTGCAGCCATCAACCCCGCTGCCAATATTGATTTTAATTTCATATTATCTCCGCAATTATCTGACTAAAAGACATGAAACCCCGGTGCTACCTATGCAAAGTACGCTTGGCTATTTTCGATGTCAATTAGCTATTTTTTGATTGCGGCGGTAAATCCAATAGAACAGGTCTATTGCACAGGCAGAACCATAAACAATTTCTACCAATCAATTTCTGTTGTGCAAATCGTCAACATAATTTCAATTTTTTCATGGCGGATTAGTTGTTTGCAGCCGACACCGGCAGGATCAGCGTCACGGCCAGTCCGCCGCCGTCGCGGTTGGCCAGCGTGATGCGGCCGCCGTGCGCCTCGGCGATCTCGCGCGCCAGCGCCAGGCCCAGGCCGGTGCCGCTGCGCTTGGTCGAGTAGAACGGCACCAGCGCGTTGGTCAGCACCGTGTCGCTCATGCCGGGGCCGCGGTCCTGCACGTCGATCCGCACCGCGCCGTGCAGGCGCCGCACCTCCAGGCTGACCTCGCCGGCCGGCGAGCCGGACTCGTGGGCGTTCTTGAGCAGGTTCAGCAGCGCCTGCTCCAGCTGCGAGGGGTCGAAGGCGCTGGGCTCGTCGGGCGGCGTGCCGCTCACCGTGAAATCGACCTGGGCCGCCAGCTGGGCCAGGAAGGCCGGCCACGCCTGCAGCTCCAGCCGCGGCGCCGGCAGCTTGGCGAAGCGCGCGTAGCCGAGGATGAAGCTCTCCAGGTGGCGGGTGCGCTCCTCGATGGTGGCGAGGATCTGCGGCAGCCGCTCGGTCTGGCCGCGCCGCACCAGCTCGGCGCCGGAGTGGGCCAGCGAGGTCAGCGGAGCCAGGGAATTGTTCAGCTCATGGCTGATCACGCGGATGACTTTTTTCCAGGTCTGCACCTCCTGCCGGCGCAGCTCCATGGTCAGCTGGCGCAGCAGCAGCAGCTCGTGCTTGCGGCCGTTGAGGTTGAAGCTGCGGCGCGCCAGGTGGTAGACCTCTTCCTCCTCCACCTCGGCGCCGGCCTCGCGGGTGGTGAACAGGCCGTCGCCGCCGCGCGCCAGCGCCTCCAGCAGCGCCGGCGAGGCGTGCGCCAGGATGTCGTCGAGCCGGTGGCCCTCCAGCTTGCGGCCCTGGTGCAGCAGCTGGCGCGCCGCCACGTTGGCGTAGACGATGGGGCCGGCCTCGCTGACCAGCAGCATCGCCACCGGCGTGTTCTGCACCATGGTGTCGAGCAGCAGCTCGCGTTGCACCAGGTCCAGGCGCTGCTGGCGCAGCACGTCGCCCAGCGCGTTGTGGGCCGCCACCAGGTCGCTGAGCTCGTCGTTCTGCGGCCAGTGCAGGCTGAACGAGAAGTCGCCGTCCTGGTAGCTGGTGACGGTGCCGGTCAGCGCGCGGAACAGCGACAGCATGGACTCGAGCTGGGCGCGGATGGTGATGATCGAGATCGGCAGCACGCACAGCAGGCACACCGCCAGCACCAGGCCCGGATGGTTGGGGAAGAAATGCGTCAGCGCCAGCGCGATCAGGATGCCGACCGTCAGCAGGGTGCCGACCATCGCGGTCCAGCGCGTGAGCAGGGAGAGGCGCATGCCGGCCGGGCGCGCGGCCGGCGGGCGGGTTGGCGGCGGCGTGGCGCCCATCAGGGGCGGGCGATGCCCAGCCGCTCCATGCGGCGGTACAGCGCCTGGCGCGACAGGCCCAGTTCGGCGGCGGCCTGCGCCACCACGCCGCCGGCCCGGCTCAGCGCCAGGCCGATGGTGTCGCGGTCCGGCTCGCGCGCGCCGTCGTCGGCGACGGCGCCGGCGGCGGCCGGCAGGCCGAGGTCGGTGGCCTTGATGACGTCGCCAGCGGCCAGCAGGCCGGCGCGCGCCATCACGTTCTTCAGCTCGCGCACATTGCCCGGCCACGGGTGGGTCAGCAGCGCCTGCTGCGCCGACGGGTGCAGGTCCTTGCCGGCACCCAGGAAGTGGCGCGCCAGCGGCAGGATGTCGGCCGGGCGGCCGGCCAGCGGCGGCAGCCGCAGCTCGATCACGTTGAGGCGGTAGAACAGGTCCTCGCGGAAGCTGCCGGCCCGTATCATGGCCTGCAGGTCGGCGTTGGTGGCGCTGACCACGCGCACCTTGACCTGGCGCTCGCGGTTGGAGCCGAGCCGCTCGAAGCGGCCGGTCTCCAGCACCCGCAGCAG
This sequence comes from Duganella sp. BJB480, assembly GCA_003416985.1. Taxonomy (GTDB): domain Bacteria; phylum Pseudomonadota; class Gammaproteobacteria; order Burkholderiales; family Burkholderiaceae_D; genus Rugamonas; species Rugamonas vulcania_A. The sequence goes on along the minus strand of QVIN01000008.1, from coordinate 306,383 downwards.
TTTCATTTGTCCGGCCAGCGGCAGGTTGCCGATCTCGTCGAGGAACAGCGTGCCGCCGTCGGCCGCCTCGAACTTGCCCTCGCGCGCCTTGGACGCGCCGGTGTAGGCGCCGGCGTCGGCGCCGAACAGCTCGGCCTCGATCAGCTCGGCCGGCAGGGCGCCGCAATTCAAGACCACGAAGGGGCCGTCGCGCACGGACGAATTGGCCTGGATGATCTCGGCGATGCGCTCCTTGCCGGTGCCGTTCGGGCCGCTGATCAGCACCGGGACGTCGGCGCGCGCCACCTGGCAGGCCAGGTGCACCACGCGCTCGGTGGCCGGGTCCTGCCACACCATGCCGCGCAGGTCGTGGCCGCGTTCGAGCTCGCGCCGCTGGCGCAGCTCGGTCTGCAGGCGCTGCTGCAGCGCGCGCTTGGCCTGGCCCAGTTCGATCAGGTTGTTGACCGTGGCGATCAGGCGGTTGTCGTCCCACGGCTTGGCCAGGTAGTCGGCCGCGCCGGCCTTGACCAGCTCGACCGCCGCGTCCAGGTGGGTCCAGGCGGTCAGCAGGATCACCGGCAGCTCGGGGTGGCGTTCGCGGATGGCGCGGAACAGCGCCGTGCCTTCCTCGCCCGAGGTGGTGTCGGCGGAGAAGTTCATGTCCTGCAGCACCAGGTCGACGCTGTGCTGTTCCAGCAGCGCCAGGCCGGCTTCGGGGGAGGCGGCGCGCAGCGCGTCGATGTCGTGCAGCGAGAACAGCACTTCAAGCGCGATGGCGACGGCGGCGTTGTCGTCGATGATCAATACGGTAGGCATGCCGTAAGCATAACATTGTCGCGGCATGCCCGGTGCGGCCAACATCGTCAGGCGCTGCGGGTGGCGGTGGCCGGCGAGATCGACGCCGCGCGCCAGGCCGGGCCGTACACCGCGATCACGCCCAGCGCCCAGAACACGGCGGCGCCGGCGACCAGGTAGCCGGCCGGCAGGCGCGCCATTTCCAGCTGGCTCACCAGCAGCTGGTTCAGGCCCAGCGCCAGCACCACGCCGGCCGCCACGCCGACGCTGGTGATCATGAAGTTCTCGGTGACGAAGTAGCGCAGGATGTCGACCCGGCGCGCCCCCAGCGCGCGCCGCACGCCGATCTGCTTGCGCCGCTGCGTGACCCACAGGCTGGCCATGCCGACGATGCCGCTGGCGGTGATCAACAGCAGCAGCACGCTGACCGTCACCAGCATCCACGCCAGCGCCTGGTCGGCGCGGTAGCGGTCGCGGCGCAGCTCGACCATGGTCCTGGTCTTGACGATCACCGGCGTCGGCGAGGACGCGCGCAGCGCCGCCTCGGCCTCCTTGATGACGCGGTCCATCTGGCCCGGCTCGGCGCGCAGCGTGTAGTTGTTGGCGTTGTCGCCGGTCAGGCGCGCCGGCACCAGCGTGGAGAAGTCGCCCCGTTCGCCGATATGGGCGTTCGGCGACTGCAGCTTGTCGATCACGCCCACCACCTGCACCGCCCTGGCGCCCTCGCCGGTGCCGAAGAAGATGGTCTTGCCGACGTAGCTGGCCTGGCCCGGCCACAACTTCTCGGCCTGCTGGCGCGTGATGACGACCACCTTGGCGAACTCCTGGCTGGTGGTCTCGTCGATCTCCGGAATCTCGCCCGGCAGGAAGTCGCGCCCCTCCACCAGTTGCAGGCCCCAGGTCTTGATCAGCGAATCGGGACTGACGTAGGAGGTGGTGGTGAGGGTCGACTTGACCTGCCGGCGGTCGGTGGCCAGGCCGGTGTAGTTGCCCGAGCGCGACAGCGGCATCTGCGTGGTGATCGCCACCGACGTCACGCCCGCCACGGCGCGCAGGGTGTCGGTTTCGCGGTGCTGGGCCGCCAGCTGTTCCTGGTGGTTGCCGGTCTTCAGGCGGCGCACCTGCAGGTTGAACACGTCGGCCTCGTTGGCGATGCCGCTGGGGCGCGCCGACACGGCCTGGCGCACCTGCACGATGTGCAGCGCGTTGGCCAGGATGCCGAGGCTGAGGGCGACCTGCACCGCCACCAGGATGGGGCCGGTTTTATTGCGCAGCAGCGCGGACAGGATGGGACGGATTTCCATGAGGGGCCTCGCTTTATTGGGATTTGAGTTGCAGGGCCGGCGTGACTTGGCAGGCGCGCCAGGTCGGCAGCAGGCCGGCCAGCACGGCCGACAGCACCGCCAGCGCGAAGGTGGTCAGCAGCATGATCCAGTCCATGTGCGCCACCACCGTCAGCGCCTTCGACTGCATGGCGATCAGCGCCAGCGCGCCGAAGGCCAGCACCAGGCCCAGCGCGCCGCCGACCAGGCCCACCACCGTGGTCTCGATCAGGAACTGGTTGAAGATCTCGCGCCGCGACGCGCCCAGCGCGCGGCGGATGCCCACCTCGGCGGCGCGCACCGAGAACTTGGCCAGCAGCAGGCCGATGGTGTTGACCAGGCACAGCACCAGGAAGCCGAACGCCAGCCAGGCCGACAGCTTGCTGTCGTTGCCGACCACCTTCATGAAGTCCAGCCATTCGCGCACGTCGTACAGCACGTTGGGCGCATTGCGCTTGAGGCGGCCCAGCTTGCGCTGCTCGGCGGCGTAGCTGTCGAGGTAGTTTTGCAGCGCGGGGCGGTCGCCGGCGCTGCGGGTCTCGAACCAGAACTGGATCCAGGTGCACTCGGAATCGAGGAAGGCCTGGTAGCCGGGGCTGATGTCGTCGGTGCAGGTGGTGCTGCCGTTGCGCGGCAGCTCGTTGCGGATCGCCGCGGCGAAGGGCACGAACATGTCGTCCTCGTCGCTGAAGGCGCCGTCGCTGCTGCCGATGATGCGGTGGAAGCGCGGCACCACGGTCCAGGTGTCGAGCACGCCGACGATCTGGTACTGCTGGCCGCTCATGGTGATGCGCTGGCCGACCGGGTCGGTGTCGCCGTACAGCTTGTCGGCCAGCTTGCGGCCCAGCACCACGACGTTGGCGGCGGCCTTGTCGTCGGCAGGGCTCCAGGGCTGGCCGTGCAGGAAGGGCGCGTCGAACATGTTGAAGAAATCGCTGCCCACGCCCAGGCCGCGCGAAATGAACACCGCCATGTCCTTGCGCGCCGGCTCGACCGCCACGCTGGTGCCGTAGACCGCCGTGGCGCGCTCGGCCGCTTTGCTGTTGAGGAAGTTGATGGCGTCGCGGTAGCTGACCTGGTTGTCGGGGCGCTCGTCGCCCGGCTTGTAGCCCTCGATCGGGCCGTTGTCGACCAGCGGCACGAACAGGCGGTCGCTCTTGTGCGGGATCGGGTCGCCCGACATCACGTGCAGGATGGTCAGCGTGGCCACGCTGGCGGCCACGCCGACGGCCAGGGTCAGCACCATCAGCGCGGTCAGGGCCGGGTTGCGGCGCAGGCTGCGCAGGCCCAGCAGGAAGTAGTAGTGGAACATGCGGCGCTCCTTATGCGACATGGGACTTGCCGTCGGCGTGCGAGTTGGCGTCGAACAGCGTCGGCGCCTTGCGCACCAGGTCCGACACCTGGCCGTCGATGATGTGGACGTTGCGCTGCGAGCGCACCGCCAGCTCGGGATCGTGGGTGACCATCAGGATGGTGGTGCCCTGGGCGTTGATCTCCTCCAGCAGCTCCATCACGCCGCGCGCCATTTGCGTATCCAGGTTGCCGGTCGGTTCGTCGGCCAGCAGCAGCTTGGGCGAGCCGGCCAGCGCGCGCGCGATCGCCACGCGCTGCTGCTGGCCGCCCGACAGCTCGGCCGGGTAGTGCTTCATGCGCGAGGCCAGGCCGACCTTCGACAGCGCGTCCTCGATGCGCTCCTTGCGCTCGGCCGCGTTGAAGCCGCGGTAGCGCAGCGGCACATCGACGTTGTCGAACAGCGACAGGTCGGGGATCAGGTTGAAGCCCTGGAAGATGAAGCCCAGCTTCTCGTTGCGCAGGCGCGAGCGGGCGTTGTCGTCCATGCCCTTGACGTTGATGCCGTCGAGGATGTACTCGCCGTCGGTGAACTCCTCCAGCAGGCCGGCGATGTTGAGGAAGCTGGTCTTGCCGGAGCCGGAAGGGCCGGTCACGGTGACGAACTCGCCCTGTTTGACGTTGATCTCGAAGCCGCGCAGCGCGTGGGTTTCGATCATGTGGGTACGATAGACTTTGCTCAGGTTTTGCATGCGCAGCATGGAGGGCCTCTTTAAAAAGTTATTGGTTGATCGAGACGCGCTCGGCGTTCTCGAACGTTTCGGTACCGGAGATGACGACCTTGTCGCCCTGTTTCAAACCGCCGAGGATCTCCACCGCGGAGACGCTGGTGGCGCCCATCTTGATCGGGGTGCGGATGGCGATGCCGTCGCGCACCACGTAGGCGAAGCGGCCGCCCTCGGATTCCACGAACGGGCCGCGCTGCAGCATCAGCGTGTTCGGCTTCTCGTCGATCAGCAGGCGCGCGGTGACGCGCTGGTTCTGGCGCAGGCCGGCCGGCTGGGCGGCGGTGAAGCGCACCCGCGCCAGCACCTGGTTCTTGACCACCTCCGGCGACAGCGCCGACAGCTTGGCGTTGGCGGTGCCGGTGCCGAAGTTGACCTCGGCGTTCATGCCCAGGCCGATGTCGGACACATAGGTCTCCGGCACTTCCAGCTCCACCTCCAGGCGCGACAGGTCGACCAAGGTCATCAGCGGCGCGTTGGCCGGCACCACGCTGCGGTTGGCCACCGACAGCGTGCCGATGAAGCCGTCCACCGGCGCGCGCACGGTCAGCTCGTCGACGCGGCGCTGGGCGTTGGCCAGCGACAGGCGCTGGCGGTCCAGCTCGTTGATCTTGGTCTTCAGCTCCAGCGCCACGTTGTCGCTCTCCAGCTCGGCCGCCTGCCCGGCGTGCTTGGCGCGGATCTCGGCCGAGTTCAGCGCGTCCTTGGCTTTCTGGTATTCGATCTTGGCGATGATGCCTTCGTTGGAGACGGCGTTGTAGCGCTCCAGCGTGCGCAGCGCGGACAGCCGTTCGATCTCGGCGGTGTCGGCGTCGCGCCGGGCCAGCAGCTTTTGTTTGCGCGCCAGGATCTGCTGGCGCGCCACCTCGGCCTCCAGTTGCAGATAGCTCGACTGCTCGCGTTTGAGCGCGTCGGTCAGGTCGGGCGATTCCAGCACCGCCAGCACGTCGCCCTTCTTGACCGTGTCGCCGGCGGCGGCCTTCAGCGTCACCGTGGCCGGCGAGGCCGAGTACAGCGTCGGGCTGATGGCGGCGACGATGCGGCCGTTGACGGCGGCGTCGCGGATCAGCGTGCCGCGGCCCACCTCGGCGATGCGCAGGCGCGACAGGTTGACCGAATGGTCGCTGCCGCGCCATGCGTGGACCACGGAATAGGCCGCCGCCGCGACGGCCACGGCGCCGAGCGCGATCAACAGGCGGCGCTTGGTGGCTTGCCCTTTGGGGGCGGCGATGACGGCGTCTTGATTGGAGGTGTCGCGTATCATGATGGGGTAAGTGTTTAGAGACAGGCAATGTTATGCAGAAACCGTGCCAGAATCTAAGTATTTGATTTGATTGGTATTTTGTGGCGGCGTCCGCTGTCCGCCCGCCTGTCCGGTCGTCCGCCTGTCCGGCCGCGCTTGATAAAACGGCAAGCGTGACCATGTGGCGTACTGTCGCCCCAACCGAGAACCGCATGAGCTTGTTCGACCGTCTGTCCCGCCTGCTGCTGCCCGCCGAAGCGCCGGTCGCCGACTATCCTTTTGTCGCCAGCGACGTCGCGCTGTACCGGCGCACCGCGCACCCCGGCGACAGCGTGCTGGACGCGCAAACCTGGGACGACATGCTGCTGCCGCAATACAGCGCGCTGCTGGCGCGCGAGACCAGCATCTTCGGCCAGCAGGAGCTGCACCGGCGCCTGCACGCGGCCGGCGGCGGCGTGGCCGCGTCCGCCGTCCGGGTGCGGACACTGGCGCAGGACGCCGGACAGCGGCAACGCCTGCACGCGGCCTGCACCGGCCTGCGCCGCGCCGACCGCGAGGTCAGCGCAACCCTGTTCGGCGCGCCGCTGGCGCCGTCGCCGCGCTGGGTGGCGTTGCTGCCGTGGCTGGCGCCGGCGCTGCTGCTGTCGGTGGTGCTGGCGCTGGTCACCGGCGTGGTGGTGCTGTGGGGCGTGGTCGTGGCGCTGTGGATGGCGTCGCTGGCGGTGCAGGTGCTCCACCACGAAGCGATCGAGGAATGGGACCGCGTCCGCGCGACGCTGCAGCAACTGCTGCGCAGCCACGGCCTGCTGGCCGCGCTGGACGATCCGCTGACGGCCGATTTGCGCGACGACGCCGCGCAGGCCGGCAAGCTCAATTCCTGGCTCAGCCAGTCGGCGGCCGGCAACCTGCCCGGCGTGCGCGAGTACCGCGACTGGCTGTGGCAAATGAATGTGCGCCACCACTTCGCCAGCCGCGACGCGGTGCGGACCCATATCGACCTGCTGCGCGCCAGCTTCCGTCGCGTGGCGGCGCTGGAGGCCGACCTGGCGCTGGCGCGGCACCTGGCGCAGACGCCGCGCCACTGCTGGGCGCAACAGGGCGGCGAGCTCACGCTGGAGCAAGTGGTGCATCCGCTGCTGGCGCGGGCCGAGCCGCTGTCGTTCGCGCTGGCGGGGCGGGGCGCCTTTATCTCCGGGCAGAACGGCATCGGCAAGAGCACGCTGCTGCGCACGGTGGGCCTGAACCTGATCGTCGCCCGCGCCTTCGGCTTCTGCTACGCGGAGCGGGCCGTCACGCCGCAGCTGCCGGTGTACTCCAGCATGCAGAGCGAGGATGCGCTGGAGGGCGGCGAGAGCCTGTACATCGCCGAGCTGCGCCGGGCGCACGAGCTGCTGGCGCTGGCCGAGCGGGCGCCGGCGGTGTTCATCATCGACGAGATCTTCCGCGGCACCAACCACCTGGAATCGATCTCGGCGGCGGCGGCGGTGCTGCACACGCTGTCGCAGCGGGGCACGGTGATCGTGTCCTCGCACAACCTGGTGCTGGCGCCGCTGCTGGAGGCGCGCCTGACGCCGTGGTGCGTGGGCCGCGTGGGCGAGGGCCTGCGGGTGGCGCCGGGCGTGCTGCGCGAGACCAACGGCATCGCCCTGCTGGCCGCGCGCGGCTTCGACGCCGTCATCTCGGCCAAGGCCAACCGCGTGTACGACTGGCTCAGCGACTACATGGCGCATCCGACCGACTGCGAGGGCATCCGGAATAGTCTTTGACTTTTGCGGCGTGTAGTTCTATTATTTCTGTAACGACAGAAATTAAGGAAATACCATGACGCTCGCGCCGACCATCCAGAAGTACATCCTGCACTGGGGAGAGATGGGCACGCGCTGGGGCGTCAACCGCACGGTGGCGCAGATCCACGCGCTGCTGTTCCTGTCCAACCGCCCGCTGCCGGCCGAGGAGATCGCCGACACGCTGGGCGTGGCGCGCTCCAACGTCAGCAACAGCTTGAAGGAGCTGCAGGGCTGGGGGCTGGTGCGTATCAGCCACGTGGCCGGCGACCGCCGCGACCACTTCGTCGCCCTGCAGGACGTGTGGGAAATCTTCCGCGTCATCGTCGAGGAGCGCAAGAAGCGCGAGATCGATCCCACGCTGGCCGTGCTGCGCGAATGCGCGGCCGAGGCTGAAAACGATCCGGCGCTGGAGCAGGCCACCAAGGTCAAGATGGACCAGGTGCTGGACTTCCTCGAAATGCTGACCGCCACCTACGGCGATTACAAGCACCTGCCGCCGGCCACCATGCAGCGCTTCCTGAAGATGGGCGGCAAGGTGGCGCGGCTGCTGGGCGGAGACTGACATGGATACGCTGACGCTGTACTACGACGGCAGCTGCGGCTTTTGCCGCGTCGAAGTCTCCCGTCTGCGCGGCTGGGACCGCGCGCGCCGCCTGGCGTTCGTGGATATCGCCGCCCCGGACTTTGTGCCGCCGCCGGGCGTCAGCATGCACGCGCTGGAGACCGAAATGCACGCGCAGAGCACCGATGGGCGTCTGCTGGTCGGCATCGATAGCTTGCTGGCCGCCTATACGCTGGTCGGACGCGGCTGGATGGTGGCGCCGTTGCGCGTGCGCTGGCTGAGGCCATTGTTTGCCGCGCTGTATCGCGGCTTCGCCCGTAACCGCTATCGCATCTCCGGCTGGCTGGGCCGGCCCGCCTGCGCCGATGGCGTGTGCGCCTATAAACACCCATTGCGCTGATTTTTTTCACTTTCTATTTCTGTTTTTACAGAAATTACGGATGGAGTCATGAGAACGAGAACCTGGCTGGTGCGGTGGATCTACGCGACGGTGGCGGTGCACTTGCTGGTGGGCGTGCTGCTGCCGCTGTGTGCGGGCGCGGCCATCGGCGGCGCTTACCGTCGCGGCATCGAAGAATTTTTCTTTGGCGCGGAGGCCCCGGCCGCCGGCCAGGCGCTGCACGTGTGGTGGATCTCGCTGTTCGGCCCGACGGTGCAGGCGGCGGCGATCTGGATGGCCGGCCTGGCGGTCATCGGCGACAAGCAACGCAACGCCTTCGCCTGGTTCATGCTCATCGCCGGCCTGCTGGTGTGGGCGCCGCAGGACATGTTGATCTCGGCGCGCGCGCATTGCTGGATCAACCTGTGGATCGATACGTCGGCGCTGGCGGTCATGCTGCCGCCGCTGTTGTGGCTGTGCAGGCACGACCTGGCATTCAAACATACAAGGGCAATATCATGATGATTCCCTCCGAAGGTGAGCTGTTCAAGAAAATCCTGGGGCCGGAATGGCGCCGGCTGCATCCCGACATCCAGGCGCGCTTCGACAAGAATCCGCTGCCGGGCAAGCCGCTCAACTACAGCGGCAGCCTGTCCGAGCTGACGTGCTCGCGTATCGGGCGGCTGCTCGGCTACCTGACCATGCCGCTGATCCAGGGCGCGCTGATGCCCTACAACGACGCCGACTTCCCGGTCGACATCCAGGTCTACTCCAAGCCCGATTGCGCCTCGATCTTCAAGCAGCGCATCTACCGGCTCAACGGCCGCAAGCCGGTCATGTTCACCTCCTTCATGGCCGAGAGCAGCAAGGGCGAAGTGCTCGAATACGTCGGCATGGGCCTGGGCATGAAGCTGCTGCTGGACGTCCGCGACGGCAACCTGCACTTCGAAAGCGACGGCTATTTCTGGGAGGTGCTGGGCGTCCGCATACCGCTGCCGGGCGTGCTCACGCCGGGCAAGACCTTCCTCTGCCACCGCAACAACAGCGCCAACCAGTTCGACATCCGCATCGAGATCCGGCACGCGCTGTTCGGCACCACATTCACACAAGCAGGCGTATTTCGCGAGGTGACAGCATGAATACCCATCTGATAGCGCTGCAGCTCATGGCCGCCCAGGGCTGCCTTGGCGCGTTCGACACCCTGTACCACCACGAGCTGACCGAGGCGCTGCCCGGCCGCGCCACCGCACGGCGCGAGCTGTCCATCCACGCCGTGCGCGCACTGATCTACAGCGCCTTGTTCATCGGCCTTGCCGGCTGGGCGTTCCACGGCGCGTGGGCCTTGGTGCTGCTGGCCGTGTTCTCGGTCGAGATCGTGCTGACCCTGTGGGACTTCGTGGTGGAGGACCGCACCCGCCTGCTGCCGGCCACCGAGCGCGTGACCCACACCGTGCTGGCGATGAACGGCGGCGCCTTCATCGCGCTGCTGGCGTTGAACACACCCGCGTGGTGGGCGATGCCGACCGCGCTGGCCTGGCAGCCGCAAGGCGCGTTGAGCGTGTTCCTGGCGCTGTGCGGCGTGGGCGTCGGCCTGTCCGGCGTGCGCGACGCGTTTGCCGCCAGGGCCATCGGCAAGCTGGCGCTGCGCGACGGCGCCGCGCCGGAGCCGGGTTTCGGCGCGCCGGAGCGCAGCTTCCTGGTGACCGGCGCCACCGGCTTTATCGGCCAGCGCCTGGTGCGCGCCCTGCTGCGCGACGGCCATCGCGTGACGGTGCTGACCCGCCAGGTGCGGCAAGCCGCGTGGCTGTTCGACGGCCGCGTCGATTGCGTGGACAGCATGGCGCAATTGCCGGCGTCGCGCCGCATCGATGTCGTGATCAACCTGGCCGGCGCGCGCATCCTGGGCTGGCGCTGGACCGCCGCACGCCGTGCCGCGCTGCGCGCCAGCCGCGTCGCGTTGACGAACAATCTGGAGGCCTGGATCGCCGCGGCCGAGCACAAGCCGGCGCAGTTGATATCGGCCTCCGCGATCGGCTACTACGGCACGCAGCGGCGCGGAGACGATACCGTGTTGACGGAAAACGACGGCCCGCAACCCATGTTCATGTCCGACCTGTGTCGCGAATGGGAGCAGGCGGCGCAAGGCGCGGCGGCCCACGGCGTGCGCGTGGCCTGCACGCGCTTCGGGCTGGTGCTGGGCACGCAGGGCGCGCTGCCGATGATGCTGTTGCCCATCAAGCTGGGACTGGGCGGGCCGCTGGGCGGCGGCACGCAATGGCTGTCGTGGATCCACGTGGACGATGTCATCGGCGGCATCGCCCACCTGTGCAGCTCGGGCGAGGAGGGCGTCTTCAACTTCACGGCGCCGGAGAGCCTCACGCAAGCGCGGTTCAACCGCGTGGCGGCGGCCGTGCTGCATCGTCCATATGGCTTCCCCACGCCGGGCTGGCCGATGCGCCTGATGCTGGGCGAGCAGGCCGACCTGCTGCTGGAGGGCCAGCGCGTCGCCCCCGCGCGGCTGCTGGCCTGCGGCTACGCGTTCCGCCATCCGCAGCTGGAAGGCGCGCTGCGCAGCCTGGCCTGATTGGAGGATGACATGAAAGCATTGGTACTTGGCGCGACAGGCCTGGTCGGCAGTCATGCGCTGCGGGCCTTGCGCGCCGCCGGCTGCACGACGACCGGCGCCAGCCGCCATCGTCCGCAAGATGAGCATCCCGATGATTGGATCGAGATCGACTTCGGCCGCATGACCAGCGAAGACGACTGGCTGCCGCTGTTGGCCGGTGTGGATGCGGTGGTCAATTGCGTCGGCATCCTCCGCGAGGAACAAGCCGGCGATTTCGACCTGCTGCACCGCGCCGCCCCTGTCGCGTTGTTCGGCGCTTGCGAGCGCCTCGGCGTGCGGCGCGTGGTGCAGCTGTCCGCGCTCGGCAGCCATCCGGACGCGGTGACCGCCTACTGGTGCAGCAAAGGTGCGGCGGATGCCGATCTGCTGGCGCGCACGCTCAGCGCCACCATCGTCCGGCCCTCGCTGGTGTATGGCGAGGACGGCGCCAGCAGTGTCCTGTTCCGCGCGCTGGCGACCTTGCCGTTGCTGATGCTGCCGATGGCGCATGAGGCCAAGGTACAGCCGATCCACATCGACGACCTGGCGGCGCTGATCGCCCGGCTGGCGATGGCGGGCGGCGAGGCGCCGCACGAGATGGCCGCAATCGGCGAGGCGCCGCGTGAGCTGGCAGCAGTCGGCCCACGCGCGATGACGCTGGCCGGCTACCTCGGCGCACTGCGCGGCGGCATGCGGTCCGCGCCGTCACTGGTGCTGGACCTGCCGATGCCGCTGGCGCGGATGGCCGCGCGCGTGGCGGCATGGATGCCATCGAGTGCGCTGACGCCGGACTCGCTGCGCATGCTGGAGCAAAGCGCCGACGGCGGCAACACGGCCGACGCGGCTCCCGTCGTCGCGATGCTGGGCCGCCCGCTGCGCGATCCGGCGCGCTTCGCGCGGCCAGCGCAGCGCATCGGCGCCGTCTGGAGTTGGGCCGCGCCGCTGATCACGATGACGGTCGCGCTGCTTTGGCTAATCACCGCCTGGGTCTCGTGGTTCGGCTGGCCGCATGCGCAAAGCATGTCATGGCTGGCGGCCTGCGGGGTACCGGCCGGCCTGCGGGAGCCGATGCTGCTGGCGGCCAGCTTCATGGACGCCGCCGTGGGCGCGCTGCTGTTGCTGCGGCCGCGCCGCTGGCTGTGGGCGGCGCAGCTGGCGCTGGCCGGCGGCTACACCGTCATCATGAGCGTGTGCCTGCCGGAGTTCTGGCTGCATCCGTTTGGCCCGCTGAGCAAGAACCTGCCCTTGCTGGCGTTGATGTTGTTGATGTGGAGAGTGAGCAAATAATGGACTACCTCGCGATCAAATGGCTGCACATCCTGTCGGCCACCCTGATGTTCGGCACCGGCTTCGGCACGGCGTTCTACATGTTCTTCGTCAACCGCAGCGGCAACGTGCAGGCGATGGCGGTGGTGACGCGGCTGGTCGCCAGGGCCGACTGGTGGTTCACCACGCCGGCGGTCGTCATCCAGCCCTTGTCCGGGCTATGGATGATCCACCTGGCGGGCTTCCCGTTCACCGCGACCTGGATCGTGTGGTCGATGGCGCTGTACCTGTTGGCCGGCGCCTGCTGGCTGCCGGTGGTCTGGCTGCAGCTGCGGATGCGCGACATGGCGGTTCACGCGGCGCATAGCGGCGAGGCGCTGCCGGCGCGCTACTGGCGCTACGAAAAAATCTGGACTGCGCTTGGCTTCCCCGCCTTCGCCGGTTTGCTGGTGGTGTACTGGCTGATGGTGCATAAACCGGCCTGAGGCCGGCGCGCTCCCGGATCAGAAAACTTTAAAATTTGATATAGTATTGCTAATTGGAAATATCAATCTTTGGAGGCGGGATGAATAAGGTTACTGTGCGGGCGAGCTTGCTGGGCGTGCTGGTGTTGTTTACTGCGATGTTGCTCGCCGGTGCAGGACTGGGCATCTTCGCGCTGCAGCAGTCCAACCAGTCGATCGCGGAGGTGCACGCGATCTCCTCGCAGATCATCACCATCAACGATGCCTACAAGGACACCACGCGCACCCGCTCGGCCCTGACGCGCGGCTATTCCGCACTGAAGGAAAGCGACAACAAGACCGAGCGCGATTCCGCGCTGGGCAGCGCCAAGAAATCCTACCAGCGCACGCTGGACTTCCTCGACAAGTTCGAAAAGGCGCCGGCCTTCCCCGGCCAGGATGCGCAGTTGAAGAAGGATCTGCTCGAATCGGGCCGCAAGCTGTCGGCGGTGCTGGACCGCGCGGCCGACGCGCTGGTCAAGGACGATACGGCGGCCTACTCGGCCATCAACTCCAAGGAGCTGACGCCGGTGGGCGCGGCCTTCTCGGCGGCGCTGGAGAAATTCCAGAAGCTGGGCGATGAGCAGGTCACGGCCTTGGCCGAGAAGCGCGCCAGCGAATACGGCATCGTCATGTGGCTGGTGGCGCTGGGCTTGCTGATCGCGCTGGGCGTGGTCGCCGCCACCCACCTGATGTTGCGCTCGACCGTGCTGCTGCCGCTGGAGGGCGCCGTCGAGCAGCTCGACCGCGTGGCCAGCGGCGACCTGACGGCCACCATCGAGGCCTCGGGCGACAACGAGATCCAGCGCCTGCTCAAGGCGATCCAGCGCATGCAGGGCGACCTGCTGTCGACCGTGTCGCGCGTGCGCAACGGCGCGGCGGTGATCAATTCCGGCTCGCAGGAACTGGCGGCGGGCAATATGGAACTGTCCGCGCGCACCGAGACGCAGGCCAGCTCGCTGGAGGAAACCGCCGCCTCGATCGAGGAGCTGACCAGCACCGTCCGGCAGAACTCCGAGAACGCGCAGCACGCGCGCTCGCTGGTGGAGGGCGCGTCCAACACGGCGGCCCAGGGCGGCGAGGTGATGCAGCAGGTGGTCTCCACCATGAACGACATCAACGACGCCTCGCGCAAGATTGTCGACATCACCGGCGTGATCGACGGCATCGCCTTCCAGACCAATATCCTGGCGCTGAACGCGGCGGTCGAGGCGGCCCGTGCCGGCGAGCAGGGCCGCGGCTTCGCGGTGGTCGCCACCGAGGTGCGCAACCTGGCGCAGCGCTCGGCGTCCGCCGCCAAGGAGATCAAGGTGCTGATCGACGATTCGGTGCGGAAGATCCAGCTCGGCACCACGCTGGTGGAGCAGGCCGGCACCACCATGACCACGCTGGTGGGCAATGTCCATCAGGTGACGCAGATCGTCGGCGAGATCGCCACCGCCAGCCGCGAGCAGAGCGAGGGCATCGACCAGGTCAACCAGGCGGTGGCCCAGATGGATCAGGTGACGCAGCAGAACGCCGCGCTGGTGGAGGAGGCGGCCGCCGCGACCCAGTCCTTGCAGGACCAGGCCAGCCAATTGCAGCAGACCGTCAGCGTGTTCAAGATCAACGAGGGCGCGGTGCCTGCCGCGCGCCGCACCGGCAGCCAGCTGGCGCTGCGCTGAGTGAAATCCCCCGTCCTGGCACGGCCTGCCTTGCTTGCCCTCCTGATTGTGGGCGCGAACGTCGCCGCGTATGAGGATGAAAACGCGGTGCCGTTGAAACTGGGACTGGAAGCCGGCAAGGCCGTCGTCGAACAGATCGCCGTCAAGCTCGATGGTCGGGACGTGTCCATCGTGACCACGCTGCGGAACGGCGAGGCGCGGGGCGCGCAAATCGGCTGGTACGCCAGCACGCCGCAATTCACGGTGCTCGGCGAGGGCGAGGGGCATCTGGATAAATCGTTTGCCGATGTCGACGCCAGTTTCAATGGCCGTGCGATGAAACCGGCCGTTTACCGGCGCGGCTACTTCATGGGGCGCGACATCACCCGCGAGCTGGCCCGGGCCGGTCTGGCGCCGTTGCCCGATCTTCAGGCCGACGCCAAAAAACTGGCCAGGCTGCCGACGGTGCAAGGACTGCGCTTCGACCAATGGCAGGGCTACGTGGCCTATTCATGGACCGCCGCCGTTGCGCCGCATGCGTCGGCAGTGGTCGAGGTGCGATACCGCGCGCTGCCGGAATTTTCGCTGACCGAGCTCGACTCGCCAGCGTTCGACCAGATCGTGCAGCAGCACTGCGGCAATCCCGACGCGATCCGCCACCGCTTGCGCCAAACGGGCGACGAGCCGGCGCAGGTGATGGTCGAGCGCTATGAGATCCCATTGGCGTTCATGCTGATGCGCGATGTGCGGTTGGCTGTCACGCAGCCGCAGGCCAACTGGCAGCAGGCGCATCCCGCCGTCTCGCTGGTGTGCGGACTGGCCAATCCTGGATTGACGGCCAATGTATCCGGTGAGGTGAGCAATGCCAATCTCGGCTTGTCGGTGCTGGTGGTGTCGTCGCTAAAGACGCCATAGGGAATGCCGATGAAACCTCTGGGCATGTTAGTGGCCGGCTTAAGCCTGGCGCATTCCGCGCTGGCCGGTGTGAATGCCTTCGACTACCGCCTCGGCGCGACCAGTGTCAGCGAGGACCAATATCAGATTGTGATCCACGCACAGCCTGCCGTCACTGTGGCGATCCTGCCTGGGGGCAGGCCCTGGCCGGCGCTGTCGCTTGACGAGGCCGGGCGCATCTACGCCGGCGGCACGGTGATCGATGGCGCCACCGGCCGGGTGGTGTCGCGCGCGGATGCCGCGCTGGCGTTGCCGCACGGCGTGGAGGTGGCGGTGCTGGATGAGCGCTATCGCTTCCGGCGTGGTGGCAAGGAGTGCAGCCTGTCGCCGCGGCAGCTCCATCTCGACGCGAAGAAGAGTGCGCTCGATGCGCTGAAAGATGCGAACCTGGTCCTGACCAGCGCGAGCGACACATTGCTGGCGCTGGTGACACGCTTCGGCGCGGATGGCGCGGTGGCCGACTACCTGGTCGAGCGGATCGACATCGCCCGCTGCCGGGTGGTGGCGCCGCAGCGGCTGGGCAACCCGGATTTGCTGGTGGAGCTGGCGCATTCCGAGCGCGGAGGCTGGTGGATCACCGGCTCGGTTGAACAGACGCTGTTGCGTTCGAGCGATGGCCGCCGCTGGCGCAAGGTGAACCTGCCTGCGGGCCTGTCGTCGCTGGTCAGCGCCCACGTGGTCAACGAGCGCGAGATCTGGCTAGCGGCCGCGCTGCCGCAAGGCGACGGCCCCAGTCCGCATCTGCTGGTATATTCGGACGATGGCGGCAAGCGCTGGCGCAACCTGAAGGCCAACGATCCCTTGCTTGCCAGGCTGCCGGCCGCCTGGCTGGAGGGGCAGAAACGGCGGACACCATGATTGGAGGAAGATTGAATTTCAGCTTATTCAAGTCGCTGCGCGCTGCGACGCTTTTGATATTGGCCGCCGGTGCGGCGCAAATGGCGTGTGCGGCGCCGCTCGACATCGTGATCGGCGCCTTGGCCGACTACAAGACGTTTCGCTTGAAGAGCGCGGAACTCGACAGCCTCGTCGCGCCCTATTGCACGAGGGTGCGCGACAAAGCCCGGAAGCCGATGATCGTTCGGGAATATACGTGCTCGCCGGAATCCGGCATCACGGCGATCAGCATGGACTCCCGCGAGGGACTGGGCGAGCCGCTGCCGAACTACATGATGTCGATCGTCGTGGACTTCCCGGCGGACCGTTTTCCGGCGATGAAGGCGTTGGTAGTGAAGAAGCTGGGCGTTCCGAAAAAAGGCGGAAGTGATCATTTGGCATTGCGGTATTCCCTCGACAAGTCCTTAAATCAGAATGGAAATCCTGTCATCAATCTGTCTCGCGAAGACGCCGAGAGCGCCTCTCTGCAAATCGCGTTGGAGCAGGGGCCGTGATGCAACGTCCACTCACCTACCGTACGAAATAAGCGCTTCCGCCAAGCGTCACATCCCGATTGGCGCGACAACGTGCGCGTTGCCCGCCCTGTCGACGACCAGCAGGGCGCTGCCCGGCCCCGTCACCTCCGCAGATAACACGCCGCCCGCAGTCCACCAGGCGCTGCGGCCCGCAGCCGCATAGCCGCCCGACGGCGCGGCATGATTCGCCATCAGCACGCCCATGCCGAAGTCGTTGGCGTAGCGCTGCAGCTTGGCGGCGTCGTTGGCGTAACCCGTTTCGGAAATCAGCACTCCCGCCAGATAGATCGAAGCGCCGGCCGCCGCCGCGTCCGCCGCGTGCTGGTAATGCGTGGCGTCGGCGCAGATCGCCTGGGCGTAGCGTTGCCCACCCAGCTCCTGGCAATGCGCGCCCATTGGCCCAGGCCGCGCATACAGTTCTTCGCCTGGATGCAGATACTGCTTGCGGTAGACGGTGGCCGTGCCATCGGGCAGGAAGCTGAACGCGGCGATGTAGGGCAGGGCGTCGCTGTCGCCGGCCAGCGGGGCGCCGGCGATGATGCGCATGCCGGTCGCCATGGCGGCGTCGCGCAGCGGTGCCAGGCGCGCATCGTCCGGCGTCAGCAGGCAGTCGCGAAGCAGCGGCAGTTCATAGCCGCATAGCGACAGCTCGGGAAACAGCAGCAGCTCCACACCCTGCGCCTGCGCGGCCTCGATGAAGCGCAGGTGGATGCGGACGTTGGCCTCGATGTCGCCCGCGATGGACGGCGACTGCGCAGCGGCGATGCGGATGCCCATCACTTCTCCTGCTTCAGCGGCTTGCCCTTGTCGATCACCTCGCGGCAGTCGCCCTTGAAGCTGGCGTTGTCGTAGTTGCTCCAGCCGTAGCTGTCGACGTAGCGCTTGTGCTGCTTGAACTGCTTGTTGATGAAGCTCCATTCCAGCCGTTCGTCGTCGTACTGGATGTCGCCCAGGTCCAGCAGCGTGTGGAAGATGTTCTCCGTCGCCAGCCGCGCCTTGCGGTGGCGCACCAGCTGTTTCACCTTCTCCGGATAACGCGTCTTGTATTCGTCCGAGTACCACACCATCGCCGGCACGTGGAATTCGAACTGCGTGTTGTGACCGTGGAAGGCGAGGTTGCAGCTGTTGTCGTACAGCGTCTGGCCGTGGTCGGCCACGTAGACCATCGAGCTCAATTGCTGCGTGTCCTTCAGCTGGTGGATCACCTGCGACAGGAACCAGTCGGTGTAGAGGATGGAATTGTCGTAGCTGTTGTTGAGCTGCGGCTTGATCTTGGTGTCGGTGTAGACCGGCTTGTCGACCCCGAACAGCGACGGCTGCCATTTGTCGAATTCCTTCGGATAGCGCTGGCTGTAGTTCCAGTGGTTGCCCAGCGTGTGCAGCACGATCAGCTTTTTCGGCGCCGGGTCGGCGATGGCGTGCTGCAGGGGCTCCAGCAGGATCTGGTCGAAGTTGGAGTTGTTGGTGAAGCCGCCCAGGTTCATGAACTGGATCACGTCCGCCTCCTTGGCGAACACCGAAACCGGCGTGTCGAACTGGCCGAACGATATCTGGTTGGACAGCCACCATGTCTTGAAGCCGGCTTCTTTATAGGCGGTCAGGAAGGATTTTTCCGAGAAGCCGTCCTTCAGGCTCTGCATCGAAGGCTTGCGCGAGATGATCACCGGCACCGACAGCCGCGTGGCCGACACCGCCGTGATCACGTCCGGCAGTGTGACCAGGTTGGCTTCCTGCTTGAGCAGCGGGGTGGTGTCGCGCTGGTAGCCGTTGATGCCCCAGCGGTCGTAGCGCGACGATTCGCCGATCACCATGATGACGATTTCCGGCGTGTCGTTCTTTTGCGGTTGGTGCGCCTTGAAGGTGAAGCTGCCGCTGCGCCGGCCCAGGTCGGCCAGGTATTCGCGTTCTTTATAAAAGTCGACGCCGCGCGCGGTCAGGCCGAACGGCCACGACGAGGCGAAGTCGTCGAAGCCCAGCGGCGAGCGCGCCCACCACGGCAGCTGCGCCAGCGCCCAGCCGGTGCGGCTGGCGCCGGCGATGGCGGCGTGTTCGGGCGAGCTGTCCTCTTCGGCGTCTTCCTCTTCCTCGGCGGACGCGTCGTCGCTGTCCGAGGCATCGCTGGCGCCGACCGAGGCGGTGATGCCGACCTGGCTGAGCGCCGAGCCGGCCGGCCTGCTGCTGGCCGCCTTGGACGCCGCCACCGGCGCGGCCTTCTGCGCCGGCTTGGCGCGCACGCCGAACTCCCAACCGTAGAGCCACAGCGCGGCGATGGCCGCCAACACCAGCAGCGCGATCCAGCGCGACTTGCCGCGCCAGGCCAGCATGGGGCTGCGGCGCGCGGCCACCTGCACGGCGATCCACCAGGCGATCACGGCCAGCATCACCGCGCCCATCAGCCACACTTTGCGGCCGAGGAATTCCAGCGCCTCCCTGGGGCTGGTCTCGGCGATGATGCCCAGGTGGTGGGTGGAGATGCCCTGGCCGTAGTAGATGAACAGGTAGATCTCGGTCGGCAGCGCCAGGAAGGCCGGGATCAGCAGCCAGTGGAACCAGGCCGGGCGCTGCAGCACGCCCCACACGGCGGCCCAGGTCAGCAGCTCGACCAGCAGGATGCGGCCCAGCTCCGGCACCTGCCGTCCCAGCAGCAGCGGTACGCACGGCACCAGCGACAGCAGCAGGTAGCTGGCAAGGACAAACAACGGGGCGGGGCGCAGCAAAGATCGCATAGGGACGGATAATGAGAGACAGTCTGCTATTATCAAGTGTTTCCTGACCTTTCAGCTAGTGTTTGCGTACCCGCCGGGGCCGCATTCCGCCGCGAAATAGATTGACTGGTGTCCCAACCACGTCTATACTCGCGAGTTCTCAATTTATTCTGCACATCGTATACGCTGTTTCAGGCCGCTCCATGCGAGTGGCTATTCGCGCCTCCGTTGTGTCCGTAGATAGGGACGAGGTTTTAGTCGCCGGACAGCTGTCCGGGTTATTAATGTTGTAATTTTGTTGGGTTTATAACGATGCCAACCATCAATCAACTGATTCGCAATCCACGCGTCGCCCTGACCGTGAAAAGCAAATCGCCGGCGCTGGAAAACAGCCCGCAAAAGCGCGGTGTTTGCACCCGTGTGTACACCACCACTCCTAAGAAGCCTAACTCGGCTCTGCGTAAAGTGGCCAAAGTGCGTCTGACCAACGGTTTCGAAGTCATTTCGTACATCGGCGGTGAAGGCCACAACCTGCAAGAGCACAGCGTTGTTCTGCTGCGCGGCGGTCGTGTAAAAGACTTGCCAGGTGTGCGTTACCACATGGTTCGCGGTGCACTGGATACCCAGGGCGTTAAAGACCGTAAGCAAGCTCGCTCGAAATACGGTACCAAGCGTGCCAAGCAAGCCAAGAAGTAATCTGCATTAAAAGTTTTCGCTCAGTGGCAGCTAACTAAGTGAATGTAATCGACCGCAGTGGTCGAGTAAGTGGATGGCTATGATGGCCCTCCGCGAGAGTGCGAATCCCATATCTGCGCACCTCAACTGAAGATTGAAAGGAATTGATATGCCACGTCGTCGTGAAGTACCCAAGCGCGAGATTCTGCCGGATCCAAAATTCGGCAACACGGATGTCGCCAAGTTCGTGAACGTTCTGATGCTGTCCGGTAAAAAATCGGTCGCAGAAAACATCATCTACGGTGCCTTCGAGCACATCGCCGCCAAGTCGGGCAAAGACCCGCTGGAAGTGTTCGCTACCGCGATCAACAACGCCAAGCCACTGGTTGAAGTCAAATCCCGTCGCGTCGGTGGTGCAAACTACCAGGTGCCGGTCGAAGTGCGCCCAGTGCGTCGTATGGCTCTGTCCATGCGCTGGCTGCGTGAAGCTGCCAACAAGCGCAGCGAAAAATCCATGCCACAACGCCTCGGCGGTGAGCTGATGGAAGCGGCTGAAGGCCGTGGCGGTGCAATGAAGAAGCGTGACGAAGTTCACCGCATGGCTGAAGCGAACAAGGCGTTCTCGCACTTCCGCTTCTAATAAAATCGGCCAGGCCCGTCGTGGCCTGGCTGTTATCCGTTGTTCGAGGCCGGGCTCATTTTTGTCAGCAAAAATGGCGCTCGGTTTTGTCCATTAAACGATTTAGGATTAATTATGGCCCGCAAGACCCCCATCGAGCGCTACCGCAATATCGGTATCTCCGCTCACATCGATGCAGGTAAGACCACCACCACCGAGCGCGTTCTGTTCTACACGGGCGTGAACCACAAGATCGGTGAAGTTCACGATGGCGCCGCCACCATGGACTGGATGGAGCAGGAACAAGAGCGCGGCATTACCATTACCTCGGCAGCGACCACCTGCTTCTGGAAGGGTATGGCTAACAACTTCCCTGAGCACCACATCAACATCATCGACACGCCGGGCCACGTTGACTTCACCATTGAAGTTGAACGCTCGATGCGCGTGCTGGATGGCGCTTGCATGGTTTACTGCGCAGTGGGCGGTGTACAGCCTCAGTCGGAAACCGTATGGCGTCAGGCCAACAAGTACAAAGTGCCACGTCTGGCCTTCGTCAACAAGATGGACCGTACCGGCGCCAACTTCTTCAAGGTCTACGATCAGATGCGCGCTCGCCTGAAGGCGAACCCGGTCCTGATCCAGATCCCGATCGGCGCTGAAGAAAACTTCAAGGGCGTGATCGATCTGGTCAAGATGAAAGCGATCATCTGGGACGAAGCGTCCCAGGGCATGAAGTTCGACTACGTCGACATCCCTGCCGAGCTGGCAGAGTCGGCCGCCGAGTGGCGCGAGAAGATGGTTGAAGTCGCTGCTGAAGCGTCGGAAGACCTGATGAACAAGTACCTGGAAGAAGGCGACCTGTCGGAAGCCGAGATCAAGAAGGCGCTGCGCGAACGCACCATCGCTTCGGAAATCGTTCCAATGATGTGCGGTACCGCCTTCAAGAACAAGGGCGTACAGGCCATGCTGGACGCGGTCATCGAATACCTGCCGTCGCCGCTGGACATCGACGACGTCGGCGGTACCGACGAGGACGAACAGCCAACCACCCGTAAAGCATCGGACGAGGAGAAATTCTCGGCGCTGGCATTCAAGATCATGACCGACCCGTTCGTCGGCCAGCTGGCCTTCTTCCGCGTGTACTCGGGCGCCATCAATTCGGGCGACACCGTGTACAACTCGGTCAAAGGCCGTAAAGAGCGCCTGGGTCGTATTCTGCAGATGCACGCCAACCAGCGCGAAGAGATCAAAGAAGTGCGCGCCGGCGACATCGCCGCCGCGGTGGGTCTGAAAGACGTGACCACCGGCGAAACCCTGTGCGATCCGACCTCGATCATCGTGCTGGAACGCATGGTCTTCCCTGAGCCGGTGATTCAACAGGCTGTGGAACCAAAGACCAAGGCCGACCAGGAAAAAATGGGTCTGGCACTGAACCGTCTGGCTCAGGAAGATCCTTCGTTCCGCGTCAAGACCGACGAAGAGTCGGGCCAGACCATCATCGGTGGTATGGGCGAGCTGCACCTGGAAATTATCGTCGACCGTATGAAGCGCGAATTCGGCGTGGAAGCGACCGTCGGCAAGCCACAGGTTGCCTACCGCGAAACGATCCGCAAGACCTGCGAAGAATCCGAAGGCAAGTTCGTCAAGCAGTCGGGTGGTCGTGGTCAATACGGTCACGTGGTTCTGAAGATCGAACCGCAAGAACCAGGCAAGGGCTTCGAATTCGTTGACGCGATCAAGGGCGGCACCGTTCCTCGCGAATACATCCCTGCGGTGGAAAAAGGCGTGCGCGGCACCCTGAACACCGGCGTTCTGGCTGGCTACCCAGTGGTCGACGTCAAGGTCACGCTGTTCTTCGGTTCGTACCACGACGTGGACTCGAACGAAAACGCGTTCCAGATGGCCGCTTCGATGGCATTCAAGGAAGGCTGCCGCAAAGCGTCGCCAGTCATCCTGGAGCCGATGATGGCTGTGGAAGTGGAAACGCCGGAAGACTACGCCGGTACCGTGATGGGCGACCTGTCGTCCCGCCGCGGTATGGTGCAGGGCATGGACGAAATCCCAGGCGGCGGTGGCAAGATCATCAAAGCTGAAGTGCCTCTGTCGGAAATGTTCGGTTACTCGACCACCCTGCGTTCCGCAACGCAAGGCCGTGCGACCTACACGATGGAATTCAAGCACTACTCGGAAGCGCCTAAGCACGTTATCGACGCGATCGTTACCGCTAAAGCTAAGTAATCTGTATCTATTGCCGCCGGGGAGATCCTCCGGCGGCAAATTTAAAACATTGTTCTAAGGAAGAATAAAATGGCAAAAGAGAAATTCGAACGGACCAAGCCGCACGTCAACGTCGGCACCATCGGCCACGTCGACCACGGCAAGACCACCCTGACCGCTGCGATCGCAACCGTTCTGTCGAAGAAATTCGGCGGCGAAGCTAAAGCCTACGACCAGATCGACGCTGCTCCAGAAGAAAAAGCACGCGGCATCACCATCAACACCGCACACGTTGAATACGAAACCGCTGGCCGTCACTACGCTCACGTTGACTGCCCAGGCCACGCCGACTACATCAAAAACATGATCACCGGCGCGGCACAGATGGACGGCGCGATCCTGGTTTGCTCCGCAGCCGACGGCCCAATGCCACAGACCCGCGAGCACATCCTGCTGGCCCGTCAAGTTGGCGTTCCATACATCATCGTGTTCCTGAACAAGTGCGACCTGGTCGACGACGCAGAACTGCTGGAACTGGTTGAAATGGAAGTGCGCGAGTTGCTGTCGAAGTACGACTTCCCTGGCGACGACCTGCCGATCGTTAAAGGTTCGGCCCGTATGGCGCTGGACGGCGACACCGGCCCAATGGGCGAGCAGGCCATCATGGCCCTGGCCGAAGCACTGGATTCGTACATCCCTACGCCAGAGCGCGCAGTGGACGGCGCCTTCCTGATGCCAGTGGAAGACGTGTTCTCGATCTCGGGTCGCGGCACCGTTGTGACCGGTCGTATCGAGCGCGGCATCATCAAGGTCGGCGAAGAGATCGAAATCGTCGGCATCAAAGATACCGTCAAGACCACCTGCACCGGCGTGGAAATGTTCCGCAAGCTGCTGGACCAGGGTCAAGCTGGCGACAACGTTGGTCTGCTGCTGCGCGGCACCAAGCGTGAAGACGTGGAACGTGGTCAAGTTCTGGCGAAGCCAGGCTCGATCAAGCCACACAACCACTTCACCGGCGAGATCTATGTTCTGTCGAAAGACGAAGGCGGCCGTCACACCCCGTTCTTCAACAACTATCGTCCACAGTTCTACTTCCGTACGACTGACGTGACCGGTTCGATCGAACTGCCAGCGGACAAAGAAATGGTTATGCCAGGCGACAACGTGTCGATCACCGTCAAGCTGATCAACCCGATCGCGATGGAAGAAGGTCTGCGCTTCGCAATCCGCGAAGGCGGCCGTACCGTTGGTGCAGGCGTTGTTGCTAAAATCATCGCTTAATTTTTAAGCGCTGATGTAAGCAGGGGCAGCATGGTGTGATATCATGCTGCCCCTGTTGTACGAAAATCGCTCTTTAAACATTGCTGACGCTACATAGTTGTCAGTTCGCTCTTTTGAGGAAATATCATGTCCGTTACCAATCAAAAAATCCGTATCCGCCTGAAGGCTTTCGACTACAAGCTGATCGACCAGTCCGCACTGGAAATCGTTGACACCGCCAAGCGCACCGGCGCCGTGGTCAAGGGCCCAGTCCCACTGCCAACCCGCATCCAGCGTTTCGACGTTCTGCGTTCGCCACACGTCAACAAGACCTCGCGCGACCAGTTCGAGATCCGCACCCACCAGCGCCTGATGGACATCGTCGACCCAACCGACAAGACCGTTGACGCACTGATGAAGCTGGACCTGCCAGCTGGCGTCGACGTCGAAATCAAGCTGCAATAATCGCTTTCAAGCCGGCCGGCGGAGCAGTTCTTCCGCCGCCAGCCGATGATGGGGCCGGGCCTGTTCGCAACCGCGAGCACGCCCGGCCCCATTGTTTTTTGTATGAATATTCATAATTCATCTTTACCCCTGGTCTGCGTCGCGAATCGTATGAAATCGCGAGCTCGGACCAAGGCGCAGTCCAACACCTTCCTGGGCAATGAGTGCAAGGGCTCGGTGCCGAGCTTCATCAAGTCGAATCCCGACCTGAAGCCGGAAACCTCGCGTTCGTACACGCTGGGCCTGGTGTTCGAGCCGGTCAAGAACCGGACCCTGGCACTCGACTACTACAACATCGAGCGCAAGGACGAAATCGGCACTCGTACGATCGGTGACGTTCTGAAGAGCGAGGCGTCGCTGCCCGCCGGCCAACTGTTGCGTGTGGATAGCTCCGCTGCTGACAACGAGTACCTGGCCCTGGTCAACAAATATGCACCAGGCAACACCGTGAACTTCCAGAACATCGGCAAGCTGGGCATGATCTACAACCGTCAACAGCGGCAAGACCAAGGCGTCGGGCTTCGACCACGGCGCCACCCTCAACCACACCGGCGGTTCAGTTCCACACCTTCGGCGCGAGCGCTTCCTACTCGTTCTGATCGCTTAGAACCCGTAGTGTGAAAATCCAGGCACCCTGTGCCTGGATTTTTTTCGTCCGGCGCCCGCTGGACTTCCCTCGGCGGCGGCGTTACAGTCTGCCGTATGACCTTCCTGAAACCTTATGACTAGGACCATCCTCATCGTCGAGGATGAGCCGGCGATCGCCGACAGCATCGGCTACGCCCTGCGCACCGACGGCTTCGCCCCGCTGCACGTGACGCTGGGCGAGCAGGCGCTGGCCGCGATGCGCGTCGCGCCGGCGCCGTCGCTGGTGGTGCTGGACGTCGGCTTGCCGGACATCAGCGGGCTGGAGGTGTGCCGCCTGCTGCGCCAGTTCAGCGACGTGCCCATCCTGTTCCTCACCGCCCGCAGCGACGAGATCGACCGCGTGGTCGGGCTGGAGATCGGCGCCGACGACTATGTGACCAAGCCGTTCTCGCCGCGCGAGCTGGTGGCGCGCATCCGCGTCATCCTGCGCCGCCTGGAGCCGCGCGGAGCACCGCCGGCGCCGGCCGCCATGCCGCGCCGCTTCGAGCTGCGCGCGGCCGAGGCGCGCATCCTGTTCCACGGCCGGCCGCTGGAGCTGACCCGCTACGAATACCTGCTGCTCAAGGCGCTGCTGGACCATCCCGCCCATGTGCTGTCGCGCGCGCAGCTGATGGACCGCGTCTGGACCGACGCCCCCGACACGCTGGAGCGCACCGTCGACGCCCATGTCAAGTCGCTGCGCGCCAAGCTGCGCCTGATCGACGCCGGCGCCGATCCCATCCTGACCCACCGCGGCATGGGCTACAGTCTGGCCGCATGAAGATCGGCCTGCGCATCCTGCTCGGCTATTTTCTGATCGTCGGACTGGCCGCGTGGTTCCTGCTGAACGTGTTCGTCGCCGAGGTCAAGCCGGGCGTGCGCTCGACGCTGGAGGACACGCTGGTCGACACCGCCGAGCTGCTGGCCGGGGTGGTGGCCGACGGCATGCGCGCCGGCGTGCCGCAGCCGTCGGCGCGGCTGGAGGCGATGCAGGACTACGCGCGCCGCCATATCGACGTCATCATCAACGGCGTGCACAAGCGCCGCCTCGATTACCGGATCTACATCACCGACGCGCGCGGCGTGGTGGTCTACGATTCCGAGGGCCGCGACACCGGCAAGGATTACTCGCGCTGGAACGACGTCTACCTGACGCTGCGCGGCCGCTACGGCGCCCGCAGCACCCGCACGGAGGCGGGCGACGACCGCAGCACCGTGCTGTACGTGGCGGCCGCGATCCGCGACGGCGAGCGCATCGCCGGCGTGCTGACGGTGGCCAAGCCGCTGTCGAGCGTGCAGGCCTTTGTCGACCGCAGCCAGCGCAAGATCATGCAGCGCGGCGCCGTCCTGCTGGCGGTGTCGCTGCTGATCGGCCTGGCGTTCGCGTGGTGGCTGGCGCGCGCGCTGCGCCAGCTGATGCACTATGTCTCCGAGGTCGAGGCCGGCCGCAAGGCGGTGCTGCCGCCGATGGGCGACAACGAGATCGGCACGCTGGGCCGGGCGCTGCACGCGATGCGCACGCGGCTCGAGGGCAAGGAATACGCCGAGCAGCTGATGCACACGCTGGCGCACGAATTGAAGAGCCCGATCGCGGCCATCCAGGGCTCGGCCGAGCTGCTGTCGGAGGACATGCCGCCGCAGGACTTCCGCCGCTTCCTCGACAATATCCTGGGCCAGAACGCGCGCCAGAAGCAGCTGATCGACAAGCTGCTGGCGCTGGTGCGGGTCGAGCAGCAGCAGGGGCTGGAGGCGGCCGAGGCGGTCGACGCGGCGGCGCTGTTGCGGCTGGTGGCGGCGGACGCCGCCGGCCGCCTGCGCCAGCGCGGGCTGGCGCTGCGCCTGACGCTGCCCGAGCCGGCGCCGACCCTGCGCGCCGACGCGCTGCTGCTGCGCCAGGCGATCGGCAACCTGCTCGACAACGCGATCGATTTCGCGCCGCCCGGCAGCGCGGTCGGCCTGTCGCTGGCGGTGGACGCGGGCGCGCTGTGCATCGCCGTCAGCGACGCCGGGCCGGGCATCCCGCACTATG
This sequence comes from Duganella sp. BJB480, assembly GCA_003416985.1. Lineage (GTDB taxonomy): Bacteria > Pseudomonadota > Gammaproteobacteria > Burkholderiales > Burkholderiaceae_D > Rugamonas > Rugamonas vulcania_A. The sequence goes on along the minus strand of QVIN01000008.1, from coordinate 279,219 downwards.
CGGCGGCGCGCCTGTTCGAGCGCTTCTACTCGCTGCCGCGTCCGGACGGCGCCAAGAGCACCGGGCTGGGCCTGCCTTTCGTGCGCGAGGTGGCGGCGCTGCACGGCGGCGCGGTCAGCGTCGCCAACGGCGGGCAGGGCGGCTGCCGCGCCGAGCTGCGCCTGCCGTTGCCACTGACGCTCTAGCACTTCACACGGAACGCATCGTCAGCGCACAAGGCCTTTCTACACTGGTGGCATTTCAACCACGGGAAGTGCCATGCAAAAGAAACTCCTATTTAAACTCCTGGCGATCGGCGGGCTGACCATCGTGCTCGGCATCGCGCTGCTGCTGATCCAGTCCACCATCGACGAGCGCCTGCGCTTCCACGACCAGGCGGTGCAGAGCGTGGCCAACGATTCGGTGCGCGAGCAGGTGGTGGTCGGGCCGGTGCTGGTGATCCCCTACAGCGAGGAGATCGAGACCGGCGACGACGCCGATCCCAAGGCCCGCCGCACGACGCGCACCGTCAGCCACCGCAAGCTGGTGTATCCGAACGATCTGCAGCTCGACGGCGCCATCAACACCGAGCGCCGCTACCGGGGCATCCACCAGGTGCTGGTGTACAGCGGGCTGCACCGCTTCGCCGGCGACTTCACGCTGCCGCCGTTGAGCGAGCTGCGCCGCGACAGCGCGGCCTCGCGCCTGAGCGTCGGCCGTCCCTACGTGGCGCTGGGCGTGTCGGACGTGCGCGGCATCCGCGATATCCCGCGCCTGAACTGGGGCGGACGCGAGCTGGAGTTCGAGCAGGGCGCGGCCCTGCCGGGCTATCCGGCCGGCATGCACGCGCAGCTGGCCGCGGCCGACCTGAAGGAGGGCGCCCGGGTGGCGTTCAGCTTCACGCTGGGCCTGGCCGGCATCGAGCACCAGTATTTCGTGCCGGTCGGGAAGAACAACCGCTACGCCATCAAGTCCAACTGGCCGCACCCGCAGTTCGGCGGCGACTTCCTGCCGGAGACGCGCGCGGTGGGCGCCGGCGGCTTCAATGCGGTGTGGCGCATCTCGTCCATGGCCAGCCGCGCGCAGCAGCAACTGAGCGCGCTGGCCGACGGCGAGAGCACCAAGGCGCTGGACGTGTTCGACATCGGCTTCATCGAGCCGGTCAATATTTACTCGCAGGCCAGCCGCGCCACCAAGTACGGCCTGCTGTTCGTGACGCTGACCTTCGCCGCCTTCTTCGTGTTCGAGGTGGTCAAGCGGCTGGCGATCCACCCGATCCAGTATCTGCTGGTGGGGCTGGCGCTGGCGCTGTTCTTTCTGCTGCTGGTGGGCCTGTCCGAACACCTGCCCTTCGTGGTGGCGTATGTGATCGCCGGGGCCGCCTGTATCGTGCTGATCGCCTACTACCTGGTCCACGCGCTGCACAGCCGCTGGCGCGGCATGGGCTTCGGCGCCGGCCTGGCGCTGCTGTACGCGGCGCTGTACGGCCTGCTGATCTCGGAGAACAACGCGCTGGTGCTGGGCAGCCTGCTGCTGTTCGCCGTGCTGGCCGCGCTGATGGTGGCCACCCGCAAGGTCGACTGGTATGCGATCGACACCGGCCAAAAGTCGGCGGCCACGCAAGCGTGACCGCCAACGCGTCAGCGACCCCGGATCTGGCGGCGGCGCCGGGCGACGGCGCCCAGCATCAGCATGCCCGCTCCCAGCATCAGGTAGCTGCTGGGCTCGGGAACCGGAGGCGTGACGGCAGGCGTGTCGGCAGAAATGCCGGTACGGAGCGAATAGCTCAGAAACAGCGTCGTGCGCTTGTCAGAATTGTTCGCGAAACTGTAGTTGAGTTGCTTGGACAGGTCGGCCGATGTCGGGTCCGACGCGAAGCTCAGCTCTAGCCGATCATCAATTGCGGACCAGGGGGCGGAGACATAGTCACCCCTGAACTGGAACGAGGCGTAGGGGGTCAGGGTGTCATCCGGCCCAAGTGGCCCGACGTCGGTCAGCCTTCCCCGCATGGACAGCAGGCCGGTGACGGTAATCGCCGTGTGAGGCTGAACCTCCAGCGACACCGAGCCCGTGCCTTGGCCATCGATGTTCGAGGCGTGCACGACCGGACTGATGAACTGGTTGCTCATATGGGCCTCCATCTTAAATCCGCCCATCTGCCCGCCGTTGAAATACGCCGACGACATGCCGCCATCAAGACTGCTGGTGGCGCCCGCCGCCGGATATTGTTCGGTGTAGTTCGACCCGTTGCCATGCCAGACGACGGCCTCCCGGAAAATGGTGGCGGAGACGCCCGCGCCGCCGCTCCATTCTCTGTAGCCTGCGGCCTGTCCGTCGTCGGGGGTCAGATCCAGCACACCAATCTGAAAATTGGCGAGCGATGCGGTGACATCGACACCGGCCGAGGCGTCCGCGCAGAGTAGTGCCAACGCCATGCTGCACGCGGCGGGCCAAAATTGCGGTGTTTGTTTCATGGATATCTCCTGGGATTCATTGATGGGCTCCGACCTTCACATCGAAAGAAAGTGTTGCTGTTTGAATAAGTGCAGGGCATTGTAGGATTCAATTAAACAAAATGCAACAGTATCCGGCGGCAACCTGGACGCGGTCCCGGCCGACCGGTGGTGATGATCTTCACCATCGTCGGCCACCTCAAGCACATCAAGGCCAGCATCCACGTGCCGGAACATTGACGCTCCGCCCGGTTTCCATGGGGAGTGGAGTGCTGGTTGTCATTTAGCTGCAAAAATGCTATGGTTGCCGGATTTTTAAAGCTTCGCCCCCTCCCTTTATGTCCCTGAGCCGCCCCATGCCCCCGCCCGATGTGTCCGGCGCCGACGACCTGCCCCTGGTCGTCGACCTCGACGGCACACTGATCAAGACCGACTTGCTGGTCGAGACCGCCAGCAGCTTTCTGATCGAACAGCCATGGCGTGCCGGCAGCCTGCTCGGCTGGCTGGCCGCCGGACGCTCCACGCTCAAGGCCCGCCTGGCGCAGGACACCCGGGTCGAGCTGGCGTCGCTGCCGTACAACGAGGAACTGCTGGCCTGGCTGCGCGTGGAAAAGCAGCGCGGACGCCGCCTGGTGCTGGCCACCGCCAGCCACCAGACGCTGGCCGACGGCGTGGCCGGCCACCTGGGGCTGTTCGACGAGGTGCTGGGCTCGGACGCGGCCACCAACCTGAAGTCGCACGCCAAGCGCGACGCGCTGGTCGCCCGCTATGGCGAGCGCGGCTATGAATACGTCGGCAACGACTGGCCGGACGTGGCCATCTGGCGCGGCGCCGCCAGGGCCCACGTGGTCAGCCGCTCGCCGCGGCTGATCGAGGCGGCCCGCCAGCATGGCAACCTCGGCCGCGTGATGGGCGACGGCCGGCTGTCGCCGCTGGCCGGCCTGCTGCGCGCCATGCGGCCCCACCAGTGGCTGAAGAACCTGCTGGTGCTGATGCCGCTGCTGGCGGCCCACCAGTACGGCGACGCGCTGAGCGTCATGCACGCGCTGCTGGGGTTGGTGGTGTTCAGCCTGACCGCGTCCAGCGTCTACCTGCTCAACGACCTGGTCGACGTCGGCGACGACCGCCACCACGCGCGCAAGCGCCGCCGTCCGTTCGCGTCCGGCCAGCTGAGCCTGGCGGCGGGCTGGCTGGCCTGGCCGCTGCTGCTGGCGGCCGGGGCCGGGCTGGCCGCGTTGGCGCTGCCGCCGCGCTTCATCGGCGCGCTGGCCGTGTATTTTGCGCTGACGCTGGGCTACTCGTTCCGGCTCAAGCAGGTCCCGGTGGTGGACGTGCTCTCGCTCGCCGCGCTATACACGCTGCGCATCGTCGCCGGCGCCTTCGCGGTCTCGGTGGAGCTGTCGTTCTGGCTGCTGTCGTTCTCGATGTTCGTCTTCCTCAGCCTGGCCTTCATCAAGCGCTACAGCGAGCTGCACGCGGCCCGCCAGGCCGGCCAGAGCAAGCCGCTGCGCGGACGCGGCTATGTGCAGCAAGACCTGGAGCTGGTCTCCAGCCTGGGCAGCAACGCCGGCTACATCGCCGTGCTGGTGCTGGCGTTCTACATCCAGGACGCGCGCACGGCGCGGCTGTACGCGCACCCGACGCTGATCTGGCTGGCCTGCCCGCTGATGCTGTACTGGATCTCGCGCGCCTGGCTGATCGCCCACCGCGGCCAGATGCACGACGACCCCATCGTGTTCGCGCTCAAGGACCGCGTCAGCTGGCTGGTCGGCGCGCTGCTGGCCGGCGTGTTCGTGCTGGCGAGGGCGCTGTGATGCGCGGCGGCGCCCGCCTTGCCGCGCTGTACGCGGTGTTCGCCCTGATCGCCACGGCGGTCAACATCGGCTGCCAGGCGGTGGTGATCTGGGCCTGGCACGGCCCGTACGCCGTGCCGCTGTCCATCCTGGTCGGCACCGGCGCCGGCCTGCCGGTCAAATACCTGCTGGAGAAGCGCCACATCTTCGGCTTCGAGTCGGACGGCCTGGCGCACGACGGCAAGCTGTTCGTGCTCTACAGCGTGATGGGCGTGTTCACCACGGCGGTGTTCTGGGGCGTCGAGTTCGCCTTTTCCCATCTGTACGGCACCGACGCCATGCGCTACGTCGGCGGCGCGCTGGGCCTGACCATCGGCAACCTGATCAAATACCAGCTGGACAAGCGCTACGTGTTTGTCGCAGCGGCCGCGCCGCTGGCGGAGGCGGTGTGACCGCGCTTGAGGGCTGGGGCCGTTATCCTCGGGAGGACGCCCGCCTGCTGCTGCCGCTGTCGGCCGGCCAGTGCGGCCAGCGCCTGCGCGAGGCGGCCGCGGACGGGGCGCTGATCGCGCGCGGCCTGGGCCGGGCCTACGGCGACAGCGCGCTGGCGCCGCAGGTGATGGCGATGGGGCAGCTCGACCAGTTCATCTCCTTCGACCCCGAGACCGGGCTGGTGCGCTGCGCCGCCGGCGTCACGCTGGACACCATGCTGCGCACCTTCGTGCCGCGCGGCTGGTTCCTGCCGGTCACGCCGGGCACGCGCTACGTCACGGTCGGCGGCGCCATCGCCAGCGACGTGCACGGCAAGAACCACCACGTGGACGGCACCTTTGGCACTCATGTGCGTGAGCTCGATCTGTTGCTGGGCAATGGCGAGCGGGTGACCATCTCGCCCGCCGCGCATCCCGGGCTGTTCCACGCCACCTGCGGCGGCATGGGCCTGACCGGCGTGATCCTGGCGGCCACCGTGCAGCTCAAGCGCGTGCCGTCCAGCGACGTGATCGAAACCACCATCAAGGCGCCCAACCTGGACAGCGCGCTGGCCGCCTTCGAGCAGCACGGCGCCAGCACCTATTCGGTGGCGTGGATCGATTGTCTGGCGCGCGGCGCCAGCCTGGGCCGGTCGCTGCTGATGCTGGGCGAGCACGCGCCGGCCGGCGAGCTGGTGGCGCCGGAGAAGGGCGCGCTGCCGGTGCCGTTCGACCTGCCGGCCGGGCTGCTGAACCGCGCCAGCGTGCAAGCCTTCAACACGCTGTACTACCACCGTGTGCTGCGTCGACACAGCACGCGCCGGGTGCCGTACACGCCGTTCTTTTATCCGCTGGACGCGCTGTCCGGCTGGAACCGCCTGTATGGCAAGGCCGGCTTCCTGCAATACCAGTTCGCCCTGCCGCGCCAGGCCGGCGCCGCCGGCATGCGCGCCGTGCTGGGCGCCATCGCCGATTCCGGCCGCGGCTCCTTCCTGGCCGTGCTCAAGGCCTTCGGGCCGGCCAACGCCAACCACCTGTCCTTCCCCGTCGAAGGCTATACGCTGGCGCTGGATTTCAAGGTCGAGCCGGCCGTGTTCGCGCTGCTCGACCACCTCGACCGCATCGTGCTCGAGCACGGCGGCCGTCTATATCTGGCCAAGGACGCCCGCATGAGCGTCGAAACCTTCCGCCGCGGCTATCCGCGCTGGCAGGAGTTCGAGCAGGTGCGCGCCCAATGGCACGCGCACGGGCATTTCGCCTCCACCCAATCCCGTCGTTTAGGACTGTTATGAAAAAAATCTTGATTATCGGCGCCAGCTCGGCGATCGCCCAGGCCGCCGCCCGCCAATGGGCCGCGCAGGGCCACGCGCTGTATCTGCTGGGCCGCGACGAGGAACGCCTGTCCGCGCTGGCCGCCGACCTGGCGGTGCGCGGCGCCCCTGTGGCACGCCATGGCCTGCTTGATGTGAATGAGTTCGCGCTGCACGCGGCCGCCATCGACGCCGCCGCCGCCGCGCTCGACGGCCTGGACACGGTGCTGATCGCGCACGGCACGCTGGGCGACCAGAAGCTGTGCGAACAGGATTTCGCTGCCGCGCTGCGCGAGCTGAACACCAACGCGATCAGCGTGATGTCGCTGCTGACCTTGCTGGCCAACCGTTTCGAGGCCCAGCGCCACGGCACCCTGGCCGTGATCGGCTCGGTGGCCGGCGACCGCGGCCGCCAGTCCAACTATATGTACGGCACCGCCAAGGGCGCGCTGGCGATCTTCCTGCAGGGCTTGCGCAACCGCCTGCATCCGGCCGGCGTGCGGGTGCTGACCGTCAAGCCGGGCTTTGTCGACACGCCGATGACGGCCTCGTTCAAGAAGGGGCCGCTGTGGGCGACGCCGGAGGCGGTGGCCGCGGCCATCGTGGCCGCGGTCGAGCGCGGGCGGGACGTGATCTACACCCCGTGGTTCTGGTGGGGCATCATGACGCTGATTAAGCTGGTGCCGGAGCGCGTGTTCAAGAAGCTCAAGCTGTAGCGCCCGCCCGGGCTCAGCCCGGCGTGATGCGGATTTCGTACAGCGTGAACGGCCGCTTGCCGGCCCAGTTGTTGCGGAATTCCAGCCGCTCTCCGCCTTGCCATGGAGCCAGCGCGAACGGCAGCGTCACTTCCTGCACCGCGTCTTCGGTTCCATTCAGGCCGCGCACCAGCAGCGACCGCCCCGCCGCCGTGTCGTAGACATCGAACAAGGAGACCAGTTCGTTCGTTGGCGCGGCGCTGCGGTAGCGCAGCGTGACGCGGTAGGTGCCGCTGGGCAGCGGCAGGTAGGGGCCGAAATTGAGCATGCCCGGCAATTCCGCGCCGGGCTGCGCCGTGCGCGCGGCGCCGTCCACGTGCCCGGTCTGTCCCGGCAGGCTGGCCGCCGTCAGCACAATCGCGCTGGCCCGCTGACCCGGCGCCATGCCGGCCGCCACGATGACGCCTGCGCCCAGCGCGGCCGCGCCGATCCAGCGCCAGCGCGCGCCGCGCGCAAAGCCCGCGGCCACCAGCAGCAGCACCATCGCCAGCCACGCGTAGTTGGGCCGGTAACCGAAGGCCCAGTCGCCGTTGTACAGCGCCGGTAGCCAGGCGTGGAGGCGGCCGTAGTACATCGAGTAGCTGGCCAGGGGCGTCTCCCACGCGTGGTTGAACATGTCCACCTTGTCGACGGCGTAGCAGAAGAAGAAATACGCCTGCAGCGCCATCGACAGCCAGGCCAGCGCCAGGAACAGCGCGTGGCGGCGGCGGGACAGCTCCAGCAGCGCGTACAGCGTGGGCACCGTGAACACCACGGCCGCGGGCCAGCCGAAGCGCCCGGTGAAACTCCAGCCGCCGTACCAGGCGGGATGCAGCGAATTGGGCCCGATCAGCGTCGCGAAGACGGCCGCCCACAGCAGCAGGAACGGGCGGTTGGCGCGGTACAGCCAGCCCACGCCCAGCAAGCCCAGCAGATTGATCGGGTTTTGCAACAGGAAACCCTGGTTCTGGTCGAAGTGCAGGCCCATCAAGACCATCAGGCTGGTCCTGCTCACTTCCACCGCGTTGTCCTGGTACGGTCCGGACATCTTGCCGAAGGCGTACAGGTTGTAGGCGGCCAGGGCCACGCAGGAGACGGCGGCCACCGCCAGCAGCCGGGCCACGCGGCGCCGGTCGCCCGATTCGCGGTGGATCTTGGCGGCCACGCCCAGCACCAGCAGGGCGCAGGCCGGGCCGAACTTGATCTGCAGCCAGGGCAGGTAGACCACCGCCACGGCCAGCGCCAGTTCGGCGGCGGCGCTGCGCCGCTGTTGCGTGGTGAGGAACCAGTACAGGCCGGTCAGGGCGAGCAGCCCGCCCAGGATGTCGGGGTAGACCTGGCTGGCGGCGGGCACCAGCGGGGCGGCGACGCAGCTGGCCAGCACGGCCAGGCGGCGCGCCCCGGCCTCGCCGGAAAACAGCCCTGAGATCTTCCAGGCGCACAGCACCACGCCGGCGCCGCAGAGGATCATGAACAGCTTGGCGCCGAGGATGCCGCCCAGCGTGAACGGCAACGCCAGCAGCAGGGGCAGGCCGAGGTTGTGGAGGTTGAAGCGTCCGTGCGGGCCGGCGATGGAGTGGTCGTCGGTGGGCGGCAGGCCGAAGCGCTCGGGCTGGCCGGGCTGTTTGGCGTCCTGGTACGGAATGGTCTGCTCCAGCGCGCCATGCCGGGCCAGGCCGTTGGCCATGACCATGTAGTGGGGTTCGTCGCCGGTGGGAATGTTGACCTGCGCCTGGCGCCACAGGGTCAGGGTCGCCAGCGCGCACACCAGGTAGATCAACAGGACGGGCCAGGGGGAGGAGTGTTTCTGCATTGTCGGATAGAGGTGGGGGCGCGCATGCAAAAACGACACTGATGCACTAAAAGTAATTGATGATACAGCAATAGGCGGTATTTCTCCAGATCGCCCGCCCGCCGCCGCGCCAACCCGCCGCGCGCCAGGCGACATACCTCGTATTAAGTTGTTGCGTCAAGGGTCTTTTCGCGCTACACTAGCCGGCTTCGGTATGGATTCGCCTTTTTATTGGTCCGTACTAATTTTAGTAGTTCAACATATCCCCGCCCAATCGTAGGTGGGAATTGGAGAAAAAATGAGCCTTGGCCTTCTCGGTCGCAAGGTTGGCATGATGCGCATCTTCACCGATGACGGGGATTCGATCCCAGTCACCGTGTTGGACGTATCGAACAACCGTGTTGCGCAAATCAAAACTCCTGAAACCGATGGTTACACCGCGGTTCAGGTCGCATTCGGTCAACGTCGCGCTTCCCGCGTAACGAAGGCTGTTGCTGGTCACCACGCTAAAGCCGGTGTCGAAGCTGGTACTCTGCTGAAAGAGTTCCGCGTTGACGCAGCCAAAGCTGCTGAACTGAAAGCTGGCGACGTAGTTGCCGCTTCCCTGTTCGAAGTCGGTCAGAAGATCGACGTTCAAGGCGTCACGATCGGTAAAGGCTACGCCGGTACCATCAAGCGTCACCACTTTGCTTCGGGCCGTGCCACCCACGGTAACTCCCGTTCGCACAATGTTCCAGGTTCCATCGGTATGGCGCAAGATCCAGGCCGCGTGTTCCCAGGTAAGCGCATGACCGGTCACCTCGGTGACGTCACCCGCACTGTGCAGAACCTCGAAATCGCCCGTATCGATGCCGACCGTCAGCTGCTGCTGGTCAAAGGCGCGATCCCAGGCGCGAAAAACGGCCAGGTTGTGGTGTCGCCTGCTGTCAAAGTTAAAGCAAAGAAGGGAGCTTAAACGATGGAACTCAAGCTCTTGAACGCTCAAGGTCAAGCCGCCTCTAACGTCGCCGCCGCCGATACCATTTTCGGCCGTGACTACAACGAAGCCCTGATCCACCAAGTCGTCGTTGCTTACCAAGCCAATGCTCGCAGCGGCAACCGTAAACAAAAAGACCGTGAAGAAGTCCACCACACGACCAAGAAGCCATGGCGCCAAAAAGGCACCGGCCGCGCTCGTGCTGGTATGTCGTCGTCGCCACTGTGGCGCGGCGGTGGTCGCATCTTCCCGAACTCGCCTGACGAGAACTTCACCCACAAAGTGAACAAGAAGATGTATCGCGCAGGTATCTGCTCGATCCTGTCCCAGCTGGCCCGCGAAGACCGTCTGACGGTTATCGAAGACCTGACGATCGAAGCGCCAAAGACCAAGCTGCTGTCGCAAAAGCTGACCGGCATGGGCTTTGACTCGGTTCTGATCATCACCGACGTCGCCAACGAAAACCTGGAACTGGCATCGCGTAACCTGCCTAACGTACTGGTTGTTGAACCGCGTCACGCAGATCCAATGTCCCTGGTGTTCTACAAGAAGATCCTGGTCACGAAAGCTGCACTGGCCAAGATTGAGGAGATGCTGGCATGAGCGCATTGAAATTTAGCGAAGAGCGCCTGATGAAGGTGCTGCTGGCTCCGGTCATTTCCGAGAAGGCCACCATGGTCGCGGAAAAGAACGAACAGATCGTGTTCCGTGTAACCACCGACGCGACCAAGCCAGAAATCAAAGCCGCTGTTGAACTGCTGTTCAAAGTGGAAGTGGAATCGGTGCAGACCGTTAACCGCGAAGGTAAGCAGAAGCGTTCCGGTGCCCACACCGGCCGCCGCAACCATACCAAGCGTGCTTTCGTGTGCCTGAAACCTGGCCAGGAAATCAATTTCTCCGAGGAGGCTAAATAATGGCACTCGTTAAGATGAAGCCAACCTCCCCAGGCCGTCGCGGCATGGTGAAAGTTGTGAACCCGGACCTGTACAAAGGTCGTCCGTTCGCAGCCCTGGTTGAGAAAAAATCGAAAACTGCTGGTCGTAACAACAACGGCCACATCACCACCCGCCACATCGGCGGTGGTCACAAGCAGCACTATCGCCTGATCGACTTCAAGCGTCAGAAGGATGGCATTCCAGCGAAAGTGGAACGTATCGAATACGATCCAAACCGCACCGCGAATATCGCCCTGCTGTGCTACGCCGACGGCGAACGCCAGTACATCATCGCCACCAAAGGCATGAGCGTTGGCGACACCGTAATGAACGGTTCGGAAGCGCCGATCAAGTCGGGCAACTGCCTGCCGATCCGCAACATTCCGGTCGGTACCGTCATGCACTGCGTCGAAATGCTGCCAGGTAAGGGTGCCCAGATGGCCCGTACCGCCGGCGCCGGCGTGGTCCTGATGGCCCGCGAAGGCACCTACGCTCAAGTGCGTCTGCGCTCGGGTGAAGTGCGTCGCGTGCACATCGAGTGCCGTGCAACCGTGGGTGAAGTCGGCAACGCCGAACACAGCCTGCGTAAAATCGGTAAGGCTGGTGCGATGCGCTGGCGCGGTGTTCGTCCTACCGTTCGCGGTGTGGTCATGAACCCGGTCGATCACCCGCACGGTGGTGGTGAAGGTAAAACTGCAGCTGGTCGTCATCCAGTGTCGCCTTGGGGCCAACAGACTAAGGGTAAGAAGACCCGCAGCAACAAGCGTACTTCTTCCATGATCGTCTCGCGCCGCGGCAAGAAATAAGGGGTAGCACATGACTCGTTCATTGAAAAAAGGGCCGTTCTGTGACGCCCACCTGGTGAAAAAAGTCGAAGCCGCGCAAGCTGCCAAAGACAAGAAGCCAATCAAAACCTGGTCCCGTCGTTCGACCATCATGCCTGACTTCATCGGCCTGACGATCGCCGTCCACAATGGCAAGCTGCACGTGCCAGTGTACGTTTCCGAGAACATGGTTGGTCACAAGCTCGGTGAATTCGCGCTGACCCGCACGTTCAAGGGCCATGCCGCTGACAAGAAGGCGAAGAAATAATGGAAACCAAAGCTATCCTCAAGGGTGTGCGCTTGTCGGATCAAAAAGGTCGCCTCGTGGCCGACCAGATCCGCGGCAAGAAAGTTGACGCTGCACTCAACATTCTGCAATTCAGCCCTAAAAAGGGCGCGACCATCATCAAGAAAGTGCTGGAGTCGGCTATCGCCAACGCCGAGCACAATGATGGCGCCGACATCGACGAATTGTTCGTGAAAACGATCTACGTCGAAAAGGGCCCGATCCTCAAGCGCTTCACCGCACGCGCTAAGGGCCGGGGCGATCGTATCTCGAAACAATCGTGTCACATCTACGTGACCGTCGGCAACTAAGGAGCTAAAAATGGGTCAAAAAATTCACCCAACCGGCTTCCGCCTGTCGGTTACCCGTAACTGGGCATCGCGTTGGTACGCTGGCAACAGCAACTTCGCTTCGATGCTGAACGAAGATCTGAAGGCGCGCGCCTACCTGAAGACCAAGCTGAAGAACGCTTCGGTCGGCCGCATCGTCATCGAGCGTCCTGCCAAGAACGCGCGCTTCACGATCTACAGCTCGCGTCCGGGCGTGGTCATTGGTAAAAAAGGCGAAGACATCGAAGTACTGAAGTCGGCGCTGACCAAGATCATGGGCGTGCCTGTCCACGTGAACATCGAAGAAATCCGCAAGCCGGAAATCGACTCGCAGCTGATCGCCGATTCGATCGCCCAGCAGCTGGAAAAGCGCATCATGTTCCGCCGCGCGATGAAGCGTGCGATGCAAAACGCCATGCGTCTGGGTGCCCTGGGCATCAAGATCATGTCGTCGGGTCGTCTGAACGGTATCGAAATCGCTCGTAAAGAGTGGTATCGCGAAGGCCGTGTGCCACTGCACACCCTGCGCGCCGATATCGACTACGGCACCAGCGAAGCTTCGACCACCTACGGCATCATCGGTGTCAAGGTGTGGGTCTACAAGGGTGACCGCGCGCCAAACGGCGACGCACCAGTCATCGATACCCCACCGGACGAGAAGAAGCCACGTGGCCCACGTCGTGACGACGGCAAACCAGCTGGCCGTCCGCGCCCAGCCGGCGCCGGCGCCAAGCCAGCCGCTCCAGGCGCTCGTGTACGCACTGCCGCCAAGCCGGCCGAGAAAGCAGGAGAATAATCATGCTGCAACCAGCACGCAGAAAGTATCGTAAAGAGCAGAAAGGCCGTAACACCGGCATTTCGCACACCGCCGGCACTTCGGTGTCGTTCGGCGAGTTCGGTCTGAAGGCCGTTGCCCGTGGTCGTATCACGGCACGCCAGATCGAGGCAGCACGTCGCGCCATGACCCGTCACATCAAACGTGGCGGCCGTATCTGGATCCGCGTGTTCCCGGACAAACCGATCTCGAACAAGCCTGCCGAAGTCCGTATGGGTAACGGTAAAGGTAATCCGGAGTACTACGTCGCTGAAATCCGTCCAGGCAAAGTCCTGTACGAAATGGATGGCGTCGCAGAAGAACTGGCGCGCGAAGCATTCCGCCTGGCCGCTGCCAAACTGCCACTGGCGACCACCTTCGTGGTCCGTCAAGTTGGTCAATAACAGGAGTGAAATATGAAAGCATCTGAACTCCGCGGCAAAGACCAGGCAGCTCTGCAAAAAGAGCTGAATGACCTGTTGAAGGCGCAGTTCGGCCTGCGTATGCAAACCGCTACGCAGCAGCTGAGCAACACTTCGCAGCTCAAGAAGGTACGTCGCGATATCGCACGTGTAAAAACGGTAATGAACACGAAGGAAGCCAAATGACCGAACCAGTAAAGTCGCTCAAGCGCACCCTGATCGGTAAAGTGGTGTCCGACAAGATGGACAAGACCGTTACCGTTCTGATCGAACGTCACGTCAAGCATCCTTTGTACGGCAAGATCATCGTCCGCTCGAACAAGTATCACGCGCACGACGAGACCAACCAGGTGAAAGCCGGTGACACGGTGGAAATCGTGGAAGGTCGTCCGATCTCCAAAACGAAGGCATGGACCGTGACGCGCGTGGTGCAAGCCGCGCAAATCGTTTAATTGAAGTCGTCGCCTCCGGTCCTCGGGCCGGGGGCGATTTTCAATTAGTTCTTGCAAGCCCGCGAGTTGTATGTAATACTTGCGGGCTTCGTTCATGTAACGCCGCAAAGTGTCTGGCCACAGACGCAGAACCGTGCGGTCAGTAGCAGTACGAAGGTCAAGCACCCAAACAGTGCGCTCTGCTTGAGCGTTCTGGCGGGACCAAGACTGACCGCGGGTCCGCATTGTGTGGATTCTTCGGCTTAAGTTGGGAAAGAGAATACTATGATTCAAACTGAAAGCCGGCTCGAAGTGGCTGACAATACCGGTGCCAAAGAAGTCATGTGCATCAAGGTATTGGGCGGCTCCAAGCGCCGTTATGCTGGCATCGGCGACGTGATCAAGGTAACCGTTAAGGTTGCCGCGCCACGTGGTCGTGTCAAAAAAGGTGAAATTTATAACGCCGTGGTAGTGCGCACCGCTAAAGGTGTTCGCCGCCAAGACGGTTCCCTGGTGAAGTTCGACGGCAATGCCGCCGTTCTGTTGAACGCCAAGCTGGAACCGATCGGTACCCGTATTTTTGGACCAGTGACGCGCGAGCTGCGCACTGAAAAGTTCATGAAGATCGTGTCCCTGGCACCGGAAGTCCTGTAAGGAGTCGTAATGGATAAGATTCGTAAAAACGACGAAGTCATCGTTCTGACCGGGAAAGACAAGGGCAAGCGTGGCGTCGTTCAGCAGCGTATCGATGCTGAGCATGTCGTGGTTGAAGGCGTCAACGTCGCTAAAAAAGCGACCAAGCCTAACCCAATGACTGGCGTACAAGGTGGTATCGTCGATAAGACTATGCCGATTCACGTGTCCAACGTTGCATTGTTCAATGCGGCGACTGGCAAGGCAGACCGTGTCGGTTTCAAAGAAGTGGATGGCAAAAAAGTCCGCGTCTTCAAATCGTCCGGCGAAGTAGTGAAGGCTTAAGAAATCATGGCACGTCTCCAAGAATTCTATAAAGAAAAAGTCGTCGCCGACCTGACCGCGAAATTCGGTTACAAGTCGGTGATGGAAGTTCCACGTCTGACCAAGATCACCCTGAACATGGGTGTTGGTGAGGCTATCGCGGACAAGAAAGTCCTCGAACACGCTGTGGGCGACCTGACCAAGATCGCTGGCCAGAAGCCAGTGACCACCAAGTCGCGCAAAGCAATCGCGGGTTTCAAGATCCGTGAAGGCTACCCGATCGGTACCATGGTTACCCTGCGCGGCGCTCGCATGTACGAGTTCCTGGATCGCTTCATCACCGTGGCCCTGCCGCGCGTGCGCGATTTCCGTGGCGTCAATGGCCGCTCGTTCGATGGCCGTGGTAACTACAACATCGGCGTGAAAGAGCAGATCATCTTCCCGGAAATCGAGTACGACAAGATCGATGCGCTGCGTGGTATGAACATTTCGATCACCACCACCGCCAAGACCGACGACGAAGCGAAAGCTCTGCTCGCCGCCTTTAAATTCCCGTTCAGGAACTAAGAAGATCATGGCAAAACTCGCACTGATTAACCGTGAGCAGAAACGCGTCGACCTGGCAAACAAATTTGCCGCCAAGCGCGCTTCGCTGAAGGCCATCATCGACGACCAGTCGAAGTCGGAAGAAGAACGTTACGAAGCGCGCCTGAAGCTGCAAGCGCTGCCACGTAACTCGGCACCGACCCGCCAGCGTAACCGCTGCGCCGTCACCGGTCGTCCACGCGGCACCTTCCGTAAATTCGGTCTGGGCCGTATCAAGCTCCGTGAATTCGCCATGCGTGGTGAGATCCCGGGTATGACTAAAGCAAGCTGGTAATAGGAGAATATGCAATGAGTATGAGCGATCCTATCGCCGATATGCTGACCCGCATTCGTAACGCCCAGGGCGTGCAAAAGACGACCGTGGCCATGCCATCGTCGAAAGTTAAAATTGCGATTGCCAACGTCCTCAAGGACGAGGGTTACATTGAAGATTTCGCCGTAGCCGAAGCTGGTGGCAAAGCGGAACTGAAAATCGGTTTGAAGTATTATGTTGGCCGTCCCGTCATTGAGCGCCTTGAGCGCGTGTCCCGTCCGGGCCTGCGCGTCTACAAGGGCAAAGACGAGATCCCTACTGTGATGAATGGCTTGGGTGTGGCGATCGTGTCGACTCCGCAAGGCGTCATGACTGACCGCAAAGCACGCGCTACCGGTGTCGGCGGCGAAGTTATTTGCTACGTCGCATAAGGAGTTAGACATGTCTCGTGTAGCTAAAATGCCAATCGCTGTGCCAGCTGGCGCCGAAGTCGCCATCTCCGCGGCAGCGATCACCGTCAAGGGCCCTCTGGGCGTCCTGACCCAGGCCCTGAACGGCCAGGTCACGGTGGAAAACAATGCAGGAACCCTGAGCTTCGTCGCCGCTAATGACAGCCGCGAAGCCAATGCCATGTCCGGTACGCTGCGCGCACTGGTCAACAACATGGTCGTTGGCGTGACCAAGGGTTTCGAGAAAAAGCTGAACCTGGTCGGTGTGGGTTACAAGGCGCAAGCGCAAGGCGACAAGCTGAATCTGTCGCTGGGCTTCTCGCACCCTGTCGTGCACGCCATGCCAGCCGGCGTCACCTGCGCCACCGCAACGCCGACGGAGATCATCATCAAAGGGATCGACCGTCAGCAAGTGGGCCAAGTGGCTGCTGAAGTTCGCGCTTACCGCTCCCCTGAGCCTTACAAGGGCAAGGGCGTCCGTTATTCGGACGAAGTGGTTAAGATTAAAGAAACCAAGAAGAAGTAACTAGGGGCTGACGATGGACAAGAAAGAATCACGTCTGCGCCGCGGACGCCAAACCCGGATCAAGATCGCGCAACAGAAAGTGAACCGCCTGTCGGTACACCGCACCAATCTGCATATCTACGCGAACCTGATCTCGCCGGATGCCAAAGTACTGGTATCGGCCTCCACGGCAGAAGTCGAAGTGCGCAACGAACTGGCTGGCAAATCGGGCAAGGGCGGCAACGCCGCTGCTGCCGCGATCGTCGGCAAGCGCGTCGCAGAGAAAGCACTGAAAGCAGGGATTACCGAAGTCGCGTTCGACCGCTCCGGTTTCCGTTACCACGGCCGTGTGAAGGCGCTGGCAGAAGCCGCGCGCGAAGCCGGTCTGAAGTTCTAAGGAACGATCATGGCAAAAATGCAAGCAAAAATGGCAAGCGACAAGCCGGATGACGGCATGCGCGAAAAAATGATCGCGATCAACCGCGTGACCAAAGTGGTCAAGGGTGGTCGTATCATGGGTTTCGCCGCGCTGACCGTGGTTGGTGACGGCGATGGCCGCATCGGCATGGGCAAGGGCAAGTCGAAGGAAGTCCCAGTGGGTGTGCAGAAGGCAATGGAAGAAGCCCGCCGCAACCTGATCAAGGTCTCCCTGAAGAACGGCACCCTGCAGCACACCGTTACCGGCCGTCACGGCGCATCGAAAGTGATGATGTCGCCTGCGAAACCAGGTACCGGCGTCATCGCTGGCGGCGCAATGCGCGCAATCTTCGAAGTAATGGGCGTGACCGACGTCGTGGCGAAATCCACCGGCTCGAGCAACCCTTACAACCTGGTGCGCGCCACGCTGGATGGTCTGGCAAAAATGAGTACTCCTGCTGAAATTGCTGCGAAACGCGGCAAGTCGGTAGAAGAGATCCTGGGCTAAGGTGAACGACATGACAACTAAAACCGTCAAAGTACAATTGGTCAAGGGCTTGATCGGCACGCGCGAAGATCACCGTGCCACCGTCCGCGGTCTGGGCCTGCGTCGCGTCAACTCGGTCTCCGAGCTGCAAGACACCCCATCCGTGCGCGGCATGATCAACAAAGTCTCGTACCTCGTTAAAGTAGTTGCGTAAGCCCTCGGGCTTACACACGGAGAAATCATGGAACTGAATACCATACAACCAGCCGATGGCGCCAAGCACTACAAGCGTCGCGTCGGCCGCGGTATCGGCTCCGGTCTGGGTAAAACCTCGGGCCGTGGTCACAAGGGTCAAAAATCGCGTTCGGGCGGCTTCCACAAAGTCGGTTTCGAAGGCGGTCAGATGCCTCTGCAACGCCGTCTGCCTAAGCGCGGTTTCAAGTCGCTCAACGCCACCTTCAAAGCTGAAGTGCGCCTGTCCGACCTGAACAACCTGGCCGTCGGCGACGTCGACATCCTGGTGCTGAAGCAAGCTGGCGTACTGAGCGTGCTGGCACGCGACGTGCGCGTCATTCTGTCCGGCGAGATCACCAAAGCGGTGAACCTCAAAGGCCTGAAAGTGACCGCTGGCGCGAAAGCCGCCATCGAAGCAGCCGGCGGCTCGGTAGCCTGAGTTGACCGCTAACAGCTTGATCGGAGCGAAAATTGGCGACTAATCCACAATTGGCTAAAAGTGCAGCAGCTGGTTTCCCCTGGGGCCGGCTCTGGTTCTTGCTTGGCGCATTGGTGGTTTATCGTATCGGCGCTCACATCCCGGTCCCCGGGATCGATCCGGTACAATTGGCCGCGCTGTTCAAGTCGCAAGAGGGTGGCATCCTGGGCATGTTGAACATGTTCAGCGGTGGCGCTCTCGCGCGCTTCACAGTCTTTGCGCTGGGTATCACGCCTTACATCTCGGCCTCGATCATCATGCAACTGGTGTCGATCGTCTCGCCGCAGATGGAAGCGCTCAAAAAAGAAGGCGAAGCAGGCCGTCGCAAGATCACCCAGTACACCCGGTATTTCACGGTGGTGCTGGCGTCGTTCCAGGCGTTCGGCATCGCAGTCGCACTGGAGTCGCAAGCAGGTCTGGTGCTGGATCCAGGCTTTGCATTCCGTTTCGTGACGGTCGTTACGCTGTTGACCGGAACCATGTTCGTGATGTGGTTGGGCGAGCAGATTACCGAGCGCGGTCTCGGTAACGGCATCTCGATCATCATCTTCGCGGGTATCGCCGCCGGCCTGCCGGGCGCGCTGGGAGGCCTGGCCTCGTCGGTGAGCAACGGTTCGATCGGCGCCCTGTCCGCGATCATCATCATGATCCTGGTTGTGGCGGTGACGTTCTTCGTGGTCTTTGTGGAACGTGGCCAACGCAAGATTCTGGTGAACTACGCGAAACGCCAGGTGGGTAACAAGATTTACGGTGGACAAACGTCGCACCTGCCATTGAAGTTGAACATGGCCGGCGTGATCCCACCGATCTTCGCTTCGTCGATTATCTTGTTCCCGGCAACGATCGTGGGCTGGTTCACGACGGGCGCCGACACGGCCAACCCGGCGGTCCGGTTCCTGAAAGATTTGGCAGCATCGATGGGGCCAGGCGAGCCCATCCACGCACTGTTGTACGCCATTGCGATCGTGTTTTTCTGTTTCTTCTATACAGCGCTGGTCTTCAACAGCAAGGAAACAGCGGACAACTTGAAGAAGAGCGGGGCCTTTGTGCCAGGGATCCGTCCCGGTGAGCAGACTGCCCGTTACATCGACAAGATCCTGACACGTTTGACACTGGCTGGCGCCATCTACATCACTTTGGTGTGTTTGTTGCCGGAATTCATGCAAGCCGAGTGGAAAGTACCGTTCTATTTCGGCGGCACTTCTCTGTTGATTATTGTGGTTGTTACCATGGATTTCATGGCGCAAGTGCAAAACTACGTGATGTCGCAGCAATATGAATCGCTGCTGCGCAAAGCAAACTTCAAGGGCGGAATTCCGACGCGATAAGCGCGGTTTCAAACATACCGAATGGCAAAAGACGACGTCATACAGATGCAGGGCGAGATTCTTGAGAATCTCCCGAATGCAACATTTCGAGTAAAGCTGGAAAACGGACACGTGGTGCTCGGGCATATTTCGGGTAAAATGCGGATGAACTATATCCGCATTCTTCCTGGCGACAAGGTGACGGTAGAGCTGACACCTTACGACCTGAGCCGCGCACGTATCGTGTTCCGGACCAAGTAACTTAAATAATCGAACCAAGAAGAGAGTGCAAAATGAAAGTTAACGCCTCAGTCAAGCGGATCTGCCGCAACTGCAAGATCATCAAGCGCAAGGGCGTTGTTCGCGTAATCTGCGTCGAACCACGTCACAAGCAGCGTCAAGGTTAATAACCGTTATTTATCGAGGAATAACGAATGGCACGTATTGCAGGGGTTAATATCCCAAATCATCAGCACACCGTTATCGGCCTGACGGCCATCTACGGTGTAGGCCGTCCACGCGCAAAGTTCATCTGCGCCGCGACGGGTATTGCGACCGATAAAAAGGTCAAAGATCTGGACGACAGCGAACTGGAAAAACTGCGCGATGAAGTAGCTAAATTCATCGTCGAAGGCGACCTGCGTCGTGAGCTGTCCATGAACATCAAGCGTTTGATGGATCTGGGTTGCTACCGCGGTATGCGTCACCGTAAGGGCCTGCCGGTCCGCGGCCAACGCACCCGCACCAATGCACGTACCCGCAAGGGCCCGCGCAAAGCCGCTCAATCGCTCAAGAAATAATCTAGGGAAATCACATGGCTAAGCAACAAAGCAGCGCAGCAGCAGCGCGCGTCCGCAAGAAGGTCAAGAAGAACGTTGCAGAAGGTATCGCACACGTTCACGCTTCCTTCAACAACACCATCATTACCATCACCGACCGTCAGGGCAACGCTCTGTCGTGGGCGACCTCCGGTGGTGCTGGCTTCAAGGGTTCGCGTAAATCGACCCCGTTCGCAGCGCAGGTTGCGGCCGAAGCAGCTGGTAAAGTCGCAGTGGAATGCGGCGTGAAGAACCTGGAAGTGCGTATCAAGGGCCCTGGTCCTGGTCGTGAATCCGCAGTGCGCGCACTGAACAACCTGGGCATCAAGATCACCGAGATCCAGGACGTTACCCCAGTTCCGCACAACGGCTGCCGTCCTCCAAAACGTCGTCGTATCTAAGAGTCCGGTCGGCGGCGAAGTTCGCTTCGCCTCCTTCCGACTTGCAGAAATCGCTGGAGCAGGAGACCGGAAACGGTTATACTGCCCGGCTGTTGTCGCCTGTCGAACGCAGTTCGGCGGGTTATTCGCATTTTAGCCACCGTCTGGCCCACCCTGAGGATCAGACTAGCGCCTAACCATTTCACGATGGCTGGGGCGTTATTATTTAAAAAAAGGAAGCATCGTGGCACGTTATATCGGACCTAAAGCAAAACTCTCCCGCCGTGAAGGTACTGACCTGTTCCTGAAGAGCGCACGCCGCTCGCTGGACAGCAAGTGCAAACTGGACGTCAAACCAGGCCAGCACGGCGTCAAGTCGGGTGCCCGCACCTCGGACTACGGCAACCAGCTGCGCGAAAAGCAAAAAGTCAAGCGTATGTACGGCGTTCTGGAACGTCAGTTCCGTCGCTACTTCGCAGAAGCCGACCGCCGCAAGGGCAACACCGGCGAAACCCTGCTGAAGCTGCTGGAAACCCGCCTGGACAACGTTGCATACCGCATGGGCTTCGGCTCGACCCGCGCTGAAGCGCGTCAGCTGGTATCGCACAAAGCCTTCACCGTGAACGGCCAGGTCGTGAACATCGCTTCGTACGCTGTCAAAGTCGGCGACGTTATCGCCGTGCGCGAAAAGTCGAAGAAGCAAGTGCGTATCCTGGAAGCGCTGTCGCTGGCTGAACAAGTTGGCATGCCAGCTTGGGTGTCGGTCGATGCCAAGAAAATGGAAGGCACCTTCAAGTCCCTGCCAGAGCGCAACGAGATCGCCAACGACGTCAACGAATCGCTGATCGTCGAACTGTACTCGCGTTAATCTGTAGTCTAAGTAGCACCAAAACCCGCCCGCTGTGACCAGCGGGCGTTTTCACTAATGCCATCAGCCTTATCGGCCTAACGCGCCGAGGGTATTGAAAAGGACATTTACATGCAAAACAGTCTGTTGAAGCCACGTATTATCGATGTAGAGGCGCTGGGCGCCGGCCACGCTAAAGTAGTGATGGAGCCGTTCGAACGCGGCTATGGCCATACATTGGGTAATGCGCTGCGCCGCGTACTGCTGTCGTCGATGGTGGGCTACGCGCCGACCGAAGTGACGATCGCGGGCGTTGTACACGAATACTCGTCGCTCGACGGCGTGCAGGAAGACGTCGTCGACCTGCTGCTGAACCTGAAGGGCGTGGTCTTCAAAGTCCACAACCGTGACTCCGTCACCCTGACCCTGAAAAAGGAAGGCGAAGGCGCCATCCTGGCTTCGGACATCGATCTGCCACACGACGTGGAACTGATCAACCCGGACCACGTGATCGCCCACCTGACCGCCGGCGGCAAGCTGGACATGCAGATCAAAGTGGAAAAAGGCCGTGGCTATGTGCCAGGTAACGTCCGCCGCCTGTCCGAAGACACCAACAAGACCATCGGCCGCATCATTCTGGATGCATCGTTCTCGCCGGTGCGCCGCGTTTCCTACTTCGTCGAGTCCGCTCGCGTGGAACAGCGTACCGACCTGGACAAGCTGATCATCAACATCGAAACCAACGGCGTGATCTCGCCGGAAGAAGCGATCCGTCAATCGGCCCGCGTGCTGGTCGATCAACTGAACGTGTTCGCCGCCCTGGAAGGCACCGAAGCCGCTGCTGAAGCTCCTTCGCGCGCACCGCTGGTCGATCCTATCCTGCTGCGTCCAGTGGACGACCTGGAACTGACCGTGCGTTCGGCCAACTGCCTGAAAGCGGAAAACATCTACTACATCGGCGACCTGATCCAGCGTTCGGAAAACGAACTGTTGAAGACGCCGAACCTGGGCCGCAAGTCCCTGAACGAAATCAAGGAAGTGCTGGCTTCCCGCGGCTTGACCCTGGGCATGAAGCTGGAAAACTGGCCGCCTGCTGGTCTGGAAAAATAACAGATTTGCATTTTGTCGTACCCGCCCGCTACATGTCGTAGCGGGCGTTATCCCTAGAACCGGTCCGCGCTCCCCGTCAAACGTGAGCGATCGAAGAACTCGGATTTAAACACCTGAAAGGAAGTACCATGCGTCACCGTCACGGCCTCCGTAAACTGAATCGTACCTCGTCCCACCGTCTGGCAATGCTGCGCAACATGACCGTTTCCTTGCTGCGTCATGAAGCCATCAAGACCACGCTGCCAAAAGCTAAAGAACTGCGCCGCGTAGTTGAGCCGATCCTGACCCTGGGCAAGACCGACACCCTGGCTAACAAGCGTCTGGCATTCTCCCGTCTGCGCGATCGTGAAATGGTTCTGAAGCTGTTCGCAGAACTGGGCCCACGCTACGCAAACCGCAACGGCGGCTACCTGCGCATCCTGAAAATGGGTTTCCGTGTTGGCGACAACGCTCCAATGGCTTACGTTGAGCTGATGGACCGTCCAGAAGTCACCGACATCGACGCAGCGCCAACCGCAGAAGAGTAATCTTCGCAGTTGTACCGCGTTACGAAAAAGCCAGGCTTACCGCCTGGCTTTTTTTATGGCCGGGCTTAAGGCCGCTCTCAGGCGCAAAAACTAAGCCAGGTGTACTATGCTGGTGCTCGTTTCGTCGAAAGAAAACCCATGCTGCGTATTGCCCGCCTTTTCATGCCCTTGCTGTCGCTGATCGCCCTGTTGATGGCGCGCCCCGCGCTGGCCGACGACGGCTTCCTGGAGCCCGATGCGGCCTTCAAGTTCTCGGCCCGCATGGTCGACGGCCATACGTTGTCGGTCAGCTTCCAGATCGCCGACGGCTACTACATGTACCGCGAGCGCTTCAAGTTCAGCGCCACCGGCGCCAAGCTGGGCGCGCTGTCCATCCCGGCCGGCACCGTGCACTTCGATGAGACCTTCCAGAAGAACGTGGAGACCTACCGCAAGAGCGTCACCATGACCATGCCGGTCGAGGCCGACGGCCCGTTCACGCTGGTGGCGGTGGGGCAGGGCTGCTCGGACAAGGGCTTGTGCTACGCGCCGCAGGAATACAAGGCCTCGCTGGTCGGCAGCGGTTCGGTGCCGCTGCCTGGTGCTCCCGCGAATGCCGCCGGCGGCAACCAGGCGGCGCGCGCAGCCTCCCCGGTACAGGCCGCAACGCCCGCCGTTGCGGCCACAGCCGCCGGCACCACTCCAGCCGCCGGCGCGACCGCAGCGTCGAGCGCAGCCGCCGGCGAAGGCAAACCCGCCGCAGTCACCCCAGGCGTCACCATCCGCGCCATCCCCGAGCCGGTCACCACCATGCTGCCGCCGCTGGCGCCGCCAGCCGCGGCCACCGCGCCGGCCGACGACGCCGGCCGTCTTGAAGCCGCCCTCAAGTCCGGCAAGCTGCTGCTGATCTTGCCGCTGTTCGCCCTGCTGGGCCTGGGCCTGTCGTTCACGCCGTGCGTGCTGCCGATGGTGCCCATCCTGTCCTCCATCATCGTCGGCGAAGGCGCCAACACCAGCCGCGCGCGCGGCCTGCTGTTGTCGGTCGCGTACTCGCTCGGCATGGCCATCGTCTACACCGCGCTGGGCGTGGCCGCCGGCCTCGCGGGCGCGGGCCTGAACGCCGCGCTGCAGAACGCCTGGGTGCTGGGCTCCTTCGCCCTGCTGATGGCCGCGTTGTCGCTGTCGATGTTCGGCTACTACGAGTTGCAAGTGCCGGCCGCGCTGCAATCGAAACTGAGCACGGTGTCGAACCGTCAATCTTCCGGCAAGCTGGCCGGCGTGTTCGTGATGGGCGCGATCTCCGCGCTGATCGTCGGCCCGTGCGTGGCCGCGCCGCTGGCCGCCGCGCTGCTGTACATCAGCCAGAGCCGCGACGTCGTCATGGGCGGCAGCGCGCTGTTCGCGCTGGCGGTCGGCATGAGCGTGCCGCTGATACTGGTGGGGGTGTCGGCCGGCGCCTTGCTGCCGCGCGCCGGCATGTGGATGGATGCCGTCAAGCGCTTCTTCGGCGTGCTGATGCTGGCGATGGGCTGGTGGCTGGTGTCGCCGGTGCTGCCGCCTGCGGTGCAGATGCTGGGCTGGGTTGTGCTGCTGGGCGCCTATGGTGTCTACCTGTTGACGCATCGCGGCAAATGGCTGGCCAAGTCGGTCGGCGTCGTCGCCGCCGTGCTGGGCCTGATGCAACTGGTGGGCGTGGCCAGCGGCGGACGCGATCCGCTGGCGCCGCTGGCCCACTTCGGCGCCAAGCATGAAACGCTGGCGTTCCAGCGCATCAAGACCGTGCAGCAGCTCGACGCGCTGCTGGCCCAGACCGGCGGCCGCACCATCATGCTGGACTTCTATGCCGACTGGTGCGTGTCCTGCAAGGAAATGGAAAAGCTGACCTTCGTCGATCCGCAGGTGCGCGCCAAGCTGGCCAACAGCCTGCTGCTGCAAGTGGACGTGACCGCCAACGACGCCGACGACAAGGCCATGCTGAAACGCTTCGGCCTGTTCGGCCCGCCGGGCATCATCCTGTTCGACAAGCAGGGTAGGGAAATCGATGGCGCCCGCGTCATCGGCTTCCAGGATGCGGCGAAATTCACCGCATCGCTGTCACGCCTGAATTAAAAGCTCAACCCTAAGGGCTCAGCCCTGGTGGCTGTGCCAGCCGCCGCGCGGACCCGCGTGGCCGCCATGGGCGCCGCCGCGCGTATGGTCGTCGAAGATGGCTTTCTGTTCGGCCGTCAGCTGGCTGTAGAAGGCCGTCAGCGCGGTCAGGTGGGCTTCCATCTTGGCCTGGTGCTGCTTGCTCAGGTCCAGCATCTTGGCCAGCCGGTCCGGCGCCGACATCTTGGCGATGGCCGCGCGGTCCGGCATCATGCCGCCGGTCGCGGCCGGCGCGATCGCGGCCTGGTAGCTGGCCCACGCCGACTCCTGCTGCGCGGTCAGCTTCAACAGGTCATGCAGCTTGGCCTGGCGCTTGGCGAACATCTCCGCCATCTTGGCCTGCATCTGCTCGCGGTTGACGGCGGCGCCATGGCGGCCGGCCGGAGGCGCCGAGTTTTCTGTTTGCGCTTGCGCCTGCGACGCCGCCATGCCCACCACGGTAAAACCGATCAATATGCTTTTGCGTAAGACGTTCATGGTCGTTCCTCTATCGTTGAAAGTTGAGTATCGCGATGCATGAGCAGCGCGCTTGAACCCATAGTGGCAGCGCAAGGTTGCCACCAAGTGTCGCAGTTGGCGGTTTTTGTATCCAGATGTTTCGTCACTGGAGAGATATACAAGACGATACAATTGGTGATTGGTCACGCACCGGCTAACTGGGGATAATTAGCGTATGGAACCCACATCAACTATCTTGATCGTCGACGACGATCGCGACATCCGCACCCTGCTGGCCGACTACCTCGAATCGAACGGCTACCGCGCGCTGTGCGCCGCCGACGGCGCCGCCATGTGGAAGCTGCTCGACGAAGCCCGCCCCGAACTGGTCGTGCTCGACCTCAACCTGCCCGGCGACGACGGCCTGACCCTGTGCCGCAAGCTGCGCGCCCACTCCACGCTGCCGGTCATCATGCTGACCGCCCGCAACGAGCCGCTGGACCGCATCCTCGGCCTGGAAATGGGCGCCGACGATTACCTGCCCAAGCCGTTCGAACCGCGCGAGCTGCTGGCGCGCATCCGCAGCGTCCTACGTCGCAGCAACGCCATGCCGGTCGGCAGCGGCGCCGAGAAGGCGCAGCTGATGCGCTTCTCCGGCTGGACGCTGGACCTGACCGCGCGCCACCTGCTCAATCCGGACGGCATCGTCATCATGTTGTCGGGCGCCGAGTTCCGCCTGCTCAAAGTCTTCCTCGAGCACCCGAACCGCGTGCTCAACCGCGACCAGCTGCTCAACCTCACCCAGGGCCGCGACGCCGACCCGTTCGACCGCTCGATCGACATCCAGATCAGCCGCCTGCGCCAGAAGCTGGGCGAGGACGCGCGCCTGCCGCAAATCATCAAGACCGTGCGCAACGGCGGCTACGTGCTGGCCGGCACCGTCACCGTGGAGTCGCAGGCGTGAAAGCTTTCTTCGGCTCGATGACCGGGCGGGTGTTCCTGATCCTGCTGCTCGGTATCGTCGCGTCGGCGGCGCTGACCCAGTGGTTGGCCGTGGGCGAGCGCGTGCGCGCGCTGGAGCGCTACCGCGACTTCCACGCGCTCGAGCGCGCCGAACAATTGATCACCACCGCCGACGTGCTGCCCGAGGCCTCGCGCCCGACCTACCTGCGGATGGCCACGCGCGGCACCGTCAAGCTGCAGGCTACCGATATGCCGTGGGCTGCAGCCACCTTGCCGCCGACCGAGTTCTCGGCCACCTTGCAGCAGCGCCTCGGCGACGGCTACCGGCTGGCGCCGCTGGCCGAGCACCCGGCCGTATGCGACCTGCCACGCAAGAGCAGCAACATCTTCGCGCCCAGCCAATGGCGCGGCACCTGCGAGACCATGAACGTGCGCCTGCACGACGGCCAGGTGCTCAAGCTGTCGGTGCTGCCGCCGCGCGCGCCGCCGCCGTCCGGCCATAGCGAGCTGCTGGCCATTTTGCCTTTCCTGGTCTGCATCGCCGCGCTGGCCTACCTGGTCACGCGCATGACGGTGCGTCCGCTCAAGCGGCTGGCGCAGGCCGCCAAGGACCTGGGCAACGACATCAATCATGCACCGGTGGTGTTGAGCGGCGCGGTGGAGATCCGCCAGGCCAGCGCAGCCTTCAACGCCATGCAGGCGCGCATCCGCCAGCACATCATGCAGCGCACGCAGATGCTGGCCGCCATCACCCACGACCTGCAGACGCCGCTCACCCGCCTGCGCCTGCGGCTGGAAAAGGTCGGCGACCAGGAACTGCAGCAGCGCCTGATCGAGGACCTGTCGGCGATGCAGCAAATGGTCAAGGAAGGCCTGGACCTGGCGCGCAGCATGGACACCACCGAAACCATGCAGGCGCTGGACCTCGACGCGCTGCTCGACAGCGTCTGCAGCGACGCCACCGACGGCGGCCAGTCGGTCGAACTGCGCGGGCGCGCGGCGATGGCGCTGATGGGCCGGCCGATGGCGATCCGCCGCTGCCTGGTCAACCTGATCGACAACGCCGTCAAGTACGGCCACTACGCCAACGTCACGGTCGAGCGCATGGTGGGCGCGGCGCGCATCCGCATCCGCGACGGCGGCCCCGGCATCGATCCGGACCAGATGGCGCGCGTGTTCGAACCGTTCTACCGCATCGAAACCTCGCGCTCGCGCGAGTCCGGCGGCACCGGCCTGGGCCTGACCATCGCCCGCAACATCGCCGAGCAGCACGGCGCCAATGTCATGCTGGCCAACCACGCCGACGGCGGCCTGGAGGTGACGCTGATCGTGCCGGAATACTACGCCGGCGCCTGAATCCGCAGGGCGCGGTTTTTCCAGTAAATACTGTGCGACAATATTCCGCCTTGTCCGGGGTGGTAATGTTTTTCGACAGTAAACCTAGTTTAATAAATAATGAAAAAATCTTCCTTAGCAGTTCTGGTCGGCGCCATCGCCGTGGTCGGTGGCGGCGTCTGGTACGCGACGCATCAAACGGCCGAGCAGCCGAAGGGCCAGGGCCAGCAGGGCCCGACCACCGTCAGCGTGATCGCGCCGGTGCGCCAGGATGTGCCCGTGGTGTTGCAAGCGAACGGCACCGTCACGCCGATCAGCACGGTGGACCTGCATCCGCAAACCACCAGCACCATCGCCAAGGTGCACATCAAGGAAGGGCAGTTCGTCAAATCGGGCGAGCTGATGTTCACGCTGGACGACCGCAGCGAGCGCGCCAACCTCGACAAGGCCCAGGCCCAGGTCGCACGCGACCAGGCCGCGCTGGCCGACTACGAGCGCCAGTACAAGCGCGCGCAGGAACTGCTGGCCAAGAGCTTCATCGCCCAGGGCGCGGTCGACACGCTGAAGAGCCAGGTCGACTCGGCGCGCGCGCTGCTGCAGGCCGACATCGCCGCCGCCCGCTCGGTGGGCGTGGACGCCAGCTACACCGCGATCCGCTCGCCGATGAACGGCCGCGTCGGCGCCATCAACGTCTATCCGGGCAGCCTGGTGCAGCTGGCCACGTCGCTCACCACCGTCACCCAGCTCGATCCGATCAACGTCTCCTTCACGCTGCCGGAATCGGCGCTGGCCGGCCTGCTGCAGGCGCAGCATGAGGGCGCGGTGCCGGTCAAGGTGGTGCAGGGCGGCGGCCAGGAGATCAATGGCGCGCTGAGCTTCATCGACAACACGGTCGACCCGGTCGCCGGCGTGATCCGCGTGAAGGCCCAGTTCGACAACAAGGACACCAAACTGTGGCCCGGCCAGTACGTCAACACCAGGCTGGTCTCGCAGGTGTTGAAGGACGCCATGGTGATCCCGCAGAACGCCATCATCAGCAACACGCGCGGCACCTTCATCTACGCGGTCGACGCCGACCACGCCGCCAAGGTGGTCAACATCAAGCGCCTGTATTCGTTCGGCGACAACGCCGCCGTGACCGGGCTGAGCGGCAGCGAGCAAGTCATCGTCGACGGCAAGCAGAACCTGCGGCCGGGCGGCAAGGTGCGTATCGCCGGCGCCGACAAGCCCGCCGACGCGACCAAGCAGAAAGGCTAAGCGATGAACCTCTCCGAGTTGTGCATCCGACGGCCGGTGATGGTGGTGCTGCTGTCGCTGACCCTGATCCTGGCCGGCGTGCTGTCGTACTTCTACATCCCGGTCGCCGCGCTGCCGAGCTACAACACGCCGGTGATCAACGTCTCGGCCGACCTGCCGGGCGCCGCGCCCGACACGATGGCCTCGTCCGTCGCGCTGCCGCTGGAGAAGCAGTTCTCCACCATCGCCGGCCTGTCGCTGATCACCTCCACCAACACGCTGGGAAATTCCTCGCTGACCTTGGAGTTCGACCCCAGCGTCAACGTCAACGAGGCGGCGGTGGACGTGCAGGCGGCGCTGCTGCGCGCCCAGCGCCAGTTGCCGATCGAGATGACCGACCTGCCGTCCTACCGCAAGGTCAACCCGGCCGACGCGCCGGTGCTGTTCATGACGATGAACTCGCCGTCGTTGACCTTGGCCGAGCTGAACGACTACGCCGAGAACCTGATCGCCCCCAGCCTGTCGACGCTGCCTGGCGTGGCCCAGGTCAGCGTCAACGGCCAGAAGCGTTTCGCCGTGCGCGTGCGCGCCAAGTCCGAGCTGATGAACGCCCGCAACCTGACGCTGGACGAATTGCAGCAGGCGATCAAGTCGGCCAACGCCAACACCCCGCTGGGCATCCTCGACGGCCCGAGCCAGACCTTGACCATCCAGGGCAACGCCCAGCTGATGAAGGCCTCCGAGTTCGCCGAGCTGATCGTCGCCCAGCGCAACGGCCAGCCGGTGCGCCTGAAGGACGTGGCGACGGTGGAGGACAGCTTCCAGTCGGTCAAGACCGCCGGCAGCTACAACGGCGAGCGCTCCATCGTGCTGCTGGTGCAGCGCCAGCCGGACGCCAACACCGTGCAGGTGGTCGACGGCGTGCGCCGCCTGCTGCCGCGCTTCAAGAACCAGTTGCCGGCCTCGATCAACATCAACCTGGTCAACGACCGCTCGGTGTCGATCCGCGAAGCCATCCACGACGTCAACCTGACCCTGCTGCTGACCATCTTCCTGGTGGTGCTGGTGATCTTCCTGTTCCTGCGCCGCGCAGCCGCCACCTTCATCCCGGCCATCACGATGCCGATCTCGCTGCTGGGCGCGCTGGCCTTGCTGTACGCCTTCGGCTACAGCCTCGACAACGTCTCCCTGCTCGGCATCACGCTCGCGGTCGGCCTGGTGGTGGACGACGCCATCGTGGTGCTGGAGAACATCGTGCGCCACATCGAGCTCGGCAAGAAGCCGCTGCAGGCCTCGCTGGTGGGCGCCAAGGAGATGGGCTTCACCATCATCTCGATCTCGGTCTCGCTGGTGGCCGTGTTCATCCCGATCTTCTTCATGCCCGGCGTGATCGGCTTGATGTTCCATGAATTCGCCGTGGTGGTGGCGCTGTCGGTGCTGGTGTCGGCGGCGGTGTCGCTGATGCTGGTGCCGATGCTGGCCAGCCGCCTGCTGCCGGCCGACGCCATCGATCCCGAGCACGACAAGGGCGGCTTCATCGGCCGCTGGTTCGAGACCGGCTTCACCGCGCTGCGCAACGGCTACGTCCGCACGCTCGACATCGCGCTGCACCACCGCTACATCGTGCTGCTGGCGGCCATCGGCACCTTCGCGCTGACGGCGGTGCTGTACGTGACCATCCCGAAAGGCTTCTTCCCCGAGGAGGACCTGGGCCAGATCCGCGTCAACACCGAGGCCTCGGAGGACATCTCCTCGTCCTCGCTGATGGACCTGCAGGAGCGCGTGGCGGCCGTCATCAAGGCCGACCCCAACGTGCAGGACGTGACCTCGTTCGTCGGCGGCGGCAACAGCGGCCGCATGTTCCTGGTGCTCAAGCCGCGCGACCAGCGCCAGAAGATGCCGCAGGTGCTAGACAGCCTGCGCAAGGCCACCAAGTCGGTGGCCGGCATCTCCGTCTACCTGAGCCCGGTGCAGAACCTGCAGCTGGGCGGCCGCCAGTCCAAGAGCCGCTACCAGTACACGCTGCAATCGGTCAGCCCCGGCGCGCTCAACGACTGGGCGCAAAAGTATCTGGACCAGCTGCGCGCCGATCCCGACTTCCGCGACGTCACCAGCGATTCGCAGAACAAGGGCCTGCAAGCCTCGCTGAAGATCGACCGCGACAAGGCCAACAACCTCGGCGTGGCCATCGGCGACATCCGCACCGCGCTCTACCTGGCCTTTGGCGAACGGCAGGTGTCGACCATCTACTCGCCGGCCGCCAGCTACTACGTGATCCTGGAGGCGGCCACCGCCGACCGCCAGTTCGACGACGCGCTGACCCGCATCTCGGTGCGCAACAAGAGCGGCAACCTGGTGCAGCTGTCGAGCTTTGCCACGGTCGAGCGCACCATCGGCCCGACCGCCGTCAACCACCAGGGCCAGCTGCAGGCGATCACGCTGTCGTTCAACCTGGCGCCGGACGTCCCGCTGGGCAAGGCCACCGCCAAGATCGACCAGATGGGGGCCGACATGCACCTGCCGCCGTCCATCATCACCAACTACGGCGGCGACGCGGCCGTGTTCCAGAGCTCGCAGGGCAGCCAGCTGATCCTGATCATCGCCGCGCTGGGCGTGATCTACGTGCTGCTGGGCGTGCTGTACGAGAGCTACATCCACCCGCTGACCATCTTGGCCGGCCTGCCGTCGGCCGCCGTGGGCGCCTTGCTGACCTTGCGGCTGTTCAACCTGGACCTGACGATGATCGCCATCATCGGCATCCTGATGCTGATCGGTATCGTCAAGAAGAACGCCATCATGATGATCGACTTCGCGCTGCACGTGCAGCGCAACGAGGGCCGCACGCCGGCCGAGGCGATCCGCGAAGCCTGCGTGCTGCGCTTCCGCCCGATCATGATGACCACCATGGCCGCGCTGATGGGCGCCTTGCCGATCGCGCTGGGCCTGGGCGCCGGCGCCGAGCTGCGCCAGCCGCTGGGCCTGGCCGTGGTCGGCGGCCTGATCTTCTCGCAGGTGATCACGCTGTACATCACGCCGGTCATCTACCTGTTCCTCGACAAGTACAGCGGCACCGGCCCGATGAGCGACGACGAACTGGCCGCCGGCGACGTGCCGCCCGCCCCGGGTGTGCACGCCGTACCACTGAAAGCGGTGAACACCGTCAAGCATTGAGCGGTCACAAGTTGCTCTGAAGATCGTCTATTTATTATGGGCAAGTTGACCATAATAAAAGGACGGAAAGATGAAACGCTACAGTGTCACCATCGTCGGCATGGGCCCTCGCGGGCTCAGCGCTTTTGAACGCCTGGCGGCGGCCGCCGCCAGCCTGCAGCTGCCGCTCGACATCAACCTGATCGAACCGGGCGACTGCGGTCCCGGCGTGCACGGCACGCGCCAGCCGCAGCATCTGCTGATCAACACCATCGCCAGCCAGGTGACGCTGTTTCCCGCGCCCGGCGCGGTGCAGCACGCGCCGGTGTGCGCCACACCCTCGCTGACCGCCTGGGCGCGCCAGCAGGGCTACCGCCGCGTCGGCGAGCGCTACTACCGCCTCGGCGGGCAGGGCGGCGACGAGATCACCGAAGCCGACTACCTGCCGCGCAGCCTGCTGGGCGAATACCTGGCCTGGGGCTACCGCCAGATCGCCGCCGCGCTGCCGTCCGGCGTGCGCCTGACCCACCACCGCCTGCGCGCCACCGACCTGTGGCGCCAGGCCGACGGCCGCCACACCGTCGAGCTGGAAACCGGCTACCTGGTGCACAGCGACTTCGTCGTGCTGACCACCGGCCACGGCCGCAACCAACCCAGCGCGATGGACGACATGCTGGCCGCCTTCGCGCGGGAGCACGCGCGCCACAACAGCCGGCTGGCCTTCGTGCGCCACGCCTATCCGCTGACCCGGCTCGACGGCATCGGCGCCGGCACCCGCGTCGCCATCCAGGGCCTGGGCCTGAGCGCGCACGACATCATCGCCGAGCTGACGGTGGGGCGGGGCGGCGCCTTCGTGCAGGGTGAGGATGGCCTGCGCTACGAACGCTCGGGCGCCGAGCCGCAGCTGACGCTGTGCTCGCGCAACTGCCTGCCGGCCGCCGCGCGCGGCGTCAACCAGAAGGGGCTGGACGGCCGCCACCAGCCGCGCTACTTCACGCCGGACGCGGTGGACGCGCTGCGCCGCCTGGCGCTGGCCTCGCGCGGCAGCCGCCAGCTGGACTTCGAGCGCGAGCTGCTGCCGCTGCTCAAGCGCGAGATGGGCTGGGTCTACCGCAACACGCTGGCCATGGCCCGGCCCGACGGCGCCGCCATCGATCCCGCCCGCTACACGCTGACCGCCGGCGACAGCGCGCTGATCGACCAGCTGCTGTTTCCGCTGCGGGGGCGCGAGTTCGGCTCGCTCGACGAGTTCCGCCAGTTCTTCGTCGGCTGGCTGCGCGACGACCTGGCCGAGGCCCGGCTGGGCAACGTCGGCAGCGCGGTCAAGGCCGCCACCGACGTGCTGCGCGACGTGCGCGCCACGCTGCAGGCGGCGGTCGAGCACGGCGGCCTGACGCCGGCCTCGCACCGCCGCTTCCTCGAGGTCTACCACCCGGCCATCAACCGGGTGGCCTTCGGGCCGCCGCTGCGCCGCAACCAGGAACTGCTGGCGCTGCTGGACGCGGGTGTGATCGAGATCGCTTCCGGCCCCGGCTGCACGATCGAGCTCGACGAGCAGAACGCGCGCTACGTGCTGAGCACGGGTTTTGGCGACAGCGAGGCCCGGCACCAGGCCGATGTGCTGGTGGTGGCCCGCCTGGACGCCTTTTTGCCCGAGCTGGACGATTCCTTACTCATCCGTAATGTGCTGAAACGGGGGCTGGCGCGGCCGTACTACAACGGCGCCTACCACCCCGGCGGACTGGACATCGACGCCGCCGGCCAGCCGCGCGACGACTTCGGCCAGCCGTCGCGCAACCTGTGGGCGCTGGGCTATCTGGTCGAGGGCGCGCACTACTACACGCACGCCCTGCCACGGCCCGGAATGCGCTCGCGCCAGGTGCTGGACGCCGACCGCTGCGTGCACGCCATGCTGGCCCGCATGGACGCCGCCCCCCTGCCGGAGACCCGCCACGCCACCGTTCCGGCGTCCCCGGTGGCGTTGCCACACGTCACTTTGTAAAGCCGGTTGATACATACGGTAACACCCGTCAAGACGTGGAACTTGTAAGCTACCCTTCCTGGAGCGTACGCGCCGGAGTCCGGCGCGTTATCATGGCCTTGCACAGCGGTTCCCAAAAATGCGGGACTCTGGCACTATGGCCGCATTTTCTCGACGTCGTTCCGTTCAAGGTTTGCTATTTTGCATCACGATTCCCATATACTTTCTGCAAATTCCGAATATTGCGAAACGTGCGGCCAGCGTTTGCCTGAGGCCGGGGAGCGGTACGCCGCATGGGATCGCAAATCGCAGTCCAACCGCATCGGCGTCGGCATCTCGATCGCCTTGCACCTGCTGGGCGTGCTGTACTACTTCCTGTCGCCCACGCCCAAGCCCACCCACGCCGCGCCGCCCAAGGGCGGGGTGATGGTCTACATCGCGCCGCTGCCGGAGAAGGCGACCAAGAAGCCCACGCCGGAGCCCAAGAAGACCGAGGTGGCCAAGGCCAAGCCGCCACCGCCGCGCAAGCAGGTCGCCTCCAAGGACGCGCCGGCCGCCATCCGCCCCAAGCTGGAAACCTATGTGCCGCCGGTGCAGGCGACCATGACGCCGCCGCCCGAGCAGGACATGTCCGAGATGATCGCCAAGCGCCGCGCCGCGCGCGAGGCCAACAACCCGCAACCGGCGCCGGCGGCGCCGACCGAGAGCGACAGCGAACGTTCGCTGCGCATCGCCAAGGCCAACATCGCCGGCGCGCAGGGCCGCACCAGCGGCGCCGACAAGGACGACACCGGCGGCATCTTCTCGGTCGACAAGAGCTACCACAGCGCGGACGTGAAGTTCCGCGGCTGGAACACCAACTTCAAGCGCCGCTGGCTGCAGCAGATCCACGTCGAGCAGGGCGCCGAGCAGGATATCGAAACCGCCGTGGCCAAGGAAATGGTCAAGATCATCCGCAAGGAAAAGCCGGGCGACTTCGAATGGGATTCGCGCCGCCTGGGCAAGGTGGTCACGCTGAGCGCGCGCAAGGAGGACGAGAAGGAATTGATCGCCTTCCTGCTCAAGGAAATGTTCCCCGAATACACGCGCGGCGCCGGCCGCTGATTTGCCAAAATCGGCTAAGCGTGGTGAAAATAGTTACACCAAAAGACAAATTGGTTAATTGACAAATCTATCATCGACGGAGATACTTTCCCGATGATAGAACTCTGCGAGATCCGCAAGACCTACCGCCAGGGCGGCAACGACATCCGTGCCCTTGACGGCATCGACCTGCACATCGCCCCCGGCGAGTTCGTCGCCATCATGGGGCCGTCCGGCTCCGGCAAATCCACCTTGCTCAACGTGCTCGGCGCGCTGGACCGTCCCGACAGCGGCCGCTACCGCCTGGCCGACGACGAGATCAGCGCCCTCGACGACGACGCCGCCTCCGAGGTGCGCAACCGCCGCATCGGCTTCGTGTTCCAGTCCTTCCATTTGCTGCCGCGCCTGACCGTGCTGGAAAACGTGCTGCTGCCGCAACGCTACGCCCGCGCCGCCGATCCCGAAGCGGCCGGCCGCGCGGTCGCGCTGCTGGAGCGCATCGGCCTGGGCGAGCGCACCGGCCACCTGCCGGGCCAGCTGTCCGGCGGCCAGCTGCAACGGGCCGCGATCGCCCGCGCGCTGCTCAACCGCCCGGCGCTGCTGCTGGCCGACGAACCCACCGGCAACCTCGATTCCAAAAGCGCCGCCGACGTGCTGGCGCTGCTGAAGGAACTGCACGCGGGCGGGCAGACGCTGGTGCTGGTCACGCACGATCCGGCCATCGCCGCCGGCGCCCAGCGCACCATCCATCTGCGCGACGGCCGCATCGACGAGGTGGCCGCATGAAGCCGGGTTCCACCATCGCCGTGCTGTGCGCCGTGCCGTTGCTGGCCGCCGGCATCGCCGCCGCCGTGTCGTCCGGCGGCACCTCCGCCTCGTCCACCGGCGCCACGCCGGGCAACGCCGGCGTCGTGCCGGCCCCGGCGCCCGCCGCGCGCCCGGTGCTGCTGACCGGCGAAGTCGAAGCACTGGACACGCAAACCATCGTCGTGCCGCCGTCGAATTCATCGCCGCTGGTGCTGCGCAACTTCGTGGCCGAGGGCACGCCGGTCAAGGCCGGCGACCTGGTGCTGCGCATCGAAACCGGCGGCGCAGCCAACATCGACCGCCTGAAGACCGAACTGGACCGCGCCATCGCGCGCGTCGAACGCGAGACCGCCACCCTCGAAGCGGGCGCCATCGACACCGAGAAGGCGCTGATCAGCGCCGAGGCCGCGCTGGCCAAGGCCAAGGTGGACGCCGCGCTGCCCAAGCTGCAGATCGCCGCGCTGAACTACGACCGCAACCAGGCCGAGCTCGACCGCGCCACCCGCGACCTGGCGGTCAAGCTCGAAGCGCGCGACAACTACCGGCAATCGGTGGTGCGCCGGCGCGAGGACGGCGAGCTGGAAGTGAAGAAAATGCAGATCAACCTGGCCTTCCAGACTGTCCAGCTCAAGCAGTCCGAAGTGCGCGCCGCGCGCGACGGCGTGGTGGTGCACGGCTACAGCCCGTGGAAGGGCGAACGCTTCGAGGAAGGCTCGTCGGCCTGGCCCGGCAACGCCGCCGGCGTGGTGCAGGGCAACGGCCGGATGGCGGTCACCGCCTGGGTGCTGGAGGCCGACCGTCCCTACCTGACGGAAGGCCAGGAGCTCGGCCTGCGCTTCGACGCGCTGCCCGGCGCCGCGCTGACCGGCAAGATCCAGTCCATCACCAGCGCGCCGGAAGCGCGCGCCAGTTGGGGCAACGGACGCTACTTCCGCGTCAGGATCGCCTTGCCGGAAGGGCACGGCCTGCCGCTGGTGGCGGGCATGAGCGTGTTCGCCGAACCGCACGCCGCCGCGTCCGCTGCGAACGCCGCGCCCAAGCCGGCCGGCGCCGCCGAGCCGCCCGCCATCGAAGGCGAGATCGCCTCGCGCCAGGCGCTGCCGGTATCGCCGCCCACCATCCCCTACGTGTGGCAATACAAGCTGGCCAGCATCGCCCCCGAGGGCGCGCTGGTCAATGCCGGCCAGCCGATCGCGCAATTCGAATCGGGCGAGGTGACCACCCAGCTGATGCAGTACCAAGGCCAGCTGCGGGAAAAGCAGCGCGCGCTGGAAAAGCTGCAGCTCGACCAGGCCGAGGCCGACCGCGCCGGCGAGCTGGCCGTGGCCGAGGCGCAAAGCAACGCCGAAAAGGCCGAGCGCAAAGCCAGCCAGCCGAAGGAACTGATACGCCGCGTCGACTACGACAAGCTGGTCATCGAACGCACGGAAAAGACCGCGCTGGCCAAGCTGACGGTCGAGCAGCGCGCCGTGCAGATCCGCGCGCGCCGCGCCGAGCTCACCGGCCTGCAGGCGGAGGTGGCGGACCTGCAGCAGCAACTGGACGCGCTGACCAGGGGCCAGGCGGCGCTGACCGTGCTGGCGCCGCGCAAGGGACTGGTGATGTACCGCACCACCTTCTCGGGCGAGAAGTTCGCCGTCGGCAGCCAGGTGTGGATGGGGCTGTCGGTGGCCACGCTGGCCGATCCGGACCAGCTGTACGTCAACGCCACCATCCCGGAGGCGCAGGCGTCGCACGTGCACATCGGCCAGCAGGCCCGCGTGACCGTGCCGGGCGCCAACCAGGCGCTGAGCGCGCACGTGGTGGCGCTGGGCCGCGCCTTCCACGGCAAATCCACCGCGCAATCGACCATCGTGCGCGATCTCGAACTGCAGTTTGACGGCGCGCCGGCCGGCCTCAAACCGGGCGCCGCCGTGCAGGCGGTGCTGGTGGCCGACGCGCGCGCCAAGGAACACAAGCAATGAACAAACCCTGCATGGCATTGATGCTGCTGGCGCTGGCCGGCTGCGGCGGCGAGGCCGCGATCGCGCCCGGCGCGGTCGAGACCCTGGCCGCGCGGCCATGGGCCGAAACGCTGACGGTGGACGGCGAAATCAAGGCCGCCGCCAGCACCGCGCTGACCGTGCCCGGCAGCGGCTGGAAAAGCCGCGTGCTGGTGGACATGGTGGCCGACGGCAGCGCCGTGCGCAAGGGCGACGTGGTGGCGCGCTTCGACGCGCCGCAGGCGCGCATGGAGCTGTCGCAGGCCGAGCTGGAACTGCTGCGCAAGACCATCGCCGAAGCCGGCAACACCGGCAACGCCTCGGTCGAGCGCAGCACGCTGGCCGGCGAGCGCGCCAAGGTCGAGGACGACCTGAACCTGAGCCAACACTACGCCAAGGTCGACCTGACCATCTTCGCCCGCAACACCATCCTCGACGCGCTGGCCGACGTCGGCTTCCTCAGCACCAAGCGCGGCTACCTGGACTGGAAGGGCGGCCAGGCCAAGGCGCGCACGGCCGCGCAGGACGCGGTGCTGCACTCGCAGCGCGACAGCGTGGAGCAGACGGCCAAGCGCAACCGCGACAGCCTGGACGCGTTGGAGCTGGTGGCGCCGCACGACGGCGTGTTCCTGCTGGTGCCGCGCTGGGACGGCGCCAAGCCGGAGATCGGCGCCAGCCAGTCGGCCGGGCAGGAGTTCGGCATGCTGCCGGACCTGCGCCAGCTGGTGGCGCACTTCACCGTGGCCGAGGGCCAGGCCTTCGGCTTGAAGGCCGGGCTGCCGGTGCAGGCGCGGCTGGCCGGCACCGGCACCGCGCTGACCCTGACCATCACCCGCGTCGGCAGCAGCGCCAGCACCACCTCCACCGACTCGCCGGTCAAGTACAGCGACTTCGACGCCGCCATCCCCAACGACGCCGCGCTCAAGCTGGGCCTGAAGCCCGGCCAGGCGCTGCGCGGCACGGTGCAACTGGTGACGCGGCCGGCCGCGCTGACCGTGCCCAACCTGGCGCTGGTGCAGGAGGGCGCGGGCTACGCCGTCTACACGGACGAGCAGGGCAAGCCGGTGCGGCACAAGATCGAGCTGGGCCAGCGCGGCCCGGTGCGCAGCGAACTCAAAAGCGGATTGACGGCCGGCGCGCGCATCGTGCTGCTGCCGCCGTCGACGGCGGTGAAATCATGAACCTGTCCTTGATACGGGAGGCCGTGACCGAACTGCTGCGGCGCAAGCTGCGCACCGGGCTTACGCTGCTGGGCATGATCTTCGGCGTGGCCGCCATCGTCGCCATGCTGGCGGTGGGCGAGGGCAGCAAGCGCGAGGCGCTGCGGCTGGTGGCCGAGCTGGGCCTGGACAACGTGCTCATCGAAAGCAAGGCCATCGAGCCCGAGCAGCTGAAGGAAATCCGCACGCGTTCGCTGGGCCTGTCCGCCGCCGACGCCGACGCGGCGCTGTCGGTGGTGCCGGGCGCGCAGTCGGTGGCGCTGAAGAAGGAGATCAAGGTCGACCAGCTGGTGCTGGGAGATAAAGTGGTGGCGGGCCGGGCCTATGCCGTGTCGCCGTCGTACGCGTCGCACGGCGGATTGCGGGTGGCCAGCGGCCGCTGGCTGGCGGCGCAGGACGGCGCTACGCTGGCGCCGGTGTGCGTGGTCGGCGCGCGGCTGGCGCGCACCCTGTTCGGCGACGGCGCGGCGATCGGCCAGCGGGTCAAGCTCAACCACGTGTGGCTGGAAGTGGTCGGCGTGCTGGCCGACCGCGCGCAAAGCAAGTCCGACTTCGAAGGCGTCAAGCTGGGACTGGATGACGAGCGCCTGTTCGTGGCGTGGGAGACGGGGCGCGCGCGCTTCAGTTTCAAGCGCATCGAGGACGAGGTGGACGGCATCAGCGTGCGCCTGGGCGGCGGTGTGGCGCCCGACAGCGCGGCGCGCGTGCTGCAGGCATTGATCACGCAGCGCCATGGCGGCGCCGACGACACCAACCTGATCGTACCGATGGGCCTGTATCGCCAGAACCAGCAGACGCAGCGGATCTTCACCATCGTCATGAGTTCGATCGCGGCGGTATCGTTGCTGGTGGGGGGCATCGGCATCATGAACATCATGCTGGCCAACGTGCTCGAACGGCGGCGTGAAGTGGGCCTGAAGCGCGCGCTGGGCGCGCGGCGGCGGGACGTGATCGAGCAGTTCCTGGCCGAGGCGCTGGTGATCGCCGTCAGCGGCGCCCTGCTGGGCGTGGCGCTGGGTGCGATCGCCGCCTACAGCATCGCCGCCTTGGCCGGCTGGTCGGTCGCCTGGTCGCCGTTGAGTTTGATCGTAGCGGTGTTGCTGTGTGTCGGCGTGGGTCTGGCCTTCGGCGTCTTCCCCGCCCGCCAGGCCGCCGCCCTCGATCCTATCGCCGCCCTGCGCAGCGACTAAATAAAATTGGGGTCAAGTCTGACATTCGGACACGAGCTCTGCAGTAGGCGCGTGCCTAGTGCAGAGCTCGTGTCCGAATGTCAGACTTGACCCCAGGGGTTATTTTGATGCTTTGAGCAGGCGGGCGACGTCCAGCGCGAAGTAGGTCAGCACGGCGTCGGCGCCGGCGCGCTTGAAGGCCAGCATCGATTCCATCATCACTTTGTCGTGGTCCAACCAGCCGTTTTGCGCGGCGGCCTTGATCATCGCGTATTCGCCACTGACCTGGTACGCAAAAGTCGGCACCTTGAATTCGTCCTTGACCCTGCGCACAATATCCAGGTAGGGCATGCCCGGCTTGACCATCACCATGTCGGCGCCTTCGGCCAGGTCCAGCCCGACTTCGCGCAACGCTTCGTCGCTGTTGGCCGGGTCCATCTGGTAGGTGTTCTTGTCGCTCTTGCCCAGGTTCTTGGCCGAGCCGACCGCGTCGCGGAACGGGCCGTAGAACGCCGACGCATACTTGGCCGAGTACGCCATGATGCGCGTGTGGATGTGCCCCTTGGCCTCCAGCGCCGCCCGCACCGCGCCGATGCGCCCGTCCATCATGTCCGACGGCGCCACCACGTCCACGCCGGCGTCCGCCTGGCACAGGGCCTGGCGCACCAGCATGTCGGTGGTGAGGTCGTTGATCACATAACCGTTTTCATCGATCAGGCCGTCCTGGCCGTGGCTGGTGTACGGGTCCAGCGCGACGTCGGTCAGGATGCCCAGCTCGGGGAAGGCTTGCTTCAAGGCGCGCACGGCGCGCGGCACCAGCCCGTCCGGGTTGGTCGCCTCGATGCCGTCCGGCGTCTTCTTGGCGGCGTCGATCACCGGGAACAGCGCCAGCACCGGAATGCCCAGTTCCACGCATTCCTGCGCCACTTTCAGCAGCACGTCCACCGATACCCGCTCCACGCCCGGCATCGACAACACCGGCTCGCGCTGCTGCGTGCCTTCGAGGATAAACACCGGGTAGATCAAGTCCGCTGCGGTGACGTTGTTTTCGCGCATCAGGGCGCGCGAGAACGGGTCGCGGCGCATGCGGCGCATGCGGATGGCGGGGAATTGGGCGGAAACCTGTGGATTGTGCATCGCTAAAACTTTCCTATGCTGTGAGGTTATTGCTCGTCTGGCTCGACGTCGTCTTCCATTTCGATCAGATCGACCTGGGCGGCGGCTTCGTCATCGGTGACGCCGGCCAGTTCCAAAATCTTGTCGTTGGCTTCTTCGATGCCGATGCGTTTGAGCGCGGAGAACAGTTGCACGGTGAAAGGGAAACCTTCGCCATCTTCGTCGACGTAGCTGTCGAGCTTGGCCTTGGCCTGGCGCAGCACGTTGACGGATTCATTGCGGTTCAGTTTGTCAACCTTGGTCAGAATGCAATGGATCGGCTTGCCCGTCGGGGCGAACCATTCCAGCATCTGGATGTCCAGTTCGGTGAACGGGCGGCGCGAATCCATGATCAAGATCAAGGCCGCCAGTTGCTCGCGGCGCTGGACGTAGTCGCCCAGCAGGCGCTGCCAGTGCAGCTTGGCCGAGCCGGACACCTCGGCGTAGCCGTAGCCCGGCAAGTCCACCAGCAGGCATTCGATCTCGTCGACGATGGTCGGATCCTTGCGGTGCTGCGCCACGTGCGCGCCGCCGATGGAGAAGTAGTTGATGTGCTGCGTGCGGCCAGGCGTCTTGGACGCGAACGCCAGGCCCTTCTGGTTGCACAGGATGTTGATGGCGGTCGATTTGCCGGCGTTGGAGCGACCTGCAAAGGCGATTTCCGGCACGGTGGTGTCGGGCAGATCGCGCAATTGGTTGACGGTCGTAAAGAAGCGGGCTTGCCAGAGTTTGGACATGAGATGGGGGAAATGCAACAAAAGGGAGCAAATATGCTGGAAAGCTATTGTACAATGAGTGGTTACGAAGTGTTGCCATAGCCGATAGCTACTAGCCTGCGGCATACGTTCGACAAACTTTTTTGAGGGTGCTTGAATGAATCGTGCGTTTTCACCGTTTGTAAAATCCCTGTTGGTGGCCCTGCTGGCCGTTGCCGGCACCGCATCCGCCGCTGAAGAAAAAAAACCGGCCCACGCCGAAGCGGCAGCGCCCAAAGTCGATGCGGCCAAAGGCGGCACCCTGTTTGCAAACGGCGACGCTGCGCGCGGCCTGCCGGCCTGCGTTTCCTGCCACGGCGACGGCGGCAACTCCACCATCACCGTCAACCCGAAACTGGCCGGCCAGCACGAAGGCTACCTGTACAAGCAGCTGGTGAACTTTTCCGGCCCGGAGCGGAATCAACCGGTCATGACCACCTTCGCCAAGATGCTGACCGACGAGGAAAAGCACAATATCTCGGCCTGGCTGGCCACCCAGGCGCAAAAGCCTGGCGCGGCGAAGAACAAGGAAACGGTTGAACTGGGCAAGAAGATTTATCGCGGCGGCATCGCCGAGAAAAACGTTCCGGCCTGCGCCAGCTGCCACGGCGCCGTCGGCGCCGGCATCCCGGTGCAATATCCACGCATCGCCGGCCAGCACCAGGATTACACGGTGGCCCAGCTGGGCCTGTTCAAGGCCGACGGCCGCAAGAACAGCGCGCAGATGACCACCATCGCCAAGCGCATGTCGGATGAAGAAATGAAAGCCGTGGCCGATTACGTCGCCGGCTTGAAATAAGAACAGCTGGCCGCGCCCTTGGGTTGCGGTGCAACTGATAGTGCATAGAGGGCGGCAGCGTAAGCGGGCTGCCCTTTTTGTTGTTATGCTGCCCCCAGCATATTTTTTTGAGATCGTTCCAGCATGAGCAGCAGCCCCAGCACCACCGGCATCGAACTGAAGACCCGCCGACCCCTCGTCGGCGAACTGGTCGAATTGATTTCCTCCATGCGCTTCGCCATCGCGCTGCTGGCGATGATCGCCATCGCCGCCATCGTCGGCACCGTCATGAAGCAGGGCGAGGCCACCAACAACTACATCAACCAGTTCGGCCCGTTCTGGTTCGAGGTGTTCGGCAAGCTGGGCTTGTACACCGTGTACTCGGCCTGGTGGTTCCTGCTGCTGATGGCCACGCTGGTGACGTCGACCTCGCTGTGCATCATCCGCAACGCGCCCAAGATGCTCAAGGACATGCGCAGCTGGCGCGAGAACGTGCGCGAGAATTCGCTGCTCAATTTCCACCACAAGATGCAGTGGCGCTCGCCGCTGGCGCGCGCCGCGCTGGCGCAGCAGACCGCCGCCCGCCTGGCCGACACCGGCTACCAGGTCAAGCTGGTGGACAAGGACAACGGCACGCTGGTGGCGGCCAAGCAGGGCGCGGCCAACAAGTTCGGCTACATCTTCGCGCACACCGCCATCGTGGTCATCTGCATCGGCGGCCTGCTCGATTCGGACGTGCCGATCCGCCTGCAGGAATGGTTCCTCGGCAAAGTGCCGTTCAACGGCAGCGGCCTGATCTCGGCGGTGCCGGCCAAGAGCCGCCTGGGCCTGGGCAATCCCACCTTCCGCGGCAACACCATGATCCCGGAAGGCTCGACCAGCGACAGCGCCATCATCACCCGTCCCGACGGCGTCCTGATCCAGGACCTGCCGTTCACCATCAAGCTGAAAAAATTCAACATTGATTTTTACACCACCGGCATGCCCAAGCTGTTCGCCAGCGAGGTCGAGGTGCGCGACCACGCCAGCGGCGAGGTGGTCAAGGCCGTCATCGAAGTCAACAAGCCGCTGCTGTACAAGGGCCTGGCGATCTACCAGTCCAGCTTTGACGACGGCGGCAGCAAGCTCAAGCTGAGCGGCTACCCGATGGTCGGCAGCGGCACCGCCAAGTTCGACATCGCGGGCGAGGTCGGCAGCAGCACCGCCATGGGCGACGCCTACACCGTCGAATGGTCGGGCTTCCGTCCGTTCAACGTCGAGAACCTGGCCGCCACGCAGGACGCGCGCGCCGTCACCAAGGGCAAGAGCCTGGAAGAGCAGTTCGCCAACAGCCTCGACAAGCACACCGGCTCGGCCGGCCGCAACGCCAACAACAAGGACCTGAAGAACGTCGGCCCCAGCGTGACCTACAAGCTGCGCGACAAGACCGGCCAGGCGCGCGAAT
The DNA here is from genome assembly GCA_003416985.1 of Duganella sp. BJB480. Lineage (GTDB taxonomy): Bacteria > Pseudomonadota > Gammaproteobacteria > Burkholderiales > Burkholderiaceae_D > Rugamonas > Rugamonas vulcania_A. The sequence goes on along the minus strand of QVIN01000008.1, from coordinate 234,673 downwards.
ACCAGAACTACATGCAGCCGGTGACGGTGGACGGCGCCACGGTGTTCCTGGCCGGCATGCGAGTCAACCCGTCCGACCCGTTCAGCTTCCTGCGCATCCCGGCCGACGACGCCCACAGCGTGACCGAATGGATGCGCCTGCGCGCCGCCCTCAACGACCCGGCCCTGCGCGCCGCCGCCGCCAAGCGCTACGCCGAACGCGCCACGCCGCAGTCGCCCAACGGCGACGCCCTGCGCGGCCAATTGCAAGCCTCGGCCGAGAAGAGCCTGACCATCTTCGCCGGCAACGACAAGGCGGCCGGCTTCGTGGCCATTTCGCGCTTCCTGGAGAAGATCCCGGCCGCCGAGCAGGAGAAGGCCGCCGACGTCTTCATGAAGATCCTCAACGGCAGCCTGTGGGACCTGTGGCAGGCCGCCCGCGCCAAGGACGGTCTGGAGCCGGTCAGCGCCGACGAGGCCCACGCCCGCTTCCTGCAACTGTCCACCAACGCGCTGTCGGACGCCTACTTCTACGGCGCGCCGGTCTACCTGCAGCTGGACGACTTCACCCAGGTCCAGGCCTCGGTGTTCCAGGTCACCCGTTCGCCGGGCAAGAAGGTGGTCTACCTGGGCTGCGTATTCCTGGTGCTGGGTGTATTCTCGATGTTTTATATCCGCGAACGCCGCCTGTGGGTGTGGATCAAGGACGACGGCGCCGGCGCCGAGGCGCTGATGGCCATGAGCACCCAGCGCAAAACGCTGGACTTCGAACGCGAGTTTGAAACTTTGAAAGAAAAGCTGCCGCAATCGGCGTAAGCTGGAACGGCTACGGAGAGAAATGATGGAACTGACGCAATCGACCCAAACCTATACCCAGGCGCCCGGCTACTTCAAGCGCCTGACCGCGTTCGACTGGGTGTTCGCGCTGGCGCTGCTGGCGGGCTCGCTGTTCGGCCTGAGCCGCTACGGCCACTACATGGACATCTACGAGAAGGGCATCCTGCTGGCCGCCGCGCCGGCATTCGCCGCGCTGGGCTGGCACTGGAAGCCGGCGCGCTGGCTGATGCCGCTGGTGGCCCTGCTGGCGCTGGGCGCGATCGCCATGTACGCCGGCGAGCTCGACAACGGCACCAAGAAGTTCTGGCTGCGCATGATGCTGTCCAGCCAGTCCGCGATCCTGTGGATGAGCGTGATGTTCTGCCTGTCGACATTGTTCTACGTGATCGGCTCGGCCGCCCGCTCCGAGTCCGCCTTCAGCATCGGCTCCAAGCTGTGCTGGGCCGCCGTGGTGCTGGGCCTGACCGGCATGATGGTGCGCTGGTACGAGTCCTACCTGATCGGCACCGACGTCGGCCACATTCCGGTGTCGAATCTGTATGAAGTGTTTATCCTGTTTTCGCTGATCACCGCGATGTTCTACCTGTACTTCGAGCAGCGCTACGCCACCCGCCAGCTGGGCGCCTTCGTCACGCTGGTCATCACCGCCGCGATCGGCTTCCTGTTCTGGTACACCACCTCGCGCGACGCCGCCGACATCCAGCCGCTGCTGCCGGCGCTGCAAAGCTGGTGGATGAAGATCCACGTGCCGGCCAACTTCATTGGCTACGGCAACTTCGCACTGGCCGCGATGGTGGCGGCGGCCTACCTGCTGAAGACCTCGGGCCGCCTGGTGGACCGCCTGCCGTCGGAAGAGGTGCTGGACGACGTCATGTACAAGGCCATCTCGGCCGGCTTCGCCTTCTTCACCATCGCCACCATCCTCGGCGCGCTGTGGGCGGCCGAGGCGTGGGGCGGCTACTGGTCGTGGGATCCGAAGGAAACCTGGGCGCTGATCGTCTGGCTCAACTACGCGGCCTGGCTGCACATGCGCCTGATGACGGGCCTGCGCGGCCGTCCGGCGGCATGGTGGGCGCTGGTGGGCCTGCTGGTGACCACCTTCGCCTTCCTGGGCGTGAACATGTTCCTGTCCGGCCTGCATTCTTACGGCAAGTTGTAAACGCGATGTGAACTTTTGCTGGCCAAGATTGGTGTAAGGTTCAGGCTATTGGTACGACCAAGTCTCAACCTTGCACAATCTTTGGAGTCAGCATGCTGATCAAGCGTAGCCCCAACGGCATCGAGTTGCCGTTTTCATCAGAAATCACGCCGCGCGAGGTGTACGAGTCGCGCCGCAACTTCATGAAGCAAGTCGCCGCCGGTGCCCTCGGCGGCGCCGCGCTGCTGGAGATGGCCAACCGCGAAGCCTTCGCGCAAGGCGTCAATCCCAAGCTGGCCGCCAAGCTCAATCCTTCCTACTCGGCGCTCGACAAGCACACGCCGTACAAGGACGCCACCAGCTACAACAACTTCTACGAATTCGGCACCGACAAGAGCGAACCGGCCATGTACGCCGGCACGCTCAAGACGCGGCCGTGGACGGTGTCCATCGAAGGCGAGGTCAACAAGCCGATGACCTTGGATATCGACGCGCTGCTCAAGCTGGCGCCGCTGGAGGAGCGCGTCTACCGCCTGCGCTGCGTGGAGGGCTGGTCGATGGTCATTCCGTGGATCGGCTACTCCTTCTCCGAGATCATCAAGAAGGTCGAGCCGACCGGCAACGCCAAGTATGTGGAGTTCATCTCGCTGGCCGACAAGAAGCAGATGCCGGGCGTGGGCAGCCGCGTGCTGCAATGGCCGTACACCGAGGGCTTGCGCATCGACGAGGCCAACCATCCGCTGGCCTTGCTGACGCTGGGCATGTACGGCGAAACGCTGGCCAACCAGAACGGCGCGCCGGTGCGTATGGCGCTGCCGTGGAAGTACGGTTTCAAGTCGGCCAAATCCATCGTCAAGATCCGCTTCGTCAAAGAGCAGCCGCGCACGTCGTGGAACCTGTCGGCGCCGAGCGAGTACGGTTTCTATTCGAACGTCAATCCGGACGTGGACCACCCGCGCTGGTCGCAGGCGTCCGAGCGCCGCATCGGCGAGGACGGCTTCCTGGCCCGCAAGCGCAAGACGCTGATGTTCAACGGCTATGCCGACGTCGCGCCGCTGTACGCCGGCATGGACCTGAAGAAGTTCTTCTAAGCGTATGGCGTTCAATCCCACCGCCCGGCAGACCGGGCTGATCAAGGCTGCGCTGTTCGTGCTGGCGCTGGTGCCCCTGGCGCGCATGGTGTACCTGACCTTGACCGGGCAACTGGTCGAGCCGCTGGAATTCATCACGCGCGGTACCGGCGACTGGACCTTGTACTTCCTGTGCTTCACGCTGGCGGTGACGCCGCTGCGCAAGCTGAGCAAATGGAACTGGCTGATCAAGCTGCGCCGCATGATGGGGCTGTACATGTTCTTCTACGGTGTGCTGCACTTCATGACCTTCCTGTGGTTCGACCATTTCTTCGACGTGCAGGAGATGTGGAAGGACGTGCTGAAGCGGCCGTTCATCACGGTGGGCTTCATCGCCTTCGTGCTGCTGATCCCGCTGGCCGCGACCAGCACCAACGGCATGATCAAGCGGCTGGGCGGCAAGCGCTGGCAGTGGTTGCACCGGCTGATCTATGTGATCGCGCCGCTGGCCATCCTGCACTTCTGGTGGATGAAGGCGGGCAAGCACAACTTCACGCAGCCCATCATCTTTGGCCTGATCCTCGGGGCGTTGCTGCTGATGCGGGTGTACTGGGCGCGCGGCAAGGCGCTGTCGGCCGCGGCGGCGCGCTAGCGCTCCTTTGAGCGCGCCCAACAGCGGCGCGCTCCGCCTCGCTACACTGGGCCGATGGCCAGCGAGGACGACACCGCATACAAGCAACTGTTCGCGTATCCAGAGATGGTGCGCGACCTGTTGCTGGGCTTCGTGCCGGGCGAGTGGGTGCGGCAGCTGGACCTCGACAGTTTCGAGCGCATCAACGGCAGCTACGTCAGCGACGGCGGCCACCATCGCCACAGCGACATGGTCTGGCGTGTGCGCCTGGCCGGCGAGTGGATCTACATCTACCTGCTGCTCGAATTCCAATCCCGTTCCGACCACTGGATGGCGCTGCGCATGCAGGTCTATATCGGCTTGCTTTATCAAGACCTGATCAAGCGCCACGAGTTGCCTCAGCCGGGAAAACTACCCCCTGTATTTCCTATCGTCTTGTATAACGACAAAAAGCGATGGAAGGCGAGCCTTAGCCTCGCTGACCTGATCACCGCCGTGCCGTCCGACCTCTGGCACCTGCAAGCTGCGCAACGCTACCTGCTGATTGATCAACACAGACTCAGAAAAGATGAGCTTGATTTGGTGAATAACTTCGCCGCCATGGCATTCCGTGTCGAACGAACGCGCACGGTCCCTGATTTGGCGACGGAACTCGATAAATTGCAATACGAAGTCGTCACTGATAGCGTGCAGAAAGGCCTGGGGCGATGGGGCGCGCGCCATTTGCGACGGCTTGCCGGCGAGCGTATGATTCACCTACAGAGTGCTATCGAAAGGAGCGCTGTGATGGCCACGCCGGAATTCAAGACATATGGAGACATCTTCCGTTATGAAGCCGAGCTGTTTGGGCATAAGGATCGTTTGAAGATATTGCTTGCCAAGCGTTTCGGCAAACTTTCGCGCAAGCTGAGCAGTCGCATCGATTGGGCGGAGAGGGAGGATGTGGATCTTTGGTTCGACCGGATTTTTGAGGCCAAGAACATCCAGGAAATTTTTGCCGAAAACCAGCCCGCATGAAAAAAGCCGCCGGCGGCGAGGCGGGCGGCTTTTGCTTGCCGGATGACCGGCTTACTTGATCAGCGATTCCAGCGCGTACAAATCGGCTGGGTTCTCGCGCTTGCGCACCACATGGCACACCTCGCCGTCGACGATGATCTCCGCCGCGCGGCCGCGCGTGTTGTAGTTGGACGCCATGGTCATGCCGTAGGCGCCCGCGCTGTGCATCACCAGCAGGTCGCCGGCTTCCACCGCCAGCTCGCGGTCGCGCGCCAGCCAGTCGCCCGATTCGCAGATCGGACCCACCACGTCGTACGCCAGCGCGCCCGCCTTGCCCTGCACCACAGGCTGCATGTCCATCCACGCCTGGTACAACGCCGGACGCGCCATGTCGTTCATCGCCGCATCGACCACGCAGAAATTCTTTTCCTCGCCGTGCTTGATGAACTCCACCTTGGTCAGCAGCACGCCGGTGTCGCCGACGATCGAACGGCCCGGCTCGAAGATCACCTTGATCGGCTTGCCGCCGTGGCGCTCCGCGCGCCAGGCGTCCACGCGCGCGAACAGGCGGGCCAGGTAGTCGCCCACCGGCACCGGCGGCGCCTCGCCCGCTTCGCCGTAGTTGATGCCAATGCCGCCGCCGATGTCCAGGTGGTGCAGCACGATGCCCTCGTCGCCCAGCTTGTCGATCAGCTCGATCAGGCGGTCCAGCGCCTCCAGCAGCGGCGCGTCGTCCAGCAGCTGCGAGCCGATGTGGCAGTCGATGCCGGCCACTTCCAGGTGCGGCAGCTTGGCGGCAGCGCGGTAGGTGTCGAGCGCGTCGTCGAAGGCCACGCCGAACTTGTTGGCCTTCAGGCCGGTCGCGATGTAGGGATGGGTCTTGGCGTCCACGTTGGGGTTGACGCGCAGCGACACGCGCGCGGTCTTGCCCATGGCACCGGCCACCTCGTTGAGGCGGTGCAGCTCGGGGATCGATTCGACGTTGAAGCACAGGATGTCGTGCGACAGCGCCAGGCGCATTTCGTCGACGCTCTTGCCGACGCCGGAGAAGATCACCTTGCGCGGATCGCCGCCGGCCGCCAGCACGCGCAGCAGCTCGCCGCCGGAGACGATGTCGAAGCCGGCGCCCTGGCGCGCCAGCAGGTCGAGGATGGCCAGGTTGGAGTTGGCCTTCATGGCGTAGCAGACCAGCGCGTCGCGGCCGGCGCAGGCGTCGGCGTAAGAGGCGTAGTTGGCCAGCAGCTGCGCCTTCGAGTACACATAGGTCGGGGTGCCGAACTGCGCGGCGATGGCGGCCAGCGAGGCGCCCTCGGCGTGCAGCACGCCATTTACATAGGAAAATTGCGACATAAGGATTATTGTTGGGGTGCTGGAGTGGATGGAACCGGGGCAGCTTCGGTGCTCTTGGCGGGCTTGGCCGGTGGAGCCTTGGGCAGGTACAGCGGGCCGGGTTGGCCGCAGCCGCTCAACAAGACGGTCAGGCACAGCGCGGTTGTGCCGCAAACGGTGCCGATAAATAAACGGAATGTGGACTTCACGATAAAATCACGGATTGACTATAGATACTGGAGTGTAGCATGGGCGAATCAGAATTCCTGGCGCAGGCCGAGGCCACCCTTACCGCCATCGAGGCGTCGCTGGACCGTCTGAACGACGAGGACATGGTCGACGTCGAGTGCAGCCGCAGCGGCAACGTGCTGGAAATCGAGTTTATCGACAATGGTTCCAAGATCATCGTCAACAGCCAGGCCGCGATGCAGGAGCTGTGGGTGGCCTCCCGTTCGGGCGGCTACCACTACAAGCAGAAGGACGGCAAGTGGCTCAACACCCGCGACGGCTCCGAGCTGTTCTACTCGCTGTCGGAGATGGTCAGCGCCCAGGGCGGCAGCCCGGTGGTGCTGGGCGAATAAGGCCCGCAAGGGGCGGCGTCACTGCTTCGCCGCCGTCTCGTCCGGCTTGGCCGCGGCGCGGCACTGCGCGATGTTGTTGTCCACCTTGGGGATAAACGTTTCGGGCTCGCACAGCGTGCCCGGAGGTGAAATCTTGCACAGGCCGACAATCAGGAACTCGCTCAGGGCCCGGGAACAGGCCGGATCGCGTTCCAGCTGCTCGCCGCTCCAGCCTTTGAGAAACGCCTGCGTGCGGGCCAGTGCCGGACCGAAGTAGGCGCGGTCCTTGTGCGCCACGGCTTCGTCCATCTGCGGGAGCTCGGCGTCCAGGAACGCCGCCGTCCCGGTGGCGAACTTGCTCGGCTCCGCCGCGACGGCCGACAGCGCCGAGCACAAGGCAATCAAAGAAAACAACAACTTCATACAGCTCCTCAACGTGGACTCTCAATGACCAAGGGGCCTTGCGGCCCCTTGGTTGTGTTCCGGCTTTTTTAGAACAACTCGTTCTTCACGGCGTCCTTGGCTTTTTCCTCGGCCGGCGTGCCGTGCGAGGCGCCGTCGATGTTGTGCACGCCGGTGCCCGGCGGATTCTCCGTGTAGTAGTACTCGTCGCCCACCAGCATCACGCCTTCCGGCACCGCCCGCTCCTCGATCGGGATGTTCTTCAGCGCCTTCTGCATGTAGCCGATCCAGATCGGCAGCGCCAGGCCGCCGCCGGTTTCGCGGTTGCCCAGGTTCTTCGGCTGGTCGTAGCCGATCCAGGCGATGCCCACCAGATGCGGTTGGTAGCCGGCGAACCAGGCGTCGATCGAATCGTTGGTGGTGCCGGTCTTGCCCGACAGGTCGGGACGCTTGAGCACCAGCGCCTTGGTCGCCGTGCCGTAGCGCACCACGTCCTTCAACATGCTGTCCATCAGGAAGGCGTTGCGCTCGTCGATCACGCGGTTCTTCTCGTCGCCGGCCTTGTCGGGATTGGCCTGCGACAGGATCTTGCCGTCGGCGTCGGTCACCTTGGAGATCAGGTAGGGGCTGACCTTGTAGCCGCCGTTGGCGAACACCGAGTAGGCGCCGGCCATCTGCAGCGGCGTGACGTTGCCCGCGCCCAGCGCCAGGGTCAGGTAGGGCGGGTTCTTGTCGGCGTCGAAGCCGAAGCGGGTGGTGTACTCCTGGCCGTACTTGGCGCCGATCTTGTGCAGGATGCGGATCGAGATCATGTTCTTGGACTTGGTCAGGCCGCGCCGCATGGTCATCGGGCCCTCGTACTTGCCGTCGTAGTTCTTCGGCTCCCAGGCCTGGCCGCCGGTCTGGCCGGCGTCGAACGAGATCGGCGCGTCGTTGATGATGGTGGCCGGCGACAACCCGCGCTCCAGCGAGGCCGAGTAGATGAAGGGCTTGAACGACGAGCCCGGCTGGCGCCACGCCTGCGTCACGTGGTTGAACTTGCTGCGGTTGTAGTCGAAGCCGCCCACCATGGCCTTGATCGCGCCGTCGTGGGTGTCGGCCGCGACGAACGCCGATTCGATTTCCGGCAGCTGCGTCACCTGCCAGTCCTTACCCTCCTGCATGACGCGGATCACCGCGCCGCGGCGGATGCGCTTGTTCGGCGCGGCCTTGTCGGACAGCCACGAGCGGCCCATCTCCAGCCCCGGTCCGCTGATCTTGATTTCCTCGCCGGTGGCGGTGACGGCGGTGATCAGCTGCGGCGTGGCGGCCAGCACCATGGCGGCCACGATGTCGTCGCTGTCCGGATGGTCGGCCAGCTCGGTCTCGATGGCGTCGTCCGCCTCCTCCTTGTTCTGCGGGATGTCGATGTAGGCTTCCGGGCCGCGATACGCGTGGCGCTTCTCGTAGTCCATCACGCCCTTGCGCAGCGCCAGGTAGGCGGCGTCCTGGTCGGCCTTGGTGATGGTGGTGAACACGTTCAGGCCGCGCGTGTAGGTGTCTTCCTTGAACTGCTCGTAGACCAGCTGGCGCGCCATCTCGGCCACGTACTCGGCGTGCACGCCGAACTCGCTGCTGTCGGTCTTGACCTTCAGCTGCTCGGCCTTGGCCTCCTCGAACTGCTTGTCGGTGATGTAGCCGAGCTCGTGCATGCGCTGCAGGATGTACTGCTGGCGGGTGCGCGCGCGTTTGGGGTTGACCACCGGGTTGTAGGCCGACGGCGCCTTCGGCAGGCCGGCCAGCATGGCCGCCTCGGCCACGCTAATGTCTTTCAGGTTCTTGCCGAAATAGATTTGCGCGGCCGACGAGAAACCATAGGCGCGCTGGCCCAGGTAGATCTGGTTCATGTAGACCTCGAGGATCTGGTCCTTGCTGAGGTTCTTCTCGATCTTCCAGGCCAGCAGCACCTCGTAGGCCTTGCGCTTGAGCGTCTGCTCGCTCGACAGGAAGAAGTTGCGCGCCACCTGCTGGGTGATGGTCGACGCGCCCTGCTTGGCGCCGCCGGTGGCGTTGTGGATGGTCGCGCGCAGGATGCCGGTGTAGTCGACGCCGCCGTGCTCGTAGAAGCGGTCGTCCTCGATCGCCAGCACGGCCTTCTTCATCACGTCGGGGATGTCCTTGATGCGTACCAGGTTGCGGCGCTCCTCGCCGAACTCGCCGATCAGCACGTTGTCGGCCGAGAAGATACGCAGCGGCATCTTCGGACGGTAGTCGGTCAGCGTGTCGAGCTCGGGCAGGTTGGGGTAGGCCATCGCCAGCCCGAACACCACCAGCAGCAGGCCCACCAGCCCGAGGCCGACCACGGACAGGCCGGCCAGCAGGAAGAAGCGGGTGGCGGGTTTGCCCGCCGGTTTGCCGGGCGGATTCGAAGGTGGCGGGGCCGAATTGGAAGAAGAAGCCATGCAGTGCGATCTCTCAGTTATGTTTGCGGGCCATTATAAGCGAGGCAAGGGTCGCGGCGCGCACTGCCTGTGGACAGGAATCTTTACCTGTAAGCAACAAAGCAACTCAGTTGTTTTTGCGGCCACGGAGCGCCGGAAAAGTGTGGCGAAACCCTCACACCATGCCAATTGTGCACAATAGAAATACCTTTACACTTATATAGGCAGGATTTAATGTGTGGTCATAGATAAGCAGGCTAAACGCTGGTTTTCAAACGAGTTCCTAAATGCACACTGTTCGAATGTTGATTCGGCGGCAAAGAAATCCGGGCGCCAGCCGTGGCGCCGGGAGGCTCGTATGATCGATATCAAGGCGCTGCTGGGGCAGGGCAATCCGCCGCTGGTGGGCATCGACATCAGCACCTCCAGCGTTCGCCTGGTCGAGCTGGCGCAGGGCGGCAAGGGCGAGTACCGGCTCGAGCGCTACGCCGCCGAGCCGCTGCCGCGCGGCGCCGTGGTCGACGGCAATATCGAGAACATGGACCAGGTGGTCGACGCCGTGCGCCGGGTCTGGAAGAAGAGCGGCACCCGCACCCGGCTGGTGGCGCTGGGCATGCCGCCCGCCTCCGTCATCACCAAGAAAATCATCCTGCCGGCCGGCATGTCGGAAGACCAGCTGGAAGTGCAGGTCGAATCCGAGGCCAGCCAGTACATCCCGTTCGCGCTCGACGAGGTCAGCCTGGACTTCGACGTCATCGGCCCGGCCGCCAACTCGGCCGAGGACATCGAGGTCATGCTGGCCGCCTCGCGCCGCGAGAAGGTCGAGGACCGCGTCGCCATCGCCGAGGCCTCCGGCCTGAAGGCCACCGTGATGGACATCGAATCCTACGCCGCCCGCGCCGCGCTGGACCGCGTGACCGCCCAGCTGCCCGAGGCCGGCGCCGGTCAGGTGGTGGCGCTGTTCCAGATCGGCGCCCAGGTCACGCACATCTCGGTGATGCTGGACGGCGTCACCGTCTACGAGCGCGAGCAGCCCTTCGGCGGCAACGCGCTGACCCAGGACATCGTGCGCACCTTCGGCCTGAGCTACGACGAGGCCGAGGCCCGCAAGAAATCCGGCGACCTGCCCGACACCTACCAGGCCGAGCTGCTGACGCCCTTCCTGGAAAGCGCCGCGCTGGAAGTCACGCGCGCCATCCAGTTCTTCTACACCTCGACGCCGTACACGCGGGTCGACCAGCTGTTCCTGGCCGGCGGCTGCGCGCTGCTGCCGGGCTTGCTGGAAATGGTGGCCAGCCGCACCCGGATATCCAGCGCCGTGATCTCGCCGTTCAAGGGCATGCAGCTGGGCGGCTCGGTGCGCGAGTCGCAGCTGCGCAGCGACGCCCCGGCCTACCTGGTCGCCTGCGGCCTGGCCTTGCGGAGGTTCGGCTGATGATCAAAATTAACCTGCTGCCGCACCGCGAGGAAAAGCGCAAGCAAAAGAAGGCCGCCTTCTTCGCGCTGCTGGCGCTGGGCGCCATCGTCGGCGTCGGCGTGGTGCTGGTCGTGGGCGGCTACAACGCCCGCGCGATCTCCATCCAGAACGAACGCAACCAGGTGATCAAGACCGCCATCTCCGGCCTCGACAAGAAGATCGCCGAGATCGCCACGCTGAAGCAGGAGATCGAGGCGCTCAAGGCGCGCCAGCAGGCGGTGGAGGACTTGCAGGGCGACCGCAACCAGCCGGTCTACCTGCTGGACGAACTGGTCAAGCAGATCCCGGCCGGCGTCTACCTCAAGGGCTTCAAGCAGGAGGGCCAGAAGGTCGCCATCGGCGGCTATGCGCAGTCGCAGGAGCGGGTGTCCGAGCTGCTGGGCAACCTGGCCGGCGTGTCGCCGTGGCTGGAACGGCCCGAGCTGATCGAGGTGAAGTCCACCGGCCTGGGGCAGGGCAAGACCGCCAAGAAGGTGGTGGAGTTCAACCTGTCGGTCACCATCAAGCGTCCGCGCGACAAGGATGCGGCCGCCACCGGCGCCAAGGGCAAGGGCGGCGCCCCGGCCAGCGGCCAGCCGGCCAAGAACCAGGAGCGCGGATAACATGGCCAAGCTCGATCTGAACGCGCTCGGCGCGCAATTCGCCGACCAGTTCCGCAATCTCGGCGGACGCCATCCGGGCCAGTGGCCGCTGGCGCCGCGCGTGCTGTGCAGCGTGGGCGTGATGGCGGCCGTGGTGGCGGCCGGCTATTTCCTCTACTGGAGCTCGCAGTTCGAGGAGCAGGACGCCGGCGCCCAGGCCGAACTCAAGCTGCGCGACGAGTACAAGTTCAAGACCGCGCAGGCGATCAACCTGGAGGCGCTGCGGGCGCAGAAGGCGCAGGTGGACCAGTACGTGGACCGGCTGCAGAAACAGCTGCCGAGCAAGGCCGAGATGGACGCGCTGCTCAAGGACATCGGCCGCGCCGGCACCGGCAGCGGCCTGCAGTTCGAGTCGTTCACGCCGGCGCAGGTGGTGGTCAAGGATTACTACGCCGAACTGCCGATCAACATCAAGGTGACCGGCAGCTACCACGACATCGGCGCCTTCGCCGGCAACATGGCCAACCTGTCGCGCATCGTCACGCTCAACAACATGAGCCTGAACGCCGGCAAGGACGGCGTGCTGACCCTGGAGGCGGTGGTCAAGACCTTCCGCTACCTGGATCCGGAGGAGGTCAGCGCCCAGCGCAAGGCCGCCGCCGACAAGAAAAAGGCGGCGAAAAAATCATGAGAACCCTGACCCCGGCCATTCTGCTGGCCCCGTTGCTGCTGCTGTCCGGCTGCGGCGACAGCGACGTGCAGGAGGTGCGCGCGTGGATGAAGCAGGTCGATGCCCAGGCCAAGGTGGCGGTGCCGCCGCTGGCCGAGCCCAAGACCTTCATCCCCTTCGCCTACGCCCAGGCCGACGCCATCGATCCCTTCAATCCCAACAAGCTGCTCGCCGAGCTGGCCAAGGCCTCGGCCAGGGGCGCCAACGGCATCAAGCCGGACATGGACCGGCGCAAGGAATTGCTGGAGGGCTTCCCGCTCGACACCGTCAAGATGGTCGGCACGGTGCAGCAGAAGGGCGTGCTGTACGCGCTGCTGCAGGTGGACCGCGGCCTGTACCACGTGGTGGCGGGCCAGCACGTGGGCCAGAACTTCGGCCTGATCACCGCCATCACCGACAACAGCGTCAGCGTCAAGGAAATCGTACAGGATGCGGGCGGCGACTGGGTCGAACGCATATCCAAGTTGGAACTGCAGGAAAGCAAGGAGAACACCAAATGACCGCTCACATCACGCCCCGGCGCGCCCTGGCCGTCGCCAGCTGGATGCCGGTGCTCGCTTTCGCCCTCGCCATGCAGCTGCCCGCCGCGGTCCGCGCCCAGAACGCGCCGGAGGCGGCCGTCCCCGCGCCCGCCGCCAACGCCATCGAGGGCATCACCGCCAACCAGCAGGGCTCGAACGTGATCGTCAAGATCGCGCTGAGGAATCCGCCGGCCAAGCTGCCGATCGGCTTCGCCATCACCAATCCGCCGCGCATCGCGCTGGACTTCGGCGCCACCGCCAACGCCACCGGCAAGACCGTGCAGGACTTGAACCTGGGCGAGCTGCGCGGCGTGAACGTGGTGCAGGCCGGCGAGCGCTCGCGCCTGGTGTTCAACCTCAAGCGCAGCCTGAACTACGCCACCGCCATCGACGGCAACGCCGTCATCCTGACCATCGACGGTTCCGGCGGCCTGGCCCAGGCGGTCGACGCCAAGGGCCTGCCTGTCGCCGCCGCAGCGCCGCCGGCGCCGGCCGCGCGTCAGCTGTTGCGCGACATGGACTTCCGCCGTGGCGCCAACGGCGAGGGCCGGGTGGTGGTCGACCTGCCCAACAGCCAGGTGGCGGTGGACGTGCGCCAGACGCCGACCGGCGTGGTGGTGGACTTCCTCAAGACCGGCGTGCCGGAAAGCCTGCGCCGCCGGCTCGACGTGAGCGACTTCGGCACCCCGGTGGCGCTGGTCACCACCGTGCCGCAGGGTGACAACACACGCATGACCATCGAGGCGCGCGGCCTGTGGGAACAGACCGTCTACCAGAGCGACACCCAGCTGGTGATCGACGTCAAGCCGATCAAGGAGGACCCGAACAAGCTGACCCAGGGCACCCAGGGCTACCGCGGCGAGAAGCTGTCGTTCAATTTCCAGAACGTCGAGGTGCGCGCGGCGCTGCAGGCGATCGCCGACATCTCCGGCCTGAACATCATCACCAGCGACAGCGTCGCCGGCAACCTGACGCTGCGCCTGAAGGAGGTGCCGTGGGACCAGGCGCTGGACGTGGTGCTGCAGGCCAAGGGCCTGGACATGCGCAAGAACGGCTCGGTGCTGTGGATCGCGCCCAAGGAGGAGCTGCTGACCAAGGAAAAGCTGGAGCTGGAGCAGCGCGCCCAGATCGCCGACCTTGAGCCATTGAAGTCCGAGATCTTCCAGCTGAACTACCAGAAGGCCGACGCCTTCAAGACCGTGTTCGGGCTGGAGGGGGGCGGCGACAGCAAGAACCGCATCCTGTCCAAGCGCGGCAGCGCCATCATCGAGCCGCGCACCAACCAGCTGTTTATCACCGACATCGCCTCCAAGCTGGAGGACGTGCGCAAGCTGATCGCCAAGACCGACATCGCCTCCAAGCAGGTGCTGATCGAGGCCCGCATCGTCGAGGCCAGCGACACCTTCACCCGCAACCTCGGCGCCAAGCTGGGCTTCGCCGACCTGCGCACCCAGCGCGGCGGCGACTCCGGCTACCAGCTCGGCACCAGCAACACCCGCGTGGCGATCGGCGGCAACATCACCGGCGTGGGCGAGGTGACCGGCCAGATCAAGGCCACCGACACCAGCTTCGGCAACAGCCAGTTCATCAACCTGCCGGCCGGCGCCATCAACGGCGCCCAGGCCGGCAACCTGGCGGTCAGCCTGTTCTCGTCGGCCGCCAACCGCTTCCTCAACCTGGAGCTGTCCGCGCTGGAGGCCGACGGCACCGGCAAGATCATCTCCAGCCCGCGCGTGATCACCGCCGACAAGGCCATCGCGCTGATCGAGCAGGGCATCGAGCTGCCCTACCAGGTGGCCACCAGCAGCGGCGCCACCTCGATCATGTTCCGCAAGGCCAACCTGCGGCTGGAGGTGACGCCGCAGATCACGCCGGACGGCAACGTCGTCATCGACGTCGACGTCAACAAGGACAGCGTCGGCCAGGAAACCCGCGCCGGCTTCGCCATCGACACCAAGCACGTCAAGACCCAGGTCATGGTCGAGAACGGCGGCACCGTGGTGCTGGGCGGGATCTACCAGCAGACCGAGCGCAACACCACCGACAAGGTGCCGCTGCTGGGCGACGTGCCGGTGCTCGGCTATCTGTTCCGCAGCAACAGCCGCACCAACGACAAGACGGAATTGCTGGTCTTTATCACGCCGAAGATCGTCGCCGAGCGGCTGTCGACGCGCTAGGCCGTAGCACCGCATCGCAGGCTCATTTCACGAACACTATGGGAACTCGCATCATGAAAAAAATCACCGGATGGCTGGCCATGCTGGCGTGCGCCAGTGTCTTGTCCGCTTGCGGCGGTGGCGGCGGATCGGCCGGCGCCAACAGCAATGGCGTGGCGCCGTCCAAGGCCGCCAGCGTGGTGCTGACGGCCAGCGCGACCACCATCGCCTCGTCCGGCCTGGACGGCACCGAGGTGACCCTGACGGCCATCGTGCGCGACGCCGGCGGCAACGCGCTGCCCAATGAGACGGTCAACTTCTCGGCCAGCTCCGGCACCGTCAGCAGCACCAACCGCGTGACCAACGCCTCCGGCCAGGTGGTCGAGAAACTCAGCGTGAAGGGCGACTCCACGCCGCGCACCATCACCATCAGCGCCAGCGCCGCCAACGGCGCGGTCAAGTCGAGCGAGCTGTCGGTGGCGGTGATCACCGCCGTGCCGAGCCTGACGCTGACCACCGATTCCGGCACGCTGGCCTCGGTCGGCACCGCCGGCAACGAGGTCAACGTCGTGGCCCTGGTGCGCGACTCCAACAACACCGTGATGGCCGGCGTGACGGTCGACCTCAAGGCCGACTCGGGCAGCCTGTCGCTGACCAACCGCGTCTCCAACGCCCAGGGCATCGTGACCGAGAAGCTCGGCACCGGCGGCGACCCGACCTCGCGCGCGATCAAGATCACGGCCTCGGCGCCGGGCGCGGCGCCGGTGACGGCGATCGTCAACGTGGCCGGCAACAAGCTGACCATCAACGCCCAGCCGACCATCAACGTCGGCGCCAGCGCCGACGTCACGGTCAAGCTGGTCGACTCGGCCGGCAACGGCTTGAGCGGCAAGGCCGTGACCTACAGCTCCAATTCCAACGGCCTGACCGTCAAGGGCGGCGGCGCGGCCGTGACCAATTCGGCCGGCCAGCTGGTGCTGAGCTACACCGCCAGCAGCGGCAGCAGCGACCTGATCACCGTCAAGGCGGCCGGTGAAACCAACTCGGTCTCCATCGCGATCAACTCGTCGAGCTTCGCGGTCAAGGTGTTGGACGCGGGCGGCAACGCGGAAAGCTCGGCCTTCATCGGCGGCTGCCAGCGGATCGCCGTCACCGGCGGCCCGGTCCCGACCCCGCCCGATACCGCCAGCGTCACCATCAGCAGCTCGCGCGGCGTCGTGTACAGCGACCCGGGCTGCACCTCGCCGCTGAGCACCACGTTGCCGCTGGCCGGCGGCGCCGCCACCGCCTACGTCAACGCGACCGGCCCCGGCGTGGCCACCATCACCGCCGCCGCCACCGGCGGCCTGACCACCCAGACCGACCTGGAGTTCGTGGCGCCGCTGACCAACACCGCCACCGTCACGATACAGGCGGACCCCGCCGTCATCGGCGTCAACAGCCCCGGCAGCACCAGCCAGCAGGCGACCCTGCGCGCCGTGGTGCGCGACGGCACGGTGCAGAACAACGTGGTCAAGAACGCCACCGTGGCCTTCTCCATCCAGTCCGATGCGACCGCCGGCACGCTGACCCAGCCCGCCGTGGTGGTCACCGGCGTCGATGGCGCGGCCACGGTCAGCTTCATCGCCGGCCCGAATCAATCGGGGCTGGACGCCGTGAAGATCCAGGCCAAGATCATCGGCGGCTCCGGCGCCAGCGCTGTCGCCAGCCTGACGGTGGCGCAGAAGTCGCTGTTCATCAGCGCCGGCACCGGCAGCACGGTGGGGCAGAGCGGCACGGCGGCCTATCAGCTGGACTACGTGGTGCTGGTGACCGATGCGGCCGGCAACGCCGTCTCGGGCGTCAAGCTGACCGCCTCGGTGTTGCCGGTCACCTACTTCAAGGGCTTCATGAAGTACACGCTGCCGCTGGGACCATGGGAGCCGGTGCAGCACGTCGGCTGCGCCAACGAGGACATCAACCGCGACGGCATCCTCAATCCCGGGGAAGACTTGAACGGCAACGGCGTGCTCGATCCGGGCATTCCGGTGACGGTCACCACCAACATCACCACCGACGCCAAGGGCCAGGCCATCGTCTCGCTGGTGTACCCGCGCGACCGCGCCAACTGGCTCGATGTGAACCTGACCGTGCGCGGCCAGGCAAATGGTAGTGAGTCGAGCTACACAGGTCTGGTACACTTGCCGGGTTTGGGCATCGATTATGCGACCCAGGCAATCCAGCCTCCGGGCGTATCCAGCCCTTACGGGATATCAACCTTATGTAGTAACCCGAATTAACTCGGACTGTTCATGCCTAATGTGTTTCTAGTCGGCCTGATGGGGGCGGGAAAAACCACCATCGGCCGCATCCTGGCCCGCAAGCTGGGTTTGCGTTTCATAGACTCCGACCACGAGATCGAGGCCCGCACCGGCGCCTCGATCCCGTGGATCTTCGAAATCGAAGGCGAGCAGAGCTTCCGCCGGCGGGAGGCGGACGTCATCCGCGAGCTGACCGCCCAGCAGGAGCTGGTGCTGGCCACCGGCGGCGGCGCCATCCTGAACGCGGACAGCCGCGCCTACCTGAAGGCGCGCGGCACCGTGATCTACCTGCGCGCCACCGTCAACAGCATCCTGCAGCGCACCGCGCACGACAAGAACCGGCCGCTGCTGCAGACCGCCGATCCGCGCAAGAAACTCGAGGAATTGATGGCGGTGCGCGATCCCCTGTACATGGAAATCGCCGATATCGTCATCGATACCGGGCGACCTAACGTACAATCGATGGTTCAATCCATCCTGACCCAGCTGGAGACCCGGGCCTGCGAGGCCTCGCCCAACTGCGTCACACAAGCCGAACCAACGATGAACGAACAATCCACCATCCTGTTAAACGTCGAGCTGGGCGAGCGCAGCTATCCCATCTCGATCGGCCCGGCGCTGCTGCAAGACGGCGCGCTGCTGGCGCGTCACGTCCACGGCGACAAGGTCGCCATCGTCACCAACACCACCATCGCGCCGCTGTACCTGGAGCGCGTCGAGGCCGGCCTGCGCCAGGCCGGCAAGCAGGTCACGTCGATCGTGCTGCCGGACGGCGAGGAATACAAGAACTGGGCCAGCCTGATGCAGATCTTCGACGCGCTGCTGGCCGCCAAGGCCGACCGCAAGACCACGCTGGTCGCGTTGGGCGGCGGCGTCATCGGCGACCTGACCGGCTACGCGGCCGCCAGCTACATGCGCGGCATCGACTTCATCCAGGTGCCGACCACCCTGCTGTCGCAGGTCGATTCCTCGGTGGGCGGCAAGACCGGCATCAACCACCCGATGGGCAAGAACATGATCGGCGCCTTCCACCAGCCGCGCGCGGTGATCGCCGACACGGCCACGCTGGAAACCC
This sequence comes from Duganella sp. BJB480, assembly GCA_003416985.1. Lineage (GTDB taxonomy): Bacteria > Pseudomonadota > Gammaproteobacteria > Burkholderiales > Burkholderiaceae_D > Rugamonas > Rugamonas vulcania_A. The sequence goes on along the minus strand of QVIN01000008.1, from coordinate 216,472 downwards.
TGCCGGCGCGCGAGCTGTCGGCCGGCCTGGCCGAGGTGATCAAGCACGGCGCCATCATCGACGCCGCCTTCTTCGACTGGATCGAGGCCAACATCGGCAAGCTGATGGCGCGCGACAAGGGCGCGCTGGCCTACGCCATCGCCCGCTCGTGCGAGATCAAGGCCGACGTGGTGCGCCAGGACGAGCGCGAAGGCGGCCTGCGCGCCATCCTGAACTTCGGCCACACCTTCGGCCACGCCATCGAGAACGGCCTGGGCTACGGCGAGTGGCTGCACGGCGAGGCGGTCGGCTGCGGCATGGTCATGGCGGCCGACCTGTCGCACCGCATGGGCCTGGTCGACGAAGCCACCGTGGCGCGCATGCGCGCGCTGGTGGCGGCGGCCGGCCTGCCGGTCAAGGCGCCCGACCTGGGCGTGGCGCGCTGGCTGGAGCTGATGGAGGTCGACAAGAAGAACGAGGGCGGCGCCATCAAGTTCATCCTGATCAAGCCACTGGGCGCGCCGAGCATCACCAACGCGCCGCAAGAGCTGCTGCTGGCCACGCTGGCCGCCTGCGTCTAAGCGGAGGCCGCCATGCTGCCCGACGAATTCCTCGCCCCGTACGCGGCCCATTCGGCGGGCGGCGTGGGGCGCCGCTTTGAAGAAACCGCGCACGCCTCGCGCAGCCAGTTCCAGCGCGACCGCGACCGCATCATCCATTCCTCGGCCTTCCGCCGGCTGGAATACAAGACCCAGGTGTTCCTCAACCACGAGGGCGACCTGTTCCGCACCCGGCTGACGCACAGCCTGGAGGTGGCGCAGATCGGCCGCTCGCTGGCGCGCAACCTGCGCCTGAACGAGGATCTGGTGGAGGCCATCTCGCTGGCGCACGACCTGGGCCACACGCCGTTCGGCCACGTCGGCCAGGACGTGCTCAACGAATGCATGCAGGACCACGGCGGCTTCGAGCACAACCTGCAGAGCCTGCGCGTGGTGGACGAGCTGGAGGAGCACTACGGCGCCTACAACGGACTGAACCTGATGTTCGAGACCCGCGAGGGCATCCTCAAGCACTGCTCGCTGAACAATGCGCGCTTGCTGGGGCCGGTGGCGCAGCGCTTCATCGACCGCACGCAGCCGTCGCTGGAGGCGCAGCTGACCAATCTCGCCGACGAGATCGCCTACAACAGCCACGATATCGACGACGGCCTGCGTTCCGGGCTGATCAGCATCGAGCAGCTGGAGCAGGTGGACTTCTTCGCGCGACTGTGGCGCGATGTGCAGCAGACTTTCCCGGGCCTGTCGGGACGGCGCGCGATCTACGAGACCTTGCGCCGGCTGATCACGGCGCTTGCCGACGATCTGATCGTCACCTCCAGCGGGCTGTTGGCCGATGCCGCGCCGAAGAGCCTGGACGAGGTGCGGGCATCGCCGCCGCTGATCCGTTTTTCCGATCCGATGCGCAAGGACGCGACCGAGCTCAAGCGCTTCCTGCGCGAGAATCTCTACCGCCACTACAAGGTCAACCGGATGCGGGTGAAGGCCAGCCGCATTGTGCGCGAGCTGTACCACGCCTTCATGGCCGAGCCGGTGCTGCTGCCGCCGGATTACCAGGAAAAGTCGGGCGACGTCGGCAAGCAGGCGCGCAAAATCGCCGACTACATCGCCGGCATGACCGACCGCTACGCCATCCGCGAACACCGCCGGTTGTTTTCGCTCGACGAGCTTTGAGTGGGCTCAATCGTGCGCTCTTGAGCATCAACGGTGTTCGGCGCATGATGGATAGATGGACGAGCAAATCACACAACTGGATAGGCGGCTGACTTCGGTGGAAAAGGAGGTCACCGTCCTTGCTGCGGAAACGGCCTCCATGCTGCCGCGCTACGCCACCAAGGAAGACCTTGCCAAGCTGGATGCGCGAGTTGCCATCATCCAGTCCAATTACGCCACCAAGGAAGACCTTGCCGCGCTCGACCACAAGCTTAGCGCGCGAATTGGCGTGGCGGAAATCAAGCTCAGCGGCGACATCGCCGCCCTGGACTGCAAACAAAGCGCGGACATAGCCTCCCTAAGGTTGCAGTTGGCCGAACTGGAACTGCGCCTGGTGCGGTGGCTGATCGCCACCGTCATTACGACTTCCGGCGTGGTGGTGGCGGCCGTCAAGCTCTGGCCTTAAAACATCCTTTGCTGCGCGGCCTTGCTGTCGCCTACCAACTCCAATAGCAGCTTCTTGATCGGCGCCGGCAGCGGGGCGTCGGGGAGCTTGGCGGCGTCGTACCAGACGTGGCCGGACTCGGCGGCCATCGCCTGCCGGCGCGCCAAGGTCACGCGGTAGGGCGCGATGTGCAGCTTGTAATGCGTGAACACATGCGTCACCGTCGACAGCCGCTCGTGCGATTCCATCTCGCCGAACTTGCCCACCGCCAGCATCAATGCATCGTCATCGACCGCCTCCACCTCGTCATCCTCCGCCAGAAGATGGCCATCCAATTCCGGCAGCGACAATAAACCGCCCCATATCCCGCTTGGCGGACGCTGCTCCAGCAGCACCTGGCCGCCGTCGATAATCGCCAGCATCACCGCGTGTTTCTCGGGACTGGCCTTCTTCGGCTTGCGTACCGGCAGATCCTTGGTGCGGTTGGTGGCGTAGGCCACGCAGCGCGCCTGCATCGGACAACGCTCGCACGACGGACTGCTGCGCGTGCACAGCGTCGCCCCCATGTCCATCAAGCCCTGCGTGTACGACTCGATGCCTTGCTCCGGCAGCAGCGCCTCGGCGCGGCGCCACATCGCCTCCTCGGTCTTGCGCTCGCCCGGATACGTGTCGATGCCGAACACGCGCGCAAACACCCGCTTGACGTTGCCGTCCATGATGGCCGCCCGCGTGCCGCTCGAAAACGCCGAGATTGCCGCCGCCGTCGAACGGCCGATGCCCGGCAACTCCGCCAGCAACAACGGATCGGACGGAAACACACCGTCATACTCCGCCACCACACGCTGCGCGCACTTGTGCAGGTTGCGCGCCCGCGTGTAGTAACCCAGGCCGCTCCACTGCGCCATCACGTCCTCGACCGGCGCCGAGGCCAAATCGCGCAGGGTGGGGAAGCGCTCCAGGAAGCGCGCGTAATAACCCAGCACCGCCGACACCTGCGTCTGCTGCAACATGATTTCCGACAGCCAGATCAGATACGCGTCGCGTGTGTTCTGCCACGGCAGCACATGGCGTCCATGCACTTTTTGCCAGCCGATCAGATCGGCCGAGAAACTGGGATCCGCAAAATTCTCTACTTCGACAACCTTCATTCTGTTCCTGTACCTTAAGCGGCGGCGTCCAGCGCCACGAATTCCGCGTTGATGGCGATGCTGATCTGCCCCGCCAATTCATTGAGCCGCGCCTTCTGCTCCTCCAGCTCCTGCTGGCTGCCTTCAAACGCGTCGATTTTCTGTTCCAGGCTGTCGGTCGCATCGTGGATGCGCTGGATCGACGCCAGCCGGTGTTTCAACTGATCCTTGTGCTGGCGGATTTGCGCCTCCAGCGGCGTCATGATCACCTTCAGCCACGCCTCCGCGTCGTTGTTGGCGGCGCGGAAGCAGCCGCGCACGCGCGAGGCGATGGTGTCGAAGAACTTCTCCATCAGCACCACGCGGCTGGTGGTCAGCAAGGTCGCCGTGCCGAACTGCTTGTAGTAGATCGCCTCGATGGACGCGATCTCGTCGCGGTAGTGGTCCAGCGAAAACGGCATCGGCAGCGCCAGCGTCAGCCCGTGCTCATTGGAGAAGCGGCGGTACATCACGCCCATCATCTCGCTGATCTCCAGCGTCTTGTGTTCGGCCGCGTCGAGGCTGGCGCGGATGCGCTCGAAGTAGTTGCGCACCGCCTCGCGCACGCCGGTGAAGAAGCGGCTGCGCTGCATCTCCTCGCGCACCTGCTCGATGTCGTCGCGCACGATGTCCATGCCCATGCAGGTGTACAGCTCGGTCGACAGCCGCGTGAACACGGCGCGCGTGGCCTGCAGCTTGAACAGGCTGGCGTCGAACTCTTTTTTTTCGACGTCGATGCGGCGCATCATGTGGGCGATCACGCTCTGGTTCTTGCCGCGCAGGCTCTTGAGCTCGTGCAGCTGCTCGACGATGCCGCGGCTGCGCGCGTTCACCATCGCCAGCTGCGCCGCGCTCAGCGCCTGCAAGTCCTCGCCCAGCTGCTTGCGCACGATGTCCTTCTTGGCCGGGATCAGCTCGTTGAACAGCGCGTTCTCCAGCGTTTGCAGGCGGCTGCGCTCCAGCAGCGCCGCGTCCTGCGTGATCTTGGCCACCAGCGCCTTCTGCGCCGACACCGGAAACACCTGGCGCGGCTCCAGCGCCAGCACGTGCGCCACGTTGGCCTGCTGGCGCTCGATCTCGACGTTGACCTCGGCCTCGCTGCGCAGCTCGTCCCACATGCTGTCGATCTTGTTGAGCACCACCAGCCGGCCCGCGCCGGCGCCGATGTGGTTGCGCCAGACCTCGATGTCGCTCTTGGTCACGCCGGTGTCGGCGGCCAGGATGAACAGCACCGCGTGCGCGTTCGGGATCAGGTTCAGCGTCAGCTCGGGCTCGGTGCCGATGGCGTTCAGGCCGGGCGTGTCGAGGATCACCAGGCCCTGCTTCAACAGCGGATGCGGGAAGTTGATGATCGCATGGCGCCACAGCGAAATCTCGACCATGCCGGCCTCGTCCAGCGTGACCGGCATGTCGGGATCGTCCTCGTCGTACAGGCCGTAGCGCTTGGCTTCCTCGACCGGCACATGGCGCGTCATGCTGACCTGCTTGAACACCTCGTGCATGTCGGCGCCCGCGTCCAGGTTCAATGGCAGCACGGTCCAGGCGGCCGGCTGGTCGCGGTAGTCGCTGGTGGACAGGTTCTCGGCCCGCGTCTCGATCGGCAGCAGGCGGATCGACGGCGCGAAGCTGGCGTCATACATCAGCTCGGTCGGACACATGGTGGTGCGGCCGGCGGCGGACGGCAGGATGCGCTGGCCGTAGTCGGCGAAGAAAATCGCGTTGATCAATTCCGATTTGCCGCGCGAGAATTCGGCGACGAAGGCCACCGACAATTTATCGTCGGCCAGCCGCGCCAGCGCGCGCGCGATGCGCTGGTCGGTGGCGGCGTCGGTCAGGGACGCGCCGGCCACCCACGCTTGATAATTTTTCAACGCGGTGACGACGCCCTGCCTCCAGGCGCTGTACTGTTCGAAATCCCTGACCATCTTGTTCCACCCTTATTTTTGGCAATTCACACAGTAGAACGTGGACCGTTGGCCTTGCTTGATCTGCCGTATCGGCGCCGCGCATACCTTGCAGGGGACACCCGCACGATCATAGACGAAATAAGTCTGCTGGAAATACCCGGACTGCCCGTTGACGCTAATAAAATCGCGCAGCGTGCTGCCGCCCTGGACGATGGCTTCGGCCAGGATCTCGCGCACGGCCTGCGCCAGCTTCTCGTAGCGCGCCAGGCTGATGCGCTTGGCCGGCGTCTTCGGGTTGATGCCGGCGCGGAACAAGCTTTCCGAAGCATAAATATTGCCGACGCCGACGACGATGTCCCCGGCCAGCAGCACCTGCTTGACGGGTGCGCTGCGCTGCCGGGTTTGATCGTACAGCAATTTGCCGGTGAAGCCCGCCTCCAGGGGCTCCACGCCCAGTTCGCGCAGCAGCGTGTGGTGCTCCAGCAGGCCGTCCGCGTGGTCGTGCCACAGCACGGCGCCGAAGCGGCGCGGGTCCTTCATGCGCAGCACCCGCAGGCCGTCCGGGGTCTCGACCACGAGGTCGAAATGATCATGTTTTTCCGGGACGATCCCGCCCGGCATGATGCGCAGGTGGCCCGACATGCCGAGGTGGATGATCAGCGTGCCATGGTCGAAATGCAGCAGCAGGTATTTGCCGCGGCGGCCGGTGCGCAGCACCTGGTGGCCGGCCAGCAGCTGCGGCAGCTGCGCGGGGAACGGCCAGCGCAGGCCCTCGCGGCGCAGCACCACCTGATGCACGGTGCGTCCCTCGATATGCGGCGCGACCCCGCGCCGGGTGACTTCAACTTCTGGTAATTCTGGCATCTGGATGGTTATGAGTCGAAATAATGAGCGGGTACACTCTGGCTGCGGCGGAATATTTGGTTACACTAGTCAAAACACGCGATCGGAGCGTTGAGCGTAAAATCCGATTGCCTCAGTACCTTTTGCCGACTTGCCAGGATCTTCCCTTGAAAAACGCTTTCGCCATTGTAACCCTCTCTGCCGTGCTGTCCGCGTGCGCCGTGGCGCCGCAAAAACAGGCGGAACCAGCCGCCGCCGCGCCCGCCGATGCGGCGGGGGAGAGCGCCGCGCCGGTCGCCGCCGCACCGGCCCCGGCCCCGGCCGAGGAAGCGCTGCCCAATGTCGACCTCACCGGCGACATGCTGTTCCGCATCACCAAGGCCGAGCTGGAATTCAAGCAGGGCAATTGGCAGGGACCGTACATCACCATGCTGGCGCTGGCCCAGCAGACGCGCGATCCGCGCCTGGCGCGCCGCGCCGCCGAGATGGCGCTGACCGCCAAGCAGGGACCGGAGGCGCTGTCGGCCATCCGCCTGTGGCGTGGCCTGGCGCCGAACTCGGACGAGGCGACCCAGTATTTCCTGGGCTTCGCCGTCGTCAACGACGATTTGAGCGAGGCGGAGCAGATCTTCGCCGAACGGCTGAAGGCCGCGCCGCCGCAGGCGCGGCCGCTGGCCATGTTCCAGATGCAGCAGTTCCTGCTGCGCGCCAAGGACAAGGCCGCCGCCTTCGCGCTGGAGGACCGCGTGCTGGCGCCCTACAGCGACACGCTGGAAAGCCACCTGATCCTGGCGCAGGGCGCCTTCACGCTGGGCGACAACGAGCGCTCCCGCACCGAGGCCGAGCAGGCGCTGCGCATCAAGCCCGATTCCGAGCTGGCCATCCTGACCACGGCGCAGGTGTCCGGCGATATCGACACCGCGCTCAAGGTGCTGTCGACCTTCCTGGACAAGTACCCCAAGTCGCGCGAAGTGCGCGCCGCCTACGCCCGCATCCTGGCCGACGCCAAGCAGACCGAGCTCGCCCGCCAGCAGTTCCTGATCCTGCTGAAGGACCAGCCGGACAACATGGCCACGCTGTACGCGCTGGGCGCGATGGCGATGCAGGCCAACGACGTGCCGAACGCGGAGAAATACTTCACCGACTTCGTCAAGGTGCTGGCCGATCATCCGAACGACGAGCGTGATCCGTCCAAGGTGCTGATGCTGCTGGCGCAGATCGCCGAGCAGCGCAACGACTTCGACGCGGCCTACAACTGGCTGGACAAGGTCGACGGCGCCGACGAGAAAATCTACCTGGCCGCGCGCATGAAGATGGCGCAGCTGACGGCCCGCAAGGGCAACGTCGACGAGGCGCGCAAGCAGCTGGCCGAGCTCAAGCCGACCGAGGCCGTCGACCAGGCGCAGATCTTCCAGGCCGACGCGCAGATCCTGCGCGACGCCGGCGACCACCGCGCCGCCTACACGGTGCTGGAAAACGCCGTCAAGCGCTACCCGGACAATCCCGACCTGCTGTACGACTTCGCGCTGGTGGCCGAGAAGATGGGCCAGCTGGAGCTGATGGAAAAGGCGCTGCGCCAGGTGATGATCGCCGCGCCCGACAACCAGCACGCCTACAACGCGCTGGGCTACTCGCTGGCCGAGCGCAACGAGCGCCTGCCCGAGGCGTACTCGCTGATCGACAAGGCCATGAAGATGGCGCCGGGAGATCCCTTCATCATGGACAGCATGGGCTGGGTGCAGTACCGCATGGGCAACCTGAGCGAGGCCGAGGCCATGCTGCGCCGCGCCTACGCTCTGCGCAGCGATCCGGAAATCGCCGTGCACCTGGGCGAGGTGCTGTTCGCCAAGGGCGACCAGGCCGGCGCCCGGCAGATGTGGCAGGAAGCCCAGACCAAAGACCCGAAGAACGACGCGCTGAAAAGCACGCTCGCCCGTTTGAACCAAAGCCTGTAAGCGATACCTGATGACTTTATTGAACCTGCGCCGCAGCGCCCCGGCCGCCATGCTGGCCGCCGCGCTGGCGGCTTCCGTGCTGGCCGGCTGCGCCACCACCTCCGCGCCGCGCTCGTCCACCGCGGTCGCGCCCTACCAGGACAACGTCGATCTTGGCGGCGGCATCGCCATCAACTACGTCAAGGACGGCAAGCGCGAATCGCTGACCGGCAAGTTCACCTGGCAGCAGAGCAAGGCCGCCACCGACGTCACCCTGATTTCGCCGACCGGCCAGATCCTGGCAGTCATCAGCGTCACGCCGGGATCGGCCACGCTGAAGCAAAGCGGCAAGGAGCCGCGCACCGCGCCCGACCTCGACAGCCTCACCACGCAGGCGCTGGGCTGGACGCTGCCGGTCTCCGGCCTGCGCGAGTGGCTGCAAGGCTACGCCACCGACGCCGGCGGCAAGCGCTTCGTCGCCTCGCCGGCCAACGACACGGTGGTTACGCGCGACGGCTGGAAGGTCGAATACGCCACGTGGCAAGACGACACGGCCGCCGTGCCGCAACCGAAACGCATCGACCTCACGCGCCTGGGCGCGGGGCAGGTGGATGACCTGACGATACGCATCGCCATCCGTCCCGGCACCGAATAAACAGCACCATGAACTCTTTGAAGAATTGCCCGGCTCCGGCCAAGCTCAACCTATTCCTGCACGTGAACGGCCGCCGCGCCGACGGCTACCATCTGCTGCAAACCGTGTTCCAACTGATCGACCACGGCGACACGCTGCACTTCGACCTGCGCGACGACGACCGGATCCGCCGCGTGACGGACCTGGCCGGCGTGCCGGAAGAGAGCGACCTGATCATCCGCGCCGCGCGCCTGCTGCAGGCCGAGGTGCTGCGCCGCCAGGGCGCGCTGCCGCGCGGCGTCGACATCGCCATCGACAAGGTGCTGCCGATGGGCGGCGGCCTCGGCGGCGGCTCGTCCGACGCGGCCACCACGCTGATGGCGTTGAACTATTTGTGGCAGGCCGGTCTAAGTAAGGAAGAGTTGATGGCGCTGGGCCTGCCGCTGGGCGCGGACATCCCGTTCTTCATCTTCGGCGAGACCGCGTTTGCCGAAGGCGTGGGCGAGGCCATGCGCCCGGTGCGGGCGCCGGATTGTTGGTATGTCGTCATCGAACCGGGCGTCGCCGTACCGACGGCTGCAATTTTTTGCTCGGAACATTTGACAAGGGACACTCCGGTCGTCATAATAACGGACTTTTCCAGCCACCTTGAAAAACAAAACGGTTTTAAAGGGTTTGGAAAGAATGACTTGCAGCAGGTAGCAACGAAGTTATTCCCGCCGGTGGCAGAGGCGATAGAATGGCTCGGTGCTTACGGCGATGCCAGGATGACTGGCTCCGGTGCTTGCGTGTTCTGTGCGGTGGCAACCGAGGAAGAAGCGGATGCGGTGCTTGCGAAAGTACCGACAAAGTGGAAAGCCTGGAAGGCCAAAGCGCTGGATCGCCACCCGATCATCGCAAAGTTGTGAGGCAGTAAAAAAATTTGGCTTAGCGTGAAAATGGCTGTAAAATACCGGCCATGTAACGACAAGCAGTCAGTTGCGTAGGGGAATCGCCAAGCTGGTTAAGGCACTGGATTTTGATTCCAGCATACCAAGGTTCGAATCCTTGTTCCCCTGCCATTCGTTTGTATCTGGACCCGTCGAGGCGAAGTTAGTCTCCGGCCGGATAAGGCAAAGATGGCATCGCCCCAGAGCGAGCCATTCAACTAAGTTTCAAGTACAGCGCCGCGCGGCTTCCGCTGGCGACTTTTCAAAAATTTTCATCGACTATCTCTGGGACTCCCAATGGCTTTCGAAAACCTGATGGTTTTTACCGGCAACGCTAATCCTGCATTGGCAGAAGGGGTCGCTAAAAATCTCGGCATCCCTCTCGGCAAGGCAAACGTTTCGAAATTCTCGGACGGCGAAGTGATGGTTGAGATTAACGAAAACGTCCGCGGTAAAGACGTCTTCGTTCTGCAATCGACTTGTGCTCCAACCAACGACAGCCTGATGGAGTTGATCCTGATGGTCGACGCCCTGAAACGCGCGTCCGCTGGCCGTATCACCGCAGCTATTCCGTACTTCGGCTATGCCCGTCAAGACCGCCGCCCGCGTTCGGCGCGCGTCGCGATCTCGGCCAAGGTCGTCGCCAACATGCTGGAAGAAGCGGGCGTCGAGCGCGTCCTGATCATGGATCTGCACGCGGACCAGATCCAGGGCTTCTTCGATATCCCGGTTGACAATATTTACGCTTCGCCGATCCTGCTGGGCGACCTGCAGAAGAAGAACTACCAGGACCTGCTGGTGGTCTCGCCGGACGTCGGCGGTGTGGTCCGCGCGCGCGCCCTGGCTAAACGCCTGGGCTGCGACCTGGCCATCATCGACAAGCGCCGTCCGAAGGCCAACGTGTCCGAAGTGATGAACATCATCGGTGAAGTCGAAGGCCGCAACTGCGTGATCATGGATGACATGGTCGACACCGCGGGCACGCTGGTCAAGGCCGCCGAGGTGCTGAAAGAGCGCGGCGCCAAGAAAGTCATCGCGTACTGCACGCACCCTGTGCTGTCCGGCCCGGCGATCGAGCGCATCACCAGTTCGTCGCTGGACGAGCTGGTCGTGACCGACACGATCCCGCTGTCCGACGCGGCCAAGGCTTGCGGCAAGATCCGCCAGCTGACCTGCGCACCGCTGCTGGCCGAGACGTTCAAACGCATCATCAAGGGCGATTCCGTGATCTCCCTGTTTATCGACTGAGATAAACGATTTAGCTAGTTTTTAACGGCGCGACAAGCGAAAAATGCTTGTCGCGCCGTTGTACTTCCCGGTTTCATGAGCGCAGTCAGCTCATTTTCGAAGCACCCTGGTCGCGGGGGCTTCATAACACGGGGCGCGAGCCCTGTTATTTTTGGAGTTACACATGAAAGTTGTTGCATTCAAACGCGAATTGCAAGGTTCCGGAGCGAGCCGCCGCCTGCGCAATTCGGGCCAAACCCCTGGCATCATCTACGGCGGTACCGAAGCGCCAGTGACCATCTCGCTGGACCACAACGCGCTGTACCACGCGCTGAAAAAAGAAGCCTTCCACTCGTCGATCCTGGATCTGGAAATCGACGGCAACACCCAGCAAGTGCTGCTGCGCGACTTCCAAGTCCACGCATACAAGCAACTGGTTCTGCACGCTGACTTCCAGCGCGTTGACGCTTCGAAGAAAGTGCACATGAAAGTCGCTCTGCACTTCGCCAACGCTGACGTGTCCCCGGCAGTCAAACTGCACGGCGCCACCATCAGCCACGTCGCCAATGAAATCGAAGTTTCGTGCCTGCCGAAAGACCTGCCAGAGTTCATCACCGTCGACCTGTCGAACATCGACGTCGGCCACTCGCTGCACATCAACGAACTGGTTCTGCCAGCCGGCGTGACCGCTGTGACCCACGGCGCCAACCTGACCATCGCTACCGCTTCGGTACCGGCCGGCCACGTTGCTGCTGAAGCCGCTGCTACCGCTGAAGCTCCAGCTGCTGAAGCCAAGCCAGCCGCCAAGGCCAAGAAGTAATCACTGACGCCGCCTTCGGGCGGCAGCAGGAGAAAACCCCCGCCAGTGCTCGATGCCGGCGGGGGTTTTTGTTTTTCGGCGATAATCACGTTTCCCTTTTTCAGACCACACGTCATGCCTATACGTCTCATCGTCGGCCTCGGCAATCCGGGCCCCGAATACGAACAAACCCGCCACAACGCCGGCTTCTGGCTGGTGGACAACCTCGCCAACGACATCGGCGCGCGCCTGCAGCGCGAGACCAAGTACAACGCGCTGATGGCCAAGGGCGTGGTCGCCGGCCAGGAAGTCTATCTGCTGGAACCGCAGACGTATATGAACCGTTCCGGCCAATCGGTGGGCGGGCTGTGCCGCTTCTTCAAGATCCAGGCGGACGAAGTGCTGGTCGTGCACGACGAGCTGGACCTGATGCCCGGCGCGGCGCGCCTGAAGAAAGGCGGCTCCTCGGGCGGGCACAACGGCCTGAAGGACATCACCGCCGCACTCGGCACGCAGGATTACTGGCGGCTGCGGCTGGGCATCGGCCACCCGCGCACACTGAGCCTGCAGCAGCAGGTGGCGGACTTCGTGCTGCACCGTCCACGGCGCGAAGACCAGGAGCTGATCGAGCAGGCGATCGACAAGTCGCTGCTGGTCATGCCGCAAATCGTCGAAGGCAAGTTCGAAGCGGCCACGATGAAGTTGCATACAGCCTGAGCCGGTGTAGACTCTGGGGTCAAGTCTGACATTCGGACACGGCCTCTGCCGTGGGCTGGGGGTCAAGTCTGACATTCGGACACGAACTCAACCGTAGGCGGCACCTAGGGTTGAGTTCGTGTCCGAATGTCAGACTTGACCCCCGTGTGGCGCAGCTGAGCTCGTGTCCGAATGTCAGACTTGACCCCAGTCCAACCACCAAGGAAACCGCCGATGAAGCTGCTCCCGCTTGCCGCATTGTTGCTCGTCCACGCCGCCCAGGCGCAGGATGCCTCCGCCGTCTCCAGCCAGATCAACGGCATGTATCCCAAGCTCGACGCGATCTACAAGGATCTGCACGCGCATCCGGAGATCGCCTTCCAGGAAGAACGCACGGCCGCCAAGCTGGCCGCCGAGATGCGCGCGATCGGCTTCGAGGTGACGGAGAAGGTCGGCAAGACCGGCGTGGTGGCGATCTACAAGAACGGCGCCGGCCCGACCGTGCTGGTGCGTACCGAGCTGGACGGCCTGCCGATGGAGGAGAAGTCCGGCTACGCCTACGCCAGCAAGGCCCACGCGCTGTTGGACGGCAAGGATACGATGGTGGCCCACAGCTGCGGCCACGATGTCCACATGACCGCCTGGCTCGGCGCGGCGCGCGCGCTGGTGGCGCTCAAGTCGCAGTGGAAGGGCACGCTGATGTTCATCGGCCAGCCGGCCGAGGAGACCGTCAGCGGCGCCAAGGCCATGCTGGACGACGGCCTGTTCAAGCGCTTCCCCAAGCCGGACTACGCGTTCGCGCTGCACAGCTGGCCGCTGGCCTACGGCACCATCGGCTACAACAGCGGGCCGGTGTCGTCGAACTCGGACGCCATCGAGATCACCTTCAAGGGCCGAGGCGGCCACGGCTCGGCGCCGGACAAGGCGCTCGACCCGATCGCGATCGCCGCCCGCTTCGTGGTCGATGTGCAGACCGTCATCAGCCGCGAGAAGGATCCCAAGGAGTTCGGCGTGGTCACCATCGGCGCGATCAACGGCGGCACGGTCGGCAACATCATTCCCGACACGGTGCGCGTGCGCGGCACGATACGCTCATATAGCCCGGAAGTACGGGCGAAACTGCTGGCCGGCGTGCGCCGCGTCGCCAACGCCTCGGCCGCGATGGCCGACGCGCCGGCGCCCGATGTCGCGCTGATCGCCGGCGGCGCCGCCATCGACAACAGCGACGCGCTGGTCAAGCGCACCGAGGGCGTGCTGAAAAAAGCCTTCGGCGACGCCAACGTCGCGCGCATGCCGGCGATGACGGCCAGCGAGGATTTCTCGGCCTACGTCAACGAGGGCGTGCCGGGCATGTTCTTCTTCACCGGCGTGTACGATCCGAAAGCGGTGGCCGAGGCGGCCAGGCCGGGCGGCAAGCCGATCGCCTTCAACCACTCGCCGTACTACGCGCCGGTGCCGGAGCCGTCGATCAAGACCGCCGCCGAGGCGATGACCTTGGCCGTCATGAACGTGATGGGCGCAGCAGGCGCCAAACCATAAACGCCAGCACGGCCACGCCCAGCAGCAGCACGCCCCACAGCACGATCAGGCGTTGCCGGGCGGCGTTGGCCGCTTCCACGGCGGCGCTCGCTTCGCTGGCGCCACTGCCTTGCTGCTGCGTCGCCGGGCCGGCGCCGACCTGTTCCAGCTTCTGCAGTTCGGCGTCGGAGAAGCCGGGCGCGACCTGGTTCAGTTCGCGCACGGCCGGCAGCGCGTGCTCGCGGCCGACCGCCAGCGTGTAGGGACCGTTGCCGCTGGCGAGGAACACCAGCGTGGCCGGCTGCCAGTCCAGTCTCAAGGCGGGCCTTGCCGTGGTTGGCGCCATGGTCCGCAGCACCCATTGCGTCGCATGCACGGGCGGCACGTCGATGTCGCCCGAGCTGCGCATCTGGCCGCCCTGCGTGATGCGGTAGAACGTTGAGCTGACCAGCGGATCGAAGCGCCAGGCGGGGCCTTGCGTGGCCTGCCTTGCCGGCAGTTCGCGATAGCTGCCCAGCGTGCCGGACAACACGATGTTCGGTTCGCTGAATTGCAGCCCGGCCTGGTCCGGCGCGATGGCCGGCGGCACGGCGTAGACCAGGTCCTGCGCCTGCCGGCCCGCCGCCGCCTGCACCAGCAACTGTTCGCCGGGCGGCGGGACGTCCGTCCGCACCAGCTGCTCGGCCGTGATGGCGGCGAACTGGATCGGCGTGCCGCTGCGCCAGCTCAGGCGCGCGTAGCGGAAGTTGCGGGCGTCGAATTCCAGCCGGTCGTTGGCCAGCGTTTGCGCGTCCTGGTTGACCAGCCAGTTCAGTTCGGCGGCGCCGACGGTGTCCCAATGCTTCATGTCGGCGCTGGTCTCCAGCCAGACCTGCGCGCTGTATTCGCGCTGGCCGGACGGCAGCGTGAAGCGCAGCGCGCCGACCGGCTTGCTCGCGCCATCCTGGCCCAGGTCGAGCACCAGCCCCGTCAGGCGCGGCGGTTGCACGGACTTGTCGCCGCTGCCGTCGGGACGCACCTTGACCGACAGCAGGCGGCCGTCGGCGGCGGTGCTGACGTCCAGGTCCAGCTGCGAGGCCGAGGTGGCCGTGCCCATCAGCGGGAAGACCGCCAGCGGCAGGTCGTGTCGGCTGGTGCGGGTCGACGGCGCCGGCGTGCGCAGCGCGAACGGCTGCGGGGCGCCGCCGGCGTCGAACACGCGCACGTCGTCCAGCAGCGGCGAGCGCGCGTGCAGGTAGACGTCCTTGGGCAGGCGCAGCTGCAGCACGCCCTGTTTGGCGCTGGTGGTCAGCGGAATCAGGTGGGTGTAGTCTTGCGGCGCGTCGCTGGCCGCCGCCGTGGCGATGGCCGACGCGGCAGCCGCCGCGATCAGGAGTTGTTTCATGTGCTTTCCGTTTCTGAAGGGTAGGGCGCCAGGTAGCCGATGCCGACCATCAGCGCGCCCACGCCGACGAAGGATACGATACGTTCGACGCCGCCCACGTTCGACAGGTCGACCAGGAACAGCTTGGCCACCACCATCGCCAGCAGCACCGCGCCGCCTATCCACACGGCGCGCAGCACGCGCCTGGCGGCGTAGCGCATCATCAGCAGCGCCGTCACGCTCCACACCAGCGACAGCATGGCTTGCACGAACTGCGAGGCGAACATGGCGTCGAATTCATACGGCACGTGCATGTAGTTGGAGACGGTGCGCAGCAGCGCCAGGTTGAGCCAGCCATAGCCGCCCAGCGCGGCCAGCAGCGGCAGCGGCGCCACCCAGTTCGGTGGCCATGCGGTGAGCAGGTTCTTGCGCAGCGCGCCGCCTGCGTCCATGTCGCGCAGCAGGCGGTAGCAGCCGTAGGCCATCAACATGGCGAAGCAGGTGGTCAGGTCCAGCGGGTTGAGCAGCGGGACGTAGGGCAGCGGCGCCATGGCGCCATTCTGCGTCAGGTTCCAGACCGCCACCAGCAGCAGCGCCCAGCCGCAGGCCAGCGGGATCAGGCGGCGCCGGTACCACGCGGCCAGCGGCGCGACCGGCCAGCCGCCGCTGCGGCCGCGCTGCATCATCCAGCCGACGGCGGCCATCATCAGCCAGGCCGGGATGAAGCGCGCCCAGCTGGCGCTGGCCTCCCAGCCCGAGTCGGCCAGCAGCTGGGCTTCGGCGCTGTCGGCGCCGTGCAGCCAGCGCGTGATCCATATCGCCGCGACCGGCCAGATCATCAGCCACGGGCCGCCGGTGCGCACGATGTGCAGCAGTTGCAGCGGCAGCGTGCGCAGCGTCCAGCCGCTGGCGGGCCAGACGCGCAGCAGCCATTCGCCGGCCAGCCACAGCGCGGCGTAGGCCAGCCAGGTGGATGCGGCGGGCAGGCGGTTGCCGAGGTACAGGCTGCCCAGCATGAGCGCGCTGGCCGCGGCCAGCGCCACCCAGGCCGGCGCGGTCAGCGCGCGCAGGCTGCGCCATTGCAGGCGGCGCGCCAGCGCGACGATGCCGACCGTGCCGGCGGCGACCAGCATGCCGTAGATGCCGGGGCCGAGGATGTCGTCACTGCGCCATTCGCCGGTGGTCAGCAGCTGGTAGCGGATCGACAGCCAGCCGGCCAGGTCGGGCAGGATCAGCGCGAACCACCAGCCGCCGGCCCACAGCATCGCCAGGCGCGACAGGCCGTAGCTGTTGGTGCCGGGGTCGCGGCCGTCGTGCCGCATCAACGCCCAGGCGCTGAACAGCGCGCCGGCGCAGATCATGGCCGCGCCCAGTATCGGGCGGTCGAACAGGTCGGGGGTGGCGTTGGTCCAGTTCCACTGGCCCAGCGCCAGGACGGCCACCATGACGCCGGCGACGGCCTGGGCGATCAGGGCCAGGCCGCTGGCCAGCCGCCACGCCATCTTGCGGGCGATGAAGTACAGCGTCGCCGCCGCCACCAGCGCGCTGAGCACCAGCAGGTTGGCCTGGCTGGCGCCGTCGGTGCGCAGGAAGATCTCGGTCCAGGCGCCGGCGATCAGCCAGACCGACGCGAACGTGAGGAACAGCGCGGCCAGCGCGGTGAACAGTTTCGATTCCGCGTCCTGCTGCGCGCGGAAGCGGGTCGCCATCAGGAAGGCGGTGAGCGACAGCAGGATGAAGCCCAGCCACAGGTTCGATTCCATCGCCCGCTCCGGCGACAGGCCGCTGACGGTGCCGAAGAACGACAGCCACGCGCCGGCCTGCACCAGCAGGCCGAACATCCAGGCCAGCTTCTGTTTCTGGCGCAGCCCGATCCAGACGATGCCCGCGCCCTCCAGCGCCCAGGCGGCGGAGGTCCAGCGGCCGTCGAGCGCGAACGGCATCGCCAGCGTGCCGAACACGATGCCCAGCGCGAGGAAGGCGTCGGCCAGCAGGGCGACCTGGTCGCGCCGGCGCAGCACGGTGGCCAGGCCGATGTAGAACAGTCCCAGAGCCAGCGCCGAGTAGGCCACGCCGAACGGGTAGCCGTGCACCAGGCTGAATTGCAGACCAAAGCCCAGCATCGGCGTGCCGAACACCAGCGTGCCGTCGACGTAGTTCTTCAGCTTGACCGATTGCCGGCGCGCGTAGGCCAGCGGGATCGACACGTAGAAGGCGAAGAACAGCAGCAGGAACAGCTGCACCGACAGATAGTTCTCCGGTGCGTAGCGCAGCACGCCCCAGGCGGTGCCGATGGCGAAGGTGAAGGCGAAGCCCAGCAGGTTCAGCGGGCGCCACGAGCGCAGCAGGGCCAGCGCGAACACGCCGGCGTTGAGCAGCGCGTAGTACGAGAACAGTCCGATGTGGCTGCCGCCGCCGGTGGAGGCGAGGATGGGCGCGGCGAAGCCGCCGACGATGCCGAAGATGGCCAGCCACATGGCATCCTGCAGCACGGCCAGCAGGCAGGTGAACACGGTCAGCACGAACAGCAGCGCGAAGGCCAGCGAGCCGGGGATCAGCTGGTACAGGCGGAAGGCGCCGAAGGTCACCAGCATCAGCACGGCCAGCGCGGCGCCCTGCACCGGCAGGGCGATGGCGGGACGGCTCAGGCGGATGCGCCAGCCCCAGGCCAGCAGTGCGATGTCGGCCAGCACGATGCCGGCCAGGCGGAACTCGATCGGCACGGTCACGCGCGCGGCCGCGTACTTGAGCAGGAAGCTGACGCCGATGAACAGGATCAGCAGGCCCAGCTTGGCGACCAGGTTGCCGCCGAACAGCCAGGCCTTGGCGGCCAGCAGCCAGCGCGGCGGTGGCGTCGGCTCGTGCCGGGGCGCCGGCGCAGGTTGAGGCGCTGGGGCAGGCGGCGGCGGTTGGACTGGCTCGGGCGGAACGGCGAGTGGCTCGGCGGGCGTGGGGGCCGCTTCCGGCTTCGGCGCGGCGACCGGCGCCGGAGCCTTGGCGGCGACGAGTACCTGTGGCGGCAGCGGAGGCGGTGGCGGGGCCAGGATGGTGGTCGGCGTCGGCACATCGGTGGACGCAGGCGCGGGAGGGCGCGCAGGCTGCGCCGCCGGCGGTGCGGCGACGCGCTGCATCGTGGTTTGCGCCTCGCGCAGCGCATCGACTTCGCGTTGTAATTCCGTGGCGATCTTGCGCGCCTGGCGCGCCTCGGTGCGCGCGCGCCAGGCGATACTCAGCGTAAAAATGCTGAAGATGAACGAAAGGAATCCCATTGCGCGCCCCGATGATAACAATATTGCAAAATATCACATCCGCAACATTGCCTCAATCGAAACAGCAACTTGGGGTCAAGTCTGACATTCGGACACGGCCTCAGCCGTAGCGGCCCCGCTACGGCTGAGGCCGTGTCCGAATGTCAGACTTGACCCCAATTTTAGTGTCCGAATGTCGGACTTGCCCTCAATTTTATTTGGCGATCCAGCGGTCGACGCGGGCTTCCAGGATGGGCAGCGGCAGTGTGCCGTCGCCGATGACCACTTCGTGGAATTTCTGGTAGCTGAACTTGTCGCCCAGCGTCGCCTGCGCCCGCGCCCGCAGTTCCAGGATCTTCAACGAACCGATCTTGTAGCTCAGCGCCTGCGCCGGCCATACCATGTAGCGCTCGATCTGGTTCCTGGCGCGCGCTTCGCTCCAGCCCAGCGTGTCGGCCAGGTAGGCGATCGCTTGCTCGCGGCTCCAGCCCTTCGCGTGCAGGCCGGTGTCGACCACCAGCCGCGCCGCGCGCAGCATCTCCGCGTTCAGGTGGCCGTAGTAGGCCACCGGGTCTTCATACAGCCCCATCTCGCGGCCCAGCGTCTCCGAGTACAGCGCCCAGCCTTCGGTGTAGGCCGCGCTGTTCGGATTCTCGGTGCTGAATTTGCGGAAGTCCGGCAAGTCCAGTTCCTTCAGCAGCGCCGCGTGCAGGTGGTGGCCGGGCACCCCTTCGTGCAGGAACAGGCTGACCATGTCGACCCGGCTGTATTTCTTCGGATCGTTCACCACCGGCCAGAACACGCCCGGATGCGAGCCGTCCGCCGCCGACGGCGTGTAGTGGTCGGACGCGGTGGCGCGCGTCAGCTCGGGCTCCAGATGCAGCTCCAGCTTGGCTTTCGGGACCAGGCTGAAGTAGGTCGGCAGCTTGGTTTGCACCGTGGCGTAGATGGCGCGGTAGGCGTCCAGCACCTGCTCGTCGGTGGTGAAGATCTTGAACTTGTCCTGCGCCGCCACCCATTGCGGCAATTGTTTTTCGGGACCGTCGTAACCCAGCTTGGGACCGAGCGCGGCCAGCTGCTGCTGGATGCGCGCCACTTCCTTCAGGCCCAGCGCGTGCACCGCGTCCGGCGTCAGCGGCAGGTTGGTGCTGTCCTTGATGCGCGCGGCGTACCAGGCGGCGCCGTTCGGCAGCGCGCTCCAGCCGCTGCTGGCGCGGCTGGCCGGCAGGTATTCGTTCTGCAGGAAGCTGACCAGGCGGTTCAGCGCCGGCGCGATCCCGCCCTCCACGGCGTGCAGGTAGGCGGCCGTCAACTTCCGCTGGTCGGCCTCGGAGAAGCCGGCCGGGAAGCGCGTCACCGGCGAGTAGTAGATGCTGGTTTCCGGCGTCTCGGCGCGCAGGTTCTGGAACTGCGGCAGCATCGCCACGGTGATCGCCTTCGGCTGCACCACGCCGCTGCGCATGCCTTGCTTCATGTTGGCGATGGCCTGGTCTATCCATGCCGGCAGCTGGTTCAGGCGGCTCAGGTAGGCCTGGTATTGCTTGACCGTGCCCAGCGGCTGCGAGCCGGTGCCGTCGGCGTAGTTGGCCAGCGTGCTTGGCACGTTGTCGAACTGGTTCAGCGGCAGCAGGTGTTCAGGGAAGGACTCCAGCTGCAGCGCGTTGTTCAGTTCATAGGACAGCAGGTCGTAGGTCAGCTGGTCCTGCTGGCCGAGCTGGTCGCGGTGCACCGTCATCAGCTGCTTCTGCATCTGGCGGTACAGCGCGAACTGCGCCGCGCGCACCTTGGGCGAGATGCTCATGCCGAGCTGGTCGTCGTAGCGGCCGTCGCCGTTGGCGGTGGCGAACAGCAGCGGGTCGTATTTGCAGCGCGCCGTGTGGAAGGCCGCCGCCAGCCTGGCCAGCTGCTTCTGCGCCTGGCCGGCCTGCTGCGTGGACGCCGGCTTGGCGGCCGCCAGCACCGGCGGCGCTCCCATCAACAATGCGGCGATCAGGGTGGTGGTGGTCAGCGCGGCGAGCGGGCGGGCAGATGGCATGGGTGTCCTCAAGGTTGAGTTGGAATTTCGCCCCGCAGTCTAGCACTTGTCGATGCGGTTTACTCAGCGCCGGAAAAATTGCGTATTCTATGGATGCCGTGAACCGGCAGCCCATAAAAACGCCAACAAAAGCGAGACCACACATGCAGATAAACGATCACGCAGCAGTCATCGCCCCCAGCCCCGGCATGGATCACCGCGCCTCACCGGCCCGCCCGCTCACCCGGCAGGACTACAAGACCCTGTCGCTGGCCGCGCTGGGCGGCGCGCTGGAGTTCTATGACTTCGTTATTTTCGTGTTCTTCACCGCCGTGATCGGCAAGCTGTTCTTCCCGCCCTCGATGCCGGGCTGGCTGAGCATGCTGCAAACCTTCGGCATCTTCGCCGCCGGCTATGTGGTGCGTCCGCTGGGCGGCATCATCATGGCCCACTTCGGCGACCTGCTGGGCCGCAAGCGCATGTTCACCATGTCCATCCTGCTGATGGCGGTGCCGACCCTGCTGATGGGCGCGCTGCCGACCTACGCCAGCATCGGCCTGGCCGCGCCCTTGCTGCTGCTGTTGCTGCGCGTGATGCAGGGCGCGGCGGTGGGCGGCGAGGTGCCGGGCGCGTGGGTGTTCGTGTCCGAGCACGTGCCGGCGCGCTACATCGGCTATGCCTGCGGCACGCTGACGGCCGGCCTGACCTTCGGCATCCTGCTCGGCTCGGTGGTCGCGACCGGCATCAACACCGCCTTCACACCGGAGCAGGTGGCCGACGGCGCCTGGCGCCTGCCATTCCTGTTGGGCGGCATCTTCGGCCTGGGCGCGATGTACCTGCGCCGCTGGCTGCATGAGACGCCGGTGTTCGCCGAGCTTCAGCAGCGCAAGGCGCTGGCCGCCGAGATGCCGCTCAAGTCCGTGCTGCGCAGCCATCGCGGCGCGGTCGTGGTGTCGATGCTGTTGACGTGGATGCTGTCGGCCGGCATCGTCGTGGTCATCCTGATGACGCCGACGCTGCTGCAGAAAATCTACGGCTTCGATCCGCACACCTCGCTGGTGGCCAACACCCTGGCGACGCTGTGCCTGGCGATCGGCTGCATCGTGGCCGGCGTGCTGGCCGACCGCATCGGCTCGCGCGTCACGTTGTTCGGCGGCTCGCTGCTGCTGGCGATCAGCACCTATGTGTTCTACACCACGCTGCACGCGCGCCCGGACCTGCTGCTGCCGCTGTATGCGCTGGTCGGCTTCAACGTCGGCGTGGTCGGCGCCGTGCCTTGCGTGCTGGTCAAGGCCTTCCCGGCGCAGGTGCGCTTCTCGGGGCTGTCGTTCTCGTACAACTTGGCGTACGCCATCTTCGGCGGCCTGACGCCGGTGGTGGTGGCGCTGATGCTGAAGAATAATCCGCTGGCGCCGGCCTATTACGTCATCGCGGTGTGCGGCATCGGCATGGTGACTTCCTTGTTCGTCAAGGAGCCGTCCGGCGGCGTCTGATTCAGGCGGTGGCCATGCGGTCGCGCAGCAGCAGGAACGGCCGCTCCAGCGCTACATGCAGCAGCCACGCGGCGGGCGTGCGGAAAGCGCGACGGCGGTAGAAGTCCAGCACGGCGGCGAGGTTGGACGGCGCCGCGCGCAGCCCGGTGAAATGACCGGCGATCAGGAAGCCGTTCAGCACGAAGAACAGGTCGACGCCGATCTAGCCATTGGCGGCCAGCACCGCCAGCGGCCCGCCTGGCACGACGCCGAACGCGGCCAGCGAGGCCAGCGCCCAATGCCGCGCCAGCACCAGCAGGATCGCCACGGCGCGCAGCGCGTCCAGCACCGGACAGCGCGGCGCCATGCGCGCGGTGGCGGTCATCGGTCAGCTGATCTTCAGCGCGCTCTGCACGTCGCGCTTGCGCAGCTTCCAGATGATCGAGTCCACGATGTAATGGTGAAAATTAATGCCCTGGTAGACTATGACCACCAGCGGCACCAGCGTGTAGTTGACGAAGTAGGCATTGGACACGTCGATGGCGCGGTACACCACGCCGGTCAGCGCCAGGCAGGCCGGCGGGTAGAGCGGCCAGCGTCGCCAGGGCCAGCCACGATGGCACCGGCAGCTTCCACACCTCGATCGACGGGAAGGTGGAGCCGGGACGCGCGCTCATCATCGAATACCGCCACCGGCAAGGGCAGCAGCGCCCGTGGCCAGCGCGAGCAGGGGAATGCCCAGCACGAACAGGCGATCGAATCGCCGGCTGCGCATGTAGATCGGTGCTGTCTCGGCAATAGCGGGCATGGCGCGGACTCCGGCGGGTGGCACTGTCTGTATGATAGTGCTACGCGGCAATAAGTCCACTATTCCTTTGTGCAGTGTTTTTTGGAGGAGTCGGTGCGAGGGAGGTACAATTGACCCTTGAACGCTTTAAAAAGCACGAATATCCAGAAAACGCCCCTCGCTGGCCGTTTTTCATCAGCCGCTTGCCGGCGAAATTGATAATTAAAGGTTTTTCATGAGTCTCCAATGCGGCATCGTCGGCTTGCCCAACGTCGGCAAGTCCACCCTCTTCAACGCCCTGACCAAGGCCGGCATCCCGGCCGAGAACTATCCGTTCTGCACCATCGAGCCTAACGTCGGCGTGGTCGAAGTGCCGGATCCGCGCATGGCTGGCCTGGCCGAGATCGTCAAGCCGGAACGCATGGTCAACGCCATCGTCGAGTTCGTCGACATCGCCGGCCTGGTGGCGGGCGCGTCGCAGGGCGAGGGCCTGGGCAACCAGTTCCTGTCGCACATCCGCGAAACTGACGCCATCGTCAACGTGGTGCGCTGCTTCGAGGACGACAACGTGATCCACGTGGCCGGCAAGGTCAGCCCGCTGGACGACATCGAAGTGATCCAGACCGAGCTGGCGCTGGCCGACCTGGGCACCGTGGAAAAAGCCATCCATCGCGAAAACAAGAAAGCCCGTTCCGGCGACAAGGACGCCGCCAAGCTGCTGGCCATCATGGAGCGCATCGTGCCGCACCTGAACGAAGCCAAGCCGGTGCGCGCCATGGGCCTGGACGCCGACGAAATGGCCCTGATCAAGCCGCTGTGCCTGATCACCGCCAAGCCGGCCATGTACGTGGCCAACGTGTCGGACACCGGCTTCACCAACAACCCGCTGCTGGACCAGCTGACCGCCTACGCCGCCACGCAGAACGCGCCCATCGTCGCCATCTGCGCCTCGATCGAAGCGGAGATCGCCGACCTGGACGACGCCGACAAGACCGCCTTCCTGGCCGACATGGGCATGGAAGAGCCGGGCCTGGACCGCCTGATCCGCGCCGCCTACAAGCTGCTGGGCCTGCAAACCTACTTCACCGCCGGCGTGAAGGAAGTGCGCGCCTGGACCATCCACGTGGGCGACACCGCGCCGCAGGCGGCCGGCGTGATCCACACCGACTTCGAACGCGGCTTCATCCGCGCGCAAACCATCGCCTACGACGACTTCATCCAGTACAAGGGCGAGAGCGGCGCCAAGGAAGCGGGCAAGATGCGCGCCGAGGGCAAGGAATACGTGGTCAAGGATGGCGACGTGTTGAACTTCCTGTTCAACGTGTAGTTCTCGCTGTGGCATGCCGGCCCAGCCGGCATGCACTTGCTATCAGAGCGTCCAGCTGTTGGACAGCTCTTCTGCCTGCTTCAGCACCAGCTCCACCGCGTTAGGCTGCTGATCGGGCGGATACTTCCACTTCTGCAGACATCGCCGCACCAGAATGCGCAGCTTGGCGCGCACGCTCTCACGCACCTGCCAATCGACTGTAGTGCTGGCGCGTAGCTTCTCGGTGATCTCGATGGCGATCTTCTTGAGCACCTCGTCGCCCAGTTCGCGCGCTGCGCTCTCGTTATTGGCGAGTGCGTCATAGAAAGCGATTTCGTCGTGGCCCAGGCCCAGTGCAGCTTCACGCTCCAGTGTGGCCTGGAACTCCTTGGCCATCAGGATCAGTTCTTCGATGACCTGGGCGGTCTCGATCGCGCGGTTGTGGTACTTGCGCAGGGTTTCCATCAGGCGGTCTCCGTACTTCTTTTCTTGCACCACGTTGTTGCGTGCCCGCGCCTTGATCGCGTCGCGTAGCAGCTTTTCCAGCAGCTCCACAGCCAAATTGCGGCTTTTCATCTGGCGCACGTCTTCCAGGAATTCGTCCGACAGTAGCCCGATGTTCGGCTTATCCAGCCCGGCCAGAGCGAACACGTCGGTCACGCCGTCCGAGGTGATGGCGTTATCCAGAATTTGCTTGAGTGCGCTGTTCTTCTCGGCGTCGCTGCGTTTCTTATCCACGGTCGTGAACTTGGCGATGGCCGCCTTAATGGCCGAGAAGAACGCGATCTCCTTACGCAGAGGTCCCGCCTCCTCCAACGTGCCGCACAGCGAGAACGCCTTGACCACCGCCACCATGGTGTCGAGGAAGCGCGTCTTGCCGTCCTTCAGCCCGAGAATGTGGTTGGCCACCGGCACCAGTAGCGGGATGGCTTGCGTCTCGAAAGCGCTGTAGTCGAAGCCGTGCATCATGCCGCGCACGATGTCCATCTTTTCTACCAACACGGCAAAAGCTTCGGCGGCATTGTGGGTGGGATCACCTTTGCCCTTGGCGTCGGTGTAGGTCTTGAGCGCAGCTTTCAGTTCATTGGCAATGCCGATGTAGTCGACGACAAGGCCGCCCGGTTTGTTTTTGAACACCCGGTTAACGCGAGCGATGGCCTGCATCAGGTTGTGGCCTTTCATAGGCTTGTCGATGTACATGGTGTGGCAGCACGGTGCATCGAATCCGGTCAGCCACATGTCGCGCACGATCACCAACCTCAGTGGGTCCTTCGCGTCTTTGAAGCGGGTCTCCAGCCGCTTCTTCGTCTGCTTGCTGTATAGGTGTGGTTGGAGCAGGGCCTTGTCGGCGGCGGAACCGGTCATCACGACCTTGATCATCCCCTGCTCTGGATCGGTATTGTGCCACTCGGGCCGAAGAGGCGGGGTGTGCTCGTCGCCAATACAAATGGCGTTGTAGAGCTGCACGCAAATGTCCCGGCTCATGCAAACGATCATGGCCTTGCCGTCCACTACCGAAATGCGCGCCTCGAAGTGCTGGATCAGGTCCCGCGCCACCTGCTGTAGCCGAGGCTCGGAGCCCACCAGCTTCTCCAGCGCAGCCCATTCGCTCTTGGTTTTCTCGCGGACGGCCATATCCTCTTCATCCTCGACGACTTCATCGACCTGCTCGTTGAGCGAGTCGATCTCCGCCTGATTCACGTCCAGCTTGGCCAGACGGCTCTCATAGAAGATGGGCACAGTGGCGCCATCGTCCACCGCATCCTGAATGTCGTAGATGCTGACGTAGTCACCAAACACCGCGCGGGTGTCTTTGTCTTCCAGCTCAATGGGCGTTCCGGTGAAGCCGATGAAGGTGGCGTTCTTCAGCGCATCGCGCAGGTGCTTGGCGTAGCCGAATACGTACTTGCCAGTTTTGGTGTCCAGCCTTCCTTTGGTGCCGTACTGGCTCCGGTGGGCCTCGTCCGAGATCACTACGATATTGCTGCGGCCCGAAAGCAGCGGGTGCGCCTCTTCACCTTCCAGCAGCGCGAACTTCTGAACCGTTGTAAAGATGATGCCCCCCGCCTCGCGAGAAGCCAGCATCTCGCGTAGTTGGTCGCGGTCCCCTGCCTGCACTGGCGTGGTCTTGAGCAGGTCACTGGCGGCGCTGAACGTCGCGAACAGTTGGCCGTCCAGATCGTTGCGGTCGGTCACCACCACCAGCGTGGGGTTCTTCATTTCGGGTTGTTGCAGCAGTTTGCCGGCATAGCAGGCCATGGTGATGCTCTTGCCCGAGCCTTGTGTGTGCCACACCACGCCTGCCTTGCGCGAACCTGGTCTGACCTCCTTGCCGTAGGTGGCGCGCTCTTCATGGACCGCCAGCACACCTTTGTCGGCGTCTTGCGCGGCGATCACCGTGGCGCGCACCGCCTCGCGCACCGCGTGGAACTGGTGGTAGCCCGCGATCTTCTTGATGATCGTGTCGCCGTCCTGCTCAAACAGCACGAAGTGTCGCACGTAGTCGAGGAACAGGTCTGGCCTGAGGAATCCGCGCACCACCGTTTCCAGTTCCATCTGCAGACGGGGACGGTCGTCTTCATTGGCGATGGTGCGCCAGGGCAGCATGCGCTCCGCGTTGGCAGTGAGTGAGCCGACGCGCCCCGTCCAGCCATCGCTCACCACCAAGGCGGCATTGCTGTTGAACAGATCGCCGATCTCGTCCTTGTAGGTTTGCAGCTGGTTAAAGGCATCCCACACGTCGGTCTGCTCATTGGCGGGATTTTTGAGCTCCACCACTACCATGGGGAGCCCGTCGAGTTCTGCGTAGGACTTGCCGCTGATGACGCTCGTCCCGGCACGTAGCGGGTCGCGGCCCTCCTGAATAGCGGCGATTTTGGCTTTGACCGGATCGAAGTCGACAAACCACGACCTGAAGATGGCTTGCGCCATAACTTCCAGGGTCTGGTTGGTGCGGCGATTAAGGTCGATTTTGTCGTCAAGCGAGCCCAGAACGCTAGCCACTCGTCGCTGCTCCGTCAGCGACGGAAACGATAATTGAAGCTTACGTAGTTCACTCTGTTTTATTCCGGTGACCGTCGATCCCGATGCGCGCCCGTGAAGCTGTTCTTGTATGGGTTGGCTCTGCAGGGCGAACTTTAAGTAGGTGTTATCGAGAAGTCCAGGTTTCCCTCTGAGCGTAATGATTCGTTGGGCAAGTGCAACCTTTCTTCCGTCCAGCTGCGCGACCTCTCCGAGTGGCGCTTCCGTGGTCAAAACCACATCTCCTGCTTCAGGAATGCCCCGGCGCATCCATTGCTTGTAGGCATCTTCTGCAATGAATTCTTCCGGGTCTTCTATACGACCGCCTTTCACAATTTTTGCGGTAATGAGTGGAATACCGGAAGAGGTCTTTTCGGGCGTCTTACCGCGATAGTCGATGATTGCCGCCATCCAATCTTCTAGTGGCATCGTTTTCCAACCTGCTGGATGTTCAGACGTCATAACCGAGCCCCGCTAAATTTTTCTTGATCTCTCCCTCCAGATCGGTACTCTCCGCAAACTGCTCCGCCAATTGCGCCGTCAGCCGCGCCATCTTGACGGCAAAGGCTTCGTTGTCCTCCTCCTGTTCCTCGGCAGCTTCCAGGTGGTGGGGTTGCTTTCCTGGCCGTAGACACTGATCTGACCCGTCTTACCGTTGACCACCTTGCCGCCGTGCTCGGCGACGAATTCTTCGCTCTGAACGAAGAAGCCGCCCGACCCCATGGCTGGATCGTACACCCGGCCTTTGAAGGGTTGTAGCATCTCGACGATCAGCGTGACGATGCTCTTTGGGGTGTAGTACTGGCCTCCCTTCCTACCTTCGGCCAAGGCGAACTGGCCGAGGAAGTACTCGTAGACGTGGCCGAGGATGTCTTTGCTCTTCAGGTTCAGCGCTTGTCCATTGTGGCTGGGTTGGCTGAAGTTGGTGTCGGAGAAGTGGGCGATCAGGTCGGCAAGTTTGTGGCTGTCGATCTGGGTGCGCGCAAAGTCTCTGTTGAGCACGTTCTTGAGCTTCTCGTTCTCGCGCTCCACTGCCTCCATGGCGTTATCAATCAGCCAGCCAACAGTGCGCATCTTGTCCGGTACCGTCTCCACGTCGCCAGCTTCGTTTCGCACATAGCGACCGTCGCTGTCTCGCTTAGGCACCTGCCACGGCAGCTCGCTGCCGGGCGCCAGTTGGGCCAGATCACGCAGGGTTTGCCAGCGCGCCTCAAACGGCATCCAGAACACGTTTTTTTCGGTGTAGTAGTCGCGTACCTCCAACTCGGCGGCGATGTTGTCTTCATACTCCGGTGTGCCCGTGCCTCCATATTCCTCGGGGTCCATGTAGTATTCGTGCGCTGGATTTTGAAACTGTTCCCGCAGTTCCTTCTGCCGTTCCTCAAAGGCGTCGGAGACGTATTTCAGAAAGATCAGGCCCAGCACCACGTGCTTGTAGACCGAAGCATCCAGAGCGGAGCGCAGCTTATCGGCGGCGGTCCACAGTTTCTTTTCGAGGTCGTTGAAAAATTTTTGTTCAGTGGGATTCATGCGGTGGCCTCAGGGGCAAAAGTCAAAGGGCAGCAGCCAGAAAGGCGTGCGTTGGTCGCAGCCTTGCCGGTGTACATGCCAGAGAGGGGTGGATTTAACCAAGAGAGCAGGGTCACGACGCGCCCACTTTGACGAGGGGCGTTGGCTGGTTGATCCCGGCCTGTAAGCCATGCTGCTGGGCGTAGTCCAGCACCAGGATTTCGATCAAGGACGCCACGGACCGGCGCTCGCGCTCCGCCGCCAAGCGAAGTAGCTGCTTGATCTCGATGGATGTGCGGATGGAAAGGGTTTCGGCTTTCAGGCGTGGCATGGTAGCGTTTAGTCAATGGTGTGGCGCCAATGTACTGCCTTTGGCTGTAGTTTGGCAATACCAGTTATGGGAATTCGGGGCGGACGAGCTAGAGTCGAGGCCGCCACCAACATGAGCCGGAAAGACTGCACTCGCCTTGGCGCTTACGATGGTGCTGACCGCCCCGCCAGGGTAAGGTACTGATATGGTCGAGTGAGGACGTGGCCGACGATACGCTGGTGCTGCGGCTGATTGCCTCTGGCGCCGACCTGGCGCGCTGCCGCTGATCGGCTCATCGTGCTTGACTAACGCGGGATCGTGGCTAAGCTGTCAAGATAGCGTTTTTTGAAATGACAGCGGGAGAGCATCCATGCGATTTCCACTTGAGCTTGCGACACTCGCGGCCCTGGCGATGACGGGCCTGCCGCCCGCTCAGGCGGCCCCTTCAGACGACGAGCTGGCGATCCAGCAAGTCGAAAGTCGCTGGCAGGACGCCTGGAACCGCCACGACATGGATGCGCTGTCCAGCCTGTTCACCGACGACGCCGATTTTGTTCAAGTCAATGGCCGGCGGTGGGTCGGGCCGGCCGAGATCAGGAAGAACCATGCGCTGGTCCACGAAATGATGTTCAAGGACAGCGTGTGGACCAACCTGAAACTCGATGTCCGCTTTCTCAAGCCGGACGTCGCCATCGCCCATCAAACCTGGGGGCTGCGCGGCGACAGGAATCCCGACGGCACGCCGCGCACGCCGCGCGAAGGGCTGTTCACCCAGGTATTTGTCAAGCGCGGCGACCGTTGGCTGATCAGCGCCGCCCACAACACGAATATCGCTGTCGTCGCTGGCAGCCCCGTCGCGGGCTCGGCACCGCCCAAATAAGCGATCGCCGCATCCAGCGCGCCTGCGCTTCAGCTCTTGAATTCCTCGACGATCTTGAACGCGGCCGCGCTTTTGGCGCGCGCCGCCGTCACGCGGTCGAACAGGTCGGCCGCCAGCAGGTTGTACACGTCGATCTTCGCGCATTGCGCCAGTTCGTGCGCCGTCGCGTGCTCTTCCGCCACCGCAGCCGCGTAGGCGCGGAATGCTTCCAGTCCCTCGGGACGATAAGTTGACATATAGCCTTTTCGGATGGGTCGGTTGCCCCAGACTAGCACGATTGCGGCCCGCGCCCCGCAGCCGGTTTCTGCGGGGCGCGCCGCGCGGCATAGCCGGACACTATTGAATCGCCGTCCCATCCGGGGTTTCCACCCAACTGTGTTACCCTGTGTGACGGCCTTCGTTTGCCGTCCCCGCCCCCCGCCTAGTTGACGACTGGAACAAGGAATGTTTCATGCGTCTGAACAACCCCAACCAGAACCACCTGCTGGCCGCGCTGCTGGATGCCGAGTTCGCCCGCCTGTCGCCCTACCTTGAACCGATCATGATGCGGCTGGGCGATGTGCTGTACGAATCCGGCGGCAAGCTCGACCACGTGTACTTCCCGACCTCGGCCATCGTCTCGCTGCATTATGTGCTGGAGAACGGCAGCTCGTCCGAGATCGCCGGCGTCGGCAACGAAGGCATCCTCGGCATCTCGCTGTTCATGGGCGGCAACACCACGCCCAGCCGCGCCGTGGTGCAGACCGCCGGCCATGGCTACCGCCTCAAGTCGCACATCCTGATGGAAGAGTTCAACCGCGCCGGCCCGGTGATGCGCCTGCTGCTGCGCTACACCCAGGCGCTGATCACGCAGATGTCGCAGACGGCGATCTGCAACCGCCACCACAGCCTGGACCAGCAACTGTGCCGCTGGCTGCTGCTGACGCTGGACCGCCTGCCCACCAGCGAGCTGACCATGACCCAGGAACTGATCGCCACCATGCTGGGCGTGCGGCGCGAAGGGGTGACGGTGGCGTCCGGCCGCCTGCAGGCCAAGGGCTACATCAGCAACCGGCGCGGCCATATCTCGGTGCTCGACCGCGTCGGCCTCGAAGGCGACGTCTGCGAATGCTACGACGTCGTCAAAAAAGAATTCGCGCGCCTGATGTCGGACGTGCGCCAACGCCAGGATCCGCCATGACCATCCCCCAACGCCCCGAGGGCCCGCTGCTCAAGGCGGACGCGCTGCAGATGGCGATCCACAACAGCGCCAATTTCTCCAGCATCGCCACCGACGCCCAGGGTGTGATCCAGATCTTCAACGTCGGCGCCGAGCGCATGCTGGGCTACAGCGCGGCCGAGGTGGTCAACCAGATCACGCCGGCCGGCATCTCCGACGCGCAGGAAGTGATCGCGCGCGCCGCCGCGCTCAGCATCGAGGCCGGCGTGACCATCCGGCCGGGCTTCGAGGCGCTGGTGTTCAAGGCCTCGCGCGGCATCGAGGACATCTACGAGCTGACCTACATCCGCAAGGATGGCAGCCGCTTCCCGGCCATCGTCTCGGTCAGCCCGCTGCGCGACGCCGAGGAGAAAGTCATCGGCTATCTGCTGATGGGCACCGACAACACGGCCCGCAAGCAGGTCGAGCGCGAACAGGCGCTGCTGGACCAGCGCCTGCGCGAACAGCAGCTGGCGCTGCAGGAGACCAATGTGGAGCTGGAGGCGGCGCGCGCGCTGGCCGAGACGGCCAACCGCGCCAAGTCGGAATTCCTGTCGGCCATGAGCCACGAGCTGCGCACGCCGCTCAACGCGGTGCTGGGCTTCGCGCAGCTGCTGGCGTCGGACAAGCCGCCGCCCAGCGCCGCGCAGCAGCGCTCGCTGGACCAGATCCTCAAGGGCGGCTGGTATCTGCTGCAACTGATCAATGAAATCCTCGACCTGGCGATGATCGAATCGGGCAAGGTGACCATGTCGCAGGAATCGATGGGCCTGTCCGAGGTGCTCAAGGATTGCCAGGCGCTGATCGGGCCGCAGGCGGAAAAGCGCGGCATCCGCCTGTTCTTCGCCGCGCTCAGCGAGCCGTTCTTCGTGCACGCGGACCGCACGCGGGTCAAGCAGGTGATGATCAACCTGCTGTCGAACGCGATCAAGTACAACCGGCGCGGCGGCATGGTGACGGTGGCGTGCGAGGCCGGCAGCGAGGGCATGGTGCGCATCAACGTCACCGACACCGGCGCCGGCCTGAGCACCGAACAGATGGCGCAGCTGTTCCAGCCCTTCAACCGGCTGGGGCAGGAGGACGGCGCCGAGGAGGGCACCGGCATCGGCCTGGTCGTGACCCGGCAGCTGACCGAGCTGATGGGCGGCGCCATCGGTGTCGACAGCGAGGTCGGCGTCGGCACCACGTTCTGGATCGAGCTGGCCGCCAGCGACGAGCCGGTGCTGGAGACCGCCGCCTACGGCGCGCCGGTGCTGCTCGACGAGCGCGACCGCGCCACGCAGAAGACGCTGCTCTACATCGAGGACAACCCGGCCAACCTGAACCTGGTGGAGCAGCTGATCCAGCGCCGCAGCGACCTCAAGCTGCTGACCGCGATCGACGGCCACGGCGGCATCCAGCTGGCGCGCGCCTACCAGCCGGACGTGATCCTGATGGACATCAACCTGCCCGGCGTGAGCGGCTACGGCTGCCTGAAAATCCTGCAGGACGACGCCGCGACGGCCCACATCCCGGTGATGGCGCTGTCGGCCAACGCCATGCCGCGCGACATAGAAAAAGGCGTGGAGGCGGGCTTCTTCCGCTATCTGACCAAGCCGATCAATGTGGTCGAGTTCATGGGCGCGCTGGACCTGGCGCTCGCATTCGCCGCCGAGCACGGCGGCCTCCACCTCAGCACCAACGGAAGCGCATCATGATAGACCCCTCTGAAATACTCGGCGCCGAGATCCTGATCGTCGACGACCAGGAAGCCAACGTCATGCTGCTGGAGCAGATGCTGGCCAACGCCGGCTACACCCGCGTGAGCAGCACCATGGACCCGGTCGCCGTGTGCGGGCTGCACCGGCAGCACCACTACGACCTGATCGTGCTGGACCTGCAGATGCCCGGCATGGACGGCTTCGCCGTGCTGGAGGCGCTCAAGGACATCGAGCCGGACGGCTACGTGCCGGTGCTGGTGGTGACGGCGCAGCCGAGCCACAAGCTGCGCGCGCTGCAGGCCGGCGCCAAGGACTTCGTCGGCAAGCCGTTCGAGCTGGTCGAGGTGGAGACGCGCATCCGCAACCTGCTGGAGGTGCGCCTGCTGCATCGCCGGCTGCACCGCCACAACCAGCAGCTCGAATACACGGTGCTCGAACGCACGGCCGAGCTGCGCGCCAGCGAGGCGCGCTTCCAGCGCCTGGCGGAGCTGTCGACCGACTGGTACTGGGAGCAGGACGCCGACGGCGTGCTCACCCACTGGGCCGGCCCGGTGGCCGACATGGTGGGCATCGGCGGCGGCGACGCCGGCGGCTGGGACGTCGCCGAGCACGCGCTGCTGGAGTCGAACATCGCCGAGCGCAAGGCCTTCCTGGACTTCGTCTACAGCCGCACCCTGGGCGGCGCGCTGCAGTATCTGCAGGTCAGCGGCGAACCGATGTTCGACGAGACGGGCCGCTTCGCCGGCTACCGCGGCGTCGGCCGCGACGTCACCGCGATGGCGGCCATGTTCACGCGAAAATAGGCGCGGGCTGTGCCGTTAGTCGCGCGCGCGGCTTTGTTGGGTATAATCGTCGGATTGCAAGCGTCTGCCTTTCGCACCCGCCTCACTCCTCACTAGAAAAATACTCTTCATGGCATCTTCCAACGATAACGTCAGCATGGCGCTGTTCTGCGATTTTGAAAACGTGGCGCTCGGTGTGCGCGACGCCAATTACGACAAGTTCGACATCAAGCCGGTGCTGGAACGTCTGCTGCTCAAGGGCAGCATCGTGGTCAAGAAGGCGTATTGCGACTGGGACCGCTACAAGGGCTTCAAGGCGCCCATGCACGAGGCCAACTTCGAGCTGATCGAAATCCCGCACGTGCGCCAGTCCGGCAAGAACTCGGCCGACATCCGCATGGTCGTCGACGCGCTCGACCTGTGCTACACCAAGTCGCATGTCGACACCTTCGTCATCATCTCCGGCGACTCCGATTTCTCGCCGCTGGTGTCCAAGCTGCGCGAGAACGCCAAGAAGGTGATCGGCGTCGGCGTCAAGCAGTCGACCTCGGACCTGCTGGTGGCCAACTGCGACGAATTCATCTTCTACGACGACCTGGTGCGCGAGAGCCGCCGCGCCAAGCGCGAGTCCAGCACCGAGACCAAGCCGGCCGTCAAGCGCTCGCCGGAAGAGGAGCGCATGCGCCGCGAGGAGATGGACAAGCGCCGCAACCAGGCGGTGGAAATCGCCGCCAACACCTTCGAGGCATTGGTCTCCGAGCGCGGCGACAGCGGCAAGATCTGGGCCTCCGTGCTGAAGGAGGCGATCAAGCGCCGCAAGCCGGACTTCAGCGAGTCCTACTATGGCTTCCGCACCTTCGGCAACCTGATCGAGGAATGCAAGGCGCGCGGCCTGCTGGAATTCGGCCGCGATGAAAAGTCCGGCGCGTATGTGTATCGCGGCACCGGCGTGGCGACGCCCGGCTTGCAGGTGAGCGAGGCGCCGCTGGACGGCGCGCAGGCCGAGGCGCAGGATGGCGGCAAGCAGGAGTCGCGCCGCAGCCGCGGCCGCGGCCGCACCGCCGCCGAGCGTTTCGCCGAGCGTCAGGCCGAGCGCCTGGCGCAGCAGGCGCGCGTCGCCCAACCTGCCGAGGACGAGGCGGAGCAGGACGTGCCGGCCTATGTCGAGCCTGAGCAAGTTGCTGGTCAGCCGGAAGCGGCGGCGGAACCTGCGGCCGAGTCCGATCGCGGCCGTGGCCGTGGTCGCGGCAATCGCGGCGGACGCAAGCAGGGTGAGCGTCAGGACCGTGCCGAGGCTGCGGCCGAGGCGCCGGTGGTCATCGAAGCGGCGGTCGAGCTGCCGGTGGTGGCCAGCGAGCCGGTGCTTGCCATCGACGCGCCGGCCAAGAAGAAAAGCGGCCAGAAACCGCCCGCACGCAAACTGAAAGAGGCCGCCAAGCCGAAGGCCGAGGACGCCGCATCGGGCAAGGGCGGCAAGGGCGCGAAGAATGCGCGCGGCGGCAAGGGCGCGGCAGCGGTGAACGGCGAGCAGCCGGCTGCAGCGCCTGCGCCTGCGCCGGTCGATGCGCCCGCACCGGCGGCACCGGCCGAGGCCGAAGCCGCGCCGGCCGCCAAGCCGGCCAAGGCCAAGGCCCCCGCCAAGCCCCGCAAGCCGGCGGCGCCACGCGCACCGCGCGCGCCCAAGGCCGCCGCCGCCAAAGCCGAGGAGTAATCCCGGACGGGGAGGGCGGGCCGACTCGGCTGATCGTATAATGGCAATGTTTTCATCTGCCTAACAACGGTGCCGAACATGCCCATCCTCTCCGAAATCACGCTGTATCCGATCAAGTCCTGCGGCGGCATCCCGCTGCAGGAAGCCACGCTGACCGTCACCGGCCTGATGTCCGGACAGATCTACGACCGCGAATGGATGGTGGTCGACGGCGCCGGCGTCTGCCTGACCCAGCGCGACCATCCGCGTATGGCGCTGATCACGCCCAGCCTCAAGGGCAGCACGCTGGAGCTGCGCGCGCCCGGCATGCTGCGGCTGGAAATTCCGCTCGACCTGCCCGATCCCTATCTGGCGCCCACCCTCACCACCCAAGTCTGGGACGACACCGTGCTGGCCTACGACTGCGACGACCTGACCGCCGCATGGTTCACCCAGGCGATTGGCGTGCCGTGCCGGCTGGCGCGCTTCCACGCCAACGCCGAGCGCGCGGTCAGCGAGAAGTGGACCAACGGCGTGGCCGCCACCACCATGTTCTCGGACGGCTATCCGATGCTCGTGGCCGGGGCCGCTTCGCTGGACGACCTGAACGACAAGCTGCGCCGTGCCGGCCGCGAGGCCATCCCGATGAACCGCTTCCGTCCCAACCTGGTCGTGTCCGGCATCGAGGCGTTCGAGGAGGACTACGTCGAATCGTTCCAGCTGGGCGACGCCCTGCTCAAGCCGGTCAAGCCGTGCTCGCGCTGTCCCATGCCGTCGGTCGACCAGGCCACCGGCCAGTTCGGCCCCGACCCGCTGGACATCATGCAAAGCTACCGCGCCAAGGCCGAGCTGGATGGCGCCCTGTGCTTCGGCATGAACGCCATCCTGGTCGCGGGCGAGGGCCAGCAGGTGCGGGTGGGGCAGGAAATCGTCGTCACGCTGGCGTTTTAACGCGCTCAGGCATTCCCAATCGGCAAAAGTTGGCGTAATGTGGCAAGGGGAATGAAACCAGCTGATGAGTAAGGGCAAATATGACGCAAACTGCAACAGGCAAGTTATCGCCGCAGACTGACCACGCCGCGCGCGCGGTGGATCTGGCGGCCGAAAACCAGGCCCTGCGGGCGCGCATGGCTTACCTGCTGGAGCAGGCCGAGCGCAACCACTCCATCATGACCCGCCACCAGGCCTTCGACCTGGACATCGTCAGCGCCGCCAATTTCCCCGAACTGATCGGCACCATCTTCCGCGTGCTGCCGGTGATCTCCGAGCTCGACAGCGTGACCCTGACCCTGGTCGACGAGGACGCCGACATCCGCACCGTCATGCTCAAGCTGGACGTGGTGTTCGAGGATTTCCCCGAGCTGATCTTTGTGGAATCGCTGGACGGGCTGGGCTTCGACCTGGGCCAGCGCAACGTCTACACGCCGACGCCCAAGCCGCTGCTGGGGATGTACGACGCGCAGCGCCACGCGACGCCGTTCCCGCGGCCGCCGGCCGGGCTGCAGAGCGTGGCGCTGGTGCCACTGCTGCGCAACAAGCGCATCATCGGCAGCCTCAACCTGGGCAGCTGCGACCCGACCCGCTTCACGCCCAGCCTGGGCACGGACTTCATCGAGCACATGGCGTCGATCATCGCCATCTGCCTGGAAAACGTCATCAGCAACGAGATGTTGAAGTACATCGGGCTGACCGATTCGCTGACCGGGGTCTACAACCGGCGCTACATCGACCGGCGCCTGCTGGAAGAGATCGCGCGTGCGCGGCGCCAGAAATATCCGATCTCGTTCATGTACATCGACATCGACCACTTCAAGCGGGTCAACGACACGGTCGGCCACGGCGGCGGCGACGACGTGCTGCGCGAAGTGGCCACCCGCATCAAGAACGAGCTGCGCACGTCGGACGCGCTGGCGCGTTTCGGCGGCGAGGAATTCGTCGTGCTGCTGATCGACGCCAATCTGGAGAGTGCGGCCTTCGTGGCCGAGCGCATCCGCGCCAGCGTGGCCGGCAGCATGATCGCGTTGTCGCAGGAATTGCAGTTGTCGGTCACGGTATCGATCGGCGTGGCCTGCCTCAATCCCGGCGAAGCCGAAGGCGACCCGGCTGCCGTCGCGCGCGCCTGGGTGGCGCAGGCCGACACGCTGCTGTACGTCGCCAAGGAAACCGGCCGCAACCGCGTAGTGAGCCGCGCCGAACCTGTTGCGCAACACGGGGGTCAAGTCTGACATTCGGACACGAGCTCAACCGTAGGCGCCGCCTACGGTTGAGCTCGTGTCCGAATGTCAGACTTGACCCCCAGCCAACGGCAGAGTCCGTGTCCGAATGTCAGACTTGACCCCACTGTGTTTTAGCGCAGCAGGCGCTGCTCGGCGCGGTTGACGGCTTCGGCCGTGCCGCGCAAGACCACCACGTCGCCCGCTTCCAGCACCAGCTCCGGCGTCACGTCCAGCCGGCCCTTGCCGCGCCGGATGCCGCTGACCTCGGCGCCCGCGCCGGCCATGTCGATCTCGCCCAGCGACTTGCCCACGCCGGCCGCGCTGTCGCTCAGCGTCACCGAATGCAGCCGTTCCATGTCCGCCTCCTCGCCGGCGTCGCTGGCGCCGTGGAAGTAGCCGCGCAGCGAGGCGTAGCGTTCCTCGCGCGCCGTCTGCACCCTATGCACCACCCGCCGCAACGGCACGCCCAGCATCACCAGCGCGTGCGAGGCCAGCATCAGGCTGCCCTCCATCAGCTCCGGCACCACCTCCGCAGCGCCGGCCGCCTTCAAGCGGTCGAGGTCGGTATCGTCGTACGAGCGCACGATCACCGGCAAGGTCGGCGCCAGCTCGTGCACCAGGTGCAGCACCTTCAGCGCCGACGGCGTGCTGGCGTAGGTGATCACCACCGCGCTGGCGCGGTAGATGCCGGCCGCCACCAGGCTTTCGCGCCGCGCGGCGTCGCCGTAGGACACGCTGCGCCCGGCCGTCTGCGCCTCCTGCACCCGCTCCGGATCCAGGTCCAGCGCGTGGTAGTCGATATTTTCCTCGGCCAGCAGGGTCGCCAGGCTCTGCCCGCTGCGGCCGAAGCCGCACACGATCACGTGCTTGTTGGTGGACATGGTGCGGCTGGCGATCTTGGTCAGCGCCAGCGATTGCATCATCCATTCGTTGCTGGAGACCTTCATCACGATCTGGTCCGACTTGGCGATGATGAACGGCGCCACCAGCATCGACAGCACCATCGACGCCAGCACCACCTGGATGATGAGCGGGTCCATCAGATGGCTGCCGCCGGCCAGGTTCAGCAGCACGAAGCCGAACTCGCCGGCCTGCGCCAGCGCCAGGCCGGTACGCATCGACACGCCGTCCGAGGCGCCGAACAGCTTGGCCAGCCCGGCGATCAGCGCGAACTTGAGCAGCACCGGTCCCGCCAGCAGCACCAGCACCAGCCACCAGTGCGTCATCACCAGCCGCACGTTGAGCAGCATGCCGATGGTGATGAAGAACAGCCCCAGCAGCACGTCGCGGAAGGGCTTGATGTCCTCCTCCACCTGGTGCTTGTACTCGGTCTCGGAGATCAGCATGCCGGCCACGAAGGCGCCCAGCGCGAGCGACAGGCCGGCGCGCTCGGTGATCCAGGCCGCGCCCAGCGTGATCAGCAGCAGGTTGAGCATGAACAGTTCCTGCGAGCGCCGCTTGACCACCACCGTGAACCAGCCGCGCACCAGCTTCTGGCCGAAGAACAGCAACAGCGCCAGCACGATCACGGCCTTGACGCCGGCCCAGGCCAGCGTCTCGGCCAGCGCGTCCGGCCGCTGGCCCAGCGACGGGATCAGGATCAGCAGCGGCACCACGGCCAGATCCTGGAACAGCAGGATGCCGATGATCTTGCGGCCGTGCGCGCTTT
Organism: Duganella sp. BJB480; assembly: GCA_003416985.1. Classification (GTDB taxonomy): domain Bacteria; phylum Pseudomonadota; class Gammaproteobacteria; order Burkholderiales; family Burkholderiaceae_D; genus Rugamonas; species Rugamonas vulcania_A. The sequence continues at coordinate 177,521 of QVIN01000008.1, read as the reverse complement.
CCAGCTCCAGCCGCTCGGTCAGCATCTTGGAGACGATGGCGGTGGACGACATGGCCAGCGCGCCGCCCAGCGCGAACGAGGCCTGCCAGCCGATGTGGATGGCCGGCGGCAGCTGGGTGGCGATGGCCCAGCCGAACACCATGGTGGCGGCGATGGTCAGCACCACCTGCGCCATGCCCAGCCCGAACACAATGCGGCGCATGGCCATGAGTTTGGGCAGGGAGAACTCCAGCCCGATGGAGAACATCAGGAACACCACGCCGAACTCGGCCAGCGAGTGGAAGGCCTCGCTCGACTCGGCCAGGCCCAGCGCGTGGGGGCCGATCAGGATGCCGACCGCCAGGTAGCCCAGCATCGGCGGCAGCTGCAGCATGCGGAAGGCGACCACGCCCAGCACCGCGCTGCCCAGCAACAACAAGGTCAATTCCAAAGGTGTAAACGTCATATCGACCTGGCCAGAAAATATTATTTCGTTGTTTGTGGGCTGTAGGGGCCCTTATGTTGTTACTGGCAAGTTTTTTGCTTTCTCAATTCGGCTATACTTGGGCATGAGTGTAACCCATGAAAAAACAATGCTGAAAGCTTTTGACGCAAATATGGCCGCGCATGCGTTGCGCCTTGCCCGCGACACCCTGCAGAACGAGGCCGAGGCCATCGCCGCCCTCAACGCTCGCCTGGACGCCGACGACAGCGTGGTGCAGGCCATCGAACTGTTGCTGAACTGCAAGGGCCGCGTGGTCGTGTCCGGCATCGGCAAGTCCGGCCACATCGGCCGCAAGATCGCCGCCACGCTGGCCTCGACCGGCACGCCGGCGCTGTTCGTGCATCCGGCCGAAGCCGCCCACGGCGACCTCGGCATGGTCACCGCCGACGACGCCTTCATCGCCATCTCCTATTCCGGCGAGAGCGCCGAGCTGATGACCATCCTGCCGGTGGTCAAGCGCATGGGCAGCAAGGTCATCGCCATGACCGGCAAGCCCGGCTCCAGCCTGGCCGGCATCGCCGACGTCCACCTGAACGTGGCCGTGGCCAAGGAAGCCTGCCCGATGAACCTGGCGCCGACCACCTCGACCACCGTCACGCTGGCGCTGGGCGACGCCATCGCCGTCGCGCTGCTGGACCTGCGCGGCTTCAAGGAGGAGGACTTCGCGCGCTCCCATCCGGGCGGCGCGCTGGGCCGCCGCCTGCTGACCCACGTGCGCGACGTCATGCGCAGCGGCGACGCCGTGCCGAAGGTCACCGCCGACGTCAAGCTGACCGATGCGCTGCTGGAGATCACGCAGAAGGGCATGGGCATGACCGCCGTGGTCGACGCCGACGACAAGCCGATCGGCGTGTTCACCGACGGCGACCTGCGCCGCATGATCGAGAAGGTCCAGGACTTCACCAAGGTCGTGATCCGCGACGTCATGCACGCCAACCCGCGCAGCATCTCGCCGGAAAAGCTGGCGGTCGACGCCGTCGCCGTGATGGAGCAGTTCCGCATCAACCAGATGCTGGTGACCGACGCCGACGGCAAGCTGGTCGGCGCATTGCACATCCACGACCTGACCCGCGCCAAGGTGATCTGATGACCGAACCGACCTATGTGGAACGCGCCGCGCGCGTCAAGCTGATGATCTTCGACGTCGACGGCGTGCTGACCGACGGCAGCCTGCACTACGGCGCCGAGGGCGAGGCGCTGAAGACCTTCAATGTGCACGACGGCCTGGGCATCAAGCTGCTGCAGGAGTCCGGCGTGCAGACCGCCATCATCAGCGCGCGCACCTCGCCGCAGGTGATCAAGCGCGCGGCCGACCTCGGCATCGGCTTCCTGCACCAGGGCGGCCACGACAAGCTCACGCCGTTCAAGGCGTTGCTGGAAAAGACCGGCCTCACCGCCGAGCAGGTCGGCTTCATCGGCGACGACGTGGTCGACCTGCCTATCCTGACGCGCGTCGGCTTCGCGGTGGCCGTGCCGAACGGCCGCGCCGAGGTGCTGGAGCGCGCCCACCACACCACGGTCGCCGCCGGCGGCCGCGGCGCCGTGCGCGAAGTGTGCGAACTGCTGCTGCACGCGCAGGGCACGTACGAGCGCGTGATGGCGCAGTTCCTGGTTTGACGAGGACCGAGCATGCATAAGAGAACAGCCCACCGCTGGCAGCTGACCATCGTGATGGTGGTCGGTGTGTTGGTCGCCGTCGGCAGCTTCTGGCTGGTGCAGGTGGTCAACCAGGCCGGCCAGCAGGCGCAGGCCGACCAGCACCGCGACGAGCCGGACTACATCATCGACCGCTTCAGCATGGTCCGCATGAACAAGACCGGCCAGCCGGCCTACATCATCTCCGGCGAGAAGCTGACCCACCGGCCGGTCGGCGACGCCTCCGACATCGACAAGCCGTACGTGCACAGCCTGTCGGGCGACCAGCCGCCGATGAATATGCATGCCGACACCGCCCATGTCGACCAGGGCAATACGCGCGTCAAGCTCAGTGGTAATGTGGACGTGGTGCGCCCTGCCACGCCGAAGGCGCAGGCGCTGCGCATGACGACCTCGACCCTGACGGTGTACCCGGACGAGGAACGGATGGAAACCACGGCGCCGGTGGCGCTGGAGATCGGCAACGCCACCGCCAACGGCGTCGGCATGAAGGCCAACAACGCCACCCGCGAAGTGCAGCTGGGCGGACGCGGGCAGCTGGTGCTGCCGCCGCGCCCCGGCCATTGAAGAACCAACGATGAAGAATGGAATGACGATGAAAAAACTGATGTTTTCGGCCGCCGTGCTGCTGATGGCGGCCTGTGCCGCCCACGCGGAAAAGGCCGACTCCACCAAGCCGACCACGATCCAGTACGACGACCTGCAGATCGACGACGTCAAGCAGGTCAAGACGCTGATCGGCAACGTGATCCTGACGCGCGGCACCTTGCTGCTGAAGTCGCCCAAGGCGGTGATGACCACCGACCCCGAAGGCTACGACTTCGTCGTGCTCACCAGCACGCCCGGCACGCCGGCCACCTTCCGCCAGAAGCGCGACGGCGCCGGCGACCAGTGGGTCGAGGGCGAGGCCGAGCGCATCGAATACAGCAACAAGACCGACCTGGTCAAGCTGTTCTCCAAGGCCAAGGTGCGCCGCCTCGAAGCGGGCCGCCTCAGCGACGAGGTCAACGGCGAGTTCATCTCCTACGACAGCCGCAAGGAACAGTTCGCCGTGAAGAACACCGTCACCGGCGAGAGCAAGCCGGGCGCCGGCCGCGGCACCATGGTGATCCAGCCGACCATCCGCCCGGCCGCGCCGGCCACCGCTCCAGCAACCACGCCGGCCGCGTCGACGCCGCCGGCCACGGAGAAGTGAGCATGGAACCATCCTGCGGTAGCACCCTGATCGTACGCGGCCTGCAAAAGACCTACGGCAAGCGCCAGGTCGTGCATGACGTCTCCCTGCAGGTCGAATGCGGCGAAGTGGTGGGCCTGCTCGGCCCCAACGGCGCCGGCAAGACCACCTCGTTCTACATGATCGTCGGCCTGGTGCCGTCGGACGCCGGCAGCATCGACATCAGCGGCACCGACATCTCCTCGCTGCCGATCCACCGCCGCGCCTCGCTCGGCTTGTCCTACCTGCCGCAGGAAGCGTCGGTGTTCCGCAAGCTGACGGTGGAAGAAAATATCCGCGCCGTCCTCGAAATCCAGAAAGTGGACGGCAAGCCTTTATCCAAGGCTGCCATTGATGAACGGCTCAATACCCTGCTGGCCGATTTGCAGATCGAAAAGCTGCGCGAGAACCAGGCGCTGTCGCTCTCGGGCGGCGAGCGCCGCCGCGTGGAGATCGCGCGCGCACTGGCGACCAACCCGCGCTTCGTGCTGCTCGACGAACCATTCGCCGGGGTCGACCCGATCGCCGTCATTGAGATCCAGCGCATCGTGCGCTTCCTCAAGGAACGCGGCATCGGCGTCCTCATTACCGATCACAATGTGCGCGAGACGCTGGGCATCTGCGACCGCGCATATATCATCAACCAGGGCACGGTATTGGCTTCAGGCCGGCCAGACGACATCATCGCCAACGAATCGGTGCGTCGCGTGTATCTGGGTGAACACTTCCGTATGTAAAACCCATGAAACAGTCTTTGCAACTGCGCACGTCGCAGCACCTCGCGCTGACGCCTCAGCTGCAGCAGTCGATCCGGCTGCTGCAACTGTCGACGCTGGAGCTGCATCAGGAACTGGAACAGCTGCTGACCGATAATCCGCTGCTGGAGCGCCTCGACGACCCGCTGGACCGCTCGCTGCGGCTGCTGTCGGACGGCGCCATCAGCCAACAAGCCCCGGTCGGCGACGCGCCGCCCGAAGGCCCGCCCAACGCCCAGGAAGCGCCTGCCGCCGACGCCGACAACTACGACGGCCCGGCCGCCGACACCGAGAGCACCAGCAGCGACGCCGACGTCGACTGGAGCGACGCCGGCCGCAGCAAGGCGCCCGACGACGAGGATTCGCGCCCGCAGCTCGAGGCCAGCCACTGCACGCTGCGCGAGCACCTGATGGAGCAGATGCGCGTGACGGTGCTGGAGATGCGCGACCGCGCGCTGGTCGAGCTGATCATCGACGCGCTGGACGAGAACGGCTACCTCGAGGAATCGCTGGACGAGATCCACGCCCGCCTGCCGGAGGAGCTGGAGGTGGACATCGACGAGCTGCGCACCGCCTTGTCGCTGCTGCAAAGCTTCGACCCGATGGGCGTGGGCGCGCGCAACGCGTCCGAATGTTTGGCGCTGCAGATCAAGCGCCTGCCGGGCATACCGATGGTGACGCGGCGCATGGCGCTGGCCATCGTGGAAAATCATTTGACCTGGTTCGCCCAGCGCGACTTCAACAAATTGAAGAAGGCGCTGGTGTGCGACGACGAGGATTTGCGCGAAGCACAAACCGTCATCCGCCAGTGCAATCCGCATCCGGGCTCGGCGTTCGCGTCGGACGTGTCGGACTACGTGGTGCCGGATGTGATCGTCAAAAAAGCGCGCAACGGCTGGCAAGTGAGCCTCAACAACGACGTCATGCCGCGCCTGCGCGTGAACGCCATGTACGCCAACCTGCTCAAGCAGGGAAAAGGCGAGGGCGCGATGGGCGCGCAGCTGCAGGAAGCGAAGTGGCTGATCAAGAATATGCGCCAGCGTTTCGACACGATTTTGCGCGTCGCACAAGCGATAGTAGAACGACAAAAGAACTTTTTCTCCCATGGCGCGGTTGCCATGCGCCCCCTTGTGCTTCGCGAAATTGCTGATACACTGGGTCTACACGAGAGCACTATTTCTCGTGTAACAACTCAAAAATATATGCTGACCCCGCATGGCATGTTTGAGTTGAAATATTTCTTTGGTAGCCATGTCGCCACCGAAGCGGGGGGGGAAGCAAGTTCGACGGCGATACGCGCACTCATCGTGCAATTGACAGGAGCAGAAGACCCGAAAAATCCTTTATCCGACAGTAAGATTGCGGACATGCTGGGAGAACAAGGCATGGTGATTGCGCGACGAACTGTTGCCAAATATCGCGAAGCTTTGAAGATCCCGCCAGTCAGTCTCCGCAAGTCTTTGTAGTTCCTTGGTTCCTGCGCGCCCGGTGGCAATGGGCCCCGCACTAACCGTAAGAAGCGACATTATCTTTAGGAGTGTGTATGAATCTCACCATCAGTGGACATCATCTCGAAGTGACCTCTGCCATCCGTGAATACGTGCAGAGCAAGCTGGAACGCGTCACCCGCCACTTTGATCAAGTGATTGATATTGCTGTCATCCTGACCGTAGATAACCTTAAAGAGAAAGAGAAACGCCAGAAGGCTGAAATCAACCTGCGCATGTCGGGCAAGACCGTCTACGTGGAAAGCCTGTCGCAGGACCTGTACGCCGCCATCGACACCTTGGTCGACAAGCTGGATCGGCAGGTCATGAAGTACAAAGCCAAGGTCCAAGAGCACGGCCACGATGCGATCAAGCATCTCCCGGATAGCTACGAACCCGCTGCCGCCGCCCTATAACAACGGCCTCGGCACCATCAAACTAAGGGCGCACTGGCGCCCTTTTTTGCGCCCGCATAGAATAGGGTTTTCACCACTATCCTGCGACCTCATGAGCGAATACGTCCACACCAGCGTCAGCAACGGAACCGGCTTCATCACGCTGGACCGGCCCAAGGCCTTGAACTCTTTATCGCTGGCGATGGTGCGTGACATCACGCAGGCGCTGATGGCATGGCGCGACGACAGCGGCGTGGCTGCGGTGGTCATCCGCAGCAGCAGCGAGAAGGCCTTCTGCGCCGGCGGCGACATCCGCTTCTTCTACGACGCCGGCCGCGCCACGCCGCAGGGCGGCAGCGCGCTGGTGGAGGACTTCTTCACCGAGGAGTACGCGCTCAACCACCTGATCCATTTTTATTCCAAGCCCTACATCGCGCTGATGGACGGCGTGGTCATGGGCGGCGGCATGGGCGTGGCGCAGGGCGGTCCCGGCTGCCGCGTGCGCATCGTCACCGAGCGGACCAAGATGGCCATGCCGGAGGTGAACATCGGCCTGTTCCCGGACGTGGGCGGCAGCTACTTCCTGTCGCGCGCGCCGGGCAAGCTGGGCTGCTACCTGGGCGTGACCGGCGTGACCGTCGGCGCGGCCGACGCGCTGCACGCCGGCCTGGCCGACCACTTCGTGCCGGGCAGTGAGATGGCGGCGCTGTCGGCCCTGCTTGACGCGACGCCGGGCACCGGCTTGCGGGCCGCCATCGCCGCCTTCGCGGCGCCGTTCAAGGACGCGGCGGGCGACAGCAAGCTGGCCGCCGAACGCGCCGCCATCGACCGCCACTTCGGCGCCGGCTCGGTGCCGGCCATCGTCGCCTCGCTGAAGACGGACGACAGCGCCTTCGCGCAAAAGACGCTGCAGGTGATGGCCACGCGCTCGCCGCTGATGATGTGCGTGGCGCACGAGCTGGTCGAGCGCGGCGCCGCGCTGGACGTGGCCGCCTGCCTGCGCATGGAGCGCACGCTGGTGCGCCACAACTTCGAGGATGGCGAAGTGATCGAAGGCGTGCGCGCGCTGGTGATCGACAAGGACAACGCGCCGCAATGGAAGCCGGCCGTGCTGGAGGAGGTGGACGACGCCATGGTGCGGCGCTTCTTCCAGCCGGTGTGGCCCGACTACGCCCACCCGCTGCGCCACCTGGACTGAGCTGCCGATGGCTGTCGAACTGGACCGACTCGATATCCAGATATTGAACCTGCTGCAGGAAGACGCGGCGATGCCGCTGCGGCGCATCGCCGGGCTGGTGCACGCGTCGGCCGCCACCTGCCAGCGCCGCATCGCCCAGTTGCGCGCCAACGGCGCGCTGGCCGGCGACCGCAGCCACGTGGCGGTCGCCGCACCCAGCCAGCAGGCGGCGCAGGCATTCTTCGACGCGGCGATGGGATCGGGCGCGACCGCGCTGCGCGAGCCCGGCCTGGGCCGGACATCAACGAGCGCTATTTCGGCACCTTGATCAAAGACCCGGACGGCCACACCATTGAAGTGGTGCACTGGAGCCGTTGACGCTGGCGCTGCGCCGATCAGGATGTGCCGGCGGGACTGGCGGCGATCGTCAGCCTTAGCCCGAACGCCTTCATCAATGCCAGCGTTGTCTTCAGGGATGGCTCACCGCCCAATTGCGTGAGCCCCTGCGCCTTCGCGACGACATCCAGCGCTGCGGCGATGTGTACGGCATCGCCGGTTTCGAAAGCGTCGGTCATGAATATCTCGATGGCCTCGCGGCTGCTGAGGGCCTGCGCCGGATCGTAAGGGGAAAATTTCTCAGCCATGATCTAGCCTCCATTGACGAGCAATGCGTTTCGCGGTCCGGAATCGCCGGCGCCTACTGCTCGCGGTGGCGCAGGATGACGCGTTCGGATTGCTGGAAGTAGGCCGCCAGCTGCTCGGCCATGTAGACCGAGCGGTGCTGGCCGCCGGTGCAGCCCACCGCCACCGTCAGGTAGCTGCGGTTGTCGGTCTTGAAGGACGGCAGCCATTTCTCGATGAAGACGCGGATGTCGTTCATCAGGTCCAGCGCGCTCGGCTGGGCGTTGAGGAAGTCGATCACCGGCGCGTCGCGCCCGGTCAGCGGACGCAAGGTCAGGTCGTAGTAGGGATTCGGCAGCGCCCGCACGTCGAACACGAAGTCCGCGTCCAGCGGCACGCCCAGCTTGAAGGCGAACGATTCGAAGAACAGGATCAGCGGCGCGCGCTCGATCGCCACCAGGTCCTTGACCCAGGCGCGCAATTTGTTGGCGCTCAGTTCCGAGGTGTCGATCACATGGCCCAGCTGTTCGATGGTCGACAGCCGCTCGCGTTCCTCCGAGATGCATTCGATCAGCGTGCGCCGCGCCGCCGGGTTCTGGCCCGGCCGCAGCTCGTGCGACAGCGGATGGCTGCGCCGCGTCTCCGAAAAGCGCGCCACCAGCGAATGGGTGTTCGCGGTCAGGAATATGATCTTTACGTCGTGACCTTGCGCGCGCAGGCGCTCGACGGCGGCCGGCAGCGTGGCCAGCGATTCGGCGCTGCGCGCATCGACCGCCACGGCGAGCGCCTCCAGGCCTTCCTCGACCAGGGTGTCCACCAGGCTGGCAAGCAGGGTGGGCGGCAGGTTGTCGACGCAATAGTGTCCCGTGTCTTCCAGGACGTTCAGGGCCACGGATTTGCCGGAGCCGGAAATACCGGTAATGAGTACGATGCGCATAGCCCCGGATGATACCGCAGCCCGGCAAAGCTTGCCCATCCTGACCATGTTTAGTTTTCGCAATGATGCGAAAAAGCCATGAGGTCGGCTCTTATCGCTTAGTCGCCGCTCATCGCTTGTCGCTGGCGCTCCATGAACTCCTGCAGCGTATCGATGCCGCGCAGTTGCAGGATGGTGTTGCGCACGGCGGCCTCCAGCAGCACCGCGATGTTGCGGCCGGCCGCCACCGGGATCACCACCTTGCGGATCGGCAGGCCCAGCACGTCCTCGGTCGGGAACTGGAACGGCAGGCGTTCCACCTCCTCGTCGGCCGCGCCGCGCCGCACCAGGTGCACGATCAGCTTCAGCCGCATCTTGCGGCGCACGGCGGTCTCGCCGAAGATGGCCTTGATGTCCAGCAGCCCCAGCCCGCGCACTTCCAACAGGTTCTGCAGCAGCGCCGGGCAGCGGCCCTCGATCATGTTCGGCGCGATGCGCGAGAACTCCACCGCGTCGTCGGCCACCAGGCCGTGCGAGCGCGAGATCAGCTCCAGCCCCAGCTCGCTCTTGCCCAGGCCCGAGTCGCCCGTGATCAGCACGCCCACGCCCAGCACGTCCATGAACACGCCGTGCATGATGATGCGCTGGGCCAGCTTCTTGGACAGGTAGACGCGCAGGAAGTCGATCACCTGCGCGGCCGGCAGCGGCGTGGAGAACAGCGGAATGTTTTTCTCGTCGCAGATGGCGAGGATGTCGGGCGGCGTCTCCAGCCCTTGCGCGATGATCAGCGCCGGCGGGCCGCCGGCGATCAGCTCGCCGATGACGTGGGCGCGCGTGAGCGATTTCAAACGCTGGTAGTAGTTGATTTCCTGGTGCCCGAAGACCTGGATGCGGCCCGGGTGGATGGTGTTCAGGTGGCCGACCTGGTCGGCGGCCGAGGCCACGTCGCCGGAGATCAGGCGCTCGCCGCCGGGGAAGCCGGCGAACCAGCCGAGCTGCAAACTTTCGCGATTGTCGTCGTACAGGCGTTGGATCGTCAGCGGAGTTTGCAGCATGGGTCGTCTTTGCAGGAGGATGAACTAAACCTTAGTTTAACCTATAGTCCGGCGACCCAGCCGATCTCAGCCGGCGGCCTGCAGGCTGGGCACCCAGTTGATGATGCGCGCATGGACCGATTTCGGATCGGCGTCGGTGCTCAGCGCGGTGCGGAAGGCGTCGTCGGAGAACATCTCGGCGATCTCGGACAGGATCTCCAGGTGCTGCTGGGTGACGTGGTCCGGGATCAGCAGGAAGAACAGCAGGTTGACCGGCTTGCCGTCGGGCGATTCGAACGGAATCGGCTCGGCCAGGCGCACGAAGGCGGCCAGCGGCGATTTCAAGCTCTTCATGCCCTTGATGCGGCCGTGCGGCACGGCGACGCCATGGCCCAGCCCGGTCGAACCGAGGCGCTCGCGCGCGAACAGATTGTCCGACACGGTGGAGCGGGCGATGCCGCAATTGTTTTCGAAGATCAGGCCGGCCTGCTCGAAAGCGCGCTTCTTGCTGGACACTTCCAGATCGAGCTGCACGTTTTCCAGTGAGAGTATTTTGCTAAGGTTATTCATAACGCGACATTAAATGTTGCAACGCACAAAGGTGGCATGCGAGCAGAATTATAGGCTGGTTTCTGCGCCATGTAACATGAAATCGCTCACGCCGGTCGTTGTGTTTATGTCAGCCAGCCGGCGCGCGGGCTGGGCTGTATTTGCAGCAAAGAAAGGAATCGCTATTTCTGAGTAGGAATCAGGGAAAACGCCGGTTTTTCGCCAGGGTCCGGGGCGAATTTCCGATTATTTGCGCGTTTTCCGGCCGGTGTGGCCAAATGGCGCGCCGTCGCGTGCAACCGCGCCCCATCCGCCTATCATACGCCTGATTTTTCCCGTTTGATTGGAAAAAGTGCCAGACCTATTGACGTGCGCCACGAAGATTGGACGGCTTCTGGGCGCTGCTGAAGTTGCTGCGCCAGGGGTTGATGTCCAGCCCGCCGCGCCGGGTGTAGCGGGCGTACACCGACAATTGCTGCGGCTGGCACTGGCGCAGGATGTCGGTGAAGATGCGCTCGACGCACTGCTCGTGGAACTCGTTGTGCTCGCGGAAGCCGATCAGGTAGCGCAGCAGGCTCTCCTGGTCGATCTGCGGGCCGGCGTAGTGGATCTGCACGCTGGCCCAGTCCGGCTGGCCGGTGACCAGGCAGTTCGACTTGAGCAGGTGCGAGATCAGCTTCTCCTCGACCGGCTCCTCGTCCAGCGCGGCCTTGAGCAGCTCGGGCGCCGGGCTGTAGTGGTCGACGTCGATGTCCAGGCGGTCCAGCAGCAGGCCGTCGAGCTCGCCCATCTCCACCATGCCGAATTCCTCCGGCTGGGTCAGCGAGAGGTGGACGTTGGCGCCGAAGCCGTTCGACAAGTCCTGCTGCAGCAGCTGCTTGAGCGCGACCACGCTGTCGAGGCGGGTCTGGTTGAAGGAGTTCAGGTACAGCTTGAAGGACTTCGACTCGATGATGTTGGGCGAATCGGCCGGCACCGTGATGCGGGCGATCGCCACCTGCGGCTTGCCGCGCGTGTTCAGCCACGAGATCTCGTAGGCGTTCCAGATGTCGACGCCGAAGAAGGGCAGGGTGCCGGTCAGGCCCAGCTCGTCGCGCTTGCCCTGGCGCGGGATCGGGAACAGCAGCTCCGGCGCGTAGTCGGTGCGGTAGGCGGAGGTTTTTCCCAGCGGGGACAGGTCGACGGTGTTGGTCATGGCGGTGTGTGTGATTCGGTGAAGGACGGCATGGTAGCGCAAACCATGCCGTCGTGCCGGGCTTAGCCCAGGAACAGCTTGTACACGGGATTGGCGCTTTCATCCCAGTAGCGGTAGCCCAGCGTGGTGAGGAACTGCGCGAACTGGTCCATTTCCTCCGGCGGCACCTGCAGGCCGATCAGGATGCGGCCGACGTCCCCGCCCTGGCTGCGGTAGTGGCACAGCGAGATGTTCCAGTTCGGCGCCATCGAATTGAGGAAGCGCATCAGCGCGCCCGGACGCTCGGGGAATTCGAAACGATACAGCAACTCGTCCTTGGCCAGCGCGCTCTTGCCGCCGACCAGATGGCGGATGTGGGCCTTGGCCAGCTCGTCGTGGGTCAGGTCCAGCGTCTTGAAATCGTGCTGCTCGAAGGTGCGCGCCAGCGCGCCCGACTCGCCGCGGTCGGCGATCTGCACGCCGCAGAACACGTGGGCCTCGTCCTTGTCGCTGATGCGGTAGTTGAACTCGGTGACGTTGCGCGGGCCGACCAGCGCGCAGAAGCGCTTGAAGCTGCCGCGCTGTTCCGGCAGCGTGACGGCGAACACCGCCTCGCGCGCCTCGCCCAGCTCGGCGCGCTCGGCCACGAAGCGCAGGCGGTCGAAGTTCATATTGGCGCCGCTGGCAATGGTGATCAGCGTCTCGTTCTTGACCGGGTCCTTGCTCAGCGCTGCGCGCTCGACATAGGCCTTGGCGCCGGCGATGGCCAGCGCGCCGGACGGCTCCAGGATCGAGCGGGTGTCGCTGAACACGTCCTTGATGGCCGCGCTGATGGCGTCGGTGTCGACCAGGATGATGTCGTCCACATACTGCTGCACCAGGCGGAAGGTTTCCTCGCCGGCCAGGCGCACCGCCGTGCCGTCGGCGAACAGGCCCACGTCGGCCAGCGTCACGCGCTCGCCGGCCTTGACGCTGCGCGCCATGGCGTCCGAGTCCAGGCTCTGCACGCCGATGATCTTGATGTCCGGGCGGATCTGCTTGACGTAGGCGGCGATGCCGGAGATCAGGCCGCCGCCGCCGATCGGCACGAAGATCGCGTGGATGGGGCCGGAATGCTGGCGCAGGATTTCCATGCCGATGGTGCCCTGGCCGGCGATCACATCGGGATCGTCGAACGGATGGACAAAGGTCAGCTTCTGTTCCTGCTCCAGCAGCAGCGCGTGGTTGTAGGCATCGGTATAGGACTCGCCGTGCAGCACCACCTCGACGTCGGCGCCGCCGCGCGCCTTGACCGCCTCGACCTTCACCTGCGGGGTGGTGGTCGGCATCACGATGACCGCGCGGCAGCCCATGCGGGCCGCCGACAGCGCCACGCCCTGGGCGTGGTTGCCGGCCGAAGCGCAGATCACGCCGCGCTTGCGCTGGGCCTCGCTCAGGTGGGCCATCTTGTTGTAGGCGCCGCGAATCTTGAAGCTGAACACGCTCTGCATGTCCTCGCGCTTGAAGTAAATTCGGTTCTCGAAGCGCTGCGACAGCGTCGGCGCGAGTTCCAGCGGGGTTTCAGTAGCGACGTCATAGACGCGCGCGGTCAGGATTTTCTTCAGATAGTCGATAGTCATGGTCTGCAAACGTAGTCATTCCGGGGTGGGGTCAAGTCTGACATTCGGACACGGGCTCTACCGTAGCAGCGCGCTACGGTAGAGCCCGTGTCCGAATGTCAGACTTGACCCCAATGGGTTTTGCTCATTCAGTGCTAACTATCCGGCGTGTGACCGGGTGAAGCAGGGGCGCGGGCCGCGCGCGGATGGGCGGGCGACCGGACTGTTCAATCATGCGGTGTGCGACTCATTATAATGGACACCTTTCCTTCCGCTCAAAGAAACCGATGATCGAATCTGCAATCGCCTGGCTGCTGCACCTGTTGGCGGCGCCGGAAGTGGGCCTGACGTCGGTCTTTATCATCAGTCTTATCTCCGCCACCTTGGTGCCGTTGGGCTCGGAACCGGCGGTGTTTGCTGTCGTCAAGGCCAACCCGGCCATGTTCTGGAGCGTGATCGGCGTCGCCACCATCGGCAACACGCTGGGCGGCGCCATCGACTACTGGATGGGCTACCAGGCCAAGCAATCGTTCGCCAAGGAACGCAAGAGCCGCTGGTTCCACTGGCTGGAACGCTACGGCGCCAAGACCATGCTGCTGGCCTGGCTGCCCGGTATCGGCGATCCGCTGTGCACGCTGGGCGGCTGGCTCAAGCTGCCGTTTTGGCCCAGCATCGCCTACATGGCGGTCGGAAAACTGCTGCGCTACCTGACCATGACCTCGCTGCTGTTGTACGTGCCGGACGGGGTTTGGCACCGGATCGGCCAAATGCTCGGCTAATTTGGTGCAAGCAATCATATTGCCATAAGCGCCCAGGAATGAATTTCGTTCAGTTTTATGGTGGGTATTTATCCGTCATTGCCAAGAAAAGCCGGAATTTGCAAATTTTTGGTGGGTTATTGCAAACCGGATAGCCCCTCGGCTGTCTAAGGCTGTTCCGGCGTGGTGCGCCGCAATACGCTAAAATGACCCTCCCGGGTTCAGTCTACAAGTCCAATCTCACAATGAATGCCCCTGCACAAATTCAAGCTTTGCTGGCGGAAACGCCCCACGGTCCCGAGGCCACGCGCCTTCGTGAAATTCCTTACAACTACACGTCGTTTTCCGATCGCGAGATCGTCATCCGGCTGCTGGGCGAGGAGTCGTGGAGCTTGCTGGATGCCTTGCGCGGCGCCCGCCAGACCGGCCGTTCGGCGCGCATGCTGTACGAGGTGCTGGGCGATATCTGGGCCGTCCGCCGCAATCCGTACCTGCAGGACGACATGCTGGACAACCCGAAGCGCCGCCAGGAACTGATCGACGCCCTGCATCACCGCCTGGCCGAGGTGGACAAGCGCCGCCTGACCGTCGACGACACCGGCGACGATGCGGCACGCGAACGCAGCACCAACGTGGCCAAGCTGCTGCGCGCGGCCGGCAAGGCCGTGGCCGACTTCGGCGAGGAATTCAAGCAGGTCTACGATCTGCGCAAGCGCACCTACAAGGTGCTGGGCCGCTACACCGACAAGCACAACATCTGCTTCGACGGCATGAAGCGCATCTCGCACGTGACCGACGCCACCGACTGGCGCGTCGAGTATCCGTTCGTGGTGCTGACGCCTGACAGCGAGGAGGAAATGGCCGGCCTGGTCAAGGGCTGCATCGAACTGGGGCTGACCATCATCCCGCGCGGCGGCGGCACCGGCTACACCGGCGGCGCGATTCCGCTGACGCCGATGTCGGCCGTGATCAACACCGAGAAGCTGCTCAACATGGGCCCGGTGGAAATGAAGGTGCTGCCCGGCCTGGACCGCGAATACGCGACCATCCACACCGGCGCCGGCGTCATCACCAACAAGGTGTCCGAGGCTGCCGAGAAGGCCGGCTTCGTGTTCGCGGTCGATCCGACCTCGGCCCACGCCTCCTGCATCGGCGGCAATATCGCGATGAACGCAGGCGGCAAGAAGGCCGTGCTGTGGGGCACGGCGCTGGACAACCTGGCCTCGTGGCGCATGGTCGACCCGAACGGCGACTGGCTGGAAGTCACGCGCCTGGACCACAATCTGTCGAAGATCCACGACACGCCGCTGGCCCGCTTCAAGCTGGAGTGGACGCATCCGACCGCGCGCGGCGAGTCGAAAGGCGAGCCGTTCAAGACCGAGCTGCTGGAGATCGAAGGCCGCAAATTCCGCAAGGAAGGCCTGGGCAAGGACGTCACCGACAAGTTCCTGGCCGGCCTGCCGGGCATCCAGAAAGAGGGCTGCGACGGCCTGATCACCTCGGGCCGCTGGATCCTGCACAAGATGCCGAAGTTCGCCCGCACCGTCTGCCTGGAGTTCTTCGGCCAGGCGCGCGACGCGATCCCGTCGATCGTGGAAATCAAGGATTACCTGGACGGCCTGCCGGCCAAGGGCGAGCAGTTCAGCACGCTGCGCCTGGCCGGCCTGGAGCACCTGGACGAGCGCTACCTGCGCGCGGTCGGCTACGCCACCAAGTCCAAGCGCGGCGTGCTGCCGAAGATGGCGCTGTTCGGCGACATCGTCGGCGACGATGAGAACGCCGTTGCCATGGCCGCCTCGGAAGTGGTCCGCATCGCCAACACCCGCGTGGGCGAAGGCTTCGTGGCCGTCAGCCCGGAAGCGCGCAAGAAATTCTGGCTGGACCGCGCCCGCACCGCCGCCATCGCCAAGCACACCAACGCCTTCAAGATCAACGAGGACGTGGTGATCCCGCTCAACCGCATGGGCGAGTACACCGACGGCATCGAGCGCATCAACATCGAACTGTCGATCAAGAACAAGCTGCAATTGGCCGATGAGCTGCAGCAGTTCTTCGCCGCCGGCAATCTGCCGATCGGCAAGAGCGACGACGCCGACGACGCCGTCGGCGACGCCGAAATGCTGGGCGACCGCGAGCAGCAGGCGCAAGCGCTGCTGACCCAGGTGAAGGCGCGCTGGACCTTCCTGCTGGCCGAGCTCGACAAGCCGCTGACCGCCGTCACCGCGCAACTGGCCGAGCTGGGCCTGGAGCGCCTGCTGCCGGTGTTCGACGAGCGCCTGAAGACCCAGCCGGACGCGACCTTGTTCGACGTGGTGCAGGACCGCACCATCCGCGTCACCTGGAAGCAGGAAATCCGCGCCCAGCTGCGCCAGATCTTCAACGGCGCCGCCTACAAGCTGATCCTCGACGAAGCGACCGCCATCCACAAGCGCGTGCTGCGCGGCCGCGTGTTCGTGGCGCTGCACATGCACGCCGGCGACGGCAACGTGCACACCAACCTGCCGGTCAACTCGGACCACTACGAGATGCTGCAACTGGCGCACCAGGCTGTCGCGCGCATCATGACGCTGGCCCGTTCGCTCAACGGCGTGATCTCGGGCGAGCACGGCATCGGCATCACCAAGCTGGAGTTCCTGACCGAAGAAGAGATCGGCCCGTTCCGCGACTACAAGCTGCGCGTCGACCCGGAAGGCCGCTTCAACAAGGGCAAGCTGCTGAACCTGGCCGGCATGGAAGCCGATTTGTCCAACGCCTACACGCCGTCGTTCGGCCTGATGGGCCACGAATCGCTGATCATGCAGCAAAGCGACATCGGCGAGATCGCCAACAGCGTCAAGGACTGTCTGCGCTGCGGCAAGTGCAAGCCGGTGTGCTCGACCCACGTGCCGCGCGCCAACCTGCTGTACTCGCCGCGCGACAAGATCCTGGCGACCTCGTCGCTGATCGAAGCCTTCCTGTACGAAGAGCAGACCCGCCGCGGCATCTCGATCAAGCACTGGGAAGAATTCGAGGACGTGGCCGACCACTGCACCGTCTGCCATAAATGCGTGACCCCATGTCCGGTCAACATCGACTTCGGCGACGTGTCGATGAACATGCGCAACTTGCTGCGCAAGATGGACAAGAAGAGCTTCAACCCCGGCAAGTCGGCGGCGATGTTCTTCCTCAACGCCACCGATCCGGCCACCATCAACGCCACCCGCGCGGCGATGGTGGGCATCGGCTACAAGGCCCAGCGCCTGGGCAACGACTTGCTGAAGAAGTTCGCCAAGAAGCAGACCAAGGCGCCGCCTCCAACGGTGGGCAAGCCCAAGGTGCGCGAGCAGGTGATCCACTTCATCAACAAGAAGATGCCGGGCGGCCTGCCGAAGAAAACCGCGCGCGCCCTGCTGGACATCGAGGACGACAAGGTGATCCCGATCATCCGCAATCCCAAGGCCACCAACGCCGACACGGAAGCGGTGTTCTACTTCCCTGGCTG
This sequence comes from Duganella sp. BJB480, assembly GCA_003416985.1. Lineage (GTDB taxonomy): Bacteria > Pseudomonadota > Gammaproteobacteria > Burkholderiales > Burkholderiaceae_D > Rugamonas > Rugamonas vulcania_A. Next base: position 160,223 of record QVIN01000008.1, on the reverse strand, counting down.
CGGCTCGGAGCGCCTGTTCTCGCAGGTGGGCCTGGCCACGCAGGCCATGCTGTGGGAAGTGGGCGTGCAGACCGTGCTGCCGCCGGGCTACCTGTGCTGCGGCTATCCGCAGCGCGGCTCGGGCGAGTACGACAAGGCCGAGAAGATGATGACCGATAACCGCGTGCTGTTCCACCGCATGGCCAACACGCTCAACTATCTGGACATCAAGACCGTGCTGGTCTCGTGCGGCACCTGCTACGACCAGCTGGCGACCTACGAGTTCGACAAGATCTTCCCGGGCTGCCGCATCATGGACATCCATGAGTACCTGATGGAGAAGCAGGTCAAGCTGGAAGGCGTGACCGGCACGCGCTATATGTACCACGAGCCTTGCCACACGCCGATGAAGATGCAGGAGGCGACCAAGACCGTCAACTCGCTGATCCAGACGCACGACAACGTCAAGATCGAGAAGAACGACCGCTGCTGCGGCGATTCGGGCACGCTGATGATCGCGCGTCCCGACATCTCGACGCAGGTGCGCTTCCGCAAGGAAGAGGAAGTCATCAAGGGTGCGGACAAGCTGCGCGCCGACGGCTTCGACGGCGAAGTGAAGATCCTGACCAGCTGCCCGGCCTGCCTGGGCGGCGTGTCGCGCTACGGCGAGGACGCGGGCACGACGGCCGACTACATCGTGGTCGAGATCGCCAAGCACCTGCTGGGCGAGAACTGGATGGCCGACTACGTCAAGCGCGCCAACGACGGCGGCATCGAGCGGGTGCTGGTGTAATGGCCTGCGACCTGTGCGCCTTGCTGGCGGCGCCCGCCGCCGGCGCCGTCATCTGGAGCGACCGCCAGCTGTCGGTGGTCGCCGTGGACGAGGCCGAGTATCCGGGCTTCACGCGCGTGGTGTGGAACGCCCACGTCAAGGAAATGACCGACCTGTCGCCGGCCGAACGCGGCCGCGTGATGGAGGTGGTGTGGGCGGTCGAGTCCGCACAGCGCGCGGTGATGGCGCCGGAAAAGATCAACCTGGCCAGCTTTGGCAACATGACGCCGCATGTGCACTGGCACGTGATCCCGCGCTACGTGGACGACGCGCACTTCCCGAATCCGACCTGGGCTGCCGCGCAGCGCGCGTCGGCGCCGGAGGTGCTGGCTGCGCGCCGCGCATTGCTGCCGGCCCTGCACGCGGCGATCATCGAACGTTTGAAAGCATAAACCATGAGCAAGCAACCGACCGGCCTGACCGTCCACAACAAATCCAAAGTGCTGGACATCGAATTCGACGATGGCGCCTCGTTCTCGATTCCGTTCGAGCTGCTGCGCGTGTATTCGCCGTCGGCCGAGGTGAAGGGGCATGGGGAAGGGCAGGAGGTGCTACAGGTGGGCAAGCGCGAAGTGGGCATCGCGGCGATGGACCCGGTGGGCAACTACGCGGTGCAGCCGACCTTCACCGACGGCCACAACACGGGCTTGTACACCTGGGATTACCTGTACAAGCTGGGCAATGAGAAAGACGCCTTGTGGGCCAACTACATGGATCGCCTGCACGCATCAGGCTTCGAGGGTGACAGCGGCCGCGAAACCGGCGTCACGCTGACCGGCCCCGGTGGGCAGAACCACAAGGGCTGCGGCCACAAGCATTAATGCTCAGTAGGTGATGTCGTCACGATGCGCGAAGACGAAGATGGCGCGTAGCTGGGGCGGCATTTTTCTTAGCGCTTCCACATCGATGGATGGTGGTGGCAGCGGCGGACATTCTTTGTATCGCACGACTTCTGGTTGCCAATCCCGCAATGGCGACGCTGCTACCCGTTCAGCTGATTCTTTCCGATATCGTCTGATTTCAGCCAACTTGGCCTCAAGCTCAGCCCTTGTTTTATCATCCAGCTCGGGAATTTCCAGATCGGCGGGGATTTCTACGTCATAAATTTTCATGGCTGTTCTCCATAATCTCAAATGGGGTAACCAATTCCGGCAGCGTGAACTTGTCGCTGTGCATAAGCATTCGCAGTAGTGGCAGTTTTTTCGCGTTCGCTATGTTCCTACAGTCCCAGGTCAGCAGAATCTCGCAATGGCTGATCGCCGCACATGCAATATGCCGGCCTACTGCGGAGGCGTCTGCTTTTAGACCTCCGCCCATTATTAAAAGTTCGCCAGCAGGTGTGACACGTGGGCGGATTTCATCAAGCTGTCACAGCGCCGTGCGATAGTTGGCGGTTTCGCTTGAGGGGAGTTGGCATGAGGGATGTTTGCAGAGGTTGGTTGCTGGCGCTGGCCTTGGTCGCCGCGCCTTTAAGCGCCCAGGAATACTTCGGCGATGCGCGGCCCGATGCGCCGGAACTCGCTGCGCGCGGCCAGCTGCCGGTCGGCGTACGCACGCTGACTGCCGAGCATGCGGACCAGCTCGACATCCTGCGTTACAGCGACGCCAATACCAACCCGCGCTACAGCCGCAAGCTGACGCTCGAAGTCTGGTACCCCGCCCAACTCCAGCCTGGCCAAAAAGAACATACGGTTTATACCGATGTGCTCGGCTCCGGCCCGAACGATCCGGCCCGTCCCAACACGCCGTTCACCTTCAACGGCCGCGCCGCGCGCGACGCCGTGCCTCAAGCCCCGGCCGCCACCGCGCCGGCCGGCGGCTATCCGCTGGTGATCGTCTCGCACGGCTATCCCGGCTCGCGCCTGCAGATGAGCTACCTGACCGAGAACCTCGCCTCCAAAGGCTACGTCGTGGTGGCGATCGACCATCCCGAGTCGACCCGCACCGACAAGGCCGGCTTCGCCAGCACGCTGCTGAACCGCGCGCAGGACGACCTGTTCGTGCTGCAAACCGTGGCCGCGTGGAGCCAGCCCGGCAGCGGCCACTTCCTGTCCGGCCTGGTCGACGCCGACAACACCGCGCTGGTCGGCTACTCGATGGGCGGCTACGGCGCGCTCAACACGGTCGGCGCCGGCGTCAGCCCGGTGGCGGTGGCGTTCGTCCCCGGCGGCAAGCTGGCCGTCAACCAGCAGGGCAACGCGCAATACGAGGCGCGGCGCGATCCGCGCATCAAGGCGGTGGTGGCGTTCGCGCCCTGGGGCGGCGCGCACAAGGTGTGGGAGCCGGCCGGCCTGGCCGGCGTGCGTACGCCAACGCTGTTCGTCAGCGGCGACCAGGACGACGTGGCCGGCTACCAGGACGGCGTGCTGCGCCTGTTCGAGGGCGCCATCCACGCCGACCGCTACCTGCTGACCTACCAGGGCGGCCGCCACAACTCGGCGCCGAACCCGCCGTCGCCGGCCATGCTGGCCAACTTCGACGATTTCATGTCCTATGCCGAGCCGGTGTGGGACAGCCGCCGCATCAACAACATCAACCAGCATTTCGTGACGGCCTTCCTGGGCGTCCACCTCAAGCAGCAGCCGTTCCAGCCCTACCTGGACCTGCCGCCGCTGGGCGCGGACGGCACCATCAAGCCCGATCCGGGCCTGTGGAAGGGTTTTCCCAAGCGCGCTGCGCTGGGACTGGCGTGGCGGCACCTGCCGGCGCAGTAGCGTCTTGTATAATGCAGGCAAACTAACAGGCCTGCCTATCATGACCAATACCACTCACTTCGGTTACAAAACCGTCGCGGAAGACCAGAAGGTCCGCGAAGTCGCCAAGGTTTTCCATTCTGTCGCCGCCAAGTACGACATCATGAACGACGTCATGTCGGCTGGCCTGCACCGCATCTGGAAGATGTTCACCATCGCCAATGCCGGCGTGCGTCCCGGTTTCAAGTGCCTGGACATCGCCGGCGGCACCGGCGACCTGGCCAAGGTGTTCGCCAAACAGGCCGGCCCGACCGGCGAGGTATGGCTCACCGACATCAACGAGTCGATGCTGCGCGTCGGCCGCGACCGCCTCTTGAATCGCGGCCTGATGACCCCCACCTTGTTGTGCGACGCCGAGAAACTGCCGTTCCCGGACAATTATTTCGACCGCGTCAGCGTCGCCTTCGGCCTGCGCAACATGACCCACAAGGACCAGGCGCTGGCGGAAATGCGCCGCGTGCTCAAGCCGGGCGGCAAGCTGCTGGTGCTGGAATTTTCCAAGGTGGCCGAGCCGTTGCAGAAGCCCTACGACATCTATTCGTTCAAGGTGCTGCCGTGGATGGGCCAGAAGATCGCCGGCGATGCCGAAAGCTATCGCTACCTGGCCGAATCGATCCGCATGCACCCGGACCAGGAAACGCTGAAGACCATGATGGAAGAGGCGGGCCTGGAACGCGTAACGTATTACAACCTGACGGCGGGTGTGGCCGCTTTACACACCGGTATCAAACTGTAGTCATAGGAATAGCATGTACATCAAGAAAATCCTGATCGGCGCCGTGCTGGCCGTGTCCGCACTGTCGATGTTGGCCGAGGCGACCGCCCGTCCAATGGGCGGCGGCCGTACGATCGGGCGCCAGTCGCAAAACGTCAGCCGCATGCCGCCGGCCACCGCGCCGGCGCCAGCGCCGCGCCAGGCCGCGCCCGCGCCTGCACCGGCCGCTCCGGCCGCGATTCCGCCGAAGCCGGCCAGCCCGTGGAAGGGCATCCTGGGCGGCGCGCTACTGGGCCTGGGCATCGGCGCCTTGTTCTCGCACTTCGGCATGGGCGGCGCCATCGGCAGCCTGTTCGGCACGCTGATCCTGCTGGCGCTGGTGGGCGGCGTGGTGTTCCTCATCGTCCGCCTGGTCCGTGGCCGCGCACAACCGGCGCCGGCCGCGTTTGGTGGCAATGGCGGCGGCAACAATGTGTACCAGATGCAGCCAAGCCGCACGCCGGACATCGGTTCGCGCCTGCAGCCCGAGCCGGTGCAGCAGGCCGCCGCGCCGGTCGTTCACACACCATGGGGCGTGCCGGCCGACTTCGACGCGCCGTCCTTCCTGCGCGTGGCCAAGAGCAATTTCATCCGCCTGCAAGCGGCCTGGGACAAGGGCGACTCGGCCGACATCCGCGAATTCACCACCCCCGAGGTGTTTGCCGAGCTCAAGATGCAGATCAGCGAGCGCGGCGCGCAGAAGGATTACACCGACGTCGTCACCATCGACGCCGAGCTGCTGGGCATCGAGACCAGCGACCACGACTACCTGGCCAGCGTCAAGTTCACCGGCACCATCAAGCCCGCGCCGGACGCGCTGGCCGAGCCGTTCAACGAGGTGTGGAACCTGTCCAAGCCGGTGTCCGGCGCATCCGGCTGGATGCTGGCGGGTATTCAACAACTTGCGTAATTGCCGTAAATTCCCGGCAAGCTGGTAAGATCAAGACCGCCCGTATTTTCGGGCGGTTTTGTTTTGCGGTTTTTGTTTTCACGGTAAACGAATGACACCACCGAATTTCTCCGCTGCGGCGCCGGCCAGCGCCGCCATCAATCACCTGCTGGCGCAGGAGCCGTGGGCGCGCAAGGAGTTGCTGCGCCATGCCGGCAAGATCGCCGCGATCGACACCGGCGCCGTCGTGCTGCGCCTGCGCGTGACGGCCGACGGCATGCTGGAGGCCGCCCCGCCCGAGGAACCGGCCCGCGTCACGATCCGCGTCAAGCTGTCCGACCTGCCGCTGATCGCGCAGAACCGCGAGCGCGCATTCTCCTATGTGCAGATCGAGGGCGACGCCGAATTCGCCAACGCCATCTCCAACCTGAGCAAGTCGCTGCGCTGGGAAGCCGAGCACGACCTGGAAAAAGTGGTGGGCCCGATCGCCGCCGTGCGCGTGGTGTCCGGCGCGCGCGCCGCGTTCGAGGCGATCCGCAACGGCCACCAGAAGCTGGCCGAGAACGTCGCCGAATTCCTGCTCGATGAAAAACCCGTGCTGATCCGCCCGCAAACGGTGGAAGCCTTCTCGGCCGACGTGGTGCGCCTGCGCGACGACGTCGAGCGCGCTGCCAAGCGCCTGGCCAAACTGGAACAGAAACTGGACCCCAAAAAATGATGTTGAAATTCCTACGCCTGCTGAAGATCCTGCGGGTATCGGTGCAGTACGGCCTCGACGAAATCGCCATCTCCGGCCTGAAAAAGCCGCGCATCGCCAAGCTGATCGACACCGTGTTCTTCTGGCGCGACCTGTCGGCGCCGCGCGGCGTGCGCCTGCGCATGGCGCTCGAGGAGCTGGGGCCGATCTTCGTCAAGTTCGGCCAGGTGCTGTCGACCCGCCGCGACCTGATCCCGGCCGACCTGGTCGAGGAACTGTCGCGCCTGCAGGACCGCGTGCCGCCGTTCGATTCCGACCTGGCCATCGCGCAGATCCGCAAGTCGCTGGGCGCCCATCCCGACCAGCTGTTCGCCAGCTTCGAGCGCACGCCGGTGGCGTCGGCCTCGATCGCGCAGGTGCACTTCGCCACGCTCAAGGACGGCAAGCAGGTGGCGGTCAAGGTGCTGCGTCCCGGCATGAAGAAGTCCATCGACGAGGACGTCGCGCTGATGCATATCGCGGCGGAATGGATAGGCCGCATCTGGTCCGACAGCAAACGCCTCAAGCCGAGGGAAGTCGTCGCCGAGTTCGACAAGTACCTGCACGACGAGCTGGACCTGATGCGCGAGGCCGCTAACGCCAGCCAGCTGCGCCGCAACTTCGCCGACTCCAAGCTGCTGCTGGTGCCGGAGATGCACTGGGACTACTGCTCCAACAGCGTGATCGTCATGGAGCGCATGCACGGCATCCCGGTGTCGCAGATCGACCGCCTGGAGGCGGCCGGCGTGGACCTGAAAAAACTCTCCAGCGACGGCGTCGAGATCTTCTTCACGCAGGTGTTCCGCGACGGCTTCTTCCACGCCGATATGCATCCGGGGAACATCCTGGTGTCGGTCGATCCGCAGAGCTTCGGCCGCTACATCGCGCTCGACTTCGGCATCGTCGGCACCTTGAACGACTTCGACAAGGACTACCTGTCGCAGAATTTCCTGGCCTTCTTCCGGCGCGACTACAAGCGCGTGGCCGAGGCCCACATCGAGTCCGGCTGGGCGCCCAAGGAAACCCGCGTCGACGAGCTGGAATCGGCCGTGCGCGCCTGCTGCGAGCCGATCTTCGACCGTCCGCTGAAGGACATCTCCTTCGGCCAGATCCTGCTGCGCCTGTTCCAGACCTCGCGCCGCTTCAACGTCGAAGTGCAGCCGCAGCTGGTGCTGCTGCAAAAGACGCTGCTCAACATCGAAGGCCTGGGCCGCCAGCTCGATCCCGACCTGGACCTGTGGAAGACCGCCAAGCCCTACCTGGAGAACTGGATGGCCGAGCAGGTTGGCTGGCAGGGCATGTGGCAGCGCCTGAAGGCGGAGGCGCCGCGCTACACCCACGTGCTGCCGCAACTGCCGCGTCTGCTGCACCGCGCGCTGGAGCAGCAGGGCGAGAAGCCGTCCGACAACGCCGAGCTGATCAAGGTGCTGATCCATGAGCAGCAGCGCACCAACCGGTTGCTGAGCCTGGTGATCTACTTCGCCTGCGCGTTCGGCGTCGGCGTGGCCGGCTACCAGCTGTACCTGCGCTGGCATCACTTCGTCTGACCATGGCGGACTTTGAACAGCGCGACCCGATGTCGCCGGCGTTCTGGGACGAGCGCTTCGAGCGCCGGTTCACGCCCTGGGACCGGGGCGGCGTGCCGCAGGCGCTGCGCGGGTTCGCCGCCGCCAGCGCGCCGCTGACCACTCTGATACCCGGCTGCGGCTCGGCCTACGAGCTGGCCTTCCTGGCCGACGCCGGCTGGGACGCGGTCGCCATCGATTTCTCGCCGGCGGCGGTGGCGGCCGGCAAGGCGGCGGTGGGCCGGCACGCGGCGCGCGTGGTCGAAGCCGATTTCTTCACGTGGCAGCCGCAGCGTCCGCTGCAACTGATCTACGAGCGCGCCTTCCTGTGCGCCTTGCCGCGCGCGATGCGGCCGCGGGTGGCGGCACGCTGGGCTGATTTGCTGGCGCCGGGCGCGCTGCTGGCCGGCTATTTCTTCTTCGACGACGCGCCCAAGGGCCCGCCGTTCGGCATCACGCGCGCCGAGCTGGACGCCTTGCTGCAAGCCGGCTTCGAGTGCATCGCCGACGACGCGGTCGGCGATTCCATCCCCGTGTTCAAGGACAAGGAACGCTGGATGATCTGGCGCCGCCGGGGCGAAATCGGCGGCTGATGGCCCTTGGCCATCGGAAACAGGCAGCTTGCCGGGAAAAAGCTTTATAATTCAGGGTTTTGATGATTTTTGCGGAGTAATAGATGCCGATCTACGCCTACCGCTGCGAGGCATGTGGTTTTGCCAAGGATGTCTTGCAGAAGATTTCCGACCCGCAGCTGACTGTTTGCCTGTCGTGCGGCAAAGAAACGTTTAAGAAACAATTGACCGCCGCCGGCTTCCAGTTGAAGGGTTCGGGCTGGTACGTGACCGATTTCCGTGGCGGCACGCCGCCGGCGACCGGTACCGCGACCGGACCGGCCACGCCCGCGCCGACGGAAACGCCGGCCGCCGCGCCGGCCGCGCCGGCCACCGGCACGAAGTCGGACTGAAACGCGGATCCACCGCAGCCACACCCACTTCAAGAGTAATCGATGCGTAAATATTTCATTACCGGCTTGCTGGTCCTGGTGCCCTTGGCGATTACCGCCTGGGTGCTGAACCTGATCATCGGCACCATGGACCAGTCGCTGCTGTTGATACCGAAAGACCACCGGCCGGACATGAAGCAGCTGATCGGGGTCGATCTGCCCGGCCTGGGCGCGCTGCTGACGGTCCTCATCGTGTTCCTGACCGGCCTGCTGACCAACAACCTGGTCGGCAATTACGTGGTCAAGCTGTGGGAAAAACTGCTGACCCGCATCCCGGTCGTCAGTTCGCTGTATTCCAGCGTCAAGCAGGTGTCGGACACGCTGTTCTCGTCGTCCGGCAACGCCTTCCGCAAGGCGGTGCTGATTCCGTACCCGCACCAGAACTCGTACACCATCGCCTTCCTGACCGGCACCCCCGGCGGCGACGTCAAGAACCATCTGGTGGGCGACTACGTCAGCGTCTACATCCCGACCACGCCGAACCCGACGTCGGGCTTTTTCCTGATGATGGCGCGCAAGGACGTGGTCGAGCTCGACATGTCCGTCGACGCGGCCCTGAAGTACATCGTGTCGATGGGTGTGGTGGCGCCGGAAGAGGCGCCCAAGATCATCGACACCGCCGGCAAATAAAAGATTAACTGAGTAACTTAACCTGAACCGAGAAATAAACATGTCCTCAATGCGTACTCACTACTGCGGCCTCACCACTGAAGCGCTGCTTGGCCAAACCGTCAGCCTGTGCGGCTGGGTACATCGTCGCCGCGACCACGGTGGCGTGATCTTCATCGACCTGCGCGACCGCGAGGGCCTGGTGCAGATCGTCTGCAATCCGGAGCAGGCTGAAGTATTCAAGGCCGCCGAAGCCGTACGCAACGAGTTCTGCCTGCGCGTCACCGGCGTGGTCAAGGACCGCCTGGCCGGCACCGTCAACGCCAACCTGAAGTCGGGCAAGATCGAAGTGGTCTGCTCGCAGTTGGAAGTGCTGAATCCATCCGTGGCCGTGCCGTTCCAGCTGGACGACGACAACCTGTCGGAAACCACCCGCCTGACCCACCGCGTGCTGGACCTGCGCCGTCCACAGATGCAGAACAACCTGCGCCTGCGCTACAAGGTCACGATGGAAGTGCGCAAGTACCTCGACGAGCTGGGCTTCATCGACATCGAAACCCCGATGCTGACCAAGTCGACCCCGGAAGGCGCGCGCGACTACCTGGTGCCGTCGCGCGTCAACGCCGGCAACTTCTTCGCGCTGCCGCAATCGCCGCAGCTGTTCAAGCAGCTGCTGATGGTCGCCAACTTCGACCGCTACTACCAGATCACCAAGTGCTTCCGCGACGAAGACCTGCGCGCCGACCGCCAGCCTGAATTCACCCAGATCGACTGCGAGACCTCGTTCCTGACCGAACAGGAAATCCGCGACCTGTTCGAAGACATGATCCGCAAGGTGTTCCGCAACACCATGAACGTCGAGCTGCCCAACCCGTTCCCGGTGATGGACTTCGCCGAAGCGATGGGCAAGTACGGTTCGGACAAGCCGGACATGCGCGTCAAGCTGGAATTCACCGACCTGACCGAAGTGATGAAGGACGTCGACTTCAAGGTGTTCTCGGGCGCCGCCAACATGCCCAACGGCCGCGTGGTCGGCCTGCGCGTACCGAAGGGGGGCGACATGCCCCGTTCGGAAATCGACGCCTACACCCAGTTCGTCGCCATCTACGGCGCGCGCGGCCTGGCCTACATCAAGGTCAACGAGAAGGCCAAGGGCCGCGACGGCCTGCAATCGCCTATCGTCAAGAACCTGCACGACGCCGCGCTGGCCAAGGTGCTGGAACTGACCGGCGCCGAGGACGGCGACCTGATCTTCTTCGGCGCCGACAAGGCCAAGGTGGTCAACGACGCCATCGGCGCGCTGCGCGTCAAGATCGGCCATTCGGAATTCGGCAAGAAGGCCGGCCTGTTCGACGACGTCTGGTCGCCGCTGTGGGTGATCGACTTCCCGATGTTCGAATACGACGAAGAGTCGGACCGCTGGACCGCGACCCACCACCCGTTCACCGCGCCGAAGGACGGCCATGAGGACTGGCTGGAAACCAATCCGGGCGCCTGCATCGCCAAGGCCTACGACATGGTGCTGAACGGTTGGGAACTGGGCGGCGGTTCGATCCGTATCCACCGCGAGGAAGTGCAGTCGAAAGTGTTCCGCGCATTGAAGATCGACGCCGACGAAGCCCGCCTGAAGTTCGGCTTCCTGCTCGACGCGCTGCAATACGGCGCGCCGCCGCACGGTGGCCTGGCGTTCGGCCTGGACCGTATCGTGACCCTGATGACCAAGTCCGATTCGATCCGCGACGTGATCGCCTTCCCGAAAACCCAGCGCGCCCAGTGCCTGCTGACCCAGGCGCCGTCGGAAGTGGACGAGAAGCAGTTGAAGGAACTGCACATCCGTCTGCGCGCCGCCGAGCCGAAAGTGGCAAGCTAAATCTTTGCAATGGAAAGGGCGCTTCGGCGCCTTTTCTTTTATCCGAACCATGAAGCCTTACAAGATTCCCGAGTCGGTGCTGGTGGTGATCCACACGGCCGACCTGCAAGTGCTGCTGATCGAGCGCGCCGACCGCCCCGGCTACTGGCAGTCGGTGACCGGCTCGCTGGACGCGCCCGACGAGCCGCTGCTCGACACCGCCCGCCGCGAGCTGTTCGAGGAAACCGGCATCGTCGCCGACGGCGAGACCATCGTGCTGCGCGACTGGCGGCTGTCGAACGTCTACACCATCTACCCGGTGTGGCGCCACCGCTACGCGCCGGGCGTGACCGAGAACACCGAGCACGTGTTCAGCGTCGAGGTGCCGCGCGACATCGCCATCACGCTGGCCCCGCGCGAGCACCTGAACCACGTCTGGCTGCCCTGGCTGGAGGCGGCCGATCGTTGTTTTTCTTCCTCCAACGCTGAAGCTATATTACAATTGACAAGATATTGCCGTACGGCATAATTTTTTTCAGTTCGCGGCTTCCCTGTTCATTCCGATTCTTTTTGCATAGAATCAAGAGGCAGGCCCGTCTGACGGCCCGCTTCCAGGAGAACCCGCATGACCAGCCCCACCAAGTCCAGCCCGGCGTCGTTTGTTTTCGATTCCGGCACCTTGTCCGTCGACGCGCTGCTGAGCGGCTACAAGTGGGGCGGCGGCGTCGGCACGGGCGCCACGGTCAGCTACAGCTTCCCGTTTTCCTTCGGCTCGGCCGTCTTCAGCGGACCGGGCGGCGGCAGCTACTCCGACCTGGACGAGCCGCACGCCAGCCAGCATTACGGCCTCGACACGGTGCAGCAGGCGGCCGCGCAGACCGCGCTGCAGGCCTGGGCCAACGTCGCCAACGTCAAGCCGGTTCTGGTGGCCGACACCACCACCTCGGTCGGCGACATCCGCCTGGCCTGGACCTCGGCCAGCGAGACCGCCAGCGACGGCGGCGCCGCCTGGGGCTGGGCCAGCTTCCCGAGCAGCATCTACCCGTCCGGCGGCGACGTCTGGATCAGCACCGACGCGGACGGCGCACTCAGCAGTAATGACTGGTCGGTGGGCTCGTACAACTACATGTCGCTGGTGCACGAGCTGGGCCACGCGCTCGGCCTCAAGCATCCCTTCGAGGACAATCCGGTCGATCCGGCGCACTCCACCCGCCAGTACTCGGTGATGGCCTACGACGATGCGCCGCACAGCCTGTTTGTCCGCGTCACCGACAGCGCCAATTCGGCCTCGTGGAAGTCCTACACCGTGGTGCCGAACTCGCCGATGCTGGACGACATCGCGGCGATGCAATACCTGTACGGCGCCAACACCACCTACCACACCGGCAACGACACCTACACCTTCGATCCGTCCACGCCGTTCCTGACCACCATCTGGGACGCGGGCGGCAACGACACCATTTCGATCGCCAACTTCAGCAACGGTTCGCTGATCGACCTGCAGCAGGGGCACTACTCGTCCATCCACATTCCGTCCGACACCGGCGCCGGCATCAACTGGCAGACCGATCCGCCGGTGCCCACCTACGACGGCACCGACAACCTGGCCATCGCCTACGGCACGGTGATCGAGAACGCCATCGGCGGCAGCGGCAGCGACACGCTGATCGGCAACAGCGGCAGCAACCACCTGCAGGGCAATGGCGGCCACAACATCATCGACGGCGGCGCCGGCACCGACACCGCCGTCTACACGGGCGCCTTCGGCAGCTACACGCTGGCCGCCAGCGGCGCCGGCTATACGGTCACGTCCAAGATCGATCCGGGCCAGAGCGACACCCTGAGCAATATCGAGCGCCTGGCGTTCGCCGACGGCACCATGGCGCTGACCCAGGCCGCCGTGGACGAGGATGCGGTCCGCGCGCCCTATGTGGCGATGGCGCAGAAATTCTATATCGCGTATTTCGGCAATCCCGCCGACCCCGGTGGCCTGAGCGGCATGGTCAGCCAGATGATGACCACCCACGCGCCGACCACCACCGGCGGCTTTATCACGGCGTACTACAGCAACGCCACCGTCAAGGCGATGGTGGACAACTTCGCCCTCAGCTCCGACCCCGCCGCGCTGGGCAACGGAAGCGACCTGGATTTCCTGACCGCGATCTATGCCCACGTGCTGGGCCGCGCCCCGGACGAGGGCGTGAATTACTGGGTCAACTCGCTTAAGGCCGGCTTGCCGCGCCCGCTGGCCGCGCTCAGCGTGCTGGAAGGCGCGGAGCACAACACCAGCGCCCAGGGCCTGATCGACGGCGCGCTGGTGAACAACCGCCTGGTGGTCGCCTCCAATTTCACGTCGCTGCTCGATACGCCCGCCGAACTGGCCGGCTACTCCGGCAGCGCCGCGGCGTCCGTGGCGCGCGCCTTGCTGACGCACGTCGACCAGAACACCAGCGTGCTCGCCTACGAGTCCACGGTGATGCAGACGGTGGCCAACCTGGCGGGCGGCGTCCAGAGCAGCGCCGGGCCGCACGAGGTGGTGCTGGTCGGCACCAGCACGCTCGAGCACGCCTGGGCCTAGTCCCGCGTTGTGTGCGGCGGCATACGCCGCAATTCCGGACTCAGGGTTAGAATACAAGGATGAAAATCCGAGTCGCGACCTACAACATCCACAAGGGCGTGTCCGCCATCCGCAGCGAACCGCGGGTGCTGGCGCTCAAGCAGGCGATCGGCCTGTTCGACGCCGACGTGGTGTTCCTGCAGGAGGTGCAGGGCAAGCACGACCTGAACGCCGCCAAGTACGGCGCCGAGCACCTGGGCCACAAGCACTGGCCGGCCGCCGCGCAGCACGAGTATTTCGCCGGCGAGTCGCGCCACGCCCACGCCGCCTACGGCATGAACGCGGTGTACGACCACGGCCACCACGGCAACGCGCTGCTGAGCGCCTTCCCGATCGCCAACCAGGCCAACCACGACGTCTCCGACCACGCCTACGAGCAGCGCGGCATCCTGCACTGCGTGCTCAACACGCCCAAGGGCGCGGTGCATTGCTACGTGGTCCACCTGGGCCTGTTCGAGGCGGGCCGGCGGCGCCAGACCCAGGCGCTGATCTCGGCCGTGCGCGCCTCGGCGCCGGACGGCGAGCCGGTCATCATCGCCGGCGATTTCAACGACTGGCGCAACACCCTCAGCGCCGAGCTGCGCAACGCGCTCGGCGTGGTCGAGGCCTTCGACCAGATCGGCTCCAACTCCACCCTCGACGAGCTGGTGCGTACGCTGCGCCGCAAGCCCGGCGTCACGCCGGCGCGCACCTTTCCGGCGGCGCTGCCGTTCTTCCGGCTGGACCGCATCTACGTGCGCGGCTTCAAGGTCGAGACGGCCGAGGTGATGCACGGCAGCCTGTGGGCCAAGCTGTCCGACCACGCGCCCATCGTCGCCGGCCTGGCGCTGGCCTGACGCATAGGCGGACCGTTATTTGCGCACCAGCGTCGCGCTGTCGAGCTTGACGTCCAGCTGCTGCAGGCTGCTGTTCAGCATGACGAGGTTGGTCTTGTTGGCCACCAGCTCCTTGAGGCGCGCCTCGAAGGCGTCGAGGTGGCGGGTGCAGGGGCTGAGCTTGGCGAAGGCGAAGTAATTCTTGTCCTCGGTCAGGAAGGGGCGCATCGCCATGAACTGCGCGCCGCCGCCGTGGCGCGCCAGCCACGCCTCGCCGGTGAACAGGCCGCTGACGAAATAATCGATGCGGCCCAGGCCCAGCTTGCGGAAGTTGCTGTCGGCCGTGCCCGATTCCTCCAGCCGCAGGTGGGCGGCGGAAAACGCCGAGAACTCGCGGCCGAAGGTGTTGCCGAGCGCGATGCCGCCCTTGTGGCTGGCCAGGTCCTGCCAGGTGTTGAAGATGAAGGCGTGCTGGCGCGGCACGAACACCGCCACCGGATTGGGGAAGGCCGGCGTGCGCACGAAGTCAAGGTAGCGTTCGCGCTCGGGCTGGATCTTCAGCGTCGCCACCAGGTCGATCTTGCCGGCCGCCGCCGTGGCCAGCACGCGCTTCCACGGGCCGACGTAGCGCACCTCGTAGGGGATCTTCAAATCGGCCAGGATGCGGGTGGCCAGCTCGACGCTGGGGCCGCGCAGCGTCGTGCCGTCGTACCAGTGCAGCGGCGGATAGTCGGGGTCGGCGGACACCACCACCTTGGCGCAGTCGGCGAGCACGGCGGCCGCCGCCGGCTGCAGGCAGGACAACAGCAACATCATCGACAGGCTACGCATGCTCCGGGCGCTCCATTCCCACAGGGGTTGCAATTTATTATAGGCTTGTTTCGCGCCGTGTTCGTGAACTCAAGGGTAGAATCCAGCCATGCGCACAGTTAATTTCATCGCCGACAACGAAGTGACCCTGCTCCACACGGGCGCCGACTTCTTTCCGGCGCTGATCGCCGCCATCGACGCCGCCAGCTACGAGGTGTATTTCGAGACCTACATCTTCGCCGCCGACGACACCGGCAAGGCGGTGATGGCGGCGCTGATGAACGCGGCCCGGCGCGGCGTGCAGGTGCGTATGATCACCGACTGGTGGGGCACCGGCCGGCGCCAGGTCAACGGCATGCACGTGGAGCTGGTGGCGGCCGGCGTCGAGCACCGCGTGTTCAATCCGTGGTTCAAGCGCGGCGTCACCCGCACCCACCGCAAGATCTGCGTGGTCGACCGCGAGGTGGCCTACGTCGGCGGCATCAACATCAACGACGACATGTTCTGCGACCGCAACCGCTCCATCGAGCTGGTGGCGCCGCGCTGGGATTTCGCGGTGCAGGTGCGCGGGCCGCTGGTGGCGGCCATCCACCTGGAGGCGCTGACCCAGTGGCGCCGGCTGGGCAAGCTGGGCATCATCAAGCGGATCGGCCTGTTCCGCGACATGCGCAAGGTGAACAAGATCGCCACGCAGAACATGGTGCAGGCCGGCTTCGTGGTGCGCGACAATTTCCGCAACCGCCGCACCATCCAGCGCGCCTATCTGCAGGCGCTGGGGCGTGCGCGCCACAGCGTGCTGCTGGCCAATCCGTATTTCGCGCCCGGCGCCAAGTTCCGCCACGCGCTGGCCGCCGCCGCCGAGCGCGGCGTCGAGGTCACGCTGCTGATCGGCGTCGGCGAGCTGTGGCTGCAGGACGCGGTGGCGCACTCGTTCTATCCGAAACTGCTGGCGGCCGGCGTCAAAGTGGTGGAATATCACAAGACCCAGTTGCACGCCAAGGTCGCGGTGGTGGACGACGACTGGGCCACCGTGGGCTCGAGCAATGTGGACGGCCTGAGCCTGTTTTTGAACCAGGAAGCGAACGTGGTGATCAAGGACGCGCTGTTCGCGCAAAACCTGCGCCGGCACATCGAGGCCGCCATCGCCGAGGGCGTGCTGGTCAACCCGGCCGACATCAAGCACGTCGGCCGCTTCCGCCGCATCGGCTACGAGGTCGCGTTTTTCGCGTACAAGATGGTGATGCGGGTCTTCGCAGTGGAGAAATACGCTTGAGCGAAAGTGTCAGACTGGACAAGTGGCTGTGGGCCGCGCGTTTTTTTAAAACCCGTTCGCTCGCCACCGAGGCGGTCGACAGCGGCAAGGTCAAGCTGGGCGGCGACAAGGTCAAGCCGGCGCGCGCGGTGCGCGTCGGCGACACGCTGGACATCGACAACGGCTCCGACCGTTGGGAGGTCGACGTGATGAACCTGTCCGACGTGCGGGCCGCCGCGCCCATCGCCCGCAACCTGTACGAGGAAACCGACGCCAGCGTGGCGCGCCGCGCCGACGTGGCCGAGAACCGCCGCCTGTACCGCGAACCGGGCGCGGACATCAAGGGCCGTCCCACCAAGCGCGACCGGCGCCAGCTGGGCAAGGCCGGCGGCTACGACTAGGGACGCGGCCGCAGGCGCGCCAGGCACATCAGGCTGAGCAGCGCGAACACGGCGCCGCTCAGCAGGGTCAGGCGGTAGTCGTGGCCGGACAGGTCGAGCACCGGCCCCTGCACGCCGCTGACCACGATATTGCCCAGCACGACCATCAAATCCTTGGTCGAGTTGTACTGCACGAACCGGGCCTTCGGAAACAGCGCCATCGGCAGCGACGCCGCCGCCGTGAACCACGCGCCGGACACCACCACATGGGCCAGGTAGAACCACGGGAAGCAGGACGGATCGCCCAGGCTCAGGTAGCCGAGCGCGGCGGCCGCGCCGTACGCGCCCATGACCAGGCTGGACACGCGCAGCGCGCCGTAGTGGTCCACCAGCCAGCCGATGCCGAAGGCGGAGAGGATCGACACCGCGTAGCCATACGCCGTCAGCGTGCCCAGCGTGGCTTTCGGGATGCCGGACAGGTGGGCGTAGTACTGGTAGAAGGTGTTGAACGGACTGAAGGTGACGCTGGCCAGCATGAAGGCCGCCACCGCCCACAGGAAGGGTCGGTGCGCGAAGCAGGCCAGCACGTGGGCGCGCGGCACCGCCAGCGCGCGCCAGCCGGCCGGGCGCGGCGCGCTGTTGTGATCGGCGGGGCAGGGCGGCTCGCGCACCATCAGGCACACCAGCAGCAGCGCCGCGCCGAACACCAGGCCGACGGCCACCAGGATCTCGCTCAGGTAGTGGTCGGTCAGCGCGAACACCCAGGTGTTGAAGGCGATGCCCACGCCCAGCCCGACGATGCGGAAGGCGGCGTAGAAGCGTCCCAGCAGGCGCTGCGGCACGACGTCGTTGACCAGGCCGGTGAACAGCGACACGGCGCTGATGCCGGCGCATTCGAAGATGGTCCAGAACACGCTGAAGGCGGCCAGGTTGCACAGCCGGCGCCCCGGCGACAGCGCGCCCAGCGCGGCGTCGGCCAGCGCGCCCAGCGCCGGCGAGCAGGCCAGGCCCAGCATGGCGGCGCAGCCCACCGGCGCGGCCACCAGCAGGAAGGGCCGGCGCCGGCCCCAGCGGCTGCGCAGGCGGTCCGAGTGGTAGCCGAGCAGCGGCACCAGCAGCACGCTCAGCAGCGCCGGCACGGTCGACATCAACAGCGAGGTGGTGGTGTCGGAGGCGCCGTTTCGGCGCAGCAGCTCCAGTCCGCTGGGCAGCGCGGCCCGTTCGCGGATCGAGATCGCCAGGTCGCCCACCAGCAGCCAGAACAGCACCGCCAGCAGGCCGGCCGAGGCCACGCCCCACGCGGCGCGCCGCCCGGCCAAGGCGCCGCCCTTGTCCATCAGCCAGGACGGCGCAGCGGCCCGGTGGAACTGCGCACCACCAGCTCAAGCGGGAAGCCGATGCGCTTGGCCTGCATCTCCTCGCCTTCTATCTGCGCCAGCAACTCGCTGACGGCGCGCGTGGCCATGTCGGCGTTGGACTGGCGCATCGTGGTCAGCGGCGGATGCACAAAGCTGGACGTGGAGATATCGTCGAAGCCGATCACCGAGATATCGTCCGGCACCTCCAGGCCACGGCTGTGGATGGCGTCGATGGCGCCGAAGGCGGTCTCGTCGTTGGCGGCGAAGATGGCGGTCGGCGGCGCCGCCAGCGACAGCAGTTTTTCGGTGGCCGCGTAGCCGCCGTTCTGCGAGAAGTTGCCGTCCACCGCCAGCGCCGGATCGGGCGCCAGGCCGGCCGCCAGCAGCGCGTCGTTGTAGCCCTTGAGCCGTTCGGCGCCCTGGCCGGTGCCGGCCGTGCCGCCGATGAAGGCGATGCGGCGGTGGCCCAGCGACAGCAGGTGCTCGACCGCGGTGCGGGCGCCGAGGCGGTTTTCCACCACCACCACCGGCAGCTCGACCGGGCGCGCGTCGAAGCCGACGAACACGCAGGGCAGGCGCTGGCGCTCGAGCACGTCGAGGTAGCCGTCGGCCGCGTTCGGCAACAGCAGCACCAGGCCGGCGCACAGCTGGCTCAGCATCGCGCAGGTTTCCATGCGGCTGGGCAGGTCGAAGCGTTCGGCGTTGTACAGCAGGATGTCGTAGCCCTGGCGGCGCGCCTCGTCGCTGATGGCCTTGGTGATCTCGTGCAGCACCAATGAGCCGTAGTGGTTGACGAACACGCCGATCAATTTGCTTTTGTCGCCGCGCATGCGGCGCGCCAGCATGTCGGGCGTGTAGTTCAGCTGCGCGGCGGCGGCCAGCACGCGCGTGCGCGCCGCCTCCGACACGTAACCATTGCCGCGGATCGCCCGCGAGGCGGTGATCGGCGAGACCCCGGCGATTTTCGCCACTTCACTCAATTTGCTGGCTTTTGTCATGTGGTTACGATACCACATCCTCTGTGGCCGTTGAAGATTTCAGTTGTACGATGAGTTTAAGGGGTGGTAACGTGACCACATGCCGAAAAATCAGGCAACGTGGCGCGTTTTTCAGGAGACACCGGCGCGCCGTGACAAAACTACACAGTGAATCTTTAGATTGTTGAACACAACAACGGGGGAAATAATGCATAAGAAACTACTCGCCACTCTGCTGCCGCTGGCATTGGCAGCGGCCTACGGCAACGACGCGGCCGCCCAGCAGGCGGCCGCGCCAGCCGCGCCGGCAGAGGGCGCCGCCGCCGAGCCGACCACGGTGGTGGTCACCGGCTTCCGCTCCAGCCTGCAAAAAGCCTTGAACCTGAAGCAGCAGGCCATCGGCGTGCGCGATTCCATCGTGGCGGAGGACATCGGCAAATTCCCCGAGGCGAACATCGCCGAATCGCTGCAGCGCGTGCCTGGCATCATCCTCAACCGCGACGAAAGCTCGGCCGAAGGCCAGCGCATCTCGATCCGCGGCCTGCCGACCGAATACTCGGTGACCACGCTCAACGGCGCGCCGGTCAACACCACCTCCACCAGTACCATCGGCAGCGCGGCGCGCGGCTTCAACTACGACGTGTTCGCGTCGGAGCTGTTCGGCCGGGTCGATTTCTACAAGTCGCCGCTGGCCGAGTTGAGCGAAGGCGGCCTGGGCGGCGTGGTGGACCTGCAGACCCCGCGTCCGTTCGACAATCCCAAGCGCACCATCCGCTACGCCGTGTCCGAGGCGTACAACACCATGTCCAAGAACGCCGACCCGATGGGCTTCGCGCTGTACTCCAACACCTGGGGCAACTGGGGCTTCCTGGCCGGCGTCTCGCACTCGGCCAGCACCAACAACCGCTCCGGCTTCGAGGCCACCGGCGGCTACAACAGCTCGGCGCGCGGCAGCCAGAGCCCGGTCAAGGGCAACTTCGCGATGCAGCTGGACTACGACGATCCGCGCGCTAACCTCGGCGGCTACACCCGCAGCCAGATCGACAACGCGCTGCTGCCGCGCATCTACCGCTTCTACGGCTCGGCCAACGAGCGCACCCGTGATGGTCTGGTCTCGTCGCTGCAATACAAGACGGCCGACCTGAACCTGAGCCTGGACGTGCTCGGCTCCAAGCTGACCAACCACCGCGACGAGATGTACATGGGCCTGCTGATCCGCAACAGCAAGACCACCAACCGCGCGGCGCCGGCCGGCCAGAACGGCCACAACGGCCTGGTGCCGTTGAACGTCCACATCGATCCCGATTCCAACCTGCTGACCGGCACCTTCGGCAACACCTCGTACAGCAGCGGCGTCACCTACAGCGAGGACGAGACCAAGTTCGGCTACGCCGCCTTGAACGGCCGCTGGGCCGCCACCAGCAAGCTGGCGCTGACCGGCCAGCTGAGCGCCAACAACAGCAACGCGCTGACCTACCAGGACACGCTGTCCGGCCAGATCTTCGGCGTCGACTCCACCATCGACTACGGCAGCGACCACGTCTATCCATCGCTGTCGTCCACCTCCAGCTACACCGACCTGAACAACTACCAGGGCTTCGGCGTCGGCACCACCTGGACCCGCGAGACCGACAAGGGCAAGCAGGGCCGGCTGGTGGCGGACTGGGACTACGACCTGCCGGGCGACTGGACCGGCCACCTGAAGACCGGCGTGGTGTACGTGGAGACCACCAAGGGCATCGCCAAGCGCAACGGCACGGCCGCCGCCACGGCCAAGCTCAACGGCCTGGGCAACGCCGGCATGCGCGGCCTGATGACCACCACGCTGCCGGTCGACAATCTCGACATGGGCGCCGGCTGGCCGCACGCCTGGGGCACCTTCACGCGCTCCTCGACCTACTCGGCCTTCGATCCGCTGGCCTACAACACCGAAGCCACGTTCACGCCGGCGCAGAGCTTCAGCGCGACGGAGAAAGTGTCGACCGGCTTCATCCAGTCCGACTTCAAGGGCGAGGTCGCCGGTCACGAGTTGCGCTTCAACGCCGGCGTGCGCTACTCGCGCACCGAAACCGGCATCGACAACTTCAAGCAGCAGGGCGCCAGCCTGGCCTATGCCGCCAACCACGAGCAGGGTACCTACAGCAATGTGCTGCCGGCCTTCAGCGCGGCGCTGGACCTGACCGAGAACCTGATGTGGCGCGCCTCGTGGGGCAAGACCGTGAGCCGGGCCTCGCTGTCGATCATCGCGGCGCAGACCGTCATCCCGAATCCCTTCGACAACTCGGCCACCGCCGGCAACGCCAGCCTGAAGCCGCAGCAATCGAAGAACCTGGACACCAGCCTGGAGTGGTACTTCCAGCCGGGCAGCCTGCTGTCGGCCGCCGTGTTCCGCAAGAAGCTGACCGACGCCACCGTGGCCAACACCACCAACACCACCTTCGGCGCGCTGGGCTTGCCGGACACGGCGCTGGGCGCGATCTTCCAGGACGCCAACGGCCATGTGGACCCCAACCTGCCGATGACCCTGCGCAGCTACACCAACGCCGGCGAGCAGACGCTCAAGGGCTACGAGCTGGCCTACCAGCAGGCGTTCACCTTCCTGCCGGAACCGTTCAAGGGCTTCGGCGCGCTGGCCAGCTACACTCACATCGACCCGTTCAACAGCGCCAAGTGGATCACCAACGCCGGCAAGGAGATCGAGGTCAACTCGGTGCCGAAGTATGCCTACAGCACCACCGCCTACTATGAGCGCGGACCGCTGGCGCTGCGCATGTCCTACAACTACAAGGGCCGTTCGCTGCACTCGGACAATCCGCGCAACCTCGGCGACGACCTGATCCGCTGGCACGCGGGACGCGGCTACCTGGACGCCAACGTCAGCTACAAGATCAACGAGCAACTGGAGCTGCGCGTCGACGGCATGAACCTGTCCAACACGCTGGCCTACGACTACTTCGAGGACGCCAGCGGCCAGTACGGCAGCGGCAAGAAGACGCGCATGGACTACGCCAAGTACGACGGCCGCACCATCAAGGTTGGATTGCGTGGCAAGTTCTAAGCATCTGCTACTGCTGCTGGCTTGCGTGGCCTGCGCCGCGCGGGCCGCTCCCGCTCGCGTGGTCGACGTCGCGCCGGGCTGGGCCAACAATTCGGTCAACGCCGTGGTGTTCCGCAAGAACTCGCTGGTGTCGGACGGCGACACGCAGTACATCGCCTTCTACGACAAGGACGCGGCCGTGGTGCTGGGCAAGCGCAAGCTGGGCACCGCGCGCTGGACGCTGCGGCGCACGCCGTATCGCGGCAACGCGGCCGACGCGCACAATAGCATCAGCATCATGGTGGACGGCGCCGGCTACCTGCATCTGGCGTGGGACGCGCACAACCAGCGCCTGCGCTATGCGCGCGGCAAACGTCCGGGCGCGCTGGAGCTGGGACAGGAAACGCCGATGCTGGGCAAGGACGAGGATTCGGCCACCTACCCCGAGTTCTTCCGCTGCCCGGACGGCGGCCTGCTGTTCCTCTACCGCGACGGCGGCTCCGGCCACGGCAACCTGGTGATGAACCGCTACGACGTGGCGAGCGCCAGCTGGACCCGGCTGCACAGCAAGCTGATCGACGGAGAAGGGCAGCGCAGCGCCTACTGGCAAGCTTTCGTCGATGGCGCCGGCGTCATCCACCTGTCGTGGGTGTGGCGCGAATCGCCGGACGTGGCCAGCAACCACGACATGGCCTACGCCCGCTCGCGCGACGGCGGCCAGACGTGGGAGCGCAGCGGCGGCGAACGCTACACGCTGCCGATCACGGCCGCCAGCGCCGAGTACGCCGCACACATCCCGCAGAACAGCGAGCTGATCAACCAGACCTCGATGGCGGCGGGCGCCGACGGCGAGCCGGTGATCGCCAGCTACTGGCGCGTGGCCGGCTCGACGGTGCCGCAGTACCACCTGCTGTACCGCGACGGCGGCGCGTGGCGGCTGCTGGACCTGGATTTCCGCCGCACGCCGTTTTCGTTGAGCGGCCTGGGCACGAAGGCGATACCGATATCGCGGCCGCAGATCATGGTGGACGGCCGTCGCGCCTTGCTGGTGTTCCGCGATGCCGAGCGTGGCAACAAGGTATCGGTGGCCACCGTCGCCGATCTGCACCGGCCGCGCTGGACCGTGCGCGACCTCGGCACGGCGCCGGTGGGCGCGTGGGAACCGTCGTTCGACACCGAGCTGTGGCGGCGACGTGGCGAGCTGCACCTGTTCGTGCAGGACGTGCCGCAGCTGGATGGCGAGGGCGCGTCCGCCGGCGCATCGTCGCCGGTGCAGGTGTGGCAGTGGAAGCATTGATGGACCGAGCACTCCAGACCGGAGCCACGTCATGGTTCCGGGCATTTATGCCGAAGGTGGCGGTCCCGCGCCTTCGGCCCTTTTTTAAATGACATTATGAACTTCAAAAAATACGCGCAAGGATTGCTGTTGCTGCTGGCCGTCACGCTGGGCGGCTGCGCCACGCCGGCAAAGGACGGCGCGGCCATCGACGCCAGCAGGGCGGAGGTGGTCGCCATCATCGACCAGGTCAACGGACACTGGCAGCGCAGCACCCCCGCGCAGCAGTGGGCGTTCTGGCACGTGGCGGCCTACCAGACGGGGAATATGGCGGCCTACCAGGTCACGCACAACGAGGCCTACCGCCGCTACGCCGAAGCCTGGGCCGAGCACAACCAGTGGATGGGCGCGCGCGCGCCGGACAAGAGCCGCTGGCAACACACCTACGGCGAGACCGACGATCACGTGCTGTTCGGCGACTGGCAGATCTGCTTCCAGACCTACACCGACCTGTACAAGCTGGCCCCCGATCCGCGCAAGATCGCCCGCGCCCGCGAGGTGATGGAATACGAGATGAGCACCGCGCGCGACGATTACTGGTGGTGGTCCGACGGCCTGTACATGGTGATGCCGGTGATGACCAAGCTGTACGGCGTGACCGGCGACCGCCGCTACCTGGAAAAGCTGCACCAGTATTTCGAGTACGCCAACAGCATCATGTACGACCCGGTCGAGCATCTGTACTACCGCGACGCCAAGTACGTCTATCCCGCGCACGCCAGCGTCAACGGCAAGAAGGACTTCTGGTCGCGCGGTGATGGCTGGGTGTTCGCCGCGCTGGCCCGTGTGCTGGACGAACTGCCGGCCGACGATCCGCACCGCGCCGATTACGTGGCCCGCTTCAAGGACATGGCGCAGGCGCTCAAGCGCGCCCAGCAACCGGAAGGCTACTGGACCCGCAGCCTGCTCGATCCGCAGCACGCGCCGGGGCCGGAGACCAGCGGCACTGCCTTCTTCACCTACGGCTACCTGTGGGGCATCAACCACGGCGTGCTGGCGCGCGACGAATACCTGCCGGTGGCGCGCAAGGGCTGGCATTACCTGAGCAAGGTGGCGCTGCAGCCGGACGGACGCGTGGGCTACGTCCAGCCGATCGGCGACCGCGCGATACCGGGCCAGGTGGTGGACCAGAACTCCACGGCCGATTTCGGCGTGGGCGCTTTCCTGCTGGCGTCGGCGGAACTGGTACGCTTGCTCGATCAAAAATAAGGAGACACGATGGAACGTCGCAACTTTATGCAGGCGGTGCTGGCCGGCACCGCCGCCACCGGCTTGATGCACGCCGGCGCCGCAGCCGCCGCCGACAGCGCGCCTGTGGCCGGCGGCGAGCGCGCCTACATGGCCGGCCTGTTGCAGCAGATGGCCGAGCCGGTGCTCTCGAACATGGCGCAGGGCAAACTGAAGAAGAACTTCCCGCTGGAGCTCAGCCCGACGTGGGACGGCCGCGATCCCGGCGTCGCCTATCTCGAATGCTTCGGCCGCCTGATCGCGGGCGCCGCGCCTTGGCTGGCGCTGCCGGACGACGGTACGGCCGAGGGCAAGACGCGCCATCGCCTGCAACAGCTGGCGCTGCAAAGCTACACCAACTCGGTCGACCCGAAGAACCCGGACTACCTGCTGTGGAAAGGGCCGGGCCAGACGCTGGTCGACTCGGCCTACTTCACCAACGCGCTGATGCGCGCGCCGAAAGCGCTGTGGGAACCGCTGGACCGCATCACCAAGCAGCGCATCATCGCCGAGATCAAGAGCCTGCGGCGGATCGAGCCGCCGTACATCAACTGGCTGCTGTTCGCCGCGATGAACGAGGCGTGGCTGCTGTCGATCGGCGAGGAAGCCGATCCGCTGCGCATGAACCTGGCCATCCGCAAGATCAACGAGTGGTACGTGGGCGACGGGTGGATCAAGGACGGCGAGTCCTTCCACTTCGACTACTACTGCTCGTACGTGATGTACCCGATGCTGCTGGAAATCCTGGAAGTGCTGGTGCGCTGCAAAGGAGCGTTCTGGAACGCCAAGCCGGAGGAGCTGCTGGCGCAGGCGCTGCAACGCACGCAGCGCTACTGCGAACACCTGGAACGCTTCATCTCGCCGACCGGCACCTATCCGCCGATCGGCCGCTCGCTGACTTACCGCACCGCCGTGTTCCAGCCGCTGGGACTGCTAGCTTGGCGCAAGCAGCTGCCCGCCAGCCTGCCGGCCGGACAGGTGCGGGCCGCGCTGCACGCCGTGCATCAGACGGTGTGGTCGGGTCCGAGCAACTTCACCCGCGACGGCTTCCTCAACATCGGCTTCGTCGGCCACCATCCCGAACTGGGCGACTGGTACTCCAACAACGGCAGCATGTACATCGCCTCCGAAGGTTTCCTGTCGCTGGGCCTGCCGGAGAACGATGCTTATTGGACCGCGCCGGCGCAGGACTGGACCCAGAAGCTGGCCTACTCGGGCCGCCAATTCCCCAAAGACTATCCGGTGAAATACTGACATGCAGCCACGCTACCTATTAATGCTGGCGCTGGCCGGCACCTCCGCCGGCGCAGCGGAACGGCTGGCCGTCACGGCCACCCACGAGCTCGACGCGGCGCGGCCGGCGGAAACCATCGCCATCCCGTGGTCCGAGGTCAACCAGGCCCTGCCGGGCGCGCTGCTGCAACGCCTGACCGTGCGCGACGCGGCCGGCCGCAGCCTGCCGTACCAGGTGACCAATGTGGCGCCCGAGGCCAAGGACCCGCAGGGCAAGGGCATCGCCTACGGCGAGCTGATCTTCCAGCACGACTTCGCCGCCGGCGAGCACAGCGCCAGCTTCACGGTGGAGAAGAGCGAATCGGTGGCGCCGCCGTTCCCGGTGCAGGCCTTCGCCCGCTACGTGCCGGAGCGGCTGGACGACTTCGCGTGGGAGAACGACCGCATCGCCCACCGCACCTACGGCCAGGCGCTGGCCGCGCCCGACTCGCAGGGCAGCGGCAAGGAGGTGCTGGTGACGAGCGGGCTGGACATCTGGTTCAAGCGGGTGCGCTATCCCATCGTCGACCGCTGGTACAACAAGGGCCACGACCATTACCACAAGGACGAGGGCGAGGGACTGGACATGTACGGCGTGGGCACCACGCGCGGCGCCGGCGGCACCGGCATCTGGGATGGCAAGCAGCTCTACACCAGCCGCAACTACGCCAAATGGAAAGTCATCGCCAACGGCCCGATCCGCGCCATCTTCGAGCTGAGCTACGATGCCTGGGACGCGGCCGGCGCCAAGGTCTCCGAGGTCAAGCGCTTCACCGTCGACGCCGGCCACGACTTCGACCAGATCGACAGCACTTTCAGCTTCAGCGGCCCTGCAAGCCTGACCGCCGCCATCGGCCTCAACAAAACACCGGCCTACGCGCACCAGGAGCCCAAGGTGGCCGCCACGCCGCTGCCGGCGGCCCGCGCGCTGACGCAGTGGGTCACCCAGCGCAACGCCGGCGATTTCGGCGTGGCCATCGTTCTGCCGTCAGGCGAACCGGCCTACGCGGCCGACGCCGCCAACGAGCTGATCCTGGCCCCGGTGCGCCCCGGCCAGCCGCTGCGCTACTACGTGGGCGCCATCGCCAGCTGGTCCGGCGAGGTGGGCGACGCCGCCGCCTGGCAGCGCCGCGTCACCGCCTTCGCCGCCCGCCTGCGCGCCCCCGTATCCCTCCAGCTCCGCCCCCTGCCATAACCTCCGCTGTTGCCGCCCGATGTCCCCCTGCGGCAACAGCGCATGTTGCACCGCGACAATAGAACGCCACCTCTAACGGTACTGTTTGACATTTACCCCTCGCTGGATAATAGTACGAGCGTTCGCAATTCTTTTCACACGGAGTAAATTCAACTGGAGCAGAATACCTTCTTCTCTCCATGAATGTTACCTTGGGACGCAATCTTATTAATACCTCAACTAAATTTATGCGCAAAGGCGAACTGACCCGCGCAGCAATCCTCGACGTGGCGCTGGACCTGGCCAGCCGTGATGGTCTGGAAGGCCTGACCATCGGATTGCTCGCGGATAAGATGAACATGAGCAAGTCCGGCGTGTTCGCGCACTTCGGCTCGCGTGAAGATTTGCAGTTGGAAGTCCTCAAGCTGTACCACCATCGTTTCGAACAGGAAGTGTTTTTCCCCAGCGTGAAGGAACCGCGCGGCATCCAGCGGCTCAAATCGATGTTCGCGCGCTGGGTCAAGCGGGTCAGCGTGGAGGTGGCGTCGGGCTGCATCTACATCAGCGGCGCGGTGGAGTATGACGACCGTCCAGGTCCGATCCGCGAAGAGCTGATGGCCATGGTCGGCGCCTGGCAGGGCGCGCTGCTGCGCTGCGTGAAGCAGTGCATCGAATGCGGCGACCTCAAGGCCGACACCGACCCGCAGCAGCTGGTGTACGAAATGTACGGCCTGATCCTGGCACTGCACCACGATGCGCGCTTCCTGCGCATACCGGGCAGCCTGGGCCGGGCCGGCGTCGGCTTCGAGCGCTTGATCGAAACGTACCGCAATCCGCAAACACCGTCCGCGGTGGTGGCGCAGCAATAACGTAAAACACACTAATTCACATCGTAGTCACTACAAAAGTCATCAGGAGAAAATCATGGGTCAATACGTCGCGCCAATCCGGGATATGCAATTCGTTCTGCACGAGTTCCTGAAAGTGGAAGAGGAACTGAAATCGCTGCCGGACTATTCCGAAGTCGATGCCGACATCATCAATCAGGTGCTGGAAGAAGGCGGCAAGTTCACCGCCGAGGTGCTGTTCCCCCTGAACCACTCGGGCGACCGCGAAGGCTGCAAGCACGACGCCGCGACCCACACCGTGACCACGCCTAAAGGCTTCAAGGAAGCGTACAAGCAGTACGTCGACGGCGGCTGGGCGGCATTGGCCTGCGATCCTGAATTCGGCGGCCAGGGCCTGCCGGTGGTGCTGAACAACTCGTTCTACGAGATGCTGAACTCGGCCAACCAGGCATGGACCATGTACCCAGGCCTGTCGCACGGCGCCTACGAGTGCCTGAAGGAACACGGCACCGACCACCAGAAGAAAGTCTACCTGCCGAAGCTGGTTTCCGGCGAGTGGACCGGCACCATGTGCCTGACCGAACCGCACTGCGGCACCGACCTGGGCATGCTGCGCTCGAAAGCGCTGCCACAGGCCGACGGCTCCTGGCTGATCACCGGCAACAAGATCTTCATCTCGGCCGGCGAGCACGACATGTCGGAAAACATCCTGCACCTGGTGCTGGCCCGCGTGCCGGACGCGCCGGAAGGCTCGAAAGGCATCTCGCTGTTCCTGGTGCCTAAGTACCTGCCGAAGGAAGACGGCTCGGTCGGCGAACGCAACCCGATCACCTGCGGCGCCATCGAAGAGAAGATGGGCATCCACGGCAACTCGACCTGCCAGATGAACCTGGACGGCGCCAAGGGCTGGATCATCGGCCAGCCGAACAAGGGCCTGAACGCCATGTTCGTGTTCATGAACGCGGCCCGCCTGGGCGTGGGCATGCAGTCGCTGGGCCTGACCGAGATCGCCTACCAGAACGCGCTGATCTACGCCAAGGACCGCATCCAGATGCGCTCGCTGTCGGGCGTGAAGAATCCGGAAATGCCGGCCGATCCGATCATCGTCCACCCTGACGTGCGCCGCATGCTGTTGACCGGCAAGGCCTACGCCGAGGGCGCGCGCGCCTTCACCTCGTATGTCGCGCTGCAGATCGACCGCGAACTGCACCACCCTGACGAAGAAGTGCGCAAGGAAGCCGCCGACGAAGTCGCGCTGCTGACCCCGATCGTCAAGGCCTTCATCACCGACAACGCCTGGATCGCCACCTCGGAAGCGATGCAAGTGTTCGGCGGCCACGGCTACATCTCCGAATGGGGCATGGAGCAGTACGTGCGCGACGCCCGCATCAACCTGATCTACGAAGGCACCAACACCATCCAGTCGCTGGACCTGCTGGGCCGCAAGATCCTGGGCGACAACGGCGCCAAGCTGCGCAAGTTCGGCGAGAAGATCAAGGCCTTCGTGGAAGACAACGGCACCGACGAAGCGATGAGCGAATTCGTCACCCCGCTGGGCGACCTGGGCGACAAGGTCACCAAGCTGACCATGGAAATCGGCATGAAAGCCTTCCAGAACCCGGACGAAGTCGGCGCGGCATGCGTACCTTACCTGCGCGTGGTCGGCCACATGGTGTACAGCTACTTCTTCGCACAGATGGCGAAAATCGCCCTGGCCAAGGAAGACAGCGGCGACAATTTCTACAAAGCCAAGCTGGCCACGGCGCGCTTCTACTTCGCCCGCCTGCAGCCGGAAACTGCAACCCTGATTCGCCAGGCACGTTCGGGCTCCGCCAACCTGATGGCTCTCGACGCCGACCTGTTCTAAGAACCTAGAGGAAACGACATGACCAATTTGATCGTTAAAAAAGTAGCCGTGCTGGGCGCCGGCGTGATGGGCGCGCAAATCGCCGCTCATTGCGTCAACGCCAAAGTGCCAGTCGTACTGTTCGACTTACCTGCAAAAGAAGGTCCGAAGAACGGCATCGTGCTGCGCGCCATCGAGAACCTGAAGAAGTTGTCGCCTGCGCCGCTGGGCAACAAGGACCACGCCGCGCTGATCGAAGTGGCCAACTACGAAGACGACCTGGCCAAGCTGGCCGAGTGCGACCTGATCATCGAAGCCATCGCCGAGCGCATGGACTGGAAGCACGACCTGTACAAGAAGGTCGCTCCGCACATCGGCGCCAACGCGATCTTCGCCTCGAACACCTCGGGCCTGTCGATCACCAAGCTGTCCGAAGGCTTCGACGCCGACCTGAAATCGCGCTACTGCGGCGTGCATTTCTTCAACCCGCCGCGTTACATGCACCTGGTCGAGATCATCCCGACCGAGTTCACCAAGCCGGAAATTTCCGACCAGCTGGAAGGCTTCCTGACCACCACCCTGGGCAAGGGCGTGGTTCGCGCGAAAGATACGCCTAACTTCATCGCCAACCGCGTCGGCGTGTTCGGCATCCTGGCGATCGTGCACGAAGCCGAGAAGTTCGGCCTGTCCGTGGACGTGGTCGACGACCTGACCGGCGCCAAGCTGGGCCGCGCCAAGTCGGGCACCTTCCGCACCGCGGACGTGGTCGGCCTGGACACCATGGGCCATGTGATCAAGACCATGCAAGACTACCTCCCGAACGATCCGTTCGCCGCTGTCTACAAGACTCCAGCCGTGCTGGCGGGCCTGGTAGAAAAAGGCGCGCTGGGCCAAAAGTCCGGCGCGGGCTTCTACAAAAAGGTGGGCAAGGAAATCCAGCGCCTGGACTTCGCCACCGGTGAATACGTCGCCGGCGGCGCCAAGGCTGCCGACATCATCGCCCGCATCCTGAAGGAAAAGGATCCGGTCAAGAAGATGAAGGCCCTGCGCGAATCGACCAACCCACAAGGCCAGTTCCTGTGGGCGATCTTCCGCGACGCCTTCCACTACATCGCCGTCCACCTGGACACCGTGGCCGACAACGCGCGCGACATCGACTTCGCCATGCGCTGGGGCTTCGGCTGGAACGTCGGCCCGTTCGAAACGTGGCAGGCCGCCGGCTGGTCGCAAGTGGCCCAGTGGGTCAAGGAAGACATCGAAGCCGGCCACGCGCTGTGCAACGCACCACTGCCGGCCTGGGTGTTCGAAGGCCCGGTCGCCGAAAAAGGCGGCGTCCACACCGCCGAGGGTTCGTGGTCCGCAGTATCGAAATCGTTCGTGCCGCGCTCGTCGCTGGCCGTGTACGATCGTCAGCAGTTCCGCGCGCCGGTACTGGGTTCGGGCGAAGCCAATGGCCGCACCGCCGGCACCACCGTGCATGAAGACGACGACGTGCGCCTGTGGCACTCGGGCGACGACGTGCTGGTGATCTCGCTGAAGACCAAGATGCACGTGATCAGCCCTGGCGTGATCGCCGGCTTCAAGAAGGCATTGGCCGAAGCCGAGAAGAACTTCAAGGGCCTGGTGATCTGGAGCGCGGACGCGGCCGACGGCGGCGCGTTCTCGGCCGGCGCCGACCTGCAATCGGCACTGCCTGCGTTCATGCAGGGCGGCGCGAAAGCGGTCGACCCGATCATCAAGGAACTGCAAGACACCTTCATGGCGATGAAATATTCGAACGTGCCGGTGGTGGCTGCTGTGGCCGGCCTGGCGCTGGGCGGCGGTTGCGAAATGGCGCTGCACGCATCGAAGCGCGTGGCCTCGATCGAATCGTACATCGGCCTGGTGGAAGTGGGCGTCGGCCTGATCCCTGCGGGCGGCGGCTTGAAGGAAGCGGCAGTGCGCGCGTTCAAGGAAGCCAAGGGCACCGACATCCTGCAATTCCTGAAAACCGGCTTCACCAACGCGGCCACCGCGAACGTGTCGAAATCGGCCCTGGAAGCGCAAGCCATGGGCTACCTGAAGGAAGACGACGTGATCGTGTTCAACCCATACGAGCTGCTGCACGTGGCCAAGGTGGAAGCGCGCGCCATGTTCGACAAGGGCTACCGCGCGCCGCTGAAGGCACCGGTGCAGGTGACTGGCCGCTACGGCTGGGGCACCATCAAGGCCCAACTGGTCAACATGCGCGACGGCGGCTTCATCTCGGCCCACGACTTCAAGCTGGGCGACATGATCGCCGAGATCGTGTCGGGCGGCGACATCGACCAGGGCTCGTTCGTCAGCGAACAGTGGCTGCTGGACATGGAGCGTAAAGCCTTCCTGGAGCTGCTGAACCATCCGAAGACGCAGGAACGCATCATGGGCATGCTGCAGACCGGTAAGCCAGTCCGCAACTAAGGGCGTATGTCGATCCTGAAGCTGGTGTTTAAAGTTTTACTGCGCGTGAGGCCTAGCATGGTGTATGACCGTATCAAGCAACAAATGATGGACACCTTGCCCTTCGTGCGCCTGCTGGGGATCAGGATCGACGAGATCGGCAGCGGCACTTCGAAAGTGTCGATGCCGGAAGACCCGAAGCTCAATAACCACCTGGGCACGCAGCACGCCGGGGCCTTGTTCACGCTGGCCGAGACGGCTTCCGGCGCGGCCATGGCGGGCGGCTTCGCGGAGCTGATCCTGGGCTTGCGGCCGGTCGCCAAGGAATCGCGCATCCAGTACCAGAAAGTAGCCAAGGGCGCCACCCGCGCCGAAGGCCGCGTCCCTGGCGATCTGGCCGCGCTGAAGGCCGAGCTGAAAGAGCAGGGCAAGGTGGCGTTTCCGGTGGAGGTCGACATCTTCGACGCCGCCGGCACGCTGGCCGCACAGGTTCAAGTGGATTGGTATTTATCCGAGAAGCGGGCTTAATCGTTCCGCATAGTCTTCGATCAAAAATTTTCGAAAGAACAAAATGAGCAAACAAATTCAAGACGCATACATCGTCTCTGCCACCCGCACCCCGATCGGCAAGGCGCCGCGCGGCATGTTCAACAAGACCCGCCCGGACGACCTGCTGGTGCGCGTGCTGCAATCGGCCCTGGCGCAAGTGCCTGGCCTGGATCCGGCGCTGATCACCGACGCCATCATCGGCTGCTCGTTCCCGGAAGCGGAACAGGGCTTCAACATCGCCCGTCAATCGGTGCTGCTGGCCGGCCTGCCTAAGACTGTTGGCGGCGTCACCGTCAACCGCTACTGCGCATCGGGCATCACCGCGCTGGCCATGGCCGCCGACCGCATCCGCGTTGGCGAAGCCGATGCGATGATCGCCGGCGGCGTTGAGTCGATGTCGATGGTGCCGATGATGGGCCATCACCCATCGATGAACCTGAACATGTTCACCGACGAAAACGTCGGCATGGCATACGGCATGGGCCTGACCGCTGAAAAAGTGGCGACCCAGTGGAAGATCTCGCGCGAAGCGCAGGACGCGTTCGCCGTGGAATCGCACCGCCGCGCCATCGCCGCGCAGCAGGCCGGATTCTTCAAGGACGAGACCACCCCGGTCGAGATCATCACCCGCACGCCTGACCTGGCGACCGGCGAGATCAAGATCAAGACCCGCACCGTTGATACCGACGAAGGCGCACGCGCCGATTCGACCGTGGAATCGCTGTCCAAGCTGAAGCCTGTGTTTGCCGCCAAGGGTTCGGTCACCGCCGCCAACTCGTCGCAGATGTCCGACGGCGCAGGCGCGCTGCTGGTCGTGTCGGAGAAGTTCCTGCGCGAGCACAACCTGACTCCGCTGGCCAAGTTCTCGTCGTTCGCCGTCAAGGGCGTGCCACCGGAAATCATGGGCATCGGTCCTAAATTCGCGATTCCGGATGCGTGCAAGGCCGCCGGCATCACGCAGGACCAGCTGGACTGGATCGAGCTGAACGAAGCGTTTGCCGCACAGGCGCTGGCCGTGATCGGCGACCTGGGTCTGGATCCAGCCAAGGTCAACCCGATGGGCGGCGCGATCGCCCTGGGCCACCCGCTGGGCGCGACCGGCGCGATCCGCGCCGCGACCGTGGTGCACGCACTGCGCCGCAACAACCTGAAGTACGGCATGGTGACGATGTGCGTCGGCGCCGGCATGGGTGCTGCTGGTATTATCGAACGCGTGTAAGCTAAGCACGGAATCATAAAGAAGGGCGCTGCGGTTCAACCACGGCGCCCTTTAATCATTTGGAGATCACATGGATATTTTAAGCAGCAAGACCAACGGCGTGCTGACGCTGGAATTCAACCGCCCGGAACGCAAGAACGCCATCACCTCGGCGATGTACCAGAGCATGGCCGACGCCATCAACGACGCGGAGCAGGACGCCGCCGTGCGCGCCATCCTGATCGTCGGCAAGCCGGAGATCTTCACCGCCGGTAACGACCTGGAAGACTTCATGAAGACCTCGCGTCCGGCCGACGGCTCGGGCATCGAAGAGCGTTCGGTGTACAAGTTCATGATGGCGCTGAGCGGTTCGACCAAGCCGGTGGTGGCTGCGGTGGCTGGTGCGGCGGTCGGCATCGGCACCACGCTGTTGATGCATTGCGACCTGGTCTACGCTGCCGACAACGCCAAGTTCTCGATGCCGTTCGTGCAGCTGGGCCTGTGCCCTGAGTTCGCATCGAGCATCCTGCTGACGCAGATCGCCGGCTACCCGCGCGCCGCCGAGAAGCTGATGCTGGGCGAAGCCTTCCTGGCGCAGGAAGCGCTGGAGATGGGCCTGGTATCGAAGATCGTGCCGGCCGCCGAGCTGCGCGCTTTTGCCGAAGGCCAGGCCGCCAAGCTGGTCGCCTTGCCGGCCAGCTCGATCCGCGCCACCAAGCAGCTGATGAAGGCCGCGCGCAAAGGCCCGGTGACGGAAGCCATTGCCGCCGAAAACAAATTCTTCGGCGCCATGCTGGCCGCTCCGGAGGCCAAGGAAGCGTTCACCGCCTTCTTCGAGAAGCGCAAGCCGGATTTCACCAAGTTCTCGTAGAACTTGATTCGGGCCCGGCGTATGGGGCGCGTAGTGCTCTGAGTGGCTTTTAACTCAGGACATCACGCCTGATTGGACGGGAGCTGGTTAGCCGGATCCCGTCGGATTTCAGCGCAAAGCGAGGGGCGCCATCTCGCCTTTGATTTGCCTTGTGATTTCAAGCGTCTGGTAACTCGGTTAAGAAAGCGGGATCAAACTGTGAATTTTCAGGGGGGCCGTCAAGACTCGGACACCGACCGAATTGATGGCGCCATGTGAGCGATGACCAGTTGTACCAATGACGGCTTCGGGGCGGAATCTGAAGCAACTCCACCTCAAAAATAAAACTCACGCACTTGGTTGCATGTGGGGCATACCCTGTGTAAGGGGTTGGGGCCAATCTGCTGTGAGTAATTCGCTACCGGCGCTAATGATGGCACATGGTCCTGTCTCAAAGGAGACGCATTAGGTATATCCCATCCAAGCGCAACATTGCCGTTAGCGTGCCCCTTCAGGTTTGCATCCGGTAATAAGGTCCCGGGTGCCAGCTTCAATGGGTTGAAAAATTGATTGCTGGTGTAGTCGGCCACAGCGGTATTGAGTCGGTTAAATTCCCCGGCACCATGAGGAGCGACGCCCCATCCTGCAGTCTCGTAATTAAGAAGTGCTGCCGCTCTGGGATGTCCATCGTTTTTTGTATTTCGGCGACGGTAGCAGTGGGCGCCCGCAATTGTTCCGCTCAGACGTGTCCCGTAGGAATACACAATTTTTGCCGTAGGTGTGCGCTGAACATCGCCCGGCCAGTACTTGCTCGCTGGCCCTGGGGGAATGTGCCACAACGCTGAGTTGTGGTTTGGTGGGTCTGGTATCCAACTATCGGAACCATGGTGGGTCGCCACGAGTCCAACAATGCGGATTGGTGCGCTGCCCGCTGCGCCATTTCCAGATGCATGGTGTTCTCGCAATTTCCGCCAGGCTGCCATCGAAGGAATGTGCTGATAGCCTGCGTCGCCAGGTAAAAGTACATAGCGCTCATTCTGCGTAATCTGGGCTGAGCTTCCCATAGGTATGAGTGATTGGGGGCCTGCTGGAAGTGGCAGTAGTGCGCCCGCTGCAGCTGCTGGCAGTGGCACTTTCCAGCAGGTGAGTGCCCGCCCCCAAACCGGCTGCCAGCCCTTTTTCCTGAGTTTTACCGCGCCTTTTACTCCGGACGGCGCCCTTTTGCTATTCCATTTCGTGCCGGGCGTAGGCGAGACACATACCATTTGTTCTTGCTTAGTGCTTTTAGGCGGGAAGTCCAGAATCATGCCTCCGCATTTGATAAAATCCAATGCACTGATGGCCCACCCTCCAGCCCAAGCGACATTCTGGATTGACGGTACGTACTGGCCGCCGTTGACGGTTGGCAGCGATATGCCCCCTGCTGGGATCCAGAATGCGGCGCCGCCCCCTTGGACTTGACCAATACTACCGGCGGCTGTGTTCGGAGGGAGAGCGGCAGGAAGGAGCTGGTGCGCGCCCGCCGGCACGGCGATGAGTTTGCTGTGGAAGGGAAGGGCGAGGTTTTCGTCCATCCACTGGCCACCCAGGCCGCCGTGGCAGATCAGGGGATGGTTTAGTACCATGCCAGCACCAGTGGTTGGCGCTGGCATCGGCTTGAGTCTCTGGCCAAACATCGGCAACGCAGTCGCTGCGGGAGCGGCGGCTGGGTCCTCGGCCACACGCACGTAGGCAACTAGGCCATCGTCGTTGACCGGATTTCCGTTCGCGCGTTCAATGAAGCCAAAGTCGGTGGGTACATGACCAGCTGGGGCATTAGACGGCCAGATGATGAGCATCGCGCCATGAGGCGTTTCATTCAGTAGGCGTGCGTAGAGCTCTCGTGCTGCAACACTGCCGAACAGCTGCTGTGGCGCCATCCAGCGGCGACGCAGGGCGTCTGGTTGCATGCGCACCATCGCGTAATGGTCGTAGTCCCAATGGGACAGTATCATCGCCGCATCGGCGCACACGCAAGGGTGATCGGGCAATTGTTGGTAGGTGTTGAGGTTTTGAGGCGCTGGCAGACCGTAGTCGACATATGCCCGGATTTTTCCCGATTCATCGTAGAGCGCGATATTGTTGCCAGCGCCGATTGAATTGACGCCGACAAAAGGCTGATACCAGTTTGGCGTTATCTCTGGAGTCGCTGAATCGGTTGGCTTTCCGGGTGGAGTACCAACGTTGGTTCTTGGTGACGTACCAAAGCGACTAATACCAGCTGGCGTTGCAAGGAATGCTGCAATTCGTGGATCGCTCTGTGGGAAATGCAGGCCTTGCAGGAGCGCCTGCAACCCGCTGGAAAGACTTTTAAACTGGACTAGCTCGGCTAGCATTACCGGTCCATCTTGGTCCATCGTTACCCCGATGTTGGCTACGATGATTTCTCCGTCGTCCGCTGGTTCTCGTAGTGAATCGAGCACGCCCACGCGCTTGCCCGCAAGAAAATACCAGTTGCCCTCTTGTATAAGGATTTCTTTTAAAGATCCTGGCCCGAGCATGGCTTCCTGCAGCGACACGGGGGCTGGTTGCTGCGCGTTCGTCATAAACATCATGTACTGCAGGTGCGCCTCATATAGGCGGATACGTAGCGGCTCGGGGAGCTCATGGTATCCCGTCTGTAGCGATTTCCCCTTCAGTTCACTCACCAGTGCCTTGCCTAGGTCACGCAATTTCAGTTGGCTCACTGTCTTGAGGAACCATAATACGTCGACTGATTCAAAACGCATGCAGCGGAAGCTGTTAGAGCCGCCACCTGATTCTTGGGGGGCATCCTCGTGAAGAAATGCGAAATTGCAGAAAACCATAGGGATGCTCGGTCTCAGAATTTAGATTGTGGGAATTACATGGTATCGTGATTTGGAGCTGGGGGAAATGCCCAAAGTCGGCCAGCTCCATTTCAGTATTGCATAGGCTTGGATATTGGGTGCTGATTTGCACGGAATGCAGATCGAGTAATTTCGTTTCTCCTGACAAGATCGCGAGAAATCTCACTTCCCATGGCGGCCTGTCTCAAATTGGCTGGCAATGATAATTCTAAGCAATTGAAAATTCGTTCATTTCGGCCTCTACTTAGATGTCATTTAAAGGGGGGGCTGTCTTATTCCATCTCAAAAACGTAAAGCAGCCGCAGCGCGACGCTAGCACGATCATGTTAACGCTGAGAGGTGCCAAAAATGCGATTACATTTATGCGATGGCAGGCGCTCTATAAAGGAAACCCAATTCTGAAGCCAGCGACAATGCGGATGCGTTTTCGGTGATCGAGTAGGAAGCTCATGCACACTCTGATTTTTAGTTCCGAAAATAGCGCGGAGTCGTACGAAATGTCGGTGGTTAGTATAGGGTAGTAGTGGTTAGCGCGTTTTAGTAAAAGCCGAAAAAATAGACCCCCATGAATGCA
Source organism: Duganella sp. BJB480 (assembly GCA_003416985.1). Lineage (GTDB taxonomy): Bacteria > Pseudomonadota > Gammaproteobacteria > Burkholderiales > Burkholderiaceae_D > Rugamonas > Rugamonas vulcania_A. Next base: position 121,849 of record QVIN01000008.1, on the reverse strand, counting down.
TACCAAAATTTTTTAGATTTCTTTTCAATGAACAACGGGGAACGCCTGGATGGTTTGAGCGAAATCTATTTCAGCGGCATGAGCCGTGATGAGCGCGCGATGGCGTTCGAGTACTTGTTGAAAATGGTGCTGGAGGGCGGTAGCTGGGAGAGTGTCAACGGGCTGTTCATCGCCGATGCGGAGCGTGCGGCACTTGTCGTCAGGAAGTTGTTGGACGCTCACCAGCTACGCGAAGATGCCGAGATCGCGGCCGCCTGGAACCTCTATTGCCTGCAGTCAGATTCGTCATTGATTCCCGTGTTTATCCGGTTGATGTCGAGCGGTGACAAATACAATCGCGCGCATGCCGCCTTCTACGTGCCGGCCGATGATTTCACACCGGAGCTGGACTCGGCCCTCAAAGGCATGATCCGCACGGAGACGGAGACCCTGCCATTGGTGAACGCCACCAACAAGTACCTCGAATGCCACGGCATCACCAGGGAGTCGGTGAGCAAGGAAGAGTTTTCCCGTCTCTATCGCGGCCTGCGCAGCGACGAAGCCGGCGTCAAGGAAGCCGTGTTCAACGAACTGAAAAATCTGCTTCAATAGAACGATGGTCGGTTAATCGTTTACCATGCCGGTAAAGCTCGATTTGACGGGCATCGGACAGGAGACGATTTGATGAGGTTCACAGCAGGATTGGCGGCGTTGTTATTGGCCGGGCAGGCGTTCGCGGGCGTGGCGGTGCAGCCGGACGATGCGCAATTGCGCTACACGGGGCGCATCGATTTCGCCGACCGCGCGCGGCCCATGTTGTCGTGGCCCGGCACCAGCATCGAAGGCACCTTCACCGGCGCCAGCCTGGCGGTCAAGCTGGACGACCAGTTGGGCAAGAACTTCTTCAACGTGTTCATCGACGGCGACCTGGCCAGGCCGGCGGCGGTCATCGAGGCCGCGCAGGGCGGCAAGACCTACGCGGTGGCCAGCGGCCTGGGGCCGGGCCCGCACCGATTCCTGATCACCAAGCGCACCGAGGGCGAGGAGGGCGGCACCGTCTTCCAGGGCCTGGAACTGGCGGACGGCGGCAAGCTGCTGCCGCCACCGCCGGCCAAGCAGCGCCGCATCGAGTTCTTCGGCGATTCGATCACCACCGGCATGGGCGACGAGTCGCCGGACGACGGGCCGGATCATCTGCTGAAGGACAAGAACAACTTCCTCTCCTATTCGTCGGTCACGGCGCGGGCGCTGGACGCGGAGGCCCACATCATCTCGCAAAGCGGCATCGGCGTGATGATCAGCTGGTTCCCGTTCACCATGCCGGATTTCTATGACCAGCTGAGCGCCGTCGGCAACAACGACACCCATTGGGATTTCCATTCCTGGACGCCGGACGTGGTGGTCATCAACCTGTTCCAGAACGACCGCTGGCTGATCGACCGCGAGAAGCGCCTGTCGCCCGCGCCGGACGATGCGCAACGCGTGCAGGCCTACAGCAGCTTTGTGCAGAAGATCCGCGCGCTGTATCCGCAGGCCTACATCGTGTGCGCGCTGGGCAGCATGGACGCGGTGCAGGAAGGCTCCAAGTGGCCGGGCTACGTGCGCGCGGCGGTGGACCAGATGCGGCAAGGCGGCGATCGGCGGATCGACACCATCGTGTTCCCGTGGACCGGCTTCGGCGGCCATCCGCGCGTCAAGCAGCACCAGGCCAACGCCGCGCAGCTGACCGCCTTCATCCGCCAGAAAATGGGCTGGTGAGCGCCGCATTGTGCGGATTTCGTCATCCTTTTAGCGGCGCCGTCACAAGACGGCCGCCGCGACTGCACGTACATTAGAGGATGGCCATCCACCATGGGATAAGTATGCATCGTCGACAGGTATTGCAGGGCGCCGCCGGACTGGGGCTGATTTCAGGCTGGCCCGCCGCCGCCAGCGCCGCCACCGCCGCCACCGGTTTTCCATCCACCGCGCGTGCGCTGCCGCTGTCGTCGGTCCGGCTGCTGCCTTCGATCTACGCCGATGCGCTGCAAGCCAACCAGGCCTACCTGCTGCGCCTGAGCGCCGACCGCTTCCTGCACAACTATCACCGCTTCGCCGGCCTGCCGACCAAGGGCGCCATCTACGGCGGCTGGGAGTCCGACACCATCGCGGGCGAGGGCCTGGGCCACTATCTGTCGGCGTTGTCGCTGATGCTGGCGCAGACCGGCAACGCGGCGCTGAAGCCGCGCATCGATTACATCGTGGCCGAACTGGCGCGCGTGCAGCAGGCGCACGGCGACGGCTATTTGGCGGGCTTCATGCGCAAGCGCGCGGACGGCACGGTGGTCGACGGCAAGGAGATCTTCCCCGAGATCGTGCGCGGCGAGATCAAGTCCGCAGGCTTCGACCTGAATGGCTGCTGGGTGCCGCTGTATAACTGGCACAAGGTCTTCGCCGGCCTGTTCGACGCGCAGACCCACGCCGGCAACGCCCAGGCGCTGCAAGTGGCGCTTGGCCTGGCGGGCTATATCGACAAGGTGTTCGCCGCGCTCAGCGACGAGCAGGTGCAGCAGGTGCTGGCCTGCGAACATGGCGGCATCAACGAGAGCTTCGCCGAACTCTATGCGCGCACCAACGACCAGCGCTGGCTGGCGCTGGCGCGGCGGCTGTACCACACCAAGGTGCTGGCGCCGCTGACGCAGGGCCGCGATGAACTGGCCAACCTGCATTCCAACACGCAGATCCCCAAGCTGATCGGCCTCGCGCGCCTCCACGAGCTGACCAGCCGCCGCAGCGACGCCGACGCCGTGGACTTCTTCTGGAAGCGCGTCACGCAGCACCACAGCTACGTCATCGGCGGCAACGGCGACCGCGAATACTTCTTCGCGCCCGACAGCATCGCCACCCACATCACCGAGCAGACCTGCGAGGCCTGCGCCAGCTACAACATGCTGAAGATGACGCGCCATCTCTACAGCTGGGCGCCGGACGCCGCCTACTTCGACTACTACGAGCGCACGCATTTGAACCACATCCTCGCGCACCAGAATCCGCACACCGGCATGTTCACGTATATGACGCCGCTGATGTCCGGCATGGCGCGCGAGTACTCCAGCGAGGACAACGACTTCTGGTGCTGCGTGCTGTCCGGGATGGAGAGCCACGCCAAGCACGGGGATTCGATCTACTGGGAGAACGGCGACACGCTGTTCGTCAATCTCTACATTCCATCGACGGTGGAGTGGAAGGCCGCGCGGCTGGAGCTCAACACGCGCTATCCGTTCGAGGGCGACATCGACCTCAAGGTGCGCCGGCTGGCGGGGCCTCGCCAGTTCACGCTGGCGCTGCGCGTGCCGTCGTGGGCCGGCGGGCACACGGTGCTGGTCAACGGAAAACCGCAGACCGCCAGCAAACATAAGGGCTACTTGCTGATACGCCGGCGCTGGCGCGCGGGCGACAGCGTGCGCCTGTCGCTGCCATTGGACCTGCGGATGGAAGCGGCGGCCGGCGACGACCATGTGGTGGCGCTGCTGCGCGGCCCGATGGTGCTGGCGGCGGACCTGGGCGCGGCCGACAAGCCGTTCACCGGACTGGCGCCGGCGCTGGTGGGCGCCAACGTGCTGGCCGCGTTCGCGGAGGCGGACAAGGGCCGGGCCGTGTACCGCAGCGTGGGCACGGGCCGTCCCGGCGACATGAAGTTCACGCCGTTCTTTTCGCAGTACGAGCGGCGCGCGGCGGTGTACTTCAACGTCTATACCGAGGCCGAGTGGGCGGCGTCGGAAGTCGCCTTCCGCAAGGAGGAGGCGCGCCTCAAGGACCTGGCCGAGCGCTCGGTCGATGTCATGCACCTGGGCGAGATGCAGCCGGAGCGCGATCACGATCTGCAATCGGCGATCTCCTATCCGGTCGCCTACCGTGGCCGCAACGGACGCGATGCGCGCACCGGCGGCTACTTCAGCTTCCGCATGAAGTGCGCCGACGGCCCGCTGCTGCTGCAGGCGAGCTACTGGGGCGAGGAGCGCAACCGCGATTTCCACATCAGCGTCGACGGCGAGCGCATCGCGCGCGTCAAGCTCGATGGCGGCCAGCCGGGCGTGTTTGTCGATCAGGAATATCCGGTGCCGGAGCGCATCACCAGCGGCAAGCGCAGCGTGGTGGTGCGCTTCGATCCCGAGCCGGGCCACACCGCCGGGCCGGTGTTCGGCGTGCGCCTGTTCACGCAGCGCGCGGGCATGTCGTCCTGAGCGCGGCGTCGCGCACGCGAGACAGCGCGGCTTGAATGTTGGCCAGCTCATGCTATTCTGGTTTTCTATCTTATCAATTTTATATTGCTTAAGGAGAAGACATGAAGAAGCTCGCGATTGCGCTGGCCTGCCTGGCCTGCGCCGGTTCCGCCCTGGCCGATACCAACGTCGCCCTGGGCGGCGGCGTGACGCTGACCGGCGGTGGATTCTGGAATAGCGGTGAATGGGGCTTGGGCGTGCCGGCCTTGCCATCGTCGGTCACGGACGGCGTCTACCTGCCGATCCAGACGCAGTGGAACCTGGGCACGGTGTTCTGGAGCGGCGACTACGGCGCCGATTCGGTGACCATCACCCTCAACCAGGCGGCGATGGTGAACCAGCTGAACATCCAGGCCGACAACGACAACCTCTACCGCATCCAGTACCGTGACCAGGCCAACACCTGGCACGACCTGGCGGTGATGGCGCCGCACCTCTCATGGGGCATGGACAACGGCAGCACGACGCTGGACACGCCGGTCGCGGCCACCGCCTTCATGATCAGCGGCGCCGCCGGCCGCGGCGACAACCACTTCGCCGTCTCGGAATTCCAGGCCATCGGCACCGTCATCCCGGTGCCCGAGCCGGCCAGCTACGCCATGCTGGGCGCCGGCCTGGCCTTGCTGGGCTGGACCGCGCGCCGCAAGCAGCGCCGTTCCTGAGCGTACGCCGCGCTGATTGCGCAAGACGCCGCCACGAGCGGGCCGGCGTTTTGCGCGCGGATGTGCGGCAGCGAACGGTGGCCGGCGCGCCGTTCGGCTAATTTGGGCTCATCGCTGATTATTCCGAGTCCCATCATGCATATCCGATTTCTGCTGGCGCTGGCCGGCGCCGCCTTGTTCCACAGCGGCGCCGCGCTGGCCGATCCCCCGGCGCGCGTGGCGCGCCTTGCGTATGTCGCCGGTCCCGTGAGTTTTTCCGCCGCCGGCGCCGATGACTGGCAGACGGCCGGCATCAACCGGCCGCTGGTCGCGGGCGACCGCCTGTGGACCGCGGCCGGCGCGCGCGACGAGGTGCAGGCCGGCCCCGCCGCCGTCCGCATGGGCGGCGAGACGCTGGTCACGCTGCTCAACGCCGACGACACCAAGACCCAGTTGCAACTGTCGCAGGGGCGGCTGAACCTGCGCGTGCGCCAGCTGCGTCCCGACGAGGTGCTGGAGGTCGACACGCCCAACCTGGCGTTCAGTATCCGCAAGCCCGGCCACTACCGGCTGCAGGTGGACGCCTCCGGCAACGCCACCGAGGTCGCGGTGGTCGACGGCCAGGGCGAGGCGTATGGCGACAACACGTCCTACCTGGTCGATCCCGGCCAGGCGTATCGCTTCACCGGCACCGGCCTGCAGGATTTCAGCGTGAGCCAGCTGCCGCCGGCCGACGATTTCGACCGCTGGGCGGCGCAGCGCGACCGCCGGCTGGAGCATCCGGTGGCGGCGCGCTATGTGTCGAGCGACGTGGTCGGCTACGAGGACCTGGACGACAACGGCGACTGGCGCGACGTGCCGGGCTACGGCAATGTGTGGGTGCCGACGCATGTGGCGTCGGACTGGGCGCCGTATCGCGACGGCCACTGGGCCTGGGTCGACCCGTGGGGCTGGACTTGGGTCGACGATGCGCCGTGGGGTTTCGCGGTGTCGCACTACGGCCGCTGGGCGCAGACGCCGGCCGGCTGGGGCTGGGTGCCGGGGCCGGTGGTGCAGCGGCCGGTGTATGCGCCGGCGCTGGTGGTGTTCCTGGGCGCGGCGACGCTGATGGTGGGGCAGCGCGATCCCGGCGTGGCCTGGTTCCCGCTGGGGCCGCGCGAGGTGTACCGGCCGGCGTACCGGGCCAGTCAGGTGTATGTCACCAACATCAACACCAGCAACACGGTCATCAACAAGACGCAGATCACCAACGTCTACAACAACGTCAACATCACCAACGTGCGCTATGTGAACCGGCAGGCCGTGACGGCGGTGCCGGCCAGGGCGTTCGCGCAGGCGCAGCCGGTGCGGCAGAACGTGGTGCGCGTGGCGCCGCAGGCCTTGGCGGCGGCGCCGCTGGCCGCCGCGCCGTCGCTGAAGCCGCAGCGTCCGGCGGCGCTGGCCGGCGGGCAGGGTGGCGCGCGTCCGGCGCCGGCCATCCTGGCGCGGCCGGTGGTGGCGAAGACCATGCCGGCGGTGGCGGCGGTGCGGCCGATGGCGCCGAAGCCGGCGCAGGGCGTTGCGCAGGCGGCCGCCAATGTCCACATGGTGCGGGCGGCGCGGCCGACGATGCCGATGCCGGCCGCTGCGCAGCAACTGGCGCAGAAGGGCGGGGCGCATGGTCCGGCGACAGCCGCGCCGGCGTCGACGCCCTTGCCGCTGGCGGCGCGGCCGATGAAGCCGGGGGAGATTCCGCCGCAGGCGGCGCTGCATCCGCAGCCGGCGACACCGGCGCAGCCTGCCCCGCGCTCCGAGTCGCATCCGCCCATCGTGCAACATGCGCAGACGGAATCGCGGCCGCCGCCGGGGCAGCATCCTGTAGCGGAACCGCATGCATCGACGCCGCCGCAGCCTGTGGCGCAAGCGCATCCGCAGGCGGAGGCCCATCCGCAACCGGCGCCGCATATGCAGGCAGAAGCGCGCCCGCAACCAGCGCCGCATCCGCAAGCTGAAGCTCGTCCTCAGCCGGCGCCGCATCCGCAGGCGGAGGCTCGCCCGCAACCGCCGCCGCATTTGCAAGCCGAGGCGCGGCCGCAACCGGCGCCGCATCCACAAGCTGACGCGCGTCCACAGCCCGCGCCGCATCAGCAGGCGGAAGCGCACCCGCAACCGCCACCGCATCCGCAAGCCGAGGCGCGGGCCGCCCCGCCGCCTCGTGAGCCGCAGCACGGGGCGCAGCATCCGTCAGCCGAGGCGCCGCCGCATCGCGAGGCCGCGCATCACGATCCCAAGCAGGAACCGAAGCGCGAATAGCGGCCCGCGCCTACGAGACGCCGTAACGGCCGCGGATTTCCGCCAGCACGCCTTGCTTCTCCAGTCGCAGGATGGCGGCGTTGAGCAGGTCGAGCTCGGCCTGGGTCGTGCTGTGCTTGTTGAGCATCAGATGCACCGGCGCCCGCATCACGGTGAACGGCAGCGGCGCGATGGCGACGCCCTGTTCCCGCGCCTCGTGGCGCAGGGCGGCGGTGTCGCCGAGGATCAGCTCGGCCCGTCCGGCGTCCAGCATGCGCAAGCCCTGCTCGAAGCTGAGGAAGGTGCTCAGGTGGCCCGACTCCAGCAACCGCGGCTGCACGCGCGCATACGCCGCGCCATACCAGCCCAGCTTGGGCGCCAGCAGCGACAGGTTTTTTCCCGCCAGCGCCTCGACGCTGCGCACCCCGCGGTAGCGCGCCAGGTTGGCGCTGCGGGTGAAGACGCCGACCGATTCGAAGCGGTAGGCCAGGCTGAAGCGCGCGTACTTGCGCCGCTCGGCGGTGTCGGACGCGGCCAGCAGCAGGTCCAGCCCGCCCTGCTCGAACTGGCGCTGGCGGCGCGCGGTCGGCAGCGCCGGCAGCAGCTGCAGCGCGCAGCCGGCCTCCTTGAAGATCGCCTGCGCCAGCTCCAGGTCCAGTCCGGCCGGCGGGCCGTCGGGCCGGGTGTAGACATAGGGCGGCCATTGTTCCAGCGCCATTTTCATCTGGCACGGCGCGGCCTGCGCCTGCAATGCGGACGCGACCATGAACGCCATGACGGGACCGACGCGACGCGCTTGCATGGCGTAACCCTTTCTAGTCTTATGGCTACAATTTGCCAGATGCGGCGGGAATGTCAAGCCCGCCGACCGCCCGCCATCGATGCGGGCGGCGGCATGGCTATTGCGTTCACCGCGTGGCTGGATGAAAATGGGCGCCTTGCCTAACAACCAACCGCCAAGCGCCGGACTGGAACCCTCTGTTGACCTCTTCCCTCGAAATCGCCGCCAACGTCGTGATGACGGTCTCCATCGTCCTGGCCGGACGCAACAACGTGCATTCGTGGTGGCTGGGCGTGGTGGGCTGCGCGATGTTTGCCGCGCTGTTCTACAGCGTCAAGCTGTACGCCGACGTGGCGCTGCAGCTGTTCTTCATCGTCACCTGCTTCATCGGCTGGCTGCGCTGGCTGCGCGGCGACGCCGGCGGCGCGCTGCCGATCAGCCGCGCCAGGCTGGGCGCGCTGGGCTGGATGGTCGGCGTCGGCATCGCGGCCACGCTGGGCTACGGCCTGATGCTGCAGGCCTACACCAACGCCTACGCGCCGTTCATCGATTCGGCGGTGCTGATGTTCAGCATCGTGGCCCAGCTGCTGCTGATGGGGCGGCGCCTCGAGACTTGGCCGTTCTGGCTGCTGGTCAACACCATTTCGGTGCCGCTGTACGCCAGCCGCGGCCTGCACCTGACCGCCCTGCTGTACGCGGCCTACTGGATCAACGCGCTGGTGTCGTGGTTCTTCTGGCGGCGCCAGATGCGCCAGGACGACGCACTAGCCACATTGCGCGCATTGAAAGGGTGACATTCCCGGCCGCCCGACATATGATGATATTTCCATACGGAATGGCCTGAGGAGATACCATGCAATGGTTTTATGATTTAAGAATCGGCAAGAAGCTGATCGTTTCATTTGGCGTGGTGATCGCGCTGACCTGCGCGCTGGGGTTGTTCACGCTCAGCCAGCTCGCCAGGGTCAACCAGGCCTCGACCGACATCGCCACCAACTGGATGCCGGCGGTGCGCTACCTGGGGCAGATGCAGGCCTCGCTGTCGCGCTTCCGCATCTCCGAGGCCACCCACATCCTGCTGGCCGAGGATGCTGAAATGAGCGCCACCGACAAGTCGATGGCGACCCGCCTGGAAACCTTGCGCAAACAGCAAGCGTCGTACGCGGCGCTGGTGTCCGAGCCGGAGGAGAAGCGCATCTACGCCGAGCTGCAGAAATCGCTGGACGACTACCTGGCCACCAGCGGCAAGCTGACCGCGCTGTCGCGCGAGGGCAAGAAGGACGACGCGCGCGCGCTGTTCCGCGGCGGCTCCAACAAGCTGTTCCGGCAGGTCAACGAGCAGCTCGACGCGCTGGTCAAGATCAACGACGACGGCAGCGCCGCCGCCGACAAGTCGGCCTCCGACACCTATTCGATGTCGCGCAAGATGGTGCTGGGCACGCTGGCGCTGCTGATCGTGGTCAGCGCGGTGCTGGCGACGGTGGTGGCGCGCATCGTCGCCGGGCCGCTGGAGGAGGCGGTGGCCATCGCCCAGCGCGTGGCCGATGGCGACCTGACCGGCCACATCGTCAGCCACGGCAACGACGAGACGGGCCAGCTGATGCAGTCGCTCAAGGCCATGAACGACAGCCTGCTGCGGGTGGTGGGCGAGGTGCGCGGCGGCACCGACACCATCGCCACGGCGTCGGCGGAAATCGCCAGCGGCAACCTGGACCTGTCGGCCCGCACCGAGGGCCAGGCCAGCTCGCTGGAGGAGACCGCGTCGGCGATGGAGGAGCTGACCTCGACCGTGAAGCAGAACGCCGACAACGCGCGCCAGGCCAACCAGCTGGCGCAGTCGGCGTCCGGCACGGCGGCCGACGGCGGCAAGGTGGTGGGCGAGGTGATCGCCACGATGGAATCGATCAGCGCCTCGTCGCGCAAGATCGTCGACATCATTTCCGTCATCGACGGCATCGCCTTCCAGACCAACATCCTGGCGCTGAACGCGGCGGTCGAGGCGGCGCGCGCGGGCGAGCAGGGCCGCGGCTTCGCGGTGGTGGCGTCCGAGGTGCGCAACCTGGCCCAGCGCTCGGCGGCGGCGGCCAAGGAGATCAAGGGCCTGATCGACGATTCGGTGCAGCAGGTGGACAACGGCACGGCGCTGGTGCAGCAGGCCGGCAGCACGATGGAGCAGGTGGTGGCCAGCGTGCGCCGGGTGACCGACGTGGTGGCGGAGATCTCGGCCGCCAGCAGCGAGCAGAGCACCGGCATCGAGGAGGTCAACAAGGCCATCACGCAGATGGACGAGGTGACCCAGCAGAACGCCGCGCTGGTCGAGCAGGCGGCGGCCGCGGCCGGTTCGCTGCAGGACCAGGCCGCCAAGCTGGCCGGCGTGGTGGCGGTGTTCCGCCTGCGCTGACGCGCCCCGCTCCGCCAGGGAACGCCGCCGGCATCAGCCGTGCGGCGTTTTTTTATGCTGGATGGCCTGGCGGAAGGCGCTCGGCGTCACGCCCAGGCGCTCGCGGAAGGCGGTGGCGAAATTGCCGGCGTTGTTAAAGCCGATCATCAGGGCGATGTCCTGCACGTCGATGTCGGTGTCGCGCAGCAGCTCCTCGCCGCGCCGGATGCGCGCCTCGCGGATGTAGGCGAACACGGTCATGCCGGTCTGCTCGCGGAACACCTGCGACAGCTTTTCGCGGTAGGTGCCGACGCTGCGGGCGATGTCGGCCAGGCCGGGCAGCGAGGCCAGGTTGTCGGCGATCAGGCGCTTGGCGGCGTTGACCAGCACCGCGTCGGGGTCGGCCTCGGCCGGACGGCCCTGCGCCGGCGCGGCGGCCGGCGCCGCGCGCTGCCGGTTGGCGCGGCGGGCCAGCTTCAGGTGGACCTGGATGCGCGCCGCCAGCTCGCCCGGCGAAAACGGCTTGGCGACGAAATCCACGCCGCCGATCGACAGGCCCATGATGCGCTCCTCGTCGGCGTCGGCGCCGCTGAGGAAGATGATGGGGATGTCCTCGGTGACGGGATTGGCCTTGAGCAGGCGGCAGGCGGTGTAGCCGTCCATATTGGGCATGCGGACGTCGAGCAGGATCAGGTCGGGATGCTGGGCCAGCGCCAGCTGGTAGCCTTGCAGGCCGTTGACCGCCACCGACACCTTGTATGGCAGCTCGCTCAGCAGATCGACCAGCATGCGCTGTTCGAACGCGGAGTCGTCCACGATCAAGATGCTCTGTTGTGTGTCGCTGGCAGTCATGGGCTCCCACCTTCGATACCGGGTTGATAACGTTTTATCACGCCTGTGACTATTATGCCTATCTTTTGAAAATTTTTAATAGATTCGACCGCTGGCGAAACACGCTGGTTGGTACTGGATTGGTACGTCCGGCTTGCATGGCTGTTGCATATTCCTCCTATCCGCCAATTTTTTTTAATAGATTTCTACGCAATCAAAACTGTAGTCTCTTGTAGCAAAAGCGCATGTTTCTTGGATAGATAATAATGAATTCAGCCGTGACGCGAAGGCGGTCCGTCCGCCCTGAAGTGCTAACCCTGGAACAGAGGAGTCAAAAAAATGAAACATACCGATTTTGGCCGTATGCCTTGCCCCATCGCCCGCAGCCTGGGAAAAGTGGGGGAGTGGTGGAGTATCCTGATCCTGCGCGACGCGTTCTACGGCCTGTCGCGTTTCGACGAATTTGAGAAGAGCCTGAAGATCGCCCCCAATATGCTGACCCGCCGCCTGGCCGGCCTGGTCGAGGGCGGCCTGATGGAGCGCCGCCAGTACAGCGCCCGTCCGCCGCGCTACGAGTACGTGCTGACCAAGGCCGGCCGCGCCTTCAAGCCGGTGCTGCTGGCCTTCATCGCCTGGGGCAACGACCACCTGGCGCCGGAGGGGGCCAGCCTGCTGGTGGTCAGCCGCGAGACCGGCAAGCCGGCCGACCAGGTGCTGGTCGACGCCAACAGCGGCCTGGCCATCAACGACGAGGACTACATGTTCGCGCCCGGCCCGGCCGCCACCGACGTCATGCGCTCGCGCCTGATCGAGATCAGCAAGCACGCCTCGTAGGCGTTCACAGCGCCGGTTCCAGCTGGGCATAGACGGCGCTGGCCAAGGTGGCCAGCGCCGCCTTGTCCAGGTTGCCGGACAGGGCGTAGCCGAAGCGCCCGTCGATCCAGTAAAACACCCCCACCTGTCCCTCCTGCGCGAAGCGGAAGCCGGTTTCCTGGTTGTGGGTCTGTTCGGTCGACACATACAGCGTCAGGCGCGCGCCGGCGCCGTCGCGATACATGAACTGCGCCACCGGCCCGCTCTGGCCGGGCAGCAGCCTGCCTCCCTCCAGCGCATAGCCCAGCGACGCCAGTTGCGGCGGCTTCAATTGCGCCCCCAGCCGTTTCGACAGCCAGGCCACCAGGTGCGCCTGCTGGTCGGCGCCCACTTCGACCGGATGCCGGATCTCAGGCGTGTAGACCACGTGCGCCAGCGCGGCGCGGCGCGGCAGCGCGGCCAGGCTGGCGTTGCCGCCCAGGGCGCCGTCGTCGCCGGACGCGCCGCGCAGCAGCCAGCCGGCGCCGCCGGCGGCCACGGTCAGCGCCAGCATGGCGGCCAGGCGCAGGGCCGGCGGCCAGGCCGGGCCGGAGCCCGGGGCCAGCCAGCCGGGCCAGCCGTGGGGTTGCGCGGGCGGCGTCACGCGGGCGGTCATGGCCGGCGGTACAGGCTGCTCCAGCACCGGCCGGTACAGCGCGCGTAAGGCGGCGTCGTGGTCGCGATAGGCTTGCAACCGCGCCGCGTCGGCCGGATGCAGCGCCAGGTGGGCGTCGACCGCGCCGCGCCGTTCGGGCGGCAGGCGGCCGTCGACCCAGGCTTGCAGTTCGGCTTCGGTAACAGGGGAGTTCATTTGACGACCTTCAGCGTGGAGGGCAGGGGCTGGCCCTGCAGGATCAGGCGCAGCCGCTCCCTGCCGCGGGACAGGCGCGACATCACCGTGCCGAGCGGAATATCGAGGGCGGCCGCCACCTCGTCGTAGCGCATCTCTTCCAGCGCCACCATCAGCAGCACCTCGCGCTGTTCCGGCGGCAGCTGTTGCAGCGCCTGGTCCATGTCGCGCAGGGCCAGGCCGTGGGAGGTGGTGTCGGCCATGGCCGGCTGCAGCGCGTCGTCGAGCGGCTCGGTGGCCAGCGACGGCCGGCGCTGCTGGTCCGCGTGCAGATTGTGCATGATGCCGAACAGCCAGGCGCGCATGTCGCCGCCGCGCCGCCAGCTGGCCAGCCTGTCCCAGCCGCGTTCGACCGTGTCCTGCACCAGGTCGTCGGCCTCGGCGCGGCCGCCCAGCAGCGCCCGCGCGTAGCGGCGCAGGCGCGGGATGCAGGCGATCAGGCGGTCGCGTTCGTCTTGCATGGACGGCGCTTAGTCCTTGACCACGTGCCAGATGTCCTTGAAGTTGTCGCCGTTGCGGTCGCCCGGCTTGAGGTCCTTCTTGAACAGGTACAGCGGCTTGCCCTTGTACGCCAGCTGCTTGGCGCCGTCCTCGCGGGTGATCGCCGAATACGGCGCGGCCACGCTGGCCGCCGGCACCACGGCGGGCCAGTTCTCGCTGCAAGGGCCGTTGCAGGCGCTGGTGCCGCTGCCGGCCGCGTCCTTGTCGAAGGTGTACACGGTCATGCCGGCCGCGTTGACCAGGATGCCGTCTTTTTTCATGACGGAGTCGGCGTGGGCGGCGCCGGCCAGCAGCGCGGCGGCGAGCAGGAGGGACAGGCGGGGGGCGATCTTCATGGCTTGGGTCCTTTACGGTTGGGTTGAACGGCGACGCGAAACGGCGCTGTCATCGGGTATACGTAAGGTACGACCGGATTATTCCCTCGACCGTAAAATAAATTTTCCGATCAATGAACGGGAGATAGCAATGAAAAAACAACTCATCATTGTCGCCGGCCTGGCCGTGGCGGCCATGTCGCCATCCTACGCCCAAACGTTGAACAAAGGCGACCAGCACAAGATCGCCCTGCAAAAGGCCCGCAAGCACGCGACCACCAAACAGTGAGCGATCGGCGGCGGAACATTTCTCTGGGTTAAAATAATTTCTCCTGAGAACTAAAATCTCTTTGATTTCAGGGACTTAAAAAGGGCTGCCTGGACAGTCCGTAAACTGTGGAATAATGCTGTAACAGCGCATACATGCGCTAAGGCAATGGCGCCTGCCGCTCCGACCGGGAGCGGGTAGCACACAGTAAAGGGAAGTTATTTGGTGAATATGTTTGCGCACGATGTGGAGCTGGCGCGCTGGCAGGCGGAGTTGTCTGAAGCGCAAGGTTCGTCGCGTCTGCCCCTGTTGTCGGCGCTGGCCTGGCACCTGCGCCAGCGCGACCCGTCGCGTGCGCAAACCCTGGCCGCCGAGCTCACGCCGCTGCTGGCCGAGCTGCCCGACGCCGAGTCCGCCCTGCAGCGCGCCCGCCTGCTGCTGGTCGGCGCCGAGGCCGAATGGCTGAACGGGCGCCTGGACGCCGCCCAGCACCAGGCCGAGCAAGCCCTGCGGCAGCTGGAGCAGGGCGCCGCGCTGCCGGCCAGGGCCAACCGCGTGCGCGCGGACGCCTGCTGGGTGCTGGCCTGGGTCGCCAACGATCGCGGCAACAGCAGCGCCGGCGACCGCTGGCTGGAGCAGGCCGCGCTGGCCGCCCGCGCCGGCGGCGACCCGGTACGCATCGACGTCATCGACGCCGCCTCCGGCATCTGCGACACCTTCCGCGACTGGAAGGCCGCGCAGGAGCGCTGGAGCGGCCGCTTCGGCACCGACCTGAGCGGCGTGGCGCCGGTCGCGGCCGGCTGGATCAGCGACTTCTTCGGCACCTGCGCCTTCCAGCGCAGCGACTACGGCCGCGCCATCGGCCACCTCATGCTCAGCTACGAAACCGCGCTGGCGACCGGACAGATACGGCGCGCCATCATCGTCGCCACCAACATCGGCAACGGCTTCACCAGCCTGAACGCGCACGAGGCGGCGCTGGACTGGATGCAGCGCGGCCTGGACCTGGCGCGCCCGACCGGTTGGCCGCTGAGCATCGGCATGTGTTTGATGCAGACGGCGGAAACCCTGCGCCAGCTGGGCCAGCGCGAGGCGGCGCAGACGCTGCTGCGCGAGGCGCTCAACACGCTGGCGTCCTTGTCCGGCTCGCGCGCCTACGCTGTGGCGCTGGAATACCAGGGCGACCTGGCGCTGGACCTGGGCAACCACGCGGCCGCGCTGGAGAGCTTCACCCGCCTGGCCTCGCGCGGCGACGCGCTGGGCCAGACCGACTTCCGCAGCAGCGCGCGGCGCGGCCAGGCGCACGCGCTGTCGCACCTGGCGCGGCCCGAGGAGGCGCTGGCCGCCGCGCAGGGCGCGCTGGCGCTGGCGCACGAACACGCCGACGCCTCCAGCCAGATCGCCGCGCTCAACGTGCTGGCCGACATCCACGCGCGCCACCAGCTGCCGCCGCCGGCCGACATGAAGGCGGCCAATCCGGTGCTGCATTACCTGCAGCTGGCGCTGGAGATCGCCGCCACCATCGAGGGCTACACCGTGCCCGGCGCGCTGCTCGACGCCACCGCGCGCGAGTACGCGGCCATCGGCGACCACGCGCGCGCCTACGCGATCGCGCTGCAGGCCAGCGCGGCGCGCGACCAGACCCACAGCCAGCAAGCCACCAACCGCGCCATCGCGATGCAGGTGCAGTATCAGACCGAGCGCGCGCAGACCGAGGGCGAGCATCACCGCCAGCTGGCCGCCGCCGAGGCGCAGCGCGCCGAGGTGCTGCAACAGACCAGCGCCACGCTGGAGCACCTGAGCGCCATCGGCCAGGAGATCACCGCCCACCTGGACGCGGCGGCGGTGTTCCGCGCGCTGGACCGCCACGTGCACGGCCTGCTCGACGCCACGCACTTCTCGGTGTTCCTGCTGGAGCCGGGCGGCGAGTGGCTGGCCTGCGCCTTCGGCGTGGAGGCCGGCAATCCGCTGCCGCCGGTGCGGGTGCCGCTGTCGGACCCCAACGCCAACTCGGCGCGCTGCGTGCGCGAGCGGCGCGAGATCCTGATCGAACTGGGCGAGGCCGATGTCACGCCCAACCTGATCCCCGGCACGCTGCCGACCCTGAGCCTGATCTTCGCGCCGCTGCGCGTGGGCGACCGCGTGCTGGGCGTGATGACGGTGCAGTCGCTGCATGAACGGGCCTACGGCGAGCGCGAACGGCTGATCTTTCGCACGCTGTGCGCCTATGGCGCCATCGCGCTGGACAACGCCAGCGCCTACCGCCAGGTGGCGGCCACGCTCAAGACACTGAGCGCGACCCAGGAGCAGCTGCTGGAGAAGAACCTGGAACTGGAGCAGGCCTACAAGGCGCTGGAGGAGGTGAGCCTGACCGACCAGCTGACCGGCTTGCGCAACCGCCGCTTCTTCCTGCAGAACGTCGACGCCGACGTGGCCATGAGCCTGCGCGGCTACGACACCTGCCAGCACCGCGAGCTGACCGAGTGCGACCTGCTGGCGCCGAACGACCTGGTGTTCTTCATGGTCGACCTGGACCACTTCAAGGAGGTCAACGATCGTTACGGCCACGCGGCCGGCGATTCGATCCTGGTGCAGATGCAGGAGCGTTTGCGCGAAGTGTTCCGCGAATCGGACTATGTGATCCGTTGGGGCGGCGAGGAGTTCCTGGTGCTGGCGCGCGCCACGCACCGCGATGAGGCCCACGTGGTGGCGGAGCGCATGCGCCGCGCCGTGGCCGACCGCGATTTCCTGCTGCCGGACGGCGCGCGCTTGTCCAAGACCTGCTCGATCGGGTTTGCGTGCTTCCCCTTCCTGCCGGAGCAACCGCGCTTGCTGTCATGGTCGCAGGTGGTGGAGCTGGCCGACCAGGGCCTGTACATCGCCAAGCGCTCCGGCCGCAACGCCTGGGCGGCGCTGTACAGCACCGCGGCCACGCGCCCGGACGGCATCTTCCCGCGCCTGATGCAGCAGCTGGACCAGGCGGTGGCCGACGGCGAGGTGCGGCCGGTCAGCAACCTGACCGGGCCGCTGGTGCTGGGCGGCGAGCGCCGCCGCGTGGGCCTGTCCAGCGACCTCGAAACTTAAGGGGCTTCGACCACCACTTCGCAGTTGAGTGTATTGGCGATGTAGCACTTGTCGTGCGCCTCGTGGTGGATGGCCTCCAGTTCCTCGGCGCCCGGCGGCGCGGTGCCGGCGAAGGCGATCACCGGCCGCAGCGCGATGCGCGTCATCGCCATTTTGCCGGCGGCGTTCTTGCCCATCTGGCCGATGGCGTGGTCGTGGTAGCTGTCGACGGTATGTCCGCGCTTGGCGGCGATCGACAGGAAGAACAGCATATGGCAGCTGGAGGTGGCGGCCACCAGCGCCTCCTCGGGATCGACGGCGGAGGCGTCCGACATCGGCAGCGGCACCGACAGCGGCGACGACGAGGCGGGCACGGTGGCGCCGCCGTCGAATCGCCATGCGTGGGCGCGGCTGTAGCGCTGTCCCAGGAAGTCCTGCCCGTTGCGCGTCCATTCAATCTTCGCTTCGAATTGCATGCCAATCTCCGTCGAGGTGAGGGGCCTATATGATAGCCCACTTGCTATACTGTCGCCTTCTCCCCGATCCTTCTTCGCCATGACCAAGACGCGCTGCAGCTGGGCCAATCCCGCCAATCCTCTCTACCTCGAATACCACGACAAGGAATGGGGTGTGCCTTGCCACGACGAGCGCCGTTTGTTCGAGATGCTGAACCTGGAGGGCGCGCAGGCTGGCCTGAGCTGGGAGACGATACTCAACAAGCGCGAGAACTACCGCGCCGCCTTCGACCAGTGGGATGCCGAGAAAATCGCCGCCTACGACGCCGACAAGGTCGCGGCGCTGCTGGCCGATGCCGGCATCGTGCGCAACCGCCTGAAGGTGGCGGCGGCCATCACCAATGCGCAGGCCTACCTGCGCCTGCGCGCCAGCGGCACCACGCTGGACCGGTGGCTGTGGGCTTATGTCGGCGGCAAGCCGCTCGATGCCGCCGAGGGGCCGCGTCCGGCCAAGACCGAACTGTCGGACCGCATCTCCAAGGACCTGGCCAAGCTGGGTTTCAAGTTCGTCGGCTCGACCATTATCTACGCCTACATGCAGGGCATCGGCATGGTGAACGACCATGCGCCGGACTGCTTCTGCCGGACGCGCAAGCGATGACGCGGCGCGTGGTGCTGGACACCGATTTCGGCCACGGCGAACGCTTCATGGCCGAGTGGCGCGCCTTGCCGCCGCAGGGCATGCTGCACTATCTGGCGGTGACGCCGCACGTTCCCAGCGTGGACGCGAGCGCCGACGAGGAGCTGCGCGCCCTGTGGCCGCTGGATGTGCCGGGCTTCCACCGCATCCTGCTCGACGATGGCCGCGTCACGCTGGACCTGCTGGTTGGCGCGCTCGATGCCGTGCTGCCGCAGATCGCCGCGCGGGTGGACGCCTTCCATGTCGACGCATCGTTCCCCGCATCGCAGGCGCGCGGGCTGGCCAAGCTGGCCGTGCTGGGCGCCACCCTGCGCGCGCGGGCACCGGACGAAGCGCTGGCCTGGGCATTGACGGCGGCGGGCTTCGTTTGCAAAGCCATCGAGGGTACGCAGGACATCGGCGCCGTCTACCAAAGCCGCAGGCCGCAACCGGCGCCGCCGCCGGAGCCGGTGCGCCGCGCGATCGTGATCGGCGCCGGCGTGGCCGGATCGGCGGCCAGCCATCGACTGTGCGCCAGCGGCTGGGATGTCACGCTGATCGAACGCCACGCGGCGCCGGCGCAGGAGGCTTCCGGCAACGTGGCCGGCATCTTCATGCCGCTGCTGTCGAAGGACGACAACATCCCTACGCGCCTGAGCCGCGCCGCCTACACCTTCGCGCTGCGCAAGTGGCGGCGGTTGGGCGGCGTCGGTCGCGTGTTCGACGGCGCCAGCTGCGGCGTGCTGCAACTGGCGCGCGATGCCGACCATGCGATCGTTCAGCAGGACGTGGTGGCGGCTTGGAACTACCCCGAGGAATACGTGCGCTGGCTGGATGCAGGCGCCGCCGGCGAACTGCTGGGCGGTGCCACGCCGCATGGCGGCTGGCTGTTCGGGCAGGGCGGCTGGGCGCGTCCCGCGTCGCTGTGCGCGGCGATGCTCGATGCCTGCGGTGAGCGTCTGCGGCGCGTGTTCACCACCGAGGTGCTGGACTTGCAGCGCGTGGAAGGCGAATGGCAGGTACGCGGCGGCGACGGCGCGTTGATCGCGCAGGCGCCCACCGTGGTGCTAGCCAACGGCACCGGCGCCGTCAACATCGCGCAGGCGGCCGAACTGCCGCTGTCCCGGCTGCGCGGCCAGGTCACGCACCTGCCGGTGCCGGATGCCGCCCACGCCGCGACCGCGCCGGCGCCGCCGGTGCTGCCGCTGGTGGTTTGCCGCGAGGCGTACGTCACGCCGCCGTCCGGCGGCATCGTCTGCGCCGGCGCCACCTACGACAACGACGACGATCCCGAACTGCGCGCCGACAGCCAGCTGGAAAACCTCACCCGCCTCGCCGAGATCGTGCCCGGCGAGGCCGTCGCCGCGCTGGCCTCCACCGCGCCGCTGGCGGGCCGCGTCGGCTTCCGCTGCGCCGCGCCGGACCGCCTGCCGCTGGCCGGCGCGCTGCCCGACTATCCATCCGCCGGCCGCCTCGAACGCCTGCGCGACGTGCCGCGCCACCCCGGCCTGTATGGCCTGCTGGGCTACGCCTCGCGCGGCTTGATCTGGGCGCCGCTGATGGCCGAACTGCTGGTGTCGCAGCTGGAGAACGCCCCGCCGCCGCTGGAGGCGATGCTGGTCGATGCGCTCGATCCCGGCCGCTTCCTGCTCAAACAGCGCCGTCGCAGCCAGTAGCCGGCGCCAGGCGCGCGTTGCGTGCGCGCCAACGCGGCGTTGGCGCTGCTATATCAACAGGCTATAATTGCGGCACAAATAACAATCCCAACCCGCGCCGTCCATGGAGAACCGAACGATGGATGAAGAAGATGCGCAGCACCACGAAGGTTCGCCGGAGCTGTTCATGTTCCTGGCGTCGACTGTGCACGACATGAAGAATTCGATCGGCGTCCTCAATGGCACGCTGGAGAATCTGCTGGCCGCCGCGCCCTCCACGCCGGAGCAGCCGGGCTACGGCCAGCTGGCGCAGATGCTGTACCAGACCAAGCGCCTCAACGACAACCTGATCCAGCTGCTGGCGCTCTACAAGGACGTCGGCAAGCCTGGCTACCCGTTCGACCCCGCAGCATGCCGCGTCAGCGAGTTGGTCGAGCAGGTGGCGGCGCAGGCGCGCATCCTGTTGCAATCGCGCGGCATCACGCTGGACCTGGACTTCCCGCCGGACGCCATCTGGACCCTGGACGAAGACCTGATCATCGGTGTGCTGGTCCACGCCATTAACAACGCCATCCGCTATACGCGCGACCGCCTGCGGCTGGCCGTCCGCGTGGACGGCGACTATCTCGAACTGCGCGTGGAGGACAACGGCGACGGCTTCCCGCCATCGCTGCTGGAGGCCGGCGTCAGCGCGATGAACAGCCAGCGCAGCGCGATCAACTTCCTCAACAACAGCAGCGGCCTCGGTCTCTACTTCTCCAGCGAAGTGGCGAAGATGCACAAGTACCGCCAGCGCAGCGGCGGCATCGCGCTGGAGAACGGCGGCACACTGGGCGGCGGCTGTTTCGTGCTGCGATTGCCATGAGCGGCGTCGAAGCGATAGCCGCCACCGCCGCCGAAGGCGCGGTCGACTGGGCCGAGAAGCGCTACCTGCTGGTGGACGATTTCGTCGGCATCCGCCAGCTGCTGCGCGAATCGCTGCGCAACCTCGGCGCCAAGCATATCGACCAGGCGGCCAGCGGCGGCGAGGCGATGATGCTGCTGTCGAAGACCCGCTACGACGTGGTGCTGTGCGATTACAACCTCGGCGACGGCAAGAACGGCCAGCAGGTGCTGGAGGAGGCGCGCATCCGCAACCTGATGCTGCCCAGCAGCGTGTGGCTGATGGTCTCCGCCGAGAAGAGCGTGGAGTCGGTGATGGGCGCGGCCGAGCACCAGCCGGACGCCTACATCATCAAACCGATCACCGAGGGCGTGCTGTTGACGCGCCTGAACCGTGTGTGGAACAAGAAGCAGATCTTCCGCGAAATCGACCAGGCCTTCGCCGACAAGGACTACCTGCGCGCGGCGCGTTTGTGCGACGAGCAGATCGCCCATGACCGGCTGCACGAGATCGACCTGCTGCGCATGAAGGCCACGCTGCTGCTCAAGAGCGGCGAGCCGGAACAGGCGCGCAAGGTGTACGAGCAGGTGCTGGAGGAGCGCGACTACAACTGGGCGCGCTGCGGCCTGGCCAAGATCCTGATGAACAACGGCGAGCTCGATGCGGCGCTAACGATGTTCCAGGCGGTGATCACCGATAATCGCTTCTACATCGACGCCTTCGACCAGCTGGCCAAGACCTACCAGCTGCAGGGCAAGACCGAGGAGGCCTTCGGCGTGCTGGAGAAGGCCGCCAAGCTGTCGCCCAATTCGGTGCCGCGCCAGCGCGCGCTGGGGCAGACGGCGCTCAAGCTGGGCAACATCCCGGTGGCGGAGAAGGCCTTCCGCAAGTGCATCGAGATCGGCGAGTATTCGGTGATGAAGACGGTGGACGCCTTCTTCGGCCTGGCACGCGTGTGCGCGCAGAAGAACGACACCAAGGAAGCCATACGCCTGCTGAACGCGGCGGTCCACCAGTTCGGCGGCGACCAGGTCGAGCTGCGCGCCAAGATCACCGAGGGGCTGGTCTACCACGAGACCGGCGACTACCGGCGCGCGCGCAAGTCCGGCGACGAGCTGGAGGCGATGCTGGCCGACGAGAGCAAGCAGCGCCCCGACACCGACACCTGCCTCGACATGGCGACGCTGCTGTTCGCGGTCGGCGTGAAGGAGGCGCCGGTGGGGCTGCTGTGCTACATCACCCGCAACAACCACGATAACGTGCCGCTGCTGGAGGACGTGCAGAAGATCTTCGACAAGGCGCGCATGACCGACGAGGGCGTGGAGCTGATCAAGGCTTCGCGCAAGGAGGCGGCGGATATGATGAACAAGGGCGTGCTGCTGTGGAAGACCGGCAAGCTGGTCGAGGCGGTCGAGTGGATGCGGGTGGCGCGCAAGGCGCTGCCGCACAATATGCGTATCCTGTTCAATTCCGCGCAGATCCTGATCTCTCAGCTGCAGCAGACCGGCTACGTGCGCGAGCTGGCCGACGAGGCGATCGCGGTGCTGATGCATGTCGACGCCATCGCGCCGGGGCAGCAGCGCTTCGCCCAGCTGATGGAGCAACTGGCGCTGCTGGCGCCGATGTCGGGCGTGGTGGCGGCGGCCGCCGCCAGCGAGTACGAAGCGGCCAACGGCGCCATACCGGAACGCCCCCAGGACATGCGCGGGTGACGGCTGGGCGCAACAGCGGGCGTCGTGGCAGCCTTGTTTCCGGTCCGGCAAATGATTACACTGAATCGCGGCGCAGCCCTGTCTGCGCCTTGAATCGCCGTCAATATTGAGGGCAAATAAAGGGCACCAATCTATGCGCGATATCGCAAAAGAAGTTTATACAAAAATGAAAGTCGGTAGCGTGGCCTGGATACGTCCGGTCGCCGCCAAGGGAGATACGCTGGACAGTTTTCAGTCCGCCCACGACAGCGCCAAGGTGCTGGAAGAGGAGGGCCTGATCGATATCGAGAAGGTGCAGCGCCAGGCCGATGGCCTGATCGACGCCATCCGCATCCAGCGGCTGGCGTGACCGGCGCGGCGCACCATTAGGCCTTGTCGGCGGCGGCCTTCTTGACCGGGGCGCGTTTTTTGGCCGGGGCCTTCTTCGGCGCGGCGCTGGCCGTGGCCGGGGTGGCGGCAGCCGCCGGCTTGGCCTTGGCGGCCGGCTGCGTGGCCGCCGCCGCGAACTTGGCCGCCGTATCGGTGGCGCGTGCGGCCGCCGTGGCCATCATCGATTCCGACGCCATCGCCGTCGACACGGCCTGCTTGAACTGATCCTGCAGCATGTTCCACCAGATGGCCGGATTGGTCATCGGGGCCGCCGAAGGCTTGGCCGCTTCCTCGGCTGCCGGCTTCTCGGCGGCTGCGGGGGCGGCTGGTGCGGCGGCCGGCGCCGGCGCCGGCGCCGGCGCTGCGGCTTTGTCCTTGTCCTTGTCCGCCTCGCGGGCATGGTGGAAGAAGGCCGACGCGTAAGGGTTGGCGTCGAAGATGGATTTGTGGTCGCTGCTCTGCGGCTGGTTGACGGCCGCCGCCAGGCTGGCGCCGACCGATTTGAGCGTGGCGATGGTCCCGCGCTGCACTTCCAGCGCCTGGATGCTACCGCGCAGCATGCTCATGTTCAGGTTCAGCCAGGTCTCGACGGCTTTCAGGTCGCTGATCTTCTTGTCCAGCTCCTCCACCGACAGGGTGGGCGCCGTCAGGCCGGGCACGCTCATGCTGCCCCACAGGCTTTTGACGAAGTCCAGCGTATCGGTCATCACTGCTGCACCTGGTATGTTCGGCATTTGTGGGTGGGCCATGGCGGTCTCCTATTAGAATAACGTCCAGCGTAGCAGATAACAGCGCGTGCTTCAAAAGATTTTGACAACATTGCTGCGTGGGCGCAGGCTCGGGCCGAACACGTTAAACTAGCGGCATGCGCTTACCCACCCATCTATTCCCACGCCGACGCCTGCTGATTTTATGTGCAGCCACGCTGGCGCTGCATTATCTGGCGATCGATTGGGTGGGGGAGCGGCTGGCCGCGCAGTCGCACCGGCCGTCGCCGCTGCCGTCGTCGCTGATGACGGCCCAGCTGCGCCTGGCGCTGCCCAAGCATGTGGAGACGCCGCCCGCTGAAGAGGTCCAGCCCTTGCCGCCGGCCGCCAAGCCGTCCCGCAAGCGCAAGCCCGCGCCGGCACCGGAGCCCGCGCCCGAGCCGGCCGCGCCGCCGGTGGCCGACAGCGCGCCGGCCGAGGCGCCATCGACCGCGCCAGCGCCGGCCGCCGACGCCAGTGCCGGCGCCGGCGCGCAGGCCGGCGCCGCGCAGGCGCAGACCGGCACGCCGTCGCCGCCGGACACCACCGGCCCCACTCCGGCCGCCGCCTTGCCGGTCGAGGCGCCGCCGGCGCAGGGTGCGCGCCGCTACAAGGTCAACCTGCCGCCGTCGGCCAAACTTGACATGGACGTGGCCCGGGTCGACGCCGACGGCACCAAGTGGACCGGCTCCGCGAACATGAGCTGGCAGACCGACGGCAGCACCTACCAGGCCTCGGCGGAGGCGGGCATCAGCCTGCTGGTGACGCGTTTGAACCTGCTGGTGATGCGCAGCGCCGGCACCATCGACGACTACGGCATCGCCCCGAACACCAGCACGCAGAAGCGCGCGCGCAGGGCCGAGACGGCGACCCATTTCAACCGCGACGCCGGCACCATCACGTTCTCGGCGTCCGAGCGCAGCTACCCGCTGATGGTCGGCGCGCAGGACATGACGACGGTGCCGTTCCAGCTGGGCGGCATCGGCCGCGCCGACGTCAATCAGTTCAGCAGCGATATCGACATGCAGGTCGGCGAGGATAAGGAGGCCAATATGTTCCGCTTCCAGCTGGTGGGCGAGGAGGAGCTGGAAACCAGGATGGGCAAGGTGGTGACCTGGCATCTGAGCCGGCCGCCGCGCCCCGGCAGCTACTCGTCGCGGCTGGACATCTGGCTGGCGCCGGGCCTGAACTGGTACCCGGTCCAGCTGCGCAATACCGAAGCAAGCGGCGCGCTGACCACGCAAACCGTCTCCAAAATCACGATGTCAGAATCAGGGAAATAATATGCACACTTCTTACACCGCGCGCCTGCTGGGCATGAGCGCCGCCGTTTTGCTGAGCTTTGCGGCCCGCGCCGCCGACGCCCCGGCCGGCGAGCATCCGAGCGTCAAGCGCCCATACAGCCTGCCGCCGTCGGCCGACCTCACCTACGTCATCAAGGCCAAGCAGCACGGCATGACCCTGGGCGGCACCGCCAGCGTGCAGTGGCGCGCCGGCGACGGAAAGTACTCGGTGGCCACCGAAAGCCGGGTCTCGCTGCTCGGTAAAATCCTCGACAACCGCAGCGAGGGCGTGGTCGACGACTACGGCCTGGCCCCGGCCACCTTCTACGAGAAGCGCTTCCGCAAGGATCCGACCACCACCACCTTCCAGCGCGACGCCAGGACCATCGCCTTCAGCGAAGGCGACGAGACCTACCCGATCAAGGGCGGCGAGCAGGATCGCACCAGCATCCAGTGGCAGCTGGCGGCGCAGGCGCACGCCGCGGCGGACAAGTTCAAGCCGGGCAGCGAGTGGAAGTATTTCGTGGCCGGCCGCCGCGACGCCGAGGTGTGGAGCTTCAAGGTGATGAAGAACGAGCCGGTGCAGATCGGCGCGAACGAGGTCAACGCGGTCCACCTGGTCAAGGCGCCGCCGCCGGACGCGCAGGGCCAGCAGGTCGACCTGTGGCTGGCGCCGTCGATGGACTGGTACCCGGTGCGCGTGCGCTTCAACGACGCCGACGGCGATTACGTCGACCAGACGCTGGAAAAGGCCGTGAAAAAGTGAGCTCCTGCTATACTGACGCCCCCGCAATCTAGTCGTTGCGATGCGTACAGAATGGCAAAGAATGATAGAAATTACAACAAGTGAGCTGGATCAGCAACAGCAGCAGGACAGCCTGCAAGCCCACTTCCAGCCGAATTTTTCGGCCGACGAGATCGAGCAGGTCTACCACCTGAAACGCGCGCAGCCGCTGCTGCAGGTGTTCACGGCGCTGTTCCACGGCGGTTTCGACGGCGTCCTGGTGCGCCTGCTGGTGCTGCGTGAGCTGGCGTCCGACGCCGCTTCGTCCACCTTCTCGCGCGCCGACATCAACACCCGCCTGGCCTACCTGCTGCCCGAGTCGCTGGAGACGGTGCTGATGCGCCTGCGCACCAACCAACTGCTGGCCTGGGACGCGCAGCAAGCCGTCTACCGCGTCACGCCGATGGCGCGCAACGTGCTGTCGGCCATCGGCGGCCTGCTCGCGCTGGGCAAGGAAGAGGACAACGCCGACATGGGCTTCCTGCTGTCGCAGGTGGCCGGCGCCCAGGTGATGGGCGGCGTCACCGTCGAGCAGCTGAACCACTTGCTGGGCCGCCTGGTCGACCTGACCGAGGAGTTCTCGGACGCCATCGCCTCCGGTTCCGAGTTCCGCCTGCGCGCCTCGCAGGCCAAGTGGCACACCGCGTGCGACTGGGTGGAGAAAGGTTCCGAGATCCTGCGCGCCATCCTGTCCGACGAAAACGCCGACGGCGCCACGCACAAGGCGGCGCAGGCCATCGGCCGTGCGCAATCGGCGCTGCTCAACATGCAGGGCATGTTCTCGCGCGCGCTGAACCAGATCGAGCGCCAGCGCGTGCACCTGGGCCAGTCCGGCCTGTCCACCACCGACATCAAGCGCTGGCTGCTGCTGCACGAGGACCTGGCCTCGCTGGCCGAAGGCGCGATCGACCAGCCGGTGGTGCCGCTGTTTATCACGCCGGCCGAAATGATCGACGTGGCCGAGACGGAGCTGCTGCAGGACCGCGCCGTCAGCGCCGTTTCCAACGGCCTGCCGACCGGCACCGACGCCCCGACCACTATCAGCGACGGCCCGCAGATGCAGCGCGAGCTCGATGACTGGCTGGCGCGCCTGTCCGACTTCGCGGCGCTGGGCAACTTCCCCAGCATCGCCGCCGAGGGGCCGAAATCGATCCCGGTGCAGGATTCGCTGCTGCCGGCGTCGTTCGCCGTGGCGTCGTACCGCGCCTCGATGCTGCCGCTGCTGGGCGACGCCGACGAGGCCCGCCTGCAAGGCGCCACCGCCGAACTGGCGCGCCTGCCGGTCAAGTTCACCCCAACCGACGAAATGATACAGCTGCCCGATTTGCACGTGGCGGCGATGTCCCTGGCCTCCCTCTCACTGTCTTTGAATACGGAAGGCGACAAGTCAGATGAATGACGATTCCCAAATCCTGATCGCGCGCCTGCTGACGCATCAAACCCTGCGCCGCGACGATAAACTGGTCAAGCGCGTGCTGTCGGACGAGTTGTTCCGCGCCGAAGTGGACGCGCGCCTGCTGGCCACCGGCCTCAAACTGCTGGACAACGTCTACGCCGACCACGTGACGATCGCGCTGCACCGCGCCATCGAGCCGAAGATCTTCGGCGCGCGCGACGTCTGGCAAAACAATAACTTCGGCCTGTCGCGCGACGGCGTGGCCCTGCTGGTGGTGCTGTGGGCGCAGATCATCCTGCCCAAGCGCGAACGCCAGGAGACCCACCAGCACGCGGACGACGACCAGAACGACATGTTCGGCGTGGAGAAGCCGCTGCCGCGCGCGGAGGACACCTCGATCGGCATCGCCTACAAGGCGCTGCTGGCCGACTTCGGCGACAAGTTGGGCAAGAAGACCCGCCTGGACATGAACCTCGGCATCCTGGCCAAGCTGGGCTTCATCGAGCGGCGCGGCGACGTGATCGTCGAAGGCCCGCTGCTGGACCTGATGATGGATACCGACCTGCTGAAGGAGCGCATCATCAACGGCGCGCTGGCCGACGTGTTCAAGCGCTCGCCGGCGCACATCATTCCGGTGCCGCGCAGCGCGCCGCCGGCCGCCGCCAACGACGAGGCATTGCCGGAGGAAGAGGCGCAGCCAGAGGAAGAAGAGATCATCCCGGCCTTCGAAGCACCGCCGCCGGCGCCGCTGCCCGAATCGCCCGACCCCGAACTTCCAGCCAAGGACTAAGCCATGTTTCACATTAAATCGTTAGAACTGGTCCATTGGGATTACTGGCAGCGCATCAAGAACATCCCGCTGGACGCCAAGATCATCACCATCGCGGGCCAGAACGGCTCCGGCAAGACCACCTTGCTCGACGCCCTGCGCACGCTGTTCGGCCTCGATTGCTCGATGGGCCGCACCTACAAGCACTACGCCCGCCACAGCGGCCAGCAGACCGCCTGGCTGCGCGCCGTGGTGGACAACAAGAACGTCGGCAAGCAGCTGTCCAACCGTCCGTTCCGCAGCTCCGGCTTCTTCAGCGACGACGAGGTCACGCTGTTCTGCCAGATCCAGAAGAACGGCGGCGACTGGAAGCGCCAGTACCTTATGCGTCCCGGTAACGTGCAGATCGAGGACATCGGCGAGGCCGGCAACGACTGGCTCGGCGTCGAGAACTACCGCAAGCGCCTGGCCAACGCCGGCCTGTCGCCGGCGATGGCGAAAGTGCTGGCCCTGGAGCAGGGCGAGACCGACAAGCTGTGCGAATACGCGCCGCGCCAGTTGCTGGACCTGGTGTTCCAGGTCTTCGGCGACAAGGAGGTGCTGGACGCCTACGATGAAGCCAAGCGCCATCAGCGCGATACCGAGATCGAGCTGAAACGCTTCGAGACCGAACTGGAAGCCTCCAAGACCAACCTGGAGGGCCTGCGCCTGCGCGTGGCCAACTACCACCAGTGGGAAGACCTGAACAAGGAGCGCCGCAACCTGCAGGAAGAAGTGCTGCCGACGCTGGAGTACCACGAGGCGCGCGAGAAGCACGCCAACATCAGCCGCCAGTTGCGCGACGCCCGCAAGCCGCTGATGCAGGCCGACCAGCAGCTGACCGACAAGCGCAACGCGCTGGCCGCGCAGGCCAAGGCGCTCTCCGACGCGCAACAGCACGAGACAGTGCTGGAGCAGGAATCGACCGCGCTGCAAAGCCGCCTGAATCAGATCAACGGCAAACTCAAGCCGCTCGACAGCCTGCTGGAACAGAAGGCGCGCCTGCAGAAGCTGGCCGCCGACGCCGGCGCCGACCTGGCCGAAGTGGCGCAGCAGCTGCAGGAGAAGGAAATCGAACTGGCGCGCCAGCGCATGGCGCGCGACGCCGTCGCCGCCAAGATCGCCGGCGAGCTGTCGACCATCGCCGCCCTGCAGGGCAAGACCGCGATGCCGGAACCGGAAGCGCAGCGCAGCATGCGCCGCGCGCTGAACGACGCCGGCATCGGCCACGCCATGCTGTCCGACATCGTCGAGGTGACCGATGCGCGCTGGCAGGGCGCGATCGAGGGCGTGCTGGGTGGCTATGCCTCCGTGGTGCTGCTGGATAAAGCGTCCGACGCCTCGGCGGCCTACCGCCTGGCGGAGAAGGAGCGCTATCGCCACTTCATCGTGCCGGACCTGGTGCATGCCCCGACCGTCAAGGACGATACTCTGATGTCGGTGGTGAAGTTCTCGGCCAAGGTGCCATCGTGGCTGGTGGAGCAGCTGTCGCGCATCACCCGCGTCGACACCGTGGACGCCGGCGCCAAGCTGGGTAGCCACGACGAGTGGATCACGCCGGACGCCTACCACCGCGAACGCCGTGGTGGACGCTCGCTGTTCGTGGAAGCTTCGCGCTACCGCTTCGGTTCCGCCGGCCGCACGCAGCGTATGGAAGCGATCCAGAAATCGCTGCCGGCGCTGGAGGCGCAGGAGGATGGACTGACCTTGATCGTCTCCAAGCTGGCGACGGAAATCAGTTCTTTGAAATCGCGCCTGGCCGGTGTGGACGCCGCCAAGGAACTGGCCGCGCGCCAGGAGGAGTTCGACGAGGCGGCGCGCAACGCCGTGCCGCTGAAGGAAGAACGCACCGAAGTCGGCACCCGTCTGGGCGAGCTGCAAACGCTGATCAAGAACGCCGTGGTCACGCGCACCCGCGCCGACACGACGTGGCAGAACGCGCGCTTCGCGCTGTCGGAATCGGAAGCCGGTCTGCGCCTGAACAACAAGCGCCAGATCGAGCAGCGCGCCGACCATGCGCGCGCCTTGCTGGCGTTGCGCAAGAGCTGGCGCCATCTGCCGAAGAGCTGGCGCCGTCCGGCGCGCCGCACGGCGCTGGTCAGCGAGCACCAGAACTCGCACCAGGTGGTGTTGCGCGTCCACTCGCTGGAGGCCAGCCTGGCCCGCAGCGACTGGGAACTGGACGCCACCGTGATCGACCAGTACCAGCGTCTGAACGAGCAGCTGCATGGCCGCCAGTCGGAAACCGAGGAGCGCCGCTACCAGAACAACCGCGCCATCGAGGCCACCGGCAACGCGCGCGGCGCCTACATGGAGCGGCTGCGCTACACCATCAAGACCTATTCCAAGAACATCAAGGAGCTGGGCGAGCTGGCGGGCATCGAGGTGCACTCCGATCCGGTGCGGCTGGAGAACGACGATACGCAGCTGTCGCAGGCGGGCCTGCACGTGCGCTTCAAGTTTGACGGCAAGGGCATCATCGGCATGAACGACGGCGAAGCGTCCGGCGGCCAGCAGGTGATGAAATCGCTGGTGCTGCTGATTGGTTTGCTGAAGTCGGAAGATGGTTCCGGCGGCTTCGTGTTCATCGACGAACCGTTTGCCCACCTGGATATCCGCAATATCCAGCTGGTTGGCGAGTTCCTGAAGAACACCGAGGCGCAGTACCTGATGACGACGCCGCTGACGCACAACACCGATGTCTACGATCCTTCGGAGCTGACGCTCATCACGAGCAAGAAGAAGAAGGATACGGAATGGGCGCAGCCGATCTTCGTGCTGCAGCGCCGTCCGGCCGAAGCGGCCAAGGTGGCCTGACGGTCAGTCGAAGGTCAGGCTGTCGGCTGCTGGGGCCATGCCCAGCAGCCGGTCCAGCTGCAGGGCCAGGGCGGCGGCGGTGTCGTTGCCCTTGGCTTTCTGCACCGCCTCCAGATAGGGCATGCGCAGCTCGCGGAAGTCGTCCACCGAGCTGGCTTTTTCCACCTTCAGCTGCAAGGTGAAGCCGCGCAGGCCTATCGTGCTCTTGATGGTCTTGTTGAAGAAATCGTAAAGCGACTGGAATTGCTGGACCTGTGCGGCCACCGGCAGTTGCACCTGTTCGGGTTCCGGCTCGGGCGGTGCTTCCGCCGGCGCTTCCGCCAACGACACGTAGCTGGTCGACAGCACGATGAATTCCCCCGCCAGCAGCTCGGTCAGCGCGCCGGCGGTCAGGCCCAATCCCGCCACGTTGCGCAGCAGTTCCTCTTCGGTCTTGCGGCCGTCGATCAGCACCAGCAAGGTGCGCAGGCGCGGCGCCAGCTGATGCTTGCGTGTCGCGATCTCTTCCCGGCCCTTGGCGGTTTTGTCGTAGATGGACGTATTCATAACTGTGATTTCAGCACAAGAAAATTGCACTGCGGATACATTCAGCATACCACCAAATGCATTCCTCTCCACATGAAATACGATAGCACTGTCGCGAAAACGACGTCGCCTTATAGCAGCTCGCCGGCGTCGCCGTCCGTTTCGCCTTCGTCCGGCACCCAGCTCAGGATGTCGCCGGGCTGGCAGGCCAGGCGTTCGCAGATTTTCTCCAGCGTGGAGAAGCGGATGCCTTTCACCTTGCCGGATTTGAGCAGCGACAGATTCTGTTCGGTGATGCCGACATAAGCCGCCAGCTCGCGCGACTTGAGCTTGCGCTTGGCCAGCATCAGATCGAGGTTGATCAGGATTGCCATCAGACAAAGCCCTCGTTTTCTTCGCGCAGGCGGCGGCCTTCCTGCATCAGCCGCGTGATCAGGTAGAACATCCCGCACACCAGGATCAGCATCAGCTGCTCGGAATTGACGCCGACCGCGAAGTGCTGACCACCGTCGCCGGCCAGGCGCAGCGCCAGCGTGCGCAGCGGCGGTTCGGCGATGGACAGCATGGTGGAAAGCAGCGTGGCGCCTGCGAAGGCGCGCAGGTGGCCGATCGACTGCGCGCTGAATAACTCCCGGCGGTGGAAGTTGAGCAGCAGCCGGTCCAGCCGCCACAGGCCATACACCAGCACCAGCGTGGTCGGCAGCGCCAGCGCGGCGCCCAGCAGGCGCGCGCCCGGCGTCAGCGCATGGCGGGCGCCGAAGGGCATGCCGATGGCGGTCATGTCGATGGTCATGGAGCCGATGCTGGGCGCGTAGGTGGTCCACGCCAGCACGAAGAAGGCCGCTTGCGCGGCCACGCACAGCCACAGCAGCACGCGGATCAGGGTGATTTTCATATTTATCGTAATACAGTAAAAAATTATCGTTTTACATTAAAATTTTGTTGTTATATATTGTACCTTTATTGGAGGCGATAATGAAATTCATACTGGTACTGATGGTGGCGATGTTGTCCGGTTGCGCGGTGCAGATCGGCGAGGGCAACGTGGTGCATCCCGACCGCGCGGGCGAGGCGCGGCCTGCGGGGCGCATCGGCGACGGCGACGGCGGCGCGGCGGACTACAAACTGACGCCGGTGTCGCTGGCGGCGGACAATGGTCAACTCAACGGCGTGCAAGCCAGCGCCGGCAACGCGCTGACCGTGCTTTATTTCGGCGGCAACGGCTTCCACCTCGACCAGCATGGCGACCATGTGCTGGCCGCCATCGGCCCGTGCCGCGCGGACGTGGTGATGGTCGACTATCGCGGCTACGGCCGCAGCACCGGCGTGCCGACCATCGCCGCGCTGAAGGACGACGCGCTGCGCGAGTTCGACCTGGTCAACGCGCAGGCGCCGGGCAGGGTGATCGTGCATGGACAATCGCTGGGCAGCTTCATCGCCGCCTACGTGGCGCAGCAGCGGCCGGCCGTGCGCGGGCTGGTGCTGGAATCGACCACCACCAACGCGCGCGACTGGGCCAACAATATGCTGCCGTGGTATGCGTGGCCGTTCGTGCGGGTGGAGTTGAGCGAACCGCTGCGGGGGATAGACAATGTGCTGGCGGCGTCGGGCTACGCCGGGCCGGCGCTGGTGCTGGAGGGGAGCGAGGACAACGTCACGCCGCCACGCCTGGCGCGGCGGGTCTACGACGCCTTGCCGTCAGCCGAGAAGCGCATGGTGATGGTGCCGGGCGCCGGACACAATGGCGTGCTGTCCAGCGCCGCGGTGCGGCCGGCCTACTGCGAGTTCGTGCGGCAGCTGGCGGCCAAATAGTTTATTTGATGTCGAAGATGTCGATCGGGCGCGGCACCGGCACCTGGGTGCGGCGCCAGCGGATCAGCAGCACGCTGTAGCAGCAGTAGAAGCCGGCCAGCAATCCAAACAGCACGGCCGTCAGCGGATTGCCGATGAAGTCCGGGTCCAGCGGCAGGCGGTCGTGCATGTGCAGGTAGGCTTCGAACAGGCGGTAGATCAGGCGGCTGATGAACAGCATCGCCACCAGCAGGCCCAGTCGGCGGTTGGGCGTGTAGAAGAAGCCCTCCTGCGTGTTCTCCAAGCGGGTCAGTTGCATGTTGCGGTAGCCCAGCGCGGCGCCGAACGCGGCGCCCACGGTCAGCGCGGCGAAGGCGTCCCACTTGCCCAGCAGCGTCGCGGCCAGCACGCCCAGCACGCCGGCCATCACCACGGCGGCCGTGTAGTGGCGCCACAGCTCGGACTTGGTGCGGCCCATCAGGCGTTTCAGGCGCGAGTAGATGCGCCAGATGGCCAGGGGCACCAGCAGCAACAGGACGATAGTAGGCATATCCATAGACGATTCCAACGGCGTGATTCGAAGAACCGCGATTGTACGCCACTCCGCCCGCGCGCCCCAGCGTTACAGATTGTCACGGAATATCCGGCATTGGTTGACATTCACGGATAGCATAAGCAAACTGGTCCGCAGCAGCCTCGCTTCTGGACCGAAAGGACATCCATGAACAAACCGTTAACCATGCTGCCGCTGAATCTGGGATTGATGGCCGCCTCGCCGCAGGCCGGCGCGCAGGAAGGCGGCTACCGCCTGCCGCCCGCCGCGCTGATGGACATCGTCGACGCGCCGCGCGCGCCGGGCCTCAGCCTGAGCCCCCAACGCAACCTGGCCGCCGTGGTGCAGACGCCGCCGCTGCCCGGCATCGCCGAGGTGGCGCAGCCGGAGCTCAAGCTGGCCGGCCTGCGCATCAACCCGCGCACCTGTTCCTCGTCGCGCTTCTCGTTCGGCACCGACCTTGGACTGCTGGACATCGCCACGCAAAAGGAAAGCCGCATCAAGGGCCTGCCGCGCGCGCTGCGCCTGGCGGACCTGGCCTGGTCGCCCGACCAGCGCCACCTGGCGTTCTCGCACGTGGCCTACAAGGGCGAGCGCGGCGCGGTGGAGTTGTGGCTGGTCGATATCGAGGCGCGCAAGGCCAGGCGGCTGTCGGCGCAGCCGCTGTCGGCGGTGCTCACGCGCGGCTTCAATTGGCTGCCCGACAGCAGCGGCCTGCTGGTGCACTGGCGTCCCGCCGGCATCGGCAAGGCGCCGCAGCCGGACGGCGTGCCGGCCGGCCCGATGTTGCAGGATAGCGAGCCGGGAGGCGCGCCGCGCCAGCTGCGCACCTACCAGGACCTGCTCAAGAACGAGGACGACGCGCGCCTGTTCGAGTACTACGTCACGGTGCAGATGGTGCTGCTGGACCTGCACGGCAAACCGCGCCCGATCGGCGCGCCGGGGCAGTTCTCGCGCACCTCAATCGCGCCGGGCGGCCAGTACCTGCTGACGCAGAGCGTGACGCGGCCGTATTCCTACATCGTGCCGGCGTCCAGCTTCGGCGAGCGGATCGAGGTGCGCGACCTGGCGGGCGAGGTGCTGCACACGGTGGCCACGCTGCCGCTGGAGGAGGGCCTGCCGCCGGGGAACGACGCGGTGTCCGAGGGCGTGCGCCATGTGTCGTGGCGGGCCGACGTGCCGGCCACGCTGGTGTGGACCGAGGCGCAGGACGGCGGCGATCCGGCGCGCCCGGTGATCGACAATGTCCGCGACGTGGTCTACCTGCACGCGGCGCCGTTCCGCGAACCGCCGCTGGTGCTGGCGCGGCTGACGATGCGCTACGCCGGCGTGGCCTGGGGGCGCGGCGACGTCGCCCTGATCAACGAGCGCTGGCACAAGACGCGCGACTACAAGCAGTGGATGATCGAACCCGAACACTTGTCGACTCCGCCGGAGCTGATCTACGCCGGCTCGTACGAGGACCGCTACAACAGCCCCGGCTCGCCGGTGATGCGGGCCGACGCCAGCGGCTTCCCGCGCCTGCTGATCGGCCCCGGCACCACGATCCTGCTGGACGGCGCCGGCGCCACGCCGGAGGGCGACCGTCCCTTCATCGACCGCCTGAGCCTGACCACGCGGCAGAAGGTGCGCCTGTTCCAGAGCGAGGCGCCGTATTTCGAGAACGTGGCGGCGGTGCTCAACGACGAGGGCACGCTGCTGCTGACGACGCGCGAGTCGCCCACCGAGCGGCCCAACTACTACCTGCGCGACCTGACGCGGCCGGACGGCCTGCAGCTCAAGGCGCTGACCAATTACCCGCATCCGACGCCGCAGCTCAAGGACGTGCGCAAGGAGCAGATCCGCTACCCGCGCAACGACGGCGTCGAGCTGACCGCCACGCTGATGCTGCCGTCCGGGTACGACGCGGTGCGCGACGGCCCGCTGCCGCTGCTGATGTGGGCCTATCCGCAGGAGTTCAAGTCGGCCGGCGCGGCCAGCCAGACCACCGGCTCGCCGTACCGCTTCAACGCGGTCAGCTACTGGGGGCCGGCGGCCTTCCTGGCGATGGGCTACGCGGTGCTGGACAATCCATCGTTCCCCATCATCGGCGCCGGCGACGCGGAGCCGAACGACAGCTATCTGCCGCAGCTGGTGGCCGACGCGCAGGCGGCGGTGGACGAGGTGGTGCGGCGCGGGGTGGCCGACCGCCACCGCATCGCCATCGGCGGCCATTCCTACGGCGCCTTCATGACCGGCAACCTGCTGGCGCACACGCGGCTGTTCCGCGCCGGGATCGCGCGCAGCGGCGCCTACAACCGCACGCTGACGCCGTTCGGCTTCCAGTCCGAGGAGCGGGCGTTCTGGCAGGCGCAGGAGGTGTACCAGGCCATGTCGCCGTTCAATAACGCCGACAAGATCAAGGATGCGATGCTGCTGATCCACGGCGCCGAGGACAGCAACTCCGGCACCTTCCCCTTGCAGAGCGAGCGCATGTTCCAGGCCATCAAGGGGCTGGGCGGCACGGCGCGGCTGGTGATGCTGCCCAACGAGTCGCACGCCTACCGCGCGCGCGAGTCCATCCTGCACATGCTGTACGAGACCAACGCGTGGCTGGATAAATACGTCAAGCACGCGAAACCGGGGTAGAGCGGCGTAGAATGGCGGTACGACTCAGCTCAAGGAGTACCGACCATGCATCTCACTCACCGCGCCCCCGACCCTATCCCGGTGGATGATCCGGCGCCGCCGGCCATCCCCCATCCCGTGCCGCAGGACGATCCTGTGCCGGACCATAATCCGAGCTAAGGCTTAGTCGAAGGCCCAGGTGTAGAGCACGTCCAGCGCGTTGTTGGTGCCGGTCTGGAACTGCAGCGAGATGCGCGGGTTCAGCTTGTACTTCAGCTTGACCAGGCTGGTCGCCGTGCCCGCGCCCTGCTCGAAGCTCAGGTAGGCGCGCGACGACAGCCGCTTGCCCACCGTGACCACCGTGGTCTGCAAGCCCGTGGCCGCGCCGGCCGCGGTGCCGGCCGCCTGGCTCACGCCCAGTTCATCCACGCCCAGCGCGTTGGCCAGCTTGCCCTGGCCGCCGCCGAACAGCGCGCCCGCCGCCGCGCTGAGCAGCGCCATGTCGTTGCCGGCGGTGTTGTCGATGCCGTGGCCCAGCACCAGCCAGGCCAGCTTGTCGCTGTCCGACACGGCCGGCGTGGACACCAGCTTGGCCACCGGCGCCAGCGCGGTGCCGCGCACCTCCACACCCGCTTCCACATTGGTCTCGCTGAGCGCCTCGCCCTCGGGCCGGCGGCGCACGGCCAGGATGCTCAGGCCCGGGTTGTCATAGGCGCCGGTGAAGTTGAT
Source organism: Duganella sp. BJB480 (assembly GCA_003416985.1). Lineage (GTDB taxonomy): Bacteria > Pseudomonadota > Gammaproteobacteria > Burkholderiales > Burkholderiaceae_D > Rugamonas > Rugamonas vulcania_A. The sequence continues at coordinate 85,064 of QVIN01000008.1, read as the reverse complement.
CACGCCGCGGTCGATCGCCAGCTTCTGTCCATATGCCGCATAGGTGCCGCTGACCACGCGGATGCTGCCGTTGACGCGCGGCGGCCGGCGGTCGGCCACGTGGATGCGCAGCGCGCCGGCCAGCTGGGCGTCCAGGCCCTTGCCCTTGAGGTTGAAGGCGTCGCCCAGGTCGGCCTCCAGGTCGATGTTGAGCGGCTGGCCCTGCGGCGCCTTGGCCGGCGGCGCGCCCTTGCCGATGATGACCACGTCGTCGCTGAGCGTGGGCGTGTTCTCGCCGGCCAGTTCGATGCTGGCGCGGTCGGCGCGGAACTTGCCGTCCAGCTGGAAGCGCTTGGCGTCGCGCACCAGCGTGCTCTGGCCGCTGACGACCAGGATGCGGTCGGGGCGCGACAGCACTTCCAGCTTGTCGGCGCTGAGCTTGAGGCTCATGGTGGCCTCGTTGCCGGCGTAGCGTATCCAGCCGTCGGCCTGGGCGTGGCCCTCGTTGCCGTCGAAGGCCAGCTTTTGCAGCTGCAGCTGGTCGCCGGTGAGGCGCGCCTGCAGCTGGCCGTTGCGCAGCTTGATGCCCTGGTCGACCCAGTTCAGCACCAGCTTGTCGCCGCTGATGTCGCCGTCCAGCTGCGGCGCGGCTATGGTGCCGCCGCCGTTGACGGCCAGCTTGAGCGCGCCGTCGATCTCCAGTCCCGGCTGGCCTGTCAGCGGCGCCAGCCAGGCCAGCGAGCCCATATTGGCGTTGCCGCTCAACGTGATGGCGCTGCTGTCGGCCAGGCGGCCGTCGTGCAGCTGCGCGGTGGCGTCGAGGCGCGCCTGGCCGGCGCGGGTGCCGTCCACTTTCAGCTGCAGGCGCAGCGTGCCGTCGTTGACGTCGACCCGGCCGTCCAGCGTGCGCAGGCCGAGCGGCTGCGGCAGGTCGGCACCGGTGATGGTCAGGTCGCCCTGTTCGCGGTAGACGTGCAGCAGGCCGCCCAGCACCGGCGGGCTGTCCTTGCCGGCCGCCTGTAGCTGCAGGCCCCATTCCGCGCCGACGGTCATGGTGCTGCGGACGTTGTCGCGCCAGGCGTCGGAGAACTGGGCCAGGTAGTTGACCGGCACGCCGGCGGCCATGCCCTTGCTGCGCCACGCGGGGCCGGTTTTTTCCAGGCTGTCGATGCGGATGCTGCCGTCGGGGAGCTTGATGGCGGTGCTGCCCAGGGCGATCTGTTCGGGACGCAGCAGGCCGGCGACGCCGCTGCCGGCCGGCGCGGCCAGCTTGAGCGGCGCCGGGGCGGCCAAGGTGAAGGCGTAGCGGCCGCGGTTTTGCAGGGTGTCGATGGCGCCGGTCCAGGTGTCGTTGGCCCAGCCGCCCTTGACGCGCACGGCGGCGTCGAAGTCGGCATTGCTGGCGCTGAGCTGCAGCGTGTGGCTGCTGCGCGTGCCGCTGGTTTGCAGGCGCGCCTTGTCCAGCGTCAGGGAAGGGGAGACGTAGCGGGTGATTTCGATGTCGCTGACCAGCGGGACGTCGGCGTAGGTGTCGGTGTCGCCGTTGGCGCGTGCCGTGGCGCGGGCGTTGGCGCCGGTGGCCGCGCGGCGGTCCTGCGTCGTGGCAGCTGGCGCGGCCGTCGAACTGGCCGCCGATGCTACGGCCGATTTGGCCGCCGACGTGACCGCCGAGATGGCCGACGCGATGGTTGGCGGCGTGCCGGCCGCCAGTGCGGCGGTGTTGCCCAGCGTGGCGCTGCCGCGTATCGTGCCGATCTGCTGCTGGCCGGGCGCGCGCAGGTTGGCGCCGTCCAGCGCGAGCGTCAGCGCCGGCTTGGCGCGGGTGCCGGACAGGCTGCCGCTGGCCTGCAGCGCGCCCGCGAACTGCGGACCCAGCGCGGCCAGTTGCGGCGCGCTGAGCTTCCAATCGAGCTTGTCGCGCGGGCTGCCGAAGCTGCCCTTGGCCTGCAGGCTGTTGGACGCCAGCCGCAGGTCGATGTCGGCGTTGTCGATGCTGTCCTTGTCGGCGCTGAACCGGGCGTAGCCGCTCAGCGGCGCGTTGGCGAAGGTCGACGGTTGCAGGGTCAGGTTCACGCCGGCGCGCCAGTCGGCGGCCAGCCGCGCGTCGGCCGTGAACGTGGCGTTGACGGAGCCCGCCTGCGCCGCGCCGAAGGCTGCGGGATTGAGGCGCTGTATGGCGCCGTTCATTTTCAGCTCGGGTGTCTTCTTCGGCCCGGCCAGCGTGACGTCGCCGGCGGCGTGGATCAGGCTATCGGGCACGGGGCGCTTGGCGGAGGCGAGGCCCAGTCCCTTGGCGTCGGCTTCGAAGGTGGTGCGCGGCTCGGCCATGCTGCCGGTGACGATGCCGCTGGCGCTGACGGCGCCGATCAAGTCCGAGGCCAGCGCCGACAGCTGGCGCGCGTCGACTTTCCAGCGCAGCTGTTCGCCCGGCGCGCCGAAGCCGCCGCTGATGTCGGCGGTGTTCTGCGCCATCGCCAGGTGGGCGTCCACGCCGCTGATGTGCTGCGCGTCCGCATTCAGCTTGCCGTTGCCGGACAGCGTCTGGCCGGCGAGCTTGCTGGCCTTCAGGTCGAAGCTGGCCGCCACCTGCCATGCCGGCGCGACGTGGCCGCTGGCGTTGATGTCGGCATTGAGGTCGGCCACCGGATAGCCGGCGCCCAGCGCGGACGGATCGAAATGGTCGGCGCGCAGCTTGGCGCTGAATTCCCGCTTGTTTTTGAGGCTGGCCTGGCCGGTGGCGCTGATGCTGCCTTTCTTCGCCAGCAGGCGCGCTTCGTGCAGCTGCAGCAGGGCGTCGGCCAGCGAAGCTTGCAGGTCCAGGCGCAGGCCGTCCTGCGCCAGTTTGGCGCTCAGCGTTTGCATGCTTGGCGTGCTGCCCAGCGTGATGTCCCCGGCGACGCTGGTCTTGTTGATGCTGCTGTGGATGTGCTTCAGGTCGAGGCGGTCGGTGTGCAGCGCGAACTGCGCGGCGTCGACGCCGGCGTCGGGCGCGCTGCGCTTGACGTGGCCGCCGCCGGTGAAGCGTCCCGCCGCGCCCAGGTCGAGCAGCACGTTCTCCAGCCGGGAGGAGGTCAGCGTGCCGGCCAGCTTGCCGCTGAACGCTTGCAGCGGCAAGCCTTGCTGGTCGAGCGGCGCGGCCTTGCCCTGGTTGAGCAGCGCGAACTGGCCGGACAGCTTTTGATCGGCGCCGATGGCGGCGCTCACCTGCAGGCTGAATTTCGCCTGCGGCCAGCCTGGATCGAAGCCGGCCGGATCGAGGTCGCGGGCGTTCAGGTCCAGCGCGCGCAGGATGACGGGGTCGAACGGCGCCAGCGCCACATTGGCCTTGCCGCTCGCGCCGTTGGCGTTGCCCTGGGCCTTGAGCGTCAACAGGGCCAAGTTACCGCCGGCCTCCAGCGACAGACGCGCGCCGCCGACGGTCTGCGCCGGCTGTGTGGCACCGCCGGTCTGCGCCGGCTGAGCGCCGCCGGCGGTCTGCGTTGGCCGCGTGGCCCCGCCGGTCTGCGACGATTGCGCGGCGCCGCCGGCCTGCGCCAGCGCGGCCTTGCCTTGCAGCGCGAACGGCTTGCCGGCGCCGATGGTCAGGTCGGCCGTGGCGTCGCCGAATGCGGTATGGGCGCTGGCCTCCTGCAGGTGCCAGCTGGTGCGGTCGCCGTACAGCTGGAAGCGCAGGCGTTCGATCACGTTGCTGCCGGTGGCGCTGGTCAGCGTGAGCTTGTCGAGCCGCGCGTCGGACAGGCTGAGACGGAAGGGCGCGGCCAGCGATTCAGGCATCTTGGCCGGCTCCGACGGGCCGATGCTCTGCACCGTCAGCGCGGCCACATGCAGTTCGCTGATGGCCAGGCCTTCGGAAAAATACTGCAGCGGCGACCAGTTGATGTCGATGTCGTCCGCCGTGATGACGCTGTCCTTGCTGCGGTAGACCAGATGCCCGATGTGCATGCGGTGGTACAGCGATCCGGAGACGCCGCTGACGGCGACCTGTCCGCCGCTGGCGTTGGCGATGCGCTGCACCAGCTGCTGCAAGGTCGATTCGCGGCCCAGCAGCCAGAAGGCGCCGGCCAGCAGCGCCACCAGCACGCCCAGCGAAATGAACACGCGGCGCGGCCAGCGGCGGCGCGGCGGCGTGGCGGCGGTGGCCGGTGCGGTTTTGTCTTGGTTGTCGGCCATCAGAAGGTGAATCCCAGCGAGAAGTGCAATCGGTATTTATGGACCGCGTGGCCGTAGGCGACGTCCACGTTGATCGGCCCGACGGGGCTTTTCCAGCGGCCGCCGGCGCCGTAGCCGGATTTCGGATGCAGCGCGCTGAAGGTGTCGCCCGCGTTGCCGGCGTCGTAGAACACCGCCATGCCGTAGGCGGGCTTGAACCAGTACTGGAACTCGGCGCTGCCGGTGGCCAGGTAGCGGCCGCCGGTGATGGCGTCGCCTTCATGCACGCCCAGCTCCTGGAAGGCGTAGCCGCGCACCGACTGGTCGCCGCCGGCGCGGAACAGGTACACGGCCGGCACGCCGTTCTTGTCGCGCGAGGCCAGCGCGCCCATTTCCCCGCGCAGTATCAGGTTGGTGCTGGCGGTCAGCGGCCGGTACCAGACGGCGCGCGCGTAGCCGCGCACGAAGGCCTCGTCGGTCAGGATGGGCAGCAGCGCGCCGCCCAGTTGCGCGTTGAGCGCGTAGCCCTTGGTCGGGAACAGCAGGTTGTCCAGCTTGCGCCAGGTGACGGCGTAGGTCAAAGGCAAACTCTTGCTGGTGCTGGACGGGATGCCGTCGATGGTCTTGGTCTCGGTCAGCAGCTCCAGCGACAGGCTGCGCTCGAGCAGCGGCGTGCCCCAGGCGCGCTTGCCGGCCACGCTGGCCACGCTGGTCACCTCGCCGGAAATGTCGCTGCGCTCGAACGAGGCGCCGAAGCTGTCGTTGTAGCCGTCGGCCGTGGTGGGGAAGTAGAAGTCGCTGCGCGCGGTCTGCTTCTTGGTCTCCAGCGTCAGCGCGCTCTTCATGCGCAGGCCGAACACCGACAGGTCGTCATACGCCAGCGAGGCGCGGTTGCCGGTGTTGGTGCTGAAACCCAGGCCGGCGCTGACGTTGCGGCGCTTGTTCTCGGTCACGCGCACCAGCAGCGGCAGCGGCGCCATCGCCGCCTCGGCGTTCTGCGCCGGCGTGGCGGCGCCGGCCTCCAGCTGCTCGTTGAGCACCGCGCCCATGTCGGCGCTCACCTCCACGCTGCTGAAATAGCCGGTGTCCTGCAGGCGCGCCTGGTAGGACTGCAGCGCGGCCTCGCTGTAGTAGTCGCCCGGATGGATGGGGTTCAGGTTGCGCACGATGGCGGCCGGGTAGCGCTTCAGGCCCTCCACGCGCAGCTCGCCGAAGCGCAGCTCCGGGCCGCTGTCGAGCACCACGCGCAGCGCGGCCAGGTGGTTGTCCGGGTCCACCGTGGCCTGGCTGTCGGTCAGTTGCGCGCGCGGGTAGCGCGTCTGCACCACCTGGCGCAGCAGGCCGCGCTTGGCCTGCTCCCAGTCGGTCTGGCGGAACACCTGGCCCTTCTTGAGCGTCCAGCCGGCCTTCAGCGCGGCCGTGTCGAACTGTTTTTCGGGCGGCAGGCCGGGCACCGGCGCGAAGCCTTGCAGCACCAGGTCGATGTCGCCGACGCGCACCGGCTCGCCCGGCTGCACGCTGAGTTCGACCCGGGGCGTGTCGCCGTCGCGGTCGAGCCGGGCGTCGACCACCGGCGAGTAGTAGCCGTCCGTGGCCGCCAGCGTCTTGACCTGCGCCGGCGCGGCGCGCACCAGGCGCACCAGCTGCTCGCGGTCCATGCGCGGGTTGCCGCGAAAGCGCAGCAGGTCAAGGTTCTGTTCCAGCAGTTCCCGCAGCGGGGCGGGGGCGTCGATGTGGACGTCGTATTTCAGTCCCTGCGCGGCGGCGGGCTGCGCAATGGCCGCCAGGACGCCGGCCACGGCGAGGCGGCCGGATACTTTTGTCACAACTTGTGCCAAAATTCGTGATCCTGCCATTTTTTTTGCTGGCGATGCCGGTAACATGAGACTCCATCAGGGTGTACGCTGGCTGACATGTTACCGGATTGCCCTAAACGATGGCGTACTTATAACGTTGCAACGCCCTGCAAGTCCTTGAAAGAACATAGCAATGCTGCCTACCGATTCCGCCCTGGTCCTGTTTAGCGGTGGCCAAGACTCCACCACCTGCCTGGCCTGGGCGCTGAAGCACTACGCGCGCGTGGAAACCATCGGCTTCGACTACGGCCAGCGCCACGCCGTCGAGCTGACCGTGCGCCCGTCCGTGATCGAGCGCCTGCGCGCCCACTCGCCCGAGTGGAACGCCAAGCTGGGCGAGGACCACATGATCGACCTGTCGCTGATCTCCGAGATCTCGCAGACCGCGATGACGCACGACATCGCCATCGAGACCCAGGCCAACGGCCTGCCCAACACCTTCGTCCCGGGCCGCAACCTGCTGTTCATGACGGTGGCCGCCACCGTGGCCTACCGGCGCGGCCTGACGGTGCTGGTGGGCGGCATGTGCGAGACCGACTTCTCCGGCTACCCGGACTGCCGCGACGACACCATGAAGGCGCTGCAGGTGGCGCTCAACCTGGGCATGGCCACCCGCCTCAAGCTGGAGACCCCGCTGATGTGGCGCGACAAGCGCCAGACCTGGGAGCTGGCGCAGGAGCTGGGCGGCCAGGCGCTGGTCGACCTGATCCGCGACGGCACCCACACCTGCTACCTGGGCGAGCGCGGCGCGCTGCACGACTGGGGCTATGGCTGCGGGACCTGCCCGGCCTGTGCGCTGCGCGCGCGCGGCTACCGCCAGTTCGCGGGCACCGAGGTGTAGATGCCCTCCGACCCCCAGGCGCGGCTGCGCCGGCTGCTGCAGGCATCGCTCTCGCCGGGCGTGCTGCCGGTGCTGGTGCTGGCCGGCTGCCTGGGGGCGACCGGCGCGCTGTGGCTGGGCGCCCGCGCGCAGGCCGGGCAGGAGGTCGAGGCGGACTTCAACAGCCGCGTGCGCGAGCTGCTCATCAATCTCGACCGCCGCATGCGGACCTACGAGCAGGTGCTGTACGGCGTGCAGGGCTTGTTCGCCAGCTCGGTCGCGGTGGACCGCGCCGAGTTCCGCGCCTACCTGGCCGGGCAGAACCTGGACGAGCACTTCCCCGGCATCCACGGCGTCGGCTACATGGCGATGGTGACGCCGGAGCGGCGCGCCGACCACGAACGCCTGGTCAGGCTGGACGGCGATCCCAACTACCGCGTGCGGCCGGACGGCGCGCGCGCCTGGTATGCGCCGGTGGTGTACCTGGAGCCGTCCGGCGGCACCAACCGCCGCGCGTTCGGCTAAGACGCCGCGTCCGAGCCGATGCGGCGCGCCGTGCTGGAGCAGGCGCGCGACTCTGGCCTGCCCGCCGTCAGCGGCCGGATACGGCTGGTGCAGGAGGAGGTCGAGCCGGCCCAGTCGGGCTTTTTGATGGTGCTGCCGGTGTACCGCCACGGCCAGGCCACCGGCACCCCGGCAGCGCGCCGCGCCGCCATCGAGGGCTGGGTGTACGCGCCGTTCCGCATGGGCGACCTGATGGCCGGGCTGGGCGGGGCGCGCGCCGCCGCGCTGGCGGTCAAGATCTACGACGGCGACGCCGTGGCGCCGGCCGCGCTGATGTACGACAGCCATCCGGGCGGCGCCGGCGGCCAGCGCAGCAGCGTGCGCCGGGTCGGCGCCGGCGGTCATTCGTGGACGCTGCTGATCGCCGCGCGACCCGGCGCCGCGCCGGAGCGCGACCCGGCGCGCCAGGTGGCGCTCGGCGGCACGCTGTTGAGCGCCGTGCTGGCCGGCCTGACCTGGCTGCTGGCGCGCGGCCGGGTGCGGGCCCGCGCCGCGCAGGCGCGCGCCGAACAGCTGGCCGCCGAGCTGCGCGAGGGCCAGGCCACGCTGCGGGTGCTGGCCGACGGCGCCCAGCGCAGCCAGGCGATGTTGCGCAGCATTCTAGATTCCACCGTCGACGGCATCCTGGTCGACAACCACAAGGGCGGCGTGCTGAACGCCAACCGCCGCTTCCGCGAGCTGTGGAGCGTGCCCGAGCAGCTGGACTGGCAGGCCGACGGCGCCGCCCTGATGGCGCACATGGCGCGGCAGCTGCGCCATCCGGGCCAGGCGACGCCGCTGGCGCCGGCGGCGGGCGGGCCGCCGGCCGGCCAGCTGGAACTGCTGCACCTGAAGGACGGCCGCGTGATCGAGCAGCACACGCGCGGCCTGCTGCTGGGCAGCGAACCGGCGCGGCTGTGGTCGTTCCGCGACATCACCGGGCGCACCCAGGACGAGCAGCGCGAGCGCAACCGGCGCCACGTGCTGGAGCTGCTGGCCACCGGCGCGCCGCTGCCGGCCATCCTGGAGAGCGTGGTGCTGGGCGTCGAGGCCGGCAACGAGGAAATGTTGTGCAGCATCCTGCTGCTCGACGAGGCCGGCGAGCGCCTGCTGGTGGGCGCGGCGCCCAGCCTGCCGGCCTTCTTCAACGCCGCCGTGCACGGCCGCCCGGTCCAAGGCAGCCAGGGCGCCTGCGCGCAGGCGGTGCTCACGCGCAGCCGGGTGATCGTCGAGGACATCCGCCGCGCGTCGGGCTGGACCGAGTACCGCGACCTGGCACTGCGCGCCCGGCTGGGCTCGTGCTGGACCGACCCGATCTACGGCGCCGGCGGCAAGGTGCTTGGCACCTTCGCCATCTACCACCGCGAGGCCCGCCTGCCCGGCGCGGCCCACATCGCGCTGATCGAGCAGGCCGCGCGGCTGGCCGGCATCGCCATCGAGCAGGCCCAGGCGGCGGCCGCGCTGCGCGCCGGCGAGGCCCGCTTCCGCAGCCTGTACGACCACGCGCCGGTGGCGCTGTGGGAGCAGGACTGGTCGGCGGTGCGGGCCGCGCTGGCCGAGCTGGAGCTGTCCGGCGTCGACGACCTGGGCCGCTACCTGCAGGCCAACGCCAGCCAGCTGCGGCGCCTGGCCGGGCTGGTGCGCATCGTCGACGTCAACGCCGCCGCGCTGGCGCAGGTGGGCGCGGCGCCGGGCCGGCACGAGGCGCCGCGGCTGACGCTGGCCCAGAATTTCGATGCGGCCGCCATGCCCAGCTTCGCGCTGGCGCTGACCGCGCTGGCGCAGGGCCAGCACTTCTTCGCCTGCGAGGGCAGCTTCGAGCGGCTCGACGGCACGGTGCGGCTCAACGAGCTGACCTTGCTGGTGATGCCGGGCCACGCGCACAGCCTGGACTTCGTCATCGTCTCGACGCTGGACGTGACGGAGCGGCGCCGCCTGCACGACGAGCTGAGCGTGCTGGCCACCACCGACTTCCTGACCGGCCTGCCGAACCGGCGCGAGTTCATGCGCCGGCTGGAGGACGAGCACGCCCGGCTGCGGCGCGACGTCGGCGGCTGCGCCGCCGTGCTGCTGCTGGACGTCGACCACTTCAAGCGCATCAACGACGAGCACGGCCACGCGGCCGGCGACGCCGTGCTGCGCCAGCTGGGGGCGGCGCTGCGCGAGGGCCAGCGCCAGATCGACGTGCTGGGCCGCATCGGTGGCGAGGAGTTCGCGCTGCTGTTGCCGGGCACGGCGCCGGCGGAGGCGGCGGTGCTGGCCGAGCGCCTGCGCCAGCGCGTGGCGCAGACGCCGATGGGGCGCGGCGACGGCGCGGCGCTGGCGGTGACGGTGAGCATCGGGATCGCGGCGCTGGACGGCGGCGAGGGCGGCGGCGAGGCGGCCCTGCGGCGCGCCGACCAGGCGCTGTACTGCGCCAAGCGCGGCGGCCGCAACCGGGTGGCGCTGGCGGGGGAGGAGACGGTGTGCGAGGCGGGGAAAGAGGCGGATCGGCCGGGAGTTCAGGTCCCGGCCGCTTCCGGTTGAAACTGTGGGGACGGCTTAGACCGCGTGTTCCATGGTGGCGCGCAGCTGCTGGCGGCGCGAGCGCGAGCGGAACACCATGTACAGGCCGACCGGGATCAGCAGCGGCAGCAGCAGGGGCGAGACCGCCGCCGCCACCACCACGGCCAGCAGTACCAGGCCGCTGATCATCAGGATGCCCAGGCCGGCGAACAGCAGGCCGACGAACACCGCGCTGCAGGTGATGGCCACGGCGGCGATCAGCAGGCCGCCGCCGGCGAACACGGTGCCGAGCAGGAAGCCCAGCGGGCCGTCGATCTCGTCGCCGTCGATGTTGACGTGCATGCCGTCACCGAAGATCGACTGCCACGCGGCGGCGGCCAGCAGGGCGACGAAGGCGGCGAATACCAGTTTTTTTGCGGTGATTTTCATGGCGGACCTCGGTGGTTGGGTGGTTCTGTTTTATCCAATGCCGTTTGGCATGGTTGAACTGTACCGATCGCCCCCGGCGGCGGCCAGCGGATTGCGACAGACCGGCAAATCGGCGGGATGGAATGCCTGTCCGGCGCGACGAGCCGGAATCTTCCTTGATTTAAAGTTATGCCTGCCTATACTGATACTCTGACCATTGCAGGGAGGGCTCTAACATGGCTTGGCTAGAATTGAGCGAGGGTCAATCGCTATCCTCGATTTGCAAGCGGACCTGGCGCCAGCGCAGCGCACAGCACCTTTCCGGCGGAGGCCCCAAGGGCCCGCCGTCGGCGCCGCCGACGATACCGCCCATCATCATCACGCCGTTCAGCTACCACACGCCGGATCCGGCCATCGACCCGCGCGTGACGCCGCTGCGCCCGCCCATCGTGCCGCCGCCGCGGCCGTGCATCTCGTGCTGAGCGCCGCCGGCTGAGCGCATCGCCGCCGGACGTAAAAAAAGCCCGCTGCAAGCGGGCTTTGGTGCTGGGCGGGACGGTTATGCCCGCGTCTTGCGGCGGCGTGCGATGAAGCCCACCAGGCCCAGGCCGGCCAGCATCATGGCGTAGGTTTCCGGTTCCGGCACCGGCGCGCCGATCTGGTACAGGCCGGCGTTGGAGGTGGCCTGGAGCGCGGTGAAGAACTTGTCGACGCCGCTGCCGGCGTTGAACGCATAGAAGTTGGTGACGTTGCCCGGTCCGCCCTGGCCGTTGCCGAAGTGCAGGCCGACGATGACGTTGCCGGTCAACAGCTGCGGGAAGTCGTAGGTCGTGACGTGGGTCAGCGGGTCGGCGCTGACGTTGAACGAGGTGATCGGCGCGCCGCTCTGGCCGAAGAAGGAGAACTGCGAGGCCAGCAGGTTGGAGACCGTCAGCTTGTCGGCTGGCGAGCTGTCGACCACGTTGCCGGCGGTGCTGTAGCATTTCGAGACCGTCACGCCGGGCAGGTCGAAGGTGAGGTCGGTCGTGGCGCAACCGGCCGCCGAGGCCAGGCCGGAGGCGGACAGCAGGGCTGCCGCAACGAGTTTTGGAAGTAAATTTTTCATCATGGACCTATCTTAATAAAAGCGCGGATTGGATTGGTGGTGGCCGCGGCGGCTGGCGAGACCCAGCAGACCGAGGCCGGTCAATAGCATCGCGTAGGTGCGGGGCTCGGGGACCGCGGCGATGTACGAATGGTTGTCCGACTCGAAGGCGTTCTGGTTGGACGAGAACGTGACACGGGTGATGGTCGTGCCGCTGTCGGTGAAGAAATTCATGTAAAAGCCGGTCTGCTGGTTGCCGTTGGCCAGCAGGCTGGCGGCCGACGCCATGGCGTCGCCGTTGATCTGCAACACCATGGTGTTGCCGCTGTACAGGGTGACGATGTTGTAGTTGTCCGGCGAGCCCATGTAGTAGCCGAAGTAGCTCACGCCGACGCCGCCGAAGGTCACGCTGGACGACGAGGGCTGGCCGTTGCTCACGCCGACCGAGAAGAAGGCGGTGGCGTCGCCCGGCGGCTGCGCCGCGTAGCCGGGATTGCCCGGCGACGGGATCAGGGCGCCGGCCTGGTCGTAGGTGGCGAAGCCGGCCGGCAGCAGGCCGTCGTCGAAGGTGTTGGTGGTCACGCCGGCGACCGCGGAAGTGATGCCGCCGGTCGCGGTGTAGGTCACGGCGGCGCCGGCGTTCAGGGCCGCGCCGGCCAGGCCGAGGGCCAGCAGGGTTTTGGTGATCATTTGGACGTTCCTTATGCGGAAGCTCACGGGCGCTGGCGCCCTGCTTGCCATTGTTATTAGCAATTGGAAACTAGTGATTCAAGATTGATAATAGTCATATTCCTATGACAATGCCTCGTCAAATTTAGAATGTTTCTTCGGTTTTTGTGTCTGGCGCGGCCGGAGTGTGAACAATAGATGCCGAGGGGAATTGAGCGTGTCGCCCGCCGCTGGGGGGCGCACCGGCCGCCGCCGCCAACTAGTCAAACGCATGCCAGTGCCGATGTAACAATTTCGTGTAGAAAAACAAACACGGCCGCGCCGGCCCGCCGCGGGCGATTTTGCGCTGGCGGCGCGACTTTCTATTGTTGTTGCGGGGCCGGCCGCTTATCATTTCACCCCCATCCATCTTTCCAGGCGAGCCCACAGCATGAGCGCAGACTATCCCGACACCGAACAGCAGCAGGACGACGACGCCCCGGTCCAGGAGGCGCGCGTATGGCAGGGGAACGGCTGGACCGCGCGCGTCATCAAGAACGACGACGACGAGGGCTGGGCGGTGGCGATGATCAAGGACGGCGAGCCGGAACCGGCGCTGGTCGGCCCGTGGACCATGGGGCGCGACAAGAAGAACCCCAAGCCGCTGGACGTGAACGCCTTCAACACGCTGGTCAAGACCGCCAACGAGGTGATCCGCCGCCACGAGCAGCAGCTGCACGCGCAGCTGCACAAGAACGTGTTCGTCAACGGCGAGGACGGCCAGGTCCGGGTCAACCTCGACATCGTGCCCGACGAGGACGACCCCTACGCCACGCTGAGCGCCTTCGACCCCTACGGCGAGGAGCTGGCGCGGGTGCGGGTGGCGCCGACTTTTAAGCTCAGCGTGAGCAGCGCCGCGGCATGGATAGACAGTGGCTATCGAAAGCCATAGTTACCTACATCATTAGTTCTTTACTAGAATTAAGATTTCGTTAAATAAACGTGTAAGTGGATGTAACATTCAATTGTGCGGGGCCGGCTGGCGTGGACGAGGCTGCTACATTTTGAACTCCCTTTTTTTAGGAGTTAGAGATGATGAAAATCAAAGCCCTGGCTGGCGCCCTGGTCATGACCGGCGCCGGTTTCCTGTCGCAAGGCGCGCTGGCGGCCGACATCAGCAATCCCGACACCCCGCTCAACCTGAGCAGCGGCGCGGACTTCGTTGGCCACCTGATCGGCGGCAACCACCAAGGCGACACCTTCGCCGACAAGTACACCTTCACCCTGACCGGCGCGTCGACCATTTCGGCCGATGTCTACTCGCACACGGGCAACGCCAAGAACGGCCTGGACATCACCGGCCTGAGCCTGTACAACGCCGGCGGCCTGCTGATGGCGGGCACCCAGCTGTCGACCGGCGCCACCGACCAGTGGCAGCTCGACTCGGCCATCCTGGGCGCCGGCAGCTACTACCTGATGGTCAGCGGCAGCGCCGTGTCGAAGTCGGCCGGTTCGTACTCGTCCGGCGTGTCGGTGACGGCGGTGCCGGAACCGGAAACCTATGCCATGCTGCTCGGTGGCCTGGGCCTGGTCGGCGCGGTGGTCCGCCGCCGCAAGCAGTCCGGCAACGCGTAAGCTTTCGCCGCGCGTGTGAACAGCCAGGCCGTCGCAGGACGGCCTGGCTGTTTTGGTTTCGGTGGCCGGGGCGTGCTAGTATTTCCTATGCGCATTAGCTCACACTAGGAAAATCGATGGAAAGTCGCCTCACCCGCCTGGAAGCCGTCCAGACCATGTTGCTTGAAATCGGGCAGAAGTCGAGCAGCTGCACCGATATCAGCGAGTTCCTGCAGGCCGTGCATGCGGCGCTGGGACGCATCATGTACGCGGCCAACTTCTTCGTGGCGTTGAGCGACCGCGACGGGCCGGTCAACCAGGTGCGCTTCGTCTACTTCGTCGACGAGGTGGACGACCCGCCCAGCCGCGACGCCTTGTTCGAGCTGGTCGAGGGCGAGTCGCCGACCGCCACCGTGATCGCCACCCGCGAGCGCATGGTGATGACGGCGGCCGAGCACCTGTCGCGGCGCGAGGCGAACGCCGGCTTCGGCATCGGCACCATCGCCGAGCACTGGATGGGCTGCCCGCTGCTGGACCAGAACCACCAGGCGCTGGGCGCGATCGTGATCCAGAGCTACGACAAGCAGCACACCTTCAGCGAGGAGGACCAGGCGCTGTTCGCGCTGATCGCCAACCACGTGTCGAGCGCGCTGCAGGGCCTGCAGAGCATGGACCGGCTCGAGCGCGCGGTGCAGGAGCGCACCGCCCAGCTGTCGCACGAGGTGGCCGAGCGCCGGCGCGCCGAGGCCATCCAGCGCGCGCTGTACGAGCTGGCCAACCTGTCGGCCACCGCCACCGGCGGCAGCCGCCTGAACATGCGGCTGCACCAGATCATCAGCGAGCTGGTGCCGGCGCAGAACTTCCTGATGGCGCTGTACCACGCCGACACCAAGGAAATCTCCATCCCGTATTTCGTCGACCAGAAGGACGAGCACGCGCCGGTCAAGCGCTTCGACTACGGGGTCGGCATGTCCTCGTACATTTTGCAGCGCAAGCAGGCCATGCTGCTCGACCGCGCCGGCTTCCAGGCGCTGGTCGACAGCGGCGAGATGGAGCACCCGCTGGGCAACACCGACATCGCCAGCTGGATGGGCGCGCCGATGCTGCTGGGCGACGTGGCCTACGGCGTGATCATCGTGCAGAGCTACGACGAGACGGTGACCTACACCCAGGCCGACCTCGACATCCTGGCCTTCATGGCCAGCCACGTGGCGGTGGCGATCGCGCGCATGCAGGCCGACCGCGAGATCCGCCGCGCCAAGGAGGCGCTGGAGGAGCAGAACGCGGCGCTGGAGAACGCGCTGACCTCGCTCAAGGACGCGCAGGGCGAGCTGGTGCGGCAGGAGAAGCTGGCCTCGCTGGGCCGGCTGGTGGCCGGCGTGGCGCACGAGATCAACACGCCGCTGGGCATCTGCGTGACGGCCACCAGCCACCTGGTGGAGGAGCTCAAGCTCACGCGCGAGGACATGGCGGCCGGCACGCTGGACGAGGACGGCCTGAACCAGTTCTTCGACATCATCGCGCAGTCGCTGCGCATCATGACCACCAACACCCAGCGCGCGGCGGCGCTGGTGCGCAGCTTCAAGCAGGTGGCGGTGGACCAGTCGTCCGACGACATCCGCAGCTTCAACCTGCGCAAGTACCTGGACGAGGTGCTGCTGTCGCTGCAGCCCAAGCTCAAGGGCAAGCCCATCGCCGTCGAGATCGATTGCGACGAGCACATCAACATGGCCAGCTTCCCCGGCGCGGTGTCGCAGATCGTCACCAACATGGTGGTCAACTCGCTGGTGCACGGTTTCGAGGAGGGGCAGTCCGGCAAGATCAAGATCAGCGGCAAGGTTGACGGCGACTTCGTCGATTTCCAGTTCAGCGACGACGGCGTCGGCATGGACAGCGCCACGCTGGCGCAGCTGTTCGACCCCTTCTTCACCACCAAGCGCGGCTCGGGCGGCAGCGGGCTGGGCGCGCACATCCTGTACAACCTGGTGACGGGCGCGCTGGGCGGCACCGTCAAGGTGGTCAGCGCGCCTGGCATGGGCTTGCACTACAAGCTGCGCTTCCCCAAGGTCAAGCGCAAGTAGGCGCGGCCGCTTATTTCGCGGCGGCCTTGCTGATTTCCACTTCCCAGTCCACGCCCGAATCGATGTGGTGCTGTTTGGCGTAGTTGCCCTGGCTGATGGCCACCGCCACGTCCAGCAGGCTGTTCAGGTAGACCAGCGGCTTGCCTTGCGCCACGCCGCCGAAGGTGTGCTCGAACGGCGCCACCACCTTGTCCACCTGCTTGCCCTTGTGCAGGATGCGTACCTGCACGCGGTCGTGCACGCCGATGCCCAGCTCGTCGAACAGCGCTTTCGGGATGTTGGTCCAGACGTTGCCGTACTTGATGTCCAGCACCGGGATGATGCCGCGCACCACCTTGCCCTGGCGGACCGCCTTCTGGTACGGGATCTTCACCACCGACTCGCTCGGCAGCACCGGGCCGACCTGCTCGTAGCTGATCGCGCCCGAGGCCAGCCGCGCGCCGACGTAGGCGTACACGTCGCGGCCGTGGAAGGTGTAGGACTCGCCGGAGCCGGCCAGGCGGTTGACGTTCTCGTCGATCTCGCGCAGCTCGGCCACGCCGTCGCGCTCGGCGATCAGCGTGAACAGGCCGTTGTCGGGGCCGACGAAGTAGCGGCCTTGCTTGGTCTTGAGCACCACCGACTTGCGCGTGGTGCCCACGCCCGGATCGACCACCGCCACGAACACGCTGCCCTGCGGCCAGTAGTTGGCGGTCTGGTACAGGCGGTAGGCGCCCAGCCAGATGTCGTAGTCGGGGATGTTGTGGGTCAGGTCGGAGACGTTCAGCTGCGGATCGACGCCGTAGGCCACGCCGTGCATGGCGGAGACGGCGCCGTCCGAGGTGCCGAAGTCGGTCAGCAGGACCAGGGCGTTGCTGGCGTGGGCTTGTGCGGCCATCAAGGTGCTGAGGCAGACGGCGGCGAAC
Organism: Duganella sp. BJB480; assembly: GCA_003416985.1. Classification (GTDB taxonomy): domain Bacteria; phylum Pseudomonadota; class Gammaproteobacteria; order Burkholderiales; family Burkholderiaceae_D; genus Rugamonas; species Rugamonas vulcania_A. Next base: position 68,472 of record QVIN01000008.1, on the reverse strand, counting down.
AGGGCGGAAATGCGGTTGAGCTTCATGGAGTCCTCAGGTTAGAAAGTGTAGCGCAGGCGGCCGTAGAAGTACGCGCCGTTGACGCCGATCGGGTTGATGAAGTTGTACGGCAGCGCGCCGCCGTAGGTGGCGTTGTTGGTCTGGCGCACGCGCTCGGGATAGCGGTCGAGAATGTTGTCGCCGCCGACGGCCAGGGTCAGTTGCTTGCTCAGCTTGTACTGCGCCTCCAGGTCCACCGACCAGACCGCGCCGAACGATTGCGCGTGCACGCCATCGTCGAGCGGCGCCTCGCTGTCGTACGAGAAGTCCTTGAGCGGGCCGAAGCGCGTGGCGCGCGCCAGCAGGCTCCAGCGCGCGGCCTGCCAGTCGGCGCTCAGCACCAGCTTGCTGGTGGGCGAGGCGTGACGGATGCGGTACAGGCTGGTATCGGTCAGCAAGGTCAGCGATGGATCGATCGCGGCCAGCGCGGCCGAGCCCTGGCGCACGCGGTCCAGGCGGGTCTTGTTCAAATTGAGAGCAGCGTTCAGGTCCAGCTTGCCGCCGGCGAAGGACAGGTCGTGGTTCAGCACCGCGTCCAGGCCGGTGGTGCTGGTGTCGAGCAGGTTGGCCAGGTATGCCACCGACTGGATGTCGCCGCGGCCGATCGAAGCCAGGTAGGCGGTGGCGGCGTCGCTCTGCAGGTCGCTGGTGCGGGTGATGCGGTCGCGGATCTTGATGCGGTAGGCGTCCAGCGTGAAGCTGGTGTTGCGCTGCGGGCGCCACGCCAGGCCCAGCGACAGGTTGGTGGATTTCTCGGGCTTCAGTGCCTCGGCGCCGAAGCTGCGCGCCAGCGGATCGCTGGCCGGCAGCAGCGAGGCGGTCTGCAGGCCGCTGCCGTCGCTGTTGAAGTTGAGCGTGGAGAAGCGGAAGCCAGTCTGCACCAGCGCCGGCGCGCGGAAGCTGTTGGACAAGGAGCCGCGCAGCAGGAAGGACTCGCTCAGCTTGTAGCGCGCGGACAGCTTGCCGGTGCTGGCGCTGCCGAAGTCGCTGTAGTGCGAGTAGCGGGCGGCCGCGCCCAGCAGCAGGCGGCTGGTGAGGTCGGTTTCGGCGTCGGCGTACACCGAGCGGATCGAACGGCCGCCGTCGAAGGCGTCCTGCGGGCGCAGGCCGGGGCCGGCCTGCGCGCCCGGCGGCGCGTCCGTGACGGGGCCGGCCGCGTAGGAGGCGGCGTCGCCCGGCGAGCTGCGGTAGGTCTCGTGCATGTACTCGGCGCCCAGCGCCAGGTTGAGCGGCGCGCCCAGGCCCAGGTCGAGCTCGCGCGTGAGGTCGGCGTTGAGCGCGTTCTGGCGGAAGTCGAAGTCGGCCAGGTGGAAGCTGGTCGGGCTCTGCGCGCCCAGCGAGGCGTTGGCCGAATGATCGAGGTCGTAGCGGAACAGGTTGGCGCCGTGGCGGGCGCTCAGGTCCCAGTTCCAGCCGGCGCGGGTGAAGCGGGCGCCGGCCACGACGCTGACGTCGCTCATGTCGCCCTTGGTCACCGGACGGTAGCCGGCCGGGTACAGCGCCGGCACGTTGGACGGGTCGCCTGGATAGCGGAAGTAGGCGCTGCCGTCGGACTTGCGCTGGTTGACGGTGGCGAAGGAATAGGCGTCGACGCCGTCCGCCAGCGGCAGCAGGGCGTTGTAGAACAGGTAGTTGTTGTTCTGGTGCGAGTCGCCGGATTTGAACACCACCTTGCCGTCCAGCGCCAGGTCGGCCGGGGTGGAGTTCCACGAGGTCCAGCCGGCGTCGCTGAAGCCGGCGCGCTGGGTCGGCGCGCGGCTGCGGGTGTCGAAGCCGAAGCGCAGGAAGCCGGCGTCGCCCAGCGGCACGCCGTAGTCGGCGCTGGCGGTCTTGGTCTGGCCGTCGGTCTTGGTCTCGTTGGTGGGCTTGAAGTCGGTGTGGTTGGCGCCGTAGCCGAGCGAGGCCGAGCCGCCGCTGCGGGCGTTCTTCAGCACGATGTTGATGACGCCGGCCACGGCGTCGCTGCCGTACTGGGCGCCGGCGCCGTCGCGCAGGATCTCGATGTGGTCGATGGCGCCGGGCGGGATGGCGTTGATGTCGACCGGCACCGTGCCGGCGAAGCTGCTCTCGGTGTCGAGCACGGCGCTGGCGTGGCGGCGCTTGCCGTTGATCAGGACCAGCACCTGGTCCGGCGCCAGGCCGCGCAGCTGCACGCCGCGCACCGAGTCGGAGGCGCCGCTCGATTCGATGCGCGGGAAGTTGATCGACGGCGCCAGGTTCTGCAGGGCCGCGCCCAGTTCGCCGCTGGCCAGCGCGTTCTCCAACTCGCGCGCGCCGAAGCGGTCGATCGGCACGGCGCTGTCGTACACGGTGCGGTTGCGCGCGCGCGAGCCGACCACGGTGACCTGGTCGATGGCGGCGTCGGCGGCCGGCTGCTGCTGTGTCGGTTGCGTCTGCTGCGCGTGCAGTCCGGGCTGCGCGGCAAGCAGCAGCGCGCAGGCGAGCACGCTGCGGCGCAAAGGCAAGTGGGGAAGGGCGTGCGGGCGGCTGTGCTGGGGCATTCTGGATTCCTTGCGTGGTCTGGACCGGACCACGATCTTAATGGCAAGGAATTCAGTTTAACAACAACCGATTGTGTATATGCTTATGTTGTCAGTCCGGGAAGCGCTCGTTGATGGCGACCGCCTTGTCGATGTTCTGGCACAACAGGTCGACGTACAGCGGGTCGAGGTGATGGCCCGCCACTTCGCGCAAATGCGCCACCACCTGGTCGATCGGCCAGGCTTCCTTGTAGCAGCGCTTGTGCATCAGCGCGTCGAACACGTCGGCCACGGCGACGATGCGTGCGTACAGGTGGATGTCGTGGCCCTTGAGGCCCTGCGGGTAGCCGCTGCCGTCGAACTTCTCGTGGTGCTGGTGGGCGATCACGGCGGCCGCCTTCAGGATCGGGCGCTGCGAGCCGTCCAGGATGGACAGGCCGACAGTCGGGTGCTGCTTCATGATTTCCCATTCGGCCGCGTCGAGCTTGCCCGGCTTGAGCAGCACCGCGTCCGGCGTGGCGATCTTGCCGATGTCGTGCATCGGCGCGGCGTGGCGCAGCACGGCGGTCTCGTCCTCGGGCATGCCGGAGGCCTGGGCCAGCAGGTGGCACACCTCGGACATGCGGCGCACGTGGTTGCCCGCCTCGTTGGAGCGCGACTCGACCACGTCGCCCAGGCGCAGGATCAGCTCGGCCTGGGTGTCGGTGATCTCCTGGGTCAGCAAAATATTATCGAAGGCGATCGCGACGCCGGAGCAGAACACTTCCAGCAGCTTGGTGTCGATCTCGGAGATTTCGTCGACGCCCTTGAGCACCAGCAGCGAGGCCTTGCCGCTGCTGTTGGGGAAGTAGCCGATGTAGGTGTCGCCCTCGACGCGCGAAATCTTGTTGCTCTTGGCGGCGTCGAGCTGGGCCAGCACGTCGGGGCTGAGCAGGGTGCCGTCCTCGTCGCCGATCTGCGCCAGGATTTCGTAGTCGTTCTCGCCGGTGATGGCGGTGGCGCCGCGCAGGCGCAGCAGCATGCTGTGCTCCAGGCGCAGCAGCGCCACTACCTGCTGCAGCAGGCCGTTGGCGAAGTCCTTCAGGTTACGCTGCTGGAAGATGTGGGCCGAGGCGGCGATCACGCGCTCCAGGCCCTCGCGGTAGTTGAGCTGCTGGCGGCGGGCCTCCTCGACCTTCATGATGTCGCGGTAGGCGCGCAGCGCGGCGAAGGTGGTGGTGAACAGCTTGGTGCGGTCGAGCTCGGTCTTTTCCTTGTAGTCGTTGATGTCGTAGTTGACGATCACGCGTTCCTCGGGGGCCTGGCCGGGCTGGCCGGTGCGCAGCACGATGCGGGTGAACTGGTTGTCGAGGTCCTCGCGCATCCAGCGCGCCACCTCCAGGCCGCTGTCTTCCTTCTCCATCACGACGTCGAGGAACACCAGCGCCACGTCGGCTTCGCGCGCCAGCACCTCCTTGGCCTCGGCGCCGCTGTAGGCGTGCACGAAGCTCAGAGCGCGGCCGTCGAGACGGAAGCGGCTCAGGGTCAGCTTCGTGATGTCGTGGATGTCCGGTTCGTCGTCGACCAACAGGACTTTCCAGGGCGCTAGCTTAGGCGAGGCAGCAGACAAAAAAGACATAGGGACGAGTTCCGCAAAATGGCACTACTGAATGAGTTTTTCGATTGTAGTCTTACCCACTGATATTAACAACAGGCAACAAAAATTCCTGCTGCTTTGCACAACACTCCCGTGATGTCTGCGGGCGGTCTTATTGTACGGCGCGCTGTGGCGCGACGGCGCAGCGTTAGTCATCTGTAACGCCTTTGTGCAACCGAAACAATACTTCGTTTTTGGCAATATTGCTATCTCCGTGAGAAATATTTTATCGGGGTGTGCAACAAGGGGGCGGCGGGGGGCGTTGCGCTTACTTTGACGCGGGTCTAAGGGCGTGCCTCGCGCCGGGCTGCCGTGCGCGCAGCGTAAATGCGGTGATGACCGCTGCCTATTGGGAGATTGGCCGGCGGATTGTCGAGTGCGAACAGGAGGGAGCGGACCTTGCGGCGTATGGCGATGAACTGATGCAGCGCCTTTCGGCTGATTTGAGCAATCGCTTTGGTCGTGGATTCAGCAGGCAAAATTTGCAACAAATGCGTAATTTCTATCTATTCTGGCCGGAAATTCGCCAGACGGTGTCTGGCAAATTCACGTCGGAAATTCTTCAGACAGTGTCTGGCAAATTCACTTTGCCTTGGTCGGCAGGGGGCGCAGCCGCAAGCGGACGATGTCCTCACGCCGGAACAGGCGATCAAGGACCCCTTCGTGTTGGAGTTCCTCGATTTGAAGGACGAATATTCTGAGTCCGATCTGGAGGACGGAGGAAAATCCGCCCGTCGGCTTGATACTGTGCGCCGCCCGCAGCGCGCTATGCGCTCGACGCCTTGCCCAACAAGATTATCGCCGCCGAATACCAGATGCTGCTGCCCGACGAGCACCTGCTGGTCGCCCGGCTGGAGCGCTGGACGCAAAAAAGCCCGCAAGGCGCTTGACGCGCGTTGCGGGCCGGGACAGCTGGGGTGACTTTAGTTCAGCGTCGGGAAGCCGGTCAGGTAGCCGACGGCGGCGCCGAAGCGGTCGCGGTAGTTGGCGCGGATCAGCGGGTCCAGCGTCGGCTGCACCTTGCCGTGCAGCGCCGATTCCCAGTCGCCCGGATGCTGGAAGTTGCTCATGATGTAGGCGAAGCCGTTCATGTCATCGACCGCGTGCAGGCCGGTCGACTCCGCGCCGGCCGGCGTCGACAGCACGCGCGTCAGCGCCTTGGTGTCGACGTTGTAGGCCCACAGGAAGTTGTTGACGTGCAGGCCGCTGTCCTCGCCGATGAACAGGGTGCGCAGCTTTTCCGAGAACTTGATGTTGTCCGGATTGGCGATCTTGTCCGGATTGGCCAGGTTGCCCAGCGCATCCGGCGTGGCCAGGTCCTCGCCCACCAGCGCCGGCACGGCGGCCATGTCGACCGGCACCCATTCGCTGTTGATGGCGGCGCCGGTGTCGTCCACCTGGCCGGCCTTCAGGTTCAGCGCGTACACGATGCCGGCGCTCGGGCCCTGGATCTTGATGCCGCCCGAACCATCCTTCATGGCGCCGTTGATGTAGCTCATCGCCGAGTAGGCGATCTTGTCCTTGGCGTTGACGGTCGTGCCTTCCATCTTGGTGAAGCCCATGCTGCCGCCCTTGAACGCGGCGTAGCGGTGGGTCTCCAGGAAGGCCGCGGCCTTCTCCTTGCCCGGCACGATCTTGATCCAGTTGGTCTTGCCGCTGAACGGGATCTTGGTGTAGGTGGCGTCCGACGGATCGCTGGTCTTGACGCTGAGGATGTCGGCCGCCTTGAGCGAGTCGGCCAGGGCCTTGATCTCGGCGCTGGTGGCGCTGCCCAGCTTGATCCACGACAGCGTCGCCGAGCCGCCGTTCTCGGCGGTCTTCTGCGTCCACTTGGCCACGTACAGGGTGCCGCTCGACAGGTCCTGCGCCTTGTCGGCCACGAACATGAACAGGCCGCCGTTGGTGGCGTCGTCGCCCATCAGCGCGGTGCGCTCGTCCGGCATCACCTGCACCAGCTCGTGCGAGATGCGGCCCATGCAGTAGTGCTTCTTGATGCTGCCGGTGCCGTCCGGGTTGACGGTGATCTCCGGCATGTGGCCGTAGTGGTAGGGGTTGGCCTTGGTGGCGTCGCCGAACAGGTTGGTGCTGAAATTGGCGAACTGGGTGTTGCTGGCGATGCTGGTCGCGTCCGGCTCGTACTCTTCGCTCGACAGGTGGGTGTTCCACGGCGAGCGGCTGGCGCCGCAGGTGATCCACAGGCCGTTGACGCCGGCGGTGTTGACGTTGTGGTACTTGACCAGCGACAGCGCGCCGGTGGTCTTGTCCTGGTCCAGCGTCAGCACGGCGATCGGCGACGGCAGCATGCCGTACATCGAGTCGCCCTTGACGTTGCGGGTGGCGTACTCGAACTGCACCACGGCGAACACGGTGTTGCCCTTGATGCCGGGCACGGTCGGCGCGGCCAGCTTGAGCAGCGAGGTGCCGTCCGGGCAGTCCGAGAAGAACTGGCGGCCGCCGGCGTCGGTCTTGTCGACGATGGGCTGGTTGTTGATGTTGTAGTAGCCGCCGGCCAGGATGGTGCCGCCGCTGCCGTTGGGCACGTTGGCGCCGGTGATGAAGAAGGTCTGGTAGGCCAGCGAGTAGGGCTGGGTCTTGCCGTCGGAGTAGGTCAGGTTCAGCGTCGAGCCGACCGTGGTGGTGGCCATGGCGGCGGCGTTGGCCAGCGATGGCGCGGCCATGCCGGTGAAGGTGACGGACAGCAGTTGCGGTGCTTGCGCGGCGGTGTCGCCGCCGCCGCAGGCCGACAGCAGGGCGGCGGTCGCGCTGCCGCCTGCCAGCGGCAGCAACGGCGCGCTGGACAGGAACTTGAGGATGCTGCGGCGGGACAGATCGAGGGACTCGGTCATGGGAAAATCCTGTTGTAGTTGTGGCCATTCCATGTGCCGGCGCCGGGCGCGGCATCATGCGAGGTGGTGGCTGCACCTCGACGGGCGTAATATTAAGGATTTGATATGACAGGGGCGTGACATCGGGCCCAGGTAAGTTCGGTAACAAAGCAATTCAGCGCGGGCCATCGCCGGCGAAAAGGGCTATATTGAAAGCATCAACCGTGAAGGAGAAGCAAATGCGAGCACTCACCCGTACCATGCTGGCCGCGTCGTTGGCGCTGCTGGCCGGCGCCGCCTGGGCCGACGTCAGCGTCAGCTACGTCAAGCCGGAGGACTTTGCCGACATGCCGCGCAACGCCATCGACCGCGAGCGCGTGCTGAAGGATTTCAGCGACTACTTCGCCACGCTGAACAAGAAGCTGCCGGCCGGCCAGAACCTGAAGATCGAAGTGCTGGACATCGACCTGGCCGGCCGCATGTGGCCGCGCCGCAATGGCGGCGAGGATATCCGCGTGCTCAACGGCGGCGCCGACTGGCCGCGCATGCACCTGCGCTACACCCTGGAGCAGGACGGCAAGGTGCTGCGCAGCGGCGACGAGCAGGTGTCGAACATGAACTACATGCAGGGCTTCAGCCGCTACAGCGACGGCGACACCCTGCGCTTCGAGAAGCAGATGCTGGACGACTGGTTCAACAAGACCATCGTGCCCAAGGTGGCCAAGCGCTGACGCGCGGCGTCAGCCGATGCGGTTGACCTTGGGGAACTTGGCCAGGAACTCCGGCGCCATCGGCGTCACCTGGCCGCTCTGGTAGTTGAAGAACACGAAGCCGGACTTGGCCATCGCGACCAGCTTGCCGTCCTTGGGGCGGGTCACGCGGAAGGTGATGTCGCCGCCGTACTGGTTGAAGTCCATCACGCCGATCTCGAACAGCAGCTGGTCGCGCGCGTGGGCCTCGGCCTTGTAGGTGGTGGCCAGGTCGGTGACGATGATGCCGACGCCGTCGCTGCCGGTTTCCTGCACGCCGAACTCGTACAGGAAGCGGGCGCGCGCCTCAGAGATCATCGAGATCATCGAGTCGTTGCCCAGGTGGTTGGCGCCGTTGATGTCGGTCACGCGCACCGTCAGCTGGGTCGAGTAATAGTATTGGTCCTCCGGGAAGGCCAGCGTCAGGCGCGCCATTACAGCTGCTCGCCGATGAACAGCAGCGTGTTGCCGTGCGCCTGGGCGGCGGCGCGCTGATGGTAGGACGAGCGGTGGTTGCAGTTGAAGCCGTGCTCCGCGCCCGGATAGACGTGGATCTCGACCTGCTCGTTGTCGCCGAAGCGTTCGGCGATGCTTTGCACCGCGGCCGGCGGGATGTGGCTGTCGGCGCCGCCGAAGTGCATCAGCACCGGCACCGTGATCTCGCCGGCGCGGTCGAGCGCGTTCTGGATGCCGCCGCCGTAGTAGCACACCGCCGCGTCCACCAGGCCGTTGGCGGCCGTGTGGTAGGACAGTTTGCCGCCGTAGCAGAAGCCGATCGAGGCGATCTTGTCGCCCACGCCGTCCAGCGCGCGCAGCGCCTTGACGGTGGCGGCGATGTCCGACTGCGCCAGCGCGAAGTCGTTGGCGTTCATCAGTTCGACGGCGCGCTTCCAACCGGCGTCGTCGTAACCCAGCTCGATGCGCGCGCCGTGGCGCCAGAACAGGTCCGGCGCGATCACCACGTAGCCGTCGGCCGCGTACTGGTCGGCGACGTTGCGGATATGCTGGTTGACGCCGAAGATCTCCTGCAGCAGCACGATGCCCGGCCCCTTGCCGCCGCGCGGCAGCGAGACGTAGGCGCCGAAGCTGCCGTCGGCGGTGGCGATGTCGATCCAGTGGCTGTTGGTTTCCATGATGTTCCTTGTGCGGTGGTTCGGGGAGCGGCCATCCTACCCTGTTTTGCGCGGCGGCGCAGCGCCGCCGTGTGCTCACATCTAGCGCTTGACCTTGCCGAAGGCGTCGCCGGCCTTCCAGCTTTGCATGGCCGGCGCGTTGCCGACCGCGTAGCCCAGGTTGAGCGTGAACTGCGCCTGCTGCACCATGCCCGACAAGTCCCAGTCGGCGTGGTATTCGTCGGTGACCTGGTGGTAGTCGTTTTTGAACGCGACCAGGCGCGCGGCCGATGCCGCCGGGTCCTTGACGAACTCGAAGTGGCCGTCGCCGGAGAACACCGCCGAGCCGACGTTGAACGCCGGCACGCCGGCCTTGGCGAAGTTGAAGTGGTCGGCGCGGAAGTAGGCGCCGGACAGGTCGGGGATGGCCGGCGCCAGCTTCAGGCCCATCTTGCGGGCCACGCCTTGCGCCGCTTCGTACAGGCTGCTGCGCTCGGCGCCGGCGACGCCGATGTCGCGCGTGAGGCCGACGAAGTTCATGCTGTCCAGATTGAGGTCGGCCGTGGTCTGCGCCAGCGGCCAGGCCGGGTTCTGCACATAGGCCGCGCTGCCCAGCAGGCCCTGCTCCTCGGCGGCCGGCCACAGGAAGACCTGGGTGCGCCTGGCCGGATGCTTGACCGCCTCGGCCGCCATCGCCAGCAGGGCGGCGGCGCCGGAGGCGTTGTCGATGGCGCCGTTCCAGGTGTGGTCGCCGCGGTCGTCACGGCGCACGCCTTCGTCCATGCCCAGGTGGTCCCAGTGGGCCGAATAGACCACCGCCTGCGTTTTCAGCTTGGCGTCGCTGCCCGGCACGATGCCGGCCACGTTGAACTGCTCGATCTGGCGGATCGCGCTGTGCACCTCGGCGTGCACACTGGTCTTCAGGTCGACCGGGCGGAAGGCGCGGGTCTCGGCCTGGGCGCGCAGCGCGTCGAGATCGAAGCCGGCGGCCTTGAACAGGGCGCGCGCGGTGTCCTCCTGCAGCCAGCCTTCGACCGGATTGCCGGCGCCGGCCAAGTGGAAGCGCTCATGACTGAAGCCGTTGGCCGGCACGCTCCACGGATAGGAGGCGGACGGCGTGGTGTGGATCAGCAGCACACCGGCCGCGCCCTGGCGCACCGCTTCCTCGTACTTGTACAGCCAGCGGCCGTAGTAGGTGTAGGCCTTGCCGGCGAAGCGGTTCGGCTCCTCGGCGGTGGGCTGCGGATCGTTGACCATCATGACCAGCACCTTGCCCTTCATGTCGACGCCCTTGTAGTCGTCCCACTTTTCTTCCGGCGCGATGGCGCCGTAGCCGACGAACACCAGCGGCGCGTCGATGGTGAGATCGGCCTTGCCGGCGGCGGTGCCGAACACGATCTCGCTGCCGTTGTTCGGCGTGATGCTCTTGCCGTTGGCGTCGAAGCGTACGAAGCTGCGGTCCAGCAGCTTGGTGCCCTCGATCTTGACCGGCATGCGGTAGCCGCCGCCGGCCAGCGGCTTGAGGCCGATGACGGCGGCCTGCGTCTCCAGATAGCGCACCGCCAGGTCGCCGCCGCGCTGGCCCGTGCCGCGGCCTTCGAACAGGTCGTCGGCCAGGAAGGACAGGTGGGCGCGCAGCGGCGCCTCCGTCAGCACCGGCGCCTGCTGGGCGGCGGCGTGGAGGGAGGCCAGACCGAGGCCGGCGGCGATGGCGAGTACTGGAAGACGCATTTTTACTCCGTAATGTGTGAATCTGTGCAGAAGCGGGCTATCTTACTGTACTTGCCAAAATAAGGAATAGCCTATGAAAGTCATCATCATCACCGGGAGTTCGGACGGCATTGGCGCCGAGATGGCGCGCCAGCTGGCGCGCGCCCATGGCGGCGGCGTGGCGCTGGTGCTGGCGGCGCGCAACGCGGCGGCGCTGGAACAGGTGGCCGCCGATTGCGCGGCGGCCGGCGCGCAGACGCTGGTGGTGCCGACCGATGTGTCGGTGCAGGCGCAGTGCACGGCGCTGGTGGCGGCCGGCGTGGCGCGCTTCGGCCGCGTCGATGCGCTGGTCAACAACGCCGGCCGCTCGGCGCACGCGCTGTTCGAGGAAGTGGCCGACCTGGCGTGGTACGAGGAGCTCATGAAGATCAACCTGTGGGGCAGCGTGTGGTGCACGCATGCGGCGCTGCCGTACCTGAAGCAGTCGCGCGGCAGCATCGTCGCCGTGTCGTCGCTGGCGGGGCTGGTCGGGGTGCCGGGGCGCACCGCCTACGGCGCCACCAAATTCGCCATGGGCGGCTTCTTCGAGGCGCTGCGCGTGGAACTGAAGGCGGCCGGCGTGAGCGTGACGATCGCCTATCCGGGCGTGGTGGCGACGCAGATACGTTATCGCGGCTTCAACGCGGCCGGCGGGGCGCTGGGTAGCAGCAGCCTGAAAGAGGACAAGGCGATGCCGGTGGAGGAGTGCGCGCGGCTGATCGTCGACGGCATGCAGGCGCGCCGGCGCGAGGTGGTGATGTCGGCCAAGGGCAAGCTGGGACGCTGGATGAAGCTGATCGCGCCCGGCCTGGTGGAGCGCATGGCGCTGGCGGCGTTGAAGGACGAGGTGAAACCGCATTGAAGGGCGAGTTGTAAGCGAGTGTAAGAGTCGGTAAGAGGTTGTAATGAGCGTCAACTGAACGATGGGCTGCGCCGTTTTTTGCTCATGCGACACGGGATAGTCCCGATGCCGAAACCCAGAAAAAGGAAATACATCATGACCAAAATTATCGCTTCCCTGATCGCCGGCCTGTTCGCAACCGCAGCATTCGCACAAGCGCCAGTCGCCGCCACCACCGCTCCAGCCGCCAAGCCGGCCGTGGTGAAAACCGAAGCGAAGGCCGAAGTGAAAGCGCCAGAAGTCAAAACCGCCGATGTCAAAACCGATGCCAAGGCTGAAGTGAAGACCGCGAAGACCAAGACGCATCACAAGGCCAAAGCAGCCAAAGAATCCAAAGACGCAGCGCCAGTCGCCGCTGCGAAAGTAGACACTAAAGTAGCAGCAGCCAAGTAATTAAATAAACGATATAAACCAATTTAAAGGAAATCACATCATGAAAAAAGTAATCGCCACCCTGATCGCCACCCTGTTCGCAGGCGCCGCATTCGCCCAGGCTCCAGCCGCTTCGGCGCCAGCTGCCGCCGCCGCATCGACCCCGGCTCCAGCCGCATCGGCACCGGCAGCCAGCGCACCGGCCAAGAAAGTGCATCACAAGAAGGCAAAGACCACCAAAGCCGCCAGCGCACCGGCAGCTTCGACCCCGGCGCCGGCAGCATCGGCTCCGGCAGCCAGCAAGTAATCCGCCGTATCGCGGAACGCAGCGAGGCTTCGGCCGGAATGCCGCCCAGTTCACACTGGGCGGCATTTTTTTCGTTCATCCCGATCACGTCTCAGGCATATGCAGGGCGGGGTCTATTTTTTCGGCTTTTACTAAAACCCGCTAACCATTACTACCCAATGCTAACCATCGATATTTCGTGCGACTCCGCGCTATTTTCGGAACTAAAAAATACTAATCGCCTCTAACGAATACAGGCCGAGAAAATTAGTAACGATTAGCGTTCGGCACGGAATTTTTAGTACGTGATAGCGCTGTGTAGTACAGGTTAGCGGTGGTTAGCAGCGCTTAGTAAAAAACCGATTTTAGAGAGCCCCCCCCCATGCCTACCTCGCCCAAGATCAAGCCCACGTACAACCTCCAATTCCCCATCCGCGTACCGGACGACGTGCTCGTCGAGTTGGGCGAATTCACCGGCAATTTCTGGTCGGATTCCCTGGCGCAGGAGCCCTTCGTTATCGAAGCGATCCGCAACTACATCAATCCGCCGCCGCTCGCCCCGCAGCAGCCCGCAGCGGCATCCGAGGCCGGATACCAATGGAAGCAGGTCTTTCTTCCCGAGGGCACCAGGCTGCGCGCCAGCTTCGGCAGCAAGCCCTATTTCCCCACGGTGGTGGGGGCCGAAATCAAATATGAAGGGCACGCGGTATCGCCATCGTGCTTCGCGAACCTGCACGGGAGCGGCAACCGCAATGCGTGGAAAGCGGTGTGGCTGCGTTTTCCCGGCAGCAGCGAATGGTTGCTGGCCGACGTCTGCCGCTCGGCGCGAAAAGCCGCGATAGTACGACTGCACGAGGGAGGCGCACAGGCAGACCGCGACCCGGCCGAAGGCGAACGCACGCCGGCGCCGCCGTCTGCGCGCCAGCCCGCAGCGCGCCATCCCCCGGCCAGTCAAACGTGGCCGCGACCAGCCGTAGGCCAAAGCAGCGCACCGGCGGCGCAAAAGAGTGACGCTCAGCGCAGGTCCGGCTCAGGAAGCAGCTCCCGTCGCAGGAAGCGTCGGGCGCTGAAGAACAAGGCGAACCCGCACTGAGAGTGTTTGCGGCGACTTGTAAGCGAGTGTAAGAGTCGGTAAGAGGTTGTAATGAGCGTCAACTGAACGATGGGCTGCGCCGTTTTTTGCTCATGCGACACGGGATAGTCCCGATGCCGAAACCCAGAAAAAGGAAATACATCATGACCAAAATTATCGCTTCCCTGATCGCCGGCCTGTTCGCAACCGCAGCATTCGCACAAGCGCCAGTCGCCGCCACCACCGCTCCAGCCGCCAAGCCAGCCGTGGTGAAAACCGAAGTGAAAGCCGAAGTGAAAGCGCCTGAAGTCAAAACCGCCGATGTCAAGACCGAAGCCAAGGCTGAAGTGAAGACCGCGAAGACCAAGACGCATCACAAAGCCAAGGCAGCCAAAGAATCCAAGGACGCAGCGCCAGTCGCCGCTGCGAAAGTAGAACCGAAAGCAGACACCAAAGTAGCAGCAGCCAAGTAATTCAATAAACGATATAAATCAATTTAAAGGAAATCACATCATGAAAAAAGTAATCGCCACCCTGATCGCCACCCTGTTCGCAGGCGCCGCATTCGCCCAAGCTCCAGCCGCTTCGGCACCAGCCACCGCCGCCGCATCGACCCCGGCTCCAGCAGCATCGGCGCCAGCATCGAGCGCACCGGCCAAGAAAGTGCATCACAAGAAGGCCAAGGCCACCAAAGCCGCCAGCGCACCAGCGGCTTCGGCACCAGCGGCTTCGACCCCGGCGCCGGCAGCATCGGCTCCAGCAGCCAGCAAGTAATCCGTATCCGCTAGTGCAGGACGTTCCGCCCCGGACCTCTGGCCTGGGCGGCGCAAGAAAGAAGACAGGCTCCGGCCTGTCTTTTTTTTGGGGGCGGCGAACGTCGCGCTTTTGCTGACAAATGGCCGTTTTTGCCCAAAAACCGGCCCAAAGCGTCGATAGAGAGTAAACTACGCACAAATTTCTTTCGCAATTAGGCGATTCGAACATACTTGTGAGTGACGCCATGTCTGAAACCCCAACCTCCCCCATCACCCTTTTTTCCGATCTGAACCTCAGCGCGCCGTTGATCAAGGCCCTGAAGGAAGTCGGCTACGAGTCGCCGTCGCCCATCCAGGCCGCGACCATCCCGCTGCTGCTCGATAACCTGGACGTGCTGGGCCAGGCGCAGACCGGGACGGGGAAAACCGCCGCCTTCGCGCTGCCCATCCTGTCGCGCATCGATATCAAACAGACCACGCCGCAGGCGCTGGTGCTTGCCCCGACGCGCGAACTGGCGATCCAGGTCGCCGAGGCCTTCCAGACCTACGCCAGCCATATCCCCGGCTTCCACGTGCTGCCGATCTACGGCGGCCAAAGCTACGGCCCGCAGCTGTCGGCATTGCGCCGCGGGGTGCACGTCGTGGTCGGCACGCCGGGCCGCGTCATCGATCACCTGGACAAGGGTTCGCTCGACCTGTCCAAACTGAAAACGCTGGTGCTGGACGAAGCCGACGAAATGCTGCGCATGGGCTTTATCGACGACGTCGAACGCATCCTGCAGGAGACCCCGGACTCGCGCCAGACCGCGCTGTTCTCGGCGACCATGCCGTCGGCCATCCGCCGCATCGCCAACACCTATCTGCGCAGCCCGAAGGAAATCACGGTCGCCGCCAAGACCGGCACCGCCGAGAACATCCGCCAGCGCTACTGGCTGGTGTCGGGCATGCACAAGCTGGACGCACTGACCCGCATCCTGGAAGCCGAGAACTTCGACGGCATGATCATCTTCTCGCGCACCAAGCTCGGTACCGAGGAACTGGCCAGCAAGCTGCAGGCGCGCGGCTTCTCGGCCGCCGCCATCAACGGCGACATCCAGCAGGCGCAGCGCGAGCGCACCATCCAGCAGCTTAAGGACGGCAAGATCGACATCCTGGTGGCGACCGACGTCGCCGCGCGCGGCCTGGACGTGGAGCGCATCAGCCACGTGGTCAACTACGACGTGCCGCACGATCCGGAAAGCTACACCCACCGTATCGGCCGCACCGGCCGCGCGGGCCGCAGCGGCGAGGCGATCCTGTTCATCACCCCGCGCGAAAAGAACCTGCTCAAATCGATCGAGCGCGCCACCCGCCAGCCGATCGGCATGCTGGAGCTGCCGACCATCCAGGCCGTCAACGACGTCCGCATCGCCAAGTTCAAGTCGCAGATCAGCGAGACGCTGGCCCAGGGCGAGCTGGAACAGTTCCAGTCGCTGATCGAGGACTTCGAGCGCGAACAGAACATCCCGGCGATCGAGATCGCCGCCGCGCTGGCCAAGATGGCGCGCGGCGACGTGCCGCTGCTGCTGGATAAAAAGCAGCAGGTGGCCGCGGCGACCTGGGACGAGCGCCCGGGCCGTCAAGTGGGCTTCGAACGCAACGACCGTGGCGACCGGGGCGACCGCTTCGAGCGCGGCGACCGCGCCGAACGCAGCGAGCGTTTCCCGAAAAAGGAACGCATCGTGCGCGCCGCCGATCCCGGCATGCAGACCTTCCGTATCGAAGTGGGCTACCAGCACGGCGTCAAGCCGGGCAACATCGTCGGCGCCATCGCCAACGAGGGCGGCATCGACTCCAAGAACATCGGCCGCATCGAAATCTACGACGACTACAGCGTGCTCGATATGCCGGACAGCCTGACCGCCGACGTGCTCGAACACCTGGCCGGCATCAAGGTGGGCGGCCAGCAGCTGCGCATCAGCCGCGATAACGGCGATGCCGCGCCGTCGGCGCCGTCGGCCGCACCTGCGGCCCGTCCGGTGCCGGCCCGCGCGCCGGCCGCCGCCAAGGCTGCGCCTTCGGCCGCTCCGGCCGCATCGCCGCTGGCCAAGGCCGCGCGCGTGGAATCGACCGAGGTGGAAGCCGAAGCCGCGCCGAAGAAGAAAAAGGAAAAGCCCGGCAAGGTCACGCTGCCGATGAGCGCTTTCCGCATCGAGGTGGGCAGCAACCATGCGGCCACGCCGTCCAACATCGTCGGCGCCATCGCCAACGAGGCGGGGCTGGAGGCCAAGCATATCGGCCGCATCGAGATCTTCGACACCTACAGCATGCTGGAGCTGCCGGACGGGATGCCGCCGGACCTGTTCAAGCACCTGGGCAAAGTGTGGGTCGGCGGCGCGCAGCTGAAGATCAGCCACGCAGACCGCATGCCGCCGGAGTCCGGCAAATCGACGCCGCCTAAAAAGCCGGCGCCGGGCGCCAAGGACAAGTTCAAGAAAAAGTACTGATCGGGTACTGAGTACGCAAACGACAGGGCCGCAAGGCCCTGTTTTCATTTGGGCCGCCTGCACGCGCACGGTGCGCCCGGCCGCCGCCATGCACCACAAGCACGCCTGGCGCGAACCCCGGCGCCGCCGCTTTCATAGGAGAGTGGCGGCTGGCCCACTTATTGCATTGGATCAAGGGAACCGACAAATCGTTGAGTAAGGAGCACGGAATGACCGCATTGTTTCTACACTCCCGAGGCGCCGATGCTGCTGCGGAATGACCTGCTGCAGTACACGCATCCCGCGCCGCGCACCTTGCGGGTGCTGTGGATCGCGCCCGAGCAAAGCCACGCCTACGTGTTCGACGTGGCGGCGCGTTCGGCCGACGTCGAGCTGGTCGCGCTGCCGCTGCTGCAGGCCGACCTGCGCGCCGGCCGCGCGCGCGTGCTGGCGGCCGATCCCTACCTGATGGTGGTCAGCCAGGAGCAGCTGCCGCCCAAGCACCTGCAGCTGCGCGCCCGCGCGTGGCGGATCGTCGAGGCGCTGGTGGCGCAGGAGCCGGGCATCTACGAGGCGCGCCTGCGCGGCCAGCTGGTGGCGCAGGCCACCGTCGACCATGGCGTCTCCCATCCGACCATTTACCGCTACCTGCGCCGCTACTGGCAGCGCGGCCAGACGCCCAACGCGCTGCTGCCCGACTACTGCAACTCCGGTGGACGCGGCAAGGTGCGCCAGGCCTCGGCCGGCGTCAAGCGCGGCCGCCCGCGCAAGAACGACGCCGGCGACGGTCCCGGCCTGAACGCCGACGAGGAGATCCGCCGCACCTTCCGCGTCGCCATCGCGCGCTACGCGGCGGGCCACGCCAAGTTCTCGCGGCTGGGCGCCTACCAGCAGATGCTGGCCGATTTCTTCAGCGGGCGCCGCGTCGATGCCGACAGCGGCCGCGTGCTGGCCGCGCAGGACGCCCCCGCTGCCGTGCTGCCGACCTTCGGCCAGTTCAACTACTGGCTCGACCACGACGACGACCGCCCGCCGGAAGTGGCGCGCCGCAGCGCCGCCGCCACCGCGCGCGGATTGCCGCCACAGGGCCTGCAGCCGGCCGGCGCCGGTCCGGCCATCCACACCGGCCCGGACACCAACGCCGGCATGGGGCCCGGCGCCGACGGTGGCTGGCAGCCTCCTTCCGACGGCCGTCCCGGCGCCTGCTTCCACCTGGACGTGGTGCGCGCCGAAGTGCAGCTGGTCTCGCGCGCCGACCGCCAGCAGACCATCGGCCGGCCGCTGGTCTACGTGGCGATCGACGCCTTCAGCCACATGGTGGCCGGGGTTTACATCGGCATGGGCGCTGCCAGCTGGCAGCACGCCATGCTGGCGCTGGCCCACTGCGGCGCCGACAAACAGCGCTACAGCCAGCAGTTCGGCCGCCGCATCGAGGCCGCGCAGTGGCCCAGCCGCCACCTGCCGGACACGCTGTCCACCCACGCCGCCCTGAGCGGCGGCGCCCAGCGCGACACCCTGCTCAACAACTTCAACCTGCGCTGCGTCGCCGCCAACGACGGCTCGGACGACTGGCGCGCGGTGCTGGCCAAGCGCTTCCAGCTGCTGGCGCCGGACGCCGCCGGCGCCCCGTGCCGGCTGGACGGCGTGCTCGATCTGGAGCAGTTCACGCGCATCGTCATCGACTGCGTCCTGTACCACAACAACAGCGCGCCGCTGCCGCACGCCGGCCACGCCACGCCGCGCGCACTGTGGGAATGGGGCGTGGCCCATCGCGGCGGCAGCCTGAAGACCTATCCCGAACAGCTGCTGCGCTGCAGCCTGATGCCGGCGGCGCAAGCCACCGTCACCGCCGACGGCATCGAACTGTCCGGCGTCGCCTACACCTGTGCGCGCGCCATCAACGAGCGCTGGTTCGAGCGTGCGCGTTCGCGCGGACAATGGCATGTACGGGTGGCCTACGATCCGGCCGACATGGACATGATTTATTTGTTGGACCCCAACGCGCCGATGCAATTCCACGCCTGCCACATGGCCGACGGCGGCGGCATGCAGCGCCACCTGGCCGCGGAGGAAATCGCCCTGCTGCCGCGTCCAGTTCCCGCCATCCCCGCAGCACCCCTACGTAGCACTACGCACGCCATCGCCAGCTTCGCCAACTGAAACGCCCACGGCGCTGTCCAGCGCCGTGCATACCACTTCTTCCCATTCCGGTGCGCGCCTCTCGCTGGTGCGGCGCGTCGCCTCCACATTCGCTTCGCCCGCGCCGGAGGGACAAATAAAGTCTGTCGCCGCCGGCGTCCTTTCGTGCCTCCGGCGCGGCGGACAAGGGCCGCGAAAGAACATTGTTTTATGCCGTTCCGCCTTACGCCATAAGGATCGCTTCAACGGCGAAGCATGTTTATTTTGTCCCGCGCCGTGGCACGACGATTGCTAGATAGGGGCTATGGAATCGCAAGTCACGAAAGGGCGTCGATGAATAGCAAAACAGTAAAATCGTTTAAATCGTTTAGTTCATTTACTCGAAGGGATTTCCTGTACCGCGCGGCAGCGGTCGGCGGCACCGGCCTGCTGCTCAACACCATGAACGCCTGGGGCATGGGCATGGATTCGACGGCGTCCGCGCCGCCGGCGCTGAGCGGCAGCGGCAAGGGCAAGAAGGTGCTGATACTGGGCGCCGGCCTGGCCGGCATGACCGCCGCCTACGAGCTGGGAAAGCTGGGCTATCACTGCCAGATCCTGGAAGCGCGCGCCTTCGCCGGCGGCCGCTGCCAGACAGCGCGCAAGGGCTTCAGCCTGACCGAGCTCGGAGGCGAAAAGCAGACCTGCGATTTCGACGACGGCCAGTACATCAACCACGGCCCATGGCGCATCCCGCTGCACCACCAGTCCACGCTGCACTACACGCGATTGTTCGAGGTGCCGCTGGAGGTCATGGTCAACGATAACGACCACGCCTTCGTCTACTCGGAAAACGCCGGTCCCTACGCCGGCAAGCGCATGCGCGTGGCCGAGATCAAGGCCGACATGCGCGGCCACGTCTCCGAGCTGCTGGCCAAGTCGGTCAAGAACAAGCAGCTGGACCAGGAACTGACCGCCGACGACCAGCGCCTGCTGCTGGACTACCTGGCGCACGAAGGCCAGCTGGCCGGCGCCGACCTGCAATACAAAGGCCGCAGCGGCCGTGGCTTCACCGTCAATCCCGGCGCCGGCCTGTCGCCTGGACCGGGCACGCCGTCCGATCCGCTGGGCTTCAAAGATTTGCTGGCCTCCAAGCTGGGCAACGTCTACAGCGCGGTGCAGGACTTCCCGATGCAGAACACCATGTTCCAGCCGGTCGGCGGCATGGACGCCATCGCCAAGGCGTTCGAAAAGCGCGTCGGCAAGAACATCCGCTACCGCGCCGAGGTGCAGACCATCCGCCAGAACGACAAGGGCGTCACCGTCACCTACAAGGACACCGGCAGCGGCAAGGTCGCCAGCATCGGCGCCGACTACTGCCTGGTGGCGATGCCGCTGTCGGTGCTGCGCCAGATCGACACCGACTTCTCGGACAAGTTCAAGAAGGCCGTCGCCACGGTCGCCTACGCGCCGGTCGGCAAGATCGGCCTGCAGATGAAGCGCCGCTTCTGGGAGGAGGACGAGCACCTGTACGGCGGCCATATCCTCACCGACCTGAAAGGCATCAACACCATCTCGATGCCGTCCTACGGCTGGCAGAAGAAGAAGGGCGTGCTGCTCGGTTATTACCAGTACCAGACCGCCGCCATCGAGACCAGCGCGCTGTCGCCGAAGGAGCGCGCCGCGTTCGCGCTGGAGGCGGGACAGAAGATCTTCCCGCAGTACACCGAGAACTTCGAGACCGCGTTCTCGGTCGCCTGGCACCGCGTGCAGTACAACCTTGGCGGCTGGGCCGAATGGACCGAGAAGACCCGCGCCGCCGCCTACCCGATCCTGCTGGAGGGCGAGGGCCGCGTGCTGCTGGCCGGCGAGCACTTGAGCTACCTGACCGGCTGGCAGGCCGGCGCCATCGAATCGGCGTGGCAGCAGATCGCCAAGATCCATGAAAGGGCCAGCGCATGAAGGAAGCGTTGATCAAGGCGGCGATGGTGCTGGTCGCGCTGCTGGCGGCCGGCGCCAGCGCGCCGTCGCGCGCGCAGCAGATGGATGGCAAGGCGCTGTTCCTGAAAAACTGCGCGGCCTGCCACCAGCCCACCGGCAAGGGCATACCGGGCGCCTTCCCGGCGCTGGCGGGGAACAAATTCGTGCAAGGGAAGGGCACCGACGTCGCCACGGTGCTGCTCAAGGGGCGCGGCGGCATGCCGGACTTCAGCGACAGCTTGAGCGACGCGGAAATCGCCACCGTGCTCAGTTTCGTGCGCAGCAGCTGGGGCAACCAGGGCGCGCCGCTCAGCGAGTCCGAAGTGCTGGCGCTGCGCGACACGCTGCAAGTCGACCATTTTAGCAACGGCCAGATGTCCAACAAACACTGAAGGAAGAACGCATGAAGAAATCGCTCGCCACCCTGTTGATCCCGGCCGCTCTGGCGCTGTTGCCTGTCGCCGCAGGCGCCGCGCCGAAAGCCGCCGCCGCCGACATCGTCCGCCACAAGATCCCCGGCTCGGACTTCCCGATCGCGCTGGCCGTCACCGTGCCGGCCACCGCCACCATCCACTTCGTCAGCGGCCAGGTGCCCGCCATCGCCGACGCCAGCGCCGCGCCGGATTCGTTGGCCGCCTTCGGCGACACCAGGACCCAGTCCGAGTCGGTGCTCAAGAAAATCAAGGAAGTCCTGGAGGGCATGAAGCTCGACATGAGCGACGTGGTCAAGATGACCGTCTACCTGGTCGGCGATCCGGCCAAGGGCGGCAAGGCCGACACCAAGGGCTTCATGGAAGCCTACACCCAGCACTTCGGCGGCGCGCAGACCAAGCTGCCGGCGCGCGCCGTGGTGCAGGTGGCGGCCCTGAGCAATCCGGGCTGGCTGGTGGAAATCGAAGTCGTCGCCGCAAAAAAATAATTACGCAGCAGGTCTTACTTTCTTTTTCATTCAATGGGGATTCAATATGCATAAGGCCATACTCAAAACCGGCGTCGCCGCCGTGCTGTCCACCCTGGCGCTGGGCTCCGCCTACGCCGCCGCAGCGGGCGCCGACGACAACGCCGCCGCCACGCCGGCCGCCGACGCCACGGGCGAAGCACCGGTCAGCGCGGTGATCGTCACCGGCACGCGCTCGAGCGGCATCAAGGTGGAGAACAGCGCCTCGCCGATCCAGGTGCTGGACGCGGCCTCCCTGCAGCGCACCGGTCAGCCGGACCTGATCCAGGCGCTGGCGCAGAACCTGCCGTCGTTCACCGCGCAAGCCTTCGGCGGCGACACCGCCAACCTGACGCTGTCGGCCCGCCTGCGCGGCCTGAGTCCCAACAACACGCTGGTGCTGATCAACGGCAAACGCCGCCACGGCACCGCCAACCTGGCCGTGCTGGGCGGGCCATACCAGGGCGGCGCGGCCGCTGACCTGAACTACATCCCGGTCGCCGCGATCGACCACATCGAAGTGCTGCAGGACGGCGCGGCCGCCCAATACGGCTCCGACGCCATCGCCGGCGTGATCAACATCATCCTCAAGTCGAACAACCATGGCGGCACCGCCAGCGCCACCGGCGGCGGCTACTCCGACGGCGGCGGGCGCACCGGCGACGCGGCGGCCAACATCGGCGTCGAACCGTTCAAGGACGCCTATCTGAGCCTGACCGCCGAATCCAAATACCACGGCTACAGCGACCGTGGCGGCATCGACCCGCGCGTGGTCAACCCGGCCAATATGGCGAAGTATCCGGAGATGTTCCAGCAGGCCGGCTACCCGCACGTCAACCACATCTCGGGCGACGCGCAATACCACCTGAACGTATTGGCGGCCAACTTCGGCTACGACTTCGCGCCGGACAGCCAGCTGTACGCCATCGCCACCTGGGGCCACAAGGAAGCGCGCGCCTACGAGAACTATCGTTTGCCGAGCCGCCTGCCGAAGGTCTATCCGACCGGCTTCTCGCCGAAGGAAACCATGAAGCAGGACGACTACGCGCTCACCGCAGGCGTCAAAGGCGTGGTGGCCGGCTGGAACATGGACCTGAGCTCCACCTACGGCAAGGACACCAGCAAGATCGGCGTGGCCGATTCGGGCAACGTCTCGCTGTTCAACGACACCGGCAGCACGCCGACCGTGTTCCACGCCGGCGCCTTCATCGCCAGCCAGCTGACCACCAGCCTGGAGGCGAGCCGCGAGTTCGCGATCGGCTGGGCCAAGCCGCTGAACGTGGCGGCGGGTCTTGAGCACCGCATCGACAAGTACGAGATCGAAGCGGGCGACGCCGCCTCGCGCTACAAGGAAGGCTCGCAGTCGTATCCCGGCTTCTCGCTGACCGACGCCGGCAGCCACCGCCGCACCAACGAGGCGGCCTACATCGACCTGGCCGGCAATCCGGTCACCGACCTGACGCTGGACCTGGCCGGCCGCTACGAGCACTTCAGCGACTTCGGCAACGCCAAGGTGGGCAAGTTCACCGCGCGCTACGACATCTCGCCGATGGTGGGCGTGCGCGGCACCTTCAGCAACGGCTTCCGCGCGCCGACCTTGGCCGAGGAATACTACTCGGCCACCAACGTCGGCCCGACCACCGCCTTCGTGCAGCTGGCGCCGAATTCGGCCGGCGCCAAGCTGGTGGGCGTGGACGGCCTGAAGCCCGAGCGCTCGACCAACTTCAGCCTGGGCCTGGTGTTCAATCCGACCGCCAACCTGGCCATCACGCTGGACGCCTACCAGATCAAGATCCGCGACCGCATCGTCGGTTCCGGTGCGCTGTACGGCTCGGGCGGATCGGACAACTCGCCGGCGGTGGTGGCGGCGATCCTGGCCAACGGCAATGTGCTCGACAACACCGTCAGCCAGACCGGCATCAACATCTTCTCCAACGCGGTCGACACACGCAGCCGCGGGCTGGAGTTCGTCGCCACGCTGAACGAGAGCTACGGCACGGCGGGCAAGGTCGACTGGTCGGTGGCGGCCAACTACAACAAGGTCGAAGTCACCAAGATCAACCAGGCGCCGGCCCAGCTGCTGCCGCAGACGCTGTTGGACAAGACCGCGATCTCGGACCTGGAGACCGCGTCGCCGAAGGTCCGCATCAACCTGGGTGCGCTGTGGAAGATCGGCGCCTGGACCATTAACCTGCGTGAAGCGATCTACGGCAAATCGTCGGAGTACGGCAGCGAGGACGGCTCGGTGTACCACCTGACTGAAATCTCGGCCAAGGCGATCACCGACCTGGAGGTCGGCTACAAGATCAATTCCGCGTGGTCGGTGGCGGTGGGCGCCAACAACCTGTTCAACAAGTATCCGAACGGCGTGAATCCGGCGCTGCTGGCCGACCAGCGCGCGGCCGGCGACAACGCGGCGGTCAACATCCTGCCATCGTTCTCGCCGTTCGGCATCAACGGCGGCTACTACTACGCCCGCGCCAACTACAAGTTCTAAATCCGTCGGTCAACTTTGGGGTCAAGTCTGACATTCGGACACGAGCTCCACCGTAGCGGCCTGCTACGGTGGAGCTCGTGTCCGATTGCCAGACTTGACCCCAATTTGCGTGTAGCATGGCGGCATCGTCTTTTGGAGTACACGCATGTCCAACCCTATGACTTTGCAGGAATATATGGCGCTGGGCGGGCCGGCGCCTACGCTGCATGTCGCCTATGGCGCGGCGCCGTCGCAGTTCGCGGAATTGTTTGTGCCGGCCGGCGACGGGCCGTTTCCGGTCGCGCTGGTCGTTCATGGCGGCTGCTGGTGCAAGGAATACGCCGGCATCTCGCAGATGCGCAATATCGCCGGCGATCTGCAAGGGCAGGGCGTCGCGGTGTGGAATATCGAGTATCGCCGCTTCGATGAGGAGGGCGGCGGTTATCCCGGCATGTATCTGGACGTCGCCACGGCGGTCGACCTTCTGCGCTCGCTGGCGACGGAGTGGCGGCTCGATCTGTCGCGCCTGGTGCTGGTCGGGCATTCGGCCGGCGGCCATCTGGCGCAGTGGGCGGCCTCGCGCGCGCGGCTGCCGCGCAGCAGTCCGCTGTATGCGGACGATCCGCTGCCCGTGTCCACCGTCATCAGCCTGGGCGGCCTGGCCGACCTGCGCAACGAGGAACAACTGATCAAGACCAGCTGCGAGCGCGATATCGTGCAGCTGGCCGGCAGCCCCAGCGCCGGGCGGCCGGATATTTTCTCGGACACCTCGCCCGTCGAGCTGCTGCCGTCGGGCGTACGCACGGTGCTGATCCACGGCGAATTCGATACCATCTCGCCGCTGCGCGCCGGCCAGGATTACGCGCGCCGCGCCCAGGCCGCCGGCGACCAGGCCGAGGTCATCGTGCTGCCGGGCGGCAGCCATTTCGACGAGGTGGCCGCCACCTCGCCGTCGTGGACCATCGTCTCGGCGCAGATCCGCAAGGCGCTGGGCTTGTAGGGCCGCCGGCCGCCGCACCGCACCTCCCACCGCGCGGCTCACGGCAGGCGGCGCGTCACGCGCGCGGCACCTCGTGCCGCAGGCGGAATTGCACGTCGTAGCCCTCGCCGCACGGCCGCCCGCGCCGCCCGCCGGTCCGGCGGCGGCCAGTGTATGCTGTCGCCATGGATTCCCTGATCGCCGCGTCCGCGCGCGCGCTCGCCGCCGGCGACGCGCTCGGCGCCCTCAAACACGTCGCTCTGCGCGACGATCCGCCGGCGCTGGCCCTGCGCGGCATCGCCATGGCCCAGCTGGGCGAGCATGTACGCGCCCGCGAACTATTGCGCCGCGCCGCGCGCGGCTTCGGCTCGCATGAGGAGGTGTCGCGCGCCCGCTGCGTGGTGGCCGAGGCCGAGGTGGCGCTGGCGGTGCGCGATTTCGCCGGCTCGCCGCGCGCGCTGACGGCGGCGCAGGCCGTGCTGTCCGCGCACGCCGACCACGCCAACGCCCTGCATGCGCGCCTGATCGCGGTGCGCCGCCTGCTGCTGCTGGGCCGCTTGGACGATGCCGGCGCCACGCTGGCGCAGCTCGACGGCCTGGCCCTGCCGCCGGCCTTGGCGGCGGTGGCCGAACTGGCGTCGGCGGAACTGGCGCTGCGCTCCCTGCGCGTGGCGCCGGCGAAGGCGGCGTTGACCCGCGCGCAGGCCGCCGCCGAACGCGCCGGCATCCCGGCGCTGCTGGCCGAAGTGGCCGAGGCGCGCGCCGCGCTGGAGCGGCCCGCCGCGCGCCGCCTGGCCGCCGGCGCAGAGCAACTGCTGCGCCTCGATGAAGTGGCCGCGCTGCTGGCCTCCGGCACGTTGGTGGTCGACGCCTGCCGCCGTGGCCTGGCCAGCGGCGAGGCTTGGCAGCCGTTGGCGCGCCGTCCGGTGCTGTTCGCGCTGGCGCGCGCGTTGGCCGAGGCCTGGCCTGGCGACGTCCCGCGCGAGGCGCTGATCGCCACCGCCTTCAACACCCGCGATCCCGACGAGACGCACCGCGCCCGCCTGCGGGTCGAGATCGGCCGCCTGCGCGCGCTGGCCGGGGCGCAGGCGGGCGTTGAGGCGACTCCGCGCGGCTTCGTGCTGCGGCCCCTGGGCGCGGGCGGCGTGGCGCTGCTGGCGCCGCCCGTCGACGGCGAACAGGGCGCGCTGGTGGCGCTGCTGTCGGACGGCGCGGCCTGGTCGACCTCGGCGCTGGCCTTGGCGCTGGGCGCCAGCCAGCGCACCGTGCAACGCGCGCTGGCCGAGCTGGAGGAGGCCGGCCGCGCGCGCCCGATCGGCCAGGCGCGCACGCGCCGCTGGCTGGCGCCGCCGCTGGCCGGATACACGACAATCTTGTTACTCCCTTCGGCGCTGCCGTTGGCATAAAGTGCTCTTGCGGCGCCGCTCCCGGCGCATCAACCTTCAGGAGGCAGCAATGAACGCGAACACCAGCACATCCAAGCTCCAGCCCAAAGCCCGCGCGGCCGACATCGTGCGCGAATACGGTCCCTTCGACGGCGCCGGGCAGGTCCACGGCGTCACCCACGACGGCCAGCGCGTCTGGGCCGCCACCGGCGCGCATTTGATCGCCTTCGATCCGGCCAGCGGCGCCACCACCCGCACGCTGGACATCGCCGCCGACGCCGGCACCGCCTTCGACGGCACCCACCTGTACCAGATCGCCGAACGGCGCATCGACAAGATCGACCCGGCCAGCGGCAAGGTGCTGGCCTCGATCCCGGCGCCCGGCGACGGCTACGATTCCGGCCTGGCCTGGGCCGAGGGCAGCCTGTGGGTGGGCCAATACCGCGACCGCAAGATCCACCAGGTCGACCCGGCCACCGGGGCCATCATCCGCAGCATCGATTCGAACCGCTTCGTCACCGGCGTGACCTGGGTCGACGGCCAGCTGTGGCACGGCACGTGGGAAGGGGAGGAGAGCGACATCCGCCGCATCGACCCGCACAGCGGCGAGGTGCTGGAGCGGCTGGAGATGCCGGCCGGCGCCGGCGTCAGCGGACTGGAATCGGACGGCGCCGACCTGTTTTACTGCGGTGGCGGCGGCAGCGGCAAGGTGCGCGCCGTGCGCCGGCCGAAGCAGGCCGCTTAATACTGGTCGTACTTGCGGGCGTCGCCGCGCACCAGGTCGGCCGGATACTTGGCGGCGTTGAGCGCCATCTTCTCCAGCGCGGCGGCGTGCAGGTCGACCCCGCACTGGTCGGCCAGCTGCACCAGGTAGAGCAGCACGTCGGCCAGCTCGTGGCGGATGCCGGTGCGGCGGGCGTCGTCCAGCTCCGCGTCGGCGCCGGTTTGCAGCCACTGGAAATGCTCGGCCAGTTCGGCCGCCTCCACCGTCAGCGCCATGGCCAGGTTCTTCGGCGTGTGGAACTGCCGCCAATCGCGTTCGGTTGCGAAGCGGCGGGTCAGTTCGCGCAGCGCGAGCAGGCTGTCGGTGGCGGAGGGGGCGGCGGGAGCGGTCATGGCGGGCGCGGGGCATGGGAAGTCGGAGCCCGCCATGATACCATCGCCGCTTTGCGCCGCCGCCGCCGCCGCGCGCCCACTTACCCGATCACCTCATGCAGAATATTTTCGGCGCCATCGGGCGCTGGTACGACCGCCGCACGGCGCGCTTCAATCATCCCGCCACCTTGCGCCGCGCCGCCTGGCTGGTGCCGCTGGCCTTCGGCCTGCTGTCGCTGCTGCTCGGCCAGGACGACAACTGGGACCTGCGCAACTACCACCTGTACAACGCCTACGCGCTGCTCAACGGCCGCATCGGCTTCGACCTGTCGCCGGGGCAGTGGCAGAGCTACTTCAATCCCACGCTGGACCTGCTGTACTACGGCTTGAACCGCGCGCTGCCGCCACCGGTGGCCGGCTTCGTCATGGGCGTGCTGCACGGCCTGAACTTCGTGCTGGTGCTGGCCATCGCGCGGCTGCTGCTGCCGGCGCCGGACGCCGCCGACCGCTATCGCCTGCCGCTGCTGCTGGCGCTGGCCGGCACGCTGGGCGCCGGCTTCCTGTCCGAACTGGGCAACTCGATGGGCGACAATATGAGCGCGCTGTGCGTGCTGGCGTCGCTGTACCTGGTGCTGCGCCACTGGCCGCGCTGGCGCGCCCTGGACCGCCGCGCGGCGGCCTGGCTGGCCTTGTCCGGGCTGGTCATGGGCGTGGGCGCCGGCCTCAAACTGACCAACGCCACCTTCGCGCTGGCGCTGTGCGCGGCGCTGCTGACCGTCGGCGGCGGCTGGTGGCAGCGCCTGCGCCTGTCGCTGGTGTTCGGCGTGGCGGTGCTGGCCGGCCTGGCCGCCGCCGCCGGCCACTGGTTCCTGCGCATGTGGCTCATGTTCGGCAATCCGCTGTTCCCGCAGATGAACGATGTGTTCCGCAGCCCGCTGGCGCAGCCGGTCGGCGTGGCCGACACCGCGCACCTGCCGCACAACCTGGCCGAGGCGCTGCTGTGGCCTTTCATCTTCACGCTCGACGGCCACCGCGTGTCCGAGCTGGTGATGCGCCAGATGATCTGGCCCGTGGTGTATGTGCTGTTCATCGCGCTGGCCGCGCGCCTGCTGGCCGGCCGGCTGCGCGGCGCCGTCGCCGTCACCGCTGCCGGCGACGCGGCGGCGACGGCTGGCCGCGAGCGTTTGCTGCTGGTGTTTTTCGCGCTGGGCTACCTGGGCTGGCTCAAGCTGTTCGGCATCTACCGCTACCTGGTGCCGCTGGAGCTGCTCGCGCCGCTGACGGTCTGGCTGTTGCTGCAGCGGCTGTGCAAGCCGCGACTGGCGCGCCGCGCCGGCGCCTGGGCGCTGACGCTGTGCGCCATCGTGGTGTTCCCGTTCTCCGCCTGGAGCCACAGCGGCTGGACCGCGGCCGGCTTCACCGCCGACGATCCCGGCCTGGCCGATCCGTCCTCCAGCCTGGTCTACACGGCGCACGGCGATCCGCCGATGGGCTGGATGGCCACCCTGCTGCCGCCGCAGGTGCCGGTGGTGGCGCTGGCCGGCGGCTTCCCGGAATCGCCCGCCTACCTGGAGCGCATCCGCGCGCTGGCGGCCAGCCGCCACGGCACCCATTACGTGATGCTGATCGCCGCCGCCAACCACGAGGAGCTGACGCTGGCGAAAAAGAACCAGCTGGCTTCCTGGCTGGGCCAGACCGGCAGCGAGGCCGCCTGCGCGCGGCTGGAGCGGATGATGGCCAAGGTCCGCTTCCACGTCGGCGTCGAGCCGCTGGCGGCGCCGGACGGGCCGCGCTGCCGCCTGGCGCTGCTGCCGCAGTACCGCGTGGACCTGGCCGCGCGCAACCTTGAGCTGCAGCGCAAGGCGGCCGAGGACCTGCAACGCTACGGCCTGCGGCTGCGGCCGGACAGCTGCCGCGTCCACCGCGCGGCGATCGGCACCGAGCCCTATCCCTACCAGTTGTGCGAGGTCGACAAGTAATACAGCAAACGGCGCCCGGGGCGCCGTTTGTGCGTCCCGGCCCCCGTTTTCTGCCGTTCGTCGCACGGCGCGGGCGCGGCCCGGGCGGCGGCGCTACAGTGTCGATACGATAACTTCAGGGACGATTCCATCATGCGCAACGCCATCTCCATCGCCGTCATCTCCGCCCTCGCCACCATCGCCGGCTGCGCCGTCATCGTCGTGCCGGACGACGGCGGCGGCAACGGCGGCGTGCACTACAGCTCCGCCTTCGGCAGCTCGGTGGTGCAGGGCAACGGCCAGCAAACCACCGAACGCCGCGACGCCGCCGCCAGCGACGGCATCGACATCAACGGCCCGATGCAGGTCGAGGTGCGGGTCGGCGAGGCCGCCTCGCTGCAGGTCGAAGGCGACAGCAACCTGCTGCCGATGCTGCGCACCGACGCCACCGGCGGCATGCTGCGCATCTGGATCGACGGCAGCATCCGCAGCGCCAACCCGCTGCGCGTGGTCTACACCACGCCGCAACTGCGCCAGGTCAACGCCAACGGCTCGGGGCGCCTGTCGGTCAGCGGCTTGAACGGCGCGCCGTTCAACCTGAGCCAGAACGGCTCGCGCCAGGTGCAGCTGTCGGGCAATGTCAGCCGCCTCGACGTGCGCGTCAACGGTTCGGGCGCCGTCGACGCCGCCGGCCTGCAAAGCGGCTCGACCGTCGCCAGCGTGAACGGCTCCGGGCGCCTGGACCTGGGCCGCCTGAGCGGCGACACGCTGAACCTGGAGGTCCGGGGCTCGGGCGGCGCCAGCGCCACCGGCAACGTGCGCGGCATGAACGTGCGCGTGTACGGCTCGGGCAGCGCCGACCTGGCCGGCCTGAGCGGCCAGAGCGCCGAACTGGTGTCCTACGGCTCCGGCAGCATCTCGGCCGGCGTCAGCCAGTCGCTGGTGGCCGACGCCTCCGGCTCCGGCCACGTCACCGTGTACGGCAATCCGTCCCAGCGCAGCATCAGCGGCAAGCACGTCAGCGTGATGCAGTAAGCGGCCCGGCCGCGCGGCGGCGGAACGGGACAGACGCCACGCGTGGCGCCCCGCCGCTCAGCGCACCTTGAAGAAGGACATGGAACTCTGCAGCTGCCCAGCCTGGCCGCTCATCTCCTCGGCGGTGGCGGCCAGTTCCTCGGAGCTGGAGGCGTTCATCTGCGTGGTCTGGCTCAACTGGCTCATGGCCGAGTTGATCTGGCTCGCGCCCGTGGTCTGCTCCTCCGACGCCGCCGTGATCTCCTGCACCAGGCTGGAGGTGCGGCGGATGTTGGGCAGCATGGTGTCGAGCAGGGCGCCGGCCTTCTCGGCCAGGTTGACGCTGCCGCTGGCGACCTGCTCGATCTCCTGCGCCGCCACCTGGCTGCGCTCGGCCAGCTTGCGCACCTCGGCCGCCACCACCGCGAAGCCCTTGCCGTGGTCGCCCGCGCGCGCCGCCTCGATGGCCGCGTTCAGCGCCAGCAGGTTGGTCTGGTAGGCGATGTCGTCGATGATGCCGATCTTCTTGGCGATCTCGCGCATCGCCACCACCGTCGAGCGCACCGCCTCGCCGCCTTCGCCGGCCTCCTGCGCGGCCTTGCCGGCCATGCCGTCGGTGACCTTGGCGTTCTCGGTGTTCTGCGCGATCGAGGCCGACATCTGCTCGATGGCGGCGCTCGATTCCTCGGCGGCGGCGGCCTGCTCGCTGGCGCCCTGCGACAGCGACTGCGCGGTGGCGCTCACTTCCTCCGAGGCGCTGGCCAGCGCCTCGGCGCCGTTGTTGACCTCGGTCACCACGCGCGACAGGTTGCCGACCATGGTGTGCATCGCCGCCAGCAGGCTGGTGCTGTCGCCCGGCTTGAGGCGCACCTGCATCGTCAGGTCGCCGGCGGCCACGCGGTTGACCACCTCGGCCGCGTAGTCGGGCTCGCCGCCCAGCTGGCGCAGCAGCGCGCGCGTGATGAGGGCGCCGATCAGCGCCACCGCCACCAGCGTGCAGGCGGCGATGATGATCGAGGTGTGCATCGCCGCCGCCTTCATCGCCACCGCGTCGTCCGCGCCCTTCTGCCCCAGCGCGATGTTGTAGTCGAAGTGGTTGTCGATGGCGGTCTGCATCACCTGGATTTCGGGCCGCGCCTGTTCCAGCAGCACGCGCGCCTTGTCGTTGTGGTTGGCGCGCGATTCGGCCAGCACCGCCTCGATCATCGGCTGCACCTTGGCCCATGAGTCGTGCTCGCGCGCCAGGATGGCCTTGTCCTTGTCGTCGCTCACCAGCGCCTCGTATTTCTTGAGGTTGTCGTCGACGCCCTTGCGCATCTCGGCGATCTGGCCGTCGATCTCCGCCATCTTCTTGTCGTCGGTGTTGAGCACGTGCTGGTTGACGCGGATACGCATGCGCAGGAAGCTGTCGCGCACCCGGTCCAGCGTGACCAGGCTCGGCACCGTGTTGACGGTCGAGTAGCTGGCCGATTCATACACCCGGTCCATCTGATACTGGCTCAGGCCGGCCAGCAAGGCGATGCCGGCCAGCGCGGCGCCGGCCAGCGCGATCATTTTCTGTACCACGGTCAGTTTCATCGTTCACTCCCCAGTTGTACGTGGCTTACACGGCAGCCACCGCCGTCTTCCCCTGCAATCGGTCGATCAGTTCGGCCAGCGGCGCCGGCCGCGCGTACAGGTAGCCCTGCATGCAGTCGCAGCCGTGGGCCACCAGGAAATCGGCCTGCGCCCGCGTCTCCACGCCCTCGGCCACCACCCGCAGCCCCAGGTGGCCGGCCATCGCCAGGATGGACTGCACCAGCGCGCGGCTGTTGGCGTCGTCCGGCGTGTCCATGATGAAGCTGCGGTCGATCTTCAGCTCGTACAGCGGCATCTTCTTCAGGTAGGCCAGGCTGGAATAGCCGGTGCCGAAATCGTCGATCGAGAAGCGCAGCCCCAGCGCCGCCAGTTTGTGCATGCGTTCGATGGTCTGCTCCATCTTGTCGATCAACAGGCCCTCGGTCACCTCCAGCACCAGCAGCGCGGCCGGGGCGCCGGTGTCGGCCAGCGCGCGCCGCACCACGTCGACGAAATCGGCCTGGCGGAACTGGGTCGGGCTGACGTTGACCGACAGCGGCACGGCCAGCCCGGCGCGCGCCAGCTCCAGCACCGCCTCGCAGGCCTGGCGCAGCGCCCACGCGCCCAATTCGACGATCAGCCCCGACTCCTCGGCCACCGGGATGAACACCTGCGGCGGCACCATCTCGCCGCCGGCCAGCGGCCAGCGCATCAACAGCTCGCCGCCGACCACGCGGCCGTCGCGGTCGACCTGCGGCTGCACGTGCATCCGCAGCGCGCCGGCCGCCAGCGCGGCGGCCAGGTCGCGCTCCATCGACAGGCGCCGCTCGAGCTCGGCCTGCATCGCGGTCTCGTAGAAGGCGATGCCGTTGCGGCCCTCGGCCTTGGCGCGGTACATCGCGGTGTCGGCCTCGCGCAGCAGGTCCTGCGCGCTCTGGCCGCCGCGCGGCAGCATGGTCACGCCGATGCTGGCGGTGGAGTTGTAGGTCTGGCCGCCGATCTCGAAGTCCCGGCCGATGGCGGCGCGGATCTTCTCGGCCACCACCGACGCGGCGTGGGTGGCGGCGTGCAGCTCGTGCGCCAGGTGGCCCAGCAGCACCACGAACTCGTCGCCGCCGATGCGCGCCACCGTGTCGGCCTTGCGCATCAGCTGCGACAGGCGCTCGGCGGCGTTGCGCAGCAGGGCGTCGCCGATGGCGTGGCCGCGCGCGTCGTTGATGGTCTTGAAGCGGTCCAGGTCGATGAACATGACGGCGCTGTAGGTGGCGCCGCGCTCGGAGCTGGCCAGCAGCTTGTCGATGCGGTCCATCAGCAGGCGGCGGTTGGGCAGGCCGGTGAGCACGTCGAAGAAGGCCAGCCGGTGGATGTCGTCCTGCGATTTCTTGCGCTCGGTGATGTCGCGCTCGACCGCCACCCAGTGCGTGTTGACGCCGCCCTCGTCGGCGAACGGCACCAGCTCGGTCTCCACCCAGTACGGCTCGCCGGCCTTGGTGTAGTTCAGCAGCTCGGCGCGCACCGCCTCGCTGCGCGCCATGGCGCGCTCGATGTGCTCCAGCACGGCCGCCTCGGTGTCGGGCCCCTGCAACAGGCGCAGGCCGCGCCCCAGCACCTCGCCGCGCCGGTAGCCGGTGCGGCGCTCGAAGGCGTCGTTGACGAAGATGATGCGCTGGCCGGATGCGCCGTCCGGGTCGACCTCGGCGATCAGCACCATGTCGTTCAGGCGCGACACGGCGGCCGAGGTCAGGCGCAGCTCGGCGTTGAGCGCCGACAGTTCCTGCTGGTGGTGCTGCAGCTCGCCGAAGGAGCGCGCCAGATGCTGCAGCAGCACCGCGCACGACAGCGTCAGCACCGCCGTCATGAACAGGAAGTTGAAGGTGATGATGGCCGACTTGAGCAGGCCGTAGTCGGGCACGCCGGCCAGCTGCAGCTGGGCGTTCTGGTCGAAGCCGACCACCAGCACCGCCAGCCCGGCGATGCCCAGCGTCCACAGCGCCGGACGCAGGCCCAGCAGCAGCGCCGCCAGCACCGGCACGGCCATCAGGTAGATCTGGCTGACCGGTCCGACCTTGAGCAGCAGGCCGATGCCGACCAGGAAGGCGATGCAGAGGAAGTTGACCACCCGCAGCGTGTACGGCAGGCGGCGCCAGCGCCAGATCACCGCCAGCCAGACCAGCGCGACGATGTCGATGACGACGATGGACCAGATGCCCTCGCTGGCGGCCAGCAGCACGCTGGGCACGGCCGTGGCCGCGCCCAGGACGAACACGACCAGCAGCAGCTTCGCAAAGATTTGCGCGCGCCAGTGCGCGATGTCGTTCGGCACAGCCACCGTGTCGGCCTCCGGGGTGCGTTGCGGTTCTTATGTGTTTGATAGTAACCGCAATCGCCCGGCGTGTCAGCAGGGCAAGTTAGTCCCCGGCGGTGAAACTGCCGATGCCGGCGATGGACTTGTTGACGGTCTTGGGATGGCCGAAGTATTCCAGCTCGCCCATGCCCTTGGCGACCGCGTTGAGCAGATCGGTGGCGTGCACGCTGACATGGCCCACGCCCTCGAAGTTGACGTCGACCCGCTCGGCCACCAGCGCCTTGGCGTCGATCTCGCCGACACCCTTGGCGTTGACGCGTAGGTATTTGACCTTGCCGTTGGCCACCACGTGGCCGGCGCCCAGGTAGCCGATGTCAAGGCGCTCGCCGCTGACCTTGTTGAGGATGGTCTCGCCCGCGCCCTCGACCTTGACCCGGCTCAGCGAGGGAACGGTGATGGTGATGCGCGCCTCCTCGCCCTTGCCGGACTTGAAGCTCTTGTCCGGCATGGTGATGGACAGCTCGTTGGCCACCACCTCGGTCTTGAGCGTGGAGACGAACCGCTCGCCGCCGCTGATCACCACCGACTGCGTCTTGCCCACCTCCACCGTCATGGCGAAGGCGCCCTTGGCGTTGATGGCGACAAAGGACGGCAGCTGGCGGGTCGATTCGGCGGCCGCAGCGGCGGCGCTCACGGCAAACAGGGCGGGGATCAGGACGGCGGCAACGGTACGGCGCATGGTAATTCCTCGGTGATTGTCAATTTGAACAAAGTGAATTTTACTTAAGCTGGCCGCCGCTGCCGACAAGTTTGCGATAAACGGTAGAAATCCCGGCATGTGTTGCATTATGGATACGTTCAATGGTGGAGGGCGGCGCGTCATTGAAGGGAAAATGAAAGAAATCAGGCGTATGATCGGGAAAATTCCGGCGGACCCGTTCCGACCCGATTCACACAACAGCGAGACATCCATGACCTCCTCTTCCTCCCCCGCCCGGCAGTCGCATTTCAGCACGGTGTTCCGCGTCGTCAGCGGCAACTTCATGGAAATGTTCGACTTCTTCCTGTTCGGTTTTTACGCCAACGCCATCGCCAAGGCCTTCTTCCCCAGCGGCGATGAAGTCGCTTCGCTGATGATGACCTTCATGACCTTCGGCGCCGGCTTCCTGATGCGACCGCTGGGCGCCATCATCCTGGGTTCCTACGTCGACCGCGTCGGCCGCCGCCAGGGCCTGATCGTCACGCTGGCGCTGATGGCGCTGGGCACCCTGCTGATCGCCTGCGTGCCCGGCTTCGCCACCATCGGCTACCTGGCGCCGGCGCTGGTGCTGATCGGCCGCCTGCTGCAGGGCTTCTCGGCCGGCGTCGAGCTGGGCGGGGTGTCGGTCTACCTGTCGGAGATGGCCACGCCGGGCCGCAAGGGTTTCTATGTGAGCTGGCAGTCGGCCAGCCAGCAGGTGGCGGTGGTGGCCGCCGCCGCGCTGGGCTACGCGCTCAACCAGTGGCTCACCCCGGCCGAGGTGGGCGAGTGGGGCTGGCGCATCCCGTTCTTCGTCGGCTGCCTGATCGTGCCGGTGCTGTTCGTGATCCGCCGCTCGCTGCAGGAGACCGAGGAATTCAAGGCGCGCAAGCACCGTCCGGAATTGAAGGAGATCTTCCGCTCCATGCTCAACAACTGGGCGCTGGTGATCGCCGGCATGATGCTGGTGGCCATGACCACCGTGTCGTTCTACCTGATCACCGTCTACACGCCGACCTTCGGCAAGAACGTGCTGCACCTGTCCACCACCGACGCGCTGATGGTGACCTTGTTTGTCGGCCTGTCGAACTTCTGCTGGCTGCCGGTGATGGGTTCCTTGTCGGACCGCGTCGGCCGCCGTCCGCTGCTGATCTGCTTCACCGTGCTGGCGATCTGCACCGCGTATCCGGCGCTGCACTGGCTGGTGCAGGCGCCGAGCTTCGGCCGCATGCTGGGCGTGGAGCTGTGGCTGTCCTTCCTGTACGCCAGCTACAACGGCGCGATGGTGGTGGCGCTGACCGAGGTGATGCCGGTCGAGGTGCGTACGGTGGGCTTCTCGCTGGCCTACAGCCTGGCGACGGCGGTGTTCGGCGGCTTCACGCCGGCCATCGCGACCGGCCTGATCGAATACACCGGCGACAAGAGCGCGCCGGGCTGGTGGATGACCTTCGCCGCCGTGTGCGGCCTGTGCGCCACGCTGTTGCTGTACCGCCGCCAAGAGCGGCAGCAGCGGCACGCGGCCGGCGCGGCGGTCTAGTGCAAATGAAAACGCCATCCGAGGATGGCGTTTTTTTTTGGCGGTGCGGTTTACTTGGCGCTCAGGCAGCCCTTCATGAAGGTCTTGCGCTCGTCGCCCTTCTTGCCGGCGGCGTCGGCGTTACAGGCCTTCATCTTGTCCTGTTGCGTCATCTTCGGCGCCGGGGCTTCGGCCTTGGCGCTCAGGCACTCCTTCATGAAGGCTTTGCGCTCATCGCCTTTCTTGCCGCTCGCATCGGCGTTACAGGTTTTCATCTTGCTTTGCTGGGCCGTCGGCTCGGCCGCAAACACGGCGCCGCTCAGGGACAGGATCAGACTGGCAACGAACAGTTTTTTCATTTTTCAATTCCTCGAAAGTCGAATGACGGTGGGCGCGGCGGATGCACTTGCCACATGGGCACTATAACCGAGTTGCCCACCGTCCGGCTATCCTATTGCGCCTCCTCCACAAACACCACGGCGCTGCGCGCGGCCACGGTGAACTTGCCGCCCACCGGGCTGTAGTTGCCCACCCGCGCGTTGCGGCCGCCGTCGGCGCCCAGCAGGATGCGGTGCACCGCCAGCTTGCGGCCGGCCAGTTCCGGCACGGCGATGCTCTTGCCGACCTTGTCCACGTTGAACACCGCCACCACCATCTTGTAGCGCGCACCCTCGTAGCGGCGCGGCTGCTGGCCGTCGATGCTCATGACGATCAGCCCCG
The DNA here is from genome assembly GCA_003416985.1 of Duganella sp. BJB480. Classification (GTDB taxonomy): domain Bacteria; phylum Pseudomonadota; class Gammaproteobacteria; order Burkholderiales; family Burkholderiaceae_D; genus Rugamonas; species Rugamonas vulcania_A. The sequence goes on along the minus strand of QVIN01000008.1, from coordinate 31,252 downwards.
GCACCTGCTGCGGCCCGGTGTTGTGGAAGCGCAGGCGCTCGGACACGTCCTGCGCCGTGCGCAGGCGGAACAGGCTGCTGTCCTGGCGGATCGCCAGGAAGGCGTTGACGGCGTTGCGCGCGCTGACGATGGCCACGCTGTCCGGCTTGAGCAGCGGATTGCCCAGCAGCGGCGACATCAGCGGCCAGTTGTCCTTGTTCACGCCGGCCATCGGCAGTCCGACGCCGAAGTTGTTCGACTGGTAGCTGTAGTCGAGCTTGTTGAACCAGTCGCCGGCGTCGTAGCTGTCGCGGTCCATCGACTTCGAGCGCAGCAGCTCCTGGCCGGCGTGCAGGAAGGGCACGCCCTGCGCCAGGATGTTGATGGCCGCGCCCAGGCTCTGCACCCGCACGCGCTCGGCCATGCTGGTGGCCGGCGGCAGCTTGTAGACGTTCAGGTCGTACAAGGTCTGGTTGTCGTGCGCCTCGACGTAGTTGATGGTCTCCGAAGGTTGGGCCGCGAAGCCGGCCTGCTGGCCGAAGTAGTCGATCTGCGAGTTCTTGCGCAGCGCGCCGGTGCGGTCGGTGAAGCTGTAGTCGCGCAAGGTGCCGGACAGGCTCACCTTGACCAGGTCGCCCAAGCGCAGCAAGTCGTCCTTGGTCTGCGTCGATTGCGCGTTCGGATCGAGGTAGGCGCCGTTGATGAAGCCTTGCTGGCTGACCAGGCTGGAACCGCTGTCGCAGCAGCCGCCGCCGCGCACGGTGTCGCGGATGCGGTCGTTGAACGAGCCGATGCCGCTGCCGTACATATTGGCCTGGCGCGCCTGCACGAAGCGGGCGTCGTTGCCGACCGTGCCGAAGTTCCACGCCTCGCCGTACAGGTAGATGTCGCGCCCGGCCGCGCGGTTGACGGCCGCCTGCAGCCGCTGCATCACCGCCAGCGGCGTGAAGCCCATGATGTCGAAGCGGAAGCTGTCGACCTTGTAGTCGCGCGCCCAGGTGCTGACCGAATCGATCATCAGCTTGGCCATCATGGCGTTCTCGGACGCGGTGTCGGCGCAGCAGCTGTCGTTGGTGATGCCGCCGCCGGCGTTGAGGCGGTAGTAGTAGGTCGGCACGATCTTGTCCAGCACCGACAACGGTCCCTGCTGCGAAGCGCTGGTGTGGTTGTAGACCACGTCCATCGTCACCCGCAGGCCCTGTTTGTGCAGGCCCTGCACCATGGCGCGGAACTCGCGCACGCGCACCGCGCCGTCGTTGGCATTGGTGGAATAGCTGCCTTCCGGCGCCGTGTAGTGCACCGGATCGTAGCCCCAGTTGAAGCAGTCGCCGCCGCGCGTGGCTTCCACCGCCGCCTGCTGGTCGGCGGAGTTGGCGGCCGCGTTGGGAATCGACGGCGTGGTGCAGCCGGCCTCGTTGACGCTGGCGTAGTCGAACGACGGCAGCAGGTGGATGTGGGTCAGGCCGGATTGCTGCATCAGGCGCAGGTGGCGCATGCCGTCCGAGTCCTGGTCGGTGAAGGCCAGGTATTTGCCGCGGTGCGCGGTTGGCACGCTGGCGTCGCCGGCGCTGAAGTCGCGGATGTGCAGCTCGTACAGGGCGATGTCGGTCGGGCTGTCGAGGCGCGGCACGGGATGGTGGTCCCAGCCGTCCGGCTTGAGCGCGGCGCTGTCCAGGTTGGCGACGAAGCTGCGTTGGCTGTTGGCGTTCAGGCTGAAGGAATAGGGATCGGTAACGCTGTTGTCGACCACCGTGTTGCCGGCCCAGCGCGACAGCACCCGCACCTGGTAGGTGTAGTAGTAGCGGTTGACCCAGCTGGCGTCCGGCGCGGTGTAGCTCCAGATGCCGCTGGCGGCGTCGCGGCTCATGGCGCGGGTCTGCGTGCTGGCGCTGGTGGCGTCCGGGTACAGCTGCAGGCTGACCGACTTGGCGGTCGGCGCCCACACGCGGAAGGTCGGCACGCCGTTGCGGTCGTAGCTCAGGCCCAGCGTGGCGTTGGCGGCGGCCGGGGCGAACACGCTGTCGAGCATGCCGCTCATCTGCAGCGAGGTCACCTGCAGCAGCTTGCCGCCGGCGTCGAACTGGGCCACGGCGAACTGGCCGCTGGCCTTGGCCGCGATGCCGGCCGCGTCGGTGTCGGCCATGGTCAGCGCGGTGGCGCCGGCCAGGTGCGGATATTTTTGTTGCAGGGCGGCCGGCAGTGCGCCGGTGGATAGCGCGATGCTACCGTCGGCGCCGGTGACGCCGCCGGCGTCCGAGCCCAGGCCGCCGTTGGCCGCGTAGTACAGGCGGTAGCTGCCGCCGGCGGGCGCGCCCGGCCAGGCCAGCGTCGAGGCCGACAGCCAGTGCGCGCTGGCGTTGTTCAGGTTGCCGTAGCTGATGGTGGGCGGCGCGCCGTAGACGGTGCAGTCGCCTTCCAGCATCCAGACCTCCTGGCCCTTGCTGGCGATGTCGGGCGTGAAGTTGGCCGACTGGTCGCTGCCGCAATTTTTGTTGCCGCTGCCGTCGGTGACCAGGAACCAGATCGCGGACTTGGCGGTGTTGACGGGGATGTCGACGTAGCCGCCGAAGTCGTCGCCCTGGGTCATCATGAAGCGGCCGGTGATCCAGCCGGCGCTGGGATTGACCGGGCCATCCCATGAGTACACGCCCCACTGGCTGGCGTCGCCAGCCGCGCGGTGGAAGTGCATGCGGATGTTGGCCGGGGCCGGCGGCGCGGCCGCGACCATCATGCTGGCCAATAGCTTGTTGGCCGGGGCGGTCGTGCCGGCGCTGTCGCTGCCGCCGCAGGCGGCCAGCAGGGCGAGCACACCCGTGGCCGTGATAAATTTCAGCTGTGAAACTAAACTACAATTAAGTTTCATGTTTGTCTCCGTGTTTTATGGTTTTTTGCCTCCAATCGTCTGTGGACTGGATGGGTTTGTAATATTACTACTTAAAAATACGGCGAGATAAATATTTCAACGGAGTGTTGTTGTCCCGGCACTTTCGCGTTCCGTTTGAAAGTCATTCCTGGATTCCGGTCTTTTTGGAAGGCGGCCGCGCGCCTACCATGCGCCTGGCATTCAACTTTCAAAGGCATTCCAAATGAAACAGATCATCCGGCTGGGCCATATCGGCCTGAGCTTTCACGCCGCCAGCGCGGCCATCGTCCAGCGCATCCTTGAAGGCCACGGCTATGAGGTGCGGAGTTCGGCTTCGCCGCATGAAGAGATGTTCCGCCGTTACGGCGAGGGTGACGTCGACATGCTGGCCTCGGCGTGGCTGTCGTCCAGCCATGGCGCCTACCTGGCGCCGTACCTGGCGCAGACGCGCAAGCTTGGCGTGCTGTACCAGCCGTATTGCATCTGGGGTGTGCCCGACTACGTGCCGGAGGAGGAGGTCGCTTCGGTCGAGGATCTCGCCAGGCCGGCGGTCGCCGCGCGCATGAGCAAGCTTTTACAGGGCATCAATCCGGGCGCCGGCATCAGCCGCTTTTCCCGCCGCATGATGGCGGCGTACGGTTTGGAAGAGCTGGGCTACCGTTTCGAAAACGGCAGCGAAGACGATTGCTTCCGCCGTTATGAGGATGCCGTGCGCCGGGGCGAATGGCTGGTCGTGCCGCTGTGGCATCCGCAGTTTTTGCACCATGGCTTGCGCATCCGCGCGCTGGCCGAACCGCTGGGTTTGCTGGGCGGGCGCGATGAGGCGACGCTGATCGTGCGCGAGGCATGCGCCGTCCGCATGGCGCCCGAGGTGTTGGCGCAGCTGGGCAAACTCAGCCTGGGCAACCGCGCCATCAGCGAATTGGACTATATGATTTGCCGCCAAGGCTTGTCACCGCTGGCGGCGGCGGACGCCTGGCTGGCGCGGCAGTCCGGTCAGGCGGCCCTGGACGCCTCCGCGCGGCCGCAGTAGCGCTCCACATACGCCTGGTGCGTCGGCAGCTGCACCACGATGCGGTCCACCCGCGACTTGATGCCGCCCAGGAAGTGCCTGAGTTCCTCGTCGCCCATCAGGTCGGCGGTCTGGTGGTGCGAGCGCGGCATGATGCCCTGGCCCAGCATCACCTGGATCCACGAATTCTCCGCGAATAGCTCGTTCGGCACGCGGAACACGCGGCCGGTCTCGCGGAACAGGTCGATGCGGTGCCGCAGCGAGGCGGGGATGCTCATCTCGCGCGCCTCGGTCCAGAACGGCGAGTCGGTGCGGTTGTTGACGTGGTAGTGCAGGATGATGAAATCGCGGATGTGTTCGATCTCGCTGTTGCACTGCTGGTTGTACTCGGCTATGTCGGCCTGGCTGATGCCGTCGGTGGGGAAGGTCTGCATCAATCGCACCACGGCGCGCTGGATCAGGTGGATACTGGTCGATTCGATCGGCTCCAGGAAACCGCTGGCCAGGCCCATCGCCACCACGTTGCCCTTCCACGTCTGCTGGCGCTGGCAAGGCTTGAACTTGATCACGCGCGGCGTGACCAGCGTCTTGCCCTCGACGTTGGACAGCAGCTGCTTCATCGCCGCGTCGTCGTCCAGGTGGCGGCTCGAATACACGATGCCGTTGCCGACCCGGTGCTGCAGCGGGATGCGCCATTGCCAGCCGGCCTGGTGCGCCATCGAGCGCGTCAGCGGCACGGCGTCGCCCACCGACTCGGTCTGCACCGCGATGGCGCGGTCGCAGAACAGCCATTGCGACCAGTCCTCCATCGGCTCCTGCATGGCCTCGCCGATCAGCAGGCCGCGGAAGCCGGTGCAGTCGATGAACAGGTCGCCTTCGATCTCCTGGCCCGATTCCAGCACCAGCGAGCGCACGTCGCCGTTGTCCTCGTGCTTGGTGTAGCGCACGATCTTGCCTTCGACGCGCTTCACGCCGCGCGGCTCGCTCAGGCGGCGCAGGTATTTGGCGTAGCGGCTGGCGTCCAGGTGGTAGGCGTAGTTCATGCCGTTGTCCGGCAGGTGGGCGAAGCGGTTTTCCAGCGAGGCCTTCAGCTCCAGGCAGTAGTCGCCGTAGTCGCCGGCCAGGCCGCGCTCGACGCCCTTGTGCCAGAAGTGCTGGAAGCCGGCGGTCCAGTGGTCGGTGCCGGTCATGCCGAAGGAGTGGATGTAGTCTTCCCTGACGTTGCGCCAGCTCTCGAAGCTGATGCCGAGCTTGAACGTGGCCTGGGTCTCGGCCATGAATTCCTGCTCGTTGATCTCCAGCAGATTGTGGAAGTTGATCAGCGTTGGAATGGTGGCCTCGCCGACGCCCACCGTGCCGATCTCGTCGGATTCGATCAGCGTGATGTCGAGCCGCTTGCCCAGCACCTTGGCGATGCCGGCCGCCGCCATCCAGCCGGCGGTGCCGCCGCCGGCGATGACGACGCGGCGCACCGGCCGGTGGGTGTTCGGATCTCGGATGGTAGGGTGCATCGATGTCTCCTTATCGGTGTATTTTTTTCAGGGTCTGGGCGCGCAGCACGCGCGCGGCTTCGTCGTTGAGCGGCGCCAACACGTGGCGGGCGTGCTCGGGAATGTGCGCGGCCGTGGTCTCGTCGGCTTCGAAGATGTAATGGCGGAAGATCTCCTGCCACGCCTTGCGCTGCGCCGCCGGCAGGTCGCGCATGGTGAGGAAGGCCAGCATCAGCGCGCTGGTCGGCGTGTCCATGTAGTCGGGCGACTGGCGCCACCAGTAGTTGACCAGCACGTTGAACGGGGCCAGCGATTCGATATGGTGCCACCACATGCTGGGGATGAAGATGGCGTCGCCCGGCCCCAACTCGGCGGTGCGCGCGTGCGCCAGCGCCTCGGCGAATTTCGGATACTTGTCGAAGTCGGGGTTCAGCAGGTCCACCAGGCTGACGGCTTGGCCGGCCGGCGTGAAGTCCAGCGGGCCGATGTACAGGTTCTTCAACTGCTCCGGCGGGAAAAGCGTGAAGCGGCGGCGGCCCGCCGCCACCACGGCCAGGTTGTCCGGCACGTCGTAGTGGGCGGCGATGCGCGTGCGGTTGCCGATCCAGATGCTGGCCAGCGCGTCGCGTCCGCCCAGGTCGATGTCGTTCTGTTCGCGGAAGCCGGGCAGGCAGGTTTCCACCGTGGTCGAGCCGACGTAGACGGTGGCCGGATTTTCCTGATGGCGCTTGGCTTCGATCTCGTCCAGCACGGCGGTGAGCTTGGCGTGCACCGGATAGAAGTTGAAGCCGCTCATGTCGGCGTTGTAGAAGAAGCGGCCTCCCGCTTCCGGCGGGCCGAGCATCGCGCCGACGGTGGCGTCGCGGTAGTGGCTGCGCAGGTAGGCGTCGCCGCCGCGCTCGTCCGCCAGCGTGGCGCGCACCATCGGCCAGCTGGCGGCCAGGCCGCGCAGCACCAGCGGCTCGGTGGCTGTGAGGATGTCGTCGCCCAGGTCGTTGACGCCCAGGCCGCTGATCTCGCGCAGGGCTTCAGGCATGGGCGGCGTTCTTGCGGTCGATCAGCATGCGGAAGTTCGACAGCGAGGCCAGCACCATGTAGATGCTGTGCAGGTGGCCGGCGCGATGCAGCGCGGCCACGGCATCCGCGTCCAGCGCCGCCAGCTTGTCCTCGTTGATGGTGTAGAAGCCGACCAGGCGGTTCTGCGAGCCGTCGTTCAGCTCGACGTCGAGCACGAAGCTTTCCAGCAGCTCGTGCTGCAGCAGCGCCGACAGCAAGGCCGGCGTGGCCTGCAGGCCCTGGTGGATGGTCAGTAGCATCGAGCTGGCGCGTTCCAGGAATTCGCTGTTGCCGCCGTGCGGCAGGAACACCGGCTCGCCCTCATCGCGGCTGACGCGCGGGCTGTCGGCGTCGATGTGCACCATCAGCTCGGTGCCGTTGACGCCGATCAGGAAGGGCTGGCGCTCGATCATCAGCGGCACGTAGGGTGCGTCCCAGCGCTGGCCATCGAGGAACAGGTTCTCATCTTCCTGGAAGCCGAACAGCGCGACCGGCTCGAAGCCCAGGCCGTCCGTGGTCTTGCGGAACACGATGGGGTAGCAGGCCTGCACGTCGCGGAACTCGGCGGGGAAGGTGGTGGCCCACATCTGGCGGTCGCCGAACTGCGCGCCGTGGCGGGTGATGACGCGCAGGTCCTTGTGGTCTACATTGTTGAGCAATACGATGTTCGGCATGTGGTCTCTCGTGATTTAGATTTTCTGCAAGCCGTGGCGCTTGATGTGGTTGATCAGTGTGCGGTTGTCCGGCAGTCCGCCCAGCATCTTGTGGGTCAGCTCGGCGGCCTCGCGGAAATAGCCGTCGGCCAGCGCGGCCTGGCGCGGCTGGGGATTCGTGAATTCGCTGCGGAAGCCCATGCCGTACAACACGTACTGGTAGCTGGCCCACGGGAACACTTCCTCGATGCGGTTGAAGTCGTTGCGCGATGGCGCGCGGTGGCGCCACAAGGTCAGCAAGTCGCCCAGCCGCTCGGGAACCGATGCGGTGTTGTCGCGCCAGTAGTCGCTGTCGCGGCGCTGGCTCAGCACGTAGTGCAGCTTGAGGAAGTCGATCACCCGCTCCCAGCGGTAGGTGAAGGCTTCGTTGAAACGGGCGGCGACGATGTCCATCGCCGCGCGCGTGGCCGGCAGTTCGTCGCTGACCATGGCGGCCGACATTTCCGCCAGCGCCAGCGCCGACGCCTCCAGCGGCTCGATGAAGCCGGCCGACAGGCCGATGGCCACGCAGTTGCGGTGCCAGAAGCGTTCGCGGTAGCCGGGGTTGAAGCTGAGCTTGCGCGGCGGCGGGATGTCCTGCGGGCCGCCGGTGTCGCTGATGTAGCGGCGCAGCTCGGCCTCGGCCTGCTCGCCGCCGATGTGGGCGCTGGAGTACACGTGGCCGACGCCGCGCCGGGTCGGCAGGCCGATATCCCAGATCCAGCCGGCGCTTTGCGCGGTGGAGGAGGTCTGCGAGGCGATCGGGTAATTGTCGTCGGGGTAGGGGACCTGCACCGCCAGCGCCGTGTCGTTGTACAGCACGTGTTTCTGCGACAGGAAGGGCACCTGGTAGTGTTTGCCCAGCAGCAGCGACTGCATGCCGGTGCAGTCGATGAACAGGTCGCCTTCCAGCGCGCCGTGCGCCTGCGTGTGCAGCGCGGCGATGTCGCCGTTGTCGTGGCTGGCGACGCCGGCCACATTGTCCGGCACGTAGTGCACGCCCAGCTTTTCCAGGCAGTGCTTGCGCAGGAAGACGCCGAACTTGCCGGCGTCGAGATGGTAGCCGTAGTTGGCCACCGACGAGAACTCCGGCGTCACCACCTGCTTGGGCGCGCGGCCGTTGACGCACAGGTGCGGCTGGTAGCTGACCAGGTCGGCGAACGGGATGTCGGGATGCTGCGCCAGCCATTGCTCAGGCAGGTTCACTTCGTCGTAGCCTTGCGGCAGCACGAAGGGATGGAAGTAGTAGTCGTTGTCCGCGCCGGTCACCCAGCGGTTGAAGCGCGAGCCCTGCTTGAACGAGGCGTCGCACTCGCGGAAGAAATCGGATTCGGACACGCCGATGCGGCGCAGCGTGTCGCGCATGCTGGGCCAGGTGCCTTCGCCCACGCCGATGGGCGCGATGTCGGGCGACTCGATCAGGGTGATGTGCAGGGACGAGCCCTGGTGGTCGGCCGCGATCAGGCCGGCCGTCAGCCAGCCGGCGGAACCGCCTCCCACAATCACGATGCGTCGGACCATATTGCTCGCCTTGGTTTAAGGATGAGATTGCTAAAGTCTAACCGAAAAGGGCCGCTGACAGACAGCGGCCCCGGAACGATCAACTACCGGTTAGAACTTGTAGCGCGCGCCGATCATGTAGCGCGGGCCCTGCTGCGTGACCGACTCCAGCTGCTGCTTGGTGCGGCTATGCACGCGCTGGATCGAGTTGCCCACGTTGATGCCTTCGAACTGGAAGCTCAGCTTCTCGTTGTAGTTGTAGCCGATGCTGACGTCGACCTGGCCGTACGCTTCCACGTACTGCGGGTTCGGGCCGGAGCCGTCGAAGGTCGACGACAGGAACTCGCCGCGCCAGTTGTAGGCCAGGCGGGCGGTGAAGTTCTTGTCCTCGTAGATGCCGACCACGTTCGACGAGTTCGACAGGCCGACCAGCGCGAACTGCTCGCCCAGCTTGGCGTTGTCGTACTTCAGGCCCGAGTGCACATAGGTGTAGTTGGTCGACACGCCGAAGCCGCTGTTGCCGAACATGTGCTGCAAGTTCACCTCCAGGCCGTTCAGGCTGGCCGCCTTCTGGTTGGAGAAGGAGTTGATCTTGAAGTTGGCGACCGGATCGCTCGGCTGGCCGACGATGGTGCCGGTGGCGTGGCCGTTGGCATCGGCCCCGCGCGTCACGCCCGGCGCGCCGTCGTGGTTCTTGAAGATGTAGTCGCGGATGCAGGTGGTGTCGGCGGTGGTGCAGCCGTTGGCCAGCGCCTCGTTCCAGAACTTGCCGCCCACCGGCGTGTGCAGGTTGAACGGCGTGGCGTCGAACTGCGACTGGCCGGCGTAGTTTTCCAGGTTCTTGCGGAAGTAGCCCAGCGAGAAGAAGTTCTGCTTGCCGTAGTACCACTCGTAGGACAGGTCCAGGTTCTTGGACTTGACCGGCTTCAGCGCCGGGTTGCCCTGGCTGCCCGTGCCGCCGTTGGCGCGCACCAGCGAGTCCAGCGTGGTGCCGCCCTGGATCTGGTCGTAGCGCGGCCGGCCGATGGTCTCGCCCAGGCTCAGGCGCAGCTTCTGGTTCGGCGTGAGCTCGATGTCGGAGTCAAAGCTCGGCAGCAGGTTGTGGTACTTGCCGGTCAGCGTGGTGAAGGTCGGGTCGCCGAAGGTGATCGGCAATTCGTTCTGCGACACCCAGCTGATGCCCACCGCCGCCGGCACCAGCGCGGTCGAGGTGACGTCGGTGGTTTCGTAGCGCAGGCCGACCGAGGTGCGGATCGGCAGCTTGGTGTCCCAGTCGGTGTTGAACTGGACGTAGGCCGAGTTGGACTTCTCGGTGGTGCGGGCGTCGTGGTCGAAGGTGGTCTTCGGCAGGTACAGCTCGGGCTTGCCGGAGGCGGCCGCCGCCAGCTGGCGCACCTGGGCGAAGTTGAAGGTGTAGAACTGGTTGAACAGGCTGGGGCTGCCGCTGCCGTCGATATGGTCGAAGTACTGGCGCACCGACTCGGGATGCCACACGCTGCTTGGATAGTCGGACGGCTTGGTGGCGCCGCCCCAGGTGTCGCGCTGCTGGTTGGAGAAGGCCGAGCGGTTCTTCACCTCGGACACGGTGGCGCCGAACTTCAGCTCGGACGCGTCCAGCACTTTCCACGCGCCCTTGACCTGGGTCTGGTCGACCTCGCCCTTCATGTAGCCGTTGGTGAACACCGAGCCGGTGACCTGCTGCGGCGCCTTGGTGAAGTCGGCGCCGGCGATGCTCAGCACAGGGAAGTCGTGGCTGAAGTCGGCCGTGGTGTCGCCGCGGCTGAAGCTGGCGGTGCCGAGCGTGTTGCTCGAACCGAAGGGGCTGTCGGCGCGCGACTCGGCGGTCGAGTGGTGGGTGTCGAGCTCGAAGCGCAGGTCGTTGGTCGGTTTCCACACGGCGTTGAAGCCCAGCGATTTGTTCTGCGTCTTGGTGGCGAAGTCGGCGCCGCCCATGGCGATGTCGGAGGTGCCGTCCAGGAGTTCCTTGTAGATCAGCGGGCTCTGGACCGGGCCGCCGGTCCACGAGCTGTTCGACCCACCGAAGTTGAACCAGGCCGAGATGTCGTTGCGCTTGGTCTGGATCTTGTTTTCGGAATAGGTGTAGTCCAGCGTGGTGACCAGCTTGTCGACCGGCTTGTACTGCAAGGTCAGCTGGGCGTTGGTGCGCTGGCGCTTGACGCCGTTGAAGTTGTAGTTCAGGTTTTGCGGCACCGAGTACAGGTCGCTCGCGCCGGGGGGATTGGTGGCGCTGCCCTTGGGGATGGTGCCCCAGCTGTTGTCGTCGCCGCGGAACGGGCCCTTCCAGCCGTTGGAGACGGCCGCGGTGTTGTAGCCCAGGTTGCGTTCCTGGTAGCTGCCGGTCAGCGCCACGCCGAACTTGTTGTTGTCGAAGGTGTTCGAGTACAGGCCGGACAGTTCCGGCGTGGTCGAGCGGCTGGCCTTGATGTCGCCCGGCAGGTTGCCGTTGGTGCTGTCGTACACGCCCTTGACGCCCACGCTCGAATGCATGCCGGGACGGTCGAACGGGCGCGCCGTCATCACGTTGACGGTGGCGCCGATGCCGCCGGTCGGCGTTTCGGCGCGGCTGGTCTTGTACACCTGCAGCTGCGAGATCGCTTCCGAGGCCAGGTTGGCGAAGTCGAAGGCGCGGCCGTTCAGGTCGCCCAGGTTGGAGGTCGGCATCTGGCGGCCGTTCAGCAGCACCAGGTTGAAGTCGGGGCCGACGCCGCGCACGGTGATCTTGGAGCCCTCGCCGATCGAGCGGTCGATCGACACGCCGGAAATGCGCTGCAGCGATTCGGCCAGGTTGGTGTCGGGGAACTTGCCGATGTCCTCGGCCACGATGCCGTCGACGATGCCGTCGGAATTGCGCTTGAGGTTCATCGACGAAAGCAAGCTCTGGCGCAGACCGGTCACCACCACGCTCTGGACTTCCGGTTCGGCGGCCTTGGCGGGCGCTTCCTGCGCCAGCACCTGGGCGGCCGCCGCCGCGCAGGCGCCGGCCACCGCCAGGCTCATTAATTTTTGTCGTGTCTTTGGATAATGCATGTCATCTCCTGTGTTTTTTATGAACTGCCCGCTGCCAACTTCCGTCGATCCAGAATTGGAAAGGTTTCCAATTCATGTGGCAAATATAGCACCGAACGAATTTCGAAGTCAATTTGCGATGCCGCATAAACGGGGCCGGGTTTTCGTTGACAGAGGAAAGCAAGCCGTGCAACATGTCTGGGAACGTTTCCAAAAAGAGACACTTTGCATGCACACCCCATCGGAAAGGCGGTCGCCATGGCCACCATCAAGGACGTAGCCCGCCTGGCGGGCGTAGGACTGGGCACCGCCTCGCGCGTGGTCAGCGGCAAGGGATCGGTGTCGCCGGCCACGCTGGCGCGGGTCAGGGCGGCCATCGAGGCGCTGGACTTCCGGCCCTCGCACGCGGCGCGCACGCTGCTGTCGGGTTCGAGCCAGATGATAGGCGTGTACATCCCGGTGCTCAGCGGCACCTTCTACACGCCCATCCTGCAAATCATCGACAACGAATTGCGCGCGGCCGGCCTGCACATGGTGGTGGCCTTCGGCGCCGGCCTGGGCGGCGCGCGCCAGCAGGCGATCGAGGGCATCGCCTTCCTGATCGAGCGCGGCTGCGACGGCCTGATCCTGATGACCAACGTGCTGCAGGAGGAGGACATCGCCGCGCTGCGCTTCCAGCACAAGCGCATGGTGGTGCTCAACCACAGCTTCGACAGCCTGGCCGGGCAGTGCTTCACGGTCGACCACATGCTGGGCGGGCGGATGGCGGCGCGCACCCTGCTCGATCACGGACATCGGCAAATCGCCGTGGTGGCCGGGCCGGCCAGCCTGCCGGACAACGTGGTGCGGGTCAACGCCTTCCTCGACGAGCTGCGGGCCAACGGCGTCGACACCGCCAGGCTGTGGGTGACCGAGCGCGACTTCTCGCCGGCCGGCGGCTGGTCGGCGGCCAAGGAGTTGATGGACTCGAAGCACCCGTGCAGCGCGCTGTTCTGCGCCAACGACGAGATGGCGGTGGGCGCGCTGTCCTACTTCCAGGAGGCCGGCATCCGCGTGCCGCACGAGCTGTCGGTGATCGGCTACGACGACACGCCCAGCGCGGAATTCTCGGCGCCGCGCCTGACCACGGTGCACATGCCGTGGCGCGAGATGACGCAGAACGGCATCAACGCCTTGCTCAACAGCTGCTACGACCTGCAGCGTCCCGTCACGCGCGGCTATCCGGTGACGATGACCTTGCGCGCCTCGCTGGCCTCGCATGCGGCCTAGCCTATAATGGAGGCCGCTGCCCGCAGGGGCGGCGGACCTTTTTTATGGAGTGGTACACATGGTTTCGTTACAAGATCAATTGCTGAAGGCCGGCCTGGTGGCCAAGAACAAGGTCAAGGTCGCCAATCAGGAAAAGAGCAAGCAGAAGAAGGAAGAGCGCCGCACCGGCACGCAGAGCGTGGACGAAGCCAAGCTGGCCGCGCAGGAGGCGCAGCGCAAGCTGGCCGAGCGCAACCGCGAACTGAACGCACAGCGCGACGCCGCCGCGCAGCAGAAGGCCATCCTGGCGCAGATCGCGCAGATGGTGCAGCAGAACCGCCAGAGCAAGGGCCACAACGGCGACATCGCCTACAACTACACGCACGGCAGCAAGATCGAGCGCATGTTCGTGACGGCGGCGGTGCGCGAGCACCTGGTCGCGGGGCGGCTGGTGATCGTGGTGCTGAACGGCGTGGCCGAACTGGTGCCGCGCGTGATCGCCGACAAGATCGCCGAGCGCGATCCTGCGCTGGTGGTGCGCGTCAACAAGAGCACCACCGCGGTGGAGGAAGACGATCCATACGCCGCCTTCCAGATCCCCGACGACCTGATGTGGTGATCAGGCGCTCAGGCGCGCCTTCAGCAGGGTCAGGCCCTGCGCCAGCAGGCCGTCGGCCGGCATTTCGCCGTGCGGCGTCAGCTGGTCGATAATCTGCGGCAGCATGCCGGCCAGGCCGGACGACACCTGCTGCGGATCGATGCCGGCGTGGCCGGCGATCTGCTGTAACTGGTCCGAGCCCAGCGCCGCCTCCAGCTGGTCGCCGGAAATGGCCTGGTTGGCGCCGGTGCCGATCCAGGACATGACCTGGTCGGCCAGGCCGCTCTCCTTGAGTTTCTCCAGCACGGCCGGCACGCCGCCGGCCCGGTCTATCATCACCATCACGCCCGACAGCAGGTTCCCCTGCTGCGCTTCTTCGCCCTGCTGGCCGCCCAGCGATCCCATGACCTGCCCTGCAAGTTGATCCAGTAAGCTCATCGTATTCTCCTGTTGGGTAAGGCAATGGAGATATCATTTTTGCATTGATTCAACGGCAGGGCAAGCGGCTTTTGGCGTGCGGCCTCAGGCCAGCAGCTTGAGCAGCGCGGCGGCTGCCGCTTCCGACGAGGCCGGGTTCTGGCCGGTCACCAGCAGGCCGTCGGTGACCGCGTAAGCTTGCCAGTCGCCCAGCTTGGAGTAGATGCCGCCGTGCTCCTTCAGCATGTCCTCGACCAGGAAGGGCACGACCTGGGTCAGGCCGACCGCTTCCTCCTCGGTGTTGGTGAAGCCGGTCACCCGCTTGCCGCGCACCAGCGGGCTGCCGTCGGCCGCCTTCACGTGGCGCAGCACGCCCGGCGCGTGGCACACCGCCGCCACCGGTTTGCCGGCCGCCAGCATGGCTTCGATCAGCGCGATCGAGGCGCGGTCCTCGGCCAGGTCCCACAGCGGGCCGTGGCCGCCCGGATAAAACACGGCGTCGAAATCGGCCGCCGAGACCTCGGCCAGCTTGCCGGTGTGGGCCAGCGCGGCTTGCGCCTCGGGGTCGGCCTTGAAGCGGATGGTGGCCGGGGTCTGCGATTCGGGCGAGTCGCTCTTCGGATCCAGCGGCGGCTGGCCGCCCAGCGGCGAGACCAGCGTCAGCTGGGCGCCGGCCTCCTTCAGCGCGTAGTACGGCGCGGCGAATTCCTCCAGCCAGAAGCCGGTCTTGTGGCCGGTGTTGCCCAGTTGGTCGTGCGAGGTGAGTACCATCAGGATGTTCATGTCGTGTCCTTTGTGTGTGGGGTGGAATTACAGTGCGGCTTCGAGGATGCGGCGGCTGCGGGCCAGGTCGATGTCGCGGTGCTCGCCCAGGCTCGTCATGCCGTGCGCCTGCAGTTGCGCCAGCACGGCCTCGACCGCCTCCTGGCCCAGCTGGTAGGCAGACAATCGGGTCGGGATGCCCAGGCCTTCGAAGAACGCGCGGGTGCGGGCGATGGCGGCGTCGATGCGTTGCTCGTCGCTGCCGTCGCGGATGCCCCAGACGCGCTCGCCGTATTGCAGCAGCTTCGCGTGTTTGCTGTCGCGCTGTACGTCCAGCAACGACGGCAGCACCAGCGCCAGCGTGCGCGCGTGGTCGATGTCGTACAGCGCGGTGAGCTCGTGGCCGATCATGTGGGTGGCCCAGTCCTGCGGCACGCCGGCGCCGATCAGGCCGTTGAGGGCCAGGGTGGCGGTCCACATCAGGTTGGCGCGGGTGGCGTAGTCGTCGGGCGCGGCCAGCGCTTGCGGCGCGATCTCGACCAGCGTCTGCAGCAGGCCCTCGGCGAAGCGGTCCTGCGCCAGCGCCTGCACCGGATAGGTCAGGTATTGCTCGACCGTGTGGACGAAGGCGTCGACCAGGCCGTTGGCGACCTGCTTGGTCGGCAAAGTGAAGGTCTTGGCCGGATCGAGCACCGAGAACTGCGGGAACAGCAGCGGGCTGCGGAACGGCAGCTTGGCGTGGGTGGCCTTGTGGGTGACCACGGCGCCGTTGTTCATCTCCGAGCCGGTGGCGGGCAGGGTCAGCACGGCGCCGAAGGGCAGGGCGCGGCGTACCTTGGCGCCGCCGCTCTGGGCGATCTCCCAGGGCTCGCCGTCGTACAGCGCGGCGGCGGCGACGAACTTGGTGCCGTCGATGACCGAGCCGCCGCCGACCGCCAGCAGGAAGTCGATCTCGTCGCGGCGCACCTGGTCGACGGCGCGCATCAGGGTCTCGTAGCTGGGATTGGGTTCGATGCCGCCGAACTCGCGGCTGATGCGGGCGCCGAGGGCGCGGCGCACCTCGGCCAGGGTGCCGGTCTTTTCGGCGCTGGCGCCGCCGTACAGGATCAGCACGCGGGCCGATTCCGGCACCAGACGCGACAGTTGAGCGACGGTGTCCGCGCCGAAGACGATCTTGGTGGGGTTGTGGAATTCAAAATTCTTCATGCTGGCTCCTGATATTAGACTGGTCGTCTAGAAATGGGGTCAAAAAAATGGGGTCACAAAAAATGGGGTCAAGTCTGACATTCGGACACGAGCTGTTCAGTAGCAGCCCGCTACTGAACAGCTCGTGTCCGAATGTCAGACTTGACCCCCAAGGTTGAGGATGGACAGCGTGGCTTGCCAGGCGGCGCGCAGCGCGCTGGGCTCGCGCCGCAGCTTGGTCAGCAGCGCGGCGCCCAGCCACAGTTGGTACAGTGTCAGCGCCGTGTGCCGCGCATCGCCGACGTCGCGCAGCGAGCCGTCCGCCATCGCCCGCTCGATGCTGCCGGCCAGCCGGCCGACGATGCGGTTGGTGCCTTCCAGCAGCGTGGTGCGCATGGCTTCCGACATGTCCGCCACTTCGCCGCTGAGCTTGACCACCAGGCAGCGGCAATCGCAACTGTCCGCATCGAGGTCGTCCCAGCTGGCCCAGTAGTCCATCAGCGAGCGCGCGGCGCTCTGGCCGGGCTGGTTCAGCGTGACGTCCATCTGCGCCAGGTAGCGCTCGATATAGTCGTCCAGCAGCGCCTCGCCGAACAGCTCCTTGGACTTGAAGTAGTGGTAGAAGGAGCCCTTGGGCACGCCGGCCGCCGTCAGGATCTCGTTCAAGCCCACGCCGGCAAAGCCTTTGCCGGTGATGATGGTCTTGCCCGTGTCCAGGATGTGCTGGCGGACGTTTTGGTGTTCTGTCGTCATGGTGGCGCCATCATAGCACAATTAGACCAGTCGTCTAGTGTTTTCTCCAAAGCAGCTTCGCCGCGTCCGGGGATGCGGTATGCTGGCGGAATGCCACAACCGAACCCCCAACCCGGATCCCGTTTCTGGCGCGACGCCAGCCTGCCCTTCATCGAGGCCCGCACGGTCGGCGACGGCCGCAAGCTTTGCTACGGCAGGCACGCGCACGAGACGTTCTCGATCGGCGCGATCCGCGCCGGCCGCACCGATTACCTGAACCGGTCCTCGCGTCAGCAGGTGGGGCCGGGCACCGTGGTGCTGATGAATCCCGGCGACGTCCACGCCTGCAACCCGATCGCCGACGAGACCTGGTCCTACCGCATGCTGTATGTGGACCGCGCCTGGCTGGCGGACCTGCAGCGCGAATGGGGCTTCCACGATTTCCGTCCGTTCGCGGCGGCCATGAGCACGGCGCCGGCGCTGTACGCGGGCTTCAACCGCTTCTACGACGTGCTGACGGCGGACGGCGCCGACCAGCTGCTGCGGCAGTGCGCGGCGGTGGACTTCTTCGGCCTGGTGCAGTCCAGCCTGGACCCGGCGGCCATCGTCGAGCGCGAGGCCAACCGCAAGCTCGACCGCGCGGCCGACTACATCCGCGACCACTGCGCGGCGGCGCTGAAGCTGGAGGATATCTGCGGCGCGGCCGGGCTGTCGCCGTCCTACCTGATCCGCGCCTTCCGCAAGCGCTACGGCATGACGCCGCACGCCTACCTGCTGAACCGCCGCATCCAGCTGGCGCGCGGCCTGCTCAAGGGCGGCGCGGCGATCGCCGACGTCGCGCTGGCGACTGGCTTCGCCGACCAGGCGCATTTCCAGCGCACCTTCAAGCAGCTGCTGGCGGCGACGCCGGGGCAGTACCTGCGCTGAGCAGCAGGTAGAGCGCGCTGGCCGCCAGCAGCAGCGCCATGGCGCGGTTGAAGCGGCGCATGCCGGCCGGATCGGCCAGGCGCCGGCCGAGGAAGGCGCCGGCGTAGGCCCAGCAGGCGATCGAGGCATAGCAGATCACGAAGTACAGCGCGGCGAACCGCCACACCAGCGCGGCGTCGCCGTCGGCCGCGAACGCGCCCATGCCCGCCACCGCCGCCACCCAGGCTTTCGGATTGAGCCACTGCATGGCCGCGCCCATCGCCAGCGACGGCCGCTTGCCGTGGCCGCCGGACGCGAGCGCGCCGTCGTCGCGCGCCAGCTTCCAGGCCATGAACAGCAGGAAGGCCACGCCGGCCAGCTGGATCGCCCGCGTCAGCGCCGGCGCGCGCGCCAGCAGTTCGTGCAGTCCCAGGCCGGTCAGCAGCAGCAGCGCGGTGAAGCCGACGGTGGCCCCGGTCACGTGGCGCAGGCTGGCGCGCAGGCCGTGCCGCGCGCCGCTGCTCAGCGCGACGATGTTGACCGGGCCGGGGGTGATCGATGAGGCCAGCGCGAAGGCGGCCATGGAAAGCAGGATGGTCATGGTGGGGGGGCTCCGATAAGAATTGACAGTACCGGGGCGGACGATACGCGGCGCGGCCGCCGCCGTATTGAAGGAAATGACCCCGCCCGCTGTGATAATGTGAGAGTTTTCATCCCCGTAAATCGCACATACTTGGTCTTTGCCTGGTCGATGACACTTCGAGGTGCCGCCTATGATGTCGAGCAACACGCCGGAACAGCCGCCCGGCCAGCCCGCCGCCCAGGGGCGGAACCGGCTGCCCACCATGTTCCTGGCCATCTTCCTCGTGGTCCTGGTGTGCGTGTCGCTGATCGGCGTGCAGGCCTGGCTCAGCGTGCGCGCCCGGACGATCCAGTTGAAGGAATCGGAAACGGCGGCCGCCAACCTCGCCGAGGCGGTGGCGCAGCATGCCTACGACACCATCAAGGAGGCCGACACGGTGCTGGTCGGACTGGTGGAGCGCATCGAACACCAGGACCCGGCGGGACGGGAATTCGGCCGCATCCACGACCTGCTGGTGCACCGCGTCGCCGAACTGCCGCAGCTGCACGGGATATTCATCTACGGCGACGATGGCCGCTGGCTGGTCAACTCGCAGCCGGTGCTGCTGCGCGGGCAGAACAACTCGGACCGCGAGTACTTCATCTACCACCGCGAACATGCGGGCCGGGGCATCCACATCGGCCCGCCCGTGCGCAGCAAATCGACCGGCGACTGGATCGTGACGGTGTCGCGCCGCTACAACCGGCCGGACGGCGGCTTCGGCGGGGTGGTGCTGGCCACCATCAACATGGAGTATTTCCAGAAGTACTTCCAGCGCTTCAATATCGGACAGGAGGGCGCCATCCAGCTGGCGCTGGAGGACGGCATCCTGCTGGTGCGCCGGCCCTTCAACGAAAAATCGCTGGGGCGCGACATCTCGAAATTGCCGCTCTTTAGCTACTACCTGCCGAGGGCCGCCGCCGGCACCGTCACCTTCCCGTCGGCCCAGGACGGCGTGACGCGGATTAACAGCTACCGGCGCCTGGATCAATATCCGCTGGTCGTCTCGGCGGCGCTGTCCAGGGCCGAGGCGCTGGCGCAGTGGCGCGACGATGTGTACCTGGACAGCGGCGGCATCCTGCTGCTGGTGCTGGTGACCGGCATGCTGGGCGTGCGGCTGGTGCGCCAGATCCGGTGGCGGATCCAGGCGGAGGACGAACTGGTACAGGCCCGCAACGGGCTGGAGGCGCTGAACCACGAGCTGGAACGGCTGGCCATGCAGGACGGCCTGACCGGCTTGAGCAACCGCCGCCATTTCGACACCGCGCTGCAGAACGAATTCAGCCGTGCCATGCGCAGCGGCAGTCCGCTGGCGCTGGTCATGCTCGATGTCGACTGCTTCAAGCAGTACAACGATATGTACGGCCACGCCGCCGGCGACGAGTGCCTGAAGGCGATCGGCAGGGTGGTCGCCGCCAGCAAGCACCGGCCGGGCGACGTCGCCGCGCGCTATGGCGGTGAGGAGCTGGCGGTGCTGCTGCCGGGGACCGACGTGGCGGGCGCCGTCGCCGTGGCCGCGAAAATCCTGGCCGCCATCGAGGCGCTGCAACTGAAGCACCCCGGCAATCCCACCGGCCATGTGACGCTCAGCGCCGGGGTCGAGTCGTTCGCGCCGGTGCGTTTCGAATCCGAGCCGGTCGATCTGATCGAGGCCGCCGACCAGGCGCTGTACCGCGCCAAGTCGCAGGGCCGCAACCGCGTCGCCTCCAACATCGTCGGGCCGGGGTGGGAATCGCCGGAGCTCACATCTTCAGCGTCAGCATCGTGACGCCGAACGCGAAGAACATGAGCGCGCTCAGGCGCGACAGCAGCCGCGCGCTGCCGGGGCGGCTCAGCCAGGCGCCGGCCCTGGCGGCCAGGCCCGCATACACCCCGTGGATCAGGACCAGCGCGATGCAATAGGTCGCCACCGCCAGCACCTGCCACAGCGGCTGCCCGCCCGCGCCGCGGGCGACCTGCGGCAGCACGGACAGGAAGAAGAACAGCGACTTGGGATTGCTGGTCTGGAGCAGCGCGCCGTCCAGCAGGCGCTTGCGGGCCGCGCCGGCGGCGGGGGCGGTCTCGCGGCGGCCCGTGGGCGCTGGCGTCTTCGGATCGCGCCGCCAGGTCTTGAACGACAGGTGGAACAGGTAGGCGACGCCCGCGTATTTGAGCAGCTGGAACAGCGCCGGCGAGGAACGGATCAGCAAGCCGATGCCGGCCGAGGACAGGCCTGCCATCAGCGCCGCGCCGAGCGCCAGTCCCAGCACGCCCTGCATCGCCGCGCGCCAGCCGCCGGCGACCGCGTTATCGAGCGTCATCAGCACGCCGGGACCGGGGCTGGCGACGGTGAACACCACCATGACCACAAACAACCAATACGCCTCGCCCATCGCCTGTCCTCCCTGTTGTGCACCATGGCCGCAATGATGCGTTGCCGCCCGCCGGCGGGCAAACGAGTTTTTGGTATGATGCGTTGAGTATTTCTCAACACTAGCGGACCGCCATGTCACTTCAACTGCCACTCAATGCCCTGCATGTCTTTTGCGTCGTCGTGCAGGAGGGCGGCTTCCGCCAGGCCGCGCAGGCGCTGCACCTGACGCCGGGCGCGGTCAGCCGGCAGGTCCGGTCGCTGGAAGCCCACCTGCGGCAGGTGCTGTTCGACCGCAACGCCGGCGCCCCGGCGACGCTGACGCCGGCCGGGCGCAAGCTGCACGACGGCGTGGGCGCGAAGATGGCGGCGATCAAGGAGGCGCTCGATACCGGCGGGCGTGCACGGCGCCAGGCGTCCATCCTGGTCGACACCAGCGTGACGCTGGCGATGCACTGGCTGATCCCGCAGCTGCCGGCGTTCCGCGAGCGCCACCCGCGATTGAACGTGCAGATCCGCACCGTGGAGGGCGACATCGACCCGGCCTCGCCGGCCGACGTGTTCCTGCGGCGCGACGTGGCGGAATTGCGCGGCCTGCCGTTCCAGACGTTCATGCGGGAGCGTTCCGTGCTGGTTGCAAGTCCCGCCTTCATGTCGGGCATGGCCGCGCGCAAGGTGGAGCAGCTGCGCTGGCTGGGCAAGGCGCCGCGCATCGGCACCCGCTCCCGTCCCGACCTGTGGCCGGGCTGGTGCGGCGCGCACGGCCTGGACGCCGGCGCGCTGGAGCCGACGCTGGAGCTGGACAACACGGTGTTGGCGATCCAGGCCGCCGTCCAGGGGCTCGGCGCGCTGGTGGTGCCCGAGGCGTTTGCGCGCGCCACGCTCGACATCGAGGCGCTGCGGTGTCTTTCAGGGCCGGTGGACAGCGGTAGCTATTCGTATGCGATCGGCCGCAGGCAGGCATCCGCGCGCGTGACGATATTCACCGAGTGGCTGAAGGAAGCCGGGCGCCGGGAAAATGAACGCAGCGTCTCTTTTCGGGCGCATAAAGCAGGATTTTCCTAGCCAATAATTTTTGACGGGCATAGTATCGAATGCTGAAACAGACCGGATGACGTGGCATATAACTGTTGAACTGAAAGGGAGAACCTATGAAAAAAACGAATATCCTCGCCATGGGCGCCATGCTGGCCTTGTCATGCGCCGCCTACGCACAAGACCATGCCGAGCATCCGCACTGGGGCTATCAGGGCAAAGGCGACCCGGCGCATTGGGCCGAGCTGGACGCGGCGAACACCGCCTGCAAACTGAGCAAGGAACAGTCGCCGATCAATATCGAAGAGCGCAACGCCAAGAAGGCGCCGTTGGCCCCGCTGGCTTTCAACTACGCGGCCGGCCCCGCCGAGATGATCAACAACGGCCACACGGTGCAGATCAACCTGCCGCCCGGCAGCGCGCTGAAGGCGGGCGACGACAGCGCCAACCTGCTGCAGTTCCACTTCCACACGCCGAGCGAGGAAAAGATCAACGGCGTCAATTATCCGATGGTGGCGCACTTCGTCCACAAGAGCGCGGACGGCAAGCTGTCGGTGGTCGCCGTGCTGTTCAAGGAGGGCGCCGAGAACAAGACGCTGGCGCCGGTGTTCGACGCGCTGCCGGCCGAGGGCAAGCCGGTGCAGCTGGCCAGCTTCAACCCGGCCGACGTGCTGCCCGCCAACCACGCCTACTTCAAGTTCATGGGCTCGTTGACGACGCCGCCGTGCAGCGACGGCGTGCGCTGGCAGGTGCTGCGCACACCGGTCGAGCTGTCGAAGAAACAGCTGGCCGAATTCCACAAGCTTTACAAAATGAATGCGCGTCCCGTGCAGCCATTGAACGGCCGCGTGGTCGAGGTCAGCGAATAGCGCCGGCCGTCGCCGGGCCGGCGATTCGTAGCGCCGGCCTTGCATGGCCAGCGGACCCTCGGCGGGTTCGTCACGTGGTCAGTCTATGCCATAGAGCGGCCGGTTGTATCGGCCGATTCCCCCGGCCGACGGAACACGCTATCATCTGGCGGCCGATGCATACACCGTGCGTCACCAACCCGAGAGCGCGCTGCCGGACATGCACCCGAAAAAATACCCTCATCTCTTGCTGATCCTGGCGCTGGCCGCGGCGAACGCGGCCCAGGCCGGCACCATCCGCGTGTTGCAGGCCAATCTGTTTTCCTGGTCGGCGATGGACCCGGCCAAACAACCGCCACCGATCGTCAAGCTGTCGCAGTACGTCAACCAGCAACGCCACGATTTCGTCACCACCCAGGAGAACGAATACCGGCTGACGGACGACCGCTACCAGCTCAGCCCGGACTACAAGCTGGCCGGCGAACTTCAGGACGCCTCGATCTTCTACGACAGCACGCGCTGGGAACCGGGCGGCGCGCCGTGGTCCAGGATCGCGGTCAGCGCGGACGGCGGCGGCGAGCGCCTGGCGGTGTTCAGCCAGTTCCGCAACAAGGCGAGCGGCGAGACGGTGGTGATCGCCACCACCCATTTGTGCATCGCCTGGGGCGGGCATGCGGACTGCAACGGCGGCCAATATGCAGCCCACGTCGCCGATTCGCGCAGCATCGGCCGCTACCTGAGCACCTACGCCGCAGGCGATGTGCCGCTGATCGTGACGGGCGACTTCAACAACTTCGAGCGCAACGCCGAGCAGTCGGCGGCGATCGAGCAGGCGTTCGCCGCGCATGGCCTGGCGGCGGTCAAGGCCGGCAAGGACTTCATCGGACCGACGTTCGAGGCATCGACCATCGACTTCGTCTATTCGCGCAAGCTGGTGGTGCAGAGCGCGTCGTTGTACGGGGCGGCGGCCGGCAATCCTTCCGACCACGCGGCGATCGATGTCACCTTTGTCAGTGGCGGCGCGGCTGGCGCGACATCCCAGGGCGCCGGTCCGATGCCGTGATGGGGCGGGGCGCGTCGACGGGATGGCGGAAGAGCCCGCCGTGATCGTTTGGCGACAGAAGTCGAGCGATCCGCGACGGCGGGTCGGCCGCAGGGCCGGTACGCTGGCATGGTCTCAACGCACCTTCCCAACCCGACCGGAAAGACCAGATGAACACCAACAAACTGCTTGCTCTCGCCTTCGGCGCCCTGTTGACGGCCTGGGGCGCCGCCGCCATGGCCCAGACGCCGGCCTTTACGCTGTCCAGCCCGGACCTGGAGTCGGGCACCTTCTCCCAACGCCATCTCCTCAACGGCTTCGGCTGCGCCGGAGAGAACCTCTCGCCCGCGCTGGTCTGGAGCGATGCGCCGGCCGGCACGCGGAGCTACGCGGTGCAGATGCTTGACCTCGACGCCCCGACCGGCAGCGGCTTCTGGCACTGGGCCGTGTACAATATTCCGGCCTCGGCGACCGGTCTGGCGCAGGGAGCGGGCAACCGGGCGGCCAGCCTGCCGGCGCCGGCGTACGGCGGCGCGTCCGATTTTCAGGACACCGGCGCGACGGGCGGGAACGGCAACTATGGCGGTCCTTGCCCGCCGGCCGGCGACCGGCCCCACCGCTACGTGTTCACGGTGTATGCCCTGGCTGTCAGCGACCTGCCAGCCGCCGGCGGCGTGCCGCGGTCCGGCGCGCCCGCCCTGTATGCGTTCGTGCTGAACAAGGGCATCGGTGGCACCTTGCTGGGCAAGGCAAGCTTTACCGCGCAGTTTGCGCGCTAGCGCGGCCAGGGCCACGCCGGGTTTGAATCATTCCGCCAGTGAGGTATCCATGATTGCCTATCCAACCGGGAGCGAACCCCGGATCGCGCTGCGTCCCGGTGTGGGCGCGACCGCCAGCGTGGTGCAAGAGCAGGAGCTGGCATTCAAGCGCCTGTTCATCGAGGGCCCGATAGTGATCGTGGTCGAGCAGGGCTCCAAATCGTTGCGGTGGCCGGGCGGCGCCTGCGAGATACATGCAGGGGAGGCGATCGCGCTGGCGGGCGGCCAGTCGGTCGATGTCACGAACCGGATCGGCGAGCAGGGAAGCTATCGGGCCCGGTGGGTGGCGTGGGATGGCGCTTTGATCGCCGCGCACGCCGACGCCCATGCCCAGCAGGCCGTGATCCGGCATGCGCTGCCCATCGTCGGCGCGCCGGCCGATTTCATCGCGGCCTTCGGTCGGGCGGCCGAGGCCATGGAGGGCGGGCGCGTGCGGGTCGATATCGCGCGGCACCGGGCCGCCGAGCTGCTGCTGTGGATGGGCCTGCACGGCGGCAGGTTCGAGCAGTCCCGGGACTTGACCTTGGCCGTCAAGCTCAGGCGCATGGTCGGCAGGGACGTGGCGCGGGAATGGAGCGCCGGTGTCGTGGCGTCGGAGTTCGCCGTCAGCGAGGCGACGTTGCGACGCAAGCTCGCCGACGAGGGCACTTCGCTCAGCGCAATTCTGGTCGATGCGCGGATGACGTTCGCGCTGCAGCTGCTGCAATCGACGGCCCAACCGGTGACGCAGATTGCGCTCGCGGTCGGCTACCAGACCCCCTCGCAGTTCGCCATGCGCTTTCGGGACCGCTTCGGCTTTGCGCCGACGGCGGTGCGCGGGCATCGCCGTCAGGCTATTGTTTGAATCGCCGTCCAGATGAAGGCGTGGCGATAGTGGAGCCCCACGCGCCGCGCGGTCCAATGGCGTCTTCAAGCCTCAATTGGCCTCGCCAGCGATGCTGCGGCCGTGACGGTATATCATGTCGGTCGTTTAACGATAGGACCAGGCATGATCATAGCGACTCACAGCGGCAAGTTTCACGCGGACGATGCGTGGGCGGTGGCCGTACTGAAGATTTTATTCCCCGACGCGGACGTTGTCCGTACGCGCGACCCGGCGACCATTGAGGCGGCCGACTTTGCGGTCGATGTCGGCGGCATCTGGGACCCGGCCACCGGCCGCTTCGACCACCATCAAAAAGGCTTCGACGGTGCGCGGCAGAGCGGCGTGCCGTATGCCAGCGCGGGCCTGGTCTGGCGGGAGTATGGCGCGCGCTGCGTCGCGGCGCTGGCCCTGGCGCATTGCGGGCATCAACTGGCGGACGACAAGGCGCAGGAAGTGGCCTACGGCATCGATGCGGACGTGGTGCAGTATCTCGACTTGTCGGATGTGGGCGCCGCGAAGAGCGCGCCGGGCGGGTATGGATTGTCGGCGGTGGTCTCGGGCTACAACACCAACTGGCTCGACGAGCAAAGGCTGGGCTACGGCGAGGCGGTGGACGCCTACCGCATGGAGCAGTTCCGCCGCGCGATGGCCATGCTGACCGACGTCATGCTCAATGCCGTGCGCTACCGGGTTGGCGCATTGCTCGCGCTGGAGCAGGTCCGGCAAGGGGAGGTGCTCGAAGGCGGCAAGGTGCTGTTCCTGAAAAACGGCGCGCTGCCGTGGAGCCAGGTGGTGCGCAAGGAAATGCCGAAGGTGCTGTTCGTGATCAGCCATAACGTCGCCGAGCAGCGCCACATGCTGCACACCGTATCGGTCAGCGCCGAGAGTTTCGATGCGCGGGCCGACCTGCCCGAAGCGTGGGCGGGCCTGCGCGAC
Organism: Duganella sp. BJB480; assembly: GCA_003416985.1. Classification (GTDB taxonomy): domain Bacteria; phylum Pseudomonadota; class Gammaproteobacteria; order Burkholderiales; family Burkholderiaceae_D; genus Rugamonas; species Rugamonas vulcania_A. Next base: position 5,269 of record QVIN01000008.1, on the reverse strand, counting down.
GCCGAGCTGGCGGCGGTGACCGGTGTGCCGGACGCGGGCTTCTGCCACAACGGCAGGTTTATCGCGTCGGCCAAATCGTACGAGGGCATACGCGCGATGGCGGCCTTGGCGCTGCAGGAGATCGGCGAAGGCGGCGCGGGCTAAGCGGCTTTGGCGGCCATTTTCAAATCATAGGCTTGTTGCAGGTTGAGCCATGATTGCGGATCGCCACCGAAGCAGCGCGCAAGCCGCAGCGCGGTATCTGCGGTTATCGCGCGTTTCTCAGTGAGGATGCCATTGATATGGGACGGCGCCACATGAAGCGCCTTCGACAGCGCATATGGCTTCATCCCCAACGGGGCAAGAAACTCCTCGCGCAAGATTTCGCCGGGATGGCGGGGCATGAGCTGTGCCAGTGCGGCACACTGCCGCTGTCGTCAGGCGATCGGAATGGCGTAGCGCATTTGCGAGCGTTCGGACAGCGGATCGAAGCTGGCGTCGTAGATTTCCAGATCGGGGCCGCCGTTGTGGCGGTAGGCGGACTGGCATAGCCAGCTCGAATAAATATAGTCCACCGTACGGTCGACCAGCTTGCCCAAGCCGTGGTGCAGAAAAGTCGCGTATGTCGCGGCCGGCACTTCTATCCTGTGCATGCCCGCGGGAAGCGCGTCGGCTTGCCGCACTTCGATGGCGGCGTAGTACTCCAGCTCGTCGGAGTCTCCCGCCACCGGCAGCACCACGCCATAGCAGCACCCCGGCACCGCGTGTTCCACTTCCTTCAGCCGCGCAATGAAGCGCTCCCAAAGGGGCGGCAGCTTCTCGCCCAAGTTGTTCTTGTCCGACTCGCTGCCGTAAAAACGTGTGTGCATGCCGACCAGCAGCATCGCCGGCCGCGCGCCAAGCTCCGGGATGTGCTCCATGTTCTGGTGGACATGGCGTAGATAGTCCTCATCCATTTTCAGCTTGCGCACGATAAGATTGCGCCGCCCGCGTTGCCGGAATTCGTTGGGCGTTTGTGCGTAGTGTTCCTTGAAGGCGCGCGTGAACGCCTCCTGGCTGTTGTAGCCAGCCAGGAGGGCGATATCGAGGATGCCCAGGCGCGTCTCCAGCAATTTATCCAGCGCGTTGGCGAGGCGGCGCGAGCGGATATAGGTCTTGAGCGTCTCCTTGGTCAGCGCCTTGAAAATGCGCTGATAGTGCCATTGGCTCAAGCCTGCCTCGCGCGCCACCGTTGTCAAGGCGATGTCCTCCTCCAGATTGGTTTCGATGAAGTCGATGCCTTGCTGGATTTGATTCAGGTAATTCAAAGGGACTCCATCGCAACGCCGGGAGATGTTCAGATATCGAAGAAACCAGCGATTGCCACAAGCCGGCCGGCTTCATTGTAATGGCCCACGCTGACGCCGTCACCGATAACATTGCCCAGCCGGTCCAGCATGTCCCACTGCGCGACGCTCTGCCCCTGGTGGTAGCGGAAGCGGCGCGTGACGAAATGACCGCCAGGGACCTGCTGGTGGAAGTTCGACATATAGGCCATCAGGTTGTCCCAGCCGTCGACCTTGGTCAGCGGGTCCCGGTAGGTGCACTCCCGCTCCAGACTGGCTTCGAACAGCGCGCGCGTGTCGTCGGCACTTTCTGCTTTCCAGGCGGACGTGTACGTTTCCCACACCTGTTGGTGATCGATTTGCATGGTGGATTCCCGGTTGATTGACAAGGCAACCATGATGCGACAGGGCGGCGCATCGGTTTTGATATTTTGTGCTGCCGCCGTGTGGAACTGGAGGAAGGCGTTAGTTATAGCAACGCGAGCGCGTCCTCGCCCGCAGCTATCCGAATTGGGCACGACGGGTCGCTTGCCGCGCGCCAGACTGCTTCCGCAACGTCTTCCGGATTGGTGACGGCGGACGAAGTCGCCATGCCTTCAAAGATGCCTTGCGCGAATAGCGCGTAGGGCGCCGGGATGCTGTCGCTTGTCATCCGAGCTTTCGCGTGCTCTCCGAAACGTGTGCCGGGCGCGCGGCCGGGCTGCACCAGACGTACGCGGATATCGAATTGAGCCAGCTCGAGCGCCAGCGATACGCTGAACGCATCGACCGCCGCCTTGCTGGCCGCATAGACAGAGATCAGAGGGAATGGCGCGGCCGTCACAATCGACGTCACATTGACGATGACGCCTGCGCGTCGTGCCCGGAACTGGGGTAGCACGGCCTGCGTCACGGCCATCGTTCCCAAGGTGTTGGTCTCGAAAATTGCGCGCGCGGTTTCCATTGAGGTTCCTTCCAGAGCCCCCATCACGCCGATTCCCGCATTGTTGACCAGGACGTCGATCGGGCCGGCGGCTTCGATCGCCTGACGGATGCTGTGCGGATCGGTAACGTCGAGTGCGATTACGCGCAGGTGTTCCGATTGCGGGAGCTTGTGTTGCTGAGGTGTCCGCATCGTGGCGATGACCTTCCAGTCTCGCGCGAGAAAATGACGGGCGGTTTCAAGACCGAATCCGGAAGAGCAGCCGGTGATCAGAACGGTTCTCATGGTGTGGTTCCTTTGAGTGGGTGAACAAGCTGAGAACAATAGTTCAACGTAGCAGGATTTGCTACAATCAGAAGTCCACATTTCATTAGTAGGAGTCCTGGCTTGATCGATCCATTCGCAGAGGTGGTAGCGTTGTTGCAGCCTGGGGCGGCGCTCTCGAAAGTCGTTGCCGGAGCTGGCGCGTGGCGGGTGCGGCGCTCGGAAATGGGACAACCTTTTTATTGCGTCGTCCTCGAGGGCAGCTGTCTTTTGACACTGGACCGGCGCATGCCCATCACACTCGCGGAAGGCGACTTCGTCCTGATCCCTGCCGCATATGATTTTGCGATGTCGAGCATCGCGCCGGCCGGCCAGGAGTTCGATACGCCCCCGCTCGCACTCGGACCTGGCGAGTTCAGGCTCGGGATTGCACATGGCCCGCATGACGTTCGACTGATCGTTGGCCACTGCGTATTTGGTTCGCCGGATGCGGCTTTGCTGGTTTCGCTTTTGCCTGAACTCATTCATGTGCACGGGGCACGCAGGTTGGCTTCGCTTGTAGAACTGGTGCGCGATGAGTCCCGCGAGCAGCGCCCTGCGCGCGATATCGTTTTGCAGAAAATGCTGGAGGTTCTTCTGATCGAAGCAATCCGCGGCCACGAAGTGAAACCAGAGTCGAAGGGTTTGTTGCGCGGGCTCGCTGACGAGCGCCTGGCGGCGGCGTTGCGAGGAATGCACCGAGTCCCCGACCAGGCCTGGACCGTCGCGCTGTTGGCGCAGGAGGCGGCCCTTTCCAGATCGGCATTCTTTGCGCGGTTCACCGATGCCATGGGAGTCGCGCCGATGAAATACCTGCTCACTTGGCGCATGGCGCTTGCAAAGAACCTGCTGCGAAACGGCTGCCGGATCGCGGACGTCGCCGAACGCGTCGGCTATAGCTCGGCAAGCGCCTTCAGCGTTGCGTTCTCACGCCATGAGGGAATGGCGCCGGTCCACTATGCGCGGGGATAAATGTACTGGAGGGCGCGCAGCCGGAAGCCAGGATTTCCTGCGTCGGAAACAAAAACGCCAACCTGCAATGGGTTGGCGTTATGTTGCTGTTCTTGTTGGAGCCGGTGCGAGAGGGCTTTATCCCTTGGGGGCCGTCCAATTATCAGGCAACTTATACCGGTCGGTCACCGGCGTCACGCTTCGCATTTTTTCGAATAAGTCGGCTTGGATTTTTTGGCCTTTCTCCTTGTCGGAGGGGCTGAGTTGGGACAGGAATTCGTCAAACATGCTACACGGCGACGTTGAATTCGGATCTGCGGTAGCCAAGCAGGGCCGAATCGCCGGTCGACGGACGCTCGGTTGAAATGGCGTTTGCCGCCCCAGAAGCGACAACGCCCACTTGCATGAGTGAGCGTTGCGTGAGGTATGTTCGACACAAGGATTTTCAAGACTTGTGTCGGCTCGCCAGCGTTCACGCTGCCAATGCTTGGCCGTTGTTGCCGCCGACGTTACGCGGCTCGATCTCATCGATAATTTTTTTCATTGCCAGTCTGGTGGCCATTTTCAAATCATATGCCTGTTGCAGGTTGAGCCATGACTGCGGATCGCCACCGAAGTAGCGCGCGAGCCGCAGCGCGGTATCTGCGGTGACGCCACGTTTTTCGTTGACGATGTCGTTGACACGGGACGGTGCCACACGAAGCGCCTTCGACAACGCATGTGGCGTCATCCCTAACGGGGCAAGAAACTCCTCCCGCAAGATTTCGCCGGGATGGATGGGCCGCATTTCATTCTTCATCATTTCACAGCCTTGATCAGTTAGTGGTAGTCAATGATTTCCACGTCTTTCGGCCCGCCTTCTGTCCAGACGAAGCAGATTCTGAACTGCGCATTCACTCTAATACTGTATTCGCCCCGGCGCTCGCCGCTGAGCGCCTCCAGATGATTTCCGGGCCGAGAGCGTAAGAAATCCAATGTGGCTGCGCTGTCCAGTAGCTGGAGCTTCCGTTCTGCACTGGAGCGAAAATTTGCGAACTTGGGCACTGCCTTTCCTTCGAACAGCCTTTTGGTCTGTTTGCACCGGAAGGACAGGATAGCCATATTGTATGCCGTTTATCGGGGTGTGATAGGCAAGCGTAGCACCTCTTAAGCACGCTGCGGATGAACTGCGTCAGCACATGCCGCCGAGCTTGAGGCTTAAGCTACCGCCGCCCAAGGACATCAACTCAGAATGTTGATTTCGAGGGCGGGGCCAAGCCGTTCGGTGCACTATTCCAGGTAGGGGGCGAGCACGTTTTCGATCCATTTCATGAAGGTGCGGACTCGGCGCGACAAGTTGCGCCGATGCGCTACTACCAGGGAGACGTCGAGCGGCTTGTGCTGAAAATCTGGTAAAAGCTCTATCAACGCTCCACTCTCCAAGTACCGGCCAATCGCCAACAGTGGCGCCTGAATCAGGCCAAGGCCGGCGATGCCAGCTGCTTCGTAGGACTGTACGCTGTTGACGTGCAGCGCACCTCGCAACTGAAGCCTTGCATAACTGTCGCCGTGCGGGTACTCCCATCCATAAGGTTTAGCGCCGAGCGTCCTCGCGAAATGAATTGCCCGATGTTCCTGGCGCTGCAGATCTTCCAGTGATCGAGGAATGCCGTAGCGCGCCAAATGAAATAGCCCCCTGATTCACCGGACACAGCCTATGCGCTATTCTTACGGATAGGAATAGGACTGTGCATATGACTAGGAACAAGCAAACAATCGAGGTTGTAACGATAAGCCAGGAGCGCCGCAG
>QVIN01000007.1 GCA_003416985.1 Duganella sp. BJB480 | reverse complement strand
GCCTTGAGCTCTTTGAAGGGTCGTTCGAGACCAGGACGTTGATAGGTCAGGTGTGGAAGTGCAGTAATGCATTAAGCTAACTGATACTAATTGCCCGTACGGCTTGTCCCTATAACCTTAGCAGGTTGTGGTGAATGAGAAGTGCGTTGGAACGTTCGTTGATACAACTTCATTACCTAAATATTTACTGCATAAACGATATAAATCGTTTATAATACTTCCTCCAGATTCTTGGCGGCGCGGAAAAAGACGCGACGCTAGTACAAGTCAATGCCTGATGACCATAGCAAGTTGGTCCCACCCCTTCCCATCCCGAACAGGACCGTGAAACAACTCTGCGCCGATGATAGTGCTGCAACCAGTGTGAAAGTAGGTTATCGTCAGGCTAGTTATATGAAAAACCCCACCGAGTTATCTTGGTGGGGTTTTTCGCTTTCGGCGACAGTTTTTTGTCGTAAAAAGAGGCATATAAGATACAAGCTAGATTTTGATCTGAAGAAACGAAAGGTGTACCATGTGCTCTTCCGTGCTTGCTTTATACCTCAATGAAAAACAAGACAGCCCATCCTATGCTGTACCGAGCCCTGGCGTCCGCCGGCATCGTGGCAACCATCTTCGCGACAGCGCCAGCGCGCGCCGACGAGATGGCCGACGTCAGCAAACTGGCCAAGGCTGGCAAGGTTGTCGAAGCACTTAACAAGACCAATGAATACCTGAGCAGGCATCCGTCCGACCCGCAGATGCGCTTCATGAAAGGCGTGCTGCTGACCGAGCAAAACAAGTCGGACGAGGCCATCGCTGTCTTCACCAAGCTGACCGAAGATTACAAAGATCTGCCGGAGCCATACAACAACCTGGCCGTGCTGTACGCCGCCAGCGGGCAGTATGACAAGGCGCGCGTGGCGCTGGAAAAGGCGATACGCACCAATCCAAGCTATATGACGGCCTATGAAAACCTGGGCGATGTCTATGGCAAGATGGCCAGCCAGGCTTATGACAAGGCGCTGGCGTTGGGGGCTAACAATGCGCCGCCGGCCAAGTCCAAGCTGACGCTATTGCGTAATTTCTCCAGCAGCACGGGCGCTAAGTTTGCCGCGCCCGAGGCTGCGGCGCCAGCGCCAGCGCCAGTTCCTGCTCCGGCGCCGCAGGTGGCCCAAGCGGCGACCGCGCCGCGTGCGCCAGCCAATGCGGCTCCGCCGCTGATTTCGCAAATTCCTGCCGATGCCGGCAAGTCGACCACGTTGCAGCGCATACCAGCCTTGTCCGTCACGCCGCCAGCGCCGGTCGTCAAAGTGGCTGCCGCGACCGTGCCGACGCCCGCACCGGCACCTGCCAAACTGCCAGCACCAGTACCAGTACCGGCCAAACCACCCGCACCCGCGCCGGCGGCAACGCCAACGCCAGCGCCCGCCAAGCCTGCCGCACCAGTCCCGGCGCCAGTGTTGGCCAAAGTCGAACCGCCGAAGCCGACACCTGTCCCTGCGCCTGCGCCAGTCAAAGCCGCGCCGGTAGTGGTCGCCCAGGCCGAACCAGCCAAACCCGCCAAGGCGGAGCCGCCGAAGCCTGCCAAGCACGAGCCGGAAAAAGCCGCGAAGCCGGACACGTCCGACCGCGACGCCGTGCTGGCACAAGTCCACGGCTGGGCCAAGGCCTGGACCGCGCAGAACGTCGATTCCTACCTCGGCTATTACAGCCAGGAGTTCGAACCGCCCAAAGGCTTGTCGCGCAAGGCATGGGCCGATGAGCGCCGCGCCCGCATTGAAGGCAAGGGCCGCATCCGCGTCGATGTGGGCGCGCCCGAAGTGGTCGTGAACGGCAACACTGCCAAAGTGACCTTCCGCCAGACTTATGAATCGGACCGCTTGACGGCCAGAAGCCGAAAGACGCTTGTGCTCGTCAAAAATGGTGGAAAATGGCAGATCAAGCAGGAAGCTTCGGGTAGCTGATGTCACACTTTAGATTTACACAACACTGGCGTACCAGTGGCTTGCTATGCGCGGTACTTCTCAGTGTCTTGGGAGGGGAGGCCAGCTACGCCGCAAAAAAGCCTGCGCGGGCGCCGGTCGTTCGTAAAGCCAATCCCGAAGAGCTGCTGTCCGATATCTACCGCGAGCTGGCCCAGCACAACCTGCGTGAGGCCCAGCAAAAGGCCGATGCGCTGGTGGAGGCCTATCCCAACTTCCGCCTTGGCCACTTGGTGCGCGGCGACATCCTGCTGATGCATACCCGCGCGGTGAACGTGCTGGGCGCTGCCGTGCCGCCGGGCGAGGATTCCAAGCTGGCCGATCTGCGCCGCGAGGCGGCCGTGCGCCTGCAGGCCGAACCTGGCCGGCCGTCGCCGGCGCTGCTGCCGCGCGCGCTGCTGCAGATGCGCAAGGACCAGCGCCACGCGCTGATTGTCGACGCCAAGCATTCGCGACTCTACCTGTACGAGAACCGCAACGACCAGATCCGTTTGCTGTCCGACTTCTACGTCAGCCAGGGCAAGCTGGGCATCAACAAGCTCAAGGAAGGCGACATGCGCACGCCGGTGGGCGTGTACTACATCATCGGCCGCCTGCCCGGCATCAAGCTGCCCGACATGTATGGCAAGGGCGCGTTGCCGCTCGACTATCCGAACGACTGGGACAAGGCGCAGGGCCGCAGCGGTTCCGGCATCTGGGTGCACGGCACGCCGCCGGAGACCTTCAGCCGTCCGCCGCTGTCGACCGACGGCTGCGTAGTGGTCAGCAACGACGACCTCAACACGCTGACCCGCACGGTGGAGATCGGCAAGACGCCGATCCTGATCGGCGACCAGGTCGAGTTCGTCAGCAAGGAACAGATGGAGCGCGACCTGCGTGTCGCCAGCGCGCTGGTGGAATCGTGGCGCCGCGACGTCGAGAACCGCGACGATGCCGGCCTGCGAGCGCTATATTCGCCGCGCTTCAAGTCGGCGGCCGACGAGGATGTGAACGCCTGGCTGGACAAGAATCGCTTCCTGCCGGGTGCCAAGAAGATCAGCGTGACCGTGACCGAGCCGAGCTATTTCCGCCAGCCGAGCCAGGAAGAAGTCATCGTCAGCAATTTCACGCAGCAGATCGTGGTCGGCAAGTTCCGCCACGCGGTGCGCAAGAAGCAGTACTGGGCCAAGGAAGGCAAAAGCTGGAAGATCGTCGCCGAAACGAACGTATAAGACATTGGGGTCAAGTCTGACATTCGGACACGGGCTCTACCGTAGCGCCGCGCTACAGTAGAGCCCGTGTCCGAATGTCAGACTTGACCCCAAATTTTTAGAAGTGGTAGGCCGCTTTGACTTCGAGGAAGTTCACGCCGGTATTGGGCTTTTTGTAGCCGCCGTTCGAGAAGTGCTGGATCTTGCCGCCGATTTCCCAGTTGTTGTCGAACACGTAGCCGATGCCGATGTGGTCGCCAAACTGGAAGTGGGTCGACAGGCGGTAGGTGTCGTTGTCGTACAGCTTGGACAGGCGGTGCACGCCGATGCCGCCTTCGTAGTACAGGCCCTTTTTGTTGTCATTCTCGAAGCGGAACACCGGCGTGAAGCCGACATCCCACAGGTGGGCGGTGTTGCCAGAAATATTCTGGTACTGGCTCTCTTTCCAGAAACCGGCGCTGGCTTCCCAGTAGCCGCTCAGGTGCGTGCCGTTCGACTGGAACCAGCGCGCGCTCCAGTCCTTGGCGGCGCTGAAACGCACCATCTGGACCTTGGCGGCATTGCCGTAATCGATGGCGACGGAGTCGACCAGCTTGTCATCGGCGTAGGCGCCCTGCATCGCGATCAGTGCGGCGGCGGCTGCGATCAATTTTTTAGCGAACATAGTATCCTTGCATAGTTAGTGCTGTATCTCAATTTATACGGCTGCCCAGATTGTACCGGGGTTCTTGAAAATATTCCGGCGTGGCTGCTTTTTTGACCATCTCAGGAGTTGGAATTGTCTACGCGAATCGCCTTTCTCGGTATTGGCTTGATGGGAGATCCGATGGTGCGCCGCCTGCTGGCGGCCGGCCACCAGGTCTCGGTCTGGAACCGCACCTTCGCCAAGGCCGCCGCGCTGGCCGACGCCGGCGCGCACGCGGTGCCCGATCTGGCCGAGGCGGTGCGCGACGCCGGCATCGTCATCTCGATGCTGGAGGCCGGCCCGGTCGTCGGCGAGGTGATGCGCGCCGCGCTGCCGGCGCTGGCGCCGCGCGCGCTGTGGGTGGACATGAGTTCGACCCGCCAATCCGAGGCGCAGGACTTCCACGCGCTGCTGGCCGCGCAGGGACGGCGCTTTGTCGATGCGCCGGTGTCCGGCGGCGTGGGCGGCGCGGCGGCGGGCACGCTGGCCATCATGGCCGGCGGCGATGCGGATGATTTCGCCGAGCTGGAGCCGGTGCTGGCCGTCATGGGCCGGCCGACGCTGGTGGGCCCGGCCGGCAGCGGCCAGGTGGCCAAGCTGTGCAATCAACTGATCGTCGGCGCCACCATCAACATCGTGGCCGAGGCCTTGCTGCTGGCGCAGGCGGCCGGCGCCGATCCGGCCGCGATGCGGGCGGCGATACGCGGCGGCTTCGCCGAAAGCAAAATTCTTGATGTACACGGCCAGCGCATGCTGGACCGGAATTTTGTCGCGGGCGGACAGGTGAAGACGCAATTGAAGGATCAGCGCAACATCCTGGCTGCTGCGGAGGCGGCCGGCATCACCTTGCCGGTGACGCAGCTGGTGACCGAACGCTATCAGGCGCTGGTGGAGACTGTCCCGCAGGCCGATCATTCGGCGGCCCTGCTGGGACTGGAAGCGGTGAACCCGGGACAGCGCGTCGGAACCGCCCCGGACAAGCTGGTTTAAGCCGCTGGCAAGCTCATTTCCGCCAGCCGCACCCAGAAGCTGGCGCCGATCGGCAGCAAGTTGTCGTTGAAGTCGTAGCTGCCGTTGTGCAGCACGCACGGGCCGAGGCCGTGGCCGCCGTCGCGATGGTCGCCCTCGCCGTTGCCGATGAAGACGTAGCAGCCCGGCTTGGCCTGCAGGAAGAACGCGAAGTCTTCCGCGCCCATGGTCGGCTCGACGTTGTCGTCGACCTTGTCGGCGCCCACCACCGACTTCATCACCTCGACCGCGAAGCGCGTCTCGGCCGGATGGTTGACCAGCGGCGGATAATTGCGGCGGAACTTGAACTCCACCTCGGCGCCGAACGCGGCCGCCGTGTGGTGGGCGATCTCGCCCATGCGCTGCTCGATCATGTCCAGCACCGGCTGCGTGAAGGTACGCACCGTACCCACCAGTTCGGCCTCGTCGGGAATCACATTGGTGGCGCTGCCGGCGTGGATCTGCGTGATCGACAGCACGGCCGTGTCCAGCGGGCTCTTCTGCCGGCTGATGATGGTCTGCCAGCTCTGCGCGATCTGCACCGCCACCATCACCGGATCGATGCCCTTGTGCGGCTGGGCCGCGTGCGCGCCCTTGCCTTTGACCGTGACGTAGAACTCGTTACTGGACGCCATCATCGGCCCCTCGACCACGCTCATCGTGCCGGCCGGCGCGCCCGGCCAGTTGTGCATGCCGTAGATCGCATCCATCGGGCACTGCTCGAACAGGCCGTCCTCGATCATGCGGCGCGCGCCGGCGCCGCCTTCCTCGGCCGGCTGGAAAACGAGGTAAACCGTTCCGTCGAAATTGCGGTGCTCGGCCAGGTGCTTGGCCGCGCCCAGCAGCATGGCGGTGTGGCCGTCGTGGCCGCAGGCGTGCATCTTGCCGGGATGGCGCGAGGCGTGGGCGAAGGTGTTCACTTCCTGCATCGGCAACGCGTCCATGTCGGCGCGCAGGCCGATCGCGCGCTTGGAGCTGCCGTGCTTGATGATGCCGACCACGCCCGTCAGGCCCAGTCCGCGGATCACCGGGATGCCCCATTCGCTCAGCTTGTCGGCGATGATGTCGGAGGTGCGTTGCTCTTCGTAGCACAGCTCGGGATGGGCGTGCAGGTCACGCCGGATTTGCTGTATTTCAGATTGAAATGCAATGATGGGATCAACTAGTTTCATCTGCTTCTCCAAGATCGGGTTCGCCTGCCTTTTGGGCGGCGAGAACAGCCATTGTAGCCCTTGTCAGCCGAACAAATCCAGAGCGGACGGAATCGTCTCCATTTCGTTTACCATACAGCTTTCCGTCCACGATTTTTGATCCAAGACATGACAACGACACAAGTCCGCGCGGCCTGCCCGCACGATTGCCCCGACACCTGCGCGCTGCTGGTGACGGTGGAGGACGGCGTGGCCACCGCCGTCAAGGGCGACCCCGACCATCCAACCACGGCCGGCGTGCTGTGCACCAAGGTGGCGCGCTACACCGAGCGCACCTACCACGCGGACCGTCTGCTGCATCCGCTGCGCCGCATCGGCAAGAAGGGCGAGGGCAAGTTCGAGCGCATCAGCTGGGACGAGGCGCTCGACACCATCGCCGCCCGCCTCAAGCCGCTGGCCGAGCGCGCGCCGGAGGCGATCCTGCCGTACAGCTATTGCGGCACCATGGGGCTGGTGCAGGGCGAGTCGATGTCGATGCGTTTCTTCAACCGCATCGGCGCCTCGCTGCTGGACCGCACCATCTGCGCGACCGCCGGCGCCACCGGTTACAAGTACACCATCGGCGCCTCGATCGGTATTGACCTTGAACAGTTCCAGAACGCGAAACTGATCGTGATCTGGGGCGGCAATCCGATCGCCTCCAACCTGCACTTCTGGACCCGCGCGCAGGAGGCCAAGCGCAACGGCGCCAAGCTGATCGCCATCGATCCCTACCGCTCGCTGACGGCCGAGAAATGCCACCAGCACATCGCGCTGCTGCCCGGCACCGACGCCGCGCTGGCGCTGGGCCTGATGCACGTGCTGATCGCCGAAGACCTGCTCGACCACGACTACATCGCGCAGCACACGCTGGGCTTCGAGCAACTGAAGGAGCGCGCCGCCGAATGGACGCCGGAACGCACCGCCGAAACCTGCGGCATCAGCGTGGCCGAGGTGGTCGACCTGGCGCGGTTGTACGGCGGCATGGCGCGCGCCGGCGAGCCGGTGGCGATCCGCGCCAACTACGGGGTGCAGCGCGTGCGCGGCGGCGGCATGTCGGTGCGCAGCATCGCCTGCCTGCCGGCGCTGGTGGGCGCGTGGCGCCATCCGGCCGGCGGCATCCAGCTGTCGTCCGGCGGCTCCTTCCCGACCAACAAGGCGGCGCTGCAGCGGCCCGACCTGCTGACGAAGCAGCCGCGCACCATCAACATGACCACCATCGGCGACGACCTGCTGCGCGCCGCGTCGCCGGAGTTCGGGCCGGCGGTGGAGGCGGTGATCGTCTACAACGCCAACCCGCTGGCGATCGCGCCCGATTCGGGCAAGGTGATGGCCGGCTTCGCGCGCGAGGATTTGTTCACCGTGGTGCTGGAGCACTTCCAGACCGACACCGTGGACTATGCCGACATCGTGCTGCCGGCCACCACGCAGCTGGAGCACATCGACACGCACACCGCCTACGGCCACCTGTACATGATGGCCAACAACGCCGCCATCGCGCCGATGGGCGAGGCCAAGGCCAACACCGAGATCTTCCGCCTGCTGGCCGCGCGCATGGGCTTCGACGACCCGTGCTTCCAGGACAGCGACGACCAGCTGGCGGCGATGGCCTTTAACGCGCAGGACGTCCGCGCCGTCAACTTCGATTGGGAGTCGCTGAAGCAAAAGGGCTGGCAGAAACTCAACGTGCCCGACGCGCCGTTCGCGCACGGCGGCTTCCCCACGCCGTCCGGCAAGTGCGAGTTCTATTCCGCCGCGATGGCGGCCGACGGACTCGATCCGCTGCCCGCCTACCTGCCGCCGTATGAATCGGTGGCCAGCAACCCGGAGCTGGCCAAGCGCTATCCGCTGGCGATGATTTCTCCGCCGGCGCGCAACTTCCTCAACTCCACATTCGTCAACGTGAAAAGCCTGCGTTCGGCGGAGGGCGAGCCGCACCTCGACATCCATCCCGACGACAGCGCCGCGCGCGGCATCGCCGACGGCGACATGGTGCGCATCTTCAACGACCGCGGCACCTTCATCGCCAAGGCGCGGGTCACGGACAAGGCGCGCGCGGGCCTTGTTGTAGGCTTGTCAGTGTGGTGGAAAAAGCTAGGCAGGGATGGTAAAAACGCCAATGAGGTTACCAGCCAACAGTTAACCGATATGGGCCGCGCACCAACTTTTTACGATACACTGGTACAAGTCGAAAGAGTCGCTGCTTGAAGGTAATGTATGCGCAACTTAGCCCGCCGAATCGTCCGCGCCAGATACTGGGTGGCGGCGGGCTGCGCAGCACTTATGCTGGCTGGCTGCGCGCAATTCAAGTACTACATGCAGGCCGCTCAGGGCCAGTATGCGCTGTGGTCGGACGCCCGTCCGATTGAAGACTGGCTGGGCGATCCCAGCACCGATCCCCAGCTCAAGGCCCGCCTGGAAAAAGCGTTGTTGATACGCCGCTTCGCCGTCAAGGAACTGGGCCTGCCCGACAACGCCAGCTACAAGAACTACGCCGCGCTCACGCGCCCCTTCGTGCTGTGGAACGTGGTGGCGACGCCGGAGCTGTCGCTGCGGCCGATCCAGTGGTGCTTCCCGATCGCCGGCTGCGTCAGCTATCGCGGCTACTACAGCAAGGAAGACGCGATGGCCTATGCCGACGAACTGCGCAAGGAGCGCAACGACGTGCAGGTCGGCGGCGTGCCGGCGTATTCCACGCTGGGCTGGTTCAGCGATCCGCTGCTGTCGACCTTCATCAACTATTCCGACGCCGAGCTGGCGCGCATGGTGTTCCACGAGCTGGCGCACCAGGTGGTGTACGTGCAGGGCGATTCCCAGTTCAACGAAGGCTTCGCGACGGCGGTGGAGGAGGCCGGCGTGGCGCGCTGGCTGGAGCTGTACGGCACCGATCCGATGCGCGAGGCCTACACCCGCTACAATGCGCGCCGCCAGGATTTCCTGGAACTGTTGGTACGCCACCGCAAAATGCTGGCCGACACCTACGCCGCCAAAACCAGCATCCGCCACAAGCGCGCGGAGAAGGCACGCATCTTCGCCCACCTGAAAACCGATTACCAGAAGTTGAAGGACAGCTGGGGCGGCTACGCGGGCTACGACCGCTGGTTTGCCGAACCGCTGACCAACGCCCACCTCAGCGCTGTGGGAACTTACCACGATTATCTGCCCGCCTTCCGTTCTTTGCTGAAGCAGGAACGAACGTTCGTGCGTTTTTATGGTGCAGTGCAAAAATTAGCTTCTCTTGATCTAGTTCAACGCCAGCAGCAGTTGCAGCAACTGGGCCGCCCCGTATTGCTCAACGCGGAGGCCACCCAGCAGCCGGACGCCGCGCTGGAAGGCACACATTGATGCTGCGATGCAGCATAAAAAGCCGTTAGAAGCTGCATTCAAATATGGTTAAATGCGCTTGCGTCCGAGCTTGCTGCCCGATAGCATCGTGATAAGTAGGCTCTCGAAGTTCGCATAGACGAATGACCGACCCTGAACCGGCACTGTGCGCCGGACCTTACAACGATAATTCGAGACACGAGGCACAGGATGGAAAAAATCTGGTTGAAGTCGTACCCGCCCGGCATGCTGACGGAGATAGACACGACTCAGTATCGCTCGCTGGTCCAGCTGCTGGAAGAGTCCTTCCACAAGTTCGCAGACCGCAACGCCTACGTCTGTATGGATAAATTCCTCACCTATGCCGAAGTCGACGCCTACTCCAAGCGCCTGGGCGCCTGGCTGCAAAGCCGCGGCATGAAGAAGGGCGCGCGCGTCGGCGTGATGATGCCCAACGTGCTGCAGTATCCGATCGCCATCGCCGCCATCCTGCGCGCCGGCTACACCGTGGTCAACATCAATCCGCTGTACACGCCGCGCGAACTGGAGCACCAGCTCAACGATTCGGGCTGCGAGGCTATCCTGATCCTGGAGAATTTCGCGACCACGCTGGAGCAGGTGCTGGGCCGCACCCAGGTCAAGCACATCGTGGTGGCCAGCATGGGCGAGATGCTCGGCGGCCTCAAGGGCGCGCTGGTCAACTTCGTGGTGCGCAGCGTCAAGAAGATGGTGCCGCCGTTCTCGCTGCCGAACGCGGTGCGCTTCAAGGATGCGCTGTCGCAGGGCGGCCGCATGAAGTTGACGCCGGTGTCGCTGGAACCGACCGACGCCGCCTTCCTGCAGTACACGGGCGGCACCACCGGCGTGTCCAAGGGCGCGACGCTGACGCACCGCAACCTGGTCGCCAACCTGCTGCAGAACGAGGCCTGGTCCAAGCCGGCGCTGGGCAATGTGACCGAGCAGATCACCATCGTCTGCGCGCTGCCGCTGTACCACATCTTCGCGCTGACCTGCTGCGCCATGTGGGGGACGCGGGTGGGCGCGCTGAACATCCTGATCCCGAATCCGCGCGACATCGGCGGCTTCATCAAGGAGCTGAGCAAGTACAAGTTCAACATGCTGCCGGCGGTGAACACGCTGTACAACGCGCTGCTGAACCATCCGTCGTTCGGCAACCTGGACTTCTCGGGCCTGAAGATCTGCAACGGCGGCGGCATGGCGGTGCAGCAGGCCGTCAACGATAAATGGCTGAAGGTGACGGGCGTGTCCATCATCGAAGGCTACGGCCTGTCTGAAACGTCGCCGGTGGCTACCTGCAACCGCGCCGACAGCTCGGCCTTCACCGGCACCATCGGTTTGCCGGTGCCGTCGACCGAAATCGCTATCCTCGATGACGACGGCAACGAAGTGGCGCTGGGCCAGCCTGGCGAGATCGCTATCCGCGGCCCGCAGGTGATGGCGGGCTACTGGAACCGGCCGGACGAAACCGCCAAGGTCATGACGGCCGACGGCTATTTCAAATCCGGCGACGTCGGCGTGATGGACGAGAACGGCTTCGTGAAGATCGTCGACCGCAAGAAGGACATGATCCTGGTGTCCGGCTTCAACGTCTACCCGAACGAGCTGGAGGGCGTGATCGCGGCGCATCCGGGCGTGCTCGAATGCGCCTGCATCGGCGTGCCGGACGAGCACTCGGGCGAGGCGGTCAAGGTGTTCGTGGTGCGCAGGGATCCGAACCTGACGGTCGAGCAGTTGATGGCCTATTGCAAAGAACAATTTACCGGCTATAAAAAGCCAAAATATATCGAGTTCCGCGAGGAGCTACCCAAAACCAACGTCGGGAAAATCCTGCGGCGCATGCTGCGCGATGAACCACCCGGCCAGAACAAGAAAGCTGCATAAGACATGGAAAAGATTTGGCTCAAGTCCTACCCCGAAGGCGTGCCCGCCGAGATCGACAGCACGCAGTACCGCTCGGTCACCCACCTGCTGGAGGAATCGTTCCGCAAGTATGCCGACCGCAACGCCTACGTCTGCATGGACAAGTTCCTCACCTACGGCGAGCTGGACAAGCTATCGCTGCAGATGGGCGCCTGGCTGCAAAGCAAGGGCCTGAAGCCGGGCGCGCGCGTGGCGATCATGTTGCCGAACGTGCTGCAGTATCCGGTGGCGATGGCGGCCATCCTGCGCGCCGGCTACACGGTGGTCAACGTCAACCCGCTGTACACGCCGCGCGAGCTGCAGCACCAGCTGACCGACTCCGGTTCGGAAGCGATCATCGTGCTGGAGAACTTCGCCACCACGGTGGAGCAGGTGCTGGCGCACACCCAGGTCAAGCACGTCATCGTCGCCACCATGGGCGACATGCTGGGCACGCTCAAGGGCGCGCTGGTCAACTTCGTGGTCCGCAACGTCAAGAAGATGGTGCCGTCGTACTCGCTGCCGAACTCGGTCTCGTTCAAGCAGGTGCTGGCGGAAGGTTCGCGCCTTGCGCTGGATCCGGTCAAGCAGGGGCATGACGACATCGCCTTCCTGCAATACACGGGCGGCACCACCGGCGTGTCCAAGGGCGCCGTGCTGCTGCACCGTAACATCATCGCCAACGTGCTGCAGAACGAAGCCTGGCTGCAATTCAAGCCGCAGGCCGAGCAGCTGGTGTTCGTGTGCGCGCTGCCGCTGTACCACATCTACTCGCTGACCATCAGCGCCTTCATGGGCATGCGCATGGGCGGCCTGAACCTGCTGGTACCCAACCCGCGCGACATTCCCGGCTTCGTCAAGGAGCTGGGCAAGTACCGCGTGGCCGTGTTCCCCGCAGTGAACACGCTGTACAACGCGCTGCTCAACAACGCCGAATTCGCCAAGCTGGACTTCTCGTCGTACTCGGTCTGCAACGGCGGCGGCATGGCCGTGCAACAGGCCGTGGCCGACCGCTGGCTCAAGCTGACCGGCACGCCGATCATCGAAGGCTACGGCATGTCCGAAACGTCGCCGGTGGCCACCGCCAACCGCGTGGACATCAAGGAATTCACCGGTACCATCGGCCTGCCGATTCCATCGACCGAAGTGTGCATCCTGGACGACGACGGCAACGTGCTGCCGCTGGGCGGCACCGGCGAGATCGCCATCCGCGGCCCGCAGGTGATGGCCGGCTACTGGAACCGTCCGGACGAGACCGCCAAGTCGATGACGCCCGACGGCTTCTTCAAGACCGGCGACGTCGGCATCATGAACGAGCAGGGTTTCACGCGCATCGTCGACCGCAAGAAGGACATGATCATCGTGTCCGGCTTCAACGTGTATCCGAACGAAGTGGAAGGCGTGGTCGCCTCGCATCCAGGCGTGCTGGAAGTGGCTTGCATCGGCGTGCCGGACAAGAACTCCGGCGAGGCCGTCAAGCTGTTCGTGGTGCGCAAGGATCCGAACCTGACCGCCGAGCAACTGCTGGACTTCTGCAAGCACGAGCTGACCGCCTACAAAAAGCCGAAGTACATCGAGTTCCGTGATGAGCTGCCGAAGACCAACGTCGGCAAGATCCTGCGCCGCCAGCTGCGCGACGAAAAGGTCGCAGCGTAACAAGAAAAAATCGCCTGCTGAGACAGGCGATTTTTTTTGCTAGTGGTGTTCGAAATGCGGTCCCTTCCTGATGCAAGCGAGCCGTTTTTCCTTCATGGCGGCGGCCAGCCGCTGCCGCACTTCATGATCGTGGTCGACATACCCTTCGACGTTGGCCTTGCGGGCGCAATCGGCCCAGTGCTGGTCGTCGACGTCCTGCAGCCTCTCAAACTCGGCCAGTGACAGCACGACCACCGGGTCGCGGTCGGCTTGTTCCACAACTATCGTCTGCGTCAGAGCCTGGTGCAGATAGCTATCCAGCTCTTGCTCGATTTCACTCTCCGTGACTTTCAACATGTAGCGCCTCCATGCGGTGATGGTCTAGCCAGTATAGGTCGCTCCGTGCCCGATTCAAGCGCTAAGGTGGCTCAAGCAACCCGGCGCGACGGCGACATGAGAAGAGGGCGGGCTTGCGGCAGCGTGAAGATGCTCACCAGGCCGGCCAGCTTTGCGGATTGTTCTTGCATGCTTTGCGCAGCCGCGGCCGCTTCCTCCACCAACGCGGCATTTTGCTGCGTGACACTGTCCATCTGGATAATCGCCCGGTTGATTTGCTCGATACCTGAAGTCTGCTCGTTGCCGGCGATCGTGACTTCACTGAGTATCTCGGTCAAGCGCTGCACGCCGGAGACCAGCTCGTTCATGGTGGCTCCGGCTTGATCGACCAGTTTTGCGCCGCTATCGACCTTGTCGACGGAATCGCCGATCAAGGTCTTGATTTCCTTCGCTGCCGCTGCGGAACGGTGGGCGAGGTTTCGGACTTCCCCAGCGACCACGGCGAACCCTCGCCCTTGTTCGCCGGCGCGCGCGGCTTCTACCGCGGCATTCAGCGCGAGGATATTGGTCTGGAAGGCGATACTGTCAATCACGCCGATGATGTCGACAATTTTTCTCGACGAGTCATTGATTTCCCCCATGGTGTCCACGACTTGAGACACTGCGGCGCCTCCTCTGACGGCCATCTCGGATGCGGACTGCGCCAGTTGGTTGGCCTGGAGAAGATGTGCGGCATTTTGCCGGACGGTCGCGGTCAACTGCTCCATCGAAGAAGCGGTTTCTTCCAGCGCGCTGGCTTGTTCTTCGGTGCGAGCGGACAGGTCCAGATTGCCGCTCGCAATCTGGACCGACGCGGCGGCGATCACGTCGGTACCGGTGCGCACTTCGCTGACAATCTTGATCAGGCTGGTCTGCATTTGTTTAACGCGAGCCATCATGCTCGTTGCGTCGTCGTCGCGCAGCGCGACCGCCGTCGACAAGTCGCCGCCCGCGATCGCGCGCGCGATCGCGGCGGCGTCGGCCGGCTCGCCCCCCAATAATCGGAGCACTGAGCGACTGAGAAGGAATCCGATCAGGAGGCCCAGCAGCAGCATCGTCGAAATCACAACCAGGCTGAAAATTTCGGCGATGTGGCTGGCTTCCACCGTCGACGCGCTGACAAGGGCACTGTTTTTTGCCAACGCGCCGGACGCCTCGCGCAGCAGCTTCATGGGGCCGCGATCCATCCCCTCGACGCTGAGGTCGCCTTGATGGGGATCGAAACCGGCAGCCTTGAATGTCTCCATACCCGCACGGTATCGCTGTCCCATCAGACGATGCGCCTCGGCGAATTGGATCAGCAGCCCGCGCGCCTCGGGTTCGGTCAGGCTATCCAGCAGGTGCCCGACGGCGATGGCGACATCCTGTTCATTCTTTTCGAAAGCGGACCAGTGTTTCTGAAACTTGTCCGGTTGTTTACCTCGCAACAGTAGATTTTTCCACTCCTGGACTTGCTCGCGAAACGCAATGTTAATTGCATTGATTTCCCGTTCCTGCTGATTCACCGCGGCCACATCGGTCTTAAACGCATTGAGTCCGCGAGCGAGTTGCAACTCAACGGTAATGGCTGCTCCTGCCATCAGGAACAGCAACGACGCAATCGTCAACGGAAGCTTGATGCTGAGCCTCATGGTGCGTAGGAGTTTCATAGTGGCCTGGAGGGGGACTTGTCGTATGTTTCGACAATAACAAGGGACCACGCGCAATAACATCGGTCCAGCCTGATCTGGCTGTAGGGATTTCCCTATTGCATAGGTTTTGCATCGCGCCCCCCCGGCCGCACGTCGCGCCGGATCAGGAACGGATCAGCGTTTCGATCGGCGGCACCTTGCGCGGCTTGCGGTCGGAGTCGGTGGCGACGTAGGTCAGCGTGGCCTCGGTGACCTTGACGGTGCACGCCTGCAGGCGGTTGCGCTCCGCATACACCTCGACGTTGACGGTGATGGACGTATTGCCAACCTTGACAATATCAGCATAAAACGACAGCAGGTCGCCCACGAACACGGGGTTCTTGAACACGAAGGAGTTCACCGAGATGGTCGCGACGCGGCCGTTGGCGCGGCGGGTGGCCGGCAGCGAGCCGGCGATGTCGACCTGCGCCATGATCCAGCCGCCGAACACGTCGCCGTAGACGTTGGCATCCGACGGCGCCGGCATCATGCGCAATTCCGGCATTTTCCCCGCTGGCAGGCCGCGGTTGACGGTTTCGACTTTGATGGTGGTGGGATTTTCGGGGGAGGTCATCGTGAATTCTCTTGAAGGGCTACAATTACCGGGATTGAACCATAAAAAGCCGACATCCGCCATGCGCCGTTACCCGAACTCCCCGCCCGAACCCTCCAACAACGCCAGCAGCGCCCCCCAGCGCAGCGACACGGCGACGCTGAAAACACTCTTCCCTTACCTGTGGGTCTACAAATGGCGCGTGCTGCTGGCGCTGGGTTGCCTGGTCGGCGCCAAGCTGGCCAACGTCGGCGTACCGGTGGTGATGAAGCGTCTGATCGACAGCCTGACCATTTCGCCGACGCACCCGCAGGCGCTGCTGGTGCTGCCGCTCGGCGCGCTGGTGGCGTACGGCGTGCTGCGTGTGTCCACTACCTTCTTCACCGAGCTGCGCGAGTTCCTGTTCGCGCGCGTCACGCAGCGCGCCGTGCGGACCATCGCGCTGCAGGTGTTCCGCCACCTGCACGCGTTGTCGCTGCGCTTCCACCTGAACCGCCAGACCGGCGGCATGACGCGCGATATCGAACGCGGCACGCGCGCCGTCGGTTCGTTGATCAGCTACACGCTGTTCAACATCCTGCCGACGCTGGTGGAGATCACGCTGGTGCTGGGCTACCTCGTCACGCATTACGACATCTGGTTCTCGGTGATCACCTTCGTCGCGCTGGTGACCTACATCTCGTTCACCATCTTCATCACCGACTGGCGCACGCACTTCCGCCGCACCATGAACGAGCTGGATTCGAAGGCCAACACCAAGGCCATCGATTCGCTGATCAACTACGAGACCGTCAAATACTTCGGCAACGAGGACTACGAGGCGAAGCGCTACGACGAGGGCTTGCAGCGCTACGAATCGGCCGCCGTCAAATCGCAGACGTCGCTGTCGCTGCTGAACACCGGGCAGTCGCTGATCATCGCCACCGCCGTCACGCTGATCCTGTGGCGTGCCACGCAAGGCGTCATCGACGGCAAGATGACCTTGGGCGACCTGGTGCTGGTGAACGCCTTCATGATCCAGCTGTACATCCCGCTCAACTTCCTCGGCGTGATCTACCGCGAGATCAAGCAAAGCCTGGCCGACATGGAGAAGCTGTTCGCGCTGCTGGACCAGAACCGCGAAGTGGCCGACGCGCCCGACGCGCAGCCGCTGCTCACGCACGGCGCGCAGGTGCGCTTCAACCACGTGGACTTCAGCTACGAATCCAAGCGCCAGATCCTGTTCGACGTGGACTTCACCATCGCGCCGGGCACCACGACGGCGGTGGTGGGCCACAGCGGTTCGGGCAAGTCGACCTTGTCGCGATTGCTGTTCCGCTTCTATGAGGTCAACGCCGGCGGCATCACCATCGACGGCCAGGACCTGCGCTCGGTCACGCAGGACACGCTGCGCCACGCGATCGGCATCGTGCCGCAGGATACGGTGCTGTTCAACGACACCATCGAATACAACATCGCCTACGGCCAGCCCGGCGCGACGAAAGAGCAGATCGTGGCGGCGGCGCGCGCGGCGTCCATCCACGACTTCATCGACAGCCTGCCGGACGGCTACGCGACCATGGTAGGCGAACGTGGCCTGAAACTCTCCGGCGGCGAGAAGCAGCGCGTGGCCATCGCCCGCACGCTGCTGAAGAATCCCGCCATCCTGATCTTCGACGAGGCCACCTCCGCGCTGGACTCCAAGGCCGAGCAGGCGATCCAGGCGCAGTTGAAGGAAATCGCCAAGAGCCGCACGACGATGGTGATCGCGCACCGCCTGTCCACGGTGGCGGACGCGCAGCAGATCCTGGTGCTGGACCACGGCCGCATCGTCGAACGCGGCACGCACCAGTCGTTGCTGGCGGCGGACGGTTTGTACGCGCAGATGTGGCAACGGCAGCAAGCCAAGGCAGATGAAGAATTGGTGTCGTCGCCCGATGACGCCGTGGACGCAGTCTCTAACTAAGGAATCGACGATGAAGTCTCGTTTTGTGCTGGGTGCGGTGTCTGTCATGATGGCTTGCGTGCAGAGCGCGCACGCCGATCCCACGGAGCAGAAGTTCCGCGCCCTCTACAAGGAGCTGGTCGAAACCAACACCACGCTGTCGTCGGGCAGCTGCACGCTGGCCGCCGAACGTGTCGCCGCGCGATTGAAGACGGCGGGCTTCACCGACTCGCAGCTGCACCTGTACGCGGATCCGGCGCACCCGAAGGAGGGCGGGCTGGTGGCCGTGATGCCGGGCAGCGATCCGAAGGCGAAAGCCATCCTGCTGCTGGCGCACATCGACGTGGTCGAGGCCAAGCGCGAGGACTGGGTGCGCGATCCGTTCACGCTGATCGAGGAAGACGGCAAGTTCTACGCGCGCGGCGCGCTGGACGACAAGGCGCAGGCGGCCATCTGGGCCGATACGCTGGTGCGCTTCAAGACCGAGGGTTACGTGCCGCGCCACACGCTGAAGATGGCGCTGACCTGCGGCGAGGAGACCGGCGGCGCCTTCAACGGCGCCGAGTGGCTGACCAAGAACCGCCGCGAGTTGATCGACGCCGGCTTCGCCATCAACGAAGGCGCGGGCGGCGAGCTTGATGCGGCGGGCAAGCGCGTGTCGATGACGGTGCAGGCGGGCGAGAAGGTGTCGCAGAACTACCGGCTGGAAGTGACCAATCGCGGCGGCCACAGTTCGCGTCCGCAGAAGGACAACGCGATCTACCGCCTGGCCGGCGCGCTGAAAAAGATCGAAGGCTACACCTTCCCGATCCAGCTGGCCGACGGCAGCCGCGGCTACCTGAAGGGCATGTCGAAGATCCAGTCGAACGAAGGCCACAAGGACGTGGCGGCGGCAATGCTGGCCGTGGTGAAGAATCCCAACGATGCCAAGGCGGTGGCGCTGCTATCGGAGCGCAACAGCAGCTGGGGTGCGATGCTGCACACCACCTGCGTGGCGACCATGCTCGACGCGGGCCACGCCACCAACGCGCTGCCGCAGCGCGCACGCGCCAACATCAACTGCCGCATCTTCCCCGGCGTGACGCAGGAGACGGTGCGCGAGGCGCTGGTCAAGGCCATCAACGATCCGGCCGTGAAGGTGGAGACGCTGGAAATCCGTGGCGAGAATTCGGCGCCGCCTGAACTGACGCGCGCCATCATGGAGCCGGTCGAAAAGCTGACCGCGAAGATGTGGCCCGGCGTGCCGGTGCTGCCCATCCTGCAATCGGGCGCCACCGACGGCCAGTTCCTCAACGCGGCCGGTATTCCGACCTACGGCATCAGCGGCATCTTCCTGACGCCGGACCTGGGCAACATCCACGGCCTGAACGAATACATCGGCGTGCAGTCGCTGATGGAAGGCCGCACCTTCCTGTACGACCTTGTGAAGGTCTACGCCGGCCAGAACTAGGTTAACGCGCGGTAGCGGAAATCGCGCATACGCACAGCGCCCTCGCCGGCGCTGTAGACGCCCGGCTTGAGGCTGAGGAAGCCGCCGAACACGTTGTGGTGCATGCCCGATACCTCCATCTGCCACGGATGCTGGATCCATTCGCCGGTTCCGAGCGCGTACCAGAAGGTGACGATGTTGCGGTCGTTGCGCACGCGGATGCGTACCATGGACACGGCCATCTTCTCGCGCATCCAGCTTTGCTCCTGGCCGTAGTGGTAGGTCCGCATGTGGGTGGTGCTGAAGCCGATGCCGACGAACATGCGCTCGTTGTAGTGCAACAGCAGGCCGCCATGACCTGCGCCTGAAATGTCGAGCGTGACGGTGGCTTCGTAACTTCGCTCGCCGGCCGTGCAGGTGAGCGGTGAGCAGTCGGCCGGGGATGTTCCCTTGCCGGCGATCGTGAGGCCGCCGGCTTCGCGGCGCACGCGCCGCATCTCGTCCGGTCCCGGATTGAAAAAGCTCCACTGCATGCCGAAGCGGTCCTGCGTGAAGTCGTCTGACCACGCGTGGCCGTGCGGGACCGCGCTGCCCTTCTTCGGCATCGGCAGCGGCGACGACAGGTCGCCGCCCTTGGCCTTGAACCAGCCGTCGCTGGTCCATTCGATCGGCTCCAGCAAGGCCTGGCGGCCCAGCGTGCGGTAGCCGTTCTCGTAGCCGTGGTAGACCATCCACCAGTCGCCGGCAGGGCCTTCGACCAGCGTGGCGTGGCCGCGCGACCACCACATCTCGCTGTCGCTGCGGGTACGCACCAGCGGATTGTGCGGGCAGTTCTCCCACGGGCCGTGGATGGAGCGCGAGCGGGCGGCGATCACCATATGGCTGGTCGGCGGGCCGGAGGTGCCGCCCACCGCCAGCACCAGGTAGTACCAGCCATTGCGGCGCAACAGCTTCGGGCCCTCGGGGGCGAACATCTCGACCACCCAGTCGGACGGATAGCGCCATGGCTCGTAGACTTTTTCCAGCGTGCCGACCGTCGCCAGGCCGTCGTTGGTCAGGCCGATGCGGCGCACGCCATTGACGAACAGGTAGCGCTTGCCGTCCTCGCCGACCGCGTGGCCGGGATCGATGGCGTTGATGTGCAGGTCGACCGGATCGCTCCACGGGCCACGGATGTTGTCGGCCCAGATGACGTAGATGCTGCCTTCGGCGGGGATGTAGATGAAGTAGCGGCCATTGTGCTTGACGAGGTCCATCGCCCACACGCTGCCGATAGGCTTGGTGAGCGCGGCGACGATGGGTTCCCAGTTCACCAGGTCGCGCGAATGCCAGATGACGGCGCCGGGGTAGGACAGGAAGGACGAAAACGTCATGTAGTAGTCGTCGCCGTCCTTGAGTATGGTGGGATCGGGATGGTCGCCGGACAGGATGGGGTTGAGGTAGGTGCCGTTGCCCAGGTCGGCCTTGCGCTGGCCTTCGACGCCGCGTCCCCAGGTGGGCTTGGCGTTGGCCGCCAGCGGCGCCAGCGCGGCGCCCGACAGCAGCGTTTTCAGCGCGGTGCGCCGTGTTGGTTTCATAGTGTCTCCGCGTGTAGATATTGTCGCTGCCCATGGTGCCCCGAGTGATGCGGACATGCAATTACGAAACTGACCAAGCCGGATAACGATTCCGCCCAACGGTGCCAGCACACGCTTGCTGTGCGGCCGCACCAGGCGCATCATGAATAAAGGACGAAGAGGAGAATCCAATGAAAGATGGTTTGATGCTATTGATTGCCGGCTTGGTTTGCGCGGCTGGCGCGGCGCTATTCTTCAGATTTTTCGGCAACGAGGCTTTCAG
Source organism: Duganella sp. BJB480 (assembly GCA_003416985.1). Lineage (GTDB taxonomy): Bacteria > Pseudomonadota > Gammaproteobacteria > Burkholderiales > Burkholderiaceae_D > Rugamonas > Rugamonas vulcania_A. Next base: position 443,616 of record QVIN01000007.1, on the reverse strand, counting down.
CATCCTCACATTGGTGATGCTGGTGTGCGTCCTTGCGGACAACGCGCGTTTGCGGCGCCGGTTGCGCGGGATGGGCGCCAAGCCCGAGGGCAAGCGCACCTGGCTGTGACGAAAAAAAAGCCACCATCGGCACTGAGCGCGCTCAAGATCGCGCTCAGTGCCGATGGTGGCTTTTTGCAGTTGCCTGTATTGCTTACGCGGCCTTGACCAGCTCGACGTCGCCGGGAGCGGCCAGTTCGCCCTCCCATTTGGCGACCACCGCAGTGGCCACGCCGTTGCCGATGACGTTGGTCGCGGAGCGCGCCATGTCGAGGAAGTGGTCGATGCCCAGCAACAGCAGCATGCCCGCCTCCGGAATGTTGAACTGGCCCAGCGTCGCGGCGATCACCACCAGCGAGGCGCGCGGCACGCCGGCCATGCCCTTGGAGGTCAGCATCAGCACCATCATCATCGACATCTGCTGGCCCAGCGACATCTCGATGCCGTAGGCCTGCGCGATGAACACGGTGGCGAAGGTGCAGTACATCATCGAGCCGTCCAGGTTGAACGAGTAGCCGATCGGCAGCACGAAGGCAGCCAGGCGGTTGCGCACACCGAAGCGCTCCAGGCCTTCCAGCGTTTTAGGATAGGCCGCCTCGCTCGACGCGGTCGAGAAGGCCAGCAGCACCGGGCTGCGCAGCTCTTTGAGCAGGCCGAAGATGCGGGTCTTCAGGAAGGCGAAGCCGATCACGACCAGCAACAGCCACAACAGCGCGATGCCGAAGTAGAACTCGGCCATGAACACGCCGTAGGTCGACAGCACGCCCAGGCCGCTCTTGGCGATCACGCCCGACACCGCCGCGAACACGGCGATCGGCGCGAACTGCATCACGTAGCCGGTCACCTTGAGCATCACGTGGGCCACGCCATCCAGCGCGGCGACCATGACGTTGGCTTTCTCGCCGACCGCCGCTGCGGCCGAACCGAAGAACAGCGAGAAGATCACGATCTGCAGGATCTCGTTCTTGCTCATGCCTTCGACGATGGACGCCGGCACCAGGTGGGTGACGAATTCCTTCAGCGTCAGGCCGGACACGACCAGGTCGGACTTGGCGGTGGTGGCGGCCATGTGGCCCAGCAGCGCGTCGCCGGGGCGGAACATGTTGACCAGCACCAGGCCCAGGCTCAGCGACATCACCGAGGCGATGAAGAACCAGCCCAGCGTCTTGATGCCGATGCGGCCCACCTCGGAGGCGTCGCCCATCTTGGCGATGCCGCAGACCAGCGTCGAGAACACCAGCGGCGCGATGATCATCTTGATCAGGCGGAGGAACAGCGTGGTGATCAGCGACATGTAGTCGGCGAACTCGGTCGGCTTGGCCAGCTGGGTATTGGCCAGGTAACCGGCGAAGATACCCAGCGCCAGTCCGACGAGGATGTAGGTGGTCAATCGGCTTTGTTTATGCATGTTATGAGCTTCCTGTGGTAGTGTCTCTCTGGGCCTGCGCAGAGGGCGGGGTGTCCGCCGCTGCGCGTGTTCTGCATTGGCTGCAACCGGTATGTTATGGTCCGGCTGATGAAACTATGGGCAAGTTCCGCAGTATCCTTGTGGGCAGAGGCGCTGTCAAGCGCATGTAGAGCCGTACCCGCACGGGTGCGGACCGGCTTTTTTATTCAGCGTGTATATGATTGAAATCGATAACGTCAGTAAGTGGTACGGCCAGTTTCAGGTGCTGGCGGAGTGCACCACCAGTGTGGTGAAGGGCGATGTGATGGTGATTTGCGGGCCTTCCGGCTCCGGCAAATCGACGCTGATCAAGACGGTCAACGGGCTGGAGCCGTTCCAGCAGGGCCGAATCACCGTCGACCGCGTCTCGGTCGGCGACAAAAACACCGATCTGCCGGCCCTGCGGGCGCGGATCGGCATGGTTTTCCAGAATTTCGAGCTGTTTCCTCATTTATCGGTGCGCGACAACCTGAACCTGGCCCAGGTCAAGGTGCTGGGCCGCAGCGTCGACGAGGCCACCGCGCGCGGCCAGCGCTACCTGGACCGGGTCGGCCTGCTGGCGCAGCAGGACAAATTTCCCAGCCAGCTCTCCGGCGGCCAGCAGCAGCGCGTGGCCATCGCCAGGGCGCTGTCGATGGACCCGATCGCCATGTTGTTCGACGAGCCCACCTCCGCGCTGGACCCGGAAATGGTCAACGAGGTGCTGGACGTGATGGTCGGCCTGGCGCAGGAGGGCATGACCATGATGGTGGTCACCCACGAGATGGGGTTTGCGAAGAAGGTGGCCAACCGCGTGGTGTTCATGGACAAGGGCCGCATCCTGGAGGATTGCGCCAAGGACGAATTCTTCGGCGCTCCCCGCTCGGAGCGGGCGCGCGATTTCCTCTCGCGGATTATCCATTAATTAATACTTTGTCTACAGCGGCGCGGAGTATCCCCTCAGGCTGGCCTGCACGAAATCGATGAACAGCCGCACCCGCGACGGGATCAGGCGCGATTCGATGATCGCGTACACCGGTACCGGCGCGAAGTCCCAATCCGGCAGCACCCGTTGCAACTGGTCTCGTTCCAGTTCCCCGATCGCCTCGGGGCCGGCGGAAATCGCCACGCCCAAGCCCAGCGAGGCCAGTTTCCTGCACATGCCGATGTTGTTGGTGGCGTAGCGCCCGCCGACATCGACGGTGACCGTCTTCTTGCGTGAGGACAGCGTCCATTGCGCCCTGCCTCCGACCGGGAACGGGATGATGCACTGGTGGTTGACCAGATCGTCGGGATGTTCCAGCGGCGGCGCGCCGCGCAGGTATTCCGGCGACGCGAACAGGTGGCGCGGCAGCAGGCCCACCTGCCGGGCGATCAGCGTCGATGGCGTCGGCGGCGGTGTGCCTATGCGGATCGCACAATCGAAGCCGTCGGCCACGAGGTCGACGCGGCGCGGCGTCAGGTCCATTTCGAAATCGATTTGCGGATACTGCGTGCTGAACGCCTTCAGCGACGGCGCCAGGTAGGAAATCGCCAGGTCCACCGGCATCGATACCCGCAGCGTGCCGGTGGGGTGCTCGGCCAGTTCCTGCAGCGATTCGTGCGCGAGGCGCGCCTCGCGCACGATGCTTTCGCAGCGGCGGAAATAGGCTTGCCCGGCCTCGGTCAGCTCGACCTTGCGGGTGGAGCGATGGAACAGGCGCACGCCGATTTCTTTTTCCAGCTCCGAGATGCGGCGCGACAGTGTGGAATTGGGCATGTCGAGCGTCTCGGCGGCGCGCCGGAACCCCCTGGCGTTGGCGACCGCCACGAACAATTCCATGCTCGATAAAAGTGACATTGCGATTGCTCCATCAGTGGATCAGTGATTTCATTTTAAGCTATTTATCCCGCAAGGGAATCAATGGATGATGGCTGCACATTCACTCACTTAGCGAGGCTCCCAATGAACACCTTATCGACAGCAGTGCAAATCGGCCGTTACACCCTGCGCAACCGCATGGTGATGGCGCCCATGACCCGTTCGCGCGCCAACGATGACGACGGCGTGCAATCCGAACTGGCCGTGACCTACTACCGCCAGCGCGCCACGGCGGGCTTGATCGTCACCGAAGGCGTCTTCCCCAGCGCCATGGGCAAGGGCTATGTGCGTACCCCGGGCATCCACAGCGACGAACAGGTGGCCGCATGGCAGAAAGTGACGGCGGCGGTGCATGCCGAAGGTGGCCGAATCTTCATGCAGCTGATGCACACCGGCCGCATCTCGCATCCCAGCATGCTGCCCGGCGGCGCGCTGCCGGTCGCACCTTCCGCGATCAAGCCTGCGGGGCAGTCCTTCACCGCCGGGGGCATGATGGATTACGTCACGCCACGTGCGCTGGAGACTTCAGAGGTGGCGGATGTGGTGGCCGAATACCGCATGGCGACACGGCGCGCGCTGGAGGCGGGCTTTGACGGTGTGGAGCTGCATGCGGCGTCGGGCTATCTGCCGGAGCAGTTCCTGGCGTCGGGCAGCAACCAGCGCAGCGACCAGTACGGCGGTTCGATTCCCAACCGCGCGCGCTTCATCCTGGAGGTGCTCTGCGCGATGATCGCGGAAGCGGGCGGCGATCGTGTCGGCATCAAGATCTCGCCGGAGATGGGGTTCAACGACATCAAGGACGACACGCCGGTGGAGACCTACACCTACCTGGTGCGGCAGCTCGCTCCGCTGGGCCTGGCCTATCTGCACGTGGCCAAGTTCCAGGCTGAATATGACTACCACGGCGCGCTGCGGCCTTTGTTCAACGGCGCCTACATCCTGGGCGGCGGCCAGACCCGCGAGTCCGGCGAACAGCGCATCGCGGCCGGGGAGGCCGATGCGGTGGCCTATGGCAGTGCCTTCCTCGCCAATCCCGACCTGCCGCGCCGCTTCGCGTTGAAGGCGCCGCTCAACACGCCCAATCCGGCGTTGTTCTATGCGCCCGGGGCGCAGGGCTATATCGACTATCCTGCGCTGGACGACGCCGCAAGCAACCGCGCGCTGCGTATCCACGCCTACGGCGGCATGGAGGTGATGCGGTGGGACGAGGTGCCGATGCCGCAGCCAGGTCCGGGCGAAGTGCTGGTGCGGGTTGCCGCCGCCGGCGTCAATGGCCTCGATTGGAAAATCCGCGATGGACTGGTCAAGGATGTTTTCCAGCTGCCGCTGCCCGCCACGCTGGGTTTGGAATTGGCCGGCGAGGTGGTCGCGGTTGGCGAGGGAGTCGACAGCTTCGTGGCAGGCGACCGTGTATTTGGCGCGTTGGGCGGCCTGGGTGCCTACGCAAGCTACGTGGCGGTTGCTGCCTCGAAGCTGGCGCCGACACCTGCCGCCATTGAAGATGCCACCGCTGCGGCGATTCCTGTCGCCTCGATGACGGCATGGCAGGCGTTGTTTGAAACCGGCCAGTTGCAACGCGGCGAGACGGTGCTGATCCATGGAGCGGCCGGCGGCGTTGGCAGCTACGCCGTGCAGTTTGCCAAGCAGGCCGGCGTCCGTGTGCTGGCCACCGCGCAAGGCCGCAATGCCGACCTGCTGCGCCGCCTTGGCGCCGATGAAGTCATCGACTACAAAACCACCCGCTTCGAGGACGTGGCGAAGGATGTCGACCTGGTGTTCGATCTGGTGGGCGGCGAAACGCTGGACCGGTCGTGGCAGGTGCTGTCGCCGCAAGGCCGCATCGTCAGCATCGCCGCGCCGGACATCGTCCAGCGCACGCCGGCCGGCCGCCGTGGCACGTGGCATGCGAATCACCCCGACGGCGAGCTGCTGGCGAGGATCGCCAAGCAGGCTGCCAGCGGCGAGTTGACCGTGGTGGTGTCGGAGCTTGTCGCGGCAGGGGAGGCGGCGGCCGCCATCGAGCGCAACAAAACCGGCCACGGCGCAGGGAAGACGGTGATACGCTTCTAAGTAGTCTGGACGCGCTACTCGTAGTGCGTCCACATGCGCAGGATGCGGCGGCTACCTCTATAGCGCCTTTCTGCGCCTGGTGGGACTACATTAGCCGCCAGCTAACCAGATTAGTTTCCTGTCGCTGTCACTCAACGGCTCCCCGCGTGCGGCGATGATTGACTCGAGCATTCCTGGCACCGACAACAAGTGCAGCGTTTCCTGGATTGCAAGCCAGTCGTCGACGGAGAGCAGTACCGCGTTGTGGCGCTTGCCAGTTATAGTTATCGGCATGTGACTGATCGCGGTCTCGTCAATTAGGTCATAGAGGCATGTGCGCGCATCACTTGCGGAAATGGTGTCCATGACTGCTCCTTTGTGGCGTCATCAAAAACATATGCCTTCACGCAGGCACTGTCAAGCGAACGGCGCGAGAGGGTAAAATGGCGGGATTCGTCATATAGCCTGAAAGCCCGCCGCCATGTCCGACCTCGAACACACCCCAGACAGCATCACCATCGCCCGTCCCGACGACTGGCACTTGCACCTGCGCGACGGCGCCACCCTGGCCAGCGTGCTGCCACATAGCGCCCGCCAGTTCGGCCGCGCCATCGTGATGCCCAACCTGAAACCGCCGGTGACCACCACCGCCGCCGCCGAGGCCTATCGCAGCCGCATCATGGCCGCGCTGCCGGCTGGGATGAAATTCGAGCCGCTGATGACGCTCTACCTGACCAACAACACGCCGCCGGACGAGATCCTGCGCGCGCAGGAAAGCGGCATCGTCCACGCGGTCAAGCTGTACCCGGCCGGCGCCACCACCAACTCGGACGCCGGCGTGACCGACCTGTCCAACTGCTACAAGACGCTGGAGATGATGCAGGAAGTGGGCATGCCCTTCCTGGTCCACGGCGAAGTCACCGACCAGGACATCGACCTGTTCGACCGCGAAGCCGTCTTCATTGAGCGCGTGATGCGCCCGCTGCGCCGCGACTTCCCGGCGCTGAACATCGTCTTCGAACACATCACCACCAAGCACGCCGCCCAGTACGTGGCCGAAGCCGAAGGTCCGATCGCCGCGACCATCACCGCGCATCACCTGCTGTACAACCGCAACGACATCTTCAAGGGCGGCATCCGTCCGCACTACTACTGCCTGCCGGTGCTCAAGCGCGAAGAACACCGCCTGGCGCTGGTCACCGCCGCCACCAGCGGCGACGAGCGCTTCTTCCTTGGCACCGACTCCGCGCCGCACGCGCAGGGCGCCAAGGAAGCCGCCTGCGGCTGCGCCGGCTGCTACACCGCGCTGCACGCGATGGAGCTGTACGCCGAAGCCTTCGAACGCGCCGGCGCGCTGGACAAGCTGGAAGCCTTCGCCAGCTTCAACGGCCCGGCCTTCTACGGCCTGCCGCGCAATACCGACACCATCACGCTCAAGCGCGAGCAGTGGACGCTGCCGGAAACCCTGCCGCTGGCGGACCAGCAGGTGGTGCCGCTCAACGCCGGCGAAACCATCAACTGGAAAATGGTATAAGCAGTGCTGCAAGCGATAGACTGGCCGCGTCCCTGGTACGACTCGATACGTACGGCGGCCGGCCACCTCTCGGCGGACGTGCCATTCATCGACACGCTCAACGCGCAAGCCGCCGCACTGGGCCTGCGCAACCACCAGGGCTTGCCGGTCCATTTCGTGCCGCAAGAGTCGCTGCCGGAAGGGACTGCGTACGAAGCCTTCATCGGCGCCACCGGCGGCGTGCCCACGCGCGACAATCTGCACGACTTCTTCAACGGCCTTGTGTGGCTTAGCTTCCCGCGCATCAAGGTGCAGCTGAACGCCTTGCAGGCTGCGCAGATCGCGCTCGACGGCGTCGGCAAATCGCGCGGCCCGGCGCGCGACGGCGCTACCATCTTCGACGAAAACGCCGCCCTGCTGGTGGTGCGCGACAGCGCCGCCGGCCACGCGCTGACGGCCGCGCTGCGCGACCATCAATGGCGCGCCGCCTTCGTCGAGCAACGCGCCAGCTTCGGGCCGGAGGCGCAAGTCTGGCTGTTCGGCCACGCGCTGATGGAAAAGCTGGTCGCGCCGCGCAAGGCGATCACCGCGCACACCCGCGTGGTGGTGGCCGGCGACGACTTCTTCGCCATGGATCACGACGCCCGCCGCCACTGGATCGACGCCAAGGTGGCGCAGGAGCTGTCCGAACATGGCCTGAGCACCGCCGACTTCACGCCGATGCAGGCGCTGGGCGTGCCGGGCTGGTGGCCGGAGCAGGACGACGCCTTCTACAACGATGCAACGGTGTTCCGCCCCAAGCGCGCAGCGGCGGTAGAATAGATTTTTTAACCGACTTCGCCGCCGACGCGGCAGAAAGAGCACGCCATGACGCAGGTAATTCGCTGGGGGATACTCGGCACCGGCAAGATCGCCAAGGCTTTCGCCACCGCCTTGCAGGAGACCCCGGGCGCCAAGCTGGCCGCCGTTGCTTCGCGCAGCGTAGATAGCGCTACCACCTTCGGCGCCGAATACGGCGTGGAGCGCTGCCACGGCAGCTACCAGGCGTTGGCGGACGATCCCGAGGTCGACGTGATCTACATCGGCACGCCGCACCCCATGCACCACGAGAACGCGTTGATGTGCCTCCACGGCGGCAAGGGCGTGCTGGTGGAGAAGTCGTTCACCATGAACCGCCGCCAGGCCGAGGACATCATCCACCTCGCGCGCCAGAAAAAGCTGTTCGTGATGGAGGCGATGTGGACGCGCTTCATGCCGGCCGTGGTGGAAGCCAAGCGCATCGTCGACAGCGGCGAGATCGGCGTGCCAGCCAACGTCAGCGCGGACTTCGGCTTCACCTCGGACGCGGGCCCGGAGCATCGCCTGTTCGCGCCGGAGCTGGGCGGCGGCGCGCTGCTGGACCTGGGCATCTATCCCTTGTCGATGGCGTCGTTCTTCCTCGGCCCCGTGACGGGCGCGAAGGCGCAGGCCGAGATGACCGCCACCGGCGTCGACATGCAGACCGCGTTCACGCTGACTCACCAGGGCGGCGGCGTATCGTCGTGCGCGTGCAGCCTGCGTTCGCGCACGCCGACCGAGCTGACGATCTCCGGCACCAAGGGCTTCGTGCGCCTGCACGACCGCTTCCACAACACCGAGACCATCACCGTCACGCTGGTGGACGGGGCCTCGCGCAGCGAACGCACCATCAACCTTCCGCGCAGCGGCAACGGCTACACGCACGAAGCGCAGGAAGTGGGCCGCTGCATCCGCGCCGGCTTGATCGAAAGCCCGGTGATGCCGCACGAGGAAACGCTTTCCATCATGGGCACGCTGGACGGCATCCGCGCGCAAATCGGCTTGAAGTACCCCGCCGACCTTTAGGGCCTTCAAGCGCGGGCGGCAGGAACTGGTTAGAATCGGCGGATATCGTTTTTACAATCAGGTTCCTATCATGTTCGTCGCCGCTCGTCCCCCCTCACTGAAAACCGTCCTGCTGGCCAGTGGCGTCGTCCTGACGCTGGCCATGGGCGTGCGCCACGGCTTCGGCTTCTGGATGCAGCCCATCTCGCAGGCCAACGGCTGGACGCGTGAAACCTATTCGCTGGCGCTGGCCTTGCAGAACCTGTTGTGGGGCGCCTTCGGCCCGTTCGCCGGCATGGCGGCCGACCGTTACGGCACCATGCGCGTGGTGGTGGTGGGCGCCTTCAGCTACATGGCGGGGCTGGTGTGGATGGCGCTGGTGAAGGATCCGACCATGTTCGTCATCGGCTCGGGCGTGTTCATCGGCCTGGCGCTGGCGTGTACCGCGTTCGGCGCGGTCAGCGGCATCATCGGCCGTGTGGCGCCGGTGGAGAAGCGCTCGTGGGCATTCGGCATCTCCGGCGCGGCCAGCTCCTTCGGCCAGTTTTTGATGATGCCGGTCGAGCAGCAACTGATTTCCGCAGTGGGTTGGCAGACCGCCTTCTACCTGCTGGCCGGGCTGGTGGTGCTGCTGATGGTGCCGATGGCCTTCCATCTGCGCGAACCGGCGGTGGAGCATGGCGGCGGCGCGCAGCAAAGCGTGCGCGAAGCGATGAGCGAGGCGGTGGGCAACCGCTCCTTCCTGTTCCTGGTGGCGGGCTATTTCGTGTGCGGCTTCCAGCTGGTGTTCATCGGCGTGCACATGCCGGCGTACCTGAAGGACAAGGGCATCGCCAGTCCGGGCGTGGCGGTGATGGCGCTGGCGCTGATTGGCTTGTTCAACATCTTCGGCTCCTACTACGCGGGCAAGCTGGGAGGGCGCTTCCCCAAGCGCTACCTGCTGTCGTCGATCTACTTCACGCGAGCGGTGGTCATCGGCCTGTTCCTGCTGGCGCCATTGACGCCGTACTCGGTGTACGTCTTCGCGGCGGCGATAGGATTCATCTGGCTGTCGACGGTGCCTCTGACGAACGGCATCATCGCCGGCATCTTCGGCGTCAAGCACATGTCGATGCTGGCGGGCGTGGTGTTCTTCTCGCACCAGGTGGGCAGCTTCATCGGCGTATGGCTGGGCGGCTACCTGTTCGCAAAACTGGGCAGCTACGACATCGTCTGGGGCATCGCCATCGGCTTGAGCGTGATGGCGGGGCTGATCAACCTGCCGATCAACGAGCGCGCCATCGAACGTGGCGCGTTGAAGGCGGCCTGACGATGAAAACCTGGCTGCTGCGCGCAGCCGGCGCCGTGGTGCTGGCGCTGGTGTTCATGGCCTACCTGACGCCGGATTTCCTGCTCGACCTCGCCAACCGCTTCTACCTGTGCTTTTAGGGTGGGGTCAAGTCTGACATTCGGACACGAGCTCTGCCGTAGCGGGCGCTACAGCAGAGCTCGTGTCCGAATGTCAGACTTGACCCCAACTAGACTTTGAGAAATTCTTCGCGGCCGCCTAGCCAGCGGGCAAGGTGGGCTTCGACCGTGGCGGCTTTTTCGGGGGTGTTGGCGTGGAGGAGGTCGTGGGCGACGTCGCGCGCCTGGTCGACCAACCAGCCGTCCGTCTCCAGGTCGGCGAAGCGCAGCATCGCCTGGCCGGATTGGCGGGCGCCCAGGAATTCGCCGGGGCCTCGGATCTCCAGGTCGCGGCGGGCGATTTCGAAGCCGTCGGTGGTTTCGCGCATCGTCATCAGGCGCTGCTTGGCGACGCCTCCCAGTGGGCTTTGGTACAGCAGCAGGCACACCGACGCCGCCGAGCCCCGCCCCACGCGTCCGCGCAGCTGGTGCAGCTGCGATAAACCGAAACGCTCCGCATGCTCGATCACCATCAGTGATGCATTCGGCACGTCCACGCCCACCTCGATCACCGTGGTGGCGACCAGCACCTGCATCTCGTTGGCGCTGAAGGCGTCCATCACCGCCTGCTTCTCGGCCGGCTTGAGGCGGCCGTGGACCAGGCCCACGTTCAGGTCCGGCAGCGCTTCAGCCAGCAGGGCGTGCGTGTCGGTGGCGGTTTGCAGTTGCAGCGCTTCCGATTCCTCGATCAGCGGACAGACCCAGTAGATCTGCCGTCCCTCCAGCGCGGCGGCATGCACTCGTTCGATCACTTCGTCGCGCCGGTTCTGGTCGATGGCGCGCGTGACGATGGGACTGCGGCCCGGCGGCAGCTCGTCGATCACCGACACTTCCAGGTCGGCGTAGTAGGTCATCGCCAGCGTGCGCGGGATCGGCGTGGCCGACATCATCAGCTGGTGCGGCACCGCGCCCTCGACGCCCTTGTTGCGCAAGGTAAGCCGCTGCCCCACGCCGAAGCGGTGCTGCTCGTCGACGATCACCAACCCGAGATTGGCGAAGTTCACCGCCTCCTGGATCAGCGCGTGCGTGCCGATCACCAGTTGCGCCTCGCCCGATTCGATCAGCGCGTACGCGGCCAGCTTTTCTTTTTTCTTCAAGCTGCCCGTCAGCCACGCGACCTTCACGCCCAAGGGCTCCATCCACGCGGCGATCTTGCGGAAGTGCTGGTCGGCGAGGATCTCGGTCGGCGCCATCAGCGCGGCCTGGTAGCCGCTGTCGATGGCCTGCGCGGCGGCCAGCGCCGACACCACCGTCTTGCCACTGCCGACATCTCCCTGCAGCAGCCGCTGCATCGGATACGGGTGGCGCAAGTCGGCGCGGATTTCGTTGAGCACGCGCTGCTGCGCGCCGGTCAGCTTGAACGGCAGCGCGGCCTGGAAGCTCGCCGACAACGCGCCGATCACCGTCAGCGCCGCCGCCCCCTTGGCGCGGCGCGCACGCTGCGCGCGCTTCAACGACAGCTGCTGCGCCAGCAGCTCGTCGAACTTCATGCGCGTCCACGCCGGATGCGAACGGTCGAGCAGCGCATGCTCGTCCACCTGCTGCGGCGGATAGTGCAGCAGCTTCACCGCCGGCTCGAAGTCGGACAGCTGCATCCGCGCGCGCAGCTGCTCCGGCAGCGTGTCGGTCCAGTCGACCCGCTTCATCGCATCGCCGATGGCGCGCCGCAGTATCGGCTGCGACAGCCCTTCGCCCGACGGATACACCGGCGTCAGGGAAGTGGGCAGCGGCGCGCCTTCGTTGACCACCTTGTACGCAGGATGCACCATCTCGGCGCCGAAGAAGCCGTGTTTCAGCTCACCGCGCGCGCGCACCCGCGTGCCCTCGGCCAGCTGCTTGACCTGGCTGCCGTAGAAGTTCATGAAGCGCAGCTGCAGGTCGCCCGTCTCGTCGGCGATATGCACCAGCAGCTGCTTGCGCGGCTTGTAGGTGATTTCATTTTTGACCACCAATCCCTCGACCTGCGACGTCTCGCCGCCATGCAGCCGCGCCTCTTCGATGGTGATGACCTGGGTTTCGTCCTCGTAGCGCATGGGCAGGTGCAGCACCAGGTCCATATCCGTGTGCAGGCCGAGCTTGGCCAGCTTGGCTTCAGGGCTGACTGTCTTTTTGACGGTTTTCGAGGTTGAAACAGGCATATTGGAGCGTTTTTCGGGCACTAGCGTAAAATAGAGGGTTGGCCGCAGTAAAGCAACGCCGGTATTGTACGACTTGCACCGCCTTCGGGCCTATCCGAATTTTCTTCAACAGTTTCCAGAAGTCCGCAAATGTACTCGCTTTCCGATTTCGATTTTAACTTGCCGCAAGAGCGTATTGCGCAATTCCCGCTGCCAGACCGCAGCGCCTCCCGCCTGCTGCACCTGGACGGCGAGCAGATCATCGACCGCCGGTTCGCCGACATCGTCGGCCTGCTGCAGCCCGGCGACCTGCTGGTGATGAACGACACCCGCGTGCTCAAGGCGCGCTTCTTCGGCGTCAAGGAAAGCGGCGGCAAGATCGAGGCGCTGGTCGAGCGCGTGCTGGACAACCGCACCGTGCTGGCCCAGGTGCGCGCCTCCAAGTCGCCCGGCCCCGGCGTCAAGATCCGCCTGGCCGACGCCTTCGACGTCACCGTCGGCGAACGCGCCGGCGAGTTCTACACCCTGCATTTCGACGCCGACGTGTTCGACCTGATCGAGGCCCACGGCCGCCTGCCGCTGCCGCCCTACATCGAGCACGATGCCGACTCCTTCGACGAGACCCGCTACCAGACGGTGTTCAACAAGGTGCCGGGCGCGGTGGCCGCGCCGACCGCCGGCCTGCACTTCGACGAGAAGCTGCTGGCCGAGCTGAAGGCCAAGGGCGTCAATTTCGCCTACGTCACGCTGCACGTGGGCGCCGGCACCTTCCAGCCGGTGCGCGCCGAGGTGCTGGCCGAGCACAAGATGCACACCGAGTGGTACACCATGCCGCAGGAAACCGTGGACGCCGTGCGCGCCACCCGCGCCGCCGGCCGCGATGTGCTGGCGGTCGGCACCACCAGCCTGCGCGCGCTGGAGTCGGCCTCGCAGGGCGGCCAGCTGGAGGCGGGCAGCGCCGATACCGCGCTGTTCATCACGCCCGGCTACCAGTTCAAGACGGTCACCCGCCTGATCACCAATTTCCACCTGCCGAAGTCGACCCTGCTGATGCTGGTGTCGGCCTTCGCCGGCTTTGAAGAGATCCGCAAGGCCTACGCCCACGCGATCGCCAACGAATACCGTTTCTTCAGCTATGGCGACGCCATGCTGTTGACGACACAAGCACGAGCAAAATAAGGAACAACATGCTGGAATTTAAACTGCACAAGACCGACAGCAGCGGCCTGACCAAGGCCCGCCGCGGCGAAGTCAAACTGAACCACGGTGTGGTCCAGACCCCGATCTTCATGCCGGTCGGCACCTACGGCTCGGTCAAGGCGATGTCGCCGCTGGAGCTGAAGGAAATCGGCGCGCAGATCATCCTGGGCAACACCTTCCACCTGTGGCTGCGCCCGGGCAACGACGTCATGGCCAAGTTCGGCGGCCTGCACGACTTCATGGGCTGGGACAAGCCCATCCTGACCGATTCCGGCGGCTTCCAGGTGTTTTCGCTGGGCGCGATGCGCAAGATCACCGAGGAGGGCGTCCATTTCAACTCGCCGATCAACGGCGACAAGCTGTTCCTGTCGCCGGAAGTGTCGATGCAGATCCAGCGCGTGCTGAACTCGGACATCGTCATGCAGTTCGACGAATGCACCCCTTATGAAATCGACAATCGCCCCGCCACGCTGGACGAGGCGGCCAAGTCGATGCGCATGTCCCTGCGCTGGGCGCAGCGCTCGATGGACGAGTTCAACCGTGGCGAGAACCCGAACGCGCTGTTCGGCATCGTCCAGGGCGGCATGTTCGAGAACCTGCGCGACGAATCGCTGGCCAAGCTGGAAGAGATCGACTTCCCCGGCCTGGCCATCGGCGGCCTGTCGGTCGGCGAGCCGAAGGAGGACATGATGCGTATCCTGGCCCACGTCGGCCCGAAAATGCCGGCCAACAAGCCGCACTACCTGATGGGCGTGGGCACGCCGGAAGACCTGGTCAACGGCGTTTCCAATGGCGTCGACATGTTCGACTGCGTGATGCCGACCCGTAACGCCCGCAACGGCTGGATCTTCACCCGCTTCGGCGACGTGAAAATCAAGAACGCGCGTTACAAGGAAGACAAGGAACCGCTGGACAGCAGCTGCTCCTGCTATGCTTGCCGCAATTTCTCGCGCGCCTACCTGCACCACCTGAACCGCACCCAGGAAATCCTGGGCGCGCGGCTGAACACCATCCACAACCTGCACTACTACCTGGACATCATGCGCCAGATGCGCGAGGCGCTGGATGAGGACCGTTTCCACGCCTGGACCCTGCAATTCCACGCCGACCGCGCGCGCGGCGTTTAATTTTGTTGTAACTCTTGTAAAAAGATTTATCTTACCCAGATACCCGGAAGTCCTCCCGGCTTCCGGCCAGTGCTAGAATACAGCGCTATTTTTTCAAACTATTATCGGAGTCACCTGTGTTCATTTCCAACGCTTACGCCCAATCGGCTTCCCCACTCGACGCACTCGGCCTGGGCGGTAACCTCACCAGCTTCCTGCCGCTGATCCTGATGTTCGTGGCGATGTACTTCCTGATGATCCGTCCTCAGCAAAAACGCGCCAAGGAACAGAAGGCCATGATGGAAGCCCTGGCCAAGGGCGACGAGATCGTGACCGCCGGCGGCGTGCTGGGCCGTGTCACCAAGGTGACCGACCTGTATGTGACCATCGAAATCTCCAGCGGCGCCGAAATGACGGTGCAGAAGAATTCGGTCACCATGCTGCTGCCTAAGGGCACGCTCAAGGCGCTGTAATCAGGCCCCGGCCCGCCGCGCGCGGGCCGTATTGCATCCGACGCCTAACACTGAACGTTGAACAATATGAATCGCTATCCCCTCTGGAAATACATACTGATCGTAGTCGCCATCCTGCTGGGCGCGCTGTACACCGCGCCCAACTACTATGGCGAATCGCCTGCGGTCCAGGTCACGAGCGGTAAATCGACCGTCAAGATGTCGTCCGAAATGACCGCCAAGGTGGAAGAGGTGCTCAAGGGCGCCGGCATCGCCACCAACGGCATCGCCTTCGACGGCACCGGCACCTACGCTTCCGTGCGCGCCCGCTTCGCCGATCCGGACACCCAGTTCCGCGCCAAGTCGGTGCTGGAAAAAGGCTTGAACGCCGATCCGGCCGACCCGACCTACCTGGTCGCGCTGAACCTGCAAAAAGACACGCCGAAATGGCTGCAGGCGCTGCATGCGCTGCCGATGTACCTCGGCCTCGACTTGCGCGGCGGTGTGCACTTCCTGATGCAGGTCGACACCAAGGCGGTGCTGGCCAAGCGCGTGCAAGGCATCCAGGCCGCGTCCCGCACCCTGCTGCGCGACAAGAATGTGCGTCACGCCGGCATCGACCGCGTGGGCGACACCATCGAAATCAAATTCCGCGACGACGCCACCCGCCAGAAGGCCAAGGACGTGCTGCAAGGTCAGATGACCGACCTGCTGTTCGTCGATTCCGGCGAAGGCGATGCGCTGAAGACCACCGTCAGCCTGAAGCCGGCCGCGCTCAAGCAGACCATCGACGATGGCGTCAAGCAGAACATCGCCACGCTGTCCAAGCGTGTGAATGAGCTGGGCGTGTCCGAGCCTGTGCTGCAGCAGCAAGGCCCCGACCGCATCGTGGTCCAGCTGCCGGGCGTGCAGGACGTGGCCCGCGCGCGCGCCGTGATCGGCCGCACCGCGACGCTGGAAGTACGCATGGTCGACGAAACCGTCACCCCGGGCACCGAGATGACGGCCGCGATTCCGTTCAACTCCGAGCTGTTCACCGTTGGTAAAGGCGTGCCGGTCGTGCTGACCAAGGACGTGGTGCTGACCGGCGACTACATCTCCAGCGCCACCGCCAGCTTCGACCAGAACCAGCAGCCAGCGGTCGGCATCGACCTGAATGGCGACGGCGGCCGCAAGATGCGCGACGCCACCCGCGACCGCGTGGGCAAGAAGATGGCCATCGTGCTGTTCGAAAAAGGCAAGCCGGAAGTGCTGTCGGTGGCCACCATCCAGAGCGAACTGGGTAGCCGCTTCCAGATCACCGGCATGGGCAACGCGGAGAACTCCGCCGAGCTGGCGCTGCTGCTGCGCTCCGGCGCGCTGTCCGCGCCGATGGACGTGATCGAAGAACGCACCATCGGCCCGCAGCTGGGCGCCGAGAACATCAGCAAGGGCCTGCACTCGACGATGTACGGCTTCGCCGCCATCGCCCTGTTCATGATCGTCTACTACATGATGTTCGGCTTCTTCAGCGTGCTGGCGCTGGCCTGCAACCTGTTGCTGCTGGTGGCCCTGCTGTCGCTGATGCAGGCGACCCTGACCCTGCCTGGTATCGCCGCTATCGCGCTGGCGCTGGGTATGGCGATCGACGCCAACGTGCTGATCAACGAGCGTATCCGCGAGGAGCTGCGTTCCGGCGCCACGCCGCAGGCCGCGATTTCCGCCGGCTTCGACCGCGCATGGGCGACCATCATCGACTCCAACGTGACCACGCTGATCGTCGGTATCGCCCTGTGGGTGTTCGGCTCCGGTCCGATCCGCGGCTTCGCCGTGGTGCACTGCCTGGGTATTTTGACCTCGATGTTCTCCGCCGTGTTCATCTCGCGCGGCGTGGTCAACCTCTGGTACGGCCGCAAGAAGAAGCTGCAATCGATCGCCATCGGTACCGTTTGGGTACCGGGTCTGAAATAACTCAGGGGTTCACATGGAATTTTTCCGCATCAAAAAAGACATACCGTTCATGCGCCACGCGCTGGTGTTCAACGTGATTTCCGCGTTGACCTTCGTCGCGGCCGTGTTCTTCCTGATCCACAATAAGCTGCACTTCTCGGTGGAGTTCACCGGCGGCACCGTGATGGAACTGCGCTACCAGCAGCCTGCGAAGCTGGAGCAGATCCGCCACTCGCTGGAGAAGATCGGCTACGAGCAGCCGGAAGTGACCAGCTTCGGCACCGCGCACGACGTCATGCTGCGCCTGCCGGTGATCAAGTCGGTCACCTCCAAGGATGCGTCGCAGCTGGTGTTCACCACGCTGTGCGCGGCCGAGCAGGGCGCGCCCAAGCAGATCGACACCGTGACCGCCAAGGGCGAGCACGTGGTCAAATCCGCCTGCATGGACGCCGCCGGCGCCGAAACCGTCTCGCTGCAAAAAGTCGAATTCGTCGGCCCGCAGGTGGGCGACGAGCTGGCGCAGAACGGCTTGAACGCGCTGGTGATGGTGATCATCGGCGTGATGATCTACCTGGCCGTGCGCTTCGAATGGAAGTTCGCCGTGGCGGCGATCATCGCCAACTTGCACGACGTGGTCATCATCCTCGGCTTCTTCGCCTTCTTCCAGTGGGAGTTCTCGCTGACGGTGCTGGCGGCGGTGCTGGCGGTGCTGGGTTACTCGGTCAACGAATCGGTGGTTATCTTCGACCGTATCCGCGAAAACTTCCGCAAGCAGCGCAAGTCGTCGGTGCATGAAGTGATCGACAACGCGATCACCTCGACCATCTCGCGTACCATCATCACCCACGGCTGCACGCAGATGATGGTGCTGTCGATGCTGTTCCTGGGCGGTCCTACGCTGCACTACTTCGCCGTCGCGCTGACCATCGGTATCTGCTTCGGTATCTACTCGTCGGTGTTCGTGGCTGCGGCCGTGGCCATGTGGCTGGGCGTGAAGCGTGAAGACCTGATCAAGCCGATCAAGGAAAAAGACGAAACCGATGGCGCTGTAGTTTAAATAACGTTATCGAATCGATAGTAGAATCCCCCAGCGCTTTTGGCCTTGGGGGATTTTTTTATGTCGTACAGATTTTTAGCCAGCTTGCTGGTGTGCTGCGCCGCGCATGGCGCCGAACTGCCGTGGGATTTGAGCTACGCCTCCGCGCTGCGCGATCATCCGATCGCCGAGAATGAGTTCATGCGCGTCTGGCCGCAGCAGCATCCGCAGCGGCCCATCCATCAAAAGCTGGCGCAGTACGCGGGCGAGCCGATTGAAGCGTCGATGCTGATCGAGCAGCCTGATGGCCATGCCGGCGACCCGATCGCCCAGTGGTTCATCAAGACACGCAGCGGCGCGCAGCTGTGTAGCTTCCATCCCAAGCGCATGAACGATCCGTGCAGGAAGCTCGATCCCGCGCGCGTCGAGGCGGCGATCCGCGACGTGCTGCACATGAGCGACCTCTGGCCGCCGCGCGGCGACGGGCTGGTGGCGGAGAAGGATTACTTCGGCCCCGGCAAGCCGATGCTGCTCAATTACTTTGGTTACGTCAGCGTGTACGTGGATGGCGTGGCGTCGCAGCGTCCCATCGGCGGCGACGAGTGGGCGGAACGGCTCGACAAGTCGCGGCCTGCCGGGCCGGAAGCGGGACGCATGCAGCAGGCGCTGGCGCGCGCGATGGAAGGCGCTGTGGTCGCGGAGGCCGCCCCCGCAGCCAGGCCCGTCGCCCCTGCGCAGGACAACACCGAACTGAATGCCCGCAACGCGCTGATCGCCGAGGTGCAGGGCTATCTGCAAAAGGCCGACTACAAAAGCCTGGAGGCATTGCGCAAGCGCTTGCTGGATCCGACCCAGCGCACCGGCAGCGGTGTGTGGAAGCTGGCCATCTTCTACAACCAGCTGCACTGGCGTCCGCAGGGTACGCGCGACGCGGCCTTCTGGACGCGCATGGAGAGCGAGGCCAAGGCTTGGGAGAAGCAGTTCCCCAAATCGAGCGTGGCGCGCATGTATCACGTCTACGTGCTGCTTGGACGCGCCACCACCTTTCGCGGCACGGCCAAGTTCAAGGACGTGCCCAAGGAGGACGCCGCACGCATGCTCGCGGACACGCGCGAAGCGATGGGCATCCTCAACACGCTCGAGAAGCCGATGCTGAAGGAGCGCGATCCCGAGTTCTACAAGGCCATGCTGCAGGTGCTGCCCTACACGGACCACTACAGCTTCCTCGGCGTGACGCACCTGCTGGCCGACGCCCGCAAGGAGTTCCCGGACTATCACGAGACCTACTTCACCGCCGCCTTCTTCTCGACCGAGATGTGGGCCCGCGCGCCGGACACGGTGGACGAAATCGCCCGCAGCGCCAAGTCGATGCGGACTGCCGATTCGGACGCGATGTACGCGCGCGTCTACTGGTACATGAGCCAGATGGCCTACGACGACAAGCTGTTCGACAACAGCCTCGCCGACTGGAGCGAAATGAAGACCAGCTTCGATGCGCTGGTGGATCGCTATCCCGATCCGTGGAACCTGAACGCCTACGCCTACTTCGCCTGCCAGGCTGGCGACTACGCGACCATGGCGGGGCTGTTGAGCCGCATCGGCGAGCGGCGTGTGTACAGCAGCTGGGGCAGGGGCGGCGCGAACGCCTACGAGGACTGCGCCCGCCACGCCGGCGACGACACCAGCCGCTATCTGGCCGACCTGCGCGAGATGGTCAAGAAGCGGCAGACGCGCACCTTCTACAGCTACATCAACTACGCCGCGCAATCGCGCAAGGACGGCCGGTACGACGAGAGCCTGCGCATCGTGCGCA
The DNA here is from genome assembly GCA_003416985.1 of Duganella sp. BJB480. GTDB lineage: Bacteria > Pseudomonadota > Gammaproteobacteria > Burkholderiales > Burkholderiaceae_D > Rugamonas > Rugamonas vulcania_A. Next base: position 423,787 of record QVIN01000007.1, on the reverse strand, counting down.
AGGCCGAGGAGCTCAATCGCGTCTTGTTCAACAAGCCGTCGATGATGGTGCAGTACCACCTGGGGCTGACGTTGCAAGCGTTGAAGCGATACGACGAGGCGTTGCAGGCGCTGTCGCTGGGATTGCAGTCGCAGCCCGGCTACGCGCCGGCCTACTTCCAGCGCGGACTGGCCTACGAGGCGCTGGGCCGTCGGGAAGAAGCGCGCGGACAGTTTGAAACCGCCGCCGGCCGCATGCCGGCCGAGATCACCAGCCGCGAACCGGCGCAGCGCGAGGCGGAAGAACAGGAGCGACGCGCGATGTCAGCCAAGTTCCGCGAATACGGCATCAGCGCCCCGTTTTAAATTGGGGTCAAGTCTGACATTCGGACACGAGCACAACCGTAGCGGCCGCTACGGTTGTGCTCGTGTCCGAATGTCAGACTTGACCCCACTGGGTTAGCGGCCCGTTTTGAGCATGTCGTACAGCGCTTGTGCGGCTGGAGACAAGTGGCCGGCGCGGCGCGTGATCAGCACCAGCTGGCGCGAGATGGTCGGCTCCTTCAGCTTGATGGCGCGCAGGCGCGGGTAGCTGCCTTTGAGGATCGCCAGCCCTGGCACGATGGCCGCCGCGATGCCCGATGCCACCAGCCCCACCGCCGTCGCGCTGCGCTGCACGTCGTACTGGAAATGCAGATTCAGTTCCGCGCTCTTGCTGCCCAAGTAGCTGTCGAGCAGCGCGCGGTTGCCGTTCACGTCGCCCGAGAAGATCAGCGGGTAGGGCTGGATCTGCGTCCACGTCAGCGAACGACGCTTCGCCAGCGGATGATCGTCGCGGCAGACCAGTACGAAATGGTCCTCCATCAGTGGCTCCGATACCAGTTCGGGATGCACGCCGCCTCCCAGGCCGATGCCGAATTCCGCTTCGCGCCGCTGCACCGCCTCCGCCACGCGCGACGAGGCGTAGTCGAGGATCTTGATGCGGTTCTCCGGGAAGCGCGCCGAATAGGCCTGGATGATCTGCGGCAGATATTGAATGCCCACCGTCGGCACGCAGGCGAGGGAGACGTCGCCGCGCTGCGCCTTGCCGGTCTCGCGGATTTCGTTCAGCGTGGACGACAGCTCATCCAACAGGCGCCGCGCCTGCGGCAGGAAATCCTTGCCGATGCTGGTCAGCGCGATGGAGCGCGTGGTGCGTTCGATCAGCATCACGCCCAGGAAGTCCTCCAGGTTGCGCAGCCGCTGCGTGACGGCGGTCTGCGTGATGTGCAGCGTCTCCGCCGCTTTCTGGAATCCGCCGAAGTCCGCGATGGCGACAAAAGCCTGTACGCCGAGTGTGTCGATTTTCATCAGAAAAATGAATATATGGTCCAAATAAATTCATTGTACTTATATTTCAGCGAGGCGGAAAATTCGCCCCATTGAAACCGAAGGAGAAGACCATGCCGCTATCAACAATTTTCCTGGTGTTTTCCAGGCTGGCGCTGGTGGGCTTCGGTGGCGTGATGCCCTTCGCCTACCGCGCGCTGGTCGAGCAGCACAAGTGGCTTACGGCCGAGGAGTTCGCGAAGTATCTCGCCACCAGCCAGATGCTGCCCGGCCCCACCATCTGCAACGTCGCGCTGATGGTGGGTAACCGCTACGCCGGCACCAGCGGCGCATTGGCCGCGCTGGCCGGCATGATCGCCGGCCCGTTCATGGTGGTCATCGCATTGGGCGTGGTGTACCAGCGCTTCGGCGAGATCGACATGTTCCGCCACGCGATACGCGGCATGGCGGCGGTGGCGGCGGGGCTGATCCTCGCCACCGCCGTGAAGATGGCGAAGTCCATGTTCGCCAAGGCCGACTGGCGCGCCAACCGTGCGCGCCTGCAGGTGGCCTTGCTGGCGTTGGCCTTTATCGGACTGGGTCTGCTGCAATGGCAGCTGGCGCTGGTGTTCTGCGTGCTGGCGCCACTGGGCACCGCCGCGACCTACCTGTTGGGAGAAGCAAAATGAACGAGCAATCGCCAGTCATGGAACTGTCGCTGCACATCGCGTTGATGTCGCTGATGGCGGTGGGCGGCGGCGTGGTGCTGCTTGGACCGCAGGTGGGCCACTACGTCGTCGAAGGCAAACAGTGGCTGAACAACGAGCAGTTCTCCGCCGCCTACGCCATCGCGCAGGCGGCGCCCGGCCCCAACCTGTTGTTCATATCGCTGGTGGGCTGGCTGATCGCGGGCTGGATGGGCGCCATCTTCACCACGCTGGCGGTGCTGGTGCCATCCACGCTGCTGACGCTCACCGCGATACGCCTGCAGGCGCGCCATGCCGGCGGGCGCCTGGCGCAGGCGCTGGGCGATGCCTTCGCGCCGATATCGATAGGCTTCCTGGCCGCCACCGCGTGGCTGTTCACTCGCATCTCGAACGTCAGCTGGCATGCCGACGCGCTGACGGTGCTGGCCGCGCTGGTGCTGCTGCGTACAAAGATCAATCCGGTGCTGTTGATCGCGGCCGGTGCATTGGCCGGCGCGCTGGGCCTCATCTAAGCGCGCGCCATTGAACGCGACCGCAGCGACGCCGACGGGCATTGGCCGAACAGCTTGCGGTAGTCGCTGGAGAACTGGCTGAAGTTACTTAGGCCCCACGAGTCGGCCACATCACCGATGGCGCCGCCGTCTTGCAGCTGGCGGCGCACACCATTCAGGCGCACCATGCGCAGGTACAGCATGGGGCTCATGCCCAGCACGTCCTCGAAGCAGTATTGCAGCGTGCGGCGGCTCACGTGCACGCGCTCGCACAGCTCCGGCACGGTGATCGATTCGCTGCGGTGCGCCATGATGTACTCGCGCGCCAGCGCCACCACATGGCGACGCCGTTGCAGGCTGGCCGCCAGCGCCGGCTCCACGCAGCTGTGGTCCAGCATGTCGAGCAGGGTGGACAACACCGTGTCCTGCCATTGCGCCGCACCATCGGCCGTGGTGTCGCCGTCGGCCGGCAGCAGCTGCGACAGGATGCGCAGGCACTTGGCCTGGGCCTGCGCATCCACCTGCAACAGCTCGGCGGATTGCACGCGCTCCCAGTCGATCTGGCAGCCGTGGCGGCGCGCCGTCTCGGCCAGCAGCTCGCGGCTGGCGACGATGCCGAAGATGCTGTAGGCGCTCGGTGTTACCAGCTCGAACTCTACGTTGCCGGGCTGCACCATGATCCAGTCGGACGCCGTCTGGCGGCCGTTGATGCGCGTGGTGGCGCCGTGGTCGGGCAGGCCGAACCAGATGGCGTCCGGCCACACGCGGCAGGACTGGCGCACCGACTGGCTCAGGCTTTCGCGGAACACCTGCAGCTGCGGCAGGCGCAGTTCGGTGAGGGCGCCATGGAACAGGCCGGAACTGATCTGGTCGTAGCTTTGTTGCCAGTTGGTGAGCTTGCTGGCCAGTTCATCGGCGTCGTGCGCCATCACAGTGCGCAAATCTGGCGCACTGTGTAACAACTCTGTCGCAGTCTGGTGCATATTATTTTTCTCCCGCTGTTGTTATTTCTTCCCTTGGCGTCCAGCCCCCGCAAGTTTGCCGATTTTCGATAACGCTGGCGTTTGGCTGGCTCCTATACTCGATTCTGCTGCAACTTCCATACCAGACACGCTTTATCTAAAGGGAGAAACTCATGAGTGCAAAACAGGCGGCCGGGCAACCGGCGCTGCAACAGTCGCTAGGCACCTTTCAGTTGTGGGGCATCGCGGTAGGCCTGGTGATCTCGGGCGAGTACTTCGGCTGGAGCTACGGCTGGGCCTCGGCGGGGACGCTGGGCTTCACTATCACGGCGCTGTTCATCGCGGCCATGTACACGACTTTCATCTTCAGCTTCACCGAGCTGACCACGTCGATTCCGCACGCGGGCGGTCCGTTCGCCTACAGCAAGCGCGCCTTCGGTCCGACCGGCGGCTACCTGGCCGGTGCGGCCACGCTGATCGAGTTCGTGTTCGCGCCGCCGGCCATTGCGCTGGCGATCGGCGCGTATCTGAATGTGCAGTTTCCCACCGTCGATCCGAAGACGGCGGCGGTCGGCGCCTACGTCGTGTTCATGACGCTGAACATCGTCGGCGTGCAAGTTGCTGCCACGTTCGAGCTGTTGATGACGCTGCTGGCCATCTTTGAATTGCTGGTGTTTATGGGCGTGGTGTCGCCGGGCTTCTCGGTGGTGAACTTCGTCAAGGGCGGCTGGTCGGGGCAGGATCATTTCAGCATCGCTTCCATCCCCGGCATGTTCGCGGCGATTCCATTTGCGATCTGGTTCTTCCTGGCGATCGAAGGCGTGGCCATGGCCGCCGAGGAAGCCAAGGATCCGAAACGTTCGATTCCCATCGCCTACATCGCCGGCATCATCACGCTGGTGCTGCTGGCGATCGGCGTGATGGTGTTCGCCGGCGGCGCGGGCGACTGGACCAAGCTGGCCAACATCAACGATCCGCTGCCGCAGGCGATGAAGATCATCGTCGGCGAGCACAGCAACTGGCTGCACATGCTGGTGTGGCTGGGCCTGTTCGGTCTGATCGCTTCCTTCCACGGCATCATCCTCGGCTACTCGCGTCAGATCTTCGCCCTGGCGCGCGAGGCTTACCTGCCGCATTACTTCGCCAAGATTCACCCGCGCTTCAAGACGCCGCACCGCGCCATCCTTGCGGGCGGCGTGATCGGCATCGCTGCCATCTATAGCGACGAGCTGATCAAGATCGGCGGCCAGACCCTGACCGCCAACATCGTCACCATGTCGGTGTTCGGCGCGATCACCATGTACATCCTCAGCATGCTCAGCCTGTTCAAGCTGCGCCGCGAGGAGCCGAACATGGTGCGTCCCTTCCTCGCACCGTTCTACCCGTTGTTCCCGGCGGTCGCGCTGATCGGTGCGCTGGTCTGCCTGGTGACGATGATCTATTACAACCTGCTGATCTTCGGTGTGTTCGTAGGCTTCATGGCCGTCGGCTATGCATTCTTCCTGGCCACCAAGGGTAATCGCCAGCAACACGCGGCATACGACGCCGTCTAACCTACATCAACGGAGCACTATCCATGTCCCCATCCATTTTCTCCCTGCTGGCTGCGGCCGGATGCCTGGCTTGCGCAGCGGGCGGCGCGCTGGCCGCCGACGCCGCACCGGCCGCGCCCGCGCCGGCCTGGACCAACACCGGCAACGTGACGGTGGTGTCCGACTACATCTTCCGCGGCATCTCGCAAACGCAGGCCAAGCCGACCGTGCAGGCCAATCTGGACTTCACGCATGCCAGCGGCTTCTATGTCGGCCTGTTCGGTTCCGGCGTCTCGCACGCGGCCTATAACAACGGCAGCGGTTCGGAGATCGACCTCTACGGCGGCTACCGCTACCCGCTCAGCGCCGACAGCAATATCGACGCCGGCCTGGTCACCTACTGGTATCCCGGCGCGCACTTCGCGGCGGGCGGCAAGGACATCAAGTACCATACGCAGGAGGCCAAGCTGGGCGTGAACGTCGGCGCCTTCAATGCCTATGCGTGGGTGGCGCTGAGCCAGTATTGGTTCGGCTTCGCGGTGCAGCCGGACAGCGGCAAGCTGGCCAACACGCGCGGCACCGCCTACGCCGAGGTGAACTGGAATCCCGAACTGATGCCGGGCCTGGCGCTGAACCTGCACGCGGGCCGCCAGCAGGTGCGCAACATGAGCGACTTCAATTTCTTCGACGTCAAGGTCGGTGTGACCAAGACGATGGACGTGTGGGCGTTCACTGCGGCGGGCACCTACAACAGCGGCGACGCCAGCAAGAACGGCACGCCCTTGTGGACCTTCTTCAACGCCGACGGCAGCGGCAAGAACGTGGCACAAAAGCGCCTGGTGGTGACGGCCTCGCGCAATTTCTAGAGGAACGGCGATGAGCAGCTTTGCACATACGGTAGGCAGCAGGACATACCAGTTCCGCGACCTGAAGGACTTGATGGCGAAGGCGACGCCGGCGCGTTCCGGCGACTACCTGGCGGGGCTGGCGGCGGCCAGCGCCGAGGAACGGGTGGCCGCGCAGATGGCGCTGGCCGAGCTGCCGCTGTCGCTGTTCCTGAACCAGATGGTGGTGCCGTATGAGCAGGACGAGGTGACGCGCCTGATCATCGACGATCACGACCGCGTGGCCTTCGCCCGCATCGCCCACCTGACCGTGGGCGACTTCCGCAACTGGCTGCTGGGCGACGCCGCCGATGAGGCAGCGCTGGCCGCCGTCGCCCCCGGCATCACGCCGGAGATGGCGGCGGCCGTTTCCAAGATCATGCGCATCCAGGATCTGATCCTGGTGGCGAAGAAGTGCCGCGTTGTCACCAGCTTCCGCAACACCATCGGCCTGGCGGGGCGCATGTCGACGCGCCTGCAACCCAACCACCCGACCGACGACGCCACCGGCATCGCCGCCAGCGTGCTGGACGGTCTGCTGTACGGCAGCGGCGACGCGGTGATCGGCATCAACCCGGCCACCGACAACGTGCCGCAGGTGATCAAGATCGTCACCATGCTCGACGAGATCATCGACCGCTACGGCATCCCCACGCAATCGTGCGTGCTGACCCACGTCACCAACACCATCGCCGCCATCGAGCGCGGCGCGCCGATCGACCTGGTGTTCCAGTCGATCGCCGGCACCGAGGCGGCCAACGCCAGCTTCGGCATCAACCTGGCCCTGCTGGGCGAGGCGCAGCAGGCGGCGCTGTCGCTGCAGCGCGGCACGGTCGGCAACAACGTGATGTACTTCGAAACGGGGCAGGGCAGCGCGCTGTCGGCCAACGCGCACCACGGCGTCGACCAGCAGACCTGCGAGACGCGCGCCTACGCGGTGGCGCGCAAGTTCCAGCCGCTGCTGGTCAATTCGGTGGTCGGCTTCATCGGCCCCGAGTACCTGTACGACGGCAAGCAGATCGTGCGCGCCGGACTGGAGGATCACTTCTGCGCCAAGTTGCTGGGCCTGCCGATGGGCTGCGACGTCTGCTACACCAACCACGCGGAGGCCGACCAGGACGACATGGACATCCTGCTGACCCTGCTGGGCACGGCCGGCTGCACCTTCGTCATGGGCATCCCCGGCTCGGACGACATCATGCTCAACTACCAGACCACCTCTTTCCACGACGCGCTGTACGCGCGCCGCGTGCTGGGCCTGAAGCCGGCGCCGGAATTCGAGGCCTGGCTGAAGGAGATGGAGATCTTCACCCGCGACGATTACGTTACACTGGGCAAAGCGCTGCCGGCCTCCTTCCAGCAGGCGCTGGCCAGACTGAACTGATGGGAGCCCGCATGAACGACGACGAGCACTTGCTGCCCGCCAGCCCCGCTGGCGACGATGGCGTGGTGACGAGCAACCCGTGGCTGTCGCTGCGGCGCTTCACGGCGGCGCGCATCGCGCTCGGGCGCAGCGGTGTCAGCCAGCCGACCGCGCCGCAGCTGGAGTTCCAGCTCGCGCACGCCCGCGCGCGCGACGCCGTGCATCTGGCGCTCGATCACACCGCGCTGGGCGAGGCCTTGCAGGCCGGGACCGGCTTGCCCTGCCTGGCGCTGCACAGCGCCGCCGCCAGCCGCGACATTTACCTGCAACGCCCCGACCTGGGCCGGCGCCTGGACGAGGCCTCGCGCCAGGTGCTGCTGGAACGTCCACGCGAAGGTGCCGGCTACGACCTGGCCTTCGTCATCGCCGACGGCCTGTCGGCGCTGGCCATCGAGCAGAACGCCTTGCCCTTCCTGAAGGTGCTGATGGCGCGGCTGGCCGCCGAGTCGTGGTCGCTGGCGCCGCTGTGCATCGTGCGGCAGGGGCGGGTGGCGGTGGGCGACGAGGTGGGCGAGCTGCTGGGCGCGCGCGCGGTGGTGGTGCTGGTCGGCGAACGTCCCGGCCTGAGCTCGCCGGACAGCATGGGCCTGTACCTGACCTGGGCGCCGCGCACCGGCCTGACCGACGCCGCCCGCAATTGCATCTCGAATGTGCGTCCGGCGGGCTTGACCTACGACGACGCAGCCTTCAAGCTTCACTACCTGCTATCCGAATCGCGCCAGCGGCAGTTGTCCGGCGTCGCGCTGAAGGATGAGACAGCCACAGACAACGCCATGCTGGACGCGCCGCAACGCAACTTCCTGCTCGACCTCGATTAGCGGACGGGCGGCCGTCCCGCCCAACCGACTAGCGAGAGACCGACAATGAGCCGTACCGGCCGACTTTTCATGCTGATGGATGCGATGCGCGGCTACCGCCGCCCCGTCACCGCCGCCCGCCTGGCCGAGCAGCTGGGCGTCTCCGAACGCACCATCTATCGCGACATCCAGACCCTGTCCGGCCTGGGGGCGCCGCTGGAGGGCGAGGCCGGGGTCGGCTACATGCTCAAGGCCGGCTTCTTCCTGCCGCCACTGATGTTCGGCGCCGACGAGCTGGAGGCGCTGGTGCTGGGCGCGCGCTGGGTGCGCCGGCAGGGTGACGAAGCGCTGGCCGCCGCCGCCAACAACGCGCTGGCCAAGATCGCCGCCGCCACGCCCAAGGACCTGCGCGACGACATGGCCGAGACCAGCCTGTGGGTGCCGCTGGGCCAGGACCAGGACACCGCCAGCGACGTCCACGTGCGTCCGGTGCGCGAGGCGATCCGTTACCAGCACCGGCTGCGCATGGCTTACCAGGACGAGCACGGCAAGCCGTCGGAGCGGGTGGTGTGGCCGTTCGCGCTGGCCTTCCTGGAGGGCAAGCGGCTGCTGGCCGCGTGGTGCGAGCTGCGCATGGCTTTCCGCCATTTCCGCATCGACCGCATCGCGGAAGTGGAGTCGCTGGGGCAGCGCTACCCGGCCCGCCGCAGCGACCTGCTCAAGACCTGGCGCCAGGAACAGAAGCTGCAAGAAGACTACTGACAAAACCTGTCGCGGCCTGGGTCTACGATGAAGTCCTCAACTCATTCATCGGAGACCTGACATGCGCTTATACCACCACCCCGCTTCCACCAGCTCGCGCCGTGTGATGCTGGCCGCCCTGCACATGGGCACGCCGCTGGAACTGACCGAAGTGAACCTGATGAGCCCGGAAGACCGCCGCCGCCTGGTCGCGCTCAACCCCAACAGCAAGGTGCCGGTGCTGCAGGACGGCGACTTCATCCTGTGGGAATCCTGCGCCATCATGCAGTACCTGGCCGACCGCACGCTGGGGCAGACGCTGTACCCGGACAATATCGTCGTGCGGGCCGACATCAACCGCTGGCTGCTGTGGTCGTCGCAGCATTTCGCACCGGCGTTGGGCGGCATCGTCTATGAAAACATCTGGAAGGGCTTGACCGGCGCCGGCGGCCCCGACGCCCAGGAGCTGGAGCGCTACGGCCGTCAGGTGGCGCAGTTCGCCGCCGTGCTGGAGCAGCATCTGGCCGGGCGCGAATGGATCGTCGGTAACAAGCTCAGCCTGGCGGACTTCGCGCTGGCCTCGTCGCTGATGTATGTCGAGCAAGCCAAATTGCCTGTCACCCAATATCCGAAAGTGATGGCGTGGCTGGGGCGCATCCAGCAGCTGGATGCGTGGAAACAAACGGAGCCGGTATGGTGAAGGAAATGTGCGTCCATATGTGAATTGGCGCACAGAGCGGACGGGACAGGGAGGGTATTCTGGATTTGTCTCCTCTGGAGGAGATCCCTAGTTTTGGACTTTGCCCGCTCCCCAGCGGGCTTTTTTTTATCTTAGAGCATCAGCACCGCATACAGCGACTGCACCTCTTGCGCCGATTCGCTCATGATGGCGTGCAGCGTGCCCTCGCCGACCACGAAGTCGATGGTGCGCGCGCCCTGCAACGTGGTCGCGCCCGGACGCTGGTACAGCGGTGAATGCACCGGCGACAAGTCATTGGCCAACAACAGCGTATCGCCCAGGGTTTCCGGAGGCAGCGCGCGCAGGCCGACCCACATCGATTCGATCGCCTTGTAGACGCCGTCCGGTACGCCCAGCTTGGTCAGCACGCCGCGGCCGATTTCCACCTCGCCATGCTCGACCCAGTCTTCCGGCTCGCCGTTCATCACTTCCGGGAAATCGCCGGCGCAGGACAGCATGTAAAAGCCCGCCACCTCGTGCACTATGCCGGCGAACAGCGCCGTGTCGGGATCGACGCGGGTGACGCGGCGCGCGATCACCTGCGACAGGGCCGCCACGTGCGCCGTGTGTTCCCACAGTTGATTGACCTTGGCCAGCAGGGAAGGTTCAGTGACCTGGCTGCCGATCTGGCGCACGATCAGCGCCGCCACCAGCGATTGCAGGGTGCGTACACCGAGCCGCTGCACTGCCGCGCGCACGCTGGAGATTTCAGTACCGGAACGGTTGTAGGCCACCGAGTTGGCGATGGCGACGCTGCGCGCCGCCAGCAACGGGTCAGCCTGTATGAGTTTGGCTGCCGCCTCGAAGTGGCAATCGGGATCGCTCAGCGCCTGCTGCAAGCGCAGCGAGGCATTGACGTTGGCCGGGAACGAAAGCTCCCCCCGGCTCGCCTGAGCAGCGATGGTCTTGAAGGCGTCGAGTCTGTCCATTGAAAAAATTATACCCTCGAAAATTGCCATGTGGCACTTTTTCTGAAAATACTTTTCGCCTGGTTGACGAGGGGCTGCGGCTGGCTTTGTGAACATAGCCTACCATGCTAATGATCATAATTGTCGCAGGTGAGGAGATGGCATTGAGCGACATGACTTTATTCCTCGACTCGGATCGCACCTTGATATTATTTTAATGACATGGTTAAAAAAATATCAAAATTCACCTAAAATGGTATTCCCTTTACTCACGGAGTAGCCATGATCTCTCGTCGCGATGCGATCAAATTTTCGGTGCTCGGCACCCTGTTAGCACGGTTCCCGCTTGCATACGCACAGCAAGCGGCAGGATTGACGCCGGCCCAGTATGCCAGTCTGCAAAAAGCCCATCGGACGCCGGGTGCTGTGATACGTACTCCCACGTTATTCGTTGATGCGCTGCGCGGCAATAACCGAAATGACGGCAAGACGCCGGCAACGGCAATTGCCACGCTCGAGGCGGTGGCAGCGCGCGAAGACTCACTGGTGCCGGGCTCGGTTATTGGCCTTGCGAATGACTCGATATTTGAACTGAGTAACGCCGTGGTTTTCCGAAAGCTGAATGGCACAGCTGACAATCGGACTTATCTGACCAACTACGATCCAGGCGGCGCACCCGACAGCTTGCCGAAAGTACGCTATCGTTTCAAGCCGAAAGCGTCAGACTGGGTCTGGGATCCAGATCCCAAGCATCCGGGCTGGTATTTTGCGCATCCGGCCGGTCGCAAGTTTGACTATGCCTACGTCCGCTTTGGCAATGGCAACTGGGGTATTTCATACTCCTACCTCACGGATGACCAGTCGCGGAAGAAAAATTACCAGTCCCTGAAGGACATTGAGTATTCTTACGTTTCCAATTCCGACCTGAAGCGGATTTATGTCCATTCGCCGGAGGGCGTCAATCCGACCGACCACTACGGCAGTGTCACCATTGCCGGTGACGAGTTCGGTTGCCTGTTGCTGCTGCGTTGCGGCTCCTACCTGACTGTCGAAAATATCGATTTTGAAGAGGCGCCACATCTGATCGGCATCGGTTCTTTCAACAATATGGATGCGGTCGGCAATATTACCGGCTTCGAGATGAGCAACTGTCACGGCAGCAATGTGGTGTCCTTGGTCGGGAGCTATGCCGATGATCACAAGTACACGGTGCAAGTCCATGTCCATGACTGCTCGTTGCAACATTACTCCAGCGGCGGCGTGCGGCTTGGGAATAACTCGGCCAATTGCTTGATTGAATATAACTGGTTTTACGATGGCGGCAAATGCTGCACTTCGGCAGGTGCGGTGTACCTACAGGAACGTCCGACTACCACCGCGCCAATTAGCGGTACAACAGTGCAGTATAACTTTGTCGACACTTACGGTAATGGCATCGGCGACCATCCGTATGACGGTGCCGGCCTGTATTGCGAGATCAACAGCAATGGCTGCAAGATTCAGAATAACATCGTCATTAACTGCCGCACGGCGCTGCAGGACAATAGCGGCAGGGCGAATTCCTTTGTGGGCAATCTCCTGCATTGCGACAAGGCTTTACTGGTGACGCCAGGGCAAATTTTTGACGAGAGTCAACGTCTGAGGACTCAACTGATTTTCGATGGCAATACAGTGTATTCGACCGACCAGCGCAACGCTTATCAATCGTCTTCCAGCTTGGAGATAAAATCGGATGCGGTGATTTCGTGGCACGTTGATTTCGGCAATAAATATGGGCCTCACAATTGCTCCCTCTCCGCGCGTGCCAACGTCATTCGTGCCGCCGGCTTTAGCGAGAAACAAGCTGTATTTGGCATTTATTCCTACGGAGGCGAAGCGCAATTGCACCTGGAGGGCAATTCACTGTCGCATAATGTACCGTTTTGCTTTCTGCTAGGCGGCCACTACGCAGGCAGCAGCCTGGCCGGACTGTTGGCAAGGGATCCCGCAGGGACCACGCGCCTCGACCTTGAAGGGCTGGCCTCATCGTCCTATGTGGCGTCCGGCGTGGGTACGATAGACGGCACGGGATCGACTTCCACGCGCGACCTGTTGGGGCGGGCGCTGAGTATGGGGAGCGCACGCGGCGCTATTGCGGGCTGATATCAGGACTGAACTGCCGCGCATGAGGCGCGCGCCGTGCCCGGCATCGATCCCCGCGTTTTCGGGAATCAATGGGGCAACGGCGCGGCTTGGCTACGACGCGGTTGCGTCGGCCGGGGATTATTGCTCGCTGAAGATGGCGTCGCAGCCGTCCTGGGTGGCGTCGGTGTCTTGCAGTTCGTCGGTCAGGCCCAGGTCGAACAGTTCCTCGATCGCGTTCATGAAGCTGTTGTGCTTGGTCGCGCCGATCAGGCGGTAGATCTCGCCGTCCTCGTTGCGCACGCCGATGATCAGCTTTTCCTGGCGCACTTCGTCCGGCGTGGACTGGTTCAGCAGCAGGTTGCCGATGATGTGTTTGTCGAATTTGGCAGGCTTTTTGCCTTCGAGCAGAGTCGTTTTCAAATGATTTCCTTGGTTGAGTCGCAGGTGGACGGGCATTCGGTATGGCCGGCCATGATTACAGTTTTAAGATCGGTCAGGGTTTTTTCAAGGGCGGCGAAGTCGTCTTCGCTGTAGTGCGCGAACACTTTTCCGCTCTCCTTGACGACTTGCGGGAAGACCTTGCAGAACACCTGCTCGCCCTCCGCCGTCAGCCGGACAAAGAAGGAACGTTTGTCGCAATCATTGCGCTGACGCTCCACCAGACCTTTTTGCTCCAATCGCTCGATCACCCCGGTCAGCGTACCCTTGGTGATCAGCGTCTTGTCGCCCAGTTCTTTATAGGACATGCCGGGCGTATTGCCCAGCGTGGCGATGATGTCGAACTGGGCGTGCGTCAGGCCGCTCTGGCGCACATACTGTCCAGAGAGCCGTTCGTAGCTCTGTAAGCAATCGGCCAGCAGCCGGATACTTTTCAAAAATCGTTCACCCATAGACGGTGATTATAGCCGGTTCGCACCTGCAATCTTGCCGGGGACTATAATGGCGGACGCACATTCATAATAAAAAAGCCATGCCTCAACACTTGCGCGGCATTGCCGCTTTGCTGATCGTGACCCTGGTTTGGGGCACGACTTTCCCTGCGATGAAGAACATGACCGGCTACCTGTCGGCCAGCTGGATCGTGCTGTGCCGCTTCGCGCTGGCCGGCCTGCTGTTGTCGCCGTTTATGTGGCGCGCCAAATGGAACGATGTCCGCTGGGGCATCGTGGCCGGCGCGGTGTTGTTCCTGTGCTACGTGTTCCAGATCGAGGGCCTGGCGCTGACCAGCTCCAACCGCAACGCCTTCGTCACCGGCCTGAACGTGCTGGTGCCGCCGCTGCTGGGCGTGCTGATGGGCGCGCGCCTGGAGCGCCGCATCGTCGTCGCGCTGGTGCTGGCGCTGGCCGGCCTGTTCGCGCTGTGCTGGGAGGGAAGCTTCACCTGGGGCCGCGGCGATACGCTGGCGCTGCTGTGCGCGCTGTTCTTCGGCATCTACGTCAAGCTGATGGAGTCCACCACCCGCAAGGTCGAGAAATTGATGGTGCTGACCGCCTCGCAGATCCTGACCGTGGCCGTGTGCGCCGCGATCTGGCTGCTGATCCGCGAGGTGCCGCTGGGCCTGGCCGAGCGCAGCCAGGACTTGCCCGACTATGTGAGCTACATCGGCAAGGGCTTGCAGATGTACGGCCTGAACCTGGCCTACCTGGGCGTGGTCGCCACGGCGGCCATCATTTCGCTGCAGACCTGGGGCCAGAGCCACAGCAGCGCCAACGAGGCGGCGGTGATCTACGCCTTCGAGCCGGCATGCGCGGCCATCTTCGCGTATTTCTGGCTGGGCGAGACGCTGGCCTGGAACGGCCTGCTGGGCGCCACGCTGCTCATCGGCGGCATGATCGTCAGCCAGTGGAGCACCGAGCGGCCCGCCGCCGCGCTGGCACCGGAGTAAGTGTCTTATGTCTTTTGATAATCTGTCCCGCGTCACGCAAGAGCGGCCGTTGCGCATGCTGCTGGTGAACGCGGGCGAGGCGGAATCGATCACCTGGGCCGGCCTGGTGCAACCGCTGCGCCTGGCCGCCGCCGTGCTGGGCCGCGACGTGCTGCACCTGGAGACCATGACGCCGTCGCAAGTGGTGCTGGCCCAGCCGGGCTGGCATATCGCGCTGCTGGTGGCGGACGAGGGCCAGTCGCCGCTGGCGCCCGAGCTGGCCCGCGCCGTCATCGAGCGCTGCCGTTCGGCCGAATACTGGGGCGGCGTCGGCGCCGGCGTGCTGTGGCTGGCCACGGCCGGCCTGATGGCGGGCGTGCGCATCGCGCTGCCGTGGGCGCTGTACGCCGACACCGAGGGCATCTCCGAGCGCGCCATCCTCACGCCTCACCTGTTCGAGCTGGACGGCCGCCACTTGAGCTGTTGCGGCGGCGCCGCCAGCATCGACTTCGCGCTGACGATGATCGAGCATTTGTTCGGCGCCACCGTGCAGGCCACCGTCAAGGAGAGCCTGTGCATCGAGCGCGTGCGCGGCCACGAGGAGCGCCAGCGGGTCGCCTTGCAGGCGCGCTTCGGCGCCCTGCAGCCGCGCCTGTCCGAAGCGGTGACGCTGATGGAGACCAATATCGAGGAGCCGCTCTCCACCGACGACATCGCCAACCTGGTCGGCCTGTCGCGCCGCCAGCTGGAGCGCTTGTTCAAGCAATATCTGGGCAGCCTGCCGTCGCGCTACTACCTGGAGCTGCGCCTGCAGCGCGCGCGCCAGCTGCTGCTGGAGACCAACCACTCCATCGTGCAGGTGGGGCTGATGTGCGGCTTCTCGTCCGGCTCCCACTTCTCGACCGCCTTCGGCGCCCTGTTCGGCAACACCCCGCGCGAGGAGCGCCAGCGCAAGTTATCGCCACCTGTATAGACTGGTCGTTCCGACAAGCTTACTTTGCGGCCAAAAGTGAAAATCCTTGTCGCCATTAGAAAAGAGTTTTAGCATGCCGCTTTTTATAATGGGTCCACGCGGTGCTGTGCCGCGCCTTACCCAACATTAATAGGGAATGCCATGAACGCCAAGCTCGATACGACCGTAACCACCCGTCCTGTAACTCGTCAGACTTTTGATGAAGTTCTGGTGCCAACCTACGCACCTGCAGCGATGGTACCGGTCCGAGGCGCTGGCCTGGACCTGTGGGACCAGAATGGCAAGCACTACCTGGACTTCACGTCCGGCATCGCCGTGGCCGCGCTGGGCCACTGCAACCCGATCGTGGTCGAGGCGCTGACCCGCCAGGCCAACACCCTGTGGCACCTGGGCAATGGCTACACCAACGAGCCGGTGCTGCGCCTGGCCCTGGCGCTGACCGAAGCGACCTTCGCCGACCGCGCCTTCTTCTGCAACTCCGGCGCCGAAGCCAACGAAGCGGCGCTGAAGCTGGCCCGCAAGTACGCCCACACCAAGTTCGGTCCGCACAAGTCGCGCATCGTGTCGTGCTACCAGTCGTTCCACGGCCGCACGCTGTTCACCGTGTCGGTCGGCGGCCAGTCCAAGTACACCGAAGGCTTCGAGCCGCTGCCGCCGGCGATCGAACACGTCACCTATAACGACATCGCATCCGCACGCGCCGCCATCGGCGACGACGTCTGCGCCGTGATCGTCGAACCGCTGCAAGGCGAGGGCGGCGTGGTCCCAGGCGACAAGGCCTTCCTGCAAGAGCTGCGCGACCTGTGCACCAAGACCGGCGCCCTGCTGATCTTCGACGAAGTGCAATCGGGCATGGGCCGCACCGGCGACCTGTTCCACTACATGACCTACGGCATCACCCCGGACATCCTGACCGCCGCCAAGGCACTGGGCAACGGCTATCCGATCGGCGCCATGCTGACCACCGAGGAGCTGGCCAAGACGCTGGGCGTGGGCACCCACGGCACCACCTACGGCGGCAACCCGCTGGCCGCGACCGTGGCGTTGACCGTGCTGGACACGATCAACCAGCCGGCCTTCCTGGCCCGCGTCAAGGAAGCCAGCGCCAAGCTGCGCGCGACGCTGGAAAAACTGGTGGCCGACTATCCGCAGGTGTTCACGCTGGTGCGCGGCGCCGGCCTGCTGCTGGGCCTGGTCGTGACCGACGCCTGGAAGGGCCGTTCGAAGGACATCCAGCGCGCCGCCGAAGGCAATGGCCTGATGGTGCTGATCGCCGGCATGGACGTGGTGCGCCTGGCGCCCGCGCTGATCGTCACCGACGCGCAGATCGCCGAAGCCGACCGCATCCTGCGCCTGTCGCTGGACGGCATGCTCAAGGCTGCCTAAACAGCACCTCCGGCGGCGGACCTGGTTCCGCCGTCTTTCATTCCAGCCCGGTGCGCTCTGCGCCGGGCTTGTGCATTAATCTGAGGAGTTCACATGTATGTAGTCCGTCCGGTCGAACTTGCGGATATCGCTGCCCTTGAAGCGCTGGCCGCGGTCACCATGCCGGGTGTGCACACCTTGCCGAAAACGCGCGAGAAGATCGTCGACATGATCGAACGCTCGATCGCCTCGTTCGCCGCGCATGTCGACATCCCCAGCGAGGAATCCTACGTGCTGGTGCTGGAGTCGCCGCAGGACAAGACCATCGTCGGCACCGCCGCGATCTTCGCGGCGGCCGGTTCCAACGGCACCTATTTCTCCTTCCGTAACGACGTGATCCAGCAGGTCTCGCGTGACCTGAACATCAGCCACAGCGTGCACGCGCTGACGCTGTGCTCCGAGCTGACCGGCTATTCGCAGCTGTCGAGCTTTTACGTCGGCGAGCAGGAACACGGCACGCCGGAAGCGGCCCTGCTGTCGCGCGCGCGGCTGATGTTCGCCGTGCTGGCGCCGCACCGCTTCGCCGACCGCTTCTTCGTGCCGCTGGCCGGCGTGACCGACGCCGACGGCGGTTCGCCGTTCTGGGACGCGCTGGGCCGCAAGTTCTTCAAGATGGACTTCCTCGACGCCGAACGCGTGATCGGCGGCGCCCGCAACCGCACGCTGATCGTCGAGCTGATGCCGCACTATCCGGTCTACGTGCCGCTGCTGCCGGGCGACGCGCAGGCGGCCATGGGCCAGATCCATCCGTCGGGCGAGCTGGCGTTCAACCTGCTGACGGCCGAAGGCTTCGAAGCCGACGACTACATCGACATCTTCGACGGCGGCCCGATCCTGCAGGCGCACAAGAATTCGCTGCGCACCTTCAACGGCGCGCTGCAGCGCCGCGTGACCACCGCCGCCGAATCGCCGGACCGCGGCCGCGAACCGCAGCTGCGCTACGCGGTGGCCTCGGGCTCCGAGCACAACTTCCGCGCCGTGATCACGCATTGCGCCGCGCTGGAATCGCAAGTCAACGTGGCGCTGCCTGCCGACGTGCAGGAAGCGCTTCAAATCGCCGAAGGCGATACCGTCATCTGCGTCAGAATCTAAGAGTGGACCAACTATGCTAGTAGTACGCGCAATCACAGCCAACGACCTCGACGCCCTGTACGTGATGGCCACGCAGGTCGGCAGCGGCATGACCACCCTCAAGCCGGACATGAAGATGATGGGCGACCGCCTGGCGATCGCCGTCGCCTCGTTCGCCGAAACCATCCCGCCCGAAAAGCGCGACTACATGTTCGTCATGGAGGACACCAGCAACGGCCGCATCGCCGGCGTGTGCGCGATCAAGGGCGCGGTCGGCCTGACGGAGCCGTTCTACAACTACCGCATCGGCACCCTGGTGCACTCCAGCCGCGAGCTGGATGTGTTCACCCGCATGGACACGCTGTACCTGTCGAACGACCTGACCGGCAGCACCGAACTGTGCTCGCTGTTCCTGGCGCCGGACTACCGCACCGGCAACAACGGCAAGCTGCTGTCGAAGAGCCGCTTCCTGTTCATCGCCCAGTTCCCGCACCTGTTCACCGAAAAGCTGATCGCCGAGATGCGCGGCTACCAGGAGGAGAGCGGCCGTTCGCCGTTCTACGAAGGCCTGGGCCGCCACTTCTTCAAGATGGACTTCGACCACGTCGACGACCTGACCGCCGTCGGCAAGAAGTCCTTCATCGCGGAGCTGATGCCGCGCCAGCCGCTGTACGTGGCCTATCTGCCGGAAGACGCGCAACAGGTGATCGGCAAGGTCCACACCTCGACCGCGCCGGCGCGCCGCCTGCTGGAGCAGGAAGGCCTGTACTTCGAAGGCTACGTCGACATCTTCGACGCCGGCCCGGTGCTGCAGGCGCGCGTGTCGGAACTGCGCGCCATGCGCGAAAGCACGCTGGCCGAAATCGGCCTGACGACGGACTGGGATTCGGCCTGCGCGCCGGAATCCGCGCCCGCCGAACCGATGCTGGTGTCGAACACCACGCTCAAGGATTTCCGCATGATCCTGTCGCAATCGGTGCCGGTCAACGGCGCCATCGCGCTGCCGGAAGCCGAACAACAACTCCTGCACTGCCATACCGGCGATACCGTGCGCACGCTGTCCCTTAATTTGAGGAAGAATCCACATGTCTAAAGCTTTGAGTAACTTCATCAACGGCGAATGGCTCGCCGGTAGCGGCGCTGAACTGGTCACCATCGACCCATCGAACGGCAAGCAGACCTGGGCCAGCAACGAATCGACCGCGCAGGACGTGGCCAGCGCCTGCGCCGCCGCGCGCGGCGCGTTCGAGGCATGGGCATTGACGCCGCTGGCCGATCGTATCGCCGTCTGCACCCGTTTCCGCGATTTGCTCAAGCAGGACGCCGAGGAGCTGGCGCTGCTGATCGCCGAGGAAGTGGGCAAGCCGATGTGGGAAGCCCGCACCGAAGTGACCACCATGGCCAACAAGATCGACATCTCGGTGCAGGCCTATGGCGCGCGCACCGGCGAAACCCAGAACAAGGTCGCCGACGGCGAGGCCGTGCTGCGCCACCGTCCGCACGGCGTGTTCGGCGTGTTCGGTCCCTACAACTTCCCAGGCCACCTGCCGAACGGCCATATCGTCCCTGCGCTCATCGCCGGTAACACCGTGGTCTTCAAGCCGAGCGAGTACGCGCCGCGCACCGCCGTCAAGACCGTGCAGCTGTGGGAAAAGGCCGGCGTGCCGAAGGGCGTGATCAACCTGGTCAACGGCGGCCGCGACGCCGGCGTCGCGCTGGGCCAGAACGAACTGCTGGACGGCGTGCTGTTCACCGGCAGCTGCCAGACCGGCACCGCGCTGCACAAGCAGTTCGGCGGCCAGCCGGGCAAGATGCTGGCGCTGGAAATGGGCGGTAACAATCCGCTGGTGGTGTGGGACGTCAAGGATATCGACGCCGCTGTGTTCATGGCGATTTCGTCGGCCTTCATCTCGGCCGGCCAGCGCTGCACCTGCGCGCGCCGCCTGATCGTCAAGCAGGGCGCGGAAGGCGATGCGATCGTCGCGCGTCTGGTCGACGTGGCCAGTCGCCTGACCATCGGCGCCTCCGCAGCCGAACCTGCGCCGTTCATGGGCCCAGTCGTTTCGGCGGCCATCGCCAAGCGCCTGGTGCAGGCGCAGGCCGACATGATCGCCAAGGGCGGCAAGAGCCTGTTGTCGATGCGTCAGCTGGTGGACAACACCGGCTTTGTCAGCGCCGGCATCGTCGATGTCACCGACGCCAAAGGCATCCCGGACGAAGAGTGGTTCGGCCCTCTGCTGCAAGTGATCCGCGTGGCGGACTTCGACAGCGCGATCAAGGCCGCCAACGCCACCGAATTCGGCCTGGCCTCGGCGCTGATCTCGAACGACGAAAACCTGTGGAAGATCTTCCAGGTGCGCGCGCGCGCCGGCATCGTCAACTGGAACCGTCCAACCACCGGCGCCGCCAGCAGCGCGCCGTTCGGCGGCGTGGGCAAATCGGGCAACCATCGTCCGAGCGCCTACTACGCGGCGGATTACTGCGCCTATCCGGTCGCTTCCATCGAAAACAATGTACTTGAAATGCCTGCGAAACTGTCGCCGGGCATGCACTTCTAAGGAACCGAGATGCGCGCACGCGAATTCAACTTCGACGGCCTGGTAGGCCCATCGCACAACTACGCCGGTCTGTCGTTCGGCAATGTGGCCTCGTTCAGCAACGTCAAGAGCGCTTCGAATCCGAAGCTGGCGGCCCTGCAAGGGCTGGCCAAGATGCGCGCGCTGGCCGCGCGCGGCTTCGGCCAGGCGCTGCTGCCGCCGCAGGACCGTCCGAATTTCCGCCTGCTGCGCAGCATCGGTTTCACTGGCAGCGATGCCGAGGTGCTGGCCAAGGCCGCCAAGGAGTCGCCGGTGATCCTGGCCTGCGCCTGGTCGGCCTCGCCGATGTGGACCGCCAACGCGGCCACGGTCAGCCCGTCCGCCGACAGCGCCGACGGCCGTACCCACTTCACCGCCGCCAACCTGAATAACAAGCTGCATCGCGCCTTCGAGCACGCGCAGTCGGCGCGTTCGCTGCGCGCCATCTTCAAGGACGAGAAGCACTTCGCGGTGCACGACGCGCTGCCAGGCACGCCGGCGTTCGGCGACGAGGGCGCGGCCAACCACACGCGCCTGTGCAAGGACTACGGCAGCGCCGCCGTCGAGATGTTCGTCTACGGCCGCACCGAGTTCGACGCCTCGGCGCCGGCGCCTAAAAAATACCCGGCCCGCCAGACGCTGGAAGCATCGCAGGCCGTGGCTCGTCTGCATGGCCTGTCGGCCGAGCGCACCGTCTACATCCAGCAGAATCCGGACGTGATCGACCAGGGCGTGTTCCACAACGACGTGATCGCGGTCGGCAACGGCAATGTGCTGTTCTACCACGAGCAGGCGTTCGCCGACGAAGCGGGCGCGCTGGAGCAGCTGCGCCGCGCGATGGGCGGCGTGGGCGCGGACCTCAACGCGATCCGCGTCGATACGGCCAAGGTGTCGGTGGCCGACGCGGTGCACAGCTATCTGTTCAACAGCCAGCTGCTGAGCAAGGACAACGGCAAGATGGCGCTGGTGATCCCGCAGGAGTGCGAGGAAAACGCCGCCGTCGCGGCCTATCTGCAAGGCCTGGTCGCCAGCGGCAACGCGGTCGACGAACTGATTCACTTCGACCTGCGCCAGTCGATGCGCAACGGCGGCGGCCCCGCGTGCCTGCGCCTGCGCGTGGCGCTGACCGACGCCGAAGCGGCGGCCATGCATCAAGGCGTGGTGATGACCGAGGCGCTGTACCACACGCTGGTGGCTTGGGTGGAGAAGCACTACCGCGATCGTCTGGAACCGTCCGACCTGGCCGATCCGGCACTGGCGATCGAAGTGCACACCGCGCTGGAAGACCTGAGCCGCATTCTGGGCCTGCCAGGGCTGTACGATTTGTAAAATATGTTTTCGCCCCCATATGACGATTTGGTGTTTAATTACACTTGACCACCGCCGCGCAGCCACAAGCCGGCGCGGCCCTGCAACATAAAATACACATAACGTATTGGAGAAGCACGATGAAACAAATGCCACAAGACCTGCGCGCACAGACGCTGGATTTGGTCAACGCCAGCAAGCCGGCCAGCGACAGCGGCCAGGTCGCAGCGCTGATCAGCGCCTGGCTCGGATCCCTGGACGATGAGGACCTGGCGGGCACCGCCCCCGGTAGCCTCGCCCCGGTGTTGTGGGACGGTTTCACGCAAGCCTCCAAGCGTTCCGGCTCCGGCGCGCAAATCGCCAAGCTGCGCTACGCGGATGGCCGCGGCGGCATGGCCACCGCGCTGCTGGTCCTGAACGACGACATGCCTTACCTGGTCGATTCGATCGTCATGGCGATGCGCAAGCTGCGCGTGGGCGTGAGCGGCGTTCTCAATTCGGTGCTGCCGGTTACGCGTAACGCGGACGGCGTGGTCACCGCCGTCGGCCAGAGCGGCGCCAAGCTCGAATCCTACGTTATGTGCCTGCTCTCCGAAGACCTGGCCGACGCCGAAATCGGCATGCTGGCCGAGCGCCTGGAAATGGTGTCGCGCGACGCCGCCGTGGTGCGCCGCGACAAGGCCGCGATGCTGGAGCACTTCAGCCGCATCGGCGCCGAAGCCTCGGCGCATGGCGAAGAGGGCAAGGAAGTCGCCGCCTTCCTGGAATGGGCCAAGACCGAAGGCTTCGAGCCGTTCGGCTACGCCTACTACCAGGTCAAGCCGGGCGCGCGCGAGCTGGAACGCGACATCCCTAGCCGCATCGGCGTGCTGCAGGATACGGCGCATCCGGTCTACGGCACCTGCCTGGCCAATATCCCCGGCGACTTCGACACGCTGTCGAAGCGCGTGCACACGCTGTCCATCGTCAAGGCCGACGTGGAAGGCACGCTGCACCGCGACCAGCAGCTGGACTTCATCGGCATCCGCCACACCGACGCGCAAGGCGCGATCCTGGGCGAATACTGCTTCGTGGGCCTGTTCACCCGCGCCGCCACCGCGACGCCGCTGAACCGCCTGCCGTTCGCGCGTGGCCGCGTGGCCAAGGTGTTGAGCATCGCCGGCGTGCGCCAGGAAGGCTTCCGCGCCGAGAAATTCATCGAGATCCTGGAATCGCTGCCGCGCACCGAGGCGCTGGAAGCGGAACCTGAGTGGCTGGCCGAAGTGTGCGGCGCCGTGGTGTCGCTGTACAAGCAGCCGCGCACCAAGGTGTTCGCCCGCCGCGACGTGTACGCGCGTCATCTGAACGTGCTGGTCTACCTGCCGCGCGAGCGTTACAGCGCTAGCGTCGCTTCGTCGCTGGCCAAGGCGCTGCAAGCCAGCTCCGGCGCCCAGCATGTCAGTTCGCAGACGCTGGTGGCCGACGGCCCGCTGGCCCGCGTCTACCTGATCGCCCACGGCGCGCGTTATCCGCTGGACCTGGAATCCGATATCCAGCAGCCGCTGTTGTCGGTGCTGGACGGCTGGCACGACCAGTTCTCCGCACTGGCCGACGCCGTGGCCGATGTGCCGCTGCGCGCCAGCCTGCGCAAGATGTGCGCGACGCTGCCGACCGACTACGTCGCCGCCACCGCGCCGGAAGCCGCCTTCCACGACCTGGGCACCATCCTGCGCAACACCGATCCGTCGCGCGTGGACGTGCGCGTGGAAACCGTGGCCGATGCCACCACCATCCGTTTGTATTCCGTCGACCGCGTACCGTCGCTGTCGACCATCCTGCCGGCGCTGCACAACGCCGGCGTGGCGATCGACCGCGAACAGGCGCACTCGCTGCGCGTGGACGGCCAACGTCATTACGTCACCAGCCTGTCGGTGGACACCGTCAGCGGCGCCAACCTGGCCAAGGCGGAAATCGTGCCGGTCGCGCAGGAGCTGTTCACCGCGTTGTTCAACAACGAAGCCGAAGACGGCCGCCTGAATGGCCTGGTCATCGAAGGCGGCTTGAGTGTGCGTCAAGTGCAGCTGGTGCGCGCCTACATGAGCTACTGGCGCCAGACCGGCAGCCGCTTCTCGGTGCGCTACATCGCCGAGACGCTACGCAAGCAGCCGGTGGTGGTCAAGCAGCTGGTGGACGCCTTCCTGCAGCGCTTCAACCCCGCGCTGGACGACGCCACCCGCGCCGCCGCGCTGGACACGCTGGCCGGTATCAAGAGCCGCCTGCCTGCGATCAACCACGCCGACAGCGAGGAAGTGCTGGGCGCGATGACGGACCTGATGTCCGCCACGCTGCGCACCAACTACTTCCAGAACAACCAGAAGGGCGACAAGATCATCTTCAAGTTCGACACCAGCAATCTGTCGCTGGTGCCGGAGCCGCGTCCGTTCCGCGAGATCTTCGTGTTCTCGCGCCGCTTCGAAGGCGTGCACCTGCGCGGCGGCCCGGTCGCCCGCGGTGGCCTGCGCTGGTCGGATCGCATGGAAGACTACCGTACCGAAGTCCTCGGCCTGGTGAAGGCGCAGATGGTGAAGAACGCCGTCATCGTGCCGGCCGGCGCCAAGGGCGGCTTCGTGTGCAAGCAGATGCCGAAGGACGCCGTGCGTGAAACCATCGCCGCCGAAGGCGAAGCAGTGTATCGCCTGTTCATCGCCAGCCTGCTGGAAATGACCGACAACCGCGTGCTGGGCAAGATCGTTTCGCCGGCCGATACCGTGTGCTACGACGGCAACGATCCGTACCTGGTGGTGGCCGCCGACAAGGGCACCGCGACCTTCTCCGACATCGCCAACGGCATCGCCGTGCAGCGCGGCTTCTGGCTGGGCGACGCGTTCGCGTCGGGCGGTTCGAACGGCTACGACCACAAGAAGATGGGCATCACCGCCAAGGGCGCGTTCGAAGCGGTCAAGCGCCACTTCTACGAAATGGACCACGACATCCACGCCACTCCGGTGACGATGGTCGGCGTGGGCGACATGTCGGGCGACGTGTTCGGCAACGGCGCGCTGCTGTCGCGCAAACTGAAAATCGTGGCGGCCTTTGATCACCGCCACATCTTCCTCGATCCGAATCCGGACATGGAAAAATCCTTCGTCGAACGCGAGCGCATGTTCGCGCTGCCGCGCTCCTCGTGGGATGACTACAACAAGGAGCTGATCTCGGCCGGCGGCGGCGTGTTCCCGCGCAGCGCCCGCAGCATCGAGCTGTCGCCGCAGATCCGCGCCACGCTGGATATCGAGGAAACCTCGCTGCCGCCTGAGGAGCTGATGCACCGCATCCTGCTGGCGCCTGTGGACCTGTTCTACAACGGCGGTATCGGCACCTACATCAAGGCGTCGACCGAATCGCACGCGCAGGTCAAGGACCGCGCCAACGACAACATCCGCGTGGACGGCAACCAGCTGCGCTGCAAGGTCGTGGCGGAAGGCGGCAACCTGGGCGCGACCCAGGCCGGCCGCATCGAGTTCGCGCTGGCGGGCGGCCGCATCTTCACCGATGCGATCGACAACTCGGCCGGCGTGGATTGCTCGGACCATGAAGTGAACGCGAAGATGTGGCTGGACGTGGAAATGAACGCGGGCCAGCTGAGCGAGGCAGACCGCAACCGCGTGCTGAACGAAATGACCGCCGACATCGAACGCCTGGTCCTGCGCGACAACACGCTGCAAACGCAGCTGCTGGTGCGCGAGGCGCAGGCGCAGGTCGACGCGGCTGTGCAGGACGGCTACGCCGCGCTGATCGCGTCGCTGGAGGAAGAGGGCGCGCTGTCGCGTGAACTGGAGCAGCTGCCATCGGTGGCCGAGCTGGCGCGCCGCAAGGCCGACGGCCGTGGCCTGACCACGCCGGAACTGGCGGTGGTGATCGCCAACGTGAAGAACCGCTACAAGCGCATCCTGTCGTCGCTGCCGCTGACGGACCTGAGCTGGGCGGAGTCGGTGCTCAAGCCGTACTTCCCCGATCTGCTGGTGGCCACCCGTCCGGCGCTGGCGCACCCGCTGGCCAACGCCATCCTGGCGACCGTGCTGGCCAACGAATCGGTGAACCGCTGCGGTCCGCTGATGCTGCGCCAACTGGCCGGCGAGCATGGCGTGGACGAATCGGAAGTGATCCTGGCGTGGGGCCAGGCATGGTCCGCGCTGAACCTGGCGCCGATCTTCACGACGCTGGATGCGGATGCGCTGAAGGTGCCGCGCGCCGTGTCGATCAAGGTCGATGCGCGTACCCGCGTGCTGCAAAAGTCGGTGATCGAAGGCGCGCTGTCGGTGCCTGCCGACCAGTTGCGCGCCGGCGTGGCCGAGCTGACCAAGCTGTTCGCCAAGCCTGAGACGCTGGCGCAGTTGACGCCAGCCGACGGCCAGTCGGATGCGGACATCACGTCCGGCCTGCGCGCCGAATTCGTCCAGGCCTGGAAGGCTGTCGATGCGATCGACGCGGTGGCGGCGTTTGTGTTCGCGGCGCTGTCGGTATCGCGTCCCGAAGGCATGGACCTGCCGGCGTTCCTGCAGGTTGGCCTGGCGCTGCGCGCGCAGGTCGGCATCGACATGCTGGAGCGCGGCCTGAAGCTGCCGGCCACCAGCCGTTCGCAGGAACAACTGCGCAGCTACGCGCAGAACGCGCTGCGCCGCACGCAGCAACGCCTGTTGTCGCAGGTGCTGCAGCATGCGACCGGCGGCCATACGGCGGCGGAAGCGGTGGAAGTCGTCGCCAACACGCTGGGCCTGTCCGGCTATGCGGCGTCGGCCGATCTGGAACAGGCGATGCTGGACGTTTGGGCTTTGTCCGAGGCGACCAATTCCGGTAACACGATGCTGGTGGTGTAATGAGCGACGATTTACCCAAGGCTTTGCCGGAGTCGGTACGCGCTCTGGCTGAAGCGGATTTCAGCGTGGTCGCGCAGCGCTTTTCGGCGGCCGGGTTTGCGGTGACGCAGCCGGCCGACGGTATCCTGACCATTAAGGCCGAAGGTGAACGTCCGAGCGTGCTGGTTTCGGTCGGCGTGCACGGCGACGAGACCGGACCGATCGAAGTGGTGGCGTATCTGCTGGAGGCCTTGTCGCAGCAGGCTTCCTCGCTCGCGGTGAACCTGATGCTTTGCGTTGGCAATATCGGCGCGATCAGGGCTGGCAAGCGTTTCATCGACGCCGACTTGAACCGCATGTTCCGCAAGGAGCGCGGTTCGCTGGAAGGCACTGCCGAAGCGGCGCGCGCCGATGTGATGATCGCCGCGACTGCGGCCTTCTTCGAGGGAGCGGGGCCGGTGCGTTGGCATCTGGATCTGCATACGGCGATACGGCCGTCGGTGTATCCGACCTTCGCCATCGTGCCGGAGCTGATTCCCGATCAGCCGCGCCGCGAGTTGATCGAGTGGCTCGGGTTGGCCGGCATTGGCGCGGTCATCATGAATCCCGCTTCGGTGGGGACGTACAGCTACTACTCGGCCGAGCATCACGCGGCGGCCGGCACCACCGTGGAGCTGGGGCGTATCGGCACGCTGGGGCAGAACGATCTGTCGCAGTTTGCCGATGCTTCCTTGGCGCTCGATGACCTGCTGCGCGGCGCGGCCAGGCGTGAGGCCAAGCAGCAGCCGCACGTGTTCAACACGGCGCGCCAGATCATCAAGTTGAGCGACAAGTTCCAGATGGCGTTCGGCAAAGAGACGCACAACTTCACGGCGCTCAAGCAGGGCGAGGAAATCGCGCGTGATGGCGATACCGTCTACACCGTCCAGCATCCCGAGGAGCTGGTGGTGTTCCCCAACCCGGACGTGCGTGTCGGCTTGCGCGCGGGGCTGATGGTGGTGCGCGTTTCCTGATCTTTACGCCGCTTTACACTTTGCGGGGTTATAGTTACACGGATTGTTTCGTTAACAGGAATAGCATTCCTTAACTACGGAGTAATCGACATGACGACAGCAATCAGCGGCGTTTCAAGCGGCAGCACCCAGGCCACCACCTTCGATCCCGCAAAGGGGGCGGCGCGCTTCGCGGCCAAGGTGTTCAAGGACCTGGATGCCGACAAGGACGGTAAGGTCAACAAGGACGAATTCGTATCGGGGCTGGAGTCGAAGGGCGTGTCGGCCGATGACGCCACCAAGCAGTTCGATGCGATCGATACGCAGAAGACCGGTTCGATCACCCAGTCCGACCTGGAGACCGCGATCAAGAGCGGCTCCTTCGCGCCACCGCGCCCCAATGGCGGTGGCGAAGCGGGCGGCTCCGGCGGCCCGCAAGGCGGCCAACATGCGGAAGGCGCGCGCGGCGCGGGTGGTGGCGGCGGTGCGGGTGGCGTCAGCAGCTCCGGCAGCTCCAGCAAAACCTACGAAGCGGCCGACACCAACAAGGACGGCACGGTCTCCGCGCAGGAGCAACTGGTCTACAGCATCGCCCATCCCGACAAAACCTCCGACGCCAGCAAAATCGGCAACAACGTCGACCAGTTGGCCTGATTCGAAGGGAATTGAGGCCTCGCAAAGGCAGCGCTGCGTCTTCTTGATTTTTCCGCGCATACGCCTAGAGTAAAGGGCATATGCATTCAGGAGTAAATCATGACAATCGCTTTTTTGGCCCCGGACGGAACGGTAACTGTCCCGCGATCAGTGCGGAAAGCGCTTGGCCTTGAGAATGGCGGCCGCATTGAGTTTCTGCCGTTTGGCGACGGACAGGTCGTCATGATTGCAATGAATTTGTCTCCCAAGATGATGGAGGGCATTTTGCCTAAGCCGGATCTAGATTGTTCAGTCGAGGAGATGATCGAAATTGCGGCGAAGCGTGCGGCTTTGGCGTCCAAATGATAGGCCTGGATACAAATGTGCTGGTGCGGTATTTTATGCAGGACGACGCTCGTCAATCTGCTCAAGCCAAAGCGCTCGTTAACTCACTTTCGGTATCGAACGTGCGCTTCGGCTTTGCAATACGTCGTCGGCAGATTTTATAGACTGCTTAATCTTCAGCGTCGCCAAGCGAGCTGGGTGCTCCCACACAGCGACCTTTGATCGAAAAGCCACTAAAGTTCCGGGCGTGCTGCGGGTCGAGTAGGCTTGCGTTACACTCACCATCTCTACCTTACCGTTTGGAGTTCGCGATGTCGTTATCGATGCATCGGGTGTCTGTGCCCGTGTTTGTGCGTGGGTTGAAGGTGTTGTCGGAGTTGCTGAAGAAGGCGGAAGCCTATGCCGAGCAGCATGGCTCGGTGCCGGATGCTCTGATCTCCGCGCGGCTGGCGGACGATATGCTGCCGCTGTCGGCCCAAGTGCAGCGCGCCAGCGATACGTCGAAATTGTCGGTGGAGCGCCTGAGCGGCGTGCCAGCCCCCAAGTTCGAAGACAACGAAACCTCGTTCGCGCAATTGCAGCAGCGGATCGCCGACACCATCGCCTACCTGGACAGCGTCGCCGAAAGCGACTTCGCCGGCAGCGAGGCGCGCGCGATCAAACTTAATTTTGGTTCGTTCCAGCCGGAGTTCAAAGGGGACGATTACTTGCTGACGTTCGCGTTGCCGAACTTCTTCTTCCACATCGCCACCGCCCACGACATCCTGCGCAACCAGGGCGTCCCGGTCGGCAAGCGCGATTACCTCGGGCCGTACGCTTAACCGCGCACCAGCCAGGTCGCCAAGGTGCCCGCCAGGCCCAGCAAAACAACGGCGGCGCCGGCGACGGCAGGATGGATGCGCCGGGATACGGTAGGGATTTTTTGGATAGGCATATTGGTCTCCTTCTTGGCTGGATGTAACACTTAAGCCTAGAGTAGCTTGACAACAATTTCCAATCTATACATCCCGCTGTATCAAAAGTAAGCAACTGTAACGGAGCCCTTACCCCGCCTGGGGTCTGAGTTGTTTTTCTAACACAAAATTACTGTATTGCGATGGGCCGGAAGGCCCTATAATCGCTTAGTTTTTTTGCCCGTACATATCTCCCACAAGGATTACCTGTGAACCAAACGTTGGTCCAGAAACTGACCCGTACCAAGCCGGTCGATAACCGAGTAGAACCTGCTCCTACCAGTAGCAACAGCCTGCACCGCTCCATAGGCTTGTTCCCCTTGACGATGATTGGTGTCGGCGCCACGATCGGCACCGGTATCTTCTTCACGATGGTGGAGGCCGTGCCAAAAGCCGGGCCCTCCGTGATCCTGTCCTTCCTGTTCGCCGCCATCACCGCCGGCCTGACCGCGTTGTGCTACGCCGAGCTGTCGTTCCGCATTCCGGCGTCGGGTTCGTCGTACTCGTTCGCGTATGCCACCGTCGGCGAGTTCCTGGCCTTCATCATGGCGGCCTGCCTGCTGCTCGAATATGGGCTGGCGGCCAGCGCCACGGCGATCGGCTGGTCCGACTACCTGAACAACTTCCTCAACAACGCCTTCGGCTGGCACATCCCCGAGGCGCTGCGCTCGCCGATGATCGTGTCCACGCCCAAGGGCATGGAGATCCACGCCGGGCATATCAACCTGCCGCCGGTGCTGCTGGTCGGCCTGTGCTGCCTGCTGCTGATACGCGGCACCAAGGAATCGGCCACCACCAACGCCATCATGGTGATGATCAAGCTGGCGATTCTGGTCTTCTTCGTCGCGATCGCGTTCTCGGGATTTGATATAAACAATTTCCACCCATTTTTCAGCCCGGACAACGGCGTCCACATCACCGGCATGACCGGCGTGACGGCCGCCGCCGCCACCGTGTTCTTCTCCTTCATCGGACTGGACACCGTGGCCACCGCCGGCGAGGAAGTGCGGGATCCGAAGCGCAACGTACCGATCGGCATCCTGTCGGCGCTGGGCATCGTGACCCTGTTCTATCTGCTGGTGGCCGTGGCCGCGATGGGCGCGCAGCCGGCCTACAAGTTCGCCGGGCAGGAAGCCGGGCTGGCCGTGATCCTGCAGAACGTGACCGGCAAGACCTGGCCTGCGCTGGTGCTGGCGGCGGGCGCGGTGATCTCGGTGTTCAGCGTGACGCTGGTGACGATCTACGGCCAGACCCGCATCCTGTACGCGATCTCGAAGGATGGCCTGATTTCCAAGTCGTTCCAGAAGGTGAACCCGCGCACGGCGTCGCCGGTGCATAACACGCTGATCGTCTGCGTCGTGGTCGGCCTGGTGGCCGGCTTTGTCGACGCGACCTTCTTGTGGGATATGGTCAGCATGGGCACGCTGACAGCCTTCATCGTGGTGTCGCTGGCGGTGCCGGTGATGCGCAAGAAGGAAAACGGCAAGGGCACCAAAGGTTTCCGTGTGCCGTTCGGCCCGTACGTGGTGCCGGGCCTGAGCATCGCCGCCTGCCTGTACCTGATGTTCGGCCTGTCGATGACGACCTACACCATCTTCGTCATCTGGATGAGCGCGGCGGTGCTGACCTACTTCCTGTACGGCATGCGCAATTCGCGATTGAATCACGCCGCGTAAAGCGTCGCGACGTTAAAAAAGCCCCGGGCGCTTGCGCGTTGCCGGGGCTTTTTACTTTGGTGTGGCAGCTTATGCTTCGTCTTTGCCTGGGTTGGCGCCCAGGTAGAGGCGCAGTACGAGGCCCGACAGGGCGATGGCGGCAGGCAGGTTTTCGATGATGGTCAGCATGGTGATCTCCAGGAAGTTAAATTCGGTTCAATTAGCCGCGCGACGCCAGGAAGCGCAGTTCGGCGGACAGGCTTGGGGAATGACGTTCGCAGTCATTGGCCATGCTGTTCAGCCAGGCGGCGGAGGATGCCTTCTGGCGCGGCGAGACAACTTCGTCCGCCACAACGGCTGAACGTGGCTTGACGGCGAACAGTGCGGCAACCAGCTGGCGCGCTGCGGCGGCAACATTGCTGGCATAGCCAGGGGTGGCGAAGTCGGTGTAAGTCAGGTTGTTCGATGCGCTCATGGCAAGCTCCTTTAAATGTTTGTTTGTTGCAGTGCAGTATGCGCGTCTTTCAGTAATAAGCAAACTTTTGATTTGTGATACTGGCCATAAATATTTTATATAACTGACGAGTTTCCCTATGAAGAATGCGTTCTTAAGAGTAACTTTTTAAGCCTGGATTTTTTACGGCGGGGCGTCCATCAGGTATCATTACTGTCCAACTGGCAATAATTTGACGGAGCTCCGATGTCCCTGCGCACGAAATTCATGCTGGCTTTGCTGCTGACCGGATTGGCGGCGGTGGCAATGGTGGGCGGCCTGGCCTACGTGGGCATGACCAAGAAGGTGGATGTGATCCGCCGCCAGCACGCCGCCGATACCTTTTACGAGGGCATGAGCGCTTACTTGCAAAAGTACGGCAGCTGGCAGGCCGCCGGCGGCCAAGAGGCCTTTGATGAGTTCATGCACAGCCGGCGGGATGCGCAGGGCAACCGTCCGCCACCGCCCGGGCAGGATGGCGAGGAGCGTCCGGGGCCGCCGCAGGGGGGCGAGCGCCCGGGGGCACGGCAAGGTGACGATCACCCGGGCCCGCCGCAGGGAGAGGAGCGCCAAGGGCCGCCGCAGGGCGATGAATCTCCGCGCGGCGACGACCGTCCGCCGCCGCCGCGACGCGGTGGTGAGCCGCCGTATCATTTCATCGCGGCCGATCAGGATTACCGCGTGCTGCTGGGCGGCGGCGCGTACCGGCACGGTGAGCTGCTGCCCGAGTCGGCCCGCAAGGATGCGCGAGCCGTCATGGTGAACGGCCGCGTGGCCGCCTACATTTCGCCGGAAGGGGTGTTCACGCCCAGCAAACAGGAAATGCAGTACATAGACGCGATGCGCGAGGCGCTGCTGGCCGGCGTGACCGCTGCGGCGGCGCTGGCGGTGCTGCTGGGCGTACTGTTAAGCCGGGGCCTGAGCCGCAAGCTCAGTCACCTGACCGGCGCGGTGCGCGCCATGCACGGCGGCTCGCTGCTGCAGCGGGTGCCGGTGGAGGGCAAGGATGAAGTGGCGGCGCTGGCGAGTGCCTTCAACGACATGAGCGAGCAGCTGGCCCGTTCGCACGAGGAGCTGAAGGAATCGCACCAGACCATTCTGGCGCAGGCCGAGCAGATGCGCGAACTGAGTGTGCGCGACGCGCTGACCAAGCTGCACAACCGCCGCCACTTCGACGAGCATGCGACCACGCTGTTCAGTCATGCGGTGCGCCACAAGCGGCCATTGAGCGTGGTGATCGGCGATATCGATTTCTTCAAGCGCATCAACGACCAGTTCTCGCACGCCACCGGCGACGCGGTGCTGCGCCAGGTGGGCGAGATCCTGCGCAGCCATATGCGCCTGAGCGATCTGGTGGCGCGCTACGGCGGAGAGGAATTCGTGATCGCCTTCCCGGAGACCGAACTGCCGCAAGCCGCCGCGCTGTGCGACAAGCTGCGCAACCTGATCGAAGGCTTCCCGTGGCACGAGGTGCATCCCGACCTGAAGGTCACGATGAGCATGGGCGTGTACGCCGACCTGGCCGCAGGCACGGCGGAAGCGATGCTGCAAAAGGCCGACGCGCTGCTGTACCGCGCCAAGCAGACGGGCCGCAACCGGGTTTGCTTCGCCTGATTAGCTGCGCCGGCCCAGCCAGCGTCCGCCGAACATGGTGCAGATCAGCGAGGCGACGATCAGCGCGATGCCGGCCCACTGCCAGCCGGTGATGACGTCGCCCAGCGCGATCATGCCGGCGCTGATCCCAACCACCGGCACGCCAAGGCTGAACGGCGCCACGCGGTTGACCGGATGGCGCTTCAGCAAGCGTGTCCACATGGCGTAGCCGAGGATGGTCGCCATCCAGCCCAGGTAGGCCGCCGAGATCCACGTGTCCAATGGCGCGCTGGTCCAGCTCCAGCGCGTGGCCGGATCGTCGAAGGCCAGCGACAGGCCGACGAACGGCAGTATCGGCACCAGGCTGCACCAGACCATGAATCCCACCACGTCGAACTGCGGCGTGGCCTGCTGCGCGCGGCGCACGACGATATTCGATGCCGCCCACATCGCGGCGGCGGCCAGGCACAGCACGAAGCCGCCGGCGGTGGTGCCGCCCGCGTGGCCGGGCTGCACGTAGTTCATGCCGAAGCACACCAGGCCCACGGCGGCCAGCAGCAGGCCCGCTTGCAGTTGGCGGCTGGCGCGTTCGTGCAGCAGCGCGAAACCAAAGAAGGCGGTGAAGAAGACTTGCGTTTGCAGGATCACGGAGGCCAGCGCGGCCGACATGCCGATCCGCAGCGACAGGAACAGCAGGCCGAATTGGCCGACGCCCTGGCACAAGCCGTAGGCGATGATCCATTTCGCCGGCAGCTTGGGCGGGCGGATGAACAGGATCAGCGGCAGCACGGCGAACACGTAGCGGGCGGCGCCCATCTGGAACGGTGTGAGGTGGCGGAGGCCGACCTTCATCGCGACGAAGTTGGTGCCCCAGATGAGGACTACGAACAGGGCGGAGATCAGGTCGCGGGTGCTGAAGGAAGACGTGGAGGTAGCGCTCATCCGTCCATCTTAACAGGCCTGCGCCAGGGCTGCTGGCGCAGGGCCGGATCATGCCACGTTGCGGACGATGGCTTCGCTGTGGACGATGATCTTGAGGGCGTCCGCCTGCAGCAGGCGGATTCGCCGCTGCACCAGCGGCCAGCCGGACCACGGCAACGTGGCGCTATCCATGGCGGCTGGCGCGATGGCTGGTGCGCCAACCGGCGCGGAGGCGAGCGCAGTGACGGTCGCGGTGGCCGCCGTCGCAGCCGCCGTCGCCGTCGGCGTAGCGCCTGCGGCTTGCGGCGCCAGCGCCTGCGCCAGCGTGTGCATGACTTGCTCGTGGCTCTCGCGCAGCATCGCGTTGACCGGCTCCGTCGGCAGCTCCTTCACGTGGCGGCGCAGGATGGCGCGCAGCGCGGCCACGTGCGCCACCAGCAGATAGTTCTGCACGATGAACTGGTTGATGTCCTCCACCGCGCGCTGCTTGCGGGCCGGCTCGTCGAGCATACGCACCAGCGCGGAGCTGAGCGCGGCCAGGCTGTCCATCAGGCGCTTACGCTCGATGCGATATGCGAAATCGTCCTTGCCTTTGCCCTGCAACAGATCGAAGCTGGCCTCCATGTAGCGCAGGTTCACGTCCAGCACTTCGCGGATCAGGCGGGGCAGGGTCTGGTATTCCCAGGTGGCCAGCACGAAGCTGAACGCGGTCGCCACCGCAGCGCCGATGAAGGTGTCGATCAAACGCTCGACGATCAGGTCGTGGTTGCCCGGCGCGATCAGGTGCATCTGCAGCAGGATCATGATGCTGACCGCGATGGCCGCGTAGCGATAGCGCACATAGATGAAGGTCGGCGTGGCCACCGTCGATAAGATCAGGAAGCCCAGGATCGCGGCCGGATAGTTCAGGTACTTGATGATCAGCGCCGTGATCACGCAACCGATGATGGTGCCGACGATGCGGTCGCTGCGGCGCTGCTTGGTCATGCTGAAGCTGGGCTTGAGGATGATGACGATGGTGAGCACGATCCAGTAGCTGTGCGCCGCATACGGCAGCCACGAGGCCACCGCCAGGCCGACCGAGATCGCCATCGCCACCCGCAGCGAGAAGCGGAAGATCGGCGAATCGAAGCGCAGGTGCGACAGGATCATGCGCAGCTCGTACTTCTGCTGCGACAGGAAGGGACCCATGTCGGCGTCGACCCAGAACGGCGTGGTGTCGTAGGCCTTCTGGCTGGCCTGGTGCAGCTCACCGATCATCTTGATGATGGCGCGCACCTTGTTGCGCTGCGCGCGCAGCACGGCCAGCGCTTCCTGTGCCGGCTTGCCCTCGTCCACGCGCCGCTGCAAAGCCGCCAGTTCCGCCTCGATGGCGGCCAGTTCCGGCTCGTAGCTGATCTCCGGGTAGGAGGCCTTCTTGCGCGTGACGTCGTAGGCCACCGATTCGATATCGCGCGCCGCCTTGTAGGCCAGGTCGTGCAGCGTCTTGAGCACCGGCGAATCGGCCAGGTGCATGCGCAGCTGCGCGTAGTCGGTGTGGGTGGATAGCACCAGCTCATACAGGTCCAGCATGCAGACGTGGGTCTGCACGACGATGGCGTCCTTGCTGTTCTGGTGGCTGCGCAGTATCAGGTCGCGCGAGGCTTGCTGGCGGTCGGCCAGCAGGCTTTGATGGCGTACCAGCTTGTTGAATTGTTCGGTGAGGTTGTAGCGCGTGTCGTAGAAGTCGGCCTTGATGTCGATGTAGGCCGCCAGTTCGAACAGCGCCTCGGCCAGCACCTGCTGCTTGATGCGGTGGCGCAGTATCCACGAGATGCCCATCGCGTAGGCCAGGTAGGCCACCGCTCCCAGGGTGAACAGGCCGGTGTGGATGAAGGACTGGCGAACCGTCATGTCGTGTTCCATCGACATGGTCATGATGAACAGCGTGGCCAATTGCAGCGGCATCGACTTCTTGCCATAGACGACCATCATGCAGGCCAGGAAGCTGATCGCCACCAGCATCGTCATCAGCAGCCAGTGCACCGGCGCGCATAGGCTGATCAGCAGCGTGACGGCGCTGCACAGCAGCACCGAGGCGCTCATCTCGTTGAACTTGTGGCGCAGGGGGCTGGGCATGTCCATCAGCGCGGTGCAGAGCGCGCCGATGCACACCGTCATGGCGGTGGCCAGGTCGGCGAATTGCAGCGTGATCAGGGTGACGCCGACCAGGCCTGCGGCGAAGCGCAGGCCCAGGTAAAAGTAGTGGCTGTAGAAAAAGGTGCGCAGGTTCAGTGCGTAATGCATGGCTATGGCCTTGTGGGCAGCTAGCATGCGCGCGGGCGGGATCGCCGCCGCGCGCATGGGGTGATGCTGGTTGTTGCGGTATTTTTTTAGAGGACGGACAGCACCGGGTAGCGGCGCCATTCCGGCTCCGCGTGGCGCTTGCCGTTTTCGAAGATGAAGCCGAGGACCTTGTCCTGGCTGGTCAGCAGCGCCGGATTGGCGGCCTTCCATTGTTCGAATTTCGCCTTCAGTTCAGGCTCGGTTTCCAGCATCTCCATCGCCAGGTCTTCGAACACGTAGTCGGAGTAGGCTTCTTTTTTCTCCAGCACGCTGTTGAAGAAACCCCAGCGGAAGAAGGAGTCGTGGCCTTGCGGTTCCAGCGTCTCGACGGCGTAGCGGGCGTTGGCCTGCTTGAGCGGGATGAAGTAGTCGCCCGGCTGCACGGTGAAGCTGCCGGTGCGCGCTTCCAGTTCCACCACGTCGTGGTACATATGGCCTTCGTAGGCGTTCGGGCGCGAGGTGACGGAGGCGATGTGGTAGTACTGCGCCTCGAAGGTGGAGGCTTCGTCGAAGCGCGCCATCTCCACGCCGTTCCATTGCAGGCGCTCGATGACTTCGCGCCAGGCTTGCGGCACCACGTAGCCTTTCGGCGCGCGCACGGTGGCCGACGGTACGAAGCTGTTGTAGTAGGCGATGTCCTTTTCCCACGGCTGGCTGCGGTCGTAGGACAGGCGGATGTAGTCGCCCAGCAGGCTTGGGCTGCGCTTGGCCGCGTAGCCCTTGAAGCGGAAGGTCGACGGGTTCGCCTCGTCCATCTTCCAGCTCACGGTCCATTCCTTGGCGTTGGCGGCCTGCTCGCGCGCGTCGGCGCGCAGCTTCTGGATTTGCTCACCGTGGGTGACGGTGAAGGCCATCGTCACGTCCAGCAGCGCGCGCATCGACTCGTAGCGGTCCTTGAAGGGCTTGAGCATGTGCGTCTCGGGCATGAAGCCGATCACGTGGTGCAGCGCCGCGAAGCCGGTCGAGAAGCGCGGCACTTCCAGGAACTCGGCGATGCCGTCGTCGGGCGTGTCCTGCACCGGGTTGACGTAGGGGCAGGTCGGCCAGCCCTTCGCTTCCATCTGCGCGTAGATGTGCGGCAGCATGGTCTCGCGCAGGAAGGGGCCGAGGCCGTAGCCCAGCTTGTCCGCCTGCGTGTGGATCAGCGTCATCGTGTACGGGTAGTCGGCGCCGTTGGAGGTGTGGGTGTCCACCATCACGTCCGGATCCCAGCTGGTGACGAGCTGGTTGAACAGCTGCGCGTTGAGCGTGTCGCACTTGATGAAGTCGCGATTGAGGTCCAGGTGGCGGCTGTTGCCGCGGAAGCCGAACTGCTCCGGCCCGTCCTGGTTGACGCGCGAGGTGTTGGCGCGGTTCAGCGCGCCGTCGACGTTGTACAACGGGACGAACAGCAGCACGGTCTTGCCCAGCGCGGCGAGGCGGGCCGGATCGAAGCACAGGTCGCGCACGATGGCCATGCAGGCGTCCACGCCTTCGGGTTCGCCGGGGTGGATGCCGTTGTTGTTGAAGAAGACGGTGCGGCCCTCGGCCTTGATTTGCGCGCGGTCGAACACGCCGTCCGCGCTGACCACCCCCGCATGCACCGGGATGCCGCCGTCGGACGTGCCGATCTGCTCGAAACGCAGTACCTGCGGGAAGCGTTGCGCCAGCTCCTGGTAGAAGGCGATGCACTCGCTCCACAGGGTGGTCTGGTTTTGATTGCCTTTTTCGTAAGGCGTGGGCATGTCTGGGTGCATGGCAGTCTGGATCTCAGAGGGAGTTGGGGGGAGGGCACGCCACGCTTGGTAAGCATTGCAGCGCGCTGCCGAGGGCGGAATTGTATCATTCGTGCCCGATTTTTGAGCGGCGCCAGCCCGGTCCTGCGCGCGTATTGAGTTGCTTCAAGAGAACCTTATGCGGCTGGTGGTCTACTGGAGAACTGGAACTTGGCCGGGAGGAAGCGATGGGCAACCGTTACGGATGGCGCGCGGTGATCGTGGTGGCGCTGCTGGCGCTGGGGTGCAGGGTGGGGCTGGCGCAGATCGGGCCGCGCTATGTGATCGAGCTGGAGGGCGCGGCGCAGGCGGCGCCGACCGCGCCGGGGCGGGTGCAGCTGGCGGGCAAGGGCCTGGCGATGATCCGCTTCCAGGGGCTGACCATCCTGACCGTGGGCGCCGACGCCGACGCCTACAGCGCCGAGGCGGCGCGCCAGTGGCCGACGGCCGACCTGCTGCTGGTGACGCCTGCCAGCTCCGGCCACTACGGCGGGGTGGCGCCGCTGGCCTCGCTGGGCAAGCTGCCGGTGATCGTGGTGGAGCCGGTGGCCGCCGGGCTGGCGTCGGCCAAGTCGGTGCTGAGGCCGCCGAAGTTCTATCCGATGCAGACCTGGGACGCGCTGCATCTGCGCAAGGGCAAGACGCGGCTGCGCGTGACGGCGCTGCCCGGTCCGCCGGGTTCGGTGAACGTGGCGGGCTTCATGCTGGAGGTGGGCAACAGCTGGTCGTCGTACCGGCTGTACGTCAGTTGCGAGCCCGTGGGCGCGGACGCGGCGGGCGTGCTGGCCCAACGCCTGCCGGGCGCGGACCTGGCGCTGCTGCCCGACCGCAATGCGCCGCTGCTGCTGGCGCTGCAACGCGCGGCGGCGCCGGCGGCCGGGGCCGCCGCCAGGCCGGCCGCGCTGACCGAGGCCGGCCACGCCTTCAAGGCGATCAAGCGCTGATCAGGCCTTGGCGTTGGTGTCCACCCAGGCGGCGAAGGCGGTCATGAACTTTTGCAGGAACTCGCGGGTGCTGTCGTTGTTCAACTTGCCGTCGTCGCCGAGCAGCTTGGCGGCGCCGCCGATGTAGGCTTCCGGCTGCTGCAGCAGCGGCATGTCGAGGAACACCATGGACTGGCGCAGGTGGTGGTTGGAGCCGAAGCCGCCCGTCGCGCCCGGCGACACGCTGACGATGGCGGCCGGCTTGCCGCTCCAGATGCTGCTGCCGTAGGGGCGGGAGCCGACGTCGATGGCGTTCTTGAGCGGGGCCGGCACCGAGCGGTTGTATTCCGGCGTGACGAACAGCACGGCCTGCGCGGCCTGCATGCGCTGGCGGAAGTGGGTCCAGGTCTGCGGCGCGGTGGCGCCGTTCTCCTCCAGGTCCTGATTGTACAGCGGCAGCTCGCCGATCTCGACGATCTCCAGCTGCAACGACGGCGGCGCCAGCGCGATCAGCTCGTGGGCGAACTTGCGGTTGAGCGAATCCTTGCGCAGACTGCCGATCACTACGGCGACTTTTTTCGCGGCCATGACTTCTCCTGAACACGGTTGTAGGGAAGCCTTAATGTAACCGATCCATAGTAACCGATCCATAAAAAAAACCACGCCGCGTTGCCGGGGCGTGGTTTCGTTGGCGACGCGGGACGGCTTATTCCGCGTGCATTTCTTTCAGCAGGTTGTCGGCGTGGTCGACGTGCTTCATGTTCCACAGGATGTAGCGCAGGTCGACCTGGATGTCGCGGGTGTTGGCCTTGTTGAAGTCCCAGTCCGAGATGATGGAGTCGAGCGTGCCGTCGAAGGCCAGGCCGATCCACTCGCCCTTGGCGTTCAGCGCGGCCGAGCCGGAGTTGCCGCCGGTGATGTCCAGCGTGGCCAGGTAGGCGACCGGCACCGACTTCAGTTTCGGATCGACGTACTTGCCGAAGTCCTTGGCCTTGATCGCGGCCAGCTGGGCCTTCGGCGCGTTGAACTCGCCCACGCCGGTGGCCTTGGCGGCCACGCCTTCGACCGTGGTGAAGGCCTTCCAGGTGGTGCCGTCGGCGCCGTGGTCGCGGCCGGCGATCTGGCCGAATGTCACGCGCAGGGTGCTGTTTGCGTCAGGGTAGACCGCCTGGCCCTTGCTCTGCATGAAGGCGATCTTGGCCTTCATGTAGTTGGCGTAGGCTTGCTGCAGCTTGCCGCCCAGTTCTTCCTCGTCGGCCTCGTCCTTCATGTCCATGTCGTACATGGCGACGGCGGTCTTGATGAAGGCGTCGTTGCTGGCCTTGAACTCGGCCGGCGTCTTGCCGATCCAGCTGGTGCGCTCGGCGGCGTCGCCCAGCTTGCTGCCGGCGTACATCGCGTCCAGCACCGCTTGCAGGTCGGCCTTGCTCATGCCGTCCTTGATGCCGAAGATGGCGTCGAAGCTGGCGTTGCGCTGGGCCGCCGGCTGGGCCGCGTATTTCGACAGGCTGTTGATCACCAGCGCCTTGTCGACCTTCTCATCGTAGTTGCGCACCAAGGCGGCGACCGACGATTTGATGCGCGGCACGTCGCGGACCTGGTAGCCGGACTTGCGTTCGGCGTCGGGCTTGGTGTTCTCGTTGGCCAGGCGGTACAGCATGCGCGCGGTGTTGAGCAGGCGCGGCTTGGACGAGGCCAGGAAGTAGTCGCGCTTGGTTTCGGCGTCGCGCTGGGCGATCAGCTTTTCCACCAGCTCGATGTCGCCGGCGTATTCGGCCTTGCGGGCAGGCGTGGCGTTGATCCAGGTCTTCAGCGCCTCGTGCTCGGCGGTTTTACGCTGCAGCATATCGCTGCCGGCGTAGGAGTCCAGCATGCCCTGGCGGTTCTTGTAGTAGTTGTTGATGCCGGCGACCTGTGACGCGTATTTGAGCGCGGTGTCCTTGTTGTCCTTGGTGGCGTCGGCGATGATGGCCAGGTTTTCCGCCGAGGTCTTGACGAAGGTCGGGTAGCTCCAGTCGAAGGTGTAGGCCACTTCCGACGGCAGGCGGTGGCGGTTGGTGCGGCCGGGGTAGCCCAGCACCATGACGAAGTCGCCTTCCTTCACGCCTTCCTTGGCCAGCTTCAGGTAGTGTTGCGGAATGTAGGGGACGTTGTCCTTGCTGAAGTCGGCGGCCTTGCCGTCCTTGCTGACGTAGGCGCGGTAGAAGCCGTAGTCGCCGGTGTGGCGCGGCCACATCCAGTTGTCGGTGTCGCCGCCGAACTTGCCGACGCCGGCCGGTGGCGCGTGCACCAGGCGCACATCGCGGATTTCCAGTTGCTTGATCAGGTAGTACTCTAGGCCGCCGTAGTAGGACGACACGGTGCAGCGATGGCCTTCGTCTTTTTCGCACTCGGCCTGGATGGCTTTCTGGTTCTTCTCGATCGCGTCGCTGCGCTTCTTGCCGCTCAGTTTGGCGACATCGGCGGTGACCACCTGCTTGCTGACATTGGTGACGGCCTTGGTCACGAAGATGCGGCTGCCTGGTGCGGCCGGCAGTTCCTCGGCGAAGCTGTGGGCCAGGAAGCCATTGGCCAGCAGGTCGCGTTCCGGCGTGGAGTTGTGCGCCACGCTGCCGTAGACGCAGTGGTGGTTGGTGGCGACCAGGCCCTGC
This sequence comes from Duganella sp. BJB480, assembly GCA_003416985.1. Taxonomy (GTDB): domain Bacteria; phylum Pseudomonadota; class Gammaproteobacteria; order Burkholderiales; family Burkholderiaceae_D; genus Rugamonas; species Rugamonas vulcania_A. The sequence continues at coordinate 381,906 of QVIN01000007.1, read as the reverse complement.
GGCGACACGAAGGAGGCCGAGCAACCGCCCAGGCTGACGATGGCGCCCATCGGGAACTCGGTCAGTTTGGTCAGGTTGGCGGGGTCGAGTTTCAGGCCGGCGGCCTTCAGTTGCTTGGCTACTTGTGGCAGCTGTTGCGGCATCCACATGCCTTCATCGGCGTGGGCTGCGGTGCTCAGGATGGCGAGCGCGATCAGTGATTTATGCATTTTTGTCGTTGTTGAAGTGATGGGAAAGGGAACAACGACGCGAGTATAGCAACAAAAATTGGGGTCAAGTCTGACATTCGGACACGAGCTCTGCCGTAGTGCGCGCACTACGGCAGAGCTCGTGTCCGAATGTCAGACTTGACCCCAAAGTTTACGAAAGTTAATCGGCCTTGATGGCTTCGATCTGGATCGCCAGCTTGACCTCCGGCGCGAAGGCCGGGGTGCCGTAGTTCAGGCCGAAATCGGTGCGCTTGAACTCGGCCACGGCGTTGGCGCCGCATACTTCGCGCTTGTAGCGCGGGTGCATGATGCAGTTGAACTTGTCCACCTTCAGCGCCACCGGCTTGGTGACGCCCAGCAGGGTCAGCTCGCCATCCACGCCGACCAGCTTGTCACCCTCGAACTTGAACGACTTGCTCTTGTAGGTGATGGTCGGGAATTTCTCGACGTTGAACATGTCCGCCGTCTTGGCGTGGCTGTTCATCTTGTCCATGCCGAAGTCGATCGAGTCGGCGGCGATGGCGATGTCCAGCGCGCCGGTCTTGGCGGCGCGGTCCATCGTGACGGTGCCGCTGGTCTTGTCGAACTTGCCGCGCCAGACCGACAGGCCCATGTGGTCGGCTTCGAAGCTCGGGTAGGTGTGCGTCGGGTCGATGTTGTAGGTGGCGGCGATGGCGGACGTGGCCGAGGCGGCCAGCAAGGTGGCGATCAGGATTTGCAGTTTCATTTAACGGTCTCCGAATTTATTGGGCTACGACGTGGAACTTGATGGTCACTTCATCGGCCACCATGCCGGTGTCCTTCCATTCGCCTTCGCCGATGTTGTAGGCCAGACGTTTGATCGGCAGCGCGCCTTCAAACACTTGCTTGCCGCCGTCGGCCTTGACCGTCAGCGGGAAGCTGATGTCGGCGGTCTTGCCCTTGATGGTCAGCTTGCCGGTGACGTTGAGCTTGCCCGCGCCGGCGCTCTTGATCGCAGTCGAGACGAAGGTCGCTTTCGGGAACTGGGCCGAGTTGAACCATTCCTTCTTCGCCACTTCCTTGTTCATGTCGGCGTCGCCGACGTCCAGGCTGGCGGTTTCGACTTCAACGGTGGCCTTGGAGGCGTCCGGCTTGGCCGCGTCGTAGTCGATGGCGACGGTGTATTTCTTGAACTTGGATTCGACCGGCACGTTCATCTGCTTGAACACGGCCGAGACGGTGGACTTGGACGGATCGGTCTTCAGCGCGGCGGCGCTGGCGGCCAGGGCGATACCCATCATCGAGACGAGGGCGAGTTTTTTCATGGTTTTCATAGAAGCTCCGGTGATGTGGGTGGGGATTACGGCAGCATGCGTTTGAGCGTGGCGTCGCGGTCGATGAAGTGATGCTTGAGTGCGGCAAGCGCGTGCGCCACGACGGCGGCGGCCATCGTCATGGTCAGAACATAGTGAACGGTTTTTAAGATCGGCTTAAGCTCGGCGTTCGGCTCGATGACGGCCGGCAGCTGGAACAGGCCCAGGTACACCACCGGCACGCCGGCCGCGTACGAGTACAGGTAGCCGGAAATGGGCACGGCGAAGATGAAGAAGTACAGCAGGTAGTGCATGCCGTCGGCCACCTTGTGCTGCCAGGCCGGGATGCTGGCCAGCGGCGGCGGCGGGGTATTGGCCTTGCGCCACAGCAGGCGGATGGCGGCCACGCCCAGCACCGTCACACCCAGCCATTTGTGCCAGGAGTAGTACTTGAGCTTGGTAGGCGTGATGCCGTGGATGTCCACCATGGTCAGGCCGAGGAAGAAGGCGGCGATGATCAGCAGGGCGGTCAGCCAGTGCAGCAACATGGCCGTTTTGGTGTAGCGTTGCATAAGCTTGAACTCCAGAAAATAGTACGTGTTAGGACTAATATACCAAAGAAATGCAATGCGCGCTGGACGGACGTAAAAAAGCCCCCGGGACTATGGTCGGCGGGGGCTAGTGTAAAACAGTTTGGCTGGTTTGCTTAGATGGCTTTAGCCAGATCCGTCGCGATGCCGATGTAGTTGGCCGGAGTCATGGCCAGCAGCAGGTCCTTGGCGTCCTGCGGAATCGCCAGGCCGGTGATGAAGTCGCGCAGCGCGTCCTTCGAGATGCCTTTGCCGCGCGTCAGCTCTTTCAGCTGCTCGTACGGATTCTCGATGCCGTAGCGGCGCATCACGGTCTGCACCGGCTCGGCCAGCACTTCCCAGTTGGCGTCCAGGTCGGCGGCCAGGCGGGTGTGGTTCACTTCCAGCTTGTTCAGGCCGCGCAGGCAGCTGTCGTAGGCCAGCAAGGTGTAGCCCAGGCCGACGCCGATGTTGCGCAGCACGGTCGAATCGGTGAGGTCGCGCTGCATGCGCGAGACCGGCAGCTTCTCCGACAGGTGCTTGAGCACGGCGTTGGCCAGGCCCAGGTTGCCTTCGGAGTTTTCGAAGTCGATCGGGTTGACCTTGTGCGGCATCGTCGACGAACCGATCTCGCCGGCCTTGGTCTTCTGCTTGAAGTAGCCCAGCGAGACGTAGCTCCAGATGTCGCGGTTCAGGTCCAGCAGGATGGTGTTGACGCGGGCGAAGGCGTCGAACAGCTCGGCCATGTAGTCGTGCGGTTCGATCTGGATGGTGTACGGGTTGAACACCAGGCCCAGGCGCTGCTCGATGACGTTCTTGGAGAACGAAGCCCAGTCGAACGATGGATAAGCCGACAGGTGGGCGTTGTAGTTGCCGACCGCGCCGTTCATCTTGCCCAGGATCTCGACCTGTTCGATGCGCTTGATGGCGCGCTGCAGGCGGGCCACGACGTTGGCCATTTCCTTGCCCAGGGTGGTCGGGCTGGCGGTCTGGCCGTGGGTGCGCGAGAGCATCGGCACGTCGGCGTTGTCGATCGCGATTTCCTTCAGGCGGGCGATGACCTTGTTCAGCGACGGCAGCATGACGCTGTCGCGGGCCGCCTTGAGCATCATGCCGTGCGAGGTGTTGTTGATGTCTTCCGAGGTGCAGGCGAAGTGGATGAACTCCGACGCGGCCACCAGTTCCGGCAGGTCCTTGACCTGCTCCTTCAACCAGTACTCCACGGCCTTGACGTCGTGGTTGGTGACGGCTTCGATTTCCTTGATGCGGGCGGCGTCCTGTTCGGTGAACTCGTTGGCGATCTTGTCCAGCAGGGCGGTGCCGGCGGCCGAGAACGGCTTGATTTCAGCGAAACCGGCCAGCGACAACGCTTGCAGCCAGGAGATTTCTACTTTGACGCGGTGGTGCATGAAGCCCGATTCGGACAGGATGGGACGCAGCAGGTCGGTTTTACCGGCGTAGCGGCCGTCCAGCGGCGACAGCGCCGACAGCGTGGAGTAAGGAGTAGTGGTCATGATGGGAAGGAGGCAGGGTTAAAATTGCGCAAAGGTAGATTTTACCATTGGCCGGCCTGAAGGCCTCCGATGTTATACTGTTGTCTGATCTTCCACTCTAAGCCTCTATGAAACTCATCGGTTCCCTCGCCAGTCCTTATGTACGCAAAGTTCGTGTTGTCCTGGCCGAAAAGAAGCTCGACTATCAGTTTGAATTGGAAGATGTGTGGGCCAAGGACACCACCATCGACAAGCTGAACCCGCTCGGCAAGGTGCCCAGCCTGATCATGGAAGACGGCACCGTCATGATCGATTCGCGCGTCATGGTGGAATACCTCGATACGCTGACCCCGGTCTGCAAGCTGCTGCCGCCGAACGGCCGCGACCGCGCCGACGTCAAGTGCTGGGAAGCGCTGGCCGACGGCATGCTGGACGCCGCCATCATTGTGCGCCTGGAGCGCCTGCATCGGCCGCCCGAGCAGCAAAGCGAGGCATGGATGGCGCGCCAGATGCGCAAGGTGCAGCTGGGCCTGGAGTCGCTGTCGGAAAAGCTGGGCGAGTCGCCCTACTGCGCCGGCATCCATTACTCGCTGGCCGACGTGGCGGTCGGTTGCACGCTGGGCTGGCTGTCGTTCCGCTTCCCGGAAATCACCTGGCGCGACGACCACCCCAACCTGGCCCGCCTGTTCGACAAACTGTCCGAACGCCAGTCGTTCAAGGACACGGTCCCTCAGTAAGCCATGCCCAAGACCACGCCGCCCGACGCGGACAACTCCGCCCAGCAGCGGCGCCTGCAAATGGCCGACATTGCGCGGCTGGCCGGCGTGTCGACATCGACGGTGTCGCGCGCGCTGGCCGGCAGCAAGCTGGTAAGCGAGGAGACGCGGGTGCGTATCATGGAGTTGGCGCGCTCGCTCAAGTACACCATCAACATCGGCGCGCAGAACCTGCGCATGAAGCAGAACCGCACCGTCGGCGTGGTGATCCCGTACGACTCGGCCACGCGCCAGCATTTGTCCGATCCCTTCTTCCTGTCGATGCTGGGCAGCCTGGCCGACGCGCTCACCGAACTCGGTTTCGACATGCTGGTCTCGCGGGTGGACGCCGAGGAGCTGGACGCGGCGGCCGCGCCGTTCGACACGGGCCGGGTGATCGGCATCATCCTGATCGGCCAGTGGCGCCACCATGAACAACTGAACCAGCTGGCCGCTCGCCATGTGCCCATCGTGGTGTGGGGCGCGCAATTGCCGCAGCAGCTGTACTGCACCGTCGGTGGCGACAACGTCACCGGCGGCGAGCTGGCGGCCGCGCACCTGATCGCGCAGGGCCGCAAGCACATCGCCTTCTTCGGCGACATCAACCTGCCCGAGGTGGGCCAGCGCTACGAGGGCCAGTGCCGCGCGCTGCGCAAGGCCGGCATGAAGGTCGATCCGGCGCTGCAGGTGTCGGTGTCCTTCCTGCCGGAGGGCGGCCGTGAGGCGGTGCAGGAACTGCTGCGCCGCGGCGTGCCGTTCGACGCGGTGTTCGCCGGCAGCGACCTGATGGCCATGACCTCGATTAACACGCTGCGCCAGCACGGCTACGATGTGCCGCGCCAGGTCGCCGTGGTCGGCTACGACGACATCGAGCTGGCCGGCTACTTCCATCCGCCGCTGACCACCGTGCAGCAACCGATACGCGAGGCCGGCCGGGCGCTGGTGTCCCAGCTGCTGGAGCTGGTCGACGGCCGCCCGGCGGCTTCGCTGCAAATTCCTACCCAATTGATCGTCCGCAACAGTTCTGTCTGATTTATGCAACCGATTGCATAGGCTCACCAGTAAGCACTGCAAATATATTTTTGCACCGTTATGCAATCGATTGCATTAAATCGAAAACCGAGGAATAATGGCGTACCTGCTCAATTAAACGGCAGATCAAAACGACAATATCTGGAGACGACAATGGAACAACGCACATTCAAAATGGGCGGCATCGCTGCCGCTGTTGCAACGGCTGTCCTGCACATGGGTAGCGCCTCGGCCCAGCAGGCCGCCCCGGCCGCCCCGGCCGATGGCCTGAACATGGAGCGCGTGGTCGTCACCGGCACCTCCGGCGGTTCCACCAAGATGAAAACCAGCGTGTCGATCAGCACCCTGGAAGGCGACACCATCAAGAACAGCGCGCCGCTGAGCGCCGCCGAGGTGCTGCGCTCGGTGCCGGGCGTGCGCTCGGAATCGTCGGGCGGCGAGGGCAACGCCAACATCACCGTGCGCGGCGTGCCGATTTCGGCCGGCGGCGCGCGCTACGTGCAGATCCAGGAAGACGGCCTGCCGGTGCTGCAATCGGGCGACTTCAACTTCATCACGCCGGACAGCTTCGTCAAGATCGACGGCACGCTGGATCACCTGGAAGTGGTGCGCGGCGGTTCGGCCTCCACGCTGGCGACCAACGCGCCGGGCGGCATCATCAACTTCATCACCAAGACCGGTGAGGAAAAGGGCGGCCATGTTGGCATCAGCCACGGCCTGGGCTACGACGAGACCCGCCTGGACTTCGACTACGGCGCGCCGATCTCGGACAAGACGCGCTTCTTCATCGGCGGGAACTACCGCACCGGCGAAGGCGTGCGCAACACCGGCATGAGCACCGAGGACGGCGGCCAGATTCGCGGCAACCTGACGCATGACCTGGACAACGGCTTTATCCGCGTGTCGTTCAAGCACGTGGACGACAAGTCGCCGACCGCGCTGCCGGTGCCGGTGCAGGTGGTGAACCAGCAGATCCAGGAAATCCCCGGCATCGATCCGCGCAAGGTGACGTTCTACTCGCCGTACTGGGTGCGCGATGTCACGCTGGGCAAGAACAACACGCCGGTGTCGACCAACGTCAACGACGGCCTGAAAGTAAAGAGCGACACGATCGGCCTGGAAGGTTCGTTCGACCTGGGCGACGGCTGGAACCTGAGCGACAAGTTCCGCACCTCCAGCAACAGCGGGCGCTTCACCGGCGTCTTCGCCGGCAACAACGGCAAGGTTGGCAGCTATGTGTTCGCGACGGGTCCGAGCAAGGGCCAGGCCTACAATGGCCGCGCCTTCTCCGCCGTGGTGTTCAACACCTCGATCGACGACGCGGGCAATACGCTCAACGACACCAAGCTGGCCAAGACCTTCAAGCTGGCCGACGGCTCCAAGCTGACCACCACCGCCGGCTTGTACCTGTCGACGCAGAAGCTGGCGCTGACCTGGAACTTCAACGAGTACCTGATGCAGGCCAGCGGCGACAAGCCCGCGCTGCTGCAGACGTCCAGCGCCACGCCGGGACTGGTCGGCCCGGCCTTCGGCGGCTGCTGCTCGCGCGCGGTCGACATGGAATACAAATTGACCTCGCCTTACCTGAACGTGGGCTATGAAACCGGTCCGCTGAACATCGACGCCAGCGTGCGCCAGGACCGCCAGCGCGCCAGCGGCACGGCCAACATCGCGACCATGAGCGGCGGCGCATTGCGCTACGATCCGGCCACGCAGCAACTGGTGGACTACAAGATCAACCACAATTCGTACTCGGTCGGCGGCAACTACCGTATCACCAGCAGCCTGGCGGCGTTCGCACGTGTCAGCGATGGCGTGGCCTTCAATGCGGACCGCATCCTGTTCGGCACTCCGCTGGACGGCAGCGCGCCGATCAACATCAACACCGTCAAGCAGATCGAGGGCGGCGTGAAGTGGCGCAGCGGCGGCGTGAGCACCTTTGTGACGCTGTTCCAGGCCAAGACCGACGAGAGCAACTACGAGGCGACCACGCAGCGCAGCACCTCCAACAAGTACGACGCCAAGGGCGTGGAGCTGGAAGGCGCGTATGCGTTGAACGACTTCCGCGTCACCGGCGGCATGACCTACACCGACGCCAAGATCACCGGCACCGCGCCCGGCGATGTGGCGGTGATCGGCAACACGCCGCGCCGCCAGGCCAAGGTGGTGTACCAGATCGCGCCGACCTACACCTTCGGCCAGGCCACCGTTGGCGCCAGCTTGATCGGCACCGGCAAGTCGTGGGGCGATGACGCGCACACCATCGTGCTGCCGGCGTATGAAGTGGTGAACGCCTTCGTCAACTACCGGGTGACGGAGAAGGCCACGCTGTCGCTGAGCGTGAACAACCTGTTCAACAAGATCGGCTACACCGAAGTCGAAGGCGACGGCCATGCCGCCCGCTCCATCTCCGGCCGTGCCGCGAAAGTCAGCCTGTCCTATGCCTTCTAAAGTAATGTCGGACCGCCTGCTGGCGGTCCTGCCCGACGACCTGCGCCCGCAAGCCGCGCAGCGGCTGGCGGCGGCGGAGCCGGTGCTGCGCCCGCTGCTGGCCGGCCTGTATGGCGAGCGCGCCGATTTCGACGCGTGGCTGGGAAACCTGATGGAGTCGCTGGGCGCGCTGTATTCGGCGCGGCCGCCGGAGCTGCGGGCGCTCGACGCGCAACGCGCCGCGCAGCCGGAGTGGTTCCTCAGCCAGCGCATGCTGGGCTACTGCGCCTACGTGCAGAACTTCGGCGGCGATTTGAATGGCGTGGCGGCGCGTATCCCGTATCTGCGCGAACTGGGCGTCAGCTATCTGCACCTGCTGCCGTTCCTGCGTCCGCGCGCGGGCGAGAACGACGGCGGTTTCGCCGTCTCCAGTTTCGACGAAGTCGATCCCGCGCTGGGCAGCAATGCCGATCTGGATGCGTTGACCACGCAGCTGCGCGCGGCCGGCGTCAGCCTGTGCTCGGACTTCATCCTGAACCACGTGGCCGACGATCACGCCTGGGCGCAGGCGGCCAAGGCCGGCGATGCCGAGGCGCGGGCGATGTTCCATGTGTTCCCCGACCGCGATATACCTGACCGTCATGAGCGCACGCTGGGCCAGGTGTTCCCGCAGGTCGCGCCGGGCAATTTCACCCATGTGGAAGCGCTGGGCGGCTGGGTGTGGACCACGTTCTATCCGTACCAGTGGGACCTGAACTACGCCAACCCGGCGGTGTTCGCCGAGATGGCCGCCGCGATGCTGCGGCTTGCCAATCGCGGCATCGAAGTGTTCCGGCTCGACTCCACCGCCTTCCTGTGGAAGCGCGAGGGCACCAACAGCATGAACCAGCCGGAGGCGCACCAGCTGCTGCAAGCCTTGCGGGCGATTGTCGATATCGTCGCGCCGGGCGTGCTGCTGAAGGCCGAGGCCATCGTGCCGACCCGCGAGCTGCCGGCCTACCTGGGCAGTGCGCAGGCGCCCGAGTGCCACATCGCCTATCACAGCAGCCTGATGGCGGCCGGCTGGGTGGCGCTGGCGGAGCAGGGCACCGGCGTGCTGCGCGAAGTGATACGCAACACACCCGCGCTGCCGGCTGCGGCGACGTGGCTCAGCTACGTGCGCTGCCACGACGACATCGGCTGGAACGTGCTGCGCGCCGAGGCGTCGGCCGACGGCGGCGATAGTGCGGCGCGGCTGGCGCGCGTGGCGCGCTTCTTCGGCGGCGCGGAAGGCAGCTACGCCATCGGCGCCGCCTTCCAGAGCACCGATCCGAACGCGGCGCACGGCAGCAACGGCATGGCCGCGTCGCTGACCGGCCTGCAGTCTGCCAGCACCGACGAGGAACGCGCGCTGGCATTGCGCCGCATGCTGCTGCTGCACGGCCTGGCCCTGAGCTTCGGCGCGCTGCCGGTGCTGTACATGGGCGACGAGCTGGCCATGGAGAACGACTACAGCTATCTGCAACGTCCGCAGCACGCGATGGACAGCCGCTGGCTGCAACGGCCCGTGTTCGACCAGCAGCGATGGAAGCACCGCTACGACGTATCGACCGTGCCGGGCATGATGCATCAGGCGCTGGCAAGGCTGGTGCGGATACGCCGCCGGCACGACGCGCTGGCGGCCAACGCGCCCCGCACGCTGCTGGCCGATGCGCCGGACGGCATGCTGGCGCTGGCGCGCGGCGACCGCTTCCTGACGCTGATGAATTTCTCCGGCCAGCCGCAAAGCTATGCGCTGCAAGGCGGGTGGCGCGATTGCGTGGCGGAGCAGGCGGTGGGTGGTACGTTGGTGCTGGAACCGTATGCGATGTACTGGCTGGAACGCGAATAATATAGAATCGCCCAAACAGGGCGTGGAGACAAGCATGACCCAACAAACCATTGCCGTATTCGGCGAAGCGCTGGTTGACGATTTCATCACCGAGCAGGTTGTCGGCGGTGCGCCGTTCAACGTTGCGCGCAATCTGGCCGCCTTCGGCGTCGCGACGCTGATGGTCACCCGCATCGGCACGGACAAGAACGGCGCCCTGGTGCGCAACGAGTTCGAACGCTTCGACATGAGCGAGGCTGGCCTGCAGCTCGATCCGCAAGAGGCCACCGGCCGCGTGGTGGTCGAGCGCAACGCGGAGGGCCACCGCTTCATCATCCTGCCCGACCAGGCCTACGATTACGTGGAAACCGCGCCTGCGTTGACGGCGCTGGCGCAGGCCGCGCCGGGCACGATCTACTTCGGCACCATGGCGCAGCGGCACGAGCGTTCGCGCGCGGCGCTGCGGGCGATGCTCGACGCGTCCGGCGCGTTCAACGTCCAGCGCTACCTGGACCTGAATGTGCGCGACGGCCAGGTGACGGAGCGCTGCGCCTTCGAGTCGCTGCATCTGGCGGACATCGTCAAGGTCAACGAGGATGAGCTGAAGGATTTGTTTAGCTGGTACACCCACACCAAGCCAGGCACCAAGGCGATCGACAGCGCCGAGATGGTGGAGGCCTGCCAGGCGCTGATGCGCAGCTTCACGCTGAAGGGTTTGATCGTCACGCTGGGCGAGCGCGGCGCGCTGTACTTCGGCGCCGACGGCGCGGTCATCGCCAACCAGGATTGCCACGCGCCGGTACGCATCGTCGACACGGTGGGCGCGGGCGACGCCTTCTCCGCCGTGTTCCTGTTCGGGCAGTCGCAGGGCTGGCCGGTCAGCCTGACGCTGGCGCGCGCCAACGCCTTCGCCGGCGCCATCTGCGGCATCTCCGGCGCGGTGCCGGCCGATATCGCGTTCTACCAGCCGTGGATCGCGGCCTGGCGCGGCGACGCGGTCATGCCCGGAGCCGTCGCATGAAGCCGCGGCTGTCGTTCTGGCAGATCGTGAACATGAACATCGGTTTCTTCGGCATCCAGTTCAGTTTCGGCCTGCAGCAGAGCAGCATGAGCCCGATCTACAAATACCTGGGCGCGGACGAGGCCAGCCTGCCTTACCTGTGGCTGGCCGGGCCGATGACCGGCCTGCTGGTGCAGCCGCTGATCGGCGCCATGAGCGACCGCACGGTCACGCGCTGGGGGCGGCGCACGCCGTACTTCCTGATCGGCGCCATCCTGTGCAGCCTTGGCCTGCTGGCGATGCCGTTCAGCCCCACGTTGTGGATGGCGGCCAGCCTGCTGTGGATACTGGACGCGGCCAACAACGTGACGATGGAGCCATACCGCGCCTTCGTCAGCGACAAGCTCGATCCCGCGCAGCATTCGGTCGGCTTCCTGACGCAGAGCGCCTTCACGGGCCTGGGACAGACGCTGGCCTACCTGACGCCGTCGCTGCTGGTGTGGGTGGGCATGAACAAGGACGCCGTCAACGGCAGCCATATTCCGCACATCGTCATCGTGGCCTTCCTGATCGGCGCGGTGTTCTCGATTTCGTCGGTGCTGTGGACCTTGAAGACCACGCCCGAATATCCGTTGACCGGCGAGGAGCTGGCGCAGATCCGCGCGCGGCCGGCTGGCTGGCGGCACACGCTGGGCGATGTCGCCAGCGCGATCCGCGAGATGCCGCCGACGATGAAGCAGCTGGCCTGGGTCAAGCTGTTCCAGTGGTATGCGATGTTCTGCTATTGGCAGTACATCATGCTGTCGCTGTCGACCACCATCTACGGCACCACCGACCAGGCCTCGCAGGGCTTCCGCGACGCCGGTCTGCTGGCGGGGCAGGTGGGGGCGTTCTACAACTTCATCGCGTTCGTGGGCGCGCTGGCGCTGGTGCCGTTCACGCGCCGCCATGGTCCCAAGATCACGCACAGTGTTTGCCTGGCGCTGGCCGGCATCGGCATGCTGTCGATACCGATGATTCATACGCCGGCGCTGCTGTTCGTGCCGATGGTGGGCATCGGGCTGGCATGGGCCAGCATCATGGGCAATCCGTATGTGATGCTGGCGGGTTGCATACCGCCGGAGCGCACCGGCGTCTACATGGGCATCTTCAATATGTTCATCGTGATCCCGATGATCATCCAGATCTTCACGCTGCCGCTGTACTACCGCAGCCTGCTGGGCGGGAATCCGGAGAACGTGATCCGCCTGGCCGGAGGGCTGATGCTGTGCGGCGCGCTGGCCGTGCTGGCGGTGAAAATAAAAAAGCCGCAGGCGGAGCTGCGGCTTGTTGAAGAGGCCAGGACGGCTTAATCGTTCATCTGGCTTTGCAGGTAGTTCTGGATGCCGACCTTGCCGATCAGGTCCAGCTGCGTTTCGAGCCAGTCGATGTGTTCTTCGGTGTCTTCCAAAATCATCAGCAGCAGGTCGCGCGACACGTAGTCGGCGGCCTTCTCGGCGGCGGCGATGCCTTCCTTGACGGTGATCTGCGCGCCCTTTTCCAGCTTCAGGTCGCAGCCGAGCATTTCTTCGGTGTTCTCGCCGATCATGACCTTGTGCATGGCTTGCAGGTTGGGCAGGCCGTCCAGCATCAGGATGCGGTCGATCAGTTTGTCGGCGTGCTTCATTTCGCCGATCGATTCTTCGTATTCCTTCTTCGCGATCTTCTCGAAACCCCAGTGACGGTACATGCGCGAATGCAGGAAGTACTGGTTGATGGCGGTGAGTTCGTTGGTCAGCTGAGCGTTCAGCAGGCGAATAACTTCTGGGTCACCCTTCATGGGATGCTTTCTAAAATGGTGGTGGAATACTGACATTTTGCCACGAACGCCGTGCTCGCGTGGCGCAATGCGTGCAAAGTGTACCAATATCGGCGGAGTGAGATTGTTGGGGCAAATGAAAACAATTAACATTCCCATACCGCCGTGATGAAAGGATGTCCCCATGATGTTGCATATCCCCGCCGTGCTGACCAAGCCGCAGGTGCAGGAATTCCGCCACCGCCTGGCGCAGGCCGAGTGGGTGGACGGCCGCGCCACGGCCGGCGCGCAGAGCACGCAGGTCAAGCACAACCGCCAGCTGCCGGAGCTGTCGCCGCTGGCGCAGGAGCTGGGCGGCTTCATCACGCAGGCGCTGGCCAGCCATCCGCTGTTCTTCGCGGCGGTGCTGCCGCTGCGCATATTGCCGCCTTATTTCAACAGCTACGCCGGCGGCGAGCATTACGGCATGCATATCGACGGCGCCATCCGCATGCGGCCCGGCACCGCCAACGCGATGCGGGCCGACGTGTCGTCGACCTTGTTCCTCAGCGAGCCGGAGGAGTACGACGGCGGTGAGCTCATCGTCAGCGACGCCTACGGCACGCACGAGGTCAAGCTGGCGGCGGGCGACTTGATCGTCTATCCGTCCAGCAGCGTGCACCGGGTGGCGCCGGTCACGCGCGGCGAGCGGGTGGCGGCCTTCCTGTGGAGCCAGAGCATGGTGCGCGACGATGCCAAGCGTGGCATGTTGTTTGAGCTGGACCAGAACATCCAGAAGCTGCGCGCCGCGCATGGCGACGATGCCATCGCGGTGGACCTGACCGGCCACTATCACAACCTGCTGCGCATGTGGGCCGAAGTGTGAGGAAACCCACCGAGGACGGCCAGCGTCAGGAGTAGGATGGGGATTCCATTTCTGATGAAGGGCACCGCCATGGACTCCAGTACCGAGAACCATCACCAGGACCTGGTCGGCGAGGACGCCGTCAGGAAGATCCGCGATTTTGTCGACAGTTCGCCGGGCTGCTTCTTCTGCACCAGCGACGTGGACGGCGGCCCCGGCGACGCGCGGCCGATGACCGCCTTGCAGGTCGATACGCTGGGCAACCTGTGGTTCGTCAGCGCCAGCGACAGCCTGAAAAACCTGGAGCTGGCGGCCGAGCCGTCGGCCACGCTGTATTTCCAGGGCGCCGGCAACGCCGAGTACATGCATCTGGAGGGCATCGCCACGGTGCTGCGCGATCCGGTCAAGCTGAAGGAGTTGTGGAGCTTTACGATGAAGACCTGGTTCGCCGGCGGCGAGGACGATCCGCGCATCACGCTGATCAAGTTCGCGCCGACCTACGGCTACTATTGGGATACGCGGCACGGCCGCGCGGTGGCCAGCGTCAAGATGCTGCTCGGCGCCGTGCTCGGCAAGCCCCTCGACGACTCGGTCGAGGGCAGGCTGGACGTCTGAAGGATCAGCCCAGCTGGAAGTTGATCGGCACCAGCGCGTACACGGGCACGGACTTGCCGTCCTCCATGTAGGGCTTGTACAGCGCGCGCAGCACGGCCTGGCGGCCGGCCTCGTCGAGGTTGCTGGAGCCGGACGACTTGTGGATCACCACTTGCTCGGCCTGGCCTTTTTCGCCGATCAGCACGCGCAGGATGACGGTGCCGCTCTCGCCCATGCGGCGCGAGATGCTGGGATAGACCGGCTGCGGCGCGCGGACATATTCGACGCCGGACACGGCTTTCGGCGCGGACGGCGCGGCCACGTGGGCGGGCGCCGGCGGGGCGGGCGGCGCGGCCATGGCGGCCGGTTCGCTCGGGCGCGCCTGCGGCGGCGGCACGGTGATGGTCGGCTCGGTCTGGACCACGCTCACCAGCGGAATCGGCGGAATGAAGGCGGGCGCCTGGCGCACCACCGGCACGGTCTTGGGCGGCGGCGGGGCCGGCTTGAGCGGCTCCGGCGACGCGACAAAGGTGACGTTGACCACTTGCGGCAGGATGGCGTGCGACACCTGGCGCAGCATTCCCGACTGAAACATGTAAAACCCGAACGCGTGCACCATGACGATGGCGGCCAGCGGCGCGAACTTGCGCCCGCGCGCCTGCCATTGCTGCTTGAGGAGGGCGGCCAGGCCGCTGTCGTCCGCCGCCGGCGTCGCCGCGCGGCCATAGCTCAGTGTGTTCATCGGAGTATTCTTGGTTACTGCGCTTAGTTGCTGAAGACGGGCCGCTTCAGGACGGTTTCCTGGATTTCGGCGGTGGCCGCCAGGTGCTCGTTGAGGATTTCCTCGGCGCAGGCGAAGCACTGGCCGCAGCAGGTGGACACGCCCAGGTCGCGGCGCAGTTCGTCCATCGAGGTCAATCCCAATTCCACGGCTTGACGGATTTCACGATCAGATATGTTGTTGCAGACACATACAATCATCGATACACCTTCTGGCTAGGCTTTATAAAAAAAGGACATGATTGGCATTTGGCTACTTAATGCGAATCATTATCATTAATCGTATACTGCCTCAAGTTTGAGCGGGATGCAAGCGCAAATAGAAGTAATTCGCATTACCGTTTATAATGCTACTATCTTATTTCCGGCCAGAACGCGATCTTGCAGTTCGCCGGCAAGCCGCCGCGGCTTTGGCCGGGCGGCGATTTGAACGGACTTTGCCATGACGCATGCAGCTCCCCTGATCACCCTCGATACCCTGACGGTCGGCGACAGCGCCACCGTGGTGCACATCGCCCCCGGCGACGCGGCGCACGACGGCGCCATGCTGGCGCGCCGCCTGATGGAGCTGGGCTTCGTGCCGGGCGAAAAAATCCGCATGCTCAAGCGCGGCATGCCGGGCGGCGAGCCGCTGGCGATCAAGGTCGGCAACTCCACCTTCGCGCTGCGCCGCTTCGAGGCGGCGCTGGTGTCGGTGCAACCATCGATCCAGCCGGAATAAGCCATGGGTGCAGCTGATATCGCGGTGCCGCTGGCGCCGGTCCTGTCGAAGACGCCGATGGTGGCCTTGCTGGGCAATCCGAATTGCGGCAAGACCGCGCTGTTCAACCGCCTGACCGGCGCGCGCCAGAAGGTGGCCAACTACGCCGGCGTGACCATCGAGCGCAAGGAAGGCGCGTTCACCTCGCCGGAGGGCCGCGCCTTCCGCGTGCTGGACCTGCCGGGCGCCTACAGCCTGTCGGCCCACACGCCGGACGAGGCCATCACGCGCGACGTGGTGGCCGGCCTGCGCGCGGGCGAGCAGTCGCCGGACGTGGTGGTGTGCGTGGTCAACGCCACCAACCTGCGCCTGAACCTGCGGCTGGTGCTGGAGATCAAGCGCCTGGGCCTGCCGATGATCCTGGCGCTGAACATGGTCGACGTGGCCAAGAAGCGCGGCATCGAGATCGACGCCGCGCGCCTGGCGCAGGAGCTGGGCATGCCGGTGGTGGAGACGGTGGCGGTGCAGGCCGGCGGCGAGAAGTCGCTGCTGCGCGCGCTCGACGGCATGTGGCCGCTGCGCGAGGTCAAGCCCGAGCCGCTGTCGGCGATCGACGCGGTCGGCGTGGAGGAGACGCAGCGCGAGGTGCGCCGCATCCTGGCGCTGGTCAGCAGCGACGCGCGCGACACCGGCAACCTGACCGAGAAGATCGACAACGTGGTGCTGCATCCGGTGCTCGGCCCGGTGATCCTGGCGGTGCTGATGTTCCTGGTGTTCCAGGCGGTGTTCAGCTGGGCCAACGTGCCGATGGATATGATCAAGGCCGGCGTCGACGGCGTCGGCGCCATGATCAAGGGTGCGATGGCGGACGGCTTGCTGCGCAGCCTGCTGGTGGAGGGGATTTTGGGCGGGGCCGGCAGCGTGCTGGTGTTCCTGCCGCAGATTCTGATTCTGTTCTTCTTCATCCTGATCCTGGAGGACTGCGGCTACCTGCCGCGCGCGGCCTTCCTGCTGGACCGGCTGATGGGCGGCGTCGGCCTGTCGGGGCGCGCCTTCATTCCGCTGCTGTCGAGCTTTGCGTGCGCGATCCCGGGCATCATGGCGGCGCGCACCATCCAGAACCCGCGCGACCGGCTGGTGACGATCATGATCGCGCCGCTGATGACGTGCTCGGCGCGCTTGCCGGTGTATGCGCTGATCATCGCGGCCTTTATCCCGGAACGCGAAGTGGGCGGCTTCATGAGCCTGCAGGGGCTGGTGCTGTTCGCGCTGTACTTCGCCGGCATCGCGTCGGCGATGGCGGTGGCCTACTTCATGAAGCGCACCATGGGCGCGAACCACAAGCAGCCGCTGATGCTGGAGCTGCCGGCCTATCATTGGCCGCATCTGCAGAACCTGGCGCTGGGCTTGTGGGAACGCTGCAAGATCTTCCTGTCGCGCGTGGGGACGATCATTTTGACCCTGATGGTGCTGCTGTGGTTCCTGAGCTCCTTCCCCGGTGCACCCGAGGGGGCGACGCATCCGGCCATCTATTACAGCATGGCCGGCATGCTGGGACGCGGGCTGGAATATGTGTTCGCGCCGATCGGCTTCAACTGGCAGATCTGCATCGCGCTGGTGCCCGGCCTGGCCGCGCGCGAGGTGGCGGTGGGGGCGCTGGGCACGGTGTACGCGTTGTCGCAGAGCGGTGAGGAACTGGCGCAGTCGCTCACGCCAATCATCGCCAGCTCGTGGACGTTGCCGACCGCCTTGTCGCTGCTGGCGTGGTATGTGTTCGCGCCGCAGTGCATGTCGACGCTGAGCGTGGTGCGGCGCGAGACCAACAGCATCCGCTATCCGCTGATGATGGCCGGTTATATGTTCGCGCTGGCGTACACGGCGTCGTTCCTGACGTATCGTATTTCCTTGTTCTTCATCGGAGGCTGAGCATGTGGCAGCAAGTGATCGTGGTGTTGATCGTGGTGGCGGCCTTGGCGCATTTCTGCACCAAGTATTTGCCGGCGGCGTTGCGCAAGCAGATCGTCTATGTGCTGTCGCGGCGTGGCTTCGACCAGAATAAACTGGCTAAACTGTTTAACACGAAATCGAGCTGCGGCGACGGCTGCGCCAGCTGCGGTTCCTGTGAAACCACGCCGCCGGCATCGTCCGGCTCCGCGCCGCTCAAGCGCGTGATCATGCTGCGCGTGCAGCGCTGATCCTTCCCCCCTCTGCGCCGGCGCAAACGCGCCGGCCACAGCCTGTTTAATCTATCCGCATAGTGATTGATTTCTTAATCTTTGCGGATAAGATGAAACATGGTGATCACCTTCGATCCCAAGAAAGACAAGCTCAACCAGCGCAAGCACGGCATATCGCTGTCTGCGGCGTCGGCGTTTGACTGGGACAACGCTGTCATCTGGACCGACCAGCGCTATCATTATTCCGAATTGCGCGAGTGTGCATTGGGTTCGATAGCAGACCGCCTATATTTTGTGGTTTTTGTTGATGAGCATTTTGCGATGCGCGTGATCAGTCTGCGCGAAGCGAGCAGAAGTGAGGTGAAACGTTATGCGTTCGAAAAAACATGACATTATTTGGCCAACTCTGGAGGAGGATGCGGTCATCATGGCGGCCGCTTTGTCGGACCCGGATGCGTTTCCGCCGACTGAGGAAGAGCTGGCACAATTTCGTCCCTGGCGGACCCGGTTTCTGGCGCCGCCCGGCTCTCCGACAGTGACGCTGAGCATGGAGTTCGACCGCGACACCATCGAGGCCTTCAAGCGGCAGGGCGACGACTGGCAGCAGGGCATCAACGCCGTGCTGCGCGAATGGGCGGTCAAGCGCGGTTACGTGGCCGACACGCTGGGCGATGCCTATCGCCTCGCGCACGCCGGCGATCCTAGCAAACCGGATTGAACGACTCCGCCTGCGCCATCGGCCAGTACAGGCCGAACACCGGCGGCAGGCGCGACAGCTGGCTGGGGTCGAGCAGTTCGCCCGGCTCCAGGTAGGGCAGCAGCGCCGACGCCAGCTTGACCTGGTTGGGCGAGATGCGCCGCACCAGGTGGTGCGCCTTCAGCTGCGACGGGTGCGTCAGGCCGGCGGCGGCGATCAGCTGGGCCAGCGCCTTCAGGGTATTCTCGTGGAAGTTGGCCACGCGCCGGGTCTTGTCCGGCACCACCAGCGCGCGCTGGCGGCTGTGGTCCTGGGTGGCCACGCCGGTCGGGCAGCGGTCGGTGTGGCAGCTCTGCGACTGGATGCAGCCCAGCGCGAACATGAAGCCGCGCGCCGAGTTGCACCAGTCCGCGCCCAGCGCCAGGATGCGGGCGATGTCGAAGGCGGTGACGATCTTGCCCGAGGCGCCGATCTTGATCTTGTCGCGCAGGTTGGCGCCCACCAGCGTGTTGTGCACCAGTAGCAGCGCCTCCTGCAGCGGCGTGCCGACGTGGTCGGTGAACTCGACCGGCGCGGCGCCGGTGCCGCCCTCGCCGCCGTCGACCACGATGAAGTCGGGCGTGATGCCGGTGGCCAGCATGGCCTTGACGATGCCGAAAAATTCCCACGGGTGGCCGATGGCCAGCTTGAAGCCGGTCGGCTTGCCGCCCGACAGCGTGCGCAGGCGGTCGATGAAGGCCAGCATCTCCAGCGGCGTGCCGAAGGCCGAGTGCTTCGAGGGCGAGATGCAGTCCTGGCCCATGGCCACGCCGCGCGTGGTGGCGATCTCGATCGTGACCTTGGCGCCGGGCAGCACGCCGCCGTGGCCGGGCTTGGCGCCCTGCGACATCTTCAGCTCGATCATCTTGACCTGCGGCGTGGTGGCGTTGGCGACGAAGTTCGCCTCAGAGAAGGTGCCGTCGGGGTTGCGGCAGCCGAAGTAGCCGGAGCCGATCTCCCACACCAGGTCGCCGCCGTTCTGGCGGTGGTAGGGGCTGATGCTGCCCTCGCCGGTGTCGTGCATGAAGCCGCCGGCCTTGGCGCCGCCGTTGAGCGCAAGGATGGCGTTGGCCGACAACGCGCCGAAGCTCATGGCCGAGATGTTGAACACGCTGGCCGAGTAGGGCTGGGCGCGCGGGCAGTCGGGATGGTTGCCGATCTCGATGCGGAAGTCGTGGTGCTGCTCGGGCGCGGGGCTGATCGAGTGGTTGATCCATTCGTAGCCGGGGGCGTAGACGTCGAGCTGGGTGCCGAAGGGGCGCTTGTCGGTGTCCATCTTGGCGCGCTGGTAGACGATGCTGCGCTGGTTGCGCGAGAACGGCTCGGCCACGGTGTCGTCCTCCAGGAAGTACTGGCGGATCTCGGGGCGGATCGATTCGAAGAAGAAGCGGAAGTGCGCCAGGATGGGGTAGTTGCGGCGCAGCGCGCGTTTGGTCTGCAGCAGGTCGGCGATGCCGACCACGGTCAGCGCGGCGGCCGTCAGCGGGATCCACCAGGGCGCGGCCAGGGCCAGCGAGGCGGCCAGCGTGACGATGGCGGCGGTGAAGACGAGGTAACGCGGGGACAACAGGTTCATGGACACTCCGGTGGGCGGCTGATGGCGCAGTGTACTGCTGTTCCTTTCTGGAATCCATCGGTCTGTGGCCGGGGGCGCAAGATGGACAACGATGCTACAGTAGCGGGGTCGCGGCGCCATGCCGCTTTTTCGCGGGAAGCTCGCCATGATCGTGGTCCATCATCTGAACAATTCGCGCTCGCAGCGCGTGCTCTGGCTGCTCGAGGAGCTGGGGCTGGACTACGAGATCGTGCGCTACCAGCGCGATCCGAAGACCATGCTGGCGCCGCCCGAGCTGCGCGCCATCCACCCGCTGGGCAAGTCGCCGGTGATCAGCGACGGCGACGTGGTCGTGGCGGAGTCGGGCGCGATCATCGAGTACCTGGTGGAGACCTACGGCCATGGCCGGCTGGTGCCGCCGGCCGGCACCGAGGAGCGCCGCCGCTGGACGTATTTCCTGCATTACGCGGAAGGCTCGGCGATGGCGCCGCTGCTGATGAAGCTGATCTTCGACCGGGTGGAGAACAGCCCGGCGCCGTTCTTCGTCAAGCCGATCGCGCGCGGCATCGCGCGCAAGGTCAAGGCCGGCTACATCGAGCCGCAGATCGCCGCCCACCTGGACTACCTGGAGGCCGAGTTGAACAAGTGCCCGTGGTTCGCCGGGGCCGAGTTCAGCGCGGCCGATATCCAGATGAGTTTTCCGCTGGAGGCGGCCGCCGCGCGCGCCGGGCTGGACGCCAGCCGGCCCAACCTGATGGCCTTCCTCAAGCGCATCCACAGCCGTCCGGCCTTCCAGCGCGCGCTCGAGCGCGGCGGGCCGTACGAGCTGCTGAAGTAGTCGGCCTCGTGCCACCAGATGAATGCGTGTGTATCCAGCAGTATCATGGCGACGGCTCGTATCCTGCTGGTTCCAATGCAGAGACGATATCGCCGGAGTAGATGACGCTGCCACGCAGCTTTTCAATCGGCACCGAGCGGTATGGACGAACATCCAGGATCGGCTTGCCGTTTTCGGTGATAAAGAAAATCTTCTCGGACGCGGCAATTTCACGGATGACCGCGAGGGGATTTTCTAGGAATTTTTCAAGAGGAATTGTCGGCCACATGGCTGTCTCCTTGGCTTATCCAACCTCCCAGCTTACGCCGCTTATCGGCCGCCGCAAGCGGCGTTCGTGCCGGCTTTGCGTCATATCAGGCCGACAGCGCGGTCCGGTCGGGTAAAATGATGGATTGAACAAGCCCGGATGATGTTGAACATGGGTAGACTCCTTGCCATCGACGGCCTCAATATCGTGCGCCGCGTCTACGAAGCCAGCCCCGAACCCGATAGCGCCGAGAAGGCCGAGATCGCGCTGCGCCACGCGCTGTCCTCGTTCCGCAAACTGGTCAACGACCACGAACCGACCCACGTGCTGCCGGCCTTCGATTTCGGCGGCCCCACCTGGCGCCACGCGCTGTACGCCGGCTACCGCGAGGGCCGCGCGCCGATGCCCACGCCGCTGCGCGAGGCGCTGCCGGCCTTCTACGACAAGCTGCGCGGCATTGGCCTGCACGTGGTGTCGCTGCCCGAGGTCGAGGCCGACGACGTGATCGGCACCGTGGTGCTGCGCTGGCTGGCAGACGGCCGCGGCGAGGCCACCGTGGCCACCACCGACAAGGACCTGCACGGCCTGATCGCGCAGGGCGCCCGCGTGTGGGACCACTTCAAAAGCGAATGGCACGACCACGCCTGGGTCGAGCGCAAGTGGGGCGTGCCGCCCGAGCAGCTGCCGGACCTGCTGGCGCTGATGGGCGACCCCACCGACTCCATCCCCGGCGTGTCAAAAGTCGGCGTCAAGAAGGCGGCGCGACTGTTGCGTACATACGGCACTCTGGACGGGATCATGGCCGGGGCGGGCATTCTGAAGGACACGCTGGGCGAAACTCTACGAAAAGAACGCGAAATGCTGTATCTTTCGAAACAATTGGTGCAATTAAAAACGGACGTGCGGGTCGGCGTGAGCTGGAATATGCTGGCGTGGGACCGGAACTGAGCGCGCCCACTAAGACAAGGTTTGCAAGATGTTAAAAGCGGTCATTATCGACACCAGCGCGATCGCGCGCGGCCTGCTCAACACGGTCCTGCTCGATGGCGGCTACGACGTGGTGGGCCAGAGCCACACCTGCGCCAGCGGCCTGGCGCTGCTGATCAAGCATCATCCCCACATCGTCTGCATCGCCCGCGAGCAGATCGAGAACGGCGAGGACGTTGTGCGCGAGATCAAGACCAACTGGCCGAAGACGCTGATCTTCATGGTCTCGAGCGAATTCGACGCCGCCACCATCCAGGCCGCCCACGCGATGGGCGTGAACGGCTTCATCGTCAAGCCGTTCAAGGCCGACACCGTGCTCAACACGATACGCAATACGGTGATCGCCATGGTCAAGCGCCAGCGCGCTGCATTGGCCAAGGACAGCGCCGAGGCCCCGCCCGACGCCGGCGAAGCCGGCGAGGCCTGATCAGGCGGCGAAGGTCGAGCCGGCGATGATGCCGCCGCCGAGGCAGACGTCGCCGTCGTACAGCACGGCCGACTGGCCCGGCGTCACCGCCCACTGGGCTTCCATGAACTTCAACGCGAAATCGGAATCGCCTTCCGGGGCGATCTCGCACGCCACGTCGGCCTGGCGGTAGCGGGTCTTGGCCGACAGCGCGCGCGCGGATGGGGCCTCGCCGGCGACCCAGCTGGCCTGGTCGGCGCGCAAGGTCGACGACAGCAGCCACGGATGGTCGTGGCCCTGCACGATGTACAGCGTGTTCTCGGCCACGTCCTTGCGCGCCACGTACCAGGCGTCGCTGCTGCCGTCCGGGTTCTTGTAGGCCTTCATGCCGCCCACGCCGATGCCCTTGCGCTGGCCCAGCGTGTAGAAGCTCAGGCCCACGTGCTCGCCCACCACCTTGCCGTCCGGCGTCTTCATCGGGCCCGGCTTGTACGACAGGTAGCGGTTGAGGAATTCGCGGAACGGCCGCTCGCCGATGAAGCAGATGCCGGTCGAGTCCTTCTTGGCCGCGTTGGGCAGGGCCAGCTTCTCGGCGATCTTGCGCACCTCGGTCTTGGGGATCTCGCCCAGCGGGAACAGGGTCTTGGACAACTGCGCCTGATTGAGGCGGTGCAGGAAGTAGCTCTGGTCCTTGGTGTGGTCGACCGCCTTGAGCAGCTCGTGGCGGTCGCCGTTCCGGCGCACGCGCGCGTAGTGGCCGGTGGCGATCAGGTCGGCGCCCAGGTGCATCGCGTGGTCGAGGAAGGCCTTGAACTTGATCTCGGCGTTGCACAGCACGTCCGGGTTGGGCGTGCGGCCGGCCTGGTATTCGCGCAGGAAGTCGGCGAACACGCGGTCCTTGTATTCGCTGGCGAAGTTGACCGCCTCGATGTCGACGCCGATCACGTCGGCCACGCTGGCCGCGTCGATCCAGTCCTGGCGCGTGGAGCAGTACTCGGAGTCGTCGTCGTCTTCCCAGTTCTTCATGAACAGGCCGACCACGTCGTAGCCCTGTTCCTTGAGCATCCACGCCGCGACCGAGGAGTCCACCCCGCCCGACATGCCGATCACGACCTTTTTCTTGCTCATCTTACTTTCATCCATTCGCGGCGTTGGCCGCTTCCTTGTACACCGAGGTGTGGGTTTGTATCAGTTCCAGCGGGGCGCGGCGCCCGGCCAGGTATTCGTCCACGCATTGCAGCACCGTCGGGCTGCGGTGACGGTCGGCGCAGGCGGCCAGTTCGTCGCGCGTGAGCCACATGGTGCGCAGGATGCCTTCGTCCAGCGGACGGTCGTGCTTGGCGCCGGGCACGCCGCAGAAGGTGAAGCGCAGATACGTCACTTCCTCGCCGGTGCGGTTGGAGGTGTAGCGCGACATGTACATGCCCACCAGCGCGGTCGGCGTGAAGTCGTGCGCGGTTTCCTCCAGCGTTTCGCGGATGACGGCCTGCTCCAGCGATTCGTGCGGGTCCAGGTGGCCGGCCGGCTGGTTGATGCGGATGCCATCGCTGGTCTCTTCTTCGATCAGCAAGAATTTGCCATCTTTTTCGACGATGGCGGCAACAGTAACAGAGGGTTTCCAGATACGCGGCATGAGTCATCCTTGAAAGAGCCGACATTTTAGCCTGTTCCGGGCGTTTGGTTTGAACCCGCCTGCACGGAAAGGTGGGTTCGTATTGAAATTTCGCAAGGTTTGTTGTGTTAATCCGTGTTTGACTGACTGCCTTGCGAAAAATTCAGTGTTTTAACGGCAATTCGTGATAAATAGTAATAAATGATGTGATAAATGCGCTATTTATTGATAAATATATATTAAGTATGATGGGGCCAACGAGGGGCGTTGCTGTCCCGGCATTCCGTGTTAGATTCTAGTCAGTTTATTAATCATTTGGAGGCACCATGAGAGTAGGCATACCGGCCGAGACGCGGCCGGGAGAAACCCGGGTGGCGGCAACGCCCGAGACAGTCAAGAAACTCGCAGCCAAGCATCAAGTGATCGTGCAGTCCGGCGCCGGTTTATCGGCCTCGGTCACCGACGAGGCCTACGCGGCCGCCGGCGCACAGATCGGCAGCGCGGCGGAAGCCTTTGCGGCGGAGGTGGTGTTGAAAGTGCGTGCCCCCAACGCCGAGGAGCGCGCGTTGATCCCGGCCGGCGCGGTGGTGATCGGCATGTTGAATCCCTTCGACGCGGACAACAACGCGGCGATGGCGGCGGCCGGCCTGCAGGCGTTCGCGCTGGAGGCGGTGCCGCGCATCACGCGCGCGCAGTCGATGGACGTGCTGTCGTCGCAGGCCAACATCGCCGGCTACAAGGCGGTGATGGTGGCGGCCAACACCTACCAGCGCTTCATGCCGATGCTGATGACGGCGGCCGGCACGGTCAAGGCGGCGCGGGTGCTGATCATGGGTGTGGGCGTGGCCGGGCTGCAGGCGATCGCCACGGCCAAGCGGCTGGGCGCGGTGATCGAGGCGTCCGACGTGCGGCCGCCGGTCAAGGAGCAGGTCGAGTCGCTGGGCGCCAAGTTCATCGACGTGCCCTTCCTGACCGACGAGGAGAAGGAAATCGCCAAGGGCGTGGGAGGCTACGCGCGGCCGATGCCGGCGGACTGGATGCGCCGTCAGGCGGAGCTGGTGCACGAGCGCGCCAAGCTGGCCGACATTATCATCACCACCGCGCTGATCCCCGGCCGGCCGGCGCCGGTGCTGATCTCCGAGGAGACCGTCAAGGCGATGAAGCCGGGCTCGGTGATCGTCGACCTGGCCGTGTCGCAGGGCGGCAACTGCCCGCTGTCTGAGCTGAACAAGACGGTGGTCAAGCACGGCGTGCACATCGTCGGCGAGCCGGACCTGGCCACGCTGGTGGCGGCCGACGCGTCGGCGCTGTACGCGCGCAACGTGCTGGACTTCCTCAAGCTGATCATCGACAAGGAAGACAAGCTGGTGATCGATCGCGAAGACGAAATCATCAAGGCCACGCTGTTGTGCAGCGGCGGCGAGCTGCTTAGAAAATAATAGGGGAAACTACATGGAAGTCAGCCACACCATCATCAATCTGATCATCTTCGTGCTCGCCATTTATGTCGGCTACCACGTGGTCTGGACCGTGACGCCGGCGCTGCATACGCCGCTGATGGCGGTCACCAACGCCGTCTCGGCGATCATCATCGTCGGCGCCATGCTGGCGGCCTCGCTGACCGAGGGCGTCATCGGCCAGGTCGCCGGCACCGTCGCGGTGGCGCTGGCCGCCGTCAATGTGTTCGGCGGTTTTTTGGTCACGCAGCGCATGCTGGAGATGTTCAAGAAAAAAGAGCCTAAAGCGAAGAAGGGAGATCACGCATGAATTTCATCTCCATGAACCTGGTGACGATGATGTACCTGATCGCATCGGTGTGCTTCATCCAGGCGTTGAAAGGACTGTCGTCGCCGGCCACGGCGCGCACCGGTAATGCGTTCGGCATGTCCGGCATGGCGATTGCCGCCGTGACCACCATCGCGCTGATCCTCAAGCTCAAGGCGGAAGCCGCTGCGGCGGCGACGGCCGGCGCGTCCGGCGGCATGGGCCTGGGCCTGGTGGCGCTGGGCGTGATCGTCGGCGGCGGCATCGGCGCGGTGCTGGCCAAGAAGGTCGAGATGACCAAGATGCCGGAACTGGTGGCGGCGATGCACTCGCTGATCGGTTTGGCCGCCGTGTGCATCGCGGTGGCTGCCGTGTCGGAGCCGCACGCCTTCGGCATCGCCGCCGTGGGCGAGGCGCTGCCGTTCGGGAACCGCATCGAGCTGTTCATCGGTACCTTCGTCGGCGCGATCACCTTCTCCGGTTCGGTGATCGCATTCGGCAAGCTGTCGGGCAAATACAAGTTCCGCCTGTTCCAGGGCGCGCCGGTCAGCTTCGCCGGCCAGCACATGCTGAACCTGATCCTGGCCATCGTCATGGTGGGCCTGGGCCTGGCGTTCTGCTTCGCCGGCGGCACCGAGCCTGCGTGGATGCCGTTCCTGATCATGACCGCGATCGCCTTCGTGCTGGGCGTGTTGATCATCATCCCGATCGGCGGCGCCGACATGCCGGTGGTGGTGTCGATGCTGAACTCCTACTCCGGCTGGGCTGCGGCGGGCATCGGCTTCTCGCTGAACAACGCGATGCTGATCATCGCCGGTTCGCTGGTCGGATCAAGCGGCGCGATCCTGTCGTACATCATGTGCAAGGCGATGAACCGTTCGTTCTTCAACGTGATCCTGGGCGGCTTCGGCGGCGCTCCGGCGGAGGCGGGTGCGGGCGGCGCGAAGGAGCAGCGTCCGGTCAAATCCGGTTCGGCCGACGACGCGGCCTTCATCATGGCCAATGCGGAAAGCGTGATCATCGTGCCGGGCTACGGCCTGGCGGTGGCGCGCGCGCAGCACTCGCTCAAGGAGCTGGTCGAGAAGCTGACCCACAAGGGCGTGACCGTGAAGTATGCGATCCACCCGGTGGCGGGCCGCATGCCGGGCCACATGAACGTGCTGCTGGCGGAGGCCGAGGTGCCGTACGACCAGGTGTTCGAGATGGAGGATATCAACGGCGAATTCGGCCAGACCGACGTGGTGCTGATCCTGGGCGCCAACGACGTGGTCAACCCGGCCGCCAAGGATCCGAAGTCGCCGATCGCCGGCATGCCGATCCTGGAGGCGTACAAGGCCAAGAGCATCATCGTCAACAAGCGTTCGATGGCTTCCGGTTATGCGGGGCTGGATAATGAGCTGTTCTATCAGGCCAATACGATGATGGTGTTCGGTGATGCGAAGAAGGTCATCGAGGACATGGTCAAGGCCGTGGAGTAAGTTTGATTCATCTTTTGTGAACGGTTCATTGGCTTTTAGCCGATTGATGGTGGGATTGATGGGGCATACGATGGCTACATCAACCCACCTCAAGGAGATTCACCATGAACCGCTTACAAAACAAAGTCGCCATCGTTACCGGCGCATCGTCGGGCATCGGCCGCGCTACCGCCAAGCTGTTTGCCGCTGAAGGTGCGCGGGTCGTTGTCGCCGCGCGCCGGCTGCCCGAGCTGGAGTCGCTGGTGGCGGAAATCGCCGCCGACGGCGGCACCGCCATCGCGCTGGCTGGCGATGTCACTTCCGAATCGTTCAATGCGCAACTGGTCGCCGCCGCCGTCGAGGCGTTCGGGCGGCTGGATATCGCCTACAACAACGCCGGTACGCTGGGCGAGATGGGCGAGTCCACCGGCGTCTCGGAGCAGGGCTGGAACGAGACCATCGCCGCCAACCTGACCAGCGCCTTCCTCGGCGCGAAGCATCAGATTCCTCAAATGATCAAGCATGGCGGCGGTTCGGTGATCTTCACTTCGACCTTCGTCGGCTACAGCTTTGCCTTCCCCGGCGTGGCGGCTTATGCGGCCAGCAAGGCGGGCCTGATCGGCCTGACGCAGGCGCTGGCCTCGGAGTATGGCGCGCAGGGTGTGCGGGTGAACTCGGTGCTGCCGGGCGCGGTCGATACGGCGATGTATCGCGATATGAACAACACGCCGGAGGCGGCTTCGTTTGTCACCAACCTGCATGCGCTGAAGCGCGTGGCGCAGCCGGAGGAGTTGGCGCGCTCGGTGTTGTACCTGGCTTCGGACGATTCGTCCTTCGTTACCGGCACCGCCTCGCTGGTCGATGGCGGCGCTTCGATCACGCGCACCTGAGCCTGGAACCGCGCAGGGTATATGCATGGGGGGGTATCTGCACGGCCCTTCTGGGAACGATACTATTCCGGCTCTCTATTCCCTTCTATTTTTCTTGATTCTCATCTGCGTTCGGCCGTCTGCGAATTTCAGAAGAAAATAGAGAAAACGAATGGGAACGAGGGGGCGGAAATAGAAGGCTTCGTCGAAGGGAGCGCGCAAGGTACCCCCTATGTGTATTCTCAGGTCAACGCCGGCCGTACATCATGAGCTCGGCCAGCACACCGCGCGCAGGGCCGACCATGTCGATGGCGGCCAACGACAGGCCCAACAGCGCTTGCGCCGGCGAGTCGTTGGCGAAGATGCGGGCCATGGTGTCGGTCAGGCGCACGGTGGTGTTGCGGTCCTGGCGGCGTAGTTCGGTGAATTGCGCCAGCATGGTTGGATTCGCGCCTTGCGCCAGCAGGCGCGCCAGCACGGCGACGTCGCGCAGGCCGAGGTTCAGGCCTTGTCCCGCCACCGGATGCAGCGTCTGCGCCGCGTTGCCGATGGCGACCGTGCGCGCGGTGCTGCGCGGATCGGCGTTCAGCCCCAAGGGGAATGCCAGCCGTGGCGACGAGCGCGTGAATGTGCCGAGGCGTTCGCCGAACGCGGCGCCCAGTTCGGCGAGGAAGGATGCGTCGTCCAAGGCTTGCAGGCGGACGGCGGTTTCGGGCCGCACGCACCAGACCAGCGAATACTCTTCGCCTTGCGGCAGCAGGGCCAGCGGGCCTTGTTCGGTGAAGCGCTCGTAGGCGCGGTGCGCGATCGGGCGGCTGCTGCGTACTTGCGCGATGATCGCGGTCTGCCGGTAGTCGCGGTGCTGCGCCTTGCTTTCCTGATCGCTGAACAAACCGCCTTCGGCCTGCACGACGATGGCGGCGGTGACGGCGGCTGGCGTGCCGGCGATGGTCAGCGCGACCGCGTCGGCGTTTTCGTCGACAGCTTCAACGCGGGCCGGGCGCAGCGTGGCGATGCCGGCACGCTGGCAGACCGCGCCCAGCGCCGTCACCAGATCGCCGTAGCGCAGCACATAGCCCAGCGCCGGCAGCTTGTGCTCATCGCGGTCGATCAGGCTGCGGCCGAACTGGCCGCGGCGCGACACGTGGATCTGGTGGATCGCCGTGGCGGCGGCCGGCCAAGCGCCGATTTCCTCCAGTATCTGGCGGCTGCCCCACGACAGCGCGATCGAACGCGGATCGTTGCTGGCTTGCTCCAGCGTCTTGGCGTCGATCAGGGCGATGCGCTGCGCCGGCGTGCCGCGCCTTGCCAGCAGCGCGGCAAGCGCCATGCCGGCCGGACCGGCGCCGCAGATGGCGATGTCGTAGGATGGGGCGTCGCCGTGGGTCATGCCTTCGTGCGCGGGTGCTGCTTGATTGAGTGTGTTCATTGAGACTGCATCAGTTGTTCTATCTCGGCGACCGTCTTCGGCGCGGCGGCGCTCAGTATCGTGTGGCCGCCGGGCGTGACCAGCACATCGTCCTCGATGCGGATGCCGATGTTCCAGTATTCCTCCGGCACGCCCTCGGCCGGCCGCACGTAGATGCCCGGCTCCACCGTCAGCACCATGCCCGCCTGCAGCGCGCGCGATGGCTTGCCTTCGGCCGTAGTGTCGCGGTACTGGCCGACGTCGTGCACGTCCATGCCCAACCAGTGTCCCGTGCCGTGCATGTAGAACTGCAGGTAGCGCTTGTTGGCGATGATGTCGGCCACGCCGCCGTGGACGTCCTGTTTGAGCAGGCCCAGGTCCAGCATGCCCTGCGCCAGCACCTGCACCGCCGCCTCGTGCACGCCGGCGTAGGGCTGGCCGGGGACGATGGCCTTCAGCGCCGCCGATTGCGCGGCCAGCACCAGTTCATACAACCGCCGCTGCGGCGCGCTGAAACGGCCGTTGACCGGATAGCTGCGGGTGATGTCGGAGGCGTAGCCATCGAGTTCGCAGCCGGCGTCGATCAGTATCAGGTCGCCGTCGCGGCTTTGCGCGTTGTTGGCGCTGTAGTGCAGCACGCAGGCGTTGGCGCCGGCGGCGACGATGGAGTTGTAGGCCGGCGCCTGCGCGCCGTTGCGGCGGAATTCGTACAGCAGCTCCGCCTCGATTTCGTATTCGTACATGCCGGGCCGCGACGCCCGCATCGCCCGCGCGTGCGCCTGCGACGAGATGGTGGCGGCGCGCAGCATGGTGGCCTGCTCGGTGTCGTCCTTGAACAGGCGCATCTCGTCGAGCAGCGGCAGCAGGTCGACCGCGCTGGCCGGCGCGCCGACGCCGGTGCGCGCCATGGCCTTGACGCTGGCCAGCCACTGGCGCACCCGCGCGTCCAGGGCGCTGCCCAGCGCGTAGTACAGGGCCGGCGCGTCGGCCAGCAGCTTGACGATCTCGCCGTCGAGATCTTCGATGGCGTGGGCCTCGTCGAAGCCGAAGGCCACGCGCGCGCCGTCCGGGCCGTGGCGGAAGCCGTCCCAGATTTCGCGTTCGACGTTCTTCTGCCGGCAGAACAGGATGGCGTGCGCCGGCGCATCGCCGCGCGCGGCCACCAGCACCACCACGCTTTCCGGCTCGGCGAATCCGGTCAGGTAGTAGAAGTAGCTGTCGTGGCGGTACAGGTATTCGCTGTCGCTGTTGCGGGCCACTTCGGGCGCGGTCGGCAGCACCGCCACCGCGCCGGGCGGCATGTGCGCCAGCAGGCGCGCGCGGCGGGCGGCGTAGCGCTGCATCACTGCACGCCCTTGGCGGCGGCCAGGCGCGTGGCCGGCGGCGCGTTGAGCAGGTCGAGCTGCTGCACCGTGCCCAGGTTGTGCCATTCGCCCTCGTACACCTCGCCGCCGACCTGCTTCTTGTCGATGTAGGCGCGGATCAGCGGGCCCAGCTTGGCGTGTTCGCCGGGCGCGATGCCGTCGAACATTTCGGGCCGGTAGACGCCGACGTTACCGAAGGTCCATTTGGGCGAGCCCTCGTTGCTCAGCGTGTACATGGTCAGGCCGAAGTCGCCCTCGGGGTGGAAGTCCGGGTTGGGCACCAGGTACAGCCAGCAGATGTCGCGCTGGTCGGCCGGGTAGGGATTGCCCCACATGTCCTTGTCGTGCAACACGTCCTTGACCTGCGCGAAGTCGAAGTAGGGCATGTAGATGTCGCCCGACACCGCCACGAACGGCTCCTCGCCCAGCAGGTGGCGCGCGGTGGCGATGCCGCCGGCGGTTTCCAGCGCGGTGGTTTCGCGCGAGTACAGCAGCTTGGCGCCGAACTGGCTGCCGTCGCCCAGCGCCTGCTCGATCTGCTCGCCCAGGTGGGCGTGGTTGATGACGATCTCGGTGATGCCGGCCCGCACCAGGTTGAGGATGTGCCAGACGATCAGCGGCCGGCCGCGCACCTTGAGCAGCGGCTTGGGCGTGGTGTCGGTCAGCGGACGCATACGCTCGCCGCGTCCGGCGGCGAAGATCATGGCTTTCATGCGCGCCGCCTCAGAAGGTGTAGCCGACTTGCGGCCGCTTGTCTTCCAGCTGGTCGAGCAGGCGCACCAGCGGGCGCAGCTCCTTGTAGCGGCCGGCGGTCTTGCGCACGTAGTCCATCACGGTCGGCAGGTCGTGCAGGTACTGGTCCTTGCCGTCGCGGTAGTTCAGGCGGCAGAACAGGCCGAGGATCTTCAGGTGGCGCTGCAGGCCGGCGTACTCGAAGTCCTGGTAGAAGCCGTCGATGTCCGGGTTGACCGGCAGGCCGACCGCCTTGGCGTGCTGCCAGTAGCGGATCGCCCAGTCCAGCACCAGCTCCTCGTCCCACTGCACGTAGGCGTCGCGCAGCAGCGAGGCCAGGTCGTAGGTCATCGGGCCGTACAGCGCGTCCTGGAAGTCCAGCACGCCGGGGTTGCCGGCGTCCATCCACATCAGGTTGCGCGAGTGGAAGTCGCGGTGCACATACACCTGCTGCTGGGCCGTGACGTTGGCCAGGATGGCGTCGAACACGCCCTGCAGCTCGGCGGCCTGCTTGTCGCTCAGCGTGGCGTTCAGGTGCTTGCCGATGTACCACTCGGGGAACAGATTCATCTCGCGCAGCATGAAGGCGCGGTCGTACTCGGGCAGCACGCCGGGCTGGCTGGTCAGCTGGAACTTGACCAGCGCCTCCAGCGCCTCGGCGTACATGGTCGAGGCGTTGTCGTGGTTGAGCACCTGCAGGTAGGTGGTCACGCCCAGGTCGGACATCAGCAGGAAGCCGCGCTCGTAGTCGGTGGCGACGATGCGCGGCACGCTGACGCCGGCGTGGGCCAGCATTTCGTCCAGCTTGACGAAGGCCAGCACGTTCTCGCGCTCGGGCGGTGCGTCCATGACGACCAGCGTGGCGCCCAGCGCGGCTTGCTGTTCAGGCAACACATCGACGCGGAAGTAGCGGCGGAAGCTGGCGTCGGCCGAGGCCGGACGGGCGCTGGCGGCGTCCACCACGTTCAGCGTGGCCAGCCAGGCGGTCAGCTGTTCCAGGCGCGGGTCGGAAGATGTATCGGAAGTTAAATTCTGTAATAAAGACATTAAGCGGGGCCCGGAATCCGGTGTTGGGTGAAGATTCCCATATAATAAGGGATTCAAATCAAAAAATCGCCTGTCATGGTGTTTCCTCCCTTCTTTTCATGAGTCGCATGCGCTGGCTTCCGGCCCCCCCCACTACCCCGCATCGCTGGGCGTTTGCCCTGACTGCCATCGCCGCCGCCATCGCGGCCCTGCCGGCCCACGCCCAGAGCCTGCCGCCGAAGGCGCGCGCGCCGCGGGTGGAGGACAAGAACGCGGTCACCACCATCCAGGCCGAGGACATCAGCGGCCGCCCCGAGCGTGAGATCACGCTCGAGCGCGACGCCGAGCTGGTCAAGGACAAGACCCGGGTCAAGGCCGACACCGCGTGCTACCGCCAGGTCGAGGACGAGGTCGAGGCCAAGGGCCATGTGAAGATCTGGCGCTTCGGCGACTACTTCACCGGCGACGAGCTCAAGCTGAACATGGACAGCGGCAAGGGCTATATGCTCAACCCGACGTACCAGCTGGAGGCCAACCACGCCCAGGGCAAGGCCGAGCGCATCAACTTCGTCAACGAGGACGAGGCGGTGGTGGTCAACGGCACCTACAGCACCTGCCAGGGCCCGAACCCGGACTGGTATCTGCGCTCGAACACGCTGAACCTGGACTCCGGGCGCGACGTCGGCACCGCCGGCCAGACCATCATCTATTTCAAGGACGTGCCGATCCTGGGCACGCCGGCGATGTCGTTCTCGCTGTCGGGCGCGCGCCGCTCGGGCTGGCTGTCGCCGATGCCGGGCTTCGGCTCCAAGGGCGCGGCCGAGCTGACCGTGCCGTACTACTTCAACATCGCGCCCAACCGCGACCTGACGGTGTACCCGAAAATCATCCCGCGGCGCGGCTTCCAGCTGGGCGCCAACGGCCGCTACCTGGGCGAGGCCGCCGGCGGCCTGTACCAGGGCGAGACCTATGTCGAGTACCTGCCGCACGACAAGCAGTACGTGCCGCCGACGGCCGGCGGCTCGACCGACCGCTGGATGATCAAGTCGGTCCACACCCAGGAGCTGTCCAAGGACTGGGCCTACAGCTGGAGCCTGCGGGCGGCGTCGGACAACAACTATCCGAACGATTTCTCCAAGACCGTGTCGAGCTCGACCGAGCGCCAGCTGCTGCGCGAGCTGCGCACCGACTACCACGGCGAGTTCTGGACCCTGACCGCGCGGGTGCAGAAGTACCAGGTGCTGCAGGACCCGGAATCGGCGGTCGACCCCTCGCTGTTCGTCTCGCGCCCGTACGACCGGCTGCCGGCGATCAACCTGCACGCGGCCCAGTACGACGTGGCCGGCGGCTTCGACTGGGCGCTCGACAGCGAGCTGACCCGCTTCTACCACCCGACCCTGATCAACGGCACGCGGCTGGTGGCGATCCCGCAGGTGAGCTACCCGATCGTCGGCCCCAGCTACTTCGTCACGCCCAAGCTGATGGTCAACCTGGCCAGCTACCAGCTCGACGCCTACGGCACGCAGGCGTCCGAGAACCTGTCGCGGGTGGTGCCGACGTTCTCGCTGGACTCCGGTCTGGTGTTCGAGCGCGACATCAAGTTCGCCGGCCGCGACATGACCCAGACGCTCGAGCCGCGCCTGTTCTACGTGAACACGCCGTACCGCGACCAGAGCCAGTTCCCGACCTTCGACACCGACGCCGCCACCTTCAACTTCAGCCAGATCTTCAGCGAGAACCGCTTCGTCGGCTCGGACCGCATCGGCGACGCCAACCAGCTGACCGCCGCGCTGGTGTCGCGCTTCCTGGACGCGGCCGGCGCCGAGACGCTGCGCCTGGCGTTCGGCCAGCGCTTCTATTTCCGCGACCAGCGCGTGCAGCTGGCCTCGAGCACGCCGGTGGTGGACTCGCGCTCGGACATGCTGCTGGCCGCGACCGGGCGCATCTCCGAGACCTGGGGCTTCGACAGCGCGGTGCAGTACAGCCCCAGCTCGCGCCGCGTGGTGTCCGAGAGCTACACCGCGCAATGGTCGCCGGGGCAGAAGAAGGTGCTCAACGTCGGCTACCGCTACCTGCGCGGCAGCTTCAAGAATATCGAGCTGTCGAGCCAGTGGCCGATCTTCCAGCGCTGGTACGGCGTGGGCCGGGTCAGCTACTCGGTGCAGGACAAGAAGATCCTGGAGAGCCTGGTCGGGCTGGAATACAACGGCGACTGCTGGGTGTTCCGCATGGGCGCGCAGCGCTTCGTGACCACCTCGACCAAGGCGTCGACGCCGATCTTCTTCCAGCTCGAGTTGAACGGCCTGTCGCACCTGGGCGTGGGCAGCCCGCTGGAGGCGATGAAGAACAGCATCCCCGGCTACCAGCGTTTGAACGAAGGCTACGGCCGCTAGCAAGACCCCGGGCGTCCGCCGCTGCTTGTCGCGGCGGGCGCTATTTGATTGTTGTCACCTGACTCATGAGCGTTCTTAAGATGAAGTTCGAAACGAAAATTCTCGCAGTCCTGTTGTGCACCACCGCCCTGGGCGGTTGCAGCCTGTTCTCGAAGAAGCCGGCCGCCGCGCCGGCCGCCCCGGCGGCGGCCGCCGCCCCGGTCGCCGCCGCCCCGGCCGCGCCCGCCGCGGCCGCCAAGTCCGACGGCAAGGGCTTCCTGCCGCCCGGCGAGACCGGCAACGTGGCGATCGACTCCATCGTGGTGGTGGTCAACGACGACGTCATCACCCAGCGCGAGCTGACCAACCGCATCAAGGACGTCACCGCGCGCATGAAGGCGCAGAACGTGCAGATGCCGGACCCGGCCGACCTGCGCCGCCAGCTGCTCGAACGCATGATCGTCGAGCGCGCCCAGCTGCAGATGGCCAAGGAGATGGGCGTGCGGGTCGACGACCAGCAGCTCGACCGCGCCATCGGCCGCATCGCCGAGGCGCAAAAGCTCAGCGTGCAGGACTTGCGCAACCAGATGGAGAAGGACGGCACGCCGTACGCCGCCTTCCGCGAGCAGATCCGCGAGGAGATCATCATGCAGCGCCTGCGCGAGCACGAGGTGGACGCCAAGATCCAGATCTCCGAGGCCGAGGTGGACAGCTTCCTGGCGGCCGAGAAGGCGGCCGCCGCCGAGCAGTTCGAGATCAACATCTCGCAGATCATGGTGCGCATCCCGGACAACGCCACCGCCGAGGTGATCGCCCAGCGCCGCGCGCGCGCCGAGGAAGTGATGCGCCAGCTGCGCACCGGCGCCGACTTCGCCAAGATGGCCGCCACCTACTCGGACGCCAGCGACGCCCTGCAGGGCGGCGTGGTCGGCTGGCGCCAGCCCGAGCGGCTGCCGCCGGTGTTCGCCGAGGCGCTCTCCAAGCTCAAGCCGGGCCAGGTCACGCCGATCATCAAGAGCGTGGGCGCGTTCCACATCCTCAAGGCGGTCGACCGCCGCAGCCTGGCCGAGGCGCAGGCCGTGGCCGCCGTGCAGCAGACCCACGCGCGCCACATCCTGATCAAGGTCACGCCGACCATGAGCGTGGCCGACGCCAAGCGCAAGCTGCTGGAACTGAAGGAGCGCCTGGACAACCACGCGGCCAAGTTCGAGGACCTGGCGCGGCTGGTGTCGAACGACGGCTCGGCCGCCAAGGGCGGCGACCTGGGCTGGCTGTATCCGGGCGACGTCACGCCGGAGTTCGAGGCCGCCATCAACGCCCTCAAGATCGGTGAAGTGAGCCAGCCGGTCGAGACCAGCTTCGGCGTGCACCTGATCGAGGTGCTCGAGCGCAAGAGCGACGACGTCTCCAAGGAGCGCGAGCGCAACAACGCGCGCCAGGCCATCCGCGAACGCAAGGTCGAGGAGGCGGCCGAGAGCTGGCAGCGCGAGGTGCGCGACCGCGCCTACGTGGAATTCCGCACCGACGACGGCGCCGCCGCCAAGTAAGCCAACCAGGGGAACCCGCGTGAGCGCCACTCTACACACCGGGCGCAGCGCGCTGCGCCCCGCCACCGCCCGCCGCGCGCGCGGCGCCCGTCCGGCCATCGCCGTCACCGTCGGCGAGCCGGCCGGCATCGGCCCCGAGCTGGCGATCCGCGCCGCCTGGGCGCGCCGCGCCGAGGTCAACTGCGTGCTGCTGGGCGACGCCGCCTTCCTGGCCATGACGGCCAGCTACATCGATCCCGAGATCAAGCTGTCGGCGCTGTCCTTGCAGGCGGTGCGCCACGGCGGCCTGCCGCACTTCGGGCCGGAGCGCGTGACGGTGATCGACGTGCCGCTGGCGGCGCACGTCGTGCCGGGCCGGCTGGACAAGGAAAACGGCCGCAGCGTGCTGGCCACCCTGGACGCCGCCATCGAGGGCGTGGGCGCCGGCTGGTTCGAGGCGGTGGTCACCGCGCCGCTGCAAAAGAGCACCATCAACGACGCCGGCGTGCCGTTCTCCGGCCACACCGAATACTTCGCCGAGCGCACCGGCACGCCGCAGGTGGTGATGATGCTGGCGGGCCAGCCGGCGGCCGGGCCAACGCAGCCCACGCCGCCGCCGCTGCGCGTGGCGCTGGCCACCACCCACCTGCCGCTCAAGGACGTGGCGGCCGCGCTGAGCCGGGACGGCCTGGCGCGCGTGCTCGACATCATCGACCACGACCTGCGCGCCAAGTTCGGCATCGCCGCGCCACGCATCCTGGTGTGCGGCCTGAACCCGCACGCGGGCGAGGGCGGCTACCTGGGGCGCGAGGAGATCGACATCATCGCGCCGGCCATCGCGGCGGCGCAGGCGCGCGGCATCGACGCGCGCGGCCCGTACCCGGCCGACACGCTGTTCCAGCCCAAATACCTGCAGGACGCCGACTGCGTGCTGGCCATGTACCACGACCAGGGCCTGCCGGTGCTCAAGTACGCCACCTTCGGGCGCGGCGTCAACATCACGCTGGGCCTGCCGCTGATCCGCACCTCGGTCGACCACGGCACGGCGCTGGACCTGGCCGCGCAAGGCCTGGGCCTGGCCGACTGCGGCAGCATGGACGCCGCGCTCGACACCGCCGTGGCGATGGCCAACGCCTCCCTTCACCTCAACCAAGAACAAACATGAAACACGTCGCCCGCAAACGCTTCGGCCAAAACTTTTTACACGACAAATACGTCCTCTCCAGCATCACCGAGGCGATCGCCCCGGCGGCGGACGACACGATGGTCGAGATCGGGCCCGGCCTGGGCGCGATGACCGAGCAGCTGATGCGAACGCTGGACAAGATGCACGTGGTCGAGCTCGACCGCGACCTGGTGGCGCGGCTGGAGAAGACCTACAACCCGGCCAGGCTGACCATCCACGCCGGCGACGCGCTCAAGTTCGACTTCGGCAGCATCCCGGTGCCGGCCGGGCGCAAGCTGCGGGTGGTGGGCAACCTGCCGTACAACATCTCCAGCCCGCTGCTGTTCCACCTGGCGGCGTTCGCGCCGCAGGTGCAGGACCAGCATTTCATGCTGCAGAAGGAAGTGGTGGAGCGCATGGTGGCCGAGCCGGGCAGCAAGACCTACGGGCGGCTGTCGGTGATGCTGCAATGGCGCTACGACATGTCGCTGCTGTTCGTGGTGCCGCCGGAAGCGTTCGATCCGCCGCCGAAGGTGGAGTCGGCGATCGTGCGCATGATTCCGGTGGAAAAGCCGCTGGCGTGCGACGGCGCCAAGCTGGAGGCGGTGGTGCTGAAGGCGTTCTCGCAGCGGCGCAAGGTGATCCGCAACTGCCTGGCCGGCATGTTCACCGAGGCGCAGATCGTCGAAGCCGGCATCGACCCGACCATGCGTCCGGAGACGGTGGGCCTGGCCCAATACGTGGCGCTGGCCAACCTGCTGTAAATCAATTTGGGGTCAAGTCTGACATTCGGACACGGGCTCTGCCGTAGTGCGCGCACTACGGCAGAGCCCGTGTCCGAATGTCAGACTTGACCCCAAATTGCAAATTGTAAATTGGCAAAAAAAAAGCCCGCTGGTGAAAGCGGGCTAAATCCAATTCCTTTGCAAGAAGTGGAGGAGACAGGTGCAGTATGCTGCGACGCGGCATATAACGCAACTTTATTTTTCGAATATCGATCATCACGATAACGAATAACTGTCTCCCGCTTCCTCCCCGCGCTTACTTCGGCTTGCAGCTCAGGATCATGTTGCTGACGGTGACGCCGTTGACCACGCCGGTGTTGTTGGTCAGCGTGCAGTTGATGTCGGCCGGCTGCGACAGGATGGTCACGCCGTAGGCCGCGCCGTCGGCCACCGCCGGCAACGCGAACTCGCCCTTGCCCAGCGTGGTGTCGGAGGCGCTGGCGCTCGACACCGAGACCTGGCCGCCGGTCGAACCGTTGAGTAGCACCACCACGCGCGGGGTGGCGGTGGTGGTGGCGGTGGCGTCGTTGTTCGGGAACAGGCCGGTGAAGTAGCCGCCCACCGCGTAGGTGTTCTGCTGGCAGCGGATCGCCACGGCGATCGACACCGTGTGGCCGGCCGAGCCGGAGGCGCCCGAGACCGGCGCGCAGTTCTGGTGCGCCGGGTTGGTCAGCACGGTGACGTTGTAGTCGGTGCCGTAGGAAATCTGGCGCGGCATCGTGAAGCTGGTGGCGCCGGACGCCACCGGCAGCGTGTCGCTGCCGTTGGCCAGCACCAGGCCGTTGTTGTTCAAGCCGTCGATGGTGCCCTGCACGGCGAATTGGGCCTTGCCGCCGCAGGCGGACAGCGCGGCGGCCAGCATCAGCGCCGCGACGGCGCTCAAAGTCGAAAATTTCATGGTGTACTCCAAAAAGAGGCGGGCGCGCCGGCCATCGCGCGGAGGGCCGGCGCCGGAATTAATTGCAGGTGACGACCAGGTCGCCGTAGTCCTTGGCCGGCATGTTGCCGGTGGGGTTGGCGACCGTGCAGACCTGGGTCTGCTTGGTGACCGGATCGACCGGTTGCGACAGCACCGTCACACCGTACGGCGAACCGTCGCCGACCTTGCTCGGGAAGGTGAAGCCGACCGTGGCGCCGGCGGTGGCCGCCGGCAGCACGCTGACCAGGTCGGCGCCGTTGGCCAGCACCAGGCCCGGGTAGCGCAGGCCGCCGACGTTGCCGCCCAGCGTCCACGGATTGGTCACGCAGCTGAAGCCGATCTGGTACGAGGTGTAGGCGTTGGCCTTGCCGACGTTGGAGGTGCCGACCGGCGTGCACTTGGCGCCGGTGGGCGGGGTGTCGACCTCGATGTCGAATTCCTCGTCGACCGCGGCCAGGCGGGTGAACACGAAGCTGCTGCTGTTGGCCGGGATGGCCAGCTTTTCATTGGTCTTCTTGTTGATCAGGACCAGGTCGGGCTTGGTCAGGCCGCTGATGGTGCCCGACAGGGCCAGGTTGCCGTTGCCGCCACCGCAGGCGTTCAGCAGGGCGGCGCACGCCAGGGCGAGGCCTGAACGCAGGTACACACTTTTCATAACAATCTCTCTCCAAATCGAATAGGGCCGGGCAACGGGCGGGTGCAGCATCTTACACGCGTTGGCCGGTATTTTAGTGCATTTGGTAACACCGGGGCCGCTAAGCGATGTAACAGC
Organism: Duganella sp. BJB480; assembly: GCA_003416985.1. Taxonomy (GTDB): domain Bacteria; phylum Pseudomonadota; class Gammaproteobacteria; order Burkholderiales; family Burkholderiaceae_D; genus Rugamonas; species Rugamonas vulcania_A. The sequence goes on along the minus strand of QVIN01000007.1, from coordinate 341,862 downwards.
TTGTGACACCCGGGGCCGCGGCGGCGCTCAGCGCACCTGCGCCACCGCGCAGCGCGAGCGCTTGCCGTCGAGCTGGCAGCTGTTGCGCACCCGGCCCTGCAGGTCGTGCACCTGCACCAGCCAGCGGTCGGCGTCCTGGCGCTCCATGGTCATGAAGCCGAAGCCGTCGACCCAGGAGCTGAACTGCTCGACCCGCGCGCCCGGCGCCGGCGTCACGCCGTCCGGCAGGCGCTCGGGCAGCGGCACGGTGTCCTCGGCGGTGCCGGAAAAGCCGGAGATGAACTGGCTCGGATGGCCGCCGGCGAAGCTGACCTGCTCCCACAGGTGCACGTGGCCCGACAGCATGGCCTGCACCGAGTCCGGTAGCAATCCCGGGTTGAGCGAGCCGAAGGCCTGCTGCAGACCGGCGTCGCCCGGCAGCAGCCGCACCGAGCCGTCGGCGCGGCGGTCGGCGCCCATGCCCAGCAGCGGATGGTGGGCGATGCCGATGTTGCGCGGCGCCTGCCGCGCCAGCGCGTCCAGCTGGCGGTACAGCGTGCGGTAGGCGTCGTAGCCCGGCTCGCCCGGCTTGAAGCCCTTCCACGTGGTGTTGGCGGTGTCGAGCACCAGCAGCTGGGTGTCCTGGCCGATCGGCACGGCGTAGGGCGCGCTGTAGTTGCCGAGGGCGTCCTCGGCGGCGTTGTTGCAGTCGCGCCCGGCGGCCAGCGGGCGCGGGTCGAGCAGGCGCCAGTAGCCCTGGCCGCCGCGCTGGCAGTTCTCGTGGTTGCCGCGCGCCATGATCCACGGCGCCGCCCGCAGCAGCGCCGCGCCGGGCGCGAAGAAGTCGGCGTTCCAGGCGTCCCAGCCGTAGCCCCACGGGCTGCCGGCGCAACCGGCGTCGCCGTCGGGGCAGGCGTTCTCGCGGTAGTGGTAGTCGCCGACGTGGACCACCAGCTCGGGGCCCCACGCGGCGGCGGCCGCCGCGATGGCGGCGAACGGATAGTCGGCCGCGCGGTTGCAGGCCTGGTAGCTGCCGGAGCTCTTCTGCAGGCGGCAGCCGGTGTCGCCGATGACGACGATGCGGCGCGGCGCGGCCACAGGCTGCGGCAGCGCCCGGCCCAGCACGCTGGCCCGGGCATGGACGCCGGCCGGCAGTGCCGCCTCGCAGGTCAGCAGCGGGAAGGCGGCCGGCTTGGAGTCGGCCGGCGCCGAGGCCGTCGGGCGCAGCGGCAATGTGGCGGCCGGCGCGCGCAGCGTCATCGGCCGCGGCTGGCCGTCGACCACGATGTCGGGGCAGGTCGGGGCGTCGATCAGCACGCGCGCCACGGCGGCGCCGCCTTCGCCCAGCACCACGAAGGAGGTGAAGGCCGGCGGCTGGCCGACGGTGGCGCAGCCGGCCAGCAGGGCGGCCAGCACGGCGGCCGACAGCGCGGCTGATCGGGCGGCCGACAGGGCCGCTGATAGGGCGCCTGCCGGACGCGGCGCTCGGCGGCGGTGGATGGTGGCGAGGGTGGTCGAGGGCACGGGTTCTCCAGCGGGGCAATCCGGTAATTTACCACGCCCTCGCCGGGCGGCAATCGGTGCGACAATATCGCATCTTTCATTTTCGTTTGCCCGCCATGACCCCACGCCGCCCCCACGCCCTGCTGTTCGACCTGGACGACACCCTGTGGCCGATCGGCCCGGTGATCGCGGTGGCGGAAACCAGCTGGCACGCCTGGCTGGCCGAGCACGCGCCCGAGGTGACCCAGCGTTATTCCATCGAGGCGCTGCGCGCGCGCCGCATGGCCCTGCTGGAACAGCGGCCCGAACTGGTGGTCGACCTGTACCGGCTGCGCCGCCTGGCGCTGGAGCAGGCCTTCGCCGAGGCCGGCGCCGACGCCGCCCACATCGAGGGCGCCATGCGCCACTTCCACGTGCAGCGCAACGCCGTCACGCCGTTCGGCGAGGTGCCGGCCGCGCTGGTGGCGCTGCAGGCCATGCTGCGCCTGGGCGTGATCACCAACGGCAACGCCGACCTTGAAGTCATCGGCCTGCACCACCATTTCGAGACTGTGCTGGCCTCGTCGCGCTTCGGCCGCGCCAAGCCCGACCCGTCCATCTTCCTGGCCGCCTGCGAGGCGATGGGCGTAGCGCCGCGCGACGCGGTCTACGTCGGCGACGACCTGCGGCTGGACGTGCAGGGCGCGCAGGGCGCCGGCCTGCGGGCGGTGTGGATGAACCGCCGGGGCGCGCAGCACGAGGCGGGCATCGCGCCGGACGCCACCTGCGCCAGTTTCGATGAACTTCTGGCATGGGTCCGTGCGCAAATGCAGCATTGACGCCACGCCGCGGCCCCCGTCCGGCGCGGAGCGTGCATAATAAGCAGAAATACCATCAGTGAATGAACATGCAACTCGATACACGCGCACAAACCTTGCTCAAGGCCCTCGTCGAACGCTACATCGCGGACGGCCAGCCGGTGGGCTCGCGCGCCCTGTCCAAGATCTCCGGACTGGACCTGTCGCCGGCCACCATCCGCAACATCATGGCCGACCTGGAGGAACTGGGCTACGTGGCCAGTCCCCACACCTCGGCCGGCCGGGTGCCGACGCCGCGCGGCTACCGCATCTTCGTCGACACGCTGCTCACCGTGCAGCATCTCGACGAGCAGTCGGTGGAGGGGCGCATGCGGCTGCAGGCGCCGCAGCCGCACAAGATGATCGCCAACGCGGCGCAGATGTTGTCGTCGCTGTCGCAGTTCGCCGGCGTGGTGCTCAGCCCGCGGCGCGAATCGGTGTTCCAGCAGATCGAGTTTTTACGGCTGGGGGAGAAGCGCATCCTGCTGGTGATCGTCGGCCCGACCGGCGACGTGCAGAACCGGCTGCTGCTGACCGATGTCGACTACAGCCCGGCGCAGCTGGTGCAGTCGGCCAACTACATCAACCAGAACTACGGCGGCCTGGCCTTCGACGAGGTGCACATGCGGCTGCAGAGCGAGGTGCGCCAGCTGCGCGACGACATGGGCCGGCTGATGCAGGCGGCGGTGGAGGCCGGCAGCGAGGCGATGGCCGACAGCTCGGACGACATGGTCATCTCGGGCGAGCGCAACCTGCTGTCGGTGAGCGACCTGTCGTCGAACATGACGTCGCTGCGGCAGATGTTCGACATGTTCGAGCAGAAGACCGGGCTGATGCAGTTGCTCGACGTGTCGAGCAAGGCCAGCGGGGTGCAGATCTACATCGGCGGCGAATCGAGCCTGGTGCCGATGGACGAGATGAGCGTGGTGACCGCGCCGTACACGGCCAACGGCAAGATCGTCGGCACGCTGGGCGTGATCGGGCCGACGCGCATGGCCTACGAGCGGGTGATCCCGATTGTGGACATCACGGCCAAGCTGCTGTCGAACGCGCTCAGCCATAATTGAGTCAAGGACGGTGCGGGCAGGCGGTCTTGGTGCAGTTGCCGTAGATGGCCAGCGCGTGCTCGGCGATCTTGAAGCCGCGCTCCTTGGCCACCAGCTGCTGGCGCGTCTCGATTTCCTCGTCGAAGAATTCCTCCACCCGGCCGCAGTCCAGGCACACCAGATGGTCGTGGTGCGAGCCCTCGTTCAATTCGAAGATGGCCTTGCCGGTCTCGAAGTGATTGCGGTTCAGCAGGCCGGCCTGTTCGAACTGGGTCAGCACCCGATACACGGTCGCCAGGCCCACGTCCATATTGTCGGCCAACAGGATCTTGTAGACATCCTCGGCGGTCAGGTGGCGCACTTCGCTGTTCTGGAAGATGTCCAGGATTTTGAGGCGGGGCAGCGTGGCTTTGAGGCCGCTGGCCTTCAGATCGGTGGGATTGTTACTCATGGTGGCGACTCTTAATGGTGGTTGGCGATTGCTAGGCGACAGTTTAACGCACTCCGGCCGCCACCGCACCCTGCGCGCCGCGCGGCGCCGCCGGCGTGAAATTTACAATTGCAATGTTTTACAATTAATCTTTATAAAACAAGGACATACTTGCCGTTTTGCTGGATAATGCGCTCTCCCGGAGTGCCCGCGCAGCCCCATGTCGCACCTTGTGCTTTATGATATAGCGTTTTTCGGCACTTCCGCTCGATCAGATTGAGGACAACCATGCGCGTCACCCAGGCTTTATCGCAGTCTTTGTTGCACCGTTTCACCCGCCGCGCCCCGCTGCTGGCTGGCGCCGTTTGCGTCGCGCTGGTCGTGGGCGGCTGCGCGTCCAACACCACGCTGGGCGAGAAATCGAACGAGGTCAAGGAGACCGGCACCACGCTCGACGCCAGCAAGGGCGCGCAGACCACCACCATCACCAAGCTGCAGAAGTTCATGTGGTTCTTCTCGCCGTACCGTCCGGACATCCAGCAGGGCAACTTCGTCTCCGAGGAGATGCTGTCGCAACTGAAGACCGGCATGACGCGCGAGCAGGTGCGCTTCATCTTCGGCACCGCGCTGCTGGCCGACCCGTTCCACGCCGACCGCTGGGACTACGCGTTCCGCATGGCCAAGGGCAACGGCGAAATCACCACCAGCCGCGTGATCGTGTTCTTCGACAAGGACGGCAAGGTGGCGCGCTGGGAAGGCGGCAACCTGCCGACCGAAAAAGACTACATCGCCCGCATCGCCGGCCCGGCGCCCAAGATCAAGAAGGACCTGAACACGCCGGACGCGCGTCCGGTCGGCAACACCGCGACTATCCCGGCCGGCGCCGACAACTCCGCCGCCTCGCCGGTTGGCGTGACGGTGAGCAACGACAAGAAATAAGCACGAGGACACACGCATGACCAACCTGAACATCGCCATCGCCGGCGCCGGCGGCCGCATGGGCCGCATCCTGATCGAAGCGGTGCTCGACGCGCCCGACGCCCGCCTGTCCGGCGCGCTGGACCGCGCGGGCTCGGCCAACATCGGCGGCGACGCCGCCGCCTTCCTCGGCAAGCCGGCCGGCGTGCTGGTGGAATCGGACCTGGCCAAGGGCCTGGCCGGCGCGCAGTACCTGATCGACTTCACCCGCCCCGAGGGCACGCTGGCCCACCTGGCGTATTGCGCCGAGCACGGCATCAAGATGATCATCGGCACCACCGGCTTCGACGAAGCGGGCAAGGCGGCGATTGCCGAAGCGGCCAAGAAGACCGCCATCGTGATGTCGCCCAACTTCAGCGTCGGCGTCAACGTCACGCTCAAGCTGCTGCAGCAGGCGGCCAAGGCGCTGGCGGTCGGCTACGACATCGAAGTGATCGAAGCCCACCACCGCCACAAGGTCGACGCCCCGTCCGGCACCGCGCTGAAGATGGGCGAAGTGCTGGCCGACGCGCTGGGCCGCGACCTCAAGGATTGCGCGGTCTACGCGCGCGAGGGCGTGACCGGCGAGCGCGACCCGTCGTCGATCGGCTTCGCCACCATCCGCGGCGGCGACATCGTCGGCGACCACACCGTGCTGTTCGCCGGCACCGGCGAGCGCATCGAGATCAGCCACAAGTCCAGCAGCCGCGTGACCTACGCGCACGGCTCGCTGCGCGCCTGCCGCTTCCTGGCCGACAAGGCCACCGGCCTGTACGACATGAACGACGTGCTGGCGCTGAACTGATGACGCCCAACCACTTCACCCTGGCCGGCTACTGGGAGCAGGGCGACACCATCAGCCACATCGTGGCGCTGGTGTTGCTGGCGATGTCGCTGGTGAGCTGGTTCTTCATTTTGTCCAAGGCCTACGCCGCGCTGCGCATCCGCCGCAGCGCGCCGGCCGTGCAGGCGTTCTGGGAGGCGCCGTCGATGCAGGATGGCGTGGCCGCGCTGACGCTGGCCGATCCCGAACAAGTCTTCCTGCCGCTGGCGCAGCAAGGCGCGGCGCAGCTCAAGACCGGCGGCCGCGCGTCGCTGGGCGGCGAGATGGGCCACGCCGCGCAGGTCACCCGCGTGCTGCGGGTGGCGATCCAGAATTCCACCAACCGCCTCGAAGGCGGCCTGACCCTGCTGGCGTCGATCGGCGCCACCGCGCCGTTTGTCGGGCTGCTGGGCACGGTGTGGGGCATCTACCACGCGCTGGCCAACGTCTCGGCCAGCGGCACGGTGCAGATCGACAAGGTGGCCGGCCCGGTGGGCGAGGCGCTGATCATGACCGCGATCGGCCTGACGGTGGCCATTCCGGCGGTGCTGGCGTACAACGGCTTCAACCGCGTCAACCGGCTGACCCTGGCCGAACTGGACGCCTTCGCGCACGACCTGCACGCCTACCTGACAAAAGGCGGGGGGCAAGTCTGACATTCGGACACGAGCTCTGCCCTAGCCGTCCCGCTACGGCGGAGGTCGTGTCCGAATGTCAGACTTGACCCCATTATTGGGAGCTAGCATGAGTTTTGGTGCATTCAACCACCACCGCAATCCGGGGCCGATGGCCGATATCAACGTCACGCCGATGGTGGACGTGATGCTGGTGCTGCTGGTGATCTTCATCCTCAGCGCGCCGATGTTCACCAACGCCGTCAAGCTGGACCTGCCGAAGGCGCAGGCCCAGGCCAATCCGCAGCAGGCGGCCACGGTCACGCTGTCGATCGACGGCGCCGGCAAGATATTCTGGAACAACGACCCGGTCGAGCTCAGCGTGCTGGAGGCGCGCCTGGTCGACGCGGCCAAACTGGAGCCGCAGCCGGAGCTGCAGCTGCGCGCCGACAAGGACACCCGCTACGAAGTGGTGGCGCAGGTGATGGCCGCCGCGCAGTCGCATGGATTAACGAAACTGGGCTTCGTCACCGATCCCAAAAAGGAAAAAAAATAATGGCAACCGCAGAATTGAACGGCGCGGCGATCACCGATTTCGCCAGCTTCCACGCCGCCTGCAAGGCCGCGCTGGGCTTCCCCGACACCTACGGCAACACCATGGACGCCTGGGTCGATTGCCTGAGCTACCTGCGCGACGAGGACGGCATGAGCAAGTTCCGCCTGAAGCCGAACGAGGTGCTGGACATCGTCATCACCAGCTCCGAGGCCATGAAGGCCGCCGTGCCCGACATCCTGGAAGAGGTGAGCTACTGCGTGGCCGGCATCAACGAGCGCTACGAAGACTACGGCGAGAAGCCGGCCCTGAAGCTTACGCTGCGCTGACCACGCCGGCCGGCACCGCGTTCGGGATCTGCGACTTCGCGCCGGTCTCGCCGGGGGCCAGCGTCAGCACTTCGAAGCCGGTCTCGGTCACCAGCACCATGTGCTCCCATTGCGCCGACAGCGATTTGTCGCGCGTCTCGACGGTCCAGCCGTCGTTCAACTCCTTGGTCGCCGCCTTGCCGGCGTTGATCATCGGCTCGATCGTGAACAGCATGCCCGCCTTGAGCACCACGCCCTGACCCGGACGGCCGTAGTGCGCCACCTGCGGCTCGTCGTGGTAGACCATGCCGATGCCGTGGCCGCAGTAATCCAGCACCACGCTGTAGCCGGCCTTCTCGGCCACGGTCTGGATCGCGAAGCCGACGTCGCCCAGCGTCGCGCGTGGCTTGACCGCGCGGATGCCGGCCCACATCGCCGCGTAGGTGGTCTCGACCAGCTTGCGGGTGGCCTTGGACGGCTCGCCGACGTAGTACATGCGGCTGGTGTCGCCGTGCCAGCCATCCTTGATGACGGCGACGTCGAGGTTGATGATGTCGCCATCCTTGAGGATGTGGTCGTCCTTCGGAATGCCGTGGCACACCACGTGGTTGACCGAGCTGCACACGGTGGCCGGGAAGCCGCCGTAGCCCACGTTGGCCGGGATCGCCTGCTGCACGTTGACGATGTAGTCGTTGCACAGCTTGTCGAGGTAGCCGGTGCTGACGCCGGGCTTGACGTGCGGCGTGATCATGGTCAGCACGTCGGCCGCCAGCTGGGCGGCGACGCGCGCCTGGACGATTTGCTCGGGCGACTTGATCAGATTGGCGTTACGGCGGGACATGGTGCGACCTCTTTCATTTTCGGAGGCGCGTATACTGCCACATCCGCTAGCGTACCGCTGCCAAATCGAAATGAGGGTTGTCGATCAGGCAAAGCAGATTGCCGAACGGATCGGCCAGCTCGACCGTCTTGATGTTCTCGCCCACGTCCTGGATCGCCCCGCGCACGGTGGCGCCCAGGGCGACGATGCGGTCCACTTCGGCGGCGATATCGTCCACGCCCCAGTAGACCATGCTGCCGGTCTGGCCGGGCTTGCCGTCCGGGATCAGGCCCAGCTCGAAGCCGCCGACGTTGAAGCCGACGTAGAACGGCTGGTCGAAGTAGGGCGCCGTGTCGAACACCTTGCTGTACCAGGCCTTGGCCGCCGCCAGGTCGGCGACTGGATAGGCCACGGTGCGTAATCCCTTGATCATGCTTGTCTCCACTGAGATGTTGAAAACATCATCTTGGCACACCGGCAGCGGATGCGATTGTAAAAATGGAAGCTAGACGCCCTGCAGGAAGCGCTCCGGCGCGCTGCCGGCGAATTCCTGGAAATCGTGAATCAGGTGCGACTGGTCGAAATAGCCGCAGTCCAGCGCCAGTTGCGCCCAGTCCGGTCCCGGCGAGGCCTTGAGCGCGGCGGCGGCCCGGCGGAAGCGGCAGATGCGCGCATACAGCTTGGGCGACAGCCCGACCCGCGCGCGGAACAGCGTCGCGAGGTACTGGCGCGACACGCCCAGCTGGTCCGCCAGATGCTCGATGCGCAGCGCGCCGTCGCTGGCCCCCAGCGCAGCCAGGGCGTGGTGGATCAAACGCGCGCCCGCGTCGCCGGGCATGCCGATGGCCCGCGCGGCCGCCGTGCGCGCCGTGGCCGCGCCGCCCGCCGCGCGCAGCCGGAGCAGCAGTTGATGCTCGATCACGGCGATCCGCTCGCGGTCGGACAGCTCGCAGGTCCACAGCGCATCGGCCAGCTGTTCGGCGTCGCTACGGCCCCAGAGCTGGTCGATATCGGCGCGCTGGTCGGTGAGCGCATGCAGCGGCGCGGCCAGGAAAGCGCCCGCCGCGCCGGGCTTGAAGCGCACCGCCACCGTGCGCAGCGGCCCGCCGCTGGCGACCAGGATGGCGCTGCTCATCATGCCGACCGCGAAGCCTGGCTGGCCGCCGTCCTGCCAAAGAATATCGACACAATTATCCGGCAGCACCCGGTGCGTGTGCGCGCCGCCGGGCGCGCGGGCGGCCCACATGCACTCGACGTGCGCGGCCAGCGCCGGATGGGGAGGATATTCGCGATAGTACATCCGCACAGTATACCTTTGCGCCCAACCAACTTTGGGGTCAAGTCTGACATTCGGACACGAGCTCTTCCGCAGTACGGCCGGGGCCGTGTCCGAATGTCAGACTTGACCCCCTGGGTTATAATGTCCGGTTCATATACACTTATTGGCCGCACACCATCATGCAAGATAAATATAGTCCCGCTGACGTAGAAAAAGCCGCTCAATCGCACTGGAAAGCCATCGACGCCTACAAGGCCGTCGAACACGACCCGCGTTTCCCGAAAGGGAAGTATTACGCCTGTTCGATGCTGCCTTATCCATCGGGCAAGCTGCACATGGGCCACGTCCGCAACTATACGATCAACGATGTGATGTATCGCTATCTGCGCATGAACGGCTACAACGTGCTCATGCCGATGGGCTGGGACGCGTTCGGCATGCCGGCGGAAAACGCGGCGATGGCCAACAACGTGCCGCCCGCTCAATGGACCTACTCCAACATCGCCCACATGCGCGAGCAGATGGAGTCGATGGGCCTGGCGATCGACTGGTCGCGTGAAATGACCGCGTGCAAGCCGGAATACTACAAGTGGAACCAGTGGATGTTCCTGAAGATGCTGGAAAAGGGCATCATCTACAAGAAGACCGGCACCGTGAACTGGGACCCGATCGACCAGACCGTGCTGGCCAACGAGCAGGTGGTCGACGGCCGCGGCTGGCGTTCCGGCGCGCTGATCGAAAAGCGCGAGATCCCGATGTACTACGCCCGCATCACCGACTACGCCGACGAGCTGCTGGCCTATGTCGACGACAAGCTGCCGGGCTGGCCCGAGCGCGTGCGCACCATGCAGACCAACTGGATCGGCAAGTCGACCGGCGTGCGCTTCGCCTTCCCGCACCAGATCAAGGGCGCCGACGGCCAGCTGATCCAGGACGGCAAGATGTACGTCTTCACCACCCGTCCGGACACCGTGATGGGCGTGACCTTCTGCGCCGTGGCGGCCGAGCATCCGCTGGCGATCCACGCCGCGCAGACCAATCCTGAACTGGCCGCGTTCAACGCCGAGTGCAAGCTGGGTTCCGTGATCGAAGCCGACATGGCGACGATGGAGAAGAAGGGCATGCCGACCGGCCTGTTCGTCACCCATCCGCTGACCGGCGAGCAGGTCGAGGTCTGGGTCGGCAACTACGTGCTGATCACCTACGGCGACGGCGCCGTCATGGGCGTGCCCGCGCACGACGAGCGCGATTTCGCCTTCGCCAAAAAATACAATCTGCCGATCAAGCAGGTCATCCAGGCCGAGGGCAAGGAGTTCTCCACCGACGCCTGGCAGGAATGGTACGGCGACAAGGACATCTCCATCGTCACCAACTCCGGCAAGTACGACGGCCTGCGCTACGCCGAAGCCGTCGATGCGGTGGCCGCCGACATGGCAGCCAAGGGCCTGGGCGAGAAGAAGATCACCTTCCGTCTGCGCGACTGGGGCATCTCGCGCCAGCGCTACTGGGGCACGCCGATCCCGATGATCCACTGCGGCGATTGCGGCGTGGTGCCGGTGCCGGAGAAGGACCTGCCGGTGGTGCTGCCGGAAGACTGCGTACCCGATGGTACCGGCAATCCGCTGAACAAATACGAGGCCTTCCTCAAGTGCGACTGCCCGCAGTGCGGCAAGCCCGCGCGCCGCGAGACCGACACGATGGACACCTTCGTCGATTCGTCGTGGTACTACATGCGCTATACCTCGCCGGGTTCGGACAAGGCCATGGTCGACGAGCGCAATGACTACTGGATGCCGATGGACCAGTACATCGGCGGCATCGAGCACGCCGTCATGCACCTGCTGTACGCGCGCTTCTGGACCAAGATCATGCGCGACTTCGGCCTGGTCAAGTTCGACGAGCCGTTCGTCAACCTGCTCACGCAGGGCATGGTGCTCAACGAGACCTACTACCGCGAAGACGCCGCCGGCAAGAAGACCTGGTTCAACCCGGCCGACGTCGACCTGACCTTGGACGACAAGGGCCGCCCGCAAGGCGCGGTCTCGAAGGCCGACGGCCAGCCGGTGAACATCGGCGGCACCGAGAAGATGTCGAAGTCGAAGAACAACGGCATCGACCCGGCCGCGCAGATCGAGCAATACGGCGCCGACACCGCGCGCCTGTTCACGATGTTCGCCTCGCCGCCGGAACAGACCCTGGAATGGTCGGGCAGCGGCGTCGAAGGCGCCAACCGCTTCCTGCGCCGCGTATGGGGCTTCGGCTACGCGCAGCGCGACGCCATCGCCGCCGCCGGCGCGCCGCTGACCGCCACCGTGACCACCGACGCTGGTAAAACCCTGCGCCGCGAACTGCACAAGGTGCTGCAGCAGGCAGACTACGACATCAAGCGCATCCAGTACAACACCGTGGTGTCGGCCTGCATGAAGATGCTGAATACGCTGGAATCGGCCAAGGACGCGGATGCCGCGTCGCTGTCCGAAGGCTATTCGATCTTCCTGCGTTTGCTGAACCCAGTGGCCCCGCACATCACCCACGTGCTGTGGGAGGAACTGGGCTACGCCAAGGCGCACGGCGACATCCTCAACGTGCAGTGGCCGCAGGTCGATCCGGCCGCGCTGGAGCAGTCCGAGATCGAGATGATGATCCAGGTGAACGGCAAGCTGCGTGGCAGCGTGGTCGTGGCCAAGACCGCCGACAAGGCGAGCATCGAGGCGGCGGCGCTGGCCAACGAGGCGGTGCAGAAGTTCATCGAAGGCACGCCGAAGAAGGTCATCGTGGTGCCGGGCAAATTGATCAACATCGTGGTTTAACTGGGTTCAAACATGCTGACTACTTCCGAGTTGTTCCGGCGCGGCCGGCTGGCCGCCGCAGTGTTGGCCGTGGCGCTGACCGTGTCGGCCTGCGGCTTCCATCTGCGCGGCGACGGCGGCCACTACACGCTGCCGTTCCCGACGATGTATGTCGGACTGCCGGAAGCGTCGCCGCTGGCCATCGATTTGAAGCGCAACATCCGCGCCAACGGCGGCACCACCGTCGTCAACGCGGCCAAGGATGCGGACGGCGTGATCGAGGTGCTGTCCGACCCCGAGAAGACCCGCACCAAGTCCATCCTGACGCTGAACCGCAATGGCCGCGTGAGCCAGTACCTGCTGTCGTATAACATCGTGTTCCGCGTCTTGGACAAGCAGGGCAAGGAGCTGCTGGGCCGTACGCAGATCCTGCTGACCCGCCCCATCGACTTCAACGAAACCCAGTTGCTGGCGAAGGAACAGGAAGAAGCGCTGCTGTACAAGGACATGCAGACGGACTTGGTGCAGCAGATGATGCGCCGTATCGCGGCCATCAAGCCGCAGCAGGTGTCGCTGCCGCCGCCGGCGTCGCCGACGCCGTCCGTGCCCGCCGTGCCTATCCAGTAAGGGCGCGCGATGCAATTGCGGTTAGAAGCGCTGGACGGCCATTTGACGAAGTCGTTGTCCCAGCTGTACGTGATCACCAGCGACGAGCATCTGCTGGCGCTGGAGGCCGCGGACAAGATCCGCAAGGCGGCGCGCGCGCAAGGCTATTCCGAGCGCGACGTGCTGACCGTGGAACGCAGCTTCAAGTGGGGCGAGCTGCTGGCGTCCAACCAGGCGCTGTCGCTGTTCGGTGACAAGAAGCTGATCGAGCTGCGCATCCCGACCGGCAAGCCGGGCAAGGACGGCGGCGCGGCGCTGCAGAATTATGTGAAGGATTTGAGTCCGGACAATCTGACCCTGATCACGCTGCCCAAGCTGGATTGGCAGACGCAGAAGGCGGCGTGGGTCGCCAGCCTGCAGCAGGCGGCGGTGTATATCGACATCGCCCAGATTGAACGGGCGCAGTTACCCAATTGGATAGGCCAGCGCCTTGCCGCACAAGGGCAAAGCGCGGATAGACAGAGCATCGATTTCATCGCCGATCGCGTTGAAGGCAACCTGCTTGCGGCCCATCAGGAGATACAGAAGTTGGCCTTGCTGCACGAGCCGGGCAAGCTGACCTACGAGCAGGTGCACGAAGCGGTGCTGAACGTGGCGCGTTACGACGTGTTCAAGCTCAGTGAAGCGATGCTGTCGGGCGATCCGGCGCGTCTGGTGCGCATGCTGGAGGGCTTGAAGGGCGAGGGCGAGGCGCTGCCGCTGGTGCTGTGGGCCGTGTCGGAGGAAATCCGCACGCTGCTCAAGCTGAAGGCGGGCATGGCGCAGGGCCGTCCGCTGGGTGCGCTGCTCAAGGAGTATCGCATCTGGGGACCGAAGGAACGCATGATGGAGCCGGCGCTGCGCCGCATCTCGCTGCCGGTACTGGAAGCGGCGATGAAGGACGCGGCGCAGGTCGACAAGATGATCAAGGGCTTGCGCGCCAAAGCGCACGCCGGCGACGCGTGGGATTCGATGCTGCAACTGGGATTGAAAGTCGCACGCGGCTGACGCCCGTCATTCCCGCGAAAGCGGGAATCCATGCTGAGCATGCACGCCAGCGTTCTATGGATTCCCGCCTGCGCGGGAATGACGGGTTCTAATGGGATGAACATGGATATCAAGCACTACATGGAACAACTGGGCCAGCAGGCGCGCAAGGCATCGCGCGCCATGGCCCGCGCCGACAGCGCCACCCGCAACCGCGCGCTGACGCTGATCGCCGATGCGATCGAGCGCGACGCCGCCCAACTGCGCGCCGCCAACCAGCTGGACATGGAAGCGGCGGCCGCCAACGGCCTGGCCCCGGCCATGCTGGACCGCCTGGCGCTGTCCGACAAGGCCATCGCGACGATGGTGGAAGGCCTGCGCCAGATCGTCGCGCTGCCCGACCCGATCGGCGAAATCTCGGGCCTGAAGTTCCGCCCGACCGGCATCCAGGTCGGCCAGATGCGCGTGCCGCTGGGCGTGATCGGCATCATCTACGAATCCCGCCCGAACGTGACGGTGGACGCGGCGGGCCTGTGCATCAAGAGCGGCAACGCCACCATCCTGCGCGGCGGCTCGGAGGCGATCCACTGCAACCGCGCGCTGGCGAAGCTGGTCAAGGAAGGCCTGCTGGGCGCCGGCCTGCCGGAGGATGGCGTGCAAGTGGTGGATACCACCGACCGCGCCGCCGTCGGTGCGCTGATCACCATGCCGCAGTACGTGGACGTGATCGTGCCGCGCGGCGGCAAGGGCCTGATCGCGCGCCTGATGGCCGAGGCGACGGTGCCGATGATCAAACACCTGGACGGCATCTGCCACGTCTACATCGACGCCAAGGCCGACATGAAGAAGGCGCTCGACATCGCGTTCAACGCCAAGTGCCACCGCTACGGCACCTGCAACACCATGGAAACGCTGCTGGTGGCGCGCGCCATCGCGCCGGCCGTGCTGCCGGAACTGGCCAAGCTGTACGCGACCAAGCAGGTGGAACTGCGCGCCGATCCCGAGGCGATGGCGATCCTGTCCGCCGCCGGCTATCCGCACCTGGTGGCCGCCGTCGAGGAAGACTGGTCGACCGAATACCTGGCCGCGATCCTGTCGGTGAAAATCGTCGACGGCATCGACGAGGCGATGGAGCACATCAATCATTACTCGTCCAAGCACACCGAGGCCATCGTCACGGAAGACCACACGGCCGCGATGCGCTTCCTGCGCGAAGTCGATTCGGCGTCGGTGATGATCAACGCCTCGACGCGTTTCGCCGACGGTTTCGAGTACGGCCTGGGCGCGGAGATCGGCATCTCCAACGACAAGCTGCACGCGCGCGGCCCGGTTGGGCTGGAAGGTTTGACTTCGCTGAAGTACGTCGTGTTCGGTCACGGCGAAATCCGTCAATAAGGAGACGTATGCTCTGGATTAAAGCGCTGCACATTTTCTTCGTGATCGCCTGGATGGCGGGCGTGTTCTACCTGCCGCGCATCTTCGTCAACCTGGCGATGGAGACCGACAAGGCCTCGACCGCGCGCCTGCTGGTCATGGCGCGCAAGCTGTATCGTTTTTCGATGTGGCTGTCGGTGTTCGCGGTGGTGTTCGGCGCGATCCTGGTGTGGATGCAGTACGGCGCGCAGATGCCGCACTGGCTGCACGCCAAGCTGTTCTTCGTGGTGCTGGTGATCGGTTATCACCACGCCTGTGGCCCCATCCTCAAGAAGTTCGAGAAGGGCGTCAATACGCGCAGCCACAAGTGGTTCCGCGTGTTCAATGAGCTGCCGGTGTTTCTGCTGCTGGCGATAGTGCTGCTGGTTGTGGTCAAACCCTTCTGATCGGAGTGTCATGAGTAAAGTCTGCCAGTATTTTTTCGCCGCCCACTCGCCGTGGACGTATCTGGGCCATGAGCGTTTTGTCGCCATGGCGCGCCAGCACGGCGTGCAAATCGAAGTGCGGCCGGTCGACCTGGGCAAGGTGTTCGGCGTGTCCGGCGGCCTGCCGCTGGCCAAGCGCGCCCCGCAGCGCCAGGCCTACCGCCTGGTCGAGCTGACGCGCTGGTCGGATTTCCTCGGCATTCCGCTGAACGTGCAGCCGAAGTTTTTCCCGGTGTCGCCGGAGCTGGCCAACCGCATGCTGATCGCCGCGCGCCTGACGCATGGCGTGGACGTGGCGCTGTCGTTGTCGCTGGCGGTGATGCGCGGGCTGTGGGCCGAGGATAAAAACATCGGCGACGAGGAAACGCTGGCGCAGATCGCCGGCAGCCTCGGTCTCGATGGCAAGGCGTTGATCAAGTCGGCGGAGACGGCCAGCGTGCAGGCCGAGTACGACCGCAATACGGAAGACGCAACGGCGGCCAGCGTGTTCGGCTCGCCGTGGTATGTGTTGGATGGAGAGAGTTTCTGGGGCCAGGACCGCCTGGACTTCCTGGAACGGGCAATGCAGAAGTAAATCGCGCCGCGCCACTCGGGCGGCGCGCAATTTTTTTAACGGACAAAAGGTACACCTATGGCATCCTATTTTTGCCCATGCCCGCGCGGCATGGAAGCGGCGCTGGCCGAAGAACTGGGCGAGATCGCCCAACTGAGCACCACCATGAAGGTGCACAACCAGGTCCCGGGCGGCGTGCACTGCTCGGGCGAGCTGCTCGATTCCTACCGCATCAACCTGCACTCGCGCATCGCCTCGCGCGTGCTGATGCGCATGGCCGTCACCGGCTACCAGAACGAGAACGACATCTACGACCTGGTGCTGGCGCAGCCGTGGGAAGACTGGTTCACTTACGACCACACCATCCGCGTCGACGTCACCGCAGTGAAGTCCCCGCTGAAAAGCCTGGAGTTCACCACGCTGAAAATCAAGGACGCGATCTGCGACCGCTTCCGCGACCAGTTCAACAAGCGTCCCTCGGTCAACACCAAGGAACCGGACATGCGTATCGTCGGCTTCCTCGACGCGCGCCAGTTCATCATCTACCTCGACACCTCCGGCGAGGCGCTGTTCAAGCGCGGCTGGCGCGAGGAGACGGGCGACGCGCCGCTGCGCGAGAACCTGGCCGCCGGCCTGCTGCGCGTGTCGGGCTGGAAGCCGGGCATGCCGCTGTTCGACCCGATGTGCGGCTCCGGCACCATCCTGTGCGAAGCGGCGCAGATGGTGCAGGGCATTCCGCCGGGCGCGCGTCGCCGCTTCGCCTTCGAAGCCTTCAACGACTTCGATCCGGCGCCGTGGAACGACATGAAGAATTCGATCAAGGCCAATCCGCTGCCGGCATCGCCGACCATCTTCGGCTCCGACATCTCGGGCGACATGGTGGCGATGACGCGCCATAACCTGAAGTGCGCCGGCATCATGTTCGACGTGCCGCTCAAGCAGATCGAGGCGCAGGAAGTGAAGGCGCCGACCGAGCAGCCGGGCATCCTGCTGACCAATCCTCCGTACGGCGAGCGTATCGGCGTGCGCGGCGACAGCTCGCTGCCGGAGGACGAGCTGGCGACCAGCTTCTACTCGGCGCTGTCGACCACCCTCAAGCAGCGCTTCGCCGGCTGGACGGTGTTCCTGTTCACGGCGGACCTGGGCCTGCCCAAGCTGCTGCGCCTGAAGGAATCGCGCAAGACGCCGTTCTTCAACGGCGCGCTGGAATGCCGTTTGTTCCGCTTCGATATGGTGGCCGGTTTCAACCGCCGCGAAGCGGCCAAGCCGAAAGAAGTCTAAGCAGTACGCGCCGCGCTTTCCGGCGCGGCGCCCCAGCCGGAAAGCACCGCATGTTCACCACACCTCCCGTCAATCTTCCCCCCGATCCCGTCGCGGAGGCGCCCGAGCCGCCGCACATGAAAGTCCTCGGCGCCGGCGCGCTGGCCGCCGTGCTGGCGGCCCTGTCGATGCTGGGGCCTTTCTCCATCGACGCCTATCTTCCGGCCTTCCCCAACATCCAGTCCACGCTGAACGCCACGCCGATCGAGGTCCAGCAAAGCCTGACGTTCTACATGCTGTCCTTCGCCGCCATGGTGTTGTGGCACGGCGCGCTGTCGGACGCCTTCGGCCGCCGCAACGTGATCCTGGTGTCGCTGGCGATGTTCGCGGTCGGCACGCTGGGCTGCGCCGCCGCGCACACCGTGCACTACCTGTGGGTGTTCCGCATCCTGCAGGGCGTGTCGTCCGGCGCCGGGGTGGTGGTGGGGCGCGCCATCATCCGCGACCTGTACGAGGACGCCGCCGCCGCGCGCCTGTTGTCGATGGTGACGATGATCTTCTCGATCGCGCCGGCCATCGCGCCGATCCTGGGCGGCTGGGTGGTCACGCTGTTCGACTGGCGGGCGATCTTCCTGGCGCTGCTGGCCTACAGCGTGCTGCTGTTCATCTACTGCTACCGCAAGCTGCCGGAGACGCTGCCGAAAGAGAAGCGCCATCCCTTCAACCCGCGCTTCCTGCTGCGGAACTACACCGAGATCCTGCGCTCGCCCCTGTTCCACCTCAAGTCCGGCGTGGTGGCGCTCAATTTCGCCGGCCTGTTCCTGTACATCTCGTCGGCGCCGGTATTCCTGCCGCAGCACCTGGGACTGGGCGCCTCGCAGTTCGGCTGGCTGTTCATTCCGTCGGTGAGCGGGATTTTCCTCGGCGCGCTGGCGGCCAACCGGATCGCCGGCAAGATGGCGTTTTCGCGACAGATAGCCATCGGTTTTTGTTTCCTGGTGGCCGCGTCGGCATTTAACGTTTGCTACCACCTGTTGCAGCCGCCCGCTCTGCCGTGGTCGGTGGCGCCGATCTTCTTCTACACCTTCGGCATGTCGGTGGTGGCGCCGGCGGCCACCCTGCTGGCGTTGGACCTGTTTCCGCACATCCGCGGCACGGTGGCGTCCTGCCAATCGTTCGCCACCACCCTGCTCGGCGCGGTGGTAGCGGGGGTGATCGCACCCTTCCTATCACACTCCGCGCTATGGTTAGCCGCCGGACAGATGGCATTTAGTGCCTCTGCTCTCGTTTTGTGGTTGACGTCGCGCTATTACCGGAGCATGCTTCTACGCCATCCGGGTCGGTAATTATTTACGGCAGGAAATTGACTTAGTTTAGAAAGAAATCTTACTTGCTGTTAAGTTACTACAAGACTTTATGTTAGTATAACTTTTCGGCAGCAATTATTGCCCTTGATTATTGCCCACGATTCTTGCACAACGACCGGCCCAAACAACGCTTGATACGATGCATCAACCTGACCATGATATTCGCAATCGCCTGCTGATTGCCCGTCTGCCGGCAATGCCGCAGATACTCATTAAGTTGATTGAGCACTTGCAGGCCGACGACGCCGGCATGCCGGAGCTGGCCGCCCTGATCGCCAAGGATGCGGCGATGACCAGCAAGATCCTCACCGTCGCCAACAGCTCGGCCTACCACCGCAACGCGCGCGTGGTCGGCCTGGAGCAGTCGCTGGTGTCGCTGGGCACCGACATGATCAAGACGCTGGTCATCAGCGAATCCGTGTTCCAGACCTTCAACAGCTTCCCGCATTCGAGCAGCACCGACTTGCGCGGTTTCTGGAAAGGTTCCCTGACCACCGCCGTCATCGCCCGCGACATCGCCAAGCGCATGGAATACCCGCACGCCGAGGAAGCCTACCTGGCCGGCCTGCTGCACAACGTCGGCCGCCTGGCGCTGCTGGCCACCGCGCCCAAGGAATACGCCTTCAACTTCATGGCGCGCGACGACGAGGACCTGTGCGCGGTCGAGCAGCGCACGCTGCAGATCACCCACTCGGAGGCGGGCGCCTGGCTGATCGAACGCTGGCACCTCGATTCCTTCCTGGCCGACAGCGTGCTGTATCACCACGAGCCGATCGCCCGCCTGGAGTCGGCCCATCCCTTGATCCGCATGGTGCGCCTGGCGCACCTGCTGTGCTTCCACGAGGACCAGCAGCAGGCCATCGAGGAAGCGGGCCACCTGTGCAGCCTCGATGCCGAGGCGCTGGAGCAGGTCGTCAACAACGCCGCGCGGCAGGTGGAGAAGTCGGCCGCCTACCTGGGCATCGACCTGGCCGGCGCCGACGACGTGCCGACGCCGTCCGCCTACGCGCCGCCGCCGGTCGATCCGGTGCAGCAGCGGCTGTCCGAGGAAGTGCGCAACATGGTGCTGGTGTCCGAGATGGGCCAGACCTTCGCGCGCCAGCAGGGCGAGTCCGGCCTGCTGGAGGCGATGACGCGCTCGGCGCGCATCCTGTTCGATTTTGAAAACGCCGTGGTGCTGCTGGAGAATCCGACCGGCCACGCGCTGCACGGCGCCGCCGCCGGCGAGCATCAGCAGCGGCTGGCCGAACTGGTCATCCCGCTCACCAAGGGCGGCGTGGTGGCCGACGCGGCGCTGGAGCGCAAGCTGGCCTTCGTCAGCCGCGACGGCAATCCGCAGCAGGCCCTGAGCGTGGCCGAGGAACAGCTGTTCCGCCTCCTCGGCAGCGAGGCCATGGTGTGCGTGCCGCTGGTGGCCAACCAGCGCTGCCTGGGCGTGTTGATCGGCGGCGCGCCGGCGTGGCAGGTGGCCGGCTTCCAGAAGCGCGAGCGCTTCCTGCAATCGTTCGGCACCCAGGCCGCCGCCGCGCTGGAAACGGCGATCAGCGAGCGTGGCCACACCAAGCGCCAGATCGCCCACGTGGCGGAAGAATATCGCGAAGCCTCGCGCCGCGTGGTGCACGAGGTGAACAACCCGCTGTCGATCATCAAGAACTACCTGTCGGTCCTGGACGGCAAGCTGGCCAAGCGCGAGCCGGTGGTGGGCGAGATGTCCATCCTGAACGAGGAGATCGACCGCGTCGGACAACTGATCAACGGCCTGGCCGACCTGCAGCCGACCGAGAGCTCGCGCGTGACCGACGTCGCCCGCGTGGTGGACGACGTGCTGCGCCTGTTCCGCGCCACCGACTTCGTGCCGGCCTCGGTGCAGATCGTGGTGCGTATGCAGGAGGAGCCGGCCGAAATCGACGGCGACGCCGACCTGCTCAAGCAGATCCTGGTCAACCTGATCAAGAACGCCGTGGAGGCACTGGCCGACGGCGGCAAGATCGAGATTTCGAACCGCGGTCACGTCAACCGCGAACGCAAGCTTTACCTGGAACTGGTGGTCAGCGACACCGGCCCTGGCCTCTCGGCCGAGGTGCTGGCCAATCTGTTCTCCGCAGTGCGCAGCACCAAGGAAGGCGCGCACCATGGCCTGGGCCTGTCCATCGTCCACAGCCTGGTGAAAAAAATGCAGGGACTGATCACCTGCCGTTCCGGTAAAACGGGTACCACCTTTGAAATCCTGCTGCCAGCTCGCGGCAGCACCAGTCAAGTCGCCGGCGTGCAAACGCGGGTGATGGATTCAGTTTAAGGCCATGATGAACCTGAACCCAGCCAGCCTAACCGCTGCTACGGACGACCACGCCCCCGTCGCCCTTCCCGACAACTGCCCGCGCATCCTGCTCGTAGACGACGAGCCGCGCCTGCTGTCATCCCTGTACGAACTGCTGCGTGACCGCGACTACCACTTGGTCACCGCGACCTGCGGCAGCGAAGCGCTGGCGCAGCTGACCCGGTTGAAGTTCGACCTGATCCTGCTCGACCTGCGCCTGCCCGACATGAGCGGCCACGAGATCATGGACTTCATCAACGCCAAGGAGATCGACGGCGACGTCATCGTCATGAGCGGCGATGTCGGCATCGAGGCGGCCATCGGCGCCTTGAAGCGCGGCGCCTACGACTACCTGCGCAAGCCCTACAGCCGCGAGGAGCTGCTCAAGACGGTGGAGAACGCGCTGCAGAAGCGCCGCCTGGCCATCGACAACGAGCGCATCGCCTCCAAGCTGGAGAACTCTGAGAAGATGTACCGCTACTTGGTGGACAGCTCGCCGGACATCATCTACACCCTGAACCACGAGGGCAAGTTCACCTTCGTGAACGACCGCGTGCAGCAGCTGCTGGGCTTCACCCGCGAAGAGCTGATCGGCCGCCACTACTCGGTGCTGGTGCACGACGAGGACCAGGAGCGCGCGCGCTACGCCTTCAACGAGCGCCGCGTCGATGAACGCGCCTCGCGCAACGTCGAGCTGCGCCTCAAGTGCAACACCGGCAGCGGCATCGAGCGCACCTTCAACAACACGCTGATGACGATTTCGCTCAACGCGATCGGCATGCACATCCCGGACCACGAGGTGAAGAAGCACGAGTTCTTCGGCACCTACGGCGTGGCGCGCGACATCACCGACCGCAAACGCGCCGAGGAAGTGATCTCCTACCAGGCCTACCACGACATCCTGACCGACCTGCCGAACCGCATGCTGTTCAAGGACCGCCTGGGCCTGGCCGTGATCCAGGCCAAGCGCAAGCTGACCGAGTTGGCGGTGATGTTCATCGACCTCGATCGCTTCAAGCTGGTCAACGACACGCTGGGCCACGTCAAGGGCGACGAGCTGCTGCAGCAGGTGGCGACGCGCCTCAAAGACTGTTTGCGCCGCGGCGACACGCTGGCGCGCCAGGGCGGCGACGAGTTCACCATCGTGCTGCCGGAGCTGCGCGACCGCCAGGACGCCAAGTCCATCGCCGACAAATTCCTCGAAAGCCTGCACAAGCCGTTCGACCTCGATGGCCATGAGGTGCACATCTCGGCCTCGATCGGCATCGCCATCTATCCTGGCGACGGCGAGACCATCGACGAGCTGCTGCGCCACGCGGACATCGCCATGTACCAGGTCAAGGCGCTGGGCAAGAATGGCCACAGCTTCTATCACAACTCGATGCTGGATGTGTCGCACCAGAAGATCGCGCTGGAGCAGAGCCTGCGCAAGGCGCTGGAGCTGAACGAACTGGAAATGTACTACCAGCCGCAGGTCGACGTGGCCACCGGCCGCATCATCGGCGCCGAGGGCCTGATGCGCTGGAACCATCCGCAGCGCGGGCTGCTGTCGGCCGGCGAGTTCCTGCCGTTCGCCGAGGACAATGGCCTGATGCTGCCGATCTCCGACTGGATGCTGGGCGCGCTGTGCCGCGACCTGCTGCAGTGGAACGCGGCCGGCGGCGAATCGATCCGCCTGTCGCTGAACCTGTCGCCGCAATACCTGGACCGCGGCGATTTCTTCGAGAAGATGCGCGGCGCGCTGACGCGCTACGGCATTTCGCCGGCGCAGATCGAGGTCGAGATCACCGAGAACATCTGCATCCGCAATCCGCAGTACGCGATCGAGCAGCTCAACAAATTGTGCCAGCTGGGCGTGTCGGTGGCGATCGACGATTTCGGCACCGGCTATTCGTCGCTGTCCTACCTGCACCGCTTCCCTATCCACACGATCAAGATCGACCAGTCCTTCGTCAAGGAGATCCACGACGAGAATGGCCACTACCCGGTGATCCTGGCGATCATCTCCATCGCGCGCGGGCTCGGCCTGCACCTGGTGGCGGAGGGAGTGGAGACCGAGGTGCAGGCGCGCTACCTGCAGGCCAACGGCTGCACCACGATGCAGGGCTACCTGTACCACCGCCCGATTTCGCTGACCAGTTTCATGGACGTGCTGCAGGAGCAGGGCCGCCTGACCGCCATGCCTTCGGCGCACGCGCTGCACGCCGTCACCAACGTAGACCCCCAACCGGCGATGATCGCGATCCAAGCTTGAACAGAGTATGACGAAATACAGTCCCAACGAAGCCGACGCAAACAACGGCAGCACTCAAACGGCCGAATTCTTGCGCGTCAAGGGATTGGCCGAACGCGGCGTCGCCAACGCCCAGCACAGCCTGGGCTTCATGTACTTCAACGGCCAGGGCGTGGCGCAGAGCTATGAGCTGGCGGTGGTGTGGTATCGCCAGGCCGCGCAGTCCGGCCTCGAACACGCGCAGTACAACCTGGGCGTGATGTACCAGAAGGGCCAGGGCGTCGAGCAGAATTACCAGGAGGCCGCCGCGTGGTACCAGCTGGCCGCCGAGCAGGGCTACGCCGCCGCGCAGTACAACCTGGGCTGGCTGTACGCCAAAGGCCAGGGCATCGACGCCGATACGCAGAAGGCCATGTACTGGTTCAGCAAGGCCGCCGACCAGGGCGACGCCGGCGCGCAAAATAATCTCGGCATGATGTACGACACCGGCAAGGGCGTGCCGCAGGACTTCAAGCAGGCCATCGCGTGGTACCGCAAGGCGGCGGAGCAGGGCTATCCGCGTGCGCAGTTCAACCTCGGCCTGCGCTACGACAACGGCCAGGGCGTGCCGCAGGACGTGGGCCAGGCGATGTCCTGGTACCGCAAGGCGGCCGACCAGGGCTACGCGCCGGCGCAGTTCAACCTGGCGCTGCGCTTCGACAAGGGCGACGGCATCGCGCAGGACAGCCAGAAGGCCATCCTGTGGTATCGCCGCGCGGCGGAGCAGGACCACGCCAGCTCGCAGTTCAACCTGGGCCTGATCTACGACAACGGCCAGGGCGTGCCGCGCGACGAGCAGAAGGCGATGGACTGGTACCGCAAGGCGGCCGAGCAGGGCCACGCGGCGGCGCAGAACAACCTGGGCCTGCGCTACGACCACGGCCAGGGCGTGGCGCAGGATTACGAGCAGGCGCAGTTCTGGTACCGCAAGGCGGCCGAGCAGGGCTTCCCCGGCGCGCAATACCATCTGGGCATGCTGTACGACGCCGGCCACGGCGTGGTGCAGGATCCGCAGGAGGCGATCTTCTGGTACCGCAAGGCGGCCGACCAGGGCCACCTGCGCGCGCAGTTCGACCTGGGCCTGCGCTACGAGACGGGACGCGGCGTGCCGCGCGACGACCGCAAGGCCATGGCCTGGTATCGCCGCGCCGCCGAGCAGGATTACGCGGCGGCCCAGTACAACCTGGGCCTGTTGTTCGACAAGGACGACGGCCCGCAGCCCGATTGCGCGCAGGCCAACGCCTGGTACGCCAAGGCGGCCGAGCAGGGCCACGCGCTGGCGCAGTTCGCGCTGGGCCTGCGCTACGACAACGGCCAGGGCCTGGCGCAGGATTACGCGCAGGCGCACCGCTGGTATCTGCAGGCCGCCGGCCAGGGCCACGCGCGCGCGCAGTTCAATCTTGGCCTGATGTTCATGGTCGGCCAGGGCGTGCGCGCCGATATCGCGCAGGCCTGGACCTGGCTGGCGATGGCCGAGCGCAACGGCTATGCCGCCGCCGGCCGCTATCTGAAAAACGCCGCCGCGCGCATGGACAGCGCCCAGCTGGCGCAGGCCCGCGAGCGCCTGGAGCTGTTGCCGGGCTGAGGCCTTTTGCCGCCCGGCGGCTCAAGTACCGCCGATTATTGCCGTAAGTTAAACGACAACCGTCACTCCGTGGCGGCATCGGAAGCCATCGGCATGCAGATCAACACCAACCTCTCCGCCCTGAACGTCCAGCGCAGCTATGCGCTGGCGGGCGAGGACATGGCTGTGCGTCTGCAAAAGCTCTCCAGCGGCCAGCGCATCAACTCGGCGCGCGACGACGCGGCCGGCCTGGCCATCAGCGAGCGCATGACGTCGGGCATCAACGGCTTGAACAAGGCCAGGCAAAACATCAACGATGGCATTTCGCTACTGCAGGTGGCGGACGGCGCGGCCGGCCAGCTGCTCAATAATTTCCAGCGCATGCGCGAGCTGGCGGTGCAGGCCGCCAACGACACCAACAGCCAGACCGACCGCGCGGCCATCCAGGGCGAGGTGACGGCGCTGGCGGCGTCCAACGTGGACATCGTGGCCGGCGCGCGCTACAACAACCTGGGCCTGCTGGACGGGTCGTTCTCGCAGCAGTTGCAGATCGGCGCCGGGGCGGACCAGACGCTGGCGCTGTCGATTCCGGCCGCGCTGGTGCCGACCGGCTACAGCAAGCAGCTGGTCAACATCGCGCCGCAGCAGTCCACGGCAGTGGGCACGGCGGTGCTGGGGCCGATCGCTTACGGCGACCTGGTCATCAATAACACGGCGGTGGGCGCCTCGTCGGCCGGCGCGCTGCCGGGGCAGAACGCGGGCAGCGCCTTCGCGGTGGCGGCCGCCATCAACGCGGCCAATGTGCGCAACGTGACGGCCAGCGCCGCCAACACCTTGTCGGGCGATGTCGGCGCCACCGGCGCGCTGGCCGGCGGCAGCTTTTCCGTCAACGGCGTGAGCATCGGCGCCATCGCC
Organism: Duganella sp. BJB480; assembly: GCA_003416985.1. Taxonomy (GTDB): domain Bacteria; phylum Pseudomonadota; class Gammaproteobacteria; order Burkholderiales; family Burkholderiaceae_D; genus Rugamonas; species Rugamonas vulcania_A. The sequence continues at coordinate 316,186 of QVIN01000007.1, read as the reverse complement.
GGCGCCACCGCCGCGGTCCGCGCGGCCAACGCCGCCGGCGCGATCTCCGCCGCCTCCGGCGCCAGCGGCGTGACCGCCAGCGCCGCCGGCGGCACGCTGACACTGAGCGCGGCGGACGGCCGCGATATCGTCATCACCGAATCGAACGCCGGCAGCGCCGCGTCGCTGGGCTTGGCGTTGGGGAACAACAAGGGCACGGTCACCGTGACCGAGGCCGCGCGGCTGGGCGCGCATTCGATGAGCATCGGCGGCGCCAATCCGGCCAAGGCGGGACTGAGCGCGGGCAAGCAGGCGTCGGTCATCGTCGGGCCGCCGCAGCTGGTGCTGCAGGATGTGTACAGCGGCGGCGAGCCGGTGCAGGACTTGTCCAACTTCAGCGGCGCCAGCGCGGCGCTGGACTACTTCGACGGCAAGATAGACGAAGTGACCACCATCCGCGCCATGCTGGGTGCGACCAGCAACCGGCTGTCGGCGGTGGCCAGCAACGCCGAGATCGGCGCCAACAACCTGTCGGCGGCGCGCTCGCGCATCCGCGACACCGACTACGCCAGCGAGACCGCGCAGCTGACCCGCGCCAGCATCCTGCGCGAGGCCGGCGCCTCGATGCTGGCGCAGGCCAACGCCCAGCCGCGCAACGCGCTGATGCTGCTGCGCTGATTACTGCTGAACTGCTTCGGGCGCCGACACGTGGCCGACCCGGTAGCGCTGCTCGTGCGGCAGCGGCGGCAGGGCCGGTTCGCCGCGCCACAGGCACAGGCGCACGATGCTCCAGTTGCCCGGCTCGAAGCCGATCACCACCGCCAGCGCGCCGCATTCGAGCGCGTGGCGCGCATGCTGCTCCTCCCGCTGACGCAGTTGCGCCAGGTCGCTGTGGGGCGCGATCGCCTCGACGCTGCGGGTGGCGTGGCGCGCCTGCCTGATGTCGGCGCCGACGCTGGCGTGCCACGGCGTCCAGGTGCGCACCGACGGCCAGCCGAAGGCCTGCGCCACGCCGGCGAATCCGGGGCCGTTGAGGAAGTCGTGCATGCCGGTCTCGCTGTGCCACAGGTAGAACGGCGCGTAGAGATTTTCGGCCGACTCGCCGCGCTCGGCGTACAGATAGGCCTTGAACGCCAGGTGCGGCAGGCGGTCCAGCAGCGGCCCCTTGCTGCCGATGCGCTCGCGCACGATGGCCATGTCGTAGTCGGCCGGCAGCGCGAAGCTGTATTGCATCGCGATCATGCCGGCCTCCACAGGCTGGCCGCCGGGGCGCCGCCGCTGAACGACCAGTCGTCGCCCTGCGAGCTCGACACCACCACCATCACATCCTGCGGCCGCAGGCCGGGCGCCTCGGCCAGCAGCTCGACCAGGCGGCGGTAGAAGGCCTGCTTCATCTCGGTGCTGCGCGGCTTGCCGATGGTGATGTTGATCAGCACGAAGTCGTCGGAGCGCGGGCCGGACGGGCTTTCGTAGTCGCGGTCGAAGACCAGCTCGTGCGGCTCGTGCTGGTGGATCATCTGGAAGCGGTCCTTCGGCGGCACGTTGAAGGCCTCGACCATGGCGCGGTGCAGGCTGTTCGACAGCGCGGCCAGGTACTCGGGGGATTTCCCTTTCAGCAGGGAGATGCGGCTCATGGGCATGATCATTCCTCCAGTTGTTTGAACACGTTGATGGCGGAGGCGGCGGTCGGCCAGCCGGAATAAAACGCCAGGTGGGTAATCAGTTCGGCGATCTCGTCGCGCGTGACGCCGTTGTCGCGCGCCCGTTGCAGATGGAAGGGCAGCTGCTCGACGCGGTTCATCGCGATCAGCGCCGACACGGTGATGACGCTGCGGTCCCGCTGCGACAAGCCCGGCCGCTGCCAGACGTCGTCGAACAGCACCTTGTCGGTCAGTTCCGCCAGCTTGGGGGCGTGGCTGCCCATGCTTTGTTGTCCCGCTGTCGACGCCATGGCGTGCTCCTGTTTGATTTGACAGGTCCACGATACAGGACTATCTTGATCCGGAAAATCAGGAATATTTTGATCAACAGTTCAGAAAATCGGGATGATCATGCGGCGGATTACGTTTGACCTGGATGTGTTGCGCACCTTCGTGACCGGCGTGGACCTGGGCAGCTTCGCCAAGGCGGCGGACCGGCTGGGCCGGTCCACCTCGGCCGTCAGCGCGCAGCTGAAAAAGCTGGAGGACCAGCTGGGCATGCCGGTGCTGCGCAAGGAAGGGCGCGGCATGGTGACGACCTCGGCCGGCGAAGCGCTGCTGGGCTACGCGCGCCGGCTGCTGGAGCTGAACGACGAGGCCGCCACGGCGGTGCGCGGCGCCGAGCTGGCCGGCAGCGTGCGGCTGGGCATGCAGGAGGATTTCGGCGAGCATCTGTTGACCGAGGTGCTGGGGCGCTTCGCGCGCGTGCATCCGCGCCTGCGGGTGGAGGCGCGGGTGGCGCGCAACGCGGACCTGATGGCGCAGATGGCGGGCGGACGGCTGGACCTGGCGCTGGCCTGGGACAGCGACGCCGCCCTGGTGCCGCCCTCGCACAGCGCGCCGGTGATCGCCCGGCTGCCGCTGCGCTGGATAGTCGCGGCGGACGCGCCCGCCATGCTGCGCGACGGCGAACCGCTGCCGCTGGTGATGATGGAAGCGCCGTGCACGATGCGCAGCATCGCCACCGCCGCGCTGGACCGCGCCGGCATCCCGTGGCGGATCGCCTTCAGCAGTCCGGGGTTGGGCGGCGTCTGGGCCGCCGTGGCCGCCGGCCTGGGCGTGACGGTGCGTACCGGCCTGGTCCTGCCGCCCCGCCTCGGCGCTCTGGACGACCTTGCGCTGCCGGCGCTGCCGATGATCGCCCTGCGCCTGCATCGCATGGAGGCGCAGCTGAATCCGCCCGCGCAGCGCCTGCACGATATCGTGCTTGAGGCGCTGGAGCCCTTGCTGGAACCGGCGCCGGCGCGGGCCGCCTGATTTCTCGAGCCTCGCCCGGGGTAATCGGTAGCCCGAAATGAACTCAAGTTGGCAAGACTCCCGCCTTTCGAAGGCAGTGGCCTTGGCAACTGCCCAATACGGGGACTTGTAATGCAGTAAATCTCAGAAGCGAAAGGCCTATATTTGCCCTGCAATCCACTCAAAAGTATGGATGCGCAAGACTTAATAACTTTCAGTTTTCTTTTTTTGGTTTTTCAAATTTAAAGCCGGAAGCGTAGGTTTTTTCCTGCCATTGAGTCCTTCTATTTTTACAGAAACACCGGAATTCTTCTTTGGTTTGAATTCCTTGAAAACATAACGTACTATATGAGTAGGTAATGTCGGTTTCAAGACACTCAACCCGGTGTAGTCCAGAGCCAATGGGTCAGAACTCGCGTTATCCTTTGGGGTAACTCCATGGCGCTTTAATAGAAAACCCTTAAACTCCGCCTCGGATATGGGTGACGTATTAGATTGCACAGCATGAAGAAGATTGCGCTTCATAATTCAATCCCTTTTTCATTCATATATTGACTTAACAGGCGCCAACTCACCGAACCCGAAGCTAAATCAAACTCCAACTCGACGGACTCGCCCTTCTCCAACCATTCTTTTCTAGCTTCGATATCTAGCATTAAACTACTGATAAACTCAAGATTTCTATATTTTAACGAAAGCTTTTGACGAACCGCTGCTGGAATTTTTCCATCAAATCCCATTCGTGCCCAAACATAATAGCCCCGCATGGGATCGGTTTTCCAGCGAAATGACTCAAAATCTCCGACCGCGCTTACCTTAATAGCTTTAATCGGCAGCTCATCAAGTAACTTTGCGGCTGCGTAAATTTCCTTGATGACACAACGTGGACCGATGCCATTTTTTGTGTACTCTTCCTTCAAAGCTAGAACAACATTTTTAATGTAATAGCTGATGCCACTTGAGTCGGCTACAAGATACCGAAACATATCTTCGGAGAAGATTTTATTACTTACCCTAAATGATATTACTTTGTCATCCCGTGTCACCAGTATGGTACTTTCCTTTGGCGCGCCCGTTAGCTCTGCAATTTCAATAGGCGTAAGAAAATCGTCGGAATTTTGCAAGTTTACTGTTACCGAAACAGTTTTAGAATCGAACCACTCCCTATAGACATCATCCAAACGATTTCCCTCTGAGAAAATCCTATTAGTAGGTACATGAAATCCCGTAGCTTTGTCCTTGCCTTTGTTCACAAGGTTAGCACAAAACGCGACAGATTCCTTGCGGGGTTAGCTGTCAACCTGCTTGTTATCCTAATGCTCACTTCACATTCGCTAGGGTACTTCTTGTGTGGACTGCCTTTATCCGTGAAGCAGCGTTTGCCATTCCGCGCCAGGATTGCGTAGACTAAGCGACATGAAAAAAATCGCCAGGGTCTCCATGTTTGCAGCATTGCTTGCCGCCGCCTATCTCAGTCTGTGGCCGGTGCCCATCGTGCCGGTCAGCTGGACCGCGCCCACGCCGCCCGGCTACACGGGCGTACACGCGGTCAACCAGCGGCTTGCCGGCCTGCGCCGGATCTCGCTGGGCGGGGAGGTGGGGCCCGAGCATGTGCTGGCTGGCCCGGACGGCAAGCTGTACACCGGCGTCGCCAGCGGCAAGATCCTGCGCATGCAGGCCGACGGCTCGGCGCTGGAAACCTATGCCGACACCGGCGGCCGCCCGCTCGGCCTGGCCTTCGACGGCGCCGGCAACCTGATCGTGGCCGACGCCGTCAAGGGCCTGCTGTCGGTGGCGCCGGACCGGAGCGTGCGCGTGCTGGCCGACCGGGTCGGCGGCGACGCGATCCGCTTCGCCGACGGCGTGGCGGTCGCGGCCAACGGCAAGATCTACTTCAGCGACGCCTCGCAGCGCTTCGCGCCGGCGGGGCGCGACACCATGGGCGCGGCCATGCTGGACGTGCTGGAGCAATCGTCGACCGGGCGCGTGCTGGAATACGATCCGGCCAGCCGGGCCGCGCGCGTGCTGGCCGGCGGCCTGAGCTTCGCCAACGGCGTGCTGCTGAGCGAGGACCAGCGCTGGCTGTACGTGTCCGAAAGCGGCAAGTACCGGGTCTGGAAAATCGCCGTCGACGCGGCGGGGCTGGACGTGCGCGTGGCGTCGCCGCAGGCGCAGGTGCTGCTCGACAACCTGCCCGGCTATCCGGACAACCTGGTGCGCGGCGCCGGCGGCCGCATCTGGCTGGGCCTGTCCGGCCAGCGCAACGACCTCGACAAGATGGCCGACAAGCCCTGGCTGCGCAAGCTGATGCTGCGCGTGCCGCGCGCGCTGTGGCCCGAGCCCAAGTCCTACGGCCATGTGGTGGCGTTCACCGCGGACGGCCGCATCGTCGCCGACCTGCAGGACCCGAGCGGCGGCGCGCCGGTCACCACCGGCGTCACCGAGGCGGCGGGGCGCCTGTACATCCACAACGTCACGGCCGGCGATATCGGCTGGAAGGACGCCGAAAAGTAATTGTCAATATGCTCATGGCTTGTTACTTCGACAAAAAACAACGTTTCGGCAATATTTTTGACTGTCGCTATCATAATGACAATTTGTTGAGATGATTGCAGTAAAATACGCGCACTGTTGCTCGCCAAATCCTCAATCTTTTTGAAGGTTAGCCATGCGTAAGTTATTGTCCGTCCTGCTGTGCGCCGCCGCGTTCGGCGCCCCGTCCGCCTTTGCCGCCAACCTGGTGGACGATGGCGATTTCTCCCAAGCCTCGCTGGCGGCCTGGACCCAAGGCGGCGACACCTCGCTGCAATTTGTCGGCTTCGATTATTCCGGCACGCCGCTGTCCAACGTGCTCAACCGGGTGTTCTGGGATGGCAATTCCGACAGCGCCGGCCTGCTGGGCCAGCAGATCGCCACCCACGCCGGCTACAAATACACCCTGGAATTCGACCTGCTGCGCTTCGACACGTCGTACGGCACGACGCCGGTGGTCAACGATTCCCAGGTGCTGTTCAACGGCGCCGTGGTCTGGCACCAGACCAACACCAGCGGCGACTGGACCCACTACGTCATCAACAACCTGAGCACCGACAAGGCGTCGACCTGGCTGCAGTTCTCCAATCGCAACCTCTACGACTACACCGAGCTCGACAACGTCTCGCTGGTGATGACCGCCGTGCCCGAACCCTCGTCCGCGCTGATGCTGTCGCTGGGCCTGGGCGGACTGCTGCTGGCCGGCCGCGCCAAGCGGCGCCGACGCGGCTGATACTTCCCCTTGCCTGTACGCCGTCGTCCGACGGCGCATTTTCCATCCGCCGCCCGGCCGCACCGGCGCGGCATCTCTTGCCATCAGGAGCGACCATGTCTCTACCATTTTTGGGCGAAATCCGCATGTTCAGTTTCAACTACATTCCCAAGGGCTGGGCGCGTTGCGACGGACAGCTGTTGTCGATCAACCAGAACCAGGCGCTGTTTTCCCTGCTGGGCACCATGTACGGCGGCGACGGCCGCACCAACTTCGCGCTGCCCGACATGCGCGGGCGCATGCCGATGCACAACGCCCAGCCGGGCGCGCAGGGCGGCGAGGCCATGCACACGCTGACGGCGCAGGAGCTGCCGCAGCACACGCACGCGATGCAGGCGGTCAACCAGACCGATCCCAATGTGCTGCGTTCCACCAGCCCCAGCGGCAACTACCTGTGCTCGATTCCGGCCGGCGGCGCCAACGTCTTCCACGGCTACGACGGCAGCGCCGCGCTGGCGGCGGGCAGCGTCGGCAACGTCGGCGGCGGCCAGCCCCACGAAAACCGCCAGCCCTACGCCACCAGCATGTTCGGCATCGCGTTGAGCGGCATTTTCCCTTCGCGTAATTAAGCATACCGTTTCAGGAGACCACTCATGTCCATGCCATATGTTGGTGAAATTCGTATGTTCGCGGGGAACTTCGCCCCGGCCGGGTGGGCGTTCTGCGACGGCGCGCTGATGCCGATCTCGGAAAACGACACGCTGTTCAACCTGATCGGCACCACCTACGGCGGCGACGGCCAGGAGACCTTCGCCCTGCCCGACCTGACCGGGCGGGTGCCGGTGCACGTCGGCGCGCTGGGCGCGGAGTCGTACCAGATCGGCGAAAAGGGCGGGGCGGAGCAGGTGACCCTGACCACCGCGCAGATCCCGCCGCACAGCCACCGGGTCAGCGCCAGCACCGCCGCGCCGCCGCCGGCCACCGGCGCGATCAACATCACCGACGGCAGCAGCTGGGTGCCGGCCGCGCCGCCGGCCAAGCCCAAGCTGTACGGCACGGCGGGCCCGAATTTGTTGATGGGCGCCGGCACCATTGGCGTCGGCGGCGGCAGCCAGCCGCACGACAATATGGCGCCCTACCTGGCGGTGCAGTTCATCATCTCGCTGTTCGGCATTTATCCATCCCAATTCTGAGGAGACACCATGGCAGATCCCTTTGTTGCGGAAATTCGCCTCTTCGCCGGCAATTTCGCGCCCACCGGCTGGGCCACCTGCGATGGCCAGATTTTGCCGATCGCGCAGAACACCGCGCTGTTCTCGCTGCTGGGCACGCAATACGGCGGCGACGGCAAGAGCACCTTCGCGCTGCCCAACCTGCGCCAGCGCGCGCCGCTGCGCGCCGGCCAGGGCGCCGGCCTGACCGAACGGTTCCAGGGTGAGACGGGCGGCGCCGCCACAGTCACCGTGAATGGCGCGCAGACGCCGGCGCACGGACACCAGATGCTGGCGTCCGGCTCGCAGGCCACCACCACCAGCCCGAACGGCAACACGCTGGCGGTGGCGGTGTCGCCGACGCCGCCGTACATCGGCCCGGCGCCGCTGCATCCGATGGGCGGCGCCGTGCTGGCCGCGTCGACCGGCGGCGGGCAGGCGCACAACAATGTGCAGCCTTATCTGGAGCTGAATTTCATTATCGCGTTGCAGGGCATCTTCCCGCCGCGCAGCTAATCATCGAGAAGGAATCATCATGGAACGGCGAACCTTTGTATTAGCCACCGGCGGCCTGCTGGGCGGCAGCGGCCTGTGCGGCGCGGCCGAGCCGGCCAAGGCCAGGTCGGCGGCCGTCGCCAGTGTTGGCGCCGCGCCGGTGCCGGCGCTGGCCGGCAGCGCGGCCTACCTGCCGCTGGTGCAGGAGCGCTTCAATGTGTATCCGGGCAGCCGGGGCGTGGCGATGACGCTGCTCAGCGTCAAGCGCCAGTTCGAGACCGCGCGCGGCGACCAGTTTTCGCTGACCTTCGCGGTGCCGGCCGGCCAGTCGCTGGCCAGCGGCGCGTATGAAGTCGAGCATGCCGGCCTCGGCAAGCAGACCATGTATTTGCAACTGGCCGGCAGCGGGCCGGAGGGCAACTACTACCGCGCCGACTTCAACCTGCTGAACTGAGTTCAGTCGAACTTCAAGAAGACCGCCGAGGACCAGACCTTGCTGTCGTCGCGCTGCCGGCCGTAGAAATACACCGGACGGTGGCCGAAGGCGGCGTTGTCCGGCGCGATGTCGATCGATCCGGACAGGTCGGTCGGCAGCGCGTGTTCGGTCAACCGCTCCAGCGCCAGGAACAGTTCCGTGCCGCCCAGGTCGAGCTTCAGGCCGCCCGCCGCCAGCAGTTCCGCGCCGCTGATCTCCCAGCTGAACTGCGGCTTGTGCACGAACGGATTCGGCTTGAGCGGATCGCCCACCTTGACGTAGCTGCCGATGCTGCCCTCCACCTTGATGGTGCAATGGCGCAGGTTGCTCACGTCGATCTCCACGCTGTCGGCGTCGCCGTAGGTGTCGCTGCGGAAGACGATGTCGGTCGGCCCGTCGCGGCGGCACACCTCCTCGCCATGCTCGAAGCCCTGCGACTGGAAGCGGTTGATGGTGCCGTTGAGGATGGTGATGCGGCCCTGCCAGACCGCCCAGCGGTAGCGGTCCGGGATGCGCGCGCCGCCCCAGCGCAGGCGGATCAGGCGCTCGGAATAGCCGGCCTCCTCATGCAGGTTGCGCTGCCAGATCAGGCCGTTGTGGTCGTATGCGGCGATTTCTTCCCAACCGGCCTGGCCGAGAAAGCGGTAGTCCAGCGTGGCCGGTCCGCGCTGGTGCACCACGTCGCCCTGCAGGTGATCTCCGCAGCGCACCAGCAGCGCCGTGTGCTCGCCGGTGGTGGCCCAGGTGTGGCGCGCGCGCAGGGCGCGGCCGATGGTGCGCCGGTCCAGGCGGTCTGCGATCACGCCGGTCAGTCCACCGTGCACGCCGAACACCTGGGTGCCGGGCGGGCCGCCGCCGGGACGGCCGCGATGTTCGTCGCCGCTGGCCGCCACGCCCAGCTGGTAGCCGCGCGCGATCACATCCTGGTACAGCCAGCCGAAGTGTCCCCAGCTCGACGCGATCTCCACCAGCCGCTCCAGCTCGGGATGGTGCCAGTCGGGGATGTAGCGGCGTCCGCCGACGTGCGGCATGATCAGGCGGTGTTCGGCGTCGTCCACGTAGGCGGCCCACAGTTCCTCGACCGGCCAGCGGCCCAGCTGCACCGCGCTGCCCTTCATGTCCTCGTTCCAGACCAGCGTGCGGTTGTGCTCGCCCTGCTGGTTGTAGGGGAAGTCCGGCGGCGCGTCGTCCAGGAACACCACGTTGTGGTCGCCGCCGGCGGTCGAGCTGCCGCACCATTCCTGGACCGGATAGCAGACGAAGCGGCCGGGCTGGTTGAATTCCTCCACCGTGCGTACGCCCAGCTGCCAGTTCTCGTCGGTGATCTGGAAGTCGTTGGCGGTGTAGCCCAGCACGTCGATGCCGCCGATGTCGCGCGCGTAGGCGGCGTTGTAGGCCGGGCTGTTGGTGCCGACCGTGTCGCTGGCGTGCACGTGCAGGTCGGCGTAGAAGGCGCGCGGCGCCGGCAGGGCGGGGTCGAGCGTGACCAGCGCTTCGGCCTGCGGCACGCCGCGCAGCTCCGCCACCAGCCGCAGTTGCGGGAAGTCGCTCGGCAGGTCGTCGATGCCGATGCTGGACCAGCCTGTTTCAGGCAGCGCATACTCGCGCTCGTACACCTGGCGCTCGCCGGCGTAGGCGCGCAGGCGCAGCGTGCCGCCGCTGTCCTTGCAGGCGTTGCCCCAGCGGTCCAGCACGGAGATGCGGAACGGCAGCGCCTGCCCCGGATGCGCGAAGCGCGGGCCGTTCACCAGCAGCCGCGCCGGCGCGCCGGCGGCGATGTCGATCACCACGTCGCCCGGCACCGCGACGAAGCGCGAGGTGCCCAGCGGATCGACGTAGCAGCGGAAGCGGAAGTTGTCCTCGACGAAGGTCTGCACCCGGGTGCCGGGACCGCCGCCGCGCCGGTCGCCCAGGCGGATCACGATGTGGTCGCCCGCATTCAGGTAGCCGTCGACCACGTCGACGATCAGCGCCTTCTGGAACGGCCGCTCGTGGCCTTTCTGGTCGAAGCGGATGCTCAGCGATTGCACGGTGGCCGGGCTCTGGCCCGGTTGCAGCGGGCCGGCGTGGTACTCGGCGCTGATGAAGTTCGCGGCGGTCGGATCGCTGCTCTGGAACAGCGCCCAGTCGGAATAGAATTTGAACGTGGCCTTGAACCAGCCGCCGTCGGCCAGGCCGGCCGCGCCGACTTCGTAGTCGAGCACGATCTCGTTCCAACTGCCGCTCTCCAGGCGCGCGACGTTGCACTGTACGCGGCCGACGAAGGGCAATTCCTTGTTCCGCAAATACAAACCTTCGGGCGCGTGGTGCGGACCCAGCTTCTCGCGCAGCGCGCTGTAACGCTCGGTCGCCGTGTTCTCTTGCTTGCTCATGTCTTGTGCTCCGTGAGGGGATTAAAACGGCCAGGGCGCGGTGGCATCCCACAGCGGAACGCCGAGGAAGGCATACCACGGCGCCATCACCAGGATGCCGTAGGCGATGGCGATCAGCACCGAGACGATGCCGACCTTGGCGTAGTCGCTGGTGCTGAAGGTGCCGCTGCTGTAGGCGATCACGGCGGCGGTGATCTGCGTCGGCAGCAGGTAGGCGAAGCTGTCGGTGTCGGCCACCAGCATGGTGAAGGCGATGGGATGCAAGCCGAGCTTGGGCGCCAGCGCCAGCAGGATGGGTGCCAGCATGGTGACCGCCGCCACGTTGGACAACATGCCGAGCCGGATCACGTGCGTGCCCACCATGACGATCAGCAGGATGCCCCACCACGGATGTCCCTGCGCGATCGCGTGGATCTGGTCGGCCAGCCATTGCGCCAGCCCGGTGCTGCTGATCGCCGACGAGATCGACAGCGCACCGGCCAGCAGGAACACCGTGCCCCAGATGGTGCGGTCCTGGATGTCCTTCCATTTGATCTGGATGAGGCCCGGGGTAAAGACCAGCGCCAGTCCCAGCAGGGCGATGTTCTCGGTCGGGATCTTGTGCCATTGTTCGGTGGCCCACAGCAGCGCCACCAGGCCGAACACCAGCAGGATGGACCAGTCCTGTTTGCCGGCGGGTGGCAGCTTGCGTTGTTCTTCGCGGATCGTTTCCAGTCCGCCCGGAATGGCGGTACGGCGGGTGCGGAAATAATATTGTACCCACCATTGGGTCAGCACGAACATGCCCAGGTAAGGCCATTGCAGCTTGAACCAGTCGAGGTAGGAAATGCGGATGTGCAGCTCGCTGCTGAACAAGCCGGTGAGCACCAGGTTGGGCAGGTGCGCGGTCAGGATGCACATGCCGCTGATCATGGAGCCATACACCAGCGACTGGATGACGATGGCCTTGGCGGCGTTGCGCTCCTGCTCCGTATCGCCGAACAGCTTGGTCAAGCCGTTAATCACCGGCAGCAGCGTGGCGGCGCGCGCGTTGGCCGCCGGCACCACGAACGACAGCACCAGGTTGACGCCGAACATGGTCCAGATCACGCCGTTAACGGTCTTGACCTTGATCTTGTCGAGCAGGCCGAGCGCGATCCGGCGGTCCAGCCCGGCGCACTGCATGATGGCGGAAAACAGGAAGGCGACCAGGCACAGGAACACCACCGGGTTGGTGAAGCCGTTGGCCGCCTTGGTCATCGGCGTGACGGCCTTGGTCAGCACCAGCAGCGCCGGGATCAGCAGGCCGGAGACGGCCACCGGCAGCGCCTCGAAGATCCAGATGATGGCGGCCCACGCCATGATCGCCAGCGTGGCCTTGCCGGCGACCGTCAAGCCGGCCGGCACGGGCATCAGCAGATGGATGGCCGCCAGCGCCAGCCAGGCGCAGATGAAGCCGGTCAAGGCCCTGGCCGGCGCGCGGCCGGCGGCGGTGTGCGGGCGCAGCAGGGCGCGCCATTGGAAGGCGGGTGCCCAGGGCGCGCGCGCTTGTGTGAGTTCGCCGCTCATGGGCGTCCCCGCGTGGTGAGATTCGTCGTCATTGTTCCCCCAATTGTCGATAGGCTAAGAGCGTAGCAGCGACGGTTCATTGAGGACACGTATATAAAATCATATTGATATGTGGATTCCGGCAAGGTGGCCGGCCACGAGTTATATGATTTTCAAATGAAAGATAGTTCAACAATAAATTATAAAAATATGCTGCGGCGCAGTATATTTAAAACGCTGCAAACGATTTCATCCCATCATTTTTGACTCGGAGGTTTTATGTTGACTAAATTTTCAGCAAGCGCGGTGGCGTCGGCTCTGGTGTTGAGCCTGGTATCGGGCGTGGCCTCGGCCGGGAATATCCTGAGCCGGTTCGACAAGGAGACGTGCGGCACGCCGGACTATACGGCCGCGTGGCTCGGCGAAGAGCAGCAAGGCGACGTCAAGGTGAAGCTGCTGGTGTCCCCGGACGGCAGCGTGACGGAGGCGAAGCTGGTTGCGTCCAGCGGCTACGCGACGCTGGACAAGGCATCGCTGCGCGCCAGCGTCAAATGCAAGTTCAAGCCGGTCGCCAAGGACAGCGACATCGCCCAAGGCTGGGTGAATGTGCGCTACACCTGGGTCATCAACTGATCCATGGGCAAGCTGTCGCGCGTGGTGCAGGGCGAAGTCGCAAGCGCTTCGCCCTGTCCGGCGCCGATGTGAGCCGCAAGGCCGGCAGCGCCCGCCGGAGCAGCTCTCCTTGCTGACTTGAGAGGACATTTGGCATAAGATGTGAGCTAGTTCTCCGTCAAAGAAAAATGTCAGGACTCTGTGGATCCCATCGATCAAATTCGTTTTTCTGTTCATGACAGCATCAACAATGTTGAGGTTGGGCCTAAGCACGTCTCGTTAGCGTTGCTGGGAGAGTTCCAACGGGATGTGACTGATTTCTTGAAGGGGACAACTCGTGATGTGGACCCTCTGCAAGTTCAAATTTCAATTGAAACGGGTTCACTCGTTTTCGTTGCATCCGGATTGCTTAGCGCAACGACTTTATGGGCGGACTTGACCCATATCACTTCGCCGGACGCGTTGACTTTGATTGATTCCAAGCGTGCCAATGTATTGGAGCGCTGGCAAGCCGCCGCGCGTGAAAAGCCGAATCGAAGCTATACCTTGGCGGACAAGGCCGGGCAGGCGTTGTTTGTGGTGGACGCACGAAGCACCTTGACCAAGGTCGATGACGTATGGGTGCAGGTTGAAAAATATTTGCACGGAAAAATCATTGATATGGGGGGTAAGACCAAGGCCAATGTTCATCTTGAACTTGAAAATGGCCAGGCTGTGACGGTTAGCTCCAGTCATGAAGTATTGGCGCAGGACGAACGAAATCGTCTTTATCGGCCAGCTCTGCTGCACGTAGCTGCAGAGGAAAATTTGCATACGGGGGAGTTGCGAAATCTACGCTTGTTGGCATTCGAGACTCACCAGCCCAGCTATGACGACGAGGAATTCAGGCTAATGGTCGAACGAGGAACCAAGGCTTGGGAAGACGTGGTCAGCGCAACGGAATGGACGGCGGAGTTGCGAGGCGGTCAGACATGACGGCCTCGGCGTTACTAGATACGAGTTTCTTAATTTCTTTAGTTGACGGCAATCGTCACAATCATGCTGTCGCGGCCAAGTACTATCGATTGATGCTTGATCAAAACGTGACGATGTACTTTTCGGCTATCGTGGCAGCTGAAATTTCTATCAAGCAGCCGATTACCGATTTCCCGCTCAAAAATTTTCGGACGGTCCCATTCAACATTCCCCATGCCGTCGAGGCTGGTCGGATTTGGAATGCACTGGGATCTCGCGATCATGGTGATGCGCGCGGAGCGATTCGTGATGACGTGAAACTGATCGCTCAAGCCGCTCATGAATCGATTCCCTTTATCATTACTGAAGACGTTTCAACTCTTTTCAAATATTGCGAGCGGCTGCGCAGCGCAGGAAGCGTGAAGGTTCGGGCCATCAAACTGGTTGATGGGTTTGATGCAAGCGCTTTTCGTTTAGATGGTCAGCAAGGCTTCGATTTGGATGACGCGAAGTGAAGTGAACTGAGTATGCGAGATAATTTGTTGGGCGACCCGTTGCCCCGTTGAATCCGGACATCGCCACTTTCCGTCGCCGTAATCATGTCGCAACATTGTCAATGATAGGCAAACCCGCGTAGAATGCTGCCAACGCGGGTGTAGCTCAATGGTAGAGCAGAAGCTTCCCAAGCTTACGACGAGGGTTCGATTCCCTTCACCCGCTCCAGTCAAATCACCGCATTCCGGTGCCATGCCTTCGCGTTCCCCATCCAAAGCAATTGCCGACGCCAGCCGCGTGGGCTGCCGTCGGCCCGCCGCTTTTCACTGAACCATTAAGCCAGCGCCAGGCGCCGCGCGCCGGCCGCTGACCGGGCCGGGGCGTTCGCGCTGGCGACCAGGTGCAGCGCCGCCGCTCCGTGGTCGCCGTCCAGCTTGAACGTGCTGACCAGCTGCGCCAGCGTGCCGGCCTGGTTCTGCAGCGATTCGGCCGCGGCGGCCGCTTCCTCCACCAGCGCGGCGTTCTGCTGGGTCACGGTGTCCATCTCGGAGATGGCCTGGTTGATCTGCTCGATGCCGGTGTCCTGCTCCTGGGTGGCGGAGGCGATGTTGGCCATGATGTCGGTCACGCGCTTGACGCTGACGACGATCTCGTCCATCGTGGCGCCGGCATGGTTGACCAGCTCGCTGCCGCGCTCGACCTGCCCGACCGAGTCGCCGATCAGCGTCTTGATCTCCTTGGCGGCCGAGGCCGACCGGTGGGCCAGGTTGCGCACCTCGGTGGCCACCACCGCGAAGCCGCGGCCCTGCTCGCCGGCCCGCGCCGCCTCGACGGCGGCGTTCAAGGCCAGGATGTTGGTCTGGAAGGCGATGCCGTCGATCACGCCGATGATGTCGACGATCTTCCTGGCCGAGGCGTGGATGGCGCCCATGGTGTCGACCACCTGGGCCACCACCGCGCCGCCCCTGACCGCCACGTCCGACGCCGACACCGCCAGTTGGTTGGCCGTGCGCGCGTTGCTGCCGTTCTCGCGCACGGTGGCGGTGATCTCCTCCATCGACGAGGCGGTCTCCTCCAGCGAGCCGGCCTGCTGCTCGGTGCGCGAGGACAGGTCCTGGTTGCCGGTGGCGATCTGGCTCGAGGCGCTGGCGATGGTCTCGGTGCCGGCGCGCACCTGGCCGACGATGTGCTTGAGGCTGTCGTTCATCTCGTGCAGGGCTTCCAGCAGCTGGCCGGCCTCGTCCTTGGCGCACGGGCCGAAGCGGGTGCTCAGGTCGCCGGCGGCGACGGTGCGGGCCACCCGCAGCGCCTGGCTCAGCGGGGTGACGATGGAGCCCGTCAGCACCCAGCCGATGGCCACCGCCAGCAGCGTGGCCAGCACGGCGAACACGGTCATCAGCAGGGCGCCGCTGTCGGCCATCGCGCCCGCCTCGGTGGCGAACTGTTCCATGCCCTGCACCTGGGTGCCCGAGAACACTTCGATCGCGTGCAGGTAGGCCGTTTGCGGCGGCAGGATGTCCTTGATCAGGTAGTCGCGCGCGGCGTCGGCCTGCTTGGCCTTGATCAGTTCGACCATGTGGTGCTCGTGGTCCTTGAAGGTGGCGCGCGCGGCGATCAGCGCCTGCAGCGCGGCCTTGCCCTGCTCGGTGTGGATGATGGGTTGCAGCTTGTCGATGGCGGCCGTGATGACCGGCCCCGAGGCGGCCACCTTGGCCAGCTCGCTGGCGGCGACCTCCGCGTTGTCGCCGGCGATCAGCGCGGTGCGCAGCGCCCGGGTCTGGCGGTTGACCTCGTTCTCGATGGTCTGCGCCAGCGCGACCTTGGCGTAGCGGTCGTGCACGATGATGTCGGTGTTGGCGTTGATGCCATGGATGCGGCTGATGCCGATCGCGGCGGTGGCGACCAGCAGCGCGATTACGAGGGCGAAACCCAGGCCCAGGCGTTTGCCGATTTTCATGTTGTTGAGCATGTTCATGTAGTTCTCCGTAGACTGGACTAGCGCTGGCCGGCGTGGGCCGTGATCGCAGCGACTATGAGTTTCCGGCGGAGATATGGCCGGCTGGCGGATGGTGGCCCCGGGGGAGGGGGGGCCGGTGAGGCAGTGACGCAAGTTTAAAACAGGCATTTCCCAACGGCAAGAACAATCTCACACATTCTCACCGCTGTTGTTTTCCGCCCCGTCCGGCGCCAGCGTGGCGGCGATGTCGGCCAGCACGCGGTACAGCTGGGCCGGCGCCACCGGCTTGTGCAGCAGCGGCACGCCGCTGTTGCGCGCCTCGCGCAGCCGGGCCGGCGCGGTGTCGCCGGTGATCAACAGCGCCGGCACGGCGCGGCCGGCCTGTTGCCGCAGCGCGGCGATCGCCCCGGCGCCGGTCTGCTGGCCGCGCAGCCGGTAGTCGCTGATGATCAGCTCGGGCCGCAGCGCCGGCGCCAGCGCCAGCGCCTGCTCGACGCCGTCGGCCACCTGGCAGGTGCAGCCCCAGGCCTGCAGCAGGCGCTGCATGCTGGCGCAGACGATGGCGTCGTCGTCGATCAGCAGCACCCGCAGCGACAGCGGCCGCAGCGGCGCGGGCGGCGGCGCCGCCTCCACCGCGATGGCTGGCGCCGGCAGCCGCGCCAGCGGCAGCGCCAGCCGGAACACGCTGCCGCGTCCCGGCTGCGAGGCCAGCGTCAGCGGCGCGTCCAGGATGCGCGCCAGGCCGCGCGCGATCGACAGGCCCAGCCCCAGGCCCTTCTGGCGGTCGCGCTCGGGATTGCCGAGCTGGTGGAACTCCTGGAAGATCTCCTGCTGCTGGGCGGCGGCGATGCCGATGCCGCTGTCCCACACCTCGATCACGGCGCCGCCGCCGCGCCGGCGGCAGCCGACCAGGATGCCGCCGCGCAGCGTGTAGCGCACCGCGTTCGACACCAGGTTGCGCAGGATGAGCTCGACCAGCGCCGGGTCCGATTGCAGCACCAGCTCGCTGTCGTGGGTGCGGTAGACCAGGCCCTGGGCGTCGGCCTGCGGCGCCAGCTCGCTCTCGATCTTGGCCAGCAGCGGCTGCAGGCGGAACGGCACGATGTGGGCCTCGACCACGCCGGCGTCGATGCGCGAGAAGTCCAGCAGCGTGTGCAGCATGCTGGCCGAGGCCTCGGACGCCGAGCGGGCGCTGGCCAGCACCTCCTGCTGGGCCGGCGTCAGCGCCGAGCGCCCCAGCACCTCGAGGAACAGGCCCTGGGCGTGGATCGGCTGGCGCAGGTCGTGGCTGGCGGCGGCCAGGAACTTGGACTTGGCCAGGTTGGCCTGCTCGGCCGCGTGCAGCGCCTGGCGCGCCTTCTCGGTCTCGACCCGCAGCTGGGCGATCAGCTCGATGTTGTCGAAGCGCAGCTGGATCGCGGCGCGCGCCGCGCGCGAGCTGTTGCGGCCCTGGCTGAGCAGACTCATCAGGTAGACCAGCACGGCCAGGCTCAGCGCCTGGAACGCCAGGTCGCCCATGGTCCAGGCCTTGAGCGCCAGCGCGCCCAGTTCAAACACGCAGAACACCGCGAACACCGGCAGCACCGGCGACAGCAGCGACATCGAGTTGCCGACGATGCCGGCCAGCACCGCCACCACCAGGATGCTGTTGGCGGTGGAGGTCGGGTCCAGGCCGGCGAACGCCAGCATGCCCCAGGCGGCGCCGTCGATGGCGTTGAGCACGATCAGGCGGCGCGTCAGCCGGTCGGCGTGCTCGGCCAGGATGGGCGCGCGCAGCAGGCGCCGCGCGTCCCAGCTGGCGTACACCTTGGAGGCGATCACGGCCGCGCACCACAGGCGCAGCGCCAGCGTGTTGTCCGGCGTGGCCAGCACGTACACCAGCAGCAGCGCGACGGCGATGGCCGGCAGCAGCGAGCTGCCCATATTGCCCATCAACAGGCGCGCCTGCTCGGCGCGGATCAGGCGCTCGGTGGCGGGCGGGCTAAGCAACGAGGCCCCGCTGGCGCGCGACGAAGGCGGCCTCGGCGCGGCTGACCACGCCCAGCATGGCCAGCAGCGCCTGCACGTGGCCGCGCACGGTGTTCTCCGACAGGTTCAGGCGCCGCGCGATCAGCTTGTTCGACAGGCCCTGGCAGATCAGCGCCAGCACCTCGCACTGGCGCGGCGTCAGGCGCGGCGCCTGGTCGCGGGCGGCGCCGGCCGGCGCGGCCGCGCTCTCGCCGCGCAGCACGGCGCAGATGGCGGCCTGGATCGCCGCCGCCGGCTCGGCCTTGGAGACGAAGCGCGCCGCGCCGCGCGCCAGCGCGTCGCGGGCGGTGGCGCTGGCGCCGTCGGCCGACAGCACGATCACCGGACAGTCCGGCCAGCGGCGGTGGATCAGCGTCATGCCGTCCAGGCCGTTGACGCCGGGCAGCTGGATGTCGAGCAGCACCAGGCTGGGCGCGGGGGCGTCGCGCGGGCCGCCGAGCGCCTCGTCGATCGAGGCGGCCTCGCGCACGTCGAGCTGGGCGATGGCGTCGGCCAGCATCAGGCGCAGGCCGGCGCGGAACAGCGAGTGATCGTCGATCACAAGTACGGTTTGTTTCATGGTGTGCTTCACGGTGGCGCGGCAATTCAGTCCAATTGGACTATTTTCCAATAATTGGTATCAATTTATCATCATATCTGGTTTGCGGGCAAGCAACCATCTTCTTAACCACACCAGGAATATCAAATGAAATCCACCATACTTGCATTCGCGTTAAGCGCGCTGTGCGCGTCGTCGGCCATGGCCAACACCTATGACGTCCAGCTGCACCAGTCCAAAACCAATCCGCACCAGTGGACCGGCAGCTTCAACCTGAGCCAGCCCACCCCGTGGGAAGGCCAATATTTCTCCGACACGTACAATTTCACGCCCGACCTGCCCGGCGCGCTGACGGTCAACGGCGGCGTGGTCAATTTCTTCGGCTTCGACGAGCAGAAGATCCGGTTCAGCCACGTGTTCCTGAATGAAACCGAGCTGGCGCTGAGCAACGGCGACGGCGAGAGCAAGGCGCGCCTGACCAATGTCGTGCTGAGCGGCCCGCTGAGCCTGCGCGTGACCGGCTGGACCGGGGACTCGGCCAGCTACTCGGGCAACTTCAACATCACCACCGCCGTGCCGGAACCGGCCACCTACGGCATGCTGATGGGCGGCCTGGCCCTGGTGGGCGTGGCCGCGCGCCGCCGCAAGGCGAAATAAGCTAAACGGTTTATGCCGTTTATGCCGCCGGCGGGACCCTCGGGTCCGGCCGGCGTTGGTCGTCAGGCGAACTTGCGCTCGCCGCGCTGCAGGAAGTGCTCGACCAGCGCGCGGTGCGTGGGCAGGTCGGCCACCGCCCGGTGCGACATCTGCTCGATCATCTGGAACTCCCGGCGCGCCTCGTCGAAGCGCGGCAGCGTGCGGGCGTTGGCGTATTGCGCGGTCGCGTACTCCATCCCGTACAGCACGTACTGCCAGCTGGACGGCGGATACATCTCCAGGTCCACCACGAAGTCCATGCGGTGCGGCGCGCGCTTGCGCCACATCGCCAATTTGTCGCGCAGCGATTCGGGGATGCTGGCCGGGTCGGTGTTGTCGGTCCAGAAGGCGTTGTCGCGGCGCTGCGTCAGGCAGTAGTGCAGCTTGACGAAATCGACGATGCGCTCGTAGCGCGCCTTCATCATCTCGTTGTACACCCTGGCCACCGGCGCCAGGTCGCCGTCGTGCGGGAACAGGTAGCCGACCAGGTAGGCCGCCGTTTCGATCAGGCCGATGCCGGACGATTCCAGCGGCTCCAGGAAGCCGCCCGACAAGCCCACCGCCACGCAGTTCTTGACCCAGTGCTGCTCGCGGTAGCCGACGTTGAGCTTGAGCTGGCGCGGATCGAGGCCGTCGCTGGCCGGACCGATGTACCGGCGCAGCACCTGCTCGGCGCGCGCGTCGTCGGTGTGGCGGCTGGAGTAGACGTAGCCGATGCCGCGCCGCTGCTGCAGGCCGATGTCCCAGGTCCATCCCGCCTCGTGCGCGGTGGCGATGGTGTACGACGGGATGGGCGCGTCGGGCGTGGCGTACGGCACCTGCATCGCCAGCGCGCGGTCGACGAACAGCGTGTCCTGGATGTTGCGGAAGGGCGTGCCCAGCGCCTCGCCGATCAGCGCGGCGCGGAAGCCGGTGCAGTCGATGTACAGGTCGGCCGTCAGCGCGCCCGCCTCCGTGGTGTGCACCGCGCCGATCGCGCCTTGTTCATCCAGCTCCACCCGCTCCACCGTGGCCAGCACATGGCGCACGCCCAGCGATCGCGCGTGGGTGCCGAGCAGGGCGGCGAACTTGCCGGCGTCGAAATGGTAGGCGTAGTTCAGCGGTCCCATGAAGTCGGCGTCGTTGAAGCGCTTCGGTCCGTGCGCCGCGTCGGCCACGCGCTTCTGCATGGTGGCGGCGGCCGCGAAGCCGGCGCCCGGTGCGGCCGCGCCCTGCAGCCAGTAGGGCAGCAGCTCGGGGCCGCCGGGCCGCTGGCTGGGCAGGCTGAAGGGATGGAAGTAGTGGTCGTTGCCCGGCGCGCCCGGCGCGCGCACCCAGTCGGTGAACTTGATGCCCTGCTTGAAGGTGGCGCTGCATTCGCGGATGAAGCGCGCCTCGTCGATGCCGATCGCCGCCAGCGTGCCGCGGATCGACGGGAAGGTGCCTTCGCCGACGCCGATGATGCCGATCTCCTTCGACTCCACCAGTGTGATGCGTACGCTGTCCGGGTCGGCGCCGGCGCCCAGGGTGCGCGCCAGGAAGGCCGCCGTCAGCCAGCCGGCGGTGCCGCCGCCGACGATCAGGACATGTTTGATTGCTGTGGTTTTCATCGGTGCTCCGGTCTCCGTCGGTGGCGTGCGCGCTCCGGCGGCCGCGCCGCCGCATGCCGAAGAAACAACGCCGCTACAATTTTTAAATTGACATCCTGGATTTGAATTATGTACCATGAAATCGATTTCACAAATAAGGAAATCGATTTCAAGAGATTTGAAAACGTTTTCATACAACGGAATCAATCCACGATGATAATGTGGCGCGCCCCTTCCCGGCGATCGCTACGTAAAAGGAGACCTAAATGAACGTCCACGTACCGCAGTCCGGGAAGCGCTTGCCGTCCCCGATCCAATTGGCCATCGTCGCCCTGATCGCCGGCACCGGCGCCGGCGCCTATGCCGCCGACGCGCCGGCCGCCGAGCAGTCGGCCGCCGCCGACAAGACTTCCTCGACCATCACCGAGGTGTATGTCACCGCGACCAAGCGTTCCACCTCGCTGCAGAAGACCCCGGTGGCCGTCACCGCGCTGAACGCCGCGGTGCTGGACGATAACCATGTCCAGACCCTGCAGGACGTGGTCAACCTGGTGCCCAGCTTCGCCGCCACCGGCCAGGGCGACCATGGCGTGATCACCATGACCCTGCGCGGCATCGGCAACGACAGCGCCAAGACCGAATACGCCGATCCCGAGGTGGCCAGCTTCGTCGACGGCATCTACTCGCCGCGTCCGGAAGGCGCGACCGCGCTGCTGTTCGACCTGGAGGCGATCGAAGTGCTGCGCGGCCCCCAAGGCACGCTGTGGGGCCGCAACTCGAGCGTGGGCGCGGTCAACATGCAGACCGTGAAGCCCGAGATCGGCAGCAGCGCCGGCAACTTCGAGGCCGGCTACGGCAACTACGCCCGCCTGGGCGCGCGCGGCGCGGTCAACATCCCGATCAACGACACCATGGCGATGCGCGTGGCGGTGGTGCACGAGCAGCACAACGGCTACGTCAGCTACCAGACCGCGCCCAACCTGTCGCTGGCGGCGCAGCACGCGGCGGCCGATCCGGTCATCGCCGCCTGGAACGCCAAGAATCCAGGCAACCCGATCGCCTTCCAGCCGATCAATACCAACTTGTACGTCAACAACGCCCAGAAGTACAGCGCGCAGGACCAGAGCGCGGCGCGCCTGAGCTTCCTGTGGCAGCCGACGCCGGGCCTGAAGTGGAACATCGCGTACGAGCACTATATGGACCGCGGCACGCCGAGCATGAACCTGATGCAGAACCCGCGCGCGGGCCAGGACTTCTGGTCGGCGCTGATCGACACCGCGCCTAGCGTGAACCGCGATTCGCACTCGGTGCGCAGCCGGGTCGACTACCAGATCAATCCGGACATCAGCCTGGCCTACATCGCCGGCTACTCGCGCTTCAACGGTTCCTCGACCTTCGACCAGGACGGCGGCGCCACGCTGCCGACCAGCTTCACCAGCGGCGGCAGCTACCAGGCCAACAACACCGTCTGGTCCAAGTACAAGAACTACAGCCACGAACTGGAGATCCAGTCGACCGGCAAGCGCGATGTGGACTGGCTGCTTGGCCTGTACTACGCCAACGAGGACAACGGCATCCGCTTCGACATCCCGATCATGAACGGCACCCAGCAGGGCACCGTGGGCTGGCAGGGTTCCTTCATCCAGCCGAAGGAGACCGTGGATTCGAAGGCCGTCTTCGGCCAGGCCACCTGGAACGCCAGCGACGCGCTGCACCTGACCGGCGGCCTGCGCTACACCTCGGACGAGCGCAAGAACATCGGCGGCACCAACAACGGCTGGAGCGATTTGACCGCGCCGCAGATTCCGGTGAGCCCATCGATGAATCCCCTGGGCGGCGGCACCGGCTTCTCGACCTATCAGCACAACGACGGCGTGTTCAACGACCACAAGCTGACCGGCCTGGTGCGCGTGAGCTACGAGATCGACAAGAACAACATGGTCTACGCCAGCGTGTCGACCGGCTACAAGTCGGGCGGCCTGCAGGACGGCGGCGTGCCATACGGTTCCGAGACCCTGACCAACTACGAGATCGGCTCGAAGAGCACCTTCCTCGGCGGTACGGTACGGATGAACAATTCGGCCTACTACGAGAAGTTCAAGGGCTTCCAGTTCAGCGCACCGGTCACCAATCCTGACGGCACGCGCGGCCTGGCCACCAGCAATGCGGAAGGCGCGAAGGTCTGGGGCCTGGAGACGGAGATCGCGGCCAAGATCACGCGTGACGACCGCGTGCAGTTCACGGCGGCGTACACCAACGCCACGCTCAAGCACCTGGTCGGCGGCAGCAACGATTACGTGCTGCCGGCGTGCACGGTGCCCGGCATCAGCACCTGCCTGGACGTGACCGGCAACACCATGCCGCATTCGCCGAAGTTCAGCGCGCAGATGATGTACCAGCACAGCTTCGCGCTGGCCAACGGCACGCTGGTCCCGCGCATCAGCGCGCACTACGAGACGGCCAGCTGGCTGAGCGTGTTCAATCTGGGTGAGCCGGACAAGCAGAAGGCCTACACCCGCACCGACCTTGGCCTGCGCTTCGACGCCGATACCAAGTGGTACTTCGACGCCTACATCCGCAACGCGGAAGACGCGAAGATCAAGACCAGCGCGATGAACGCCAACGGTCCGTGGCAAGCGCAATACCTGCCGCCGCGCACCTTCGGCATCAACGTCGGCAAGTCGTTCTAAGCAAAGAGTTTTTCATGTAGTCCCAGTGTTGTAGTGCTCTTCTGCCCCTCGTCCTGTAAAGGCCGAGGGGTTTTTTTTATGTGGCCGGACCCGCATCCGCGTCGTCGTCATTCCCGCGAAAGCGGGAATCCAGGCATTGCCTGAATTCCCTCCATACGCAATGCGCGATCGCGACGCATCGCGCATAAGCGATACGCCCAGCACAGAGGGAACGCGGGCAATGCCCGCCTGCGCGGGAATGAGGGGCAAAAAAAAAAGGGCCGGCGCTAGTCAGGCGCCGGCCCTTTTTCCTGCTGTGCTGCGGGTTTAGTCCTTGTTGTGGAACGGCGCGTACCAGGTGACGATGAACGACGGGATCGTCGCGGCCATCACCAGCCAGAAGTAGTGCACATAGCCCAGCGCCTGCTGCAGGTGGCCGCTGACGACGCCGGTCACCATCATGCACAATCCCATCAGCCCCGTGCCGAACGCGTAGTGCGTGGTGGTGTACTTGCCCGGCGCCAGCTGCTGCATCAGGTAGATCATGAAGCCCACCGAACCGAAACCGAAGAAGAACTTCTCGATCGCCACGCCGGCGCTGATCACCAGCAGGTCGTGCGGCTGGTAGATGCTCATCAAAAGGAAGGTGACGTTGGGGATGTTGACCGCGCAGCACAGCAGGAACAAGGTGGCCGGCAGACCGCGCCGCGCGACGAAGATCCCGCCCAGCAGGGAGCCAAGCAGCACCGCGATCAGGCCGTAGGTGCCGTAGATCAGTCCCAGCATCTCGTTCGACAATCCCAGCCCGCCCTGCGTCACCGGATCGACCATGAAGAAGGGGCCGATCTTTTCCAGCAGCCCGATACTGAGCCTGAACAGGAACGCGAACAGCACCATCAGCCACACGTCGCGCTTCTGGAAGAAGGTGACGAAGGAATCCTTGAGGATGAAGGCCGCATCGGCAACCGACGCCGGCGCGTTCTCCGCCTTGGCGCCGTCCGGCATCACGCGCATGTGCCACAGCGCGGCGACGATGGTGATGGCCGCGACGATGAAGAAGATGATGCGCCACGAATCGATCCACTCCGGCCCGAACGCGCCGGCCTGGTGGTGGAAGTAGTGCGTGTGCAGCCAGCCGCTCAGGTACACCATGCCGCCCGAGGCGACGATGGGACCGACGTTCCAGCTCAGGCTCTGGATGCCGCAGAACAGCGACTGCGTCTTGGCGTCCAGCGAGGTGACGTACACGCCGTCGGAGGCGATGTCCTGCGTGGCGCCGACCAGCGACAGCACGCCGAACATGAACACCATCACCACCATGTAGTCCGGCAGCGACATCGCCAGCGCCACGCCGGCGAAACCGAGGCCGATGATCAGCTGCGCGCACAGCACGAAGAACTTCTTGGTGCGGTACATTTCAACGAAGGGCGCGAACAGCGGCTTGATGGTGTAGGCGAGGATCAGGTAGCTGGCGTATTGCGCGGCCTGGCCGTTGTCCATGCCAAGGTTCTTGAACATGATGGAGGTGACGCTGGTGAGCATCATGTAGGTCAGCGCCATGGCGAAATAGCCGCTGGGGACCCACAGCATCGGCGTGCCGCGCGCGAACATGGCGCGCAACAGCGATGGCGGCTGGCTGCCGGCGGCGGATGCCGGCGTCTCTTGTGGCACGGCGGATGGTGCGGTTTGCATGGTGTCGTCCTCGTTGTTCTCGTTGGAGTGTAAAGCATCAGGCTCTGTGGCCTGTAGAAAGGAAAACGCCGGCATCTGCGCCGGCGGGATTAAAACGTTTGCTGTCAGGCCGCGTGCGCGGTGCGTTGCGGCCTTTGCTTGAGCAGGTATTCGCGATACCAGTGCGCGCTGTGCTTCAGGGTGCGCTTCTGCGTCGCATAGTCCACATGGACGATGCCGAAGCGCTTGGCGTAGCCGGAGTTCCACTCGAAGTTGTCGAGCAGGCTCCAAAGGAAGTAGCCCTGGATGTCCACGCCCTGCAGGCGCGCGTCGTTCAGCGCCTTCAGGTGGCGCTGCACGAAATCGATGCGCGCCTCGTCCGGGATCTCGCCGTCGACGATCACGTCCGGGTTGGCCATGCCGTTCTCGGTGATGTAGATCGGCGGCAGCTCGTATTCCGCCTTCAGTTTCAGCAGCAGCTCGGTCAGGCCGTCGGGGAAGATCTCCCAGCCCATGTCGGTGGTGCCCAGCTTCGCCTCCGGCTGGCGCGGCGGGGTCTCGGCCGAGCAGTAGGCGCGGAAGTAGTAGTTCACGCCGAGGAAGTCGATCTTGTGCTGGATGTCCTTGAAGTCGTTTTCATGAATCACCGGCGCGTTCTCGCCGTGACCCTTCAGCGCCAGTTCCGGGTATTTGCCCTTGAAGATGGGGTCCATGAACCACTGCACCGAGCGCGCGTATTCGAATTCCGCCATCGCCTTGTCGGCCGCGCTGTCGGTGGCCGGGTCGGCGGTCCACTGATTGAGCACGATGCCCAGCTTGGCCGGGCTGCCGACCGCGCGCATCGCCTGCATCGCCAGCCCGTGCGACAACAGCAGGTGGTGCGATACCTGGATCGATTGCTTCAGGTCCGCCACGCCCGGCGCGAACTGCGCGTTGCCGTAGCCAAGGTTGGCCGTGCACCACGGCTCGTTGTGGGTTGCAATCGTTTTCAAGCGCGAGCCAAAACGGCGCGCCACTTCGGCGGCGTAGTCGGCGAAGCGGTGGGCGGTGTCGCGATTGAGCCAGCCGCCGTCGTCCTGCAGGCCTTGCGGCAGGTCCCAGTGGTAGAGGGTGGCGTGGGCGGCTATGCCCTTGGCCTCCAGCTCCGACAGCAGGCGGTCGTAGAAGGCGAAGCCGGCTTCGTTCCAGGCGCCTTTGCCGGTGGGCTGCACGCGCGACCAGGCGATCGAGAAGCGGTAGGCGTCCACGCCCAGGCCGGACATGATGGCCACGTCTTCCGGGTAGCGGTGGTAGTGGTCGCAGGCGACGTCGCCGTTGCTGCCGTCGATGACTTTGCCGGGCGTGTGGCTGAAGGTGTCCCAGATCGACGGGCCTTTGCCGTCGTCGGCCGCGCCGCCTTCAATCTGGAAGGCGCTGGTGGCGACGCCCCAGGTAAACGAGGGCGGAAATTGCGTGAAATCGGTCATGTGAGGTCGTTTTGAGGTTTAACGGGTGTGGAATAGGGGCATTTTGACGTTTGAAAACGATTTCACGCCGCTTCCCTTGATTAGACCTCAACTCAAACGGAGTGTCAATCATTAGCTGAAGCGGAGGGGTGGTAAGGGGCGGCTGATATAATGCTGCCTCATTGTTCATCGACTCACTTCATCCCATGTCTTCCGATACCCCTAAAGACGGCCCAGCGCGGCCGATGCTCTACGACCCGACCGAACACCGCATCCGCAGCTTCGTCACGCGCGCCGGCCGCCTGTCGACCGCGCAGGCGCGCGCGCTGGAGGAACTGAGCCCGAAGTACATGATCGAATACGCCAAGGCGCCGCTCGACTATGAGCAGGCCTTCGGCCGCAAGGCGCCGGTGGTGCTGGAGATCGGCTTCGGCATGGGCGGCACCACCGCGCACATCGCCAATGTGATGCCGGAGAAGGACTTCATCGGCGTGGAAGTGCACACGCCCGGCGTGGGCAGCCTGCTCAAGCTGATCGAGGAACAGGGCCTGACCAACCTGAAGGCGATCCAGCATGACGCGGTCGAGGTGCTGAACCAGATGATCCCGGACGGCTCGCTGCACGGCGTGCATATCTACTTCCCGGATCCATGGCACAAGGCGCGCCACAACAAGCGCCGCCTGATCCAGCCGCCGTTCGTCAAGCTGCTGGTGCGGAAGCTGGCCGTGGGCGGCTACCTGCATTGCGCCACCGATTGGGAAGACTACGCGGTGCAGATGCTGGAAGTGCTGGGCGCGGAGGAGGGCTTGCAGAACACCGCCGATGGCTATGCGCCGCAGCCGGCCTATCGTCCGCTGACCAAGTTCGAGAACCGCGGCCTGAAGCTGGGCCACGGTGTGTGGGACCTGGTCTTCACCAGGAAGTAATTATTTGCGCAGCCGGACGATGGCCGCGTTCAAGCGTTTGAACGTCTCGTCCGGCACCGACCTGCCGCACCACAGGCGGCGCTCGTAGCCTTTGTACAGGTCGGAGAAGTAGATGCGCTTGTAGTGCGAGGCCGGATAGCCCGAGGCCTTGACCGCTTCCTCCAATTCCTCTTCCGTGATGAAGAAGTAATCGATGCTGTGCCGGCGCAGCATGTCCAGCAGCTGCTGGGGGGCCGCCGCGCTGGGGATGGTCGGCGTCTTGTAGCGCAGCAGGCCACGGTCGATCGTCACGCCGTAGGACACGCCTTTATTCACCACCACGCGCAGCCGCTTGTCGGTCAGCGTATCCTTCAGCGGCTCCTCGTCATGCATGGCGGGGTTGCCGCTCCAGGTCAGCGCGAACGGGCGTTTGTCCTCGTACACCACTTCCGAGAATTTGCCGATGCGTTCGCGCTCCGGCGTCTGCAACCAGCCCAGCATGCAGGCGGGTTCCTGCCCGGCGTCCTGCATCAGCATCAGCTGCTGCTTGGCCGGCGTCTGGCGCACGACGAATGGGATGCCGGCCGCGGTGAGCGCGGCGATGGCGGGTGTTGCCGCGTGACCGGTCAGCACGCCGCGCGTGTCGGCGTATTGCAGCGGCGGGCTTTGCGCGTAATGGAGCACCAGAGGCTGCGCGGACGCGGTGCCTGCCGCCAGCAGCAAGGACAGTGCGAGCGCCTTCATCACTTCTCCAACTGCTCCATGTCCAGCACCACCACGTAGGCCAGGCGGCCGTTCTGCCACACACCGCCGCCGCGCACCTGCGCGTCGCAGGTCGTGGTGCGGCCTTCGATCTCCTCGTGCTTCAGCAGCGCGCGGAAGGCCACCGACGCCTTGGGCGACAGGTAGCCCGTCATGCGGCCGTCGAGGAAGACCGCGACGGCGGCGCTTTCATATGGGTTGACGTCGTCCGGCACCAGCGTGGCCAGGTAGGGCGCGGCCGCGTTGCTGTCGCCATGATCGCCGGCCAACGCCTTGAGCGTGGCCTGGTAGCGCGATTCGTTCACCACCTCGACCAGGAAGCGGCCGTCGTCGGACCAATGCAGCGCCGGTGCGCCCTCGGGCAGCCTGGGCTCGTAGGGCGTGGCGGGGCGCGCCGGCAGCGGCATCGGTTTGGCCGGATTGGTCTTGATGATCGCGTAGACCACCAGGCCGGTGACGGCGATGATCAGCAGGGAGATGGCGAGTTCCATGGCGGGCTTGTTTATCTAAAGGCCGACATCTTAACGCATGCCCTTGGCCTGATACACAATTTTGCCGCCCACCATGGTCTGCAGCACCTTGATGTTGGCGATGTCCTCGGCCGGAATGGTGAAGAAGTTCCGGTCCAATACGATCATGTCGGCCAGCTTGCCCGGCTCCAGCGATCCGGTCAGCGCCTCCTGGCGCAGCGTGTAGGCGGCGTTGAGCGTGATGGCGCGCAGCGCGGCGGCGCGCGGCATGCCGGGCTGCGTGCCCAGCGTGCCGGCGTACTCCTTGCCGGCGTTGGGCGCGGCGGTGCGGGTCACGCCGACCTTCAGCGCGAACCATTCGTCGAGCGGATCGACCGGCCAGTCGCTGCCGAAGGCGATGCGCGCGCCGGCGTCGAGCAGCAGCGCCTGCGGCTCGACGATGGCGTAGCGTTGTGGACCCATGTAGTCCTTCAGCGCGCCCACGGTATCCGGCGCCGGTTTCGCCCACTGGAAGGACAGCACCGGCGTCACATCCAGTTTGGCGAAGCGCGGGTAGTCGGCCGGGGCGACGATTTCGTCGTGCGCCAGCGCCGGGCGCACGTCCTTGCCGGCCGGCGTGGAGCGCAGGTATTCGATGGCGTCCAGCGACTCGCGCACCGCGCGGTCGCCGTCGACGTGGATGTGCGGATCGATGCGGGCATTGGCCAGTTCGGCCAGCGTGGCCCTCAACGCTTCGGGCGCGAAGTAGCTGGCCGGGCCGGTGCTGGGGCCGGGCTGCCAGTCCGGCTTGTCCGCTGTGCCCTTGTTGACCAGGTAGGGCTCCAGCATGGCGCCGGTGAAGGCCGGCGCCGAGATCACGCCGTCCATGAACAGCTTGGCGTGGCGCACCTGCATCGACGGCGCCGCCGCCGTCGGGCCCTGGTCGAACTGCTTCTGTTGCTTGAGCAGTTCGGCCACGGCGCTT
Organism: Duganella sp. BJB480; assembly: GCA_003416985.1. Classification (GTDB taxonomy): domain Bacteria; phylum Pseudomonadota; class Gammaproteobacteria; order Burkholderiales; family Burkholderiaceae_D; genus Rugamonas; species Rugamonas vulcania_A. The sequence goes on along the minus strand of QVIN01000007.1, from coordinate 286,213 downwards.
TGCGGCGTGGCGCCCTTATCCAGGTCGATCAGCACCGCGAAGTGCGCGCGCGCCGTCAGCTTGCCCTGCTTGTGCAGGTCGGCGAAGGCGGTCATGGTTTCGGGATCGGTGTAGGCGTCGAGGAAGCTGGTGATGCCCTGCTTGCGCATCGCCGCCAGCGCGGCCTTGGACGCGGCCAGGTTCTCGGCCACCGTCAGCGGCGGCAGCAGGTTCATCGCCATGTCCTGCGCGGCGTCTTCCAGCAGGCCGGTGGCGTCGCCCCTGGCGTCGCGGGTGATCTTGCCGCCGGCGGGATCGGGCGTGTCGCGCTTGATGCCGGCCAGCTGCACGGCCTTGGAGTTCAACAGCGCCGAGTGGCCGAAGGAGGAGCGCACGATGACGGGGCGCTCGGTCTTCAGCGCGTCGAGCGTGGCGGCGGTGGTTTCCACGCCGTCGGGCAGCATCCCTTGCTGGAACCAGTTCACCACCACCAGCCAGCGGTTGGCGTCGGACTTCTTGTCCTTGTCCAGGCAGGCCTGGATGCGCGACTGGAACTGGGCCACCGTCAGCGCTTCGTAATCGAGGCTGCAGTTGAGCAGGCGGCTGCCGCCGGATTGCGGGTGCATGTGGCCGTCGATCAGGCCGGGCATCAGCATGCGGCCGTGCAGGTCGATGACCTTGGTCTTCCTGCCGGTCAGCGGTTTGGCGCCGGCGTTGTCGCCCACGTAGACGATGCGGCCGGCGCGCACGGCCAGCGCCTGCCGCACGCTGTCTTTTGCATCGACGGTGTAGACGTAGCCGTTGCGGTAGATGGTGTCGGCCGGCGCTTCGGCGCCCTGCGCGGATGCCGCCAATGTCAGCGCCACTGCGGCGACATATCTGTTCATGCGTTCCCCTGTTTTATGCGGCTCCCATCGCCTTGGCGCGCGGCGCCAGCGGCAGGAACGCCAGCAGGTTCCCCGCCAGGACCAGCGCCAGCCCGGCCAGGGCCGTCGGCGTCCAATGGTAGCCTTCGTAGATCGTTGAAATGGTCAGTGCCACGATGGGGAATAATACCGTGGAATAGGCCGCGCGGTCCGGCCCGATGCGGCCGACCAGCAACAGGTAGGCGGTGAAGCCGATCACCGAGCCGGGGATCGCCAGGTACAGCAGCGCGCCGACGTAGCGTGTGCTCGGCTCCAGCGCGAACGGCATGCCCAGCGCCAGCGCCGCCACGCCCAGCGTGGTGGAGCCGATCAGCATGGCCCAGGTGTTGGTCAGCCAAGGCGTCAGGCCCAGCGACTGCATGCGGCTCGACAGCAGGTTCCCGCAGGAGAAGCACAGCGTGCCGCCCAAGGTCAGCGCGAGGCCCATCATCACCTTGCTGTCGTTCCAGTGGCCGGCCATCTGCGGCGCGAACAGCAGCACGATGCCGGTCAGGCCGAGCAGGGCGCCCATCATCACCTGCCGGCGTATCGGGCGGCCGAGGAAGATGCGGCCGTTGATGGCGTTCCAGATCGGCGCGGTGGAGAACACCACCGCTTCCAGGCCGCTGGTGATCCACTGGCTGGCGTAGTAGAAGCACAGGAAGTTCAGGCAAAACAGCGCCAGGCCCTGGGCGAACAGGTAGCGCCACGCCTGGCGCGGCGGCCACCACGGCTTGCGGGTGACCAGCAAAAATCCCATCAGCACGGCGGCGGCCAGCCAGAAGCGGTAGGCGATCGACACCGACGCCGGCACCACGCCGATCTGGAAGGTGATGGCGATCCAGGTCGTACCCCAGATCAGGACAGTGAGCAGATAGAGGAAGATATTCATGCCGCCAGCATGCCGCGCGCGCGGCGCGGGCGCTTGTCTGGAATTGCGCAAATCGGCGGGCCGCCGGCGGGGAGGGCGCTCTCCATGCTAGACTTTATGCATGTCAGCCAACCCGCCTAACGCCGCCGCCGATGCCAACGGCGGCTTCCCCGCGCACGCTCGCGGCAGCGCCGGCGCCACGGCCGCGCCCCTGGTCCGGCCGCCGGACGGGCTGATTTCGCACGCCGTGTTCCGTACCATGTCCGAAACCGATGCGGTGCTGGAGCGCTTCGCGTGGCTGGGCGACGAGCTGGCGGTGGCGATCTGGCGCCGCGACACCGAGGTCGCCGAGACCAGCTACAGCAAGCCTGGCCACCACACGCTGTCCTACTACATGGGCGGCGGCTACCGCACGGAGCGCGACGAGCTGCCCGGCCTGTACGGCGCGCCGGAGCGTCTGTGCACGCTGCCGGACTGGCACGAGTCCAGCTGGACGGTGCGCGGGCCGCTGCGCTTCCTGCATGTCTACTTCCTGCCCGAGCATTTCACGCGCCGCGCGGTGGTGGAGCTGGATCGCGAACCGCGCGAGATCACGCTGGCCGACCGCACCTACTTCGAGGATGAACGCATCGGCCGCCTGTGCGCGGGGCTGGCGAACATGTCGTGGGAAGGCGCGGACGGCCAGCTGCGCGCCAACGAGACGGCGCACGAGACCCTGAGCCACCTGCTGCTGTCGCAATCGATGCCGCAGCACCAGCAGCGCGTGCGCGGCGGCCTGGCGCCGGTGGTGCGGCGCCGGCTGGCCGACTACATCGAGGCGAACCTGGCGCGGAACATTTCGCTGGGCATGCTGGCGCAGCTGGCGTGCATGTCGGAGTACCACCTGGCGCGCATGTTCAGGATCTCGTTCGGCATGCCGCCGTCGGCGTGGATCGCGGCGCGCCGCGTGGAGCATGCGCGCCGGCTGCTGAAGACCACCGATCAGCCCTTGCAGCAGATCGCCGATGCCTGCGGCTACGCGGACCTGAGCCACTTCAGCCACCGTTTCCGCGACACGGTCGGCGCGCCGCCCAGCCGTTATCGCGTCATCGTTACGGCCTAGGCTGTTCGAACGAGAAACCGGGCGCGTACAGGTGGTAGCCGTCGAAGTCCTGCTTGCCGATGTCCGCCCCCTGGCCGCGCGCGATCGCGTAGGCCATGCTGAAGTGGAAGTAGAAGTTGGGCAGGATGTACAGGTTCAGGTATTTGTCGGCCGGCAGCTCGATGTCGGCGAAGCCCGCGCGGTCGCGGCACAGGCGGTCGGCCGGGCCTTCGAACCGCGACGGCGGAATCGCGGCGATGTAGGCCATGGTCTCCTCGACCTGCCTGGCCAGCGCCGCGAAGGACGGCTCCGCGCCATCGAAGCTGACCGGCGGCAGGCCGGCCAGCGGGCAGCAGCCGCGCAGCGCGAAGTTGCAGGTGGCCCGCACCTGCGAGGCGAACGGCAACATCCCGGCGTGCAGCCGGGCGCCGAGGATTTCCGGCCGGGCCTTCACTTTCTCGATGATGCCAGCAAGCTGGCCGAGATAGCGTATAAAAATAGTTGATGCGTGCATGGCGTGTCCTGGATGGAGGCGGAAAAGATGCCGCCGAGTTTAACTCAGCCGTTCAATCATCCCCGCGCGTGGCCCGAGCACAATGGAAATGCGCGTCGATATTGATTTCGCTTATACGTCGCGGCGTCCGATTGCGCTAGTCTGGCGGCTCGTCCTGTAGCGGGAGGTCCGTCATGTCCACCAAAAAGAAACACACCAAGCTTCCACTTAAACCGACCGACAAAGCCAACCCTGGCTTGCTGGATGCGATATTCGCGTCGGCGACTGAATATGCGATTATCACCACCGATCCCCAAGGGGCTATCGTCTCCTGGAACAGAGGGGCGGAACTGGTGTTTGGCTATATGCCCGAGGAGATTGTCGGCAAGCCGCTGGCGCTCCTCTTTACGTCGGAAGACAACGCCAACGGCGTGCCCATGCGGGAGCTGGAAAACGCCCGCGATATCGGCCGAAGCGACGATGTCCGCTGGCACCGCCGCAAGGATGGCGCCGTTTTCTGGGCCGATGGCGTGATGACCCCTATCCTGAATTTCAACGGCGAGATCACGGGATACCTGAAAATTCTTCGTGACGAAACCGAGCGCAGGCGCGTTGAAACGGAGCGCGCGCAAATGGCGCGGATCGATCTGTTGACCGGTGTCGGCAACCGCGCGGAGCTGGAGGAGCGCCTGAGCGAAATGTCGGCGGCGGCGCTACGCAACGGCAATCTGCTGCTGATTCATATGATGGACCTGAACAACTTCAAGCAGATCAACGACCGCTGGGGCCATCAGGCCGGGGACAGGCTGTTGCAGCGGGTGGCGCGCTCGGTGCGCGAGGTCATCCGCGACTCCGACTTCGTCGCGCGCCTGGGCGGTGACGAATTTGTCGTGTTGCAGGCCAATGTGCAGACACCCGAAACCGGCGCCAGCCTGGCGACCAAACTGATCGAGACGCTGTCCAATCCCATTCAAATCGACGGCCATGAAGTGGTCATCGGCGTCAGCATTGGCATCTCGGTCTTTCCGGACGACGCCAGCGATCAGGATGAGCTGATGCGCAAGGCTGATCTCGCCCTTTACAAAATCAAGAATGAACGCAGCCACGGCGGCTACCATTATTACTCCAGGCAGCTCGATGCCGAGGCGCACAACAAGGCCCAGCTGATCGCCAGCCTGAAGCGGTCGGTGAAGGCGCGCGCGTTCCGGCTGGACTACCAGCCGCAAGTCGATACGCGCAGCGAGAACATCGTGGGGGTCGAGGCCTTGCTGCGTTGCCAGGACGCGGCGCTGGCGAGCCATCCCATCGAGGAGATCATCGCGCTGGCGATCGACTCGGGCCAGATGTTGGAGCTCAGCTTGTGGATCTTGACGGAGGCGTGCGCGCAGTCCGCAAAATGGCAGGCTCAAGGCCTGACCGACTTTAAAATGTGCGTCAACCTGTGTCCGCGCGAGCTGCTCTATGCCGAACTGTCCGATCATATCGAGCGCCTCCTGAGGGATAACAAGCTGGACGGTGAAAACATCGAGATCGAGATCACGGAGAATCAGGCCGTCGAGAGCGATGGGCCGGGATCGACGATGCTGGCGCGCTTGCGCTCGTTGGGCGTCACGATCGCCATCGATGATTTCGGAACCGGCTATTCGTCCCTCAGCAAACTGCGCGGGCTGCCGATAGACAGGGTCAAACTTGACCGTTCCTTCCTGGAGCGCATTCCCGCGGACCAGGACAGCTGCGCGGTCGTCAGCGCCATCATCGCGCTGGCCCATACGCTGCGGCTGAAGATCGTCGTCGAAGGGGTGGAGTCGCCGGAGCAGGTATCGTTTTTCAGGCGCGAAGGCTGCGAGATCTTGCAGGGTAATTTTTCAGCAAGCCGCTGCCGGCCGAGGCCATGTCGAAACTGCTGAAATTCCCGGCCCGGGATTGATGCTATTTGGCGGAGAGCAGTCGCGCGATGTTCTGCGCGCGGAACGCCTCGACCACAAAATCGATAAAGACCCGGGTCTTCGCCGGCAGCAGCTTCTGGCTGGTGAAGTACAGGGAGACCGCTCCGACGTCGCCGTACCAGTTCGGCAGCAGGCGCACCAGCGCGCCGCTTTCCAGGTGCGGCGCGGCGTGCGGCACCGGTATCAGCCCGACCCCGAGGCCCAGCACCACGGCGCGGCTGAGCGCATCCGGATCGTTGACCAGCATGATGGCCCGCTGCTTCGCCGCGACCTCGGCGCCGGCGTGGTTGCGCATGACCTGCGTGCGCAAACGGCCCGTCAGCGGCGAACGTATCACCACGTTGGGGAACTCGGCAAGTCCGGATGGATCCTTGGGACTGCGCTTGCCCTGCAATAGCGCCGGCGCGGCCACCGCGATCAAATGGATGCGCGCCAGTTCGCGCGCCACCATCCCCGGCGGCAGCTCGAAGCCGGCGCCGATGGCGGCGTCGAAGCCGCCGGCGATCAGGTCCAGCGGACGGCTGTCGAACACCCAGTCCGGCACCACGCCCGGATACCGTTCGAGGAACGCCGGCATCAGCGGCAGCAGGTAGTCCATGCCGAACCCCGGCGCGGCGCTCAGCTTCAACACGCCGGCCGGTTGCCCGGCGTTGACCTTGATGTCGGCGATCGCGCCCTGGATGCTGTCGAGACCACCCTGCACCGATTGCTGAAAACGTTCGCCCGCTTCGCTCAGCGTCAGGCCGCGCGTGCTGCGCATGAACAGCTGCACGCCCAGATTACGCTCCAGCAGCGCGACGTTGCGGCTCACCGCCGCCGGCGTCAAACCGAGACGGCGGGCCGCCGCCGAAAAGCTTCCGCTCTCGGCGCTGCGCACGAACGATTCCAGGTTGGCCAGGGTTTCCATGACTTCGCCTTCAAGTGTTGATTGAAACTGATTATAGCTGGTTGTGACTAACGCTAGAAGCTGACCAGCCCTACACTTCAACTCAGCAAACAGTTTATACACTTAACCTTCAAAGGAAACATCATGTCTACTATCGGCATCATTGGCTCGGGCGCCCTCGGCTCCAACTTCGCTCGCATTCTGGCCAAACAAGGCATCCAGGCCACCATCTCCAACAGCCGCGGGCCTGCCTCGCTGGCGGACCTGCTGAAAGAACTGGGGCCGTCCATCAAGGCTGGCACGGTGGAAGAGGCGGCAAGCGCGGACATCGTGCTGGTCGCGGTGCGCTGGGTCGACGCGGAGAAGGTGCTGGGCAGCCTGCCGGCGTGGAATGGCCGCATCGTCATCGACGGCACCAACCCGGTGGAGTTCTTCGATCCCGCGACTTCGCCTGACGCGAACGACACCAGCAATCCGCTGGCGGCCTACGGGATCAAGGCGGTCGACCTGGGCGGCAAGCACTCCAGCCAGGTGATCCAGCAGTTCGTGCCCGGCGCGCGCGTGGTCAAGGCCTTCAACCACAACGACGTCAACGTGCTGAAGGAGCCGGAGACGGCCGGCGGCAAGCGCGTGTTGTTCTACTCGGGTGACGACGCCGCCGCCAAGGCTGAGGTGCGCGCCATCATGGAGGGCGCCGGCTTCTTCCCGGTCGACCTGGGCGCGCTGGATGTGGGTGGCCCGCTGGCATCGCTGCCTTTCGGCCCGCTGTCGACGCACAACCTCGTGCGCGTCTAGGCGCTTACTCCATCTCGCTGATCATGGCGACGATCTCGTCGCCGTAGGAGGCGAGCTTCTTCTCGCCGACGCCGGAGATGCCGCGCAGGTCGGACAAGGTGGTGGGACGCGCCTTGGCGATCTCGCGCAGCGTGGCGTCGTTGAAGATGATGTAGGCCGCCACGTCGTGCGCGCGCGCGGTCTCCACGCGCCACCAGCGCAGCTTGTCGAAGATGGCCTGCTCGCGCGGCGACAGGTCGCTCTCCACATAGCCTTTCGAGGCGCGGCTGGCGCTCTTTTGCTTGACCGGCTTCTGGTACTGGCGCAGCTGCACCTTCTGCCCGCCCTTGAGCACCGGACGCGCGGCGTCGGTCAGCTTGAGCGAGCTGTATTGTTCATGGTCCACCGTCACCAGCCCGAGCGCGATCACCTGGCGCAGGATGGCGCGCCATTCCTGCTCGCTGCGGTCGGCGCCGATGCCGAACACCGACAGCGAATCGTGGTGCCAGGTCTTGATGCGGTCCGTCTCCACGCCGCGCAGCACCTCGATCACGTGGCCGGCCGCGAAGCGCTGGTCGACGCGGTACACCGCCGACAGCAGCTTCTGCACCGGCACCGTGCCGTCGAAGGACACCGGCGGGATCAAACAGGTGTCGCAATTGCCGCAAGGGCCGGAGGCTTCGCCGAAGTAGTCCAGCAGGCGCACGCGCCGGCAGCTCAGCGTCTCGCACAGGCCCAGCATCGCATCGAGCTTGTTGCCCAGCACCCGCTTGAAGGTCTCGTCGGCTTCCGACTCGTCGATCATCCGGCGCTGCAGCACCACGTCCTGCAGGCCGTAGGCCATCCAGGCGCTGGACGGCTCGCCGTCGCGGCCCGCGCGGCCGGTCTCCTGGTAGTAGCCCTCGATGCTCTTGGGGAGGTCCAGGTGGCAGACGAAGCGCACATTGGGTTTGTCGATGCCCATGCCGAAGGCGATGGTGGCGCACATGACGATGTTCTCTTCGCGCAGGAACTTGGCCTGGTTGGCCGCGCGCTTGGCGTGGTCCATGCCGGCGTGGTAGGCCATGGCGCGCACGCCGTTCTCGTTGAGGAACTCGGCGGTCTCCTCGACCTTCTTGCGCGACAGGCAGTAGACGATGCCGCAGTCGCCGCCATGCTCGGTGGTGATGAAGTCCAGCAGCTGCTTGCGGCCGTTGGCCTTCTCGACGATCTGGTAGCGGATGTTGGGCCGGTCGAACGAGGACACGAACTGCATCGCGTCGCCCAGCTGCAGGCGGTGGATGATTTCGGCGCGGGTCTGCGGATCGGCGGTCGCGGTCAGCGCGATGCGCGGCACGTTGGGAAACTGCTCGTGCAGCACCGACAGCTTGATGTACTCGGGCCGGAAGTCGTGGCCCCATTGCGACACGCAGTGCGCCTCGTCGATAGCGAACAGCGCGATCTTCGACGCCTGGAACAGGTTCAGGCAGCGTTCCGTCATCAGGCGCTCGGGCGCCACGTAGACCAGGTCGATCTCGCCGGTGCGTACCAGGCGCTCGATGCGGCTCGCTTCCTCGTAAGTCTGGGTGGAGTTGAGGAAGGCGGCGCGCACGCCCACCTCGGCCAGCGCGTCCACCTGGTCCTGCATCAGCGCGATCAGCGGCGAGACGACCACGCCGACCCCGTCGCGCACCAGCGCGGGAATCTGGTAGCACAGCGACTTGCCGCCGCCGGTGGGCATCAGGACCAGCGCGTCGCCGCCACCGCTGACATGGCCGACGATCTCCGCCTGCTGGCCGCGGAAGGCTGGGTAGCCGAACACGGTCTGCAGCAGATGAAGGGCGCGCTCGTTATTTTCCTGATGATCCATTTCTACTACTCGTTTCTACTGCAAAGTTGTTAGTCGGCCCAGACGATCATACCGGTGTAGCCGGTGACCAGCACCATCAGGCCGAAGGCGATGCGATACCACGCGAACGCGGTGAAGGTGTGCGAGCTGATATAGCGCAGCAGCCAGCGCACGCACAGGAAGGCCGACACGAAGGCCGCCACGGTGCCGATCGAGAACAGCGGCAGGTCGGAGGCCGACAGCAGCGCGCGTTCCTTGTACAGCGAATACACGGTGGCGCCCAGCAGCGTGGGGATCGCCAGGAAGAACGAGAACTCGGTGGCCACCTTGCGCGACAGGCCGAAGATCATGCTGCCCATGATGGTGGCGCCGGAGCGGCTGGTGCCGGGGATCAGCGCGAACGCCTGGGCGATGCCGATCTTGAGCGCGTCCGCCGGCGTGATGTCGTCCACCGAATTGATGCGGGCCATGGCCGGATTGGCCTTCTCGCGCTTTTCCACCCACAGGATCACCAGGCCGCCGATGATGAAGGCCAGCGCCACCGGCACCGGCGCGAACAGCTTGGCCTTGATGGCCTTGTTGAACAGCACGCCCAGCACGGCGGCCGGCAGGAAGGCGATCAGTACGTTGATGGCGAAGCGCTGCTGCTTCGGGTCGCCCAGGCCGGTCAGCACGGCGGCGATGCGCGCGCGGTACTCCCAGCAGACGGCGAAGATGGCGCCCGCCTGGATGACGATCTCGAACACTTTCATCTTTTCTTCCATGCCGTGGAAGCCCAGCAGGTGTTCGGCCAGAATCAGATGGCCGGTCGACGAAATCGGCAGGAATTCCGTGAAACCTTCAACCAGGCCCATGATCAGGGCTTTGAGAGCGAGAACGATATCCATGAAGTAAGTAGTTAGTTGGTGGGAAAAGGGGGCGCTGTTATAGCGCCGGGGTCGAAGCTTACCATGTTCGCCGGCTCCGATTCTGAATCTCACTCAAGCGTAATGCGGTTTTCGGCGGCCCAACGAAAAAACGCCCCGGAGCGGGGCGTTGAAAGGAAGGTATTTCGACCCGGCTTACCAGCTGGCCTTGAGCGTGTATTTGCCGCTGGTGGCGCCGGTGCCGCCGGCGTAGTAGATGACCTTGGCGTACAGCGTGCCGGCGGTGCCGTAGCTGACGCTGTCGGCGGCGCCGGTGCCGTTGACGCTGGACGCGACCTTGGTGCCGGCGCTGTTGTACAGCTCCAGGTCGTAGTCCGAGCTGGCGTTCGGGGTCAGGGTCACGGCCAGCGTTTTGCCGGTCGGCAGCACGATCTTGTAGTAGTCGACGTCGGTCGAGGCGCTCATCGTGCCGTTGACGGTGGTGCCGGCGGTGGTGATGGCTTGCGCGGTGGCGGTGGTGTTGTTGCTCTCGACCTCGCTGATGGTCGGGCCGCTGACCACCGACGACAGGATGTTCTGCGCCTCGAACTTGGCCTGGAAGGTGTTGGCGTAGCTCAGGTCGGACGGGAACAGGGTCTTGGCCGCGTTGACGATGGCGGTGGCCATGGCCGGCATCTTGATGTTGCTGCCCAGGCCGAAGTGCGCCTCCAGGATGATCTGGTCGATGTTGGCGCGCGGCTTGCCGGCGGCGATCAGCGCCACCATGGACTGGTACAGCGGCGCCGACCACAATTCATCCGACTGGAACGTCACGCCGCCCTCGGTCACCGACTGGTGCGCGCCGTAGGTCTTGCTGGCGTTGTACTTGGCGTCGGTGCGGTTGAGCAGGCGGCCGTCCCAGCAGGCGCCGTGGCCGTCCCAGCTGAAGGCCCACTCGGGGTGGTAGATCTTGCCGTTCGGCGTGCTGTAGGAGTAGGACGCGGCCCAGTAGTCGCCGAAGCCTTCGCCCATGGCGCCGGTGTCGCCGCCGCTCCAGCTGCTGTCGATGTTGGCCTGGATGCCGTGGCCGTACTCGTGCAGGATCACATCCGCGTCCTCGCTGTCGTTGACGCAGCCGTGGCCGAAGGCCAGGTAGTCCGAGCCGGCCGAGCCGCCGCTGTAGTGCGAGTTGTCGTCGCCGTTGACGCCGTTGGTGTCCACGTCCAGCGGGCGGTTGATGATGGACTTGGTGCCGGTGAAGCCCAGCGACTGGATGTAGCGCTGGCTCTGGTCCAGGTGGAAGTAGACGTTGGTGTCGTCGAAGGCGTCGTTGCCGCGCTTGGCCGTCCACACGCCGTTGCTGGTGGTGCTGGGCGCCGTGTTCGGCGATTCGATGTCCTTGATGTTGACGAACGGGCCGCTCAGTTTGTAGACGCCGCTGGTCACCGTCAGGTCGCGCAGGGTCTTGGTCGAGTAGGCGGCGTCGAAGGCGGAGGCGGGCGAGGTGTCGGTCAGCGCGTCGGTGTTGAGCACGGTGCGCGGATCGGGATCGAAGGCGTAGCCGGAACCGTTGATGCCGGACGGCGTGGCAGCGGCCACGGCGCCGGCCTGCGCGCTCAGGCGCGGACGCGCGGCCAGGTTGTCGTTGACGGCCTTGGTGGCGGTGCGGCGGTCCAGCACCGGGCCGGCCAGTTCGGCGCGCGCGTCCAGCGAGCGCTTGCCGCGGCGCGGCAGCGAGGTGGAATAGGAGCCGATCACCGTGCCGTCGTGCGCGTTCAGGAACTGCACGAAGCCGCCGGTCGGCATCTGCGCCTCGATACGCACCTTGCGCGCCAGCTGCACGCCGTCCTTGGTGGGCACCCACACCAGCTCGGACGACGGCGCGGCCACCAGCGGATGCTGCACCTTCATATTGGTCCAGGCCTTGTCCAGCGCCTGGTCCTCGCTGATCTGGGCCTGGTTGTACAGCTGGTTGACGGCGCTGGCGTCCACCTTGTCGGAGATGTGGCGGGTCTCGTTGAAGATCTTTTGCAACTGGCCGTTCTTGCCGATGGAGACGATGATCTCGGCCCGGTCCACGGGCAGGCCGCGCAGCATCTGCTGGTAGTGGTAGTGCTTGCCGGTGAGCGACTCCTGCACCTTCACCAGCCCCAGGTTGTTGAGCGAGGCGGGCAGGCCGTAGCGGCTGGCGTTCTGGCGCAGCACCTCGTCGGCCGAGGTGGCGGCGGTGGCGGAGAACAGCGTGAGGTTGTCAACGGAATAGCTGTCGGCGTGCGCGGAACCCGCGTAGGCCAGCACGATCAGGGATGCAAGTAGGGGACGGGCGAATGGGCGCATGCTGCATGGACTCCTGTAAAGATCGATTGATGGGTCTGCCAGACGAGTATAGCCACGGCTTTTTGCCGTTTGTAAAATCAGGTCTTTTTAGACATTTTGCGCGGCACTGTTAAAAATGAGACATGGCGGCGCGGCGCGGGCGGCGCTAAGATGGCTCCCAAATATCCGACGAAAGGAAGCGTATGGCCAGGTTGTTTATTTCGCTGTTGACGGTTGTACTGGCCGCGTTGGCGTCCGGCTGCGCGCTGGCGCAGGCACCCGGGCCGATCGAGGATGTGGAGCCGGAGGTGACGCGGCAGGTGGCCGCCGCCGTCGCGGCGATGGCGGCCGATCCCGCGGCGGAGGAGGCGCCGCTGCTGCGCGCCTGTCCGGCGAAGGCCGCGCCGCCGTTGGAGCTGCTGCAACGCACGGTCGACGGCGAGGAGCGCAGCTACCTGTACCGCGTGCGCTGCGGCAAGGCGCTGCTGGTGTCGGCCACCATCGGAAAAAACCGCGCCATCAAGCATTTGCGATTGGAAACTGAATAAACTGTTTATCAGTTTGCACGATGCGGGCTTGCGACAGGGAGGCTTATTGTCTGGTTTAGACTTTCGCCCTCCAAAATAAGATCGATTTAGACTTTGCCCCGAATTTTATGGACTGGTTTAGATCGCGCCTGCCGAATTTCAGACTCATTTGGACCCAGGCGGACTTATCTAGACTGAATTAGACGGAGTTGGGATTTGGAATACCCAAGCAGGCATTCGCCTTCGTTATTTGTACATCGGCCCCGCCGTGACGAACGGGCCGCCCTGGTAGATGGTCGGGGCGTCGTCCGGCGCGGGGTAGGCCGCGCTGTCGGGGAAGTTGGCGGCGAACTCGCTGGAGCTGTGCTTGGGCACATAGCCCAGGTGCGCGGCGTGCTTGTTGTCCCACCATTTGGTCGGATTGTTCGACGTGCCGAAGGTGATCGTGTGGCCCACGCGCGGCGTGAACAGCGAGCAGCGTATCAGCTCCACCAGGTCGTCGTAGGCCAGGTAGGTGACCATCATGCGGCTGTTCTTCGGCTCGGGGAAGGAGGAGCCGATGCGCAGGCACACAGTCTCGGTGCCGAAGCGGTCGTAGTAGTAGCGCGACAGCGCCTCGCCGAACGCCTTCGACACGCCATAGAAGCCGTCGGGCCGCAGCGGCATGCCGGCGTCCACCACCTGCGTGGTCTCGTAGAAGCCCACCACGTGGCTGGAGCTGGCGTAGATCACGCGCTTGACGCCGCACTTGTGCACCGCCTCGTACAGGTGGTGCAGGCCGAGGATGTTGGCGTTCATGATAGTCTCGAACTTGTCCTCGACCGAGATGCCGCCGAAGTGCAGCACCGCGTCCACGCCTTCCATCATCGCCAGCACGGCGTCGCGGTCGCCCAGGTCGCCGATGACGATTTCCTCGCCCTCGCGCGCCGGACCGAGATCCTTGACGTCGTTCAGGCGCACCACGTCGGCCCAGGCCTTGGCGCGCTCGCGCAGAATGGTGCCCAGGCCGCCGCCGGCGCCGGTGAGGAGTAAACGTTTGAAAGGCTTTGCGTGGGAGGTCTCGGTCATTTTTTTTCAGAAATGTAGTTAAACGTTTAACCTGAAGTATAGCGGATATATTGGCAGGCTCAAACATGAACGCTGAAATTTAAACAGGAAGGCACAATGACCATGATGAAGACCTCGCTGGCCCTGGCCGCGGCGCTGCTGCCGCTGCTGGCCGGCGCGCAGGATGCGCAGATCGAAAGCAAAGTCGCCGCGCTGATGCGGCGGATGACCGTGGCCGAGAAGGTCGGCCAATTGCACCAGATATCCGGCAGCCTGAACACCGGCCCGGCCAGCGGCGAGGACGCCCGGACGCAGGCCGATATCCGCAGCGGCAAGGTCGGCTCCATGCTCAACGTGAAAGGCGTGGCCGACACGCGCGCGATGCAGGCGCTGGCGCTGCAATCGCGCCTGCACATTCCGCTGCTGTTCGGGCAGGACGTGATCCACGGCTACCACACCGTGTTCCCCGTGCCGCTGGGCGAGTCGGCGTCGTGGGACATGGAGGCGATCGAGCAGTCGGCCCGCATCGCCGCGCGCGAGGCTTCCGCCGCCGGCATCCACTGGACCTTCGCGCCGATGGTCGACATCGCGCGCGATCCGCGCTGGGGACGCGTGATGGAAGGCGCCGGCGAAGACGCCTTCCTCGGCTCGGCCATCGCGCGCGCGCGGGTGCACGGCTTCCAGGGCAAGCGGCTGGGCGCCACCGATGCCGTGATGGCCACCGCCAAGCACTTCGCCGCCTATGGCGCGGCGCTGGCGGGCCGAGACTACAACGCGGTCGACATGAGCCAGCAGCAGCTGTTCGAGGTCTACCTGCCGCCGTTCAAGGCCGCGCTGGACGCGGGCGCGGCGACGTTCATGAACTCCTTCAATACGCTCAACGGCGTGCCGGCCACCGGCAACAGCTTCCTGCAGCGCGATGTCCTCAAGGGCCGCTGGAACTTCAAGGGCTTCGTGGTCAGCGACTGGGGCTCGGTGCGCGAGATGGTGGCGCATGGTTACGCCGCCGACCTGGCCGACGCCTCGGTCAAAGCCATCAACGCCGGCAGCGACATGGACATGGAGAGCTACGCCCACCTCAATCACCTTGAGCAGTCGATCAAATCCGGCAAGGTGAAAATGAAGACGCTGGACGACGCCGTGCGTCGCATCCTGTACAAGAAGTTCGAGCTTGGCCTGTTCGACGATCCCTACCGCTTCGCCGACGCCGCGCGCGAGAAGGCCGTGCTGGCCGATCCGTCGCACCGCGCCGTCGCGCTGGACGTGGCGCAGAAATCGCTGGTGCTGCTGAAGAACCAGGGCGGCACACTGCCGCTGTCGCGCGACGCGCAGCGCATCGCGGTCATCGGCCCGCTGGCCGACGCGCAGCGCGACCTGGAAGGCGGCTGGGTGGTGGAGGGCGACCGCGCGCGCGTGGTCAGCATCCTCGAAGGCATCCGCGGCCACGCGGGCAAGGCGCAGGTCAGCTACGCGCAGGCTTGCGGCACCGGGTGCACCGGCACCGAGGGCTTTGCCGAAGCCGTCGCCACGGCGGCCAAGGCGGACGTGGTCGTGCTGGCCGTCGGCGAGACCTGGGACATGAGCGGCGAGGCCAAGTCCCGCACCGACATCTCGCTGCCCGGCCATCAGGAGCAGCTGTTCGCCGCGCTCAAGGCCACCGGCAAGCCGGTCGTGGTGGTGATGCTGGCCGGCCGTCCGCTGGTGTTCAACACCATCGCCGACCAGGCGGACGCCATCGTCTACGCCTGGTTCCCCGGCAGCGAGGGCGGCAACGCGGTCGCCAATGTGCTGTTCGGCGACTACAACCCGTCCGGCAAACTGCCGATCACCTTCCCGCGCAGCGTCGGCCAGATTCCGCTGTCGTACGCGCAGCCCAGCACCGGCCGGCCCGTCACCGACGAGAAGGATGTGGTCTACAAATCGGGCTATATCGATTCGGTCAACAGTCCGCGCTACGCCTTCGGGCATGGCCTCAGCTACACCGACTTCAAATACTCCGGCCTGACGATCAGCAGCGCGGAGATGTCGCCGTCGCAGCAGGTCACGCTGTCGTTCGACCTGGCCAACACCGGCAAGGCCGAGGGCACCGAGATCGTGCAGCTGTACCTGCGCGACATGGTGGCCTCGGTGGCGCGGCCAATGAAGGAGCTGAAGGGCTTCCAGAAGATCCATCTGCGGCCGGGCGAGCAGCGCCGCGTGAGCTTCACCATCGACCGCGAGCTGCTGTCGTTCTTCAACAGCCAGCTGGCGTGGGGCGCCGAGGCGGGCGACTTCAAGCTGATGGTCGGCAGCGCCTCCGACGATATCCGCCTGGAGGGTGCGCTCAAGCTGCTGCCTGCACGATAGCCGGGGCGCGCCGCGTCAATCCAGCGAGCGGCGCATCTCGTCGATTTCGTCCTTCAGCCAGGCGCGCAGTCGGGCGATCTTGGCCGTGCCTTCTTTGCTGCGGCTGACCACCAGCCGGTAGCCGCGCGGGTAGGGCGCGCAGCGGCAGGCGAGCATCTTCAGCGCGCCGGTGCGCAGGTCCTCGTAGGCGATGGCGTAGGACACGAGGCTGATGCCCTGTCCCGCCAATGCCGCCTGCGCCAGTACGGCGAAGTTGCTGTAGCTGCGCGAGAAATCGTATTTCCCCTTGAGGATGTGGTTCTCGCGCAGCAGCTGTATCCACTCCTCGGTGCTCTGCTCATGCAGCAGCGGGAAGCGCTGCAGGTCGGCCAGCGTCAGCGCCTGCTGGCCGGGCGCCAGCAACGACGGGCTGTAGACCGCCACCAGCCGTTCGCGGAACAGCAGCTCCGGGTCGCCGTCCTCGATGGCATGGAAGCGCAGCGCGGCGTCGGTGCTGCCGTCCTCCATGTCGGCCAGGCGGTCGCTGGAATCGATGCGGATGTCGAGCTCCGGATACAGCTTGGTGAAGCGGTGGATGCGCGGCACCAGCCACTTGATCGCCAGCGAGTGGGTGGTGGAGATGCGCAGGATTTTTTCCTCGTCGCCGTCCTGCAGCGCCGTCACCTTGGCGCGCAGCTCGCCCAGCACGCGCGCCACCGTCACCGCCAGTTCCTGCCCCTTGTCGGTCAGCGCGATGTGGCGCGGGTGGCGCGTGAACAGCTCGAAGCCGACCGCCGCCTCCAGCTGCTTGACTTGCAGGCTGATGGCCGCCGGCGTCTTGTGCAGCTCCTGGGCGGCCAGCTTGAAGCTGCCCCAGCGGGCGGCGCAATCGAAGTCGATCAGGCCGGAGAGTGAGCGCAGCGGTTTGGTCATAGGCTAAGTTTTTTTTATGCATGGTTCGAAAATTACTCGTTTGATCACGAGCGCATGCGGGAGGAAAATATACCTCATGCGCTGATAAAAATCCATGCACAAGAATTTATCGACATCGGCGCACCATTCGACAAGGAGGTTGCCATGTTCCAGACCCACGCCATCACCCCGTTATGCATCCGCAAGCCGGCCACGCCACGCAGCGTGTCGGCGCCGGAATTCTGGGCGGAGTTGAAGCGCATGCTGGCGCAGATGGCGCTGCGGCGCTGATCCGGCCGAGCGCGGCGGCCGCGCAACAGCCAGCGACGATGGCAGCAGCTTTGTACAAGTTGCGCGGCATTGCGCAATTGTGCGGCCGGCGCCGGCGTGACAATCGGTGTTCCACTACAAAAACCAAGGGGACACCATGAACCACCTACGCATCACGGCGGCGCTGGCAGCGCTGCTGGCAGCGGGCGCCGCCAGCGCCGACAATATCTCGCTGCGCCTGTCCTATGCCGATGGCCGCAACGGCGCCGTGTTCAGCGCGCGCCACGCGGAAATCGGCAGCTTCGCCCTGACGCCGGACGTGCGCAGCCAAGCGGCCGGCGCGCAGTGGCGCGTGGTCGCGCGCGATGCGCAGGGCGCCATTCTGCACGAGGTGACGGTGGCGGGCAGCCAGCAGCGCCACGTCGAGGTCTTCAATCCGCGCACCGGAGCCATCGACATCTCCGAAACCGTGCGCCAGCCAACCGGCTCGTTCGAAGTCTCGATGCCCTTCGACAGCGCCACCGCCACCATCGAGGTGCTGCCGGCGCAGGGCGCCAGCGCCAAGGGCATGAGCGGCGCCGTCGCCGCCGCGCCGCTGGCGAGCTTCGACCGCGCCGCGCTGGCGAAGCTGGCCGGCGCATCGCGCAGCGCGCGCGCCGCCGCCCTGACGCCGACGGCCACCGCCACCACCATCGTCAGCACCGGCCCCGCCGCCGCGCGCATGGACTACGTGTTCGTCGGCGACGGCTACACGGCGGCGGAAATGGACAAGTGGCATACGGATGCGCAGAAGGTCATCGACGGCTTCCTGGCCGATCCTCTGTTCGCCGCCAACCGCGCCAACATGAACGTGCGGCGGGTGGATGTGGCCAGCAACCAGTCCGGCGTGGATGAACCGGACAAGGGCATCTACCGCGACACCGCGATGGACGCGGCCTTCAACTGCTACAACATCGACCGCCTGCTGTGCGTGGACAACGACAAGGTGCAGGACATCGTCGGCTCGGTGCTGGCGCCGGACGAAAGGGACGTGATCATCGTGGTCGCCAACTCCACGCGCTACGGCGGCTCCGGCGGGCAGGTCGCCACGCTGTCGATGGCGACGCAATCGATCGAGATCGCGCTGCACGAGATCGGCCACACGGCGTTCGGGCTGGCCGACGAATACGACTACGGCACCTGCAGCCTGAACGGCGAGCCGGCCGAGCCGGACGTGACGATGAACGGCACCCGCAGCGTCAAGTGGCGCGGCCTGATCGCGGCCAGCACGCCGGTGCCGACCAGCGCGGGCGCGTACCCGAACGGCACGGTGGGCGTGTTCCAGGGCGCGCAATACTGCGCCAGCGGCAAATACCGCCCGACCGAGAACTCGCGCATGCGGATGCTGGGTTATCCGTGGCACGCGGTCAACGAAGGGGCGGCGGCCAAGGTGTTCGCGCAATACACCGGCGGGGGCGGCATCACGCAGACCGGCGTGCTCGCCAGCGGCGGCACCGCCTACGCGCCGAGCGCCTCGCCCGGGTGGGGGCAGGCGGCGGCCGGCGCCTTCACGCTGAACCTGAGCGGGAAGGTGGGCACCAACTTCCAGGTCTCGCTGTATCAGTGGGGCGCCAACGGCTGGGCGCAAGTGGCCGCCAGCCAGGGCACGTCGCCGAACAAGACGCTGACCTACAACGCCCCGGCCGGCTACTACTACGCGATGATCAGCGCCGTGACCGGCAGCGGCGCCTACTCGCTGACCTATAGCTACGCCAAGCCTTAGCGAGGGGTGGTAGCGTCCGCCGGGTCGCCCAGCGATGGAGTGGTCGACTCGGCGGGCGTTCCACAAAACTATCGCTGCTTAAATTTGCGGCACTTTGAGCGTTGTGCGAAAATGAAGCATGGTTACCTCGAAATCAAAAGCCAAGCCAGCGCATGAGCTTGTCCCCGATGTCAAGCGCAACGGGGTGAGTTCTTCCGCCCCCGCGAAAGCGGCGAATCCTTACGCGATATCGGATAAGGCCGCCGCCCGGGCTGTGCGTCGCTCGGGCATCGTTACAGCCGGTGGCAAACTCTCTCGTGTCTACAAATGATTGAAGGTCGTTTGCTCGTCGCGTATCACGGTTGCGATATCACGACGAGAGACGATTTAGTCAGCGGCAAGCTTGCACATCTCGACCTCAGCAAGAATCCCTATGATTGGTTGGGACCGGGGGCCTATTTCTTTGAAGGGGACGCCGAGCGAGCATTAATGTTTGCCAACGCATCTCACAACAATCCCATGAAGATGTACACCGCAAGACCAATTGGCACGCCTGCGGTTGTGGGCGCAGTTCTTAGCGTTCAGCGCTGGCTGGATATGACGACTCAAGAAGGCATTCATGAGTTCACCCTTGCGTATCCGGCGTTACTTTCCGGTTTGGCGGCGACAGGTAGTCCTGTGCCGAAGAACGCCGCCGCAAGTGAAGACGACGCTGACATCATTCTGCGAAAACTCGACAATGCGGTATTCACTTTCATCCACGACATCCGGGAAAATAGTTCGCCCCCTTCGCCATCATTTCAAGCGGTACGTGGAGCTTTTTATCAGGGCGCCGAGGTAGCACCGAAGTCAGGTTTTCGCGTTGGCACTCATGTTCAGATAGCTCTGCGTGACAACGACTGCGTGGAAGGCTGGTTTCTCGCCAGAGGAGACAGGTTGCTGACCGAAGCGCAATACCTTGAGGCGGTGGAAAGGCGTGAGCAAATGGCGAGGACTCGCAAGCCCAGGGGGCGCGTGTAAAGCAGTTAAATTATTTCTGGACTGTTGGCTTCGACTTGGGCTGGGGGGATCGCGCTCCAACTCATCCAGCCAGCGGATCGCCTGTTCGCCGTTGGCGTCGCATATTTTGGCCGGCATATGCGGCACTGGAAGAGAGGGAGTTAGAAAAGCACGAAGGCGTTGCGTTAGCTCGCTGGTTTTGCGGTCCAGATGGCCTCTTCGACGATGAAGTTCGGGCTTCCGGTCTTGAATAGCTCTGGCTTCCCTCGAACGGAAATGCGGGGACGATGGGTTTCTTCGATGTCGAATATTAGCAAGCTGCCAAATACACTGGTAGCGCGCAAGGCGGCTAGCGATGTGCGTGTCGACAGCTCTTGAGTGAATCGTGTAGCCGCAGCTTTCTTTGACTGAGCATTAAATTTTCGAGCTATCGTATCTGGCCCAAGCAACCAGTTGTGCTCATCCCCAGGTTGTAGAGTTTCGCTGCCGTCTTCATACTGCCTCAATACGGCGCTAAACAACTGAAGCTGCGAGTGGCCCATATCTTCAACGCTGCCAGGATATGGGTAGGGATTCGGAGCCTTGCCTGCATACCGTTTCAACGTGCCGTGCACCCGACATTCGGCATCGAGTGCGTGTCTAGGGGGGACATTCCTGCTTGGCCAGACGGTTCCCTCGACTTCCTGGAGTGCATATGCTCCATTCCGGCTGTCGCCGCTCGAATAGAATTCGTAGGCCATCCGAAGAAGCTCTCGAAGTATCGCCGCGAGGTACTCGTCTTTAAGCTTTTTTTCCACCAACGGGAAGGTTTTCTGCAGTCCTTCAAACGCTTCTCTAAGGGCTTCCTTCTGGTCTACATTAGAGTCGTCGAAAGATTTGAACCGATTGGGACTCTGTAATAGGACAGACACGAGAGTATCGTGATATTCAGAAAAGCGCGTGGGGCGGTAACGAAAACTCATAGTCAGATGTGCGTGTTAGCTTAAGGCATCGGGAAGCGTAGCGCACTCCAGTTCTTCAAGCCAGCGAATGGCATATTCTCGATGCGATCCACACATATCTTCAGACGGTTGCAGTCCACCGCAAAACGCCGGCCGCTCCGGCTTGCCGAAGACGCCGCATCGATTGTCGTCGCCGAGCTGGATACACCGGACACCGGCGGGCTTCCCGTTTGGCATACCCGGTATCGGACTCGTAATCGAAGGAGCGATGCAGCACGCTCCGCAGTTGTCGCGGCAGTTCATGACGGTGGTTTTCATAGGGGCGTTATTTTACGCCCCTTTTTCCGCCGCCAGCCATTTCGCGATAGCCGCCGCCACCCATGGGCCGTCGTCCAGCGGCAGGTCGTGGCCGGCGTTCGGGTGCACCATCAGCGGCGCGTCCCATGCCTGCGCCAGCCGCAGCGAGCAGCCATGGTCCACCAGCTGGTCGCCGGCGCCGGCCAGGATCAGCAGCGGCACCGCAGGCCGCGCGGACGGCGCGCGGAAGCGGGCGGCGGACCACAGCTGCCGCAGCGCGTTGGCGCGCGTGACCGGGAACTCGCGCTGGTAGGACAGCCAGCGTTGCAGCAGTTCCTCGCGTGCGGCGTCGTCGCCGCCACGGCTGGTCAGGCGCAGGATCAGGCGCTCCTGCCGCTCGACGCCGCCGCGCAGCATCAGGTTGACGATGGCCGGATAGTTCCGCCAGCGCAGCCGCTGGTGGAAGCGGCTGTACGGCCGCATGCTGGTGTTGATCAGCACGCAACGCTCCACTTCGTCGGGATAGCGGCTGCACCATTCCACCGCCGCCATGCCGCCCAGCGACAGCGCCAGCAGCGAGTAGGGCGGTTCGACGCCGCGCGCGCGCAGGTCGCGCCGGCAGAACTCCACCATCTGCGCCACCCGCGTGGCGCTGCGCAGCGCGTGGCGCTCGCCGTTGCCGGGCAGGTCGGGCGTGACGATGGCGGCGTCCGGCAGCGCGGCGGCCAGTTGGCCGGGGAAGCCGCCCCAGTGGCGCTGTTCGCGCATCAGGCCGCGCAGCAGGACCCAGCGGCTCATGCGTCGTACCACTGCGCCAGCGCGCGCCGGTGCTGGACCTTGCGCGCCATCCCCTCCGGCATCCAGCGCCCGTGGCTGTTGGCCGCGCGCATCAGGAAGTCGAACCAGATCAGGTGGCGCCGCAGCACCCGCTGCAGCCGGTGCCGGGCGGTCGGGTTGAAGATGGCGATGCGGTCGAAGATCTGGCGCGGATTCTTCTTCACCCACAGCCACGAGCCCATCTCCAGCGTCAGCGGCAGGAACACGCGCTCGCTGTAGCTGGTGCCGTTCAGGTACAGGTAGTCCCACAGGTCGCCGTGCGTGCGGTACTGGCGGCTCTGCGGCTCGAACACGTAGTTGTGGTTGGGGTAGCTCTGGCTGAACAGCTGCTCCAGCGCGCCGATGTCGGCCAGGTGCGGGATGGGCGCGGTGGTGTGCGCGTGCGGGAACCAGATGCGGTCGCGCAGGCCGAAGCCGGAGTGGCAGTCGAGCGCCATGCTGAACTGGCGCGACAGCAGTTCGCGCTCGACCAGTTCGCACACGGCCTGGCTTTCCGCCTCCATCGGCGCGCCGGCCTTGCCGCGATACCACGGCAGGTGGTGGCTGATGCGCTGCCCGCCCAGCATGAACGGCACCTTGTCGACCGCGCTCAAGGGCGCGTTGCGCATCAGGTCCACGCCCTGCGGATTGCAGCGCGTGGCCTGCCACATGCCGCCCGGGTTCACCAGCGGCATGAACACCAGCCGCATCGATTCGAGCTGCTGGTGCAGCGTGCTGTCCCAGCGCAGCCGCGCCAGCAGGCTTTCCATGAACGACAGGATGACCTGGGTGCCGATGCGCTCGAGGCCGTGGATGCCGCCGAAGAAGCCCAGCGCCGGCACGTCCGGACTGGGGTTGCCGAGCGCGATGGTGTAGACCGGGAACTGGCGGCCGTCCATCGCCACCGTGCAGGAGGTGCCGACCTCCAGATGCCGCCCGCCTTCGTCGATCAGGCGTTTCAGGGTGATCAGCTCAGGCAGGTTCTTCTCGGGCATGGAGGCGGACGCGGATGGGTGTGACCGACAGTGTAGCCCACTCCCACACGCTTGGCGACGAGTTAAAAGTTGTTTTGTATTTAATGTTATCCTCTTGGGAACATCGTGACATCAGATCGAATCGGGAGACTTACGCATGACAGCAGGTACAGCATTTCGCAACACCGTCGCCGGCGCCGTGCTGGCGCTGGCCAGCGCCGCGGCAATGGCCGCAGGCGGCATCTCCAACTTCACGCCGTCCGAGCAAATCTCGGTCGGCACCATGTCCATCCTGGCCGCGCCGGTGGTCAGCGTGGCCGCTTCGGCCAAGGGCGATTCCGGGCCGGCCGCCGGTTCGATGGCGGTGGTGATCGGCGGCGCCTACGTCGTCAGCGGCGTCGGGCAGAGCGTGGCGGACGGCGTCGAGGTCGTGCTGACGTCGGTCAGCTCGGCGGGCAAGCTGTCGGTCAAGCTGGCCGGCAAGACGGTCGACGCGATCGGCCTGTCGGTGGGCACCGCGGTGCAGGTGGTGTCGGAAACCACCGGCACCCTGCTGGTCGCCTCGGGCAAGGTGGTGGCCTTCATCCCCAACGCCCTGGGCGAGGCGCTGCTGTCGCAAAAACGCCTGCCGCCGCAATGAGCGCGCGGGCCTTGTTGGGCGCGGCCGGCGTGATCGCCATGCTGGCCGCCGCGCCGGCGCACGCCGGGCGCTCGTGCGAAGAGCATCCGGTGACGCAGGCCGCGCTGACCGACGCGCTGGCCACCGGCCAGTCGCTGCAGGCCGCGCTGGACGCCACCGGCAGCGACGTGGCGATGATCGCGCGCCAGGGCCAGGACCTGTCCAAGTACGGTTTGAAGTACAGCCACGCCGGCCTGGCCTTCCGCAGCGCGCCGGGACAGCCGTGGCGTGTGTACGAACTGCTCAACGAATGCGGCACCGCCGATTCCGCGCTGTGGGTCGACGGCCTGGCGAACTTCTTCCTGGAGAATCCGTTCACGCTGGACGCGCTGGTGATCGTGCCGCCGCCGAAGATCGCCGCCAAGCTGGGCGAGATCCTGCGCGACCCGGCCACGCTGCACGGCTTCCACGGCAGCCATTACAGCATGGTGGCCTATCCGTTCTCGACCAAGTACCAGAACTCCAACCAGTGGGTGCTGGAGGTGATGGCCTCGGCCGAGGCCACGGACTTCCGCATCCGCACGCGCGAGCAGGCGCAGTCGTGGCTGAAGATGGCCGGCTACACGCCGACCGAGATGCACATCGGCCCGCTGACGCGGCTGGGCGGGCGCGTGTTCAAGGCCAACATCGCCTTCGACGACCATCCGAACGCGCTGCGCTTCTCCGACCGCATCAACGCGGTGACGGTCGATTCGATGCTGGCCTTCCTGCGCGGGCGCGAGGACGGCTGGCGCGTGCAGGAGCTCAAGGGCCGCCGCTGACGCCATACAGCTCGCGGCACACCAGCGCGACCTGGTCGCGCAGCCAGCGCTGGGCCGGATGCGCGTCGTTGCGGCGGTGCCAGTGCAGCACGAAGGGCACCGGCTCCAGGTCGAGCTCCGGCGGCAGCGGCAGCACCGCCAGCGCGCGGGCCATGCCGCTGGCGCGCACCACGCCCTCCATCAATGTCGCCAGCAGGTCGCCGCCGGCGACGACGGCCGGCGCCGCGTACATCTGCGGCAGCGTCACGGCGACCTGGCGCCGGCGCCGCAACTGCGCCAGCTTGACGTCGACGTGGCCGACGCCGTCGCCCTCGGGCGACACCAGCAGGTGCCGGCAGTCCAGGAAGCGCTTGAGCGTCAGCTTCTTGTCCGCCAGCGGATGGCCCTTGCGCGCCACGCACACGAAGCGCTCCTCGAACAGCGGCAGGGTGGGGATGCGCGGCGTGCTGCCGCCCGGCACACCGACCGCGGCGTCGGCCTCGCCGGCATCGAGCAACGCCAGCGCGTCCTCGCGCGCGCTGAAGGACTTGATCCGCAGCGTGACGCCTGGCGCCTTGTGCGCCAGGCGCGCCAGCAACGCCGGCAGCATGACGACGGCCGGATGGTCGGACAGGGCCAGCGTGAAGCGCACCGCCGCGCGCGACGGCTCGAAGGCCTGCGTGAACGCCAGCGTGCGCTGGATGCTGGCCAGCGCCTCGCCCAGCGGCGCCGCCAGTTCCAGCGCGCGCGGCGTCGGCTGCAGGCCGCTGGCGCTGCGCACGAACAGATCGTCCTTCAGCAGCAGGCGCAGGCGCGCCAGCGCCGCGCTCATGGCGGGCTGGGTGCGGCCGATGCGCACGCCGGCGCGCGTGACGTTGCGCTCGCAGATCAGCGCGTCGAAGGCCACCAGCAGGTTGAGGTCTATGCCATGTAAATCCATGCGGTGGATGATACCGCATATCCATTATCGATTGGACTTGCGTGGGGGCGGATTGCTACAGTGGCCGGGTCATCCACCGATACGAAAGCCCACCATGACCATGCAGGACAACGGCTTGACCAAGGCCCAGCAGCAAGCCATCGAAACGCTGTACCGCGCCTTCAACGAGCGCAATCCCGACCTGCTCGACCAGGCGCTGACGCCGGACTGGCAGGACACGCCGCTCGGCCCCGGCCAGCAACCCGGCCTGGCCGGCATGAAGCCGGTGGTCGCCATGTTCGGCGCCGCCTTTCCGGACGTGAACATCGCCATCCTCGACATCTTCGGCCGCGACGGCCGCGCCGCCGTGCGCGCGCGGATCACCGGCACCCACCGCGGCGAGTTTTTCGGCATCGCCCCTACCAATCAGCCTATTGCAATTGCGATCCATGAGTTCCATTATCTGGGGGCGGACCGCATCACGCACACCTGGCACCTGGAGGACTGGTTCGGCATGTTGAACCAGATCGGCGCCTGGCCCCCTGTTCAATAACTTTTTTGGGATTTTTTATGACCACTATCGCGATCGTGTACTTCAGCGGCTACGGCCACACCGTCAAACAGGCAGAAGCCGTGCAGGCCGGCGCCGCAGGCGTCTCCGGCGCCGAGGCGACGCTGTACCGCATCGACCAGAACGGCGACCTGACCGAGGATGCGATGGCCGCCATCGCCAAGGCCGATGCCGTCATCTACGGCAGCCCGACCTACATGGGCGGCCCGGCGTGGCAGTTCAAGAAGTTCGCCGACAAGTCGTCGGCCGCATGGTTCGGCCAGAACTGGAAGAACAAGGTCGCCGCCGGCTTCACCAATTCGGCGTCGACCAACGGCGACAAGTTCTCCACCATCCAGTATTTCTGGACGCTGGCGATGCAGCACAGCCAGATCTGGATCGGCACCGGCGTGCTGCCGTCGAACAAGAAGGAGCACGGTCCGGCCGACGTCAACTGGACCGCCGGCTTTGCCGGCGCGCTGGCGATTTCGCCGTCGGACGCCTCGCCCGAGGAGGCGCCGCGCAGCGGCGACCTGGAGACCGCCCGCCTGCTGGGCAAGCGCGTGGCCGAACTGGCGGCGCGCCTGGCCTGACCGGCCGGCTCGGTTTATTGCTTGTAGATCCCGGCGCCAACCAGGTAGTCGTCGACTTTTTCGACGTAGCTCGATTTCTCTTCGATGCCCTTGGTGACCGGGTTGGGCCACTTGTAGTCGAACCATCCCTGGTTCTTCGCCTTGGCGGTTTGGATCAGGCCCTTGATGATGTAGGTGCCTTCGGCGTCGCGCATGTCGATCAGGTTCTTGCCGACCATCTTGGAGGCGTTGCCGTTGCCGATGGCCAGGCTGACGCCGTTCAGATCGTAGACGAAGATGTACAGGTTGCGGTCGACGAACTGGCCTTTGGAATTGTTGAATTCGGCGAACGCCTTTTCCTTGCCGTTGGCCTTGATGTAGGCGACGGCCTTCTTGACCAGCGCGACGCAGTCTTCCGCGTTGGCGCGGTCGTTGGCGGCATAGGCGCTGGTGGCCAGCAGCACGGTCATCGCCAGCAGCAAAATTTTGGAAATAAACTGTTTCATGGTGGTCTCCGTTATGGGTTTCTGTCAGGAACGATACTATGAATTGCGATCCGAAAAACCCTTGATCTGGATCAAAAACAACTTCATCTATTCAAGTTAGTCCTTCAGAACCACTTCTTTTGCAGCGCAGCAAACGTGCCATTGGCCTTGATGGCCTCCAGCCCCTTGCGGAAGCGCTCGACCAGCACATCGTCGGTCTGCGGGCCGAAGGCCATGTAGCTGCCGCCGCTGCCCAGCTCGGTCAACTGCAGCGCCCGCACCAGGGTCTTGGACAGTTCGCCGCCATCGCGCCGCACGATGTCCGCCGCCACCAGGTCGCTCATCGCCCACAGGTCGACGCGTCCCAGCTTCAGTTTTTCGTAGTTGGTTTTTGGCTGGGCGTTGCCATGCAGCTGGCGGCCCTTGACGAAGCCCTTCGACTCCAGATATTGCTCGCGCGCGTCGCCGTTGATGGTGGCGATCTTGTAGCGCAGGGCGTCGCCGAGATTGTCGAGCTTGATGTGGCGTTCGCGCAAGGCGTACAGATAGGAGCTGTCGGGCGGGGAAACCACGCCGACCCATTTGAACAGGTGCTCGCGCTCGGGCGTACGCATGATCGAGAAGATCAGTACGTTTTCCTTGTGCAAGGCCGTCGCGTAGGCGCGCGCCCAGGGCATGACCTGGATGTCGGCCGGCACGTCGATTTCCTTGAGGACGGCCTCGACGACCTCGGTGCTGAAGCCGGTGACCTTGCCGTTCTCCCAAAAATTGACGGGGCGGTTTTCCTCCGTGACGCAGGTGACCGTGGTGGTGGCGTGCGCGATGGCCGACGCCCATATCAGCCCCATCCACAGCAGCAAGCGCAGCATCTTCATTCCCTGGTGGTCCCCCCGGTCCGGCGTCAAGGACTTGTGCGCCTGAAGGCATTATACGCAGGTTTAATTGCCGCAACATGCGACGGCAACCCGCTCGCGCAGCCTCACAACAGCCACGCGCCTTGACGTTGCTCGCCCTTGCGCTTATATTAATGACTTATAAGTAAGTTAAATCGGGTACACCCATGCAAGCCCCTCAAGACACGAAGCCACGCTGGGAGCGGCGCAAGGATGCGCGGCCGCAGGAATTGCTGGCGGCGGCGCTGGACCAGTTCGTCGAGCGCGGCTATGCCGGCACGCGCCTGGAGGACGTGGCCAAGCGCGCCGGCGTGTCCAAGGGCACGCTGTACCTGTATTTCGCCAACAAGGAAGAACTGTTCAAGGCCGTGGTGCGCGAGAACATCGTGCACGCCATCGGCGAGGCCGAGCAGGAGGCGGCCGGCTTCGACGGCCCCAGCGCCGCGCTGCTGCGCGCCATCCTGATGAAGTGGTGGCACCAGATCTGCGCCACCCACCTGGCCGGCATCACCAAGTTGATGCTTGCCGAAGGCAACAACTTCCCCGAGCTGGCGCAGTTCTACAACAACGACGTGGTCGCCCGCGGCAACGCCCTGATCGCCAGCGTGCTGGTGCGCGGCATCGCGCGCGGCGAGTTCCGCCCGGTCGACCCGGCCGTCATGACGCCGGTGCTGGTGGCGCCGGTGCTGATGCTGATGATGTGGACCCACTCCTTCATGCCCACCTGCGAGATGCCGCCGATCGACCCGGCCGCCTTCATGGACACGTTGATCGACGTCACCCTGCGCGGCCTGGAAGTGCCCGCGCCGTGAGCCGTCCGCCCCATGCACTGCGTCAAACTTGCCAATTTGGTAGGTTCAACCCCCTTAAACTGCAGACTGTCGCAATTTCCCGCGAACCCGCCGTCATATCGTTAATATGTGCCTCGATGCCAGTTCAACGATAAAATGACGGATTATTTAATCCCGACCCGAGTCATAAGATGAATATCGAACAAGCCCGCTTCAACATGATCGAACAGCAAATCCGCCCTTGGGACGTCCTCGACACGAGTGTGCTGGACCTGCTGCTGGTGGTCAAACGCGAGAATTTCGTGCCGGCCGCCCACAAGGCGCTGGCGTTTGCCGACACCGAAATCCCGCTGCCGGGCGGCGTCGCCATGCTGAACCCGAAGGTGGAGGCGCGCCTGCTGCAGGACGTCAACGTCAAGAAGCATGAGAACGTGCTGGAAATCGGTGCCGGCTCCGGCTACATGGCCGCGCTGCTGGCCCACAAGGGCCGCCACGTGACGGCGGTGGAGGTGTCGCCCGAGCTCAAGGCGCTGGCGGAAAAGAATTTGGCCGACAACGGCGTCACCAACGTGACGGTGGAGCTGGGCAACGGCGCCCAGGGCTGGAGCCAGGGCGCGCCGTTCGACGTCATCGTCGTGACCGGTTCGCTGCCGGTGCTGCCGGAAGCGTTGTTGCAACAATTGAAAGTGGGCGGCCGTCTGGCGGCCATCATCGGCCAGTCGCCGGCGATGAAGGCGCAGCTGATCACCCGCACCGGCGAGGCCGGCTATGACACGCGCACGCTGTTTGAAACCGACGTCAAGCCGCTGGCCTCGGCCGTGCAGCCGTCGCAGTTCAAGTTTTAAGCGGACCGGCCATGCAGCAGATCACCGCTCTGGAACTGGCCGACTGGCTGGCGGACGATGCGCGGCCCAGCCCGATGTTGCTGGACGTGCGCGAGAACTGGGAATTCGAGACCTGCCGCATCGACGGTTCGGTGCAGATCCCGATGAACACCATACCGGCGCGCATCGACGACCTGGACGAGGATGCGGCCATCGTCTGCATCTGCCATCACGGCGCGCGCAGCCTGCAGGTGGCCGCCTTCCTGGAGCGTAACGGCTTCGGCAAGATGATCAACCTGACCGGCGGCATCCACGCCTGGGCGCTGCAAGTCGACGGCACGATGGCCAAGTATTGAGTGTCGCGACGCTGAAGACGGGCGCGGCGCCAAGGTAGTGTGTTTTTGATTTGATCAACTTTTTTGATGACTCCAACGGAGAATGCAATGCAGAGACCCCTTATCGCCGTGCTGATCACCAGCGCCTTCTTGACGCTCAACGCACAGGCGGCCGACCTGATCCAGGTATATCAGCAAGCGCTGGCCAACGACGCCACGTACGCCGGCGCGCGCTCGTCGCTGACCGCGGGCCAGGAACGGATCACTCAGGGGCGCTCCGGCCTGCTGCCGAACATCGCGGCCAGTGGCAGCAACACGCGCAACAGCGGCGATGTCTCCCAGTTTCTGGGCGGTAGCTACACGCCGAAGGCCGACGTCGACAGCCACAGCAACTCCTACACCGTGCAACTGAGCCAGCCGCTGTTCAACTGGGGCAACTGGCAGACCTACCAGCAAAGCAAGCTGGCGCAGGCCACCGCCGAAGCCACCTTCGCCCAGGCCCAGCAGGACCTGATCACGCGCGTGGCGCAAGCCTACTTCGACGTGCTGACCGCGCAGGACAACCTGACCTCGACCCAGGCGCAGAAGGTGGCCACCACCGAACAGCTGGCCTCGGCCAAGCGCAACTTCGAGGTCGGCACCCAGACCATCACCGACACCCACGAGGCGCAGGCCGCGTACGACCTGGTGGTGGCGCAGGAGTTCGCCGCCATCAATGACCTGGACAACAAGCGCACCGCGCTGCAGGTGATCATCGGCCAGGCGCCGGGCGAACTGGCGCCGCTGCGCACCGGCGTGACCATCAGCGCGCCGTCGCCGGCCGCGGTGGAGCCGTGGGTCAGCTCGGCCGAGAACCAGAACTACGCCGTCGTGGCCGCCAAGCTGAACGTGGAGATCGCCAAGCGCGAAATCGAGCGCAACCGCGCCGGCCACATGCCGACCGCCAACCTGATCGCCAGCACCACGCACCAGACCACCACCGGCCAGCAGCGCACCAACAACAACGCCATCGGCGTCAGCTGGAACGTGCCGATCTTCAGCGGCTTCGCCGTCACCAGCAAGGTGCGCGAAACCATCGCGCTGGAGGACAAGGCCCGCAACGACCTGGAGGCGACCAAGCGCGCCGCCTCGCAGAACGCCCGCTCGGCCTACCTGGGCATGAACAGCGGCCTGGCGCAGGTCAAGGCGCTGGAGGCGGCCGAGGTGTCGAGCAAGTCCTCGCTCGATTCGAACAAGCTGGGCTACCAGGTCGGCGTGCGTATCAACATCGACGTGCTGAATGCCCAGAAGCTGCTGTACTCGACCCAGAAGGACCTGGCCAAGGCCCGCTACGACACCATCATGAACGGCCTGCGCCTGAAGTCGGCCGCCGGCTCGCTGAAGGAAGACGACCTGGCGCCGATCAACGCCCTGCTGGCGCACTAAGCCGCGCCGGGCTCGACGCACAGACGCCGGCGATGCGCCGGCGTTTTTTTTCGCCCTATCGCGTGGACGGGAATGGCGGGAGCTTGTACCATCCGGCACATCGTTATTAAATAAATAAAACACCGCCGCCATGTCGACCGCCCCCCTTGCCCTGCGCAGCGCCGCAGGCACCATACTGACCTTGCTCATCGCGTTTGCCGCGTCGGTCGGCATCGCCGGCGCCATCGCCTATTTCGCGGTGAGCACCATGCCCTGCGAGTGGTTCGGCTCGTCGTTCGAGGGCGGCTGCGGCTACGGCGCGCTGTGGATGTGCATAGCCGGCGGCCTGGCGCTGAGCATGGTGTTGTTCCTGGGTTTTGTGGTGGTGTACTTCAGGCGGCGCAGCGCGCCCGCGGTGGTGTTGTCCGAGCAGGAGCGGGCGGATGCGCCGCGCCTGCTGGCGTGGTGGCGCGCGGTGTTCGCGTTGATGCTGGTGGCCCATGTGCTGCCACTGCTGCCCATGCTGGGGAGCGGCTATTCGGCGTCGCTCGATTTGGTTCTGTGGTGGCTGGGCATGCCTCTGCTGTTGGCCAACGCCGTGCTGGTATACCTGGTCGCCAAGCTGTACAACCAGCAGCCGGCCGTGCTGGCGCTGGCGTCCGTGCTGGTCGGCGCGATCGGCGCCGTCGGCGTGTTCATCTTCCTGCACACCGCCGGCGCACGCAAGCCGGCCAGCACGGTTCGGGGTTAAAGCCCCGCGCCCTGGCCGTCGAAACTGCGTTCGATCAGTTCGATCTTGTAGCCGTCCGGATCGGTGACGAAGGCGATCACCGTCTTGCCGCCCTTGACCGGGCCCGGCTCGCGCGTGACGGCGCCGCCGTTGGCCTTGACCGCGTTGCAGGCGCCGACGATGTCGTCGGCCGAGATGGCGATGTGGCCGTAGGCCGTGCCCAGCTCGTAGCTGGTCTGGCCGTAGTTGTAGGTCAGCTCCAGCTCGGCGTGCTCCGGGTTGGCGCCGTAGCCGAGGAAGGCCAGCGTGTACTGGTACTCGGGATTGTCGCTGGTGCGCAGCAGCTTCATGCCGAGCACCTTGGTGTAGAAATCGATCGAGCGCTGGAGGTCGCCGACCCGCAGCATGGTGTGCAGAATACGCATCGTGGTCTTTCGTGGGAACGGAGAAACCCGAATTCTATGCGTTTTGCCGCAACCCTGCTCAGCTCTCGAGCCGCGCGTCCAGCGTGATGTGGGTGTTGAGCAGCTTGGACACCGGACAGTTCTGCTTGGCCTTGAGGGCCGCCTCCTCGAATTTCCGCTGGTCGGCGCCGGCGATTCTGGCCACCAGGTTCAGGTGGACCTCGGTGATGGCGAAGTTGCCGTCCACCTTGTCCAGCGTGACGGTGGCCGTGGTGCTCAGGTTCTGCGCGGTCATGCCCGCTTCGGCCAGGATGCCGGACAGGGCCATGGTGAAGCAGCCCGCGTGCGCGGCGCCGATCAGCTCCTCCGGATTGGTGCCGGGGCCGTCCTCGAAGCGCGCGTGGAAGCCGTACTGGACGTTGTCCATGGCGCCGCTCTGCGTGGAAATCTTGCCGCCGCCGTCCTTCAGGCCGCCGCTCCATACTGCCGAACCCGTGTGTTTGCTGCTCATGATGTTGACTCCTTGTTTGCCCGCGGTTGTGGTGGCGGAAGGCGCCACGCGCCAGATGATGTTGCCGGCGTCGTCCGCCACCAGCGGCGCGCCTTGTTGGTCGACCGCCGCCTGGGGGGCGGCGGCATGCGTGCGTGGTTCCCGCTCAGTCGCGCTTGCTGCCCGGCTGCGGCTGGGCGGTGCCGGCGCGCGGACCGGGCGCGCGCGCCTGCTGCACGCCGGGCTGGTTGTGCAGGTCGGTGTCGACCAGGCCGCGCTCGATGTCGCTGGCGGCCTGCCGCATGACGCTGCGCGGCTTGGGGGACTGGGCGTCCGGCGCCTCGTCGCGCTCGTGCGGCATGCGCTTGGCGCCGTCGTTCTTGACCTGGGCTTTGGTGTTGACGTGAGCGTCTTTCATTGCGGCCTCCTGTTCCTGTGGCTGCAACCATCTTAACCAGTTGTTTTTACCACGGTCGCCACATTGAATTTTGACAACTACCAGGCGAAGTCGTTTATCATTTGGACACTTTTTCCACGCCATTAACGATCAGGATGTTTGCATGAGCACTGCCGTGAACCAGGAACACGACGCCCACGCGCCGTCGGCCAACTGCCCCAATTGCGAGGCGGTGGTCAGCGGCCACTTCTGCGCCAACTGCGGCCAGGAAGCCATCCTGCACCACGCCAGCACGCGCGAATTCCTGCACGAGTTCATCGGCCACTACGTGGCGCTGGAGGGCAAGCTGTGGGGCACGGTGATGCGCCTGCTGTTCCGGCCCGGGGCGCTGACCCTGGAATACATCCGCGGCCGCCGCGTGCGCTTCGTGCAGCCGCTGCGCCTGTACCTCACGCTGAGCCTGGTGTTCTTCGCGCTGATGAAGCTCACCAGCGGCTTCGATCCGGGCACGGAGGACAAGGAAAGCGAGCCCGAGACCGAGGTGGCCTCGGCGACGGCGGAGGCGGCGCCGCCGCTCAAGCCGCTCACGAAGGAAGAACAGCGCGGCAAGGCCGCCGCCGAAGCGGCGATCGGCGCGATGCAGGAAGACTTCAAGCAGGAGGAAGCCGCCGTTGCCGCGGAGCGCAGCAAGAGCAAGAACAATCTCAACTTCGGCATGATGGACAAGGACGGCGACTTCCTCAACCGCTGGCCCACGCTCAAGCATAAATGGCAGGCCTTCGAAGACCTGCCCGGCGACCAGAAGGGCACGGTCTTCACGGCGGGCTTCTACCACTACGCGCCGTATGCGATCTTCTGCCTGATGCCGGTGTTCGCGCTGATGCTCAAGGTGCTGTACCTCGGCTCGGGCAAGCGCTTCGGCGAGCACCTGCTGTTCGCGCTGCACAGCAACGCCTTCGCCTTCTTCATCTACAGCGTGATCCTGGTGATGCCGTTCGGCTTCGTCAATTTCGTGCTGTGGTGCTGGCTGCTGGGCTACCTGCCGTGGGCGATGCGGCGCGTGTACGGCGGCAGCCGCTGGGGCGTGTTCCTGCGCTGGGGCACCCTGATGACCTTCTACTCGATCGCCATCGGCGTGGCGGTGCTCCTGTCGATGATGGCCGGGATCATGAGCGTCGGCGCCCACTGAGCCGCCGCCGGGGTCCTTGCAGTCTGGCGGCGCGCACACTATACTGCGCAAAATACTGTTTAAACGTACAGTCGTGAGGCGGGCGGGCGATGGCACAAGCCTGCGTTATGGGTTACCCTGCTGCGTGTCGCCGACCTCACCCCTTAGCCGAGAATTTTATGACCGCCACGCACGCCGTATATCAAACCATCGCACTGGTCGTGCGCCAGAACACCGACGGCATCGCCGAATCGGTGCGCAGCGTGGTCGACCTGCTGCAGCGGGACGGCTACACGGCGGTGTTCGAGGAGCAGACCGCCGCCCATCTCGGCTTCGCGATGGACCGGGTGCGGGTGATGAGCGCCACCGAAATCGGCGCCCACTGCGACGCCGCCATCGTCATGGGCGGCGACGGCACCATGCTGGGCATCGCGCGCCAGCTGGCGCCGTTCGACGTGCCGCTGATCGGCGTCAACCAGGGCCGCCTGGGCTTCATGACCGACATCCCGCTCGACGCCATGCTCGACGTGCTGCCCAAGATCCTGGCCGGCCGCTACAAGGCCGAGCGCCGCACGCTGCTCGAAGGGCGCGTGGTGCGCAACGGCGCCACCATCCACGTCGGCCTGGCGGTCAACGACGTCGTGGTCTCGCGCGGCGCCGGCGCCGGCATGGCCGAGCTGCGGGTCGACGTCGACGGCCACTTCATGTACAACCAGCGCTCCGATGGCTTGATCATCTCCACGCCCACCGGCTCCACCGCCTACGCGCTGTCGGCCGGCGGCCCGCTGCTGCATCCGAGCCTGGGCGGCGTGGTGCTGGTGCCGATCGCGCCGCACGCGCTGTCGAACCGGCCCATCGTGCTGCCCGAGTCCAGCGAGATCGTGGTGGAGATCGTGCGCGGGCGCGACATCAGCGTCAACTTCGACATGCAGACCTTCGCCAGCCTGACGGCGCAGGACCAGATCTTCATCCAGCGTTCGCCGCACTCGATCACCTTCCTGCACCCGGAAGGCTGGAGCTACTACAACACGCTGCGCGAAAAGCTGCACTGGAACGAACATCCTTCCGTTGAAGGCAAACTCAATTAACCTCACCAGGCTTCCATGCTCCGCACCTTGTCCATCCGCGATTTCGTCATCGTCGACACCATCGAACTGGAATTCTCCGCAGGCTTCACCGTCTTCACCGGCGAGACCGGCGCCGGCAAATCGATCCTGATCGACGCGCTGACGCTGGCGCTGGGCGGCCGCGGCGACGCCAGCGTGGTGCGCGAGGGCGCGGCCAAGGCCGACATCACGGCGGACTTCGCGCCCAGCGAGCAGGCGCGCGACTGGCTGGCCGCCAACGAGTTCGCGGCGGAGGAGGGCGGCGCGCTGCTGCGCCGCGTGATCGACAACGCCGGCCGCAGCAAGGCCTACATCAACGGCATCGCGGCGACGGCGGCGCAGCTGCGCGAGATCGGCGACATGCTGGTCGACATCCACGGCCAGCACGCGCACCAGTCGCTGATGAAGACCGAGGCGCAGCGCGTGCTGCTCGACGGCCAGGCCGGCGCCGGCGGCGACGTCAAGGCGGTGACGCTGGCCTACAAGGCGTGGCGCGCGCTGGCGCGGCAGCTGGAGGAGTTCGAGACCAACGCCGCCAACGTGCTGTATGAGCGCGAGCGGCTGGAGTGGCAGGTCAACGAGCTGGAAAAGCTGGCCGTCAAGCCGGGCGAGTGGGCCGAGGTGACCAATGAGCAGAGCCGCCTGTCGCACGCGGCCAGCCTGCTGGAGGGCGCGCAGGAGGCGCTGGCGGTGATCTCGGAGGCGGAGGAGCATCCGATCCTGTCGCAGCTGTCGTCGCTGAATCAGAAGCTGGGCAAGCTGGCCGGCATCGACACCGGCCTGCAGGCCATCGTCGACTTGATCGAGCCGGCGCGCATCCAGCTGCAGGAGGCCGTGTATGCGCTCAACGATTATCTCGACCGGGTCGACCTCGACCCCGCGCGCCTGCGCAGCGTGGAGGCGCGCATGGACGCGATCCATTCGGCGGCGCGCAAGTTCCGCGTCACCGAGGAGCAGCTGCCGGAGGAGCATGCCAAGCTGGCCGAGCGCCTGTCGCAAATCGCCGACGCCAGCGACATCGACGGCTTGCGCAAGCAGGAGGAAAAACTCAAGGCCGCGTACATGGAGCAGGCGCGGTGCCTGTCCGCCACGCGCGCCACGGCGGCCCGCCAGCTGAGCGACGCCGTCACCAAGGCGATGCAGGAACTGAACATGACGGGCGGCCGTTTCGAGGTCGCGCTCAACCCCGGCGAGCCTGGCGCGCATGGGCTGGAGCAGGTCGAGTTCCTGGTGGCCGGCCATGCCGGCGTGGCGCCTCGCTCGCTGGCCAAGGTGGCGTCGGGCGGCGAGCTGGCGCGCATCTCGCTGGCCATTTCCGTGATCACCTCGAACGCCACCACCACGCCGACGCTGATCTTCGATGAAGTCGACAGCGGCATCGGCGGCGGCGTGGCCGAAGTGGTGGGGCGCCTGCTGCGCCGCCTGGGCCAGGAGCGCCAGGTGCTGTGCGTGACGCACTTGCCGCAGGTGGCCAGCCAGGCCGGCCAGCACTTCCAGGTGGCCAAGGGCACGCTGGAAAACGGCAAGACCGCCTCGCGCATCGACGTGCTGGACGCCAAGGCCCGCGTCGAGGAAGTGGCGCGCATGCTGGGCGGCCTTGAAATCACCGCCACCACCCGCAAGCACGCGCGCGAGCTGCTGGCCTCATGACGATGCCCTGGTGGGCGTCGTTGTTCATCGTCGCGCCGCTGGGCATGGCCTGGTACGGTGTGCTGCTGGCGACAAAGCGGGCCAGGTTGGAGCGGGACGGCGTCGCCGCGGAGGCAACCGTCACCCGCCTGTACCAGACCGATGACGGCTGGAGGGTGGATTTCAGCTATACGCCGGCGGGCGCCACGAAGGCGGTCAAATGCAGCGACGACATCGTGTTCTATCATCCGGATCCCGGCCCCGCCGTCGGCTCCCGCGTCAAGATCCTGTATTTGGCCGCCCGGCCGCGCGCAGCCTGCCTGACCATTCCCTGGGCGCCGGCCTGACTATAATGGCGGCATGACCTCATTCAAACTCTCTTGCAAACGCGCGGCGCGACAGTTCATCCTGCTGGCCGCAGCCAGCCAATGCGCGCTGGCGACCGAACCAATCCAGCCGGCGGCCACCGCGCCATCGGACGAATCGGCGGCGATACGCCACCATCATTTCAAGCGCCTCAACGAGCGCCTGACCGTGGAACCGGCTGTGCTGGAAAGCCGTTGCCGCTACGAGTCCGACATCGCCACGCCGCCGCCGTTGAACCGCGTCGCGCTGACCTTCGACGACGGCCCCACCGCGCCCGGCACCGAATACATCCTCGACGTGCTGAAGAAGTACAAGATCCACGCGACCTTCTTCATGATCGGCGAGAAGGCGCAGCAGTATCCCGAGCTGGTGGCCAAGGTGCGCGCGGCCGGGCACGACGTGGTGGCCAACCATTCCTGGAGCCATCCCAACTTCCACGACATCGACCCCGCCCGCCAGGCCGGCGAAGTGCTGCGCACCGACAGCCTGACCGGCGCCGACGGCCCCAAGCTGTTCCGCTACCCCTACGGCAATTCGACCTGCGAGACCAACCAGCTGGTGCGCGAGCACGGCTACAAGATCGTCGGCTGGCACATCGACTCCTGCGACTGGGCCTACGACCGCACCGGCGCCATCGACGCGCGCGAGGCGATTTCCTGCGGCGTGCCGCACCAGTTCCAGAACGACTACGTGGGCCACGTGCTGGCGGCGGCCAGGGCGCGCCGCGGCGGCATCATCCTGATGCACGAGATCCACCCGAACACGCTCAAGAGCCTGGACGCCATCGTGGCCGGCCTGCTGGCGGGCGGCTTCGAGTTCGGCATGGTCACCGACGCCGATTTCCAACCATCGCTGCGCTAGGCTATCTATAATGGCAAGCTGTCCTATACACGCTGCCATCGGCCGACATGACCTTCCTAAAAGAACCTCCCCACAAGCACGGCACCGTTGGCCGTAGCGCCATCGTGCTGGTCAACCTGGGCACGCCCGACGCGCCCACCCGCTCGGCGGTGCGCCGCTATCTGAAGGAATTCCTGTCCGATCCGCGCGTGGTGGAGATCCCGCGCGCCGTGTGGTGGTTCATCCTCAACCTGATCATCCTGCCGTTCCGCTCCGGCCAGTCGGCGAAGAAATACGCGTCGATCTGGACCCGCGACGGCTCGCCGCTGAAGGTGCACACCGCCGCCCAGGCCCTGCTGCTGCGCGGCGCGCTCGGCGAACGCGGCCACCAGAACCTGACCGTGGCCATGGCCATGCGCTACGGCTCGCCGTCGCTGCCCGAGGTGCTGGCCAAGCTCAAGGCCGACGGCGCCGAGCGCATTGTCGTGCTGCCCGCCTATCCGCAGTATTCCGGCACCACCACCGGCTCCATCTACGACGCCGTGTTCGACCACTATGGCTCGGTGCGCAACATCCCCGAGCTGCGCTTCGTGCGCAACTACCACGACCACGACGGCTACATCCGCGCGCTGCGCGACTCGGTGCAGGCGCACTGGGACGCCCACGGCCGCCCGGACAAGCTGGTGCTGAGCTTCCACGGCGTGCCCAAGCGCACGCTGATGCTGGGCGACCCCTACCACTGCGAATGCCTGAAGACCGCGCGCCTGCTGGCCGCCGCGCTGAAACTGACGCCGGATCAATACCTGGTCACCTTCCAGTCGCGCTTCGGCAAGGCCGAGTGGCTGCAGCCCTACACCGCGCCCACCATCGCCCAGCTGGCGCGCGACGGCGTCAAACGCGTGGATGTGCTGTGCCCCGGCTTCACCAGCGACTGCCTGGAAACGCTGGAGGAAATCGCGATGGAGGTGCGGCACGACTTCGAGCAGGCCGGCGGCCGCGAGTTCCACTACATCCCCTGCTTGAACGAAACCCCGGCCTGGATCGCCGCCATGGCGGAAATTGCCGAGCAGCACATGATCGGCTGGCCGACCCAGATGGCGCCGGCGCAGCACGATGAATTGAGGAAAGACGCGGAAACCGGCCGCGCAGCCGCCCTCAAACTGGGCGCCGCCGACTGAAAAGAGGCAAACTTGCCACAACTACCCGCTTACGCCATCATCAGCACTTGCGGTCGGTGAGTGCCAGCCTGTTAAAATAGCCGATTGACGGGGTCGGCTGCGTAGCAGATCCATGCCGTCGCCAGGACGATGTAGACCAGGATGGATGCTGCGATCAGTGGCAACTTCATGATGGATGCACTCCCTGAAAACCTGCCGCGACGGTTGTCTTTAGTACATCTTAGACGCTGCGCTGCAAAAGAGTAGAGCCTGCACAGACGAAGTTTTGTAACGCTTGATACATCAGGCCGCTTGCGGGGCAGCGGCGGCAAATGGCGCCAGGAATAACCCTTGAAAACGTAGGTTATCGCCCCATTTGCTGCTGGTGCAGTAAGAAAAGTAATGTCAAACAAATACGATAGTAGGAGTCTATAGATGCAAGATCAGGAAAACCAAGCCGTACCTAATCCAGAGGCGGCCGCAGCCGCTGCGTCGGCCCCGCCATCGAATCCTGACCAGCCTACGCTGGAGGAACAGCTGTCGGCCACCGAAGCGAAACTGGCCGAGATGCACGACGCCTTCATGCGCGCCAAGGCCGACGGCGAAAACATCCGTCGCCGCGCCCAGGAAGACGTGGCCAAGGCCCACAAATTCGCCGTCGAGAGCTTCGCCGAGGCCATGGTGCCGGTCAAGGACAGCCTGGAAATGGCGCTCAAGGTGGAAACCCCGTCGGTCGAGTCGCTGAAGGAAGGCGTGGAAATGACGCTCAAGCAGCTGTCCTCGGCGTTCGAGAAGAACCGCCTGCTGGAAATCTTGCCGGCCCAGGGCGAGAAGCTGGACCCGAACAAGCACCAGGCCGTCGCCGTGGTGCCTGCCGACCAGGAAGCCAATACGGTAGTTTCCGTATTGCAAAAAGGCTATATGATCGCGGACCGCCTGCTGCGTCCCGCCATCGTGACCGCGGCACAGGCAAAGTAAATTTCGCCGAACTAAGCACTTGAAAACATACAGCTTTTCCACATATTAGTACCATCTGAACTTTAGCAAATAAGGAAGAAAAATCATGGGTAGAATTATCGGTATCGATCTGGGAACCACGAATTCCTGCGTTTCCATCATGGAAAACGGTCAGCCAAAGGTAATCGAAAACGCCGAAGGCGCGCGCACGACGCCCTCGATCATTGCTTACCAAGAAGATGGTGAAATCCTCGTCGGCTCGCCGGCCAAGCGCCAGGCGGTGACCAATCCGAAAAACACGCTGTTCGCCGTCAAGCGCCTCATCGGCCGCAAGTTCGACGAAAAAGAAGTGCAGAAGGACATCGGCCTGATGCCTTACTCGATCATGAAAGCCGACAACGGCGACGCATGGATCGGCGTGCGCGACAAGAAACTGGCTCCGCCGCAAATCTCGGCTGAAGTGCTGCGCAAGATGAAGAAGACGGCGGAAGACTACCTCGGCGAGGAAGTCACCGAAGCGGTCATCACCGTGCCTGCGTACTTCAACGACTCGCAGCGCCAGGCCACCAAGGACGCCGGCCGCATCGCGGGCCTGGACGTCAAGCGCATCATCAACGAACCAACCGCTGCCGCGCTGGCGTTCGGCCTGGACAAGACCGACAAGGGCGACCGCAAGATCGCCGTGTATGACCTGGGCGGCGGTACCTTCGACGTGTCGATCATCGAGATCGCCGACGTCGACGGGGAAAAACAATTCGAAGTGCTGTCGACCAACGGCGACACCTTCCTGGGCGGCGAAGACTTCGACCAGCGCATCATCGATTACATCATCGACGAGTTCAAGAAGATCAACGGCCTGGACCTGAAAAAAGATCCGATCGCCCTGCAGCGCATCAAGGCTTCGGCCGAGCGCGCGAAGATCGAACTGTCGTCGTCGCAGCAGACCGAGATCAACGAGCCGTACATCGCCATGGCGAACGGCGCGCCGGTCCACCTGACGCTGAAGATGACCCGCGCCAAACTGGAATCGCTGGTGGAAGAGCTGATCAACGCCACCATCGAGCCATGCCGCACCGCGATCAAGGACGCCGGCGTCAAAGTGTCCGACATCGACGACATCATCCTGGTCGGCGGTATGACCCGCATGCCCAAGGTGCAGGAAAAAGTTAAAGAGTTCTTCGGCAAGGACCCGCGCAAGGACGTGAACCCGGACGAAGCCGTCGCTGTCGGCGCCGCGATCCAGGGCTCCGTGCTGTCGGGCGAGCGCAAGGACTTGCTGCTGCTGGACGTGACGCCTCTGTCGCTGGGTATCGAAACCCTGGGTGGCGTGATGACCAAGATGATCCACAAGAACACCACGATTCCGACCAAGTTCTCGCAAGTGTTCTCGACCGCCGACGACAACCAGCCTGCGGTGACCATCAAGGTCTACCAGGGCGAGCGTGAAATCGCGGCCGGCAACAAGGGCCTGGGCGAATTCAATCTGGAAGGCATCCCGCCGGCAGCACGCGGCACGCCACAGATCGAAGTGACCTTCGACATCGACGCCAACGGCATTCTGCACGTCGGCGCGAAAGACAAGGCCACCGGCAAAGAGAACAAGATCACGATCAAGGCCAACTCCGGCCTGACCGAAGCCGAGATCCAGAAGATGGTGAAGGACGCCGAAGTCAACGCCGAAGAAGACAAGAAAGTGAAAGAGCTGGCCGAGTCGCGCAACCAGGCCGACGCGCTGGTGCACTCGACCCGCAAGTCGCTGACCGAATACGGCGACAAGCTGGAAGCGGGCGAGAAGGAAAAGATCGAAGCGGCGATCACCGACCTGGAAGGTTCGATCAAGGCCGGCGACAAGGCCGAGATCGACGCCAAGGTGGCCGCGCTGTCGACCGCCTCGCAGAAGCTGGGCGAGAAGATGTACGCTGACATGCAGGCGCAGCAAGCCGCGGCCGGCGGCGGCGCCGAAGGTGGCGCTGGCCACCAGGGCGCTGGCGCCGAGCAGGCCAAGCCACAGGATGACGTGGTGGACGCCGACTTCAAGGAAGTCAAAGACAGCAAGTAAGACATGTCATTCCCGCGCAAGCGGGAATCCATGCTGAGCTGAACCAGGACACTCAGCATGGGTCCCCGCTTGCGCGAGGACGACAGCGCCGAGCCGTGCGGCCGTGCAAACGGCACCGGCTCGGCTTTTTAGCATAAACAGTACATCAGTATAAATACAGCAAGGTGCCGACAATATGGCAAAGCGAGATTTCTACGAGACACTTGGTGTCGCCAAAAACGCGTCGGAAGACGAGATCAAGAAGTCGTATCGCAAACTGGCGATGAAATACCATCCGGACCGCAATCCGGATAGCAAAGAGTCGGAAGAAAAATTCAAGGAAGTCAAAGAAGCCTATGAGATGCTGACCAATCCGGAGAAGCGCGAGGCGTATGACCGCTACGGTCACGCCGGCGTCGATCCGAACATGGGCGGCGGAGGCGGCTTCGGTGGCGGCGCGGGCGGCTTCGGCGACGCCTTCGGCGATATCTTCGGCGACATCTTCGGTGGCGGCCGCGGCCGCAGCCAGGGCCCGCAGGTGTACCGCGGCGCCGACCTGCGCTACAACCTGGAGATCACGCTGGAGCAGGCCGCGCACGGCTTCGACACCACCATCCGCGTGCCGTCCTGGGACAAGTGCGACACCTGCCACGGTACCGGCGCCAAGCCGGGCACCTCGCCGGTGACGTGCTCGACCTGCGCCGGCCACGGCCAGGTGCGCATGCAGCAGGGTTTCTTCAGCATCCAGCAGACCTGCCCGAAGTGCCACGGCACCGGCAAGATCATTCCGGAACCATGCGCCGCATGCTCGGGCCAGGGCCGCATCAAGCGCAACAAGACGCTGGAGGTGAAGATCCCGGTCGGCATCGACAACGGCATGCGCATCCGCTCGTCCGGCAACGGCGAGCCGGGCACCAACGGCGGGCCGTCGGGCGATTTGTATGTGGAGATCCACATCAAGCCGCACAGCGTGTTCCAGCGCGAGGGCGACGATCTGCATTGCGAAATGCCGATCTCGTTCGCCAAGGCGGCCTTGGGCGGCGACATCGAGGTGCCGACATTGTCTGGTAAAGTGTCGTTCACGATCCCCGAAGGCACCCAGTCGGGCAAGACCTTCCGCCTCAAGGGCAAGGGCATCAAGGGCGTGCGTTCCGGCTTCGCGGGCGACCTGTTCTGCCACGTGGCGGTCGAGACCCCGGTCAAGCTGACCGAGAAGCAGAAGGACATGCTGCGCGATTTCGAGAAGCTGACCACCGAGGGCGGCGCCAAGCACAGCCCGCAAAGCAAGACCTGGCGCGACAAGGTGAAGGATTTTTTTGAGTAGCCAGTTGAGTAACTGCGACGTCACGCAGTCTTGGTAATATCGGACCGCCGCGCCACCTTTCCGGGTGGACCGGCGGTCTTCTTATGTACGAGAGGAGCATCATGAGTGATCTGGACAACAGCAATTCCCCGTTGCGCGACCTGCTGGACAACAACCGCCGCTGGGCCGAATCGGAAGTCGAGCGCGACCCGGACTTCTTCAACCGCCTGGCGCAGCAAGCCTCGCCGGAATACCTGTGGATAGGCTGCTCGGACAGCCGGGTGCCTGCGAACGAGCTGCTGGGCCTGGCGCCTGGCGACGTTTTCGTCCACCGCAACATCGCCAACGTGGTGGTGCATTCGGACCTGAACGCGCTGTCGGTGCTGCAGTTCGCCATC
Source organism: Duganella sp. BJB480 (assembly GCA_003416985.1). Lineage (GTDB taxonomy): Bacteria > Pseudomonadota > Gammaproteobacteria > Burkholderiales > Burkholderiaceae_D > Rugamonas > Rugamonas vulcania_A. The sequence continues at coordinate 242,265 of QVIN01000007.1, read as the reverse complement.
GACGTGCTGAAGGTGAAGCACGTGATCATCGTCGGCCACTACGGCTGCAAGGGCGTGCACGCGGCGATGACGGGCACGCGCGTCGGCCTGGCCGACAACTGGCTGCGCCACGTGCAGGACGTGCACCAGAAGCACGAGCGCTACCTGGGCGACGTCCTGACCAGCAAGCTGCGCGCCGAGCGCATGTGCGAGCTCAACGTGGTGGAGCAGGTCTCCAACGTCTGCCAGACCACCATCGTGCAGGACGCGTGGGACCGTGGCCAGGATGTCACGGTGCACGGCTGGGTCTATGGCCTGAAGGACGGCAAGCTGCACGACCTGGAAATGACCGTCGCCGCCGCCCACGAACTGGCGCCACGCGTGGCCAAGCGCCTGGGCGTGTACGAGGCGGATCTGGGCTGACCAGCGTTGCCGCTGGCGGAGAGGCCGCTTTGTGCCGTAGAATGGATTGATTCTTGCTTGCAGTAAGGCCATGAACTCTCTTCCATACTCCGCATGACGACCATGAAACACCTACGTATCGTGGTCGTCAACACCATCATCCTCGCCGGCGACGAGGATGACGAGGCGCTGCGCGCGCAGGCCGAGCGGGCCCGCGCGCTGCGCATCGGCCTGCTGGAGGCGGGCTACGACATCGTCGCCTCGCTGCCGCCGGACATGTACCTGCCCGAGCGCATCGCCCAGCTGCAGCCCGACATGATCATCGTCGACGCCGAATCCGACGCGCGCGACGTGCTGGAGCACATCGTCATCGCCACCCGCGACGAGCGCCGCCCCATCGTCATGTTCACCGAGAGCGACGACACCGAGAGCATGGAGGCCGCCATGGCGGCCGGCGTGTCGGCCTACATCGTGGCCGGCCTGCAGAGCGACCGCATCAAGCCGGTGCTGCAGGTGGCGCTGGCGCGCTTCAAGCGCGAGCAGAAGCTGCTGGACGAACTGTCCGACACCAAGAGCAAGCTGGCCGAGCGCAAGATCATCGAGCGCGCCAAGGGCCTGTTAATGGAGCGCCAACGTTTCAGCGAAGAGCAGGCCTACCAAAAGCTGCGCAGCATGGCCATGAGCAAGAACCTCAAGCTGTCCGAGGTGGCCCAGCGCATCATCGACGTCGAAGATTTATTGGGCTGACGCCCGTCCAAAATGATGCACCGCGCAATCGCGGTGCGTTTTCTGCGCCATCACACGGCGCTCCGATCCGCCCCATCCCCCCGGCTTTCCTCTGCAAACTTGCTGGCATGGACATTGCATAGCCTGTAAGCAAGCGCAACGGTGCGCTTGATGTACCTCGCCAACGGCGGTGGGGTCCACCAGACAACGACGTCTACACACGTGAATCCGTTCACGCTGGGTAGACTTTTTTTTTGCCGTTTTGTTCTGCTGACTACATAAGGGATTTGCGATGGAATATGAAAAGCCACGAGCAGGGAACGACCTGCCATCCGATGCGAACGTTGTGAACACCAAGCGTCGGCAGATCATTCATGGCGCAGGTCTTGTAGCGGGGGGAAGCATGTTGGGATTGGCAACGGGTGGCGTGTGGGCGGCGGGTTCGGACAAGCCGGAGAAGGAAGAAATCAAGATCGGCTTCATTCCGCTGACCGACTGCGCGTCGGTGGTGATGGCCTCGGTGCTGGGCTTCGACAAGAAGTACGGCGTCAAGTTCGTGCTGAGCAAGGAGGCCTCGTGGGCCGGCGTGCGCGACAAGCTGGCCAACGGCGACCTGGACGCGGCCCATGTGCTGTACGGCCTGCTGTACGGCGTGCAGATGGGGATCGGCGGCCAGAAGAAGGACATGGCGGTGCTCATGGGCCTGAACAACAACGGCCAGGCCATCACGCTGTCGAAGAAGCTGGCCGACAAGGGCGCGGTGGACGGCGCCTCGCTGGCCAAGCTGATGCAGACCGACAAGCGCGAATACACCTTCGCCCAGACCTTCCCGACCGGCACCCACGCGATGTGGCTGTACTACTGGCTGGCCGCCAATGGCATCAACCCGATGAAGGACGCCAAGGTCATCACCGTGCCGCCGCCGCAGATGGTGGCCAATATGCGGGTCGGGAACATGGACGGCTTCTGCGTGGGCGAGCCGTGGGGCCACCGCGCCATCATGGACGGCGTCGGCATCACCGCCACCACCACCCAGGACATCTGGAAGGACCATCCCGAGAAGGTGCTCGGCTCGACGCTGGAATTCGCCAAGAAGCACCCGAACACCTGCCGCGCGATGATGGCCGCCATCCTCGACGCCGGCAAATGGATCGACGCCTCGCTGGCCAACAAGAACAAGATGGCCGAGGTGATCGCCGACAAATCCTACGTCAACACCAGCAAGGACGCGATCGACCAGCGCATCATGGGCCGCTACCAGAATGGCCTGGGCAAGACCTGGGACGACCAGAACTACATGAAGTTCTACAACGACGGCGCGGTCAACTTCCCGTATCTGTCGGACGGCATGTGGTTCATGACGCAGCACCGCCGCTGGGGCCTGCTGAAGGACGATCCGGACTACCTGGCCGTGGCCACCTCGGTCAACCAGATCGATTTGTACAAGGACGCCGCGGCGATGACCAAGACACCGGTGCCGAAAAGCCCACTGCGCACGTCGAAGCTGATGGATGGTTCCGTTTGGGACGGCAAGAACCCGAAAGCGTTCGCCGCCTCGTTCAAGATCAAAGCCTGATGAGGGAATGCCATGAACGCCATGCTCCAACCTGAAAGCGCCGCGCCGGTCGCGGCACCGGCACCGGGCGCGGTGCGCCGTCCGCGCCGCCCGCTGGCCGCCAACGCGTCGACGCGCGCGCGGCAGCAGGTATCGGCCACCGCGATGAAGATCGTCGCGCCATTGCTGGGCGCCGCGCTGCTGGTGCTGGTCTGGCAGATCATCACCATCAACAACAGCAGCTTTCCGACGCCGCTGGTGACCCTGCAGGAAGCGGTCAAGCTGTTCTCCGATCCGTTCTACAGCAAAAGCCCGAACGACCAGGGCATAGGCTGGAACGTGCTCGCCTCGCTGCAGCGCGTGGCGGTGGGCTTCGGGCTGGCGGCGCTGGTCGGCATCCCGCTGGGCTTTGTGATCGGCCGCGTGCAGTTCATCGGCAGCATGTTCGGGCCGATCATCAGTTTGCTCAAGCCGGTGTCGCCGCTGGCTTGGCTGCCTATCGGGCTGCTGGTGTTCAAGTCCGCCAACCCGGCCGCCATCTGGTCGATCTTCATCTGCTCGATCTGGCCGATGATCATCAACACCGCCGTCGGCGTGCAGCGCGTGCCGCAGGATTACATGAACGTGGCGCGGGTGCTCAACCTGACCGAGTGGAAGGTGCTGACCAAGATCCTGCTGCCGTCCGCGCTGCCCTACATCCTGACCGGCGTGCGCCTGTCGATCGGCACCGCGTGGCTGGTGATCGTCGCGGCCGAGATGCTGACCGGCGGCGTGGGCATCGGCTTCTGGGGGTGGGACGAGTGGAACAACCTCAATGTCCCGCACATCATCATCGCCATCGTCGCCATCGGCGTGGTCGGGCTGATGCTGGAGCAGGCGCTGATGGCGCTGGCCCGGGCCTTCACCTACGAACAAGTATCCAACTAAAGGAGCGCGATCATGGACGAGCCAAAATTCATCGATATCGAAGGCGTGGAGATGGTGTTCCACACCCGGAAGGGCGTATTCCACGCGCTGCGCGAGATCGACCTGACGGTGCGCAAGGGAGAGTTCATCACGCTGATCGGTCACTCGGGCTGCGGCAAGTCGACCTTGCTCAACCTGATCGCCGGCCTGCTCAAACCCACGGACGGCATACTGTTGTGCGCCAACCGTGAGATCGCCGGGCCGTCGCCGGAGCGCTCGGTGGTGTTCCAGAACCACTCGCTGCTGCCCTGGCTGACCTGCTACGAGAACATCCACCTCGGCGTGGAGCGCGTGTTCGGCAAGACCGAAACGCGCAACCAGCTACGCGAGCGCACCTTGCAGGCGCTGGCGCTGGTCGGGTTGACGGCGGCGGAGGGCAAGCGTCCGCATGAAATTTCGGGCGGCATGAAGCAGCGCGTCGGCATCGCCCGCGCGCTGGCGATGGAGCCGAAGGTGCTGCTGATGGACGAGCCGTTCGGCGCGCTCGACGCGCTGACGCGCGCGCACCTGCAGGACGAGCTGCTGAAGATCGTCGCCGCCACCAAGTCGACCGTGGTGATGGTCACGCACGACGTGGACGAGGCGGTGCTGCTGTCCGACCGCATCGTGATGATGACCAACGGCCCGGCCGCCACCATCGGCGAAATCGTCGACGTGCGGCTGGACCGTCCGCGCGACCGCGTGGCGCTGGCGCAGGATGCGCGCTACGGCGAGTACCGCACGGCGGTGCTGGAGTTCTTGTACCGCAAACAGGCGCATCCCGCGAAGGAAGCCGCTTGATGGATATGACCACGCCCCCACTGGCGCCGGAGAGCGCCGCCAACAAAGCGCTGTCCGGTGAAGTGTTCGGCGCGTTGATCAATCTGTCGGGCCGCCGGCGTTTTCTCTCGCAGCGCATCGTGCTGTATGCGCTGTTGGCGTCGCAGGGGCAGGAGGACGCCGCCGCCATCGCGCAGGAGGCGCTGGCGGTGTTCCGTGGCGCGAACAAGTCCCTGCTGGCCGAGAAGGATGGGCTGCCGGGTGTGTTCTGTTCCGAGCTGAGGGAGGCTTACTTCGGTAAGCTGGATGGCGACCGGCAGATCACCGCCTTCGCCGACCTGGGCGAGCGCACCCTGAAGTCGATCGCACTGGGATCGCCGCAGACGCCGGAGCTGCTGGCGGAGCTGGTGCGCGTCACCACGCCCACGCTGGCGATCCTCAACACGATCACCAGCATCTACGAAGAGCAGGCGAAGAAGCACGCCCGCATGGTACGCAAGCAGCTGCGCGGCGTGATCACCGATATCGATACCATCAATCGCCAGGCGCGGATGGTGGCCTTCAACGCGCGCATCGTCGCGGCGAGGGCGGGGCACGCGGGCAAGGAATTCTCGGTGGTGGCGGGCGTGCTGTCCAACATCACCGGCGAGATTGATGAAATGGTCAGCGCGGCGCTGGCCGCGGCAGGATAAGGAGAACATCATGGGCAGCGTAACCCTGGTAGGCGCCGGTCCCGGCGACCCGGAACTGTTGACGTTGAAGGCCGTCCGCGCCATCGAGCGGGCCGACGTGGTGCTGATCGACGACCTGGTCAACCCGGAGATACTCGGCTTCGCGCCATCGACGGCGCGGGTGATCCAGGTCGGCAAGCGAGGCGGCTGCGTGTCCACGCCGCAGGAATTCATCGAGCGGCTGATGATCGCCGAAGCGCGCGCGGGGAATCGCGTGGTGCGGCTCAAGGGCGGCGATCCGTACATGTTCGGCAGGGGAGGCGAGGAGCGGGCATCGCTGCGCGCGCACGGCATCGAGGTCGACGTGGTGCCGGGCATCAGCAGCGGCCTGGCCGCGCCGGCCAGCATCGGCATCCCGCTGACGCACCGCTCGTGGAGCCAGGGCGTGACCTTCGTCACCGGCCATGGCAAGGATGCGGAATCCGAGCCCGAATGGAAAGCGCTCGCGCAGAGCGGCCTGACGCTGGTGATCTACATGGGTGTGGCGCGCGTGGACGCGATCCAGGCCGGCCTGCTGGCGGGTGGCGCGGCGCCCGATACGCCGGTGGCGGTGGTGCAATCGGCCACGCGCGACAACCAGCGCCAGATAATCACCACCCTGGGCCAGCTGCCGCAAGCGCTGCGCGACAGCGGCTTGGGCAGCCCAAGCATCATCGTCGTCGGCGACGTGGTGCGCTGCGCGGACGACTACGCTGGGGCAGACCTCGATGGAGGCCAGTCATTTGCCGTCGTATATGGTTCTTAAAATATTGACGAAATATCGGTGTGAGCCCATCGGCCCAACACTAGTCATCAGCGTTTCCATGTGTGGACCATCGTAGGCCAGGATGACTACTTTGTTCTTTAACTCCACCCTGGTGCTGCCGTCCAAGACGGAATTGAAGGAGACGCTGCGCGCCAATGGCGGCTGAATGAGCCTCACGGTAGTTTGGTTCAGGCTATCGACCTTGATGAGATGTTCGCCAACTCGTATCCAATGCCCTGCGTGGAGAATGGCTCTCTTTTTCGCTGCCATCTCAATCGCGCAGAGGATCAGTGATTTGACGGTGCGCGATTGGTACTGTTCCACCATCGGCACAAGGGTGGAGTTGAAGTCTACAAATCCAATATCCGTGGCGTGCTTTGCGAACAGCGGCAGAGGAATCCAGCCGCGCGAGCCGGCGGCCGCCACGTTGAACGAGCCGTTGAGCGAGAATCTCTCGTCAAGCGGATTCGAAGTACCCTGTTGGTTATCCAACCGCGCTTGTAGAGCGCCAGGGATGCGCGCCAGCGCCTTGGCCAGGCGCTCGTCGCCCGGGCCATCCTTCGGCTTATCGAGAAAGAACTTCAGCACCAGGCCACGGGCGCCGGCGTCGGCGATGGCGTTAATTCCATTCGCCAGTACGTTTCGATCCAGCGGTATGGCCCCGAACTTTGCTTCGCTCTGTGCATCGATGAATACGACGATAAAGTCCTCGTCAAATGAATGAGGCTTCGCCATCGCTGGCGCCAAAGCCGCCATGAAAACCAGGCAGCTCAGCATTCGGATGGCAAATGGACGGGTAGGAGTCATGGCCCAGCATATGTCAGTGTTGAAAAATCGTCAACGCACCGTTGGCGCGCACCGATAGCGTGCAATCGTGCACCGCAACATGGCGTGGTGGCGGCGCAGTCCCGGTCCGCTGCGGCCTTCTCCCCCCTGTAGACACGTGGCGAAGGGCCTGGCACAGCTCTTGCAATACAGAGGCTAAGGGATCAACGGCGATCCCCCCGAATACATCAGTCAACCCAATGACGGGTTGGCAGGACAACGGCGTCCGCCCAACCCGGTCTTAGGTGACCTTGGTTGCGCGGGCGCCTTTTTGTTTTCTGAACGGGATAAAAAAATGGCCACCAAAGCTACCAGCATCAAGCTCTTTTCGATCTCAACGCCGCAGATGCGGGCCTTCCACCTGACCTGGATGGCGTTCTTCGTCTGCTTCTTCGCGTGGTTCGCCTGCGCGCCGCTGATGCCGGTGATTAAAGGTGAATTCGGCCTGAGCGTCGCTCAGATCGCGAACATCAATATCGCCGCAGTCGCCATCACCATCCTCGTGCGGCTGGTGGTCGGCCCGCTGTGCGATCACTTCGGTCCGCGCAAAACCTATACCGGCTTGCTGCTGCTCGGTTCCATCCCGGTGATCGGCGTGGCCTTCGCGCAGAGCTACGAGAGCTTCCTGTTCTTCCGCCTCGGGATCGGCGCGGCCGGCGCCAGCTTCGTCATCACGCAGTACCACACGTCGGTGATGTTCGCGCCTAAAGTGGTGGGCACCGCCAACGCCGCAGCAGCAGGTTGGGGCAATGCCGGCGGCGGCGTGGCGCAAGCCACCATGCCGCTGCTGATGACCGCCATGATCATGCTGGGCGTGAGCGAAACCTACGGCTGGCGCGCCGCGCTGATCGTACCGGGCGTACTGATGATCATCATGGCCGGCGTCTACTACCGCTTTACGCAGGACTGCCCGCAAGGGAACTTCACCGAACTGCGCGCAGCCGGCATCGCCATCGATGGCGGCGCAAAGAAAGGCGGCTGGGAGAGCTTCAAGCTGGCATCGATCAACTACCGCGTGTGGATGCTGTTCATCACCTACGGCGCCTGCTTCGGCATCGAGATCTTCATCCACAACATCGCCGCGATCTACTACGTCGACCACTTCAAATTGACGCTGCCGCAGGCCGGCATGGCGGCGGGCAGCTTCGGCCTGCTGGCGTTGTTCGCCCGTGCGCTGGGCGGCTGGGTGTCGGACAAATTCGCCGCCGCCGGCAACCTGAATAACCGCGTCACGCTGCTGTTCGTGCTGATGCTGGGCGAAGGCGCCGGCCTGCTGATGTTCGCCAACGCCGGCACCGCCGCGCTGGCGATCGGCGCCATGCTGGTATTCGGCCTGTTCACCCACATGGCCTGCGGCGCCACCTACGCCATCGTGCCTTTCGTCGACAAGCGCGCCCTGGGCGGCGTGGCAGGCATCATCGGCGCGGGCGGCAACGTCGGCGCCGTGGCCGCGGGCTTCCTGATGAAGGGCCTGGGCAATGTGCAGCAAACCCTGAGCATCCTGGGCATCGTTGTCGCCGCATCCGCGCTGTGTGCACTGGCCGCCCGCTTCAGCAGCAGCGCCGTCGAAGAAACCGCAACCGCCGCCAAGCTGGCCGCCTAAGAGGACATCATGAAGATCATCGTTATCGGCCACGGCATGGTTGGCCACAAATTCCTGGAAAGCCTGGCCAACAGCGGCGCCCCCAATCTGCAGGTGACGGTGCTGTGCGAAGAGCCGCGTCCCGCCTACGACCGCGTGCACCTGTCCGAATTCTTCTCCGGTAAATCGGCGGAAGACCTGTCGCTGGTGAAGCCCGGCTTCTTCGAGCGCGACGACATGGTGCTGCGCCTGAACACCCGCGCCACGCAGATCGACACCGCCGCCAAGACCGTCACCACGGCCGACGGCAATGTGCTGGACTACGACAAGCTGGTGATCGCCACCGGTTCCTTCCCGTTCGTGCCGCCGCTGCCGGGCAAGGAGCGCAAGGACTGCTTCGTCTACCGCACCATCGAAGACCTGGAAGCGATGCTCGAATGCGGCAAGCGCTCCAAGACCGGCGTCGTCATCGGCGGCGGCCTGCTGGGCCTCGAATGCGCCAAGGCGCTGCGCGACATGAACCTGGACACCCACGTGGTCGAATTCTCGCCGCGCCTGATGGCGGTGCAGGTGGACGACGGCGGCGCGCGCGTGTTGCGCCGGAAAATCGAAGAGTTGGGCGTGACCGTCCACACGGGTAAAAACACCACCGCCATCGTCGACGGCGTCGACGGCACCCACCGCATGGAGTTCGCCGACGGCGGCCATCTGGACGCCGACATGATCGTGTTCTCGGCCGGTATCCGCCCGCGCGACATGCTGGCGCGCGAGAGCGGCCTGGCCATCGGCCCGCGCGGCGGCATCGAAATCAACAACAACTGCGTCACCTCCGACCCGGACGTCTACGCCATCGGCGAATGCGCGCTGTGGGGCGGCTTGATCTTCGGCCTGGTGGCGCCGGGCTACGAGATGGCGCGCGTCGCGGCCAAGCACATACTGGGCGAGGTGGCGGAATTCTCCGGCGCCGACATGAGCACCAAGCTGAAACTGATGGGCGTGGACGTGGCCAGTATCGGCGACCCGCACGGCAAGGTCGAAGGCAGCCGCTCCTACCAGTTCACCGACGAGCGCAAGCAGATCTACAAGAAGATCGTGGTCTCCGACTGCGGCAAGTACCTGCTGGGCGGCGTGATGGTGGGCGACGCCAGCGAATACGGCACGCTGCTGCAGATGATGCTGAACAAAATCGAGCTGCCGGAATCGCCGGAGTTCCTGATCCTGCCGCAGTCGGACGGCGCGGCCAAGCCGGGCCTGGGCGTGGATGCGCTGCCTGAAAGCGCGCAGATCTGCTCCTGCAACGACGTGTCGAAAGGCGTGTTGTGCGGCGCGGTGGCCGGCGGCGCCACCACCATCGGCGAACTGAAAAGCTGCACCAACGCCGGCACCTCCTGCGGCGGCTGCGTGCCGCTGGTGACGCAGGTGATGAAGGCCGAGATGAAGAAGCTCGGCATGGCCGTCAACAACCACGTGTGCGAACACTTCGCCTACTCGCGCCAGGAGCTGTTCCACCTGATCAAGGTAGGCCAGATCAAGACCTTCGGCGACCTGCTGGCCAAGCACGGCAAGGGCCTGGGCTGCGACGTCTGCAAACCGCTGGCCGCCAGCATCCTGGCCTCGGTGTGGAACGACTTCGTGCTGAAGAAGGAGCACGCCAGCCTGCAGGACACCAACGACTACTTCCTCGGCAATATCCAGAAGGACGGCACCTACTCGGTGGTGCCGCGCATGCCGGGCGGCGAAGTCACCGCCGACGGCTTGATCGCGGTCGGCATGGTCGCCAAGAAGTACCAGCTGTACACCAAGATCACCGGCGGCGCCCGCGTCGACCTGTTCGGCGCGCGCGTCGAGCAGCTGCCGCTGATCTGGGAAGAGCTGATCGCCGCCGGCTTCGAATCCGGCCACGCCTACGGCAAGTCGCTGCGCACGGTGAAGTCGTGCGTCGGCTCCACCTGGTGCCGTTACGGCGTCGATGATTCCATCGGCCTGGCGATCGAGCTGGAAAACCGCTACAAGGGCCTGCGCACGCCGCACAAGATCAAGTTCGGCGTATCGGGCTGCACCCGCGAGTGCGCCGAGGCGCAGGGCAAGGACGTCGGCGTGATCGCCACCGAAAAAGGCTGGAACCTGTACGTGTGCGGCAACGGCGGCATGAAGCCGCGCCACGCCGAGCTGCTGGCCACGGACCTGGACAAGGCCACGCTGGTCAAGTACATCGACCGCTTCCTGATGTTCTACACCCGCACCGGCGACCGCCTGCAGCGCACCAGCGTGTGGCGCGAGAACCTGGAAGGCGGCCTGGATTACCTGAAGCAGGTCGTCGTCAACGACAAGCTGGGCATCGGCGCCGAACTGGAAGCCGACATGCAGCACGTGGTCGACACCTATGCGTGCGAGTGGAAGGAAGCCGTCGAGAATCCTGAAACCCGCAAGCGCTTCCGCCACTTCGTCAACAGCGAAAAGGGCGACGAGAACGTGTTGTTCATGGAAGAACGCGGACAGATTCGTCCGGCCACCGTGGAAGAGCGCAAGCGCGTGATTCCGATCGCAGTCAAGGCAGCTTGAGGAGAACATTATGCATCGCGATATTCAAACCGATAACTGGATCGCCGTCTGCAACCTGGACGAGATCGTGCCCAACACCGGCGTGTGCGCCCTGTTGAACAAGCAGCAGGTCGCCGTGTTCCACGTGGACGACGGCAGCGCGCGCGTGTTCGCCATCGATAACTACGATCCGAATTCCGAGGCCTCCGTGCTGTCGCGCGGCCTGGTGGGCAACCTGGGCGAGCGCATCGTGGTCGCCTCGCCGATCTACAAGCAGCACTTCGACCTGCAAACGGGCGAATGCCTGGAGGCGCCGCACCATTCGGTCGGCACCTATCCCGCCCGCATCGACGGCGGCAAAGTCTGGGTCGGCCTGTGAAACCCGCGCTGGTCGTGATCGGCAACGGCATGGCCGGCATGCGTACGGTGGAGGAGCTGTACAAGCTGGCGCCGGACATGTACGACATCACCGTGTTCGGCGCCGAGCCGCATGGTAACTACAACCGCATCCTGCTGTCGCCTGTACTGGCGGGCGAGAAGAGCATGGAAGACATCATGCTCAACACGCGCGAGTGGTACGTCCAGCATGGCATCACGCTGCACGCGGGCGATCCGGTCGAGCACATCGACCGCCGCAAGCGCATCGTGCGCGCCCGCTCCGGGCTGGAAGTGCGCTACGACCGGCTGCTGATCGCCACCGGCTCCAAGCCCTTCATCATTCCCGTGCCGGGCCACCTGCTGCCCGGCGTGCTGGCCTTCCGCGACATCCAGGACGTGGAGAGCATGCTGGCGATGGCCCGCAACCACCGCCACGCGGTGGTGATCGGCGGCGGCCTGCTGGGCCTTGAAGCGGCCAACGGCCTGCAACGGCAAGGCATGTCCGTGACCGTGGTTCACGTCACCGACGCACTGATGAACCAGCAACTCGACAAGCCGGCCGCGCTGTTGCTGCAAAAGGCGCTGGAAGCCAAGGGCCTGAAGTTCATGATGAACGCGCAGACCGCCGAAATCGTCGGCCCGGACCGCGCGCGCGCGGTGCGCTTTAAGGATGGCAGCGAGATCCCGGCGGACCTGGTGGTGATGACCGCCGGCGTGCGCCCCAATATCGACCTGGCCAAGTCCGCCGGCTTGCACTGCGAGCGCGCCATCGTCGTCGACGACACGCTGCAAACCTACGATCCGCGCGTGTACGCCGTCGGCGAATGTGTGCAGCACCGCAGCGCCACCTTCGGCCTGGTGGCGCCGATCTGGGACCAGGCGCGCGTTTGCGGCGCGCACCTGGCCGGCGCCGGCGTGCGCCGCTACGTGCAGCAAACGTCGCCGACGCGCCTGAAGGTGACCGGCGTGGACCTGTACTCGGTCGGTGACTTCATCGGTGGCGAAGGCAGCGAAGACCTGGTGCTGCGCGACGCGCGGCGCGGCGTCTACAAGCGGCTGGTGCTGAAGGATGGCCGCGTCACCGGCGCCGTGCTGTACGGTGACGTCAAGGACGGCCCGTGGTACTTTAACCTGATCCAGAACCGCACCGACATTACGCCGATCCGGCAAAACCTGTTGTTTGGCGAAGCGCTGTCCGCGCGCGCCGCATGATTTGAGCGAGCAAGCATCTTGAACCTGTCCACCGACCATCTAGCAGTACGCACCACCTGCGCCTATTGCGGCGTAGGTTGCGGTGTGCAGGCCACGCCCAAGGCCGACGGCACGATCGCCATCGCCGGCGACAAGCTGCATCCCGCAAACAAGGGACGCCTGTGCGTCAAGGGTTCCGCGCTGGGCGAGACGATCGGCCTCGAAGGCCGTCTGCTGTATCCGCAGGTGCGCGATGCGGACGGCCTGCGCCGCGTGTCGTGGGACACCGCGCTGGACAAGGTGGCCGGCGCCTGGCGCTCGATTATCGCCGAGCATGGCCCGGACGCGGTGGCGCTGTACGTCTCCGGTCAGTTGCTGACCGAGGACTACTACGTCGCCAACAAACTGATGAAGGGCTACATCGGCAGCGCCAACATCGACACCAACTCGCGGCTGTGCATGTCGTCGGCGGTGGCGGGCTACAAGCGCGCCTTCGGCGAGGACCTGGTGCCGCTCTGCTACGACGACCTGGAATTGGCGGACATGGTGGTGCTGGTCGGCTCCAACACCGCGTGGTGCCATCCCATCCTGTTCCAGCGCATCCTCAAGGCCAAGGAAAGCCGGCCGGAGATGAAGATCGTGGTCATCGATCCGCGCCGCACCGCCACCTGCGAGCTGGCCGACCTGCACCTGCCGGTCAAGGCTGGCACGGATGTGTGGTTGTTCAACGGCTTGCTGAGCTACCTGGCGCGCATCGGCGCGGTCGATCCCGAGTTCATCGGCCATCACACCAACGGCCTGGATGCGGCGCTGGACACGGCCAACATCGATTGCAGCGATCCCGCCGCCGTGGCGAAGATCTGCCGCATCGAGCTGCCGGTGCTGATGGAGTTCTACGAATCCTTCGCCACCACGCGCAAGACCATCACGGCATTCTCGATGGGCGTGAACCAGTCGTCGGCCGGCACCGACAAGGTCAACGCCATCATCAACTGCCACCTGATCGGCGGCCGTATCGGCAAGCCGGGCATGGGCCCGTTCTCGATCACCGGCCAGCCCAACGCCATGGGCGGCCGCGAAGTGGGTGGCCTGGCCAACATGCTGGCCGCGCACATGGACCTGGACCGCGCCGACCACCGCGAGGTGGTGCAGACCTTCTGGGACTCTCCTTCCATCGCCGCCAAGCCTGGCCTGAAGGCGGTCGACCTGTTCCGCGCGATCGAAGAGGGCAAGGTCAAGGCGGTGTGGGTGATCGCCACCAATCCGATGGTCAGCCTGCCGGATGCGGACCAGGTACGGCGCGCGCTGGAGAAGTGCGAGCTGGTGGTCGCCACCGACATCATGCAGAACACCGACACCAACGCCTACGCCGACGTGCTGCTGCCGGCGCTGGGCTGGGGCGAGAAGGACGGCACCGTCACCAATTCCGAGCGCCGCGTATCGCGCCAGCGAGCCTTCCTGCCCGCGCCGGGCGAGGCGCTGCCCGACTGGAAAATCCTGTCGCTGTTCGCGCAGCGCATGGGCTTTGGCGGCTTCGATTTCAGCGGCGCCCAGGACGTGTTCGACGAACATGCGCGCCTGAGCGGCTTCCGCAACGCCGTCGGCGACGTGCCGCGCGCGTTCGACATGTCCGGCCTGGCCGGCCTCGATCAGCGCGCGTACGACGAACTGGAACCGACCCAGTGGCCGGTGCGCCGCGCCGCCTCGGGCGAGCTGCAGGTGGAGGCGCGCCTGTTCAAGGACAACGTCTTCGCGCACGCCGACGGCAAGGCGTGCTTCATCGCCACCGCCACGCGCGCGCCGGCCAACGCCGTCTGCGAGGACTTCCCGCTGTCGCTCAACACCGGCCGCGTGCGCGACCAGTGGCACACCATGACGCGCACCGGCAAATCCGCCACGCTGGCCGACCACATCGCCGAATCCTTCGTCGACATCCACCCGCAGGACGCGCTGCTGCATGGCGTGCGCGAGGGCGAGCTGGCGCGCGTGAGCTCCGCATGGGGCGCGATGGTGGCGCGCGTGCAGCATGGCGGCGGCATCCCGCGCGGCAGCGTGTTCATTCCCATCCACTGGTCGGGTCAGACCTCGTCCGACGCGCGCGTGGGCGCGCTGGTCAATCCGGTGGTCGATCCCGTCTCCGGCGAGCCGGAATTCAAGCACACGCCGGTGCGCATCGAGCAGTTCCGCGTGAACTGGCACGGCTTCATCCTGAGCCGCACCGAGATGAACCTCGACAGCGTGGCCCACTGGACGCGCATCCAGGGCCGCGAATTCGCCCGCTACGAACTGGCCGGCCGCAACACCATCAAGGACTTCGGCGCCTGGGCGCGCGAGCTGCTGGGCGTGGCCGACCTGGACGCCGACTGGCTCGAATACGAGGACCGCACCGCCGGCGTGTATCGCGCCGTGCACGTGGTGAACGACCGCATCGAGCAATGCATCTTCCTGTCGCCGCGCCAGGACATGCCGTCGCGCGCCTGGCTGGCCAGCCTGTTCGTCAAGGCGGAGCTCAGCGAGATCGATCGCGTCGGCCTGCTGGTCGGCATGCCGGTCGAGAAGGGCGCGGACACCGGCCCCACCGTGTGCTCCTGCTTCGGCGTGGGCCGCAACACGATCTGCGGCGCCATCGTCGAAAAAGACCTGAAGACGGTGGCCGAGGTGACGGCCTGCCTGAAGGCCGGCGGCAATTGCGGCTCCTGTGTACCGGAAATCAAAAAGATTCTTGTGCAAACCCGCGTGGAGGCGGAGGAAGAAAGGTTGTAAACATGGTAAATTAGACTATCGATCGCTTGATCATGACCACAGAGAGCGAACATGTCTATCCGTGAAAACTTCTCCGATGCCGATATGGACCAGTGGCTCAACGAGAACCGCGTCACTGAAATCGAATGCCTGGTGCCCGACCTGACGGGTGTGGCGCGCGGGAAGATCCTGCCGCGCGCCAAATTCACCCAGGAGCGCGGCATGCGCATCCCCGAGGCGGTGCTGGGCATGACCGTCACCGGCAACTACCCGACAGAGAACGCGGCCTACGACCGCGCCATCTCCTCCACCGACCGCGACATGATCCTGCGCGCGGACCCCGGCAGCATCACCAAGGTCCCCTGGGCCATCGACCCGACCGCGCAGGTGATCCACGACTGCTACTTCGCCGACGGCACGCTGGTCGATTTCGCCCCGCGCTCGGTGTTGCGGCGCGTGCTCAAGCTGTACGCGGAGCGCGGCTGGAAGCCGGTGGTGGGCCCGGAGCTGGAGTTCTACCTGACCGAGAAGAACATCGATCCGGACCTGCCGCTGAAGGCGCCGGTGGGCCGCAGCGGCCGCGCCGAGACCAGTCGCCAGGTCTACAGCATCGACGCCGTCAACGAATTCGATCCGCTGTTCGAGGACATCTACGACTACTGCGCGCTGATGAACCTCGACGTCGACACGCTGATCCACGAAACCGGCGCCGGCCAGATGGGCCTCAATTTCCAGCACGGCGATCCGCTGGCGCTGGCCGACAACGTCTTCTACTTCAAGCGCACCTTGCGCGAGGCGGCGCTCAAGCACGACATGTACGCCACCTTCATGGCCAAGCCGATGGCGGGCGAGCCGGGATCGGCGATGCATGTGCACCAGAGCGTGAGCGACGCCGCCACCGGCCGCAACATCTTCAGCGCGGTGGACGGTTCGCCGTCGGCCCACTTCCGCCACTACATCGGCGGCCTGCAGCGCTACACGCCGGCGGTGATGGCGATCATGGCGCCGTATGTGAACTCCTACCGCCGCATCGTGCGCCACACGGCCGCGCCGATCAACATCCAGTGGGGCATCGACAACCGCACCGTGGGCTTCCGCATTCCGATCTCCGGCGTCGAGCAGCGGCGGGTGGAGAACCGCATCATCGGCGCGGACGCCAATCCCTACCTGGCGATGGCGGTCACGCTGGCCTGCGGCTATCTCGGCCTGGTGGACCAACTGGAGCCGACGCCGATGACCACCGCCAGCGCCTACGACCATGTGTTCGAGCTGCCGCAAGGGCTGCCGCAGGCGCTGGAGCTGCTGCGACGCGAGGACCGGCTGCGCGATGTGCTGGGCGAGCGCTTCATCGACGTCTACACGGCCATCAAGGAACTGGAGCACCAGGAGTTCATGACCGTCATCAGCCCGTGGGAGCGGGAACACCTGCTGTTGCATGTGTGATTTCGTCATTTATAATCACGGGTTCGACTAAGCGCGCGGCCTGCGGTCGGCCCGTATCCCAGTATATTGTTAATATCATTTATATTTTAATAACATGACCCAAGAGCGAGAACCCTTTCTGCTGATCCGCAACCTGGTGAAGGAATTCGACGGCGTCCGTGCCGTCAACGATGTGTCGGTGGCGATCAACAAGGGCGAGATCTTCGCGCTGCTGGGGAGTTCCGGCTGCGGCAAGTCCACGCTGCTGCGGATGCTGGCCGGTTTCGAAACGCCGACCCAGGGCCAGATCACGCTGGGCGGCAAGGACATCGTCGGCGTGCCGCCGTACGAGCGCCCGATCAACATGATGTTCCAGTCCTACGCGCTGTTCCCGCACTTGTCTGTTTGGGACAACATCGCCTTCGGCCTGCGCCGCGACGGCCTGCATAGAGACGAAATCGCCGCGCGCGTGGAGCAGATGCTGTCGCTGGTGCAGCTCACCGCCTACGGCAAGCGCAAGCCGCACCAGCTGTCCGGCGGCCAGCAGCAGCGCGTGGCGCTGGCGCGCAGCCTGGCCAAGCGTCCGCAGTTGCTGCTGCTGGACGAGCCGCTGGGCGCATTGGACAAGAAGCTGCGCGAACGCACGCAGATGGAACTGGTCGGCATCATCGAGGAAGTGGGCGTGACCTGCGTGATGGTCACGCACGACCAGGACGAGGCGATGAGCATGGCGACCCGCATCGCCGTGATGAGCGAAGGCCGCATCCTGCAGGTGGGCGCGCCGGGCGAAATCTACGAAACGCCGAACTGCCGCTTCGTGGCGGACTTCATCGGCAGCGTCAACATGTTCGAGGGCAGCGTGACGGTCGATGAGCCGGACCACGTCATCATCGACTCGCCTGAATGCCGCCACTACGTCACCCACGGCATCACCGGCACGGTGGGCATGCCGGTGTCGGTGGCGGTGCGGCCCGAGAAGATCGCCGTGCAGGCCGAGGCGCCGACTGCGGCGCAGCGCGCCAAGGCCAGCGAGGACGGCTACAACTGCGTGCAGGGCGTGATCACGGCCATGGCGTACTTCGGCAACGAGACGCTGTACCACGTGCGCCTCGACAGCGGCGCGACGCTCAAGGTCTCGCGCACCAACGCCGCGCGCCACGAGGAATCGGCGCTCAAGCGCGACCAGCGCGTCCACGCCTGGTGGGACGGCGCCGACGTCGTCGTGCTGACCAGCTAAGGCGGAGCGCAGCCATGAAAATTCTCAAGTACCTGCTGGGCGGGCGTTGGCTCTCCGGCCGCAATCTGGTGATCGCCGTGCCTTTCCTGTGGCTGACGATGGCCTTCCTGGTGCCGTTCCTGATCGTGATGCGCATCAGCTTCACCGAGGCCGACGCCGGCGGCAATCCCTTCGGCACGCTGATGACGATAGTGGACGGCGCCGTCACGTTCAAGATCAAGGTGGCCAACTACCTGTTCATCGCTCAGGACGACCTGTATGCGATCACCTACCTGAACTCCCTCAAGTTCGCCGCCATCACGGCATCGCTGTGCCTCATCATCGGCTACCCGTTCGCCTACTTCATGGCGCGCGCCAGGCCGACGGTGCGCCCGGTCCTGCTGATGCTGGTGATGATGCCGTTCTGGACCTCCTTCCTGCTGCGGATCTACGCGTGGAAGGGCATCCTGGCCAACAACGGCATCCTGAACCACTTCCTGATCAGCATAGGCGCGATCAGCGAGCCGCTGCACCTGATGAACACGCAGTTCTCGCTCATCATCGGCATGGTGTACGCCTACCTGCCGTTCATGATCCTGCCGCTGTACGCCAACCTGGTGAAGATGGACCTGCGCTTCCTGGAGGCTGCGGCCGATTTGGGCGCGACGCCGATGCAGGCGTTCTGGCGCGTCACGGTGCCGCTGTCGAAGTCGGGCATCGTCGCCGGCACCATGCTGGTGTTCATCCCTGCGGTGGGCGAGTATGTGATCCCGGAGCTGCTGGGCGGCCCGGAAACGCTGATGATCGGCCGCCAGCTGTGGGACGAATTCTTCACCAATAACGACTGGCCGCTGGCGTCCGCAGTGACGGTGGTGGTGATCCTGTTGATCCTGGTGCCTATGGCGATCTTCAATAAATACAAGGCAGAGCAGGAGGCCCGTCCATGAAAGGATATACCAATTTCGTGCAGCGCTGGTTCGGGCGCGGCTGGCTGTCGATGGGTTACCTGTTCCTCTACCTGCCCATCGTGGTGCTGGTGGTGTTCTCGTTTAACAGCTCGCGCCAGGACATGGTGTGGAGCGGCTTCTCGACGCAGTGGTACGAGGCGCTGATGAACGATTCGGAGATCATCAGCGGCTTCGGCCTGTCGCTGCGCATCGCGCTGCTGACCGCTTGCAGCTCGGTGATACTGGGGACGTTCGCGGCGTTTGTGCTGAACCGCTACCAGCGCTTCCCTGGCCGCACGCTGTTCTCGGGCATGGTCAGCGCGCCGCTGGTGATGCCGGAGGTGATCATCGGCCTGTCGCTGCTGCTGATGCTGGTGTCGGTGCAGAAGGCGTTCGGCTTCCCGGAGCGCGGCCTGATGACGATCTGGCTGGGCCACACCCTGCTGGGCATGGCCTACGCGGCGGTGGTGGTGCAGTCGCGCCTCCAGGAGATGAACAAGTCGCTGGAGGAAGCGGCGATGGATCTCGGCTGCCGTCCGTTCCAGGTGTTCTTCCTGGTGACGCTGCCGAACATCACGCAGGCCTTGGGTTCCGCGTGGCTGCTGACGTTTACGCTGTCGCTGGATGACGTGGTGCTGTCTGCCTTCCTTTCCGGCCCCGGCTCGTCGACGATGCCGATCGTGATCTTCTCGCGCGCCCGCCTGGGCCTGGACCCGCGCGTGAACGCGGTGGCCGCGCTGACCATCCTGGTGGTGTCGATCGGCGTGATCGGATCGAGCCTCTACATGGCGCGCAACGAGCGCCTGCGCCAGAAGCAGGTCGCCGCAGCGGCCAAGGGTTAATCCACGTAGCCCTGTTTGTACTCCCACCAGGCGCAGGCGACGAAGATCGCCGCGCCGCACCACAGCACCGCCGGTAGCGCATTGATGCCGGCGGTCTGCATCAACAGGCCTGTCAAGAGCGGCCCGCCGCTGCTGGTGATCCCCCAGCTTGCATTGACCACCGCGCTCGCCGCGACCAGCGATTGCCCCTGGAAGCGCGCGCCGCACGCCACCAGCGACAGCATGTAGATCGCCCCCGCCGCCGCGCCCAGCATCAGCAGCAGTATCCACCACAGCCACGGCGTGCCCGCCGCGAAAGGCAGCAGCGGCAGCAGCACGCACACCGCGATGCCGCAGCCGGTGTGCACACGCCGCCGTCCCACATGGTCGGCCAGCCAGCCGAAGGCGAATTGCAGCGCGGTGTCGCCGACCAGCACCACGGTGGCCGATAGCAGCGCCAGTTCCGTGACGATGCCCTGCCGGATCGCGTACAGCGGCAGCAGGCTCAATGCCAGCGTGTCGAACAGCGCGAAGAAGGCCGCGCCGACGGCGATCATCGGCATGCGCGGCAGCACCGCGCGCCAGGAGACGTGCGGCTCGTCCTCCTCAACCTGGCCGTCGTTGGAGATCAGCGCCATGCCGGGCAGCGCAAGCAGGAACAGCGCGCCGCAGGCGGCGAACGGCCACGCCACCTTGCCTTCCAGCCCGGCTACCAGCGCGGGGCCTATCAGCTGGAACAGCGTGAACGCCGTGGTGTACATGGCCACCACGCGGCCGCGCGAATTGACCGGCGCAAGGTGGTTGACCCACGCCTCGCCGATGGTGAACAGCACGCCCATGCAGGCGCCGAACACGAAGCGCAGCACGCCCCATAGCAGCACGTTGTCCGTCGCCTCCATCAAGCCGGTGGACAGCGCGCCGATGGCGATGGCGCCAATCATGCAGCCACGCGGCCCGTGGCGCGCCACCCAGCGCGAGACGAACGGCGTCGCGGCCAGGATGCCGAAGGCGCTGGCGGCGGTGACGATGCCGATGATGTCGGTGCCGATGCCGCGCTGGTCCAGCCGCAGCGCCGTCAACGGAATGGTGGCGCCCAGTCCCAGCCCGACCACGCCGATGCTGCTCACCAGCGCGCAGAAGTCCTTCCACGGCATGTGCTTCATGCAGGGACTCCCGCCGCGATCAGGTCCGCCAGGATGCGGCCGTAGTGCGTGATCTTCTCCGGCGTGCAGTAGGCATAGCCGACCAGCAGGCCGCGCCGCACCGGCTGCGCGAGATAGTAGGTGGACAGCGCCTTGACGCGGATCTCAGCCGCTGCGGCAGCCGCCTCCAGCGCCACGTCGTCGGCGTCGTCGGGCAGCTGCACCACCAGATGCAGGCCCGATTCCTCGCTGGAGATGGTCACCCGGCCGCCCAGCCGTGGCGCGAGCTGCTGCACCAGCGTGCGGCGCAGCAGCTCGCGGCGGGCGCCGTAGGTCTGGCGTATCTTGCGGATGTGGGTGGTGAAGTGGCCCAGCGCGATGAAGTCCGCCAGCACCGCCTGCACCGTCAGCTGGCCGGGCCGCTGCAGGTCGTACAGCGCGCTCTTGAAGCCGTCGACCAGCGCCGGCGGCACCACCAGGTAGCCAACCTTGATGCCGGGGTAGAGCACCTTGGAGAAGGTGCCCATGTAAAGCACGCGGTCGTCGATGTCCAGCCCCTGCAGCGCCGCCAGCGGGCGGCCGGTGTAGCGGAATTCGCTATCGTAGTCGTCCTCCAGTATCCACGCGTCCTTGCGCACGGCGACGTCGAGCAGCTCGCGCCGGCGGGCCAGGCTCATGACGGAGCCGGTCGGATACTGGTGCGACGGCGTGGCGTAGATCAGGCGCGGCCTGGTCGCCAGGTCGGCTGCCGTCAGCACCATGCCGTCGTTGTCCACCGCGACCGGATGCAGTTTCAGCTCGCGCGACTGGAACACGCGGCGCGCGCCCCAGTAGCCGGGATCCTCGACCCAGGCGGTGTCGCCGGCGTCGGCCAGCAGCATCGCGCACAGGTCCAGCGAGTGCTGCGTACCGGCCGTGATCATCACCTGGTCCACCGTCACCTTCACGGAGCGCGACAGGCGCAGATATTCGGTGATGGCCTGGCGCAGCGGCAGGTGTCCGCCGGACTGGCCGTAGTCCAGCAGGTCGGCGCGACCCTCTCGCCAGATGCGGTTCTGCAGCCGCTGCCACAGCTTGAACGGAAAGGACGAGAAGTCGTCCTCGCCCGGCGCGAAAGGCTGGATCTCGAAGCGCGGGCCGGCGCCAAAGGCGGTCAGTTCGCGCCCGCGCCGCGACAGCCGCGCCGTGCGGCCCTGCGGCGAACCGCGCGGCGCCGGTCCCGTGCCGCGCATGCTGGCGCGCTGCGCCTGCAGGTCCGCCACGTAGGTGCCGCTGCCCAGCTGGCTGGTGACGTAGCCCTCCGCCGCCAGCTGCTCGAACGCGGCGATCACCGTGTTGCGCGAGATGCCCAGGTCGCGCGCCAGGTCGCGGCTGGACGGCAGCTTGCTGCCCGCGCCCAGCTGCTGGCGGTGGATCGCGCCCTTGGCCGCCTCGTACAGGCGGCGCTGCTGCGGCAGGCGCGGATGGAAGCCAGATTGGGCCAGGGTCTGGGCCAGCAGATCGGAAGTGGGCGACAGGGGATGCGGCATGGTACTCAAAGTGGTTCCATCAAATTTAAACAAGTGGCACTCACAATGATACCAAAATAGGCATATGATAAAGACATGCGTAGCCCAATTGTCATCGTTCCCGCCTGTGTGAACCAGATCGGCGCCCATGCCAATCACACGGCCCAGTTCAAATATGTCGCCGCCGTGGCCGACGGGGCGGGCTGCACGCCGCTCATCATGCCGGCCCTGGGCGCGGCCACCGATTTCGAAGCGCTGCTGGCGCTGGCCGACGGCGTCATGTTGACCGGCTCACCGTCCAACGTGCACGCCGGCCTGTATGGGCAGGAAGTGCTGGAGCCTTCGCTGCCGCAGGACGCGGCGCGCGACGCCACCACGCTGCCCTTCATCCGCGCGGCGCTCAAGCGCGGCATACCGCTGCTGGCGATCTGCCGCGGCTTCCAGGAAGTGAACGTGGCGCTGGGCGGCACGCTGCACCAGGCGGTGCACAACGTGGCCGGCATGGCCGATCACCGCGAGCGCAAGGACCAGCCGCTGGAGCAGCAATACGCGGCCTCGCATCGTGTGCGGCTGGAGCCTGGCGGAGAACTGGCGCGCATCCTGGACGGCGCCACCGAAATCATGGTCAATTCGCTGCACGGCCAGGGCATCGCCCAACTGGCGCCGTCGCTGGCGGTGGAAGCCCGCGCCGACGACGGCCTGGTGGAAGCCTACCGCGTAGCAAACGCCAGCAGTTTCGCGCTCGCGGTACAGTGGCATCCAGAGTGGCGCCTGGCGGAGAATCCAGACTCCGTCAGATTATTCAAGGCTTTCGGCGAGGCCTGCCGCACATATAAAAACCAACGCTAAAAAAGAGAGAGAACCATGGCAATCCGCGAAAATTTTACTTATACCGACATGGACCTGTGGCTCAACGAGAAGCACGTCACCGAAATCGAATGCCTGGTCCCCGACTTGACCGGCGTGGCACGCGGGAAGATCCTCCCGCGCGGTAAGTTCACCCAGGAGCGCGGCATGCGTATCCCCGAGGCGGTGCTGGGCATGACCGTGACCGGCAACTACCCGGTGGAGGACGCGGGCTACGACCGCGCCATCTCCACCACCGACCGCGACATGATCCTGAAGGCCGATCCGACCACCATCACCATGGTGCCGTGGGCCACCGACCCGACCGCGCAGGTGATCCACGACTGCTATTTTTCCGACGGCCGCCTGGTCGATTTCGCGCCGCGCTCCGTGCTGCGCCGCGTGCTCAAGCTGTATGCGGACAAAGGCTGGAAGCCTGTCGTGGCGCCGGAACTGGAGTTCTACCTGACCGCCAAGAACAGCGATCCCGATCTGCCATTGAAACCGCCCATCGGCCGCAGCGGCCGCGCGGAAACCAGCCGCCAGGTCTACAGCATCGACGCCGTGAATGAATTCGATCCTCTGTTCGAAGACATCTACGACTACTGCGACATGATGAACCTCGACGTCGACACGCTGATTCACGAAATCGGCGCCGGCCAGATGGAGATCAACTTCCTGCACGGCGATCCGCTCGGCCTGGCCGACAAGGTGTTCTTCTTCAAACGCACCTTGCGCGAGGCGGCGCTCAAGCACGACATGTACGCCACCTTCATGGCCAAGCCGATGGCGGGCGAGCCGGGTTCCGCGATGCACGTGCACCAGAGCGTGGTCGACATCAAGACCGGCAAGAACATCTTCAGCTCCGAGGATGGTTCGGCCGCGCCGATCTTCAAGCATTACATCGGCGGCCTGCAACGCTACATGCCGTCGGCGATGGCGATCGTCGCGCCGTATGTGAATTCGTACCGCCGCATCGTGCGCCACACGGCCGCGCCGATCAACATCCAGTGGGGCATGGATAACCGCACCGTCGGCTTCCGCGTGCCGGAATCGGGCGTGCAGGACCGCCGCGTGGAGAACCGCATCATCGGCGCGGACGCCAATCCCTATCTGGCGCTGGCGGTCACGCTGGCCTGCGGCTACCTCGGCATGACCGAGCAGCTGGAGCCGACGCCGATGACCGTCGGCAGCGCGTACGACCTGATGGTCGAACTGCCGCAAGGCCTGCCGGAGGCGCTGCAACTGCTGCGCGGCGAGGACAAGCTGCGCAGCGTGCTGGGCGACCGCTTCATCGACGTCTACGCTGCCATCAAGGATCTGGAACACCAGGAATTCATGACCGTCATCAGCCCGTGGGAGCGCGAGCACCTGCTGCTGCACGTCTGATCATTTTGAGATAGGAACCATCATGTCGAACAACCCATTGGCGCCCAGCGCCGCATTGGTCGCGTCGGTGAAGGCCGCCGCGCGTCCGGAAGTGTATGACACCGCCGCCATCCAGAAGCTGGACACGGCCCACTACATGCACCCATTCACCGACCACAAGGCGCTCGGCGAAAAGGGCGCGCGCGTGATGGTGCGCGGCGAGGGCATCTACCTGTGGGACTCGCAGGGCAAGAAGGTATTGGACGGCATGTCCGGCCTGTGGTGCGTCAACGTCGGCTACGGCCGCACCAGCATCTCCGAGGCGGTCTACAGGCAGATGGAGACGCTGCCGTTCTATAACAGCTTCTTCAACACCACCAACATCCCTGCGGTGGAGCTGGCGGCCAAGCTGGTGAAGATATCGCCTCCGCAGTTCAACCACGTCTACTTCACCGGCTCCGGCTCGGAAGGCAACGACACCAATCTGCGCATGGTGCGCCGCTATTGGGACGTGTTGGGCTACAAGGAGCGCCACACCATCATCAGCCGCCACAACGCCTACCACGGCAGCACGGTTGCTGGCGCCTCGCTGGGCGGCATGGACGGCATGCACGCGCAGGGTGGCTTGCCGATTCCCGGCATCGTGCATATGGGCCAGCCGAACTACCTGGAATCCGGGCGCGGCATGACGGAGGACGAATTTGGCATCGAGGCCGCGTCGTGGCTTGAGAAGAAGATCCTGGAGGTCGGCCCGGACAAGGTCGCGGCCTTCATCGGCGAACCGGTGCAGGGCGCGGGCGGCGTGGTGATCCCGCCGGCCACCTACTGGCCGGAGATCCAGCGCATCTGCGACAAGTACGGCATCCTGCTCATCGCCGATGAGGTGATCTGCGGTTTCGGGCGGCTGGGCACCTGGTTCGCGTCCGAGCTGTTCGGCATCAAGCCGGACCTGATCACCTTCGCCAAGGGCGTCACCTCAGGCTACGTGCCGCTGGGCGGCGTGCTGGTTGGCGACCGCGTGGCCGATGTGCTGATCGAGAAGGGCGGCGAGTTCAATCACGGCTTCACCTACTCCGGCCACCCGGTCGCGTGCGCGGCGGCGCTGGAGAACATCCGCATCATCGAGGACGAGAGGCTGGTCGAACGTGTCGGCAGCGAGACCGGGCCGTACCTGAAAAAGCGCTTTGCCGAGCTGGCGGATCATCCGCTGGTTGGCTATGCCGACAGCTGCGGCTTCGTCGCGGGCCTGAACCTGGTGCGCGTCAAAGGCGCGACCGTGCACGACAACGTGCCGTTCGACGAAGAGCTGGCGGTGGGCATGGTCTGCCGTGGCTACATGTTCAACAATGGCATGATCATGCGCGCCGTCGGCGACCGCATGATCATCGCGCCGCCGCTGGTGATGACCTGCGCGCAGATCGATGAGATGGTGGCCCTGATCCGCCACTGCCTCGACCTGACCTACGCGGACCTCCAGCAGCGCGGCTGGCTGTAAATCAAGGAGGAGACGAATATGACTACAACATCCTGGCACGAGCGGGCGGGCAGCCTGCAGATCGATGGCCGCGCCTTCATCGGCGGTGAGCGCGTCTGGGCCAAATCCGAACAACAGTTCGAGAACCTGTCGCCAATCGACGGCCGCAAGCTGGGCAAGGTGGCCCGCTGCGACGGCGCCGATGTGGATCTGGCGGTGGCCGCCGCGCGCGCCGCCTTCGAAGACCGCCGCTGGGCCGGAAAATCGCCGGCGCAGCGCAAGCGCACACTGATCAAGTTCGCGGACCTGGTGCAGAAATACGGCCCCGAACTGGCGCTGCTTGAAACGCTGGACATGGGCAAGCCGATCAAATACAGCCAGAGCGTGGACGTGGGCGCGACCGCCAACTGCCTGCGCTGGTACGGCGAGGCGATCGACAAGATCTACGACGAAATCGCGCCGACGGCAGCCAACAGCCTCGCGCTGATCACGCGCGAGCCGGTCGGCGTGGTGGCGGCCATCGTGCCGTGGAACTACCCGATGATCATGGCCGCGTGGAAGATCGCGCCGGCGCTGGCGGCCGGGAACAGCGTGGTGCTCAAGCCGTCCGAGAAGTCGCCGCTGACGGCGCTGCGGCTGGCGGAGATCGCGCTGGAGGCGGGCATCCCGCCGGGCGTGTTCAATGTGCTGCCGGGTTACGGCCACGAGACCGGCGCCGCTCTTGGCCTGCACATGGACGTGGACTGCATCGGCTTCACCGGTTCCACCCGCGTCGGCAAGCAGATTTTGCAGATGGCCGGACAGTCCAACCTGAAGCGGGCGTGGACCGAGTTGGGCGGCAAGTCGGCCAACATCGTCTGCGCCGATTGTCCCGATCTGGACAAGGCGGTGCAGGCGGCCATTGGTTCCATCTACTTCAACCAGGGTGAGAGCTGCAACGCGCCATCGCGGTTGTTCGTGGAAGCGTCGATCAAGGAACAGTTCCTCGAAAAGGCGATGGCGATGATGCCGGCCTTCCAGCCCGGCGATCCGCTCGACGAGAACACGGTGATGGGCGCCATCGTCGATGCCACGCAATTGAAGACCGTGATGGGCTACATCGAAGCCGGCAAGTCGGGCGGCGCCAAGCTGCTGTCCGGCGGCCGCCAGGCGCGCACCGACACCGGCGGCTACTACGTCGAGCCAACGTTGTTCGACCAGGTGGACAGCGGCATGACCATCGCGCGTGAGGAGATCTTCGGGCCGGTGCTGTCGGTGCTGAGCTTCACCGACGTGAAGGACGCCGTCAAGCAGGCCAACGCCACGCCCTACGGCCTGCAGGCCGCCGTGTGGACGGCCGACATCAGCAAGGCGATCCAGACCTCGCGTGCGCTGCGCGCCGGTACCGTGCACGTGAACCAGTACGACGGCGACGACATCACCGTGCCGTTCGGCGGCTACAAGCAGTCCGGCAATGGCCGCGACAAATCGCTGCACGCTTTCGACAAATACACCGAGCTGAAAACCACATGGATACAAATCGGCTAGACAGCACGACCGCCCGCTCGACGGAGGAATTGCAGCGCGAGCTGGCGGCGAAAGGCGTGAACTTCGTCTTCGCGCAGTTCACGGACATCCACGGCGCCGCGAAAGGCAAGCTGATACCGCTGGCGCATCTGGACGATATCGTATCGCCGGGCGCGGGCTTTTCGGGGCCGTCGATTTGGGGAACGGGCTTGCCGCGCAACGGCCCGCGTTCAGAGTACTACGGCCGCGCCGATCTCTCCACCTTGAAGATCATGCCCTGGCTGCCCGGCTACGCGCGCGTGGCGCTGGACGGCCACGTGGCCGGCGAGCCGTTCGATGCCTGCCCGCGCCAGGTGCTGCGCACGCAGGTGGACCGGCTGGCGCAGCGCGGCTGGACCCTGAACGCGGGACTGGAACCGGAATTCTTCCTGCTGCAAAAAGGCGCCAATGGCTACGACGCCGAAGCCGCCGACACGCTGGAAAAACCATCCTACGACACCAAGAGCCTGTTGCGCCGGCGCGGCTTCATCGAAAAGCTGACGGCGTCGCTGGACCAGTGCGGCCTTGGCGTGTTCCAGATCGACCACGAGGATGCGACCGGCCAGTTCGAAGTCAATTACAGGTACGCCGACGCGCTCAAGGCGGCGGACAATTTCATGCTCTTCAAGATGGCGGGCCAGCACATCGCCGAAGAGGAGGGCATGCTGTTCTCGATGATGCCCAAGCCGTTCGCCGAGCGGCCCGGCAGCGGGCTGCATTTCCACTTGTCGCTGGCGAACGTCGCCGGCAAGCCCTTGTTCGCGCTGGGCGAGGAGAAGGAGCAGGGCGGGCGCGATCTCGGCCTGTCGTCGCTGGCCTACCACTTCCTGGCCGGCCTGCTGCGGCACGCGCCCGCGCTGACTGCCTTGTGCGCGCCGACGGTCAATTCGTATAAACGATTAATGTGCGGGCAGTCGCTGTCCGGCACCAGCTGGGCGCCGGCCTTCATCGGCTACGGCGACAACAACCGCACCACGGTCGCGCGCGTGGTCTACCAGCGCATCGAATGGCGCTTGCCCGACAGCTCGGCCAATTCCTATCTGGCGCTTGCAGGCGTGATCGCGGCGGGGCTGGACGGCATCGATCACGCGCTGGAGGCGGGAGCGCCGGTCAATCAGGACGTATACGAAATGACCGACGCGGCGCGCGCGGAAGCGGGCCTGAAGCTGCTGCCGCAGAACCTGGGCGAAGCCGCAGCCGCGCTGAAGGCCGACATCGTGCTGGCCGCCGCGCTGGGCACGAACATCGTCAACGAGTTCGCGGCGCTGAAGAGCGCCGAATGGATCGAATACAGCCAACACGTCAGCGCATGGGAAACCAGGCGCTATCTCGATCGCTTCTAGGAGCCACGATGAGCCAGGCCATGAAAGACTTCCTGCGCGAACGCAGCATCCACGAGGTGGAGTGCGTCATCGCCGACATGACCGGCATCGCGCGCGGGAAGATACTGCCCAAGGATCTCTTCCTCAGCGAGGGTGAGATGCGCCTGCCCAAGAGCGTGCTGCTGAACACCGTCAACGGCGAGCAGCCCAACAACATGCCCTACGTCGGCGCCACCGATCCCGACATGATCTGCGTGCCGGACCTGAACACGCTGCGGCAAGTGCCGTGGGCGGCCGAGAATGTCGCGTTGGTGATCCACGACTGCCAGAACTTCGACGGTTCGCCGGTCGGCCTGTCGCCGCGTGCGGTGCTGCGCAAGGTGCTCAAGCTGTATGCGGAGCGCGGCTGGCAGCCGGTGGTGGCGCCGGAGATGGAGTTCTACCTGGTCGCGCGCAGCAGCAATCCGCACGAGCCGCTCACGCCTCCGCTGGGCCGCAGCGGCAAGACGGAGTCCGGCCGCCAGTCGTATTCGATCGACGCCGTCAACGATTTCGATCCCTTCTTTTTGGAGCTGTCCACCTTTTGTAAGCAGCACGAACTGGGCGTGGAGACGCTGATCCACGAAGCCGGCGCTGGGCAGATGGAAATCAACTTCACGCATGGTGAGGCGCTGGAGCTGGCCGACCGCGTCTTCCTGTTCAAGCGCGCGGTGCGCGAGACGGCACTGCGGCACGGGATCTTCGCCACCTTCATGGCCAAGCCGATGGAGACGGAGCCAGGCAGCGCGATGCACATCCACCAAAGCGTGCTCGATACGGCGACCGGACAGAATATCTTCAGCGGCGCCGACGGCCAGGCAAGCGATTTGTTCTTCAACTATATCGCCGGACTGGAACAGTACACGGCGGCGGCCACGCTGCTGTTTGCGCCGCATGTGAATTCGTATCGCCGGCTGTCTCGCTTCATGTCGGCGCCGACCAACGTCCACTGGGGCTACGACAACCGCACCTGCGGTATCCGCATCCCGAACTCCGCGCCGGTCAACCGGCGCGTGGAGAACCGCGTGCCGGGCGTGGACGTCAATCCCTACCTGGCGATGGCGGCCACGCTGGCCTGCGGCTATCTCGGCATGACGCAAGGGCTGACGCCATCGCCGCCGACCGCCGACAGCGCCGAACATGTGCACGACCAGCTGCCGCGCAATCTGGAGGACGCCATCCTGCGCCTGCGCGAATGCAAGCCGCTGGGCGAGATATTGGGCGAGTTGTTTGTGCAGGCCTTCTGCGAAGTGAAGGAGCTCGAATTCGCCACCTACAGCCGCGTGATCAGTTCCTGGGAGCGCGAGCATTTGATGCTGCTGGTGTGACCATGGCCGGCACCCGCGACGGATTGAACTGGCCGCGCGCGCAAGCGCTGGCCGCCGCCGAACGCGCCAGCTACATCGCGCGCAATCCGGAGTCGGCGCGCCTGGCGGGGCAGGCCGCACAACATCTGCTGTTCGGCGTGCCGATGCACTGGATGAACGACTGGTCCACGCCGTTCGCGCTGACGGTGAGCGAAGCCTCGGGCGCGCGCTTCCGCGACGCCGACGGCCACGAATACATCGACTTCTGCCTCGGCGACACTGGCGCCATGTTCGGCCACGCGCCGCAGCCGGTGGCGCAGGCGATAGCGCGCCAGGCCGCGCGCGGCTACACGGCCATGCTGCCGTCGGAGGACGCCGCGCCGGTGGCGGCGGAACTGGCGCGGCGTTTCGGGCTACCGTACTGGCAGTTCGCCCTGTCCGCGTCGGACGCCAACCGCTTCGTGCTGCGCTGGCTGCGCGCCGCCACGGGGCGCGGCAAGGTGCTGGTCTTCAACGGCTGCTACCACGGCACGGTGGACGACGTGTTCGTCGATCTGGTCGACGGCGTGCCGACGCAGCGCGATAGCCTGCTGGGACAAGTACACCGGCTCACGGATCACACGGTGGTGGTGGAGTTCAACGACCTACCTGCGTTGGAAGCGGCGCTGAAGCAGGGCGACATCGCCTGCGTGCTGGCCGAGCCGGTGATGACCAACATCGGCATGGTGCTGCCGCAGCCGGGCTATTGGGAAGCCGCGCAGCAGCTCATCAAGCGCCACGGCAGCCTGCTGGTGATCGACGAGACGCACACCATCAGCAGCGGCCCCGGAGGCTACGCGCAGGCGCACGGCATGCAGCCGGACGCGCTGGTGGTCGGCAAACCGATCGGCGGCGGCATTCCCTGCGCGGTGTATGGATTTACCGAGGAGCTGGCGCGGCGCGTGGAGCAGGCCAAGCGCAGTGTACCGCCAGGCCACTCCGGCGTCGGCACCACGCTAAGCGCCAACATGTTCGCCATGGCCGCGATGCGCGCCAATCTGGAACAGGTGATGACGGAGGACGCCTATCGCCACATGTTCGTGCTGGCGGCCCAATTGGCGGAAGGCCTGCGCGCCGTGATCGCGCGCCACAAGCTGCCGTGGTGCGTCACCCAGATCGGCGCCCGCACCGAATTCCAATTCACGCCCACCGCGCCGCAAAACGGCACGCAGGCGCAGGCGATCCTGGACAGCGACCTCGAACAGATCATCCACCTCTTCCTGCTCAACCGCGGCCTGCTGATCACGCCGTTCCACAACATGCTGCTGGTGTGCCCGGCCACCGCCGAAAGCGATGTGGCACGCCTGCTGCATGCATTCGAAGACTGCATCAGACAATTGTTATTTGGCTGACCAAGTCTTCCAAAAAAATCCAACACTTGTACAATGATTTATCGTGTTGTTGATGGCGCACGCCACAGTTCCGAAGGAAAGGTAGCTGTTACCATGCACATCTTAACTTTTGGCGATGCACGGGCCGGACTGAAGGAAGCCATGGACCGCGTTTGTGCGGACCACACGCCGACAGTCATCACTCGCCGAGGCGGCGAACCTGTGGTGATGATGTCGTTGGCCGATTTCAACAGCATTCAGGAAACGCTGTATCTCCTTGGCTCTCCGAAGAACAGCCGCCGGCTGACCGAGTCGTTCGAGCAGCTTAAAGCTGGCAAGCGTAGCCGCACCCGCCTGTTTTAGAAACAGTGCTCCAGCGCCGGGAAGCTGCCGTCCTTGACGGCGGCGACGTAGGCGGTGACGGCGGCGTCGATGCTGGTCTGGCCTTCCATGAAGTTCTTCACGAAGCGCGCCTTCCGGCCCGGGAAGACGCCCAGCAGATCGTGCATCACCAGCACTTGGCCCGAGCAGTCAGGACCCGCGCCGATGCCAATCGTCGGCACCGCCAGCAGCTCGGTCACTTCCTTGCCCAACTGCGCCGGGATCGCCTCCAGCAGCACCATCGCGGCGCCGGCCGCCTGCATCTTCAACGCGTCCGCCTTCAACAGGTCGGCGCTTTCGGTGGTCTTGCCCTGCACCTTGTAGCCGCCCAGCTGATGCACCGACTGCGGCGTCAGGCCGAGGTGGGCGCAGACCGGCACCGCGCGGTCCGTCAGGAAGCGTACCGTCTCGGCCAGCCACGCGCCGCCTTCCAGCTTGACCATGTGCGCGCCGGCCTGCATCAGTTGCACGGCGTTGGCGTACGCGGTTTCCGGCGTGCCGTAGGCGCCGAACGGCAGGTCGGCCATGATCATCGCCGACTTGCTGCCGCGCGCCACGGCCGCCGTGTGGTAGGCCACTTCGGCCACCGTCACCGGCAGCGTCGACTGGTGGCCGTTGCAGACCATGCCCAGCGAATCGCCGATCAGCAGGATTTCGACGCCGCAGCGGTCCATCAGCGAGGCGAAGCTGGCGTCGTAGCAGGTCAGCATGGTGATCTTTTCACCGGCCGCGCGCAGGGTTGCCAGCGTGGGGATGGTGACTGCCTTGTTGGCGACCGCTTTGGCCGGTGCAGGTGCGGTGGTGGCGGCAGGCTTGTGGCTCGCGGCCATTTCGTTTCCTTGCAAATAACCAGACATGGGAAATCCTTTAAAGATGTGATGGCAACTCGATAGTGTAGTCCCGAATACTATCGCGTGCAGGGGAGTCAAATAATGGGGCTGATGCCTTGGTCGGCGACCGACGCGGCATACTGCTGCGCCGCGCCCTTGCCGGGGATGTGGATGGCCGGCGCCAGTTCCAGCAGCGGCACCAGCACGAAGGCGCGCTCGGTCATGCGCGGATGCGGCACGGTCAGCGTGGCGCTGGCGATCTGCCGGTCACCGTACAGCAGCAGGTCCAGGTCCAGCGTGCGCGGGGCGTTGCGGTAGGGCCGTTCGCGGCCGTGCGCCTGCTCGATGCCGTGCAGCGCTTGCAGCAGCGCCTCGGCGTCGAGCGTGGTGGCGATGCGGGCCACGGCGTTGATGTAGTCGTCGCCGCTGGAGTCGATCGGCGCGGTGCGGTACAGGCCCGACGCCGCCATCAGCGTGCAGCCGGGCAGGCATTGCAGGCGCTCCAGCGCGTCGGCCACGTTGCCGCGCGCGTCGCCCAGGTTGGCGCCGATGCCGATGTAGGCGATGGTGAAGGCGAACGGCGTGCCGTCATCCGGCTGCGCGGTGAGCGCGGCCGAAGGGCTGCCGTTGGTGCTGATGTCGTTCATGATGCGATGGCGATGCTCAGTCGCCGCCGCCCTGGCCGCCGTCGCCGGAACCGCCGGCATGGCCGCCCTCGGCGCCGCCCTTGCTGCGGTTGCCGCGGCGCGGTGCGCGTTTGCGCTTGGCGCCACTGCCTGCCGGCTGGTTGGCCGATGCGATCAGGTCTTCGCGGGTGGCTTCGTCGCCTTCATAGAACGCGGTCCACCATTCGCCCAACTCTGCGTCGATCTCGCCCGAGGCGCAGCGCAGCAGCAGGAAGTCGTAGCCGGCGCGGAAGCGCAGGTGCTCCAGCAGCTTGTGCGGCGACTTGCCGGTGCGGCGCTCGAAGCGCGGCTGCATCGACCAGATGTCGCGCATGTCGGAGCCGATCTTGCGCTGCAAGGCCAGCTTCTCGGTCTGCGAATCGAGCACGTCGTCGGCCGCCAGGTGCAGCGCGGGGATGGTCTGCTCGCCGGCGGCGCGGTAGGCGGTCCACTTCTCCAGCACCTGGTGCCACAGCAGCGACGCAAACAGGAAGCCCGGCGACACGGTCTTGCCGGCGTGGATGCGGGCGTCGGTCGAGTCCAGCGCCAGCGTCACGAACTTGGCGCCCAGCGGCTGCTCCAGCACCACGTCCAGCAGCGGCAGCAGGCCATGGTGCAGGCCTTCCTTGCGCAGCTGCTGCAGGCAGGCCAGCGCCTGGCCGCTCATCAGGAGCTTGAGCATCTCGTCGAACACGCGCGCCGCAGGCACGTTGTCGATCAGCGACGCCATCACCGGAATCGGTGCGCCGGTGTTCGGCTCGATGGTGAATTTGAGCTTGGCCGCGAAGCGCACCACGCGCAGCATGCGTACCGGGTCTTCGCGGTAGCGCGCCTCCGGCTGGCCGATGATGCGCAGCGTCTTGGCGCGGATGTCCTCGATGCCGCCGTGGTAGTCCAGCACCTGCTGGTTGGCCGGGTTGTAGTACATGGCGTTGATGGTGAAGTCGCGCCGCACCGCGTCCTCCGCCTGCGAGCCGAAGGTGTTGTCGCGCAGGACGCGGCCATGTTCGTCCTTGGGCGCGTTGTCCAGCGTGGTGCCGCGGAAGGTGGTCACCTCCAGCAGGTCCTGGCCGAACATCACGTGCACGATCTGGAAGCGCTTGCCGATGATGAAGGCGCGGCGGAACAGGCGCTTGACCTGCTCCGGCGTGGCGTTGGTGGCGATGTCGAAGTCTTTCGGCTTCACGCCCAGCAGCAGGTCGCGCACGGCGCCGCCGACCACGAAGGCTTCGTAGCCGGCTTCCTGCAGGGTGCTGGTGACGCGCACCGCGTTCGACGACAGCAGGCGCGGGTCGATGCCGTGGGCTTCGGGGCCCAGCACCACCGGCGTGCTGGTGTCGCGGGCCTTGCTCTTGGTGCCGAGGATTTTGCGGATCAGTTTCTTAATCATTGAATAGGTCAATTAATGGCCAGCCTTGGGCTGTGGCGTGCGTTTTCAGTGCGGCGTTGGGGTTGGTCGCCACCGGGTGGCTGACGATGGACATCAGCGGCAGGTCGTTGTGCGAATCGCTGTAGAAGTGGACGGTGCCGAAGTCTTCCAGCTTCTTGTCCATCTTCGCCAGCCAGGCCTTGGTGTGCGCGACCTTGCCCGCGCCCTGGGTCGGGGTGCCGAGCAGCTTGCCGGTCGGCTTGCCGTCGGCGTCCACCTCCGGCATGGCCGCGATCAGGTGCTCCACGCCCAGCGCCTTGGCGATCGGCGCGGTGACGAAGTGGTTGGTGGCGGTGACGATGGCCACCAGGTCGCCGGCGTCGATGTGCTTTTGCAGCAGCGCGCGCGCCGACGGGCGGATCGCCGGCAGCACCACTTCGGCCATGTACTGCTCCTGCATGGCCTTCAGGCGCTCCTGCGGGAACGAGGCCAGGGTGCCGAGCGAGAACTCCAGGTATTCCACCGGGTCCAGCGTGCCGGCCTGGTACTGGGCGAAGAATTCATCGTTGCGGCGGGCGAATTCGGCGGCGTCCACGGCGCCGATGCGGACCAAGAACTGCCCCCACTCGTAGTCGGAGTCGATCGGCAGCAGCGTGTGGTCGAGGTCAAATAAGGCTAAGTTCATGCAGGATTTCGTCATTCTTTAGCTTCCGCCTGCAACCACTCGCGCAGCAGCGGCAGGGTGATCGGGCGTTGGGTTTCCAGGGAATATTGGTCCAGCGAGTCCAGCATCGTCGACAGCGACCGCATGTCGCGCTGAAAATGGGACAGCAAGTAGGGTATCACGCCGGGCGACAGCGTCAAGCCGCGGGCGGTGGCGGCGGCCGTCAGCGCGGCCACCTTTTCGTCGTCGGTCAGGCCGTGGATCTGGTAGATCAGGCCCCAGCCCATGCGGGTGCGCAGGTCCTCGCGCACCGGCAGCACCGCCGGCGCCACCGCGCCGCTGCACACCATGAAGGCGTGGTTGGCGCGGATTTCATTGAACAGGGCGAAGGCGTCGATCTGCGCCAGCGGCGACAGCTTCTCGCAATCGTCCAGCAGGTACAGGTCCACCTCCGGCGAGTAGACGAATTCGGACTCGATGGAAAACGGCGAGATGTAGCGCGCGCGCAGCTGCTCGGCCTCGCCGCCGGCGCTGGCCAGGGCCTTGAGCAGGTGGGTCTTGCCGACGCCGCCCGCGCCCCACAGGTAGGCGAAGTGCTCGCGCGACGTGCGGTCGGCGAACTGCGCCATCAGCGCCGCCGCCTCGGCGTTCTGTCCCACCTCGAACGAAGCGAGGCTGTGCGCCTGGTCCGCGCCTAAATCGAGCACCAGCTGTTTCATGGCGTTCGCCTGTTTATGATCTTTTGCATAACGTTTTTCTGTTTCACGTCACGCATTATAGAAGCTGCTGCTCAGGTAGTGGCGGCGGAGATGCTTAAATGCCACCATCAGCACCGCCGAAGCGGGCAAGGCGAGCAGCACGCCGACAAAGCCGAACAGCTGGCCGAAGGCCAATAACGCGAAGATCACCGCCAGCGGATTGAGGCCGATGCGCTCGCCCACCAGGCGCGGCGTGAGGAAGAAACCCTCCAGCACCTGGCCGGCGCCGTAGATCACGGCCACCGCGATCACGCCGCTCCAGTCGGTAAACTGCAGCACCGCCGAGATCAGCGCCAGCACCAGGCCCAGGCCGAAGCCCAGGTAGGGGATGAACACCAGCAGGCCGGTGATGATGCCGACCGGCAGGGCGACGTCGAAGCCGGCGATGGCCAGCGCCACCGAGTAGTACACCGCCAGCACGAACATCACCAGCAGCTGGCCGCGCAGGTACTGGGCCAGCAGGGTGTCGACCTCCTCGGCCATGTTCATCGTGGCGCCGATCCAGCGGCGCGGCACGCAGCCGGCGATGCGGGCCAGCATCGGGTGCCAGTCCAGCAGCAGGTAGAACAGCACCACCGGGATCAGCACCAGCGTGGCGATCCAGCCCAGCACCGCGGTGCCGCCCACGCGCGCCGAATTGAGCACGGCGGTCCAGATCTCCTCGCCGCTGCTGGCCATCTGCTGCGACACCAGCTTCTTGATGCCGGCGCTGTCGAGCCTCACCTTGACGCCCATTTCCTGCAGCTTGGGACCCAGCAGGTCGTTGGCCTTGGCCAGGAAGGCGGGGATCTGCGCCTGCAGCAGCGGGATCTCCTTCTGCAGCACCGGCACCACGATCAGCACCAGCGCGCCGATGGCGCCAAAGAACAGCACCACCACCACCAGCACGGCCAGCGCGCGCGGCACCCGCATCTTCAGGCGGCCGAGGCGCAGGTGGTCGAGGAAGTCGACGCCCGGATTGAGCGCGTAGGCGATGATGGCGGCGGCCAGGAAGGGCGTCAGCACCGGTCCCAAAGTGACCAGCAGGAGGAAGAATGCCGCCCAGATCGCTACCCAGAATGCCGTTTGCTTTTGCTCTACCGAGAGGGGAAATGGCATGGAAAGTGATTTAGATGGTTAAAAACGGCTGTTGGACGGGGCATTTTGATAAAATAGCGGATTGACCGGGTTGTTGCGTCGCTTTTTGCGCATTTTCGTGGTTTTTTACTACGAAACAGGTCTCCGCCTTCTATTTTACCGCCTCCGCTGCGAAATACACCATGAGCCAAACTTCTAATGTTTCCCTGTCCTACCGTGACGCCGGCGTCGATATCGACGCGGGCGACGCTTTAGTCGAAGCGATCAAGCCTTTTGCCAAGCGCACCATGCGCGAAGGCGTGATGGGCGGCTTGGGCGGTTTCGGCGCCATGTTCGAGATCAGCAAGAAGTACAAGGAGCCGGTGCTGGTCTCCGGTACCGACGGCGTGGGCACCAAGCTGAAACTGGCGTTCGAGCTGAACCGCCACGACACGGTCGGCATCGACCTGGTCGCCATGAGCGTCAACGACATCCTGGTGCAGGGCGCCGAGCCGCTGTTCTTCCTCGACTACTTCGCCTGCGGCAAGCTGGACGTGGCCACCGCCACCGACGTCATCAAGGGCATCGCCCAGGGTTGCGAACAGGCCGGCTGCGCGCTGATCGGCGGCGAGACGGCGGAAATGCCGTCCATGTACCCGGCCGGCGAATACGACCTGGCCGGCTTCGCGGTCGGCGCGGTGGAGAAATCCAAGATCATCGACGGCACCAAGATCGCCCCGGGCGACGTGGTGCTGGGCCTGGCCTCGTCGGGCGTGCACTCCAACGGCTACTCGCTGGTGCGCAAGATCATCGAAGTGGCCAAGCCGGACCTGGAGGGCGACTTCCACGGCCGCAAGCTGGCCGACGTGCTGATGCAGCCTACGCGCATCTACGTCAAACCGCTGCTGGCGCTGATGGCCTCGATGGAAGTCAAAGGCATGGTGCACATCACCGGCGGCGGCCTGGTCGAGAACATCCCGCGCGTGCTGCAGCTTGGCCTGGTGGCCGAGCTGGACTCGAAGGGCTGGACCATGCCTCCGCTGTTCACCTGGCTGCAACAGCACGGCGGCGTGGCCGACGCTGAAATGCACCGCGTGTTCAACTGCGGCATCGGCATGACCGTGATCGTGTCTAAGGAAAACGCGGCAGCGGCCATCGCCCAGCTGGAAGCGGCCGGCGAGACCGTCTACACCATCGGCGCCATCCGCGCCCGCGTCGGCGACGAGCATCAGACCATCGTCGTTTAATCGATAGCCCTTTCAGAAAAGCGGACCTCGCCCCGGCGTCGTCCGCTTTTTTTTTACGCCCGGACCACGGAACCATGAAACTGACTTTGAAAAAACTGGCTGGCCTGTTGATGCTGGCCGTGAGCTGCGGCACGACGGCGCACGCCGCACCGTTGACGATCCTGGTGTCGATCGACGGCATGCGGCCCGACTATCTTGAGCGCGGCGTCACGCCCAACCTGAACCGGCTGGCGGCCGGCGGCGCGCGGGCGGTGGCGATGCGGCCCTCGTTCCCCTCGATCACCTTCCCCAACCACTACACGTTGGTGACCGGGCTGCGGCCCGACCATCACGGCATCGTCGACAACAATATGGACGACGCGGCGATCCCCGGCGTGCGCTTCAGTCTGGACAATGCCGCCGCCGTCACCGACCGCCGCTGGTGGGACCAGGCCGAGCCGATATGGGTGACGGCCGAGCTGCATGGCATCCGATCCGGCACCATGTTCTGGCCCGGTTCGGAGGCGGCGATCCACAGTGTGCGGCCGACGGTGGCGCCGCAGTTCGACGGCAAGCTGCCGGCGGCCGCGCGCACCGAGCGGCTGCTGTCATGGCTGGGACGTCCGGGCGTCGAACCGCTGGGCTTCGCCACCTTGTACTTTGACGATGTCGACCATGCCGGCCACACCTACGGCCCCGCCGCCGGGCAGACCACGGCCGCCGTGGCGCTGGTGGACCAGGCCGTCGGCCAGATGCTGGACGGGCTGGCCAAGCGCCACCTGGACGCCAACATCGTCATCGTTTCCGATCACGGCATGGCGCCGGTGAGCCTTGAACGCGTGGTGCGCATGGACCGGCTGCTACCGGAGGGCAGCTACCGCAAGGTGGTCAGCGGTCCGTACGCCGGCATGGAAGCGATGCCCGGCCGCGAGGAGCAGCTGGCCGCCGCGCTGCTCAAGCCGCAGGAGCACATGCAGTGCTGGCGCAAGGGCGAGCTGCCGGCGCGGCTGGCGTACGGACGCAACGCGCGCGTGCCGGCCTTCATCTGCCTGGCTGAAACCGGCTGGATGCTGACGTTCGCCGACATGGCGCGCATGAAGGGCGGCGCGCACGGCTACGACAACGCGGCGCCGGAGATGGCCGCCATCTTCATCGCGGCCGGCCCGGCCTTCAAGCCGGGCGTGGTGCTGCCAGCGTTCGACAACGTCGACGTCTACCCGCTGCTGATGCGCCTGCTGAACCTGGAGCCGCTGCCGTCCGACGGCGACCTCACGCCGCTGCTGCCGGCGCTGGCGCCATAGTGTAAGCTGTAGCCACACACCGACAGTGGGAGTGGCGATGAGTGCGAGTATTTCCGAGCAGGCTATCGTGTCCGCGTTGCGCCAGCAGCTGCCCGCGCTGCTGGCCGTTTACCTGTTCGGCAGCCGCGCAACGGGGCAGGCGGGCAGGGATAGTGATCTTGATCTGGCGGTGCTGGTCGAAGGCAAGCTTGAGCCGCTGGCGACATGGGAGTTGGCGCAGTCTCTGGCCGATATGGTCGGTTGCGACGTCGACCTGATCGATTTTCGTACCGCGTCCACGGTCATGCAATATCAAATCCTTACCACGGGTTCCCGTCTGTGGAGCAAGGACGTGCAGGCATCCCTGTATGAGTGCGCCATCCTGAGTCAAAAGACCGAACTCGATGCCGCCCGCGCTGGTCTGTTGGAAGACATTGAGCGCGAAGGACGGATATATGGCCGATGACGTCGTCCTGAACAAAGCAGCCACGATGCGCTGCCGGCCCGGCGCTTAATGATTTTCTTTCGAACCAAGTTGTGAGGGATCGAGCGCGATTTTCCGGATGCTGCCATCAGATGCGTACTCTAGAGGAGCGGTTGTGATCGAGCGACGAAATGAACTCCCGCCGGGCAGTAGGCTGTCGTGATAGAACACCAGACTTTTCCCATCGTGCTCGACGATCGAGTGGTGATTGGTCGAGATTTTCAGATAATCGATGATCACACCCCGGTAGGTGAATGGTCCCGATGGAGACCCTCCAGTCGCATAGGCTATCTCTCCTGGCCACCCCGTTGAGAAACTGAAGTAATAAACGCCAGCGTGCTCGTGCAAAAACGGCGCTTCGCCGTATTGGCTACCTTCCGGCATATTCTGAATGACCACATTTTTGATCGCTCCATCGGTACTGGTCATATCCGATCCGAGTTTGACCACCTTGGGAACACGCGTGCCGAAGTACATGTACGCTTGCCCGGCATTGTCGACGAACACAGCGGGATCGATCGGTTCATCCCCCGCGTTTGAATCGCGTGCCTTGTCGACCAGTGGGGTCGTTCTCGCATCGCTGTATCCGCCATCAGGACGGTCTGAAACTGCCACACCGATCTTGTCCCCTCCAACCGGGGCATAAAAATAATACTTTCCGTTGCGATGGGCTACTTCGGGAGCCCATGCCTTGGCATCCGGCCGGGCCCATTTGAACACCGTCACGGATAAGGGAATGCCGGCATCTGTCCAGCTCGAACTGTCCGGCGATGTGTACAAGCGCCAAGTGGTCGAGTCCCAATATTTTCCGGAGTTGGATGCATCGTCCGTGGCGTACACGTAGTACTGGCCGCGGTCTTTATCGCTGAAAAAATGCGCGGACGGATCGGCACTGAAGCGGGGCGATATAGGCTGTGCTGCGATCGCAACCGCCGGGATCGCACACACGAGCATCAAAATAGCGGAATACCTCATTTATTTCCTCCTCGGGACGTTAGGCGTCGCCACGACAGTCACCACTGACATCGGGCGCGAATGGATGGTCAACCTGGCGGCGCATGACGCAGGTTTCGAAGTCGCGAGGCTGTCTTCTGCCTGCGTGATAAAAGTTGTGCATGTCAACTTGTCGCGTTTTGCATCGGGCAGCCGGATGTCCAGCATCCGCGAAACGATGCCTGGATTGACCACCACTATGGAGACTTCATTCGTCTTCGGATTCTCAGCCACTAAGGTATCCGGGTTATCAGATTTCAAGAACCGATATCCTGGCCTGATGAATTTGGTGAAGTTGGCAAACGCCCAGAATTTCTTCGTGAGCTGATATTCCGGTCGCTCCAGATTTGAATAGTCAGCCTTGATCAATCCCCAGTTCGAGCTGTTCTTGAGATCGGAAGACCTGTTTTCTATCGCTTGCCATAGAACCCAGGCGCGAGGGCTCATACTGTTAATGTCGGTAATGATCTGCTGCGCCAGCGCGATGGCTGGACGCATGTCGTTGATGTCTTCACGTACATTGGCGGGCGATAAATCGGTTTCAGACATCCACAATCGTTTCCCGGAAGTTTCCGCGATATCCCTGACTCCAGTTTTTCCTATCCATTCGTAGCTGTGGACGTTGATCTGCTGGATGACAGCTTTCGCATCGTCGGACATGCCAGCCCAATCGACAAACAGCGTTTGAGGATTTGTTTCGTCCGGCCCGGAGATTTCTGTCCGCATTCCGTTTTCCCGCAACACCTGGGCCAGCGCAATGTACATGCGCGACTGCGCTTCCGGCGACCAGTGAGCGCCTTCCTGCGTGTTCGTGGAAAACCAATAGGGCGTATTGGGCTCGTTGATCGGAGACAGTGTTCTGAAATGAATACCATGCCGCCGCTCGAGTTCAGCGGTTACTCGCGCCAAGTACCTTGAAAATTGAGTTTCAAAACCTGGAGCAAGATTGTCCTCCAACGCATTGATGTGCCCCGAAACCCTGCCGCTGCGTGTCATGAAATATGGCGGAGAGTTTGAAAACGCCTCCAGAATCAAGTCCCGTGACGCTACGCGGGCTTTGATCGCATCAAGCCACCAGCGCTGCCCTGCATCGGCAGACCAGTCCCAGGCATCTTCGGAGTCCGGATTCCACCCATCTGTTCCGGTTCGCTCGCCCGGCTTGCGCCAGAATCCAGGAACGTCCGCACCGAGCCGCAAATACGAAGGTGTCTCGGGCGCATTGCCGCCGCCAATGTTGTATCGCGCGATATTGAGTGCAAGACCGTCCCGTCCATACAGCAAATCGGCCAACTGGGTGCGATGTGGCTCGGCGAATCTCCCGCTTACATGGGCAAACCAGGCCAGAGCGGTTCCCCATCCTTCGAACGGAAGACCCGGATGCCGCCAGTCGACGTTAACCACGGCGGATACCTTCACCAACTGTTCGTCCTTGTTTTCGGCATGCACACCGCTTCGAAGGAGACACAGTCCCATGAAAACCATACACGGTAACGATAGCGAACGGGACTTCATAAGCGAGTTTCCATTTCCGAGGTAAGCTTGTTTTCTTTTATGTAGGCGGCATGATCCGAAAGCCGCGAAACGATTTGTTTAAAGTTGCGCTCAAGTTTGCTGTACGCAGCTGCGAGCACCGCGTCATCTTGCAGGGCCATCGTCGGCATGTAGGTTCTTGGTCGAATTCCTTGCCCCAACAGGACGGCATGCCATGACGTGCTTGGGAATAGTTCTTCGGCCGCCAGGTTCAGCTGTCCACGCTCGCGGAACAGCTCAATTCTTTCCCGCAGGCTGTCCGGTATCCGCATGGCTTTTACGTAGCGCCATAATTCCGAGTCTTCGCGTTCAGTGGCGTGGTAGTGCAAGATGAGGAAGTCCCTGACATCTTCGATTTCCCGCATGGCGTCTTTGTTGAAAGCCTGTGCACACAACGGAGAAAACCCCGCGTCCGGAAAATATCGAATGAGTCGCTGGATGCTGGATTGAATCAAATGAATGCTGGTGGACTCCAGCGGCTCGAGAAAGCCGCTGGCAAGTCCGATAGATACCACGTTCTTATGCCAAGGCGTTCTACGCCTTCCTGCCGTGAACTTGAGGCGATTGACGGGGGCCAGTGGCGTCCCCTCCAGCCCATCCAGCAGACACCGCTCTGCTGCTTCATCGGTGCCAAATTCGCTCGAATACACCACGCCGTTTCCAACGCGATGTTGCAAAGGTATCCGCCATTGCCAACCAAAAGGTCGGGCCGTGGAGATCGTATAGGGCGTCAGTGCCGACTTCAGTTCACAAGGCACCGCACACGCGCGATTCATCGGCAGCCAACGCGACCAGTCT
The DNA here is from genome assembly GCA_003416985.1 of Duganella sp. BJB480. Lineage (GTDB taxonomy): Bacteria > Pseudomonadota > Gammaproteobacteria > Burkholderiales > Burkholderiaceae_D > Rugamonas > Rugamonas vulcania_A. Next base: position 198,782 of record QVIN01000007.1, on the reverse strand, counting down.
TCATATTCGACACCCAACTCCTGTCCAATAAGCATTGCACGCATTCCGGAGCAGTCGATAAACAAGTCGCCGGAAAGCAGCTCGCCCGACTTGAGCTTCAGGCTGGTGACATGCCCATTCTCGGCGTCACGTTCCGCCGTCAGCATGTCGCCAATCTTGTGCGACACCCCGCGCTCCAGGCAGAGACCCTTCAAATATTTCGCATAGCGGCCAGCGTCGAAGTGATAGGCGGACTGCAGATGCTGCAGCGGATCGCCCGGCTGTTCAGACGGGGGCGCAAATACATTGCTTCGCGCCGCCAAGGTACATAGCGAGAATTCGGAAAAGTCGGGAACTTGCCCCTTGTCCTTCAAGCGCAGCCAGTATTGGAAGAAGTAGCCGATGTCGCGTTCCACCCCATACGAGCCGAACGGGTGGAAGTACTTTGAACCTTCCTTCAGCCAGCCGCGAAATTCGATGCCCAGTTTGAACGTCGCCCCGGTGGCGCGCATGAACTCGGCTTCATTAACGCCTATCATTTGATGGAACATGCGGATCGGCGGTATCGTCGCCTCTCCAACACCCACCGTGCCTATGGCGTCCGACTCGACCAGAACGATCTCGACGGCCCGGCCAAATGTGTGGGACAACGCGGCCGCTGTCATCCATCCTGCGGTACCACCGCCGAGTATCACAACCTTAGAAATCCATCTACCCTTGACCATCACACTCCTTCACGCGGAAAAACGCGCCGCGGAAAGGCGTGCGGCGCGTTGGTTCATGTCAGTCTTGCGTGGACGTTAGAAGCTTGCTTTCAGGGTCACGCTATACCGGCGGTCGTTGAGTTGCCACAGCAAGCCGCCCGAAGGACGCTCGACATACGTCTGGTACATCGAGTTTCTCAGATTGACGGCATCCGCTGAAAGCGTGAAGGTCTTATTGATCTGATAGCTCACCGAGGCATCGAGCGACGAATAGGGCGTTGCATATTGGTTTGCACCGGAAACCCCACTACCATTGATTTGGTCAAGGTAAGCGGAACGCCAGTTGTACGCAATCCGCGCTTGCACGGGGCCACGTTCATAGAGTGCGATCAGGTTGTAGCTGTTCTTGGACAACTTCGGCAAGGGAATGAGGACCCCAGGGGTGAGCTCAACTTTTGAATCGACATACGTGTAGTTGGCCTGTACGCCAAACCCTTTGAACGGATCTGGCAGGAAGTCAAAGAATTGCGTAAAGCCGGCTTCAAGGCCTTTTACCGAACCCTTACCCAGATTGATGTTGGTTCCGATATCGTAGATGACTCCACCGAAGTTCATCGGTTCGATGCCGCCGGCGAGGTAGCCCTTGATATCCTTCTTGAACGCACCCAGGAACGCCATGTTGGACGTGCCCCAATAGTCCTCCGCCGTCACATCGTACGAAGTCGCGGTCATCGGCTCCAGGAACGGATTACCGGAACTACCGGTAGGACGTCCGTTGGCGTTGAGCTGCGAGGGGATGTTCGGATTCAGCTGAACATGGGCGGCCATATCGCCAAAGTTTGGCCGCGTCATCGTCTTGCCATAGCCGAAGCGGATCTGCAAATCTTCGTTCAGATGCAGACGTGTGTTGAGGCTGGGGAGAATATTCGAGTAGCGATTATTCAGGGAGACCGCATGGGACCCGGTGCTGTCCTGGATAAAGCCTATCGATGTCTGATCGGTCCTCACAGCCCGGACACCGGCGGTGCCATCGAGTGCGTAACCGAATACCTCTGTGGCGAAGTCGCCCGTCAAGAACAGGGACTGCGTCTTTTCGTGTTGCTCATTGATGTCCCCAGGAGCAAACGATGTATCAAACGTATAGGAGTTTGGCTTGCCGGCGAATAATTGCGCGTAAGTCGCGACCGTTCGATCGAAAACGCTTGAGTTCGGATTGGCGTACTCGGGGAACACCGCAACAGGGAAACCAATACCCGGCTTCATGAAGTTGCTGGCGGGCCCGGCGTAGGCGAGATCCGGATGCTGCGCCACTGGAATCAGCGGGCATGCGCCCCAGCTGGGATTGGTGCCCGTATCGTTACAGGCGCCGGTGCTGTTCCAGTTGCCCCGCAAGATCACCTTGGTGTCCGCCAGGCGTACGCCGGCGTGCAGCTTGGTGAAGAAGTGATCGCCGATGTCATAGTCGAAATCCTGGCTGAGAGCCGACATTTTCAGATTGTCGCGGTCCACCCCATTGGCAAGCCACTCGTAATTCCAATTCTTCGGATTGCCAAAATAGGCGTAGGGGTTGCTCGGGTTGGCGGGATCGACGATGGAGAATTTGGGAATCTTGCCGCGCACATCGAAGGCCAGATTGAGATTGGGAATATTGGCGACGCTTCTGCTTTCGTTATCGTAAAGCTTGATGGAGTCGCCATTGCGCTCAGTGTCATAGTGGGCGGTTTCATATGCGAAATCAGTCTTCGACTTGAGCCTGTCAGAGATGCGCCACTTCAGGTTCACGGCGGATAAGTTCGTGCGATTGCGCACTTCCTGGTCGAACCGCGAGGACGAGAAAATTTGCGACCCCAACGTGCCGCTCGTGGCGCTGCCATCCGCTCCCCAAGTCCAGGTGGAACCCGCCGCTGCGCGCGGGTCGCTGTTCTTGTCGTCGCCGTAGATGTATTCTCCGCGACGGATAAATTTATAGTTCGAATAAAGATTCTGGGCCGTGAAAAGCATGTCGTCGTTCACCTGCCATTGGTAGGCGACCGACAGGCCCTCGCGCTTTCGGCTCCCCGAGTCCTGGTACATCTCAAAGGAAGTCGGCACATAGACTTCCGAGAGCGTCCCCTTGTTTGGCATCGAATTAAACGCCGCAGCCTTTGCCGCCGAGGGAGCTTTCGTCGGGTCGTTCGAGCATTTCCCAACCGTTGCGGTAAGACAGTGCTGCTGTTGCTGAAGAACGGCATCCTGGCGATAGTAGGTCTCGCTTCCCGTTGCATTCACCAGGATGCCCATGCGGCCAGCACCCGTATTGAATTGCCGGCTCAACAGGCCGGAAACCGACGGTGAAGACTTACGAATCCGGTCATAGTAATTCGACTTGAGTGTAATGACGTTGAGGTCTTCTTTCGAATCGAATGGCAGTCGCGTGCGAATGTTGACCACGCCGCCGACCCCGCCTTCGATCAGGTTGGATGCCGCGTTCTTATAGACATCCACGCCGGCCATGAGTTCGGAGGGCAGCCCTTCCAGGTCCGGTGCGCGGCCACCGTTGGCCGTAAAGAAGTCCCGTCCGTCGATCAGGTTGCGCACTTGGGTAATGCCACGGATGGTGATCGCGGGTTCGGTGCGATGGTCGTAATCGGTGCCGCCCTCGCCATACCGGCGCTGGATCTGCACCCCGGCGACCCGCTGCAGCGATTCGACCGTATTCACGTCCGGCAGCTTGCCGATATCGGTTGCCTGGATCGAGTCGACGATCTGATTGGAGTCCTGCTTGAGATCGCGCGCCGACTTCAACGCCGCTCGCTGGCCGGTGACGACCACGGCGATCGGGGTGTCCGTGTCCTTGCCTGCAGTGGCAGTGCTGGCCTCCTGCGCATACGCGGTAATTGGCCCGGCCATTAAAAGTGCGCAAGCTTGGGCCACCATGGTTTTTCTAATCGTTTTTGTATTTCCGTGTCTCATCTAACTGTCCCCTTAATCGTTTTTTTGGGAAGTGCTCCTCCAATGCTGCCGGCCCGATATCTTCGGGTCCAACAGGTCTCCGACGCCCGTTTCAACGGGATCGCCATATTTCTTCTTCTCGCCTGCCTCCTCCAGACGATGAAGTAGTGCAATAAAGTCTATTACTGTCAACCATTAAACTGGTATAAGGTTTTTGACGCCAGCTATGGCGTTTTCGCATAGCGAAGGGTTTTAGCGGAATGGACGCATCCCTCCTGAAACGGGATCGGAACGATCCGCTTTGGAAAAAAACAGACAGAAAGTGATGTGATTTTTTCGATGCGATTTATCTGGCGGCAGGAGGTGTGCCATGAAACGGAAACCCGAACGGCGCTGCGCGGGGTGTTGAACCGAAGTGGGACGCCGTCCCAGGATGGTTTTCGTTACGGCGTCGGTTTGCCGCTTGGCGGGAAGCTGCCTGGACTGATTGACCTGGCAACGGCGCGTTCGATGCCGCTACGGCCCATCGAGGAGATCGCGCGCGCCTGGGGCAAGGTCAAGCCCGCCACAGGCGCTTCAAGCCGGATATTTCCTACTTGCGCTGGTCCGGTGGTGGCGGCGGCATGCCGCCCTCTGGCACGGCGACCACGCCTTCACGCATCTTCTTGCACACGCCCTTGACGTCCTCGCCGCGCCGGCCCTTGAAGGTGACCTTGACGCCCTCGGCCTTGCCCTTGCAGGCGTCGATCGCTTCCTGCGGCGGGCCGCGCTTGCCGTCGGGCGGCGGCGGTGGCTGGTTGGCGTTCTGCGCAGAGGCGCCCGCTGCGGCGCCGGCCAGCATGGCCAGCAGCAGGCTGCGTTGGATTAAGCTCATCTTCGTCTCCTATTTTTTCAGAATTTTTTCCACCGGCGACGGCCGCAGGCGGAAGGCATCCGGCATGCCGGAACCCAGCAACGGGCGCAGGTACATCCTGAACGCGTCGGTCACGTCGGTGCCACTGGCGCTGATGAACTCGTCCTCCATCACCCGCGTCTTGCCGGCCACGTCGGCCAGCGCCATCAGCTCGTAGTCGACCGAGTAAAAGCCGGTGCGCTTGATCGCCACCGAGCCGTCGCGCCCGCCCCACATGGCGAACTGCACCGCCTTTTCGCCGACCTCGCGAGCCTCCCGCTGGTCCACGTCCGACACGCAGCCGATGAAGGACCGCTGCAGATAGCCGAAGGTGTCGCCGCGCACGCGCTTGATGCCCAGCCTGGCCTTGATCTCGTCGCACAGCAGGTCGGCCAGCGCGCCCGTGCCCGACAGCTGCACGTTGCCGTGCGCGTCGCGCTCGACCTCCTTGGCCAGCAGGCTGGCGATCGGCTCGCCCGACGCGTCGTGGATGCCCTCGGACACGGCGATCACGCAGCGCCCGTAACGCGCGTAGGTGGCTTTGACGTCGGCCAGGAACTGCTCCAGCGAGAACACGCGCTCGGGCAGGTAGATCAGGTGCGGGCCGTCGTCCGGGAACTTCTTGCCCAGCGCCGAGGCGGCCGTGAGGAAGCCGGCGTGGCGGCCCATCACCACGCCCAGGTAGACGCCCGGCAGCGAGGCGTTGTCCAGGTTGGCGCCGGCGAAGGCCTGCGCGACAAAGCGCGCCGCCGACGGGAAGCCCGGCGTGTGGTCGCTGCCGACCAGGTCGTTGTCGATGGTCTTGGGGATGTGGATGCTGCGCAGCGGATAGCCGGCCTGCTGCGCCTGCTCGCTGACGATGCGTACCGTGTCGGACGAGTCGTTGCCGCCGATGTAGTAGAACTGCTCGATCTCGTGCGCGCGCAGGACCTTGAAGATCTCGGTGCAATAGGCCAGGTCCGGCTTGTCGCGCGTCGAGCCCAGCGCCGACGACGGCGTGGCCGCCACCAGCTCCAGGTTGTGGCTGGTCTCGCGGGTCAGGTCGACCAGGTCCTCGTTGATGATGCCGCGCACGCCGTGCAGCGCGCCGTAGACGCGGTTGACGTCGCGGAAGCGGCGCGCCTCCAGCACCACGCCCGCCAGCGATTGGTTGATGACGGCGGTGGGACCGCCTCCCTGTGCGACCAGAATTTTTCCCGACGACATGCGCGCTCCTCCGTGTAGGTTGGACACCGAGACTATAGCGCGACTTTCAGCGCGCGCCGATATTCTTGTCGAGGAATTTCTCCACCCGGGTCCAGAAGTCGATGCGGTTCTTCGGCAGCGCCCAGCCGTGGCCTTCCTCTCCGTACTTGAGCCATTCGACGTTACGATTGCCGGCCTTGACGGCCTGATAGAATTTTTCGCCGTGCACCAGCGGCACGCGCAGGTCGGCGCCGCCGTAGGCCATCAGCAATGGCTGCTTGAGGCGCGCGGCCTGCAGCAGCGGCGACGTGGCGCGCAGCTGCTCGGCGTCCTTGACGGCGTCGCCGATCAGCTCGGGCATGCCGAAGCGCTTCCAGCTGGCCGGCAGGTCGGACTCGGAGAACCAGCCGCTGTCGTACAGCAGGTGGATGTCGGTCACACCCGCCCATTCGATGCCGCAGCGGTACAGGTCGGGATCGTTGATCAGGCCCATCAGCGTGGCATAGCCGCCATAGCTGGCGCCGGCGATGCAGATGCGCTGCGGGTCGGCGGTGCCTTGCGCGATGGCCCAGCGGGCGCCGTCGGCGATATCGTCCTGCATCTTCAGGCCCCACTGCTTCCAGCCGGCGCTGGCGTGGGCGGCGCCGTAGCCTGTGCTGCCGCGAAACTCCGGTTCCAGCACGGCGTAGCCGCGCGACGTCAGGAACTGGGTTTCCGCATTCCAGGACCAGTCGCCGCCGCGCACAAAGGGGCCGCCGTGCACCAGCACCACCATCGGCCGGTTCTTGTCGGGGGCGCCGGCCGGCAGCGACAACCATGCCGGGATGCGCAGGCCGTCGCGGGCCTTGTAGTACACCAGCTCCTTGCTGCCCATGCGCGCCGGATCGATGGCCGGCGCTTCGCTGCCGAGTTCGGCCAGGCGCCCGCTGGCCGTGTTGAACACCTGATAGGTGTGCGGTTGGCGCGCCGAGTAGGAGGTGACCAGCACCCATGGCGATGCCGGCCGCAGCGGCGGCGTGAGCAGGTTGACGGTGTGCGGCAGCAGCGCGTCTATCTTGTCCTGCAGGGCCTGCATGGCGGGGTCGAACCACACCGTGCCCCAGGCGTCGCTGTGCACGCGCGCTCCCAGCAGCTTGTTGTTGCTGACGATCAGGCTGCCCTCGAAGTCGAAGCCATCCAGGTCCACCAGCGGCTGGGTGTCCATTTTCTGGGTGGCCGGATCGTAGCGGTACAGCGCGCTCGTGTCGCGGCCTGCGTAGCTGACCACATACAGCTTGCCGTCCGGGCCGAAGGCCAGCGGCGAGAAATCGCCGGCCTGGGCGAGATAGCGGCCCTTCGTCGCCAGCTGGCGCCATTGCTGGCTGGCCGCATCCCTGTACCAGGTCGTGGTGTCGTTGTCGTTGTCGGCCAGGGTGTCGAGCAGGCGCGGCGCGCCGTTCTGGTCCAGCAGCCAGTCGCTGCCCTGTCCGGGATGGGGTACGGCTTGCGTCTTGCCGGTCACCGTATCGAGCTGCAGCAGGTCGATGTACTGCGGCTCGCCGGGGCGCCCCATGTTGACGTCGTAGACGTAGACCGAGTCGCTGTCCTGGGCGCCGTCCTGCGTCATCATGTAGGTGTGCCAGGGCAGCGGCTCGACCGCGAGATCGCCGTCCTCCAGCAGCGGCTGCGACCGGTTGGCGAGACGGCGGAAGCCCTTGCCGTCGCGGTTGACCGCGTACAGGCCGGGGGCATAGCGGCGGTCGCGCTCGCCCACGCTCTGGTCGGTGACGTTGTAGATCAGGCGTTCGTTGTTCACCCAGCGGAAGCGGCCGATGTCGGCGTCCTTGAACTGTGCGACCACCTTGGCCTGGCGGTCGTCGAGGGTGATCACCATGAGCCGGTCGCGCTTGCCTTCAGTGCTGCTCTTGACGGCCAGATATTTTCCGTCGGGCGACAGCTGCGGTGTGCCGAAGGCCGGGTTGGCAAAGAAGTGTTCGGCCGGCGGCATCGCCGCGGCGGCCAGGCTGCACGCGGCCAGAACCAGCGCGGCCGACAGGCGGCGCGGCGACTTCAATGCTGCGCTCCGGCGCCGATATTCTTGTCGAGGAATTTCTCCACCCGGGTCCAGAAGTCGAAGCGGGTCTTGGGCAGCGCCCAGCCGTGGCCCTCGTCCGGGTACTCGACCCATTCGACGTCGGGGTTGGTCTGCTTGACCGCCTTGTAGAACTTGGTGCCGTGCGGCAGCGGCACGCGCTGGTCGGCGCCGCCGTAGGCCAGCAGCAGCGGCTGCTTGATGCGCGCCGCCTGCAGCAGCGGCGACGTGGCCTTCAGCTGCTCGGCATCCTTGACCGGGTCGCCCACCAGTTCCGGGATGCCGTACTGCTTCCAGCCCTCCGAAAAGTCCGACACATAGGCCCAGTGGCCGTCGTGCATCAGGTTGATGTCGGTGACGCCGGCCCAGTCGATGCCGCACCGGTACAGGTCGGGATCGTTGATCAGGCCCATCAGCGTGGCGTAGCCGCCGTAGCTGGCGCCGGCGATGCAGATGCGCTTGGCGTCGGCCGTGCCCCGGGCGATGGCCCAGCGCGCGCCGTCGGCGATATCGTCCTGCATCTTCAAGCCCCATTGCTTCCAGCCGGCGCGGTAGTGGCGCACGCCGAAGCCGGTGCTGCCGCGGTATTCGGGCTCCAGCACCGCGTAGCCGCGCGAGGCCAGGAACTGCGCCTGCGGCTCCCACTCCAGGTCGCCGCCGCGGACGTACGGGCCGCCGTGCACCAGCACCACCATCGGCAGGTTCTTGCCGCCGCCCTGCGGCACGGTCAGCCAGGCCGGGATGTCGAGGCCGTCGCGCGCCTTGTAGTGCACCATGACCTTGTGCGCCATCTGCATCGGATTGATGGACGGATAGCTGGCGCCGACGGCGTTGAGCTGCTGGGTGTCGCGGTTGTACAGGAAGCTGCGCGACGGCCACACGTCGCTGAACGCGCGCACCAGCACCCACGGCGCCTGCGGCTGGGTCGGCGGCGTCAGCAGGTTGATGGTGTTGGGCAGCAGGGTGTCGACCTTGTCCTGCATCGCCTTCATGGCCGGGTCGAACCAGACCGTGCCGGCGGCGTCGGTCTGGTAGCGCACGCCGAGGATCTTGTTGCGCTCCATGATCAGGCGGCCGCGGAAGTCGTAGCCGTCCAGCTTGACGATGGGCTTCTCGGAGATGGTGTTGGTGGCCAGGTCGTAGCTGTGGACCGCCATGAGGTCGCTGTGCTGGTTCATGATCACGTACAGCGTGCCGTCCGGCCCGAACGCCAGCGGCGTGAAGGCGTTCTTGCCGCCGGTGTAGCTGTCGAAGGCGGTCAGCTTGCGCCATTCGTTGGTGGCCGGTTCGCGGTACCAGACCTCGCTGGTGCGGTCCTTCTCGGTTTCCGTCAGGCGCGGCTCGCCCTTGCTGTCGAGCAGCCAGCTCATGCTGTCGCCGGGACGGGGAATGGTGGCCGCCACGCGCCCGGTCAGGGTGTTGATGCGCTGCAGGTCGACACGGTCCACCTGGCCGGGGCCGCTGATGCTCATGTTGAGCACGTACATGTATTCCGAGTCCTGTGCGCCGGGCTGGTCCAGCATATAGGTGTGCCACGGCAGCAGCTCGCGCGTCAGCAAGCCGCCCGAGCCGCCGGTGATGAAGGGTTGGCCGTTGCGCTTGGCCAGCTGGCGGAAATTGGTGCCGTCGCGGTTGATCGCGTACAGGCCGGGCGCGTAGAGCTGGTCGCCCTGGGCCAGCTGGTGGTCGGCGGCGGTGAAGGCCAGGCGCTCGTCGCTGATCCATTGGAAGCGGCCGATGTCGGCGTCGCTGAAGTTGCCCACCACCTTGACCGTATTGGCCGCCAGTTCCACCACGGCCAGGCGGTCGCGCTTGTCCTTGGAGCCGACCTTGACGGCCAGGAATTTGCCGCTGGGCGAGAGCTGCGCCTCGTTGAATTCCGGATTGCCGAAGAAGTCTTCGACCGACGGGCGGGGCGGCGGCGCGTCGGCGGCCAGGACGGTGTGGAAAGCCTGGCTGGCGGCGAAGGCCAGCAGCAGGAGAGGGCGCAGGTTCATAGGCGGATTTGAAATGGATGGTGCCGGCACAATAGCACCAAGTTATCAAATCCGCCACAGCGGCTGTGTATCTTACAGTTCCGGCGCCCGGATGTAGTCGACCAGCGCGCCGGTCTGGGGCGCCGGCGCCGGCGTCAGCAGGCTGACCGCGACCATCGTCAGCAGGCCGGCCGGCACGCCGAAGATGCCGGCCGAGATGGGCGCGATGTGGAACCATTGCCCGGCCACGCTGCCGCCCAGCGTCGGATTGGCGTGCAACATGTAGTACAGGCAGACCGCGAAGCCGGTCGTCATGCCGGCCAGCGCGCCCTGGTAGTTGGCGCGCTTCCAGAACACGGCCAGCACCAGCGCCGGGAACAGCGCCGACGCCGCCAGCGAGAACGCCGCGCCCACCAGCGACAGGATGTCGCCCGGCTTCTGCGAGGCGGCGTAGGCGGCGATGAAGGCCACGCCCAGCAGCAGCAGCTTGGAGATGGTCACCCGCTTCTGGGTCGAGGCGCCGCGGTCGACGATCTTGTAGTAGACGTCGTGCGACAGCGCGTTGGAGATGGCCAGCAGCAAACCGTCGGCGGTCGACAGCGCGGCGGCCAGGCCGCCCGCCGCCACCAGGCCGGACACCACGTAGGGCAGGCCGGCGATCTCCGGCGTGGCCAGCACCAGCACGTCGGCGTCGATGGTGATCTCGGCCAGCTGCACCACGCCGTCGTGGTTGATGTCGCTGATGCTGAACAGCGGATTGGCCTTGTCCACGTTGGCCCAGTACGACACCCAGTTGGGCAGGTGCGCGTAGTCGCTGCCGACCAGCGCGCTGTAGATGTCGTACTTGACCAGCACCGCCAGCGCCGGGATGGTCAGGTAGATCAGCAGGATGAAGAACAGCGTCCAGAACACCGACACGCGCGTCTCGTGCACCGACGGCGTGGTGTAGGCGCGCATCAGGATGTGCGGCAGCGCGGCCGTGCCCAGCATCAGGCAGAACACCAGCGCCAGGAAGTTGTTGCGCTTGATGTCCGAGGTCTCGGCGTCGCCGGGGTAGGGCGTGGCGTGCGGCGTGATCGGCTCGGCGCGCGCCAGGTTCTGGTCGCGCGCCTCGCTCCAGTTGCGCGCGGCCTCGTCGGCGTTTTTCGGATAGGCGATCAGCGCCCGCTCGGCGTTGCGGATCTCCAGCAGCGAGGCGTTGCGCAGCTTGACGCGGTCGAGCTTGCGCTGCAGCTCGATGCGGCCCGCCTCCCACGAGGCCGGCAGCGCGCGCAGGCGGGCGTCGAGCTCGCCTGCGCGCTGGCGGAAGATGGCGCGCACCTCGGCCTCCTTCGGATCGTTCTGCAGCACGTACTCGCGCGCGCCCAGCTTGGGCAGCAGCTTGCCGTAGGCCAGTTGCGGGATGGGGTTGTCGGTGTGCTTGCCGGACAGCCAGACCGCCGGCATCAGGAAGGCCACCAGGATGATGATGTACTGCGCCACCTGGGTCCAGGTGATGGCGCGCATGCCGCCGAGGAAGGAGCACACCAGGATGCTGGCCAGGCCGAGGAAGATGCCGACCGAGAAATCGACGCCGGTGAAGCGCGAGGCGATCAGCCCGACCGCGTAGATCTGCGCCACCACGTAGGTGAAGGAGACGATGATGGTGGCCGCCACCGCCAGCAGGCGCACCGCGCGCCCGCCGCGGCCGTCGCCGTCGCCGCCGCCGTAGCGGGCGGCCAGGAAGTCGGGGATGGTGTACTGGCTGAACTTGCGCAGGTAGGGCGCGATCAGCAGCGCCACCAGGCAGTAGCCGCCGGTCCAGCCCATGATGTAGGCCAGGCCGTCGAAGCCGTGCAGGTACAGGCCGCCGGCCAGGCTGATGAAGCTGGCGGCGGAGATCCAGTCGGCGGCGGTGGCCATGCCGTTGAACATGGCCGGCACGCGGCGTCCGGCGACATAGTATTCGAGCACGTTGGAGGTACGGCTGAGCACGCCGATCGACGCGTACAGCACGATGGTGGCGAACATGAACAGGTAGCCGATCCAGGTGCGCGACATGCCCTCCTGCTCCAGCACCGACAGCGCCACCAGGAAGCAGGCGAAGCCGCCGGTGAACAGCAGGTAGTAGCTGCGCAGGCGCTGGAAGAAGGTGCGGGAGCTTTTCACGCGCGCGGCTCCGTTGCGGCCGCCGCCGCCGCGCGGTCCAGCTTGCGCATGCGCCAGGCATACACGGCCAGGATGCTCAGGTAGACCAGCGACGCGCCCTGCGCCGCCAGGTAAAACGACAGCGGCCAGCCGAACACGCTCAGGCCGGCCAGCTCGCGGGCGAAGAAGGCGGCGCAGAAGCCGGTCGCCAGCCAGGCCAGCAGCAGGATCGCGGTCAGGCGGCGCGTGCGCTCCCAGTGCCGGGCGCGGATCTGGGTCTTATCCATAATACGGCGGCTCGCTTTCCGGTTCCTGCGGACGCGGCGGCAACGGGAAGGTCAGCCGGAACAGGGCGCCCGGCAGCTTCGATTGCTGCGCGCGCGGGTTGTTGTAGATGTCGACCTCGGCGCCGTGCTGCTGGGCGATCTCGCGCACGATGGCCAGGCCCAGGCCGCTGCCCTCGGCCTTGTTGCCGAGGATGCGGTAGAAGCGTTCGAACACCCGCCCGCGCTCGGCCTGGGCGATGCCGGGGCCGGTGTCTTCGACCTCCAGGAAACCGTGCTCGGTGTCGCCGCGCACGCGCACGGTGACGCTGCCGCCGGTGGGCGTGTAGCGCAGCGCGTTGTCGATCAGGTTGGACAGCAGCTCGCGCAGCATGGTCGGGTTGCCGACGATGTGCACCGGCTCGGCCGGCGCCTCGTAGCCCAGGTCGATGCGCTGCGCGAACGAGGCCGGCACCCAGTCCTGCACCGCGCTGCGCGCCAGCTCGGACAATTCCAGCGGCAGCATGGCGGTGCCGGCCTGCGGCTGGTTCTCGGCGCGGGCCAGGGCCAGCAGCTGGTTGACCAGGCGGGTGGCGGCCTCCGAGCTCTTGGCCAGCTGCTCCAGCGAGCGGTGGATCTCGCCGCTGTCGGTCTGGCGCAGCGCCAGCTCGGACTGCATGCGCATGCCCGCCAGCGGCGTACGCATCTGGTGCGCGGCGTCGGCGATGAAGCGCTTCTGCATCTCGATCGACAGCGACAGCCGCGCCAGCATGTCGTTGAGCGAGGTGACCAGCGGCGAGATCTCCTCCGGCACCTGGTTGGAGGCGATGGGGCTGAGGTCATCCGAGCTGCGCGCGCGGATGCGCTCCTGCAGCTGCGCCAGCGGCGACAGCCCGCGCGCCAGCGCGAACCACACCAGGGCCAGCACGATGGGCAGGATGATGAACTGCGGCAGGATCACGCCCTTGATGATGGCGTTGGCCAGCTGGCCGCGCTTCTCCAGCGTCTCGGCCACCTGCACCAGCGCCAGCTGCGGGTCGTCGACGGCGTCGCGCTCGAGCCGCACGTAGGCGTAGGCCACGCGCACCGGCGTGCCGTGCATGGTGTCGTTGCGGAAGCGCACGCTGCTGCGCGGCTTGTCGTCCTCGTCGATGACCGGCGGCGGCAGGTCGCGGTCGCCGTCCACGTGTTCGCCGTGCGGGCCCTGGATCTGGAAGTAGACGCTGTCGACGTCGTCGGCGCGCAGGATGTCGCGCGCCGGGCCGGACAGGCCCTTGATGACCTTGCCGTCCACCGCGCGCACCTGCTGCGCCAGCACGGTCACGCTGTCCTCCAGCGCGTGGTCGAACGGCTGGTTGGCGATGGACTTGGCCACCAGGTAGGTGATCGCGATGCTCATCGGCCACAGCAACAGCAGCGGCGCCAGCATCCAGTCCAGGATCTCGCCGAACAGCGAGTGCTGGATGTCGTCCGTCTCGGCCGCCGGCGGCTGGTACTCCAGATCCTGCTGCGGTGGCGAGGCCGGCGGCGTCACTTGGCGGCGTCCGAGAATTTCTCCAGGCAGTAGCCCAGTCCGCGCACGGTGGCGATGCGGATGCCGCCCACCTCGATCTTCTTGCGCAGCCGGTGCACATAGACCTCGATGGCGTTGTTGCTGACTTCCTCGCCCCACTCGCACAGGTGGTCCACCAGCTGCTCCTTGGACACCAGGCGGCCGCTGCGCGCCAGCAGGATTTCCAGCAGGCCCAGCTCGCGCGCCGACAGGTCCAGCATCTGGTCGTTGATGTAGGCGCTGCGGCCGACCTGGTCGTAGCTCAGCGGCCCGTGCTTGACCACGGTGGCGCCGCCGCCGGCGCCGCGCCGGGTCAGCGCGCGCACCCGCGCCTCCAGCTCGGACAGCGCGAAGGGCTTGGCCATGTAGTCGTCGGCGCCCAGGTCGAGGCCGTTGACGCGCTGCTCGATCGAATCGGCCGCCGTCAGGATCAGCACCGGCAGCAGCGAGGCGCGCGCGCGCAGGCGGCGCAGCACCTCCAGCCCGGACAGCTTGGGCAGGCCCAGGTCGAGGATCAGCAGGTCGAATTCCTGGGTCGACAGGGCGGTGTCGGCCTCCTGGCCGTTGCCGACGCAATCGATGGCGTAGCCGGACTGGCGTAGCGAGCGGGTCAGGCCGTCGGCCAGTACGCTGTCATCCTCGGCAAGTAAAATACGCATGTGAAGCACTCCGGCTGCAGAAGCTTGTATTGTGTTGCATTTCGCGCAGGGTGGCGAGTTTTTGTGCTATCTCAAAATTGTTTAAAAATCGTGCTTGCATTAAGCACTGTTTTTTTATACAGTGCTGCCTGTACCGACGAATTCAGCGAATTTGCACCCACTCACTGGTTGAAAGAACATTATGGACGATAAAAAAGCTGTTGTACCTGCATCTGAAAAGGCTAAGGCGCTCGCTGCCGCGCTGGCCCAGATTGAAAAGCAATTCGGCAAAGGCTCCGTAATGCGCATGGACGCCAACGCGCCGATCGAGGACGTGCAGGTGGTGTCGACCGGCTCGCTGGGCCTGGACATCGCCCTGGGCGTCGGCGGCCTGCCGCGCGGCCGCGTGGTGGAGATCTACGGTCCTGAATCGTCCGGCAAAACCACGCTGACCCTGCAAACCATCGCGGAAATGCAAAAACTGGGCGGCACCTGCGCCTTCATCGACGCCGAGCACGCGCTGGACGTGGGCTATGCGCAAAAGCTGGGCGTGAACCTGCACGAGCTGCTGATCTCGCAGCCGGACACCGGCGAACAGGCGTTGGAAATCTGCGACGCGCTGGTGCGCTCCGGCTCGGTGGACATGGTCGTGGTCGACTCCGTCGCGGCGCTGACGCCGCGCGCCGAGATCGAAGGCGACATGGGCGATTCGCTGCCGGGCCTGCAGGCGCGTTTGATGTCCCAGGCGCTGCGCAAGCTGACCGGTTCGATCAACCGCACCAACACCCTGGTCATCTTCATCAACCAGATCCGCATGAAGATCGGCGTCATGTTCGGCAGCCCGGAGACCACCACCGGCGGCAACGCGCTGAAGTTCTACGCCTCCGTGCGCCTGGACATCCGCCGCACCGGCTCGATCAAATCGGGCGACGAGGTGATCGGCAACGAAACCAAGGTCAAGGTCGTCAAGAACAAGATCGCGCCGCCGTTCAAGGAAGCGCACTTCGACATCCTGTACGGCGCGGGCACCTCGCGCGAGGGCGAGATTCTTGATCTGGGCGTGGAAGCGAAGATCGTCGAGAAGTCCGGCTCGTGGTACAGCTACAACGGCGAGCGCGTCGGCCAGGGCAAGGACAACGCCCGCATCTTCCTGCAGGAGCGTCCGGAGCTGGCGTGGGAAATCGAAAACAAGGTGCGCGAATCGCTGGGCGTGCGCCCACTGCCGCCGCTCAACACCGACAAGGGCGACACCGTCGTCAAGCTGAAATCCGTCGACAAGGCGGATAAAGCGGATAAAGCGGACAAGGGCGACAAGGCCGACGCCGCGTAAGCCGCGTCCGCTTCATCCCGAACCACCGCGCTGTTGATTCAGCCGGTGGTTTTCTCATTGTGCGGAGGATTTTATGGCAGCACCGCAACTCAGCCTGAAGGCGCGCGCGCTGCGCTTCCTGTCGATGCGCGAGCACAGCCGCATGGAGCTGGGCCGCAAGCTGGCGCGCTACGCGGAGGAGGGCGACGACGTCGAAGCCCTGCTCGACCTGCTGGAAAAGAACAACTGGCTGTCGCAGGAGCGCTTCTCGGAGGCGCTGATCCACCGCCGCTCGGCCCGCTTCGGCAACAGCCGCATCGTCGCCGAGCTGCAAAGCCACGGCATCAAGGGCGAGGAACTGCAGGAACTCAAGGCCGGCCTGGCCGAGGGCGAGACCGAACGCTGCGTGGAAGTGTGGAACCGCAAGTTCGGCACCGTGGCCGCCGATCCGCAGGAACGCAACAAGCAGATGCGCTTCCTGCTGCAGCGGGGATTTTCCCAGCGCGCCGTGCAGACCGCGCTCAAGGGCGCGCCGGAAGACGATTAGCGGCCGACCCGGCCGCTGCCGCGCCGCACCATGTAATGTTTCCATGACTGAAATAAGACCTATGAATTTCTTGTAATAAAATCCTCAAAACATCCATATTTCCGTCCAAAAGCTATGTTCTGACGCAACTGGCGGTCTTGATGTGCTACACTTTTGGGGTTTTTGCAGCGCCGCAGGTGCGGTAGTTGTCCGTAGAAGCTGCGGACACGTGCGATTCAGCACATGGCTGCTTACTAAATTTCTGTCGCGAGAGCGGCATCGGTCTTATGTCCCTGTCAACCCCAGTTACCCGACGTGCGCTGCGGCACACGCGTGCAATTGCCGTCCAAGCGTACGCGCGCGATGACGGCCTGTGGGATCTTGACGCCCATATCACCGACATCAAAGTCATCGACACCATGCTGGCCTCCGGCCCGCGCGCTGCCGGCACGCCCCTGCACGACCTGCACCTGCGTTTGACCGTCGATCTGCAACTGACCATCGTCGATGCCGAAGCCGCATCCGATGCCGTGCCGTATCCCGGTTACTGCGACACCATCGCCCCCGATTACAAGAAACAGCTCGTCGGCCTGAACCTGATGAAGGGTTTCCGCCACGAGCTCAAGCAACGCCTGGCCGGCACCGCCGGCTGCACCCACCTGACCGAACTGGCGCAGATCCTGCCCACGGCCGCGGTGCAGGCGTTCGCCAACGATGTCTGGTCGACCAACGACGCGGCCACCGAAGACCAAGGCGTGCCGCGCCACAAGCCGTTTCAACTCGACAAATGCCATGCCCTGCGCACCGACGGTGGGGCAGTGGCGCAGTTTTACCCGCGCTGGGTGGCCAAAGCAGCACCAGGTGGCGCGTAGCAATCCCTGCTTACCAGTTTCACACATTTCGCAGTATCAACCGATTTTTACACATCAGCATCAGAAGGGAAGCCAGCATGAAAATCCATGAGTATCAAGGCAAAGAAATCCTCCGAAAATACGGAGTGACGGTTCCGCGCGGTATTCCGTGCATGTCCGTTGAAGAAGCAGTCAAAGCTGCTGAAACCTTGGGCGGCCCGGTCTGGGTTGTGAAAGCACAGATCCACGCCGGTGGCCGTGGTAAAGGCGGCGGCGTGAAAGTCGCCAAGTCGCTGGAACAAGTCAAGGAATACGCCGAGCAAATCATGGGCATGCAGCTGGTCACGCACCAGACCGGCCCTGAAGGCCAGAAAGTACGCCGCCTGCTGATCGAAGAAGGCGCGGACATCAAGAAAGAACTGTACGTGTCGATGGTTACCGACCGCGTCTCGCAGCGCGTCGTGCTGATGGCTTCCTCCGAAGGCGGCATGGACATCGAAGAAGTGGCCGAGTCCCACCCTGAGCTGCTGCACTCGATCGCCATCGATCCATCGATCGGCCTGACCGACGCTGAAGCGGCCGGCATCGCCGCCAAGATCGGCGTGCCGGAAGCGTCGATCGCCGACGCCGTCGCCAACCTGAAAGGCCTGTACAAAGCCTACTGGGAAACCGACTCGTCGCTGGCCGAAATCAACCCGCTGATCCTGACCGGTTCGGGCAAGGTCATCGCTCTGGACGCCAAGTTCAACTTCGACGCCAACTCGCTGTTCCGCCAGCCGGAAATCGTCGCCTACCGCGACCTGGACGAAGAAGATCCAGCCGAAGTCGAAGCATCGAAATTCGACCTGGCCTACATCTCCCTGGACGGCAACATCGGCTGCCTGGTGAACGGCGCCGGCCTGGCCATGGCCACCATGGACACCATCAAGCTGTTCGGCGGCGAGCCAGCCAACTTCCTGGACGTCGGCGGCGGCGCCACGGCTGAGAAAGTAACCGAGGCCTTCAAGATCATGCTGAAAAACCCAGGCCTGAAAGCCATCCTGGTCAACATCTTCGGCGGCATCATGCGCTGCGACGTGATCGCCGAAGGCGTGATCACCGCGGTCAAGGCCGTGTCGCTGAACGTGCCGCTGGTGGTCCGCATGAAGGGCACCAACGAAGACCTGGGCAAGAAGATGCTGGCCGATTCCGGTCTGCCTATCATCGCAGCCGACACCATGGAAGATGCAGCGAAGAGCGTAGTCGCCGCCGCTGCCGGTCAAGCTTAATTAAGGAATCAACATGTCCATTCTGATCAATAAAGATACCAAAGTCGTTACCCAAGGTATTACCGGCAAGACCGGTCAATTCCACACCCGCGGTTGCCGCGACTACGCGAACGGCAAAGCTGCCTTCGTCGCAGGCGTGAACCCGAAGAAAGCCGGCGAAGATTTCGAAGGCATCCCTATTTTCGCTAACGTCACCGAAGCGAAAAAAGAAACCGGCGCCAACGTGTCCGTGATCTACGTCCCGCCAGCAGGCGCGGCCGCCGCGATCTGGGAAGCTGTCGAAGCCGAAATGGATCTGGCCATCTGCATCACCGAAGGCATCCCTGTCCGCGACATGATGGCCCTGAAGGACCGCATGGCCAAAGCAGGTTCCAAGACCCTGCTGCTGGGCCCTAACTGCCCAGGCCTGATCACCCCTGATGAAATCAAGATCGGCATCATGCCAGGCCACATCCACAAGAAGGGCCGTATCGGCGTGGTCTCGCGTTCGGGCACCCTGACCTATGAAGCAGTCGGTCAGCTGACCGCACTGGGCCTGGGCCAATCGTCGGCAGTCGGCATCGGCGGCGACCCGATCAACGGTCTGAAGCACATCGACGTCATGAAGATGTTCAACGACGATCCTGATACCGACGCGGTCATCATGATCGGCGAAATCGGTGGTCCGGACGAAGCCAACGCGGCTTACTGGATCAAAGACAACATGAAAAAACCGGTCGTCGGCTTCATCGCCGGTGTGACCGCTCCTCCGGGCAAGCGCATGGGCCACGCCGGCGCGCTGATCTCCGGCGGCGCCGACACCGCACAAGCCAAACTGGAAATCATGGAAGCTTGCGGCATCACCGTCACCAAGAACCCGTCCGAAATGGCGCGTCTGCTGAAAGCCATGCTGTAATTACAGCCGGCTTGATTGTGGAATAATGAAGGGGAGCCCAGCGCTCCCCTTTTTTGTTTTTGGAGACCAGATTGGCGAAGATCATCATCTCGCGGGATGGGCAAGTCGAACAGCAAATACAACTGAGCAAAGAGCGGATGACCATCGGCCGTCACCCGCGCAACGACATCGTGCTGACGCATCCGGCCGTCAGCGGCGACCATGCGGTCATCGTCACCATCCTGGACGACTCCTTCCTGGAAGACCTGCACAGCACCAACGGCACCTTCGTCAACGGCCACCGCATCGGCAAGCATTTCCTGCAACACCAGGACGTGATCAAAATGGCCAAGTTCCAGATCGAATTCATCGCCGACGGCGTGCGGCCGATGATGGCGGCGGCGCCGCTGCTGGCGCAGATCGAAGTATTAAATGGCAACAATGCCGGCAAACAAATGGCGCTGACCAAGCCGCAGACCACGCTCGGCCGCGCCGGTGGGCAGGTGGTGGTGATCCACCGCCATCCGGATGCCTACACCATCACGCATCAGGAAGGCGCGCAGCCGCCGCTGGTCAACGGCATCGCGCTAGGCAGGCAGGCGCAACGCCTGAACCATGGCGACGTGATCGAGCTCGGCGGAACGCAGATGGCCTTCCGCATCGCCTGACAATAATTGTCAGGACCTCGCCGGCTGACAAATTGCGGCGCAGCGAGTGACAAAAAACGGCAGTCCGGAGAGCCCAAAGCGACAGTTTTTGGCAGGTTTCGACGGTTTCGGGGTCAAAAATGGGGTGGCACACCAATTGCACTTAGCTCAGTGTTCCACCCAATTTTGTCGTTCAACACACCCCAGGAGTCGAAAATGAAATCCATGAAAATGCTGAAGAAACAAGCCCAGGCCGGCTTCACCCTGATCGAACTGATGATCGTGGTTGCCATTATCGGCATCCTGGCCGCGGTCGCGATTCCTGCGTACAGCGACTACACCGTGAAAGCCAAGGTCGCCAACGCCCTGGGCGCTGTCGACTCGCTGAAAACGGCCGTGGCGCTGTGCGCTCAAGAAGCCGGTGGTACGCTGACCACTTGCTCGGATGGCGCAGCAGGCATTCCAACCTTTACCGCAACCAAGGAAGTGGCTACCGCAACCGTCACCGGCGGCACTATCCTGATGACCTTCGCCACCGGCGTGGGCAAGGACGTTGATAGCTCCACCGTCACCTTTGTGCCAGTGATTGCTGCCGGTGGTACCAATGTACGCTGGACCGCTACCGCATCGACCGCGAACACCGCTGCCAAGGCCGCGATCGAAAAGAACAACTAATCAGTTGATCACGTAGAAAACCCGGCAGCCGCCGGGTTTTTTTTCGTCCACAGAAACGCGGGTCAGACGATCTTCTGACGGTCGGCGATCAGCGCTTCGTAGGTCAGGTTTTGCAGCATCGTGTAGTGGACCGGGTCCAAGTCGATGAACTGGACGCCGTAGGTGAACACCTCGGGCTTGTCGCCGGCGGCGGGCTTGACCACGTTGATGTTGCGGATGGTCGCATTCGGATTGATCCGCACCTGGCGGTTGCCGGGCTGGGCGATCAGGTAGAACGACAGGCCGACCTGGGTCTCATCGTCCGACAGCTTCTTGGACGACTCGATCAGCGCGCCGGACACGCTCAGGTTCACCAGGAACACCGAGGTGGTGCCGATGGGCGAGGTGACCTGGGCCGGGATATCGACCTTGACCCGCATCGCCGCGCGCAGGCTGGTGCCCTGGATGGACACCGGGAAAGACAAGTGGACATAAAACAACGGACGCGGGAAAACCCGCTGCACCACGCAAGAGAACGAGCACACATTCACGCCGGAAAACACGCGGATGGTCAGCTTGTCGCCATCGTTGAGGGCGATCGGCGCGCCGTTCTCGAAGGGGACCTTGACGATCATATACTCGTCCTTCATCCAACCGATCAGCGTGGAGAAGTGCTGGATCGGCTTGATGGTACGGTGAGTAATGAACTGAATCCTGCCGCCTACCTGCAGGTTCATCTGCTCGAATTCGTATTCCTGAGTCTTGGCTTCGCTCGGTGGAGGGTTGCTGCTCATTCAAATTCTTTCTCGTATGCGCGAGGCGGGTACGGTGAGGCCTACGTCAAAAATTACTTCTGCGACATTGATTATATACGCGCCAATCAAAGGTAACAATCAGACAATACGATGGGTTGCTATTCGGTGGCAGACGGGCCGTATGGCGGCGGCGCAACGCGGAAAACCGTTGCATTTTGGAGTTCACGGGACGCGTGAGCTTGCTGGCTCTGGCGACGGACGCCGTAAGCGCGCTGTCAATTTTCCCTATCCTGACGCGATGGAATGGTCAAAACGGGATTTTTGTAACACGTGGGTTTTCAAGAGAATTGCGCTGGAGCTATGTGCCATACTCGATTGAAATTTCCGTGAGGAATTATTTATGTGATTCCGATTTCAGTGGATGAATTGAATGTGAATATGCAAACTCAGACCCGAAAACCTCAATCGCCACTGCGCTTCACCCGTCATTGCGACCGGGCTCTCTTCCGTTACATATGATGGGCAGGCTCATACAATCACTGTCAAAGGCAGCTTTGGGCAGACGGTTGCGACCTGCTCAGCAAATAACCGAACAACAACAACCAGTGGTGGTCTTTGGCCGAATGGTACATACAATTATTCGCACTCAAATGCCCATCCGGAAAGTAACGCCAACGGAGCCTACGGATCACATGGAAATTTTGTTTTCAATGTTCCAGGGCATCCCGGTATGGGTCTTCACTCAGGTAGGGCGAACAGCGGCGCGCAGAATTACCCGACTTTGGGTTGCGTACGCACGACCGATTCAGCCATGAGTTACCTGCGAGATTTTGTTCAAAACGATCCGATCACGTCTATAACGGTCGTGAACAACGATCCGAACGCGCCCCAGCAGGGAACGAGTCAATAAGAACGGAGAACATATTTATCATGCCCTATTCGAAACCAGCCGAAAGATTTCATGCGCGGTTTTTGTCGGCGATTTTTGTGCTTGGGTGTCTTGCAATTCCGGCCTCCTACGCGTGGGCGGGGACGGCTTGCAGCTCTCAGACGAGCGCAAAAGCCGAGCGTACCCTTGTGGATGCCCGTGTCGACTGGACTTCACTTTATAAGCACTGGCATGTATATGCAACTTGCGACGATGGGGGCATTGGCGAAGGATATTCCGACGCAGTGGTCTCGTTGTTAGTGGACCAATGGAGCCAGCTGCACGTGTTTATGTCCATTTCGAAGGCGGACCCAGCATTCCAACGTTGGGCTTTGCACCACGTCGACGCTACTTCTTCTGACAAGGACCTGACAAAAATTATATTGAATTCTAAAAAAAGCTGTCCACATGACGTTTCTGCGCAGCGTATCTGTGCGCGAATTGGGCGAGCTGCCTTGGCAGCCCTAAAAGATTTACGTTCTGGGGCTAATCAATAGCCGCTGAAACCAACAAATCAACCACTTAAGAGGCCGCGCTCCAATCCCCCGACTTGCCACCATGCTTCTCCATCACGCGGATATCGGTCATCACCATGCCCCGGTCCACTGCCTTGCACATGTCGTACACGGTCAGCAGGCCGACTTGCACGGCGGTCAGCGCTTCCATTTCCACGCCGGTCTTGCCGTAGGTTTCGACCTGGGCCTTGCAATGCACGCTGGAATTGGTATCGTCGGTCTCGAAATCCACCGCCACGCGGGTCAACGCCAGCGGGTGGCCATGGTATACGCGCTAATCAAAGGTAACAATCAGACAATACGATGGGCTGCTATTCGGTGGCAGAGGGGCCGTATGGCGGCGGCGCAACGCGGAAAACCGTTGCATTTTGGAGTTCACGGGACGCGTGAGCGTACTGGCTCTGGCGACGGACGCAGTAAGCCCGCTGTCAACTTTCCCCTATCCTGACGCGATGGAATGGGCAAAACGGGATTTTTGTAACACGTGGATTTTCGAGAGAATTGCGCTGGAGCTATGTGCCATACTCGATTGAAATTTCCACGGGGAATTATTTGTGTGATTCCGATTTCAATGGATGATCAAATGGCAAAGGGAAGAAGCGAACTGGCTAGGAGGTAAATCGTGATTTCAGCTGTAGACCTGTTTAGCCAATACCAAAGAGCAAAACAGAGCAAAAATCCAAATGATTTGACTCGTTTCTTTCAATCTATTGAGGGTAGCCCTCTGCCGACTGGTCTAGCTATTGACAAGGCGAGAGCAATACAACTTTCTGATGGCAATGAGTACTCATTGGAAGATGCAGAATTGCTGTTGCGCTCTATCATTGAGACAGAGCCATCTTCCTCGATAGCCTATCTCGAATTGGGGTGTCTGTTGGATGGTGTCCTGGACCGTAGTAGCGAAGCGATTGAGTTGTTCGATAAAGGTATTCATCAAGTTACAGCACAG
Organism: Duganella sp. BJB480; assembly: GCA_003416985.1. Taxonomy (GTDB): domain Bacteria; phylum Pseudomonadota; class Gammaproteobacteria; order Burkholderiales; family Burkholderiaceae_D; genus Rugamonas; species Rugamonas vulcania_A. Next base: position 175,188 of record QVIN01000007.1, on the reverse strand, counting down.
CTTTATGACCTAGTCTATGAAAAGGCAAAAGCTCATATAGGAAGAAAGGAATACGCTGACGCATTGCTTGTAGTTACGCCTTATCTGGATATCGCCCCCCGATTTCAACGGCTTCGTCTGGAACTCGATGAAAATTTAGGCACCTCGAAAAAACACATCGGTTCTGGCATGATTTGACGATGTTATCGCCTATATGCCCGTAGGCTTCGAGCTTGATACGCACCAATCGCCCGACTTGCCGCCATGCTTTTCCATCACGCGGATATCGGTCATCACCATGCCCCGGTCCACCGCCTTGCACATGTCATACACGGTCAGCAGGCCGACCTGCACAGCGGTCAGCGCTTCCATTTCCACGCCGGTCTTGCCGTAGGTTTCGACCTGGGCCCGGCAGTGCACGCTGGAATTGGCCTCATCCGTCTCGAAATCCACCGCCACGCGCGTCAGCGCCAGCGGGTGGCACAACGGCACCAGGTCGCTGGTGCGCTTGGACGCCATGATGGCGGCGATGCGCGCGATGCCCAGCACGTCGCCCTTCTTGGCCGTGCCGCCCATGATGATGGCCAGCGTCTCCGGCTTCATGTGGATGGTGCCGCTGGCCACGGCGATGCGGTGTGTCTCGGTCTTGGCGCCGACGTCGACCATGTGGGCCTGGCCGGAGCCGTCGAAGTGGGTCAGTTGGTCGGCGGGCGCGGTGTTTTCGGTGGTCATGGTGTGGGCGAACGTAACAAAATAATTCATTGGCGGGCGCCGTGCGTCGGCGCCCAAGTTGCGGGTATCATATCACCGTGAATGCAAAACGATGCCCCCGCTCCCTGCGCCTGCGCGTAGTCGCCGCCGCGCTGCTGGTCGCCATGCCGCTGGCCATGGCCCAGGACGTGCTGGCGCCCGCCAAGATCCCGAACCTGCCCGCGCTCGGCGATACCGAACGCCAGGACCTGTCGCCGCTGATGGAACGCAAGTTGGGCGAGGAGATCATGCGCGATATCCGCCGCGACCACGATTTCCTCGACGACGGCCCCATCCTCGAATACCTGAACAGCTTCGGCAATGCGCTGGTGGCGGCCCGTCCCGGCGCGCGCGGCGAGGCCAATTTCGATTACTACTTCTTCGCCGTGCGCGATCCGCAGCTGAACGCCTTCGCGCTGCCGGGCGGCTTCATCGCCGTGCACTCGGCGTTGCTGCTGGCGGCGCAGTCCGAGTCCGAGCTGGCCTCGGTGCTGGGTCACGAGATCGGCCACGTGGCCCAGCGCCACATCGCCCGCTCGATCGGCCAGCAGAAACAGGACGCGTTGATCCCGCTGGCGGCCATGATCCTGGCGGCGCTTGCCTCCAAGGCCGGCGGCGACGCGGCCATCGGCGTGTTCTCGGCCGGGCAGGGCCTGGCGATCCAGCGCCAACTCAATTTCGGCCGCGACGCCGAACGCGAGGCCGACCGCATCGGCTTCCAGATCATGGGCGCGGCCGGGTTCGATACCTCGGGCATGGTGGCCTTCTTCCAGCGCATGCAGACGGCCACGCGCAACTACAGCGACCTGGTGCCGGCCTATCTGCAAAGCCACCCGCTCACCACCGAGCGCATCGCCGACATCCAAGCCCGCATCCGCGAGCAGCCATACAAGCAGCGCCAGGACAGCCTGGACTTCTACCTGGTGCGTTCGCGCGCGCGCGTGCTGCAAGATCCGAGCACGTCCGGGCTGGCCGAGGCGAAGACTTTTTTTGAGACGCAGATGCAGCAGGAAAACCGCCAGCAAGTCACGGCCGGCCAGTACGGCATGGCGTTCCTGTCGCTGAAAAAAGGCGATACCGCCCAGGCCCAGGTCTGGCTCGACAAGGCGCGCGCGACCTTCGACAAGCCGCTTGCCGCAGGCACCTTCGGCGTGGCCGCGCGGCCGGCGCCGGATTCGATCTTCGTCAGCACGTCGATAGAAATCAAGCTGGCGCAGCCGGACAACAAGGCCATGATCGCCAAGGGATTGGCCGAGGCGGAAGCGGCGCACCTGCAGTTCCCGCTGTCGCGCGGCATCGCGCATCAGTATGGCGAGGCGTTGATCGCGGCGGGCAAGCTGGAGGAGGCGGCCGTCTATCTGCGCGACCAAGTGCAGCTGTACCGCGAGGATCCCGATGCCTACGACCTGCTGGCGCAAGCCTATTCCAAGCAGGGCAAGCTGGCCTTGCAGCATATCGCGCTGGCGGAATCGTATGTGCTGCAGGGCGGCGTGCTGTCGGCGCTGGACCAGCTGAACTACGCGCGCAAGGCGCCCGACGCCTCCTTTTACGACCAGGCCGTGATCGATGCGCGCGAGCGCGAGCTGCAGGCGCGCCGCCGCGAGGAAATGGGCGACAAGGGCAAGAAGGATTTACGCGAGGCCGAAGCGCGCCCGGCGTTCAAGGCCGAGATGCGCAGCGGCTCGGAAGGCGCGCCGTCGGCCAATCCCTTCGACCGTTTGCGCCAGAATACCGATCCTACTGCGCAGGGGCGGTCGGTTCGCTGACGTAGCCGAAGTGCGCCGGCAGTTCGGCCGCATCCGCGCGCTGTACGGCCACGCCGTCCAGCGTCAGCGCGCCGGACATCGCGCCTTCGATCCACGCCAGCAGCGTTTCGTCTGCCACGGCTTCCCCGTTCATTTTCAGCCGCGGCAGCACGTGCGCGAAGTCGCGGTCGTCCAGCTGCGCCACCACATCGCCGCTGCGCAGGACCAGCGCGCCAGTCTCCGTCAGCACCGCTTCCTCGACCGGCCCCAGCGCCGCGTCCGTGTGCAGCACCCAGCCCTGCGTCGGATCGGTGCGGACGATGTAGGGCGTGGCCTCCAGCCGCACATACACGCGCTGCGGACCGTTCTGGAAATACCAGCAGCCGCGCTCGTCGGCCGCGTAGTTGCGGACGATGAAGGCCACCAGCGCCGCATGGTGCAGTTTGTCGCCGGGCAGGTCCAGGTGCTGGGCGCGCTCGTCGCGCATGCGCCAGTTGCCGCGCGCGTCCAGTGCCAGCCAGCCGTAGCAGTGGGGCACGTTGGGCCACTTGGCCAGCGCTTGCTTGACGATGTCATCCATGTTGTTCGGCCAGTGCGTGATGGGTGGCGCCCTGCAGGAAGTGGATCAGGCGTTGCGGCAGCCAGGGACGCTTGCCCGGCAGGCCGTTGGCGACGAAGCCCGCGTGGCCTCCGTGCTCAGGATAGTCCAATACCACGTTCGACGCCGCACGTTGCGGCAGGTGGCGGCCGGGCAGGAAGGGATCGTTGCGGGCGTTGAGCACCAGCGTCGGCACGGTGATGTCGTTCAACACGTGCTTGGCGCTGGCGCGGTCCCAGTAGTCGTCGGTGTTGCGGTAGCCGTGCAGCGGCGCCGTCACCACGTTGTCGAAGGCGTACAGGTCGCGCACGGCGCGCAGCGCGTCGAGGTCGTACAGGCCGGGGAACTGCTTGAGCTTGGCCTCGCACTTGGGTTTGAGCGTTTGCAGGAACATGCGCGTGTAAAACATGTTGAGGCCGCTCGACAGCGAGATGCCGCCCTGCGCCAGGTCCAGCGGCGCCGATATCGCGCAGGCGGCGTCGACGAAGTCGGCCTGGTGCTGCGATTCGCCCAGCCAGCGCAGCAGCGCGTTGCCGCCCAGCGAGACGCCGGTGGTGTAGAACTTGCCGCTGCTGCGCGCATGCAGGCGGCGCACGATCCAGTCGATCTCGGCGGAGTCGCCGGAGTGGTAGAAGCGCGGCGCGCGGTTGGGCTCGCCGGAGCAGCCGCGGAAATGCGGCACCGCGCCGGACCAGCCGCGCGCGGCCAGCTCGGCCATCAGCGCCCGCGCGTAGTGGCTGTCCGACGAACCCTCCAGGCCGTGGAACAGCACCACGAAGGGTTGGCCGGGCCGGCCGTCGACGAAGTCGACGTCGATGAAGTCGCCATCCGGCGTGTCCCAGCGCTCGCGCCGGAACGGCACCGCCTGCTTGGCGAGGCAGGTGGCCGGGTAGATGGTTTGCAGGTGGCCGCTGGGCAGCCAGATGGGCGCGCTGTACTTCACGGCGAAACTTAATGCAGGATCTGGCTGTGCGTGTCGGACGGCGCCGGCCCCGGCGCCACCGACACATGGTGCAGCACGATGCGCCAGCCGCGCGGCGTCTTGACATAGACGTTGGTGGCGACCAGGTGCGCGGCCTCGCCGCCGGCCGCCGTGCCCTCGACCACGGTGTGCACGGAACTCATCAGGTTGTGCGTCTCGTGCAGCTGCGACGGCATGATGTGCAGGCCGCCGTGCTCCAGGACCGCCGCCCACGAGCTGCGGATCGCCGCGTGCCCGATCAGGCGCGGCCCGCCCGGATGCACGCAGACGATCTCGTCGTCGTCGGCCCACAGGGCCATCAGGGCATCGAGGTCGGCGCGGTTGAGCGCGTCGTAAAACGCCGATTCGGTCTCGGCGGCACTGCCGTTCAACTGCTTGACTCGCTTGGTGGGCATGCTGGCTCCGTGGCGCTGGCTGGCGGTTGTTTTAGTGGTGGCCGACGACGGTGCCCGGCTTCAGGCGGTAGGCGGTGCCGCAGTATGGGCACTTGGCGATGCCGTCGTGGTTGAACTCCAGGAACACGCGCGGGTGGGACGACCACAGCGGCATGGCCGGATTCGGGCAGTGGGCCGGCAGGTCCTTGCCTTCGAGCTCGACTGCGTTGGTGGCGGCGGACGTGTGGGCGTTGGTCATATTCGTGTGCTCCGGAAGGCTGAGGAAAACCACGATTTTAACGGATTCGCGCATTGAGCAAAAATCATCGGTAAAATAGCGCCTCTACAACCCCGGTGCGGCCTGCTATGTGGCAGGAATGCCACACGATGACGCACATGACCGAATTGAGCAGCGCACCCCCTCCACCGTACGTCGCGGAGCACCACGAACCCTCGTGGCGCGAAGGCCTCAAGACCGGCACCCCCACCTTGTTCGGCATCGGCGCCTGGGGCCTGGTGGTCGGCATCGCCATGGTCAAGAGCGGCCTGACGGTGCCGCAGGCGCTGGGCATGACGCTGCTGGTGTTCGCCGGATCGGCCCAGCTGGCGGCCTTGCCGCTGATCGCCTCGCACTCGCCGATCTGGGTCATCTTCGCCACCGCCGTCGTGGTCAACCTGCGTTTCGTGATCTTTTCGGCCCTGCTGGCGCCGCACTTCGCCCAGCTGCCGTGGCGCAAGCGCTTCGTGCTCGGCTACGTGGCCGGCGACATGACGGTCGCCATGTTCCTGCAAAAATACCCCAGCGAGGCGCCGCAGGTCGGCAAGCTGTCCTACCTGAAGGGCCTGCTGTACCCGAACTGGGGCGCCTGGCAGGTCGGCTCCATCGCCGGCATCTTCCTCGGCAGCACCGTGCCCGCCGAATGGGGGCTGGGCTTCGCCGGCACGCTGGCCATCATCTGCGTGATGATCCCGCTGGTGGCGGGACGGCCGGCGCTGTGCGGCGTGCTGGTGGCCGGCCTGGTGTCGGTGCTGGCGGCCGGGCTGCCGTACAAGCTGGGCCTGCTGCTGGCCGTGCTGGTCGGCATGCTGACGTCGATGGCGATCGAAGAGGGCATCGACAAATGGAGGAAAACCCGTGGCTGACTGGGAAATCTGGCTCATCATCGGTGTGCTGGCGCTGGCCACCGCCGCCACCCGCAGCTCGTTCTGGCTGGTCGGCCAGCACATCACCATCCCCAAGCGGGTCCAGGAAATGCTGCGCTACGCGCCGGCCTGCGCGCTGGCCGCCATCGTCGCGCCCGACCTGGTGCTGGCCGACGGCCACGCGCTGCTGGACCTGAGCAACCTCAAACTGGTGTCGGGAATTGTCGCCACGATCTTTTATTTGCTGCGACGCAATATGTTGCAAACCATCGTGTTCGGCATGGCGTTTTACACGGCTTTGCGGCTGATCCATGTATTTTAATAACAGATGAATCACGCCGCGCTTGCGGTAAAATAGCGCACTTTCTTCAACTCGACCCTTGGGTAGCCATGTCAGCTGTTTTGAACTTCATCCGTCTGCAAGATCTCATCGCCCAGAACGCGCTGCAAGGCAAGCGCGTCTTCATCCGCGCCGACTTGAACGTGCCGCAGGATGATGCCGGCAATATCACCGAAGATACGCGCATCCGCGCCTCCGTTCCCGCCATTAAGGCTGCCGCGGCCGCCGGTGCCAAGGTCATGGTCACGTCCCACCTGGGCCGTCCGACCGAGGGCGAGTTCAAGCCGGAAGACAGCCTGGCGCCGGTCGCCGCGCGCCTGGCCGAGCTGCTGGGCCAGCCGGTCGAGCTGAAACAGAACTGGGTCGACGGCGCCGGCCTGGAAGGCTTGCAGGCCGGCCAGGTGGTGCTGCTGGAGAACGTCCGCGTCAACAAGGGCGAAAAGAAGAACAGCGACGAACTGGCGCAGAAAATGGCCGCTTTGTGCGACATCTACGTCAATGACGCTTTCGGCACCGCGCACCGCGCGGAAGCCTCGACGCACGGCATCGCCAAGTTCGCGCCTATCGCCTGCGCCGGCCCGCTGCTGGCCGCCGAGCTCGACGCGCTGGGCAAGGCGCTGGGCGCCCCGGCCCGTCCGCTACTGGCCATCGTGGCCGGTTCCAAGGTCTCGTCCAAGCTGTCGATCCTCAAGGCGCTGGCCGACAAGGTCGACAACCTGATCGTCGGCGGCGGCATCGCCAACACCTTCATGAAGGCCGTCGGCCTGAACATCGGCAAGTCGCTGGTGGAAAACGAGCTGGTCGATGAAGCCAAGGCCATCATCGAGATCATGGCCAAGCGCGGCGCCCAGGTGCCGATTCCGGTTGACGTGGTGTGCGCCAAGGAATTCTCGCCGACCGCCGCCGCCACCATCAAGGCCGTGGCCGACGTGGCGGACGACGACATGATCCTGGACATCGGCCCGCAGACGGCCGCCATCCTGGCCGCGCAGATCGGCGCGGCCGGCACCATCGTCTGGAACGGCCCGGTCGGCGTGTTCGAGTTCGACCAGTTCGGCGAAGGCACCAAGACGCTGGCGCTGGCCATCGCCAACTCCAAGGCGTTCTCGATCGCCGGCGGCGGCGACACGCTGGCGGCCATCGCCAAGTACGACATCACCGCGCAGATCGGCTATATCTCGACCGGCGGCGGCGCCTTCCTGGAGTTCCTGGAAGGTAAGACCTTGCCTGCCGTGGAGATCCTGACCCAGCGCGCCGCGAAGTAAGTGAAAAAGCACGGTCGTGCGTTGTAGCAAATTGACAGTAAAATCCAGGTAATGCCTGGGAATGGCCCGATTTTTGTAGCTTTGCTACATTTTTCGGGCCGCCACACAAACAGCGCAGCTTTTCCTGGTCCCCGCCTGGCGGGGACTGTTCGCTAGCCCAAACGCTCAAGGATTACTATGTCCCGTGGTACTAAAATTGTCGCAACGATCGGCCCAGCCTCCACTGATTTCAATGTCCTGGTCAAAATGATACGTGCCGGCGTCGACGTCGTGCGCTTGAATTTCTCGCACGGCAAGGCACAGGATCACATCGACCGCGCCCGCCTGGTGCGCGAGGCGGCGGCCGAATGCGGCCGCGAAGTGGCGATCATGGCGGACATGCAGGGCCCTAAAATCCGCGTCGGCAAGTTTGAAAATGGTAAGATTGACCTGGCGAACGGCGATAAATTCATCCTGGACGCGAAATGGGGCGAAAACGGCGAACTGGGCAACCAGGATCGCGTCGGCCTGGACTACAAGGCGCTGCCGCAGGATTTGCGCGCCGACGACAAGCTGTTGCTCAACGACGGCCTGATCGTGCTGGTGGTCGACAAGATCGTCGGCCATGAGATTTACACCACCGTGAAAATCGGTGGCGAACTGTCCAACAACAAGGGCATCAATCGCCAGGGCGGCGGCCTGACCGCGCCGGCGCTGACCGCCAAGGACATGGAAGACATCAAGACGGCAATGAGTTTCCAGTGCGATTACCTGGCGATCTCGTTCCCGAAAAGCGCGACCGACATGGAGATGGCGCGCCAGCTGGCCAACATCGCCGGCGAACCGTTCGGCCACAAGCCGATGATGATCGCCAAGATCGAGCGTGCCGAAGCGATCCCTGTGCTGCAGGAGATCCTCGACGCCTCGGACGGCATCATGGTCGCGCGTGGCGACCTGGCGGTGGAAGTGGGCAACGCGGCGGTGCCGGCGCTGCAGAAGCGCATGATCAAGATGGCGCGCGAGTCGAACAAGCTGGCGATCACCGCGACCCAGATGATGGAGTCGATGATCTTCAACGCCGTGCCGACCCGCGCCGAAGTATCGGACGTGGCCAACGCGGTGCTGGATGGCACGGATGCGGTGATGACCTCGGCGGAAACGGCCTCGGGCCGCTATCCGATCGAGACGGTGGAAATGATGGCCGCCATTTGCGTGGAAGCCGAGCAGTCCGAGTACAACAAGCTCGACGCCGACTTCCTCAACGCGACCTTCACCCGGATCGACCAGTCGATCGCCTATGCCGCGCTGTTCACCGCGCACCACCTGGCGGTGAAGGCCATCGTGGCGCTGACCGAGTCCGGTTCGACCGCGTTGTGGATGAGCCGTCACAACATCGATACGCCGATCTTCGCGCTGACGCCGAGCGTGACGACCCAGCGCAAGGTGGCGCTGTATCGCAATGTGAAGGCCTACAATCTGCTGCAGAAGGCCGGCAGCGCGGAAGTGTTGAAACAGGCCGAGGATCTGCTGGTCGAGTACGGCATCGCGAAGAAGGGTGACATGATCGTCGTCACCTGGGGCGAGCCGATGGGCCAGGTCGGCGGCACCAATGCGCTGAAGATCGTCAAGGTTGGAGAATTTACCAAGTAAGTCCGGTAGCGCCGTCCTCGCGGAACGAGGACGGCATTGCTCCGGCAACCAGGTTTTTTTATTGTTTGGAGTATTACCATGTCCCTCGTATCCATGCGTCAACTGCTGGACCACGCCGCTGAAAACGGCTATGGCATCCCTGCGTTCAACGTCAACAACCTGGAGCAGGTGCAGGCCATCATGGCCGCCGCCGACGCCCTGAACGCCCCGGTCATCATGCAGGCCTCGGCCGGCGCCCGCAAGTATGCCGGCGAAGCCTTCCTGCGCCACCTGATCGACGCCGCCGTCGAAGCCTACCCGCACATCCCGGTCGTCATGCACCAGGACCACGGCCAGTCGCCGGCGGTCTGCATGGCCGCGATCCGCTCCGGCTTCACCTCGGTGATGATGGACGGCTCGCTGGAAGCGGACGGCAAGTCGGTCGCCTCGTACGACTACAACGTCGAAGTGTCGCGCGAAGTGGTCAAGTTCTCGCACGCCATCGGCGTGACCGTCGAGGCGGAACTGGGCGTGCTCGGTTCGCTGGAAACCATGAAGGGCGACAAGGAAGACGGCCACGGCGCCGACGGCACCATGACCCGCGAACAACTGCTGACCGACGTGGCCCAGGCCGCCGACTTCGTGCAGCGCACCCAGTGCGACGCGCTGGCGATCGCCATCGGCACCTCGCACGGCGCCTACAAGTTCACCCGCAAGCCGACCGGCGACATCCTGGCCATCGACCGCATCAAGGAAATCCACGCCCGCATCCCGAACACCCACCTGGTGATGCACGGTTCGTCGTCGGTGCCGCAGGAACTGCTGGCCATCATCCGCGAATTCGGCGGCGACATGAAGGAAACCTACGGCGTGCCGGTCGAAGAGATCCAGGAAGGCATCCGTCACGGCGTGCGCAAGATCAACATCGACACCGACATCCGCCTGGCGATGACCGCCGCCGTGCGTCAGTTCATGTTCCAGAACCCATCGAAATTCGATCCACGCGACTTCCTCAAGCCGGCCCGCGCCGCCGCCGAGCAGGTCGTGCGCGCCCGCTTCCAGGCCTTCGGCTGCGAAGGCCAGGCGTCGAAGATCAAGGTCATCCCGATGGAAAAAATGGCCGAGCGCTACAAGGCCGGCGAGCTGTCCCAGATTGTGAAGTAAAATTCTGTTTTGGAACGGACTGGTTCTCTCGGGAACCGGTCCATCTCTCTTGACCGGCTAGCAAGGTTTTCCCTGCGCCGGTTTTCGCTTTTCTATACCGCTAGTCTATCCACCTCCCGCTATGAACAGCCTTTACCAGACCTCCATCAAGTCCCTGCCACTCCTCGGCCACGGCAAAGTCCGCGACAACTACGCTGTCGGCGACGACAAAATTTTGATCGTCACCACCGACCGCCTGTCGGCCTTCGACGTCGTCATGAACGAGCCGATTCCCGGCAAGGGCATGGTCCTGAACCAGATGAGCGATTTCTGGTTCGAGAAGCTCGGCCACATCGTGCCGAACCACCTGACCGGCGTGGCGCCGGAATCCGTGGTGGCCGCCGACGAAGTCGAGCAGGTCAAGGGCCGCGCCGTGGTCGCCAAGCGTCTGAAGCCGATCATGGTCGAGGCGGTGGTGCGCGGCTACATCATCGGTTCGGGCTGGAAGGATTATCAGGACACCGGCAGCATCTGCGGCATCAAGCTGCCAGCCGGCCTGCAACAAGCCGAGAAGCTGCCGGAGCCGCTGTTCACCCCGGCCGCCAAGGCCGACCTGGGCGAGCACGACGAGAACATCAGCTTCGCTGAAATGGAAAAGCGCATCGGCGCCGAGCTGGCCGCCAAGATGCGCGACGTCAGCATCGCGCTGTACAAGGCCGCCGCCGACTACGCCGCCACGCGCGGCATCATCATCGCCGACACCAAGTTCGAATTCGGCCTGGACGAAAACGGCGTCATGCACCTGATGGACGAAGTACTGACCGCCGACTCGTCGCGCTTCTGGCCTGCCGATTCGTACAAGCCGGGCATGTCGCCGCCGTCGTTCGACAAGCAGTTCGTGCGCGACTACCTGGAAACCCTGACCTGGGGCAAAACCGCACCGGCGCCGGCGCTGCCCGCCGACGTGATCGACAAGACCCAGGCCAAGTATTTCGAAGCCATCGAGCGCCTGACCGGCCAGAAGCTGAAGGCCTGATATGAGCGAGCAGAACAAGCCACTGGTCGGCGTCATCATGGGTTCGTCGTCGGACTGGGACGTGATGCAGAACGCGGTCGCCATCCTCAAGCAGTTCGGCGTGCCGTTTGAAGCGCAGGTCATTTCCGCGCACCGCATGCCGGACGAGATGTACGCCTACGCCAAGAGCGCCCGCGCGCGCGGCCTGCGCGCCATCATCGCCGGCGCCGGCGGCGCCGCCCACCTGCCTGGCATGGTGGCCGCGATGACCATCGTGCCGGTGCTGGGCGTGCCGGTGCCGTCCAAGTACCTGCGCGGCGAGGATTCGCTGCTGTCCATCGTGCAGATGCCCAAGGGCGTGCCGGTGTCGACCTTCGCCATCGGCGAGGCCGGCGCCGCCAACGCCGCGCTGACGGCGGTCGCCATGATCGCCGCCACCGACGGCGCGCTGGCCGACCGGCTGGAAGCGTTCCGCGTCTCGCAAACCGATGCCGCCAAGGCCATGACTTTACCGCTTGAATAAATGAGTAAACAGTATTCACCATTTCTGCCCGCCGCCAATCCGCCAGCCTGGCTGGGCGTGATGGGCGGCGGCCAGCTCGGCCGCATGTTCGCCCAGGCCGCGCAAAGCATGGGCTACCAGGTGGCCGTGCTGGAACCGGCCGACGATTGTCCGGCAGGGCAGGTCGCGCAGCGCCTGGTCAACGCCGGCTACAGCGATGCCGCCGGCCTCGATGCGCTGGCCGCGCAGTGTCTGGCCGTCACCACCGAATTCGAGAACGTGCCGGCCGACAGCCTGTCGCGCCTGGCGCAGCGGGTGTTCGTCGCGCCGAACGCGCATGGCGTGTCGGTGGCGCAGGACCGCATCGCCGAGAAACGCTTCTTCGTCGACTGCGCGCCCAAGTCCGGCGTGATGCCGGCGCCGCACAAGGTGATCGCCTCGCATGCGGACATCGACGCCATTGGCGACGACCTGCTGCCCGGCATCCTGAAGACCGTTCGCATGGGCTACGACGGCAAGGGCCAGGTGCGCGTGCGCAGCCGCGAGGATGTGCGCGCCGCCTTCGACGGCATGGACGGCGTGACCTGCCTGCTGGAGAAGATGCTGCCGCTGGCCTACGAGGTCTCGGTGCTGACCGCGCGCGGCGCCGACGGCGAATCGGTGGTCTATCCGATCGCCGAGAACGTCCACCGCGACGGCATCCTGTTCACCACCACCGTGCCCGGCCCGAACGTGTCCGACGCGAGCGCCAAAAAAGCGCAGCAGGCGGCGCAGGCCATCGTGGCCGAGCTGGGCTATGTCGGCGTGCTGTGCATCGAGTTCTTCGTGCTCACCGACGGCAGCCTGGTGGTCAACGAGATGGCGCCGCGTCCGCACAACAGCGGCCACTACACGATGGACGCCTGCGTCACCAGCCAGTTCGCGCAGCAGGTGCGGGCGATGGCGCGCCTGCCGCTGGGCGACGTGCGCCAGCATTCGCCGGCCGTGATGCTCAACATCCTCGGCGACGTCTGGTTCACCGACGACAGCGACGCCACGCGCGAGCCGGCCTGGGACCAGGTGCTGGCGCTGCCGGGCGCCTGCCTGCACCTGTACGGCAAGGACGACCCGCGCCGCGCCCGTAAGATGGGCCACCTGACCTTCATCGCGCCGACCTTGGCGCAGGCGCAGCAGCAGCTCGACGCCGCTTGCGTGATCCTGGGGATCGAGAAGGCGGCACCGTGAAGCAGCAGCCCGCAACGGTAGCCGACCACGCCGCCATCGCGGCGGCGGCGGCGATCCTGGAGGAGGGCGGCCTGGTGGCCTTCCCCACCGAGACCGTCTACGGCCTGGGCGCGGACGCCGAGAACCCGGCGGCCGTGGCCCGCATCTACGAAGCCAAGGGCCGTCCGAACGACCATCCGGTGATCGTGCACGTCGCCCCCGGCGCCGACCTCGACTACTGGGTCACCGACATTCCGCCGGAGGCGCGCCAGCTGGTGGCGGCCTTCTGGCCGGGACCGCTGACGCTGATCCTCAAACGCGCCGGCCACATTCCCGACGCCGTCTCCGGCGGCCAGGACACGGTCGGCATCCGCTGCCCGTCGCATCCGGTCGCGGTCGCCCTGCTGAGCGCCTTCAAGGGCGGCAAGGGCGGCGTGGCGGCGCCGTCCGCCAACAAGTTCGGCAACGTCAGTCCGACCACCGCGCAGCACGTGCGCGACGAGTTCGGCCTGGACGAGCACGACGACGGCGCCACCGACGGCGAAGCCTGCAGCGGCGCGCTGCTGGGCACCGTGCTGGAAGGCGGCGCCAGCCAGGTCGGCATCGAATCGACCATTGTCGACCTGTCGCGCCTGGCCACGCACGGCCCGGTGCTGCTGCGTCCCGGCCACATCAGCGCGCAGCAGATCGCCGACGTGATCGGCGCCATGCCGGCCGCACCGGACCAGGCCGCGCCACGCGCCTCCGGCACGCTGGAATCGCACTACGCGCCGCGCACCCCGGTGACCATGCTGGAGCAGGCCGAGCTGGCCGCCGCGCTGGCGCAGTTGCGGGCGCGCGGCGTCAAGGTCGCGGTGATCAGCCACGCCTTGCCGGCGCTGCCGGGCGAGGTGCCGCAGCAAAGGCTGCCCGCCGACCCGGCCGGCTACGCCTACGGCCTGTACGCCGCGCTGCGCGACATGGACCAGACCGGCTCCGGCCTGATCCTGGTGGAGACCCCGCCGCAGGGCGCGGAGTGGCTGGGCGTCAACGACCGCCTGCGCCGCTCGGTGTTCGGCTCGGCCGGCGTGATCGCCGCGCTGCTGAAAAAATAGGCGACGCGGCATCGCAACAGACTGATGCGATGAGGGGCGCTCCCTGCTAAGATTGAGTGTTGCCGGCCGCTATGAAACGCCCGGCAACCTTGACCTTCCAGCAGCGGCCGCCCCGGCGCCCTGCATCTTCCTCAAGGATGCGCTATGCACCACGCCGCCCGTTACCCATGGATTTCCCTCGCCGTCCTGCTCGCTTCCTGCGGCGGCGGAGGCGGTTCGCCCGCCAGCCACACCGGCGGCGATATCGTGGTCCAGCCGCCGGTCACCCAGTTGCGCGGCATCGCCATCGGCGGCGCCACGCTGGTGCCGGCCGTGCTGGACGGCGGCGTCACGGCCGGCACGGTCGAACCGGCCGCCATGCAGAAACTGGTGGAGTCCTCCGTCACCCTCGGCACCGCCGTCACCGGCACGCCGACCTGCGCCGTGACCACCTACACGCTCAAGTACCATACCATCGATTCGGTGGCGGCCGACACCGACGCCAGCACCGCCATCATGGTGCCGTCCGGCGGCAACGCGGCGTGCCAGGGCGGCCGCCCGGTGATGCTGTACGCGCACGGCACCTCGGCGCTCAAGACCACCGACATGGCCAACCTGTCCGGCACCGAGGCGCGGCTGGTGGCGGCCATGTACGCGGCCCAGGGCTACATCGTGGTGGCGCCGAACTACGCCGGCTACGCCGGTTCCTCGTTGGCCTACCACGCCTACCTCGACGCCGGCCAGCAGGCCGACGACATGATCGACGCCCTGCGCGCCGCCCGTAGCGTGTTCGCCAGCATCGGCGCGGGCGCGTCCAGCCGGCTGATGGTGAGTGGTTACTCTCAGGGCGGCTTCGTGGCGCTGGCCACCCAGCGGTCCATGCAGACCAAATACGCGGGGGAATTCACGGTCACGGCGGCGGCGCCGATGTCCGGCCCCTACGCCTTGCTGCAATTTGGCGACGCCATCTTCAACGGCGCGCCGACGCTCGGCTCCAGCGGCTTCCTGCCTATGCTGATCAACGCCGGCCAGCGCGCCGGCGCCGGCATCTACGCCAGCCTGGGCGACGTCTACGAGGCCAAGTACGCCACCGGCATCGACACGCTGCTGCCGGGCACGCAAAGCCTGGGCGCGCTGGTGAGTGCAGGCAAGCTGCCCGACGACGTGCTGTTCGCCCAGGATTCGCTGCCGCAGGCCGCCGGCTACGGCGCCTACTTCGGCGCCGACCACCTGCTCAAGACCAGCTACCGCAACACCTACCTGGCCGACCTTAAGGATCACCCCTGCAACCTCAGCGACAGCGCGCCGCTGGGCTGCGCGCCGGTCCAGCCGCTGCGCAAATGGCTGCTGAAGAACGACCTGCGCACCTACACGCCGACCGCGCCGCTGTTCCTGTGCGGCGGCAACCGGGATCCGGTGGTGCCGTTTTCCAACACCGACGCCGCCGGCGCCTATTTCCGCGCCCAGTCCATGGCGCCGGGCCTGTTGACGGTGCTGGACCTGGACGACTCGTCGCTGTTGGGCGCCTACCGCGACACCCGCCTGGAATTCGGCGTGGCCAAGCAGGTCTTGCGCCTGAGCGTGCTGCACGACACCGGCTCGGGCGGGGAGGCCGACAAGGCGGTCAACGACGCCTATCACGCCGGCCTGGTGGCGCCGTTCTGCCTGCGCGAGGCGCGCAAATTTTTCGATTCTGCACCATCGAGGTGAGAACCATTTGACGTAGATTAACTCCTAAGATAATACGTCCGAGCAAACGTTCTTTTTTGCCACAAAGTTGTACGATTTCTCGTGCTGCGCTATACAGCCGGGAATAACGCTGGCATATTAGTTGGGTTGCGAATAGCACGGCCGTTCGTATCAAATAAATAAAAATTTCTTAGGAGACAACATGCGTCATACCAAATTTGCACTTGCTGCAATGACCCTGGCCGTCCTTGCGGGTTGCGGCGGAACCGATCCCAAACCCGGCGATCAAACCATCAAAGTCAAATACAGCAGCCAGGTATCGTTTGGCGACAGCCTGTCCGACGTCGGCTCCTACGCCGTCGGCACGGTGGCCCTGCTCAAGGGCGGCAAATTTACCATCAACGGTGACAACACCGCGGTCGCGTCCACGCTGACCGGCAAGAACTGGACCGAACTGGTCGCCGCCCAGCTGGGCGTGGCTGTCCCGTGCGCGGCCGTGACCGGTCTCGACGGCGACGCCAGCAAGGGTTTCTCGGTGCCGCAGGTGGCCCACGCCGGCTGCTACGGCTACGCCCAGGGCGGTTCGCGCGTGACCAATCCCGTCGGCCCCGGCAACAAGCTGACCGGCAGCCCGCTCGGCGCGCTGACCATTCCCGTGGTGACCCAGGTCGCCAACCACCTGAAAGCCATCGGCGGCAAGTTCAAGGGCGATGAAATGGTGTTCGTCATGGCCGGCGGCAACGACGCGCTGTTCCTGCTCACCAAGCTGGGCGACGACGCCACGGCCGCCGGCACCGCCGCCGGCGGCGCCGCCTATGTGACCAGCCTGGTCGGCCAGCTGGCCGCCGGCGCCACCGATCCGGCCAGCGCCGCCGCCGCCATCGGCCTGGCCGCGCAGACCGAAGCGGCCAAGCCGGGCAGCACCCAGACCACGATCACGATGGCGGCGGTCGGCGCCGCCGCCATCCAGCCGGGTAATTCGGCCGTGGCGTCGCAGGCCGTGTGGGGACCGATGACCGTCAAGGCCGGCGCCGACGCCACCGCAGCCGGCGCCAAGGCCGGCGCCGACTATGCCGCCGCCCATGGTCCCGAACTGGTCGCCGCCATGACCACCGCCGGTACCGAACTGGCCAACCTGGTCAAGACGCAGATCGTCGCCAACGGCGCCAACTACGTCACCGTCAACAACCTGCCGGACGTGGCCACCACGCCGAAGGGCCGCAGCCTGCCGGCATCGACCCAGGCGCTGATCAACGCCATGGTGAGCGCCTTCAACGGCGCGCTCTCCACCGGGCTGGCGTCGGAGTCCAAGGTGCTGATCGTCGACGTGTTCGCCGTCAGCCACGACCAGGCCACCAATCCCGGCCCGTACGGCCTGACGAATGTGTCGGAGACCGCGTGCGACCTGAGCACGGCCAAGAATCCGCTGGCCAGCTCGCTGGTGTGCAACGCCGGCAACCTCAAGGCGGGCGACGTCAGCCACTGGTCCTTCGCCGACGATGTCCACCCGACCCCGTTCAACAACCTGCTGCTGGCGCGTTACGTGGCCGAGAAGCTGGTGGTCAAGGGCTGGCTGTAATTCAGTCGTCGCAGGCGGCCGCCGCCCACGGGCGGGCGGCCGCCGGACTCACAACATAAAACATCAGGAGACGATATGAAGAACACGGTAAAACTGCTGGCGCTGGCCGCCGCACTGACGGTGGCGTCGGCCGCATCGGCGCAACAAAGCGCCGGCACCTGGCTGGGCACGCTGGGCATCAACAAGATCACGCCCAAGGTGGATTCGGGCGACGTCTCGGCGCCGGCGCTGCCGGGCACCAAGGCCGACGTCGGCTCGGACACCAAGCCGCGCTTCGCGATCGCCTACATGGTGACCGACAACATCGCCGCCGAGCTGGACCTGGGCCTGCCGTACAAGCACGACCTGATCGGCTCGGGCGCGATCCAGGGCACGGGCAAGGTGGGCACCTCGGAGGTACTGCCGCCGACCGCCTTCGTGCAGTACCGCTTCCTGCCGGCCAACTCGAAGTTCCGTCCGTACGTGGGCCTGGGCCTGACCTACGCGATGTTCCAGAAGGAGACCGGCTCCGGCCAGCTGACCGCGCTGCTCAACACCGGCGGCCCCGGCACCACCTTCAAGCTGGACGACAAGTGGGCGATGAGCTACCAGATCGGCGGCACCATGAAGATCAACGAGAAATGGTTCATCGACGCCACCGTCATCAAGACCAAGCTCAAGACCGTGGTGCACTTCTCGACCGGCCAGGTGCAGGATGTGCGGCTCGATCCGCTGGCCGTCAGCGTCAGCGTCGGCTACAACTTCAAGGGCTTCTAAAGCTTGTGACGAAAAAAAACCGCCGAGGCCAAAAGCCCGGCGGTTTTTTTTCGTCCGTCCCGATTACTGGAAGGCCTGGATGCCGGTCTGGGCGCGGCCCAGGATCAGCGCGTGGATGTCGTGCGTGCCCTCGTAGGTGTTGACCACCTCCAGGTTGACCATGTGGCGGATGATGCCGAACTCGTCCGAGATGCCGTTGCCACCCAACATGTCGCGCGCGACGCGGGCGATGTCCAGCGACTTGCCGCAGGAGTTACGCTTCATCATCGAGGTGATTTCCACCGCCGCCGTGCCGGCGTCCTTCATGCGGCCCAGCTGCAGGCAGCCCTGCAGGCCCAAGGTGATCTCGGTCTGCATGTCGGCCAGCTTCTTCTGCACCAGCTGGTTGGCGGCCAGCGGACGGCCGAACTGGTGGCGGTCCAGCACGTACTGGCGCGCGGTGTGCCAGCAGGCCTCGGCCGCGCCCAGCGCGCCCCAGGCGATGCCGTAGCGCGCCGAATTCAGGCAGGTGAACGGGCCCTTCAGGCCGCGCACGTCCGGGAAGGCGTTCTCTTCCGGGCAGAACACATTGTCCATCACGATCTCGCCCGTGACCGAGGCGCGCAGGCCGAACTTGCCGTGGATGGCGGGGGCGCTCAGGCCGGCCATGCCTTTTTCCAGCACGAAGCCACGGATCGCGCCCTCGTCGTCCTTGGCCCAGACCACGAACACGTCGGCCACCGGCGAATTGGTGATCCACATCTTGGCACCGGTCAGCGCGTAGCCGCCCGGCACCTTCTTGGCGCGGGTGATCATCGAGCCCGGATCGGAGCCGTGGTTGGGTTCGGTCAGGCCGAAGCAGCCGATCCACTCGCCGGTGGCCAGCTTGGGCAGGTACTTCTGTTTCTGCGCCTCGGTGCCGAACTCGTAGATCGGCACCATCACCAGCGACGACTGCACGCTCATCATCGAGCGGTAGCCGGAGTCGACGCGCTCGACTTCGCGCGCGATCAGGCCGTAGGCCACGTAGTTCAGGCCGGGACCGCCGTACTGTTCCGGGATGGTCGGGCCCAGCAGGCCCAGTTCGCCCATCTCGCGGAAGATCGAGGTGTCCATCTTCTCGTGGCGGAACGCCTCCAGGATGCGCGGCGCCAGCTTGTCCTGGCAATACGCGGCGGCGGCGTCGCGCACCATGCGTTCGTCGTCGGTCAGCTGCTGGTCCAGCAGCAGGGGATCGTCCCAGTGGAATTGCGCGCGGGCTTGGCTCATGTGTGGTCTCTCATTATGAAAATGTGGGAAGTCTGCCCGGCATTCTATGCCGCGGCCGCCGTCACGGCTTTTCAAATGGCGACACCAATTTCCGTTTTTAGCCCAGGCCGCCGAACTGGCCGCCGTGGAAAATCAGCGGCGGCGACGGCGAGAACTCGCACAGCTCGACCTCGCCGACGAAGATCACGTGGTCGCCCTCCGGGTAGCGGCTGCGGTTGTGGCATTCGAACCAGGCCGAGGCGCCCTTGAGGATGGGCTGGCCGGTGCGCGAGAGCTCGTATTCGGTGTTTTCCCACGGATCGATGCCGCGCGTGGCGAACTGCTTGGCCAGGTGCGCCTGGCCGGCCGACAGCACGTTGATGACGTAGTGCGAATTGCCGGTGAAGATGGGCATGCTGTTGGCCGTGGTGGCCAGGCTCCACAACACCAGCGGCGGATCGAGCGACACCGAATTGAAGGAACTGGCCGTCAGGCCACGGAAGCTGCCGTCCGCCAGCCGGGTGGTGATGACGGTGACGCCGGTGGCGAACTGGCCCAGCGCCTGGCGAAAATGGCTGGTGTCGAAGGGGCGCTGGTCGGCGCGGGGGGAACGAGTGTGCATGGTGGACCTGTGAACTTTCAGCCATTATGCCAAAGTTTACCGCGCCATAGCGGATTGCCCCGGTTTGCGTTACAGTGACCCCATGGGCATTCTTCTACGCGGGGGAATCATGACGAGTCAGTCCGCGCCGGGCACGGCGCTTGAAACAGCGTATCTGGGCGGCGGCTGCTTCTGGTGCACCGAGGCCGTGTTTGCGCGGGTCAAGGGCGTTGTTCATGTCGAGTCCGGCTATGCCGGCGGCCACCAGCCCGACCCCACCTACGAGCAAGTCTGCGCCGGCGGCACAGGCCACGCCGAAGTGGTGAAATTGCAATTTGATCCTTCCGTCATCGGCTTCCGCGACCTGCTGGAAATCTTCTTCACCATCCACGACCCGACCACGCCCAACCGCCAGGGCAACGACGTCGGCACCCAGTACCGCTCGGTCATCTTCCACCAGTCGCCGCAGCAGGAAGCCACGGCGCGCCAGGTGATCGCACAGATGGCCGGAGTGTGGGACGCGCCCATCGTCACCGAGCTGGCGCCGCTCACCACCTACTATCCGGCCGAGCCCTACCACCAGGACTACTTCAGCCAGCACCCGCTGCAGAGCTATTGCGCCTTCGTGGTGGCGCCCAAGGTGGCCAAGTTCAAGAGCACCTACGCGCAGCGCCTGAAATGACGACGAGGAGACGCGGATGAAGGTGGTGCTGGTCGACGATACCCACATCAACCTGGTGCTGATGTCGCGCCTGGTCGACAAGCTGCAGGGCGTGAGCACGATCGGCTTCCAGTCGGCGCGCGAGGCGCTGGCCTGGTGCAACGCCCATCCCTACGACCTGCTGATCGTCGACTACATGATGCCGGACCTGAACGGCCTGGAGTTCATCGCCCGGCTGCAGGCGCCGCCCGACCAGCGCCCGCCGGTGCTGATGGTCACCGCCAGCGTCGACCTCGACGTGCGCCACCGCGCGCTGGAGAACGGCGCCAGCGATTTCCTCATCAAGCCGATCGACAAGGTCGAGTTCCTGGCACGCACCCGCAACATGCTGGCGCTGCGCAGCGCCACGCTGAGCCTGCAGCACCGCGCCAGCTGGCTGGCCGACGAGGTGGCCAAGGCCACCGCCGAGCTGTGCGCGCGCGAGCAGGAGACCATCATGCTGCTGTGCCGCGCCTCCGAGTACCGCGACCCCGAGACCGGCGCCCACATCCAGCGCATGGCGCGCTACTCGCGGCTGATCGCGGCCGGGCTGGGCCTGTCCGACGAGCAGCAGAGCGACCTGCTGAACGCCGCGCCGATGCACGACATCGGCAAGGTCGGCACGCCCGACCACATCCTGCTCAAGCCCGGCCGCCTCACCGCCGAGGAGATGGCGGTGATGCGCCAGCACGCGGAGATCGGCTACAACATCCTCAAGGATTGCAAGGCGCGCATGCACAAGCTGGCGGCCGAGATTGCGCTGACCCACCACGAGCGCTACGACGGCCAGGGCTATCCGCGCGGCCTGGCGGGCGAGGCCATTCCGCAGGCCGGCCGCATCGTCGCCGTGGCCGACGTGTTCGACGCGCTGACCAGCGTGCGCCCGTACAAGCCGGCGTGGAGCATGGAGGCCGCGCGCCAGCACCTGCTGGACCGCAGCGGCGCGCATTTCGATCCGCGCTGCGTCGACGCGCTGCTGCGGCGATGGGACGAGGTGCTCGACATCCGCGCCCGCTACCAGGACGAGCAGGGCGGCCCCGCCGCCGTCACGGCCTGAGCCCGCCATGGACCAGGATAGCCAGGTCGACCAGATCCGCCTCGCGCTGGCGATGCAAGGCGCGCACGAGCTGGCGCGGCTGCTGGAGCCGCAGCTGGCCGCGCTGGCCGAGCTGGAGGCCGAGGCGCACCAGCTGCGCTCGGCCAACGCGCTGCTGCGCAAGGAGAACCGCCAGCAGCGCGGCAACGCCGGCACCTGGCGCGATCCGCACACCGCGCGCCTGGCCGGCCTGCAGCACGAGCTGCACGCCGACCTGCGCGGCCAGCCGAGGGCGCCGGCCGGCGAGCGCGCCGCGCGCGACCAGCAGGAGCTCACCGAGCAGATCCTCGACCAGCTGCCCATCCCGATTTTTCTCAAGGACCGCGACGGCCGCTTCCTGCGCTTCAACAGCCGCTTCGAGGAATTCACCCAGCGCTCGCGGGCGGAGATCCTCGGCCGCACGGTGGACGACTTCGCCTCGCCGCGCTGGGCCGCCGCCACCCATGAGGAAGACGAGCAGGCCTGGACCACCGGCCGCATGATCACCACCGAGCGCCGCATGGCCACCTTCGATCCGCCGCTCGACGTGCTGGTCAGCCGCAAGGTGATCCGCACCGGCGGCCTGTCCTACATGCTGGGCTACTTCATCGACATCAGCGAGCAGCGCGCGGCGCGCGCCGCCATGCAGCACGCGGTCGAATCGGCCGAGGCGGCCAGCCGCGCCAAGAGCGAATTCCTGGCCAACATGAGCCACGAGATCCGCACGCCGATGAACGGCATCCTCGGCATGACCGAGCTGGTGCTCGAATCGAACATCGACGCCGGCCAGCGCGCCGACCTGGCGCTGGTGAAGGCCTCGGCCGACGCGCTGCTGCACATCGTCGACGACATCCTGGATTTTTCCAAGATCGAGGCGGGCAAGCTGGAGATCGAGGAAGTGCCGTTCGACCTGCGCCAGCTGGTGGCCGACACGCTGCGCGCCATGAGCCTGCGGGCGCGGCAGAAGGGACTGGCGCTGGCGGCCGAGATCCCGCCGGCCGTGCCGCGCCTGATGAAGGGCGATCCGGGACGGCTGCGCCAGGTGCTGCTCAACCTGGTCGGCAACGCCATCAAGTTCACCGACGCCGGCGGGGTGACGGTGGCGCTGTCGGTCGGCGCCGAGCGCGACGGCCGCAGCGAGATCGCCTTCGCGGTGCGCGACACCGGCATCGGCGTGCCGCCGGAAAAGCAGCACCTGATCTTCGAGGCCTTCGCCCAGGTCGACGGCTCGACCACGCGCGAGTACGGCGGCACCGGCCTGGGCCTGGCGATCTGCCGCCGACTGGTGATCCTGATGCAGGGCCGCATCGAGGTGCGCAGCGTGCCGGGGCAGGGCAGCGTGTTCAGCTTCACCGTGCCGCTGCGGCACACCGGCGCCGCCCAGGCCGCGCCGCTGCCGCCGCTGGCGGTGCTGGCGCCGGGCCAGGGCATGAACCTGAGCGCCACCGACAACGGCCTGCTGGCCGGCGCCGACGAATCCATGGCCGCCCCCCCGGCCGGCGGCCTGCCGGCGGGCGCCGGCGAATCCGCGTCCGCGACTGGCGGCCTGCGCGTGCTGCTGGCCGAGGACAATCCGGTCAACCAGCGGCTGGCGGTGCGGCTGCTGGAGAAGCTGGGCCACCGCGTCACGCTGGTCGACAGCGGCCTGGCCGTGCTGGAGCGCGCCGGCCACGGCGACCACGACCTGATCCTGATGGACGTGCAGATGCCGGGCCTGGACGGCCTGGCCGCCACCCGCCAGATCCGCCAGCGCGAGGCGGCGCAGGGCGGCCACGTGCCCATCATCGCGATGACCGCGCGCGCCATGGCTGGCGACCGCGAGCGCTGCCTGGAGGCCGGCATGGACGACTACCTGGCCAAGCCGGTCGACAGCCAGCAGCTGCGCGCGATGCTGCTGCGCTACCAGCCCGACAGCGGCCACCTGCTGCTGGACTGGCGCGGCGCGCTGAAGCGGCTGGACGGCGACGCCGAGCTGCTGCTGGAGCTGGCCGCGCTGTTCCTGCAGGATGGCCCGCAGCTGTGGCGGGAGCTGGGCGAGGCGCTGGACGCCGGCGACGTGCCGCGCAGCACGCGCGCGGTGCACAGCCTCAAGGGCGTGCTGGCCAACTTCGGCGCGGCGCGCGCGCTGGCGCTGGCCGAGCAGCTGTCGGCCGCGCTGCGCGCCGGCCAGCCGTGCCAGCTGGCGGCCGGTCGGCTGGAGACGGCGCTGGGCCAGGTCTACGTGGCGTTGAAGGAGTTGATCGACGCCGGCGCCGACGCCATGACCGCGCCGCCATCCTCCTGAATCAGCGAGAACGCGGGCACGCCATCGTCGGTCTGCGCGTAGTGCGCGCCGGCGTGGCTGGCGCTGGCCGGATACATGTGCCGGCGCGACCACGGCAGCGCCGCGCTGCGCTGGCCCGCCTTGCGGCCGACCACCTGGTACAGGCTGATCCAGTCCTGTTCGAAGGCGTAGCAGCAGCCGGCCAGGTAGACGTGCCAGATGCGGTAGCGCTTGTCGCCGGCCAGCGTGCGTACCCGCTCGGTGTGGGCCTCGAAATTGTCGGTCCAGATGGCGCAGGTGCGGGCGTAGTGGCGGCGCAGGTTTTCCACGTCGCACACCTCCAGCTTCCCTTGCTGCATGGCCTTGAGCACGTGGCCGATGTGCGCCAGCTCGCCTTGCGGGAACACGTACTTGTCGATGAACTCGCCGCCGCCGTAGGGCGTCTCGCCGTTGTCCGGGTCGGTGGTGGTGATGCCGTGGTTCATCACCACGCCGTCCGGCGCCAGCAGCTTGTGGATGGCGGCGAAATACTCCGGCAGGTGCTTGATGCCCACGTGCTCGAACATGCCGACGCTGGTGATGCGGTCGAACTGGCCGCGCACGTCGCGGTAGTCCTGCAGGCGGATCTCGACCAGATGCTCCAGCCCGGCCTGGCGCACGCGCTCCTTGGCCAGCGCGAACTGGTTCTCCGACAGCGTGACGCCGACGCAGCGCGCCCGGTACTGCTGCGCCGCGCGGATCACCAGCGCGCCCCAACCGCAGCCGATGTCGAGCAGCGTCTGGTTCGGCTTGAGCTCGATCTTGCGCAGGATGTGGTCGATCTTCTTGGTTTGCGCGGTGGCCAGGTCCTCGTCGCCGTGCTCGAAGTAGGCGCAGGAATACACCATGGCCGGGTCGAGGAACTGCTGGTAGAACTCGTTGGAGACGTCGTAGTGGTAGCGGATCGCCTCGGCGTCCTGGCGCTTGCTGTGGGCCATGCCGCGCACGATGCGGGCGAACTTGCCCTCGGCCTTGAGCGTGGTGCGCGCCAGCGCGTTGACCACGGCGATCATGTCGTGCGCGCGGCCCTTGACCTCGATCGCGCCCTCGACATAGGCCGCGCCCAGGTTGGACAGCGACGGCGTGAGCAGGTAGCGCGCGGCCGACACATTGGGCAGCCGTATCGTCACGCGCGGCGCCTCGCCGGAAAAGTCGACATGCTGGCCGTTCCACAGTTCGATGCGCAGGGGCAGGGCGATTTGCTGGCGGATGCCGTCGATCCAGCTGCTGAGACGGTTTTGTACAAACACGATCACACCTCCGAGTCCACAAAAAAAAAGACCACCGCATGCGATGGTCTGGTGTGTGCCTCGTGGCGCTGCTTACGGCTGCAGGCGCTCCTTCACCCAGCTACCATCTGCTTGTTTCAGATACACGATCCGGTCGTGGAAGCGCGAACGGCGCCCCTGCCAGAACTCGATGCGCACCGGATCGAGGCGATAGCCGCCCCAGTGTTCCGGCCGCACCGGATGCTCGCCGCTGACGGCGGCCGCCGCATCGTAGTTCGCTTCCAGCTGCTCCCGGTTGGCGATGCGCGCGCTCTGTTGCGAAGCGATCGCGGCGATCTGGCTCTTCACCGGACGGCTGTAAAAATACGTGTCGCTTTCCTCGGCGGAAGTCTTGACCACCGTGCCCTCGATGCGTACCTGGCGTTCCAACTCGCTCCAGAAGAATAGCAGCGCGGCGTGCGGATTGTCGCCCAGTTGCCGGCCCTTCTGGCTGTCGTAGTTGGTGTACCAGGTGAAGCCGCGCGCGTCGTACTGCTTGATCAGCACGATGCGCGAACTGGGCTTGCCCTGCGCGTCCACCGTGGCCACGCTCATCGCGTTCGGCTCGTTGACCTTGGCGCGCAGCGCTTCCTCGAACCATTTGCCGAACTGGGCGATCGGGTCGTCCAGCACATCGTGTTCCGTCAAACTGGCGCGGCCGTAATCGAGGCGCAGGTCCGCCAGCACCACGCCGTCGGCCACCGTGTCCGACACCGCCACCTGTTTCTGTTCCGGCACCTGGCTTTGCGGCAGGCCGGGGACGATGCCGCGCCGCGCCTGCATCGCGCTGCCCAACTGCGCCATCTGCTCGGGGCTGAACAGGCGCTTGGCCATCGGCGCGATGTCGCCTTCCTCGATCGCCATGTGGGTGGCGTAGACCGCGCCGAAACGCTGGACGTCGTCGGCCGACAGCTCACTGCCTTGTCCATTTGCAATTTTATCAAGTTGTGCATTAATTATATTCCAGTCCCGTTCCATTTGCTGGTGGTCGGCCAGGATGCCGGGCACCAGCCCGGCCAGCAGCACGGCGTCGGCGTCGCGCGCGGTGGCCTGCAGCATCGGCATCAGGTTTTGCTCCTCGTCCTCGTGGTGCAGCGGCGCCGCCGTGTTGAAATATTTCTGCACCGCCTGGGCGGCCTTGCGGGCGTCGTCGTCGGCGCCGTGCTGGGGCAGGTGGGCCAGCAGCTTTTGCAGCGTCTGCAGCTGCTTGCGGATGCGCTCGTGGCAGTGTTTGAGGACGGCCAGCGGCTGGCTGAAATCGGGGGCGGTGTCGAACAGGGGAAGGCTCATGGCGGTCGCTCGGGCTAGGGGGAAAGTCATTCTAAAATAATTTTTGCCGTGGCGTCCGTTAAAATGTCGGGATGAACTCCCTTGCACCCACCCCATTCGACGATGTCGACTTCGAGCGCCGCTTCGGCGGCATCGGCCGCCTCTATGGCGAACGCGCGCTGGCGCGCTTCCGGGCCGCCCACGTGTGCGTGGTCGGCGTCGGCGGCGTCGGCTCGTGGATCGTCGAGGCGCTGGCCCGCAGCGCCATCGGCCGGCTCACGCTTATTGATCTGGATAACGTCGCCGAGTCCAACATCAACCGCCAGATCCAGGCCCTGAGCGGCACCGTCGGCCAGGCCAAGATCACCGCGCTGGCCGAGCGCATCGCCCAGATCAACCCGTTCTGCGTGGTCGACCAGGTCGAGGACTTCGTCAGCCCGGACAACCTGGAGCAGATGCTGGGCGGCGGCCGGTTCGATTTCGTGGTCGACGCCATCGACAGCGTGGCGGCCAAGGCGGCCATGATCGCCTGGTGCCGCCAGCACGCCATGCCCCTGATCATCATCGGCAGCGCCGGCGGCCAGACCGACCCCACCCAGATCGCCGTGCGCGACCTGGCCCGCACCGAGCAGGAACCGCTGCTGAAGAAGGTGCGCAAGGTCCTGCGCAGCCAGTACGGCTACCCGCGCGGCGAGAAGACCAAGTTCCACGTCGACGCGGTGTTCTCGATGGAACGGCTGCGCCTGCCGGAAACGGCCGAAGTGTGCGCGGTGGACGGCGATCCGGGCGCCGGCGGCGTGACCGGCCTCAATTGCGCCGGCTTCGGTTCGGCCATGGTGGTCACGGCCAGCTTCGGCATGGTGGCGGCCAGCCGCGTGCTGCGCCACCTGGCCGACGACGCGCAACCGGCAGTGGCGCCAGTCGAAACGATTTAGATTTTATCCAGCGCGCGGGGCGGTTTTGCTATCATGGTGCGCGCTGGCACGGGGACCGTGCTCTCCACAGACCTGATCGAAAGAAAAAAACATGACCCGTAGTTCCGTACTCGTAGCAATGTTGTGCGCGCTGGCGGCCTCCGCGGCCCAGGCGCAGACCCCGGTGGCCCCGGCCGACGTGCCGCCGCCGCCACCGCTGGTGGTGGGCTCGGCCACGCCCGGCCCGGCCGCCGAGCAGCTGATCGTCACCGACACCAAGATCGGCACCGGCAAGGAAGCGACCACCGGCGCCACCGTCTACATGCACTACTCGGGCTGGCTGTACCGCCCGCTGGCCAAGGCCATGCATGGCAAGCTGTTCGACTCGTCGATTCCGCGCGGCGAGCCGCTGGACTTCGTGCTGGGCGCAGGCCGCGTCATCAAGGGCTGGGACCAGGGCATCCAGGGCATGAAGGTGGGCGGCAAGCGCACGCTGATTATTCCGTCGGAGCTCGCATACGGCTCACGTCCGACGCCGGGCAGCGGCATTCCGCCGAATTCCGCGCTGATCTTCGACGTCGAGCTGGTGGACGTGAAATAATCGGCGCAAATCAGCGTAGACTGGAACCTCCGTCCCACCTCGGAGGTTTTCCATGAAGATTGCCAACGACGTCACCGAACTGATAGGCCGCACCCCGCTGGTGCGCCTGAACCGCTTGAACAAAGGCAGCACCGCCCAGGTGCTGGTCAAGCTGGAGTACTGCAACCCGGCCCACAGCGTGAAAGACCGCATCGGCCTGTCGATGATCGAGGCGGCCGAGGCGGCCGGCCAGATCCGACCCGACACCGTCATCCTCGAACCGACCAGCGGCAACACCGGCATCGCGCTGGCGATGGTGTGCGCCGCGCGCGGCTACCGCTGCACCCTGGTCATGCCCGACACCATGAGCCGCGAGCGGCGCATGCTGCTGCGCGCCTACGGCGCCGAGCTGGTGCTCACGCCGGGCGCCGAGGGCATGCTGGGCGCGATCCGCAAGGCCGAGGAGCTGGCCGCCAGCGACCCGCGCTACCTGATGCCGCAGCAGTTCAACAACCCCGCCAATCCCGAGGTGCACCGCCGCACCACGGCCGAGGAGATCTGGGCCGACACCGACGGCCGGGTGGACATCCTGGTGGCCGGCGTCGGCACCGGCGGCACGATCACCGGCGTGGGCGAGGTGATCAAGGCGCGCAAGCCGGCGTTCCGCTGCATCGCGGTGGAGCCGGAGGCGTCGCCGATGCTGGCCAAGGGCATCAAGGGGCCGCACCCGATCCAGGGCATAGGGGCGGGCTTCGTTCCGGCCGTGCTCAACACCAAGGTGTACGACGAGATCATCGGCGTGAAGAACGACGACGCGTTCGCGACCGCGAGGCTGGCGGCCAGCCAGGAGGGGCTGCTGGTGGGGATCTCCTCCGGCGCCGCGCTGTGGGCCGCGCTACAGGTGGCGCGGCGGCCGGAGAACGCGGACAAGATCATCGTGACCATCATCCCGTCCTTCGGCGAGCGCTACCTGAGCACGCCGCTGTATGCCAATCTGGCGGATTGAAACTGCTTTGCTTCGGGATAGAGATGCGTAAACTTTCCGTGATTTTCCTGCTGGTCTGCGCTTCAGCACGCGCGGAGACTTGTCAAAAATATGACGTGGCCAATGCCGAGCTCACCGGTCGGGTTCGGGTCGAGACGTTTTTCGGCCCGCCCAACTTTGGCGAATCGCCGGAAACCGATTCTAAAGAACGGCAGGCAATTCTTCATTTGGACCGGCCGATTTGCACTGTTGCCTCGGCCGATAGTCCTGCGGAGGAACGTCAAACCGATGTGACGCTGGTTCCGATGGGGGACTTCAGTCTTGCGTCGTTTGTTGGCAAGCAGGTGACCGTAAAGGGAAAGCTCTTCCACGCCATCACCGGCCATCATCACACCAATGTCCTGATATCGATTGATACCGCTCCACAAATAGCCGGAAAATAATTGAAAGCGGTCCGGAGCGCCTAGGCGTCCCCTATGTGCATGGCCTAGTGCGCCGGCTCCTGCAGGCTGCACTCGTGCGCGGTGGTGCCCAGGCGCACCTGCAGCGTGCTGTGGTCGATCGAGAACTGCTCCTTGAGCTGTGCGCTGATGGCGTCCATCGCGGCGTCGCCCGGATGACCGGCCGGCGTCACCAGCTGCGCCGTCAGCGCGTTCTCGGTGGTGCTCATCGACCAGATGTGGACGTCGTGCACGTCGGTCACGCCGGGCTGGGCGCGCAGGAATTGTTCGACTTCGGCGTGGTCCAGGTTGTCCGGCACGGCGGCCAGCATCATGCGCATCGATTGCTTGAGCAGCGACCAGGTGCTGTAGACGATGATGGCGACGATGACCGCGCTGACCAGCGGGTCGAGCCAGTTCCAGCCCGTGTAGCGCACGATCACGCCGGCCACCAGCACGCCCAGCGAGATGGCGGCGTCGGCCGCCATGTGCA
This sequence comes from Duganella sp. BJB480, assembly GCA_003416985.1. Classification (GTDB taxonomy): domain Bacteria; phylum Pseudomonadota; class Gammaproteobacteria; order Burkholderiales; family Burkholderiaceae_D; genus Rugamonas; species Rugamonas vulcania_A. Next base: position 145,590 of record QVIN01000007.1, on the reverse strand, counting down.
GGTAGGCGCCGCGCACGTTGATGTCGTCCTTGCTGCCGGACATGAACAGCCAGGCCGAGAAGCCGTTGACCAGGATGCCCACGCCCGCCACCACCGACACGGTCAGGCCGGCCACCGGTTCGGGATGCACCAGCTGCTGCACCGCTTCCCACGCGATGGCGCCGCAGGCGGCCATCAGCAGCATGGAGTTGAACAGCGCGGCCAGCATCGAGGTGCTGCGCAGGCCGTAGGTGTAGCGGCCGTTCGGCACGCGCTTGGCCAGGATCGCCGCGCCCCAGGCCAGCATCAGGCCCAGCACGTCCGACAGGTTGTGGCCGGCGTCGGCCATCAGCGCGGTGGAGTTGGCCAGGAAGCCGTAGAAGAATTCGATCGCCACGAACGCCGTGTTGAGCACGATGGCGACCGCGAATGCGCGGCCCATGGTGTTCGGATCGCCGTGGTGGTGATGGTGGCCGCCGTGGCCGTGGTCATGCCCGTGGTCGTGGCCGCACGACTTGGTTTTGGCCTCGGCCTTGGCCGGCGCGTGGTCATGGCCGTGGTGATCGTGGCCGTGATCGTGGTCGTGATGGTCGTGGTGCTTGCTCATGCTTCGTGTCCGTTGGAAGGTTCGGCGATATGTTCGAGCATATCGTTGAGTACGCCGCTGATGTGGGCGTCGGCGGCGGAATAGAACACTTGCTTGCCCTGGCGCTCAGACTTCACAATGCGCGCCGCGCGCAGCAAACGCAAGTGGTGGCTGACCAGCGAACTGCTCAGCTCCAACGAGGAAGCGATGTCGCTGACGGCGATCGGCGCCGTCACGCAGGCCAGCACGATGCGCAGGCGCGTCGGATCGCCCAGCAGATGGAACAGGTCGGCCAGCTGGGCAATCGCGGGATCGCAGTCGGAATAGTCGTGTTGGCAGCTCATAATGCTAACAAGTGAATAGGTGTTCACATGTTAGCATGGATTGGCGAACCGGGCTACGGCGCGATTTGCACCACGGCCTTGCCCAGTCCGGCCCCGGCGTCGAGCCAGGCGTGGGCGTGGACGATGTCGTCGAAGGCGAACACCTTGGCCGGCCGGGCGTGGTACCGGCCTTGCTCGACCCGCTCGACGATCTCCTGCCACGGCAGTCGGTCCAGCTCGTACCCCGGCGTGCCGAAGGCGAAGCTGCCGAAAAAGCTCAGCTGCACGCCGGGCGGCAACTGCTGCAGCGGCAGGAAACCGGCCAGCGGCTCCAGCCCGCCGAGGAAGCCGGCCTGGCACACCCGCCCGCCCGGCCGCGCCGCGCAGGCCAGCGAGTCGAGCAGGGTGGTGTTGCCGATCAGGTCCAGCACCGCGTCGACGCCGCCGGGCGCGATGCCGCGCACCACGCCGGCCATCGCGGGCCGCTCTTCGACGATGTGGCGCGCGCCGTTCCTCGTCAGCACATCCGCGAGTTCCACCGGGCGGCGCGTGGTCGCGATCACCTGCGCGCCCAGCTGGGCCGCGATATTGCTGGCCGCCTGGCCCAGCGCGGAACTGGCGCCGCGCACCAGCAGCGTCTGGCCGGGCCGCAGCGCCAGGTTGTCGTGCAGGCAGGCCCAGGCGGTCGCGTACGACTCCGGGATCGCGGCCAGCTCGGCCCACGGCAGCGTCGAGCGCAGCGGCACCACGTTGGTGGCCGGCACGCACACATACTCGGCGTAGCTGCCGTTGATGCTGCGGCCCATGCCGCCCGTGATGGCGGCCACCGCCTGCCCCGGCAGCAGGCCGGAGCCGGGCGCCTCGGCCACCTCGCCGACGCATTCGATGCCGGTGACCTGGGCGACCTCGCCCCACAAGCCACGGCGCATATAGCTTTCCGCGCGATTGAGCCCGAACGCCTTGACGCGGATGAGGACCTGGCCGCTGGCCGGTACCGGTATCGGCAGCTCAACCAGCTGTAATTGTTCCGGACCGCCGAATTGGGTGATGTGTATGGCACGCATGGAATGCTCCTGTAAATGATGGAGACACCACTGTAGTGATAAACACATTCGGATAAAATTGAATAATTCAGTCTATCTCTGTAGGATTTATGAACACTGTCGGCTTCACCCTGCATGAACTGGCGTGCTTCCTGGCGGTGGCCGAGCTGGGCAGCTTCCAGAAGGCCGCCGTGCGGCTGCACCGTTCGCATCCCAGCGTGTTCGCCGCCGTCGCCAGCCTGGAGCGACAACTGGGGCTGGCGCTGCTGGACCGCAGCGGCTATCGCGTCGCCGTCTCGGCCGCCGGCCAGGCCTTCGTCGAGCAGGCCCGGCAGCTGCTCGACAGCGCCGGCCAGATGGCGATGCAGGCCCGCCAGATCGCGCAGGGCGAGGAGGTCAAGCTGGCCGTGGTGATCGGCGACCTGTGCCCGCTGCCGGCCACGCTGGGCCTGCTGCGGCGCTTCTTCGCCCAGTGTCCCGGCACCCGGCTGGACCTGCATTTCGAAGCCTTGTCCGGACCGTGGGAGCGGCTGCACAACGGCGAGGCCGACCTGATCGTCCACCATCTCGAACAGGCCGACCTGCGCTTCGAGGCGCGGCCGTGGCGGCGCGTGCGGCTGGTGCCGGTGGTCGCGCCCGGCTTCCTGGACTTCCCGCTGCACGCCGGCATCACGCCCGAGATGATGCGGCCCTATGTGCAATGCGTCATCCGCGACAGCGCGCGCGACAGTCCGCCGCGCGACTACTTCGTGGTGGACGGCGCGCGCCGCTGCACCGTGGCTGACCAGTTCATGAAACGCGAAGTGATCCTGCAGGGCATGGGCTGGGGCCACATGCCCGGCTATCTGGTGGACGAGGACCTGGCGCAGGGCCGCTTGCTGTCGCTGGCCGGCGATCATTTCCGCGAAAGCGAACTGGAGCTGGTGATCGCGCGCCGCCGCGACACCGCCCACGGCCCGGTCGCCAGCAGGCTGTGGGAGCATCTGCTGGCCGGCCTGGCCTAGCCGCAGCGGGCCTGGCGGATGCTGGACGCGATCAGCTTTTCGTACAGATCGTACTGGCCCGCCGGCAGCACCGGCCGCAGCGTCTCCATGCTTTTTTCCGCATCGAACAGCCGCTCGACCATCCAGCCGACCAGGTACAGCGCGGCCAGGCAGCCGCCCGCCGTCGCCACGTTGCCGATGCTCATGAGCGGCCGCTCGTCCGGCGCCACCCCGGCCGCGCTGAGCGCGCCGCGCGCATCGGGATGGGTGGATGCACGCCGGCCCGGCAGCAAGCCCAGCGCCGCCAGGATCAGCGCGCCGGCGCACATGGAACCGATCAGCTGCCGGCCCGGATCCAGCTGGAACGCCGCCATGAAGTCCGGGTCCGCGAGCGCGGCCGGCACGCCGTCCCTGCCGCTGGCGAACAGCACCACGTCGGCCCGGTTCGCCTCGTCCAGCGGGCCATGCGTGGCGACTCGCAGACCGTGGGCCGAGCGCAGCTCGCGCTGCTGGCCGACGATGTGCACCTGCCAGTCGTGGCGGTTGCGGCCGAGGATGTCCCACATCAGGAACAGGTCGATGTCGGTGAATTGGTCGAAGGCGACCAGCGCGATGGTCTTCATTGCGGCTCCATGGTTGAGGACAGGAAGCCGCAGTCTAGCGAGGCCGGTGCTACCATACACAGTCTGTATGTTTTCAAGGTGAGACGAGTGCTGACGCGTGACCACTGGATAGCCGCGGGCTTCGACGCCCTGGACCACGACGGCGACGCCGGCATCTCGGCCGAGCGCCTGGCGCGCCGCCTGAACGTGACGCGCGGATCGTTCTACCACCACTTCCGCAACCGCGAGGATTTCGTCCACGCGCTGCTGTCGGCGTGGGAAGCGGACTATGCGGACCGCATGCTGGCCCACGCCGCCGGAGGCAGCAGCCTGGAGGACGTGCTGCAGCGCTACCTGGCGATCGCCGCCGAAAAACAGCCGGGCCGGGAAACCGCGATCCGCGCGTGGGCGCGCCACGATCCGCTGGTGGCGGTCTACCAGCAACGCGTCGACCAGACCCGGCTGACGTTCGCCATCACCACCTGCCGCGCGCGCGCCGGCGGCCTGGTCGATGCGGAGCTGGTGGGCCGTCTCGCTCACCTGTGCCTGATCGGCGGCCAGGAATCCGGCGACCGCCTCCAGCCGGCCGGCTTTGCGCGGCGCATCCAGGATGCGCTGGCCTTGCTGAACCATCGCGCGTAAGCCCATGCCGCACAACTGTGAAATTTCATTTCGACATTTGACAGTTTTCGTAAGTGGTACGGCCTCCCCCAGCGGATAAGATGCATGCGGACCTCATCCAAAAATAACGCGTAAGCCGGTCCAAGCACCGGTGCCGCAAAACCGGGCGCCGGCTCATCTAAATGGTTTTTCTGGAGGAGAACCGCATGAATCGGAAGTACAAAATTGTCATCCCGTCCTTGCTGGCGGGCCTGCTTGCCGCCTGCGGCGGCAGCCAGTCCGACAGCGCCACCGGCAATAGTCCCAAGCTCCTTGCCACCAGCCTGACGTCCGCCGCGTCGACCTCGGCCGCCTTGCCTGCCAGCTGGACCAGCGTGAAGTGGGGCGGCGGCGGCTATGTCACCGGTCTCGTCTACCATCCGACCAGCGCGAACGTCATGTACGCGCGCACCGACATCGGCGGCGCCTACCGTTGGAACAATTCGAACGGATCGTGGACGCCCATCACCGACGGCATCGGCTTCAACGCGGGCGAGGGTGGCTTCCACGGCGTCGAAAGCATCGCCCTCGATCCGGCCAACGACAACAAGGTGTACCTGGTCACGGGCATGTACTCGCACAGCTGGGACGGCACCCCGATCAACGGCCGCATCTATGCCTCGGGAGACCGCGGCGCCAGCTGGACGCACTACGACCTGCCGTTCCCGGTGGGCGGCAACGAGGACGCCCGCGCCATCGGCGAACGCCTGAAGGCCGACCCCACCAATCCGTCGACGCTGTTCTACGCCTCGCGCACGGCCGGCCTGTGGAAGAGCACGAACTCGGGCCAGACCTGGACCCAGACCGGCTTGTCGGGCAAGGTGCTGACGGCCGCCGAGATCCAGGGGCTGGGCACGGCGCCGGTGGGCGTCGAGCAGATCGTCTTCGACAACTCGAACGTGGGCGGCGGCGCGACGACGTGGATCATGTACGCCGCCATCGCGCCGGACTACGTGCAGAAGGCGGGCCTGAGCTCGACCATGTACAAGTCCACCAACGGCGGCTTCTCGTGGACGCCGGTGACGGTGCCGTCCAACGTGTCCGGCTACTTCGTGCCGCACATGCTGCGCACCGGCGACGGCAACTACTACGTGGTGTTCAACAAGAACGCCGGGCAGGGCGCCCAGGGGCCGGGCTACCTCTACCGGTTCGGCGGCGTGACCAACGGCGAGACCTGGGCCCAGCTCGCCACCACCACGCAGGGCGGCTACGGCGGCGTGTCCGTCTACGGCACCGGCGCGACGGCCCGCATCGCGCTGGCCGTGACCGGCACATGGAGCGCCGGCCAGCCGGTGGTCCAGCTGTCCGACAACGGCGGCAACACCTGGCACGAAATCGCCGACGGCATGCAGCACTGGGGCGGCGGCTACAGGGGCTGGGTGGACGACATCGAGATCGATCCGGCCAACAAGGATCACATCATGCACGTCCACGGCGGCGGCGTCTGGGAAACCTGGAACGCGTCGGCGGCCAGCCCGAGCTGGGATGTGCCGCTCAATAACTTCGAGGAAACCGCCACCCTGGCGCTGGTCACGCCGCCGGCCGGCGCGCCGTACAAGTTCGTCAACAGCGCGGGCGATATCGGCACCTGGGTCCAGACCGACCTCGCGGCGACGCCGACCAGGGCGCCCACCAGCGCATGGAGCAACGGCAACGCCGCCGACGTGTTGTGGTCCGATCCGAGCTACATCGTCAGCGCCGGCGCCCTCAACGGCTCGCCCTCGGTCGCGTTCGGCTCCTGGTCCGGCGACGGCGGCAACACGTGGTCGAACTTCGCGACCCTGCCCGCCGGCGCCGCCGCCAACACCGCCGAATCGGCGAGCATCGCGACCGCGTTCCGCAACAACGCGATCTGGGCGCCGGCCAACTCGGTGCCGTCGTACACCACGAACAATGGCGCGAGCTGGACCTCGACCAACCTGCCGGCGCTGTCCGCCGTCGGTATCAATCGCGGCTACCGCCTGGCGGTCGACCGCAAGAATCCGAACAAGGTCTATGCCTACGATTCGGGCGGCGCTTCCTGGAGCAACCTGGCGGGCAAGGTCTACGTCTCGACCGATGGCGGCCACACCTTCACGCTGAGCCAGGGTTCGGTGTCGGCCAACCTGGCGCCGAACGGCTGGAATGCCACGTCGCTGGCGGTCAACCCGAACGTCGAGGGCGACCTCTGGCTGGCCGACGGCAATGCCGTGTACCACTCGACCAATTCGGGCGCGAGCTGGACCAAGCTGAACGGCTTCGCGACGATCGCGGCCAATGGTTCCACCGGCCAGATGCAGGGCGCCAGCGTGATCGCCCTGGGCAAGGCGCAGGCCGGTGCGTCGTACCCGGCGGCGGTCTACGTGGTGGGGGCGATGAATGGCGTGTGGGGCGTCTACCACTCCGACGATGGCGGTGCGACCTGGGCGCGCTTCAACGATGACGCGCATCAGTACGGCGGCATCGGCGTGATGGCGGCCGACTGGAACAGCTACGGCCGCATCTACTTCAGCGGTGTTGGCCGCGGCCTGGTGTACACCAACTAAGCGGCGCGATCGTTCGGCGCGGTCCGATCACGGGCCGCGCGCGGCGGCCCTGGTCTCCCGGGCGCGGCTCAGGTATGCGGGGCTTCCTTGGCCGACTTGGCCAGGTTGTCCCGCAGCGCCTGCAGGTTGCCGTCCGTGCTGGCGTAGGCGCTGATCATCTGCGACAGCATGCGGTAGACGGCCTTGGCGTCGCCGTCGCCCATCTGGATGTCGCTGATGATGTTCAGCATGCCGGCGCCGTCGAGGAAGTTGTTGGCGCCGCTGGCGCTGATCGATTGCACGTCGCGCATGTTGGCGTAGATGCCGGAGTAGCGCTCCAGCTGGTCCTGCGGCATCCAGCTGACCGCCTGGCTGGCGACCGCCACCTCCCAGGCCTCGCGCCGCAGCGACGGCGTCATGATGCTCAGTCCCAGCTTGTTGTGCTGCTGCTCCGTCAGCTGCTTGAGCAGGACCTTGCCGTCGACCTTGTCCCTGATGCCGGCCAGCAGCTGCTCGCGCGTCGCCTGGACGATTTTCAGCTGATCGTTGTTGTGCTTGAGCGCCTCGTCGAGCTCGTGGACGTTGACCTGGATCTCGGCGTCGATCTTGTCGGCGGCCTCGTGCGCCAGATGGCGGTGGTGCAGCGTCTGCACGCCATGCTCCAGCGCCAGCGCGGTGGCGATACTGATCACGATCATCAAATATTCGCCGCCGAATTCCTTCAGGGTCTTGGCCTTGGGTACTTCAAAGTGCATGCGTTGTCCTTATTTTTGCAGTTCGGCTTGCAGCTGTTCGCGGACCTTCGGGTCCAGCTTCTGGATCGCCTTGTTCAGTTTGTCGGCCTGGACCAGCGCGGCGCTTTGCTCGGCCGTCAGCCCCGGCTTGAAGAAGGCCGCCTGGCCGCCGAGCACCAGCAGCGCGCTGAGGACGGCCACGCCAGCCGCCGCGCCCAGCAGCCGCAGTTCGCGCGGCGTGATGGCCGCCGCCTGCGTGGCGATCGGCCGCACCGGGCCGGAGGCGGGTGCCGGCGCGTAGGCGGAGGGCGCGTCGGCGCCGGCCGGCTCGTTGGTGGCGTCCAGCACCACCGGCTTGCGGACGCCGCCGGGCTGCGCGGCCAGTCCGCCGGCCAGCCGCGCCTGCTGCGCCAGCTCCTGCGAGGCGGCGTCGATCAGCGCGACGTGGCGCTCGACCGTCTCGGCCAGCACCGCCTCGTTCAGCGCCACCAGCGCGAACACGGGGTCGTCGATGTCGATCCTGACGCCGGTTTTTTCAAAGACCAGGCTGCGCAGCTTGTGCTGATCCATGGCGGCTTACCACTCGACCTTGTCGAGCTGCTCGAACAGGTCGCGGAACACCACCTTGATGCGCTGCTTCTCCATCAGGTTGAACTTGTCGCTCTCCCTGACCTCCTGGGCGGTCAGGCGGGCCGTGTTCATCTTCTTGATGTCGGCGCCGAAGGTGTCGGCGTTGCGGGCCGACAGCACCACGCGACCCTTCACGCGGGCCGAGTTGTCGGCGTAGGTCTGCGATTCGGTGAACTGCTTGCCGGACGCCGATTGCAGCAGGCCGAAGTGCTCGTTCTCCCACAGCACCAGCGGCACGTTGGTGGACTTGGCGGTGGAGACGAAACCCATGGCGGTGTCGTGCAGCGTGTCGCCGCCGCCGACGATGGTGTGGATGTAGACCTTGCGTCCCGATTCCTCCAGCAGCGAGAAGCAGTCGTTCTCGATCAGGTAGCCCATCAGCGGCGAGAAGGTGTTGGCGCCGTTGTCGATGACGCAGTTGCCGTCCTCCTCCAGGATGTCGATCATCAGCGCGTCGAAGCGCTTGGGGTCGATGGTGCGGCTGTCGGTCATCACCGGCACATGCTTGACGTCCATCGCCTTGTAGCGCGAGAAGGTCGCGTTCTCCTGGTCGGTGTCGTAGCAGCGCAGCGGCGTCTCGTCCTTGGCCGCGATCCATTGCGCCAAAATGGTGGACACCAGGGTCTTGCCGATACCGCCTTTACCTTGGAGAATAAAATGTACCGAATTTTGCATCAATCACTCCAGAATCGCTCGAATGCGTCGAGAGTAATTGTTTTGCGGCGGTATGGCAACCGCCGGCCCGTTTTCAGTCGCGCATTCAGTCGATGAACCGCAGCAGCCCCTGCAACGCGTGGATCACGGTCTGCTCGCGCACCGCCCGGCGGTCGCCGGCGAACACCAGGCGCTCGGTGTGCACGGTGTCGGCGTTGGCCCAGCCGAAGCACACGGTGCCGACCGGCTTGCCCGGCACGGCGCCGGTGGGGCCGGCGATGCCGGTGGTCGAGACCGCCAGATGGGCGTTGCTGGCGCCCAGCGCGCCGGTGGCCATGGCCGCCGCCACCTCCTCGGACACGCTGCCCATCTGCGCGATCAGCGCGGCCGACACGTCCAGCATCTCGGTCTTGGAGGCGTTGGAATAGGTGACGAAGCCGCAATCGAACCAGGCGGTCGAGCCGGCGATCTCGGTGATGGCCTGGGCCACGCCGCCGCCGGTGCACGATTCGGCCGTGGCCAGGATCAGGCCCTTCGCCTGCAGGGACTTGCCCACTTGCGCGGCCAGGTCAAGAATGGTGTCTGTGGAATTCATGGGGCTCTCCGTCTGTTGCGGCACGCTGCGGCCTGGCTTCCACTCTACCATGCAGTGTGCAATCGATGCCAGCGACGCACGGCTGATTTGCCTGAACCGCAACATGCCAGAAAACATTAGACCGCCGATTTGAACTTGCGTACACTCGGACGGATAAGCCGGCCGACGCTGCCCAGCCATTGCAGCCGTGCGCCGCCGAACGGGCAAACTGTTAAGCTTGCCTGGTGGTAGTCAGCGGTCCGCACCGGCCACGACGCCGGTTCTCCAAGGGACCATACGGAGGCGCATCTCATGATCAGCCAGACCGACATCTTCAACGCCAGCATCCTGATCGTCGACGATCAGCCGGTGAACGTGGAACTGCTGGAGTTCCTGCTCAAGTCCACCGGCTACACGGCGGTCAGCTCCACCACCGATCCGCGCGTGGTGGCCGGCTGGCACGCCGAGCACCAGTACGACCTGATCATCCTCGACATGCAGATGCCCGGCATGAGCGGCTTCGACGTGATGGAGGCGATCCGCCCGCTGGAGACCGGGGCCTGGCTGCCGGTGCTGGTGGTCACGGCCCAGCCGGACCACAAGATCAAGGCGCTGGAACTGGGCGCGCGCGACTTCGTCAGCAAGCCCTTCGACCCGGTCGAGGTGCTCACCCGCATCCGCAACCTGCTGGAGGTGCGCCTGCTGCACCGCGAGGCGCGCGGCTACAACACGCGGCTCGAGCAGACCGTGCGCGAGCGCACCGCCGAGCTGCAGCGCTTCCGCAGCGCGATGGACGCCACCGCCGACGCCATCTTCCTGCTCGACGCCGGCAGCGCCGAGCTGGTCGACGTCAACGACGGCGCCTGCCGCATGCTGGGCTATCCGCGCGCCGAGATGCTGGGCCAGACCGCCAGCCGCATCGGCCTGGGCGCGCCGGCCGCGCTGAGCGAGCGGGCCGCCGGGCTGGCCGCCTACGCCGCCGCGCTGGGGCCGGCGCGCGCGCCCGAGATGATCGAGCTCGAGCTGATGCGGCGCGACCTGATCGCGGTGCCGGTCGAGCTGTACTGGCAGCTGCTGCGGCGCGCCGGCCAGCCCGACATCCTGCTGGGCGTGGCGCGCGACATCAGCGAGCGCCGCCAGGCCGAGGAGCTGCTGCAGCACATGGCCCACTACGACAGCCTGACCGGCCTGCCCAACCGCACCCTGTTCTTCCAGACGCTGGCCGACGCCGTCGCGCTGGCGCAGGAAAAGTCGTGGCGCATCGTGGTGCTGTTCATCGCGCTGGACCGCTTCAAGAACGTCAACGATTCGCTGGGCGCGGCGGCCGGCGACGAGCTGCTGCGCCAGTTCAGCAACCGGCTGGTGCAGTGCGTGCGCATCCGCGACACGGTCGGGCGTCTGGGCGGCGACGAGTTCGCGCTGATCCTGACCATGACGCGCGACCAGCAGGACGCGGTGCACACCGCCAACGAGGTGCGCGAGGCGCTGCGCCAGCCGTTCGACCTGGACGGCCATCCGGCCGCGCTCAGCGCCAGCATCGGCATCGCCATGTACCCGGACGACGCCACCGATCCGCATACCCTGGTCAAGTACGCCGACACCGCGATGGAGCGCGCCAAGCAGGCCGGGCGCGACGGCTACCGCTTCTTCACCGCCGGCATGAACGTGCAGGTGCTGGCGCGGCTGGACATGGAGATGGCGCTGCGCCGCGCGCTCGAGCACAACGAGCTGCTGCTGTACTACCAGCCCAAGGTCAACCTGCACAGCGGCCAGATGGCCGGCGCCGAGGCGCTGCTGCGCTGGCAGCGGCCCGGCTGCGGCATGGTGTATCCGGCCGAGTTCGTGCCGGTGCTGGAGGACACCGGCCTGATCGTGCGGGTCGGCGCCTGGATCATCGACGCCGCCTGCCGCCAGATTGGCGCCTGGCTGCGCAGCGACGTCGGGCCGGTGCGGGTGGCGGTCAACGTCGCCAGCCGCCAGTTCGTCGAGGGCGACCTGGAGCTGGTGGTGCGCAGCGCGCTGCTGCGCCACGACGTCCCGCCCGAGCTGCTGGAGCTGGAGCTGACCGAGACCGCGCTGATGTCCAACACCGAGCGCACCATCAGCGTGCTGTCCAACCTGAAGGCGCTGGGCCTGAAGGTGGCGATCGACGACTTCGGCACCGGCTATTCGTCGCTGGCCTACCTGCAGCGCTTCCCGATCGACAAGCTCAAGATCGACATCGCCTTCGTGCGCGACATCACCACCAACCCCAACGACGCGGCCATCGCCCAGGCCATCATCAGCATGGCGCACAGCCTGAAGCTGCGGGTGATCGCGGAAGGGGTGGAGACGCGCGCCCAGCTCGAATACCTGCGGCGCAGCCGCTGCGACGAGATCCAGGGCTTCCTGTTCAGCCGGCCGGTGGCGCCGGCCGAGATGGCGGCGCTGGTGCAGGCCGGCCACAGCCTGCCGCCCGACGTGGCCAAGCCGGGCCAGCCGGCGCAGACCCTGCTCATCGTCGACGACGACGTCAACGTGCTGTCCTCGCTGCACCGGCTGTTCCGGCGCGACGGCTACCAGATCCTGACGGCGGCCACGCCGGGCGAGGGGTTCGAGCTGCTGGCGCTGCACGCGGTGCAGGTGATCGTGTGCGACCAGCGCATGCAGGGCATGAGCGGCACCGAGTTCCTCAGCAAGGTCAAGGAGATGTATCCGGAGACGATACGCATCATCCTGTCCGGCTACACCGGGCTGGACGCGGTGATCGACTCGATCAACCGCGGCGCCATCTACCGCTTCTACACCAAGCCGTGGGACGACACCCAGCTGCGCGACAACATCCGGCTGGCCTTCCACCACTACTGGCTGTTGCACGGCAGCGGACGCCGCGCGGGCGAGCCGGGCGAGGACGTGACCGCGCTTCAGGAAGTGAAGTGATCGAAGCCCTGTAGCTGCAGGCCGAGCGGGGCGCCGGCCGCGTCCACCAGGCGCAGGCCGGGGGCGGCCTCGATGCGGCCCACGCGCGTGACCGGCGTGGCCACGCTGGCGGCCGCCGCCAGCACCGCCGCGCGCGCCGAGGCCGGCGCGGTGAAGCACAGTTCGTAGTCGTCGCCGCCGGCCGCCGCGAAGGCGCGCCGCAGCGCCGTCTCGCGCGTGGCCAGCACGGCGCCGGCCGGCAGCGCGTCCACGTCCAGCGTGGCGCCCAGCCGCGATTGCTTGAGGATGTGGCCGAGGTCGCCGACCAGGCCGTCCGAGATGTCGATCGCCGCGTGGGCGATGCCCTGTTCGGCCAGCAGCATGCCCAGCGCCACGCGCGGCGTCGGCGTGTGCATGCGCACGGCGGCCGCCAGCAGGCTGGCCGCGTCCATCGATTGCTCGAGCCGGTAGCCGGCCAGCGCCAGGCGGGCGTCGCCCAGCGTGCCGGAGATCCAGATGTCGTCGTCGGCAAGGGCCGCGTTGCGGCGCAGCGCCTGACCCGGCCGCACCTCGCCGAACACGGTGATGCAGATGTTGAGCGGGCCCTTGGTGGTGTCGCCGCCGATCAGCTCGATGTTGTAGGCGTCGGCCAGCGCGAACAGGCCCCTGGAAAAGCCGGCCAGCCAGTCGCGGTCGGCGGACGGCAACGCCAAAGCCAGCGTGAAACCGACCGGGCGCGCGCCCATCGCCGCCAGGTCCGACAGGTTGACCGCCAGCGCCTTGTGGCCGAGGCGGGCCGCGTCCTCGCCGGCGAAGAAGTGGCGGCCCTCGACCAGCATGTCCGACGAGATCGCCGTCTGCATGCCGGGCGTGGGCGTGAGCAGGGCGCAATCGTCGCCGATGCCGAGCGTGGCGCGGGCCGCATGCTGCGGGCGCTGGAAGTATTCCTGGATGAGGTCGAATTCGGAGAGCATGGCGCTATTGTACTGAAGACCGCCGGGGCCGGCGGTTGGCGTCGCCCTTGGTTAATTGATATTTTCAATCAATTTTCATCGGGCGATGCAAAATAGTTATAACTGCGGAAAATTGATTATGTTGGAGCTATTGATAGGTTATTGCCGTTAAAAACGACAAAAATTCGGTCTTTGTTGCCTTGAATCATAAATAATGCTGATATCCGTCATAGCTGTTGGTGAAAATACCTACTTAATTGAAAGAATTGGTCTGATAAAATCGGAAGCTTTCCGACAGTACAAACAGGAAGGCCGCACAGCATGGATTCGTCATCTGATAAAAAAGAAGAACTTCGTCAACAATTGCGCCTCGCGGCGCTCGAATACCACGAGTGCCCGACGCCCGGCAAGATCAGCGTCACGCCGACCAAGCAACTGACCAACCAGCGCGACCTGGCGCTGGCCTACTCGCCGGGCGTGGCCGCGCCGTGCGAGGAGATCGTCATCGATCCGGCCAACGCCTACAAATACACGGCGCGCGGCAACCTGGTGGCCGTCATCACCAACGGCACCGCCGTGCTGGGCCTGGGCAACATCGGCCCGCTGGCGGCCAAGCCTGTGATGGAAGGCAAGGGCGTGCTGTTCAAGAAGTTCGCCGGCATCGACGTGTTCGACATCGAGATCAACGAATCCGACCCCGACAAGCTGGTCGACATCATCGCCTCGCTGGAGCCGACCTTCGGCGGCGTCAACCTGGAAGACATCAAGGCGCCCGAGTGCTTCTACATCGAGCGCCAGCTGCGCGACCGCATGAAGATCCCGGTCTTCCACGACGACCAGCACGGCACCGCCATCATCGTCGGCGCGGCCATCATGAACGGCATCCAGTATGTGGGTAAAGATATCGCCAACTGCAAGCTGGTGGTGTCGGGCGCCGGCGCGGCCGCGCTGGCCTGCCTGGACCTCATCGTCGACCTCGGCTTCCCGCTGGAAAACATCTACGTCACCGACCTGGCCGGCGTGGTCTACAAGGGCCGCAAGGAACTGATGGACCCGGACAAGGAACGCTTCGCGCGCGACACCACGGCCCGCACCCTGGCCGAGGTGATCAACGACGCCGACATCTTCCTGGGCCTGTCGGCCGGCGGCGTGCTCAAGCAGGACATGGTCAAGGCCATGGCGCCCAATCCGCTGATCCTGGCGCTGGCCAATCCGAACCCGGAGATTTTGCCGGAGGACGTCAAGGCCGTGCGCGGCGACGCCATCATCTGCACCGGCCGCTCGGACTATCCGAACCAGGTCAACAACGTGCTGTGCTTCCCGTACATCTTCCGCGGCGCGCTCGACTGCGGCGCCACCACCATCACGCGCGAGATGGAAATCGCCGTGGTGCACGCGATCGCCGAGCTGGCGCACGCCGAGCAATCGGACATCGTCGCCACCACCTACGGCTTCACCAACCTGTCGTTCGGCCCCGAGTACCTGATCCCGATGCCGTTCGACCCGCGCCTCTTGATCAAGATCGCGCCGGCCGTGGCCAAGGCGGCCGAGGATTCCGGCGTCGCCACCCGTCCGATCAAGGACCTGCAGGCGTACGCCGACAGCCTGCAGCAATTCGTCTACCGCAGCGGCACCTTCATGAAGCCGCTGTTCCAGGTGGCCAAGAAGACCGCGTCCGACCTCAAGCGCATCGTCTACGCCGAGGGCGAGGAAGAGCGCATCCTGCGCGCGGTGCAGGTGATCGTCGACGAGAAGCTGGCGCGGCCTATCCTGGTGGGCCGTCCGGCCGTGCTGGAAACGCGCATCAACAAATTCGGCCTGCGCCTGAAGCAGGGCGTGGACTTCGACGTCATCAACCCCGACCACGACGAGCGCTACCGCGACTACTGGCAGGCCTACTACGAGCTGACCGCGCGCAAGGGCGTCACGCAGGAGTACGCCAAGCTGGAGATGCGCCGCCGCCACTCGCTGATCGGCGCCATGATGATCAAGAAGGGCGACGCCGACGGCATGATCTGCGGCACCTTCGGCACCACCCAGCTGCACCTGCACTACATCGACCAGGTGCTGGGCAAGCGCGATGGCACCTGCGTGTACGCCGCGATGAACGTGCTGATCATGCCTGAGCGCCAGCTGGTGATGGTCGACACCCACGTCAACGAAAACCCGAACGCCAAGGAGCTGGCGGCGATCACCGTGATGGCTGCGGAAGAGATGCGCCGTTTCGGCCTGTCGCCGCGCGCGGCCCTGCTGTCGCACTCGAACTTCGGCTCGTCCAACAGCGAATCGGCGCAGAAGATGCGCGCCGCGCTGGAGCTGGTCAAGCAGCTCGACCCGGCGCTGGAAGTGGACGGCGAGATGCACGGCGACACCGCGCTGGACTCCAAGCTGCGCAACTCCATCATGCCCGGCACCAGCCTGAAGGGCGACGCCAACCTGCTGGTGATGCCGAACATCGACGCCGCCAACATCGCCTACAACCTGGTGAAGACGGCGGCCGGCAACGGCATCGCGGTCGGTCCGATCCTGCTGGGCTGCGCCAAGCCGGTGCACATCCTGACGCCGTCGGCCACGGTGCGCCGCATCGTCAACATGACAGCGCTGTGCGTGGTCGACGCGGTCGCCCAGCGCAAAGTCTAAAAAGCAATTTGGGGTCAAGTCTGACATTCGGACACGAGCACAACCGTAGCGCGCTGCTACGGTTGTGCTCGTGTCCGAATGTCAGACTTGACCCCAATGTTTTAAAATGCAACACCTGCCGTAGATACTGCTTGCCGTAAAAAACCACGCGGGGATAATCAGTCCTCATGCCGCGTCATCCCGCCTTCCCACCTTCGCTGCTTGCCTGCCTGCTCATGGGCTGCCTGGCCTTGCAGGCCGCCCGCGCCGGCGAGGCGCCGGTCGCCGTCGCCATCTACGGCGACGACGCCTATCCGCCCTACTCCTATCTGGAGAACGGCCGGATGAAAGGGATCTACGCCAGCATCATCCGGCAGGCGCTGAAGAGGATGCCGGAGTACGAGGTCACCCTGCTGCCGATCCCGTGGAAGCGCGGCCTGGTGCTGCTGGAAACCGGCGCCGCCTTCGCGCTCTATCCGCCGTACCTGCGTCCGGACGAGCGCCCCTACATGAGCTATTCCGAGCCCCTCATCGCCGAGCAGCTGGTGGTGCTGTGCACCCAGGCGGTCAGCCAGCGGCATGCGCTGAAGACCTGGCCGGACGACTACCTGGGCCTGCGCATCGGCATCAACGCCGGCTTCCTGAGCGGCGGCAAGCGCTTCGACCAGGCCGTCCACGACGGCAGGCTGCGCGCCGAACCCGCGCGCAGCAGCCGCACCAATCTGCTCAAGCTGATGAAGGGCCGCATCGATTGCTACCTGAACGACCGCCTGTCGATCGCCTGGGAGCTGGGCCGCATCCGCACCGACGGCGCGGCCGATCCGAACGCGCAGGCCCTGGTCGAGGTGGCCGAGCTGAGCGCCGAGCAGGGCTACCTGGGCTTCACCACCCGCGACCCCGCGCGCTTCCCCTACCGCGACGATTTCATCCGCAAATTCAACGCCGTCATCAAGGCCATGAAGCACGACGGCGAGATCCGCGAGACGGTGGAGCGCTTCCTGCGCGCGCCGGATTGAGGCGGTTTTGTTGCCCAGGCTTCAATGAAACCTAGTCATCACTGCCAATGATGGTAACAAGATGTAAGGGATGTAATTGACATAATTGGTGAGAAGTGCGGCTCAGGCGCTCTGTTACAATACCGGGTTGTAAAGTCACCCATGATTTGGATTGCTATTCACCATGAATAAAATAAAAAGAGCCCTGGTTACGGGCATCACCGGCCAGGACGGCGCTTATCTGGCCGAGTTGTTGCTGGAAAAAGGTTACGAGGTCACCGGCACCTATCGCCGCACCAGCTCGGTGAATTTCTGGCGTATCGAGGAACTGGGCATCCAGTCGCATCCGAATCTGAAGCTGGTGGAATACGACCTGACCGACCTGGGCTCCAACATCCGCCTGCTGCAATCCGCGCAGCCGGACGAGGTCTACAACCTGGCCGCGCAAAGCTTCGTCGGCGTGTCCTTCGAGCAGCCGGTCACCACGGCGGAAATCACCGGCGTCGGCCCGGTCAACCTGCTCGAAGCCATCCGCATCGTCAATCCGAAGATCCGCTTCTACCAGGCGTCGACCTCGGAAATGTTCGGCAAGGTGCAGGCCGTGCCGCAGAAGGAAGACACGCCGTTCTACCCGCGCAGCCCGTACGGCGTGGCCAAGCTGTATGCCCACTGGATGACCGTGAACTACCGCGAATCCTATGGCATCTTCGGCTGCTCCGGCATCCTGTTCAACCACGAGTCGCCGCTGCGCGGCCGCGAGTTCGTCACCCGCAAGATCACCGACTCGGTCGCCAAGATCCACCTGGGCCAGCTCGACGTGCTGGAACTGGGCAACCTGGACGCCAAGCGCGACTGGGGCTACGCCAAGGAATACGTCGAAGGCATGTGGCGCATCCTGCAGGCCGATGAGCCGGACACCTATGTGCTGGCCACCAACCGTACCGAAACCGTGCGCGACTTCGTCAGCATGGCGTTCAAGGCGGTCGACGTGGCGCTGGAGTGGAGCGGCGCGGCCGACCACGAGATCGGCACCTGCAAGAAAACCGGCAAGGTGCTGGTGCGCGTCAATCCGAAGTTCTACCGTCCGGCCGAGGTGGAGCTGCTGATCGGCGACCCGGCCAAGGCCCTCAAGGAACTGGGCTGGAAGCCGCAGACCACGCTGGAGCAGCTGTGCCAGATGATGGTCGAGGCCGACCTGCGCCGCAACAAAGCCGGCTTCTCCTTCTAAGGAAACCGCTATGGCTGCTGAAGGCATGGAGG
This sequence comes from Duganella sp. BJB480, assembly GCA_003416985.1. Taxonomy (GTDB): domain Bacteria; phylum Pseudomonadota; class Gammaproteobacteria; order Burkholderiales; family Burkholderiaceae_D; genus Rugamonas; species Rugamonas vulcania_A. Next base: position 127,593 of record QVIN01000007.1, on the reverse strand, counting down.
GCGCGGGCAAGCGCGCGCTGGTCACGGGGCTGTCCGGGTTCACCGGCCGCTACGTCGAGCAGGAGCTGCGCGCGGCCGGCTACGAAGTCTACGGCACCATCACCCCCGGCCACGCGCCCGGCGAGCGCCAGTTCGCCGTCGACCTGAACGACCGCGCCGGCCTGGCCGACGTGGTGGCCCAGGTGCGCCCGGACGTGGTGGCCCACCTGGCCGCGATCGCCTTTGTCGGCCACGGCGACGTCGAGCAGATCTACCGCGTCAACGTGGCCGGCACCCGCAACCTGCTGGAGGCGCTGGCCGCCGCCGAGCACAAGCCGTCGGCCGTGCTGCTGGCTTCCAGCGCCAACATCTACGGCAACACCGACGCCGGCGTGATCGGCGAGGACGTGCCGCCGGCGCCGGCCAACGATTACGCGGTCAGCAAGCTGGCCATGGAATACATGGCGCGCCTGTGGCAGGACAAGCTGCCGTTGATCGTGGTGCGTCCCTTCAACTACACCGGCGTCGGCCAGCACGAGAACTTCCTGCTGCCGAAGATCGTCTCGCACTTCCGCCGCCGCGCCGCCGACATCGAGCTGGGCAACCTGCACGTGTGGCGCGATTTCTCCGACGTGCGGATGGTGGCGCACAGCTACCGCCGCCTGCTGGCCGCCGGCCCCTCGGTGGCCGGCCAGGCCTTCAACATCTGCTCCGGCCACGCGTACTCGCTGGGCGAGGCGCTGGCCATGATGGCCGACATCGCCGGCTACCCGATCAACGTCCACGTCAACCCGGCCTTCGTGCGCGCCAACGAGGTGGTGCGCCTGGTCGGCGACAACCGCCGCCTGCTGGCCGCCATCGGCCCGCTGGCCACGGTGCCGCTGGCCGACACGCTGCGCTGGATGTACGCGGCGTGAGCATGGCCGACACCAAGGCCGCCCGCCCGGTGCGGGTGGGCCTGTCCACCACCACCGCCGAGACCACGCTGACCGGCGGCCGCCTCGACGGCCTGGGCGTGTACAGCCGCGCGCTGCTCGAACATTTGCCGCGTGCCGGTGCCGAGGTGCAGCCGCTGTCGTTCGCGCCCGGCGGCGACGCCAGCCGCGTCCACGTCGGGCGCGCGCTGCCGCGCTCCTTCCGCGGCGCGACGCTGGCCGACCTGGTGCTGCCGTCGTCGGTGCGGATGCGCGTCAGCGGCCTGGCGGGCCAGGGCGCGGCGCCGCTCGACCTGTTCCACGCCACCGACTACCGCATCGTGCGCATGGACTGCCCGGTGGTGGCGACCCTGCACGACGCCGTGCCGATCGCCCATCCCGAGTGGTGCACGCCGCGCCTGCGCGGCCTGAAGAACTGGCTGCAGGTCAAGGCCGCGCGCAAGGCCCAGCATGTGATCACCGGCTCGCACTATTCGATCCGCGAGCTGGTCGAGCACTTCGGCGTCGACGAGCGCAGGATCAGCGTGGTGCACCACGGCGTGCGCCCCGAATGGTTCGACGCGCCGGCGGCCGAGGCGCGCGACGCCACGCTGGCGCTGCACGGCCTGCGCGCCGGCTACTTCCTGTTCGTCGGCACGCTGCAGCCGCGCAAGAACGTCGGCCGCCTGCTGGAGGCCTACCTGGCGCTGCCGCCGGTGCTGCGCGCCGCGCGCCAGCTGGTGATCGTCGGCGCGCCCGGCTGGCTCAGCGACGAGCTGGTGGCGCAGATCAAGGCCGCCGGCCAGCGCGGCGAGAACGTGGTCTGGCTCAGCCGCCTGACCGACGACGCCCAGCTGCACCACATCTACGCCGGCGCCGGCGCCTTCATCTTCCCGTCGCTGCACGAGGGCTTCGGCCTGCCGCTGGTGGAAGCCTTCGCCAGCGGCGTGCCGGTGGCCACCTCCAACGCCACCTCGCTGCCCGAAGTGGCGCAGGGCGCGGCGCTGGAATTCGATCCGCTGTCGGTGCCGGAGATCACGGCCGCGATGACCGCGCTGGCGCGCGACGATGCGCTGCGCCAGCGCTGCATCGCCGCCGGCCGCCGCCGCGCGCTGGAGCTGACCTGGGACGCCGCCGCCCGCCGCACCGTCGAGGTGTACCGCGACGTCCTGTCCAATTGAAGCATCACTGAAGCTGCCATGCGCGTCCTCCATTTCTACAAGACCTACTACCCGGACACCTGGGGCGGCATCGAGCAGGTGATCCGCCAGCTGTGCGTGGGCACCGGCCGCCTCGGCGTGCGCAACGAAGTGCTCACGCTCACGCGCGACAGCGGCCCGGCGCGGATCGAGTTCGAGGGCCACACCGTGCACCGCGCGCGGCTCGATTTCGAGATCGCCTCCACCGGCTTCTCGGCCGGGGCGATCCGCCAGCTGGCGCGCCTGGCGCGCGACGCCGACGTGATCCACTACCACTTCCCGTGGCCGTTCATGGACCTGGCCCACTTCCTGGCGCGCATCGACAAGCCCAGCGTGGTGACCTACCACTCGGACATCGTGCGCCAGAAGAACCTGCTGCGCGTGTACGGCCCGCTCAAGCGCGGCTTCCTGCGCAGCGTCGACACCATCGTCGCCACCTCGCCCAACTACCTGGCCTCGTCGCCGGTGCTCAAGCGCTTCGAGCACAAGACGCGCACCATCACCTACGGCCTGGACAAGACGATCTATCCGCAGCCGCCGCAGTCGCTCAAGGACCAGTGGCGCGCCCGTTGCGGCGAGCGCTTCTTCCTGTTCGTCGGCGTGCTGCGCTACTACAAGGGCCTGCACATCCTGCTCGACGCCATGGCCAACCTGGACTACCCGGTGGTGATCGTCGGCGCCGGCCCGGTCGAGCAGGAGCTCAAGGAACACGCGCGCCGCCTCGGCCTGACGCACGTGATCTTCGTCGGCGCGGTCGAGGAGCTGGACAAGGTGGCGCTGCTGGAGCTGTGCTACGCGATGGTGTTCCCGTCGCACCTGCGCTCGGAGGCGTTCGGCATCTCGCTGCTGGAGGGGGCGATGTACGGCAAGCCGATGATCTCCAGCGAGATCGGCACCGGCACCACCTACATCAACATCGACAACGAGACCGGGCTGGTGGTGCCGCCGGACGACCCGGCCGCCTTCGGCGCCGCCATGCGCACGCTGTGGGAGCAGCCCGAGCGCGCCGCCGAGATGGGCCGGCGCGCCGCGGCCCGCTACTGGGAGCTGTTCACCGCCGAGACCATGGCGCGCAACTACCACGCGCTGTACACCGAGCTGGCCGCAGGCCGCGGCCGGTCCCGGGCTTGATCTGGCGCAAGGCCGCCGCCGGCGGGCGCGGCTATGATGGCGGTCGAACTCCGCGCCCCGCCGATGGTCCTCAAAGTCGGCGCCGCCAAGCCGGCGCCACCCCCTGTGCGACGCAACGACGTCGTCCGGGCGGGAGTTCACCAGCGCGCTCCGCTACGGCCGCGCGCCACGGGGTAGAATACCGCACCATCCTGAATCCCGGAGATCCGCGTGCGCTGCCTGGTTATTGAAGACGAAGCCGAAACGGCCAATTACATCTGCAAGGGCCTGCGCGAGGCCGGCTACCTAGTCAGCGCCTGCGACAACGGCCCGGACGGCCTCGACCTCGCGGTGGGCAGCGACTGGGACATCATCATCCTCGACCGCATGCTGCCCGGCCGCATCGACGGCCTGTCCATCGTCGACAAGCTGCGCGCGCTGGGCAAGCAGACCCCGGTCATCATCGTTTCCGCGCTGACCTCGATCGACGCCCGCGTCAGCGGCCTGCGCGGCGGCGCCGACGACTACCTGTCCAAGCCGTTCGCCTTTTCCGAGCTGCTGGCGCGCATCGAGGCGCTGCAGCGGCGCAGCGCGCCCGGCGCCGACAGCTCGACGCTGCAGGTGGCCGACCTCAAGCTGGACCTGCGCACGCTGCGCGTGACGCGCGGCGCCAAGGTCATCACGCTGCAGCCGCGCGAATACCGGCTGCTGGAGTACCTGATGCGCAACGTCAACCAGGTGGTGACCCGCACCATGCTGCTCGAATCGGTGTGGGACTACCACTTCGACCCGCAGACCAACGTCATCGACGTCCAGATCAGCCGCCTGCGCGCCAAGGTCGACAAGGACTTCCCCGTCATGCTGATCCACACGCTGCGCGGGGTCGGCTACCGCATGGGGCCGACCCCGCCCGAGGACGCCGATCCGGCCGGGGGCGGCGCCCAGTGATCGACCTGCGCGCCTCGATCGCGGCCCGGCTGGTGCTGGGCTACGGCCTGCTGGGCACGGCCTCGATCGTGCTGGTGTCGGCGGTGTTCTACCGCGGCACCGTGGGCGTGCTGGACCAGGACATCGACGGCCGCATCATGGCGCAGTCGGACCGGCTGGTGGCGCGCGCCGGCGGCCAGCCGCACGGCGCGCTGTCGGCCGAGGTGCGGCGCCTGCTGGACGACGGCATCGACAGCGACCGCGAGATCTTCGAGCTGCTGGCGGCCGACGGCACGCCGCTGGCCGGCAACCTGGGGCCGCTGCCGGCCGCGGCCGCGCGTGCCGACGACGGCCCCGAGCTGCTCAGCACCGTGGTCGCGCGCGACCGCCACCAGGCGCCGGCGCGGCTGTACCTGCGGCCGCTGGACGGCGGCGGCCTGCTGATCGTCGGGCGCGACCTGAGCGAACAGGAGGCGGTGCGCGGCGTGATCTGGCGCGCGCTGCTGGCCGGCGCCGGCGTGTCGCTGTTGCTGACGGTGGCCGGCGCGCTGCTGTTCCGGCGCCTGGTCGAGCGGCGGCTGGGCACGATCCGCCGCACCGCCGCCCACATCGAGGCGGGCGACCTCAGTTCGCGCATCCCGGTGCGCGGGCGCGACGAGTTCGCGCTGCTGGGGCGCGACATCAACCGCATGCTCGACCGCATCGAGCTGCTGATGGACGGCATCCGCCACGTCTCGAACGCCATCGCGCACGACCTGCGCACGCCGCTGGGCCGCGTGCGCAGCAAGCTCGACGACGCGCTGCGCTCCGAGGCCACGGTGCCGCGCCTGGCCGGCGCCGCGCGCGACGCCATCGAGGAGATCGACGACCTGATCCGGCTGTTCGAGCGCCTGCTGCAGATCGCCGAGGCCGAATCGGGCATGCGCAGCCGGCTGTTCGAGCGCCTCGACCTGGGCCACATCGCCCGCGACATCGGCGAGATGTACGAGGCCAGCGCCGAGGACGGCGGCGTGACCCTGACGGTGGACGCGCCCGAACACCTGTACGTGGACGGCGACCGCAACCTGCTGGCCAGCGCGGTGGCCAGCCTGCTGGACAACGCCATCAAGTACGCCGGGCCGGGCCACGCGGTGCGGGTGCGGGCCGGCGTGTACCGCGGCGGCCTGGCGTCGATCGCGGTGCAGGACGACGGCCCCGGCATCCCCGAGGCCGAGCGCGGCAAGGTGACGCGGCGCTTCTACCGGCTCGACGACAGCCGCCACCTGCCGGGCAACGGCCTGGGGCTGGCCATCGTCAGCGCCACCGCGCTGGCCCACGGCGGCGAGCTGGTGCTGGAGGACGGCGCGCCGGGCCTGGTGGCGCGCATCCTGCTGCCGCTAGCGCCGTCCCACTAGCTATCCGATCGGTAATGCGGCCGCAAGCGTGCCGCAAGCCGGCCCGCGCTAGCATGGACGGTTACTCACGGAAGCCCTCTCCACCATGCACGACTTGCACGACATCGCCGACTGGCTCAAGCAGCACCCGGTCCATCCCGACCGCCAGCTGCCCGGCACCCTGCCGGACCCGGTGTTCGTCGCCGGCGGCGAGCCGGTGGTGTCGTTCAGCAGCAACAACTACCTGGGGCTGGCCAACCATCCGCGCGTGACGGCGGCGGCCAGGGACGGCCTGCAGCGGCACGGCGCGGGCAACTGCGAATCGCGCCTGCACGGCGGCGACCTGGCGATCTACCGCGAGCTGGAGGAGCGCCTGGCGGCGCTGCAGCGCAAGGGCGACGCGGTGCTGTTCGCCTCCGGCTACATGGCCAACCTGGGCGTGCTGTCGTCGATCGTCAAGGCCGCCACGCTGGCGCGCCTGCACGGCTACCGCGCCCGCAAGCGCCACAAGTACGCCTACTATTCGGACGAGTGCAACCACGTCAGCATCCGCGAGGGCATCCAGCTGTCGGGCGCGCTGCGCTACAACTACCGCCACGGCGACATGGACCACCTGGCCTCGCTGCTGACGGCGGGGGCGGAGGAGGGGGCGACGCCGGTCATCGTCAGCGACGGCGTGTTCGGCATGGAGGGCACGATCGCGCCGCTGCCGGCGCTGGTGGAACTGGCCGAGCGCCACGGCGCGCTGCTGTACCTGGACGACGCCCACGCCACCGGCGTGCTGGGCGCGCACGGCGGCGGCACGGCCGAGCACTTCGGCTGCCACAGCCCCTGCCTGATGCAGATGGGGACGCTGGGCAAGGCGCTGGGCGCGGGCGGCGGCTTCGTCGCGGTCGAGCGCGAGATGGCGGAGGTGATCCGGCTCACCAGCGCCGCGTATGGCTACAGCCGTCCGCCGCCGCCCAGCCAGGCGGCCGCGCTGCTGGCGGCGCTCGATGTGCTGGCGCAGGAGCCGCAGCGGCGCCAGCGCCTGTGGGACAACCAGCGCTACTTCATCGAGCGGATGGCGCCGTTGGGTTACACCCTGCTGTCGACCCAGACGCCGATCCTGCCGGTGCTGGTCGGCGAGGCCGAGACCTGCCAGCGCTACGCGATCGCGCTGCGCAAGGAAGGCATCCAGGTCGAGGCGGTCCAGTTCCCGGCGGCGCCGGTGGGCCAGGCGCGGCTGCGCTTCGTGATGAACGCCGGCCACACCGGCGCGCAGATCGACCAGGTGGTGCGGGTGATGGCGCAGCTGGCCGGACGGGCGTCGCGGCTGGCCTGAGCTGTTCCCGTCTCAGGCGGCGGCCTGCTCCGCCCAGCGCTGCTTGATCTCCAGCAGCGCCGGCATCTGCGCCAGGAACAGGTCGACCAGCTGGCCGTCGAAGTGCTTGCCGCGCTGCTGCCGCAAGTGCTCGACCGCCTTCTCCAGCGGCCACTCCGGCTTGTAGGGCCGGGCCGAGGTCAGCGCGTCGAACACGTCGGCGATGGCGACGATGCGCCCCACCAGCGGAATCTGCTCGCCGGCCAGGCCGTGCGGATAGCCGCTGCCGTCCCATTTCTCGTGGTGCGTCATCGCCACCTGGTGCGCCATCGCCAGCATGCCGCGCGCGTGGCTGCCGATGATGTCGCCGCCGATGGTGGCGTGGGTCTGCATCACCCTCCACTCGTCCGGATCCAGCGGGCCGGGCTTGCGCAGGATGCTGTCGGGGATGCCGATCTTGCCGACGTCGTGCATCGGCGCCGCGTGCAGCAGGTCGTCGGCCTCGGCCTCGCTCATGCCGGCCGCGCGCGCGAGGATGCGCGAGTAGTGGCTCATGCGGATCACGTGCAGGCCGGTCTCGTTGTCCTTGTACTCGGCCGCCAGGCCCAGGCGCTGGACGATCTCCAGCCGCGAGCGCGCCAGCTCGTCCACCCGCACCAGCGACAGGTGGGTACGCACGCGCGCGCGCACGATGGGCGGGCTGACCGGCTTGGTGATGTAGTCGACCGCGCCGGCCTCGAAGCCGACCACCTCGTCGCTGGCGTCGCTGAGCGCGGTGACGAAGATCACCGGGATGGCGGCGGTGGCCTCGTCGGCCTTGAGCTGGCGGCACACCTCGTAGCCGGTCATGCCGGGCATCATGACGTCGAGCAGGATCAGCTGCGGCTGCTCCTGGCGCGCCAGTTCCAGCGCGCGCTGGCCGTCCTTGGCGAACAGCAGGCGGTACTGGTCCTGCAGGATGTGGCGCAGCAGCTGCAGGTTGCCGGCCTCGTCGTCGACGGCGAGGATCAGCGGCTGGTGGGGGGCGGGTGGGGCGATCATGGGTTCTCCGAGGCCAGGCGTTCAGCCAATGCCCGCAGCGTAGCATGCGCCTGCGGGAAATCGAAATCGTTCAGTGCGGTGTGCAGCTCGTCCAGCTGCCGCGCCAGCGCGGCCGACACGCCGGCGCCGCTCAGCGCGGACGACAGCGCGTCCAGCGCGGCGTCGTCCAGTTCGCCGCGCCGCAGCGGCGGCAGCAGCGCCTGCGCCGCCGCCTGCGCGCGCGCCGGGTCGAAGGCCGCCGGCGCAGCAGCGCCAGCTCCCGCCCCGGCCGTCCCGCCCGCATTGGCGGCATTCGCCCTATCGGCCGCGCCGGCTGCGCCGGCCGAACCGCCCGCACCGGCTGCGCCGCCCGCGCCGCCTGCACCACCCGCGCCGGCCACACCGCCAGCGCCTCCGGCCGACCTGCGCGTGGCGCGCGGCGGTTCGATGGCGTGGATGGCGCTCAGCGCCGCGTCCAGCTGGGCCGTCAGCGTCAGCTGCACCTGCGCCAGCTCGGCCGGCAGCGCGGTCGCGCCGGCCTCGCGCTGCGGCGAGCCGCACAGTTTCTCGGCCTGCGCCAGCGTGGCCGCCAGCTGCTCCAGACCCAGGTTGGCGGCCACGCCGCGCACCTTGTGGCAGCAGGCCTGGGCGTCGGCCAGGCGAGTGGCGCTGTCGCTGGCGAACAGCCGCGCCAGCGAAGTGGCGGCGCTGCCGTAGTCGGCGGCGAAGCGGTGCAGCGCCTGGTGGTACATGGCCTCGTCGCCGGACCAGCGCAGCAGCCCGGTCTTCTGGTTCAGCACGCGCGCCCGCGCCGGCGCCTCGGCTGCGGCCGGCGCGTGCTCCAGCGGCGGCAACGCCAGCACGCGGGCGATCTCGTGCGACAGCGCGTACCAGTCCACCGGCTTGGCGGCGAAGCCGTTCATGCCGGCCGTGGCGGCCGCCTCGCGGTGCGCCGCCAGCACGCTGGCCGTCATCGCGACGATCGGCATGGCCGGCGCCCCGGCCGCCTGCTCGCGGGCGCGGATCGCGCGCGTGGCCTCCAGCCCGTCCATCACCGGCATCTGCATGTCCATCAGGATCAGGTCGTAGTGCCGCTCGGCCGACAGGCGCAGCGCGGCGGCGCCGTCGCCGGCCCGCTCCAGCGTGTGGCCGCGCTTGGTCAGCAGCAGCGTCAACAGCTCCAGGTTCTGCGGCACGTCGTCGGCCGCCAGCACCCGCAGCGGCGGCAGCGGATAGGCGGTGCGCTCGGCGGCCTGGCTGCTGTCGTTGCGGGCCGGCTCGAGCGGCAGGCACAGGTGGAAGGTGCTGCCCTGGCCCGGCGTGCTCTCGGCCCACAGCTTGCCGCCCATCAGCGCCACCAGCTGGCGGCTGATGGTGGTGCCCAGGCCGGTGCCGCCGAAGCGCCGCGTCATCGAGGCGTCGGCCTGCGTGAACGGGTCGAAGATCGCCTCCAGCCGCTCGGGCGCGATGCCGATGCCGGTGTCGCGCACGGTGATGGCCAGCTGGCCGTGCTCCGCGCTGGCGCGCAGGCTGACGCTGCCGGCGGCGGTGAACTTGATGGCGTTGTCGAGCAGGTTGCCGAGGATCTGGCGCATGCGCAGCTCGTCGCCGTGCAGCCAGGCCGGCAGCGACGGGTCGTACACGATGTCGATGGCCAGCCCCTTGCTGCGGGCGTTGCTGCCGAAGGTCGAGGCCAGCTCGTCGATCAGGCCCAACAGGCTGTAGTCGTCCGGCTCCAGCTCCACCGCGCCCTTGTCCAGCTTGGCCGTGTCGAGGATTTCGTTGAGCAGGCGCAGCAGCGAGCGGCCCTCCTTGCGCACCGTGTCCAGGTGGCGCCGCTGGCTCTCGTCGAGCTCGGTGTCCAGCAGCACGTCGGTGAAGCCGAGGATGGCGTTCATCGGCGTGCGGATCTCGTGGCTCATGTTGGCCACGAAGCTGGCGCGCGCGGCGGCCGCCTGCTCGGCCGTCTCCTTGGCCTTGCGCAGCTCCTGCTCCATCTGGCGCCGCTCGTCGATGTCGAGGATGACGCCGTCGATCCAGCGCAGTTCGGGATCGCTCTCGTCCTGGGTGACGGCGCCGTGCTCCCACATCCAGCTGCTGCGGCCGTCGGCGTGGCGCAGCCGGTATTCGACCTGGTAGGCGCTCAGCTCGGCGACCGCGCGGTTGATCTCGGCCTCGACGCCGGCGCGGTCCTCCGGCACGATCAGGCTGCTCAGCGTGCGGCTGCGGCCCTCGCCGACGAAGTCGCTGGCCGGATAGCCGGCCAGGCGCTCGATGCCGTCGCTGACGAACACCGGCGGCGCGTCGAAGCGCATGCTGCTGCGGAAGGAGATGCCGGGGATGTTGCCGATTAGCGAACGGAACTGCTGCTCGCTGTCGCGCAGCGCCTGCATGATGGCGCGCCGTTCGCTGATGTCGGTGACGAACAGCACGAACAGGTCGCGCTCGGCCAGCCGCGCGTGGCCCAGCGCGCGCCGGATCGGCACCGTGGAGCCGTCCTTGCGCACGGCGATCACCTCGCTGCCCTTGCCGGGGATGGCGGCGTTCTCGGTGCGCAGGTAGGCCAGCAGACCGTCCCGCTCGGAGCGCTGGGTGTCGTCCATCAGCAGGCGGATGTTGCGGCCGACGATCTCGTCGCGGCGCCAGCCGAAGATGCGCTCGGCCGAGGCGTTGAATTCGAGGATCACGCCTTGGCGGTCGACCGTGACCACGCCGTCCACGGTGGTGGTGAGCAGGGCGCGCATCCAGGCCTCGCTCTCGCTCTTCTGGCGGAACAGCTCGCGGTAGCGCAGCAGGCCGTTGGCCGACATGATGAAGATGGTGATGGCGACCGTGATCAGGGTGATGGCCAGCGCCACGAAGGTGCTGTTCTGTTCGGCCGCGGCGCCGGGATCGGGCCGGCCGGCGAAGCGCGCGGCCGCCATGCCGGTGTAGTGCATGCCGGCGATGGCGCAGCCCATGACGGTGGCGCTGGCCAGGCCCACCAGGCCGGGCGGCAGCGGCCGGCGCAGGCTGCGCAGGCCGAAGCGGATCCAGATCGCCAGCGTGGCCAGCACCACGGCCACCACGATGGACAGGCCGAACATCAAAGGATCGTAGTACAGGTCGAAGCCCATGCGCAGCGCGGCCATGCCGGCGTAGTGCATGGCGCCGATGCCGGCGCCCACCAGCACGCCGCCGGTCAGCAGCGAGCCGAGGCCGAGCCGGCGCCGGCTGATGATGGACAGCGCGATGGCCGACGCGCCCAGGCTGGGCAGGATGGACAGCAGGGTGACGACGTGGTCGTAGTCGACCGTGGTGCACAGGTTGAAGGCCAGCATGCCGATGAAGTGCATGGCCCACACGCCGCAGCCCAGCGCCAGGCTGCCGGTGGCCAGCATGATGACGCGCAGGCCGGGCGTGCGGCTGGACTGGGCCTGGGCCGCCACCTGCAGCGCCATCCAGGAGGAAAAGATCGCCACCAGGATGGACAGCAGCACCAGCGACGGGGTGTAGCTGCCGTACTGGATCAGGGTGGGGTCGGTGGGCGGTGCGAACAGCCGCAGGAGTGTGTCGATATTCATAAGGTTTCCGCCGCTGCGAACTGTGCTCAGCGGAAACCTTATCACATAATGCCGCGCCGCTGGATCAGGACTTGGCGAAGGCCAGGAAATCGGCGTTGAACTTGTCCTTGTGGGTGTCGGTCAGGCCGTGCGGCGCGCCGGGGTAGGTGATCAGCTTGGCGTGCTTGACGATGGCGGCCGAGGCGCGGCCGGCGGCGTTGATCGGCACGATCTGGTCGTCCTCGCCGTGGATGATCAGGGTCGGCTTGTCGAACTTTTTCAGGTCGTCGCGGAAGTCGGTTTCCGAGAACGCCTTGATCGAGTCGTAGGTGTTCTTGTGGCCGGCCTGCATGCCCTGCGCGTACCAGGCGTCGATGATGCCCTGCGACGGCTTGGCGCCCGGACGGTTGTAGTTGTAGAACGGGCCGGAGGCCAGGTCCAGGTACAGCTGCGCGCGGTTGGCGACCGAGGCGGCGCGGATGCCGTCGAACACTTCCATCGGCAGGCCGCCCGGGTTGGTGTCGGTCTTGAGCATCAGCGGCGGCACGGCCGAGATCAGGCCCAGCTTGGCGATGCGCTTGGTGCCGTGGCGGCCCACATACCGCGCCACCTCGCCGCCGCCGGTCGAGAAGCCGGCCAGGATGATGTTCTTCAGGTCCAGCGCCTCGATCAGCTGGGCCAGGTCGTCGGCGTAGTGGTCCATGTCGTTGCCGTCCCATGGCTGGCTGGAGCGGCCGTGGCCGCGGCGGTCGTGGGTGATCACGCGGAAGCCGTTGTTGGCCAGGTGGAAGGCTGCCGACTCCCAGCTGTCGGCGTTCAGCGGCCAGCCGTGGCTCAGGATCACCGGCTGGCCGGCGCGCGGACCCCAGTCCTTGTAGTAGATCTCGACGCCGTCGCGGGTGGTGATGGTGCTGACCGATTTCTGCACCTTGCCGGTGGCGGCCTGGCTGTCGCCGCTGACGGCGGCCAGCGGCAGGGCGACCGCGGCGGCGGCGAGCGCGGCGCCGGTCATGGCGGAACGGCGGGAGGTATCGAGGGTTTTGCTGGACATGATGTGCTTCCTTTTTGAGTGGTGATGCGCTTCATGGTAGGCAGGTCCGGCCGGCTTGGAAACGCCCATACGTGCAGGATGGGACTGCAACTTTGCACATACCCCGATCTGGTTGGCGCGACCCCGGCCTTTGGGGAGAGGGATCAAACCTTGCCTAGTTGCATTCCTTGCAAAACTCCATATACTTGGCGGGCTGATCCGCATACCGACGGATCTCACCTATGGGATGTGTAGAGACGATGGCTTTCCTGACCAAGAAGAAGATAGCGCTGGCCGTGGGCCTGCTGGTGATCGGCGGCGCCAGCGCCGCCTGGTATTCGAAGAGCAAGGCCCCGGTGGTCGAGCCGCCGCGCTTCCGCGTGGCCGCCGCCGACACCGGCAACATCACGCAGACGGTGACCGCCACCGGCACCATCAACCCGGTGGCGCTGATCAACATCGGCTCGCAGGTGTCGGGCACGGTGAGCGAGCTGAAGGCGGACTTCAACGACCGCGTACAGAAGGGCCAGGTGCTGCTCAAGCTCGACCCGACCATCTTCAACGCCCAGATCCGCCAGGTGGAGGCGCAGCTGGCGTCGGCGCGGGCCAGCCTGCGGCTGGCGCAGGCCACCCACCAGCGCAACCAGACGCTGGTGACGCAGAGCTTCATCTCGCCGCTGGCGCTGGACCAGTCCAAGCGCGAGGTCGACGTGGCGCAGGCCAACATCCAGCTGGCGCAGGCGCAGCTGGCGCGCGCCCAGGCCGACCTGGACAACAGCGTGATCCGCTCGCCGATCGACGGCGTGGTCATCAAGCGCACCGTGGACCTGGGCCAGACCGTGGCGGCCTCGTTCACCACGCCGACGCTGTTCCAGATCGCCCGCGACCTGACCAAGATGCAGATCGACACCAGCGTCTCCGAGGCCGACGTCGGCGCGCTGAAGGAGGGGCAGGCGGCCCGCTTCGTGGTGGATGCCTATCCCGACAAGGAATTCGACGCGCGCATGCGCCAGTTCCGGCTGGCGGCCAACGTGGTGCAGAACGTGGTCACCTACAACGTGGTGCTGGACGTGGACAACAAGGAAGAGCTGCTCAAGCCGGGCATGACGGCGCAGGTGCGCCTGCTGGTGGGCAATCGCCAGCAGGTGCTGCGCATCCCGACCGCCGCGCTGCGCTTCCGCCTGAGCGACGAGGAAGTCGAGAAGCAGGCCAAGAGAGACAAGGCGCTGGCCGCCAAGGCCGGCAGTGCCAGCGCCTCGGCCAGCGCATCCGCCAGCGCCGTGGCCGAGGCGCCGCAGGAGGACGACGCCGCCTTCCGCAGCAAGAGCGAACTGGCGCGCTCGTTCAAGATCTACACCATGGACGACAAGAACAACCCGGTGGCCAGGGACATCAAGATCGGCCTGTCCAACTTCCGCTACACCGAGGTGGTGGGCGGCGAGCTGAAAAAAGGCGACAAGGTGATCACGCGCGCCATCAACGAGAAGCAGGGTGAGCTGTGACGGCGCCGCAACCGCTGATCGATATCCGCCAGGTCACCAAGAGCTACTTCTCCGGCAACGTCGAGACCCAGGTGCTGTTCGGCATCGACCTGGCCGTGCCGCGCGGCGACTTCCTGGCGGTGATGGGGCAGTCCGGCTCGGGCAAGTCGACCCTGATGAATATCTTCGGCTGCCTGGACCAGGCCACCGGCGGCAGCTACCACCTCAACGGCGTCGACACGCTGACCTTGTCGCGCGCCGAGCTGGCGACCATCCGCAACCGCACCATCGGTTTCGTGTTCCAGAGCTTTAACCTGATCAAGCGCATGAGCGTGGCCGAGAACGTGGCGCTGCCGCTGATCTACGCCGGCGTGTCGCGCTCGAAGGCGCACGCCAAGGCGCTGGTGGAGCTGGAGCGGGTCGGCCTGAAGGACTACGCCAAGCGCACGCCGAACCAGCTGTCCGGCGGCCAGCAGCAGCGGGTGGCGATCGCCCGCGCGCTGGTGGGCGACCCGCCGCTGATCCTGGCCGACGAGCCGACCGGCAACCTCGACACGCAGACCAGCATCGAGATCATGCGCTCCTTCCAGCAGCTCAACGAGGAGCGCGGCATCACCATCCTGCTGGTCACGCACGAGCCGGACATCGCGGCCTACAGCAAGCGGCTGATGCGGCTCAAGGACGGCCACGTGCTGTACGACGGCCCGGCCGCCGAGGGCCTGCGCCTGCTGGCGCAGAGCCACGAAACCATAACCGTATAAACGATATGAATCCTTTACAGATAGTGGTCGAGGCGTTCCGCTCGATGATGGCGAACCGCCTGCGCACGCTGTTGACCATGCTGGGCATCATCATCGGCATCACCTCGGTGGTGCTGCTGCTGGCGGTGGGCGACAGCATGAAGCGCTTCATCGCCAAGGAGCTGGAGCAGCTGGGCACCAACATGCTGTTCGTCTCGCCCGGCGGCGACCGCGCGCAGCAGCAGCGCATGCGTACCGGCGCGGCCCCGGCGCTGACCATGGCCGACGCCGCCGCGCTGAACGCGCTGCCGTCGCTGGCCGGCGCGGCCGGCGTGCTGCAGGGCGGCTTCAACCTGGCGGTCGGCAACGAGAACGCCTCGAAGACGGTGCACGGCGTGACGCCGGCCATGTTCAAGATCCGCGGCTGGAAGATCGACAAGGGCAGCGCCTTCAGCGACGCCGACGTGCGCGCCGCCTCGCGCATGGTGGTGATCGGCAAGAAGATCGCCGACCAGTTCTTCTACAAGGTCGACCCGCTGGGCAAGTACATCCGCATCGAGAACGTCTCGTTCCAGGTGGTGGGCGTGCTGTACGGCGAGGGCAAGCAGGTCGACGGCGGCGACCTGGCCGACTACGTGCTGGTGCCGATCACGGCGTCGGCGGCCAACCTGGTGCGGCTGCCGTTCCCCGGCAACGTGCATTACGTGGTGGCGCAGGGCAAGTCCGGCGGCAACCTGCAGGACGCCATCCAGGACATCAACGAAACGCTGCGCGACCGCCACCACATCAAGTTCGAGCAGCCGGACGATTTCCGCATCGACAACCTGGCCTCGTTCGCCGAGACCGCGCAGAAGATCAGCGCCGGCCTGGCCGCGCTGCTGGGCCTGATCGGCGCGATCTCGCTGGTGGTGGGCGGCATCGGCATCATGAACATCATGCTGGTGTCGGTGACCGAGCGCACGCGCGAGATCGGCATCCGCATGGCGATCGGCGCCAAGCCGCGCGACGTGTTGCTGCAGTTCCTGACCGAGGCGGTGGTGATCTGCCTGGTGGGCGGCGTGTTCGGCATCCTGCTGGCGACCGGCGCGGCGGCGGCCATCACCTCCACCGGCAAGTTCGACGTGTTCATCACGCTGCAGGCGGTGGTGGTCGCGTGCGGCTTCTCCAGCCTGGTGGGGGTGTTCTTCGGCTTCTACCCGGCGCGGCGGGCGTCCAAGCTGCTGCCGGTCGACTGCCTGCGCTACGAGTAGTTCAGTAGTCGAACTTGCCGCTGCGGGCGGAGGTCTTGAAGAAGGAGGGCGCGGTCTCGCGCTCCAGGCGTTCCTGCTCGCGGCGCTCCTTCGCCTCCAGTTTTTTCTGGGCGATGCGCTCGTTGTGCTCGTCGATGCGGCGCTGCATGTCGCGGCCCTGCTTGCTGTTGCGCAGCAGGCTGAACTTTTGCAGCATGGCGGCCGACCAGATCAGGAACACCACCACCAGCGCCAGCAGATAGCCGGCCTGCCACAGGCCGTAGTTCTGGCTGATGATGGGGAACAGCGGACTGGCGTCCTCCAGCCAGCCCTGGCCCAGCACGCCGCACACGGCCGCGAGCAGGCCCAGCGTCAGCGTCTTGACGATCAGCCACCGGCTGGCCTTGACGCGCTGGTTCCAGAATTGCTGCAGGTCTTCTTGGTGGTCGGTAGGAGTGGTCATGACGTTCGGAATGCGTGGCGGTAGTGCAGCAAGCATTATGTCATATTTTCCACTGGGAAACTAACCTCCGGCCTTGATCCGGCGCAAACGACGCGGCCCGGCCCCCTGTGCGGGGCTGGGCCGTGGTTTGCCGTGACGGGCTTAGTTCTTCTTGGCGATCTCGTTGCCGACGTAGGCGCCGCCGACCGCGCCGGCGATGGTGGCCGCCGTCTTGCCCTTGCCGCCGCCGACCTGGTTGCCGATCAAGCCGCCAACCACCGCGCCGATGCCCATGCCGAGCGGGCTGTTCTGCGCCGTCGGTGCCGGGGCGGGAGCCTGCGGCTGTGGCTGGGCGGCAGGCGCCTGGGCGACATAGTCGTCATTGTTCACATGGCGCACTTGCGGGGTCACATGGTGCACGGTGCGGTGCTCGGCCACGACGGGACGGCTTTCCGGCATCGGCTGGTTGGCCGCCTGCTGGCCGGTCTGCGGCGCGGCGTTGGCGGCCACTGGGGTGGTGTCCTGCGTGGCGTGCGAGCTGGGCAGCAGGCCGGCGATCGACGCGGCGCCGACCAGGCTTACCAGCGTCAGCGATACGGCCGCTACGGCCATCAGAGGGTGGATACGGCTACGGGTGGTTGGGGTGGTCGTCATTTTATTCTCCTGTATTGCGCCACGGTGGCGCTTGCTCATATAACGAGCCGGAGGACAAAGGCGGTGACGCAGAAAGTGTTTCCAGAGTAAGCAGATGTTACGGCGCGCTACGGGCCGCGTGGCGCCGTTCCAGCCATTCGTGGCCGCCGCTGGCCAGCGCCTTGGCGATGACGGCCGGCGGCAGGCTGTAGACGGTGGCCCAGCTGGCGCGGCCGTCGCCGGTGTTGGACGGGAAGCTGCTGATCTCCACCGGCCAGTTGTATTTGCGCTTGAGCGTCTTGACGATGGCGGCCAGCGAGGTGCGCCCTTGCAGCGGCGGCGCGCCGGTCTGGTCGGCGTCGGACAGCAGCACGGCGAGCACGGCGCCGCGCGCGGTCAGCGGGCCGGGGAATTTGGGGAGTTTGGCGGGAGGCATGCCGCCATTCTAGCGGAACGGGCCGGCGGGGCGGAGGCCGCTGCGGCCCAGCCCGCCGGCATGCGCGGCGCTTGCCGCTTAAGCCGCCTTGGCCTTGCGCTTGCGTGCCAGGCCGATCAGGCCCAGGCCGGCGCCCAGCATCAGGTAGGTTTCCGGTTCCGGCACGGCGGAGATCGACAGGGTGTCGATGCCGATGTAGTTGGAGCGGGTGCCGGACGGGCCGCCGTCGTCGACCGCGTAGCGGAAGGCGAACGCGCCGCTGGTGGCGCCGGACAAGCCGTTGAGGGTCACGCTGTATTTGGTCCAGGCTTCCGGATAGCCGGCCTTGTCCTGGTTGGGATTGACCGACAGCAGCAGCGTGCTGAACGAGCCGACGCTGTCGGCCGAGTGGCCGACGTCGGCGCCGCCGCCATTGCTGAAGCGTACTTCCAGGCGATCAGGGAAGATGGATTTGTCGGCGGTGCGGGTGAAGAAGGACAGGGTATCGCCGTTGTGATAGGTCGAGGTGGGCAGGATCAGCCAGCTGCTGATGGCGGCCACGTCGGCCCCGCTGTTGTAGTCGGCGCCGATATAGGAGCCTGGCGCGCCCTGGTGCGCGCTGAACGCGGCTGCGCTGCCCTGGAACCAGCCGATCGAGCCTTGCGGGGCGCTGTTGTTGACCACGGTCCAGCCGGTCGGCACGCCGCCGTCGAAGTTCTCGTTGAGCGCGTCTGCCGACGCGGCGCCGGCGCTCAAGGCCATGGCCAGCAGCAGGGTGGACATCACAGCAGGTTTAAACGATACAGCCATTTTCTACACCTCCATCAATCTATCGAAAGAATACCGGCGGGCGCCGCCGCACCGGGCCGTGCAACCTTGTAAAGATGAGATTGCAGGAAATTACGATAGCATGCGTGCAACGGAAATATGGACGTTGTATTAATGTTATATACGGTTTATGCCGCTTTAGCGGGAAACTACAAGGAGATGGCACAATGGGCGTTGTTTCGCGGGCGTGTCGGCGCGGTACTGCGGGCGGAAATGAAAAAAGCACTGACGGGGTCAGTGCTTTTGTCTTGTGTTCTGGTGCCTCGGGCCGGAATCGAACCGGCACGCCTTGCGGCGGGGGATTTTGAGTCCCCTGCGTCTACCAATTTCACCACCGAGGCCGGTGTGTCGTCCTGAACTTCAACGACTTGCCGGGGGAGCTCAACCACTACGCCATCCCGGCAACGCGACCCTCATTATCACTGATTTGACCGCATGCCGCAAGCGACGGGGTGCAAATTTTATATTTTTGCAAGTGCCACGGCCGGCGCGGCGCCCAGCTGCCGCTGCTCCAGCAACGAGAAGATGGCGTCCTTCGACAGCACGTACTGCTCCATCAGCACGTCCTTGAGCTCGTCGATCGCGACCCGGTAGTCGGCGATCGCGCCCAGCGTGTACGAGTACAGCTCGTCCGCCTTGGCCTGCACTTGGTCGAGGTCGCGTTCCTGGTTCTTGAACTGGCTGTAGTCCAGCTTGGACCGCGAGTACATCGACAGCTGGTTGACCATCATGTCCAGCATCGACGTGGCCTTCTGGATATCGTTCTGGCTGCCCACCGAGATCCCGCGCGCGCCGTAGAACAGCTCCTCGGCCGCGACGCCGCCGTACAGCTGGATCACGTCGCGCTCGAGCTCCTCCAGCGTGCGCAGCGCGACGTCGTCGGAGGCCGACAGCACATAGCCCAGCGCGCCCAGCTTGGACACCGACTCGGTGCTGATCTTGAGCAGCGGCGAGCGCTCCTTGATCTGCGCCAGCGTCAGGCCCTGGCGCAGCCACGGGTCGATCTGCATGAAGAAGTGGCCCAGCTCGTGCAGCGCCACGCGCTCGCGCTGGCGCGTCTTCTCGGCGCTGGTGGCGCGGTCGGTCAGGCCGATGGTGGCGCGCTCGAAGGCGCGGAACATCAGCCCGGTGTCGATGGCCGCCTGTTCCTGGATGGCGATCATGCTGGCGCGGTCGACCACGGTCTGCAGCAGCGCCGGGCTGAGGTTGGCGGTGATCTCGGCCACCTGGTCGAGGTCGAGCCGCTCCCAGGCCACGCAGCCCTCGGCCTTGCGCGCCAGGAAGGCGTGCAGCAGTTCGCGCCGCTCGGCCTTGTTGGGCAGGCGGAAGTTGATCTTGACCGAGAAGCGGCGCAGCATGGCTTCGTCCATCGCCGAGCTGGCGTCGTCGAAGTTGGAGGCCACCACCCAGATCACGCCCGCGCCCTGGTCGCTGCGCACGCCGTCGAGCAGGCCCAGCAGCGCGTTGGCGGTGTCGTCCTCCCATTTCTTGTCGCCGCGTCCGCGCGGCACGAACAGGCCCTGGGCCTCGTCGAGGAAAATGATACAGCTGCCGCGCGCGCACGCCTTGCGGTGTAACGCGTGCAGCGCCTTGGCGCCGCCGCCGATGTAGCCGGACTCCAGCGCCGAGGCCGAGGCCTGGATCAGCGGCACGTTCAGGCGCTTGGCCAGGTAGCCGGCCAGCTTGGTCTTGCCGGTGCCGGCCGGCCCGGTCAGCATGACGTTGAAGGGCTTGTCGATATCGTGCTGGCGGTACACCGCGCGGTTGCGGATCATGTCCTCCAGGTGCAGCACTTCCTGCTTGATGTCGTCCATGCCGATCAGGTCGTCCATGCTGCCGGCCAGCTGGTCCGGCGTGAGCACGGTGGCCGACACGCCGGTGCCGGGCAGGCCGTGGCGCAGCACGAACAGCACCAGGCCCACCAGCAGCAGGTCGACCGCGTGGCGCCGCAGCCAGCCGCCGGCGCGCGCCATGGTGCTGTCGTCCTCGTCCTGCAGCACCGCGCGGTGCGAGGCCAGGTAGTCGTCGCGCGCGATCGCGTAAGGCAGGTTGTGCTTCAGCAGCACCTCGCGCTCCAGGCTCAGGTGCGTGGTGGCCGGCACCTTGACCACATACAGCAGCGGATCGCCGCGCAGCTTGAACACGTAGCGCGGCGCCTCCGACAGCGGCGCCGCCACCAGCAGGTATTCCAGCCGCTGGCGCTGGGCCGGCAGCGCGGTGATCTGCGCGATGTCCTGCGAGCGCAGCACGGGTTGCGGGTCTTGCTGCACGTCGGCGCGCCAGCCGAGCAGGGCCGCGATGGCAAGGGCCAGCAGGGCCAGGCCGGCGCGCACATAGTTGTTGCGCAGCGCGGCCTGCAATTTGTACAAGGTGAACATGGTGCTATCCAGAATAAGACTGTGCGGCTGGGATCGGATTTGGGCGCGGGGTTGGGGCGCAGCAGCCGGGGCCGCGATGGCCGGCGCGCGAGCTTGGGCGCTGCCGGGTGTTGCGCTCAATATAGCTGGACTGTGGCGCTTTGTATCGGCTGAGCTAAAAGAAAGACGCGCCCTGCAACAGCGTCGCCGGGGCTTCCGTTCGTCGCGTTTTTTTACACTTGGCGCACGCCGATCGACCGCCCGTCGCATACGCCGGATCTGGCGCGCGGCCTTTGCTAATCTGTACATGTCTACCGCTGATTTGAAAATGCAGCGGTGGCTCCCGGTAGTTTGCAGGTCCCGAAAATCTTACGGAGCACACCATGAAAACCACTCTCTTCGGCGTTGTTGCCGCCTTGGCCTTTGCGGCCATGCCGGCCGCCCATGCGGACGAGGCCAGCGTGCAGATCAAAGGCGGCCTCAACCGCCTTCACCTGCAGCAGGGCGACTTCGCCAACTTCAAAAACACGTATCAGTTGACCAATGGTCAGACCCTGACCTTCAGCCAGCGCATGGCGCGCTACTACACCCAGCTCGACGACGGGCAGCGCGTGGAGATCTACGCGATCGCCCCGGACAAGTTCGTGACCGCCAACGGCACCCGCTTCGAATTCAGCGACGTGGGCGAGAGCGTGGGCGTGGCCAACTTCGCCCGCCTGCCGCTGGCCAAGGCCAACGGCGAAACCATCGTCGTCGCACGCCGTTAAACACTTCGGGGCCAGCCGCCCCAACCTTTTACATATTGGAGCAATACCATGAAGACCACTCTGTTGAGCCTGGCTGTAGCCGCTGCTTTGTCCTTCGCCGCCACCGCCGGTGCGGCGCCCGACGCCACCGCCACCAATGCCGCCAGCGAAAGCGTCAAGATCAGCGCCAGCCGCTACCACATGGAGCCGCAGGAGTTCCAGGATTACCAGTCCGCGTACCGCCTCAGCAATGGCGAGACGATGCGCTTCACGCGCCAGGTCGGTCACTTCTACACTGAGATCAAGGGGCAGCCGCGGGTGGAAATCTATGCGGTGGGACCGGCGGAATTCATCACGCGCACCGGCGCGCACATGAGCTTTACCGACAATGGCGACACGCTCACCGTCAGCAACTACGAGCGCCTGCCGATGCTGGCCAAACTGCCGGCCAACACCACCATCATGGCAAAGCGCTGAGCTCGCGCGGGCAGGGGCCGCGCGGCATCGTCACGGCCCCGTCGACCGGGGCCGTTTTTCATTCGGGGCTCAGCCGCCCCGGCGGTACAGGCGGAAGCGCTCGTCGCGGTCGGCCGGACGGCGGCCTTCCCACAGCAGCTTCCATTGCTGGTCGCGGTAGCGGGCCGGAATCTCGCGCTCGTCGCGCAGCTTGATGCTGTCCTGGAGCAGCAGCAGGTCGCAATGGTCGCCCTCGACGCCGGCGAACGGCAGCTGGGCGTAGTAGGCGAATGAGGCGCGCTGGGCCGGGCCGACGTTGCTCTCGATGCAGCGCGCGCCGGCCGGCAGCTTGTCGGCGATCTGGCGCGCCACGCTGGCGTAGCTCTTGCTGTAGTTGACGTCCGGCAGGAACAAGGTCATCAGCAAAATCCAGATCAGGATCAGGCCGCCGGACGACAGCACCACGGCGCGCCACAGCACGGCCGGCTGGCGCGAGATGCGCCAGTGGACCAGCGCGAACCAGCCGGCGGTGGCGGCCAGCGCCACCAGCAGCGCGATCCAGCCCAGCTCGGGATGGAAGCCGGGCACCAGCTTGAGCGCGTTCTTGGCGGCCTTGGCCGGCCAGCCGGTCAGCTTGGCGATCCAGAACACCCAGATCACGGCCGCGCACAGCGTCAGCGCCATCACCGAGAACCAGTCGATGGCGTTGATGGCGCCGCGCTTCATGGTCAGCAGGCCGAACGCGGCCATGATGGCCAGCGGCGGCAGCAGCACCAGCAGCTGGCCCTGCTCGGGCTGGCCGCTGAACAGCGTCAGCAGCGCGCCCATGGTGACGAAGGCCAGCGGCACCACGATGTGCAGCGCGCGACGCTGGCGCCGCCAGGCCCACACGGCCCAGCCGGCGAACGGCCACGCCGGCCAGAAGAACCAGACGCCGACGCGGAAGAAGAATTTGAGCGAGACCATGCCCGGCATGCCGAGTTGGTCCAGGTTCCAGGCCAGCCAGGCGTTCAGCGGCAACTGGTGGTAGGGTTGCAGCCATTGCGCCGGCAGCAGCCACAGCGCGGCCACCGCGCCGCCGACGGCGATGGTGGCGCCCAGGTCGCGCGCCGCGCGGATGGCGGGCTGGTCGAGGAAGCGGGTGCAGGCGAACAGGGCCAGCATCAGGCACACCGGCGTGATCCAGCCGCGCGTCAGGGTCAGCAGGCCGACCGCCAGGCCGCTGAGGGCGGCGTTGCGCAGCGACGGGCCCTCCACGTAGCGCACGGTGCGGTACAGCAGCAGCGCCACCAGCGACACCTGCAGCGCCTCCGAGGTGGTCTCGTGGCTGTGCAGCAGCAGGCCCAGGCAGCCGAGGTAGATCAGCACGGCGGCGTCGGCCAGCGTGCGGCCGAAGTCGTCGGGCTCGGGCTGGCCGCCGAAGGCCAGGCGCAGCGGCTGCGCGTCCTGGCGGCGGCCCAGGTTAAAGGTGGCGTACCACAGCGACAGCACGCCCAGCAGGAAGATGCCGACCGTGCCCACGCGGGCCGCCAGCACGTCGCCCATCAGCCAGCCGAACAGCTTGATGCCGAGCGCGCCCAGCCAGAACGCCAGCGGGCCCTCGTCCGGCATCGACAGGCCGGCGATGTTGGGCCACAGCCAGTCCTGCCAGCTGCCGTGGGCCATGGTCCACATGATGCCGAAGCTGGCGGCGTCGTCGTTCTTCCACGGGTCGCGGCCGATCAGGCCAGGCAGGATGTACAACAGGCCCAGGGCGAATAGCGCCCAGCGCGGCAATGCCAGGGTAGCGGCGGCGGGAAGACGGACTGGCTTCATCGATCGGTGTGCAAGTAAGAGGTGAACGGGAGTATGAAGGAAAACCGGTGGCCGGCGGGGCCGACAAACAAAAAAAGCAGCCAGAGGCTGCTTTTTTGTTCATCGCGGCGAAAATCAGCCTTGTGCGACTTGGGTCTTCGAACCCACTGCGCCGAACTTCTGGCGGAACTTCTCAACGCGGCCGGCGGTGTCGACGATTTTGTGCTTGCCAGTGTAGAACGGGTGCGATTCAGCCGACACCTCGATCTTGACCAACGGGTATTCTTTACCGTTGTGCTCGATCTTTTCGCGGGTCTGGATGGTCGAACGGGTGATGAATTTGAAGTCGCACGACAGGTCGTGGAACACCACTTCGCGGTAATCTGGATGGATTTCTGGTTTCATTTTGAAGCCTTCGGTTAGTTAGGTAGCCAAACAGCACTTCGTCGGTCGATACCACTTCGTGACCCGATTGCCGCTCACTTGCCAGAGTTAAAATTGATGCGATCGGGGATTATACCGGCGTTAACGCAAACAGGCAACCACGCGGGTTGCCTGTTTATCATGATTGCGTTAAGGGGAATTAACCGCCGCGACGCATCATGTCGAAGAACTCACCGTTGTTCTTGGTGGCCTTCATCTTGTCGAGGATGAACTCCATCGCCTCGATCTCGTCCATCGAGTACAGCAGCTTGCGCAGGATCCAGATCTTCTGCAGCTGGTCCGGCTTGATCAGCAGTTCCTCGCGGCGGGTGCCCGATTTGTTCAGGTTGATCGCCGGGTAGACGCGCTTCTCGGCTAGGCGGCGCTCCAGGTGCACCTCCATGTTGCCGGTACCCTTGAATTCCTCGTAGATCACGTCGTCCATGCGCGAGCCGGTTTCGATCAGCGCGGTGGCGATGATGGTCAGCGAGCCGCCTTCCTCGATATTGCGCGCGGCGCCGAAGAAGCGTTTAGGGCGTTGCAGCGCGTTGGCGTCCACACCGCCCGTCAGCACCTTGCCGGAGGCGGGGATCACGGTGTTGTAGGCGCGCGCCAGGCGGGTGATCGAGTCCAGCAGGATGATCACGTCCTTCTTCATCTCGACCAGGCGCTTGGCTTTTTCCAGCACCATCTCGGCGACCTGCACGTGGCGGGTGGCCGGCTCGTCGAAGGTCGAGGCGACCACTTCGCCGCGCACGGAGCGCTGCATCTCGGTCACTTCCTCCGGACGTTCGTCGATCAGCAGCACGATCAGCGTGCAGTCCGGATGGTTGGCGGTGATCGCGTGCGCGATGTGCTGCAGGATCACCGACTTGCCGGACTTGGGCGAGGCCACCAGCAGGCCGCGCTGGCCCTTGCCGATCGGCGCGATCAGGTCGATGATGCGGCCGGTGATGTTCTCGGTGCCGTTGATGTCACGTTCCAGGCGCAGCGGCTCGTTCGGGTGCAGCGGCGTCAGGTTCTCAAACAATATGCGGTGCTTCGAGGCTTCCGGCGATTCGCCGTTGACCTTGTCGACCTTGACCAGCGCGAAGTAGCGCTCGCCATCCTTGGGGGTACGCACCTCGCCCTCGATCGAATCGCCGGTGTGCAGGTTGAAGCGGCGGATCTGCGATGGGGAGATGTAGATGTCGTCGGTGGACGCCATGTAGCTGGCGTCGGGCGAGCGCAGGAAGCCGAAGCCGTCCGGCAGCACTTCCAGGGCGCCGTCGCCGAAGATCTGTTCACCGGATTTCGCGCGCTTTTTCAGGATCGCAAACATCAACTCCTGTTTGCGCAGACGCGCCGCGTTGTCGATATCAAGACCGATGGCCATCTCCAGCAATGCCGAGACGTGTAGGGCCTTTAATTCAGATAGATGCATATGTGTTGAGTGTCCCGTGACGGGAAAGTAAAGGTAGGGGAGGGAACTGCGTGGTGTTGTCTATTTAGTTATTAAACGGCGCCGCGGGCGCGGCACCGTTTTGGTCCAGCGACATACTATCGTACTTAGATATTGCTGTCGATGAAAGAGGTCAGCTGGCCCTTGGCCATGGCGCCAACCTTTTGCGCGGCGGCCACGCCGTTCTTGAACAGGATCAGGGTCGGGATGCCACGGATGCCGAACTTGGCCGGCACGGCCTGGTTGGCGTCGACGTCCATCTTGGCGATCAGGATCTTGCCGTCGTATTCCTTGGCCACTTCTTCCAGGATCGGGGCGATGCTCTTGCAGGGACCGCACCATTCGGCCCAGAAGTCGACCAGCACAGGGCGGTCGGACTTGAGCACGTCGGCGTCAAAAGAAGTGTCGGTGATGTGTTTGATATTTTCGCTCATATATTCCTCAATCGAGGTCTGTGGGATCAATAACGCCTGGGGATTATGCCATGTTGTCCGCAATCGCCGTCAACGTTGCCGGTTACAGGCAGCAGGTGGTGGCCAATTGCGCGAATTCAATGTCTTGGAATGGGATGGCAACAAGGTCGGCAGGCGGGGATGGCGTAAATAATAACCCATTTTTTAGAAATGTGCGGCAGATTGTAGAAACCATCTAAACTATTTGCCAAGCTTGCCTGGCGCCTGGCCGGGCGCGTGGTTGGATCCGGCATGGCAGCGCCCGGCGGCGCGCTCCATCAGGCCGGCCAGCGTTTCGGCCGCCAGCGGCTTGGCGCAGGCGTCCAGGATGGCCAGCCCCTGCGCCTCGGCCAGCCGGGCGGCGGTGCGCAGCACGGCGCCGTCCACGCCCGACAACAACACCACGCAGCCGCCGTATTGCTGCGCCGCGGCGGCGCGCAGGAAGTCGATGCCGTCCATCGCCGGCATGCTCAGGTCGCAGATCAGCAAGTCGGGCGGGCGCAGCCGCAGCGCCACCAGCGCGCGCCGGCCGTCGGTCTCGGCCACCACCTCGTGCGGGCCGAGCTCGACGATCATATCGGCCAGCAGTTCCAGCATGAACTTGTCGTCATCGAGCAGCATTACCCGCATGGTGTGTCACCTGGTCTAGTTGTCGTCGGCGAAAGTGGTGTTGGTCATGATTTGTTCGGTGATCTGTTCCAGCAGCACCCACAGCTGCGCCAGGATGGCCGCCGCCGCGCGCTCCGGCATGCCCTCGGCCGGCAACTGCTCCAGCTGCAGCATCAGCTCGCCCATGCCCAACGCGCCGACCGTGCGCGCGGGCGACTTCAGGCGGTGGCCCAGCTCGCGCACCCCGGCCAGGTCGCCCTTCTGCAGCGCCCGCTCCATCTGGGCCAGGCCGTCCTGGGCGTTGTGCAGGAACTTGAAGGCGAACTTGCGCACCTTGTGCGGATGATAGCCCAGCAGCTTGGCCAGGATCGACAAATCGATCACCGCCGGGTCGCCGCCCAGCGTGGCCTTGAAGGCCGGACGCGGCGGCGCGGGCGGCGTCTCGCGCGGCGCCGCCTCGCCGCGCTCGGGCAGCCAGTTGGCGATGGTCTGGTACATCAGCGCCGGCTGGATCGGCTTGGAGATGAAGTCGTCCATGCCGGCCTCGATGCAGCGCACCCGGTCCTCGTTGGTGGCGGTGGCGGTCATGGCCAGCACCCGCATGTCGGCCAGGCTGGGGTCGGCGCGGATGCGGCGCGTGGTCTCCAGGCCGTCCATCAGCGGCATCTGCACGTCCATCAGCACGCAGTCGAAGGCGGTCTGGCGCAGCAGCTCGAGCGCCTCCATGCCGTTGGCCGCCAGGCACACCGACGAGCCCACCTCCTCCAGCATCTCCAGCGCGATCTGCTGGTTGAAGGTGTTGTCCTCGACCAGCAGGATGCGCGCGTGCTTCAAGGTCGCCATCACCGCCGCGCTGCGCGAGGAGGCCAGCAGCTCGGCGGCGGCGTCCTTGACGCGGTCGATCAGCGCCGGCAGCGTGGCGCTGGAGATGCCCAGCCGCGCGGTGAACCAGAAGGTGCTGCCCTGGCCCGGCCGGCTGCGCACGCCCACCTCGCCGCCCATCAGCTGCGCCAGCTGCTTGCAGATCGACAGGCCCAGGCCGGTGCCGCCGTATTCGCGCGTGGTCGAGGTGTCGGCCTGCTGGAAGGACTGGAACAGCTTGCCGATCTCGGCCTCCGACAGGCCGATGCCGCAGTCGCTGACCTCGAAGCGCAGCAGGCAGCCGTTGGCGTCGCCCACCACCTGGCGCACCCGCACCTCGATCCGGCCCTTCTCGCTGAACTTGATGGCGTTGTTGGTGTAGTTGATCAGCACCTGGCCCAGGCGCAGCGGATCGCCGCGCAGCACCTTGGGCAGGTTGGGGTCGAGGTTGAACACCAGCTCCAGCTCGCGGCTGGCGGCCTTGGGCGCGACCACCGTGGTCAGCGTCTGGATCACATGGTCGATCGAGAAGTCGACCTGCTCGATCTCCAGCTTGCCCGCCTCGATCTTGGAGATGTCGAGGATGTCGTCGATGATGCCCAGCAGGTGCTCGCCGGCGAAGCGGATCTTCTCCAGGTAGTCGCGCTGGCGCGGATCGAGGTCGGTCTTGAGCGCCAGGTAGGCCATGCCGATCACGCCGTTCATCGGCGTGCGGATCTCGTGGCTCATGTTGGCCAGGAACTGGCCCTTGGTCTGGCTGGCCTCCTCGGCCAGCATGCGCGCCTGGTTCAGCTCCTCGGTGCGGACCGCCACCCGCTCCTCCAGGTGTTCGTTCAGTTCGCGCAGCTGGTCCTCGCCGCGCTTGCGGTCGGTGATGTCGGTCAGGCTGGCCACCACCAGCGGCACCACGCCGCGCTCGTCGGGGATGGGCTCGGCGTTCACCGACAGCCAGTGCACCTCGCCGTTGGCCTGGCGCACGCCCATCACCACGTCGCGCACCGACACGCCGGTGACGATGGCCTGCTGCACCGGATGGCTGGCGGCGTCGAACGGCGTGCCGTCCTCGCGCACGCCGCGCCACAGCATGCCGCCGTCGACCGCCAGCGAGTGCGCCAGCATGCGCGCGGCGGCGGCGTTGCTCTCGAGGATGCGGCCGGCGCCGTCGACCATCACCAGGCCGTTGGTGACGGCGTTGAAGATCGACGCCAGCCGCTGGCTGGAGCTGCGCAGCGCGCTGTCGGCGGCGCGCCGCGCGGTGATGTCGGTCAGCATGGCCAGCGTGCCGGCGTAGTGGCCGGCGTCGGAGTTGATCACGGTGGTCGACAGCAGGCACCACACCACGGCGCCGTCGCGCCGGCGGAAGCAGACGTCGCCCTGGCAGGCCTCGCCGGCCAGGCGGCGCTGCAGGTGCTGCTTGAGCAGGGCCTGGCCGTCGTCGTCCATGAAGTCGGTCATGGCGCGGCCCAGCATCTGCTCGATGTCGTAGTCCAGCATGCGCGCCATGGTGGGGTTGACCAGGGTGGTGCGGTCGTCGGCGCCGGTCATCCAGATGCCCTCGGCGGCGGTCTGCACGATCAGGCGGTAGCGCTCGGAGCTGGCGTGCAGCGCCTCCTCGGCGCGCTGGCGCTGGGTCATGTCGCGCAGCGCCATCACCACCAGCTCCTGCCCGCCCAGCATCACCGGCGCGATGTGCACCATCGCCGGGAAGCTGCCGCCGTCGGCGCGGATCGCGCTCAGCACACGGCCCGGCAGGTTGGGGCGCGAGAACAGCTCGCGCGCGCGGCCGGTGCTGCGCATGGCCTCCGGCGCCAGCTGCTCGACCGAGCAGCCGGCCATCGTGCCCTCGTAGCCGAAGCTGCGGGCGCAGGCCGGGTTGGCGTAGCGCACCCGCCCGCTCTTGTCGGCGATCAGCATGGCGCCCGGCGTGGCGTCGACCACCGCGCACAGGCGCGCCTCCTCGGCGGCGGCGCGCTCGCTGATGTCGGCCATGGTGCCGGTGGCGCGCAGCGGCCGGCCGGCGGCGTCGCGCTCGACGATCATGCCGCGCGCCAGCACCCAGATCCAGCCGCCGTCGCGGGTCCGCATGCGGTGTTCGCTGACGATCTGGTTGTCCAGGTCCGAGGTGCTGGCCTGGTGGTCTCGGATGCTGCGTTCGACGCGCGCCTGGTCGTCCGGGTGCACGTGGTCCAGCCACTGTTCCAGCGTCGGCGCGAACTCGCCGTCGCCATAGCCCAGCAGCGCGCCGTAGCGCGGCGACAGCGTCAGCGTGCCGGTGTCGAGCCGCCACTCCCACATGCCCTCGCCGGTGCTGTCCAGCGCACCGCTGGCGCGGCGTTCGGCGTCGCCCAGTTCCGCGCGCGCCGCCCGCAGCGCCGCCGCCTGCCGCCGCAATTGCCACAGCGCGGCCGCCGTCAGCAGCAGCACCAGCGCGGCCGCCAGCGGGCCGGCGTAGCGCAGCAGGCGGTCGCCGGCCTGCGGCTGGTACAGGAAGCCGTCCAGCTTGAAGTCGGCCGGCAGCATGCCCTGCTCGATGTAGGTGCGGGCGATGGCGCGCCAGCGTTCGGGATTGCTGTATCCCAGTTCGATCAGGCCCTGCTCCAGCAGCGGCGCGATGTGCTGGGCCTCGTACATCAGGTGCTCGCGGCTGTGGCGCTCGGGGTAGCGGGCCCGTATCAGATCGGCGATCTCGCCCTGGTGCGCCATCGCGTAGCGCCAGCCGCGCAGCGTGGCCTCGCGCAGCGCCTGCGCGCGCATCGGATGTTCGCGCAGTTCGCTCTCGGTGGTGTACAGCGTGTCGCCGTAAAAATCGTCGCCCAGCATGCGCGCCGACAGCAGCTCATAGCCGACGTTGCTGCGTTCGAGCTGGTAGGGCGCCTCGGTCAGGTAGACCGACATGGCGTCGACCCGGCCTTCGAGCAGGTCGTCGGTGTTGTAGCTGTGCGGGACTTGCGTCAGGCTGTCGGGGCGCACGCCGTACTTCTTGAGCAGGATGAGCAGCTCCTCGTTGTTCGGCGCCAGCATCACGCGCGAGCCGGCCCAGGGGCGCGCCTTGCCGCCGGCGTCGTGGCGCACCAGCAGCGCGCTGGCCGAGTGCTGGAAGATCGAGGCCAGCGCCACCACCGGCTGGCCGCGTCCGCGCGCCACCAGCAGCGATGTGTTGCCGATGCCGTACTGGGCGCGGCCCTCCAGCACCGACAGGGTGGGATCGACGCCGGGACGGGCCTCGATCAGCGTGACGTCGAGGCCGACGTCGCGGTAGTAGCCCTGGTCCTGGGCCGCGTAGTAGCCGGCGAACTGGAACTGGTGCATCCACTTGAGCTGGATGCTGACCTTCTCGGCCGCCAGCGCGCCGCCGCACGCCAGCGCGAACGCAACCGCCGTCAGGCTGCGTGGCAGCCGACGCCAGAAGAGGGTCCGGCCGGACCTGGGACGGCGGTGCGACAAAAGCTTCCCTTTCAATCCGCAAGGCATTGCTGGTATTTATGCTGTAGCCGGGCAACTATAGCATCGAAGATTGCGGCTTAGTCGAGAAAGTTGTAAGCGCCGGCGCCGGCGCCCGGGCTACTGCGCGAAGCTGCCGGCGAACTGGTAGCGGTGGCCCGGATGCCACATGGTGGCGATGGAGGCGACTTGGCCGTTGGAGCGGGTCTGGCGCTTGAGCACCAGGCAGGGCTGACGGGTGTCGATGGCCAGCATGTCGGCGATGTCGCGCGGCGCGGCCAGCGCCTCGATGCTGTAGGTGGCGCCTTGCAGCGGCGCGGCCTTCATCAGGTATTCGTTGGGGGTGATGGTGGAGTAGTCCTGCTCCATGTAGTCCGGCGCGCACAATGGATTGGCCCAGCGGTCCTCGACCTGGATCGGCACGCCGTTCTCGAAGTGCACGATCACCGAGTGGAACAGCGGATGGCCGGCCGGCAGGTCGAACTGCTTGGCCATCAACTCGCTGGCCTTGACTCGCTCGAGCTGCTGCAGGCTGCTGCGGTGGGCGTGGCCGCGCGCGCGGATCTCGTCGGCGATGGATTTGATCTCCAGCAGCGTGGCCTGGTACTTCTGCTGCGCTACGTAGGTGCCGGAACCCTGGCGGCGGGTGAGGATCTGATCGGCGGTGAGCTCGCGCACGGCGCGGTTGACGGTCATGCGGGAGACGCCGAACTGTTTGACCAGCGCCTGTTCGGACGGGATCACATCGCCTTCCTTCCAGGTGCCGGCGGCGATCTGCGCCACCAGGTAGTCCTTGATGCGCTGGAATATGGGGGTGCTCTCTGGCAGGGTTGGTTCGTCGTCCAAACGTTTTCTCCGGGGCGCGCGCCTGGGTGGCGGCAAGCGGACATTTTAGCATCGCGGGCTTGTCCGACGTACAATCTGCAATTCAAAAGCAAGAGCCGGAGTGCGTCGCCGCGCGGCGCTGGATAGGATGGTGGCATTCCTTATCCGATCATGGAGTCCGAGATGGGCAAGACCGCAAACAAAGAATTGATCCAGGCCGCCTACCAGGGCGACGAGCAGCGCTGGGCCGCCGTGACGCGGCGCGACGCCGGCGCCGACGGCGTGTTCTGGTACTCGGTGCGCAGCACCGGGGTGTATTGCCGTCCGTCGTGCGGCGCGCGGCCGGCGCTGCGCAAGAACGTGGCCTTCCACGACAGCCGCGAGGCGGCCGAGCAGGCGGGCTTCCGTCCCTGCCTGCGCTGCAAGCCGGACCTGCCGCCGCTGGCCGAGCGCCAGGCCGCCATCGTGGCGCAGGCCTGCCGCCTGATCGACGCGGCCGCCGCCGACGATGGCGCCGCGCCGGACCTCGACAGCCTGGCGGCGGCGGTGGGCGTGAGCCGTTTCCACTTCCACCGCATGTTCAAGGCGGTGACGGGGATCACGCCCAAGGCCTACGCCAACGCGCAACGGGCGCGCCGTGTGCAGGCCGGGCTGGCGCAGCAGGCCACGGTGACGGACGCGATGTACGCGGCCGGCTTCAATTCGAGCGGACGGTTTTATGCGCAGTCGCCGGCGGTGCTGGGCATGACGCCGGGCGCCTTCCGTGCCGGCGGACGCGGCGCGCGGATCCGCTTCGCCATCGGCGCATGCTCGCTGGGCGCGATCCTGGTGGCCAGCACGGAGCAGGGCATCTGCGCGATTTTGATGGGCGACGATCCCGACGTGCTGGTGCGCGACCTGCAGGACCGCTTCCCCAAGGCGGAGCTGATCGGCGCGGAGCCGGAGTATGAGCAGGTGGTGTCGCGCGTGGTGGGCATGGTGGAGCGGCCGGAGCTCGGCCTCGACCTGCCGCTCGACGTGCGCGGCACGGCCTTCCAGCAGCGCGTGTGGCAGGTGCTGCGCGGGATACCGGCCGGGCGCACGGTCAGCTACGCCGAACTGGCGGAGCTGGTGGGTTCGCCCAAGGGCGCGCGGGCGGTGGCGGGGGCGTGCGCGGCCAACGCGCTGGCGGTGGCGATTCCATGCCATCGCGTGGTGCGCAACGATGGGTCGATTTCCGGCTACCGCTGGGGCGTGGACCGCAAGGCCGCGCTGCTGGACCGGGAGGCGGGCAAATGAAGAACGGCGAGTTCGATTTCGGCGGCGGCGCGGCCGAGCGCAAGCCGCGCAAGACGCCGCCGGTGAGCGTGGCGCCGGGCGCACCTGCCCCATTGGCCGCGCCGCCGGCAGGCAGTGCCGCCTTGGCGGGCGCGAACGCCGTCGCATCGGCAGCCGCTGGCGCCCCCGCGTCCTCGGACGCCGTCGCCGCAGCCGCCCAAGCCGCCGCCAACGCGCTGGCGCTGGCCAACGCCCGCAAGGCGGTCGGCGCGGCGGCGGGCATCGCGGTGCACGTGGCGGGGCTGGACTGGCAGGCCATCGCCGATGAGCTCAACGCCCACGGCTACGCCATCGTCCCCGGCATGCTGACCGCCGACGAATGCACCGCCATGGCCGCGCAATACCGGCAGGCGTCGCTGTTCCGCAGCCGGGTGGTGATGTCGCAGCACGGCTTCGGCAGCGGCGAGTACCAGTACTTCCGCTATCCGCTGCCGTCGATGATCTCGGCGCTGCGGCAATCGCTGTATGGCCCGCTGGCCGACATCGCCAACCGCTGGCACGAGCTGATGGACATGGAAGCGCGCTTTCCGCCCGACCACGCCGACTTCCTGGCGCGCTGCCACGCCGCCGGCCAGCAGCGCCCCACGCCGTTGATGCTGCAATACGGTCCCGGCGACTACAACTGCTTGCACCAGGACCTGTACGGCGAACACGTGTTCCCGCTGCAGGCCGCGATACTGCTAAGCCAACCGGGCAAGGATTTCGAAGGAGGGGAGTTCGTGCTGACCGAGCAGCGCCCGCGCATGCAGTCGCGGGTGGAGGTGGTGCCGCTCAAGCGCGGCGACATGGTGATCTTCCCGGTCAACCACCGGCCGGCGCAGGGCGCGCGCGGCGTCTACCGGGGGGCGATGCGGCACGGCGTAAGCCGCATCCGCTCAGGCTCGCGCCACACACTGGGACTGATTTTTCACGACGCCACCTGAACGCTTTTCTGCGTCTGATATAGGCGGGCGTAGATGCCTTGCTGCGCCAGCAGCGTCTCGTGGCTGCCGATTTCCGCGATGCGGCCGCCGTCCAGCACCACGATGCGGTCGGCGTTCTCGATGGTCGACAGGCGGTGCGCGATGACCACCGTGGTGCGGCCGCGCATCAGCACTTCCAGCGCCGCCTGCACCAGCCGTTCCGATTCCGTATCGAGCGCGCTGGTGGCCTCGTCCAGGATCAGGATCGGCGCGTTCTTGTACAGCGCGCGCGCGATCGCCAGGCGCTGGCGCTGGCCGCCCGACAAGCGCAAGCCGTTCTCGCCGACCGAAGTCTGGTAGCCGTCCGGCTGGCGCTCGATGAACTCGTGCGCGTGGGCCGCACGCGCCGCCGCCTCGATGCGCTCCATCGACGGCTCGGGGTCGCCGTAGGCGATGTTGGCGGCCAGCGTGTCGTTGAACAGCACCACATCCTGGCTGACCAGCGCGATTTGCCTGCGCAGCGAGGCCATGGTGTAGTCGCGCAGGTCGACGCCATCGAGCTTGATGCTGCCGGCGCCGACCTCGTAGAAGCGCGGCAGCAGGCCTGCCAGCGTGGTCTTGCCGCTGCCCGAGCTGCCCACCAGGGCCACCGTCTCGCCGGCGGCGATGTCGAGCGACACGTGGTCCAGCGCCGGCCTGGCGTCCGGGTCGGCGCTGTAGCGGAAGCTCACGTCCTCCAGCGCCAGGCGGCCGACGGCGCGGTCCACCGTGCGGGTGCCGGTGTCGGCCTCGGATTCGGTGTCGATCAGGCCGAACACCGATTCGGCGGCGGCCAGGCCGCGCTGCAAAGGCTCGTTAATCTTGGTCAGGTTCTTGATCGGGGACTGCATCGCCATCAGCGACGACATGAAGGCCACGAAGGCGCCCGGGGTCAGCGCGCCGGCATGTGCGCGCAGCAGCGCGAAGTAGATCACCGACGACAGCGTTATCCCGATCAGCAGCATGATGATGCCGGAGTTGAGCGCCGACGTCGCCGCGTGCTTGACGGCCAGCTGGCGGTTGACCTTGACCACGCCGTCGAAGCGGGCCTGCTCGTACTTCTGGCCGCCGAAGATCTTCACCACGCGCTGGCCGCTGATGCTCTCGTCGAGCACATTGGTCAGGTCGCCCATGGCGGCCTGCGCGCTCTTGCTCAGGTGGCGCATGCGGCGCCCGGCGAAGGTGACGATGACGGCCACCAGCGGCAGCAGGCCAAGGCAGAACAGGGCCAGCTGCCAGTCGACGATGAACAAGGTGGCCAGATAACCAACGGCGGCGACCGAATCGCGCACCGCGACGTTCAACACGGTCAGGACGGCCTGCGCCACCTGGGCGGCGTCGAAGGCCACGCGCGACAGCGTGGTGCCGGTGGACGATTGATCGAAATAACCGTTCGGCAGGCGCATGACGCGCGCGAACATCAGCTCGCGCAGGTTGGCCTGCACCCGGCTGCTGAGCCACGCGGCGCCGTATTCGGCCACGAAGCTGGAACACATGCGCATCACGGCCAGGCCCAGGATCACCGCCGGAATCGACCACAGCGCCGCGTTGGCCGGATCGTTGGGCAGCAGGCGGCCCAGCCATTGCTGCACCTCGGCCAGCAGGCCGGCGGCCGGGCGCGCGCCCAGGCTGTGCGTGGGGGCCAGCGCGTCGACCACGTTTTGCAATTGGCGGATCAATAGCACATCGGCGGCGGCGGCCATGCCGACCGCGAACAGGGTGAGGGCGCCGAGCCACATGTAGGGACGGAACTGCTGGAGCAGGCGCAGGTAGAGTAATCGGCTGGACACGTGATGTGGTAATCGGGCTACAAAGACTGCATTGTAACCGGCTTGCCCCGCCCGGCATGCAAGCCCTCGCGTTGCGCAATCGAAACAGCAGCGGCGAGGAAAACCTTTACCTGTCCAAAAATTACTTTGGCGCAAAAGCGCGTGGACTAGAATGAATTCGCACGGTGATAGTTTCCTTCTGTACTTTCCAGAGAGGTGATATGGATCTGCAATTGCTCTTTACGCGACGGCGCCTGGCGTTGTTGCTCGCCGCGGCGGCGCTGGGCGGCGCGACGCTGACGGCGCGGGCCGAACTGGCCATCATCGTCAATCCGCAAAACCCGGCCACCCGCATGTTCCCCTCGCAGGCCGCGCAGTTCTTCCTCGGCGGCTCGGTGCAGTTCACGCCGGTGGAGCAGGCCGAAAGCTCGCCGCTGCGCGCCGAGTTCTGCAAGAAGGTGCTGGAGAAGTCGCCGGCCCAGGTCGAGGCCATCTGGTCCAAGATCGTCTTCACCGGCAAGGGCAAGCCGCCCAAGGAATACAAGAGCAGTGCCGAGGTCAAGAAGGCGGTGGCCGAGAACGTCAGCGCCATCGGCTACATCGAAAAATCGGCGGTGGACGACACCGTCAAGGTCGTGGCGATCGTCCCTTGACCCGCGTGTCCCCCTTACTGGAGTCTGCTCGATGAAAAAAACACTGATAGCGATGGCGTTGGCCGCGCTGGCCGGCGCAACCGGCGTGACCAGCGCCACCGACCTGACCGACGACGGCACGCTCAAGCTGACCGGCTTCTACAACCTGACCGGCGCCCGCGTCCTCAGCGGCAAGGCGCAGGGCAGCGGCGCGCCGTGGGACTACATGCAGTGGAAATGTCCCTGCACGGTGCAGAACTGGGAGTACGCGGCCGTCTACGAACGCAGCGAGGGCTGGCAGGTCAACCAGGAGTCGCTGGTCGGCTTCCAGTTGAAGAAGGAGTTCTCGCCGACGCTGTCGGCCACGGCCCAGGTGGTGGTGCGCGCGCACAACCCCGGCCACGGCCTGACGCCGACGCTGGACTGGGCCTATCTGACCTGGCAGCCGGCCGCCGATTCGGCCTGGACCTTCCAGGCCGGCCAGTTCCGCATTCCGCTGTACTACTACAGCGACTACCTGTACATCGGCTACGCCTACCCGTGGGTGCGGCCGGCGCCGGACGTCTACGGCTGGCCGATCTACGCCTACCAGGGCGCCAACGCCAGCTACCGCACGCAGCTGGGCCAGTCCGACTGGGCCGCCACCTTCCACATGTGGGCCGGCGGCTACACCCAGCACAACGACACCTACGACACCAAGATCTACTACGCCACGCCGACCCACGAATCGTGGAAGAGCATGGTGGGCGGCTATGTGTCGGCCAACAACGGCATCTTCGACGTGCGCGCCATGCTGATGCACTACAAGGACACCACCTGGCAGGACACGCCGGCGGGGCGGGTCTCCTTCGTCGACGGCCAGAGCACGCGCATCGCCGGGCTGTCGGCCAACGTCGACTACAAGAACTGGCTGGTCAAGTCCGAGCTGGACCGCTACGAGCAGGTCGACGCCGGCAAGGGGCTCAACAACGTCTACAAGTACGCGCTGGTCGGCGTCGGCTACCAGTACGAGGCGTGGACGCCGATG
This sequence comes from Duganella sp. BJB480, assembly GCA_003416985.1. Taxonomy (GTDB): domain Bacteria; phylum Pseudomonadota; class Gammaproteobacteria; order Burkholderiales; family Burkholderiaceae_D; genus Rugamonas; species Rugamonas vulcania_A. Next base: position 90,337 of record QVIN01000007.1, on the reverse strand, counting down.
TACACCTTCTCGCGCTACACCACCGTCAACGAGCCGATCGAGGCGCGCAACACGCAGTACCTGTCGCTGCGCTGGGACTTCCGCAAGAACACCGCGCTGAAGGTGCAGTACGACGTGAGCAAGGACAAGTCGCACTACAGCTACCCGTTCTTCGGCGATTCGCGCCTGTTGTCGGTCTCGCTGCAAGGCGTGTTCTAGACGTTGTATTTGGCGGGTTGTGCGCTACACTCTGTTCTTGCTTCCGAATGGAGAGTATCGATGCGCACAAACCCGTTTTCGCCCGTCCCGCTGGCCGCCGCCGTCAGCCTGGCCCTGTCCGCCGTCCTGCCGCTGGCGCGGGCCGACACCATCATCGACCATGCCAACGGCTACACGCTGAACGCGGCCGGCACCCTGCAGCGATTCAGTTCGCTCGCCTTCGATGACCTGGGCCGCATCGTCGCGGTGGGCAGCGAGCGCGAGACGGCGATCCGGCTGCCGAAGGCCGAGCACATCGACGCGCAGGGCAAGACCCTGCTGCCGGGCCTGATCGACGCCCACGGCCACGTGTTCGAGCTGGGCGAGATCGCCTCCGGCGTGGAGCTGTTCAGCGCCACCTCGCTGGGCGGCGCGGTGCGGACGGTGGCGGAGTTCAGCCGCACGCACCCGAAGCGCGCGTGGGTGGTGGGCTTCGGCTGGAACCAGGAAGTGTGGAAGCTGGGCCGCTTCCCCACCGCCGCCGAGCTGGACGCGGTGGTGAGCGACCGTCCGGTGCTGCTGCGCCGCGTCGACGGCCACGCCATCTGGGTCAACACCAATGCGCTGGAAATGGCCGGCATCACCAGGGAAACCCCGGACCCGAAGGGCGGGCGCATCGAGCGCGACGCCTCCGGCAAGCCGAGCGGCGTGCTGGTGGACGCCGCCATGGAGCTGGTCGACAAGGTGGTGCCGCTGCCGACGCCGGTGGAGGCGCGCGCGCGGCTGGACAACGCGCTGGCGGCGCTGGCCAAGGTCGGCCTGACCAGCGTGCACGACGCCGGCATCCATGTGGTGCAGGACGACCTGTATCGCGACTACGCGGACCACGGCAAGCTGACCACGCGCGTGTACGCGATGATCGGCGACACCACGGCCGATTTCGACGAGCTGTCCAAGGAGGGGCCGCTCAAATCCTACGGCAACGACGTGTACGCGCTGGCGGCGGTCAAGCTGTACGCGGACGGCGCGCTGGGCAGCCGAGGCGCGGCCCTGCTGGCGCCGTACAGCGACATGCCGTCAACCAGCGGCCTGCTGTTCTATCCGAACGCGGAGATGCTGGCCAAGATGAACAAGGCCATGAAGGCGGGCTATCAGGTCAATATCCACGCCATCGGCGACGCCGGCAACCGCCAGATCCTCGACGCCTACGCGCAGCTGATCCCGAAATATAACAACGTCGAACTGCGCCATCGCATCGAGCATGCGCAGGTGGTGGCGCTGGAGGACATCCCGCGCTTCAAGGCGCTGGGCATCATCCCGTCGATGCAGCCGACGCATGCGACCTCGGACCAGAACATGGCCGAGCAGCGCGTGGGACATGAGCGCATCAAGGGCGCGTATGCGTGGCGCACTTTCCTAGACCAGGGTTCGCGGATCGCGTGCGGCTCGGACTTCCCGGTGGAGTCGCCGAATCCGTTCGAGGGCTTGCATGCGGCGGTGACGCGGCAGAACAACGCCGGCGTGCCGGCGGGCGGCTGGTACAAGAACCAGGCGATGACGCTGACCGAAGCGTTCCGCTGCTTCACGCTGGACGCGGCCTACGCGGCGCACCAGGAAAACGTGATCGGCACGCTGGAGCCGGGCAAGTGGGCCGACTTCATCCTGATCGACCGCGACCTGTTCAAGGTGCCGGCCGAGCAGATCGGCAAGACGCAGGTGCTGCAGACTTGGATGGGCGGCAAGCGGGTGTACAAGAAGCGGGCGGATTAATCCAGCAGCTCTTATGCCCTAGACTTCCGGGGTGACTTCCGGGGTAACTTGGGGGGGGCTTGGGGGGTAACTTAGGGTGCGATCCGCTAAAAAAATCGGTTGACTTGGTTGTATATACAACTTATCCTTTGAGGATGCGCTGGCTGCGCGCGTGTTGTTGCGCGCGTGGCCGGTCCCACTCACTCAGGAGCAGGAGCCACCATGACGACCCATTTAGACAGCGATCCACGTTTCGACGCCAGCCGCGAAATCCGCGCCCCACGCGGACCGGAGCGCACCTGTAAAAACTGGGGCGCCGAGGCGGCCTACCGCATGATCCAGAATAATCTGGACAAGGAAGTGGCCGAGAATCCCAAGCACCTGGTGGTCTACGGCGGCATCGGCCGCGCGGCCCGCAACTGGGAGTGCTACGACCAGATCCTGGCCTCGCTGCGCGAGCTGGAAGACAATCAAACTCTGTTGATCCAGTCCGGCAAACCGGTCGGCGTGTTCGAAACCCACGCGGACGCGCCGCGCGTGCTGATCGCGAATTCGAACCTGGTGCCGAAGTGGGCCAACTGGGAACACTTCAATGAACTGGACCGCAAAGGCCTGTTCATGTACGGCCAGATGACCGCCGGCTCCTGGATCTACATCGGCACCCAGGGTATCGTGCAGGGCACCTTCGAGACCTTCGCCGAAGCGGGCCGCCAGCACTTCGGCGGCGATCTCAAAGGCCGCTGGGTGCTGACCGCGGGCCTGGGCGGCATGGGCGGCGCGCAGCCGCTGGCCGCGACCATGGCCGGCGCCGTGTCGCTGACCATCGAGTGCCAGCAGAGCAGCATCGACTTCCGCCTGCGCACCCGCTACCTCGACAAGCAGGCCGCCAGCATCGACGAGGCGCTGGAGATGATCAAGCTGCACAAGGCCAATGGCGACGCCATCTCCATCGGCCTGCTGGGCAACGCGGCCGACGTGCTGCCGGAGCTGGTGCGCCGCGCCAAGGCCGGCGGCATCGTGCCGGACATCGTCACCGACCAGACCTCGGCGCATGACCTGATCAACGGCTACCTGCCGCAGGGCTGGACCGTCGAGCAGTGGAAGGCCGCGCAGCACGACGCCGCGCGCCACGAGGAACTGAAGGCCGCCGCCACCGCCTCCTGCGCGGTGCACGTGCAGGCGATGCTGGACTTCCAGGCGCTGGGCGCGAAGGTGGTCGACTACGGCAACAACATCCGCCAGGTGGCGTTCGACCACGGCGTCAAGAACGCCTTCGATTTCCCCGGCTTCGTGCCGGCCTATATCCGTCCGCAGTTCTGCGAGGGACGCGGCCCGTTCCGCTGGGTGGCGCTGTCCGGCGACCCGGAGGACATCTACAAGACCGACGCAAAGATCAAGGAGCTGTTCCCGCACCACGCCAACGTGCACCGCTGGCTGGACATGGCGCGCGAGCGCATCGCCTTTCAGGGCCTGCCGGCGCGCATCTGCTGGCTGGGACTGGGCGAGCGCCACATCGCCGGCCTGGCCTTCAACGAGATGGTGCGCAACGGCGAGCTGAAAGCGCCCATCGTCATCGGCCGCGACCACCTCGACACCGGCTCCGTCGCCAGCCCCAACCGCGAAACCGAAAGCATGAAGGACGGCACCGACGCCGTCTCCGACTGGCCGCTGCTGAACGCATTGCTCAACACCGCCGGCGGCGCGACCTGGGTGTCGCTGCACCACGGCGGCGGCGTGGGCATGGGCTATTCGCAGCACTCCGGCGTGGTGATCGTGGCCGACGGCACCGACGCCGCCGCCAAGCGCCTGGCGCGCGTGCTGGTCAACGACAGCGGTTCGGGTGTGATGCGTCACGCCGATGCGGGATACGAGACGGCCATCGCCTGCGCCAAGCGCAACGGCCTCAATCTCCCAATGATTAAGTAAATTGAGAACCCCTATGAAAAATGCACTGACCCTGAAACCCGGCGCGATGACCCTGACCGAACTGCGCGCCGTATGGACCGCCGCCGGCCCACTGGCGCTGGCCGCCGAAGCCTATCCCGTCATCGAAGCATCCGCCGCCGCCGTGCGCGCCATCGTCGCCAAGGGTGACGCGGCCTACGGCATCAACACCGGCTTCGGCCTGCTGGCCAAGACCCGCATCCCGGACGACAAGCTGGAACAACTGCAGCGCAACCTGATCCTGTCGCACTCGGTCGGCACCGGCGAGCTGCTGTCGGACGCGGTCTGCCGCCTGATCCTGCTGATGAAGATCGGCAGCCTGGCGCGCGGCTACTCGGGCGTGCGTCCGCTGATCATCGACACGCTGATCGCGCTGTACAACGCCGGCATCATGCCGGCCATTCCGGCCAAGGGTTCGGTCGGCGCCTCGGGCGACCTGGCGCCGCTGTCGCACATGACGCTGGCGATGCTGGGCGTGGGCGACGTGCGCGTCCACGGCGAGATCATGCCTGCCGCCGACGCGCTCAAAGCCGCCAACATCGCCCCGGTGGTGCTGGCCGCGAAAGAGGGCCTGGCGCTGATCAACGGCACCCAGGTCTCGACCGCGCTGGCGCTGCACGGCCTGTTCATGGCCGAGCGCCTGCTGGAGGCGGGCATGGTGTCCGGCGCGCTGTCGCTGGACGCGGCCAAGGGTTCCGATTCGCCGTTCGACGCCCGCGTGCACGAGGTGCGCGGCCAGCCGGGCCAGATCGCCGCCGCGTCGATCTACCGTCAACTGGTGAGCAACAGCGCGATCCGCGCCTCGCACCTGGTCGGCGACGAGCGCGTGCAAGACCCGTACTGCCTGCGCTGCCAGCCGCAGGTGATGGGCGCCTGCTGGGACATCATCGGCAACGCCGCCCGCACGCTGCTGATCGAAGCCAACGCCGTCACCGACAATCCGCTGCTGTTCAAGGACGGCGAGCTGTCGGTGGTGGTCTCGGGCGGTAACTTCCACGCCGAGCCGGTGGCCTTCGCCGCCGACACGCTGGCGCTGGCCATCGCCGAAATCGGCGCGATCTCCGAGCGCCGTATCGCGCTGCTGATCGACGCCACCTTGTCCGGCCTGCCGCCGTTCCTGGTGCGCGATCCGGGCGTGAACTCGGGCTTCATGATCGCCCACGTCACCGCCGCCGCGCTGGCGTCGGAGAACAAGTCGCTGGCCCATCCGGGCAGCGTCGATTCGATCCCGACCTCGGCCAACCAGGAGGACCACGTCAGCATGGCGACCTACGCGGCGCGCCGCCTGGACGACATGGCGCACAATACCGCTGTCATCATCGGCATCGAGCTGCTGGCGGCGGCGCAGGGCATCGACTTCCATCGTCCGCTGAAAACCTCGCCGCACCTGGAGCACGTGCATGCGCAGCTGCGCCAGAAGGTGCCGTTCTTCGACGCCGACCGCTTCTTCGCGCCGGACATCGAGGCGGCCAAGGGCATGGTCATGCGCGGCGAATTGAGCGCGTCGTGTAAGGGTTTGTTCACGGCCGTGCATCCATAAGAGGAGGCGTCATGGACTATCAGTTCAAAGCAGGCAGCATTCCCTTGCTGGTGTCCATGCCGCACGTGGGCACCGATATCCCGGACGACGTGGCGGCGGCGATGACGCCGGCCGCCGTCGACAAGCAGGACACCGACTGGCACCTGGTGCGGCTGTACGAGTTCCTCGGCGAGATGGGGGCGTCGACGCTGTCGGCGCGCTGGTCGCGCTACGTCATCGATTTGAACCGGCCGCCGGAAAACACCAACCTGTATCCGGGCCAGGACACGACCGGCCTGTGCCCGGTCGACACCTTCCATCGCGAGCCGCTGTACCGCGAGGGCCATACGCCAAGCGAGGCCGAAGTGCGGCGCCGCCTGGCCGCCTACTGGAAGCCGTATCACGATCAACTGCGCGCCGAGCTGGATCGCCTGCTGGCGCTGTACGGCCGCGTGGTGCTGTGGGACGCGCATTCGATCGCGTCGGTGGTGCCGCGCTTCTTCGAGGGCAAGCTGCCGGACCTGAACTTCGGCACCGCCGACGGCAAGAGCTGCGCGCAGGGCCTGAGCGACGCCATCGTGGCGCAAGCGCTGGCGCAGGAGCGCTACAGCGTGGCCGTCAACGGCCGCTTCAAGGGCGGGCATATCACCCGCCATTACGGCCAGCCGGCCAACAACGTGCACGCGATCCAGCTGGAGATGTGCCAGTCCACGTATATGGATGAGGAAGCGCCGTACGGCTACCGCGCGGACCGCGCGCAGCACGTGCAAGGCCTGCTGCGTCAGATGACGCAGGCCGCCGCCGACTGGAGCCGCGCATGAACCGGCTGTACGCGCGCAACGCGCTGCTGCCGGAGGGCTGGCGCAAGGATGTGCTGGTCGAGTGGGATGCGAACGGCACCATCGTCCGCGTCGACACCGGCGTGGCCGTGCCGGCCGGCGCGCAGCTGATCGCGCCGGTGGTGGAGTACGCGCTGCCGGGCATGATCAACCTGCATTCGCACAGCTTCCAGCGGGCGTTGGGCGGACGCACGGAAAAGGCCGGCGAAACCAAGGACAGCTTCTGGACCTGGCGCGACCTGATGTACCGCTTCGCGCGCAACATCACGCCCGGGCACATCGAGGCCATCGCGGCCCAGCTGTTCTCCGAGTGCCTGCGCCACGGCTACACGTCGATGTGCGAGTTCCATTACGTGCAGCGCGCGCCGGACGGCGCCATGTATCCGCGTCCGGCGGAAACGGCGGAGCGCGTCATCGCGGCCGCACGTTTGGCGGGAATCGGCATCACCATGCTGCCAGTGTTGTATAGTTATTCCGGCTTTGGCGAAAGCGCCTTGAAGCCGGAGCAACAGCGCTTCAAGACCGATGCACAGGATGTGCTGCGCATCGTCGAGGCGCTGGAGCCCCTGCGCGATGCGCGGACCGAGGTGGGCGTGGCGCCGCATTCGCTGCGCGCGGCGTCGGTGGCGCAGATCAACGAGGTGCTGGCGGCGCTGCCGGGTGAGCGTCCGGTGCACATCCACATCGCGGAGCAGACGCAGGAAGTGCAGCAATCGCTGGACTGGAGCGGCAGCCGCCCGGTGCAGTGGCTGCTGGACCAGGTGGACGTGAATGAACGCTGGTGCCTGATCCACGCCACGCATCTGGTGCGCGACGAGGTGGACCGGATGGCGCGCAGTGGCGCGGTGGCGGGCCTGTGTCCGACCACGGAAGCCAATCTGGGCGACGGCCTGTTCCCGCTGGAGGAGTTCCTCGCGGCGGGCGGCCGGTTCGGCATCGGCAGCGACAGCCATATTTCGCAGAGCGCGGTGGAGGAACTGCGCTGGCTGGAATACGGCCAGCGCCTGCAGCACCAGCGCCGCAACATCGCGGTGTCGGCCGGGGAGCGCAACGTTGGCGATTTCCTCTGGCAGGGCGCCTTGCGGGGCGGCGCGCAGGCCAGCGGCAGGCCGGTGGGCGCTTTGGCGCCGGGCCGCCGCGCCGATATGATCGTGCTGGATGACCAGCACCCGAACCTGTACGGATTGGCGCTGGACGAGGTACTCGGCAGCTTCGTCTTCTGCGGCAATGACAACCTGGTCAAGGACGTGATGGTCGGTGGCCAGTGGGTAGTTCGCAATCAGCAGCACGTTGCGCAGCAGGCGATCGCTGCGCGCTTCAAGCAGACGTTGGCCGAACTGAGGGAGTTCCGATGACCCAGCTGATCCAGTATGCAAGCCTGCGGCCCGCGCCGTGGAAGAACGGCGGCGGCAGCACGACGGAAATCGCCGTCTCGCCCGCCGGCGCCGGCTTCGATGATTTCGACTGGCGCGTCAGCCTGGCGACCATCTCGCAAAGCGGCCCCTTTTCCTGCTTCCCCGGCATAGACCGTTCGCTGGCGCTGGTCGACGGCGACGGCGTGCTGCTGGACTTCGGCGACGAGCGCTATGTGCTCAGCCCCAGCGAGCCGCTGATCGAATTCGACGGCGAGGCGGCGGTGCACGCCACCGTCACCGGCAGCCTGACCACCGATTTCAACGTGATGACGCGGCGCGGCCGCTGCCGCCACCGGCTGGAGTCGCGCGTGGTGCGCGGCGTCGAGCCGCTGCAGCGCCGCAGCGTCACCACGCTGCTGTTCCTGGCCGATGGCGAGAGCCTGACCGTGAGCAGTTCGCGCGAGCGCATCGCCATGGTGCGCTACGACGTGCTGGTGATGGAGGCGGAGGAGGCGTGGTCGATGGAGGCCCAACTGGCGACGGTGTTCGTGGTCGACATCATCAACAATTAAAGAAAGTACCAAGCATGTGGGATGTGTTGTTTACGAACGTGCATCTGGCCACGATGGCCAAGGCGGCCGGTGGCTACGGTGAGATCCGAGATGCCGCCATCGCCGTCAAGGATGGCCGGATCGCGTGGCTGGGGCCACGGGACCAGATGCCGCAAGGCGCGCTGGCCGTCACCGTGCACGATGGCGGCGGCTGCTGGCTCACGCCCGGCCTGATCGACTGCCACACCCACATCGTCCACGCGGGCAACCGCAGCGACGAATTCGAGGCCCGTCTCAACGGCGCCACCTACGAGGACATCGCACGCGCCGGCGGCGGCATCATGTCCACCGTGCGCGCCACCCGCGCCGCATCGGAGGACGAGCTGCTGCGGCAAAGCCTGCCGCGCGTGTGCAGCCTTCTGGCCGAAGGCGCGACCACGCTGGAGATCAAATCCGGCTACGGCCTGACGCTGGAATCGGAAGCGAATATGCTGCGCGTGGCGCGCCGCATCGGCCGCGAGCTGCCGGTCGGCGTGGCCGCCACCTTCCTCGGCGCGCACGCCCTTCCGCCGGAGTTCGCGGGCCGTGCCGACGACTACATCACCGAAGTGTGCGCGATGATCGCGCCGCTGGCGGCCGAAGGGCTGGTCGACGCGGTGGACGCGTTCTGCGAACGGATCGGCTTCTCGCACGAGCAGACGGAGCGCGTGTTCCAGGCGGCGCGTGCACAGGGCCTGCCGGTCAAGCTGCACGCGGAGCAGCTGTCCGACCAGCGCGGCGCCGAGCTGGTGGCGCGCTACCACGGCCTGTCCGCCGACCATCTCGAACACCTGACCGACGCCGGCATCGCCGCGATGGCCGCCGCCGGCACCGTGGCGGTGCTGCTGCCCGGCGCCTACTACTTCCTGCGCGATACCACGCCGCCGCCGGTGGCCGCGTTGCGCGCGGCCGGCGTGCCGATGGCGGTGTCCACCGACTGCAATCCCGGCACCTCGCCGATGACCTCCCTGCTGCTGGCGATGAACATGGTCTGCACCCTGTGGCGACTGACGCCGCTGGAGGCGCTGGCCGGCTGCACGCTGCACGCGGCGCGCGCGCTTGGCCGCGAGCAGCAGATCGGCAGCCTGGAAGTGGGCAAGCGCGCCGACTTCGCGCTGTGGCGCATCGCCCGGCCGGCCGACCTGTCGTACGCCATCGGCCTCAATCCATGCCGGGGCGTGGTCAATGGCGGCGTGTTGCGTTCGCCGCAGGTTTAGAGGGCGGCCTCGGGAAATTCTGTTTCGCTGGTTGTTGTTTCGGTTACAGTACCGGATGCCTCTTCCAACGTAACAGGATACCCATGTTTGTCATGAATTCTCTCCGCGCCGCCGTCCTGCTGACGCTCGGCGCGCAGGCGCTGGCCCAGGAGCCGGTGCCTCCCACTCCCGTTCCCCATGCGCCGGAAGTCCCGGTGGTCGCCACCACGCCTTTGCAGCCGGCCGCCGCGCCGACGCCAGCCGCGGCGGCCGCCGCCGCGCCCAAGCCGTTCGCGGACCTGGTGCGCGGCGCGGCGCATCTGCAGGGCTTCCTGAACCTGTACCAGAAGGAGGAAAAGGTCTGGATCGAGCTGCGGCCCGACCAGTTCGACCGTCCCATCTTCATGACCGTGAACATGCCGAACGGGATAGGCGAGCGCGGTATCTACGGCAGCCAGATGGGGATTAGCCAGGTGGTGGTGTTCCACCGCATCGGCAACCTGGTGCAGATGATCGCCAAGAATACCGAGTACGGCGCCAAGGCCGGCACGCCGCAGGCGCTGGCGGTGTCGCAGGCGTTCTCCGACAGCCTGGTGGCGATCGCGCCGGTGGCCAGCGGCCCGAATCCGCAGAACCACGCGATCCTGGTGGAGGCGAATATCCTGCTGTTCGGCGATATCCCAAGTTTTACGACGCGGCTGGAGGCGGCCTTCCGCATGCCGTATGCGATGGACGCGCGCAACAGCAGCTTCCTGACCATCCGCTCCGACGAGACGATGACCGGCTTCCAGGTCAACGCGCACTTCTTCGTGCCGCGCATCGCGGCGCCGCCGGCGGTGATGCCGACCACGCCGGTGCCTATCCCCATGCCGCCGACCACGCTGCCGGACCCGCGCAGCATGTTCCTGGGCTTCTACTACAGCTTCATGCCGCTGCCGGCGCAGCCCATGCATGGCCGCGTGGCGGATGACCGGATCGGCCATTTCGTCAACACGACCTACGACTATTCGGACGACGTGACGCCGACCACCTCGCGCCACGTCATCCAGCGCTGGCGCCTGGAGAAGCAGGACCCTGCGCAGGCGCTGTCGGAACCCAAACAGCCCATCGTGTACTGGCTGGACGCGAACATTCCGGAGAAGTACCGCGAGTCGGTCAGGCAGGGCATCCTGGCCTGGAACGAGGCCTTCGAACGGATCGGCTTCAAGAACGCCATCGTGGTCAAGCAGCAGACGGAGAAGGACCGCTTCGACACGATGGATGCGCGGCATGCGTCGGTGCGCTGGTTTGTCGGCAGCGATGTAGGCTTCGCCATCGGGCCGCGCCAGGTCGATCCGCGCAGCGGCGAGATTCTCGATGCGGACATCGGCATGTCCGACATCTTCGCGCGCGGCGCGCGCCGCATGATCGGCGAGGACAGCATGCCCTTGCAGCAGCCGTCGGCCATGCCGGGGCAGGAGGAGCGCTGCGACTACATGCAGGAGTCGGCATCCGAGATGGGCTTCGCCATGGGCCTGCTGGAGGCGCGCGGCGAACTGGAAATGGGCAGTCCCGAGGCGGACGCTGTGGCGCAAGCCTATGTGCGCTCGGTGGTGATGCACGAGATCGGGCACACGCTGGGCCTGCGCCACAACTTCCGCTCGTCGACCATCTACAGTTTGAAGCAGTTGCAGGATCCCGAGTTCACCAAGAAGAACGGCCTGGCCGGATCGGTGATGGACTACACGCCGTTCAACCTGTCGCTGAAGGGTGAGAAGCAGGGCGAGTATGTGGCGTCGACACTGGGGCCTTACGATTACTGGGCCATCGAGTACGCCTACAAGCCGTTCGAGCCGGCGCAGGAGAAGGAGGAGCTGGCGAAGATCGCCTCGCGCTCCAACGAGCCGCTGCTGGCCTTCGGCACCGACCAGGATGCGGGCGGTTTCAATTCCGATCCGGACGTGAACGTGTTCGACCTGGGCAACGATCCGCTGGCCTACTTCCAGCGCCGCCTGACGATCTCGCGCGAGCTGTGGGACCGTCTGCAAAGCCGCACGCTGAAGCCCGGCGAGAGCTATGAAACGCTGCGCCGCAGCTTCGACTACGGCTTTCAACAGTTCGCGCGCACCATGCCGGTGGTGGTGAAGTACGTGGGCGGCGTGACCTATCTGCGCGACCATGCAGGCACGGGCCGCGCGACCTTCACGCCGGTGCCGCTGCCGCGCCAGCGGGCCGCCTTGCAGATGCTGACCTCAAGCCTGTTCAAGTCGGACAGCTTCCAGTTCTCGCCGGCGATGATCAGCCGTCTCGGTCCCGACCATTTCGAATGGCACGGACGGGCCGACGTGTCGGTCAGCGGCCGCGTGCTGTCCTTGCAGGCGGGCGCGCTGGATCAGCTGATGTCCGACGCGGTGGCGGTGCGCCTGCTCGATTCGCAGGAGAAGCTGGACGACCGCAAGCAGGCGCTCAGCCTCGACGAGTTGTACACCACCGTGCAGGATGCGGTGTGGAGCGAGCTGAAAACCGGCAAGGACATCAACGGCATGCGCCGCAACCTGCAACGCGAGCACCTGAAGCGGGTGACGACGATACTGCTGCGCGCATCGCCGCTCACGCCGGCCGACGCCCGCAGCCTGCAGCGCGAGAACGCGCTGGCGCTGCAGCGCGATATCCGTGGCGCGATGGGCAAGCCGATGAGCCGCGAGGCCAAGGCCCACCTGTCGGAATCGTACGAGACGCTGAGCCAGGCCTTGAAGGCGGCCATGTTGCGCGCGGGCGCTTGATGGTAAGCTCTCTGGATTGACTATCATTTCGGAGAGCGTGTGCAAGGACGATTGCTTGTTTGGCTGGCCCTGTTGTTCGGCGGCGCGGCGTGCGCCGCGCCGGGCGACACGCTGCACGTGGGCTCGAAGCGCTTCACCGAGTCCTACGTCCTGGGCGAGGTGTTGACGCAGGCCGCCGCGCCGCACGCAAAGGTCGAGCACCTGCAGGGCATGGGCAACACCGCCATCGTCCTGGCGGCGCTGCAGGCCGGGCGCATCGACGTTTATCCCGAATACCTCGGCACCATCGACCTGGAAATCCTCAAGCACACGCAGGCCGCGCCGCTGGAGCAGATCCGCCGCGAACTGGCGGCGATGGGATTGGGCGTGGCGGTGCCGCTGGGCTTCAACAACACCTACGCGCTGGCGGTGCGCGGCGGCGCCGACGGCCCGACAAAACTCAGCGAACTGGCGGCGCAGCCGGCGCTGCGCTTCGGCCTGTCGCACGAATTCATCGGCCGCGCGGACGGCTGGCCGGGGCTGTCCAAACGCTACGGCCTGCCGGAGCGGCCGGAAGGGCTGGACCACGGCATCGCCTACGAGGCCCTGATGCAGCGCCAGGTCGACGTGATCGACATCTACTCCACCGACGCCAAGATCCGCCAGTACGGCCTGCGCGTGCTGGACGACGACCGCGCCTACTTCCCGCGCTACGACGCGATGCTGCTGTACCGGCTCGACACGCCGGCGCGCTTCCCGGCCGCGTGGAAGGCGATCGCGCAGCTGGAGGGGCGAATCAGCGCCACCGACATGATCGCGATGAACGCCGCCGCCGAAATCGACGGCCAGAGTTTCGCCAACGTGGCGCGCGGCTGGCTGGCCGCGCACATGCCGCAGGCCGGGAAGGCCGCCGTGCCGGCATCGGCGCCGGTGCGCGACGGGCTGCTGGCCAAGATCTTCGACAAGAACCTGTGGCCGCTGACGCGCCAGCATCTGACGCTGGTGCTGGCGGCGGTGCTGCTGGCGTGCGTGGTCGGCATTCCACTGGGCGTGCTGGCGGCGGAGTTTTCGCGTCTGCGGCAGGTGGTGCTGGGCTTGACGGGCGTGCTGCAGACAGTGCCCTCGCTGGCCTTGCTGGCGCTGCTGATTCCCTTGCTGGGCATGATAGGCACGGTGCCGGCGCTGGCTGCGCTGGTGGTGTACGCGCTGCTGCCCATCGTGCGCAACACCTGCACCGGCTTGCTGCAGGTGCCGGCCGGCTTGCGGCTGGCGGCGCAGGCGCTGGGCCTGCGGCCGATGCAGCGGCTGGTCCATATCGAATTGCCGCTGGCCTTGCCGGTGATTTTGGCCGGCGTGAAAACGGCGGCGGTGATGAGTGTGGGGACGGCGACCATCGCCGCCTTCATCGGCGCCGGCGGCTATGGTGAGCGCATCACCATCGGCCTGGCGCTGAACGATAACGACATGCTGCTGGCCGGTGCGATTCCGGCGGCGCTGCTGGCCTTGCTGACGCAGGCCGCGTTCGAGCTGCTGGAGCGGCTGGCCAGCCGCGCGCCGTCACAGCGAGTGTAGCTTGGAGCGCAGCAGCACCATTTCCTTGTGCAGCAAGCGCTCGGCGTGGAAATCGTTCTCGCGTTGGGCGGCGATGGCCTCCAGCGCGCGCGTGTAGCGCTCCAGCCGGGCGCGCAGCCAGGCTTTGTAGACGGTGTTGATTAAGGGCGGCAATTTCGGCATGGCGGTCTCCTGCGAATGAATGTCGACATTCATTCTGCAAGCTGGGTGCCGCCGGGCCTTGTGCGATATCAAGCGCCTTGAGACATGTGCGTCAGCGCCTCGCCGGTGACGCGGCAGATGCGCCACTCCGGCAGCAGCGAGGCGCCCATGCTTTCGTACAGCTTGATGGCGTTGCTGTTCCAGTCCAGCACCGACCATTCGAAGCGGCCGCAGTCGCGCTCCACCGCCAGCTGCGCCAGCGCCACCAGCATCTCCTTGCCGTAGCCTCTGCCGCGATGGCTCTGCTTGACGTACAGGTCCTCCAGGTACAGGCCCTTCTTGCACAGGAAGGTGGAAAAGTTGTGGAAGAACAGCGTGAAGGTGACGACTTCGCCGTCGGCCTCGCCGACCAGCGCTTCGCACACCGGCTTGTCGCAGAACAGGCTGTCGTGCAGCATGGCTTCGTTGGCGACGACCATGTGTTCCAGTTTTTCAAACACGGCCAGTTCGTAAATCATGCCGAAAATCGCGGCGACGTCTGCCGGCTGGGCCGGGCGTATGGTCAGGTCGGAGGTAGTCATCAGGCTTCCACGGTGCTTTCTTTGAGGATGGGGGTATCGGGTTGCAGCGCCCAGGCGACGCTGGACAGGCACAGTATCATGCCGGCCCATTCCAGCGCGCCGGGGCGGAAGTGTTCCAGCTGGATCGACAGCAGCACGGAGATGACGGGCGTGACCACGCCGATGTACACCGCCTTGTGCGAGCCGATGCGGTGGATCAGCGTGAAGTAGGCGGCGAAGGCGATCACCGAGCCGAACAGCGACAGGTACAGCAGCCCGCCCCAGTACGGCAGCCCGGACGGCATGCTGAACGACTGGCCGCTGACGAGCACCCACAGCGCCACCAGCAGACTGCCCCACAGCATCGACCAGGCCATGGTCAGCAGCACGTTGGACGATTGCTCGCGCACTTTGATCACGACCACGTTGCCGACCGAGCTGGCGATGGTGGCGGTCAGCGCCAGGCCGAGGCCGAGCAGGAAGTGGCCGTTGCCGCCGGACAGGATCTCGCTCCAGGCGCCGCGGATCGACTGGAAGAACAACAGCGACACGCCGCAGATGGCGACCGCGCCGGCGGCCCAGGTGCGCCAGCGCAGCGGCGTGCCGAAGGCGAAGTGGTTGAGGATGGGGTTCCAGAACACCATCAGCGCGAACAGCACGGCGACCAGGCCGGAGACCAGGTATTGCTCGGAGCTGTAGGTGCAGATGTAGCTCAGGCCGAAGGTGGCGCAGCCCTGCAGGAACATCCAGCGCTGGGTGCGCCACGGCATCAGCAGCTTGTCGCCGCGCGCCAGGCACCAGGCGAACAGCACCGCCGCCGACAGCGCGAAGCGGTACACGACGGACACGGCGGGCGCGACCTCGCCCAGTTGCAGCGTGATGGCGAAAAAGGTGGAGCCCCAGATCAGGCAGGCAATGGCGAACAGGAGTGGAGAGGACATCGAACGAGTATAGCCGCCCGCGCCAGTTCTTGCCTAGCGGCCACGTTTTTGTTGCGGCGCAACAGCGTATGGTTTAATTTGTTTCTGCTGTGTAAATTTTGAGCATTTTGTTGAAAATGCAAGTAAGATGGAATCACACATCACACACGGGGAGGGCGGCATGAGCACCGCGCTGCAGATCAAAGTTGTCGGCTTGTTGGGCTATGTCGCGGTCAGCACCGCGCTGGTGCTGATGCTGGCCGGCGACGACATGCAGAGCGCCGCCCAGACCCTGTTCGCCTACGCCGGATTCCACTAGTACGCCAGCTTCAGCCTGCGGTACAAAAAGCCCAGCACAAACAGCGGTCCGATCAGCAGGAAGCGCAGGTCGTCGAAGAACGACGGCTTCTTGCCCTCGATCTTGTGGCCGATGAACTGGCCTATCCAAGCCAGCACGAAGATCGCCAGCGACAGCGGCAGGATGGCCTTGTCCGGCAGGGCGGCCAGCAGGGCCAGCATCAGCGTGCTCATCATCAGCATGCCCACCGCGAACGGCTTCGACAGCTTGAAGTAGTAGACCAGCGAAGCCAGCGTGACCGCCACCGCCAGCAGCGGATGCGCGGCCCACAGCAGTCCCAGCAGCGTGAAGACGATGATGGGCACGCAGATGAAATGGATCACCTCGTTTGTGGGGTTGAGATGGCTCTCGCTGTACTTGGCCAGCAGGGTATCGATGGTGCGCGCTTGCGACATGGGTGTCTCCCGGTTTTTTTAGTACGGTCGTGCCGTCGGCAAATTCTACACCCGAATCGTTGGGTACAATGCGGCCATGACCGAGTGGCAGAGGGAAATTTCAAATATGGTGAACACGCAGTATCCCGCAGGCCGGATAGTCCTGGGCACGATCGACAGCCGCCTGCTGACGGGCAACGCGGCGGGCGATCCCGCGCGCCGGCAACTGGCCATCTACCTGCCGCCGGGCTATGACGAGGGCGCCGCGCGCTATCCCAGCGTCTACGTGCTGGCCGGTTATGGCGGGCGCGGCCTCACCCTGCTGAACGATTCCGCCTGGGACGAGAACCTGCCCCAGCGCCTGGATCGGCTGATCGGGAGCGGACACATGCGTCCGATGATCGTGGTGATGCCGGATTGTTTGACGCGCTACGGCGGCAGCCAGTACATCAACTCCAGCGCGACCGGGCGTTACGAGGACTATGTCGCCGACGAAATCGTGGCCCATGTGGATGCGCGTTATCGCACCGTCGCCGCGCGCGACTGGCGTGCCGTGTCCGGCAAGAGCTCGGGTGGCTATGGCGCGCTGATGTTCGCGATGCGGCGTCCGGAGGTGTTCGGCATGGCCGCGTCGCACAGCGGCGACCTGTACTTCGAGCTGTGCTACAAGCCGGCCTTTGCGCGCTGCCTGCCGGTGCTGGAACGCCACGGCGGACTGGCCGGTTTCGTGGAGCGGCTGCGGGACATTCGTCCGCGCGATCCCGGCTTTCACGCCACCCTCAATACCGTTGCGATGGCGGCCTGCTATTCGCCGGATCCTGCCATGTCGCCGGGCTTCGTGCTGCCGTTCGATACGCATACCGGCGAATTGCATGAGGCCGTATGGCAGCGCTGGCTATCGTGGGATCCGGTGCACCTCGCCGAACGCCACGTCAAGGCGCTGCGCAGCTTGCGGCTGCTCTACCTCGACGCCGGTACGCTGGATGAGTTCAACCTGCAATATGGGGCGCGCATTTTCACGCAGCGCTTGCGCGGCTTGGGTGTTCCGTTCGTGTACGAGGAATTCGTCGATAGCCACCTGAACATCCCGTATCGGTTTGACCGCTCCTTCCGCGCGATTTCCGAGGCGCTGCCGGACGGCGCGTGATGGCCCACGATCCGGCATCCCCCGCGCTGGCCGGCCTGGCGCCGGTGATCGACGCGCGCACGCGCATCCTGGTGCTGGGCAGCTTTCCCGGCGCCGCCTCGCTGGCGGCGCAGCAGTACTACGCGCATCCGCGCAATCTGCTGTGGCCGATCCTGTCGGCGTTGACGGGGGAGCCGTTGGCGCAGCTGCCGTACGACGAACGCCTGCCGCGCCTGCTGGCGCACGGCTTCGGCCTGTGGGATGTGCTGGGCGCCTGCGAGCGCGAGGGCAGCCTCGATTCGGCCATCCGCAAGCCCGCCGCCAACGACTTCGCCCGCCTGCGCGAGCTGTGCCCGCTGCTGGAGACGGTGGGCTTCAACGGCCAGACGTCCGGCAAGTTCGCCCCGCAGTTCGCGGCGGAAGGTTATCGGACGGTGGTGCTGCCATCGACATCCCCCGCCCATGCCTCGCTCACATTGGCGCAAAAGCTGGAGCAATGGAAAATGCTGCTGGAGTTCCGTGGCCACTTGAAAGGGATAGTTGAACCATGAAGATAGGCATGCTGACCTGGGGTTCGCACGGCGACATCCGCCCCTTCCTTGCCCTGGCCGATGGCCTGCAAGCGGCGGGGCACGAGGTGCATCTCGTTATCTACTGCCTGCAGGCGGGCGTCTACGAAGCAGTCCGGTCGGCGCAAGGCGCGAAGATCACCGTGCATGCGCTGGCGCTCAGCGCCGAGGAGGCGGAGCAGGTCGGCCATGCCGCGTACCAGATCCGCGATCCGATGAAGCAGATAGTGGCCCTGCTGCGCATGGCCTTCGCGCCGGCCGAGGACGCGATGTTCGCATCGGCGCGCCGCCTCGGTGCCGAATCGGATCTCCTGATCGGCCACTACTTCGTGCACCCTTTGCAGATCGCGGCGGAGCATGCGGGCCTGCCTTACGTGAGCGTGCTGTTGACGCATGCGGCCGTTCCCAGCGACCACCAGCATCCACTCGGCTTGCGTATGCTGGGCAAGCCGGGCAATCGCCTGCTCTGGTGGTTGACGAGGACCGTGCTCACCCGAACGCTGCGGCATTATCCGGACCGGCTGCGCAAGCAGCTTGGCATGCCGCCGTTGCGCGATCTCGTTTCCGAAGTCTGGGTGTCGCGCGATCTTGCACTAGTCGCGGTCAGTCCGCAAATCTGCGCGCGCCAGCCGGACTGGCCCGATTCGATCCAGGTCTGCGGTTTTCTGGACCGGCCAAACTGCGAACTGGAAGGTGCCATGCCCGCGTCGTTGTCCAGCTTCCTGGGCGCCGGCGAGGCGCCGGTCTACATGACGCTCGGTAGCTGGATGCCCGCGGACCTGCCTGGCCAGACCGAGGCGCTGCGCTTACTGACCGAGGCCGCGCGCCTGGCAGGCAGTCGAGCGATCATCCAGTGCCACGACTGGGAGGCCTGCGGTTTTCAATCCGACCTTCAGATTCTCTACATCGCGAGCGCGCCGCACCAGCAGATCTTTCCGCATTGCTGCGCCGTGCTGCACCACGGCGGCGCGGGCACGACGCAGTCCGCCACGCTGGCCGGCGTACCGTCGCTGGTGATCGCCCACATCAGCGAACAGGAACACTGGGGACGCGAGCTGCGGCGGCTGGGCATCGCCGGCAAGCCGTTCAAGCGCCGCAGCGTGAGCCCGGCCAGACTGGCGGCCCAGATCCGCCGGCTGCGCGGCACGCCCGCCATGACCGTCCGCGCGCAAGCCATCGCCCAAGCCATGGCGCGCGAGGATGGCGTCGCCGAAGCGGTACGTCAAATCGGCCTGCGCTGGAGCGCGCCCGTTGGCGCGAACATCGTCACCGCCAGGGAGCACGCCTCTTAAAAACGGTTCAATGGGCAAAGATACGAAATTCGGTGGCTTTGGCCACGGGACGTACCTGATTCCGCTCGCGTTCCAGTGCTTTCTTATCTCCTGCACTACGCTGCCGAGGTGTAGCCGGTCATCAGCGCGACCGCCCAATCCTCGCGGCCGTGGGCGCGGGCCAGTTCGGCCATGGCGCGGTGGTCGTAGGGCACGGTGAGCAGTTGCGCGTGCCACCGCTGTTCGCGCCGCTCGACGATGGCGTAGCGGGCGTCGGGCGAGCCGGTTTCGATGGCGTGCGGGTAGGGATGGTCGTCGGTATAGGCCGGCTGGCCGACGCTGCCGGGATTGACGATCAGCTGCCTGCGCGCGCCGCGCACGCTGCGCGCCACGTGCGTGTGGCCGCAGGTGATCAGGCCGGCCTCGACCCGGCCCAGGCGCTGTTCGATCTCGGCCGCGCTGGCGTGGCGCTCGGCCGTCTCCAGCAGACCGGTGATGTCGCTGGTCGGCGTGCCGTGGCACAGGAACACGTCCTCGTTCCATTGCAGCGTGGGGCGCAGCGTGGCGATCCAGGCCAGTTCGCGCGGCGTCAATTGCGCGTGGGCGTAGGCGTCGGCCGCGCCGGAGCCGGGGTGCAATTCGAGGATCTGCCGCTCGTGGTTGCCGGCCAGGTGGGTCCAGTCCCGCGCCATCAGGAAGCGCGCGGTCTCCAGCGGCAGCAGCGGGCCGGACAGGCTGTCGCCCAGGTTGACCACCGCGTCCACCCGCTGGCGGACGATGTCGGCCGCCACCGCTTCCAGCGCGGCCAGGTTGCCGTGGATGTCGGAGACGATGGCGATGCGCATGACGATGGATCCTTAAACGTCAATCCTCGAGCGTGGCCAGCACGGAGGCGGTGTCGACGATGGCGGCATATTCGCCATCGAGGTTGGATAATGCCATGTAGTGTACATCGTCGGCGCTGCGCGGCACGCCCGCGTAGTCGGTCTTGGCGTAGGCGTAGCAGGCGTCGGCCACCACCTGGGTGGCGAAGCCGAGGTTGCCGGCGCTGCGGGCGCTGGCCTCCACCGAGTTGTTGGTGCTCACGCCCGCCAGCACCACCGCGTCGATGCCGCGCACCCGCAGCCAGCGCTCCAGCCCGCTGTTGACGAAGCAGTCCGGGACGTTCTTCTCCACCACGTGTTCGCGCGCCAGCGGCGCCAGCCGGGGCTGGAACTCGGCGCCGGGCTGGCCCGGCCAGAACGGCGAGCCCGGCGTGCGCGACATGTGGCGCACGTGGACCACCGGGGCGCCGGCCGCGCGCCAGGCGTCCAGCAGGGCGGCGAGGTGGCGCTCGGCGTCGGGGTTGTTGCGCACGCCGGCGGCGGGGCCGGCCATTCCTTGTTGCATGTCAATGATGATCAATGCCCGCATGATGTTTCCTTGTGTAAAAACAACCCTTCGCCGGGGCGGCCGTGCCATGCGGCTTGCCTTGCCGGGGGAGGGTGGTTATGCTTGCCTTTAATATACTTTCTTTTAACACAGGTGTACCGGGGTATCGATCGCAGTTCAACTTAGCTGGGGAAAACATGGACAATCAAAAAATCGCCATCATAGGACTGGGCCGTATCGGTTCGGCCTTCTTGCGCAACATGCTGGGCCGCCGCGAGCGCGGCGTGGAGTTGGTGGCGGTGGCCGAAAGCGGCGACACGCCGGGCCGCCAGCTGGCGCTGGACGCCGGCCTGGCGGTCCGCACGCTGGACCAGATCGTCGCGCTGGGCGACGGCGTCGATATCCTGTTCGACCTGACCGGCATCCCGGCCGTGCGGCGCGAGATCCGCGAAAAATTGATGGCGATGGGCAACCACCACACGGTGATTGCCTCGGAAACCATCGCCCGCCTGATCTGGGCCATGACCACCGACGACGACCTGCCGGTGATCGCCGGCCGCAGCACCGGCTACTGAGCCGTCACGGCCCCACCGGCACGATGGTGGCCACGCCGTCGTCGGTGATGCCGATCAAAATCGTGCCGTCGCCCGACACCGCCAGCTGGCGCGGCAGCAACTGCCTGCCGGTGCCGGCCAGCTTGAACTGGTTGAGCAGCTTGCCGCTGGTGTCGTACATCCACACATCGCTGGTGGCGGTCTTGACCGCGGCGCCGCAATAGATGCGGCCGTCGCTGCCCAGCTTGACGTTGTTGGGCGTGCCGTCGCCGGCCGCCAGGTAGCCCAGCACCCCTAGGTCGACCGGATTGAGAATGCTGCACAGCTTGGGCGTGCTGCTGGCGGTGTAGATGCGCGTGCCGTCCGGGCTGACGGCGATGTCCTGGCCCAGCGTGCCGGTGTTGGCGTGGCTGGCGGCCGCGATCCGGGCCGGGTACAGGGTGCCGCCGTTGAGCGCGCTGTAGTCGACGCTGAGCGTGGTGATCTGCACGGTGGCGCTGTTTTCCTGCTGCTGCAGCAGGCTCTTGCCGTCGCCGCTGGCGGCCAGCGGGCCGCCGCCGCTGAGCGGCAGGGTCAGGCGGCCGCCGTTCGAGGTCAGGTAGGCCGCGCCGGTGCTGAGCACCAGCATTTCCACGCCGTTCGGCCGGATCACCTTGAGGCGGGTGGCGGCGTCGGCGTCGACCGGCAGCTGGCTCACCACCGCCAGGGTGTTGAGGTCGATCGTGGCCAGCGAGCGGCTGCTCAGGTTCAGCAGGAACAGGTAGTCGCCGTTGGCGCTGGTGGTCATGTCGCCCAGGCTGGCGCCCAGGCCGGTGATCGAGCCGGTCTTCTGGCCGCTGTAGAGGTTGTAGATGTCGACGTAGGCGCCGCCGTTGTGCACGTAGGCGTAGGGCCGGATCGGGTCGGTGATCACGTTGCTGTAGGTGAGCACCGTGCTGACGTTGGCCACCGGCGTGTGCGTGCCCTTCCACATGGCCACGCGGATCGGTTCGGGCGCGCTGGCGTCGGTGTCGAGCGGGGTCAGCGTGACGGTGGCGATGTTCAGCGTGTCCGTGCCCAGCGGCGTCGGATCGGCCGTCAGGGTCAGCTTGTTGCCGCTGACGCCGGCCACCAGCCAGGGCTGGCTGGAGGCGGCGCTCATGCCGCCGAAGCTGCCGTAGTTGTCCTGCACGGTCAGGGTGCGGGTCAGGCGGGTCCAGCCCGGCGAGCCGCTGAAGGCCACCCCGGTCTCGGACGGCAGCAGCTTGTGCTTGTCGCGGTTGATGTTGAGCAGCACCGGCGCGACCAGCTGGTCGCCGTTGACGCGGGCGGTGGCGTTGACCAGCACGGAGCTGGCGCCGACCGGCGCGCCGATCGGCAGCGCCTTGAAGGCGGTCTTGCTGCCGGCCTGGTTGACGCTGCCGCTGGCGACGGTGGCGCTGGCCCAGGCCGGCAGCGCGCCCAGCGTCCACGGCCAGGCGTTGGTGGAGGTGTTCAGGCTCAGCGTCACGCTCGGGCTGGCGCTGAAGTCGCGGCCGTAGGTGCCGCCCAGGGTGATGCTGTTGACCGAGGCGCTCAGCGTGGCCGGCGTCAGGTTCAGCGTGACCGGCAGCTCGCGCGCCGGCAGGCCGGTGGCGCTGAGCGTGACGCTGCTGTTGTAGCTGGCGCTGGCCAGCGCGCCGACGCTGGGATCGACCGTCAGCACGGCGGTGGCCGGCGTCTTGCCGCTGGTCGGCGAGATGCGCAGCCAGCCGGCGTTGGCCACCGCGCTCCAGCTGGCGCTGCTCTTGTCGTCGGTGTCGAGCGGGACCACCTGGGTGGCGATCGGCGCGCCGTTGACGGCGTTGAAGACGACGCCGTTGGCGGTGACCAGGCCGCTCGGCTGCACCGACAGCGTGGCCGTCAGCGTGGCGCTCTGGCCGTCGCTGGCCAGCACGGTCAGCGTGGTGCTGTACTCGCCCACGGCCAGGCCGGTGGGGTCGAAGGCGGCGCTGAGCGTGCCGCTGCCGCTGCCGCTGGCGGGCGTGGGCTTGAGCCAGGCCGCGCCGCTGCTGGCGCTCCAGCTGCGGCCCTCGCCGCTGATGGCGATGCTGACCGGGGCCGGCGCCGCGCCGCCCAGGTGGGCGGTGGCGTTGAGGGCGACAGCCGGCGTGGCGCTGAAGGTCAGCTGGCCGGCCGGCACCACCTGCAGGCTGTAGGGCAGCAGCATGGGCGAGCCGGGGAACTGGCTGGCGCAGCCGCTGTCGCGGCACAGGCGCACGCTGAGGTTGCCGGTGTAGGTGCCGGCCGCCAGCGACGGCGCGGTCTGCAGCACGGCGTGGTACTGGGTGTCGCTGTCGCGGATCAGCTGGGCGGTCGGCAGCAGCACGCCGTTGCCGTCGACGATGCTGGCGACCACGGTGCCGGCGTTGGCGAAGTCGGCCGGACGGGCCACGCTGGCGATGACGTTGAGGGTGAGCGAGGTGCCGGCGTTGACGGTGCCGCGCACGGTGGCGGGGGTGAAGCTGAGGGCGGGCGACACGGCCGGGCTGCCGGGGTCGGGCGCGGCGGCGCTGCCGCCGCCTCCGCCGCCGCATCCGGTCAACAGGGCGGCGAGCAGCAGCGGGAGGAGATAGACGGACCTGGGTCTCAGCATGGCGGTATCCTTGGGGTGAGCACAGCTTGATTTACACATTTTACAATTGTTGCGTAGTTGCAACTATGTGTCAAGCTCCGAGGCGCGTTTGAGGGGCGCGCCCCGGCCAGAATACCACCGCTGCGCGCTTATTTGCCCGCCGCGTGCGCCTCGTACGCGCGGATGCGGTCCAGCTTGGCCGAATACAGGTCGTGGTCGCCGCGCGTGGTGCTGTTGGCCAGCGCCTGGACCATGTGGGCGTCCGCCTCGCCCAGGTTGCCCAGCTGGTAATTGGCCACCGCCAGCCAGAATTGGAACTCGTGGTAGTCCGGCACCCGGTCGACCTCGCGCGCGAACAGGTCGCGCGCGCGGCGGTAGTCGCCGACGCGCATGGCCTCCTGGCCCAGGTTGAAGTAGTGGAAGGGCGGCTCGGGCTCCAGCTGCGCCAGGCGGGCGCGCAGCGTGGCCGCCTCGGCCAGCTTGCCGGGCAGGCGCTGGGCCTCCAGCGCCTGCGCCAGGTTGGACAGGACGATGGTGTTGGCGGGCGCCTGCGACAGCGCGTAGCGCAGCACCTGCTCGGCCTCGGCCAGGTTGCCGTGGTGCTGGTAGACCACGGCCAGCGTGTTGTAGGCGTTCAGGAAGCCCGGATCCTGCTCGACCGCCTTGCGGGCCGACCAGTAGGCCTCGTCCAGCTTGACCTGCGACAGCAGTTCGGCGGCGCGGTTGTTCAGGTACATGGCGACGATGGTGCGCTCCTCCAGCGGCCGGGCGGTTTCGCGCGCCTTGGGCGGGATGGGGATGAAGTCCACCGTCAGCGAGTTCGACAGGTCGACGCTGTAGCCCTCGCCGTAGCTCAGGCGCTGGCGGCCCAGCGCCAGGTTGACGTGGTTGCTGGCGAAATACAGGTCGCCGGCGCGGCTCCAGCTTTCGTCGACATCGACCTGCTGGAACTGCACCACCAGGTTGAGCTCGCGCGCCAGCGCGGCCGTCATGATGGCCAGCGACAGGCAGTTGCCGGCGCGCGCGGCGAAGGTCTGGGCGGCGTTGCGCGTCATCGCCGAGTCGTACTCGAGCTGCAGCTTGTCCTTGCGGTACAGGGCGTCGAACAGTTCGCGCCGGGGATCCTTGTGCGACAGGCCGTGGCCGATCTCGCGGCCCAGGTAGTCGCGCATGGCGGGGCTGACCTCGAAGATGTGGCTGGTGTCGACCGGCGCCGCCGGCGGTTGGAACAATTGATCGTGGAATACCATCGGCGCGGCCGCGCGCGGGGCCGGCGACGGGCCGGCGCAGCCGCACAGCAGCGCGGCGCACAAGGCCAAGGTCCATGGTTGCATGACGAGTCTCCCTTTGCCGCGGAGCACAAGCCGGCGCCGCACGAGGCAGCGGACTCTGTGTTCCGCTTGGGGAAAGTATCCTCGGCTCCCGGGGCGATGTCAAACGGGAATTTGCGTTGGCCTCAGGCCAGCGGACGCGGCTCCACCGGCTGGCCGTCGGCGTCGAAGCGCAGCGCCACCAGCACCTCGGCGACGCCGATGCTGGCCAGCGCGTCGCGCAGGTCGTCGACCTCCAGTTCCAGGTCGGCGCCCAGGTCGAGCGGCTTGTCGCCGTGGGCCAGCACGGCGCCGTCCTCGCTCAGCTGCACGCGCAGCACCATCTCGTCGTCGACGTCGAACGGGGCGATGACCGCGCTCAGCCGGTCCGGCGCGCGCGCGCCGATGGCCTGGTTCAGCGCCGACAGCAATTGCAGCGTCGCGTATTCGGCCTGGCCCTGCTCGCGGGCGCCGAAGAACAGGTCCTGGTACAGGAAGTTCAGGCGCAACGCCGGGTCGGCGCCGCGGCCGCGGCCCAGGCAGCGCGCCACCAGCGGCGCGTGCTGTCCGGTCCATTTCTGGTAGCGCGCGGCGCGCTGGGCGAAGTAGGCGTCGGCCGCCTTTTCGCCGGCCGGCACCTTGTAGAAAGGATCGTCGGCGCGCTTCATGGCGAAGCCGAGCAGGAAGCGCAGCTCGACGGCGGCGTCGTCCGGGCCGAAGCCGGTGGCCGACCAGCCGGCCGCCATGCTGCGCTCGAGCGCCGGCGCGGCGGCGATCTTTTTCTCGGTCAGCGACTGCGCCGCCTCGCGCACCATGGCGTGCAGCTGGCCGTAGGTGACGCGCTCGAACTCTTCCAGGTCGTAGGCGTGGCTGACCAGCACCACCTTGGCTTTCGGGCTTTCCAGGCCGGCGTCGGTGAAGCTGTCGAGCAGGGCGTCGTAGGCGGCGCCGTCCTGGAAGTCGTGGGCCGGGTCCAGGCCGCCCCGGCTGTGCACGAACACCGGGATGGCGAAGGCGTCGATCTCCATCTCGGGCGCGCCCTCGCGGCGCAGGATCACGCTGGCCGCGCCTTCCTCGATGGCGTTGCGCAGGTAGCGGTAGCCGTCGCGCGACTCGTCGCGGGCCAGCTCGACGGCGCCGTACAGCACCTCGTCCTTGCCCTGGTTGAGCAGCTTGCGCAGCAGGCGCTGGAAGTCCAGCCCCTTCTGCGCCAGTTCGGCGCGGGTGCTGTCGGCCACGATGTCGTGGTTGAACTCGCCGTCGGCCAGGTCCAGCGCCAGCGCGCACAGTTCGGTGGTTTGTTGTTCGTCTTTCAGTTCCGGGGAATTGGCGGATTTGCGCGGTACGGGGCGCTTATTTTTCGGCATGTTTTTCTTATCGTTCGGTGTGGAAGGCTTCGTGCAGTTCGTCCAGCAGGTCGGCGGTTTCGTCTTCGGACAGGCCCAGGTGGCGGCAAGCCTGGTCGCCGCCTTTTTCCCACTCGTAGGACAGCTGGCGGCTGTGGAAGCGGGCGATGCCTTTTTCCGCCAGCAGCGCCAGCGCCACCAGCGAGCGCACGGCGTCGTCGGTGGCCGGGTCGTCCAGCACGCGGTAGTCGTGGTGCAGCAAAATGGCCCAGGAGACGTCCGGCGACAGCCCCCAGTTGCGCGCCAGCAGGCAGCCGATGGCGGCGTGGTTGGTGCTGTAGCGGCTGTCCTCGATGACGGTGAAGGCCTGCACCGCGTCGTCGCAGGCGTCGGCGTAGGTGGCGGCGTAGTCGGCGAAGCGGTTCATCAGCAGCGGCACGCCGATGTCGCAGAACAGGCCGAAGGTGTGGGCGATGTCCGGCGGGGCGATGCGCAGCTTGCGCGAGAAGAACACCACCGCCTGGGCCCGGCGCGCCGACACTTCCCAGAAGGCGTTCAGGTCGGCCTCCTTGCCCTCGATGGCCTGGCGCGCCAGCAGCCCGGTCAGCAGGGCCGCGCACTGGTTGATGCCGAGGAAGTTGATGCCCTGCTCGACCGACTTGGCCTTGCGCGCGGCGCCGAAGAACGGCGAGTTGGCCAGCTTGAGCAGGGCGCCGGACATGCCGACGTCGTTGCCGATGATGCGGGCGATGCGGCGCGGCGACGGGTCGAGCTGGGCCAGCTCGCGCTGCAGGTCGACGAGCAGGCTGGGCCGGGGCGGAATACGGATGGAGCGCATCAGCGCTTCTTCCACCGCGTTTTCTACTGGCATGGCTGGGGCTGCTGCTGTCGTCATTGTCTTCTTCAGGGGGTAAGGGCTGGCGTTGCCAAGGTGATACTATAAACCAGTGCGCCGGCGCATGCCGGGCGTGCCTCACAAGATTATCGCCGCAAGCGCGGGCGGCGCGCACGAATTTCTCCCGATTTTCTGCCGGGGCCGCCATATTTTGTCGCTAAAAGCCGTGGCGCGCGCCGTTTCGATAATCATTTGTCACGCCTTTCGTGGGCGCGCGGTCCAGATTGCCCTTTACAATACGCGGATGGACAAGCATCTGGCTGGCATCGATTTCAGCGCGCCCTCGGCCGAGGTGGCGCGGCGCCTGATCGGCGTCACTTTATTGGTGGACGGGGTGGGCGGGCGCATCGTCGAGACCGAGGCCTACGACCGCACCGAGCCGGCCGCGCACAGCTTCAACGGGCCGACGCCGCGCAACTTCTCCATGTTCGGCCCGCCGGGGCGCAGCTATGTGTACCGCTCGCACGGCCTGCACTGGTGTTTGAACTTCGTCTGCCGCGAGGAGGGCCACGGCGCCGGCGTGCTGATCCGGGCGCTGGAGCCGCTGGCCGGCCTGGAGCGGATGCGCGAACGGCGCGGGCTGGACGAGCCGCGCCTGCTGTGCGCCGGGCCGGGGCGGCTGTGCCAGGCGCTGGGCGTCACGCGCGAGCACAACAACCTGGCGCTGGACGCGCCGCCGTTCACGCTGCTGGCGCCGGACGCGGCCGGCATTGCCGTGCTAGCCGGCCCGCGCATCGGCATCAGCAAAGCGGTGGAGCTGCCGTGGCGCTTCGGCCTGGCCGGCTCGCGCTTTTTGAGCAAGCCCATGCGCTGACGGCGCCTCCACCTTGAACACCGACACCGCCTGCGACAGCTGCACCGCCTGCTCCTGCAGGCTGGCGGCGGCGGCCGCGGCCTGCTCGACCAGCGCGGCGTTCTGCTGCGTCACATCGTCCATCTGACCGACCGCCTGGTTGACCTCGGCGATGCCCTGGGCCTGCGCGGCGCTGGCGTCGCTGATGCGGGCGATCACCTCGTTGACCTGCTGCACCGAGGCGACGATGGCCTCCATGCGCTCGCCGGCCTGCTGCACCGAGGCGCTGCCGCTGTCGATGGTGGCCACCGAGGTGGCGATCAGCGCCTTGATCTCCTTGGCGGCGGCGGCCGAGCGGTGCGCCAGCGTGCGTACCTCGCTGGCCACCACGGCGAAGCCGCGTCCCTGCTCGCCGGCGCGCGCCGCCTCCACGGCCGCGTTGAGCGCCAGGATGTTGGTCTGGAACGAGATGCCGTCGATCACGCCGATGATGTCGACGATCTGGCGCGAGCTGGCGCGGATCGAGGCCATGGTCTGCACCGCCTGGCGCACGGCGGCGCCGCCGTGCTGGGCCAGGTCGGCGGCGCCGGCCGCCAGCTCGCAGGCCTGGCGCGCGCCGGCCGCGTTGTTCTGCACCGCCTGGGTCAGGCTGGCCATGGCGCTGGCGGTCTCCTCCAGCGAGCTGGCCTGCATCTCGGTGCGGGTCGACAGGTCCAGGTTGCCGCTGGCGATCTCGTGCGAGGCGCAGTCGATCGCCTTGACCGAGGCCAGGATGGCGCTCAGCGTCTGGGTCAGGTTGTGCATGGTGTGGTCCAGCATGCGGGCGGTGTCGGCGATCTCGTCGCGGCCGTGGTTGCCGCCCTGGCCGGCCGACAGCCGCCCGGCCGCCAGCGCCACCACCACGTCGGCGATGGCGCGGATGTCGCGCAGCATGGCGCCGCGCACCGCCATCGTCACGCCCAGCGACAGCGCGATCGACAGCAGCACCATCAGCGCCATGCTGTTGCCCAGCGAGTGGAACTCGGCGCGCGCGCGCGCGTAAGCCTGCTCGCTGAGGTTTTTCTCCAGCGCCGACAGCTGCGCCAGCTGCTCGTTGAACAGCAGGAACTGCTTCTCGCCGTGGGCCATGGCGTTGGTGGCGATGCTCTGGTCGATGCTGGCCATCTCCATGGTGTCCTGCACCGCCTTGCGGTAGGCCACCAGCGTCTGCAGCAATTGGCCGGCGATCTTGTGCTCGGCCGCGTCCTCGTCGGACGTGGTCTGCGCCGCCAGCTGGCGCAGCTGGCCCTCGATGGCGGCGTGGCCGGCCTTGAGCTGGCGCGCCAGCGCGTCCAGCCGGGCCTGCGAGAAGCTGCCGTTGACCCAGGCCAGCAGCTGGTAGATGTGGGCGTGGGCGTAGCGCGTCTCGCCGGTGATGTCGGCGGCCAGGCGCAGGCGCGCCGCGCGCACCTGCACCAGGTTTTCCAGCGAGGCGTTCTGGCGCACCATGCCGTAGTAGGCGGCGGCGGCCGTGACGATCAGCAGCAGCAGCACCAGGCCGGGCGCCAGCAACAGTTTGGGACCGATACGCAGTTTGTTCAGCATGGTGCTCTCCCGCCGCTATTTTTTGTAGATGCCCGCTTCCAGCACCACGTCGCCGACCCGCAGCACGTAGGTGGTCTTGGGTTCGATCTTGCCGTTGCCGGGGTTCTTGTACTGGTAGTCGACCCAGCCGTGGCCCTTTTTGGCGGCCAGGTCGATGATCTCGCGCCGGTACTTCTTGCCGCTGGCGTCGGGCACGTCGGTCAGGTCCTTGCCGACGATGGAGGGGTTGAACGGGTGCGCCAGCACCACGCCGGTGGCCAGGTCGCGCAGGTCGACGTACAGCGAACCCTGCACGAACTCGGGGTCCTTGGCGGCGACCTTCTTGATCATCTCGTCCTTGCCGTGGGCCTTGATGTAGGCGGCGCCCTTTTCCACCATGGCGATGGCATCCTTCTCGGTGGGCTCGGCGGCGCCGGCGGTGGTGTGCAACAGCGTGGCGGCGACAGCGGCCAGCAGGGCGGTCAGTCTCATGGCGGTTCCTTGTGTGGGGGAGGAGGAGGGACTTGCTCCCACCAACTGTACGCCGCTGCCGCCGCCGGGAATTGCGCTGCCGCAAGTTCTGGCCGTGTGGCAATTTTGCACGCGCTCTGCGTCAAGGGAAAATGTATTTCCGTGGGTCAGTTGATTTTCGGCAATCGCCTTTTCGGCGGGCGGCCTAGCATGCAGTTTCCGCCCTCCCCTTTTATTGCGATAGGAACCAGCGATGACCTCTACTCCGACAGCTTCCTGGAACAGCGCCGGCGCCCAGGCGCCCAAGTTCAAGCCCTTCATCCGCCAGACCATCTCCCATTCCCGCCAGTGGGAATGGCTCACGCCCGACCTGCAGGAAGCGGTGCAGGTGGTGTCGCACGTGCTGCCGTTCCGCACCAACGAATACGTGATGGACCACCTGATCGACTGGAGCAACATCCCCGACGATCCGATCTTCCGCCTGACCTTCCCGCACCGCGACATGCTGGCGCCGGACGACTACGCCCAGCTGCGCGAGCTGGTGCTGGGCCGCGCCAACCAGCAGGCGTTGACCGAGCTGGTGCGGCGCATCCGCCTGCGCATGAATCCCCATCCGGCAGGGCAGATGACGCACAACGTGCCGCGCGTGAACGACGCGCCGCTCAAGGGCCTGCAGCACAAGTACAAGGAGACGGTGCTGTTCTTCCCCAGCGCCGGCCAGACCTGCCACGCCTACTGCACCTTCTGCTTCCGCTGGCCGCAGTTCGTCGGCATGGACGACATGAAGTTCGACGCCAAGGAATCGCACCAGCTGGCCGACTACCTGCGCCTGCATCCCGAGGTGACGGACGTGCTGATCACCGGCGGCGATCCGCTGATCATGAACACGCGCTCGCTGGAGGCCTACATCGAGCCGCTGCTGGCGCCGGACCTGGCGCACATCCAGAACATCCGCATCGGCACCAAGTCGGTGGCGTACTGGCCGCAGCGCTTCGTCACCGACCGCGACGCCGACGACCTGCTGCGCCTGTTCGAGCGGGTGGTCGACAGCGGCAAGAACATGGCCATCATGGGCCACTACAACCACGCGGTGGAGCTGCGCCCGGAGATCGCGCAGCAGGCGGTCAAGCGCATCGTCGGCACCGGCGCCACCTTGCGCATGCAGGGGCCGCTGATCCGCCACATCAACGAGGACCCGCGCAGCTGGGCCGAGTTGTGGCAGACCGGCGTGCGGCTGGGCGCCATCCCGTACTACATGTTCGTCGAGCGCGACACCGGGCCGCGCGAATACTTCCAGCTGCCGCTGGCGCGCGCGCACGAGATCTTCCAGCAGGCCTACCAGATGGTGTCCGGCCTGTCGCGCACCGTGCGCGGGCCGTCGATGAGCGCCTTCCCCGGCAAGGTGGTGATCGACGGCATCGTCACCATCGGCGGCGAGAAGGTGTTCGCGCTGCAGTTCCTGCAGGCCCGCAACGCCGACTGGGTGCGCAAGCCGTTCTACGCCAAATTCGATCCCAACGCGACCTGGATGGACGAACTGAAGCCGGCCTTCGGCAAGGACAAGTTCTTCTTCGAGGAGGAGGGCGGCAGCCGCAGCGAGTACGGCGCCGAGCCGCCGGGCCAGCGCAAGGTGATCCCGCTGATCGCGGCGCGCCAGGACGACGGGCAGCGCGGCGGCGCGGCGGCCGGCTGCGGCGCCCACAATTCGGCGTAGGTGGCGCCATGTCCGGCCGCGCGGTGTTCGTGCTGGTGTTCCTGCCGTTCGCGCTGGGCCACTATTTATCGAGTTTGATCCGCACCGTGAACGCGACGCTGGCGCCGCAGCTGATGGCGGCGCTGGCGCTGACCCCCGGCCAGCTTGGCCTGCTGACCAGCGCCTTCTTCCTGGCGTTCGCGCTGGCGCAGCTGCCGGTCGGCATGGCGCTGGACCGCTGGGGCCCGGCGCGGGTGCAGCCGCCGATGCTGCTGCTGGCGGCGCTGGGCGCGCTGGCCTTCTCGGGCGGCCATAATTTCGCCGAGCTGCTGGTGGCGCGCGCGCTGATCGGGCTGGGGCTGGGCGGCTGCTTCATGTCGGCGGTGAAGGCGGTATCGACCTGGGTCACGCCGGCGCGGCTGCCGTCGGTGCAGGGCTACCTGATCGCGGCCGGTGGCCTGGGCGCGGCGTCGGCCACGCTGCCGGTGCGGCTGGCGCTGCACTACACCGACTGGCGCGGCCTGTTCGTCGGACTGGCGGCTGCGGCGGCCTGCCTGGCGCTGCTGATACGGCTGGTGGCGCCCTCCACGCCGCCCGCGTCATCGTCATCGTCGGCGGCGCGGCCGGCCAGCCTGGCGGTGCTGCGCGAGGTGTTCAAGCATCCGGCCTTCCGCGAGGTGGCGCAGCTGGTGATGGTGCCGCACATGGTGTTCTTCGGCATCCAGGGCCTGTGGATCAGCCGCTGGCTGAGCGACGTCGCCGGCTTTTCCGAGGCGGCGGTGACCTACCTGCTGTACCTGGGCATGGCGGCGGTGATCTTCGGCGCCATCGCGGTCGGCATGATCACCGAGTGGGCCGGGCGGCGCGGCGTGGCGCCGATCAGCGTGGCGGCTGCCGGCGTGGTGCTGTTCATCACGGTGCAGCTGGGCTTTGTGCTGAACTGGGCGCCCAGCTTCCAGCTGCTGTCGGTGGTGTTCACGCTGGTGGGCACGGTGACCGGCATCGAGTACGCCATCGTCGCGCAAAGCCTGCCGCCGTCGCTGACGGGGCGCGGCGCCACTTGCCTGAACCTGCTGATCTTCCTGGGCGCGTTCGCGATGCAGGCCGGCTTCGGGCTGGTGCTGGGCTGCTGGCGGCCCGACGCCCTGCAGCACTATCCGGCGCAGGCCTACCAGGTGGCGTTCGGGGTGCTGGTGCTGCTGCAGTTGCGGGGACTGTTGCTATTCGCGCGGCGGCGCTGGGGGGCGGCGGCGCAATCCGGTAGAATCGATCATCCATCCGGTAATCCGGCAACCAGCCCACCGATCACACGATGACCTCTCCACCCACCCCCTTTGCCTCCCTGCCGGCCGTGTGGCGGGACTGGATCATGGAAAACCTGGCGCGCGCCTGCAATCCGCTGGACATGGCCAACAGCATGGCCGCCTCCGGCCAGCACAGCATGGCGGTGGCGCGCGCCGCCATCGACGAGGCGCTGGCGCTGCGCGCCGCCGAAGGGCAGGCGCCGGCGGCCAGCGTGTTCGTGGCGCCGCAGCAGATGCCCTACATTGACCTGGAACGCAACCTGATCGCGGTGCAGGACCGCATGGTGGAAGTGTTGTTCGTGCTGAAGCAGCCGCAGATCATCCTGCTGGGGAATGTGCTCAGCGACGAGGAGTGCGACGCCATCGTCGCCCATTGCGGCACGCGCTACACCCGCTCCACCGTCACCGGCGAGGCCGACGGCGCCAGCGTGGTGCACGAGGGCCGCACCAGCGAGATGGCCTTCATCCAGCGCGGCGAGGCCGAGGTGGCCGAGCGCATCGAGCAGCGCCTGGCGGAGCTGGCGCATTGGCCGGCCGAATGCGGCGAGCCGTTCCAGCTGCAGAAGTACGGCGTGACGCAGGAGTATCGTCCGCACTACGACTGGCTGGACCCGGACAGCAGCGGCCATCGCAGCCACCTGGCGCGCGGCGGCCAGCGGCTGGCCACCTTCATCCTGTACCTGAGCGACGTGGAGCAGGGCGGCGGCACGGTGTTCCCCGGCCTGGGGCTGGAGGTGTATCCGAAGAAGGGCAGCGCGCTGTGGTTCCTCAACACCGACGTCAATCATCAACCGGACAAGCAGACCTTGCACGGCGGCGCGCCGGTGGTCAGCGGCACCAAGATCATCGCCAACAAATGGCTCAGGCAAGGGCGCTACGGTTAGAATGGCGGGCATCGTCCCACCGCTTTTAACCTAGGAACCCCATGAGACTCGTTCGTTACGGCCGTCCCGGCAAAGAGAAACCAGGCCTGATCGATGACGAAGGCAAGCTGCGCGACCTGTCCGGCGTGATCGCCGACATCGACGCGGCGCAGCTGGCGCCCAAGGCGCTGCGCAAGCTGGAAAAGATCCCGCACGCCTCGCTGCCGCTGGTGCGCGGCAATCCGCGCTACGGCGTGCCGGTCGCGCGCGTCGGCAAATTCATCGGCATCGGCCTCAATTACTCGGACCACGCGGCCGAATCGGGCATGCCGATTCCGAAGGAGCCCATCGTCTTCATGAAGGCGATCTCCTGCCTGTCCGGCCCGGACGATCCCGTCATGCTGCCGCAAGGCTCGAAGAAGACCGACTGGGAAGTGGAGCTGGGCGTGGTGATCGGCACGCGCGCGCAGTACGTCAGCGAGGAGGACGCGCTCAAATACGTGGCCGGCTATTGCGTGGTCAACGACGTGTCGGAGCGCTCGTTCCAGCTGGAGCGCGGCCCGCAGTGGGACAAGGGCAAGGGCTGCGACACCTTCGGCCCGGTCGGCCCGTGGCTGGTGACGCCGGAGGACATCTACGACGTGCAGAAGCTGGACCTGTACCTGGAGCTGAACGGCAAGCGCATGCAAACCGGCTGCACCGACACCATGATCTTCTCGGTGGCGCAGATCGTCAGCTATCTGTCGAAGTTCATGACGCTGGAGCCGGGCGACGTGATCGCCACCGGCACGCCGCCGGGCGTGGGCCAGGGCCGCAAGCCGCAGCGTTTCCTCAAGAAGGGCGACGTCCTGCGGCTGGGCATCGCCGGATTGGGCGAGCAGCAGCAGGACGTCGTCGCCTGGACCGCGCCGAAGTAATCACGTCGCGCTGGTCAGCGCGCTGGTCAGCGCGTCGGCCAGGCGGCTGGTGATCTCCGCCAGTTCGGCCTCGGTGGCGATGAACGGCGGCGCCAGCAGGATATGGTCGCCGTTCCGGCCATCGATGGTGCCGCCCATCGGATAGACCATCAGGCCGCGCGACATGGCCTGCTCCTTCACCGCCGCGTGCAGCTGGCAGGCCGGATCGAAGGGCTGCTTGCTATCGCGGTCGCGCACCAGCTCCAGCGCCAGCAGCATGCCGCGCCCGCGGATGTCGCCCACGTGCGGATGGCCGCCGAAAGCGTCGCGCAGCATGCGGCGGAAGGCCGCGCCGCGCACCGTGACGGCGCCCAGCAGGCAATCCCTCTGTATCACCTTCTGCACCGCCAGCGCGGCCGCCGCCGCCACCGGATGGCCCATGTAGGTGTGGCCGTGCAGGAAAGCGCCGCTGCCGTCGCGCAGCTGGCGCACGATGTGCTCGCGCGCCAGCACCGCGCCGATCGGCTGGTAGCCGGCGCCCAGGCCTTTGCCCAGCACCACCAGGTCCGGCACCACGCCGTCCTGTTCGAACGCGTACAGCGTGCCGGTGCGGCCCATGCCGCACATGACTTCATCGAGGATCAGCAAAATGCCGTACTGGTCGCACAGCTTGCGCACGCCCTTGAAGTAGCCGGGCGTGGGCGGCACCGCGCCGCCGGTGGCGCCGACCACGGTCTCGGCGACGAAGCCGATGATGTGCTGCGGGCCTTGCTCCAGGATGGTCGTCTCCAGCTCGGCCAGCAGGGCGGCGGTGTAGTCTTCGGTGCTCTGGCCGTCGGCGCGGCCGCGGTACTCATTGCAGGGCGAGACGCGCGGCACCTCCATCAGCAGCGGCTCGAACGGACGGCGGCGCCACTCGTTGCCGCCGATGGCCAGCGCGCCCAGCGTGTTGCCGTGGTAGCTCTGGCGGAGGCCGATGAACACACTGCGATCGGGCTGGCCGGCTTCGAGCCAGTACTGGCGCGCCAGCTTGAGGGCGGTCTCCATCGCCTCCGAACCGCCCGAGACCAGGTAGACGTGATCGAGGTCGCCGGGGGCGTCGTTGGCCAGGCGGGTGGCCAGTTCCTCGGCGGCGTCGCAGGTGAAGAAGGCCGTGTGGGCGTAGGCGTTGCGGTCGATCTGCGCGTGCATGGCGGCCAGCACGTCGGGATGGGCGTGGCCCAGCGAGGAGACGGCGGCGCCGCCGCTGGCATCGAGATAGCTGCGGCCCTGGCTGTCGCGGACAGTCAGGCCGGAGGCGCTGACGGCCAGCGGCGGCGTGCGGCGCAGGTTGCGGTGGATGATGTGGCTCATGACGACCTTTCAATCGGGGTGACGAAGAGCAGACGATAGCCTTGATCGGCTTGTATTCTGTTGATCTATGCCGCACCATGAGCGAATATTGTTTAAGGATGCCTGCCATGGATGATCGTTTGGGACCCATACCGTTTGCCGACATGAGCGCCGCCCAGCAGGTGGCGGCGCAGGCCGTGATCGACGGGCCGAGGGGAGCCTTGTACGGGCCCTTCGTGCCCTTGATCCGCAGCCCGGAGCTGATGGCGGCGGCGCAGCGCATGGGCGAGTACCTGCGCTACCGCAGCGCGATCGGCACGCGGCTGACGGAGCTGGCGATCCTGGTGACGGCGCGGCAGTGGAGCCAGCAGGTGGAGTGGGCGATCCACGAGCCGATCGCGCGCCAGTACGGCATCGCCGACGAGGTGGTGGCGGCGGTGGCGGCGCGGCGGCGGCCGGAGGGCATGGCGGCCGACGAGGCGCTGGTGCACGACTTCTGCATCCAGCTGCACCAGCGGCAGCGGGTCGACGACGAAACCTACGCGGCGGCGCTGGCGGCCTTCGGCGAGCACGGGGTGGTGGACCTGATGGGCATCAACGGCTACTACACCTTCCTGGCGATGGTGATGAACGCGGCGCAGACGCCGGTGCCGGCGTCCGCCGCCACGCCGCTGCCGGATTGACGAGCAAAGCGATAGTGATGGATCAACTGAGAGCATATTTTTTGCGCCTGCAAGCGGCGCTGCCCGCCGACGGGCCGGGCTTCAGCGCGCTGGTGGTGCGCGATGGCGAGGTGGCGTTCGAGCTGCATCATGGCCTGGCGTCGCTGGAGCTGGAGGTGCCGTTGTCGGCGCGGTCGGCGTATTACCTGGCGTCGGAGTCCAAGCAGTTCACGGCGGCGGCCGTGCTGGCGCTGGTGCGCGCCGGGAAGGTCGGGCTGGATGATGATGTGTGTGCGCTGTTGCCGGAGCTGGCCGGCTTCGAGCAGCCGTTCGCCTTGCGCAGCCTGCTCAATCACAGCAGCGGGATCCCGGACTACTTCCAGTTCTTGCGCTGCCAGCCGGGCAGGCACGAGGCGGACTACTTCAACAACGCCGACATCCTGCGCGTCATCGCGCGCATGGACACGGTCGATGGCGGCGCCGGGCATCGCTACAGCAACAGCAATTACATCCTGCTGGCGGCGCTGGTCGAGCGCCTGAGCGGCGTGCCGGCCGCGCGCTATCTGCGCGAGACGCTGCTGCAGCCGCTGGGGATCACGCGCATGGGCTTCGACGACGACCGCCAGAACGTGCTGCCGCATCGTGTGTGCAGCTACGAGGCCGATGCGGCGCGGCCGGGCGGCTACCGCCAGCATCTGGGCAATGCCAATACGGTGGGCGACGGCGGCATGTACGCCAGCACGCGGGAGCTGGTGCTGTGGGAACGCGCGTGGCACCGGCAGTGGGCCGATCCGGATAGCTTGCTGCACGCGATGCTGCAGCCATCGCCGCTGGCCGACGGCACGGTGCCGGATTACCGCTTTGGTCTGGAGTGGGTGCGGCGCCAGGAGCACGACGTGGTGTTCCATGGCGGTTGCCTGTGGGGCTTCAATACGCTGATCGTGCGCCTGCCGCAGCTGCGCATGTCGGTGATCCAGCTGGCCAATTCCGACCGCGCGCAGCCGGAACTGGAGCCGCTGGTGGCGGCGGCGCTGGCTTAGGCCAAAACCTTTTTCAGCCAGGCGCTGATGTGGTCCACTTCTTCCTGGCACAGCGAGTGTTGCATCGCGTAGTCGTGCCATTCGACGCTGTAGCCGAGCTGCTTGAGCAGGTCGCGCGACTGTTCGGCGCGGGCCACCGGGATCACCGGGTCCATGCGGCCGTGCACCATGAAGATCGGCGTGGACAGGCTGGCCTGCGTGTGCTCGGCGGCGGCTTTGGCGGCGATCGGCACGTAG
The DNA here is from genome assembly GCA_003416985.1 of Duganella sp. BJB480. Lineage (GTDB taxonomy): Bacteria > Pseudomonadota > Gammaproteobacteria > Burkholderiales > Burkholderiaceae_D > Rugamonas > Rugamonas vulcania_A. The sequence goes on along the minus strand of QVIN01000007.1, from coordinate 52,413 downwards.
CCCGACAAGCACATCATGCCGGCCAGCTTTTCCTGCAGCCGCATGCCGGTCTGCAGCGTCATCGCGCAGCCCTGCGAGAAGCCGGCCAGGATGATGCGCTCGGCCGGAATGCCGCGCGCCTTCTCCCGCTCGATCAGCGCCTCCACCTTGGCTTGCGACGCGCGTAGGCCGGCTTCGTCTTCCTGGCGGCCCAGGTCGCTGGCGACGATGTCGTACCAGGCCCGCATCACGTAGCCGTTGTTGATGGTCACCGGCATGGTGTCGGCGTTGGGGAAGACGAAGCGGATCGGCGGCAGGCCGCGCAGGTCCAGCTCGTGCAGCATGGGCACGAAGTCGTTGGCGTCCGCGCCCAGGCCGTGCATCCAGATGATGGCCACGCTCGGGTTGGCGCCGGTTTCTTTTTCGATGGTTTGCAGCAGGGTGCTCATGGGCGTCCTCAGGGTTGGGGGCGTTGCGCGGATTTGGGCCGGAAGGCCTTGCACACGGCCGGGTCGGTTTCCATGTAGGGGCCGCCGATCAGGTCGACGCAGTAGGGCACGGCGGCGAAGATGCCGCCCACCAGCGTGGCGCCGGCCGCGTCCTTCAGGCCGCCCAGCGTTTCGGCGATGGCCTTGGGCTGGCCCGGCAGGTTCAGCACCAGCGCGGCGTGGTCGGCGGTTTCGCGGATCACCGCGGTCTGGCGCGACAGGATGGCGGTCGGCACGAAATGCAGGCTGATCTGGCGCATCTGCTCGCCGAAGCCCGGCATCTCCTTGGTGCCGATAGCCAGCGTGGCCTCGGGCGTGACGTCGCGCCGCGCCGGGCCGGTGCCGCCGGTGGTCAGCACCAGGTGGCAGCGGGCCACGTCGACCAGTTCGGTCAGCGTGGCCTCGATCTGCGCGCGCTCGTCGGCGATCAATCGGGTTTCAACACGGTAGGGAGTGGTGAGCGCGCGCGCTAGCCAGTCTTGCAGCGCGGGCAGGCCGAGGTCCTGGTAGACGCCGCCGCTGGCGCGGTCGGACACCGACACCAGGCCGATGACCAGGGTGTCGGTGTTACTCGTCATCGGACTCGCTGTCTTCTTCGTCGTCGGCGTCGGCCGGCTTGGCCTTGCCCTTGCCAGCCTCGATCTGCTTGAGGATCTGGAAGATCTCGCGGTAGGCCTTGGGCGGCTTGTTCTCGGCCTGTTCCTTGCGGGCGTTGCGGATCAGGGTGCGCAGGTGCTGCACGTCCAGTTCCGGGTTTTCCGCCAGCAGCGTGGTGAGCGCCTTGTCGTCGGTGAGCAGCTTGTCGCGGCGGCGCTCCAGCGCGTGCATGGCCGCGGTCTCGGACTTGGAGGCGCCTTTCCAGGCGTCGATGGCTTGCTGGATCACGGCCACTTCGGTCTCGTCGAGCGTGCGCATCTTCTTGCCGACGAATTGCAGCGCGCGGCGCCGGCCTTCATGGTTGGTGATCTGCTGGCACTCGAGGATGGCGTCGCGCACGTCCTCGGGCATGGGCACGCGCTTGACGCGGTCGCGCGGCGATTCGACCAGGGTCTCGCCCATTTTCTGCAGGGCGTCGGACTGGCGCTTGAGTTCGGATTTGGAAGGACGTTCGTACTCTTGCTCGAATTCGGTGGAGCTGAAGCCCACGCCGCCGCTGCCGCGATTGGGATTTACCATAATATTAACTTTCTGTCAGGCGCGTGGCCGCACCTGTAAACTGTAAACGACTGCTATGATACCTGTTTTAGCGCCCACCCGAAGATTACAGCCCATGAGCGATACCCATTTCACCCACACCCAGGACCAGTTGAAGCAGCTCGCACGCGACGTGCTGGCGTTTGCCAAGGAGCAGGGCGGCACCGATTGCGCCGTCGAAATCAGCGAGGGCAGCGGCCTGTCGGTGTCGGTACGCAAGAGCAAGATCGAGACCATCGAGCAAAACAAGGACAAGGGCATGGGGGTGACGGTGTTCATCGGCCAGCGCCGCGGCAACGCCAGCACCTCGGACTTTTCCCCCGCCGCGCTGAAGGCGACGGTGGAGGCGGCCTACAACATCGCCCGCTTCACCTCGGACGACGACTGCGCCGGCCTGGCCGACGCCGACCAGCTGGAAATGGCGCCGCGCGACCTGAAGCTGTTCTATCCATGGGACATCAGCACCGCCGACGCGGTGGCGCTGGCCCAGCGCGCCGAGGCGGCCGGCTTCGACGTCGACCCGCGCGTGACCAACTCCGAGGGCGCCGGCGTGCATGTGCAGCAGTCGCACTTCGTGGCGGCCAACTCGCGCGGCTTCATCGGCGGCTATCCGTACTCGCGCCACACGCTGTCGGTGGCCATGATCGCCGGCAAGGGCGCGAAGATGCAGCGCGACGACTGGTACACCTCGGTGCGCGACGCCACCAAGATGTCGGCGCCGGAGGCGATCGGCCGTTACGCGGCCGAGCGCGCGCTGGCGCGCCTGAACGCGCGCACCATCGACACCCGCACCTGCCCGGTGCTGTTCGAGGCGCCGCTGGCGGCCGGCCTGCTGGGCGCCTTCGTGCAGGCGACCTCGGGCGGCTCGCTGTACCGCAAGTCCAGCTTCCTGCTCGACTCGCTGGGCAAGCAGGTGCTGCCCAAGCATATCCAGATCAAGGAAGACCCGCATTTGATCGGCGGCGTCGGCTCGGCGCCGTTCGACGAGGAGGGCGTGCGCACCGTCAAGCGCGACGTGGTCAAGGATGGCGTGGTGCAGGGCTATTTCCTGTCGACCTATTCGGCGCGCAAGCTGGGCATGAAGACCACCGGCAACGCCGGCGGCTCGCACAACCTGTCGCTGACCTCGTCGCTGACCAAGAAGGGCGACGACTTCGCCGCCATGCTGCGCAAGATGGGCACCGGCCTCTTGGTGACCGAGCTGATGGGCCAGGGCACCAACTACGTGACCGGCGACTATTCGCGCGGCGCGTCCGGCTACTGGGTGGAGAACGGCGTGATCCAGTATCCGGTGGAGGAGATCACCATCGCTGGCAACATGAAGGACATGCTGGCGCAGATCGTCGCGGTGGGCGCCGATGTGCTGGTGCGCGGCACCAAGCAGACCGGCTCCATCCTCATCGAAAACATGGTGGTGGCGGGTGGTTGACCGTCACTCGCGCTTGCACAGCGCGCTAGCCGGCAGGCCGCAGGTGATCAGGCGGCCGACGTCGGGGTTGGTCAGGTAGTTTAGGTGGGCGTAGTCCGGGCGTTCCAGCAGGCCGAAATAGGTCGGCGCGTTGGAGGCCAGGATGTTGTAGACCACCACGCCTTCGCTGGCGTATCGATCCGCCGGCAAGGTGTACGACAGTAAATCATTGGGATCGGTGAACGCCACCAGCGTCAGGCGCTGGTCCATGGCGGCCACCGCGCGCTTGGCCGGCAGGCGTTTTTGCAGCAGCCGTTGCAGGCTGTCCGGGCCGGCCGCAGCCAGCGTGGCGGCGCCGATCTGCTGGTCCGCCAGCGACAGCAGCGGAATCTGGTTGGCCGCCATCACCAGCAGGCGCAGGCGGTCCACGGCGCGCTGCGCCACTAGCGCCGCCGGCGAGCCGGGCGCTTCCTCCGACATGCGCAGCAAGGTATCGAACAGGATCTTGCTGCCCATGCTATGCGAAATCACCACCAGCGGCACCTCGGGCGAGGTCTCGCTCGTCCCCATCACTTGCAGGATCGCGTCGCGCATGCGGCGCTGGATGTCGTCGCGCGCCACGCCCTGGTAGACCAGCGCGTCGGGCAGGCAGTCGTCGATCAGGCCGTCCTTGAAGCGGGCGTTGAGCCGCGCGCGCGACGGCGTGAACGGCGGCGTGCCCTCGCAGATGGACGACTTGCCGCTCTGGTCGTAGCACAGCTGGCGCTTGAGCGGCGTGGTCAGCGGCGACCAGATCAGCGCGTCGAAGCGCAGCTTGCCGGCCGAGGTGGCCACGTTGGACGAGACGATCTGGATCTGCGGCCCGCCGGTGCCGGCCGCGCGCGTGGACGTGGGGCTGGTGGCGGCCGTGAGCGGCTGCATCAGTTGCGACACGACCACGCCGGCCCAGCTGGCGTCGTGGGTGCAGATGCCGTGCACCAGCAGCACATCGGCGGACTTGCCACCGGCGCGGGCGGCCAGGTCGATCAGGCCGGGGAAGTTGGTGTTGGCGTCGAGCGGTTGCGGCGGTTGATAGGGCGTGGTGCAGGCGCACAGCGTCAGCACAATCAGCAACAGTGCGCGGCGTCGTATTTGAGTCAGGGTATTCATGCTGAACCTCCAGTGGCGGCGCGCCAATGCGCCGATGAGGTCCAGTGTATTTTTCCCTGCGGCGGCGACCTTGTCGCGCCGCAGGGAAGGGCTCAGCGAAGGCTTACTGCTGCGCCACCAGCGATTGCAGCACCGGCTGCAGGATGGACTTGCCCAGTTCGGCGCTGCGGGCGCCGTTCCAGCCGGTCTCCGGGTCCGGATCGTTGGCGTTGTCCTTGAACGGCATCTCCAAGGTCAGCGACAGGCAGCCGAAGGCGTGGGTGATGTGCGGCGAGCCCATCGTCAACGTCTCGTCGGTGTACGGGGTTTCGCCGTAGCCGTGGTCGTCCTGGAAGTCCGGGCTGGCGACCAGGAAATTGTCGATGAAGTATTGCTGCGCTTCCGCCTGGTCCGGCGTGAAGTTCGGCAGCGACTCGCTGCCCGCCACGAACACGTAGGGCAGGCCCTCGTCGCCGTGGATGTCCAGGCACAGGTCGCAACCCACTTCCAGCATTTTGTTCTTGACCAGGAACACTTCGGGGCTGCGTTCCATGGTCGGGTTCAGCCACTCGCGGTTCAGGTTGGCGCCGGCCGCGTTGGTGCGCAGGTTGCCGCGCACCGAGCCGTCCGGGTTCATGTTCGGCACCACGTAGAACACCGCTTCCTTCAGGCACTGGCGGCCGAAGGGATTGGCCGGGTCCAGCAGCGCCTCGACCATGCCTTCGACAAACCACTCGGCCATCGTCTCGCCCGGATGCTGGCGCGCGATGACCCAGACCTTTTGCTCCGCTTCGGGATCGCCGATCACCAGCATGTTCAGGTCGCGGCCGTCGATGGTGCTGCCCAGGTCGACCAGCTTGACCAGCGGCGACAGTTGCGCATTGTCCAGCAGCGACAGGTGGCGTTCCCACGAGTAGGGCTCGAAATAGGCGTAGTAGACGCTGTCGTATTCGGGCGTGTGGTTGATGGTCATCACGGAGCCGTCATAGGTGGTGGGCACGCGGAACCAGTTGTCGCGGTCGTAGCTGGCGACGGCCTGGTAGTCCTTCCAGCCGTCCGGATAGGCGGCGGAGCCGGCGTTCAGGAAGCGCAGCGACAGCGGCGTGGACTGCGCGCCCTGCACGCGGAAATAAAACCATTGGGTGATGTCCGCGTGGGAGTCCTTGCGGATGTTCAGGTCGATGGCGGCCGGATCGTCGGCACGCAGGACCTCGATGGCGCCGGCGTCGAATTGCTGGCTGATTTTGATAGACATGGCTGAATCCCGGTAATTTCTATGTAAGAAGTTTGTTTGCGCTTGTGGCGCAGTGGCGACATGATACAGCCTCCGGGGCCACCTCTGGGGTCAAGTCTGACATTCGGACACGAGCTCTGCCGTAGCGGCCGCTACGGCAGAGCTCGTGTCCGAATGTCAGACTTGACCCCAGGTTGGCGGCCCCCAGGTTGGCGCGCTAGGGAACTTCGATCCACTATGAGTGTCTCACCCGGTTTGTCGCCGCGCACCAACAGGAGATGCAAAATGTCTGGCGCACCTACTTCGCTCACTGAGTCATCCACCGCGCGGGCCGGCGTCGTCCGCATCCTCGACATCTCGCCGCACGGCTTCTGGGTCGACCTGGGCAACGAAAAACTCTACGCCGCCTACGTGGACTTCCCATGGTTCGCCAACGCCACGCTGGCGCAGCTGGAGGACGTCCAGCGCCCGAGCCCGGATCACCTGTACTGGCCGGCCCTGGACGTCGACTTGTCGGTCGCCTCGCTGCGCGACCCGGCCGCGTTTCCCCTGGTCGCCAACCCGACGGGGCCGCAGCGCTAAGCCAGCCCGCCGAAGCGGTCGAAGAAGGCCGGCTCGGCGGCGGGGGCGCCGGCGTCCTCGCGGCGCAGCGTGGCGTCGATGTGCTGCTCGGCCGCCGCGAACACGGCCAGGTAGATGGCGCGTGTGAGCTCGTAGGCCAGCGCGCCCGGCCACGGTGTCGGCAGCAGCTCGACCGGCAACTGCGGATCGTGCAGCTGCACCCGCCGGTAGGCGTGGATCAGCAAGGTGCGTATCACGTAGGCTTGCTGCGGCGTCAATCCGCCGTCCGCCGCGGCCGCCCGCACCACCGCCAGCAACGGCTCGAATTGCGCGATGAAGTGCTGATAGCCCTGCGCCACGCCAGTCAGATCCCAGCCCGCCGCCACCAGCTCGCTCAACGGCCTCCCGCTGACCTGGCGCATGGTCTTGCCCTGCACCACGTACAGCTTGCCCGCCACGCCCAGCCGCTTGAGCAGCTCGTCGAGCGCCGGACCGTCGGCCGCCGGATGGCCCATGATGCCGGGCGCGATCACGCTGTAGCCTTCCCACAGCAGCTCCTTGCGCACAGCGCTGCGCTCGGCCGCGTCGAGCGCGCCGTCGCCGTTGAGGACCAGGGTCCAGCTGCCGTCCCAGTGCACATTGAGCGGCGCGTAGATGCGACGGTAGGCGTGCACGAAGCGCGCCATCGCCGGCGGCGTGATCGCGTACGAACTGCGGCGCCCGTCGCGCTGCGCGCCCAGCCAACCCTCCTGCGCCAGCCGGAACACCGCCGTGCGCAGCAGCCGGTCGTTGACGCCGAACGGCGCCAAGAGCTCGATCAGGCTGCCCAGCCACACCATGCCCCCGTGCGGCACGATGGCGTCGCCGAAAATGGTCACCACCAGCGATTTCGAGCGGGGCGGGTCGCTGGCCAAAAAGCCGGCTATCCAGTCGTTGCAATTCATGGGCGGACATCTCTATCTATACACACAAACAAGAGTTTACTTTGCCTGACCATCGGCGCAGCATTTATTTCACGTCCCTTGCCAATGGGATACTGATTTGCAATCTGAGTCAAAAAAAACGTAGTCAAACGAAAATATGTATCGTATTATTGCCCATCAGCGATGAGGAGACAGCGATGTATGCACAAATGGTGGAGACGGGCCTGAGCACGGTCCGCACGGCGGACGACATGGCCGCCGACGAGCGCGCCTTCCAGGCCCGCATCGACGAGGGCGTCAAGATCGAGGCCAAGGACTGGATGCCGGACGCCTACCGCAAGACCCTGATCCGGCAGATTTCCCAGCACGCGCACTCGGAGATCGTCGGCCAACTGCCCGAGGGCAACTGGGTGACGCGCGCGCCCACCCTCAAGCGCAAGTCCATCCTGCTGGCCAAGATCCAGGACGAGGCCGGCCACGGCCTGTACCTGTACAGCGCCGCCGAGACGCTGGGCGTGTCGCGCGACGAGCTGCTGGCCGCCCTGCACAGCGGCAAGGCCAAGTACTCCAGCATCTTCAACTACCCGACCCTGTCGTGGGCCGACATGGGCGCGATCGGCTGGCTGGTCGACGGCTCGGCCATCATCAACCAGATCCCGCTGTGCCGCTGCTCCTATGGCCCGTACGCGCGCGCCATGATCCGCGTCTGCAAGGAGGAGTCCTTCCACGCCCGCCAGGGCTACGACATCATGATGGCGCTGGCCCAAGGCACGCCGGAGCAGAAGGCGATGGCGCAGGATGCGCTCAACCGCTGGTGGTGGCCGTCGCTGATGATGTTCGGCCCGTCCGACGCGGAATCGGTCAACAGCGCGCAATCGGCGCAGTGGCGCATCAAGCTGTTCTCCAACGACGAACTGCGCCAGCGCATGGTCGACCAGACCGTCCCGCAAGCCGAGTACCTGGGCCTGACCATCCCCGACCCCGATTTGAAATTCAACGCCGACACCGGCCACTACGAATTCGGCGCCATCGACTGGAGCGAATTCCACAACGTCTTGAAGGGCAACGGCCCGTGCAACCGCGAGCGCCTGCGCACCCGCGTCAAGGCCTGGGAAGACGGCGCCTGGTTCCGCGACGCGCTGGTCGCGCACGCCGACAAACACGCCAACGCCAAAGCAGCATAAGGAGATCAAGATGAGCAAAGAATGGCCACTGTGGGAAGTCTTCATCCGCAGCCAGCACGGGCTGGCGCACAAACACGTCGGCAGCCTGCACGCGCCGGACGCCGAGATGGCGGTCAACAACGCGCGCGACGTCTACACCCGCCGCAATGAAGGCGTGAGTATCTGGGTGGTGCGCGCGGCCGACATCGTCGCCAGCAGCCCTGGCGACAAGGGCGCGCTGTTCGAGCCGTCCAACAGCAAGGTGTACCGCCATCCGACCTTCTTCCCGATGCCGGAAGAAGTCAAGAACCTGTAAGCGGAGTCCAACGTGCAGACCAAAGTAAACTACCTGCTGCGCCTGGGCGACAACGCCCTGATCCTGAGCCAGCAACTGTGTCAGCTGTGCGGCAAGGGCCCGGCGCTGGAAGAGGACATGGCGCTGACCAACGTGGCGCTGGACCTGCTGGGCCAGACCCGCCTGTGGTACGAGTACGCGGGCGAGCTGGAAGGCGCGGGCCGCGACGAGGACAAGCTGGCCTACCACCGCGACGCCCACGACTTCAAGAACTGCCTGCTGCTCGAGCAACCGAACGGCAACTACGCCGACACCATGGTGCGCCAGTTCTTCTTCGACGCCTGGCACTACTTCCTGATCGTCGGCCTGACGCGCAGCAGCGACGCGCGCATCGCCGCCATCGCCGAGAAATCGCTGAAGGAAGTGACCTATCACCTGCGCCGCAGCGGTGATCTGATCGTGCGCCTGGGCGACGGCACGGACGTCAGCCACGCCAAGACCCAGGCCGCCGTCAACGACCTGTGGATGTACAGCGGCGAGGTGTTCGCCTACGACGCGGTCGACGAGGCGATGGTGGCCGAAGGCGTGGCCCCGGCCGCCGCCGGCCTGCGTGCGCAATGGCTGGCGCACGTGGCCGAGATCTTCGCCGAAGCCACCCTGACCATGCCGCCGGCCGACGCCTGGATGCAAAGCGGCGGCAAGCAAGGCCGCCACAGCGAGCACCTGGGCTACATCCTGGCCGAGATGCAGTTCCTGCAGCGCGCCTATCCCGGCGCCACCTGGTAACAGCGAGCCCGCCATGACAGCCGCCGCCACCAGCACCGCCACCGCCCAGGTTTGGGCTTGGCTGGCCGAGGTCTCCGATCCCGAGATCCCGGTCATCTCCATCGTCGACCTGGGCATCGTGCGCGACGTGCAGCTGGCCGCCGACGGCGCCTGCACCGTCACCATCACGCCCACGTACTCCGGCTGCCCGGCCATGCAGGTGATCGCCGACGCCATCACCGCCGCGCTGCACGCGCACGGCCTGCAAGACGTGCGCCTGCAAAACCAGCTCTCGCCCGCGTGGACCACCGACTGGATGAGCGAGGAGGGCAAGGCCAAGCTGAAAGGCTACGGCATCGCCCCGCCGGCGCAGCAGGTGATCGACATCAGCGGCCTGCACGCCGGCGCCGCCGTCTCGCGCCGCGCGCAGCCGCGCCTGACGGTGGCCTGTCCCAACTGCGGCTCCACCCACACCGAAATCACCAGCCAGTTCGGCTCCACGCCCTGCAAGGCGCTGTACAAATGCCTGGACTGCCGCGAGCCCTTCGACTACTTCAAGTGCCACTAAAAAGATCATGAGCAAATTCCACCCGCTGACCGTCTCGCAAGTGCGCCACGAAACGCGCGACACCATCGCCGTCACCTTCGCCGTGCCGCCCGAGCTGCAAGAGAGCTTCAAATTCCAGCAAGGCCAGCACCTCACGCTGCGCGCGCAGATCGGCGACGAAGACGTGCGCCGCTCGTACTCGATCTGCTCCGCCGTGCAGGACGGCGCGCTGCGCGTGGCCATCAAGCGCACGCAGGGCGGCCTGTTCTCCAGCTGGGCCAACGACACCATCCAGCCCGGCACCACGCTCGACGTGATGCCGCCGATGGGCCACTTCAACGTGCCGCTGGACGCCGCCAACCATAAGCACTACCTGGCCTTCGCCGCCGGCAGCGGCATCACGCCCATCCTGTCGATCATCAAGACCACGCTGGCGGCCGAGCCGCACAGCCGATTCACGCTCTTCTACGGCAACCGCGCCTCGTCGTCGGTGATCTTCAAGGACGAGCTGTCCGACCTGAAGGACACCTACATGGAGCGCCTCAAGCTGGCCTACGTGATGAGCCGCGAGCAGCAGGACATTGAACTCTTCAACGGCCGCATCACCAAGGAGAAGGCCGCGCAGTTCCTCAAGCACTGGGTGTGGGTGGAAGACATCGACGTCGCCTTCATCTGCGGCCCGGAAGACATGATGCTCGGCGTCTCGGAAGCGCTGCAGGAAGCCGGCATGCCGAAGTCGCAGATCAAGATCGAGCTGTTCGCCGCCAGCATTCCCAAGCACCAGCACAAGCCGCGCGCGATCGATCCGCAAGCCGGCCGCCACGAAACCGAAGTCACGGTTATCCTGGACGGCAACGCCACCAGCTTCACCATGGACCAGGACAAGGAGTCGCTGCTGGACGCGGGCCTCAAGGCGGGCATCGACATGCGCTACTCGTGCAAGGGCGGCGTGTGCTCGACCTGCCGCTGCAAGCTGATTGAAGGTAAAGTCGACATGGACGTGAACTACGCACTGGAAGACTACGAAATCGCGCGCGGCTATGTGCTGAGCTGCCAGAGCTTCCCCATCACTGAGAAGGTCGTCATCGACTTCGACCAGGCCGAATAAGAACCATCCCACCGGAGACGCCATGAACTACGAGAACATCCTCTTCGACATCACCGACGGCGTCGCCACGCTGACGCTGAACCGTCCCGATAAGCTCAACAGCTTCACCCAGGCCATGCACGAGGAAGTGCGCAACGCGATGCACAAGATCAGCCACGACAAGAGCGTGCGCGTGATGGTGCTGACCGGCGCCGGCCGCGGCTTCTGCGCCGGCCAGGACTTGTCGGACCGCGCGGTGGAGCCGGGCGCGCGTCCGGTCGACCTGGGCGATTCGGTGGAAAAGAACTACGCCCCGCTGGTACTGGCGCTGCGCGCCTTGCCGATGCCGGTGATCTGCGCCGTCAACGGCGTGGCCGCCGGCGCGGGCGCCAACATCGCGCTGGCGTGCGACATCGTGCTGGCCGCGAAATCCGCGTCCTTCGTCGAAGTGTTCTGCAAACTGGGGCTGATCCCCGACACCGGCGGCACCTACTTCCTGCCACGGCTGATCGGCAGCGCGCGCGCCATGGGCCTGGCCATGCTGGGCGATAAGCTCAGCGCCGAAAAGGCCGAATCCTGGGGCCTGATCTGGAAGGCCGTGCCGGACGAGGAACTGGCCGCCGAAACGCAGGCGATGGCGCGCCACTTCGCCACCGCGCCGACCAAGGGCCTGGCCTTCACCAAACAAGCCTTGCACTGCAGCCCGCACAATTCGCTGCAACAGCAGCTGGCGCTGGAGTGCGAGATGATGAGCGAACTGGGTCGCAGCGACGACTACCGCGAAGGCGTGGCCGCCTTCATGGAAAAGCGCGCGCCGCAATTCAAGGGGAAATAACATGGCAGCACTCCACACCGACCGCGCCATCGCCGTCATCGGCAGCGGCGCCATGGGGGCCGGCATCGCCCAGGTGGCGGCCGTCGCCGGCTACACCGTCAAGCTGTTCGACACGCGTCCCGAAGCCGTGGCCAAGGCCATGTCCGACATCGCCGCCGCGCTCAACAAGCTGGTGGCCAAGGAGCGCATGAGCGCCGTCGATTGCGCCGCCTCCATCGCCCGCGTGCAGGCGGCCATCACGCTGAACGACGTCGCCGGCTCCGCGCTGGTGGTCGAGGCCATCGTCGAGAACCTCGACGTCAAGCGCGGCCTGTTCGCCGAGCTGGAAGCCATCGTCGGCGACGACTGCATCCTCGCCACCAACACCTCGTCGATCTCGGTCACCGCCATCGCCGCCAAGCTGCGCGTGCCGGCGCGGCTGGTCGGCATGCACTTCTTCAATCCGGTGCCGTTGATGGCGCTGGTGGAAGTGATCAGCGGCCTGGCCACCGATCCCGCCGTCGCGCAAACCGTGTACGACACCGCCGCCGCGTGGGGCAAGCAGCCGGTGCACGCCAAATCCACGCCGGGCTTCATCGTCAACCGCGTGGCGCGCCCGTTCTACGCCGAAGGCTGGCGCCTGTTGAACGAGCAGGCCGCCGACGCCGCCACCATCGACGCCGTCATGCGCGATTGCGGCGGCTTCCGCATGGGGCCATTCGAGTTGATGGACCTGATCGGGCATGACGTCAACTTCTCGGTCACGCAATCGGTGTTCGGCGCCTACTTCAACGACCCGCGCTTCACGCCGTCGGTGCTGCAGCAGGAGATGGTCAACGCCGGCTTCCTGGGCCGCAAATCGGGGCGTGGCTTCTACCGCTACGGCGACGGCGCCCCTGCCATGCCGCAGCCGCAGGCCGAAGCCGCGCAGCCCAAGCCGGAATTCGTCAGCTACACCATCGAGCCGGGTGCGGCGGTTGGACCGTCGCACGCCATCGGCGGCGCCGTGAGCGACGCGCTGGCGGCGCGCCTGCGCGCTTCCGGCATCAACGTCTCGCATCGCAAGACGCCGGAAGCGCGTAGCCACGTCGTCGGCACCGACGACGCGCCGGCCTTCCACTGCAACGGCGCCGCCGTCTACTTGACGGACGGCCGCAGCGCCACCCAGCGCGCGCACGACAGCCATCATCCGGACACTGTGCTGTTCGACCTGGCGCTGGACTACGCCAGCGCCAAGCGCATCGCCGTCAGCCGCGCCGACCAGTGCTCGGCCGAGGCTTACAACGCCGTGGTCGGCCTGTTCCAGTCGGCCGGATTCACCGTCACGCGGCTGGACGACGTGCCGGGCATGGCCGTCATGCGTACCGTTGCCATGCTGGCCAACGAGGCGGCGGATGCCGTCAACCAGGGCGTCTGCAGCGCCGCCGGCGCGGATCTCGCCATGCAGAAGGGCGTGAACTATCCGCGCGGCCCGCTGGCCTGGGCGGACGTTGTAGGTATCGGCCAGATCGTGGCCGTGCTGTCCAACCTGGCTGCGGGGTATGGCGAGGACCGCTACCGCGTGTCGCCGCTGCTGCGCCGCAAACACGCAGCGGGAGGACGCTTCCATGACTAAGACCGCAACGCTGGCCGCCGCCCCCGCGCTCAGCGCCGACGAAGCACAAGCGCTGGCGCAAGCCGTCGGCGCCGCCATGTTCGACAGCGATCCCGCCTCGCAGGGGCTGGGCATGAAGGTCGACGCCATCTCGCCCGGCCACGCCCGCATGTCGATGCCGGTGCGCGCGGACATGTTGAACGGCCATGGCAGCTGCCACGGCGGTTTCATTTTCACGCTGGCCGATAGCGCCTTCGCCTTCGCCTGCAACAGCCACAATCTGACCACCGTGGGCGCCGCCTGCACCATCGACTACCTCGCGCCCGCCCGGCTGCACGACGTGCTGACCGCCGACGCCAGCGAGCAGGCATTGGCCGGCAAGAGCGGCGTCTACGACGTCAAGGTCACCAACCAGGACGGCCGCACCGTTGCGCTGTTCCGGGGTAAGTCGCACAGAGTCAGCGGCCATATCGTGCCGCAGTAAGCAGAACAAGGAGGAGACACCGATGGTTCAACGCATTCCCGCGCCGTCCGATCTGGAACCGATCGAACGCGCCAGTAAGGACGAGCTTCAAGCACTGCAACTGCAACGCATGCAATGGTCGCTCAAGCACGCCTACGACAACGTCCCGCACTACCGCGCCGCTTTCGACGCCGCCGGCGTCCATCCCGACGACCTGCGCACGCTGGCCGACCTGGCCAAGTTCCCCTTCACCGGCAAGAAGGAACTGCGCGACAACTACCCGTTCGGCATGTTCGCCGTGCCGCGTGAGCAGGTGGTGCGGGTGCACGCCTCCAGCGGCACCACCGGCAAACCGACCGTGGTGGGCTACACACAGAAGGACATCGATACCTGGGCCGGCGTGGTGGCGCGCTCGATCCGGGCGGCCGGCGGCCGGCGCGGCGACATGGTCCACATCTCCTACGGCTACGGCCTGTTCACCGGCGGCCTTGGCGCGCACTACGGCGCCGAACGCCTCGGCTGCACGGTGGTTCCCATGTCCGGCGGCCAGACCGAAAAGCAGGTGCAGCTGATCGAGGACTTCAAACCGTCCATCATCATGGTCACGCCGTCGTACATGTTGAACATCGTCGAGGAATTCCAGCGCCAGGGCCTGGACCCCGCCGCCAGTTCGCTCAAGGTCGGCATCTTCGGCGCCGAGCCTTGGACCGACTCCATGCGCGGCGAGATCGAGCAGCGCGCCGGCATCGACGCGGTGGATATCTACGGCCTGTCCGAAGTGATGGGTCCCGGTGTGGCCAGCGAGTGCATCGAGAGCAAGGACGGCCCGGTCATCTGGGAGGACCATTTCTACCCCGAGATCATCGACCCCGAAACCGGCGAGGTGCTGCCGGACGGCGAGGAGGGCGAGCTGGTATTCACCTCGCTGACCAAGGAAGCGCTGCCCGTGATCCGCTACCGCACGCGCGACCTCACGCGACTGCTGCCGGCCACTTCGCGCTCCATGCGCCGCATCGACAAGATCACCGGCCGCTCGGACGACATGCTGATCATCCGCGGCGTGAACGTGTTCCCGTCGCAGGTTGAAGAACTGATACTCAAGATGCCTAAGCTGGCGCCGCAATACCAGCTGGTCATCTCGCGCGACGGCCACCTCGACAAACTCGACGTGCTGGCCGAGTTGCGGCCCGGCGTGGCCGACGGCGAGATCCCCGCGCTGGCGCGCGAACTGGAACACCGCATCAAGACCAACGTCGGCGTCAGCACCAAGGTGCGCCTGCTGGCCCCCAACGGCATCGAACGCACATTGACGGGCAAGGCCCGCCGCGTGGTCGACCAGCGCCCGAAACATTAAGGAGATTCCGTGAACGACGCTTTTATCTGTGACGCCATCCGCACCCCGTTCGGCCGCTACGGCGGCGCCCTTGCCGGCGTGCGCGCCGACGACCTGGCCGCGCTGCCCATCGCCGCGCTGATCGCCCGCAATCCCGGCGTGGACTGGTCCAAGGTGGACGACGTCTACTACGGCTGCGCCAACGGCGCCGGCGAAGACAATCGCAACGTCGGCCGCATGGCCGCGCTGCTGGCCGGGCTGCCGGTCGACGTGCCGGCCAACACCATCAACCGCCTGTGCGGCTCCAGCCTGGACGCGGTGGGCATCGCCGCGCGTTCCATCAAGGCCGGCGAGGCGCAGCTGGTGATCGCCGGCGGCGTGGAGAGCATGACCCGCGCGCCTTTCGTCATGGGCAAGGCCGACAGTGCGTTCTCGCGCGCCGCAAAGATCGAGGACACCACCATCGGCTGGCGCTTCGTCAATCCGCTGATGAAGGCCAAGTATGGCATCGACAGCATGCCGGAGACGGCCGAAAACGTCGCCCAGGAATTCGGTATCAGCCGCGCCGACCAGGACGCGTTCGCGGTGCGCAGCCAGCAGCGCTGGGCCGCCGCGCATGCCGCCGGCGTGTTCAAGGACGAAATCGTGCCGGTCACGCTGGTGCAGAAAAAAGGCGATCCAAAGATCGTCGACACCGACGAGCATCCACGCCCGGACACCACGGTCGAGATGCTGGCCAGGCTCAAAGGCGTGGTCAAGCCGGATGGCAGCGTCACCGCAGGTAACGCCTCGGGCGTGAACGACGGCGCCTGCGCGATCCTGCTGGCATCGGCCGCCGCCGCCGAGCAGTACGGCCTGCGCAAGCGCGCCCGCGTGCTGGGCATGGCGACCGCCGGCCTGGCGCCGCGCATCATGGGCTTCGGTCCGTCGCCGGCGTCGAAGAAGGTGTTGGCGCAGGTCGGCCTGACCATCGAACAGATGGACGTCATCGAATTGAACGAAGCCTTTGCCGCGCAGGGCCTGGCCGTCACGCGCGACCTGGGCCTGGCCGACGACGCGGCGCACGTCAACCCGAACGGCGGCGCCATCGCCATCGGCCACCCGCTGGGCGCATCCGGCGCGCGGCTGGTGCTGGCGGCGTTGAACCAGCTCGAACGCACCGGCGGCCGCTACGCGCTGTGCACCATGTGCATCGGCGTTGGGCAGGGCATTGCCCTCGTCATCGAGCGCGTGTAAGCGGGCGCCGTCATGGTCAAGGTCTACGAAATCAACGGCGTCACTCCGGTGGTCCACCCGACCGCTTACGTGCATCCCAGCGCGGTGCTGATCGGCGACGTCATCGTCGGCCCGCGCTGCTACGTCGGCCCGCTGGCCGCGCTGCGCGGCGACTTCGGCCGGCTGATCCTGGAGGAGGGCGCCAACCTGCAGGACACCTGCGTCATGCACGGCTTCCCCGGCTGCGACACGGTGGTCGAACGCGACGGCCATATCGGCCATGGCGCCGTGCTGCATGGCTGCCGCATCGGCCGCAACGCGCTGGTCGGCATGAACAGCGTGGTGATGGACAACGCCGTCATCGGTGCCGACAGCATCGTCGCCGCGATGAGTTTCGTCCGCGCCGGCATGCAGGTTCCGCCGCGCAGCCTGGTGGTCGGCACGCCGGCCAAGGTGGCGCGCGAACTGCGCGACGACGAGATCAAATGGAAGACCGAGGGCACCGGCCAGTACCAGGAACTGGCGGTGCGCTCCATGAACACCATGCGCGAAGTGGACGCGCTGACCGAAGTGGAACCGGACCGCAAGCGCATCGAGTGGGAAAGCTCGCTGCCGCTGCATCTTCATAAAAACGCCCAAGCATAAACAACGGAGACAAACATGGCATCAACCCTGCAAAGCTGGATCGGCGGCCGATGGATAGGCGCCGAAGCCTCCGCGCCGCTGCACAGCGCCTTGAACAACTCGCTGATCTACCACACCCACGCCGAGAAAATCGACTTCGACGAAGCCGTCACCTACGCCCGCAAGACCGGCGTGCCGGCGCTGATGAAGATGGACTTCCAGCAGCGCGCCGCGCGCCTGAAGGCGCTGGCGCTGTACCTGGCCAGCCGCAAGGAAGAGTTGTACGCGATCTCGCACCTGACCGGCGCCACCCGCGCCGACAGCTGGGTCGACATCGAAGGCGGCACCGGCACGCTGTTCGCCTACGCCAGCATGGGCAGCCGCGAGCTGCCTTCGTCCAACGTGCTGCACGAAGGCCCGGCCATGGCGCTGGGTAAGAACGGCGGCTTCTCCGGCACCCACATCCTGGTGCCGCGCGGCGGCCTGGCGGTGCACATCAACGCCTTCAACTTCCCGATCTGGGGCCTGCTGGAGAAGTTCGCGCCCAGCTTCCTGGCCGCCATGCCGTGCATCGGCAAGCCTGCCTCCGCCACCAGCTACCTGACCGAAGCCCTGGTGCGTATGATGAACGACTCCGGCCTGCTGCCGGAAGGCGCGCTGCAGCTGGTCATCGGCGGCACCGGCGACCTGCTGGACCGCCTGGGCGGTGCCGACGTCGTCACCTTCACCGGCTCCGCCGACACCGCCGCCAAGCTGCGCACCAACCGCAACCTGATCGCCAACTCGGTGCCGTTCACCGCCGAGGCGGACTCGCTCAACTGCGCCATCCTGGCGCCGGACGTCACGCCAGACGACGCCGAATTCGATTTGTTCGTCAAGGAGGTGGCGCGCGAGATGACCGGCAAGGCCGGCCAGAAATGCACCGCCATCCGCCGCATCATCGTGCCGGAAAATATGGTGGACGCCGTTGGCACCCGCCTGCGCGAGCGGCTGGCCAAGGTCAGCGTCGGCGATCCGTCGGTGGAGGGCGTGCGCATGGGCGCACTGGCCTCCAAGGACCAGCAGCGCGATGTGGCGGAGCGCGTCGAGCTGCTCGCGCGCGGCAACGAGGTGCTGTTCAGTGAACGCGACGGCTTCAAACTGGTGGGCGACGGCGTCGCCAACGGCTCCTTCTTCGCGCCGACGCTGCTGCTGTGCCGCGACGGCATGCGCAACGACGCGGTGCACGACATCGAAGCCTTCGGCCCGGTCAGCACCATCATCAGCTACAACGGCATCGACGAGGCGCTGGCCTTGGCCGCGCGCGGCAAGGGCTCACTGGTTTCCACGCTGGTGACCAAGGAGCCGGCCATCGCCGCCTACGCCGTGCCGATGGCGGCCGCCTCGCACGGCCGCGTGCTGATCCTGGACCGCGAAGCGTCGGTCGATTCGACAGGCCACGGTTCGCCGCTGCCGCAGCTCAAGCACGGCGGCCCTGGCCGCGCCGGCGGCGGCGAGGAACTGGGCGGCATCCGCGCGGTGCGCCACTTCCTGCAGCGCGCCGCCATCCAAGGCTCGCCGACCATGCTGGCCGCCGTCACCGGCGAGTACGTGCGCGGCGCCAAGGTGCAGGAGAGCGAAGTGCACCCGTTCCGCCGCTACTTCGAAGACCTGAAGATGGGCGATTCGCTGCTGACGCACCGCCGCACCGTGACCGAGGCGGACATCGTCAACTTCGGCGGCGTCTCCGGCGACTACTTCTACATGCACTTCGACGACATCGCCGCCAAGGACACGCAGTTCGGCAAGCGCATCGCGCACGGCTACTTCGTGCTGTCGGCCGCCGCCGGGCTGTTCGTCTCGCCGGCGCCCGGTCCGGTGCTGGCCAACTATGGCCTGGACAACCTGCGCTTCATCACGCCGGTGGCCATCGGCGACACCATCCGCGCGCGCCTGACCTGCAAGCGCAAGGTGGACCGCAACCGCACCGACGACAAGGGCGTCGGCCAGGGCGTGGTCGCGTGGGACGTGCAGGTGACCAACCAGAACGACGAACTGGTGGCCAGCTACGACATCCTGACGCTGGTGATGAAACGCGGCTGACCTTTGCGGCCGGCGGGCCTTACTCCGCCGGCTCCAGCACCGCCAGCAGTTTGATCAACCCCGTGTCCAGCAAGGCCAGTTCGGCTGGGCTCAGGGGCGACAGGATCTTGTGTTCATTGTCGACATGCGCGGCCACCGCGCGGTCGATCAGTTCCAGCCCGGCCGGGGTGAGCCGCACCAGCAGGCTGCGGGCATCCGTGGAGTTGGGCACCCGCTCGACCAGCGCGCTCGCCTCCAGCCGCTGCAGCCGGTGCGTCATGGTGCCGGAGGTGATCATCATCGCCGAGAACAGCGCGGTCGGCGCCAGGCAGTAGGGCGCGCCCGAACGCCTGAGCGTCGCCAGCACATCGAATTCCCACGCACCCATTTCAAATTCGGCGAAGGTCGCGTCCAGCCTGCGCTGCAGCAGCGCCGCGCAGCGCTTCAGCCGTCCTATCGTCGCCATTGGCGCCACGTCCAGTTCGGGGCGCTCGCGGCGCCACTGCGCCACGATGGCGTCCACGGCGTCCATCGGTCTTTCTTTCGGCATCGCACACTCCAATTTATCTTGACATCAAGATTGTTTTTGATCAGACTTCCATTTTATCTTGAAGTCGAGACAAATGCCATGAGCGAGAAAAGCACGACATCGTCCCTGATCACCACACTGACCACCGCGCTGGCGCCGGCCATCTGGGGATCGACCTACATCGTCACCACCCAGCTGCTGCCGCCGGACCGGCCCTTCATCGCCGCGCTGCTGCGCACCCTGCCGGCCGGCGTGCTGCTGCTGATTTTCGTGGGACGCCTGCCGCCGCGCGCGGAGTGGGGCCGGCTGGCGGTCCTGTCGGCGTTGAACATCGGCTTTTTCCAGGCGCTGTTGTTCATCGCGGCCTATCGCCTGCCGGGCGGCTTGGCGGCGGTGGTCGGTGCGATCCAACCCTTGCTGGTCATGGGGCTGGCCTGGCTGCTGGACCGGCGTCCGCCGGCGCGGCTGGCCGTGGGCGCCGCCGTACTGGGCGTGCTGGGGATGGCGGTGCTGCTGCTCTCGCCCGGCGCCGCCTGGGACGCGGCGGGCATCGCGGCTGCGCTGGCTGGCGCGGCCTGCATGGCGGCCGGCACCTACCTCACGCGCCGCTGGCGCAGCGAGCTGCCGGTGCTGGCGTTGACCGGCTGGCAGTTGCTGCTCGGTGGCTTGATGCTCGCGCCGCTGGCCGTGCTGGTCGATCCGCCGCTGCCGGCGCTGGGCACGGTGCAGGTGCTGGGCTATGCCTACTTGTCGCTGGCCGGAGCGCTGCTCGCCTACGCCTTGTGGTTCCGAGGGATCGCCCGGCTGTCGCCGGTGGCCGTGTCATCACTGGGCTTGTTGAGTCCATTGGTCGCGGTGGTGCTGGGCTGGGCCTTGCTTGGACAGGCGATGAGCGGCTTGTCGCTGGCCGGCCTGGTCACGGTACTGGCCAGCATCCTGGCGGTGCAACGGGCTTCCGCGCAGCCCCGCTGATACGCGCTTTTCAAACAACCACAGAGGGAACCAAATGAACATCAAACACCTGATCGAATCGCGCATCTCCGCCAACCGCTTCGACACCAGCCGTGCGCTGAGCGACGCCGACATCTCGGAGCTGGTACGCCTGGCGACGCTGGCGCCGTCGGCCTACAACTTCCAGAACTGGAAATTCATCGCGGTGCGTACGCCGCAGGCGAAGGAGCGCCTGAAGGAGGTCGCCTTCGGCCAGCAGAAGGTGGCCGATGCGCCGGTCACCTTCATCATCGTCGGCACGCTGGCCGCGCACGTGGGTCTGCCGCTGGCGTTGAAGCCGTCGGTGGACGCCGGGATCATGCCGCAAACGGTTGCCGATGTGTGGGTGGGCATGGCGCTGCACACGCATCCCGGCAATCCGCAGTTGCAGCGGGACGAAGCGCTGCGTTCCGCCTCGCTGGCTGCGATGACGATGATGCTGGCCGCCGAGGGTATGGGGCTGGCCAGCAGCGCCATGAGCGGATTCAACGCCGCCGGGGTAAAACGCGAATTCAACCTGGGCGAGGACGACGTGCCGGTCATGCTGCTGTCGATCGGCTACGCCGCCGCCGGCAACTGGCCGCAGAAGCTGCGCAAGCCGCCGCAGGAAGTGATGGAATTCGTTTGAGCCGCGTCATGGCCGCGCCGGGAATGGCTGGATTTTCCCGGCGCGGCGGCGCAGAATGCAGACTTCTTTCTCACGGCAGGGCAGTGAACATGGCGCAGACTTTCCACAAGCAGTCGATCGGCTTCAATCCATTCCTGAGCACGCGCGACTGGATAGTTTGGGGGTGTCTGGTCGCCGGCTTCCTTGCCGTCGCCTTGTTGGCCAGTTACTGGGAGCCGACTGCGCTCGTGCGGGGAGTGCTGGTCGGCGCGTGCATAGGCCAATTGCCGTCGCTGTTGATGTGCCTTCCGGTACGCGGCACAGTGGATGCGGCAGGGGAGACGGCCTTCATCGGCCGCGTTCAGCAGTTCGGTTTCGTCCCGGCGGGCGAAACCGATGAGGGCCGCATCTTCAACTACAAAACCCCGCGCTGGATGCGCTGGGATTCCAACCGTGTCGTAATCCGTCCCGCCGACGGCGTCCTGCATGTCACCGCGCCGCTGTACTTCTACAACCGGCTCAAGCGCATGCAGGCATAAGGCTTACTTGCGCAGTCCGAACGGATCGTCGATGCTGTGCGCGGGCTCGGTGAACCATTTCGGGCCGTTCTCCGTCATGTAGAAATGGTCCTCGTGGCGCACGCCGAATTCGCCGGGGATGCAGATCATCGGCTCGTTCGAGAAGCACATGCCCACGTCCAGCGGCGTCTTGTCGCCGCCGACCAGGTAGGGCCACTCGTGGATATCGAGGCCGATGCCGTGGCCGGTGCGGTGCGGCAGGCCAGGCAGCTTGTAGCCTGGACCAAAGCCGTCGGCCTCCAGCGAACGGCGCGCCGCCATGTCCACCTGCTCGCACGGCACGCCCAGCTGCGCCGCGTTGAACGCCGCCAGTTGCGCCGCCTTCTCGCTGTTCCACACCGAGCGCTGACGCTCGCTGATGTCGCCGTACACATAGGTGCGCGTGATATCGGAAATGTAGTTGTGCAGTTTGCAGCCTGTGTCGATCAGCACAGTGTCGCCCCGTTGCAACGTTTGCACATAGCTCACGCCATGCGGGTACGCGGTCGCCTCGCCAAACAGCACGATCACGAAGTACGAACCGGACGCGCCGACCTTGCGGTGCGCGCGGTTGATGAACTCCTCCACTTCGACCGTGGTGATCCCTTCGCGCAGCATGCTGGCGGTGGCCACGTGCACGGCCAGCGTCATGTCCTTGGCGCGCTGCATCAGCGCGATCTCGTTGGCGGATTTACGCGTGCGGCAGTGCGCCGTGACCTGGCGCGCGTTCTCCAGCGCGTAGCCGTCGGCCAGCGGACGGATGCCGTCGTAGATGAAGAAGGCCGCGCTCTCGCAGATGCCGATGCGCGGCGCGGCGCCGCCGGCCGCCGGCGCGATGCCCATGCGCTTGAGCGTGTCGATGAACAGCTGGTACGGGCTCTCATGCTCGTGCCACGTATTGACGTTGCCCTCGACGAGCATGAAGTCCTTCAGCGTGCTCTCTTCGAAGGCCGGGGCGATGTACTCCACCGCGCCGCTGGCCGGCAGGATGGCGCCGACCATGCGTTCGCTGGGGTACCACTTGGTGCCGGTGAAGTAGGTCATGTTGGAGCCGGCGTTGACGTAGATCGCCGCGATGCCCTGGTCGCGCATGTAAGCCTGCGCGCGCGCCAGGCGCTGGAGGTGTTCGTCCTTGCCGATGGGGACCGCGCCTGCAGTCATGTCGGACAGCGAGGCCAGTGCCTCTTCCATGGTTTTTCCGCCAATAGTCATTTTTATAACCCTGATTTAATTTGCGTGGCCGCGCGGAGCTTGGTCTGCGCCAGCCGGGGATCATAGCAGTTTTGCACGCGCCGCCAAGTCACAGGCGCGTAATAGTCCGATGCTAGTGTGCCGAATTCCGCATCTACTTTCAGGACTCACTTATCATGTCGTTCGTCTCCCATTTTCGCCCACGCCAATTGCTGATCCCCACCGCCATCGCCATCATGCTGACCGCAGTCGCCTGCGGCGGCGACCAACCGGCCGACATCGTCGTGCCGCCGCTGCCGGCCGGCCGCTGGATCGCCGGCGACCTGCACACCCACACCACGCAGTCGCCCGATACGGACGTCAGCCAGACGCTGGACAAGGTGCTGGGCAAGGCCTTCACCAATTATGGCCTGGACTGGATGGCGATCAGCAACCACCTGCGCCTGTCGTCGCGCGACGAGAAGGGCGCATCGCTGCCGGCGGGGATTCCGCTGTCGATCGGCGTCGAACGCTATGAGATCCCGCACGTGCAGGCCTTGCAGGCGGCCGGCACCTACGCCGACAAGTTGATCTTCTCCGGCTTCGAATGGGACATGCCGACCCATGACCACATCGGCATCGGCCTGTTCGAGGGCGGCGACAAGCTGGCCTCCAGCACCAAGGGCATGAAGGAATTCGAATACCTGTTCACCACCCGCGACCCGGCGCTGTTCGACGCCGCCGATGTCGCCGCGTGGAAGAGCAAATACGGAACCACCCGCTACAATGCCAGCGCAGACGACGCGCTCAAGGCCATCAGCTGGTTGAAGGACAACTACCCGGACACCAGCTACGCCGTGGTCAACCACCCGTCGCGCAACAAGGGCAGCTACACCGTCGACGACTTCCGCCGCTTCAACGATATCGCGCCGAACATCGTGTTCGCCATCGAGGGCATGGTAGGCAACCAGATGGAGCCGGACCGTGGTGGCTACACCGCCGCCTACACGCCGGAGAACGCGCCGTTGCGCGCATACGGTGGCGTCGATTACATCGTCGCCAAGGTCGGCGGCGTGTGGGATGCGCTGCTCGGCGAAGGCCGCCGCATCTGGAACCTGACCGACTCGGACACCCACTTCAAAATCGTCGGCGGCAACAGCAGCGGCTACTTCCCCGGCGAGTACGCGAAGAACTACGTCTTCAACAGCGCCCAGGGCAAGCCGGCCGCGAAGGACCTGCTGCAGGGTCTTCGCTCGGGCAAGATGTTCTCGGTCTACGGGGACTTGATCAACGCGCTGGATTTCAACCTGGCCAGCAAGGACGACCGCAAGGAGATGGGCGGCGAATTGAAGGTCGCCAGCGGCGACAAGGTGACGATCACCATCCGCTTCAAGTCGCCGGCGAAGAACAACTACGAGAAGCCGGTCGACAGCGGCACGGCGGCCAACGTCAAGCCGGTGCTCGACCACGTCGACCTGATCGTCGGCGACGTGAACGCCAAGGCCACGCCGGGCAGCGCCGCCTACAGCGTGGCCACCAACGCCAGCACGCGCGTGGTGAAGCGCTTCACCAGCGCGGACTGGAAGGTCGATGCGGACGGCTACTTCAGCATCAGCTACGAAACCACCGCCAGCAAGAACCAGTACTACCGCCTGCGCGGCACCAACCTGGGCACCGACGTCGCCGGCCTGACCCAGGACGGCGAACCGCTGGCGGACCAGCGCACCGGCACCACCGACAACACGGCGCGCTTCAACGACATCAACGACCGTAACTACCGCAGCCTGTGGTTCTATTCGAACCCGGTGTTCGTCAGCCTGCGTTGATTACTTCGCCAGCAGGCTGACTTTGTCGAGCACAAAGGAGGTCTGCTTGCCGCTGTCCTCGCGCATGACGAACGACAGCGTCACCGTGCGACCCTTGAAGGCCGACAGGTCGTAGCTGCGGATCTGGTAGCCGTCGGCGGCGTCCAGGTTGGACCAGGTGGCCAGCGTGCGCAGCACCGCGCCGCTGCCGCTTCTCACGGTGACGGTCAGTCGGTCGTAGATCTTGTGGGCGGTTTCGTCGGTGTCGATGTGCAGCGCGAAGGTCAGCATCGCCGACGTGGCGTTCGACGGTATCGTCACCGACTGGGTCAGCGTTTCGATGGCGTAGAAGCCATTGCCGCCCATCCAGGCGTAGCGCGTGCCCTCGTAGGCCTGCTGGCCGGAGAAGCTGCCGATGTCGCCGGTGCTGCCATGCCAGCCCGTGGTGCCGTTTTCGAAGCCGCCGTTGGTCACCAGCTCATTGCCGCCACCGCCGGCGGCCACCGTCAACGTCGCCTTGGACGAGGTGGCGCTCTTCTGCGGCGATGACGTATCGCTGACGACCGCGTTGAACATCGCGCCGTTGTCGGACAGCTGCGCGGTCAGCGAGTAGGTGGCCGACGTGGCGCCGGCGATCTCCGCGCCATTGCGCATCCACTTGTAGGAGTAGGGCGGCGTGCCGCCGCTGGCGCCCACGCTGAACGACGCGGTGGCGCCCGGCGCCACGGTCACGCTGGCCGGCTGCGTGGTGATCGTGACGTCGCCGCCGGTGGAGCCACCCTCGTCGACGTCCGCGCCGACGTTGATCGCCGCGTAGGCGCGCTGCACCGCGATGGCCTCCTTCGAACCGGCGCCGTACAGTTCCTGCGCCGACGCCAGCACCTTGGAACGCGCGTCGGCGTAGTTGGTCGTCGAGGTGAACTTGGTGGTCAGCGATTTGAACCAGATGCGGTAAGCCTTGTCGTTGCCGATGCCGGTCATCGCGGCCGGGCTCTTGACCAGGTATTTGCTGTAGTAGTCGGAGGCCGGGTCGGAACTGGAACCCTGCGACAGGAAGTAGTACATGCGGTTATTCGGCCCGCTGGAATAGTGCACGTCCAGGTATTTCAATGTGCTGCTCCACGCGTCCGGGCTGCTGCCATCCTTGCTTGGCTTGTACATCCAGCGCAGCGGCTGGCCGGACTTGCTGATCTCCTTGCCCATCATCCAGTCGTTGCCGGTGGCCGGAATCACCGCGCCGGTGCCGCCGTTGCGGGCATAGGCCTCGATCATTTCGCCGCCGATGTCGGAGTTCGATTCGTTCAAGCCGCCGGACTCGCCGGAGTACACCAGGTCCGCCGTCGACGCGGTGACGCCGTGCGACATCTCATGGCCGATCACGTCGATGGAGCCCAGGCTGTAGAAGGTGTCGCCGTCGCCGATATACATGCATTTGCAGCTGTCGTCATAGAAGGCGTTGTCGTAGGCCGTGTCGACATGTGCCGCGATGTAGGTGGCGGTGTTGTTCCCGTCCAGCGAGTGCCAACCCAGCGCGTTCTTCAAGCCGTCGTAGGTGTTCATCAGGCCCCACAGCGCGTTGACCGCGGCGGTCTGGCCGTTGGCGTTGGTGGTGCTGCCGCCGTTGTAGTTTTGGCCGTCGCCCCAGACGTTGGTGCCGTTGACGTAGATGGCGCCGGGGTCGGGATTGTTGGCCGGGCTGTGGTTGGCGTTGGTGATCGCCATGCCGCCGAATTTTCCGCCGGTGCCACGCGTGCTGTCCAGCATCTGGTAGCCGCTGCCGGTTTGCGAGGTCTGGATCGGCACCTGTCCGTTGTATTGACTGTTGCCGGTGCCGACCACTGTCTTCAACGCCTGCCACTGCGCGATGATGGCGCCGGTCCTGGCGTTGACGATGGTGTCGAAATAGACTGGCTTGCCGTCTTCGGCCAGGCGCAGCTTGACGTAGTAGGCCAGCTCGTAGCGGTCCACCACTTCCTCCACGTCCAATGCATTGAGCTCGGCGTCGGCCTTGCCGGCGGCCGAGGGCATGCGTACCGTCTTCATGATCGGGTAGATCGTCAGCTCGGCGCTGGGAGGCCAGCGGTTGGAGGCGCGCGGCGCGACAGATTTGGCCGCCATGGCGATAGCGTCGGCGGCGCTCAGCGTCGGTACCATATCGCCGATGGAGGTGGGTGCCAGGCCGGCGGCCAGCTGGCCGCGCCGGTCGGCAGTCGAGACGCTGACGATATTGCCCGCCGCGTCGGTGACCACCACCGACTCCGAGCCGAACACCGGCAAGCCTTTGTACGTGTGCCGGGTGCGGACGATCTTCTGTCCGGCCGCGCCGGGATGGACGCTGCTGATGCGGAAGCTCAGCTCCGGCGCCACTCCGCGCGCGGCCTCCATCGCGGTCAGCTTTGCCACCAGGCCGGAGCTGTCCTGCGGCGTGAGCGTGTTGACCGGAGGGGCCATCAGTTGGTCTGCCGCGAGCGTCGCGGTGGCGGCCAGCAGCGACGTCGCGGCGGCGACGGCGGTGGTGACGGTAAGCAGGCGTGTACGCAGGATCATCTCATCCTCCCAATTTCAACCGTTCCAGCTGGCATCGAATGATGTCGCCGATTCCGCGTGGCGGATGAATCACGCTAGATCGCGGATGAATGGGACGTTCTGTCCAAGATCAATAACTGCGCAACAAGTCAGCGTTTGGCGTCCGCACTCTGCGGCACGGTGAACAGATCGTGCGGATAGGTGAACAGCCAGTCGGCGTAGCGCGGCTTTTTCGCCAGGCCGGCGTCGTCGTCGTCGAAGTTGTCCTGCTTGATGGGGCGCTGCGCGGAGGCGGAGCGGATGCCGACGATGCGGCCCTGCTGCAGCACCAGGGCCCAATCGGGCTTGCCGGTGATCGGATCGTTGTACAGGCGGCGCAGGTGGCGTTTGGCGCTGGGGAAGCGCGGGTCCTTCAGCAGCTCCTCCAGTGTCAGCGGATACTGGCCGGCGCCGTTGGCCTTGTTGTAGGCCTCCAGCGCGTGGCGGAATTCGTGGCCGATGAACAGCAGCTCGCGCTCCTTGTCGCGCCGCATGGCGGTCGCATACAGGTCGGCGGCGATGGTCAGGCCGACGCCCATGAAGGCCACCAGCATCAAGGTCCACAGATAGGCGAAGCCGCGCTGGCGGTTAAAGCTGTTCGTACGGCGTGCCATCGCGGGTCTTTCCTTTGGCGCCGCTGCGGATGTCGGCCACGCCGGGTTTTTCGGCGTCGGCGGACGGCAGCAGCAGCCAGGTGGTGGCCGATTCCGTCACCGGATCCAGCGGCACCTTGCGGAAGTAGCGCTGCGTGACGAGGTCCGCCAGCGCCGCCGGGTACTCGCCCTTGTCGGCGTAGTATTTGTCGATGCCGCTGCGGAGCACTTGCAGGTTCTCCCGCAGCGCCACTTCCTTCGATTTGTCGACCGAACTGAAATAGCGCGGCAGCGCGATGGTGAGCAGCAGCGAGATGATCGCCAACACCACCAACAGCTCGACCAGCGTGAATCCCTTGTTGCACTTCATGGCGTCACCATTGTTTGAGGGGGATGCCGTTCAGGCCCATGACGGCGGAACGGGAGCTGACGTCGAACACGTCCTCGCCTTCGGTCGGGTTGTCCGGCGGCGAGGCGTAGGAGCGTACGGCCCAACCGCCGCTGGCCGCGCTGCTGGCGAAGCCGTTGGCGTTGCCGTCGGCCGGCGCGAACGGATCGCGTGGAATGCGGCGCAGGAAGTACATGTTCTGCTTGCGCGGACTGCGCTGATCCGGCACGCCGACGACCAGGTCTTCCAGCTTTTTAGGATAGCCGGAATCGCCCATCGCCAGCTTGATGCGGCCGTTGTCGGCGGCACGCTTGTAGGCGTCGATGGCTTCGCGGATCTCGATCAACGCGGCGCGCAGCTGGTGCTCCTTTTCGCGCTGCAGCGCCACCTGCGCCATCGGCGCAGCCACCATCGCCAGCGTGGCGAGGATGGAGAGCGTGATCATCAACTCGATGAAGGTGAAGCCGCGTTGGGCCTTGCGCTGCATGGCTACTGGCCTTTCTTCGGCGGCGTGCGGCGGACCGGGTCGGCCGGCTCCGGCTTTGCCTGCGGTGCCGGCGGCGGCGCGTCGCCGCCTGTCATGCCGGAGCCGCCGGTCATGGCCGAGCCGCCGGGCGCCAATGCCGGCGCGGTGTCGCGCGGCGTGGGCGCCATGTCGGCCGCCGTGTCGGGTACGGCGGCCAGCGTGGTGCCCATCTGGCTACGTCCGCCGATATCGGTTTCGGTGCCGGAGTTGAATTCCGCCGCCGACAATTCCGGCCTGCGGATGGAGCGCAGCACGCGCGGCGTGATCGACAGCACGATCTCGCTGCGGGTCGAATCGTCCTTCTGGGTGCCGAACAAACGGCTCAACACCGGCAGCTCGCCCACGCCGGGCACCTTGTTGGCGGTGGTGCGGTCCTCGTCGCTGATCAGGCCAGCCAGCACCTGCGTCTCGCCGTCCTTCAGGCGCAGCACCGTGGCCGCGCTGCGCGTGCCGATCTGGTAGGCCTGCGTGCCGGATTTACTGACGATCTCCTTGACCACGCTGCTGACCTCCAGGTTGATCTTGATCGCCACCTCGTCGTCCAGGTAGACGTTGGGTTCCACGTCCAGCTTGAGGCCCACGTCCACGTAGTTCACGCTGTCCGAGCTGACGCCGTTGTTGGTGGTGACGGTGATCACCGGCACGCGGTCGCCGATCAGCACCTTGGCCTTGTCCTTGTTGCGCACACGAATGCGGGGATTGGCGAGGATGTTGCTGTCGGTGTCGTTCTTGTTGGCGTTGATGGACACGGTGCCGAAGCCAAGGCCGATGGTGCTGCCGCTGATCTTGTGCAGGTCGCCCACGGTCAGCGCGCCATATTGGCCGCTGCCCAGCAGGGTCAGGCCGACGGTGTCGGGCCAGCGCACGCCCAGCTCCTGGATGCGCGAGCGCTTCACTTCCAGCACTTCCACCTCCAGCATGACCTCGGGATCGGCCACGTCCTGCACGGCGATGATGCGTTCGGCCATGCGTATCATCTCCGGCGTGTCGCGCATGATGATGGTGCCGATGCGTTCATCGGTGACGATGTCGCGCGCCTTCAGCAGCGTCTTGAGCGAGAAGGCCACCGTCTTCACATCGGAGTTCGCGAGGAAGAAGCTGCGCACCAGCAGCTGCTGGTAGTCCTTCTGCTTCTGCGGATTGTTGGGGTAGATGGTGATCGAGCGGTCGCCGGTGATGCTTTGCTCCAGTTGGTTGGCGCTCAACAGCATGCCGATGGCTTCCTCGATGCTGGTGTCGCGCACCGAGATGGTGGCGCGCAGGTTGGGATCGACGTCGCGGTCGAACACGAAGTTCAGGCCCGACACCTTGCTGATGAAATCGAACACGGCGCGCAGCGGCGCGTCGCGGAATTCCAGCGTGACCGGCTTGCGGTAGGCCATCGCCAGTCGTCCGCTGGCGGGGCGCAGGCGGGTCTGGGCGTCGTTGATCTGGGTCTTGAGCCGCAGCAGGTCGCGCTGGTTGGGGCGCTCCACCAGCAGGGGGCGCAGCAGCTCCTGCGCCTGCGCCAGATTGGCGTCACCGCCGCGCTGCAGCAGGGCTTCCGCTTCGCCCATCGTTTGCTGGTGGCGCTGGTCCTGCGCCAGCGTGGCCTTGCCCTGGCGTGCCATCAGGTTGGCCGGGTCGATGGCCAGCGCCTGTTCGTACAGCGCGCCGGCTTCGGCGGCCTGGCCTTTCAGGCGCAGCGTGTCGGCGCGGCTGTTCATGGCGTTGACCAGTTTGAGCTTGCGGTTCAGCAGGACGATGCGGTATTCGGCGTTGTGTGGATCGTCGCGCGAGGCCTGTTCCAGCTTGGCCAGGCCTTGGTCGATCTGGCCGGCGTCCAGCAGGGCGTTGCCTTCCTTGAAGGTCTGGCTGCCGGCGCAGGCGCTCAGCAGCAGTGCGACGGCCAGCAGGTGCAGGCGGTGGGCGGTTGGTTTCAATTGGTGTCCCCTACGACTAAGGTTTGTTTCTGGTTGAGCGGCAGGTAGACGAAGTTCATCGTGTTGCCGCTGACGCTGTCGAGCAGGTAGCTGTCGTTGACTTTTTCGCCGGGACGGGCGACCACGTTCTGGCCGTCGACTTGCAGGAAGTAGGCGGTCTTGCCTTCGTCGGTGAAGCGGCCCATGAACTGGAAGGGCAGGGCGGGCGGGCCGGATGGTGCGCTGGCCTGTTGCGCCGCTTGCTGCGCCTGCGCCTGGTCCATCATGATTTTCTTCGGTGTCTCCGGCGCCCAGGTTTGCTTGGCGAAGACATTGCCCATCTCGTCGTCGGCGACGCGTGGGTGGATTTGCAGGTCGACGTTGTCCGCGCCGGCGGCGGGTGCGATGGCATCGGCTGGCGGGGCGACGATGGCTGGCGCCACTGGCGCCGGCGCGGCTTCGCGCGTGGTGGCGGCTGCTGGGCCGACCACGCCGCCGTCCTGGTCGGGCGCGAACCATGCGGCCAGCAGGGTGGCGACGGCGGCGGCGCCGATCACGATTTTTCTCATCGCCGCGCCTCCTGTCGCACCAGCAGCACGAACTGGATGCGTGCGTCGATCTCGCCGGACTCGATCTGCTCGCGCTTGAAGGCGACCGAGTCGAGCGTCAGCGTCGGCAGCGCTTGCAGTGCGCCGATGATGAAGGTCTGCACGCTCGCGTAGTCGGCCTTGACCGGCAGCGTGATGCGATAGCGCAGGAAGCCGGCCTTGGTGTCCATCTCTGGCTTGTATTCGGCTTTGTTGAGCGCTATGCCGCTTTGCTGCGCCACCTTCACAAGTTCCTTGAGCTGGTCGGGGATCGCCTCGTGCGCGGGCAGGTAGGCGTAGAACGCGGCCACGCCGCCGGCGGCGGTCGGCGCGGGTGTGTGCGGCGCGGCTGCCGCGCGGGCGACGGCGTTGAGCTGTCGCGTCAATGTGGCCTGGCGCTGGTCGAGCTGCGTGGCGTGCCATTGCGCCAGCACGGCCAGCAGCGCGCAGGCGATGCCGGCCACCGCGCCGGGACCGGCCTGGCGCAGCAGGCGGCGTGTCTGCCACGCCAGCCTTGGTGCCAGATTGGGCGCGAGCTTCAACTTGGGCTGCGCGCCGGACTTTATTGCCGCCATTGGGCCTCCAGCTGGAAATGATAGGGACGTTCTCCAGCGCCGGCCGCCATCTCGTGCTTGATCAGGTACACGGAGCGGAACATCGGCTGCTGGTTGAGGAAGGCCAGGTAGTTGATCATGTCTTGCGCGGTTTCCGCTTCGGCGGTGATCTTGAGCGCGCCGGAAGGCACGGCGGTGTCGGCGCCGTCCTGCGGCGGTTGTCCGTTCAAGTCGAGCGCCAGCAGGGCGACGCGCACGTCGGCCGGCGCGACGACGGCCTTGATCAGCCGCGTGACCGGGAGGTTGAGCTGGCGTACCGCTTCGGCTACCGCCTTGACCTGCTGATCCAACTCGCGCTGCTGCGCGGGCGCCAGCGCGGGGCGTGTGAGGCGCGTTGGCTGCGCGGCGGCCGTTTGGGCCTCCAGGCGAGCCGTCAGCCGATTGACCGTTTGCAGTTGCGTGATCCAATTGACGGCGGCGGGCAGCAGCATCAGCACGCCGACGGCCAGCAAGGCAAGGCGCCAGCCGGTCGGTTGCGTGGCGCGCGGCAGGAAGTTCAGGTGCGTCATGCCGCCACCTCCGGCTTGGCGGTGGACGATGGGGCTTGCGGCGGCGCTGCGCTGGCCGTGGCACGCTCGCCGAAGGGATTGGCGTTCAGATGGAAGCGCGATGGCAGTGCGCCGGGGACCAGGTGCAACGCGGTGGCTGGTGCGGGAGCGTGGGCTGGCGGCAGCGCGCTCAGGTCCGTGACGGCGATCTGCTCGATGGTTGCCAATTCGGGTGCGCGCAGTGTCCAGCGCTGCCAGGCTTGCGGCAGCTCGAGCCGCCACGCCTCGCTGGCCGGCTGCGATTGAATGGCGACGATGCGCCCGTCGCGCAGCGCCGCCATCGTGATGCGGCCAGGCTCGATCAGCGCCAGCGCGCCGACGGCGTCGGCTGCGCCTTTGCGCGGTCGCTTAGGCTGCGATGCCTCCAGCGCGCGCATGGCGGTGGCGAGCAAGGGCTCGATCACGCGGCAAGCGTGGCCGCATTCGGTGGCGACGTCCTTCAGCGCTTGCAGCAGCGTGCTGTCGACGCCGCAGACCAGGCGTGTGTGGCCGTATGGCGCATCGTCGCCGACCACGCTCCAGCCGCGCGCGTTTTCACCGTACAGGGCCGCCATTTGCGTTTGCAGGAAGCGGCTGGCCGATGGTTCGGACAGCAGCGCGTCGCTCCACGGCGCCAGCACCAGCTGGCTCCAGCGGCCCGACAGGCTGATCTCCAGCGGCAGCTTGGCCGTCGCGATGTCCGGCTGCTGCAACAGCGTGCGCAGCGCGTCGATGGCGGCCTGCCAGTGGCCGCCGGCGCCGGCGCCGCCGACGGCTATCTGCCGCGCGCTGCCCTCCACCAGCCGCCCGCCTTGGCTGACCACGCACAACACCTGCTGCGGCGACAGCAACACGCGCAGGCGGCGCTGCGCCAGCGGGACCAGCGCCGCAAAGCGTTCAATAAGTGACACGATTGAGCTCCAGTAAAGTCGTTTCCCCCTGCCGCACCAGATCCAGCCCGGCGCTGCGCGCCAGCCGGAAGCCCATGGTGGCGGCTTCTTCCTTCATGCGGCTCACCGGCGCGCGGGTGCAGATCATCTCGCGCATGGCGTCGTTCAGTATCAGCACCTCGGCCACCGCCTTGCGGCCCTTGTAGCCGGTGCCGCGGCAATGGCCGCAGCCGCCGCCGGCCTTGAAGCGCCACTCGCGCACGTCGCCGGCGCTCAAGCCGCTGTCGGCCAGGTCCTGCGGATCGGGCGCCACGTCCACCGCGCAGTGCTCGCAGTTCAGCCGCAGCAGCCGCTGGGCGACGATGCCGTTGAGCGCCGCCGCGAAGCTGTACGGGTCCACGCCCATGTGCAGGAAGCGGCCCACCACGTCGAACACGTTGTTGGCGTGGACCGTGGTGAACACCAGGTGGCCGGTCAGCGAGGCCTGCACCGCGATCTGCGCGGTCTCGTCGTCGCGAATTTCGCCGATCATGATCTTGTCCGGATCGTGGCGCAGGATGGAGCGCAGCCCGCGCGCGAAGGTCAGGCCCTTCTTCTCGTTGACGGGAATCTGCAGCACGCGCGGCAGCCGGTATTCCACCGGATCCTCGATGGTGACGATCTTGTCGCGGCCCGTGTTGATCTCGGTGATGGCGGCGTACAGCGTGGTGGTCTTGCCCGAGCCGGTCGGCCCGGTCACCAGCAGCATGCCGTGCGGCTTGGCGGCCAGCCGGCGGATCTGCGCGATGGCGTCGTCGTTCAGGCCCAGGCTCTCGAGTCGCAGCGCGGCGGCGGCCTCGGTCAGCGCGCGGCGGTCCAGCAGGCGCAGCACCGCGTCCTCGCCGAAGATGTTGGGCATGATGGAGACGCGGAAGTCGATCTCGCTGCCCTTGACCCGCACCTTGAAGCGGCCGTCCTGCGGCACGCGGCGCTCGGCGATGTCCAGCTCCGCCAGCACCTTGATGCGCGAGATGATCTGCTCCGCCATCTGCAGGCCCTGCACCGTGCCGGCCTGCACCAGCACCCCGTCCACGCGGTACTTGATCACCAGGCTGGCGGCGTCGCATTCCAGGTGGATGTCGCTGGCCTGGAACTTCAGCGCGTCGTAGATGGTGGAGTTGACCAGCTTGACCACCGGGCTGCTGTCTTCGCTGATGCGTATCAGCGAGATGTCCTCGATGGTCTGGTCCAGGCCCGCCGTCTCGCCATGGCTGCCGTCCTCCATCATGTCCTGCATGGCCTGCTGCACGCTTTCCTGCTGCATCAGGTAGGCGGTCAAATCGTCGGGATGGGCCAGCGCCACCGTGTAGGCGCAGCCGATGGCGTAGCCGGCCCACTGCAGCGTGTCCTCGGCGAAGGGATTGCCGATCACCAGCACCGGCACCGCGCCGGCATCGCCTGCATCGCCGCCTTCGCGCAACAGCACGCAGTCGCGCTGCGCGCAGTCGGTGTAGGACAGCAGGTCGAACGCCGGCGACGCCGCCTGCAGCCTGCCCATCGGCCAGGCCGGATAGCAGAACAGCGCGGCCAACTGGCGCGTGAGCTCCTCCGGCGTCAGGCCGCAGGCTTCCTGCAGCAGCGCCATGGCCGGCCGGCCCTGCGCCATCGCGGCGGCGCGCGCGCTATGCAGCATCTCGGGGCTGAGGACAGCCGGTTCGCGTGCGTTCATGACAGACTCCCGGCCAACTCAAAGATCGGCATGTACATCAATACGACCACGCCGCCGATCACCACGCCGATCACCGTCATCAGCACAGGCTCCAGCAGGCGCGAGGCCCAGTCCACCCAGCGGGCGAATTCCTCGTCGTGGAACTTGGCCGAGCGTTCCAGCATGTCGCCCAGGCGGCCGGTGTTCTCGCCGACCTTGAGCAGCGACTGCGCCACCGGCGTGGCCAGCGTGTTCTGTTCCAGCGCGGTGGAAAACGGCAGCCCCTGTTCGACCGCGCGGCGCGTCTGCACCAGCTGCACCTGCTGCGACGGCAGCAGCATGGCGTTGGTCATCGCCAGCGCCTTCGCCAGCGGTATGCCGGCGTGCAGCAGCAGCGACAGCGCGCGGTAGAAGCGCGCCAGGCGGAACTCGGCGGCCTTGGCCGACAGCACCGGCAGGCGCAGGATGGCCAGCACCAGCCGGCCGCGCAGGGCGGCGTTGCCAAGGCCGAGCACCACGCCCAGCACCACGCCGGCCAGCGCGCCGGCGCACAGCCAAGGATGCGCGGCCAGCGCCTGGCCGAACGCCAGCAGCATGCGCGAGGCCCACGGGATCTCGCGCCCCGAGCCTTCGTACACCACGCTGAACTTGGGCACCACATACCCCATCAGGAACAGCGTGACCAGCGTGCCCACCACCAGCAGCATGGCCGGGTAGATGGCGGCCGAGACCAGCTTCTTGCGGATGGCGTCGAACTGCAGCTGGTAGCCGACGAAGCGCGCCAGCGCCTCCGGCAGGTTGCCCGAGCGCTCGGCCGCGTGCACGGTGGCGACATACAGTTCCGGGAAGACGGCCGGGAAATCGGCCAGGGTGTCGGAGAAGCTTTTCCCCTGTTGCAGCGAACGCTGGATCGCGGCCAGCGTGGCGCGCGCGCCGCCGCGGGTTTCCTTGTTGAGCAAGGTGGCGGTGGCCTCGCTCAGGTTCAGGCCCGCCTCCAGCAGGGCCAATAGCTCCTGGCTGAATTGCAGCAGCGGGAAGGCCTGCTTGCCCGGGCGCGCGGACGCACGCGCCCCCGCACCCATGGATTCGGTACTGCCGATGGCCAGCACGCGCCAGCCGTTGCGCGCCGCCTGGCGGATCGCCTCCGCCTCGCTGGCGGCGTCGATCGCTATGGTTTGCGGGCCTGACGGTCCGCCCTGCACTTGGAGATGAAACTGCATCGCTTGCTCAGCCAGGAAAAAAAGCGAGGCGGCGATGGACTGCCGCCCCGGCAAAAAAACAGCCCCGTCGGGTCAGGCGGGGACTGTCTTACCACATTTACTGGGTGATCAGGCTGACCTTGTCCACCACGAACGACGTTTGCAGCGACGAGTCCTCGTTCATCGCGAACGACAGCGTGACGGTCTGGCCTTTGTACGCGAGCATGTTGAAGGTGCGGACCTGGTAGCCGGTCGCCGCGTTCACGTTCGAGTACGTGGCCAAGGTGCCCAGCACCGAGCCGGCGCTGTTCTTCACGGTCACCACCATCTTGTCGTAGGCGGTGCTGCCCGTTTCATCGGTGTCGATGTGCAGCGCGAAGGTCAGCGTGGCCGCGGTGGCGGTCGACGGGATCGTCACGGCCTGGGTGATGGTCTCCGAGGCGGTGGTGCCGTTGCCGCCCAGCCAGGCGAACATGGTGCCCTCGTAGGCGCTCTGGCCGCTGTAGTTGCCGATCACGCCGGTGGAGCCGCTCCAGCCGGTGGCGCCGGACTCGAAGCCGCCGTTGGTCACGCGCTCGGTGGTGCCGCCGGTCGAGCCGACGGTCAGCGTGGCGTTGCCCGAGGTGGCGGTCTTGACCGGCGACGACGAGTCGCTGACCACGGCGTTGAACACCGCGCCGTTGTCGGCCGTCTGCGCCGTCAGCGAGTAGGTGGCCGAGGTGGCGCCGCTGATGACGGCGCCGTTGCGGTACCACTTGTAGGTGTACGGCGAGGTGCCGCCGCTGGCGCCCACGCTGAACGAGGCGGTGGAACCGGCCGCCACGCTCACGTTGGACGGCTGGGTGGTGATCGACACGCCGCCGGTGGCGCCGGTTTCGTCGATGTCGGCGCCGACGTTGATCGCCGCGTAGGCGCGCTGCACCGCGATCGCTTCCTTCGAACCCGCGCCATACAGCTCGGTGGCGGCGGCCAGCACCTTGTTGCGGGCGTCGGCGTAGTTGGTCGACGAGGTGAACTTGGTGGTGTTGGCCTTGAACCAGATGCGGAACGCCTTGTCGTTGCCGATGCCGGTCATCGCGGCCGGGCTCTTGACCAGGTATTTCGAGTAGTAGTCGCTGGTCGAGCTGGAGTTCGAGCCCTGCGACAGGAAGTAGAACATGCGGTTGTTCGGGCCGCTGGAGTAGTGCACGTCGAGGTTGGAGATCGAGCTGCTCCAGGCGTCCGGGCTGCCGCCGTCCTTGCTCGGCTTGTACATCCAGCGCAGCGGCTGGCCGGACTTGCTGATCTCCTTGCCCATCATCCAGTCGTTGCCGGTGGCCGGGATCACGCTGCCGGTGCCGCCGTTGCGGGCGTAGGCTTCGATCATCTCGCCGCCGATGTCCGAGTTCGATTCGTTCAAGCCGCCCGATTCGCCCGAGTAGTTCAGGTTGGAGGTCGAGGCGGTGACGCCGTGCGACATCTCGTGGCCGATCACGTCGATCGAGCCCAGGCTGTAGAAGCTGGAGCCGTCGCCGATGTACATGCACTTGCAGCCGTCGTCGTAGAAGGCGTTGTCGTAGGCGGTGTCGACGTGGGCGGCGATGTAGGTGGCGGTGTTGTTGCCGTCCAGCGACTGCCAGCCCAGCACGTTCTTCAGGCCGTCGTAGGTGTTCATCAGGCCCCACAGCGCGTTGACCGCGGCGGTCTGGCCGTTGGCGTTGGTGGTGCTGCCGCCGTTGTAGTTCTGGCCGTCGCCCCAGACGTTGGTGGTGTTGGTGTAGATGCTGCCGGCGTTCGGACTGTTGGCCGAGCTGTGGTTGGCGTTGGTGATCGCCATGCCGCCGTAGGTGCCGCCGGTGCCGCGGGTGGAGTCCAGCATCTTGTAGGTGCTGCCCGACAGCGAGGTCTGGATCGGCACCTGGCCGTTGTACTGGCTGTTGCCGGTGCCGACCACGGTCTGCAGCGCCTTCCACTGGGTGATCACGGCGCCGGTCTTGGCGTTGACCATGGTGTCGAAGTACACCGGCTTGCCGTGGTCGGCCATGCGGGTCTGCACGTAGTAGGCCAGCTCGTAGTGGTCGACCACCTGCTCCAGGTCCATGGCGTTGAGCGCCGACTCGGCCTTGTTCACGGCCGACGGGATGCGCACCGATTTCATCACCGGATAGATCAGCAGCTCGGCGCTCGGCTGCCAGCGGTGCGTGCCGCTTGGCGCGACCGCCTTGACCACCAGCGCGATGGCGTCGCTGGCGCTCAGCGTCGGCGTCCAGTCGGCCGGGGCGACGGTGGCCGAGCGGCCCCCGCCCGTGGCGGCCGGCGCGTCCAGCGCGGCGCGGCGGTCGGCCACCGACTCGCTGATGATGTCGCCGGCGTTGTTGGTGACGATCACCGATTCCGAACCGAACACGCGCAGGCCCTTGTACGTGTGGTTGGCGCGGGTGATCTTCTCGCCCACCACGCCGGGGTGCTGGCTGGCGATGCGGAAGCTGTGGTCGGCGGACAGGCCGCGCTGGCTGTCGAGCGCGGCCATCCTGGCCACCAGCCCGGCGCTCTCTTGTGGAGAGGACTGGGCCACCGGCGCGGACATGAGCTGTGCCGCCGCTTGGGCTGCGTTGGACGCCATCATCGGCAATGCGGCGACGACGGATGCAGCGAGTAGGGTCTTACGTAAATTCATCTCTTCTCCATGGGGTCTGATTGTTTTCGCTAGGTGCGGCCTTGGCCGGGATAGTGGCCAACTCGGCGTTCCCGGCGCCGCGGCGGCGGTTGGCCGCGCGGCGTTTTTGTGCGGCTAAAACGGCGAGTAGGGGCGACACTATTCCTGTCGCGCTCACGAAGTCAAAAAACTTGGAAAATTAGTCACAGAAGAAAAAAATGTCTGAAATGAGACACTCCGGCGGGGCGCCGGGGAAGCTGTCATACCAGAAGTTGAGGGCAGGATCCCGCACGATAGGCGCGGTTTGTCTTAAATCAACAACGAACTAGACGCCGCCCTCTATTTTCGGTGGCTACGCAACACTATGCCCAATTTTTCAGCAAATCGTGGTTGCAGAGTTCTAATATTGCGAATTAAACTAGTTGACGCCAGCGCGAATTATGGTTCGTGACTGGCATATAAAAAGCGCAGGGCACGACCCTTGGTAACAAGCGCAACGGGAACCACAGGAAGAAAACGATGACCGCACACCCAACGCACAATGTCAGTTCCGCCCGCGCTCTGCGCGCCGCCCACACCACGGCGCCGCCACCGCTCTAGCATCGTCCTCCATTTGTCACCGCTTGCCGCATCCTGACTGCCGCCGCGCCTCCATCCGGGGCGCCGGCAGCGGGTTTGCGTCGCCGCGCGGGCGCCGACCACGGCGCGGCGCGCGGCGCAGCGCCTGCTGTTAGTTGAGTTATTGTCCGCCGGCGCGCGGACAGGGGGAGCTTGTATGCTGTCGATTGCTACCAAAGTTGAACGCATCGTCATGGATTCGTCGTTTCTCACCGAGGGGTTGCGGCGCAATCTGATCAATTTGTCGGAGTTGGCGCGCCAGCTGCAGCCGCAGTTGGAGAGCGACATGTGGAAGCCGGTCGGCCAGGCGGCCGTGGTGATGGCGCTGCGGCGCGTGGCCGAGCGCCTGCCGGAGGCCAGCAACCAGCCGCTGGCGCTGGCGCAGAAGACCGGCGAGCTGACCACCCGCACCGAGCTGACCGAGTACACCTACCGCTATTCGGACAGCATCAACGAGTGCCACCGGCGGCTGCTGTCGAAGGCCGAGCCGATGCGCGGCGCCTTCGTCACGGTCACGCGCGGGGTCAACGAGGTGATGGTCATCAGCAGCCGCGTGCTGACCACGATGGTGGAGGAGGTGTTCGCCGGCGAGCGGCTATTGGC
This sequence comes from Duganella sp. BJB480, assembly GCA_003416985.1. Taxonomy (GTDB): domain Bacteria; phylum Pseudomonadota; class Gammaproteobacteria; order Burkholderiales; family Burkholderiaceae_D; genus Rugamonas; species Rugamonas vulcania_A. The sequence goes on along the minus strand of QVIN01000007.1, from coordinate 12,546 downwards.
GCGCCAGGACAACCTGAACGCGGTGACCCTGCACCTGAATCCGGACACCAGCCGCACGCCGGGCATCTATCACGCCATCCTCAAGCAGCTGGCGTGGGACAAGATCAACCTGGTCAACATGATCTGCACCTACACCGAGCTGACCATCCTGCTGGAGCAGAACCAGACCGGCGCGGCGTTCTCGGTGTTGTCGAAGATCGTGACTCAGTAGGCGCCGCTCAGGCCATCCAGAAGAAGACCGCGGTCATGCGCTTGTCGTCGTGGTCGCAGCCGAAGTAGCCGCTGGCCGAGTGCACCAGGTTGGCGCGGTACAGCAGCATGCGGTTGAAGCGGTTGTCGATGCGCTGCTCCTCGTGCCAGGCCTGCGGGGGCAGGCTGGTCACGCCGAGCGCCTCGCGCAGGTTGGCATGCGGCGGGCTGCAGTAGTTGCCGCCCAGCGTGCCGTCCGGGTAGCGCAGGCGGTAGAACGAGGTGCCGGCCGCCGGCAGCGGATCGGGCGACAAATAGATCACGGCGGCGTAGCGGCACAGCTTGAGCGAATCGGTGTGCGGACGCGGGCCCGATTCGATGCCGCCCACCAGCTGCACGTAGTTGTGGTTGAGGGTGCTGCCCTGCGGCGTGGCCTCCTGCCACAGCTTCTTGGCGCCCGTGACCTTCTTGACCCAGGCTTCCACCAGCGCCAGTTCGTCCGGCAGCAGCGCGCCCTTGCTGCGCATGCCGGGCCACGGCTCCGGGCGGTGCGGCGCGCCCAGCTCCCAGTCCTCGCGCGCGAAGCAGCGTTGCGCCACCTCCTGCGCGTTGGGCAGGATGTCGTCGATGACCCAGTAGTCGCGTCCCGCTTGCGGTTTGCGGTAGGTGAGCGTCGGGCGCGCCATGGCCTTTATTTGGCCAGCTGTTCGCGCACGCGCGCGATGGCCTTGCGCACCTGGTTCGGCGCGGTGCCGCCCACGTGGTCGCGCGCGGCCACCGAGCCCTCCAGCGTCAGCACGGCGAACACGTCGTCGTCGATCAGCGTGGAGTAGGCGCGCAGCTGGTCCAGCGACATCTCCGACAGGTCGATCTTCAGGTCGTCGCAGGCGCGCACGGCGTGGGCCACGGCTTCGTGGGCGTCGCGGAACGGCAGGCCCTTCTTGACCAGGTAGTCGGCCAGGTCGGTCGCGGTGGCGTAGCCCTGCAGCGCGGCGGCGCGCATCGCCTCCGGCTTGACGCTGATGCCGCCGGCCATGTCGGCGAAGATGCGCAGCGTGTCGACCACGGTGTCGACGGTGTCGAACAGCGGTTCCTTGTCTTCCTGGTTGTCCTTGTTGTAGGCCAGCGGCTGGCCCTTCATCAGGGTCAGGAGGCCCATCAGGTGGCCGTAGACGCGGCCGGTCTTGCCGCGCGCCAGTTCCGGCACGTCCGGGTTTTTCTTTTGCGGCATGATCGACGAGCCGGTGCAGAAGCGGTCGGCGATGTCGATGAAGCCCACGCGTGGGCTCATCCAGATCACCAGCTCCTCCGACATGCGCGACACGTGGGTCATGATCAGCGAGGCGGCGGCGGTGAACTCGATGGCGAAGTCGCGGTCCGAAACGGCGTCCAGCGAATTGTGGCAGACGTCGTCGAAGCCCAGCGTCTGCGCCACGCGCAGGCGGTCGATCGGGAAGGTGGTGCCGGCCAGCGCGGCGGCGCCCAGCGGCAGGCGGTTGACGCGCTTGCGGCAGTCGGCCATGCGCTCGGCGTCGCGGCCGAACATCTCGACGTAGGCCAGCATGTGGTGGCCGAAGGTGATCGGCTGCGCCACCTGCATGTGGGTGAAGCCGGGCATGATGGTGTCGGCGTTCTTCTCGGCCAGGTCGGTCAGCGCGCCGCGCAGCGCGGCCAGCAGCTCGAGCACGTCGTCGATGGCCGAGCGCACGTACAGGCGGATGTCGGTGGCCACCTGGTCGTTGCGGGAGCGGCCGGTGTGCAGGCGCTTGCCGGCGTCGCCCACCAGTTCGGTCAGGCGTTTTTCGATGTTCAGGTGGACGTCTTCCAGGTCCAGCAGCCATTCGAACTGGCCGGCCTCGATCTCGGCGGCGATTTGCGCCATGCCGCGTTCGATCTCGGCGCGGTCGGCGGCGCTGATGATGCCCTGCGCGGCCAGCATCTCGGCGTGGGCCAGCGAGCCCTGGATGTCGGCCTTGGCCAGGCGCTTGTCGAAGAAGACCGAGGCGGTGTAGCGCTTGACCAGGTCGGAGACGGGTTCGTTAAAACGGGCCGACCAGGCTTCGCTTTTTTTGGAAAGTTGTGCTGTCATAGTGGGGCAGGCGTATGCGGTGATTGATGTCAGCAGCGATTATAAACCGCCGGCTGCTCAAAAATATGTCAACATTACCATTTTGCCCACCGAAATCATGACGACACTGCACATCAGCACCAACAAGGCGGATCTGGACGTGCCGCTGATCCATCAATTCATCAGCGAGCAGTCGACATGGGCGATCGGCATGCCGCTGGCGGTGCTGGAGCGGGCGATCGAGCATTCGCTGTGCTTTGGCGCCTACCTGGACGGGCGGCAGGTCGGCTTCGCGCGGGTGGTGACGGACCGCGCCACCTTCGCCAACCTGGTCGATGTGTTCATGCTGCCGGAGGTGCGCGGGCGCGGCTACAGCAAGCGGTTGATGGAAGCGGTGCTGGCGCACCCGGACCTGCAGGGCCTGCGCCGCTTCACCCTGGCGACCGGCGACGCGCACGGGCTGTACGCGCAATTCGGCTTCACGCCGCCGCTGCGCCCGGCCTCGCTGATGGAACGCTACTTCCCGAATATCTACAGCAATTAGGCCAGGCGGACCTTCAGCCACTTCATCAAAGCCATTGCGCCCGAGGGGCTCGTGGATTTAGCTGTCGCCGGGAACTGGTGGTCGAATTCCGCGAGCAGCTGGTCCATGCTTTGGTGTTTTGAACGGATGTTGAGAAGCGTCGGCAGGATGGCCGCGTTGACGATCCAGAGCGCGTACTCGTTGCGCGTCATCCCCAGGTATTCGTGGAGCGGCTGGTCGCCGGGATTCTGATGCCAAAGTTCGATGTAGTCGTCAATGTCTTCGGGCGTGGCTTCGTGCGCCAGGCATTTTTCAATAAAACTAGACATCGATTTCCCTCCCCGCGACTGCCCTTTTTGGAGAGTTTAGAGGCAAAACAGCGGGGGTCAAGTCTGACATTCGGACACGAGCTCAACTCTAGCGCGCCGCTACAGTTGAGCTCGTGTCCGAATGTCAGACTTGACCCCAAATTTCTTTATTGCCAGTTCATCAGGCAGGGCGGGACCAGCAGGGCGAGCGCCAGTGCGGCGTAGATCAGTTGCAGCGGCACCATCCACTTGGCCCAGGTGATCCATGGGATGCGCGCCAGGGCCAGCACGCCCACCGTGATGCCCGACGTCGGGATCATCGGCGTGGTGAATTCGCCGAACTGGAACGCCAATATCGCGGTCTGCCGCGTCACGCCCACCAGGTCGGCCAGCGGCGCCATGATCGGCATCGTCAGCGCGGCCTGGCCGCTGCCGGAGTGGATGAAGAAGTTGATCACGGTCTGGATGCCGAACATCTTCCACGCCGAGAAGATCGGGCTGGACGACTGCACCAGCGGCATCAGCGCATGCAGCATGGTGTCGATGATGTGGGCGTCCCGCGCCAGGATCATCGTGCCGCGCGCCAGCGCGATCACCAGCGCCGTCCCCACCAAATCGCGCGCGCCCTGGATGAAGCCTTCGACGATCTCGCCCGAGTCGAGCCCGCCCACCAGGCCGATGACAATGCCCATCGTCAGGAACAGCGCGGCGATCTCGTGGATGTACCAGTCGTACAGCACCACGCCGCCCACCATGACGACCAGCGCGCCGACGAAGATCGCCAGCACCAGCTTGTGCCGCCCGGTCATGCCGTGGAACTCGCCCAGGCCGTGCGGCTGTTCGCGCCGTTTGTCCTGGTCCAGCGCATAGGTCGGGCTGAGCTCCGGCGTCTTCTTGACGCGCGCGGCGTACCACATCAGGAATACGATGGTGACGGCGGTGGCGATCACCCATACGATCACCCGGTAGGCCCAGCCGGAAAACACCGGCACGCCGGCGATGCCCTGCGCGATGCCGACGTTGAACGGATTCAGGAACGCGGCCGAGAAGCCGACCTGCGAGCCGAGGAAGGGGATCGAGACGCCGGTGATGGTGTCATACCCCAGCGCCAGCGCCAGCGGCACGAAAATCAATATAAACGGTATGGCTTCTTCATTCATGCCGAAGGTGGCGCCGCCGATCGAGAACATGGTGACGAACACCGGGATCAGCGCCCGCTGGATGATCACCGAGCTGTCGTGCGCGCGCGCCAGCGATTTGATCATCGAGTCGACCGCCTCGGTCTTTTGCAGCACGGCGAAGGCGCCGCCGACGATCAGCACGAAGCCGATGATCAGCGCGGCGTCGACGAAGCCGTTGATCGGCGCCTTCATCAGCGCCGCCAGCCCCTGCGGCGCGCTGGCGATGTAGTGGAAGCTGTCCGGGTCGATCAGCTGCTTGCCGTTGACCAGGTGGGTGTCGTACTTGCCGCCCGGGACCAGCCAGGTGGCCCCGGCGATCAGCGCCAGGATGATGAACAGCAGGACGAAGGTGTGCGGCAGCTTGAATTTTTTGGTGGTCATCTTATTGGCTCAGCAGGTCGCCGGCCCGGTAGGCCTGGGCGCCGGCGATCTTGCCGACGTTCATGCCACGGATCACGTGGCGGTGCGCGCTGCGCGCGAAGAACACGCCGGCCACGCCGGCGCGGATCACCGTGGTGTCGCCGCCGACCGGGTCGATCAGGTCGGCGATGGCGTCGCCCGGCGCCACCCGCGCGCCCAGCTCGCGCGTGTAGACCAGGATGCCGGCGTGCGGCGCGTACAGCGGTTCGACCCCCTCCAGCGGCGTGGCCGCGCACAGCGGCGCCGGCAGCACGGCGGCCGCGGCCGCTGCGGCGGCGTCGGCCGCCAGCAGCACGCCGCTCAGCGTCAGGAACTGGATCAGGCCGGCCGCGTCCCGCTCGGCCAGCGCGTAGCTCACCTCCATCTCGCCGCGCAGCTCGACCGTGGTCGACAGGCAGGCGGCCGGGATCGGGTAGCGGCCCTCGAAGTGCTTATCCAGGTCCCACCACAGCCGGCTGCAGGCCTCGTCGAACGGCTCGCCGCCGGCCTGGTAGGCCAGCAGCAGCGCGTGCGCGCCCAGGATGGCCGCCAGCGGCGCGGCCGCCTCGGCCAGCGGCGTGCCGGCGTACATGTGCAGCACCGCCTCGTTGTCGCAGTGCAGGTCGAGCACGATGTCGGCGTCCACCGCCAGCGTCATCAGCGTTTTCTTGAGCGCGTCGGCGTCGGTGGCCGGCTGCCAGGCGGCGATCGAGGCGCGCGCGTGCTCGCGGATCAGCCGCACGTTGGCGTCGGCGTCCGGCCCCAGCAGGCCGTCCAGCGACTGTTTCAGGTCGTCGGCCACGTGCTTGTACGAGCGGTTGAAGTTGATGCCGGTGGTGAGGTCGAAGCGGCCGAAGGCGGCGCCGTGGATGGCCTGCGCCAGCCCGATCGGGTTGGCGGCCGGCACCAGGACCACTTCGCCGGCGATGCGCCCGGCCGCGTCCAGCGCGGCCAGCTCCTTGCGCAGGAATTGCGCCACCAGCATGCCGGGCACCTCGTCGGCGTGCAGCGAGGCCTGGATGTAGACCTTTTTGCCGGCGCCGGGGCGGCCGTAGTGAAAACTGGTCAGTTGGTAGGCGGCGCTGCTGTGCGGGCCGGTCAGGGGATGTTGTTGTACTTGCATGGCGGGGCGGGTTTTTTCGACAAAGATTGAGTATGTAGCACTATTTTCACAAAGTAAATCGCTGCGCGGCGAAACGGGCCCGGGTTTCTTGAGTTTTCCCTGCGACTTGCGTACAGTTAGTTTTATGAAATCATTTATATAACAATCAGAGAGAAAAACCATGGGTGATGTGCAAAGCATGCGAGTTTCGACGATGGCGCGATCGGTGCGCCTGGCCCTGAGCGCGGGCGCGGTGGCGGGGCTGCTGGGGCAGGCGGCGCTGGCGCAGGAGGCGCCGGCCGCGCCAACCAATCCGACCGTGCTGCCGAGGGTGGAGATCACCGGTTCGGCGATCCGCCGCATCGAGTCCGAGACGGCGCTGCCGGTGCAGGTGATCACCCGCGAGGAGATCGAGAAGGCCGGCGTGACCACCGCCTCCGAGCTGATGGCGCGGGTGTCGGCCAACGTCGGCGGCCTGACCGACGGCGCCAGCATCACCGACGGCCACGACCAGCGCGGCTTCAACAGCGCCAACCTGCGCGGCATCGGCACCTCGTCCACGCTGGTGCTGCTCAACGGCCGCCGCATGGCCAACTTCGCCTCGCCCGGCGACGACACCGGCGTCGACCTGAACAACATCCCGGCCGCCGCCATCCAGCGCGTCGAGGTGCTGCTGGACGGCGCCTCGGCGCTGTACGGCACCGACGCCATCGGCGGCGTGATCAACTTCATCACCCGCAAGGACTTCCAGGGCGTGGAGCTGAACGCCTACGGCGCCAAGACCGACGAGGGCGGCGCCGGCAAGCGCACCGCCACGCTGACCGCCGGCACCGGCGACCTGGCCAGGGACGGCTACAATGTGTTCGCGGTGGTGGACCTGCAGCGCACCGACGCGCTGAGCACCTCGCAGCGCAAGTTCATCGACAAGCTGCAAATCCCCGAGCGCCTGCCGCACCTGCTGTCGGGCTTCACGTCGCCGGCCAACATCCGCCTGACCGGCGCCCAGCGCGACTACCTGAACGACAACGGCTTCACCCTCAACGGCAAGCCGCTGACCAACCGCACCATCAACCTGTCGGTGCCGAACTGCGCGCCGCCGGCCAATCTGTACCTGCCGGCCGGCATCGGCGGGGTCGACGCCTGCACCTACAACTACATGCGCGACACCGAGCTGTATCCGAAGTCGGACAAGGCCAACCTGCTCACGCGCGGCGTGCTGCAGCTCAACGCCGACAACCAGCTGTTCGCCGAGATCGCGCTGAGCCGCTCCAAGACCAACTACGTGGCCTCGACCGCGCGCGTGAGCGCGCCGATCAACTACAAGAAGATCCCGGCGCTGGCCAAGTACAACCTCGATTCGGACGAGGCCAGCGCGGACGACGACGTGGTCGGCGACGTCGAGCTGCGCATCCGCCTGAACGACGCGGGCCGCCGCACCAGCGAGCTCACCAGCGAAAGCCAGCGCTACGTGGTCGGCCTGACCGGCAGCGCGCGCGGCTTCGACTACGACATCGGCCTGAACCACAGCGTCAACACCATCAAGGACAAGGACACCCACGGCTACCTGCTGTACGACAAGCTGGTGCAGGGCATCTACGACGGCACCATCAACCCCTTCGGCCCGTCCAGCGCGGCCGGCGTGGCGCTGCTCGACTCGATCCAGGTCAACGACGACGTGCGCCACGCGCGCGGCGTGATGGACTCGCTGGACTTCAAGGTGTCGCACGCGGTCGGCACGCTGGCCGGCGGCGAGGCCGCGCTGGCCGTGGGCGGCGAGCTGCGCCACGAGCGCACCGACTTCACGCCGTCGGCGCTGCTGCTCAGTAACAACATCAACAACGACGACGCGCCCGAGGGCGGCCGTCCCACCAGCGACAAGCGCACGGTGCAGGCGGTGTACGGCGAGCTGCTGCTGCCGTTCAACAAGCAGTGGGAGGCGCAGCTGTCGGCGCGCTACGACCACTACCAGGTGGTCGGCGGCGCCGCCAGTCCCAAGATCGGTGTGAGCTACATGCCGGCCAAGACCATGCTGTTCCGCGCCTCGGCCGGACGCGGCTTCCGCGCGCCGTCGATGTCGGACCTGTACCGGCCGACCGTCTACAGCAGCACCGCGACGCTGCCCGACCCGGTGCTGTGCGCCACGGTCGACAACAGCCTGGCCGACTGCGCCGACAACTGGAACACGCGCCGCTATTCGAACGTCGACCTCAAGCCCGAGCACAGCCGCCAGTACTCGCTGGGCATGGTGATCGAGCCGTCCAAGCAGGCCAGCATGACGCTGGACTACTGGAACATCAAGCGCACCGACCTGATCAGCGAGATCGGCGACGACATCATCCTGGGCAACCTGGCCAAGTACGGCAGCCTGGTGCACCGCAAGGCCAACGGCAAGATCGACTACATCGACATGCGCAAGGAGAACCGCGGCGCGCAGCTGGCCTCGGGCCTGGACCTGACGCTGGACTACCGCGACGTCAAGACCTGGGCCGGCACCTTCGGCGGCCACCTGTCGGGCACCTATGTGCTCAACTCGAAGATCCAGAACGCCGTGGGCGACCCCTACCTGAGCAACCTGGGCCGCTTCGTCACCGACGGCGTGGTGCCGCGCTGGCGCCACACCGTCACCTTCGACTGGGAGCGCGGCCCGCTGTCGGCCAGCCTGTCGAACACCTATTCGCGCGGCTACGAGGACCAGAACTCGGCCATCAACACCGACGACGGCACGGTGGTGGCGGCCAACCACGTGAAGGCCTACTCGCTGTGGGACCTGTCGGGCGCCTGGCAGGTCAACAAGGCGTTCAAGCTGCGCGCCGGCGTGCAGAACCTGTTCGACACGGCGCCGCCGTACTCGAACCAGGCCTTCTACTTCATCTCGGGCTATGATCCGACCTACACCGATCCGCGCGGCCGCCGCTTCTACGCCAGCGCCAATTACGCCTTCAAGTAATGTAACGTAATGATGCTTTAAGGCGGAGCACGTAATAGATTGGTATCATCTGCATTATCGACGGCGCCGGGCGAGAGCCTGGCGCCGGTTTTCATCGGAAGGGCAACATGAAATTAACAGGTTTTACGCTGCGGCGTCTCGTCATGCTGTGGCTGCTGGTGGTCGGCGCCGCGGGCGTGTGCGCGGCGCAGGGCGGCGGCGCCACGCCTGGCGCCAAGGCGCCGGTCAAGTCCAGCAAGCCGGCCAAGGCGGTGCCGCCGCCCAAGCCGGTGCTGGCGCCGCCGGCGGGCAGCCTGGTCATCATCGGCGGCGGCCTGCGCGCCGACAACGCCGAAGTCTGGCAGCGCATCGTGCAGCTGGCCGGCGGCAAGGGCGCGCGCATCGGCGTGTTCGGCTCGGCCTCGATCAATCCCGAGAAGTCGGCGCAGAACACGGTCAATAAACTGAACCAGTACGGCGCCCAGGCCTTCTTCATCCCGCTCGGCGTGACGCTGCCCAATAGCGACTACCGCAAGGCCGCCGAGGATCCCGAGGTGGTGGCGGCCATCCATTCGGCCACCGGCATCTACTTCACCGGCGGCGACCAGGCCCGCATCACCAAGGCGCTGGTGCGCCCGGACGGCAAGCACACGGCGGCGCTGGACGCGGTGTGGGACGTGTACCGCGACGGCGGCGTGGTGGCCGGCTCCAGCGCCGGCGCGGCCATCATGAGCACCACCATGTTCTACGACGCCAAGCCGACCTTGGACATGCTCAAGCAGGGCGTCAACGACGGCCACGAGATCGCGGCCGGCCTGGGCTTCATCGGCGACGACGTGTTCGTCGACCAGCACCTGCTGGTGCGCGGCCGCTTCGCGCGCATGATCCCGGTGATGCTGAAGAAGGGCTACCAGATCGGCCTGGGCATCGACGAGAACAGCGCGATGGTGGTCAACGCCAAGCGCGACGTCGAGATCATCGGCTACAGCGGCGCGCTGCTGCTGGACCTGTCGGCCGCGATCACCGACCGCGGCGTGAAGGGCTTCAACATCAGCAACGCCACCATCAGTTACCTGGACCGGGGCGACAAGTTCAACCTGGTCACGCGCGAGTTCACGCCGTCGCCGGACAAGGCCGACAACAAGCTCGATCCCAACCAGCCCGACACGCGCGAGCCGGTCTACACCAACGACATCCTGGGCAACAACGCGGTGCTGGACCTGATGGTCAACCTGATCGACAACGCCCAGCAGGAGGCCATCGGCATCGCCTTCGGCAATCCGCGCGACGCCTATCCGGACCTGGGCTTCGAGTTCCGCTTCAGTAAAACCATCAACAGCGTCGGCTACAGCTCGACCGAGGTGGAGGCGTATTCGGTGCTCAAGCTGCGCATGGACATCCGGCCGATCCAGCTGCAGCAGCCGCTGTACCGCTATCGCTGACGGCGGCGCGAAATCGGGTATATTGGATGGGATGGTGCCTTCGGGCGCCATCCCATTTTTTCATGGCGGGGGCGGTTATGCGGATGTCAATCTTGAAGCATTGCCTGAGGGCGGCGCTGATGTTCGCCATGCCGCCGGGCGATGCGCTGGCGGCCACGGAGGCCGCGCCGCCGGCGCCCAGGGGTTCATTGGTCATCATCGGCGGCAACCTGCGGCCGGACAACGCCGACGTCTGGCGCCGCATCGTGCAGCTGGCCGGCGGACCGGGCGCGCGGGTGGCGGTGCTGCCGTCGGCCGCCGCCGATCCTGCGCCGGTGGGCGAGGCCATCGTCGGCTACCTCAATCAATACGGCGCGGACGCCTTCCTGGTGCCGCTGGCGGTCCGGCTGGCCGGGCGCGATTTCCGCCAGGCGGCCGACGATCCCGAACTGGCGGCGGCGGTGCGCGCGGCCGGCGGCGTGTTCTTCGTCGGCGGCGACCAGGCCCGCATCACGCAGGCGCTGGTGCGCGAGGACGGCAGCCGCAGCGCGGTGCTGGACGCGGTGTGGGATCTGTACCGCGGCGGCGGCGTGGTGGCCGGCAGCAGCGCCGGCGCGGCCATCATGAGCAGCACCATGTTCTACGCGCCGAACACGGTGTTCGCCACGCTGCGCGGCGGCGTCACCGAGGGCAGGGAGATCGCGCCGGGGCTGGGCTTCATCGGCGACGACGTGTTCGTCGACCAGCACCTGCTGGTGCGCGGCCGCTTCGCGCGCATGATCCCGGCCATGCTCAAGAAAGGCTACAAGTTCGGGCTGGGCATCGACGAGAACACGGCGATGGTGGTCGACAGCAGGCGCCGGGTGGAGATCGTCGGCCACAAGGGCGCGCTGCTGATCGACCTGACCCGCGCCACCACCGATCCGGCCAGCGCCGGCTTCAACGTCTCCAATGCGGTGATCAGCTACCTGGACCGGGGCGACCGGTACGACCTGGGCACGCACACGTTCACGCCGTCGCAGGCCAAGGCGGGCGGCAAGCTCAAGGCGCACGCGGCGATGCTGCGCGAGCCGGTGTTCTCGGCCGACATCCTGGGCAGGAACGCGGTGGTCGAGCTGATGGAGAACCTGATGAACAACCGCCGCAGCGAGGCGATCGGCATCGCCACCAGCGGCCGCAATACGACGCTGCCGGAGCTGGGCTTCCAGTTCACCTTCTCCAAGACGCGCGACAGCGTGGGCTACGCGTCGGCGGCGCCGCAGAGCTATTCGATCCTGAACATGCGGCTCGACATCCGTCCGCTCGACATCGGCCAGTCGCTGGTGCAAAAAAACTGAATGCTTCGGGCGTTGCCCTGTAAAGCGTTTCCTGCATCGATCGGCCCTTTCCATCCTTGTCGTTGAATTCCGACGGAATTGCGCCGGGATGAAAAATTCAACGCGACCACGCCGCTCGCGAACCGCCTGCCCGCGCGCAGCTGATCGTCCCTCCCCAAGACCCGCATGATATTGAAACGGGTATTAAAAACCCAGAAAAATTGATTGGCTTGATTATTGCCGCGTCTCTAAGATGATTTTAGAGAAGCAAATTTATCCATAACTAGAAATACAGGAGACGTATGAAAACGCAAGTATCTGCACGTCCATTCGCCTTGAAGCTGACCGTGACTGCGCTGATGGGCGCCGGCCTGCTCAGCAGCGCCTCGGTGTGGGCGCAAGAGGCCGCCGCAAAGACAGAACCGACCGACGCCGCGACCGTGGTGGTCACGGGCGTCAAGGCATCGCTGATCAAGAGCCTGGCGATCAAGCGCACCAGCGACCAGGTGGTGGAATCGATCGTCGCCGAAGACATCGGCAAGCTGCCCGATAACAATGTCGTCGAAGCGCTGCAGCGCGTGACGGGCATCCAGGTCACCGACCGCGCCGGCGGCGAGGTCGGCACCTTGTCCATCCGTGGCCTGCCCGATGTCCAGACAACCTGGAACGGCCGCACGATTTTCACCGCGTCCGGCACCCAGGTCGCGCTCCAGGACATTCCGTCGACCCTGGTTCGCCAGATCGATGTCTACAAGACGCGCGACGCCAGCCAGCTGGAAACCGGCATTGCCGGCCAGGTCGACGTGAAGTCGCTGCGGCCGTTCGATTTCAAGGGCCAGAAGATTTCGCTGTCGGCCCGTGAAACCTATCTCGAACCCGCGAACAAGGCGAACCCGCAGCTCAGCGCCATGTTCAGCAACCGCTGGCAAACCGGCATCGGCGAAGTCGGCGCGCTGGTCAACCTGTCGGAAGTCAAGACGAAATACCGCAACGAAAGCGTGACGCCGGGCGCGATGGTGCCGTTCACCAGCCCGAACGCCGCCGAGGTTCCCGCGGGTTACACGCCGCTGCAGCGCATCTTCGACAACAACATCTGGACGCCCGGCACCCATG
>QVIN01000006.1 GCA_003416985.1 Duganella sp. BJB480 | reverse complement strand
CATGGGTGCCGGGCGTCCAGATGTTGTTGTCGAAGATGCGCTGCAGCGGCGTGTAACCCGCGGGAACCTCGGCGGCGTTCGGGCTGGTGAACGGCACCATCGCGCCCGGCGTCACGCTTTCGTTGCGATATTTCGTCTTGACTTCCGACAGGTTGACCAGCGCGCCGACTTCGCCGATGCCGGTTTGCCAGCGGTTGCTGAACATGGCGCTGAGCTGCGGGTTGGCCTTGTTCGCGGGTTCGAGGTAGGTTTCACGGGCCGACAGCGAAATCTTCTGGCCCTTGAAATCGAACGGCCGCAGCGACTTCACGTCGACCTGGCCGGCGATGCCGGTTTCCAGCTGGCTGGCGTCGCGCGTCTTGTAGACGTCGATCTGGCGAACCAGGGTCGACGGGATGTCCTGGAGCGCGACCTGGGTGCCGGACGCGGTGAAAATGGTGCGGCCGTTCCAGGTTGTCTGGACGTCGGGCAGGCCACGGATGGACAGGGTGCCGACCTCGCCGCCGGCGCGGTCGGTGACCTGGATGCCCGTCACGCGCTGCAGCGCTTCGACGACATTGTTGTCGGGCAGCTTGCCGATGTCTTCGGCGACGATCGATTCCACCACCTGGTCGCTGGTGCGCTTGATCGCCAGGCTCTTGATCAGCGATGCCTTGACGCCGGTGACGACCACGGTCGCGGCGTCGGTCGGGGCGTCGGCCGGTTGCGTCTTTTCGGCGGCGGCTTGTGCCCACACCGAGGCGCTGCTGAGCAGGCCGGCCGCAGCCAGTACCGCGACGCCGGTTTTCAGGACAAGGCGATGCTTCGCCTGGGACTCGACAGTCCCGGTCATTTGCTTGTTCATATGTCTCCAGTGTTATCTTTTTTATGTGTTTTCGACTAACTCGGAATTCATCTTATGGGCTGGCAAAAAAACAAACCAATCAATTTTTTCCGGTTTTTGATATCGAAAAAGGTATCACCAAAGGCGGAGCAAACGAAAAAAAAGCCCGCGCTTGGCGGGCTTCATGCATTTTTTGCATGGATTTACTGGAACGCGACCTCCGTGAAGCTGCGTAACTTGCGGCTGTGAAGCTTGTCCACGCCCAGCGCGCGCAGCAGTTCCAGCGCGCGGATGCCGATCCGTAAATGCTGGTCCACACGCTCGCGGTAAAACTGGTTAGCCATGCCGGGCAATTTGATCTCGCCGTGCATGGGCTTGTCGCTCACGCACAACAAAGTCCCGTACGGCACGCGGAAACGGAAGCCGTTGGCGGCGATGGTGGCGCTTTCCATGTCCAGCGCGATCGCCCTGCTCTGGCTGAACCGGCGCTCCGGCGTGCGCTGCGGCAGCAGCTCCCAGTTGCGGTTGTCGGTGCTGGCGACGGTGCCGGTGCGCATCACGCGCTTCAAATCGTGGCCGGTGAGCTGCGTGACCTCAGCCACGGCGGCCTCGATCGCCACCTGCACCTCGGCCAGCGGCGGGATCGGCACCCACAGCGGCAGGTCCTCGTCGAGCACGTGGTCCTCGCGCACATAGCCGTGCGCCAGCACGTAGTCGCCCAGCTGCTGCGTGTTGCGCAGGCCGGCGCAGTGGCCCAGCATCAGCCACGCATGCGGGCGCAGCACGGCGATGTGGTCGGTGATGGTCTTGGCGTTGGCCGGGCCGACGCCGATGTTGACCATCGAGATGCCGGTGCCGTCGGCGCGCACCAGGTGGTAGCCCGGCATCTGCGGCAGGCGCGGCGGCTGCGCGCCGTGCGCGTCGCTGGCCTGCACCGCCTGGCCGACACGGCGCGTGACCATGTTGCCCGGTTCGATGAAGGCGATGTAGTCGTCTCCCGGCGCGCCGGACGCCTGGCCCATCAGCTCATGGCCCAGCTTGACGAACTCATCGATATAAAACTGGTAGTTGGTGAAGAGCACAAACTTCTGGAAGTGCTCGCACGAGGTGCCGGTGTAGTGGCGCAGGCGCTGCAGCGAGTAGTCCACGCGCGGCGCCGTGAACAGCGACAGCGGCTGCGCCTCGCCCGGCGGCGGCTCGTGGGTGCCGTTGGCGATGCCGTCGTCCATCGCGGCGAGGTTGGGTAGATCAAAAACGTCGCGCATCAGCAGGCGCCGCTCCGCGCTCATATTGCCTTCGATGTGCTCGTGCTCGGCGAACGAGAAGTGGATCGGGATCGGCTGCGAGCTGGTGCCCACCTCGATGCGCAGGTGGTGGCTGCCGTGGTTCTTCAGCAGCAGCTTGAACTGTTGCTGGTAGTAGCGCGCGAACAGGTCGGGCCGGGTCAGCGTGGTTTCGTAGGTGCCGGGGCCGGCCACGAAGCCGAACGCCAGCGTCGAATCGGCGCGCGCCACGGTGTCGGTGTGGACCCGCACGAACGGGTAGCAGCCGCGCACGTGCTCGCCGACATCCTCGCCGGCCACAAAGCGTTTCATGGCATCGCGCAGGTGGGCGACGTTGGCCTCGTAAATGGCCAAAACCTGTTCATAAGCGGCAATCGGATCGTCAAATTGCATGGGGGCGATAAACGGACGGTTCATTGACATGCGGCTCCTCGGTGACACAGGAAAATCTCCCTATATTTCCCATTGTAAAGGCTGACAGCGGAACTTGCATTCTTCCTCTATTGGAACGCACATCCGTACCGTACAATGACACCCGCCAACACAAAATAAAGTCTCAGCATGAACGACCCAGTAACACCGCACATTCCGCAATCGCATCCAGACATTCTTTACGGGAAACCGCAAAGCGAGTTGCTGCGCGAGGAAATCCTGGCGGACCTGCTGGAAGCAAGCGCCGCCCGCACCCCCGACCACACCGCGCTGATCTTCGGCGCCCGCAGCCTCAGCTACCGCGAACTGAACGCCCAGGCCGACCTGGTGGCGGCCCGCCTGATCGACGCCGGCGTGCGCCCGGGCCAGATCGTCGGCCTGTGGCTGCCGCGCGGCATCGAGCTGCTGGTGCTACAGGCGGGCATCGCCAAGGCCGGCGCGGCCTGGCTGCCGGTCGACGAGGACATCCCGGTCGACCGCCTGCAAGTGTGCCTGGACGACGCCGACGGCGCCGGCGTGCTGACCTGCGCCGCCTTCGCGCCGCGCCTGGCGGACATCGGCCGTCCCGTGTGGACCGCCGAGGCGCTGCTGGCCGCGCCGCCGGCCGGCGCAACGCTGTCGCGCCGCAGCGCGGTATCGCCCGACGTGCCGGCCTACGTCATCTACACCTCCGGCTCGACCGGCAAGCCGAAAGGCATCCTGATCACCCAGCGCAGCATCTGCCACTTCCTGCGCAGCGAGAACGCGGTGCTCGGCGTGAGCGCGCAGGACAAGGTGTATCAAGGCTTCTCGGTGGCCTTCGACATGTCGTTCGAAGAGATCTGGATCGCCTACCTGGTTGGCGCCACGCTGTGGATCGGCCCCAAGGAAATCAGCGGCGATCCCGAAACGCTGCCGCGCATGCTGGACGAGAACCGGGTCACCGTGCTGCACGCGGTGCCGACCCTGCTGGCGCTGTTCAATCAGGAAGTGCCCAGCCTGCGCCTGATCAACCTGGGTGGCGAGATGTGCCCGGAATCGCTGGTGGAGCGCTGGTCGCGCCCCGGCCGGCAGATGTTCAACACCTACGGTCCGACCGAGGCGACGGTGTCGGCCAGCCTGGCGCGCCTGCAGCCGGGCCATCCGGTCACCATCGGCACGCCGCTGCCCAATTACGGCCTGCTGGTGATCGACACCAGCACCGAACCGGCCATCGCCGCCGCAGCCGTCGCGCAGGGTCCCGACGCGCCGGCCGGCATCGACACCGACAATCCGTTGGCGCAAGCGGCCGTGGCGCCGCACGAGCCGGCGCTGCGCCTGCTGCCGCGCGGCGAGATCGGTGAGCTGTGCATCACCGGCCCTGGCCTGGCGGCCGGCTACCTTGGCCGACCAGACCTGACGGCGGAAAAATTCCTGGTCAACCCATGGTCCAGCGGCCAGCACGACGCCCGCCTGTACCGCACCGGCGACCTGGCCCGCATCGACGCCGACGGCGAGGTGCTGTGCCTGGGCCGTGCCGACGACCAGGTGAAGATACGCGGCTTCCGCGTGGAGCTGGGCGAGATCGAGGCCGTGCTGGCGCAGCAGGAAGGCGTCGGCACGGTCGCGGTGTTGCTGCGCAAGGACGACGGCATCGACCAGCTGGTGGCCTACATCGTGCCGGAAGCCGCAGCTGGAGCTACGCTGGATCCCAAGACATTGCGCGCCAGCCTGGCCGCCACGCTGCCGCCGTACATGGTCCCCGGCCGCTACGAAATGCAGGACGCCATGCCGCGCCTGACCTCCGGCAAAATCGACCGCAAGGCGCTGAAGGCCATGCCGCTGAGCGCACCGCCGGCCGGCGGCAACGAGGAATCCGACCTGCCCGAGACCCCGGGTGAGGAAGCGCTGTTCGCCGCGCTGGCCACGCTGTTCCCCGGCCAGCCGGTGCTGCGCCAGGCCGACTTCTTCACCGACCTTGGCGGCCACTCGTTCTTCGCGGCGCGCCTGGCCTCGGCCCTGCGCGCCGATCCGCGCTTCGCCCACATCACCGTGCGCGACATCTACCAGCAGCGCCAGGTCGGCAAGATCGCCCTGGTGCTGGCCGACGCGCCCAAGGCCGCCGAGGCGGAGGCCGACTGGACGCCGCCCTCCTCGTTCAAACGCTGGACCTGCGGCATGGCGCAAGTGGCCGCGATGCCGGCGCTGGTGGCGCTGCGCATGGCGCAGTGGCTGGCGCCGTTCTTCACCTACCACTTCTTCACCGGCGATCCTGGCGACTCCGTGGCGATCGCGATCGCCGCCTCGGTCGGCGTGTTCCTGCTGGCGACGATCGGCGAATTCGGCATCGCCATCGCCGGCAAATGGCTGATCGCCGGCCGCCTGCAGGCCGGCGACTATCCGCTGTGGGGCATCACCTACTATCGCTGGTGGCTGGCCGACCGACTGGTGGAGGCGGCGCCTGCCTACCTGCTGAGCGGCTCCTCGCTCAACGCCTGGTGGCTGCGCGCGCTGGGCGCCAAGGTGGGCAAGGACGTCATCATCGGCTCGATGACCTTGCGTTCGCCGGACCTGCTCAGCATCGGCGACAACGTCAGCATCGGCAACGCCGTCAACTTCGAGAACGCCCGTGTGCAGCGCGGCCGCCTGCTGCTGGGCCAAATCACGCTGGAAGACGACACCTGCGTCAGCTCCTTCGCCGTCATGGAGGGCAATACGCATATCGAAGCGCTGGGCCACCTGGAAGGCCAGTCGGCGCTGGGCGACGGCATGCGCGTGCCGGCCGGCCGCGTGTGGGCCGGTTCGCCGGCGCGCGACACCGGCGCCTTCGACACCACCCGCCTGCCGCCGCGCCCACAAGCCAGCGCCGCGCGCCGCATGGGTGAAGGCTTGTTCTTCATCTTCGGCATCCTGCTGATCGTCACGCTGTTCTTCATGCCGGTGTTCCCGAGCTTCGTGCTGATCGACTGGTTCGACGAAGCAGGATGGCTGCCATGGATACAGGGCGACGACGTGCGCGTCCAGCTGCTGCGCTACTTCCTGCTGGCCTTCCCCGCCAGCACTGTGCTGATCGTGCTGACGGCGCTGCTGTCGGCCGGCATCCGCTGGAGCGTGCTGCCACGCCTGCAGCCGGGCCGCTCGGCCATCCACAGCAACACCTACTGCGCCAAGTGGCTGGTGAGCCAGATCCAGGAATCGAGCCTCAACGTCCTGCACGGCATTTACGCCACCGTGTTCGCGCCGTACTGGTATCGCCTGCTCGGCGCCAAGGTCGGCAAGGACGCCGAGATCTCCACCGCGCTGGGCGTGGTGCCGGACATGCTGACCCTGGGCGACGAAACCTTCATCGCCGACGCGGTCATGCTGGGAGACGAGGAGATCGACGGCGGCTGGATGATCATGAAGCCGACCGTGATTTCGCACCGCAGCTTCGTCGGCAACGGCGCCTACATCCCGGACGGCACGGTGCTGCCGGAGCATGTGCTGATCGGCGTGCACTCGCGCGCGCCGGACAACGAACAGATGAAAAGCGGCGACACCTGGCTGGGCTCCCCGCCGATCAACCTGCCCGCGCGCGAGCAGACCAGCGGCTATCCCGAGAACCTGACCTTCCACCCGTCGCCCATGCGCCGCCTGGGCCGCGGCCTGATCGAGGCGTTCCGCATCGTCGCGCCGCATGCGCTGGTGATCGCGGTCGGCTACACGCTGGTGCTGGCGGTGATGCCGGCCGCCGGCGCCGGCCGCTGGGCCGAGGTGACGTGGGACCTGACGCTGGCGGGCCTGGGCTACGGCATCGGCAACTACATCTTCGTGGTGCTGCTTAAATGGCTGCTGATCGGCCGTTACCGCAAACAGTCGGAGCCGATGTGGACGCCGTTCGTGTGGCTGTCCGAGGGCGTGACCAACCTGTACGAAGGCATCGCCGTGCCGAACTTCATGCGCTACCTGCGCGGCACGCCGTGGCTGCCGCTGGCGTTCAACATGCTGGGTTCGCGCATCGGCAAGGGTGTCTATCTCGACACCACCGACATCACGGAATTCGACTGCGTCCACATCGGCGACCACAGCGAACTGAATGCGCTCACCTGCCCGCAAACCCACCTGTTCGAGGACCGCGTGATGAAGATCGACCGCGTCACCATCGGCAAGAACGTCTACATGGGACCGCGCAGCGCGGTGCTGTACAGCGCCGTCGTCGGCGACAACGCCCGCGTCGGCGCGCTGACGCTGGTTATGAAGGGCGAGCAGATTCCCGCCAATGGCTACTGGGCCGGCTGTCCCGCCGCGCCGGCGCGATGATGGAGCTGATCGTCCATCCCTGGCCAGGGCCCGTGCCGGCGTCGCAGGACGGCGTCGTGGCGATCTACATAACGGTCGCCCACGACATGCCCCGGGCGCACCAGCGGGCTGAAATCCGGCGTGCGATATCCGAGGTGCTGGCCGCGCTGACCGGCAAGCCCGCGGCAAGCTTCGGCATCCACTCGCTCCCGGGCCATCCCCTGAAAGTCGTCGTGGACGGACATGACAGCGATATCGGCTGCTCCTTCAGCCACGAGGACGGATGCTCGATCGCCGCGGTCAACCTGCACGGCGCGGTCGGCATCGACCTGATGCGCGTGTATGAAGTTTTCAACTGGCAGGCCGTGGCGCGCGACTATCTCGGCCCGGAGGCCTGCGCCGCGCTGGCCGCCACGCCCGCCGCCGACAGCACGCTCGCATTCGTCCTGGCGTGGACCCGGCACGAGGCCACGCTCAAATGCCACGGCATACAGCTTGTCGAATGGTCGGAGGATCTCGCGGTGCCGGCGACGGTCACGGCGTCCACCATGCTGCCGAATAATCTGGTAGCCTCGCTGGCACTCCCACTTCAGGACCAAGCACAATGAGAATCGCGATAGCAGGCTTGCTGGTCACGCTGGCCGGCCTGGCCAACGCCGCCGACTGCGGCCCCGATAAGCTGGGCACCGCCCGCACCATCACGCTGAAGCGCGAGGCCGCGCTGTACGGCGCGCTGCAGCACGCGCCGCTGCCGCTGCAAAAGAACGAAATCGTACTGACCTTCGACGACGGCCCGATGCCGGAAACCACGCCGCTGGTGCTCAAGGCGCTGGCGGACCAATGCGCGCGGGCCACGTTCTTCATGGTCGGGACCAATCTGGAGAAATCGCCCGAGCTGGCGCGGCGCGTGGTGGCGGAAGGCCACTCGGCCGGAGTGCACAGCCAGACGCATACAAACCTGACCACGATGAGCGAACCGGCGCAGCTGGCCGATCTGCGCCAGGTGCAGGCGGCCTACCAGACTGTCTTCGGCAAGGCCACGCCGGCCTATCGCTTCCCTTACCTGGCCGAGACGCCAGCCACGCTGGCCGCGCTCAAGGACGCCGGCATCACCGTGATGTCGATAGACCTCGGCATCAACGACTGGCTGCCGGAGGACACCACCGAGATCCTGGTCGAGCGCCTGGTCAAAAGCCTGGACACCACCGGCGGCGGCATCCTTCTCATGCACGACGTGAACGTGCCGACCGCGAAGGCGCTGCCGTCGCTGCTCAAGCTACTCAAGCAGCGCGGCTACAGCGTGGTCCACCTGGCGTGGAATTAGGCGGGAGCGTCGAGGAAGAAGATGGCGGTCAGCTTGGCCGGTGTCTTCTCGGTGGGCTTGTCGATCTGGATCTGGGCGCAGTCCTCGGCCACCAGGCTGCGCCAGTTGCCGACACCGGCGGCGGAGAATATCGTATGCGCCTTGGAGCTCATGCTCATGTCGATCGCCAGGCGCGCATTGCGCTCTCCGGTCTTGGCGTAGTTCACGCCGCGCAGTTCGATGCCGTAGGCCGCCAGCCAAGGCTCCCACAGGCCCGACTCCACTCCCTGCACGATGCGATTCAACATAACCTCCAGCGTCAGGCCCTTCTTGACCGTGGCGCGCAGCACCTGCAGCGACGGCGCATGGCGCGCATCGGTACCCTGCTTGCCGGCGCCGCTCTCGCCGATCGCCTTCGCTTCCTTGGAAAAGGCCGCGTCGCGCTCCGTGTAGTCGCGCATGCGCGCGTAGAAGTCGGCGTTCAGGAAGGGATTCGCTACCCGGCCCGCAGGCGCTTGTTTTTGGTTCGTCATGGTCAGGCCTTAAAGTGTAAGGCCGTAGTTTAACCGACTCGGAAGGCCTCGACGACTATCCTGGCCGCTTCGGCGATGATCTCGCTGCGCGCCTTGTCGTCCTTGCCGGGCTGGGTGAGGTAGACCACCAGCGCCACCGGCGCCTTGCCCGGCTGCCAAATGACGCCGATATCGTTGGTGGTGCCGTAGTCTCCGGTGCCGGTTTTGTCGGCCACCTGGCTGCCGGCCGGTACGCCGGCGCGGATGCGGGTGTCGCCGGTGGTGGTCCCCAGCATCCAGTCCTTGAGCTGCTTGCGCTGCGCCGCGCCCAGGCCATCGCCCAGCACCAGCTTGTGCAGCGACTCCACCATCGACGCCGGCGTGGTGGTGTCGCGCGGATCGCCGGGCAGCGCGGTGTTGAGCTCCGTCTCCATGCGCTCCAGGCGGAATTCCATGTCGCCGATCGAGCGCGCGAACGCCGTCACCGCGGCCGGCCCGCCGATCTGCTTCATCAGCAGGTTGGCCGCCGTGTTGTCGCTGGTCTGGATGGTGGCCTCGCACAGCGCCGCGACGGTCATGCCCCGGCCGATATGCTTTTCGGTGACCGGCGAATACGTCACCATGTCGGCCTTCGAATACCGCACCCGCTTCTTCAGCAGCGCCGGCCCCTTGGCCAGCACCGCCGCCGCCAGCATCATCTTGAACGTGCTGCAGAACGGGAAGCGCTCATCGGCGCGATGCAGCAGGCGCCGGCCGTCGGCAGTGTTCATCGCGGCCACGCCCAGCCGGCCGCCCGAATCGGCCTCCAGCTTGGCCAACAGCGCCGCCGCCGACAGCGGCATGGATGACGGCGCGTTGTCGAGCAGGTCGGCGGCGTTGGCGAAAGGAGCGACGGCAAGCGCCAGCAACAGGGTACGGCGAGTGGCGGAAACGGTCATGGCGCATAGGTGCAAGTTAAACAATGTTTCGCATCTTACCAGCCGTTTCTTAAGCCCGTATTCAATCGAACGCGCCCCGTCGGGCGGCGGATGTAGACTCATTACATGGCCCCTCAAGTCCTCATCGTCGGCGCCGGTCCCACCGGCTTGGTGCTCGCCATCCGCCTGGCTCGGCATGGCGTTGCCCTGCGCATCATCGACAAGAACAGCGGCCCGGGCCAGGCTTCGCGCGCCATGGCGGTGCATGCGCGCACGCTGGAGTTCTACCGGCAGCTGGGCTTTGCCGATGTCGTCGTCAACCTCGGCATCAAGGTCGAAGCCATCCACCTGCGCGAAGGCGGCGAGGATGTGATCGAGTTGCCGTTCAAGGACATCGGCGCGGGGATCAGCCCCTACCCCTTCGTGCTGGCCTTCCCGCAGGACGATCACGAACGCTTCCTGGTCGAGCAGTTGAAGGCGCTCGGCGTCGAAGTCGAATGGAACACCGCGCTGGCATCGTTCACGCAGGACGAATGGGGCGTGCGCGCCATGCTGGAACGGGACGGCGCCCATGCGGCCTGCAACAGCGCCTACCTGTGCGGGTGCGACGGCGCCCATAGCCGCGTGCGCGAATCGCTCAAGCTCGATTTCGCCGGCGGCACCTACGACCATCTGTACTACGTGGCCGACGTCAAGACCTCGGGCCCGGAAAACCGCGACCTGGTCGGCCATATCGGCGCCAACACCTTCGCGCTGATGCTGCCGGTACGCTCGCGCGGCATGCAGCGCCTGATCGGCATCATGCCGCCGCAGGCGGAGGCCATGCCGGAGCCGGGATTCGAGGACGTGCGTCCGGTGCTGGAGCCGCTGCTCGGCATCCAGGTGGAACAGGTCAACTGGTTCTCCACCTACCGCGTGCATCATCGCGTGGCGTCGCAGTTCCACGCCGGCCGCTGCTTCCTGAGCGGCGATGCCGCCCACGTCCACAGCCCCGCCGGCGGCCAGGGCATGAACACCGGCATCGGCGACGCCGTCAACCTGTCATGGAAACTGGCCCAGGTGCTGCAAGCCCGCGCCGATCCCGCCCTGCTCGACACCTACCAGGCCGAACGCATCGTCTTCGCGCGCAAGCTGGTGGCCACCACCGACCGCGTGTTCCAGCTGGTGGTGTCGCAAGGCGCCGGCGGGCAGCTGCTGCGCAACTGGCTGGTGCCGCACCTGCTGCCCATGCTGGCCGGCTTTGCGGCCGCGCGCCGCACGGCGTTCAAGACCTTGTCGCAAGTGCAGATCCACTATCCCGACAGTCCCCTGAGCGCGGGCCGCGCCGGCGACGTGATCGGCGGCGACCGTCTGCCGTGGGTACCGCAGGCCGACGGCGGCGACAACTTCGAGGCGCTGCAATCGCTGGAGTGGCAGCTGCACGTCTACGGCGCGGCCTCGCCCGCGCTGGACGCCACGGCCTGCGGGCTGTCGCTGCCGCTGCACGTCTATCCATGGACCGAGGCCGCCGCCGACGCCGGCCTGCTGCGCGACGCGGCCTACCTGGTCCGGCCGGACATGCACGTGGCGCTGGCCATGCCGCGCCAGGAACTCGACACCCTGCACGACGTCGCGGCGCGCCACCACTTGCGCTTCGCCCACCGCAAAATTGATTGACACGCTTCCCGGCATCAGGCTAAGGTCTTCACCGCACGAATTCTTTGCCAGCCCATAAAGGAAGCCATGAACCACCAGCCCCAGAATTTCTCCCGCCGCCAACTGCTATTGTCCGCACTGTCCGCCGCCACGGTCAACGCGCTGCCCGGCTTCGCGCTGGCGCAGGCCGCGCCGGCCGACGCCAGGTTCTCCACGCTGCTGGAGAACTTCGCCGACGAGATTCTGCGGCTGGCGCCGACCAGTGCCACCTCGCTGGGACTGGACAAGGACGCGCGCGCCGGCCTGAAGGCGCAGTTGGAAGATGTGTCGCCGGTTGGCGATGCCGCCTGGGCCGCGCAGGTCAAGTCCATGCTGGGCCGCCTGTCCGCGCTGGACCGCGCGGCCCTCGGCGCCGACGCGCAACTGCGCTACGACACGGTGCGCTATGCCGCCGGCGAAGGCGTGGCGGGCTTGCGCTTCCCGTTCGGCGGCGCCGCCAGCGGCTTCTTTGGCGGCACCTCGCCCTTCCCCGTCACGCAGCAGGACGGCGCGCTGACCCGCATCCCCGAATTCCTCGACTCGCAGCACCAGATCGCCAACGCCGCCGATGCCGAGGCCTACCTGGAACGCGTGGCCGGCATGGCGCGCATGCTGGACCAGGAGACCGCCCGCATCGTCGAACAGGCAGGCCACGGCGTCATGCCGCCGGACTTCATCGCCCGCACCGCGCTGGGGCAGTTGAAGGACTACCGCAAGACCGCCGTCGCCGCGCAAAAGCTGGTGACGTCGATCGGCGAACGCACCGAGAAACTGGGCATCGCCGGCGACTGGACCGCGCGCGCGGCCAAGCTGGTTGACGGCATGGTCTATCCGGCGCTGGACCGGCAGATCGCCGCCTTCGCCAAGGCCACCGCCAAGGCGACCGACGTCGCCGGCGTGCACCGCCTGCCCGACGGCGCCGCGTACTATGAATGGGCGCTCAAGCTGGGCACCTCGACCAGTCATAGCGCCAAGGAGATCCACGCGATCGGCCTGGAACAGAACAAGCAGCTGCAGGCGCGCATCGACACCATCCTCAAGGCGCAGGGCATCACGCATGGCACGGTGGGCGCGCGCCTGACGGCGCTGGCCAAGGATCCGAAGCGCTTCTATGCCGACAACGACCAGGGCCGCGAACAGCTGATCGCCTACTGCAATGAGCGCATCCAGGCCGTGCGCGCGCTGATGCCGAAGATCTCGCACATGGATTTGAAAGTGCCGCTGCAGGTCAAGCGCGTGCCGGCCGATATCGAGGCCGGCGCGGCGCTGGGCTATATGAACTTCGCCTCGCTGGACGGCTCACGCCCGGCGATCTACTACATCAACCTGAAATCGACCACGCTGTGGCCGAAGTCCGAGCTGGCCACGCTGACCGCGCACGAAGGCTTGCCGGGTCACGCCTTCCAGGGTGCCTATCTGGCCGAGCATCACGAAGAGCTGCCGCTGATCGCATCGCTGATGGGCTTCAACGCTTTCGTCGAAGGCTGGGCGCTGTATGCGGAACAGCTGGTCGACGAATTCGGCCTGTACGCCAACGATCCGTTCAGCGAGATCGGCTATCTCCAGGCGCAGCAGTTCCGTGCGTGCCGGCTGGTGGTCGATACCGGCATCCACGCGATGAAGTGGACGCGCCAGCGGGCGATCCGCTTCCTGGTCGAGAATACGGGGCGCGGCCTGCAGGCGATGACCAGCGAGATCGACCGCTATTGCGTGTCGCCGGGCCAGGCCTGCGGCTACAAGATGGGCCACAACGAGATCCTGCGTCAGCGCGAACGCGCCAAGTCCGCGCTGGGCGGCAGGTTCGACCTGGCCGCCTTCAACGACGCGCTGGTGCAAAGCTGCGGCGTGCCGCTGACCGTGCTGCCGACGGTGGTGGACCGCTACATCAACGGCGCGCGATAGAACTGCGGCCCTTATTCCCGCTGTATTTCGGCGATCGCGGCATCCAGCACTTCGTCGCGCATCGCACGTAGTCCCTTGATGGTCGGCTTGACCTCGATGTCGGGAATGATCCCGACACGCTGGGTGGGCCGCTTATCGGGATAGAACACGCCGATACCGCTGATCATGGTCCTTAAGCCGCCAGGCAAGGGAATCGAGGACACGTTGCCATCGGCGCCGGCCGTCGTGCTCCCGACCACCTTGGCGCGTGCCCCCACCCGCAAGGCCATTGCCGTGTATTCGGACTGGCTCTGTGACTTCTCATCGACCAGTATCATCACCTTGCCTGGATAATGGGCCGCCTTCGGCGCAATCGTGAGCTCAGGCCCCCATTTGAAGCCACCCGGATTGGAGAGATCCCCCGCCGTGAATCGCACAAACTTGGTTGGCTTATCGATGAAATACGGACCGAGGACAAAAGGCATGAAGTCCGACGGGTAGTTCCGGATATCGATGATCAAGCCCTTGGTATGCGCGGCGCGCTCCATGTAGTCCGGAATATTGTCGCGCTTGACGGACGACAGTTTGATATACGCGATGTCCTCACCAAGAAGCTGGAAGGTTTCGCCCGCTTTGTCGTGGGTTAGCCGCGCCTTGGACGCGGCTCGCGGTGGCCGGGAGACCGACATCTCCCTTAAGCCATCGCCTTGCCGCACCTTCAGTCGCGCGATCCCGCAATCGCCGACGGTCATGTTTTCAGCCACATCTCGCAAGCGCGTCGGCTCATTCGAGGCCGCGTAATAAGGCCGCCAGGAATCGACAAGCCGGGAAACCGGGACGTCATCGATCGCTTCGATGATATCGCCTGGGCGTAGCCCAGTTGCCGCGCCAGCTTCTTCGTTCGTGTAGCCGGTGACCGCCGCCACCCCTTCCACGAAGCGGATCCGGAGCGGCAGCTGGCATGCCCCCACCGGTGGGCGCACCTGAAGCGAACTCCATAAATTGGCGTGAGTATCGTTGATGCGCGCAATGACGGCCATCATCGCCAATTCATAGGCTGGGCGATCTTTTGCCAGGGCCACAGGGATGATGGACTCCCGTAGTACGTTGTCCCAGTTTTCGCCGATCTCTTCGCGGTATGGCGCCCAATACTCGACAATATTCCAGAACCGGAACAAGGCGAGCAGCTGGAAGCCGGCATCCGGAAAAATCAGCGCTTTATACTCGGCTTCCTTGTCGAATATGGGATTGCTTATTTGGGGCACCAAGGAAATGTAGGACTGCGTTTTCGCGCTGCTACGATTCAAGTAGATCCTGTTCAGATCGTTCCTGAGCTCCGCGCTGAGCAGATGCGTATCGTTCAACCACTCCAGATTCGGCAACAATTGGAAGTCCTGCTTGTCCAGTTTGGCGCAAGGATTACATTCCGCGATCGGTTCTAGTTTCGCGATCCATCCGTGCAGAATGCCATCGGCACTGCCGCGATCGGGTGCCGCCAGAACCGCCGGCAGTATCCTCAGCAGTTCGTAGTCCCACTGGTGCTGCCCACCGACCACGGAGGGATGGTGGTACTTCAAGAATCCCCAGACCTTGGCGGCGATGGCGAGGTTGTCGACTTGTATGGGACTGAGCTGTTTGAGGCTGATGCGGGAGCCCGCATCAAATTCGTGGTTCCAGTCGACCGCCTGTGTGTCGGCTTGGGCTGTGGCCATGCTCAAAGTGAAAACACAGGCGACAAGCGTGTTGCGAAGTATATTTCTGAGCATCAATACCTGCCTAATAGTGGTCTATCGATTTGTCATTGCCCTAGCTGTCTGCCTAGCGAATGGGCAATGGGCATCGCTGGCCGTACCGGCCACCGCGACGCAGAGTAGCATCTTGCCAGTCTGAAAAGATTCACACTTTGTCACCGGCGCGTTTTCGCCCCTGCAGCCGCCTTGTCTGTTGCCGCGCGCCGAGGGAATTTTTCCGTAGAGGTATATGATCGCCCCAAGCGAGAGCACAAAGTGGTAAAGTCGAACTTCGTCCTGGACAAGACGAAGACCGGGTCGCGACCGTCGCATTTGGCCCGCCTTCGTCCGGGATACACAGGGACGGGCCTGACACCGCATCTATCGCCGCATGCTGAGCATACGCACCAACGCCGCCTCGCTGTCCGCACAAAACGCCCTGTTCCACATGGAGGGCAGGACGGCGATCGCCATGACGCGACTGGGCAGCGGCTTCCGCGTCAACTCGGCCCGCGACGACGCGGCCGGCCTGCAGATCGCCACCCGGCTGACCTCGCAGTCTCATGGCATGGCGGCGGCGCGGAGCAATATCCAGAAGAGCATCTCGATCCTGCAGACGGCCGACGGCGCGCTCGACGAGAGCAGCGCCATCCTGATCCGCATGAAGGACTTGGCCACCCAGGCCGCCGACGCCTCGGCCACGTCCGGCGACCGCGTCGCGATGCAGGCCGAATACACGGCGCTCAGTCATGAGTTGAGCAATATTTCCAGCGCGACCACCTTCGGCGGCAGCAAGCTGCTGCTGGGCGACACGGCGGCGGAGCGGGCGGGGGTGGTGACGGCGACCGCCAACGCGGTGGCCAACGCGGCCAACACGGCCGCCGCGCACGCCGCCGCCGTGGCCGCCTACAATGCCGCCGTCGCCGCCAACGCCGCCGGACCGACGCCGGCCACGCAAGCGGCCGTCGCCAGCACTTCGGGTGCGGCCGCCACGGCGGCCGATACCGCCAGCATCGCCGCGATCGCCTCCACCGACGCCCAGGACTACGCCGCCGCAGTGGCCATGGCGGCGGCGGTCGACGGCACGTTTTCCCGCACGGTCTCGTTCCAGATTGGCGCCTCCGCCAGCGAGGTGCTGGTCTATAACCTGACGCCCTTGCTAAGCAATATGCACACCGCCCTGCACGCTGCCTCGACCACGTACGACACCTTCGGCATCTCGGTCAAAGGCAGCGGCACCGACCTCGTCATCGCGTCGGCGGCCTCCGCCTCCATCGACAAACTGAGCCAGGCGCTGGACGCCGTCGCCACAGTGCGCTCCAGCCTGGGCGCCACGACCAATCGCCTGAGCCATTCGGACAGCAATCTGGCCAATATGAGCGCCAATACCATCCAGGCGACCGGCCGCATCATGGACACCGATTTCGCGCAAGAAAGCGCCGAGATGGCCAGCGATCAATTGCTGATGAAGACCGGCAGCGCCATGCTACGGGACAGCGGCAGCATCTCGTCCCTGCTGATGTCGCTGCTCAAATAGGGCGGCGGCGCGGCCGCCTATTTGACGAAATACGTGCCGACACAGACCATGGTGTCCCCCGCGCCGCGCTCGCAATACGAGCGTTTCAATTCATAGCCCTGGCTGTTCGGATTGGTGAATTTGTAGGGACCGTACCAGCCACGCGATGTGCTCTTGACCATGTCGATCATCCCCTGGATGAATGGATTGCCGTCGACATCCTTGATGGCGGCCAGGTTCTTGCCCACCATCTTGGGATTGGCGCCCTGCGCCAGGCAGATGCCGCCGAAATCATAGACGAACACATACAGGTCGCGGTCCTTGAAGGCGCCGTCCGGATGTTCGGTGAAAGCCTTGTAGGCGCTCTCCGGCCCGGCCGACTTAACCAGCGCGACGGCCTTTTTCACCATCTCCTGCGCCTCCTTCTCGCTGCCGTGCTCGGCCGCGCCGGCCGGCGCCGCGCTCAACAGGGTCAAACAGCATACGGCGCCCAGCGAATTACGCAACAGTGTGTTCATCGTGTCCCCATCTTCGTCGAAAGAACTGGTCGCGCGTTCGCGACGTTGCTTTGATTCTACTCCACCCGGCCGGCCGAACACGCCCTTTAGTACCCTGCGCAGTCGCGCCAGCGGGCCGGGTATAATTATTTTTTTGCCACTGTTGATTCCATCGAGGCGCACCATGACAGAGAAGACTTTGAATCCCAGGGTTGATGCCTACGTCGGCAAGCCAGGCACATGGCAGGACGCATTCAAGAAGTTGCGCGCCATCGCCCTCGACTGCGACCTGGCCGAGGACTTCAAATGGGGCCATCCCTGCTACACGCTCGACGATCAGAACATCGTGCTGATGCACGGCTTCAAGGAATACTGCGCGCTGCTGTTCTTCAAGGGCGCCTTGATGCAGGATCCCAAATCCATCCTGATCCAGCAAACCGAGAACGTGCAGGCCGGCCGCCAGATTCGCTTCACCAGCGCCGACGAGATCGCCAAGATGGCGTCGACCTTGAAGTCCTACATCCGCGAAGCCATCAAGGTGGAGCGGTCCGGCGCGCAAGTGGCATTCAAGAAGACCGCCGAATTCGCCATGCCTGAGGAATTCCTGAACCAGCTGGAGGAATCCCCCGAGCTGCAGGAAGCCTTCGCCGCGCTGACGCCGGGCCGGCAACGCGGCTACCTGCTCCACTTCTCCTCGGCCAAACAGGCCAAGACCCGCGAGTCGCGCGTGGCTAAATGTGTGCCACATATCCTCAAGGGCAAGGGCCTGGACGACCTTTAGATGATAAACTCTCGCCTCTACGCGGGAAAATTTATACATCTGGATGAAAACCATAGCCATCATTGGCGGCGGCATCACCGGCGTCACCACCGCCTACGCGCTCGCCAGGCGCGGCTTCGCCGTCACGCTGCTGGAACGCCATCGCTACGCGGCGATGGAGACTTCCTTCGCCAACGGCGGCCAGCTGTCCGCCTCCAACGCCGAGGCATGGAATCACAGGGACACCGTCGTCAAGGGCCTGAAGTGGATGCTGAGGAACGACGCGCCGCTGCTGGTCAATCCGAAACCCAGCTGGCATAAGCTGTCGTGGTTCGCGGAGTTCATCGCCGCCATTCCCCACTATCGCGCCAACACCATCGCCACCGCCAAACTGGCCGTGGCCGCGCGCCGGCATCTGTTCGGCTGGGCCGAGGAGGAAGGCATAGACTTCGACCTCAAGCGCGAAGGCATCCTGCACATCCACCGCGACCGCGCCGACTTCGAACACGCGGCCGAGGTCTCGAATTTGCTGGCGCAAGGCGGCCTGCCGCGCCGCGCCGTCACGCCGGACGAGATGCGCGCCATCGAACCCACATTGACCGGCCAGTTCCACGGCGGCCATTACACCGAGAGCGACAGCTCCGGCGACATCCACAAGTTCACCACCGGCCTGGCGCAAGCGGCGCAGCGCCTGGGCGTGGACCTGCGCTTCGACCAGCACGTGACCAGGGTCCGCGCCGATGCCGCCGGCGCGCACATCACCGTCACGCACGACGATAGCGACGACACCCAACGCTACGACGCGGTGGTGGTCTGCGCCGGCACCGCCAGCCGCGAGATCGCGGCCATGCTGGGCGACCGCGTCAACGTCTACCCGGTCAAGGGCTACTCGATCACCGTCCACCTGAACGACGCCGCCAGCCAGGCCGCCGCGCCCAACGTCAGCCTGGTGGACGACGCCACCAAGCTGGTCGCCAGCCGCCTCGGCGCGGACCGCCTGCGCGTGGCCGGCACGGCGGAGTTCAACGGCTACAACCGCGACATCCGCGCCGACCGCATCGCGCCGCTGACCGACTGGGTGCGGCAGTGCTTCCCCGGCGTCTCCACGCGCGAGGCGACGCCCTGGGCCGGCCTGCGGCCGATGATGCCCAACCTGGTCCCGCGCGTGGGCCGGGGCAAGGCGCCCACGGTGTTCTACAATACCGGCCACGGCCACCTGGGCTGGACTTTATCGGCCGCCACCGCCGACATCATCGCCGACTCGGTGCTGGCCGCACTGGGCGCGCCATCGATATCGGTTAGCCAACGTACCGCCCAAGACTTGAAAATGGCGTAAACTGCCACCATATCGAGCCTGTCCCTACAAGGAGATCTGACATGACGGCAAAATCTTTCGCACGTATGACCCTGCTGGCCAGCGCCCTGGCGCTGGCGGTGCCGGCGTTTGCGGCCGAACCCACGATACACGATGTGTATGTCGCCGCTGAAGCAGGCAAGTACACCGACGCACAAGCGCTGATGGACCAGGTCCTGAAAGCCCACCCGAAGAGCGGCACCGCGCACTTCGTGGAGGCCGAACTGCTGGCCAAGCAAGGCAAGTTCGCCGCCGCGCAGGGCGAACTGGCCACGGCCGAACGCCTGTCGCCCGGCCTGCCGAAAGTGGACCCCGCCGCGCTAACCAAGCTGCGCACGCTGCTGGCCGACGGCCAGAAGCCGCGCGCCAACTACTCGCAGCAGCAGCCGGCCCGCAGCAACGCCGGCTACAGCAATGGCAACTACGGCGCACCGCAGAGCAGCGACATCCCCTGGGGCACCATCCTGATCCTGGGTGGCGGCCTGCTGGGCTTCATCTGGCTGGCGACGCGCTTCATGTCGCGCCGTAACCAGCAGACCGACAGCTACAACAACCCGGCCGGCTTCAACCCCGGCGGCGGCGCGGCTCCCGGCTATGCGCCCGGCGCCTATCCGCAACAGGGCTATCCGCAGCCAGGCTACGGCCAGCCGCAGGGTAGCGGCATTGGCTCGCGCATCATGGGCGGCCTGGCGACCGGCGCGGCGGTGGGCGCGGGCATCGTGGCCGGCGAGGCGATCGCACGCCAGTTCACCGGCGGCAATCACGATTCCGGCAACCGCGACCAGCCACGCAACGACATCGTCTACGACGATCCGTCACGCGATGAACTGCTGCGCCGCGACGACATGGGCGGCAACGACTTCGGCGTCAGCGGCGGCTGGGACGACGGCGGCAGCGGCGGCGGCGACAGCGGCGGCGGTGGCGGCGGCGACTGGGACTAATCCCACCTCACGGGGCGCGGCGCTCGCCCGCCCCGGCAGCTTCCATCGCAAGATCCCAATACGGCGGATCGCCGAAATACTCCTTCAAATGACGTATCAGCAGCTGGGCCTTGACCTGGTTGGAGCGGCCCGGCATGTGCACCGCGTGCACCGCCGACTCGTGCGGCTCGCGCCGGCCCGACGCCGCGCCCCGCTGCACCGGCGCCATCGGGAACACCGGCACCAACTGGCCCGCCACGATGGCGTCGCTCACCAGCCAGTTCGCCAGGTGCACCAGGCCGGCGCCGCCGATGGCCGCGTGCAGCAGCGTGTCGGTGTCGTCGCAGCGCAGCTTGCCCTTGACGGCGAGCGGCTGGTTCTGGTTCACCCCCTCGAAACGCCACCAGCCGCGCGGCGCGGTGCGTCCGGTCACGGTCAGGCATTGGTGGTTGAGCAGGTCCATCGGCGTTTTCGGCCAGCCGTGGCGCTCCAGATAGGCCGGGCTGGCGCTGACCACGCGGTTTTGCACCGCCAGCCGGGTCGCCACCAGGCCGCTGTCGGGCAGCACGCCGGCGCGCACCGCCACGTCGACCCGGCGCGCGGACAGGTCGACGATATCGTCGCTGACGTGCAGATCGACCTCCAGCAGCGGGCAGTGCCGCAGAAAATCGGCGACGGCCGGCGCCACGTGCAGCCGCCCGAATGCGGCCGGCGCGGTCACGGTCAGCAGGCCGCGCGGTTCGCTGTCGAGCTCCCGCACGTCGGCCTTGCCCTCGGCCAGCTCGGCCAGGATGTTGCGGGCGCGCGGCAGGAAGCGTTCGCCGGCGTCGGTCAGCAGCATTTGCCGCGAGCTGCGCAACAGCAGGCGCGAGCCCACTTCGGCCTCCAGCGCATCGAGCTTGCGCGACACCGACGACACCGCCATCTTCAACTCCACCGCCGCGCGCGACAGGCTGCCGTGCTCCACCACCGCCAACAGGCACCTCAATCCGTCTATCATCACGCCTCCAATCTTTGCATATCACGCAAAATTAATTTGCATTAATCCATATTGTGCCATTTTTTGCAAAGATGCATACTGCGTTTAGTAAATTCAACAAAAGGAACAATAATGCAATTCATCAGCAAACTCAGCCCGCTTGCCGCCGCCCTGGTCTTCGCCGCCAGCGCCCCCGCCTACGCCGCCGCGCCGCTGGCCGGCACCAACGCCCCCGGTTTCTTCCGCGTGATGCTGGGCGACTTTGAAGTCACCGCCATCAGCGACGGCACCGTCGATCTGCCGATGAACAAGCTGCTGCACCAGCCGCAGGCCAAGACCGACCAGGAACTGGCGCGCGCCTATCTGGCCAGCCCGCTGGAGACCTCGGTGACCGGCTACCTGGTCAACACCGGCGCCAAGCTGGTGCTGATCGACACCGGTGCCGGCAATCTGTTCGGGCCGACGCTGGGCAAGCTGCTGGCCAACCTGAAAGCCTCGGGCTATCAGCCGGAACAGGTCGACGAGGTGCTGATCACCCACATGCACCCGGACCACGTCGGCGGCCTCGCGGCCAACGGCCAGGCGGCCTTCCCCAACGCCACCGTGCGCGCCGACCGTCACGACGCCGACTACTGGCTCAGCCAGGCCAACATGGACAAGGCGCCGGCCGACAGCAAGGGCTTCTTCCAGGGCGCGATGGCGTCGGTGGGTCCATACGCCGCCAGCCAGCACCTGAAGCCGTTCGACGGCGCCACCGAGATCACGCCGGGCATCCGCGCGGTCGCCAGCTACGGCCACACGCCTGGCCACATCAGCTATCTGGTGGAGAGCAAGGGCAAGAAGCTGCTGCTGGTGGGTGACCTGATCCACGCCGGCGCGGTGCAGTTCGACCATCCCGAGGTGACCATCGGTTTCGACAGCGATCCGAAGGCCGCCGCCGCCGCCCGCCACCAATTCTTCACCGCCGCCGCCAAGGACGGCACGCTGATCGGCGCGGCCCACCTGCCCTTCCCCGGCCTGGGCCACCTGCGCAGCACCGGCAAGGCCTATGTGTGGGTGGCGACCAACTATACCCAGCTGCGTTAAACTGGGCAGCATGGAACAGAGTCTCATCCCTCGCCCCATCGACGTGCTGGTCGTTGACGACCACCCCTTGCTGCGCATGGGGTTGGGCGAAGCCATCGCCAGCCAGGACGACATGCGCGTGGCCGGCGAGGCCTGCAACGGCCACGAGGCGGTCGAACAGTACGAGGCGCTGCGGCCGGACGTCGTCATCATGGACATCGTCATGCCGGGCATGTGCGGCGTCACCGCGCTGGAGGCGATCCGCGCGGCGCATCCCTCGGCGCGCGTGGTCATGCTCACCACCTACAAGGGCGACGTGCAGATCCTGCGCGCCGTGCAGGGCGGCGCCGCCGGCTTTTTGTTGAAGAGTACCTTGCGCAAGGATTTGCTCGACACCATACGCGGCGTGCACCAGGGGCAGCGCCGCATCCCGCCGGAGATCGCAATGGAACTGGCCCAGCACATGGGCCAGGGGCCGTTGAGCGCGCGCGAGACGGAGGTGCTGAGTCACGCGGCCAACGGCCAGTCCAACCGCCGCATCGCCGAGCAGCTGTCGATCTCCGAAGAGACGGTGAAGGCGCACATGAAGAATGTGCTGGCCAAGCTGGCCGCGAACGATCGCACCCATGCGGTGACAATCGCCCTCAAGCGCGGCATCATGTCGATCTAGCGGCCGTCAATCGGCGGCCGTGCAGGCCAGCCAAAGCAGCAGCGCGCAAGGCAGCAGCAGGCCGTTGAACCCGGCCTGCATGAAGGCCAGCGCCCCGCTGATGCATCCCACCGCGAACGCCAGCACCGGCCAGGCCAGCTTCTTCAGGCGCCCACGCGCTTCGCCGTCGCCGCGCAGCGTGTCCACCAGGTCGATCACCAATTGCGTCACGTTGCCGGTCATGACGGTGGTGGCGGCCACCTTCCCCAATAACAGCTTGCCGTAGGCGTTCTGCACCGCCATCGCGGCGGCGCACAGCATGCCGGTCAACAGCGTCAGCGGCGCCTCGGGCGCTTCGATGGGCGCGCCCGCCCACGCGCTGGCGACGCTGCCCGCCATCAGCGCCGTCTGCAGCAGGAAGCTGTTGCGCAGCTGGCGGCTGCCGGCGCGTTCCCAGCGCAGGATCAGCAGCCGCGCCAGCGCCACCGCCAGCACGAACACCGGGAACACCAGCAGCTTGAGCCAGATGTCCTGCGCCGGCCGCGCCATCGCGCGGCCGAGCAGCACGAAGTTGCCGGTGACGTGGGCCGTGAACAATCCGAACAGGCCGATGAAGCCCAGCGTGTCCACGTAGCCGGCCAGGAAGCCCAGCGTCATGCTTTGTTTGGTATCGCCGCGCTGCATCAGGCTTCCTTCTTCTGGATGTCGTGCCATGCCACCAGCAGGAAGGCGCCGGCCAGGCCCAGGTGCTCGAAGAAGCCGTTGGCCATCATGAAGCGCTCCGGTCCCGCGACTTCCCAGAAACGGTTGGCGACGAAGGTGGCCATCAAGGTGAACGCGGCCAGGTAGCCAGCGCCCAGCCAGCGGTGGTAGCCGGTCAGGATCATCAGCGACGCGCCCAACTCGCCGGCGATCACCAGCGCGGCCATCGGGCCGGCCGGCGACAGGCCGAAGTGATGCATCTCGCCGATGGCCGACTGGAAGTCCATCAGCTTATTGATGCCGCCCTGCAGATAGGCGGCGCAGATCAGCAACAGGCAGATCCAGCGCAGCCACGGCGCGCGCAGTGGTTTGAACAACGCCTCCATCACACCGCCCAGCAGGCGCAGCCCAGCGCGCCCCAGAAGCTCTTCAGATCCGACGTGGGCAGCTTGCTGGCCCACGCGCTGGCGTGCTGGTGTCCGTGGACGTTGCACTGGTTGGCGCAGCCGCACGCGGCCTGCTGCTGGCGCAGCTGCTGTTGCTGGCGCTTGCGCTGCTCCAGCTCCTTCAGCGCGGCGCGGTTGTTACCGATCTGTTCACCCCAGCCGGCGTAGCCGCCGAAGCGGCGCACCGGCGACCAATCCGGCATGGCGGGCGGCGGCGCCTCGTCGTGGCTGGCGAATTCGCCCGCCGCGTAGACGATCTTGCCGCCTACGATGGTCAGGCGCGACGTCATGTCGGCGATCTCGCTTTCGGCGCAGGCGTAGAAGTCCTTGTCCGGCACGATCAGGTCGGCCAGCTGGCCCGCTTCGATGCGGCCCTTCTTGCCCACCTCATTCGAGAACCAGGTGGTGTTCTCGGTCCACATGCGCAGCGCGGTCTCGCGGTCCAGGCAATTGGCGCGCGGGTACATCTGCATGCCGCCCACGGTCTTGCCGGTGATGAGCCACGACAGCGACACCCACGGGTTGTACGAGGCCACGCGGGTCGCGTCGGTGCCGGCCGAGACCTTCACGCCCGCCTCCAGGATTTTCTTGACCGGCGGCGTGGCCTCGGCCGCGCCGTGGCCGTAGCGCTCGACGAAGTATTCGCCCTGATAGGCCATGCGGTGCTGCACGGCGACGCCGCCACCCAGCGCGGCGATGCGGTCGATCGACTGGTCGGAGATGGTCTCGGCGTGGTCGAAGAACCAGTTCAGTCCCGTCAGCGGGATGTCCTGGTTGACGCGCTCGAACACGTCCAGCGCGCGGCTGATGGTTTCGTCGTAGGTCGCGTGCATGCGCCACGGCCAGCGGTTCTGCGCCAGCACGCGCACCACGCCTTCCAGGTCGTCCTCCATGGTCTCCGGCATGTCGGGACGCGGCTGGCGGAAGTCCTCGAAGTCGGCCGCCGAGAAGGTCAGCATCTCGCCGGCGCCGTTGTGGCGGAAGTAGTCGTCGCCCTGCTGGTACTTGACGCTCTGCGTCCAGTTCAGGAAGTCTTCCTTCTCATGCGCCGGCTTTTGCGTGAACAGGTTGTAGGCCAGGCGTATCGTCAACTGCTTGGCGTCCGACAGCTGCTGGATCACCTGGTAGTCCTCGGGATAGTTCTGGAAACCGCCGCCGGCGTCGATGGCGCCGGTCACACCGAGGCGATTGAGCTCGCGCATGAAGTGGCGGGTCGAGTTGACCTGGTATTCCAATGGCAGCTTGGGGCCCTTCGACAGCGTCTGGTACAGGATGGCCGCATTCGGCTTGGCCAGCAGCAGGCCGGTGGGATTGCCGGCGCCGTCGCGCAGGATCTGGCCGCCGTGCGGCTCGGGCGTGTCCTTGGTGTAGCCGACGGCGCGCAGCGCGGCGCCGTTGAGCAGCGCGCGGTCGTACAGGTGCAGGATGAACACCGGCGTATCCGGCGCCACCGCGTTCAGTTCCTCGATGGTCGGCAGGCGCTTCTCGGCGAATTGATGTTCGGTGAAGCCGCCCACCACGCGCACCCATTGCGGCGCCGGCGTGATCGCCACCTGCGCCTTCAGCATGCCCATGGCGTCGGCCAGGCTGCGCACGCCGTCCCAGCGCAGCTCCAGGTTGAAATTCAGGCCGCCGCGGATGATGTGCAGGTGGTTGTCGATCAGGCCTGGCAGCACGCGCTTGCCTTGCAGGTCGATGATCTTGGTGTGCGGACCGGCCAGCGCCATGATCTCGTTGGCGCGGCCCACGTGCGTGAAGCGGCCGTCCTTGATGGCGACCGCCTCCGCGTGGGGATTGGAGCGGTCCAGCGTGGTGAACAGGCCGCGGTGCAGGATCAGGTCTGGATTCATTATGCGTTCCCCTTGGTTTCATCATTCTTCTGCGCGGACGGCAGCTGGCCGAAGCAATGCGGCTTGACGTGGTCCTCGATCCACGAGACCTGCTTGGCCTCGGGCTGCCACAGCTGGCGCAGCAGCGGCGGCAGCTGCTCGCCGAGCAGGATACCCAACAGGCCAACCAGCGCCACCACCGGCGGCGCCGGCGAACGCACGTTCAGGAAGCCATAGATTAATCCAACCAGCAGGCCTACGGCCAGCGACACGATATACATTTTGGACATGGGATTTCCTCAGATAAGGGTGGAACAACATGGTTCCAGTCTAGAGATCCGCGCCGCTTTTGCCATCACCGGTATTGATCGCCGTTTCCTCATCCTTTGGAGATAGATACGGGTCAGTAAGGCCCGCCAACCTGGCCGCAGGCATGCAGGTCGATGATGCCGCGCTCGATCGCCCGCGTCACCGCGTGGGTGCGGTCGCTGGCGTTGAGCTTGGCCAGGATGCTCTTCATGTGCACCTTGACGGTTTCCTCCGAAATCGCCAGGTGCACGCCGATACGCTTGTTGCTCTGGCCCGCGGCCACCAGCTGCAGCACCTCCACCTCGCGCTTGCTCAACGCGCTCTCGTGCCAGTGCTGGGCGATGCAGTTGGCCACCGCCGCCGGTATGCAGCGGCGGCCTTCGTGCACGTTGCGCACGGTCGCCAGCAGCTCCTTGCGCAGCATGCTTTTCAACAGATAACCGGCGGCGCCGGCGGCGATCGCGCGCCGCGCCAGGGCGTCGCCCTCGTAGGTGGTCAGTACCACGATGCGCGCGTCGGGGAATTCGGCGCGGATGGCGATGGTGGCGTCGATGCCGTTCATGTCCGGCATCTGGATGTCCATCAGCGTGACATCGGGCCGCAGCCTGCGATAGCACTCGATGGCCTGCAGGCCGTTGCAGGCTTCGGCGACCAGCCGCATGTCCTCCTCGGCGGCGATCACGCTGGCGATGCCCTCCCTGAGCATGGGGTGATCGTCGACGCTTAGCACGGTAATCGGCGTTGTTTGGGCCGTTGTCATCGCGTTCTCACTGGTCGTACCGGAACCCGGCAGCATGCCACAAACGCGCCGCTTCAACCATCACCCTATCGGGTTAGCGGACGCACCCCGGATCGGGGCGTGGTGAAATCGTTAATCCAGTTTACTCTTCTGCCGTAGGACAGCAACCGACAACGGAATCATTTGGGGAGAAACGAGATGCGACTGGATACCAGGAACTGGTCACACGCCGCTCACAGCGGCAATGGCATGGCGGCCGGCGGCGCCATCGACAACCATGACAGCAAGGTGCGCGTGCTGATCGCGCACGGCGACGCCATCGTCAGCGCCGGCCTTGCCGCGCTGCTCGGCGCGGAATGCGACATGCAGCTGGCCGGGACCCAAGCGGCAACGGCGGACGTCATCATCCTCGATTACAAGGGCGCACTGGAACACATGCGCCAGCGGGCCAACGCGCCGCAGCACGGCGAGCCGCAGGCGCGCGTGCTGATCGTGACCCAGATGGAGCGCGAATGGGAAGTGCGCAGCGCGATGATGGCCGGCATCCACGGCTATCTGCTGCAGAACTGCGCCGCCGACCAGCTGCTGACGGCGGTACGCACGCTGAGCCGAGGCATGCGCTACCTGAGCGCGGACCTGAGCCGCTGCGTGGCCGACAGCTTCACCCGCATCAACCTGACCAGCCGCGAGACCGATGTGCTGCAATTGCTGGCGCAAGGCCAGTGCAACAAGTCCATCGCGCGAGAACTGGGAATAGGCGTCGGCACCGTCAAGACCCACGTCAAGGGCCTGTTCGATAAACTGGGCGCCACCGCGCGCACCCACGCGGTGGTGCTGGCCACGCGACGCGGCCTGGTGGGCGAAGGCTCCGCCAGCCGGCATTGAACGCATGACGAGAATGTCATTGGCGTATCTTGCGGAAGCCCTGTAAAATCCGCGCATGCAAACACATACACTCTCCGTAGGCACCTCGCATCGGCAAACGCGCATCCAGCGCGTCCTGATGCTGTTCGTGCTGGTGTTCCTGTCGCTGCAGCTGATCGGGGCGAGCTCGCACAAGCACGCCTATACCGACACCCAAAACGATTGCGCGGCTTGCGCAGTCGCGCACATGCCGGCCGGTGTTCCGCCGCCGGCGGTTGTGGTGGTGCCGGTGGCGATGCTGGTCTCCCTGCCCGCCCTCGTCCCGCAGCATTCCATCCGGGCCCGCCGGATCGACTTCCTCACCCCGCCCTCGCACGCGCCGCCCGGCGTAGCCCCTTTCTCCGCCTGATCCGCTTTTTCCGTTACGTTTAACACGGCCGCACTTTTGCGTCCCGTGCGCGCAGCCGCGCGCCTGCCCGACACGATCGCGCAGGCCGGAGGCTAGCCACGCCCGAACATTCAAGGATTTACCATGCAACACACGCCACAACTCCGCACCCTGCCACTGCTGCTGGCAGCCGCCTTCTACGCCCACCACGCCAGCGCCGCCGACGATGCCGCCGCCAGCCCCGCCGCGCCGGCCAACGCCGACGGCAGCCCGATGCAGCAGGTGGAAGTGACCGCCGCCCATCTGAAGAGTGCCCGCATCGACCTGTCGCCGAATGTCGGCACCACCGTCTATTCGATCGACCGCCACATGATCGAACAGCTGGGCCGTGGCGACAATACGCCGTTCAATGAAGTGCTGCTGCGCCTTCCGGGCGTGAGCCAGGATTCGAAGGGCTCGGGCTCCATCCACGTGCGCGACGACCACGCCAATGTGCAGTACCGCGTCAACGGCGTGCAGCTGCCGGAGAGTATCAGCGGCTTCGGACAGTCGATCGACACCCGCTTCGTCCAGCAGACCGACTTCATCACCGGCGCGCTGCCGGCGCAATTCGGCCTGCGCACCTCGGGCATCGTCGACATCCAGACCAAGGAAGGCACGGTCAAATCCGGTGGCCGCGTCGGCGTTCTGGTGGGCGGCAACGACTATGTCGAGCCGAGCGCGGAATTCTTCGGCACCCAGGGCGCCTTCAACTACTACCTGTCCGGCAGCTACCTGTCGAACGCGCAGGGCATCGAAAATCCGCTGCCGGCCCGCAGCGCGCTGCACGACCGCACCAAGCAAAGCAAATCGTTCGGCGCCCTGTCGTGGTTCCTGGACGACCAGACCCGATTGGGCCTGATGTTCGGCACCTACAACGGCCGCTTCCAGATCCCGAACAATCCCGACCAGGCGCCCGGTTTCTCGCTCACCGGCCAGAGCGACGCCGCCACCGGCATCAGCAAGCTGCCCTCGTCGCAGCTGAACGAGAACCAGCGCGAAGTGAACCGATTCCTGGTGCTGTCGCTGCAAAAAAGCGTGGGCGACCTGAATTACCAGGTCTCGGCCTTCCACCAGTATTCGGAGCTGCACTACATGCCCGACGCGCTGGGCGACTTGATCTACAACGGCGTGGCCTCCGACACGCTGCGCTCCAACTCCGCCAGCGGCGCGCAGTTCGACGCCAGCTACAAACTGAACGCCGGCCACACCGTGCGCGCCGGCCTGGCCTACTCGCGCCAGACCACCCACAGCGACAACGCGG
Organism: Duganella sp. BJB480; assembly: GCA_003416985.1. Taxonomy (GTDB): domain Bacteria; phylum Pseudomonadota; class Gammaproteobacteria; order Burkholderiales; family Burkholderiaceae_D; genus Rugamonas; species Rugamonas vulcania_A. Next base: position 552,759 of record QVIN01000006.1, on the reverse strand, counting down.
TGGCGGTGTTCGACACCGTCGACGGCGCGCAATCGGGCACCGATCCGCGCACCATCATCGACAACAGCAGCAAGACCGGCAAGCTGTCAAGCTTCTACCTGCAGGACGAATGGCATATCGCCGCGCCGCTGACGCTGAACTACGGCGTACGCTTCGACAAGGTCTCGGCCTTCGTCGACGAGCAGCAATGGAGCCCGCGCGTCAACCTGGCGTACCAGGTGGCCAAGGGCACGGCGCTGCACGCCGGCTATTCGCGCTACTTCACCCCGCCGCCGCAGGAACTGGCCGCGCAATCGAGCATCGACAAATACGCCAACACCTCCAACGCGCCGCAGGTGCCGGTGTCGGACAACGTCAAGGCCGAGCGCGCCAACTACTACGACATCGGCTTGAGCCACCAGTTCAACGAGCAGCTGACCGTCACCGCCGACGCCTACTACAAGAAGATCCGCAACATGCTGGACGAGGGCCAGTTCGGCCAAGCGCTGATCCTGTCGCCGTTCAACTACGACCGTGGCTACGCCAAGGGACTGGAACTGTCGGCCGTGTACAACCAGTCCAACTGGGGCGGCTTCCTCAACCTGACCACGCAGCAGGCCAAGGGACAGAACATCGTCTCCGGCCAATCGCTGTTCGGGCCGGACGAACTGGCCTACATCGCCAACCACTACATCTACGTCGACCACGACCAGACCTACACGATATCGGGCGGTGCCCACTACCACTGGGGCGAGACGAAGTTGAGCGGCGACTTCCTGTACGGCAGCGGCTTGCGCATGACGCCAGACGGCGCCGCGCCCAACTCCGGCACGCTGCCGCACTACACCACCGTCAACCTGTCGCTGACGCACAACTGGAAGAACACGCCGATCGGCAATGTCGAAGGCCGCCTAGCGCTGGTCAACGCCTTCGACAAGAGCTATCTGCTGCGCGACGGTTCCGGCGTCGGCGTGGGCGCGCCGCAGTACGGCGCCCGCCGCACCTTGTACGCCGGCCTTTCGGTGGGATTCTGATTTAGTTAGGAGTCCTTGTTAAATTGAAATCCCTGTGTATAATGCACAGCATGGACACCAAAGCAGACAAACCGTGGAAGGATACGCCCGACGTCTCGGCGCGCATCGTCACCGCTATCGGACGCATCGCCAGTGTGATGCGCTCCGGTATGTGGGAGTTCGCCACGGCCGAAAACCTGAATCCGGCGCAGGCCGAGATCCTGCAGCTGCTGCAAGGCCGCAAGCAGGGTGTGCGCCTGTCCTGGCTGGCGTCGCAGCTGTCGATCAGCGCGGCCAGCGCCAGCGATTCGGTGTCGGCGCTGGTGTCCAAGGGATTGCTGTACAAGGCCAGGGCGGAGGACGACGGCCGCGCCACCGCCCTGTTCCTGACCGACGAAGGCGCCGCCACGGCGGCCCGCATCGGCGACGCGCTGAGCTTCGCCGAAAACGCGGCGGCCGCCCTGCCCTCGGCCCAGCAGACGGAATTGCTGGCCGGCCTGTTCAAGCTGATCGCCCAGCTGCAAAAGACCGAGCGCTTCCCCGAGATGCGCGCCTGCCTGTCGTGCCAGTATTTCGAAGCGAACCGCCATCCCGGCAAGCCTGCGCCGCATCACTGCGGGCTGGTGAACGCACCGCTGTCGGTGGCGCTGCTGCGCATGGACTGCCCGGAACAGGTGCCGGCCGATCCCGCCACGCGCCAGCGCAACTGGAAGGTGTTCGCCTGAGATTTTTTTTGACCAAATTAGTTAGGACTCCTATTTGTTTTTACCGCAGTGCTTTTTTAAACCATGAAAGGAAACACCATGAACCGCATCTCCCTCGTCTCCCCTGCCGACACCACCGGCGAACGCCAACAACTGCTGGCGCAAATCCAGGGCGCGTTCGGCGCCACGCCGAACATGTTCAAGGCCGTCGCCAATTCCACCGCCGCGTTGAAAAGCATGTGGGGTTCCTTCGGCGCGCTGGGCGGCGGCGTGATCGACGCCAAACTGGGCGAACAGATCGCCGTCGCCATCGCCGACCGCAACGACTGCGAATACTGCCTGGCCGCGCACACCGTCCTGGGACGCAAGGCCGGCGCCAGCGCCGAGGAGATGAGCGAGGCGCAAGCCGGCCACTCCAGCGATCCGAAGACCGCCGCCGCGCTGCGTTTCGCCATCGCGGTCGTCGCCAACCGCGCGCAGATCAGTGACGAGGATGTGGAAGCGCTGCGCGCGGTTGGCTTCAACGACGAGGCCATCGTCGAGATCATGGCCCACGTCGCGCTGAACCTGTTCACCAACTACGTCAACGTGGCGTTCAAGGTGCCGGTCGACTTCCCCGCCGTGAAACTGCGCGCCAAGTAAGGAGCCGCCATGCACACTATCGCCCCCGAGCTCCAGGTCGCGGCCTGGCTGAACACCGCGCAGCCGCTGTCGTTGCGGCAGTTGCGCGGCAAGGTCGTCGCCGTCCATGCCTTCCAGATGCTGTGCCCCGGCTGCGTTTCGCACGGCATCCCGCAGGCCAAGACGATACGCAGCAATTTCGACGAACAGGACGTCGCCGTGATCGGACTGCATTCCGTCTTCGAACACCACGACGCCATGACGGCGAAGGCGCTGGAAGCCTTTGTGCACGAGTACCGCATCCAGTTCCCGGTGGCGATAGACCGGCCCTCGCCGCGCGGCGCCGTGCCGATGACGATGGCGCAGTACCAGCTGCGCGGCACGCCGACGCTGCTGGTGATCGATCGCCAGGGCCGGCTGCGGCTGAACCACTTCGGCCGCGCCGACGACATGCAGGTCGGCGCGCTGATCGGACAGCTGCTGGCCGAAGCTCCGTCCGGGGCCGAAGTACACTGCGACGATACCGCCTGTAGCATCCGGTGATGCCTGTGCCTCCCGGCCTTTCAGCCGGGAGGTACAGGGCCATATAATCCGCGATCACCGGAGAATCCCCATGCGTATCCTGAATATCCTGCTCATCGCGCTGGCCGCTTCCTTGCTGTCCAGCTGCGCCTTCATGACCAGTGGCCGCAGCGTCAAGCAGACCGGCAGCATGGTCGACTATCTCTACCCCGACGCCAAGGATGCGCCGGTCATGACGCCCACCGTCACGCGACTGCGGCCGCCGGTGCGGGTCGGCATCGCCTTCGTTCCCGGCGCCGGCTGGGGCAACGGCCTGCCTGAAACGGCCCGCATGAAATTGCTGGAGCGCGTGCGCGACTCCTTCTCCAAGCACCCGTACATCGGCAAGATCGAAATCATCCCGACCCAGTACATGCGCGCCAGGGGCGGCTTCACCAACCTTGAACAAGTAGCGCGCATGTTCGACGTCGAAGTGGTGGCGCTGCTGTCCTACGACCAGGTGCAGTTCAACGACTCCAATGCGCTGTCGATGCTGTACTGGACCATCATCGGCGCCTACGTGGTGCACGGCGACCAGTACGATGTGCAGACCATGCTCGACGCGTCGGTGTTCGATGTGCAGAGCCACAAGCTGCTGTTCCGCGCGCCCGGCACCAGCCAGGTCAAGGGCAGCGCCAGCATGGCGGGCTTCAGCGAAAAGTCGCGCGCCGCGCAGACCGAGGGTTACAACGCCGCCGTCGACCAGTTGATCCCCAATCTGCAGGCGGAGCTGGACAACTTCCGCGAACGCATCAAGCATGACGCCAACTACCAGGTCGAAAACAAGCAAGGCTACAAGGGCGGCGGCGCGATGGACTGGGCCAGCCTGGCGCTGGTGGCGCTGCTGGCCGGGTTGGCATGGCGGTTGCGCCGCCGTGGTTGAGCTGCTGGAGTTCGACCGCCGTGCACTGCTGGCCGGCGAGTTCTGGCGGCTGTGGACCGGCCATCTGGCCCACTACTCGGCGCAGCATGCGCTGATCGACTTTGCCGTGGTGCTGGCCGCCGCCGTGATCGTGGTGCAGCTGAGCGCCTCGCCGGCCGACGGCATGCGCCGCCTGCTGCTGGCGGTGGGCCTGGGCGCGCCCTTCATCTCGCTGGGCATGCTGCTGATCGCGCCGCACTGCCTGTACTATCGCGGCGCGTCCGCCATCGCCGCGATGCTGGTGGTGATGGCCGGCGGCGCGCTGTGGCCGCGCGCCACCCGCTCCATGCGCGCGGCCCTGCTGCTGATGGCCGCCACGCTGGTCGCCAAGATCGCCGCCGAAGCCGCCGGCGCGGTCCACGGCTGGTCCAACCTGCCGCTGGACGTGGTGGTCGCATGGCAGGCGCACCTGCTGGGCGTGATCGCCGGCGCCCTCACCCTGCCGTTCAGGAAGCCCAGGCTACAACTGGATTAACTATCGATGTGAATCCGACCGATTTGTGTTTCACAAGCCTCAACGTTGCCGTTAATTCTTGTGTATATAGCATGGATGTAGGCATAATCGTCTGCACCACCCAGGTGGCCGCTGTTTTCCAATGGAGGACGATTTGAGCATCCCTGCCCGCACCGTAATTTCCGCCAGCCTCGCCGCAGCCTTCCTCATCCCGCCCGCGTGGGCAGCCGACGACATCCCGTCGGTCGTCGTCACCGCGCAGTCCCGCAAGCAGTTCGTGCAGGACGTGCCGATGACCATCCAGGTACTGACCAACAAGGACCTCGACGCCATCGGCGCCAAGGACCTGGGCGACCTGAATGGCTACGTTCCGGGCCTGGTGGTCGACGCGTCCGAGCCGACGCAGCCCGGCTTCGGCATACGCGGCGTGCAGACGGGCGACTTCGGCATCGCCACCGATTCGCCGGTCGGCATCTATGTCGACGGCGTCTACACCGGCAAGACGGGCGGCGCGCTGATGAACTTCATCGACGTCCAGCGCATCGAAGTGATCAAGGGCCCGCAAGGCACGCTGTTCGGCCGTAACAGCGCGGCCGGCGCCATCGCCATCACCACCAATGAACCGGGCAAGGAGCTTGACGCCTCGGGCCACGTCAAGCTGGGCAAGTACGGCCGCGCCAACGCGGACGCGATGCTGAACATCCCGATCACCGACACCTTCGCCGCGCGGCTGGTGGCGGTGCGTTCGGGCAGCGAGGGCTGGATCGACAACACGTCCACCGGCAAGAAGTCCGGCGGCGACAAGGACTGGGCCACCCGGCTGACGCTGCGCAAGGACTTCGACGCCGCCAAGCTGGTGTTCGCGTGGGAGCACGAGAACATGGAGCAGTACGGCCGTCCGGCGTTCGGCGTCATCAAGGACCCCAGGCTGCCGCTGGGCGGCTACACCGGCGTCTATGACGCGGCCTACACCGCCAACTTCGTCAATCCCTTCAACGCGCCGCTGCAGAACGACGACCAGGGCAGCGAGGGCAGGATGTTCGACGGCGCCACGCTGCGCTTCGAAACGCCGCTGGCCGGCATGAACTTCACTTCCACCACCGCCTATCGCCGCTTCAGCACCCACAACATCACCGACAACGACGGCGGTGCACGGCCCGACCTATTCCTGACCACGCTGGACGCCAAGCGCGCCCACAGCTTCCAGCAGGAGTTCAAGCTGTCGGGCAAAAACGATAAGCTGGACTGGATCGCGGGCCTGAGCTTCTACCATAACAACGAGCATCAGGACGCCGGCGCCTTCGTCACCACCGGCACGCTGGACACCCTGAGCCAGTTCGCCGGCGGCCAGCCGAATTTCGCCATGCTGTTCGCCGGCCTGGGCGCGGCGGGCCTGCCGGGCATCGGCGCGGACACGGTGTTCAGCTGGGACGAGACGCACTACAGCGACGTCCGGACCAAATCGGCCTCGCTCTACGGCGACACCATCTGGCACGTGACGCCGTCCACCAACGTCACCGCCGGCCTGCGCTATACGCAGGACAAGAAGCGCATGACGTGGTACGTGCCGGGCCGCGTGTCGCCGCAGCTGGACACCTTCCTCAACAGCTTCGGGCCGCTGGCCGGGCTGGACGCGTCGGCCTTCCCTTCCAACGTGATCTTCAGCACGGCGGCGCAACTGGCGGGATCGCCCGTCACGCGCGAGAAGGACTGGAGCGACTGGAGTCCGCGCCTGGTGGTGGACCATAAGCTGAACAAGGACACGCTGCTGTTCACATCCCTGTCGCGCGGCTACCAGGCCGGCGGCTTTAATATCTTCACGCCGCCCAATCCCGCCGCGCCGGCCGCCGCCGGACAGGACCCGAGCTTCGCGCCCGAGAAGATGACCAACGTCGAAGCCGGCATGAAGCTGGCCCTGCCCGAGTTGCGCGCCACGGTCAACGCCTCGCTGTTCGCCTACAAGTTCAAGAACCTGCAGGACATCCAGCTGTACAGCGTGGGCACAGTGCCGACCTATAACGTGGTGTCCAGCGACCAGAAGGCGCATGGCCTGGACCTCGACGGCCGCATGCGCGTCACGCCGCGCGTGACGGTGTTCGGCGGCATGGAGTACATCGACCAGACCTACACCCGCTATCAGCGCCTCGACGCGGCCGGCCATGTCACGCTGGACCTGGGCGGCCAGCCGGTGGGCACGCCGCGCATGACGGCGATGGCGGGCGTGAACGTCAACTGGGAGACGATGGGTGGCCGGAGCAGCCTGAATTTCCAGGGCACGCATTCGACCGCGCAGCGCTGCAACAGCGACACCGCCAAGCTTCAATGCCTGAGCACCGCGCAGTTGAAAACCGGCGGCGCCACCAGCAAGTTCGATCTGCGCCTGGGTTGGGACAGCCCGAGCTCGCGCTATGGCGTGGCGCTGTTGGTCAACAATGTGTTCGACCAGCGCTACATCACCAATCTGGGAGGACAAACGGAGCAATACGGCGCGCCCTATGCCTACCTGACGCCGCCGCGCACGATCGCGGTGGAATTCCGGGCCAGCCTGTAGATGGCCAAGTGGTTGAAGCTCGCCGCCGTGGCAGCCGTGGTGCTGGCCGGCGGCGTGCTCGCGCTGGCGCTGCATCCGCCGGAGCTGCTGCGCGTCGGCGCGAACTACGGCGCCAAGATGGTGTGCTCCAACGTCTTCATCGCCGGCCGCGACGCGCAGGCCGTGCTGGCCGACGATGTGCAGGCGCCGGGCCATCCCATACTCAAGCTGCTGAGGGTGCGCGTCGACCAGGAGCGCAAGCTGGTGCGCGCCGACCTGCTGGGCTTTGTCGGCAATGGCCTGGCCGTGTACCGGCCCGGCACCGGCTGCGCGGTGGTGCCGGACGGCGATGTCGGGACGGCCGCGCGGTACACCTACTCTCCCCTTAAAATCTGGGCGCCGTCGGCCACCGTGCCGTGGCCGACAGGTTCGCTGCCGCTGGCCATGCCGGCGGTGCAGGCCTTGCTGGACCAGGATGCGCTGGCAGGTCCCGGCATGCGCGGCGTGGCCGTGATCCACCACGGCCGGCTGGTGGCGCAGCGCTACGGCGATGGTTTCAATGTCGCGACGCCGCTGCTGGGATGGTCGATGACCAAGACCGTCACCGCCGCGCTGGTCGGCATCCAGATCGCCGACGGCAAGCTCGCGCCGCGGCAAAGCGGCTTCTGGCCCGACGCCGCCGATCCGCGTGCCGCCATCACGCTGGTGCAGCTGATGGCGATGAGCAGCGGCCTGCAATTCAACGAGGGCTACGGCGATGTCTCGGATGTGACGCGCATGCTGTACCTGGAGCCGGACATGGCGGCCTACAGCGCCGCCCGGCCGCTGGCGCAGGCGCCGGGCAGCGCGTGGAACTACTCCAGCGGCACCACGCTGCTGCTGTCGCGGATCTGGCAGCGCGCGGCCGCGGCCGGCGGCAAGCAGGCGCCGACGTCGGCGGCCGTGCTGGCGCTGCCGCACGAGCGCCTGTTCGAGCCGCTGGGCATGAGCAGCGCCGTGATGGAGGCAGACGCGCGCGGCAACCTGGTCGGCTCCAGCTATATGTATGCGACCACGCAGGACTGGGCGCGCTTCGGCCAGTTCCTGCTGCAGGACGGCGTCTGGCAAGGCAAGCGCCTGCTGCCGGAAGGCTTCGTGGCCGGCATGCAGCTGGTGGCTCCTGCTTCCGGCGGCCAGTATGGACAAGGCCAGGTCTGGCGCTGGGGACCTTCAGGCACCACGCCGGAGGGACAGGACCCGGACCCGCCATTCAAGCTGCCCGCCGACACCTACTGGCTGGAAGGCCACGACGGCCAGACCATCACGGTGATACCGTCGAAGGATCTGGTGGTGGTGCGGCTGGGACTGACGCCGGACCGCCTGAACTATCAACCGCAGGCGCTGGTGGCGGCCGTGATCAAGGCGCTGGAATGACGGCGGGTGTCGTCCCATACAGCCTGCTGCGCCACCAGGGGACGATGCTGCGGGCCAGCGCCGGCATGCTGCTGCAGGCGGCCGGCCGCGTGCTGCTGCCGCCGCGCCGGGAAGTGGTCGACCATATGCCGCCGTCGGCGCATGGCACGCAGCGGCACGCCATCGCGCCCATCGGGCGCCGCATCGATGCGCCGCCGGCGCAGCTGGTCGGCCACTACATCCGCTGGTGCGGCGCGGCCGGCCGTTATGACGGCGAGCTGCCGCCGCACATGGTCTCGCAATGGAGCCTGCCGCTGGTGAGCGCGCTGCTGATGCAACTGCCCTACCGCCTCACCGGCATCATCAACCAGGGCGTGTCGCTGACGGTGCACGGGCCGCTGCCGCGCGCCACGCCGCTGGTGCTGCGCGCGTCGGTCGAGCAGGTGACGCATGCGGATGGCTGGGCCAGGATCGTGGTCGCCGTCGTCACCGGAACGGCGTTGCAGGCTTGTCTGGTGGAGACGCGGCTGCACCTGCGCGTGCGCCTGCCCGGTGCGCGCGTCGCCGCTGCGGCGCCGGCGCGGCCGCCCGATCCCGAGTGGCGGACGGCGGGCACGTGGCGCGCCGAAGCCGGCGACGGCCTGCGCTTCGCGCTGCTGACGGGCGACTTCAATCCCATCCACTGGTGCGGGCCGCTGGCGCGCCGCTCGCTGTTCGGCGGCCTGGTGCTGCACGGCTTCGGCAGCCTGGCGCGCAGCGTCGAGACGCTGGCGCCGGGCAGTTACACCGAGCTCGATGTGCGCTTCCTGCGCCCGGTCGCGCTGCCCAGCGGCGCGCTGTCGGTGCAGTTGGCGCAGCAGGCCGACACCGACGGCTGGCGCGCGCTGCGCCTGGCCGGCGCCAACGACACGGTCCACCTGGCCGGCCGCCTGCGTTGACGTTGCGTGCCGCCGCCGGCCGGTGTATCGTCTGCGCAGTTCAACCAACACCAAGGACGCGACGATGACGCCAATGATACTGGGCTTGCTGATATTCCTCGGACTGCATTCGGTCCGCATCTTCGCCGACGACTGGCGCACCGCCATGCGCGCCCGCCTGGGCGAAAACGGCTGGAAGGGGCTGTATTCGCTGGTGTCGCTGGCCGGCTTCGGGCTGCTGCTGTGGGGCTACGGGCTGGCGCGCCAGCAGCCGGTGGTGGTGTGGTCGCCGCCGGTGTTCATGCGGCACATCGCGGCGCCGCTGATGGTGTTGTCCTTCATCCTGCTGGTGGCCGCCTACGTGCCGCGCAACGGCATCAAGGCGCGCCTGCATCATCCGATGACGCTGGCCGTCAAGGTCTGGGCGCTGGCCCACCTGCTGGCCAACGGCACGCTGCACGACATCATCCTGTTCGGCGGCTTCCTGGTGTGGTCGGTGCTGCTGTTCCGCTCGGCCCGCAAGCGCGACGCCGCCGCCGGCACCGTCTACCCGCCCGGCAAGGGCGTGGCGACGGCGGTCACGGTGGTGGCGGGGATCGCGGTGTCGGTGCTGTTCGCCCACTGGCTGCACCGGATGCTGATCGGCGTGAGCCCGTTCTGAAGGCTCAGCGGCATTTGCCCCGTATCACCGCCGCGATCACCCACGGCAGCGAGTACGGCCCCACCACCGCGACCGGCCCGATGTAGGCCGGCTGCAGCTTGAGCGCGTCGTCATGCAGGCAGTCGGGCACCTTGGCCTGTTCGAAGGCGGCGCTCATCTTGTCGTGCATGCTGGGCGTGGTGGTGCCGTAGACCCCGGAGGACGCCTTGGCCGGATCAACCGGATGCGGGTCTTCCGCGATGGTGTCGCGCACGGCCTTGCGGATCAATGCGTCGGACAGCGGCGGCGGCTGGCTCAGGTCGCCCGCGACCGGTTCGGCCGGCTTCACCGCCGGCGCTTCCGGCAGCGACCAGGCGGCCAACGGCATGGCCGCCAGACAGGCCGCAACAACGATTTCCTTCATCCCGGCTCCCATCCCGCACACAATAAGGCACTAAACCCGCTCATCATAACAAAACAGCATTAAAATCGACAGACCACATTCATGGCGAAGGATGGATTATGACGGACTGGACCAGCGGCTACGTCGCGGACATCGGCTATACCTACGGTTACTATGATGCGCTCAACCCGCTGCGGGCCAATCTGGCGCTGCTGAAGGAGGGCCTGGCGCCGCCGCAGGTCGCCACCGCGTGCGAACTGGGCTTCGGCCAGGGACTCAGCATCAACGTCCACGGCGCCGCATCGGGCGTCCAGTGGTACGGCACCGACTTCAATCCGGCGCAGGCCGGCTACGCGCAGGAACTGGCCGCCGGCATCGACGGCGGCCCCCGCCTGTTCGACCAGGCCTTCGCCGAATTCTGCAGCCGCGCCGACCTGCCGGACTTCGACTTCATCGGCGTACACGGCATCTGGAGCTGGATCTCGGACGAAAACCGCGCCATCATCGTCGACTTCGTGCGGCGCAAGCTCAGGGTCGGCGGCGTGCTGTACATCAGCTACAACACCCAGCCCGGCTATGCGGCCATGGTCCCCATGCGCGATCTGATGACGCAGCACGCCGCCACGCTGACGCCGCCGGGCGCCGGCGTGCTGGCCAAGGTCGATGGCGCCCTCGCCTTCGCCAACCGGCTGATGGCCACCAATCCCCTGTTTGCGCGCACCAATCCGCAGATCGCGGAGCGGCTGAAGTTCATGGAAACCCTCGACCGCCATTACCTGGCCCACGAGTACTTCAACCGCGACTGGCTGCCGATGTCGTTTGCCGACATGGCGCAGCTGCTGTCCACGGCCAAGCTGGACTTCGCCTGCTCGGCCGCTTTCACCGACCTGGTCCCGGCGCTCAACCTGACGCCGGACCAGCAGCTGCTGCTCAAGGAACTGGGCGACCCGACGTTCCGCGAAAGCGTCTACGATTTCATGGTGTGCCAGCAGTTCCGCCGCGATTACTGGGTCAAGGGCAAGCGCCCGCTGCGGGCGGTCGAGTGCGCCGAACAGCTGCGCGCCCAGCGCGTGGTGCTGTGCGAAGCGCCGGCATCGGTCACCCTCGCCATCAAGGGCGCGCTGGGCGACGCCGCGCTGACCGAGGCCATCTACGCCCCCATCATCAAGCTGCTGGGCGATCACGCGGTGCGTACCATCGGCGACATCGAGGCGTCGCTGCGCAGCGAGGGCATCGTGCTCGGCCAGCTGCACGAGGCCTGCCTGCTACTGGCGAGCAAGGGCGTACTGGCCGCCGCCCAGGACCCAACCGTCGCCAACGCGCGCCGTCCGCAAACCGACCGCCTGAACCGGCGCCTGCTGCGCCAGGCGAGCTGGAGCGGCGAGGTGTCCACGCTGGCCAGCCCGGTGACCGGCTCCGGCATTCCGGTCGGCCGCTTCCAGCAGCTGTTCGTCGGCGCCATCCTGCAGGGCAAGCAGCAGCCGTCGGAATGGGCGCATCACGCGTGGCAGGTGATCAAGGCGTCGCAGCAGACCATCTCCAAGGAAGGCGTCGTGCTGGCCGGCGACGAACAGAACCTGAGCGAACTGACCGCCCAGGCCACCGAGTTCCGCGAACGCCGGCTGCCGCTGCTACGCGCGATGGGCATAGTCTGACGCCGGCTCGACCGCCGCCACGCGGACGGTGTCGCGGCCGCCCTGCTTGGCCGCGTACAGCATGGTGTCGGCCTGCTGGAGCCAGCCGGCCGGCGTGCCGCGCTTGTCCATGAAGGCCACGCCGATCGACACCGTCAGCGGGTGGCCGTCGATCAGCGTGGCGCCGGCCACGGCGGCCCGCAGGTTCTCGGCCAGCCGCGTGGCCGCGCCCAGCTCGGCGCCGTTGGCGATCACCGCGAACTCCTCGCCGCCGTAGCGGAACAGGCGGTCGGTCGAGCGCGTGTGCAGGCGCATCACCTCGGCCAGCCGCCGCAGCGCCTGGTCGCCGGCCGCGTGGCCGTAGCTGTCGTTGACCTGCTTGAAATGGTCCAGGTCCAGCAACAGCAGGCAGGCCGGCAGCTGCGGACGGCGCTCGTCGGCATGCTCGGCCAGCTTGCGGTCCAGCGCGCGGCGGTTGCCGATGCCGGTCAGGAAGTCCAGCTCGACCTCGGTGTGCAGCGCCTTGTTCTGCTCGCCCGTGCGGTAGGCGAAGATGTAGGCGAACAGGTTGACCAGGCCGATGGTGACGATGATGGTCAACAGGTTCAGCACCGCCATCTGCGACACCAGGATGGCCACCAGCGCCGCCAGCGTGACGCTGTTGATCGCCACCGCCACCCGCGGCCGCAGCACGAAGTAGCAGGCGATCATGGTCGGGTAGACCCAGTAGATCAGCGACACGCCGCGCAGGTACACGATGGCCAGCAGGCCGGCCGAGTAGAACAGCGTGACGCAGAAGCCGGCGACGCGGTGGCGGCCGGTGCGCCACACGTGCACGATCACCGCCAGCATGGCCAGCACCAGCGCCATGTCGACCGCCGCCGCCATCCATTGGCGCTGCACCAGCCGGTACACGCCGAACGGCAGGATGCTGGGGATGGTCAGCGCGCACAGCAGCATCAGGATCACTTCCTCGATGCTGCGTTTGCGCCGGCCGGACAGCCAGCCGAAGCGGCCGCCCGCGCCCTTGCCCATGCCGGACACCTCGCGCGGCTTCAGGTCGGCTGGCCGGCGGGGGCCGGCGCCGCGCCGCCGTGGCCGGCGGCGTGCGGGTCGGCCTGCGGATCGGCCTTGTGCTGGCCGGACAGGAACATATACATGGCCGGCACCACGAACAGCGTGAACAGCGTGCCGATCGACAGGCCGGTGAAGATCACCAGGCCCATCGCGTGGCGCCCGGCCGCGCCGGCGCCGGAGGCCACCACCAGCGGCACCACGCCGAACACCATGGCCGCCGTGGTCATCAGGATGGGGCGCAGGCGGGTGGCGGCCGCCTCCTCGATGGCCTCGCGCTTGCTCTTGCCGGCGATGCGCAGGTGGTTGGCCACCTCGACGATCAGGATGCCGTGCTTGGAGATCAGCCCCATCAGCGTCACCAGCCCGACCTGGGTGTAGATGTTGATCGAGGCGAAGCCGAGGAAGATGAAGGTCATCGCGCCGAACAGCGCCATCGGCACCGAGAACAAAATCACGATCGGGTCGCGGAAGCTCTCGAACTGCGCCGCCAGCGCCAGGAACACGATGATGACGGCGAACGCCATCGTCACCAGGAAGCCGCCCGACTCGCTCATGAACTGGCGCGAACCGCCCGAGTAGTCGACCGTGTAGCCGGTCGGCGCCACTTCCTTGACGGTGTTGCGCAGGTATTCGAGGATCTCGCCCTGCGAGGCGCCGGTCACGCCGGAGATGGTGGCCGAGTTGAGCTGCTGGAAGCGGGTCACCGACTCCGGCTGCACGCTGTACTTGATGCTGGCCACGGTGCTGGCCGGGATCATGGCGCCGCTCGGGGTCTTGATGTAAAAGTCCAGCACGTCGGACGGGTTGAGGCGGTCGACCTGCTGCACCTGCGGGATCACCTTGTACGAGCGGCCCGAGATCGAGAAGTAGTTGACGTAGCCGCCGCCCAGCGCCGCGCCCATGGCGTTGCCGAAGTCCTGCTGCGTCAGGCCCAGCGTGGCCAGCTTGTCGCGGTCGACCTCGACGCGCGCCTGCGGCGAATCGATCTTCAGGTCGACGTCGGCGAAGTAGAACTTGTTGTCCTTGCGGGCCTTGTCCAGCACCGCCTGCGCCACCGTGTTGAGGTTCTCGAACGGCTCGGTGGTGGTGATGACGAACTGCACCGGCAAGCCCGAGCTGCCCGGCAGCGCCGGGAACTGGAACGCCGCCACGCGCCCGCCCGCCACGTGGTTCCACTTCTGCTGCAGCTCCTGCTGGATCTCGTGCGCCGAGCGCGATCGCTTGTCCCACGACTTGAACAGCACGCCGCCGATGCCGGCGTTGGTGGTCGGCACGCCGGTGATCTGGAACATCTGCTCGTACTCGGGCAGCGAGTGCGAGATGTCGAAGATCTGCTTGGCGTAGGCCTGCATCTGGTCCGAGGTGGCGGTCGGCGCGCCGACCACCTGCGACAGCACGATGCCCTGGTCCTCCTCCGGCGCCAGCTCGGACTGCGACATCTTGAACATCAGCCCCAGCAGCAGGCTGAGGATGACGCCCATGACGATCAGCACCGGCCAGGTGTTGAGCAGGCTGTGCAGCAAACGCAGGTAGCCGTTGTGGACCTTCTCGAACACCTTGTCGATAGCCTTGACGAAGCGGCCCTCGTCCTGCTTGGCGTCGAAGAAGTGGCCGCACATCATCGGCGACAGGGTCAGCGCGACGATGCCCGACACCGCGACCGCGCCGGCCAGCGTGAAGGCGAACTCGGTGAACAGCGCGCCGGTCAGACCGCCCTGAAAGCCGATCGGCACGTACACGGCGATCAGCACCACCGTCATCGCCAGGATGGGCGAGCCGAGCTCGCGCGCGGCGATGATGGCGGCGTCGAACGGCTTGATGCCCTCCTTCATGTGGCGGTCGACGTTCTCCACCACGATGATGGCGTCGTCCACCACCAGGCCGATGGCCAGCACGATGGCCAGCAGGGTCAGCAGGTTGATCGAGTAGCCCAGCATCAGCATCACGAAGAAGGTGCCCACCAGCGACAGCGGCATGGCGATCACCGGCACGATCACCGCGCGGAAGCTGCCCAGGAACAGGTAGATGACGATGGTGACGATGATCAGCGCCTCGACCAGGGTCTTGACCACCTCGTCGATGGAGGTGTTGATGAACTCGGTGGAGTCGTAGACGATCTCGCCGGTCAGGCCGTTCGGCAGCTGCTCCTTGATCGGCGGGAAGGCCTCGCGCACGCGCTTGGCCACGTCCAGGATGTTGGCCTCGGGCGCGACCTTGATGCCGATGAACACCGAGCGCACGCCGCTGAAGGCGACGTTGAAGTCATAGTTCTCCGAACCCAGCGTGACGGTGGCGATGTCCTCCAGGTGGACGATGGCGCCGCCCACCTGCTTGACGGCCAGCGCCTTGAACTCGTCGACCGTGTGCAGGTCGGTGCCGGCGGTCAGCGGCACGGTCACCATCTGGCCCTTGGAGGCGCCCAGCCCGGTCAGGTAGTTGTTCTGCGCCAGCGCGGCGCTGACCTCGGTCGCGGTGACGCCGTGCGCGGCCATCTTGCCGGCGTCCAGCCAGGCGCGCAGCGCGAACTGGCGCGCGCCCAGCAGTTCGGCGGTCTGCACGCCCTGGATCGAGTCCAGCTTGGGCTTGACCACGCGCGCCAGGAAGTCGGTCACGTTGTTGGTCGGCAGCGTGTCGCTGTAGAAGCCCATGTACATGGCGTCGGTGGTCTGGCCGGTCTGCACCGTCAGCACCGGCTGCTGCGCCTGCTGCGGCAGCTGGTTGCGCACCGAGTTGACCTGGGTGGTGATCTCGGTCAGCGCGCGGTTGGAATCGTAGTTCAGCCGCAAGGTGGCGGTGATCACCGACACGCCGCTGTTGGACGACGAGGACAGGTAGTCGATGCCCTGCGCCTGCGCGATGGCGGACTCCAGCGGCTGCGTGATGAAGCCGGCCACGGTGGAGGCGTCGGCGCCGTAGTAGGTGGTGGAGATGGTCACCACCGCGTTCTGCGTCTTCGGATACTGGTTGATCGGCAGGCTGAACAGCGAGCGCAGGCCCAGCACCACGATCAGCAGGCTGACCACGCTGGCCAGCACCGGCCGCTTGATGAAGATGTCGGTGAAATTCATAACGCGCCTTCCCTTAGTGTTCCTGCGGCGTCGGATTCGGGTTGTTGGCCGGCTGCACCTTGTTGTCGATCACGGCCGGCGTGCCGTTCTTCAGTTTCAACTGGCCGCTGGTGACCACGGTCTGGCCCTCCTTCAGGCCGGTCAGGATGGCGACCTGGTCGCCGCGCGTCGGGCCGGTGGTGACGAACACCTGCTGCGCCACCAGGTGGGCGTTGCCCTTGTCATCCTTGAGCGTGTCCTTGGCGTTGGCCGGCGGCGGCGCCAGCACGAACACGGTCGAGCCGTACGGGTTGTAGGTGATGGCGGTCTGCGGCAGGGTCAGGTATTTCTTCTTGTCGCCCTGGTCCAGGCTGACGTTGGCGAACATGCCCGGCAGCAGCTGGCGCTTGGCGTTGGGCACGGTGGCCTCGACCTGCACGTTGCGCGTGGCGGCATCGACCTTGGGGCTGATCGAGGTGACCTTGCCGGGGAAGGCCACGCCCGGATAGGCGTCGGCGCTCAGGTTGAGCTTCTGGCCGATGGATAGGCCGGCCAGCTGTTTCTGCGGCACGAAGAAATCGACATAAACAGTATCGATGGTTTGCAGCGTGACCAGCTTGTCGCCGGGATTGAGGTACTGGCCCGGATTGACGGCGGTGATGCCCAGCTTGCCCGCGAACGGCGCGCGGATGGTCTTCTTGTCGACCACGGCCTGCTGCTGCGCGGCCAGCGCCTTGCGGCTCTTGAGGTCGGCCTCGTCGTTGTCGAGCTGGGCCTGGCTGATGGCCTGGGCGGCGAACTGCAGCTTGTCGCGCTTGAGCACGGAAGCCGACAGGTCGGCGGCGGCCTGCAGCGCGCGCAGCTGGGCGATGTCGGCGTCGGCGTTCATCTCGAACAGCAGCTGGCCGGCCTTGACCTCGTCGCCGGACTTGAAGTGCACCTGGCGCACCAGGCCGGCGATCTCGGAGGTGACGTCGACGCCGCGCACCGGCACCAGCGTGCCGACCGAGCTCAGTTGCGGCTGCCATTCCGACACCTCGGCCTTGATCGCCGTGACGGTCTGCGCGCCGGGCTTGGGCGAGTTGGCGATCAGCTGCTTGATCTGCAAATATTTGCCGAACGCCAGCACGGCGATCAGGACAAGGACGGCGCCTATCATGATGAACATACGCTTGGTCATGTATCGTTCTCCTGCTTTTTAGTGTTGTTTGATGTGCTTACTTGGCGCTGCCATACGGCGCGGCCGCCGAGACCGCCGTGGCGGCAGGCGCGCCGCCGGCGCGGTTCCACCAGCCTCCGCCCAGCGCCTGGAACAGCGCGGCCGTGTCGGCGTAGCGGGCCGCCTGCGCCTGCACCAGCGCCACATGGGCCTGCTGGTAGCTGCGCTGCGCGTCCAGCAGCGTCAGGTAGCTGATGCCGCCCAGCTTGTACTGCTGGGTGGCCAGCGCCAGCGATTCGGCCGCCAGCGATTCGGCCTCGGCCTGCGCCTTCAGCGCGGCGGCGTCGGAGTCCAGCGCGCGCAGGCTGTCGGCCACGTTCTGGAAGGCGTTGAGCACGGTGGCGCGGTACTGGGCCGCCGCCACGTCGTAGGCCGCCTCGGCCCCGCGCTTCCTGGCGCTCAGCGCGCCGCCGTTGAAGATGGGCGCGGTCAGGCCGGCGGCCAGGTTCCAGGCCGTGGTCTCGGCGTCGAACAGCTTGCCGAAGGTCTGGGCCGAGGAGCCGTAGCTGCCGCTCAGCGTGAACTGCGGATATTGCGCCGCCGTCGCCACGCCGATCGCGGCGCTGGCCGCGTGCAGCTGTTCCTCGCTGGCGCGGATGTCGGGCCGCTGGCGCACCAGCGCCGACGGCAGCGACACCGGCAGCGCGTCCGGCAGGGTCAGCGACTCCAGCGCGAACTCGGGCATGCCGGCCTCGCTCGGTAGCTTACCAGCCAGCACGGACAGCTGATGGCGGCTTTGCGCCAGCGCCTTTTCCAGCGGCGGCAAGGTCGCGGCCACCTGCGCGGCCTGGTTGCGCTGGCTGAGCAGGGTGTTGCGCGGCACGGCGCCCAGCTGGAATTGTTTGTCGATCACGCCCAGCTGCTGGTTGAGCGCGTCCAGCACTTCGCGGGTGGCCTTGAGCTGCGCGCGCAGCGAGGCTTCGCGGATGGCGGTGGTGACCACGTTGGCGCTCAGCGTCAGATAGGTGGCCTCGACCTGGAAGCGCTGGTAGTCCACCTGCGCCTGCGCGCCTTCCAGCGTGCGCCGCGTGGAGCCGAACACGTCCGGCGTGTAGGCCACGTTGACCGAGGCGTTGTACAGGTTGAAGACGCCGCCCTTGGCGCCGCCGGTCTCGGCGGTCTTCTGGCGGGCCACGCCGAGCTGGCCGTTGACCGAGGGATAGACCAGGCTGCCGGCCTGTGCGTTGTAGCTTTCCTGCGCCTGGCGCAGCGATGCTTCGGCCGCCGCCATGTTGGGGTTCTGCGCCAGCGCGCCACGGATCAGCTGGTCCAGCGCGGGCGAGCGGAACACCGTCCACCATTGCGCGGGGATGTCCTGCCCCGCCACGAACTGCTGGGCGCCGCCGGCCGCGCCGGGCGCCGACGCGGTCGTGGACGCCAGCGGCGTGGGGGTGTAGCCGTCCCCTGCCGCGGCGGGCGCGGCGGGAGTCTTGAAGTCCGGGCCGAGCGCGCAGCCGCCCAATCCCGCCGCGACCAGCGCCGCCATGCCGGCGCGCAACGCATGCCGCCGGAATTGCATGAAGTTTTGATTTCTCACAAAAAAACTCCCACCTGAGCTTGACGCCCGACCAAAAGGTTAACTGAACTGCACTTTTGCCCGACATATTCGCACTTTTTTTGTGCTGAGTGTGTTTTTTATATGAGGTGCGGGCTCAGAAACTTGCTGGACGAAAAAAAACGGGCTCCGCCGTCAAGGCGAAGCCCGCTTCCGGATGGGGGGGGCTGGATCAGGCTGCTTCAGCGGTGGCCACCACGCCGTAGGCGCGGTTGGCTTCGGTCAGGGAGAAGGCCGACGGGCCGTTCACCACGGAATCGGCCGCGCGCTCGCTGCTGCGGTAGGTGATCGGCATCAGGTAGCGGCGCAGTTCCTCAGGGCTGATCTTGCCATCCTTGTTGGTGTCGGCGACGGCCAGGTCGACCTTGCCGCTGCCCAGGACGCCGTTTTCATCGACACCCGGCAATGGTTCCGGCGATACCAGCTTGGCGTTGTCGTCCGCGCTGGCGTCCAGGCCGAACTTGGCGTGGAAAAACTGGGTCTCGGGACGCTGCACCAAGCGCTTCAAGCCTTCGTCGAATTGCTTCAACGCCAGCTTCATGCCATCGTCGTCCGATTCCGCTACCGCCTTGACCACCGCGCTGGCGCGGTCGGCGGCGTTGACCGTGTGCGAGGGATCGATTTGCAGCGGGGCGTTGAAGCCCGGCAGCGACAGATAGGCGGCGACCGAGGCGTTCAGGTCGGCGTCGGCGACAGGCGAGGCGACTTTTTTGGGCTCAAGCGTCTTCTCCGCAGCCGTGGCCGCAGCGAGGGTGGCACCACCAATGTTGTTCACCATAATCATAATCGACTCCTGTTTGACGACGCGTGAAGCGGCCGAACAATAAAAACTTCTACCCCATCATTCTATCAAGGAATTGGCAACAATCACCATTTTTGGCGGCCTGACAGACGAAAAAGTGTCTTTTTCCCATGCGAAACTTGCACTTAGGAATTATTCCAATTTGCGAAATTAATCACTTAACGCCTGCAATAGTTTTTCCCCATCGGGACAGCCCCAACCGGTGCAAGCATCCCAGCCGGCGGTCGCCTGTTGCGCGCCGTTGTTGCCGTTCGTAACGTCCCGGGTCACACCCTTGCCCTGCAGGGAACCGTACAGCAACGGGTTGAGGAAGCCGACCGGACGGCCCAGGCGCTGGTTGATCAGCGCCAGCAGCCCGGCCCACAGCGGCGCCACCGCGCTGGTGCCGCCGAACACCAGGTTCTGGCCGTCCACCCGCACCTTGTAGCCGCTGGCCGGATCGGCGTCGCCGGCCACGTCGGGCACGCCGCGCTTGGACTGGCCGTCCGCCACGCCCAGTTGATAGTCCGGCCGGCTGAAGAAGTTGCTGTAGCCGCCGCCGGTGGCGCTGTTGGGGCCGCTGTTCCAGACGGTTTCGACCGCCGGGCCGCCGTCCTGCAGCGCCACGCGGGTGCCGCCGCAGGCCAGCGCGTGCGGCGCCGAGGCCGGGAAGTCCACGTGCTGCGCGCCGTCGGCCACGCCGTCGGTGGAGCCGTTGTCGCCAGCCGCGCACAGGATGGTCACGCCCATCGCGGCGGCGTCGGTGAAGGCTTGCTCGAAGGCGGTCATGGCCTGCCCGGTCCAGGCCGATTCGGGCGCGCCCCAGCTGATCGAGATCACCGACGGCTGGTTGACCTCGTCGTGCACGGCGGCGGTGATGGCGTCCAGGAAGCCGCGCTCGGTGTTGGGGGCGTAGTACACCGCGATCGTCGCACCCGGCGCCACCGAGGCCGCCACTTCGATGTCGAGCATCACTTCGCCGTCGGCGCTGTTGGCGGTCGTGGGCCGGTTCTTGGCGTGGTCGATGCTGACCGTCTTGACGCAGGGCGGCTTCAGGCCCAGTTCGTGGAAGTAGATCTTCAGGTCGCGCGGCCGGCTGCCGCCGCCCAGCTCGATGATGCCGATGCACTGGCCGCTGCCGTCCAGCCCCTGCGGGAAGTTGTACAGGCTCGCCAGCTGCGGCGGCGAGAACGCGATGTTGGCCGCCGCCGCCGAGGCGAAGCCGTCCGCCTGCAGGCGCTGGAACTTGGGCGTGGCCACCGGCCGGTCGTCCAGCCCGAACACGCCCTCGACCACGCCGGCCAGCTGGTCCGGCACGCTGAGCTCGCCGACCCGGCCGCGGTAGCTGCCGTCCGGGTATTCGTATTCCTCCAGCTGGACGCCGAAGGCGCTGCACATCTGGGCGGCGGTGCCGGCCAGCACCACGCGCCGCTGGGCCGCGTTGCTGCTGATGACCACCATGCCGTGCTGGGCCGCGAAGTCCTCGACCGTGGCGATGTCGGCGTCGCTGGCGCCGTGCGACTGGGCGAACTGCTCGCGGCTCAGATACTGGCGCGCGATCGGCCGGGTGTCGGCCGCGGCGGCCTGCAGGTCCAGCTGCGCGCGCTCGGGCGCGTGGCGCAGCCGCACGGTGATTTCGATGGTCTGCTCGTCCGCCACCGGACCCAGCGCGACCGCGCCCTGCAGCGCCAGCTGGCCGCTGCCGGGGATGATGTTGGAGTGGGAAGTCGTTGCCATGGTCGTCTCCTTTGGTATCGGTTGTCCTCAGACGATACTGGCCGCGATGGCGATGCGATTGATGCAGCGCAGAGGTGTCGCTGATTGCGCACTTGCACAGATCTCACATTCGGGATACATTCCCATTTATGAGAAATGACATCGAATCCCGCCTGGCCCTGCGCCTGGCCGCCCTGCGCGAGGAACGCGGCCTGTCGCTGGAGGAATTGGCCGCCGCCAGCGGCATCAGCCGCGCCACGCTGTCGCGCATGGAGCGCGGCGAAACCAGCCCCACCGCCGCCCTGCTGGGCAAGCTGTGCGCCGTGTTCGGCCTGCCCATGTCGCGCCTGGTGGCCGAGGCAGAGGCCCAGCCAGGCGAGCTGCTGCGCGCCGCCGACCAGGCGCTGTGGCAGGATCCCGCCACCGGTTTCAGGCGCCGCATGGTGTCGCCGCCGGCGCGCGGCTACGCGGTCGAACTGATCGAAGGCTGGCTGCCGCCCGGCGCCCGCATCGAGTACGAGCGCGCGCCGCTGGCCGGTATGGAGCAGCACCTGTGGATGCTCGACGGCGCGCTGGAATACACCCTCGACGGCGCGGTCCACAAACTGGAGACGGGCGACTGCCTGCGCTTCCACCTGTTCGGCGCCACCGCCTTTTACTGTCCAGGGCCGTCGCCGGCCCGCTACCTGATCGCCCTATGCCCACCATAATCCAACTCGACGCCGCCGGCCTGCATCGCCACGCGGCCAACCTGGCGCATGTGCTGCGCGACTGCGTGCTGCACGGCGCCAGCGTCGGCTTCCTGCTGCCATGCCCGCTGGAGGAAGCGCAGGCGTTCTGGCTGGCGCTGGCGCCGCAGGTCGAGCGCGGCGAACGGCTGCTGTACGCGGCGTTCGACGCGGACGGCGCGTTGTGCGGCACGGTGCAACTGGTGTTGTGCGGCCTGCCCAACGGCCGCCACCGGGCCGAGATTTCCAAGATGCTGGTGCATTCGTCGGCGCGCCGGCGGGGCATCGCCCAGGCGCTGATGCGGCACGCGCTGGAGCGGGCCCGCGCGCTCGGCTGCACGCTGGTCGTGCTCGACACCTGCACCGGCTTCCCGGCGCAAACGATGTACGAGAAGCTGGGCTTCGCCGTCACCGGCATCGTGCCCGACTACGCCGCCATGCCCGACGGCACGCTGGGCCCGACCACTTTCATGCATCTTCAATTGTGACCGTTGCGCCGCCAGGCGGCGCGGGCTGTCATCGAGCCGTCACAAGGTTGGGGTAGGATATCGCGGGCGCATGGTAGGCTGTGCGCCCACGATCCCTCACAACCAGACGACGAACCAACATGACCAAGAAACTGTCCCTGCCCGCACTCGTAATCGCGACCTCCTGCCTTGCCCTGCAAGCCGCCTATGCTGCCACTCCGGCTGCAAACCCGGCCGAGGCGGCCCAGCCCAAGCTGGTGGTGGTGCTGGTGGTGGACGGCCTGCCGAACGAACAGGTGCTGCGCTACCGCGACCAGTTCGGCCAGGGCGGCCTGCGCCGCATGCTGGACCAGGGCGCGTCGTTCAACAACGCCCACCAGGCGCACGGCATCACCGTCACCGCGATCGGCCACAGCGCCGTGCTGACCGGCGCCTACCCGTATGTGCACGGCGTGATCGGCAATAACTGGATCGACCCGGTCACCAAAAAATCGGTGTACTGCACCGAAGACACCAACTACACCTACATCGACGAAGACACCAAGCCCAGCGACGGCACCGCGCCGACCCGCCTGAAGGTCGACACGCTGGGCGACCAGCTGCGCTATGCCACCGGCGGCCGCAGCAAGGTGGTCACCGTGTCCGGCAAGGACCGCGGCGCGATCCTGTTGGCCGGCAAAACCGGCACCGCCTACATGTACATGGACAAGAGCGGCAACTTCGCCAGCAGCACCTTCTACATGAAGGCGCATCCGGCCTGGGTCAAGCAATACCAGGCCACCAAGCCGCAGGACCGCTACTACGGCAAGTCGTGGACGCCGCTGCTGCCCGAAGCGGCCTACGCCAACGACGCCAGCGAGGACCTGAATCAGGTCAAGGCCGGCACCCACAACCGCCTGCCCTACGCCTACTACAGCGAGAACGGCGGCATCGACGCCGACTACTACAACCGCCTGAAGACCGGCCCCTTCCTCGACCAGCTGACGCTGGACTTCGCGCGCGCCGCAGTGGAAGGCGAAAACCTCGGCCGCAACCCGGCCGGCGTGCCGGACCTGCTGGGCGTGAGCCTGTCGGCGCACGACTACGTCAACCACGCCTTCGGCCCGGAAAGCAAAATGTCGCACGACCACCTGCAGCGCGTGGACCGCATGCTGGCCGACTTCTTCAACTACCTGGACAAGCGGGTCGGCATGGACAACGTGCTGGTGGTGCTGACCGCCGACCATGGCTTCCCCAACACGCCCGAGTTCTCGCAGACGCAGCACATCGACGCCCAGCGCATCGACGGCGACAAGCTCATGGCCGCGCTGGACAAGCACCTGTCGGACAAGTTCGGCGGCGCCAAGCTGCTGAGCGCCTGGTCGCTGCCCAACATCCACCTGGACTACGCGCAGATCGACAAGAGCGGCCTGAAACGCGAGGACGTGGAAAACGCCGCCGCCCGCTACCTGCTGGCGCAGAACGGCATCGTCGAAGCCTACACCCGCACCCAGCTTGAAAGCGGCGCGGCCAACACCACCCGCATGGCCACGCTGATGCGCCGCGCCTGGAACCGCGAGGCGTCGGGCGACCTGATGGTGGTCACCAAGCCTTACTGGTACTTCGGCACCGGCACCAGCGGCACCTCGCACGGTTCGCCCTACGCCTACGACACCAACGTACCGCTGCTGATCATGGGCAAACGCTGGATCAAGCCGGGCGCCTACGGCCAGTACGCGGAAGTGGTCGACATCGCGCCGACGCTGGCCAACCTGCTGCACGTGCGCCCACCCGCCGGCGCAGAGGGCCGCGTGCTGACCGAGACGCTGCGCTAAGAAAATATCATATTGATATTTAAAAATAATATATTGGCAATATTGTTAAATGGTGGTAGCTTGTCATTTCTCACAACAAAGATGGGGAAATGATGAAAAAAATCGCATTCGCAGTACTCGCTTTGGTTGCCGGCGTCGCCAACGCCGGCGTGTTATTCAACAATGGACCGGTGGTCGATGGCGACGGCAAGTCCATTTTGGCGCCGGACGCCTCGACCCTGGGCTTCGGCAATCAAAGCGCCGCCGGCAATTTCGTCGCGGACGACTTCGATGTCACGGCCGGCAAAAGCTGGAACGTCTCCAGCCTGAGCTTCTACGGCTACCAGACCAACGCCGGCAAATTCAGCTTCACCTCGGCCACCTGGAGCATCGTTTCCGGCGACGACGTCAACACCGGCAAGGTGGTGGCCTCGGGCACCAGCGCGGTCACCAACGGCGGCCTGGCCGGCTATCGCGTCACCGACACCACCCTGGACAACAAGCAGCGCGGCATCTACCAGATCAACGCGGATATCGCCGACATCACGCTGAGCTCCGGCCACTACTGGCTGACCTGGGGCGTGACCGGCACCGCCGCTTCCGGCCCATGGCAACCGCCGACCTCCGACGCGCGTGAAGGCAACGCGGCTCAAGCCGGCGGCGGCGATCCGTTCGCGACCCTGATCGACGACAACAGCGGCTTGACGTCCGAACTGCCGTTCACCGTCAACGGCACCGTCACCGCCGTGCCGGAGCCGGAAACCTACGCCATGATGCTCGGCGGCCTGGGCCTGATCGGGCTGGCACGCCGCCGCGCGCGCCGCGGCTGACCTCCAGCCTCGCCGTGTCGGCCATGCGGGCGCCTTGCGGCGCCCGCAGTCATTTCAGCGCCCGGCGCCGCGAAAATAACTGTCGCGGGTGGAAAGGCTTCCAGCTATAGTGGGCGTCGATATTCAAATCCTGGATGACGACATGAACAAATACGGTTTGCTGCTGGCTGCCTTCGGTGTGATCGCCGCCCCCTCCTTCGCGGCCGCGCCGCGCGCCACCACCGCCACCGGCGTGGTCGAGGGCACGCTGGAGGCGTCCGGCGTCACATCGTACAAAGGGATTCCGTTCGCGGCGCCGCCGGTCGGCAATCTCCGATGGAAGGCGCCGCAGCCGGCGCAGAAGTGGCGCGGCGTGCGCAAGGCCGACCACTTCGGGCCGCGCGCCATGCAGCTGCCGCTGTTCGGCGACATGGTGTTCCGCTCCGACGGCGTCAGCGAGGACTGCCTGTACCTGAACGTGTGGACGCCGGCCAAGTCGACCAAGGACAAGCTGCCGGTGCTGGTCTACTTCTACGGCGGCGGCTTCGCGGCCGGCGACGGCTCCGAGCCGCGCTACGACGGCGCCAGCATGGCCGCCAAGGGCATCGTCACGCTGACCGTCAACTACCGCCTGAACATCTTCGGCTTCCTGGCCCACCCTGAACTGACGGCGGAATCGCCGCACAAGGCCTCCGGCAACTACGGCCTGATGGACCAGGCGGCGGCGCTGCAATGGGTGGCGAGGAATATCGCGGCTTTCGGCGGCGACCCCGCACGCGTCACCATCGCCGGCGAATCGGCCGGTTCCTGGTCGGTCAGCGCGCAGATGCTGTCGCCATTGGCCAAGGGATTGATCGCCGGCGCCATCGGCGAGAGCGGCGCGCTGCTTGGCCTGGAGCCCCCGCAGCCGCTGGCGGTCGCGGAAAAGAAAGGCGCCGCCTTCGCCGCACAAATCGGCGCGCCGACGCTGGCCGCGCTGCGCGCCATGCCCGCCCAGCAGTTGCTGGACACGATGAAGCGGCCGGACGCGCCATGGTTCGCCGCCATCCAGGACGGCTATGTGCTGCCACGCAGCCCGGTCGAAATGTACACGGCGGGCGAGCAGGCCAGGGTGCCGCTGCTGGCCGGATGGAATTCGCACGAGGGCTACTACAAGCAGGTGCTGGGCGAAGCCGAGCCGACGCCGGAGAACTTCGGCAAGGCGCTGCAAACCATGTTCCGCGACCGCGCCCCCGCCGCGCAGGAAGCCTACAGCGGCGACGTGCTGCAGGCCGCGAACGACCTGGCCGGCGACCTGTTTATCGCCCACGGCACCTGGAAGTGGATCGACACGCACGCGCGCACCAGCGGCCAGCCGGTCTACCGCTACTACTATGCGCGCCCGCGTCCGGGCCAGACCGGCGCCGGACATTCGGTCGAAATCGAATACGCGCTGGGTAACCTGCCATCAAATAAAGTGTATGCATGGACCGCCGGCGATTTCGCGCTGTCGGCGCAGATGCAGGACTACTTCGCCAACTTCATCAAGGCCGGCAATCCCAACGGCGCGGGCCTGCCGGAATGGCCGCGCACCAGCAGCGGCAAGGGTTCCCGCCTGATGCGGCTGGACGTGCCATCGGCCGCGATGAGCGCCACCGACGACGCCCACCACGCTTTCCTGGAGCAGCAGCGGCAAAATCAAACAAGCAAATAAGCAAAAATGAAAACCGCCACTTAGTTTGTATTTTTTTGTATCGCCCGGTAATTCTTTGAAAAGTTGCTATACACTAGCTCCCTTTATTCGGGCAAACACGGGGAAGACAAACTATGCGAAAAACCATCGGCTTCATGGCTCTCTGCTTTACGGCGTCCGCATTCGCGGCGGAGCCATTCGACGACAAGTTCCGCCAGCTGGACGAGATACTCCCCACCGCCAATTCCTACCGCACCGCATCCGGCGCGCCCGGCGCCGCCTACTGGCAGCAGCGCGCGGACTACACGATCCGCGCCACGCTCGACGAGGCCAAGCGCGCCATCACCGGCAGCGAGCAAATCAACTACCACAACAACTCGCCCGATACGCTGAGCTACCTGTGGGTGCAGCTCGACCAGAACATCTACAAGAAGAACTCCGACGCCCGCATGATGCTGACGCAGCCCTCGCGCGAAGCATGGGCCAAGGCGCGCACGCCGGAAGACGGCTACAAGTTCGAAGGCATGCGCGGCATCCTGGCCGGCCGCGACTTCGACGGCGGCTACAACATCAAGACCGTGAGCGCCGGCGGCCAGCCGCTGAAGTACACCATCAACCGCACCATGATGCGGATCGACCTGCCGGCGCCGCTGAAGCCGGGCCAGAGCTTCGTCTTCAATATCGACTGGTCCTACAACATCAACGAGCAGCAGGTGCTGGGCGGGCGTTCGGGCTACGAGCACTTCGAGGACGATAAGAACGACCTGTTCGAAATCGCCCAATGGTATCCGCGCATGGCGGCCTATTACGACGTGATGGGCTGGCAGCACAAGCAGTTCCTGGGCTCCGGCGAGTTCACGCTGGAATTCGGCGACTACGACGTGCAGCTGACCGTGCCGGCGGACCACGTGGTGGCCTCCACTGGCGAACTGCAAAACCCCGGCGACGTGCTGAGCGCCGCGCAGCGCGACCGCCTGGCCAAGGCGAAGACCGCGTCCGCGCCGGTGGTCATCGTCACGCAGGAGGAAGCCGAGAAGGCCGAGAAGTCGGTCAGTACCGCGTCGAAGACCTGGCACTTCAAGGCCGCCAACGTGCGCGACTTCGCCTGGGCCTCCAGCCGCAAGTTCATCTGGGATGCGCAGGGCTTCAAGAAGGATTCCACCAACGTGATGGCGATGTCCTACTATCCGAAGGAAGGCAACCCGCTGTGGGGCAAGTACAGCACGCAGGCCATCATCCACACCATCGACCAGTACAACAAGTACAGCTTCGATTATCCGTATCCGACCGCGATCTCGGTCAACGGCCCGGTGGGCGGCATGGAGTATCCGATGATCTCCTTCAACGGCCCGCGCCCGAACAAGGACAAGAAGACCGGCGCCCTCACCTGGTCGCAGCAGACCAAGTATGGCCTGATCGGCGTGATCATCCACGAGGTGGGCCACAACTACTACCCGATGATCATCAACTCGGACGAGCGCCAGTGGACCTGGATGGATGAAGGCCTGAACACCTTCGTGCAGTATCTGGCCGAGCAGGCGTGGGAAGACAACTACCCGTCGCGCCGTGGCGAGCCGCGCAACATCGTCGACTACATGCGCAGCCAGAACCAGGTGCCGATCATGACCAACTCGGAGTCGCTGCTCCAGTTCGGGAACAACGCCTACGCCAAGCCGGCCACCGGCTTGAACATCCTGCGCGAGACCATCCTGGGCCGCGAATTGTTCGACTACGCGTTCCGGGAATACGCGCGCCGCTGGAAGTTCAAGCGCCCCACCCCAGCCGACTTCTTCCGCACCATGGAAGATGCTTCCGGCACCGACCTTGACTGGTTCTGGCGCGGCTGGTTCTACACCACCGACGCGGTGGACATCAGCATCGACGGCATCAGCGAATACGGCGTGAGCACCAAGGATCCGGAAAAGGAAAAGGCATGGAAGAAGGCGCAGAAGGACGCGCAGCCAATTTCGATTTCCGAACAACTCAACAAGCCGCTGCCCAAGCGCCTGGACGCGCATCCGGAGCTGAAGGACTTCTACAACGAGCATGACGAGTTCACCGTCACCAACAAGGACCGCAACACCTACGCCGAAGCGATCGAGAAGCTGGAGCCGTGGGAGAAAAAACTGCTGGACCAGGGCAAGCACCTGTACCTGGTGGACTTCTCCAACCTGGGCGGCATGGTGATGCCGCTGATCCTGGAGATTGAACTCAAGAGCGGCAAGAAGTACATCGAGCGCATTCCGGCCGAAGTATGGCGCTACTCGCCGAAGAAGATCACCAAGTTGATCGTCACCGACGAGCCGATGGTGGGCCTGACCCAGGATCCGTTCTGGGAGACCGCCGACATCGACACCAGCAACAACTCCTGGCCGCGCAAGGTGACGCAGTCGCGCCTTGAGCTGTTCAAGACCGACCGTGACCGCAACAACCTGATGCGCGACTACAACACGCCGCTCAAGGGCAAGGGCGACAAGTCGTCCAAGGACTCGTCGGCCGAATGATGCGGCGTGCCTTGCGCCTGGCCGTGGCGACCGTGCTGGCATGCGCCGGCGCGGTCGCCGGCGCCCATAATTTTCACATGGGCATAGCGGACATCAGCTACAACGCCCGCACCGGCAACACCGAGATCGTGCACACCTACACGGCGCACGATGTCGCCACGCTGCTGACGAATCTTTACGGCCGCAATTTCGACCTGGGCCAGGCGGACAGCGAAGCCCCGCTGCGCCGCTACGTGGAACGGCAGTTCTACCTGGAAGGCCCGGACGGCAAGCGCCTGCCGCTGCATTGGGTGGGCATGAAGGCGGATGCCGACAGCATCGTCATCTTCCAGGAGGTCGAAGGCAAGAAGCTGGCGCCGGCGACGCGCATCCACAACGCCTTGCTGGTAGACTTCCTGCCATCTCAAAAGAACACCGTGAACCTGCAGGCCGATGGTCCCGTCCAGACTCTCATCTTCGATCAAGGCAGCGTCGATCAAACCACCCGTTAAATATTTGCTGCTGTTCGCATTGGGCTCGGCGCAGGCCGACGACCAGATCCTGCAACAGGTGCTGGTCGATGGCTCGCGCGCCAACCAGCTGGGCGTGGCCGATGCGGCCAGCGCGGGCAGCGTGTCGCAGCAGGAGCTGGCCGCGCGCACCGTCTACCGCCCCGGCGAAATCCTCGAAGCGGCGCCCGGCCTGATCGTCAGCCAGCATAGCGGCGAAGGCAAGGCCAATCAGTTCTACCTGCGTGGATTCAACCTCGATCACGGCACCGACCTGCGCACCACCGTCGACGAGATGCCCGTCAACCAGCGCAGCCACGCGCACGGCCAGGGCTGGACCGACCTCAATTTCCTGATCCCCGAACTGGCGGTGCGGCTCGATTACAAGAAGGGCCCCTACTCCGCCGAAGAAGGCGACTTCGCCTCGGCCGGCACGGCGTCGGTGGTGTACGCCAACCGCCTGCTGCAAGGCGTGGCTTCCGCGTCGGCCGGCCAGCACGGCTACGGGCGCGCGCTGCTGGCCGACTCGCTGGATGCCGGCGACGGCAGCCTGCTGTACGCGGTCGAGGCGCTGCACAACGACGGTCCCTACACGCGTCCCGACGACTACCAGAAACTGAACGCGGTGCTGCGCTACAGCCAAGGCTATGCCAACAACGGCTTCAATGTCAGCCTGATGGCCTACCGCGCCGACTGGAACGCGACCGACCAGATTCCGCTGCGCGCCGTGCGGGATGGGCAGATAGGCCGCAACGACGCCATCGATCCGAGCGACGGCGGCAAGTCGCACCGCTACAGCCTATCCGGCGCGTGGCGGCGCACCGGCGACGACAGCGCTTCCAGGGTCAACGCCTACATCATCGCCAACCAGCTGGACCTGTATTCCAACTTCACCTACTTCATGGACGATCCGGTGCATGGCGACCAGTTCGCGCAGCCGGACAAGCGCGTGACCAGCGGCGTCAACGCAAGCCACAGCTGGCACCAGCACACGGAGAACGGCAACAGCGCCACCACCATCGGCATCCAGCTGCAAAACGATAATATCTTTAACGGCCTGCTGGCCACGCAGGCGCGCAAGCCGCTGGCGGTCACGCGGCAGGATCACATCGTCGAATCGAGCGTGGGGCTGTACGTCGAGAACAACACGCGCTGGAACGGCTCCTTGCGCACCGTGGCCGGCGCGCGCATCGACAGCTACCGCTTCGACGTGCGCAGCAGCCTGGCGGCCAATTCCGGCAAGGCCAGCGACCATCTGGTGAGCCCGAGCCTGAGCCTGATCTACGGCCCATGGCGGGCGGCGGAACTGTACGCCAACATCGGCAACGGCTTCCACAGCAACGACGCGCGCGGCGCCACGATACGCATCGATCCCAGGACCGGCGCGGCGGCCGACCAGGTGGCGCCGTTGGTGCGCTCACGCGGCATGGAGCTGGGCGCGCGCGGCAACTGGCTGCCAGGCTTGCAGACATCGTTGTCGGTGTACCGCCTGGATTTCGATTCGGAGCTGACCTTCGCGGGGGACGCCGGCACCACCGAGGCGGGACGCCCGAGCCGCCGTCATGGCGTGGAGATTTCGAACTACTACAAGCCGCTGAAATGGCTGTCGGTCGATTTGGACCTGGCCTACGCGCGCGCCCGTTCGCGCGACGCCGCGCCGGAAGGCGATTACATCCCCGGCGCCATCGAAGGCACCGGCCAGCTGGCGCTGACCATCGACGATGGCGGCCCGTATTCCGGCTCGCTGAAGCTGCGCTACTTCGGCCCGCGTCCGCTCATCGAGGACAACAGCGTGCGCTCCAAACCAAGCCTGACGCTGAACGGCCGCCTCGGATGGAAGCTGCGCAAGGACCTGAAGCTGGAGCTGGAAGCCTTCAACCTGACCAACCGCCGCGATTCCGCCATCGACTACTACTATCCCTCGCAACTGAAGGGCGAAGCGGCGCCGGTCAACGACATCCACTTCCACCCCATCGAATCGCGCTCGCTGCGGGCGACGCTGGTCAAGAACTTCTGAACCAAGCCTTCAAACGCAATATGCGGCGTTTTCCGACCGACTTCATGTTCCAGGCAGGTGGTCACAAATTGTGACCACCTCTGGCAACCTCCCGGCTTTCGAACGGCGCCGCCGGTCAGAACTCTTCCCACTCGTCGGCGCTGGCGGCGCTGGCCTTGAGTTTTTTCGGCGCGGGCGCGGCCGGCTTGGCGACCGGCTTGGGACGGGCGGCGGCAGCCTTCGGCAGCGACGCGACCACCGGCGCCGCTGCGCGTACCGGCGCCGGACGGGCCGCAGGCGCGGCTTGCGCGGCATACGAGGCGTTGATCTTAAACGCGCTGACCACCCGTTCCAGTTTGTCGGCCTGCTCGCGCAGGGTCTGCGCGGCGGCGGCGGTCTGCTCCACCAGCGCCGAGTTCTGCTGCGTGGTCTGGTCCATCTGCGTCACCGCCTGATGCACCTGCGCGATGCCGTCGTTCTGCTCCTGCGTGGCGGCGCTGATCTCGCCGACGATGTCGGTTACCTGCTTGATGCTGGCGACCACTTCGTGCATCGTCGTCCCGGCCTGCTCCACCAGCTTGGTGCCGGAGCCGACCTTCTCCACCGAGTCGTCGATCAGCGCCTTGATCTCCTTGGCCGCAGCCGCCGAACGCTGCGCCAGGTTGCGCACCTCGGTCGCCACCACCGCGAAGCCCCGGCCCTGCTCACCGGCGCGCGCCGCTTCCACCGCCGCGTTCAATGCCAAAATATTGGTCTGGAAGGCGATGCCGTCGATGACCGAGATGATGTCGACGATCTTGCGCGACGATTCGTTGATCGAGCCCATGGTCACGACCACCTGCTCCACCACGCTGCCGCCCTGCGCCGCCACGTCCGACGCCGAACGTGCCAGCTGGTTGGCCTGGCGGGCGTTGTCGGCGTTCTGGCCGACGGTGGAGGTAAGCTGCTCCATGCTGGCCGCGGTCTGCTCCAGCGCGGCGGCCTGCGACGAGGTGCGCTGCGACAGGTCGCCGGTGCCGCTGGCGATGTCCTGCGAGGCGCTGCCGACCGCGATGGTCGAGGCGCGCACCGTGTCGATCACGCCGGCGATCTGCTCCAGCAGCTTGTTGAAGGCCACGGCGGTGTGGCCGATTTCGTCCATGCGTTCGATCTTGATCTGGTGCGTCAGGTCCAGCGACTGGCTCACGTCCTCCAGCGTGCCGCGGATCGACGCCAGGCTGCCCTTGATGATGACGTACAGCTGCCACGCCAGCGCGCCGGTCACCAGCAGGCCAAGCAGCACCACGCTCACCAGCAGGCGGAAGGCGAACTTGTAGGCGGCGTCGCTGGCTTCGCGCACGTCGGCGATCAGCTTGTTGTTGTAGGCGATGTGATCGTCGAAGCCCTTCTTGACGGCGGCGGCCGACAGCGCCAGCGGCGTGCCGGCCAGCAGCGTGGCGCGCACCGCGTCCATGTCGCCGGCGTGGGCGCCGACCAGGAAGGGAATCAGCGCCTGGCGATAGGCGGCCATGTTGGCCTTGTCCGCCTCCAGCATCTTGCGATCGGTCTCGTCGAAGATGTGTTCCTTGGCGTAGGTCTCGATCACCTCGTCGAACTTGGCGTGGGCATCGCTGTAGGCCTTGTCCAGCGCGGTCTTGTCGGCCAGGTTGGAAAACACCGACAGGCGGTAGCCGGCCAGGCGGCTATCGGCAAGATAGCCTTTTGCCATGTTCAGGCCGGCGATGCTGGGGATCAGCCGGCTCTGCACCATTTCAAGGCGCTGCTGCGCCGTGGACAGTTGAGTGAGGCCGGTAATACCGACAAAAATCAGCGCAAGCAACGCCAATGACAGAGTCAAGATCAAGCGCTTTGTAATAGTCATGGTGACTGTTCCCATAGTAGTGACGAAGAAGCCGGCCGTCTTTGCGGCCACGGACCAGTATAGCGGAACGGTGTTACCTCAAAATAACAATGCGGCAACTTCCACCATAAATTTCTACCAAAACACAACGCATGCAAGACGCTACCTCCTCGCTCAGAAGCGCGCCTTGGCGCGCAGGCCCACCGTGCGCGGACGCACCATGAACAGCGTATCGCCCGGCTGGATGGCGATGGTGTTCGGCGTGACGTCGCTGACCTTGGCGCCGTTGGTCAGGTTGGTGCCGAACAGGCCGAACTCGTAGGCGCCGGTCTTGTACGTGATGGTGGCGTTGAGCGTGTTGGACGACGGGATCTGTGCGTAGCTGCCCTGCGCCGCCGCGAAGTTGGTGTAGGCGTCGCTGTGGTAGGCGTAGCTGGCGGCGATGCCCACCTCGTCGTTGCCGCGCACCGGGATGGTGTAGCTGGCGGTGGCGGTGGCCGACAGGCGCGGTGCGTACGGCGCACGGCTGCCCTCCGGAATGTTCTGCGCGGCGATCCCGGTGACCACGGTGCGGGTGGCGTAGGCGTGGTTGTAGGCGGCGCTCAGGCCGAGCGTGGCGTGGCGGGTCAGCTTGAGGGCGGTCTCCAGCTCCAGCCCTTCGCTGCGCAGCTTGCCGGCGTTCTGCGTGAAGTAGTAGGTGCACGGCAGCTTGTTGAACACCTGGACGTCCTTCCACTCGATCACATAGGCGCTGGCGTTGAGGGTCATGCGCTGGTCCAGCAGCGTGTTCTTCGAGCCGACCTCGTAGTTCCACAGGCTGTCCGGCGCGAAGGTGGCCGGCGCGTTCACGCCGCAGAAGTTGAACGGCACCGGCTGGTTGTTGCCGCCGTAGCGGAAGCCCTTGCCGGCCGAGGCGTACAGCATGTGCTCGCGGTCGACGCGCCACGCGGCGGCGAAGCGCGGGTTGGCGCCGCGCGAGGTGGCGCTGCTGTTGCTCACTTCCGGCTGGCCCACCGGCGCCGACGGCGTGGCGCCAACCAGGTTGCCGAACAGGCCGGTGAAGCGCAGGTCGAAGTCCTGCGTGCCCTTGAACAGGCGCAGGCCGGCCGTCAGGTCCAGCTGGTCCCAGACGGTGTAGGTGCCCTCGGCGAACAACGCCACCTGGCGCGACCTGGTGTTCTGCGTGCCGGAGAAGAAATCGTTGGGCTGGAAGGCCAGATCGTTGGCCTGCGAGTCATAGCCGGGGAAGTTGTGGGCGACGGCGAAGCGCTTGTCGAAGCCGGTGGTCGGCTCGTCCTGGCGCGTGTCGCGCTTGCCGCTTTCGAGGAAGGCGCCGGCGGTCCACTTCAGCGGCCCGCCGCCCTTGGAGTTGAGGCGGAATTCCTGCGCGAAGTCCTGCACCGCGTTGCCGATGGTGTAGGCGGCCTGCATCAGCGGGTTCTTGCCGCCGAAGATGAAGGCGGTGGCCGGGTACTGGGCCGAGGTCACGTACAGCGTGTCCCGGTGCAGGTAGGAGGTCGACGACACCAGCTGCGCGCCGCCCATGTCGTAGCTCACGCCCAGGTTGTACAGCTGCAGGTTGTCGTTGCTGGTCTGCGGCAGCAGGGCGATGGTGGTGAACGGCGCCAGGCCGGCGTAGGCGTCGTTGACGCCGCCCTTGATGTTGGAGGCGGTGATGCTGGCGTCGACCGTCAGGTCGGGCGAGGCGCGCAGGCGCAACGCGGCGCGCGCCTGGTTGGTGGAGACGTCGTTGGTGGTCT
Source organism: Duganella sp. BJB480 (assembly GCA_003416985.1). Classification (GTDB taxonomy): domain Bacteria; phylum Pseudomonadota; class Gammaproteobacteria; order Burkholderiales; family Burkholderiaceae_D; genus Rugamonas; species Rugamonas vulcania_A. Next base: position 517,537 of record QVIN01000006.1, on the reverse strand, counting down.
TGCCGTTGACCTGGTTGCGGATGTAGCCGGAATCGTTGCCGGTGTAGCCCGTCAGGCGCAGGCCCAGCACGTCGGCCTTCAATGGCAGGTTGACCATGCCGCGCAGGTTGCGGTTGACGCCGCCGTAGCCGGAGGTGTCCGAGCCGACTGCCTCGACGGTGCCGAACAACTCGCCCAGCTCGGGCTTCTGCGTGATCTGGCGCACCGCGCCGGCCATCGCGCCGGCGCCGAACAGCGTGCCCTGCGGGCCCTGCAGCACTTCCACGCGCTCCAGGTCCAGCACCTTCAGGTCGGGGTTAGACGACTTCAGCGTGACCGGCATGTCGTCGATGTAGACCGCCACCAGCGAGGCGTCCTGCACCTCGGACGGCACGATGCCGCGCACCACCAGCCCGCGCATGGTGATGTTGTTGACGCCCGGCGCCTGCTGCTGCACCGACATGGCCGGCACCAGGTTGGCGATGTCGGCCAGGTTGCCCTGTCCGTAGCGGGCCAGGCCTTCGGGCTTGAGCACGGTGATGGCGGCCGGCACCTGCTGCACGTCGACCGCGCCGGCGGCGCGCGTGGCGGTCACTTCGACCCGCTCGATTTTCCCGGTGCCCGCTTCCATCTCAGCCGCCTGCGCGGCCGCCAGCGCGCCCATCGACCACAGCGCCAACGCGCGATATGCCTTCACTTGCTTGCCCATCCTGCCCTCGTGTCGTTTTAAACAGCGCGCAGTATAACGTTAGGTGAGACAACGCACAGCGGAGGCGGCCGGACGGCGGGAGAATGCCCTCATGGACAAGTCACCCACAGGCTCCAAACCGCCGCCCGCCGCCTACGCCCTGCATCGCCAGATGCGCGCGGTGCAGCGCTGCATCGCGGCGTCAACAGTGGAGGAATCGGAACGGGCGACCAGATGGGCGACTGCCTGGTACAGGCTGGTGCAACGCAAGCTGGAGCAGCTCCAGCATGCGCCGAGGTATTGGCATTAGGCGATGGCGGCAAGGGCGCGACATCAGGCGGGGACGTAGCAGCCGCCGGCGCGGTGCTCCATGGCGCCGCGGTCGAGCACGATGACGGTGCCGCGGCGGTATTCGATCATGCCCTCTTCCTGCAGCTTGCCGGCGCAGCAGGTGATGCTTTCGCGGCGCACGCCCAGCAGGTTGGCGATCATTTCCTGCGTGACCTTCAGTTCGTTCGACAGCGAGCGGTCCAGCCGCTCCAGCAGCCAGCGGCACAGGCGCTGCTCGATGCTGCCGTGGCGCACGCCGGCCACCGTCTGCGCCAGCTGGGCGAACAGCGCGCTGGTGTGGCGCATCAGCTGGCGCGCCAGCGCGCCGCCGTCGAAGAAGGCCGAGCGCAGCACGGAGGCCCGGACGCGGTAGCCGTAGCCGGCGGTCTGCACCACGGCCGAGCAGTTGGCGCGTTCGCTCTCGTACATCGAGACGCCGACCACGCCCTCGCGGCCCACCACCGCGATCTCGGCGGCGCCGCCGTCCTCGGTCACGTATTGCAGCGAGACGATGGCGTTGGTGGGAAACCAGGCGTAGTCCATCTTTTCGCCGAAGTCGAACAGGTGTTTGCCGGCGGGCAGCGGCACCAGTTCCAAGTGTTCGAACAAGCTGATCAGTTCTTCGCGCGACAAGGCGCGCAGCAATTCATTCTGCTGGGCGCCGGTCAGGCTGATGGCCGGAGTGGATGCCTCGGCCTGCTCGGTGTCCTGCGTTGCGGTAGGGCGAGTGTAGTGGTACATGGCAAACCTCTTAGAGTTGTTGATCGTTGCGACCTGATGAACAACACTATAGGCCCGCCCTGGGTGGCCGATTATCGGAGCACGCACCGGCTCTATGTAGGTAGGGAACATAGGGGGGTGTGGTCCCAGTCCTACGGCGGCCGTTGCCCACGGCCACCAACCCGGCGCGTCACACCTTGAATTTGAAGCGCGTGGCCTCTTCCAGCAGGCGCTCGTCGCGGTTGCGCAGGCGGCCGGGATTGCGGCGGTGATTGGGCTCGGAGACCACGCGCTGGATCACGGTCTCCGCCACGCCGCGCTGGCTGAGGTAGGCCGCCGCGCTGTCCGGGCCTTTACGATCGGCAACTTCTATGCCGGCTTCGACGACTTCCGCGCCGACGTAGTCCGGGCGGAAAGTATGGGTGGTGGACATTGCAACCTCCAGGGACGTAGTTGGATGGTGAACGTTCCGATTGTATAGCAGACTGGACCTATGGTAGGTGCGCGCCGGAAATGAGAGGGCTAATATCGCAACACTATCCTCACAGGAAACCACACATGAAGCTTACTCCCATCGCCCGCGCGCTGCTGGCGTGCACGCTGCTGCTGGGCGGCGCCGCACAGGCCGCCGCGCCGCAGGTACGCACGCAGGCGCCTGGCTACTATCGCATGATGCTGGGCGAGTTCGAAATCACCGCCTTTTCGGACGGCACCCATCCCTTCCCCATCGATACGGTGATGACCCATATCGGCCCGGAACAGATCGCCCGGGACCTGGACCAGGCCGGGCTGCGGGCGCCGGTGCAGGGTTCAATCAACGCCTTCCTGGTCAACACCGGCAGCAAGCTGATCCTGGTGGACGCCGGCGCGGGCGGCCTGTACGGCGATTGCTGCGGCAAGCTGCTGGACCATCTGCGCGCCGCCGGCTACCGGCCCGAACAGGTCGATGAAGTGTTGCTGACGCATCTGCACAAGGATCACGCGGGCGGCATCATGGCGCGCGGCGCGCCGGCCTTTCCCAACGCCGTGGTGCGGCTCTCGCAGGCCGAGGCCGACTACTGGCTGACGCCGGCCAACAAGGCGGCGGCGCCGGCCTTCCTGTCGAGCTTTTTCGACAGCGCGGCGGCGGCCGTGGCGCCGTACGGAAAGCGCCTGCAGCCGTTCGGCGCCTTCGGCCGGATCGAGCCCGGCATCGAGGCCCTGCCCGCGCCCGGCCATACACCGGGGCATGCGATGTACCTGGTGCAAAGCAAAGGCAGGAAGCTGCTGATCTGGGGCGATATCGTCCATGTGTCGGCGATCCAGCTGCCGCACCCGGACGCCGCCGTCAAATACGACACCAGCGAGGCCGACGCGCAGGCCACGCGCCGCCGGCTGCTGGACATGGCGGCCAGCGGCCAGTTGACGATAGGCGCGGCGCATATCGCCTTCCCCGGCCTGGGCCGGATCCGCGCCTCGGACGGCGCCTACCAGTGGCTGCCGCTCAACTACGACGGCGCGCCCGCCGCCGATTGACGCGCCGCGCCTAGAAGCTGTAGCGCAGGCCGGCGCGGTACACGCGGCCCACCACGTCGTACAGCGTCGGGTTGATCGCGAAGCTCAGGTTGGCCTGCGGCGCCGCCACCGGATCGACGTTGCCGAGGTTGTCGATCTTGAAGTAGGCCGTGGTCTTGTCGCCGAGCTTGTAGGTCCCGCCCAGGTCGACGTAGAACGCGCCCTTCATCTGGTTGTTGTAGATGGTCGGATGAATCACGGTCGAGACCGGGCAATTGGTCTGGCATTCGATGAACTCGTTGCTGTAGACGCCCTTGCTGATCCAGCGCTCGCTCAAGGTCAGGCTGTACTGGCTGGTGTCCCACGATTGCGACGCCAGGCCCTTCCACTTCGGCGTGCCGCCCATATTGCTGCCCGCGCCCTCGGACGGGATGGTGCCCACCACGCCGGGATCGGTCAGGAAGCTGATGGTGCGGGTGGCCAGCGCGCGCAACGTCAGGCGGCCCGGCAGGCCGAGGTCCTTCAGGTTCATGCGGTAGGACGCCTCGAGGTCGTAACCCTTGTTGCGCAGCGAGGCCAGGTTGAACGCCTGCACCGTCACGTAGTTGCTGGTGGGGGTGGGACTGTTGAGCACCATCGCCGAGCAGATCTCCTGGTTGCCGGCCGTGCACAGGTCGACTTCCTGCTGCGCCGTCAAGGTCGAGATCACGCCGTCGACCTTGATGTCGAAATAGTCCGCCGACACGCTGAAGCCAGGCGCCCAGTGCGGACGGTCGAGCACCACGCCCAGCACGGTGTTGCGCGCCAGCTCGGGCCGCAGCCGCGTGTTGCCGACCGTGCGCTGCTGCACCGTGATGGTGTTGCCCTGGTAGCTGACCACGTTGTTGACCACGACCGCCGCCGCATACAGCTCGCTCAGGTTGGGCGCGCGCACGTCCTTGGAGGTGACGGCGCGCAGGCGCAGGCCGTCGATGCCGGTCTTCCAGCTGCCGCCGATCTTCCAGCTCTCCACGTTGCCGGAGGTGCTGTAGCGGGTGCGGCGGTCGGCCAGGTTGAGGTTGGCCTCGCCCCAAGCGGCGGACTTCAGCACCGGGATGTTGAGCTCGACATAGGCTTCCTTCACGTCGTAGGTCCCGGACGCGCTATGGTAGTTCCCCGCGTACCAGTTGTTGCCGACCGCCGTGTTGAGCAGCGGATCGGCCGGATAGTCGGCAGTGTTCGGGCTGCCGGCCGAGACGCCGTTGCCGTACGGGTCGCCCGTCACGCTGTAGTGTTCGCGGCGGTACTCGGCGCCGGCCGCCACCGCGACCGGGCCGGCCCAGGAGGAGAAGGCCTCGCCGTTGAGGTTGAAGCTGGCCACCTGCTGGGTCTGGCGCGTGTGCTGTTGCGGCCCCATGGCCGGCTCGACGTAGGCCATCGCGGCCGGATCGGCCGGCACGTCGCCGATGATGTTCAACGGCCGGCAGCCGGACGCCGCCGCCACTGGGTTGCGGCAGACGATGGTGCCGTTCGGGCCGCGCACGGCGTCGATGGCGGCGTTGTAGCGGGCGTTGAGCGTGATGTCGTGGACCAGGATGTCGGTCCGGTTGCGGCCGTATTCGGCGTAGGCGTCGTACGACCATTCCTTGCCGGCCAGCGGGAACTTGCCGTCGGCGCCGAGCACCACGCGCTCCATCTGCCGCGTGGGATGGACGTTGATATTGGCCGGGAAGCCGGCGTTGGCGGTGCCGTACTGGAAGCTGGGAATGTTGTTGGCCGCGCAGGCGGCGGCGATGGACGCCGGCAGGAAGGGATTGTCGCACTGTATCGTCAGGTTGGCGTTCTTGGCCGCGCCGGGGTTGGGCGAGAACACCGACTTGACCTTGCCGAAATTGGTGGTGAGGTAGATCTCGTGGTCGGGCGCGAGGTCGAAGCCCACCCGGGTGTAGGCCACCTGGCGCTCCAGGTCCATCGCCAGGTTGGTGCCGGCGCCGACGCTGCCGCTCAGGTCGCCGCCGACGCAGAAGGGATTGACGCAGCCGGTCACGGCGCCGGTGCCGGTCGGCTTGCCGTTGGAGCCGTAGTTGAACTGGTAGGGTGCGCCGCCCGGCCCGAACGCCGTGCCCTGCAGCGGACCGTTGGTGATCAGGCCGTACTTGGCGTACTGGTACTGCTGGGCGTGGTCGATGACGGTGTACTGCGGCTTGCCGTCGTTGGTCTGCGACAGCGGACGGATCTGGTAGGCGGTGTTCCTGTACCAGCTGCGGCCGTTGGCGCCGACCTCGCCGAAGCCCGGCGAATCGATGCCCTGCTCGCGGCCGTATTCGCCGCTCACCGCCACATGCAGGCGGTCGTCCATGAACGCCCTGCCCCAGGCCGCCTGCAGCGTGGCGTTGCGGTCGTCGCGGTAGGTGGTCTGGCCGCCCTCGACGTTGACCTTGAAGCCGGTGAACCTCTTGTCGGTGATGAAGTTGACCACGCCGCCGATCGCATCCGAGCCGTAGGACGCCGAGGCGCCGCCGGTCACCACGTCGACGCGCTTGACCAGCAGTTGCGGGAACTGGCTGACGTCGGTCACGCCGGTGACGTTGGCGCCGACCACGCGCTGGCCGTCGAGCAAGGTCAGCGTGCGGATCGGGCCGAGGCCGCGCAGGCTCAGCGAACTCAGGCCCTGGATGCCGCTGCTGGTGCTGTTGGTGCTGGTGGTGCGGCCGGTGCTGCCCTGCAGGGCCGGCAGCTCGGCGATCGTGTTGAACAGGTTGGGCTGGGCGCTCTTGGCCAGGTCGTCCGCGTTGAGCGTGGTGGTCGGCGTGGGCTGCGTGAAGCCGCGCGCGGCGATGCGCGAGCCCGACACGGTCACGACGGCGTCGGGCGCCGGCGCCTCCCCGGCCGGGCCCTGGGCGCCGCCTTCGGCTTGTTGGGCGTGGGCTGGCATGGCGAGCCAGCAGCAGGCGCTGGCGACGGCCAGGCTCATCATGGTGTTACGGCTTCGGATCGGCATTGTAGTCTCCTGCTATTTTTTTATGGGAATAGTGGCCGGCGCGCGGATTCCTGACGGCTGCGCGAAGGTACTGCCTGTTGCATGGTCCGGCCCGTCACGCCGGACAACATCAGAATCCGGCGAGTATCCGCGCCACCAGCACGCGCGGCGGCAGGAGGATGTCCAGCACCATGCCGGCCTCGTCCACCTGCAGCGGCTCCAGGTCGCGCAGCTGGCTGTCCAGCAGCGACAGCGGCATGTAATGGCCGGCCCGCTCCCGCATGCGGCTGGCGATCAGCGCTCGGTCGCCGCTCAGGTGCGCGAAGTGCAGCGCCGGATCGGCCCGCCGCAGCTGGTCGCGGTACTTGCGCTTGAGCGCCGAGCAGGCCAGCACCAGGCCACCGTCCGCCCGCTCGATCTGCTCCCGCAACGCCAGCAGCCAGTCGCCGCGGTCGGCGTCGTCCAGCGCGACGCCGGCCGACATCTTGGCCACATTGGCCGGCGGATGAAACCGGTCGCCCTCGATGAAGGGCACGGCCATGGCGGCGGCCAGCGCCTGCCCCACCGTGCTCTTGCCACAGCCACTAGCCCCCATGACCACCCAGCGGGTTTGCTTCATTCATCTCTCCAAACAAAGGTAGCGCTAACATTTCTGCTGAGCCGGAATCGCGCGGATGTTACGCGCAATCATTCAGTCAGGCAGAGGATTGAACAAGGTTGATGGCCACACAAAGGTAGCGTTATCATTTTTGTAGACTTTAGACCAACGTAGGTATTTGTAAAGAAGTATCTGCGCTGCGGCGCAGCACGGCAGGACGCCGCGTCAGGATGAAAACGCCGCCGTGCAGGGGCTACGGCGGCGCAGCATCGTTGCGGCGGGCGTGGACGGAAAGCCACGCCCGCCGCCGGTGGAGGTCTTACTTGGCCGGCACGGCGGCCAGCATCTCGTGGCTGCCCGAGGTGCGTTCCGGCGCCTTGTGCACCATGGTGTAGGCGTAGTCCACGCCCATGCCGTAGGCGCCCGAGTGCTCGCGCACGATGGCCATGACGGCGTCGTAGGTTTCGCGGTGCGCCCAGTCGCGCTGCCATTCCAGCAGCACCTGCTGCCAGGTCACCGGCACCACGCCGGCCTGGATCATGCGCTGCATGGCGTAGTCGTGCGCTTCCTTCGAGGTGCCGCCGGAGGCGTCGGCCACCATGTAGATTTCGTAGTCGCCTTCGGCCATGGCGCACAGCGCGAAGCTGTTGTTGCACACCTCGGTCCACAGGCCGGAGACGATGACCTTCTTCTTGCCGTTGGCCTTGAGCGCGTCGCGCACCTTCTGGTCGTCCCACGAGTTCATCGACGAGCGTTCCAGCAGCGGCTTGCCTGGGAAGACGTCCAGCAGCTCAGGGTAGGTGTGGCCGGAGAACGCCTCGGTTTCGACGGTGGTGATGGTGGTCGGAATGTTGAACACCTTGGCGGCCTTGGCCAGCGCCACGGTGTTGTTCTTCAGCGCCTGGCGGTCCATCGATTGCACGCCGAAGGCCATTTGCGGTTGATGGTCGATGAAGATCAACTGGCAGTTAGTCGGGGTCAATACTTCAAGTTTGGGGTTGGTCATGATAGCGTCCATTTCGATGAGGTGGGTACGGCGCCCGCTGCGTTCAGCGCGGCTGCGATCATCTTAGGGCGGGCGCCAAAGGCGCACCACTGGCTAAATGGAGAGGCCGGACTAACCTTTTGCAGGCCGCGTCAGCGCGCCGGCATCCGCTGGTTGAGGAAGGCCACGGTGACGTCGACCGTCGGTTGCAGCCAGGGGTCGAACAGCCAGAAGGAATGCGGCGTGTTCGGCAGCACCAGCGTGCGGCTGGGCACGCCGGCCTGCGTCATGGCGGCCGCCATCGCCTCGCGGCCGGCGGAGAAGCGCGGCTGCGCGCTGGCGATGAACAGGATGGGCGGCATGCCGGGACGCACGTAGCGGATCGGCGAGGCCTCGCTCCAGCGCGCGGGCTGCTCAGCGTAGCGTCCGCCCAGCCAGGCGCCGGCCGCCGAGGGGCGCTTGGCCGGATCGTCCTCGTGCTTCAGCGCCAGTTCGGTGGTGAAATCGGACAGGCCGTCGATGTTGACGATGGCCTGCACCGCGCCCGATACGGCACCCTCCTCCGCGCCGGGATCGAACTGGGCGAGGTGGGCGGTGACGCCGGCCAGGCTGGCGATCTGGCCCCCGGCCGAGCCGCCCGCCAGCGCGATGCGTTGCGGGTCCAGGTGGTACTGGCCGGCGTGGGCACGCACCCAGCGCACGGCGGCGCGGGCGTCGTGGATGGCGGCCGGATACGGCGCCTCGCCGGACAGGCGGTAACTGATCGCGGCCGCCGCGTAGCCCTGCTGCGCCAGCCGCACGGCCATCGGCGCGAACTCGGAGCGGAAACCGGAGCGCCAGCCGCCGCCGTGCACCAGAACCACCACCGGCATGCCGCCGTCGGCGCGCGCGGCCAGCGGCAGATAGAGGTCGAGCTTCAGGCAACGCTCGCCGTGCTGCGCGTAGGTCAGGCCGTCGATGCGGTTCACGTCCACCGGCAGCGCCGCGCTGGCGATGCGGATGGACGGATAGTCGCGCGCCAGCTTGGCGTAAGTGTGTTGCGCGTCGTAGGTGTTGTCGGGATCGGGCGGCGGCTCAACGCATGGCGCGGCGGAGGCTGCGGCGTGCAGGCACAGCGCGGCGAGCGCGGGCAGGAGACGGACGGCGGGGGTGGCGGGAGCAGGCATCATGGCCGCCGAGTATGCCACACGCGGCGGCTGGCGGTGCGGCGTTCGCGCAGCGGCTGCCCGGCAGCGAAGGCTCGCAGTGCGGCGGCTAGCGGTGCGGCAGCCAGGCGGGCTTGGTGTCGGTGTGCAGTTCGCGCTGCACCGGGCCGTCGTATTCGGGCTCCAGCGTACCGAGCGAAATGGCGATGCGGTCCGGGGCCATGGTGCTGCGCCAGAACAGCGTCGAGCCGCAGACCTTGCAAAAGCCGCGCCGGCCGTGCGAGGACGAGGCGTATTCGGTGATCAGGCCGGCGCCGCGCTCGACCACGTAGCCGGCGGCGGCCACGTTCGCATACGAGCCGGCGGCGGCACCGTGCTGCTTCTGGCACATGGTGCAGTAACAATGGCTGGCGTGGCTGACCGGCAGCTCCGCCCGGTACGCCACGCCTCCGCACAGGCAACTGCCGTGCAATTGGCCGGGTTCATTCATAGGTCTTCGCTCCGTCGTCGTGGCGCCAGCCGCCATGATGCACGCAGCGCGCGCGGCGCGTCAATCCCGCTTCGTGGCGTCCATCCGGGCGCGCGCAGCATCGGCCACGGGTTCACGCGGACGGCGCCGGCGTTCGGGGAACAGGAAGCCCACCCGCTCGCCCACGCTGGAACAGGCGGCGATCAATTTGAGCGCGGCCATCGGCTCGGGGAATGCCACCGAAGACGCGGCGGCCAGGGTCTTTTCCGTGGTCGGCAATTCGGTGGTGAACACACCGTCGATGGCCAGGAAGCGCACCGACCGGATCTGCAGTTCGCGCGCGATGGTTTCCTGGCTGGCGCTTTGGGCGAGCACGTTGCCGCCGGCGCTGAGCGTCATCATGACCACACCGAGTTCCCGCGAAAACGCGACTTCTGCGTTTTGCATTCCACTTCCTTCCAAAAAAAGACCGCCTCGGTGAGAGGCGGCAAGGGTAGAGACCACAGGACGAGGCCTTCAGAAATGGATATTGCCAGCTAGAAATTACGGGCGTGTGACATGCCCCTGCATTTGCGGGTGATCTTTGACGATTTGCGCCGATAGTCGCTGAATGCGGGCGATTTTTTCCTCAAGCTTGGCCAGCTGTTCGGGCGGAATGCCGGCCTGGCGGCCGCGTTCCAGGTCGGCCTGCAGGCGCGGCAGCTCGGTCGTGGCGGCCGCGACGTAGGCGCCGAGCAAGCGGGTGTGCTGCGCCTCCTCGTATTGTTGGTAGGCTTTCGGGTCGGCCAGTTGCGCCGGCGTGGGTGCGCTGCGCGGCTCGGCGTCGCGTTCGATGGGCGGGGTGCGCGGGTCGCCGTTCTCGCGCGCGGCCGACATGCTCATCCAGGCCGAGCCGCCGCTATCGACCGGCGTCAGCGGGACGAACTTCAATTCGCGGGCCGCTGGCTCCTGCGTGGCGGGCGGCCATTGCGCGGCGCGGGCCGCGTCGCCGCCAGCTTGCGACCCGCCCTGCCCTGCTGCGGCGCCCGATGGTTGCGAAGCTCCGCCGGCAGGCCAGGCCATCCAGCCGGCGGCGGCCAGCAGCAATACGGCGGCAGCGATCGGGACCGGTTTCATTTGGCGTCCAGGGTTTGCAGCGGCTGGTCCAGCAGGCCGCGGTTGATGTCGATCTGCGCGGTGCGCAGCAGTTGTTGGCGCAGCGCGGCCAGTTGCGTTTGCGCTGTGCTGCGCGCCAGCGCGTTGCTGGCGGCGTAGCGCACCGCTTCCGAGTCGGGGGCCTGGTAGCCCATCACGCGCTGCTCGACCTGGATGATTTCCCACGCGGCGGCGTCATGCGGGCCGGCGGGTGTGCGGATCGGGCGCGATGGCGGGCCTTCGGGCTGCGCCAGCGCCAGTTGCGCCAGCCAGTCCGGCTTGCCTTCGTGGCGTATCCAGCCGAGCGTGCCGCCGGCGCCGGCGTCGGCGGCGATGGAGTGGCGGCGCGCGGTGGCGGCGAAGTCGGCGCCGTTGTTCAGCGCTTTGAAGACCGTCTGCGCGCTGGACTCGTCGGCCAGGCGGATGTGACGGGCCTTGACCCGCTCGATGCGCGTGAACTCGCTGCGGTGGCGGGTGTAGTAGGCCGCGATCTGGGCCGGCGTGACTTCGCCCGCCAGGCGCTGCAACAGGGGGCTGGTGCTTTCGATGTCGTCGCCGATGCCGTGCAGTTGGCGCAGCGCGTGCACTTCGCCGCGTTCGGCCAATACGCGGCGCAGGTCGGCGATGGCGGTGTCGCCGAAGCGGCGGCGACTCCAGTCGAGCACGAAGCGGGCGGCCAGGTCCTGTTTGGCTTGCTGCTGCAGGAAGTCCGGCTGGCGGTTGTACAGCGCCACGCGGCCCTGCACGTTCTGGCGGCGGTACACGTCGTACAGCGTGACCGTACCGGCGCCGGACGGCAGCGTGTAGCGCAGCAGCACGATGTCGCGGGCGCGCGTGAGTTGTCCGGCGTTGAGCGTGAACTCCAGCTTGAGTTGCTCGGGCTTGCCGAATACGGCGTCCAGCGCGGCAGGCGTGGGCTTGGCCTGGTCGACGATGAGGCCGTCGAGCGTGCCGCCTGGCAGCTGGCGCAGGGCTTGCTGCATGTCCTGGTCGTACAGGGTGCGCAGGGTTGCGACCAGTTGGTCGTCCAGCGCGACGTCGCGCGTGAAGCCGACCCGCTGGCCGGCGTACAGTTGCGCCTCGTCGAAGCGTTCGCGCGCGGCGGCCGACAGCAGGCGGTTGAGCACGACCTCCTCCAGCACGGCGCTGCGCGCGGCCTGCGGCTCCTTGATGCGCGCCAGGCGCCACAGCGCATCGACGCTGAACGCCGTCACCGGCGCGCCGTCGATGCGGGCGGCCAGCGCCGGATCGTTCAGGCGGTAGCTGACCGTGGCGGCGGCCGGCAGCGCCAGCGCGCCGGCCAGCAGCGCCAGGCACATCGAGCGCCGCAACGAGCGCGGCGTCGACGGGCCCGGCGAGCGCGGCGACGATGGCGTCGCCGATTGCGGCATGGCTCGCCGCATCAATTGGCCAGACGTTCGGCGGCGCGGTTGAGCACCACCACGACCATCGCGATCGAATGCGGGATCATCATCTGCGCGACGCGGGTGCGGTCGCCCTGGTCGGTGGACGACAGGACGATGCCGCCGTTGGCGTACGAGTAGCTGCCGCCCTGCGTCAGCAGCGGCCGGATGTCGACGGCGGCCGGTGCCAGCGGCGTGAAGTCGGCCAGCGCGGCGGTCACCAGCGCCGGATCGTTCAGGTGCTGGGTGCTGTAGTTGTCGCGCACCCACTGCTCCCACGACGAGTGGTTGTGCGCCGAGGTGGCCCAGGTGTGGTGCGGTTGCAGCAGGTCGGTGGTGTGCAGCGTGAAGCCCAGGCTCTGCGCGGTCGGCTGCGCCAGGAACTGCTGCCACCAGTACTGGCCCAGGTTGTCGATCGGCTGGAACGGCATGGTCTCGAAATCGGCGTACTGCGACGCGCTGGACACGCCGCCGAAGCGATAGTGCGCCTCGGTCACGCCGTAGCTGTTGTACTTGCTGCTGTCGCCGAACCAGCCCTTCAGGCCGCCGGCGCCGTCGTCCAGGTAGTCGCCGTAGAGCCAGCCGGCGGCCAGGTTGTCGATGTCGCCGGCCATGCCCAGCTTGGCGTAGTTGTAGCCGCCGAACGGGTTGCCGTGCACGTCCGCGCCCGAGGTGTGGTTCTGGAAGTGCCAGTACGAGGTGTACTTGACGATGCTCGCGCCCGCGCCCCACACCGGCGCCAGCTGGCAGTCGCCGGTCGAGGCGCCGCAGATGTAGGTGTCGGCGAAGTCGTCGACGTCGTAGGCGCCCTGGCCCAGCGCGGCCGCGAACTGGTCCACGGTGAAGCCGGCGCGCGTCACGCCCGCCACCAGCTTGTTGTAGTTGGTGGTCGCCGGATGGGTCTTCATGTAGTTGACCGCGTCCAGGACGATCTGGCGGTGGGTCTCCTGCTCCCATGCGAGGGCGGGCGTGCTGGCGCAAACGGCCAGGGCGATGCTGGTGGCGATCAGTGCGGTTTTCATAGAGTCTCCTGGTAGGGGACTCGCATAGTACAACGCACATATTGCTTTTTTTAGAATGACCTCACTACCGAGTCCATGCTAGAAAGTTGCTTGGAAGCATTTCCAATCAGGCGCCGGCGCAGGGCAGATGGACGGTGAAGGCGGCGCCGCCGGCCGGCAGGTTGGCGGCCTCGATGCGGCCGCCGTGGCCCTGGACGATGGTCTGCGTCAGCGCCAGCCCGAGGCCGACCCCGGCCGCCGAACCGGAGCGCGCCGAGGCGCCGCGGTAGAAGCGCTCGAACAGGTGCGGCAGCTCGTCGACGCCGATGCCGGGGCCGCTGTCGGAGACGCGCAGGCAGGCCTGATCGCCATCCCGCCAGACGCGCACTTCGACCGCGCCGCCGGCCGGCGTGAACTTGACGGCGTTCTCCAGCAGGTTGACCACGATCAGCGTGGCCGCGCCCTCGCCGATGGCGGCGAGCACCGGCGCGTTCGCCGCCTGCAGCGTCAGGCGCACCTGGCGCTGCGCGGCCGTGGCCTGCGCCCGGCCGATGGCGGCGGCGGCGATCTCGCCCAGCGAGGTGGCGGCCGAGGCGTCGCGGTCCTGGCCGGCGTCGTAGCGGGCCAGCGCCAGCAGCTCCTCCACCAGCAGGGTCAGGCGCTCGACCTCCTCCATACAGGAGCGCAGCGTGTCCACGTACTCGGCGGCGTCGCGCGGGCGGCGCAGCGTGATCTCGATCTCGGCCCGCAGGCGCGACAGCGGCGAGCGCAGTTCGTGCGAGGCGTCCGAGGTGAAGCGGCGCTGGATCTGGAAGCTCTGGTCGATGCGGTCCAGCATATCGTTGAGGGTGTCGACCAGGTGGCCGATCTCGTCGCGCGTGCCGGGGTGGATCAGGCGCTGGTCCAGGTTGCCCTCGCCGATGCGCTGCGCCTGGCCGACGATGTCGTCGATCGAGCGGAACACCCAGCGCGTGATCGAGGCGCTGGCCACCGTCAGCGCCACCAACAGCGCCAGCGCCAGCGCCAGGAACATCACGCTGGCCGAGGCCACCACGTGGCGCACGTCGTCCAGCGAGCCGGCCACCTGCACCGTGTAGCGCAGCGGCGTGGCGCGCACCGGCAGCGAGACGATGCGAACCGGCTCCTCGGCGAAATGGTCGAGCGTTTCGAACACGGTGTCGCCGGCGGCCATGCGCGCCATCAGCGCGGCCGGCGCCGGCAGGCTGGCCGCGCCCAGGTTGGTGCTGCGCGCCAGCACCCGGCCCTGGGCGTCGACGATCTGCACCCAGCGGTCCAGCCGCGCCAGCGACGGCGGCGATGGGCCCTTGGCGGCGTCGTGCACCTGCACCGGCTGGTCCGGCGCGGCGCGCAGCATGGCCGCCTCGGTTTCGGCCAGCGCCAGCAAGGCGCCGTCCAGTTGTTCGTTGACCGCGCCCGACAGACTCAGGTAGCCGGACATGGCGGCCACCGCCAGTACCGAGACGATGACGGCGGTCTGCACCAGCGCCAGCCGGCGCCGGAAGCTAAGCATCGTCATCGGCCACCTCCGCCAGCCGGAAGCCCTGGCCGCGCACCGTGTGGATCAGGCGCGGCTGGCCTTCGGGGTCGATCTTGCGGCGCAGGTTGCGCATGTGCGAGTCCATCAGGTTGTCGAGCGCGATCAGGTCGGCGGTCCAGATGCGCCCGGCCAGCTGCGCGCGGCTGACCACGTGGCCGGCCTGGCGCATCAGCAGTTCGAGGATGGCGTATTCCTTGGGCGTCAAGTCCAGCGCCTGCCCTGCCCGTCTGACGGCGTGGGTTTGCGGGTCCAGCGTGAGGTCGGCCACCATCAGCGGCGCGGGCCGCACCAGCGTCGAGCGGCGCAGCAGCGCGCGGATGCGGGCCAGCAGTTCGTCGAAGGCGAAGGGCTTGGTCAGGTAGTCGTCGGCGCCGGTGTTGAGGCCGGCCACGCGGTCGCCCAGGCCGTCGCGCGCGGTCAGCATCAGGATGGGCGTGAGCAGGCCGCGCGCGCGCAGCTCGCCGCACAGCGTGATGCCGTCCTTGGCCGGCAGCATCCAGTCCAGCACGATGAGGTCGTAGTCGCCGGCCAGCGCGGCCGGTTCGCCCTCCTCCGCGCTGTGCACGGCGTCGACGGCGAAGTCCTCCTCCTCCAGGCCGCGCTTTAGCAGGCGGGCCGCCTTCTGGTCGTCTTCGATCAGCAATATCTTGGTCATGCGGCATTTTACCGCCGGCCGCCCGGCACGGGATGTTTCCTGAAGGAAGATTCAGGATGGCCGGGGCCGCTTCTCGGTACACTGCGGCAAATTACCTCGTCGTTCCCGCGCAAGCGGGAACCCATGCTGAGCATCCTGGCCAGCGTTCTATGGATTCCCGCCTACGCGGGAATGACGGTTCACGCTATTTCTCAGGGCCCCACCATGATCAAATTCGACCCACGCCGGCAAATGCTGGCCCTCCCCCTGCTGTGCGCAGTCCTCGGCGGCTGCGGCCACGCGCCCGAGACCGATTCCGCCCCGCCCGCCGCCGTGGTGCGCAAGGGCGCGTCCATCGCCGTGCCGGCCGGCTCGCCGCTGCGCCAGTCGCTGCAGGTGGCCAGCGCCGCCGAGCAGAATGTGGCGCGCGCCATTCCGGTTCCGGCCGTGGTGGAGGCCGATCCGGCCCACCTGGTACGCGTGGTGCCGCCGGTGGCCGGCCGCATCGAGCAGCTGCTCAAGCATCTGGGCGACACGGTCAAGGCCGGCGACGCGCTGTTCACAATGGACTCGGCCGACGTGGCCGCCGCCCACAGCGACGCCAGCAAGGCGCAGGCCGGCCTGACGCTGGCGCGCCGCAACCTGGAACGCCAGAAGGAGCTGCGCGCGGCCGACATCTCGGCGCACAAGGATCTGGAGCAGGCCGAGAGCGACTACGCGCAGGCGCTCAGCGAAAGCGAGCGCAGCAAGGCGCGCCTGGCGCAACTGGGCGGCAGCCTGGCCGGCGGCAACGGCCGCGTGTACACGCTGCGCTCGCCGCTGTCCGGCCATGTGATCGAACTGAACGGCGGCCAGGGCGGCTTCTGGAACGACACCAACGCGCCGGTGATGGTGGTGGCCGACCTGTCGACCGTGTGGCTGACCGCCAGCGTGCAGGAGAAGGACCTGGCCGCCGTGTTCGCGGGCCAGGCCGCCGACATCGAACTGAACGCCTATCCCGGCCAGCACATCGCCGGCAAGGTCGGCTACGTGGGCGAGGTGCTGGACGCGGACACCCGCACCGTCAAGGTGCGCGTGGCGGTCGACAACAAGGACGGCCGCCTGAAGCCGGGCATGTTCGCGCAAGTGACCTTCAGCGCCGCGCCGCACCAGGGCGTGGTGGTGCCGGCGTCGGCGCTGGTGCAGAGCGGCACGCACACCCAGGTCTACGTGGAAACGGCCGCCTGGACCTTCGAGGCGCGCACCGTCGCCACCGGCGTCCACAGCGGCGAAATGGTGGAGATCGTCTCCGGCCTGAAGGCGGGCACCCGCATCGTCGCCAAGGAAGGAGTGCTGCTCAATGATTGATCGTTTGGTTGCCATCAGTTTCCAGCGGCGCGGCATCGCCTGGCTGGTGTTCGTGCTGGTCGCGCTGTACGGCGTGTTCTGCTGGAAGCAGCTGCCGCTGGAAGCCTATCCCGACATCGCCGACACCAGCTCGCAGGTGGTCACGCAGGTGCCCGGCCTCGCCGCCGAGGAAGTCGAGTCGCAGATCACCATCCCGCTCGAGCGCGAGATCATGGGCACGCCCGGCATGCATGTGATGCGCTCGAAGAGCACCTTCGGCCTGTCGCTGATCACCGTGGTGTTCCGCGACGGCGTGGAGGACTACTGGTCGCGCCAGCGCCTGCAGGAGCGCATCGCCAGCGTGGCCCTGCCCTACGGCGCGCAGCCGGGGCTCGATCCGCTGACCTCGCCCATCGGCGAGATCTACCGCTATACGCTGGAATCGAAGACGCGCTCGCTGCGCGAATTGTCGGAGCTGCAGTTCTGGACCGTGATCCCGCGCCTCAAGCAGGTGGCCGGCATCGCCGACGTCGGCAACTTCGGCGGCCTGACCACGCAGTTCCTGCTGGAGTTCGACCCCGCCAAGCTGAGCAAGTACAACCTGTCGCTCAAGCAGGTCACCGACGCCGTCAACGCCAACAACGCCAGCGCCGGCGGCAGCATCCTCAACCGCGGCCAGCAGGGCTTCGTGGTGCGTGGCGTCGGCCTGATCCACAACCTGGACGACCTGGGCAACGTGGTGGTCACGCAGAAGAACGGCGTGCCGGTGCTGGTCAAGGACCTGGGCGAAGTGCGCCTGGGCAGCAAGGAGCGCCACGGCATCCTGGGCAAGAACACCAATCCCGACACGATCGAGGGCATCGTGCTGCTGCTCAAGGGCGAGAATCCGTCGCTGGTGCTCAAGGACGTGCACGCGGCCGTGCAGGACCTGAACGACAACGTGCTGCCCAAGGACGTGAAGATCGTGCCCTACCTGGACCGCACCGGGCTGGTGGACGCCACGCTGCACACCATCGGCAAGACGCTGGTCGAGGGCATGCTGCTGGTGACGGTGGTGCTGGTGCTGTTCCTGGGCAGCCCGCGCGCGGCGGCCATCGTCGCCGTGACGATTCCGATGGCGCTGCTGACGGCCTTCATCTTCATGCACCACTTCCACATCCCGGCCAACCTGCTGTCGCTGGGGGCGATCGACTTCGGCATCGTGGTCGACGGCGCCATCGTGGTGATGGAGAACATCCTGCGCAAATATGAGGAGAACCACGGCGCCGCGCTGCGCGCACGCGACGTGATGAAGGCCACGCTGCAGGTGACCAAGCCTATCTTCTTCGGCATGATCGTCATCATCACCGCCTACCTGCCGCTGTTCACCTTCCAGCGCATCGAGTACAAGCTGTTCTCGCCGATGGCGTTCGCGATCGGCTTCGCGCTGCTGGGCGCGCTGGTGGTGTCGCTGACCCTGATACCGGGGCTGGCCTACCAGGCTTATCGCAAGCCGCGCAAGGTGTTCAACAATCCGGTGCTGGTCAAGGCCAAGCAGCTGTATGAGCCGTTTCTGGCGGCCGTGGTGGGCCGCTCGCGTGTGACGCTGGCGGCGTTCGCGCTGGCCTTCGCCGCCGTGTGCGCGCTGGGCGGCACCATCGGCCGCGACTTCCTGCCGTACCTGGACGAGGGCTCGATCTGGCTGCAGGTGACGCTGCCACCGGGGATCTCGCTGGAGAAGGCGGCCGAGATGTCGGACGGCCTGCGCAGCGCGGCGCTGGAGTTCCCGGAGGTGGCCACCATCGTCACCCAGCTGGGCCGCAACGACGAGGGCACCGATCCGTGGACGCCGTCGCACATCGAGGTCAGCGTGACCCTGCATCCGTACGACACGTGGAAGTCCGGCCTGAGCAAGCAGGAGCTGATCGAGAAGATGGGCCGGCGCTTCGCCAAACTGCCGGGCACGCGGGTCGGCTTCACGCAGCCGATGATCGACGGCGTGCTCGACAAGCTGGCCGGCGCCCACAGCGACCTGGTGGTGAAAATCTACGGCAACGACTTCAAGGAGACGCGCCGCATCGCCGCCGACGTCGAGCGCACGCTGGCCGCCGTGCCGGGTGCGGAGAGCGTGATCATCGACCAGGAACCGCCGCTGCCGCAGGTACGCATCGAGGTGGACCGGGCCGCCGCCGCGCGCTACGGCATCAACGCCGCCGACGTGGCCGACCTGATCGGCACCGGCATCGGCGGCAAGCCGGTGTCGCAGGTGTTCATCGACGACCGCCAGTACGACATCGGCGTGCGCTTCACCGATGCGTCGCGCAGCAATCCCGACACCATCGGCGATTTGCTGCTGACCTCGGCCACGGGGGCGCGCATCCCGCTGGCGCAGGTGGCGACGATACGGCTGGACGACGGCGAGAGCACCATCACGCGCGAGATGGGCAAGCGCCACCTGACGGTGCGGCTGGACCTGCGCGGGCGCGACCTGGCCTCCTTCCTGGACGACGCCAAGGCGCAGATCGAGGCCAAGGTGCGCTACGACCACGGCCGCGTGCAGCTGGCCTGGGGCGGCCAGTTCGAGAACCAGCAGCGGGCGCAGGCGCGTCTGGCGCTGATCATGCCGATGGTGGTGGCGCTGATGTTCGTGCTGCTGTTCGCGCAATTCAAGAATTTGCGCCAGCCGGCCATGATTTTGGCGGCGGTGCCGCTGGGCGCGCTGGGCGGGCTGGTCGCGCTGCATCTGCGCGGCATGACGCTCAATGTGTCGAGCGCGGTCGGCTTCATCGCGCTGTTCGGCGTGGCGGTGATGGACGGCATTTTGATGGTGTCCAACCTGAACCAGTTGCGCGCCGAGGGTGGGCTGACGCTCAAGGACGCCGTGCTCAAGGGCGCCTACAGCCGCTTCCGTCCGGTGCTGATGACGGCCAGCGTGGCCGCGCTGGGCCTGCTGCCGGCGGCGCTGGCGCATGGACTGGGCAGCGATGTGCAGCGGCCGCTGGCCACCGTCGTGGTCGGCGGGCTGATCACCGCCACCGGCCTGACGCTGGTGTGGCTGCCGGCGCTGTACTACCTGGTCGAACGCTATTTCGAGAACAAACCCAAACAGGCCGAGGACGGCCTGGTGCAAGCGGAGCAAGTCCATGACATTTAAACTCAACCCCGTGTGCGCGCTGCTGGCGATGTGCGTCGCCCTGCCCGCTTCAGGCCAGGTCACCTTGCGCGAGTATGCGGCGGCCGCCGCCCAGTACAGCCTGGACTTGCAGATGCAGCGCGAGAATGTGAGCAGCGCACAGGCCGGCGTGTCGGTGGCCGGCGTGCGGCCCGATCCAGTGCTCACGGCCGGCATCGACTCGCGGGAATTAAACGCGGCGAACAAGCCGAACGCCCCCACCGCCACCACCATGGGCGTGGCGCTGACCATCGAGACGGCCGGCAAGCGCGGCCAGCGCATCCGCGCCGCGCAGGCGGCGGTCAAGGTCGGCGAGGCCACGCTGGACGGCGGCCGCCGCCAGCTGTACGCCGACGCGGCGGCGGCCTACACCGAATCGTGCCGCGCGCGCCAGGCGCTGGTGCGGCAGGAGTCGACGCTGCGGGCGCTGGACGATATCGTCAAGGCCAACAGCGTGCGGCGCAAGGTCGGCGACATCGGCGGACTGGAGTTGTCGCAGTCGCAGGTGGAGCGCGACCGCTTCGAGGCGGATGTGGTGTCGGCGCGGGCGCAGGTGCAGGCGGCGGCAGAGTCGCTGTCGATCCCGCTGGGACGGCGTTACAGCGAGGTGTTCGGCAGCGCGGAGCTGGCTTGCGATGCGCCCGCCGTCAACGGGCTGGATGATGTGGAGCAGCTGGTGCGGCAGGCGCAGGATGGACGTGACGACATCCGCATCGCGCGTGCGGCGCTGGAGGCGTCGCGCGCCTCGGCCGATCTGGCGCAGGCCAATCGCTGGGTCGATCCGGTGGTGAACGTCAGCTTGAAGAACACGCCGTCGGTGCATGCGCTGACCGACGCGGGCGGCGCGGTGACCAATTCGCCGACGCAGCGTTCGCTGAGCCTGGGGTTGACGGTGTCGGTGCCGATACCGCTGTCGCGCACGCAGCGCGGCGAGGTGTTGCAGGCGCAGTCGGCGGTCACGCAGGCCACGCTGGCGCTGCGCTCGGCCGAGCTGAAGGCGCAGATCGACGTGCGGCGTCTGTACGCACAGTACCGCGCGGCGCAGGCCAACGAGCAGCGTTATCGGGAATCGGTGCTGACGCAGTCGGACAAAGTCGTGGAAGGCATGCGCCTGTCCTACAAAAAAGGCGCGGCCTCGTTGCTGGAGCTGCTGACAGCGCAACGCTCCGCCGACGAGGTCTACCAAGCCTACCTGCAAGCAAAAGCCGACCTGGCCACCGCCACCGTGCAATTGCAACTAGCCGCCGGCGCCAACTAAGCTGCAAACCCATTGGGGTCAAGTCTGACATTCGGACACGAGCTCTGCCGTAGGCGCGCGCCTACGGCAGAGCTCGTGTCCGAATGTCAGACTTGACCCCAATTTACGTGTCCGAATGTCAGACTTGACCCCAATTTAATTTGGTGGTTTGAACATTGTGCGGAACGCTTGTAGGGCGGCGGGCTGGTAGATCGTCGCGTGGGTTTCGGCGGGCAGTGGCTGGTAGTGCCAGCGCAAACCTTGCGGCGCGCGGGCGGTCAGCAGCGTCGACAATTGCGCGCTTCCCTTGTCCATGCCGGCAGTGCCGCTGCTGGCGAAATAGAAACTCTGCGCCCTGGCCGCGCGCTGGTCCAGCAGCGTTGGCGCTTCGTTCAGCAGCTTGCCGTCGTTCCACCACAGGCTGGGATCGATCGCGATGTAGTGATCGAACAGCCCCGGCTCGCACAGGAAGGTTTCAACCACGAACAGGCCGGCCAGCGATTCGCCAATCAGGGCGGTCTCGCCCGTGGTGCGGTAGCGCTGCTTCACCGCCGGCATCAGCTCTTCGCGGATGAAGCGGCGGAACTGCGCGGCGCCGCCCACCACCGGGGCGATCTTCTTGTCCTCGGCGTTGTCGGTCGGGCCGGTCATGTCGCGGCGGCGCTGCGTGTTCTCTATGCCGACCAACATGAATGGGCGCATGGTGCCGTTGTCGACCGACACTTGCAGCAGGCCAGCGATGTGCAGGAAGTCCTCGCGCAGGCCGCCGTCGGGCATGTACAGCACGGGCAACGGCGCGTCGGCCGGCAAGGCGTAGCCGCGCGACATGTAGACGTTGATGTGCCGCGTTTCGCCCAGCGCCTTCGATGCGATGTTGAAGCTTTCGCCGATCACCAGCGGCGTGGCGGCCGCAACCGCAGTCTCGGCGTGCACCTGTCCGCCGAGACTGGCGCCCAGCAGCGCCGCCGCCAGCCACGCGCTTGCATGAAACTTGTTGAGCATAACGATGTGCCGCATTTCCCGCCCTTCACGTTGTTGTCGAGTGAGCGGGAGTCTGGCGCAAGCGGAGGCGGCGGTCAAGGCATGGTGGCGGCTCAGGCGTCGATCAGCTGCACCACCACCTTGCCTTTGGCGCGGCCTTTTTCCAGGTAGGCCAGGCCGTCCTTGGCTTGCGTGAACGGGAACACCTTGTCGATCACCGGACGGATGCGCCCGGCCTCGATGAGCTGCGTGATCTCGCCGAGCTGCTTGCCGTCCGGGCGTACGAACATGAAGGCGTAGGTGGCGCGGTGCCTGGCCGCGAGGCGGATGATCTTGCGGCTCAACAGGCTGAACACGAACCGCATCAGGAAGTTCATCCCGCGCGCGCGGGCGAAGGCGGCGTCCGGCGGGCCGACGAGCGAGACCACCGCGCTGGCCGGCTTCAGGACGCCTATGGCCTTCTCCAGCCCGTCGCCGCGCGTCGTGCCGAGCACGGCGTCGTAGCCCTTCAGCACTTGCTCGACTTGCTGCTTGGTGTAGTCGACCACCTCGTCGGCGCCCAGGCCGCGCACCAGCTCGACGTTGCCGCCGCTGGTGGTCGTGCCTACCGTGGCGCCGAGGTGCTTGGCCAGCTGGATCGCGAACGTGCCGATGCCGCCCGAGCCCGCCGGGATGAACACCTTCTGCCCGGGCCGCAGCCGCAGCCGTTCCTTGAGCGCCTGCCATGAGGTCAGCCCCACCATCGGGATCGAGGCGGCCTGCACGAAGCTGAGGTTGGCCGGTTTCAGCGCAGCGGCATACTCGGGCACGGCGGCATATTCGGCCAGCGTGCCGGTGCCCAGGTCGAAGACGCTGGCGTACACTTCGTCCCCCACCTTGAAGCGGCTGACGCGGCTGCCCGCTTCCACCACGATGCCCGCAACGTCGCTGCCCAGCGTGGCCGGCAGCTGGAATTTCAGGATGGGCTTGAAGTCGCCCTTGGGGATCACGTAGTCGATGGGATTGAGGCCGACCGCGTGGACCTGCACCAGGATTTCGTCCGGCTTGATCGCGGGACGCGGAATGTCGGCGAATTCGACCACGCCGGGCTTGCCGTACCGCTTGAGGATGAGTGCTTTCATGATTGCCTTCTTTTCGTTGTAGTCTTATGCCAGCCGCAGGTCCTTGCGCATGCCCGCGTCCATCACGCCGGCCGGCGCGAAGGTGCGCAGCAGGCGCAGGCGTCCGGCCAGCGTACCAGAGGTGTAGCGCAGTTTCGGCGCGCGGGCCAGCGCCGCTTTCAACACCGTCGCCGCCACCACTTCCGGCCCATCCGCGGTCGCCATGACTTCCTGCACGCGCCGGGTGACGGCGGCGCGCACCTCGCCGTAGGCGTCGAGCTTGGCGTCCGCCGCCAGCATGTTGGCGTCGAACGGGGTGCTGGTGTAGGCCGGCTCGATGACGACGGCGCGGATGCCCCAGTTGCGCAACTCGTGGTCCAGCGATTCGGTGTAGCCCTCGACCGCGTGCTTGGTGGCGGCGTACAGCGCGGCATACGGCATCGGCAGGAAGCCGAGCACCGAGCCGATGTTGACGATGCGTCCGGCGCGCTGCGCCCGCATGTGCGGCAGCACGGCGCGCGTCATGCGCACCAGGCCGAAGAAGTTGGTGTCGAAGATGGCTTGGGCCTGCCCGATCGAGCTTTCCTCGGCGCCGGCCGGCGCCACGCCAATCCCGGCGTTGTTGACTAGCAGATCGATGCGCCCCTCGCGCCCGATCACCTCGGCGACGGCGGCCTGCACCGAAGCGTCGCTGGTCACGTCCAGCGACAGCATCTCGACGCCCTGCCGCGCCGACTGCGCGCCACGGCGGCTGGTGCCGTACACCTTGAAACCGGCCTCGGCCAGCCGCTTCGCCGTGGCGGCCCCTATGCCGGACGAGGCGCCGGTGACCAATGCGATCTTGCTGCTCATGGTATTTCCTCTCAAGTGAATATGATGGTCATCATATTTTAATGCAAAAAAAACGGCCGCCCGTCGCTTCAGGCGGCCTTCGGGCTCAGTTGATTCAGGGTGGCCGCGCACAGCGCCGCCGACAGCTTGGGATCGTCCACCGCGCGCGCCATCATGGTGGTGCCGATCAGCGCGCACACCAGCGCCATCGCCCGCTCGTGCGCCTGCGGCTGCCCCCAGCCGGGCATCTGGCGGGCGAACAGGTCGATCATCTCCTTGATGTGGATGGTCGCGGCGCGCCGCACCTCCGGCGCCTGGCGCGGCATTTCCGAACCCAGCGCGGAGACCGGGCAGCCGGTCTCGATGGCGTCGATATGCTGCGGCGACAGGTAGGCTTGCATCATGGCCTGCAGCGCCTGCCCGGGCGGCGCGGCGGCGGCCACCCGCGCGGCCAGCGCGACCGACTCGGCGCCGGCGCGGTCGCCGGCCTCGGCCAGCAGCGCGTCGCGCGATTCGAAGTGCGCGTAGAAACCACCGTGCGTCAGGCCCGCCTCCTTCATGATGTCGGCCACGCCGGTGCCGTCGTAGCCGCTGCGCCGGATGGCGCGCGAGGCCACCTCCACGATGCGTTCGTGGGTGGCTTCCTTGCGGCTGACAGCTGCGCGTTTGGTTTGTTTCGATTCCATGATGGTCATCATATCCTATTTTTTGCCACCGTGCACGCGACCGTTCAAAACCCGCTTGACATGGCGGCCGTCTTTGCTAATACTATACCTTATGGTTAAGTATAACGATCCCCAGCTCGATCTGATCTTCGCGGCGCTGTCCGACGCCACGCGGCGCGGCGTGCTGGCGCAGCTGGGCGACGGCAGTTGCACCGTCACGGAGTTGGCGCAGCAATACGAGATGTCGCTGCCCGGCTTCATGAAGCACCTGGCCGTGCTGGAAACAGCCGGCCTGATCGCCCGCTCGAAGGAGGGACGCGTGGTGCGCTGCGAGCTGCATGCCGCGCCCATGCAGGACGCCGCCATGTGGATCGCCCATTATCAGCGTTTCTGGACCGGCCAGCTCGATGCGCTGGGACGCTATCTCTATCACCAGGAGGAAGTCGCATCATGCCAACCGCAGAACAACCCGCCCAAGTCAACCTCCGACGGGTCTACCCCGTCGCCCCCGAAAAAGTCTGGCGCGCGTGGACCGACCCGCAAGCGCTGAGCCAGTGGTTCGGCCCCGGCGAGGCCTCGCTGACCAGGGCGGACATCGACCTGCGCGAAGGCGGCCAATACCACCTCGCCTTCGCCGGCCCCGACGGCGGCCTGAACCAGATGACCGGCGTGTACCAGGAGGTGCGGCCGTTCACGCGGCTGGTGTTCACCTGGGCCTGGCACAGCACGCCGGAACGGGTGTCGCGCGTCAGCATCGACCTGGCGCCGGTGGCGGAAGGCACCGAGCTGCGCTTCGTGCACGACCGCTTCTTCGATGAACAGGCGCGCATCAACCACGAGCGCGGCTGGGCATTTTTCTTCAGCAGTCTCGATCGTTTTTTACAGGAGGTGTGAGATGAAATACCAGGGAAGCTGCCACTGCGGCAGAGTGAAGTTCGAAGCCGAGGGCGAAATCACCTCGGCCATGTCCTGCAATTGCTCGATGTGCCAGCGCAAGGGCACCTTGATGTGGTTCGTGCCGCGCCCGGACATGCATCTGCTGACCCCGGACGACAACGCCAGCACCTATCTGTTCAACAAGCATTTGATCAAGCACCGCTTCTGCCCCACTTGCGGCATCTCGCCCTACAGCGAGGGCACGGCGCCCAACGGCGAGGCCATGGCGGCGATCAATATCCGCTGCATCGAGGGCATCGACCTGGACGCCATTCCGGTCAAGCACTACGACGGCCGCGCGATTTAATCCGCTCGACCTCCGGTGGTTTTGCTTTTAGAATAAGATTCCGAACCGATAAGGCAGCGCGAATGAAATCCAGCTCCACCGATGCAACCGAGATGCTGTTCTCCTACGGCACGCTGCAACAGCCGGAAGTGCAGATGGCCACCTTTGGCCGCCTGCTGTCCGGCCGCCAGGACAGCCTGCCGGGCTATCGCCTGTCGGCGGTGGCGATAGACGATCCGGCCGTGGTCGCCACCAGCGGCAAGACGCATCATCCGATTGTTTCCCGCAGCGGGTCGCCGGACGATCAGGTGGCCGGCGCGGTGCTGGCGGTGACGGCCGAAGAGCTGCGCGACTCGGACCGCTACGAGGTGGCGGCCTACCGCCGCCAGAGCGTGACGCTGGCTTCGGGCACGCTCGCCTGGGCGTATGTGGACGCGCGCGACGCGCCGCCCGGCGTCGGCTGACGGCGCGGCCATAAAAAAGGGCAGCCTCGGCTGCCCTTCCTGTTACCTCACCACGCTAGATTCAGATCGCTGCAATCGCCGCGTTGAACGTCGCGCTTGGACGCATGACCGCTTCGGTCTTGGCCGGATCCGGGTAGTAGTAACCACCGATGTCCATGGCCTTGCCCTGCACCGAGTTCAGCTCTTCGACGATCTTGGCTTCGTTGGCCGCCAGCGTCTTCGCCAGCGGTGCGAAGTAGGCTTGCAGTTCAGCGTCCTCGGTCTGCGCCGCCAGCGCCTGCGCCCAGAACAGCGACAGGTAGAAGTGGCTGCCACGGTTGTCCAGCTCGCCCGTGCGGGTCGATGGCGACTTGTTGTTGTCCAGCAGCTTGCCGGTGGCTTCGTCCAGCGTCTTGGCCAACAGCTTGGCCTTGGCGTTGCCGGTCTTGATGCCCAGGTCTTCCAGCGACACCGCCAGCGCCAGGAACTCGCCCAGCGAATCCCAGCGCAGGTGGTTCTCTTCCACCAGCTGCTTGACGTGCTTCGGTGCCGAACCGCCGGCGCCGGTCTCGTACATGCCGCCGCCGGCCATCAGCGGAACGATCGACAGCATCTTGGCGCTGGTGCCCAGTTCCAGGATCGGGAACAGGTCGGTCAGGTAGTCGCGCAGGATGTTGCCGGTCACCGAGATGGTGTCCAGGCCGCGGAAGGCGCGCTCCAGCGTGTAGCGCATGGCGCGGGTCTGCGACATGATCTGGATGTCCAGGCCCTTGGTGTCGTGGTCCTTCAGGTAGACCTGCACCTTCTTGATCACTTCGTTCTCGTGCGGACGATAGCTGTCGAGCCAGAACACGGCCGGCATGCCGGAGTTGCGGGCGCGCGTGACGGCCAGCTTGACCCAGTCGCGGATCGGCGCGTCCTTGACCTGGCACATGCGCCAGATGTCGCCCGCTTCCACGGTCTGGGTCAGCAGCACTTCGCCGGTGGCCAGGTCGGTGATGTTGGCGGTGCCGCCTTCCGACACTTCGAAGGTCTTATCGTGCGAGCCGTATTCCTCGGCCTGCTGGGCCATCAGGCCGACGTTCGGCACGGTGCCCATGGTCTTCGGATCGAAGTTGCCATGCCATTTGCAGAAGCCGATCATCTCCTGGTAGATGCGGGCGAAGGTCGATTCCGGCATCACGGCCTTGACGTCCTTCGGACGGCCGTCGGCGCCCCACATCTTGCCGCCGATGCGGATCATGGCCGGCATCGACGCGTCGACGATGATGTCGTTCGGCGAGTGGAAGTTGGTGATGCCCTTGGCCGAGTCGACCATGGCCAGTTCCGGACGGTTGGCGTGGCAGGCGTGCAGGTCCTTGAGGATCTCTTCCTTCTGCGAGGCCGGCAGCTTCTCGATCTTCTCGTACAGGTTGGCCATGCCGTTGTTGACGTTGACGCCCAGCTCATCGAACAGCGCCTGGTGCTTGGCGAACGCGTCCTTGTAGAAGATGCGTACGCAGTGGCCGAACACGATCGGGTGCGACACCTTCATCATGGTGGCCTTGACGTGCAGCGAGAACATCACGCCGGTCTTGAAGGCGTCGTCGATTTCCTTCTCGTAGAACTCCAGCAATGCCTTTTTGCTCATGAACATGCTGTCGATGATCTCGCCGGCCTGCAGCGCGACCTTCGGTTTCAGCACGATGGTCTTGCCGGAGTCGGTGATCAGTTCCATCTTGACGTCGCGCGCGTGGTCCAGCGTCAGCGATTTTTCGCCGTGGTAGAAGTCGCCGTGGTGCATATGCGACACGTGGGTGCGCGATGCCTGGCTCCACTCGCCCATCGAGTGCGGGTGCTTGCGGGCGTATTCCTTGACCGCCTTCGGTGCGCGGCGGTCGGAGTTGCCTTCGCGCAGGACCGGATTGACCGAGCTGCCGATGCACTTGCCGTAGCGGGCCTTCAGCGCCTTTTCCTCGTCGGTCTTGGCTTCCTCCGGATAGTCCGGCAGCTTGTAGCCGCGCGCCTGCAACTCGCGGATGCAGGTCATCAGCTGGCCGACCGAGGCGCTGATGTTGGGCAGCTTGATGATGTTGGTGTCGGCGAGCTGGGTCAAGGCGCCCAGTTCGGCCAGGGTGTTCGGAACCTTCTGCTCTTCGCTCAGGTATTCGGGGAACTCGGCCAGCACCCGCGCCGCCACCGAGATGTCGCTGGAGGTCACGTCTACACCAGCCGATGCGGCGAATTTCTTGATAATAGGCAGCAGCGAATAGGTCGCCAGCATGGGCGCTTCATCGGTCAGCGTGTAGATGATTTTAGATTTCTGTGTTGCCATGTTCATTCCATGTCATGCGGGCGATACCCGCCGATTGAATTCTCTCCGTTTCGGATTACAAGATGATGTGTCGTAATCCGGCAACGGCCCCAGACTGCATTTTAGACCTGTTGGCGGCACATGCCCAGAGGCGGATTCTGCGTATGGTTTTTTTGTCTACGGTAAATGTAAAAAGAACATCCACCAAAGTTGCTTCATAGCATCACTTCTGCAACTAAAAGTTTCAAACATTGATCTCGATACATATTTCATTGTTGCAGCAGTGTTGAAAGTGATTATGTGTGAGATTCCGAGCCGCACCGCCCAACTAAGATCGTGGAAGCGTTCCACCAAATTCTCATTTGGATATTTGGAATGCTTATATGCCCTAAGGAGGCGATATGAAATTTCAGAATTGGACCATAGCAAGCCGGCTGGGCCTGGGTTTCGGCCTGTGCGCCGTGTTTTTGTTGGTGATCATCGCGCTGGCCCTGAACAGCATGCGCCAGATCCAGGGACGCCTGGACGAGATCACCAAAATCAACGACGTGGAAACCAAACTGGCCCAGACCATGGACCTGACGGTTACAGAACGCGCGCTCGCCACGCGCAACCTGATCCTGCTCAAGGAAGACAAGGAAATCCAGATCGAGGTCACCCGCATCGGCGAGCAGGAGAAGAAATACGCGGCCGCCCAGGACCAGCTGGGCCAGATGTTCACCAAGCTGGCCGGCACCTCGAACGAGGAAAAGGAGTTGCTCGACCAGATCCGCAAGCAGGCCGACCAGGCCACGCCCTTCGTCCAGCGGGCCGCCGCGCTGGCGCTGGAGCAGAAGCAGGACGAGGCCTACAAGCTGCTGCGCTATGAGTTCCGGCCGGTGCAGAAGCGCTGGTGGGAATTGCTGCGCAAGCTGATCGCGGTCGAGGAGAAGCAGAACGTCGAGGCGTCCGAGGCGGCCGAGGTGGCCTACGGCCAGGCCCGCACCGTGATGCTGGTGATGGGCTCCCTGGCGCTGGTGACCAGCGTGCTGGCGGCCTGGCTGATCACCCGAGGGGTCACCCGCCAGCTGGGCTGCGAGCCGTCCGAGGCCGCCGAGATCGCCGGCCAGATCGCCGCCGGCAACCTCACCGTGCGGGTCGAGCCCAAGCACGGCGACGAGTCCAGCCTGCTGTACGCGATGCGCTCCATGCGCGACAGCCTGGCGCGCATCGTCAACCAGGTGCACGCCAGCACCGAGACCATCGCCGCCGCCGCCGGCCAGATCGCCTCCGGCAACCTCGACCTGTCCTCGCGCACCGAGCAGCAGGCCAGCACGCTGGAGGAGACCGCCTCGTCGATGGAGGAGCTCACCAGCACCGTGCGCCTGAACACCGACCACGCGCGCCAGGCCAACGGGCTGGCCGAGTCGGCCTCGGACGTGGCGGCCAAGGGCGGCGCCGTGGTGGCCCAGGTGGTCGACACCATGGCCGCCATCGACGTCTCGGCGCGCAAGATCGTCGACATCATCGCGGTGATCGACGGCATCGCCTTCCAGACCAACATCCTGGCGCTGAACGCCGCCGTGGAGGCGGCGCGCGCCGGCGAACAGGGGCGCGGCTTCGCGGTGGTGGCCACCGAGGTGCGCAACCTGGCCCAGCGCTCGGCCGCCGCCGCCAAGGAGATCAAGGACCTGATCGGCGACTCGGTCGACAAGGTGCAGGCCGGCAACCGGCTGGTCGAACAGGCCGGCACCACCATGCACGACGTGGTCTCCAGCGTCAAGCGCGTCACCGACATCATGTCCGAGATCATGCTGGCCAGCCAGGAGCAATCGTCGGGCATCGAGCAGATCAACACGGCGGTCACGCAGATGGACGACGTGACCCAGCAGAATGCCGCGCTGGTCGAGGAGGCGGCCGCCGCCGCGCACGCCATGCAGGACCAGGTCAACAGCCTCAACGAGCTGGTCAGCGTGTTCCGCACCGAGGCGCCGGCCGCGCGGCCGGCGCTGCAGCGGGTGGCGGTGGCGGTGCCGTCGGCCATGCGGGCCCCGGCCCTGACCGCGGCGGCGCGTCCGCGCGGCCCGGCCAAGGTCGACACGCAGGAATGGGAACAATTCTAAAACGGAGGAATCGCAATGGGTAAGCTGGACAAGATCGACGACACGGCCGTGCGCGCCACGCCCCACATCTTCTGGCACGGCAGCCAGGTCGCGCCCGAGGCGCGCTGGCGGCAAGCCGGGCAGCGCGCCGCCACCATCTGGCTGACCGGCCTGAGCGGCGCGGGCAAGTCGACGCTGGCCAGCGCGCTGGAGGACAAGCTGGTGCAGGCCGGCCACCCGGCCTACGTGCTCGACGGCGACAACCTGCGCCACCACCTGAACCGCGACCTGGGCTTCTCGCCGGCCGACCGCCAGGAGAACATCCGCCGCAGCGCCGAGGTGGCGCGCATGATGAACGACGCCGGCCTGATGGTGATCTGCGCCTTCATCTCGCCGCTGCGCCAGGACCGCGAGATGGCGCGCCAGATCATCGGCGCCGACAACTTCCTCGAGACCCACATCAGCACCTCGGCCGACGTGTGCGAGGCGCGCGACCCCAAGGGCCTGTACAAGAAGGCCCGGGCCGGGCTGATCCCGGAGTTCACCGGCGTGTCGGCGCCGTACGAGCCGCCGCTGGCGCCGGCGCTGTCGCTCGACACCGGCATGCTGTCGCTGGAGCAGTCGTGCGACCGCCTGTTCCAGCAGCTGGCGCGCCGCTTCGTCTGAGCCGGCCATGACGCACTACGACGTCTTCAACGGCGACGCCGACGGCATCTTCGCGCTGCACCAGCTGCGCCTGGACACGCCGCGGCAGGCCGAGCTGATCACCGGCGTCAAGCGCGAGATCGAGCTGCTGCAGCGGGTGCCGCACGGCTGCGGCGGCCAGGTGACGGTGCTGGACGTCTCGCTCGACTGCAACGCCGCCGCGCTGCGCCGCGTGCTCGACGGCGGCGCGGCGGTCGAGTATTTCGACCACCACTCGGCCGACTGCGCCTTCGCCCATCCGCGCCTGCGGCTGCACTGCGACGGTTCGCCCGAGGTCTGCACCAGCATCCTGGTGGACCGCCACCTCGCCGGCCGGCGGCGGCCGTGGGCGGTGGCGGCGGCCTTCGGCGACAACCTGGACGGGCCGGCGCAGCAGCTGGCCGGGCAGCTCGGGCTGGACGCCGCCGCCGTGGCCGCGCTGGCCCAGCTGGGCCGGGTGGTCAACTACAACGCCTACGGCGAGAGCGAGCACGACCTGCACATCGCGCCGGCCGCGCTGTACCGCGCGCTGGGCGCCTACGCGCAGCCGCTGGACTTCATCGCCGACAGCGAGATCTACCGCATGCTGTGCGACGGCTACCGCGACGACTGCGCGCGCCTGCAGGGCCTGCGCCCGCACGCCGAGCTCGACGCCGGCGCGGTCTACATCCTGCCGGCCAGCGCCTGGGCGCGCCGCGTCAGCGGCGTGCTGGCCAACCAGCTGGCGGCCGCGCGCAGCGGCGCCTCGTTCGCCGTGCTCAACGAGCGCGACGACGGCAGCTACCTGGTCAGCGTGCGCTCCGGCGCGCCGCTGGCGCACAGCGCCTGCGGCTTCTGCCAGCAATTCGACAGCGGCGGCGGACGCAAGGCCGCCGCCGGCATCAACCGCCTGCCGGCGTCCGAGCTGGGCCGCTTCATGGACAGCTTCCGCCGCTACTTCACCACCCCGCAAGACCTTATCCTTCAGAAAGAATGACCATGCAGAACACTTCAAGCAGCCAGCGCCCGCGTCCGGCGATGATGATCCCGCTGCGCCGCTGCGGCAGCCACGCGCTGCGGCTGCGGCTCAACATGTCGCCGCAGTTCTACTCGCCCTACCCGCTGCACATCGTCGACATGATGCCGCTGCTGCCGCTGTACGGCGACCTGCGCGACGACCGCGCCTACTTCAACCTGGTGGTCGACGTGGTCGGCCTGCAGGCGGTGAGCATGGTCAAGTGGCCGGAGGTGGTGTTCGATCCGGTCGAGATCTTCGAGACGCTGCGCAACCAGCCGCGCAGCATCCACCGCGTGGTGTGGGAACTGCTGCTGCGCGCGGGCGAGAAGCAAGGCGCGCGGGTGGTGATGGACAAGTCGCTCGACAGCGTGCACTACGCGCAAGAGCTGATGACGCTGCTGCCGGACATGGTGTTCGTCAACGTGGTGCGCGATCCGCGCGCGCAGGTGGCGTCGATGAACCGCGCCATCATCCACGACTTCGACACCCTGCTCAACGCCGAGACCTGGCTGGCCGCGCACCAGGCGGCCGACCGCGTGATGCAGCAGTGGCCCGAGCGCGTGCTGACCATCCGCTACGAGGACTTCCTGTCGCAGCAGCAGCACACGCTGGAGGCGCTGTGCGCCTTCCTGGGCCTCGAGTTCCTGCCGCAGATGCTGGACGTGGCCGGCTCGCGCGAGGCGCGCCAGCTGTCGCAGATGTCGGCGCTGTGGTCGTCCAACTGCTACCCGCCGATCGCCGCCAACATCGACAAGTTCAAGCAGCAGCTCACGCTCGACGAGATCAACGTGATCGAGACGCTGACCGGCGACTACATGGACCGCTACGGCTACACCCGGCTGGCGGCCGGCGACGCGCAGCTGACGCCGGCGCGGCGCGAGCAGGCCGCGGCCAAGTCGGTCAGCGGGCGCGAGCAGGCCTGGCGCGACCTCGAACAGAGCAACTTCCGCGACTACGCACTGCGCCGCAGCCGCGCCGACTACCTGGCCCGCCTGCGCGCGCGGCTGACGTCCCAGCCGGCGCCGAGCGGCCGCGAGCAGCTCGTCACGCTGGACCAGCTCGACCCGGCCGCGTTCGAGCCGGCAGACTGAGGGGCCGGCGCGCCTACAACTACGCCGCCAACATACCGTTGTTCTCCTTGTTGGCGGCGTTGCCCTGCCCACTGACCGAAGTCTTGCCCGCATCCATGCGGTCGTTCAATGCGTCCCCACATCAAGTCCAAGTAAAGTCCCGGCTCGCTCACGATTGCCGTGGCTCCTAACGCTATCGACTGCGGCTAGAGCAGCGTCAGTCGTCCCTGCGGTGCATAGCCAGCGGTACGTCAATGCCGTAGAGCTTTGCGATGTTCTCAGCCGACTCCGCAATGGCCTGCTTCCGCTTGTCGAGAGCCTGCATATTCTGCGAACTCAAGCAGACAAAACCATCATCTCGGCTAGCTTTATGGACGATTGCCGTGATACCGCCGATCTGATCCAGTACGCCACGCAAAAACTTCGCGATCTTTTGATCAGTGAATTCATGCAGAGCCTTTGATTTGGACTTGCCATCGATCGAGCCTTTACCAATAAGCTCCGAAACTTCGTTAAGGCCCTTGGTCATGGCATGCACATCCCCTTCACAGGACATGTAGTGCCGGATAGCGTTTCGGCCGATGTGACTCAACAAGATCTTCAGACAGTCGATATCTGCATAAGGATGGAGCGATGAATAGTCCAGGTGACGACGGATTGCGTTGATCACCAACTGCACTTTTCCTTCGTCGTCGTGCTCTATCAACTCGTTTAAGAGGAAACCTGGATCAATGACCTGACAATAGTCCCGTGTCTTCACACTTGACGTTTTACAGAATCCAAAAATGTATAGCGTGTCGTAGCTGCCTTTCAGGGATTTTCCGTTTGCGTCCTGCTTCTCGAACATCTCAATAGTGTCCTTGATCTTCTTCGCATCTGCGACCGACGTCACTTGCAACGCAATGCGGGCGTTGTCGTCGGCAGAATCGATAGCAGGGAAATTCACTTTAATTTGATTTTTGCTTTTTAGCTCTGCGATGCCTAACACCCTGAAGAGCTGAATCGACATAGATTCCAACATTCTCGACGTGTCGTAGAACCCTACATCTTTATCTCGTTCAATACGGCGTTGAAGCAACGCAATATCTTGGTTCAGATTTTTGATCAACGATTCAATCACAGGAAACCTCTTTCTTTGTTGTGGATGGTTTCTCTACTTACTAGACCACCTCCGGAGCCGCAGAAAATTTTGCGCTTTCTTGCTTGCATGTATTGCCCCTGAGTTGGGGATTTACACCGATCGAAGTGTCCAGGCAAATTAAACCACAGCATAGGTCGGGAAAGAATGACTGAAGGTCCGTCAACAAGGTACTGTCCAATATCAATACATCAAAATCCCGCAGAGCTAAAGTCAAACTCAATGGAGGTCACTATGGGGAACCTTTTCGCGATTGTCGGTGCCGTCGCAATGCTCAGCCAACAGCCCGCAGCCGCTGCGGAATCATGGAAGCCGGTTCCTCGCATGAGCGGGCAGGAGTTCGTCCAGCGCTTTTTCAACGGTAAGGACATCCCACTCGGACAACAGACCACCAAAATGATGGTCGAGCGAGAGCTTGCGCTCGGTTATGTCGCCGGCGTCGCTGATGCCGCACAGGGCACGCAATGGTGCGACAAGGGCCTCGTCAAGTCCGTCGAGATTGATGCCGAGCTTGCCCACGCTCTTCGAAAGCTGCCGCAGGATACGCTCCAGCAGAACGCCGGGAAACTCATCATCGAACAATTGAAAAAGCGATTCCCATGTGATTGACACTACTTGACGGAGGCCATATGCGCCCGCAATTCCATGCGCTGGAACGGAACTACCCACCCCACGACACCATCGACAAGGCACAGTTGTTTCAGGAAATCGGATGGGATGACCTGATAAAGAACGCTGCCTACGAGAACACCTGCGCCATTCGCATGAGCTTGGCGCTCATCAAGACCGGCGTTCGCATCCCCGGTCGTATCGCCATCAAAAAGGGGCCGCACAAGGGCCAGCGCATAGAACCGGGGCAAGGTAGTCTGTCCAAGTTGCTGGCGATGAAGTCGTTGTTTGGTGCGCCGGAGAAGTTCGACAGGAAGTCAGTCGGAGCCGGAATCGGCAGCCGCAGCGGGGTGATTTCCTTTTTCCAAATCCCGTCCTATCTCAATGGCCACGGCGGCCACATCGACATCATCACACCCGGCGCCGGCGGCTACCTGGCTTGCGGCTCGGGGTGCTACTTCAATTCCAAGGAATATTGGTTCTGGGAGTTGCACGGTTAGCGCGCCGCCGCCAAGCCTGGCCGCCTCGCCGAAGCACTAACCCAGCAACTCCACGCACTTGGCCAGCGCCAGCCGCAGCTCGCGCAGCTTGGGCGGCTTGCTCAGCACCTGGTCCACGTGCACCGGCGCCTCGCCGCTGTCGGGGATCAGGCGCTGGCCCCAGCCGGTCAGCAGGATCACCGGCGTGGCCGGCGCCACCCGCTTGACCGTCTCGGCCACCTTGCGCCCGTCCACGTACGGCATGCCCAGGTCGGTGATCACCACCGCGAACCCCTGCCCCGCCTGCTCGGCCGCGCAGAAGGCGTCGATGCCGGCCTGGCCGCCGTCGGCCCGGGTGACCTCGTGGCCGTCCAGGCCGAGGATGGTTTCCAGCGAACCGAGCACGTTGGGGTCGTCGTCCACCACCAGGATCCGCAGCCCGGGGCCGGGCGCCAGCACCGGCGCCGGCGCCGCCCCGGCCGGCAGCGCCGGCGCCACCGGGAAGTACATCCTGACCGCCGTGCCCTGGTTCAGCCGCGAGGCGATGGCGATGCGCGCGCCGTGCCGCTCGGTCATGCCGTACACCGTGGCCAGCCCCAGCCCGGTGCCGCGCTCGCCCTTGGTGGTGAAGAACGGCTCCAGGCAGCGGCGCTGGGTCGCCTCGTCCATGCCGGCGCCGGTGTCGGCCACCTCCACCAGCACGTACGGGCCGCTGCCGTCGTCCAGCCGCTCCAGGTAGCCGGTGCGCAGCGTCACCGCGCCGCCGTCCGGCATGGCGTCCACCGCGTTGAAGATCAGGTTGGTCAGCGCCTCGCGGATCTCGCCCTCGACCCCGAGGATGGCCGGCAGCTCCTCGCCCAGCTCCTGCCGCATCTCGATCACGATGCCGCGCTGCTGCGGCATGTCCGACCAGCGCGCGCGCGTCAGGTCCACCACGTGCTGGATCATCAGGTTGACGTTGACCGTGCTGTGGTTGAGCTGCGGCTCGCGCTGGCGGTAGAACTCGCGCATGCGCGCCACCGTCGAGGCGACGTCGTCGATGGCGCGCTCGATCACCTGCAGGCAGGCGCGGCCGTTCTCGCTCAGGCCCTGCTCGGTCTCCAGCAGCGACTCCGCGTACAGGCCGATCGGCGAGATGGCGTTGTTGATGTCGTGCGCGATGCCGCTGGCCATCTGCCCCAGCGCGCGCAGCCGTTCCTGCTTGGTCACCTGCACCTGGCTCTGGTGCAGGTCGTCGTAGGCGCGCTGCAGCTCGCCGTACAGCCTGGCCTGGTTGGCGGCCAGCGCCACGTGCTCGCTGAGCTGGCGCAGGAACTCGCAGTCGGTGCTGGAGAACGCGCCCGGCTCGGCGCGCGCCACCACCAGCACGCCGAACACCGTGCTCTCGGCCAGCAGCGGCGCCAGCACGATCGAGCCCATGCCGGCCCCGGCCAGCCGGCGCGGGAACGGGAAGTCGACCCGGCGGATGTCCGGCTCG
This sequence comes from Duganella sp. BJB480, assembly GCA_003416985.1. Taxonomy (GTDB): domain Bacteria; phylum Pseudomonadota; class Gammaproteobacteria; order Burkholderiales; family Burkholderiaceae_D; genus Rugamonas; species Rugamonas vulcania_A. Next base: position 480,656 of record QVIN01000006.1, on the reverse strand, counting down.
TACACCAGCTGCCCGCGCACGCAGCGCGACAAACCGTTCTCGTCGATGGCGATCTTGGCCGCCTCCTCCATGCCCATCGCCACCGACAACGGCTGGCTGCGCAGGCCGACGCAGCTGACCACCAACTCGCCGTCCTGGTACAGGCAGATGGCGCCGAAGGCGATCGGCAGCTGGTCCTCCAGGCAGCGCACCACCACCTGGAAGATGCTGGGCAGGTCCTGCCGCTCGCCGATCGAGCGGGTGATCTGGTGGAGCAGGCTCATGCGCGCCAGCTGGGCCACCACCCGGCTCTCGGCCGCCATCCGCTCGGCGATCTCGCGCTGCATGGTCGCGTTCGCGCGGATCAGCTCGTCGCGCGAGACGGTGGTCTGGCGCAGCCGCTCGACCATGCCGTCGAAGGCGCGCGCCAGGCTGCCGATCTCGTCGTCCGCGCGCACGTCCAGCGCCACGTCCAGCCGGCCCGAGCCGACCACCTCGGTGGCCCGGTGCAGCCGCATCAGCGGCTTGCTGACGCTGCGGATGGTCAGGCCCATCGCGCCCAGCACCACCAGCAGCACCAGCCCGGCCAGCACGGCGCCGGCCAGCACCAGGTCCGACTGCGCGGCCAGCATGTTGGCGCGGCTCTGGCGCGCCAGGTCCTCGGCGTCCGACATCATCGCCTGGGCCCGGTTCATCATCAGGCCCGACAGGCGCGCCTCCAGCTCGCGCAGGATCGCGGCGCGCTCCGGCGTGCGGACGAACTCGCCCTGCACCGCCTGCAGCTCGTCGAACAGGCCGCCGAGCGACTGGTGGCGCTCGCGGATGTCGCGCAGCAGCGCCAGCTCGTCCTCGCCGTCGAAGCCGCCGTCGGCCGCGATCACCCGGCGCAGCGACTGGTGGCGCTGCAGCCACTGCGCGCGGGTGCGCGCCAGGTGGTGCTGCACGTATTCGAGCGACAGGTAGCGCAGCGAGGCGGCGCCGCGCAGCACCTCGAAGGTGATCTCGGCCTTGGCGATCTCGTGCCGCATGGCGCCCGCCGTCCTGGCGAACACCACCGCCATGATCGCCAGCAGCACGATGCAGATGACCTGGGCCAGCTTGAGGCGGGTGGAGATCTTCACGCGGCGTCCCTAGTAGATGATGGTCACCTCGGACGGGCTCACGGCCTTGAGCCCGTCGAGGTAGATGTAGTCGAGGAAGTTGGGCACCGCGCGCGCGCCGGTCAGCCCGGCCTTGATCGCCCAGCGCGACTGGTCCTCCAGCACCAGCAGCAGGCTCTGGTCCAGCTCCAGGCCGAAGTGGTGGGCCGGCCAGGCCGCCAGCATGGCCGAGGCCTGGCCGGCCGACAGCCGGGGAAAGAAGGCCAACGCGGCGCCCGGCTGGTCGCGGCAGAAACGCTCGCCCTGCTCCAGCGCCCGCAGCAGCCGCACCATGGTGCCGGGACGCTGGTGGATGTACGGCGCCAGCGCCACCATGTTGTAGATGCTCTCGTAGATGTCGGCCCCGCCGAAGCGGATGCCGTTGCCGCCCAGGCTTTCGGCGGCCGCGCCCAGGAACGGGTCCCAGCCGGCGACCGCGTCCACCTTGCCGTCGGTGACGGCCTGCTGCAGGGCGTCGGGCGGATAGTTCACCAGTTGCACGTCGCGGGTGTCGAGCCGCTGGCGGTTGAGGAACACCTCCAGCGTGAAGTGGCCCGAGGTGCTGAGCGTGACGCCGATGCGCTTACCCTTGAGGTCGGCCGGCCTGGCGATGCCGCGGTCGCGCCGCGCCACCAGGCCGTGGTCGCGCCCGGTGCGGAAGATGGTGCTGACCACCTGGATCGGCGTGCCCTCCATGGCGAAGAACATGATGGGGATGTCGGCCACGGTGGCCATGTCGGCCCGGTGCGAGGTCACCGCCAGCAGCGCCTCGCGGCCGCTGGTGTAGGGCTGCAGCCGCACCGCCAGCCGCTGGCCGGCGAAATAGCCCTTGGCCTGGGCCGCCATCACCGGACAGGCGCCCACGTACTCGGTGTTGGTGGCGATGACGATGGCCTCGGGCGCGGCGGGCGGCGCCGGCGGCGCGCGCAACGCCAGCCACAGCGCCGCGCCGGCCAGCGCCACCGCCAGCGCGGCGGCGGCCGGCCACATGGCTCGCAGGGTATAGCGCTTCATGGTTGCTCCCGGATCGCGCGGATCGGCTTCAGGTTCAGGTGGGGGTGCAGGCGGTCTCCCGGCATGGGTTCAGCCGACGTGCTGGGTGGCGCCGCGCACGCCGGCCGGCGCCGCGGCGGCGCTGTGCAGCGGCAGCTCGATGCGAAAGGTGCTGCCCTCGCCCGGCTTGCTCTCGACGCTGATGCGCCCGCGCATGGCCTCGACCAGGCGCCTGGTGATGGTCAGGCCCAGGCCGGTGCCCTCCTCGCCCTCCTCGTCGCGCCCGGCGCGGCCGAACGGCAGGAAGATGGTCTCCAGCTGCGCCGCGTCCAGGCCGACGCCGCTGTCGCTGACGGCGATGCTGCCGTAGCCGGGCCCGACGGCGCAGTGCACCGTGACGCTGCCGTGCACATGGTTGTACTTGATCGCGTTGGAAAACAGGTTGACCAGCACCTGCTTGAGCCGCATGCGGTCGGCGCACAGCTCGAGCCGGCAATCGGCCGGCGTCATCAGCGCCACCATGCGCCGCTCGGCCAGCGGCGCGACGATGGCCACCACCTCGCGCAGCACCTCGTCCAGCATCACCGGCCCCAGCACCAGCGACACCTTGCCGGCCTCGATCTTGGACAGGTCGAGGATCTCGTTGACCAGCGACAGCAGGTGCTTGCCGGACGAGACGATGTTCTGCGAGAAGCGCTGGCGCTCGCCCTCGCCCTTGGGAAAGCGGTCGCTGGCGAGGATCTGGGCGAAGCCGAGGATGCTGTTGAGCGGCGTGCGCAGCTCGTGGCTCATGTTCGACAGGAAGGCCGACTTTTCCTCGTTGGTGCGCTCGGCCTCGCGGCGCGCCGCGTCCAGCACCTGGTTCAGGCGGCCGAGCTCGTCGACCCGTTCGCGCAGCGCCGCCTCCAGCTGCAGGTTGTGCAGGCGCAGCCGGCGCGACTCCAGCGCCCGCGTCAGCACCGGCAGCAAGGTGGCGGCCTTGAACGGCTTGATGATGTAGTCGAAGGCGCCGATCTTCATCGCCTTGACGGCGGTGTCGACCGTGCCGGCGCCGGTCATGATGATGCAGGCGATGGCCGGGTCGAGCGCCTTGGCCGCCTCGATCAGCGCCAGCCCGTCCATGCCGGGCATGTTCATGTCGGTCAGCAGCAGGTCGCAGGCGTGGCCGCGCAGGTGGGCCAGCGCCGTCTCGCCGGTGGGAAAGCCGACCGCGTCCAGCTGGTGCTGGCCCAGGATGTCGCACAAGGCTTTCAGATGGGCAGCCTGATCGTCCACGACCACGATCCGCGAACGAGGGACTAGCTCGGACATACCGCCTCCTGATACCATTGTTGGCTCCAACAATTATGCCTAGTTTACCGGACGGAAAACTCACCAATACTATCCGTCCGGCGCGCCTTCCGGCGCACGCGGCGCCGTTTTGCCGAACATCATTTTCTGATACCGGAAGGCATCCCGAATATTCTCCCGCAACACCATGTCGTCCCACGGCTTGGTGTAGAAGCGGTAGATCTCGCCGCGGTTGATGGCGCTCAGCACGGCCTCCAGCTCGGTGTAGCCGGACAGGATGATGCGGATGGTCTCCGGGTACATGTCCTTGACGCGGCTGAGGAACTCGGTGCCGTTCATGCCGGGCATGCGCTGGTCGCTGACCACCACCTGCACCGCGTGGCTGGCCAGCAGGTCGAAGCCCTCCTCGGCGGTGTTGGCGCGCAGGATGCGGTAGCCGTCCGGGCGCAGCAGGCGGGTCAGCGCGTTGCGGATGCTGGGCTCGTCGTCCAGCAGCAGCAGGGTCCGCTGGTCGGCGGACGCCTCGCCGGGCGCCGGCGGCAGGCCGCGCTCCGAACGCAGCAGCTCGGCGAAGTCGTCCGCCGACAACGGCTTGCTGAACAGGTAACCCTGCATGTCGTCGCACTGGTGGCGCCGCAGGTAGGCCAGCTGGGCCTCGGTCTCCACGCCCTCGGCGATGACCTTGAAGCCCAGGCTCTGGCCCAGCGCGATCACCGAGCGCACGATGGCCGCCACCTTGGGCTCGGTGAGCATCTCGCGCACGAAGGACTGGTCGATTTTTAAATAGTCGACCGGGAACAGCTTGAGGTAAGCCAGCGACGAGTAGCCGGTGCCGAAGTCGTCGATCGACAGCGCGATGCCCATCCGCTTGAGCTCCGTGACCACCGCCACCGCGCCGTCGACGTTGTGCATCACCAGGCTCTCGGTCAGCTCGAGCTCCAGGTAGCGCGGGTCGAGGCCGCTGTCGGACAGCGCGGCCTGCACCTCGCGGCTCAGGTTGGGGTCGCGGAACTGGCGCGCCGAGACGTTGACCGCCACCCGCAGCGGCGTCAGCCCGGCCTGCTGCCACGCCATGTTCTGGAAGCAGGCGGTGCGCGTGACCCAGCGGCCGATCTCGACGATGAGCCCGGTCTCCTCGGCCACGCCGACGAAGCGCGCCGGCGACACCATGCCCAGCGTCGGATGCTGCCAGCGCAGCAGCGCCTCCATGCCGACCACGGCGCCGGTGCGCAGGTCGACCTTGGGCTGGTAGTGCAGGCGCAGCTGGTCGCGCGCCAGCGCGTGGCGCAGCTCGGCCTCGATCATGGTGCGCTCGGCGATGCGGCTGTGCATGGCCGCCTCGTAGAACTGCAGCTGGTTGCGCCCGCTTTCCTTGGCGCGGTACATGGCGATGTCGGCGTGCTTGAGCAGCTGCTGCGGCTCGCCGCCGTCGGTCGGGAACACGCTCACGCCCATGCTGCAGGTGACGGTCAGCGCCTGGCCGGCCACGGTCAGCGACGCGGCCACGCTGTCCTGCACCCGCTGCAGCACGGCGGCGGCCGGCGACTCGGGGGTGTCCGACAGCAGCAGCAGGAACTCGTCGCCGCCGAGCCGGGCCACGGTGTCGCTGTCGCCCACGCAGGCGCGCAGCCGCGCGCCGACCGCGCACAGCAGCTCGTCGCCGGCCAGGTGGCCCAGGCTGTCGTTGACCAGCTTGAAGTTGTCCAGGTCGATGAACACCACCCACAGCGGATGGCCGTAGCGCTCGGCGTAGCCGATGGCCTGGGCCATGCGGTCGCCGAACAGCGCCCGGTTCGGCAGGCCGGTCAGCGGGTCGTGGTTGGCCTGGTGCTCCAGCTGCTGCTGGTAGGTGATCGACTCGGTCATGTCGGTCAGCACGCACACGTGGTGGCTGGGCAGGCCGTCGGCGGCCGGCACCGGCGCCACGTGCAGGCGGGCCCACATCAGGTAGCCGTCGCGGTGGGCGATGCGCAGCGTGATGGTCAGCTCGTGCACGCCGCCGAGCGCCTCGTGCAGCGCGGCGCGGTCGCCGTCGTGCTGCTCGAGCAGCATGTCGAGCTGGCGCCCCGCCGCCTCGGCCTCGGTGTAGCCGAACAGGCGGGTGAAGGCCGGGTTGGTGTACTCGATCAGCTCGCCGCCGGGGCCGTGCGCGGTGATCACCACCGCGTTGTCGCTGGCCTCGAGCGCGCGCCCGCGCAGGCGCAGGGCCTGCTCGGCCTCCTTGCGGGCGGTGATGTCCTCGATCGTGCCCACCACGCCGATGATGCCGCCGCGCTGGTCGTGGAACGGCAGCTTGTTGATCAGGTACCAGTGCACGCGGCCGTCCTCGCGCAGCATCTGTTCCTCCGCGTCGAGGCGGGCCCGGCCGGTGGCGACGATGTCGCGGTCGTCGGCGCGGATGCGGACCGCGTTGTGGCGCCAGGGGAAGTCGTCGTCGGTCTTGCCGGCCACCTCGTCCACCGTCGCCAGCCCGGCCGCGGCGGCGAACACGGTGTTGCAGCCGCAGTACTTGCCGTCCAGGTCCTTCCAGAAGATTTGATGTGGGATGTGGTCGATCACCAGCTGCTTGAGCTCGCGCGAGGCGTACAGCTCGGCCTCCATGCGCAGCTGCTCGGTCACGTCGTGCGACATCACGAAGCGCGCCGCCCGGCCGGCCACGGTCAGCGAGTGCGACGAGATCTGCACGTCGATGCGCGCGCCGTCGCGCTTGACGTGGGTCCACACGCCGGCCAGCTCGGCGCCCCGGCGCGGCGCGGCGGCCAGGTTGCGCTCCAGCGCGGCCAGCTGCTCGGACGGGCGGATGTCCTTGATGGTCATCTGCAGGAACTCGGCCTCGCTGTAGCCGTAGTGCGCCACGGCGGCGGCGTTGACCATCAGGAAGCGCAGCGTCTGCAGGTCGTAGATCCACATCGGCTGCGGATGGTGCTCGAACAGGCGCTTGAAGCGCAGCAGCGATTCGTAAACGTCGTAGTCGTTGAGGTCGTAGGCCAGGCACAGGTAGCGCGCCGGCCGCTGCTCGCTTGCGGGTTGCAACTCGATCGATTGCGTCACCGGATGGAAGGCGCCGTCGGCGCCCAGCAGTTCCAGTTCGCCGTGCCAGTAGCCGGTCTGGCGGGCGGCCACCAGCGCCGCGTCCTGCAGCAGCTGCGCGGCCCAGTCGGTGTACAGCCGCGCCACCGGCTCGCCCAGGCGATACGCGCCCAGGCGCTGGCGGCCGTACAGGTTCAGCGCCGACACCCGGCCGTCCATGCCGACCGTGAAGACGAAGTACGGACAGTGGTCGAACGGCGTCTGCGGATCGGCGCCGTCGACGTTCGCCCGCTCGCCGCTGGCCACGGGCACCGGCTGATCCGCTATCAACGATGGGCTTGGATCGATTTGCATAGGACAGAGTGGCGCCCGCGGCGCATTGGGAACACTGTGCTTTCATCTTAACAGAAGCAAACAACGCGCAGTGTTCCGTAACGCCCGCCTGTGGCGCGCCGCTTACTGCGCGCGGTCGTACGCGAACTGGATGCCGGCCGTGCCGCCGGTCGACACGAACAGGTCGATGAAGGCTGGCACAGTGGCGCTGCGCTGCCAGTCGCGCTGCAGCTCGCAGAACAGCTGCACCGTGCTGATCATCCTGCCGCCGGCCTGCTCGATGCGGCGCAGCGCCATCTCGTGCGCGGCCGCCGAGGTGCCGCCGACCGCGTCGGCCACCACGTAAACCTCGTAGCCGGCCGCCAGCGCGTCGAGCGCCGGGAAGGTCAGGCAGGCCTCGGTCCACAGCGCGGTCATGATCAGCTTCCTGCGGCCGGTCGCCTCCACCGCCTGGCGGAACTCGACGTCCTCCCACGAGTTGATGGTGGTGCGGTCGACGGTCGCGTGGCCGTCCAGCACCTGGCGCAGCTGCGGGATGGGCGGCTGGTTCAGGCCGGTCTTGACGTTGACGGTCGAGTGGACGATGGGCAGGCCGTACACCACGGCGGCCTTGGACACGCCGACGATATTGTTGATCAGCAGTTGGCGGTCCATCGAGGCGATCGAGTTCACCTGCACCGGCTGATAGTCGATGACGATCAGCGCGCTGTTCTGGGGCGTGAGCAGATGGTCGCCGGCGGGATTGCGGATGGTTTCGCTGGTCATGATGAGTCCTTGAATGGTTGGAAAGGCAACGATGATAGGGCCGCCGTAGCGTTGGCGAAAGTGACATAAAATGCCGTCAGTGTTCCTTATTTGAAACAACGATGGATTTAAACGATATTTTCTATTTCGTGAAGGTGGTCGAGCACGGCGGCTTCACGCAGGCCGGGCGCGCGCTGAACATGCCCAAGTCCAAGCTCAGCCGCCGGATCGCCGCGCTGGAGGCGGCGCACGACGTGCGCCTGCTGCAGCGGACCACGCGCCACTTCTCGGTCACCGCGCTGGGCCAGCAGTTCTACGAGCGCTGCGTCGGCGTGCTGGTGCAGGCCGACGCAGCGCGCGAGGTGATGCAGCGCGAGCACGCCGAGCCGCAGGGCGTGATCCGCATGAGCTGCCCCACCGCGCTGCTGGACTACCGCGTCGGCGAGCTGGTGGCGCGCTTCATGGCCGCGTATCCCAGGGTGCAGGTGCACCTGGACGCCACCAACCGCCGCGTCGACGTGCTCGGCGAGGGCTTCGACCTGGCCCTGCGGGTGCGCTTTCCGCCGCTGGAGAACACCGATCTGGTGATGCGGGTGCTGTCGGCCAGCCCGCAGCGGCTGGTGGCCAGCCCCGCGCTGCTGGCGCGCCACGCCGCGCCGCTGCGGCCGTCCGAGCTGTCCGGCCTGCCCAGCCTGGACTGGGGCCCGGTGCGCGACCACGCGTGGCAGATGCTCGGCCCGGAGGACGCGGAAGCGCAGGTGCGGCACCAGCCGCGCTACATCACCGACGACATGACGGCGCTGCGCCAGGCCGCGCTGGGCGGCACCGGCATCGTGCAGCTGCCGCACATGGTGGTGGAGGACGATCTGCAACGGGGTGCGCTGGTCGACGTGCTGCCGGGCTGGGCGCCCAAGGGCGGCATCATCCACGCGGTGTTCCCGTCGCGCCGGGGCCTGCTGCCCGGCGTCCGGCTGCTGATCGACTTCCTCGCAGAGCACATCAGGAAGGAATGAGCGGAGCGCCCGCGTGATTGCCACCGTATTGCAATGGGACTAAACTGGGCCGGCCGGCGCCCACGCCGGACAGCGAACAATCGGCCGAGGAACCGGGTCCATGCAAAACGTCCACTATCACTTCCGCTTCGCCGACGGCCACAGCGCCAGTTGCGCGGTGACGGCCGACGCCACGGAGACGCCGGCCGACCTGCCGGACTGGACCGCGCTGGAACGCCAGCAGTGCCCCAACTGTCCGCTGCGGCCCGCCAGCTCGCCGCACTGCCCGATGGCCGTGCGCTTCGTGCCGCTGGTCGCCATCATGGGCAAGCTGCGCTCCTACGACCAGGTCGAGGTGCGGGTCGACACGGCCGAACGCAGCGTCAGCAAGCTCACCACCGTGCAGCGCGGCGTGGGCGCGTTGATGGGACTGCTGGCCGCCAGCAGCGCCTGCCCGCACACGGCCTTTCTGCGGCCCATGGCGCATTTCCACCTGCCCTTCGCCACCGAGGAGGAGACCATCTACCGCGCGGCCTCGACCTATCTGCTGGCGCAATACTTCCTGTCGCGCCAGGGCGGCTCGCCGGACTGGGAGCTGCACGGATTGAAGGCCAGCTACCAGGCGCTGCAAAGCGTCAACGCCGCCATGGCCGGGCGCCTGCGGCAGGCGGTGGACGAGGACGGCGCCATCAACGGCCTGATCATCCTCGACCTGCTGGCCAAGGCCCTGCCCTACTCCATCGACGACAAGCTCGACGACATCAAGGGTGCCTTCCCGACCGGCCCCGGCGTGGGGTGAGCGCACGTTCCACGTCCCGCGCCAGGACCGGGACGCGATGCCCGCGACGCTTCAGCGCACGTCCAGCAGCTCGACGTCGAAGATCAGCGTGGCGTTGGGCGGGATCGGGCCCGCGCCGTTTTCGCCGTAGCCCATGCTGGCCGGCACGATCAGCGTGCGCTTGCCGCCGACCTTCATGCCCTGCACGCCCTCGTCCCAGCCCGGGATGACGCGGCCGCCGCCCAGCGGGAAGCTGAAGGCCTCGCGGCCGATCGAGGAATCGAACTGCGCGCCGTGCTGCAAGGGCGAGTTCGGCTCGTACAGCCAGCCGGTGTAGTTGACCACGGCGGTCACGCCGGCCACCGCTTCCTTGCCGGTGCCGGCCACGGTGTCGATCTTTTGCAGCGGCGTGGCGTTGGCGGCGGCGGTGGCGGGAACGGGCGGCTTGGCGCGGTCGCAGCCGGCCACGGCCAGGGTCAGCGTGACGCCGATAACGCAGGAGGAGAGCAATTGTTTCATCATGTTTTTTCGTGGACGGCGGCGCCACGGCGCAACGGGCGACCACCGCCATCTTCCTTATAAATCAACGGGTTAGAAGTATACCACAGGCCCTGCTCAGGCAAGCGCCGGCAGCTGTTCCACCAGCGCGTCCACCGCCAGGCGCAGGCGCAGCGACATGTGCGGCGTGGCGGGCCACACGGCATGACAGTCCATGGTCGCGCCGGGCTGGTCGTCCATGACGCCTGCCAGCGCCCCGCTCCGCAGCCGGTCGCGCACCAGCCACTCCGGCAGCCATGCCAGGCCCAGGCCGGCAACGGCGGCGTCGGCGATCGCTTCCAGATCGTCGAGCTGCAGCCGCGACGTCAGCGGCAGGTCCACGATCCGCCCCGCCGCGTCCGGCAACTGCCAGGTGTTGACGCGGTCGGCGCGGCGGTAGATCAGGATGCTGTGCGCGGCCAGTTCGGCGCTCAGGCGCGGCTGTCCATGGGTGGCGAGGTAGGCCGGCGAGGCGCACACGCGCTTGCGCAGCACCGCCAGCTTGCGCGCACGCAGCCCCTCGCTCTCGGCGCCCAGCACGCCGCAGCGGATGGCGAGGTCGAAGCCTTCCGCCAGCACGTCGACCGGACGGTCGCTGAAACTCAGCTGCAGCTCCAGCGACGGATGCCGCCGCGCCAGCTCCAGCAGGACGGGGGCGACGCAGTGGCGGCCAAACAGCACCGGCATGGACACCCGCAGGCGCCCCGCCACCTCGTAACGGCCGGACGCCATCTGCGCCTCGGCCGCCTGCAGCTCGGCCTGCGCGCGCAGGCAGTGTTCGTAGTAGATCTGGCCGTCGTCGGTCAGGCTCTGCACCCGCGTGGTGCGATGGAACAGGCGCGTGGCCAGCCGCGCCTCCAGCCGCGCCATGGCCTTGCCGACCGCCGAGCGGGTCAGGCCCAGGTGTTCGGCCGCGCGCGCGAAGCCGCCCAGCCGCACCACCTCCACGAACACGGTCACGCCATCGAACCTTTCCTGGCGGTCCGGCGCGCCGGCGGCGCGAAACATTGACGAATTCGGCTCTTCCGACATGGGAATATCTTTCTACATTGACGAGTATTTTTCTACTTTAACATGCCAATGGTGCGCCCAAGGTGAATTTTGGGCGACAACCAGACGGAAAAATTCAACATAAGGAAACTCCCATGAAACTGCTTTGCCTCGACATCCCCCTGCCCGGCGCCACCCTGGACCAATACCATCCGCACCTGCAGGCCGAAGCCCGCCACGGCTGGCAGCTCTACAAGAACGGCATCGTGCGCGACATCTATTTCCGCCAGGACCGCCCCGGCGTCGCCATCATCGCCGAGGCCGAATCGGTGGAGGCCGCCCAAAAGGCGCTGGCCGAATTCCCGCTCGCCAAGGCCGGCCTGATCGACTGGCAAGTGATCCCGCTCGGCCCGTTCCTGAACTGGGAAATGCTGTTCGCGCCGGCCTGATCGCCAAGATCAAGCCTGTGACGCCCCCCCCCCCCCCATTTATTCAAGAGGAATATCCCCCATGCCCAAGCAAGCATCTGAACTCAAACCCATCCTGTTCGTCGTCTCCAGCAACGCGGTCAAGGGAGCGACCGGCATCCCCACCGGCTACAACCTGGCGGAAGTGACCCACCCGCTGGAAAAGCTGCAGGCGGCCGGCATCCGCGTCGAATTCGCCTCGCCGCTGGGCGGCGACGCCCCGCTGGACGGCCTGGAGGACATGAACGATCCGGTCATCGCCCGCTACTGGGCCGATACCGGCTTCCGCCATGCCATTTCCCACACGCTGCGCCTGGACGACGTCGATCCCGCGCGCTATGCGGCGATCTTCTTTGCCGGCGGCCACGGCACGATGTGGGACTTCCCCGACAACCTGGCCGCGCAAAAGGCGATCCGCGAGATCGACGCGGCCGACGGCATCGTCTCGGCGGTGTGCCACGGCCCGGCCGCGCTGGTCAACGCCCGCCGCGCCGACGGCAGCCTGCTGGTGGCCGGCAAGAAGCTCGCGGCCTTCACCAACGGCGAGGAAGAGGAAGTGCAGTCCACCCATGTGGTGCCGTTCCTGCTGGCGTCGGCGCTGATCGAGCGCGGCGCGCTGCACCAGGGCGCGGCCAACTGGGCCGACAACGTGGTGGTCGACGGCCGCCTCATCACCGGACAGAATCCGCAGTCCGCCGCCCGCCTGGGCGAGGCGCTGCGCGACGCGCTGCTGGCCTGATCCTCGGCACGGCACCATGAAACTGATCTGTGTTGAAGAGCATGTGCTCGACGCCGCCACCGGCGCGGCCACCCAGGGCCTGGCCCGCGCCGAGGCGCCCTACCTGTCCGACTGGGGCAGCCGCGTGGTCGACGGCGGGCGCGTGGCCGACGCCACCCGGCCGCACGTGGTGGCCCCGGCCGAATCGGCCCGCAAGGCGCTGGACATGGCCGCGCCACGCCTGGCCGACATGGACGCGGCCGGCATCGACATGCAGGTGCTGTCCTACGGCGGCTTCGCGCAGCTGCTGGCGGCGACGCAGGCGATCGACCTGTGCCGCGCCGCCAACGACAAGCTGGCGCTGGCGGCGCAGGCCCATCCGGCGCGCTTCAGCGGCTTCGCCACGCTGCCGTGGCAGGCGCCCGAGGCGGCCGCGCGCGAACTGGAGCGCGCCGTCAAGGCGCTGGGGCTCAAAGGCGCGCTGATCAACGGGCGTCCCGGCGCGACCTTCCTGGACGACCCGCGCTACGCGCCCGTGTTGGCCGCCTTCGACGCGCTGGAGGTGCCCTTGTACGTCCATCCCGGGCTGCCGCTGGCGGCCGTGCAGGCGCCCTACTACGGCGGCTTCGACCGGGAGCTGAGCGCGCGGCTGTCCATGTTCGGCTGGGGCTGGCACAACGAGGCCGGCATCCAGGTCGTGCGCATGCTGCTGGCCGGCCTGTTCGACCGCTACCCGCGCCTGCAAATCATCAGCGGCCATTGGGGCGAGATGGTGCCGTTCTTCCTGCAACGGCTCGAGGATGCGATTCCGCAGGAGGCGTCCGGCCTGCGGCGACCCATCGTGCAGACCTACCGCGAGCACGTGTACGTCTCGCCCAGCGGCATGCTCACGCTGCCGCACTTCCAGTTCATCCACGCGCTGATGGGGGCGGAACGCATCCTGTACTCCATCGACTATCCGTACCAGAGCCTGGACGGCGCGCGCGCCTTCATCGAGCGCCTGCCGGTCAGTGAGGCCGACAAGACGCTGATCGCGCACGCGAACGCCGAGCGGCTGCTGGGTTTGTGATTTGACTTAACCAAGGAAAACTCATGATGCAATCTATCGACAACAAGGTGGTGGTGATCACCGGCGGCAGCAGTGGCCTGGGCGCGGAAACGGCGCGCCACCTGGTGCGCGCCGGCGCCAGGGTGGTGCTGGGCGCGCGCAGGCTGGACCGGCTGCGGGCGCTGGCGAGCGAACTGGCGCTGGGCCCCGAGAGCTTCATGCAGACCGACGTGACGGACCCGGCGCAGGTGCAGGCGCTGGTGGCGCGCGCCATCGACACCTACGGACGCATCGACGTGCTGCTCAATAACGCCGGCGTCATGCCGCTGTCGCCGCTGGAGATGCTGCGGCTGGATGAATGGGAGCAGACGATCGACGTCAACATCAAGGGCGTGTTGTACGGCATCGCGGCCGCGCTGCCCCACATGAAGGCGCAAAAGAGCGGGCAGATCATCAACGTCTCGTCGGTGGCCGGCCATCTGGTCAGCGCGGGCGGCGTGGTGTACAGCGCCAGCAAGTTCGCGGTGCGCGCCATTTCCGAGGGTTTGCGCAAGGAGGTCAAGCCGTACAACATCCGCTCCACCATCCTCTCGCCGGGCGCGATCGATACGGAACTGCCCGCCACCACCAAGGCCGAAGGCATGACGCAGGCGATGCAGAGCTTCTACGAGCGCAACGCCATTCCCCCGAGCAGCTTCGCGCGCTGCGTGCTGTTCGCCATCGGCCAGCCGGAAGAGGTCGACATCAATGAAATCCTGTTCCGGCCGACGCGGCAGGAATTCTAAACGCCGCGCGGAATGCAAAAAGGGCAGCCACAGCGGCTGCCCTTCTTCATACTGGAGCGGGAGAAGAGTCTCGAACTCTCGACCTCAACCTTGGCAAGGTTGCGCTCTACCAACTGAGCTACTCCCGCTTGGAGTTCAAATTGTCTGGAGGCGAGGATCGGAGTCGAACCGACCTAGACGGCTTTGCAGGCCGCTGCATAACCGCTTTGCTACCTCGCCAGAGGAAACTTTTTACCAGGATGCACAGCGGGGTTACGCGCTGCGATCCGAAATTCTGGAGCGGGAGAAGAGTCTCGAACTCTCGACCTCAACCTTGGCAAGGTTGCGCTCTACCAACTGAGCTACTCCCGCATTGGAGTTACATTTTGTACTGCGCCAGCCAACTTCCGGAGAAACTGGAGCGGGAGAAGAGTCTCGAACTCTCGACCTCAACCTTGGCAAGGTTGCGCTCTACCAACTGAGCTACTCCCGCATTGGAGTCCGACATTTTAGCAGCTGACAGCCATTAACGCCAGTGCTACTTGTTTTTGACAACTTGGAGCGGGAGAAGAGTCTCGAACTCTCGACCTCAACCTTGGCAAGGTTGCGCTCTACCAACTGAGCTACTCCCGCTTCGTCGTCATCAACAACAGGCCAGCATTATAGATGATCCATAGCATCTGTCAATGGCCCTGATGTCAATCTTATCGGTTCAGCTTTAAAAAGCCGGCGGCCGGCCCTGGTCCGGCTGGCTGTAATCGCAGACACCGTGCGGGAAGATCCGCTGCAGCCGCGCCGCTTGCTGCGCGGTCCACGCCAGGCCGGCGGGATAGCTGCCGTCCCGCAGCGCCTGCGCGACCGGCTTCAGCGCGCACTTGAAGACGTCGCCCCTGATGGATTCCCCCGCCACCATGCGCGGGCTGGAAAACATGGGGAAGGCCCTGGAGCACGCCCCCGGCGGCCTGGCGTCCAGGATGCCGTCCCAAACGGATGGCCCGGCGGCGATGACGGCGCCGCCGGTATCGATGCAGCGGTCGGTGAATTCGGCCGGCGCCGGACCGCCACTCAGCAGCCGGTCCATGACCGACAAGGCTTCCAGCACCCTGCCCTGCATGTCGGCCTGGGAACGGGTGAACCAGATCACCTGGCGCCCGGCCTCGGCGCGGTTGGCGTGCAGCAGGCGGGCCCGCACCGAGAACGCCTGGCGCGCGTTGTGCATGTTCAGTTCCGGCTCCAGGTAGGGCCGCAGATCGATCATCGGAATGCCGAGGCGCTGGCCGGTAAATACCTGGCCCGAGCTGTAGGCTTTGCGCATCGCCTCCACGCTGCCGCTGCGGCGCGGCGCCGGCGCGCCGTCCGGATCGCGGCAGGTGGCGCTGCGCAGCATGTTGCGGCTGTCGTAGGGGTCGTCCTTGCCCTGCCAATCCACGAAGTCGGCCTGCTCCTTCCAGCCGCCCACGCAGGCGTTGAGGCGCAGGAATTCGTCGATGCCGATGCTGCCCTGCTCCAGCGCTTTCAGGCCGTACTGCACGCCCTCGTTGTCGATGGAGACGGGCGCATAGCCTTGGCTGTCGGTGCCGTAGATATCCGCCAGGTCGTTCCAGTGCGTCCACTTGACCTGGTCGAACACACCGGCGGGATAGCGATAGAAGGTCGCGGCGATGTCATACCCCTCATGCTTGTAGCGTGGGTTCAGCACCGTCACGATCGCCATCTTCCAGCCGTTGATGCACTCGGTCGATCCGGCGCCGCCGGTCCAGGCGTGGCGTGCGGTGTCGCTGGCGTTCATGCCTTCGATGGCGATCTGGTTGGTCCACCTGGCCCACGGCGACGCCGGATCCAGCGCCACCTCGTCCTTGAAGTATTGGCTCAGCAGCGGGCAATCCGAGATCGGCATGGTCTGCGTGATCATGTCCGGATACGATTGCAGCGGGATGCCGCCGTCCAGCAGGCCGGGATGGTTTTGCGCGAACAGGTACTGCTGCACCGCTCCGCCCGATCCACCCAGGCCGATGGTGAACAGCGGCGCGCCATAGGCTTCGACAAAACGGGCCTTGGTCAGCATGGCGGTCTGCCCGGCCAGGCGCATGTTGTAATGGACGCCGGCTTCATTGCCGGACGAGCTGACGATGGCGTAGCCCTGCTCCAGCAAGGGAATCATCAATTGGCGCTCGTTGCCGCTCAGGCCTCCGGACTTGAACCACAGCGGCAAGCCTTGATGATGGCCGATGCCGACACCGCCGCCGAACCAGTACACCAGCTTGCGGTTCCAGGCCGCCGGCTCGGGCTTGGGCCCCGGCGCCAGCATGGCGATGGTGTAGATGAAGCGGTTGATGGTGCCGACCTCCACCCGCACCACGAAGGGTACTGCCGCGCCGTTGCGCTGGATGGTCTTCAAGTCGGCTGGAGGCGCCGTGTAGCCGGTGGCGGGATCGAAGGGTTTGAAGTTGCCGCCGGCGAGGTAGAAGTACTGGACCCGCGTCGCGATGGCGCAATTGCGGCTGTAGCCGACGATGGCGCCGCTGCCTTCGTCGATCACCGGATGGCCGACGCCGTCCTGGTTGTCGACGCTGGGCTGGCCCAGGCCGGATTCCTGCGTGCGACAGACGAAGGGTTGTTGCTGCGCCTGCGCCGCCAGGCAGATTGCGGTTGCCGCGCAAGCGGCCAGGAATCTCCAAAGCGCCATGGCGTGTGCTCCCGATCTGATGAGGTGGGCTTCACCAGATCATAGCACTTTGCCATTAGCTAAGCGTGCCGGACTTTTCCTTGATCAGCGGCCAGGCCAGGCGCAGGTAGTAGAACATCGACCACACCGTCAGCACGGCCGCCACTTCCAGCAGGCGCGAGCCCCAGAACTGGGTGTCAATGGCGCCCCACAGCACGTCATGGAACAGCAGCAGCGGGATGGCCGTCATCTGGGCCGTGGTCTTGATCTTGCCCAGCGAGCTGACCGCCACCGATTTGGAGGCACCGATCTGCGCCATCCATTCGCGCAGCGCCGAGATGGCGATCTCGCGGCCGATGATGATGAACGACAGCACGGCGTTGGCGCGGTCCAGCTGCACCAGCACCAGCAAGGCACCCGCCACCATCAGCTTGTCCGCGACCGGGTCGAGGAAGGCGCCGAAGGCCGAGGTCTGGTTCCAGCGGCGCGCGAGGAAACCGTCGAACCAGTCGGTCACGGCGGCGATGATGAACACCAGCGTGGCCGCCAGGTTCTGGTCCGCCACGGGCAGGACGTTGGTGGGCAGGTAGTAGACGCCCACCACCAGCGGAATCAGCGCAACGCGCAACCAGGTCAACAGTATCGGTATATTGAAGGGCATAAGCTCGGAAATTAGTGCGGCCGTGAAAATTGTTAATGCGCCGCTAGTCTACCTTGCCGACGCACATTAAACCAGCGCACTGTTGCTGTGCAGGTAACTCAGTGTAATTGGCGGTAAATCTCTTCGGCCAAAGCGTTCGAGATGCCCTCGACCTGCTTGAGGTCCTCGACGCTGGCGTCGACCACGCCGCGCAGGCCGCCGAAGCGCGCCAGCAGGCGCTGGCGGCGCTTGGCGCCTATCCCTTCGATCTCCTCCAGGCGCGAGGTCTGGCGCGTCTTGGCGCGCTTGGCGCGCATGCCGGTGATGGCGAAGCGGTGCGCCTCGTCGCGGATCTGCGCCACCAGCATCAGCGCCGCCGATTCCTTGCCCAGCTCCTGCGACGGCCGGCCGTCGACGAACATCAGCGTCTCCAGGCCGACGCGCCGCCCCTCCCCCTTGGCCACGCCGACGATCAGGCTGATGTCCAGCCCCAGCTCGGCGAACACCTGGCGCGCCATTTCGATCTGGCCCTTGCCGCCGTCGATCAGCACCACGTCCGGCATGACGCCGTCGCCGTTGGCCACCTTCTCGTAGCGGCGCATCAGCACCTGGCGCATCGCCGCGTAGTCGTCGCCGGGCGTGATGTCGTTGATGTTGTAGCGGCGGTATTCGCCGTTCTGCATCTGGTGGTGGTGGAACACCACGCACGAGGCCTGCGTGGCCTCGCCCTGCGTGTGCGAGATGTCGAAGCACTCCACGCGCAGCGCATCAATGTCCTCTGGCTCCAGTTGCAGCGCCTCGACCAGCGCGCGCGTGCGCGACTGCTGCGAGCCCTGCTCCGACAGCAGCCGCGCCAGCGAGATCTCGGCGCCCTTCTGCGCCAGCTCCAGCCACTTGCGGCGCTGGTCCTGCGGCTGGAAGATCAGGTTGATGCGGTGGCCGCACTGCTCCTGCAAGGCCTGCATCAGCGCCGGGTGGTCGAATTCGATGTTGAGGATCAGCGTGCCGGGGATGAACTTCTCGGTGTAGTGCTGGACCAGGAAGGCGGCCAGCACCTCGACCTCGATCGGCTCTTCCGCAATCGCGGCGGCGTCGCCGATGTGGTTGGGGAAGTAGGCGCGGTCGCCCAAATGGCGGCCGCCGCGCACCATGGCCAGGTTGACGCAGGCGCGCCCGCCCTGCACCAACACGGCGATGATGTCGACGTCGGCGTCGCCGGTGGTCTCCATGCTTTGCTGATGCAGCACGCGCGACAGCGACTGGATCTGGTTGCGCACCGCCGCCGCCTGCTCGAATTTGAGCTCGGCCGCGTAGCCGTGCATCTTCGCTTCCAGGTCGGCCATCACCTCGCTCTGGCGGCCGCGCAGGAAGCGCGCGGCGTTCTCCACATCGAGCTTGTAGTCGTCCTTGCTGATCAGGTCCACGCACGGCGCGCTGCAGCGGCCGATCTGGTGCAGCAGGCATGGGCGGGTGCGGTTGGAATACACGCTGTCCTCGCAGGTGCGGATCAGGAACACCTTCTGCAGGATCTGCATCGATTCCTTGACCGCCCATGAACTGGGGAACGGGCCGAAATACTGGTTCTTCTTGTCCACCGCGCCCCGGTAGTAGACCATGCGCGGCGCGTCGCCGCCGGTGATCTTCAGATAGGGGTACGATTTGTCGTCGCGGAACAGGATGTTGAAGCGCGGGCTCAGGGCCTTGATCAGGTTGTTCTCAAGGATCAGCGCTTCGGCTTCGCTGTGGGTGACGGTGGTCTCCAGCCGCGCGATGCGCTCGACCATCATGGCGATGCGCGGGCTGCTGAGGTTTTTCTGGAAGTAGCTCGACACGCGCTTCTTCAGGTCGCGCGCCTTGCCGACGTAGAGCACCTTGTCGTCGGCGTCGAAATAGCGGTACACGCCCGGCAGGTTGGGCAGCTTGGCCACGGTGGCCAGCACTTGTTCGCGCGGGTCGGGCGCGGCTTCCAGTTCAGTCATGCGATGGTCTTCTCACTGCGCTTGTTCGACGATGACGAAGGCGACGGCGTATTCTTCCTCGTCGCTGACGGTCACCTGTGCCGACAGCTTATGCTTTTCCATGAATTCCTTCAGCACGCCGCTGCACACGATCACCGGCTTGCCGCTGGGCGCGTTGAGCATCTGCGCGGCGGGCCAGGTCATCGGCATCCGCATGCCCAAGCCGATGGCCTTGGAGAAGGCTTCCTTGGCGGCGAAGCGCGTGGCGACGAAGCGGATGCCGCGCGCCGCGTTCTTGGCCTTGCGCGCCAGGTACTTCTCCATCTCCTGCGGGCCGAGGATCTTGGCGGCGAAGCGGTCGCCGTTGCGCGCCAGCGCCGCCTCGATGCGCGGGATCTTGCAGATGTCGGTGCCTATCCCGTAGATCATTTTCGCGCGCCCAGGCGGGTCGAGACCATGATGGCCTTCATTTCGCGCACGGCGTTTTCCCAGCCGACGAACACCGAATGCGCGACGATGGCGTGACCGATATTGAGCTCGGCGATTTCCGGGATCGCGGCGATGGCCTGCACGTTGGTGTAGTGCAGGCCGTGGCCGGCGTTGACCTTCAGGCCTTTCGATACGCCATACAGCACGCCGCGATGGATGCGTTCCAGTTCGGCGGCCTGCTCGGCGCCCTCGGTGTCGGCGTAGCGGCCGGTGTGCAGCTCGATCACCGGCGCGCCGATGTCGGCGGTGGCGTTCATCTGTTCCTCGTCGGCGTCGATGAACAGGCTGACGCGGATGCCTTCGGCCTGCAGCTGCTTGACGGCGGCCTGCACGGCGTTGAAGTGGCCGACGACATCGAGACCGCCCTCGGTGGTCACTTCGGTGCGCTTTTCGGGCACCAGACAGACGTCGGCCGGCTTGATACGGCAGGCGAAGTCGATCATCTCCTGTGTGACGGCCGCCTCCAGGTTCATGCGGGTGAGCAGTTGCGGCGCCAGCGCGATCACGTCGGCGTCCTTGATGTGGCGGCGGTCTTCGCGCAGGTGCAGCGTGATGCAGTCGGCGCCGGCCTGCTCGGCCAGCAGCGCGGCGCGGATCGGGTCCGGGTACGTGGTGCCGCGCGCGTTGCGCAGGGTGGCGACGTGGTCGATGTTCACGCCAAGGTCGATGATGGTGCCGGAGGGTTGCAGGAAGCTCATTGGTTTATACCGTTTATCGGGTTTATAACTGCATCAGGTCGATCAGGATCTGGCGCGTGTTCAGCGGCGCGCCGCCCAGGTGGTGCGCCAGCAGGAAGCGCATCAGCTGCTTGCTTTGCGCTTGCGTGGCGGCGTCCTGGTAGTCTTCGCGCTCCATGTCGAGCAGGGTCTTGCCGGCCACGCGCGGCCACGGATCGGCGGCGCGCTCGGGGCGCGGGCCGCGTTCCGGGTCCACCACGTAGACCACGTCGGCCTGCACGGTGCGGCGGGTGTCGGTACAGCGGGTCAGCTCGGCGGCGACGCCTGTCTCTTTAAGTAGGGCCCGTTCGAATTTTCTCAAGACGATGGGCGCCGGTTCGTTGTGGGCGAGCTGGTTGAGCGTGGCGACGTAGTGGTCGAACAGGCGCGGGTGGGCGTCGTCGCGCGCCAGCAGCTTGACCAGCAGCTCGTTCAGGTAGAAGCCGCACAGCAGCGCGGTCTTCTCCAGCGGCAGCATGCCGCCCACCCATTCGGCCTCGGTCAGCGTGCGCAGTTCGGATTTGCCCACCCAGCTCGACGACAGCGGCTGGAAGGTCTGCAGCACACCGCGCAGCTGCGAGTGCGGCCGCTTGGCGCCCTTGGCGATCAGGGCCACGCGGCCGAAGTCGCGCGTGAACAGATCGATGATGAGGCTGGTTTCTTTGTAGGGGTAGCTGTGCAGGACGAAGGCCGGCTGGCCGGCGACCTTGGTGCCGAAGGTGCGCTCGCGCGACGGTGCGCGCGGACGTTTTGGAGCTACGGAGGGGGATGGGGTTCCCGCCTGCGCGGGAACGACCGGTTGCTGCGTTGCCGATTCAGCGTCGGCGTCGAGCGTGGTGGTGGACATCGCCCTCTTCTTTATTCGTAGCCGTAGGCGCGCAGACCCGCTTCGTTGTCGGCCCAGCCGGATTTGACCTTGACCCAGATCTCCAGGTACACCGGGCCACCGAACAGTTTTTCCATGTCCAGGCGGGCCTGGGTCGACACTTCCTTCAGGCGCGCGCCCTTGTTGCCGATGACCATGGACTTGTGCGTGTCGCGCTCGACCAGGATGGCGGCGAACACGCGGCGCAGGTCGCCCTCCTGCTCGAACTTCTCGATCAGCACGGTGCTGGTGTACGGCAGCTCGTCGCCCACCAGGCGGAACAGCTTCTCGCGCACGATTTCCGACGCCAGGAATTTCTCGCTGCGGTCGGTGATGTCGTCCGGGCCGAAGATCGGCGCGTTCTCGGGCAGGAAGCGCTTGATCTCTTTTTCCAGGCCTTCCAGCTGGAAGCGCAGCTTGGCCGACACCGGCACGATGGCCGCGAAGTTGAACTTGGCGGCGACCTGCTGGGCGAACGGCATCAGCGCGCCCTTGTCCTTGACGCGGTCGGCCTTGTTGATCACCAGGATCACCGGCACTTCCACCGGCAGCAGGTCCATCACCTGCTGGTCGGCCGGGCCGAAGGTGCCGGCCTCGATCACGTACAGGATCAGGTCCGACGAGACCAGCGTGTTGGTGACGGTCTTGTTGAGCGTGTTGTTCAGCGCGTTCGAGTGGCGGGTCTGGAAGCCCGGCGTGTCGACGTAGATGAACTGCGCGTCGTCATGGGTCTGGATGCCGGTGATGCGGTGGCGCGTGGTCTGCGCCTTGCGCGAGGTGATGCTGACCTTGGCGCCGATGAGCGTGTTCATCAGGGTCGATTTGCCCACGTTGGGGCGGCCGACAATGGCGATGTAGCCACAACGGAAGTTGGCGGAGGTCGTTTCGGTAGTCATTTCAGTTCTCTTTTACTTGTGTGCTGCTTTGGCAGGCGGTGGCGACGGTTCGTTACCGGCCTCGGTCGTCTGCACGGTGGCGATGCCGGCCAGCTTGAGCTGGGCGGCGCGCGGCTTGGACTTGCGGCCGGCGGCCGGGGTCTTGACCAGCGCTTGCTCGGCCACTTCCAGCGCCAGCTTGGCGGCGGCCTGTTCGCCGGCGCGGCGGCTGCCGCCGCGTCCGTAGACCTGGATGCCCAGCTTGGGCACCAGGCATTCGATTTCGAATTCCTGGCTGTGCGCGGCGCCGTGCGTGGCCACCACATTGTACAGCGGCAGGGAAATCTTCTTACTTTGCAGGAATTCCTGCAGCAGGGTCTTGGCGTCCTTGCCCAGGGTTTGCGGGTCGACCGATTCGAGGATCGGAATGTAGAAGGCCCGGATCACGTCGCGCGCGGGGTTGAAGCCGCCATCCAAAAAAATGGCGCCCAACAGCGCCTCAAGCGTGTCGGCCAGGATCGAGGGACGGCGGAACCCGCCCGACTTCAACTCCCCCTCCCCCAGCCGCAGGAACTGCGACAGCTCCAGCTTTTGCGCGATCTCGTACAGCGACTGCTGCTTGACCAGGTTGGCGCGCAGGCGCGACAGGTCGCCCTCGTCGATCGCCACGAAGCGCTCGTACAGGATGGAGGCGACCACGCAGTTCAGGACCGAGTCGCCGAGGAATTCCAGTCGTTCATTATGCAAACTGCTGTGGCTACGGTGCGTCAAGGCTTGCTGCAACAGGCCAGCATCCTGGAACGTATAGCCTAGACGGGTTTGCAATAACTGAAGATTCATTGTTTTGTTCTGGTGTTAAACGTGTTTATTGGTCGGTCTTGGCCGGTGGCGGCATGCCGTTCTTGGCCGTGGTGCCCTGGTATTCCAACAGCAGGCTGGCCGGTCCGACCAACGGGATTTTCTTTTCGTAGGCGAAGCTGATTTCCACTTCGCCGTTTTCCTTGCCGATGAGCAGATCCCGGCTGGTGATCGAGCTGATGTAGCCGGTGGTCGCGTTGGCGTCGAACGATTTCTGCATCTCCAGCACGGAACCGCCGGTGGCCTTGGCCGTGACGATGGCGTTCTGGATCGCGCGGTACTCGGTATAAGTCGGCACGATCTTGAGCGCCAGCACGCCGACGAAGCCCAGCGCGGCCAGCACGACGATCAGGCCGACCAGGGAAATGCCATCTTGCCGTTTCAAGCTTGCTTGCATCTTAGTCCCTTTCGCCGTGGTCCGCTGTTAGTGGATGCTGCCGATGCGGCGCAGGTTGCCCAGGTTCATCCACACGAAGAATGCTTTTCCAACAATGTTCTTGTCCGGCACAAAGCCCCAGTAGCGGCTGTCCGCGCTGTTGTCGCGGTTGTCGCCCATCATGAAGTAGTTACCCTGCGGAACCACACAGGTGAAGCCTTCATACTTGTAGGTGCAGTTTTCGCTGTGCGGGAACTGCTTCACGCCATCCAGGCTCAGCGTTGGCGCCGCCTCGTTGTTGAGGATGCGGTGGCTCACGCCGGTCAGGTTTTCCTGGAACTGCTTGTTGTAAATCAGGTGTTCGTCGTCGAGGTAGTCGTCCAGCGGAGTGTACTTCACTTCCACGCCGTTCACCGTCAAGCGTTTGTTCTCATACGTAATCTTATCACCCGGCACGCCAATGACGCGTTTGATGTAGTCCTGGCTCATATCCATCGGATACTTGAACACCATCACGTCGCCGCGCTGCGGGTCGTTTATCTGGACCACTTTCTGGTTCAGCACCGGCAGGCGGATGCCGTAGGTGAACTTGTTCACCAGGATCAGGTCGCCCACCAGCAAGGTCGGCACCATCGACGACGACGGGATCTTGAACGGCTCATACAGGAAGGAGCGCAGGAAGAACACCAACGCGATCACCGGGAAGAAGCTGCCCGAGTATTCGATCCAGGTCGGCTGGCGCAGCAGGTTGGCCTCGATGGCGGCACGGTTGCCCTGGTTGTCGAGCTTGATGCCGTCGGCGGTCAGCTTGGCGTTGCGGGCGTCGTACTCGGCCAGCGCGCGGTCGGCGGCGGCACGGCGCTGCTTGGCCAGGTAGAACACATCCAGGAACCAGATCACACCGGTGATCACCATCAGTACGAACAGGATTAAAGCAAAATTACCTAAGATCACTTGCAGGTTCATTTGTCGTCCACTTGTAAGATTGCCAGGAACGCTTCTTGTGGAATCTCGACCGAGCCCACTTGCTTCATGCGTTTTTTACCTGCTTTCTGCTTCTCCAGCAGTTTCTTTTTACGGCTGACGTCGCCGCCGTAGCACTTCGCCAGCACGTTCTTGCGCAAGGCCTTGACGTTCTCGCGCGAGATCACGTTGACACCGATGGCGGCCTGGATCGCCACGTCGAACATCTGGCGCGGGATCAGCTCGCGCATCTTGGCCGCGACCTGGCGGCCGCGGTAGGCGCTGTTGGAACGGTGGACGATGATGGCCAGCGCGTCGACCTTCTCGCCGTTGATCAGCATGTCGACCTTGACCACGTCCGAGGCGCGGTATTCCTTGAACTCGTAATCCATCGAGGCGTAGCCGCGCGAGGTGGACTTGAGCTTGTCGAAGAAGTCCAGCACGATCTCGCCCATCGGCATCTCGTAGACCAGCTTGACCTGGCGGCCGTGGTAGGCCATGTCCATCTGCACGCCGCGCTTGCCGATGCACAGCGTGATCACCGAGCCGACGTACTCCTGCGGCATGTACAGGTTGACCGTGACGATAGGCTCGCGGATCTCGTTGATCTTGGTCGGGTCCGGCATCTTGGATGGATTGTCCACCTTGATGATGCTGTTGTCGCGCATGACCACCTCGTACACCACGGTCGGGGCCGTGGTGATCAGGTCCATGTCGAATTCGCGCTCCAGGCGTTCCTGCACGATCTCCATGTGCAGCAGGCCGAGGAAGCCGCAGCGGAAGCCGAAGCCCAGCGCCTGCGACACTTCCGGCTCGTACATCAGCGCGGCGTCGTTCAGCTTGAGCTTTTCCAGCGAGTCGCGCAGTGCGTCGTACTGGTTGGCCTCGACCGGGAACAGGCCGGCGAACACCTGCGGCTGCACCTCCTTGAAGCCGGGCAGCGGCGCCGGCGCCGGACGGTTGGCCAGGGTGACGGTGTCGCCCACCTTGGCGGCCTTCAGTTCCTTGATGCCGGCGATGATGAAGCCCACCTGGCCGGCCGACAGCTGCGGCAGCGAAACCGAGCGCGGCGCGAAGATGCCGACGTCCTCCACCAGCTGCAGCGAGTCGGTGGCCATCAGCTTGATCTTGTCCTTGGGCTTGAGGGTGCCGTTCATCACGCGCACCAGCATCACCACGCCGACGTAGGGGTCGTACCACGAGTCGACGATCAGCGCCTGCAGCGGCGCGTCCGGGTCGCCCTTCGGCGGCGGCACCTTGGCGATGATCGATTCCAGCACGTCCTCCACGCCCAGGCCGGTCTTGGCCGAGCAGTGGACGGCGTCGCCGGCCTCGATGCCGATCACGTCCTCGATCTCGGCGATCGCGGTCGGCGGATCGGCGTTCGGCAGGTCGATCTTGTTGAGCACCGGCACCACCTCCACGCCCAGGTCGAGCGCGGTGTAGCAGTTGGCCACGGTCTGGGCTTCCACGCCCTGCGAGGCGTCGACCACCAGCAGCGCGCCTTCGCAGGCCGACAGCGAGCGCGACACTTCGTAGGAGAAGTCGACGTGGCCGGGGGTGTCGATCAGGTTCAGGTTGTAGACGATGCCGTCGCGGGCCTTGTATTGCAGGGCCGCGGTCTGGGCCTTGATCGTAATGCCGCGTTCGCGCTCCAGATCCATCGAATCGAGCACTTGCGACTCCATCTCGCGTTCGGACAAGCCACCGCACAATTGAATGATACGGTCCGCCAGGGTCGATTTGCCGTGGTCGATGTGGGCGATGATGGAAAAATTGCGTATGTTGTTCATTAACAAATATTCAAAAACGGGTTTGAAACGACGGGGCGCGGAAACTGCGCGCAATACGAAAAAAGCGCTCCGAGCGGGGCGGTAATGCCCTGGCGAGCGCCTTGATGACAGCCACTGAAAGCAAAACGGAAGCTTTTCTACCCCCGCATTTTACCGGATTTCAGAGGGGAAAGGCCGACTTATGCAGTGCGAAATGCATATTGCTTAAGGCCTTGAGGCAAAAAATGCAGCGGAAATGCTTATTTATTAAGCACTTCGCGCACTTTTGCCTCGTCCAGGAAGTAGTGGCACAACTCGGGCTGGGACAGGTCGGCGTACAGCACCGGCACCAGCTCGTCGAAGCGGGCCACCAGGGCGTCGTCGGCGTCGACATCGATCACGTCGACGGTGATGGGCCGCTCGGGCGTTTGCAGGCGCATCAGGGCGTCCAGCATGTCCTGGCAGAGGTGGCAGTAGCTGCGCGAGTAGAGGGTGAAGTGCATGACAGCGCCCCGCCGCGCCGAAGCGGGCGGGGCGAACTCCTTACTTGGCGCTAGGACGCACGGAAATGTACTGCGTCACGTCGCCGCGGCGCACCAGCAGCACCGAAGCCTTCTTCGCATCGAGCTTGGCCACGGCCGCGTTGAACTGCTTGGCGTCCTTGACTTCGATGTTATTCAACTGCAGCAGCACGTCGCCCTCCTGCACGCCGGCGCGGCCGGCCACGCCCTCGGCCGCATCGACCAGCACGCCGCCGTCGACGCCCAGCTCCTTCTTCTGCTCGGCGGTCAGGTCGCTGACCTTCAAGCCCAGCGCGTTGGCCTTGACCGTCGCTTCCGGCTCGGCCTTGCCGCCCTTGCCCTTGCCCACCTTGACGCCCTTGTCCGCCTCCAGCTCGGCCACGGTCACCGGCAAGTCCAGCTGCTGGCCCTTGCGCCACACCGTCACCACGGCCTTGCTGGCCAGCGCGGTGCCGCCCACCAGGCGCGGCAGGTCCGACGAACGGTTCACCTGCACGCCGTTGAACTTGAGGATGATGTCGCCCGCCTTGATGCCGGCCTTGTCGGCGGGACCGCCCGGCTCCACCAGCGAGACCTCGGCGCCCTGCGCGCTCTTCAAGCCCAGCGACTCCGCCACTTCCTTGCTGACTTCGCCGATCTGCACGCCGATGCGGCCGCGCGTGACCTTGCCGTTTTTCTTCAGCTGCTCCGACACGCGGATCGCCTCGTCGATCGGCACGGCGAAGGAAATGCCGTTGTAGCCGCCCGACAGCGTGGCGATCTGCGAGTTGATGCCGATCACCTCGCCGCGCATGTTGATCAGCGGGCCGCCCGAATTGCCGGGATTGACCGCGACGTCGCTCTGGATCAGCGCCAGGTAGTCGCCGGTGTCGCGCTGCTTGGCCGAGATGATGCCGGCGGTGACGGTGTTCTCCAGGTTGAACGGCGAGCCGATCGCGATCACCCATTCGCCGACGCGGATCTTGTCCGAATCGCCCATGACCAGGAAGGGCAGCTTGTCGCCCTCGATCTTGAGCACGGCGACGTCGGTGCGGGCGTCCGCGCCCAGCACCTTGGCCTTGAACTCGCGCTTGTCGGTCAGCGTGACGAACACCTCGTCGGCGCCGTCGACCACGTGGGCGTTGGTCATCACATAGCCGTCGGCCGACAGGATGAAGCCGGAGCCGACGCCGCGCTGCACCGGCTCGTCGGACGGCGCCTGGCGGCGGCCGCGCGGCGTGCCCTTGCCGCCGGGGCCGGGCTGCGGCAACGCGCCGCCAAAGAAGCGGCGCAGGAATTCCTGCATTTCCTCTTCGCCCGGCTGGCCGTCGGCGCCGCCGCGGCCGCCCAGCTTGAGGCGTTCGGTGGTGCGGATGTTGACCACGGCCGGGCCGACGCGGTCGACCAGGTCGGCGAAGTCCGGCAGGCCGATGACGGCGCCGGTGACCGGCGCGGCGGCCATCGCGGGGGCCAGGCCGAAGGCGGCCGGCGAGATCCATACGCTTGCGCCAACCAGCAGCGCGGAAAGAGTTTTACTACCAACGGAGAAATTATTTTTCATGGAAAGTATCGGTCTTTATAAAGTTCTGGAACGCAAGTGCCCCTCGGGCGAGTTGCGCGAGGCTAAGGCTAGCGTATGGTAAGCGAAAACGCGCCCGACGGCACACTCAACAATGCAAGTTGTGCAAGCGTCTCAGGGCAGGATGACGTCGGCCGGGGTTTCGGCCGGGTCGGCCGCGCGCCCGGCCGGCGCGGCGGCGGGCACGTAGGCGGGCTCGGCGGCAAGACGGGCCGCCAGCGACGCCCCGAAGTCGTCGCTCAGCGCGCCGCTGGCCTGGTCGCGCAGCACGTCGCCGGTCAGGTGGTAGGCGCGCCAGGCCGCCTGCCCTTCCGCCGTGTCGAGCGCCGCCAGCGCCAGCTCGCGCTCGCTGTCCGCCAACTCACCGTCGGCCAGCGCCGAGATGTTTTCGTGCAGTCTTTTCTGGGTATCCATCGCGTATCCCGCCATGTCAAAACATGTCCGCCGCGCCCTTCCCGGGCGCATTGCCGGACGCCAATAACACTTGCCATCATTCCCCCCTTACCAGCGCTTGTCAACTGGCATGTCCAGCAAGGGTCGCAATTTTTCAGCGATGACTTCGCGGGCGCGGAAGATGCGGCTGCGCACCGTGCCGATCGGACAGGCCATGATGTCGGAGATTTCCTCATAGCTCAATCCCTCGATCTCGCGCAAGGCGATCGCGGTGCGCAAATCCACGGGCAAGGCATCCATCGCCGCGTTGACGGTCTGGGCGATCTGCTTGCTCGCCAGCATGGATTCCGGCGTGTTGATGTCGCGCAAATGCTCGCCATCGTTAAAGGCTTCGGCTTGTTCGGCGTCTGCTTCGGTCGACGTGGGCGTGCGGCGGCCCTGCGTCGCCAGAAAATTCTTGGCGGTGTTGATGCCGATGCGGTACAGCCACGTGTAGAAGGCGGAGTCGCCGCGGAAATGGCGCAGCGCGCGGTAGGCCTTGATAAACGTCTCCTGCACCACATCCTCGGCTTCGGCCGGATCGTGGACGATACGCGACAGCAGGCGCATCAGCCGGCGTTGGTACTTGGCCACCAGCAAATCGAACGCCTGCTTGTCTCCATCCCGCACCCGGTCCACCAGCACCTGGTCGCACTCACGTTCTGTCGTCACTCCTGCATCCCTCGGTGGCCTGCAGCGTGGCCGAACTCTTTATCCATATGTCTTGAGCCATATGCTATAGAGTTAGCTCGCTGCAAGAAGTTCACAGTGTTCGCGGTTTTATTTCAGCCCGGGCCGCGATGGCCCGGCAAGCCAGCGACAAGGCACGCCAATCGGCGCGCGTGACGCTGTCGGGCAGCACCGCCACCACCTGCGCCTGGCCGTCGCCGTCGCCCAGCCGCAGCAACAGCAAGCCCGGCCAAATGGTCGAGCCGTCCAGCAGGCGCAGCACCACCCCTGTTTTTTGGTATACCGTCAGCCGCAGCTGGCCGACACCGGAAATATCAAGCTGACGCGCATTACGGCATGGACGTCCGCGCCACAGGCCGAGCAGCCCGGCCAGCGCGCAGCACAACGGCGCGCACCAGCCCGGACAGGCAACGGCCGACGCCAACACGCCGCAACACAAGCCGGCATGCAGCAGCTGCAGGCCGGACGAGGGGCGAACGATGACAGAGACCGCAATCGACATGACAGCCGCGTACATTCAACAACGGTACGTTCAACAAAAAACAGGGGATTACATTCGGAAGCGCCGGCCGCGAAGGCCGGGCAATTCTGGCGCCGGCGAATGCCGGCGCCGAATCCACGCTCACCCTGATTGGACAGGGCTTGCGTGGATTAGTTCAACGCGGGGTCGAACTTTTGCGGACTTTAGATCTTGCCGAACACCAGGCTGCCATTGGTGCCGCCGAAGCCGAACGAGTTCTTGACTGCATACTCGATCTTCATCGGACGGGCCACGTTGGCGCAGAAGTCCAGGTCGCAAGCGGGGTCCTGGTTGAAGATGTTGATGGTCGGAGGCGACACCTGATGGTGGACCGCCAGTACCGTAAACACCGCTTCCAGGCCGCCGGCGCCGCCCAACAGGTGACCGGTCATCGACTTGGTCGAATTGATCACCATGTTCTTGGCGTGCGCGCCGAAGGTGCGCTTGATGCCCTGCACTTCCGCCACGTCGCCCTGCGGGGTCGACGTGCCGTGGGCGTTCAGGTAGTGCACCTGGTCGGGATTGATGCCGGCGTTGGCCAGCGCGGCAATCACCGACTTGCTGCCGCCGCTGCCATCTTCCAATGGCGAGGTCATGTGATAAGCGTCGGCGCTCATCCCAAAGCCCAGCAGCTCGGCGTAGATCTTGGCGCCGCGCGCCTTGGCGTGTTCGTACTCTTCGAGCACCATCACGCCGGCGCCCTCGCCCAGCACGAAACCGTCGCGGTCCTTGTCCCATGGACGGGACGCGGTCGCTGGATCGTCGTTGCGGGTCGACAGCGCGCGGGCCGAGGCGAAACCGCCCAGGCCCAGCGGCGACACGGTCGATTCCGCGCCGCCGGCCACCATGACGTCGGTGTCGCCGTACTCGATCATGCGGGCTGCCACGCCGATGCAGTGCAGGCCGGTGGTGCAGGCCGTGACGATCGACAGGTTAGGACCACGCATGCCGTACTTGATCGACAGGTTGCCCGAGATCATATTGATGATCGAGGCAGGCACGAAGAACGGCGAGATACGGCGCGGACCGCGCTTGTCGTACTCTTCCTTGGTTTCTTCGATCAGCGGCAGGCCGCCGATACCGGAACCGATGATGACGCCGATGCGGTCGGCGTTCTCTTCGGTGACGACGATGCCGGAGTCTTGCACCGACTGGATGCCGGCCGCCATGCCGTAATGGATGAAGGTATCCATGTGGCGCGCTTCCTTAGCGGGGATGTAATCCTCGATATTGAAGCCTTTGACTTCACCGGCGAACTTGGTGGTGAAAGCTTGCGCATCAAACTTGGTGATGTTGGCAATCCCGGATTTCCCCTCGGTGATCGCGGCCCACGATTCGGCAACGGTATTGCCGACCGGAGTCACGGCGCCCAGGCCGGTGATGACAACACGACGGTTTTTAGAACCTCTCAAGCGATTCTCCTAAAGTCGATCGGGCAGAAATTACGCCTTGACGTGGGCGGTAGCGTAGTCGATCGCTTGCTGCACGGTGGTGATCTTTTCTGCTTGTTCGTCAGGGATTTCCATTTCGAATTCGTCTTCCAGGGCCATCACCAGTTCCACGGTGTCCAGGGAGTCAGCGCCGAGGTCGTCGACGAACGAGGATTCGATCTTGATGTCTGCTTCGGCGACGCCCAGTTGCTCAGCGACGATTTTCTTAACGCGTTGTTCGATATCCGACATGTTATGGCTCCATTTTGTTTGTTACGGAAAGCGCGCATTTTATCAGGTTTGCGCACTGAAAAACTAATTTCGGTAGCTGCTGCTAAATAATCCGAAATCACTGCTAAAAGACGAGAACCGGTGGCTTTTCCGCCACCGAAACCCATCAATTCATGTACATCCCGCCGTTCACGTGCAGGGTGGTACCGGTAATATACGCCGCCTGTGGCGACGCCAGGAAGGCGACCGCGGCCGCGATATCCTCGGGCTTGCCCAGGCGCGCCAGCGGAATCTGCGTCAGCAGGGCGGCGTGCTGCTCTTCGCCCAGCGCCTTGGTCATGTCGGTGTCGATGAAGCCCGGCGCCACGCTGTTGACGGTGATGTTGCGGCTGCCGATTTCACGCGCCAGCGCGCGGCCCATGCCCTCCACGCCGGCCTTGGCGGCGGCGTAGTTCATCTGGCCCGGATTGCCGGAGGACGCCACCACCGAAGTGATGTTGATGATACGCCCGGTCTTGGCTTTCATCATGCCGCGCAGCACGGCGCGCGACAGGCGGCCGACCGAGCTCAGGTTGGTGGCGATGACGCTGTCCCACTCTTCATCTTTCATACGCATGGCCAGCTGATCCTGCGTGATGCCGGCGTTGTTGACCAGGATGCCAACGGCGCCGTAAGTCTTGGCGATGTCGTCGATGACGGCGGCGCAGCGCGCGGCGTCGGTGACGTTGAGGACCATGCCCTTGCCGGCTTCGGCGCCGATTTCCGCCAGATAGGCCGAGATCGCTTCCGCGCCGGCTTCGGTGGTGGCGGTGCCGATCACGCGGGCGCCTTGACGCGCCAGCTCCTGGGCAATGGCCTTGCCGATGCCGCGCGATGCGCCCGTGACCAGGGCAACTTGATTCGTTAAATTCATGGGTATCCTTAGACGTTTAGGGAGTGTGCCTGAAGACCTGGCAGCTTATTTGAGCGCGGTCAACACGCGTTCCAGCGAGGCCTGGTCGGTGATCGCGTCGCCCACCAGGGTGGCGTCGATGCGCTTGGTCAAGCCCATCAGCACCTTGCCCGGGCCGCACTCGACCACTTGCGTGATGCCTTCGGCGGCGACCTTCTGCATGGTTTCCACCCAGCGCACCGGCGCGGCGGCCTGGCGCACCAGCGCATCCTTGATGCTAGCGGGGTCGGTCAGCACGGCGACGTCGACGTTGTTGATCAGCGCGATCTGCGGCGCCGAGAAGGTCAAGCCATCCATGTACTCGCGCAGGCGGTCCGAGGCGGGCTTGAGCAGCGACGAGTGGAACGGCGCCGACACCGGCAGCTTCATGGCGCGCTTGGCGCCCTTGGCCTTGGCGATCTCGCAGGCGCGCTCGACAGCGACGGTGTCGCCGGCGATCACCACTTGCGCGGGGGCGTTGAAATTGACGGCCTCGACCACCGAACCAACCACGGCGGCGGCGGCTTCGGCGCAGGCGGCGCGGACGTCGTCGTCCGACAGGCCCAGCACGACGGCCATGGTGCCCATGCCGACCGGCACGGCTTCCTGCATCGCCTGCGCGCGGAAGCGCACCAGCGGCACGGCGTCCTTGAACGAGATCACACCGGCCGCGACCAGCGCCGAGTATTCACCCAGGCTGTGGCCGGCAACGATGGACGGCAGCGGACCGCCGGCAGCGATCCAGGCGCGGTACACGGCGACCGCGGCGGTGAGCATCACCGGCTGGGTGTTGGTGGTCAGGTCCAGTTCTTCCTTCGGACCTTCGGCCATCAACTTGCCCAGGTCGAACTGCAGCGCGTCGGACGCCTCGGCGATGGTTTGCGCCACCACAGGGTTGCCGGCGAAGCCGTCCATCATCGCGATCGCTTGCGAACCCTGGCCCGGAAATACAAAAGCAAATTTAGTCATACTTCATCCATCTCATTTTTATTGAACGCTACGCTAGCATGCCATCGTGACAGCCTTGCTACCGCTGAGCCCGTTAGAACTCTAATTCTAATTCAGGCCGTTAAAAACGCGCCCAGTCCTAGCGAGCAATAAGGTCATCCGTCAACCTCGCTAGGACGGCGCCCCAGGTGAACCCGCCACCGACGCCTTCCATCATGATGTTCTGCCCCTTCTTGATGCGGCCATCGCGCACGGCGACGTCCAGCGCCAGCGGGATCGAGGCGGCCGAGGTGTTGCCGTGCTGGTCGACCGTGACCACCATCTTCTCAGCAGGCAGGCCCAGCTTCTTGGCGGTGCTGTTCATGATGCGGATGTTGGCCTGGTGCGGAATCAGCCAGTCGATCTGATCCGAAGTCATGCCGGCCTTGTCCAGCGCTTCGTGCGCGACCTTCTCCAGCACCGACACGGCCAGCTTGAACACGGCGGGACCGTCCATGTACAGGAAGGCGCTGCCGGCCACCGCGCCGCCATCGACCGAACCCGGCACGCTGAGGATGTCCGAATGACGGCCGTCCGCGTGCAGCTTGGTGGCCAGGATGCCCGGCTCTTCCGACGCGCTCAGCACGATGGCGCCGGCGCCGTCGCCGAACAGCACGCAGGTGGTGCGGTCGTCGAAGTTGAGGATGCGCGAGAACACTTCGGCGCCGATCACCAGCACGTTCTTGTGCACGCCGGCGCGGATGAAGGCGTCGGCGGTGGAGACGGCGTAGACGAAGCCGCTGCACACGGCCTGCACGTCGACCGCCGCGCTGTTGTTGGTCATGCCCAGTTTTTTCTGCACGATGCAGGCGGTGCTGGGGAAGCTGCCGAAGAAATCCGGCGTCGAGCTGGCCAGCACGATGAGGTCAATATCGTTGGGCTGCAGGCCCGCCATCTCCAGCGCCTTTTTGGCGGCGTTGACGGCCAGGTCCGACGATTTCTGTTCCGGCTCGGCGAAGTGGCGCGCCGAAATGCCGCTGCGGGTGACGATCCATTCGTCCGAGGTCTCGATGCCTTTGGCGGCAAGTTGATCAGCCAGGTCCTGGTTGGTCACCCGCTTTTCCGGCAGGTAGCTGCCGGTGCCTATAATTTTGCTGTACAAAGTCATGCCGTTCTACCGTCCACTAAATAGTTGAGCCAGGTACTTCGGGGGTATCCGTGTTGCGCGGCATGAGCTCGGCGATCATTTCCGAGATATGTCCCAACACGTCATTTTTTGCAGCATCATACGCGCGTCGGATCGCCCACTCATAGGAATAGGCATCGGCGCCGCCATGGCTCTTGAACACCAGGCCGCGCAGGCCCAGCAGGCTGGCGCCGTTGTGGCGCGACGGCTGGAAGCGATCCTTGACCGCCTTCAGCGCGCCGCCGCCGAGCAAGGCGCCCAGCATGGTCAACAGGTTGCGCTTGAACTCGGTGCGCAGCGTGTCGCCGAAGAAGCGCGCCACGCCCTCGACCGCCTTGAGCGTCACGTTGCCGACAAAGCCGTCGCACACCACGATGTCGGTGGTGCCCTTGAAGATGTCGTTGCCTTCGACGTTGCCGTGGAAATTGAGGGCGCCGCGCTCGTGGTCGGCCTGCAGCAGCTTGCTGGTGGCCTTGACCACCTCGTTGCCCTTGATGTCCTCGGTGCCGACGTTCAGCAGGCCGATGGTCGGGCGGGCGATCTTTTCCATGGCCGAGACCAGCACCGAGCCCATGATGGCGAACTGGTGCAGGTGATGCGGTTCGCAGTCGACGTTGGCGCCCAGGTCCAGCATATAGGTCGGGCCGTTTTTCTGGTTCGGCATGATGCCGCAGATGGCGGGACGGTCGACGCCGGTCATGGTCTTGAGCACGTAGCGGGACACCGCCATCAGCGCGCCGGTGTTGCCGGCCGAGACGCAGGCCTGGGCCTTGCCGTCCTTGACCTGCTCGATGGCGACGCGCATCGACGAATCCTTCTTGCGGCGCAAGGCCACTTCGAGCGGATCGTCCATGGTGACTTGTTCGGAGGCGTGTTGCACGGTGATGCGCGGATGCGCGTCGGCGTGCTGCTTTTTCAATTCCGCGCGGATGACGTCCTCCAAACCGACCAGGATCAGTTCAGCGTCAGGCTCACGTTTGAGGAAGGAAACTGCTGCGGGGATAGTGACCGACGGGCCGTGATCGCCACCCATGCAGTCGATAGAAATTTTGATTGTCATTTGTTTTGATTCAGTACCACGCTCCAGCCCGGATAGGGCAAGCTGCGGCAAGCTGCGGACCAACAACATCCAGGTCTACGCGTTTCAAAATGACGGTGTGCAAAAGAGGATTGCAGCCGATGATAAAGAAAAAGCGATGCTCCGCGAGTTATCCACGTAGCACCGCCTATTTCCAGGTCCAGCAAAAGCGTCGATTACTCGTCGTTTTTGGTTTTCAGGACTTTACGACCACGGTAGAAGCCGTTAGGGCTGATGTGGTGACGCAGGTGGGTTTCACCGGTGGTTGGCTCGATGCCCAGTTGTGGAGCAACCAGGAAATCGTGCGAACGGTGCATACCGCGCTTCGAAGGGGACTTCTTGTTCTGTTGAACTGCCATGTTAATGACTCCTAATACATAAGTTCTAAAATTTTAACACATTCGACCAGCAAATACATGCGAATCGAGTATCCTGCCGGCAAAACTGAACCGGCATAGTTAAACTGAGATTTACTACACTTCACTGCTGACTTGCCATACTCGATTTACTACACGCGTTTGACACGTTCTTTACAACACTACTTATTCGGTACTGCTTATTCGGATTTGAGGCCCTTGAGGGCGTCGAACGGCGACAACTTTTCGCTTTTCGCCTTGTCCAGCAGAGCGGAATCGGGGCAGACATCATGTTTCGGCGTGTGCGGCAAGGCCAGCAGCGCTTCGTCTTCCACCAGGTCCATCAGCTCCATGCTGCGGCTGCCGACGATGACATCGATCGTCTCGTCGTTGATCATTTCTTCGATTTCGTCCGCCTGCGCATCATCCTTGCCCAGCATCAGGACCGTCGACGCATCGATGGTGTGAGCGTAAGGCGTCAGGCAGCGCTGGCAGACCAGTTGCACGGTGCCGGCAACCGACAGCGTCATCTGCGGGAAGCCCATCTTGCTGGTGCCCCCTACTGCTTTCCAGGCGATGGTGCCGGACGTGTCCGCACAATCCTTGGTCAAGCGGGTCATTTCGGCAACAGGCGTCACGCCTTGCTGGCTGCCGTTGCTCCGACAAAAATCAAAGGCGTCGATCACAATAGCATTCATTACAGAAATTTCCCCGGAAAACCTGCGATAATAACAGGGTTTTCATCGTCAAGTCAAAGCCTTAGCGCTTTTTTCGTTCTTTTTGTGCCGCTGGCACTACCGGCGACAGAGCATATAACATTCCCCTCATGACATCAAGTTTACTCGTACTCGCCTCCGGCTCCGCCTACCGCAGGGAACTCTTATCACGGTTGCAACTGCCGTTCGACGTGGCGGTGCCCGACATCGACGAATCCCCGCTGCCCGGCGAGACGCCCAGCGCCACCGCGCTGCGCCTGGCGCGGGAGAAAGCCGCCGCCGTGGCCGCCAAGATGCCGGGCCGCGTGGTCATCGGCTCCGACCAGGTCGCCACGCTGGACGACGAGCAGATCGGCAAGCCCGGCAACCACGCCAACGCCCTGGCCCAGCTGCAAAAGATGCGCGGCCGCGAGGTCGTTTTCCACACCGCGCTGTGCGTCTGGGATGGCCGCGACGGCATGGCACAAGTGGAAGACATTCAGACCGTCGTGAAGTTCCGCGACCTGCCCGACGCCGAGCTCGACGCCTACCTGCGCATCGAACAGCCCTACGACTGCGCCGGCAGCGCCAAGAACGAGGCGCTCGGCATCGCCATCCTGGAACGCATCGACAGCAGCGACCCGACCGCCCTCACCGGCTTGCCTTTGATCGCGCTGACAGGCATGCTGCGCAAGATTGGCGTTTCCTTTTTTAATACCTGACTGTTTTTATGACCGGCACCCTCTTTTTAATACCGAACACCCTGGGCGAGACTGAAGCGCTCTCCTCCGTGCTGCCCGAACAGGTGCAGCAAATCACCTCGCAGCTGGATTACTTCGTCGCCGAGAACGCCAAGACGGCGCGCGCCTTCCTCAAGCTGGTCAACGCCAACCATCCGCTGGCCAAGCCGCTGCAGGAGATCACCATCTCCGAGCTGAACGTCAACACCCCGGCGGCCGCGCTGGCGGGCCTGTTGGCGCCGCTGCTGGCCGGCCGGGACGGCGGACTGGTGTCGGAAGCCGGCGTGCCGGCGGTGGCCGATCCCGGCGCCGACCTGGTGCGGCTGGCGCACCGGCACAACATCCCGGTGCGGCCGCTGGTGGGGCCGTCGTCGCTGCTGCTGGCCGTGATGGCGAGCGGCCTGAACGGCCAGAGCTTCGCCTTCAACGGCTACCTGCCGACCGACGCGGCGCAGCGCGCCACCCGCATCAAGGAACTGGAACAGCGCTCGCGCAAGGAAAAGCAGACGCAGCTGTTCATCGAGACGCCCTACCGCAACGCCGCCATGCTGGAGGCGCTGGTGGCGGCCTGCGCGCCCGGCACGCTGCTGTGCGTGGCGACCGACCTGAGCCTGCCGTCGGAAACCATCCGCACCATGAGCGCGGCGCAATGGAAGAGCGCGAAGGCGCCGGACTTCCACAAGAAGCCGACCGTGTTCCTGCTGCTGGGCCAGTAACTCAGACGCCGCGCGTGTACTCGGTCACCCACTCGATCGCGGCCAGCTGGATATCGTACAGTTCGGCCGGCGTCAACGCCAGCTGGTGCAGCAGCTGCGCCAGTTGCTTGCCGTCGCGGTCGCGCTCGATGTGCTCGATCAGGTTGAGCATGCTGCCGTAGTCGCCGCTGCGGTGCAGCAGCGCGGCGCGCACCTCGTCGAGCACGTTCACGCTTTCCAGCACGTCGCGCATGTGGATGGAGAACAGCGTGTCCATCAGCGACATCACCCCCACCGTGAAGCCGATGTCGGCGCTGACGCGCTGGCCCGGCCGCAGGTGCTCGACCATCAGCTCCATGGTCTTGCCGCGCGTGGTGGCCAGCTGCAGCAGCGGCGATGTGAATTCCTGGGCGCTGCCGGTCTTCACGTACAACAGGATCTGCAGCCAGCGCTTCAGTTGGCGCCGTCCCAGCACCATCAGCGCGTGGCCGACCGAGTTGATGCGGTAGCGCGCGCCGACCGCCGGCGTGTTCACCAGGCGCAGCAGGTTGAGCGTGATCAGCGCGTCGTGCTTGACGCTGCGTTCAATCTCGTGGCTGCTGGCGTCGGTGTTGAGCAGGTCCAGCAGGTGCAACACGCTACGCTGCGACGGCGAGATCTTCTTGCCGCTGAGGATGACGGGGCGCGCGAAATAATAGCCCTGGAAGTATTCGAAGCCCAGCTCCATGCACTCCTGGAACTCTTCGATGGTCTCGACCTTTTCGGCCAGCAGCTTTTGCCTGGGGTTCTTCAACACCCGCGCCAGCGCCGGCAAGGTGCCGGCCTGCATGTCCTTGATGTCGACCTTGATGACGTCACACAGCGGCTGGAATTTCTGCACGTCCTCGGAATGGCCGATCACGTCGTCCAGCGCGAACTTGAAGCCGGCCTGCTTGAGCTCGCGTATGCGGTCGAGGATTTCCGGCGTGGCCTTGACGGTCTCCAGGATCTCCAGGATGACCTTGTCGTTGGGCAGGAAGCGGATGAAGTCGCTCATCAGGCCGATGGCGTCGACGTTGACGAAGGCCATCTGGTCGCCCACCACATGCTCCATGCCCAGCTCGGAGGCGTGGGCGATCACGGTGGCGGTGGCCTCGGCGTCGTCGGTGACGTCGGCCTCGTTGCGGGTGCGGGCGTCGCGGAACAGCAGCTCATACGCGACCAGCCGTTGTCCCCGGTTGAGGATGGGCTGGCGGGCAAGAAAGAAATTATCGGCTAGCTTGGACGACATGGTCGGCGGCGCGATCATCATGGGAAGCCCCCATTCGCAATCTGCTA
The DNA here is from genome assembly GCA_003416985.1 of Duganella sp. BJB480. Classification (GTDB taxonomy): domain Bacteria; phylum Pseudomonadota; class Gammaproteobacteria; order Burkholderiales; family Burkholderiaceae_D; genus Rugamonas; species Rugamonas vulcania_A. Next base: position 441,370 of record QVIN01000006.1, on the reverse strand, counting down.
ATGCGGGCTGCCGTCTCAAGCGACAACCCGCTAACTACCAGACTATACCTCTCCGTACCGTCCTGACAACGTTTTTCTAGCGTGAAACAGGCCGGCGCACCGCATTGTTGCGCGTTGCCATCGGCTTTCCGCTTTCCAGCGTGAAGCGGGCGCCGGAATCCTTGCCCAGCACCTTGACCAGGTAGGGCATGACTTCCTTGAGCATCGGCTCCAGCGTGTACGGCGGATTGAGGATGAACATGCCGCTGCTGTGCAGGCCGAAGCCGTCCGGCATCGGCGTGTTGGTGGTCAGCACCACGTTGAGCCAGTCGTTGCACTGCAACTGCTTGAGCTTGTCGGCGAACTGGCGCGACTCCATGCGCTGCAGCAGCGGGTACCAAACGGCGTAGGTGCCGGTCGGGAAGCGCACCAGCGCCTCGGCCAGCGTGTCCTTGACCTTTTTGTAGTCCTGCTTGTCCTCGTACGGCGGATCGATCAGCACCAGCGCGCGGCGCGACGGCGGCGGCAGCAGCGACTTCAACGCCTGGAAACCGTCGCCGCGGGTGATCAGCACGCGCTTGCCGCGCGTGGTCGGGCGGATGCCCTGCTGCGCGGCGTGCTCTTCGAGCTTGCGGAAGTTATCGGCCAGCAGCTTGGAATCGGCCGGATGCAGCTCGAACAGGCGCAGGCGGTCCTGCTCGCGCGCGACCTGGTCGGCGATGTAGGGCGAACCGGGGTAGTAGCGCATCTTGCCGCTCGGGTTCATGGCGCGGACCAGGTCGACGTATTCCTTGATCGGCGCGGGCATGTCGGTGCGCTCCCACAGCGGGCCGATGCCGGTGTCGTACTCGGCGTTCTTGGAGGCGAAAGTGCCGTCGAGCGCGTACACGCCGGCGCCGGAGTGGGTGTCGATGTAGCTGTAGGCCGTATCTTTCTGGTTCAGATACTGCATCAACTGGATGGTCACGAAATGCTTCAATACATCGGCGTGATTCCCCGCGTGAAAGGCGTGGCGGTAACTCAACATAAGCTTGGTACTCTCAATTAGATGGTGCGGAACAATCCCGCATTATCCACTAGAAAGCCGCGCCGACCAAAAAAGCGCCCATATCGTTTGCATCAAAGCGAGCCCCGCCGTGCTGACTAAGATGGTGTAGCCGGGCCGCATCCGCTGGCGCGGCGTACTTTCATGGAGGACATCATGGCATTCAACAACGTAGGTCCGCTCACCTACCTGGCGCCGGGGCAGACGGCGTACTGGAGCTACACCTATGGCGTCGACCACGGCACGCAGTTCGCCACGGCCGACGTCAAGGCCCCCAACCTGGGCGCCATCCACATGGCGGACCAGCAAAGCAAGCGCAAGGAAAACAACGGCAACGCCACCTATTTCGTCCAGATCCACAACCAGGGCATAGGCGGCGCCTTTCACAACCTGCAAGGCGGAGGCATGTCATGAAAATGACCATCATTACGGACGACCAGAACAACATCCTGGGCGCGGTGCAGGGACATTCCCTGTCGGATAAACAGGGCAGCGTGGAGGCCAGCGTGTCGTTCGGCCCCGGCCACGTGACCCACATGGTGGAGGTCGACGACGACCTGGCCACCATCAACGACCTGGACGACTTCCAAAATCGTCTGAACCAGCATCTGCAGCAGCATCTTGCCAAGCCTTGAGGCAGGCGATCGCGGCGGGGGCCGGCCTGCCCCGCCGCTTCAGGCCGTTCAGGCCACCTTCTTGTCGAAGAATTGCTCATCCTCGGTCGAACCGTGCAACGCCGTGGTCGACGACTGGCCATTCTGGATGCACTGGGTCACCGCGTCGAAATAGCCGGTGCCGACTTCGCGCTGGTGCTTGACCGCCGTGAAGCCCTTCTCGGCCGCGGCGAATTCCGCCTCTTGCAGTTCCACGAACGCCGACATCTGGCGGCGCGCGTAGCCGTGCGCCAGGTTGAACATGCCGTAGTTCAGCACGTGGAAGCCGGCCAGCGTGATGAACTGGAACTTGTAGCCCATGGCGCCCAGCTCCTTCTGGAACCTGGCGATAGTGGCGTCGTCCAGGTTTTTCTTCCAGTTGAACGAGGGTGAGCAGTTATAGGCCAGCATCTTGCCGGGGAATTTGGCGTGCACGGCCTCGGCGAAGCGCTTGGCGAAGGCCAGGTCGGGCTTGCCGGTCTCGCACCAGACCAGGTCGGCGTACGGCGCGTAGGCCAGCGCGCGCGAAATCGCCTGGTCCATGCCGGGCGTGACCTTGTAGAAGCCTTCCACCGTGCGCTCGCCGGTGCAGAACGGCTTGTCGTTGTCGTCCACGTCCGAGGTCAGCAGATCGGCCGCCTCGGCGTCGGTGCGGGCGATCACCAGTGTCGAGGTGCCCATGACGTCGGCCGCCAGGCGTGCCGCGGTCAGTTTTTCCACCGCCTCGCGCGTGGGGACCAGCACCTTACCGCCCATGTGGCCGCATTTCTTGACCGAGGCCAGTTGGTCCTCGAAGTGCACGCCGGCGGCGCCGGCGTCGATCATGGATTTCATCAACTCGTAGGCGTTCAGCACCCCGCCGAAACCGGCCTCGGCGTCGGCCACGATGGGCGCGAAGAAGTCGATGTCGTCCTTGCCCTCGGACCACTGGATCTGGTCGGCGCGCTGGAAGGTGTTGTTGATGCGCTTGACCACCATCGGCACCGAGTTGGCCGGATACAGCGACTGGTCGGGATACATCTCGCCGGCCAGGTTGGCGTCGCCGGCCACCTGCCAGCCGGACAGGTAGATCGCCTTCAGCCCGGCCTTGACCTGCTGCATGGCCTGGTTGCCGGTCAGCGCGCCCAGGGCGTTGACGTAGGGCTCGTTGTTGACCAGGTCCCACAGCTTTTCGGCGCCGCGCTTGGCCAGCGTGTGCTCGATCTGCAGGGAGCCGCGCAGGCGCACCACGTCCTCGGCGGTGTAGGCGCGGGTCACGCCCTTCCAGCGGGGGTTGGTGTCCCAGTCCTTTTGCAAGGCTGCGATTTGCTGTTCACGAGTTGCCATGATGTTCTCCTATTTAAAAACGAAATCCGTTGAATAAATAGTAGCCGCTTTTGTGCCACGCACCAATAGTCTTATATAAGACATATAACCAAATATAAATTCATATGAATCAACTAGATAGCCGTCAATTCCCATGATACGGAATGGAATTTCTTGAAATGGAAGAGAAAAAGACCGGCCAGGCCCAGATCTTTCCGCGATGTGAAACGGAAGCCTCGCCAGATGAAAAATCGCGGCTTTGAAATGAAAACACCCCGCAAGCCGCGTGGCTTACGGGGTGTCAGGGAAATGCAGGGGCAGCGTCAGGCTTGGCGGCGGCGGGCGGCAATGCCGAGCAGGCCCAGGCCGGCCACCAGCATGGCATAGGTTCCCGGCTCGGGAACGGCCTGCACCGCGAAATTGGCCGCACCGATGTAGGCGCCGGTCATCGAGAAGTAGCTGATCGACGGCGAATGCTCCAGGAAGCCGTGGAATTCGCCCTGGTTCAGGCCGCCATCGGTGATAAAGGTCAAGGTGGTCGATTCGATCAGGGTATGGTTCGCATCGTAGACCGCGATCGTCGCCGGGCCGAAATACCGCGGCGAATAATTGAAGAACGCGCCTACGCCGGCGACCGCCTGGCTAAACGCCAACGTCATGGTACTGACTTGATCGTTGGTGCCGGCCATCGTCAGGCCCTTCCACATACCATTGTCGGCAAAGCCGTAGGCGCCGCTATAACCGAAGACCGAGTCGCCATAAGCGCTGCTCCAGTCCACGCCTGGCGCCAGGTTCAGAGGACCGGAGCCGAAATAACCAAGCTCCGGCATCGTCAAGACCACTCCGCCTGGCAGCGAGGTCACCTGCGCGGCATGGGCGGACAGGCCGGCAAGCGCGCACAGCACAGCAAACGTAAGTTTTTTCATGGAGAACTCCTGCAATGTGGCGCCAAGCACTAAAGATTAATATATTGCAATATTTGCACGCAAACGCACTATAGTCAATCTATTATTGCGAAAACACCACAGAAGTTTCCATTTTGGAAATTCACTCAGGCAAGCATCTGCTGCGCCACCAGGATGCCGTCGGCATCGGCATAGATCCAGTCGCCGGGCTGCACCGGCACGCCCTGGACGTGCACCCGCACATTGCGTTCGCCGGCGCCCTTCTTGCTGCTTTTTTGCGGATGGGCGCCCAGCGCGCGCACGCCGATCTCGCAGGAATTGATCTCGTCGGTGTCGCGGATGCAACCGTCGACGATGATGCCGGCCCAGCCGTTGTCCTGGGCCAGCAGGCCGAGCTGTCCACCGACCAGCGCGCGGCGTAGGCTGCCGCCACCGTCGATCACCAGCACGTTGCCGCCGCCCTGGGTTTCCAGCACCGAGCGCACCAGCGCATTGTCCTCATGCACCTTGAGGGTGGTCACGCGGCCGGAAAAGCGCATCTGCCTGCCGAAGTGGCGGAAGACCGGCGGCAGCACGGCCAGGCGGCCGTCCTCCAGCAGATTGGCGTTGTCGTCGCATAAATCGGTGGTTGCAAAGCTCATCATCGTCCCGCGCAGTTGTTAAAGGTAGCAACGATTCTATGCTGTTTTCGGCACGGCCACCACGCGCGTCTTGCTGCCCACGCCCAGCGTGGTCAGGATCACCAGCGCCTGGAACACGGCGATGCCGATGAACACGCCGGACGGATGGTTGGCGTCCATCAGCGCGCCGAACAGCAGCGGGCCCAGCGCCAGGCCACTGTCCAGGCCGGAATACACGACGCCGAACACGCGGCCGGTGGCGTTGGCCGGCGCCGCGCCGCGTATCAGCAGGTCGCGCGACGGCCCCGAGATGCCGGTCACCAGGCCGATCGCCCCCATCAGGACGACCGCCATCCAGGCCGGCACCACGGCCGCCGCCAGCAGCAGCGCCATCAGCGCCGCCGAGCCGAACGCCAGCATGATGATGCGGTCGTGGTGGCGGCTGCCCGCGCCCAGGAAGCCGCCGTACAGCATGCCCACCGCCGAGGCGATCATATAGGCGGTGTAGGCCGTGGTGGCCCAGGCCAGCGACATGCCATACAGGCTGACCAGGCTGGTGGCCGCGAAACTCTGGATGCCGGCCAGCGCCACCGCCGAGATCAGGAAGAAGGCAAAGCACATCCACACCACCTGCAGCCGCAGGAAGCCGAGCGCGCCGCCCTTGCCCGCCGCGGCCGCGGCCGCCGCGGCCGTCGGCACCGGCGCCGGCTCGGGACGCAAGGCATGGCGGTTCCAGACCAGCAGCGCCAGCACCGCCAGCGGCAACAGGGCCGCGCTCAGCAGCGCCGTGCGCCAGTCGGTGCGGCTGGCCACGAAGGTCAGGAACAAGGGCGACAGCGCCCAGCCGATATTGCCGCTGATGCCGTGCACCGAAAAACCGTGCGCCAGCCGCGCCTTGGACACCCGCTGGTTGAGCAGCGTGTAGTCGGCCGGATGGAACACGCTGTTGCCGCAGCCCGCCAGGAAGGCGCCCAGCATCAGCTGCGCGTAGCTGTGCGCGCTGGACAGCATCACCGCAGACAAGCCCAGCAGCGCGATGCCGCCGAACAGCACCGTGCGCGCGCTGTAGCGGTCGACAACGAAGCCGGCCATCGCCTGCCCCACGCCGGACACGGTGAAGAACACCGTCATCAGCAGGCCCAGCTCGGCGTAGCTGAGCTGGAATTCCGGCTTCAGCCACGGAATCAGCGCCGCCAGGATCACGTGATAAAAGTGCGAAGTGCCGTGCGCCAGCCCGACCAGGCCGATGATCCTGGCGTCCTGCCGCAGCAAGGATGTATCGTTCATACTGCCTCCCTGTTTCAAAAAAAGAAAGCATAGTGTAAGCACTTGCCGCCAGTCTGATTTAAGATAGTGCGTCAACATTTGTCGCATATCCGCCATGGCTATCCGCGTCCTCACGCACACGCAATTCAACTGGAATTGCAACTTCCCCACCGCCGACCGGCCGCTGACCATGTCCGGCCGCGACCTGCCAACCGACGCCGTGCTGCTGCCCCACCACCACCCGTGGGGCCAGTTCACCTATGCAATGCAGGGCGTGATGCGCGTGACGGCCAACCACAGCAGCTGGATCGTGCCGCCACAGCGCGCCATCTGGATCGCGCCGGAGGTCGAGCACGCGGTCACGGTGCTGGAGCCGATCCGGCTGCGTCCGCTGTGCGTGCACGCCAGCCGCTCGCCCTTTCCCGAAGCCTGCAAGGTGGTGGAGGTGTCCAGCCTGCTGCGCGAGCTGCTGGCCACGCTGGAGCAGCACGACCAGGACGAGCAGTCCAACCGTGAGCATCTGCTGTCCGAGATGATCCTGGACGAGCTGCCGCGCTGCGCCGCCCGTCCGCTGCGCGTGCCGCTGCCGCACGACAAGCGCCTGAAAACACTGTGCGACGCGCTGATCGCCGATCCCGGCGCCGAGCTGACGCTGGAAGCCTGGGCCGGCCGCGTGGGCGCCTCCGAGCGCACGCTGACGCGCCTGTTCGAGCGCGAGCTGGGCATGAGCTTCAGCCAGTGGCGCCAGCACGTGCGGCTGGCCCATGCGGCGCCGCTGATCGCGCGCGGCGTGCCGCTGTCGCAGGTGGCGGCGCAGCTCGGCTATGCCAGCCAGTCGGCCTTCTCGGCCATGTTCAAGAAGACCTTCGGCAGCACGCCGACATCTTTTTTCGCTGAAAAATAGATAATCGGTCAAGTTTTCCATTGGCGCACCGTTAACGTTGTCTTGGACGAAAGTACGGTACATTAGTGGAAACTCAACAACTGGAACAACGCTATCGGATGACAGACCTGTCTCTCTTCACGACCGAACAGATCGCATCGCTACTTGCCGCGCTGCCGGACCCGGCATTTATCTTCACGCGCAGCGGCAAATACGCCGCCCTGTTCGGCGGCACGGACGCGCGCTACTACCACGACGGCAGCTCATTGGTCGGCAAGCGCATCGGCGACGTCCTCAACGCCGAGAAGACCGCCTGGTTCCTGGCGCAGATCTCCGTCGCGCTGGCCAAGCGCGGCCTGCACGTGGTCGAGTACCGGCTGGACCGCAAGGATGTGAAAGGCCTGGAAGGCGACGGGCCCGACGACACGATCTGGTTCGAAGGCCGCGCGCAGGCGCTGGACTACCAGGTGGATGGCGAGGACGCCGTGCTGTGGGTGGCGAGCAATATCACCACCAGCAAAAAGCTGGAGGCCTTGCTGCGCATGCAGAGCGAGACCGACGCGCTGACCGGCCTGGCCAACCGTCGCAAGCTGATGCAGGCGCTCAACGACAGCCACGGCCTGCACGCCCGCTACCGGACGCCGGCCTCGGTGCTGATCTTCGACATCGACAATTTCAAGGACATCAACGACCGCTACGGCCACCTGAGCGGCGACAAGGCCATCCAGGTCACGGCCGACGTCTGCCGGCGCGAGTTGCGCACCACCGACTTTCCGGCGCGGCTGGGCGGCGACGAGTTCGTGATCCTGATGCCGCACACCACCTGGGAACAGGCGATGCCGATCGCCGAGCGGCTGCGCCAGCGCATCGCCGAGCAGCTGCGGGAACTGGGCACGCTGGGCCAGGGCGCCACCATCAGCGGCGGCCTGGACCAGATGCTGCCCGGCGACACCTCAAGCGAGGATGTGCTGAAACGGGCGGACGATGCGCTGTACCGCGCCAAGCATGGCGGGCGCAACCGCATCGTCCATCACGGTGCTTAGCTGAAGGCCAGCTCCCCGTTCACCGCGTCGACGTGGATGGTGTCCTTGGGGCCGAAGCGGCCCGCGAGGATCATCTTGGACAGCGGATTCTCGATCTGCTGCTGGATCGCCCGCTTCAGCGGCCGCGCGCCGTACACCGGATCGTAGCCCGCCTCGGCGATCTTCTGCAGCGCCGCGTCGGTGACCGACAGCGTCATCTCCATCTTGGCCAGGCGCTGTTCCAGGATCGCCAGCTGGATCTTGGCGATGGCGCCGATGTTCTTCTCATCGAGGCCGTGGAACACGACGATCTCATCGATGCGGTTGATGAACTCCGGACGGAAGTGCGAACGCACCTCGGCCATCACCGCCAGCTTGACCACGCCGGGATCGGCATCCTCCATCGCCTGGATCTTGTGCGAGCCCAGGTTGGACGTCATGATGATCACCGTGTTCTTGAAGTCCACCGTGCGGCCCTGGCCGTCCGTCATGCGGCCGTCGTCCAGCGCCTGCAGCAGCACGTTGAACACGTCCGGGTGCGCCTTCTCCACCTCGTCGAGCAGGATCACGCTGTACGGCTTGCGGCGCACGGCCTCGGTCAGGTAGCCGCCCTCGTCGTAGCCCACGTAGCCGGGCGGCGCGCCGATCAGGCGGGCCACCGAATGCTTCTCCATGAATTCGCTCATGTCGATGCGGATCATCGATTCCTCGGTGTCGAACAGGAAGCCTGCCAGCGCCTTGGACAGCTCGGTCTTGCCGACGCCCGTCGGTCCGAGGAACATGAACGAGCCATACGGACGGTTCGGATCGGACAGGCCGGCGCGCGAACGGCGGATGGCGTCGGACACGGCGTCAATCGCCTCGTCCTGGCCGACCACGCGCTCGTGCAGCTTCTCCTCGATGTGCAGCAGCTTGTCGCGCTCGCCCTGCATCATGCGCGAGACCGGAATGCCGGTCGCGCGCGAGACCACCTCGGCGATCTCCTCGGCACCGACCTCGGTGCGCAGCAGCTTGGGCTGCGCGGGCGCGCCGTCCTTGGCGTTGATGCTCTCGGCCTGCTTGAGCTGCGCTTCCAGTTCCGGCAGACGGCCGTACTGCAACTCCGACACGCGCTGCCAGTTGCTCTCGCGCGTGGCCTGCTCCATCTGCAGCTTGATGCGGTCGATCTCTTCCTTGATGTGGGTGCTGCCCTGCACCACCGCCTTCTCGGCCTTGAGGATTTCCTCGTAGTCGTTCAGCTCGCGCTGCAGGCGCGCGATCTCTTCCTCGATCAGGTCCAGGCGGCGGCGCGAACCCTCGTCCTTCTCCTTCTTGACGGCTTCCTTCTCGATCTTCAGCTGGATCAGGCGGCGTTCCAGCTTGTCCATCACCTCCGGCTTGGAGTCGATCTCGATTTTGATCTTCGATGCCGCCTCGTCGATCAGGTCGATCGCCTTGTCGGGCAGGAAGCGGTCGGTGATGTAGCGGTGCGACAGCTCGGCCGCGGCGATGATGGCGGCGTCCGAGATGGCGACCTTGTGGTGCAGCTCATACTTGTCCTGCAGGCCGCGCAGGATGGCGATGGTGGCCTCCACCGACGGCTCGTCGACCAGGATCTTCTGGAAGCGGCGCTCCAGCGCGGCGTCCTTCTCGATGTACTTGCGGTATTCATCGAGCGTGGTCGCACCCACGCAATGCAGCTCGCCGCGCGCCAGCGCAGGCTTGAGCATATTGCCCGCGTCCATGGAGCCCTCGGCCTTGCCGGCGCCGACCATCGTGTGCATCTCGTCGATGAAGACGATGGTCTGGCCCTCGTCCATGGCCAGCTCCTTGAGCACGGCCTTCAGGCGTTCCTCGAACTCGCCGCGGAACTTGGCGCCGGCCACCAGCGCCGCCATGTCCAGCGCCAGCACGCGCTTGCCCTTGAGCGAATCGGGCACCTCGTTGTTGACGATGCGCTGCGCCAGGCCCTCGACGATGGCGGTCTTGCCGACGCCGGGTTCGCCGATCAGCACGGGATTGTTCTTGGAGCGGCGCTGCAGCACCTGGATGGCGCGGCGGATCTCGTCGTCGCGGCCGATCACGGGATCGAGCTTGCCGGCGCGGGCGCGCTCGGTCAGGTCCAGCGTGTATTTTTTCAGCGCCTCGCGCTGGCCTTCGGCGTCGGCGTTGTCGACCTTGGCGCCGCCGCGCACGGTGTCGATGGCCGCCTCCAGCGACTTGCGGGTCAGGCCGTTCTCGCGCGCCAGCTTGCCGGCGTCGGACTTGTCGTCGGTCAGCGCCAGCAGCACCATCTCGCTGGAGATGAACTGGTCGACGCGCTTCTGGGCTTCCTTGTCCGCCAGGTTCAGCACCGAGACCAGCTCGCGGCCGGCCTGCACGTCGCCGCCGTTGCCGGACACCTTGGGCAGGCGCTCGAGCGACGCGCCCAGCGCCTTGGTCAGGCCGCCGACGTTGACGCCGGCGCGCTGCAGCAGCGAGCGCGCGCTGCCGTCGCTCTGGTTCAGCAGCGCGGTCAGCAGGTGGACCGGTTCGATGTATTGGTTGTCGTTGCCTACGGCCAGACTCTGCGAGTCCGACAGGGCTTCCTGGAGTTTGGTGGTGAGTTTGTCTTGCCGCATGGAATTGCTCCAATAAATTTAACTTATCGCATACATAGGGATATGCGATCCAGTTTCAAGGAGACGCCTTTTTATTTAACAAATCCATGACCCAAATCAATTACGCCGCAGTGCTCCATTTCCTCAGTGCAACATCGTCGCTGACGCGGGCGTCGACCCAGCGGGCGCCGTCCGGGGTCTGTTCCTTTTTCCAGAACGGCGCCTCGGTCTTCAGGTAGTCGATGATGTATTCGCAGGCGGCGAAGGCCTCGCCGCGATGGGCGGAGGTCACCGCCACCAGCACGATCTGGTCCAGCGGCTTGAGCGGCCCGACGCGGTGGATCACCAGCGCGCCGTACACCGGCCAGCGCTGTTTGGCCTGTTCGATGATGGTCTGGATGGACTGCTCGGTCATGCCGGCGTAGTGTTCCAACTCCATCCCGGCCACGCTGGCGCCCTCGTTCAGGTCGCGAACGGTGCCGACAAACGACACCACGGCGCCGACCTTGGGGTTAGCGGCCCGCAGCTGCGCCAACTCGGCGCTCAAATCGAAGTCGCCAGTCTGGATGCGGACGCTGTCGGCGCTCATGCGCGCTCCGCGGCGCCGATGCGGCGGAACAGCTGCTCGATGCGGCTGGCAGTGCGGTCGTCGGCCAGGGCCGGCATCGCGCACAGCTGCAGGTAGGCGCTGCCGGCGCTCTGCGGCTTCTGGCCGGACTTGAGCGACGATTGCAGCACCTCGACCTGCATCTTCAGGCGCTCGCGCGCAAACTCGGCGCCGCTGTCGACGCCGGCCACGATCTCCAGCCGCAGCACCTCATCGAGCAGCTTGGCGCGGTTGCGCTCCAGTTGCTCGGCGTAGGCGCCGCGCTTGCCATCCAATGCGCCCAGCGCCGCGTTGAAGCGGCCGTGCAAGGCGCGCTCGTAGTCGGCGGCCAGCGGCGGCAAGGCCGACCAGCGGCTCTGCCAGTCGGCGCCGTCGATGGCCGGGCCGTCGTCCGGCGTGCCGATCGCGCTCTCCAGCGCCTGGCACAGGCGCAGCTTGTCGCGCAGCGCATTGGCCTGGGCCGCGCCGGCGCGGCGCTTGATCGCGTCGGCCTGGCCCTGCACCGCCGCCACCGCGGCCTGATAACGCTGCTGGATGCGCGCTTCCGATGCGCGCGGCACGGCACCTGCGGCATGCCAGGCCGCCGCCGCGTCGCGCAGCGTCTTGGCGATGGCCGCCAGCTGCGCCTTGTCCTCGCCGCTGAAGGTGGCCGTTTCCAGCTCCTTGCACAGCGCCTCGCGCGCATGCAGGTGCGCCTTGCGTTCGTGGTCGGCGGCGTGCGCGCTCTCCTTGCGCTTGGCGAAGATCGCATCGCAGGCGGCGCGGAATCGCTGCCACAGCGCCTGCTCGGCCTTGCGCTCCAGCGGCAGCGCCTTGGCCTGCTCCTGCCAGCGTTCCTGCAGGCGGCGCAGGTGGTCCAGCGTGTGACGGTCGCCCGGCTGCATCTGCTCCGCCTCGGCGATCAGCAGTTCGCGCTTGGCGGTTTCGATCTTGCGCTGCTCGGCCAACGGCGCCAGCATCTGCGCCAGCGCCTTGTCGAAGGCTTGATCGAGCTTGCGTTTTTCCTTGCGGTCGATGGTGCCCAGGCGGCCCCACATCTGGCGCAGGCGCTGGCCGGCGGCGGCCACGTTCTTCAGGTCCGCGCCCTCGGCCACGGCGGCGGCGGCCATGTTGCGGGTCTCGTCGATCAGCGCCTGGGCCTTGGCGGCGTTGGCGTGGCGCTCGTCGGCCAGCTGCTTGAAGTGCGCGGCGGCCGGCGCGTAGGCGGCGGTGCAGGCGCTGTCGAAGCGCTCCCACAGGCTCTTGGGCGCGTGGCCGGAGACCGCGTCCAGCGACTTCCAGCGTTCGCGCATGCTGCCGACCTTCTTGGCCAGTTCGCTCATCGCCAGGCCCAGCGCGGGCAGCTCCTCCACCGCCTTGACCAGCTCCTCGCGCGAGACGTTGCCGCCCCAGCGCGCCCAGTCGCCCAGCCGCTTCAACTCGGCGCGCACGTGGTTCAGGCGGTCGGTCTGGGCCGGCGTCAGGCGGGTCTTGTGCTCCTTGAGCCACTTGTCGTGATCGGCGGCGGCGTGCAGCAAGCCTTGCTCCAGCGCGGCTTCCATCGCGTCCAGCGTTTCGAGGAATTTCTTGTCGGTTTCCTTGGGCGCGGCCGGTTTCTTCGGCTCGCGCGCGGCGGGCGCCGGCGCGGCGGGCGCTTCGGCGGCCGCTTCGGCGGCGGGCGCGGCTTCGGGCTCGACGGCGGCAGCGGCGCGCTGGCTCGCTGCCGACAAGGCGGCGCGGCTCTGCTCCAGCGCCTGCGCGTAGTCGCTCAGCAGATGCTTGGGCAAGGCGTTGTGTTCGGGGGCCTGCTGGTATTCGGCCTGGGCGGCGGCGTGGCGCTCCAGCGCCTGCTGCGCTTCCTCCGGCGGCAGGCCGGCGGACGGCAGCTGGCGCAGCGCGGCCATGGCGTCGATGATGGTGCGCTGCAGGTTGACCTGCGCCTCCAGCCGGGCCGCCAGCGCGGCGCGCGCGGCGGCGTAGGGTTCGGCCAGCGCCGGCACGGCGGCGGTGATCTGCCATTGGCGGTCCAGGTCGGCCACCTGGTTGGGCGTCAGTTTCTCATCCTGCAGCAGGCGTTGGGCCAGTTCCAGGCAGGCCTGCGCTTTTTGCTGCTCGGCCTGCTGGTAGCGGATCGCATCCAGCCGTCCCTGCATCAGCTTGGCGACGCGGCGGTCGGTGTTGCGCATGGCCTGCAGCACCCGTTCGAGCTGCGGCTGCGACTGCACGTGCTCGGCGGCGGCCAGGCGCACGCCAGCGAATTCGCTCTGGAGTATCAGCTCGACGGCGGCGGCCTCGTCGCCCGCCAGCGCGGCGGCGCGCTGCGCCTGCTCCTCGCGGCGGCTGGCCGATGCGGCAGCGGCGGCGCCCTGCTCGGGAGTCGCCTCGGCGGCCTGTTGATCGGCCGCCTGGTCGGTAGTTCGCTTGAAGATGAAATCGAACATGGTGCGCTATGAGATGGCTAAAACCACCATCATAGCAAAGCAAGGGGAATTTGCCCGAAGCGTATGCTAATTGGGCGGTTATTTCATCGCCGGCAACTGCCGGGTGGTACGGACCTGGGGCGCCGGCGCCGCTTGCGCCTCGCTTTCCTCGACACTAATCATCGGCAACACCTGCAGGCCGGGAATGCTGATCTGGCCGTCATCCACCACGCGCAGGGCGCCGGCCAGGTTGCGCGCGGCCACCGCCTTGGGCTTGGCCGCGTCGACCGCCGCCACCGCCGTCATGCCGGCGCGCTTCATTTCTTCCAGATGCTTGTCGTGCATCATCAATTGATTTGCAATGGAAAACCAGGTTTCGCCGGCGATGGCGTTGCGGGCGATGGCGAACAGTTCCTGCTCCTCCTTCTCCAGCCGCTTGAGCAGCGAGGAGCAAAAGGTTTCGATGCTTTCGCAGATGAGGTTGACCTGGTCCTCGCGCACGTCGGCCACCGAGCCCAGCTTTTCCTGCAGCATGCGGATCGACAGCAGCGCCGACTGGTTCAGGCGGTTGAGCTCGTCCAGCAGCTGGTCGGCGCGCTCGGTCGCCTCGCGCAGCGCGGGGATCAGGTACATCTCGGTTTTGCGCCAGTGGCAGGCCTGGTACAGGCTGTTGAGGTTTTCGCAGGCGTATTCCAGCTGCGAAAGGGTAATGCTGTTCTGATGCATCAGCGTGGAGCGCACATACTTTTGGAACGATAACAAACTGAGGCGGACACTGGCGTGCTCCACCGACAGGGCTACCAGAGTATATGTGGCAGTTAACATTCTGACTCCCAAGGCTGAAGTTGCGAAACGCCCGGATGGGCGGCAAAGAGCGGAAGTAAAAGTGTAAATAAAGCCGACAAACACGCTTTGACCTAGAACAAATCTGCGGCCTTGCGTTATACACATCAATATATAACAACCCGGCCGCGAATGCTATCGCAACGGCAGTTGCAGACGCACCATTCCGGCCTCGGGATGCGGCAAAACCACGCCGCCGAAATGGCGCACCAGTTTTTGCACGCCGAAGTTCTCCGCCAGCGCGTCGCCGACGATCTCGCCGGTGCCCTGGCTGCGGAAATAATCGACCAGTTTCTGGAACAGGATGTAGCCCAGCCCCTTCCCTTTCAAATCGGAACGCACGATGATGGCGAATTCGGCGGACTGATTGTCCGCGTCGGCCACGGCGCGCACCACGCCCAGCGTTTCCGGCTCGCCGTTGGCGCCGTTGCGGGTGGCGATGAAGGCCATGGCGCGGTCGTAGTCGATCTGCGTCAGGCGCGCCAGCTGGGACGGCGGCAGCTCGCGCATGGCGGTGAAGAAGCGCAGCCGCACGTCGTCCGGGTCCAGCGCGGCGAAGAACACCTGGTGCTGCGGCGCGTCCTCCGGCCGGATCGGCCGCAGCAGGATGCGCCCGCCCTGCCAGTCCAGCTCCTGCTCCAGCTCCAGCGGATAGGGACGGATCGCCAGCGCGCCGCCAGCGCGGGCCGGCGCCAGCCGCACCTGCGCGGCCAGGGCCACCACCGCGCCGCCGATGGCCAGCAGCGGATTGAGATCGAGTTCGGCCAGCTGCGGCAGGTCGGCCACCATGTCCGCCACCTGCACCAGCGTGCGGCACAGCGCGTCCGCGTCGGCCTCGGTCTGGCCTTGCGCCAGCAGGCGCGCCACGCGGGTGCGGCCGACCATGTCGCGCGCCAGCACCATGTTCAGCGGCGGCAGGCCGGCGGCGCGGTCGGCCGCCACCTCGGCCGCGATACCGCCCTGGCCGAAGAACACAACAGGCCCGAACACCGGGTCGGTGCCGGTCTGGATGCGGGCCGCCGCCAGCGTGTGGCCGGTCAGCGCGGCCTGCTGCGGCGTGGCCAGCGCGATGCCGTAGGCCGACAGCAGCGCGCGCGCATCCTGGTCGGACAAGGCGCCGCGCCCGGACGCCAGGGCCGCCGCCACCAGCACCCGCGCCGCCGCGCGCTCCGGCGCAGAGGTCGCGGGCAGGCGCGCCGGCACCTCCATCAGCAGCTCCTGGTTGCGGCGGTACTGGGCGATCTGCAGGAAGCCGTGCACCGCCTTTTCCGGCGTGTCGTAGGTGGGCAGGCCGGCGTCGGCGAACAGCTGGCGCGCGGCCGCCACCGAGCGCCCGCCCAGCCAGCAGGACAGCACATTCTTCGACGCGGAGCGCATCAGCGGCGCCACCGCCGCCGCGATGCGGCCGCTGTCCACCATGGCCGTCGGCGCGTGCAGGAACAGCAGCGCGTCGGCCTGCGATTCGCGCAGCAGCGCCTCCACCGCGCTGGTGTAACGCTCGACCGGCACGTCGGCCAGCAGGTTGACGGGATTGTCCAGCGGCGCGTCGGCGCGCTTGAGCAGGCGCTGGGTCTCGGCCGACAGGGGCGCCAGCCGCGCGCCGCTGCATTCGAGCGCGTCGGCGGCGATCAGGCCCAGGCCCACGCCGTTGGTCAGCACCGCCAGCCGCTCGCCGCGCTGCGGGCGCTGGCGCGCCAGCGTCTCGACGGCGTCGAACAGGTCCTCGGTGGAGTGCACGCGCAGCATGCCGGCGCGGCGGATCGCGGCGTCGAACACCAGGTCGGCGCCGGGGGCGGCGTCGCGCCCGACCTTCAGCACGATCACCGGCTTGCCGCGCGCCGCCAGCCGTCCGGCCGACATGAACTTGCGCGCGTTGCTGACATCCTCGATGCACAGCAGGATGGCCTCGGTCTCGACGTCGCCGGCCAGGTAGTCCAGCAGGTCGCCGAAGTCGACGTCGGCGACCCCGCCCATCGTCACGAAGCGCGAGAAGCCGATGCCGCGCAGGCTGGCCCAGTCCAGCACCGCCGTGCCCAGCGCGCCCGATTGCGACACGAAGGCCAGCTTGCCGGCATCGGCGGCGATGTGGGTGAAGCTGGCGTTGAGCCCCGCCGCCGGCGACTGCAGGCCGACGCTGCCCGGCCCGAGGATGCGCATCAGGTAGGGCCTGGCCGCGTCCAGCATCGCCTGCTGCACGCTGCGGCTGCCGGCGCGCAAGCCGTCCAGCCCCGCCGTCATGACGATGGCGGCGCGGGTGCCGCGCGCGCCCAGTTCGGCGATCACGCCGGGGATGGTGGACGGCGGCGAGCACACGATCGCCAGGTCCGGCGCCGACGGCAAGGCAGCCACCCGCGCGTAGCACGGCATGTCGTGCAGCATCTGGTACTTGGGATTGAGCGGCCAGATGGCGCCGCCGCCGCGCGCGAAGCCGCCCTGCGCCAGGTTGGCCAGCACGCGGGTGCCGATGCGTTGCGGGTTGTCCGACGCGCCGATCACGGCCACCGAACGCGGTTGGAACAATCGGTCGAGATTCCTGATGCTCATGCTGCGATGCTCCTGTTGTACCGGCGACTACCAGCGCGAAGCATGGTCCTCGGTCACGCCCATCATCTGCGTGACCACGCGTTTCGGTTGATCCGGCGCGCTGCGCACCCAGCCGGTGAAAGTGCCGACCGGCTGCAGGTAGCGGCTGGCCGCCACCACCAGGTTCTGGTCGTCGCGGCGCGCGCCCTCGGGCGTGAAGTACAGCTCCAGCAGGTCGTCCTCGGTGAAGATGTGCCACTGCGACAGCGGATCGCTGCTGTCGTAGATGAAGTGCGCGGGCGCCAGCGCGTGCACCTGGCCGTCCAGCCACAGCGCGTTCTCGTTGCCGCCGAAGTAGCCCGACTGCAGGTTGAAACCCATCTCCAGGTCGTGCGCCGAGGCCCAGCGCCACGCTGTGTTCCGCGCCAGCAGGCCGTTGGAATAATCGAAGCTGGCGACGCCGCCGGCCAGGTCGTAATCCTCGCGGAAGGTCCGCACCTCGCCGCTCAGCGGCATGCCGGACGACTTCTGCGTCGCATGCACCGAACCATGCGCCACCGGCCCGGTGGCCAGCAGCAGCGGCGAGGCGCCGGGGCCGAATTCGGCGTCGATCTCCAGGTAGTCGCAGCGCAGCGTCAGCCCGAAGCTGCCGTCGCCGCAGCTGTCGATGGCGATGCTGCTCTTGCGCGTCTTGAAGCGGCTCGACGCGCCGGCATGGTCGGCCAGCCGCGCCGACAGGCCGGGCAAGCCGTTCTCGCCGAAGTTGGCCAGCATGTCGCCGTCGTTGCGGTCGAAGGCGTAGGCGAAGGCGGTGCTGGTCCAGCCCAGGTCGACGATGGCGACCGCGCAGAACAGCTGTTCGGTGCACAGCGCCACGTAGTGCCAGCGCTTGTGGTGGAAGCGGCGCCACAGGCGGTTGCGCGCGAACGGCGCGGCCAGCCGGCTCCAGTCGATGTGGCCGACCTGGCCGGCGTAGCGGCCGAACAGCGGCTGGCCGTCGGGGCCCAGCAGGCTGGCGGGGGCGGCGGGCAGGCTCATTGAACTCCCATCATGCGGCTTCCATTTCTTTGATGTTGTGATCCAGCGCGGCGCGCAGCAGCGGCGCGAAGCCCTCCGGCGCGGCGCGGACGATGCGTATCTCGGAGCACTCGTGCCAGTTGGCCAGGCGCTGCAAGGCGCCGGCGACGTCGCGCACGAAACGGTCGCTGACGCGTACACCCGGCTCCAGCACCAGCGACTTCAGTTCAAACACGCCGCCGCGCCGGTGCGCCTTGGCGTCCACCCGGCCGACCAGCGCGCCGCGCCGCAGGATCGGCAGCGTGAAGTAGCCGTATTTGCGTTTCTCCGCCGGAGTGTAGCATTCGAGCCGGTAATCGAAGCCGAACAGCTCCAGCGCGCGGCGGCGGTCCCACACCACCGGATCGAACGGCGACAAGATGGTGGTCAGCGTCGGCGCCAGCGTGCCGGCGGCGGCGGCCTCCAGCAGCGGCGCGTAATCGGGATGGACGTAGATCGGATCGTCCCAGTCGTCCACCCACGCGCGCAGCAAGGCGCCCTGCTCCACCAGCTCCGCCGGATCGAGGCGCGGCGGCTTGGTGCGGAAGTAGTCGCCGATCCAGCCGGCGCGCGCGCAGCCCATCGCCTTGACCGCCTTGAGCACCAGAGCGCGGCGGGTGTCGTCGATGTGCGGCATGCGGCGGTCGTCCCAGCCGGGCAGCACGCGCTCGGCCAGGTCGTAGACGCGCTGGAAGTTCTCGCGCGCGGCGATCATCAGCGCGCCGGAGGTGAACAGCACCTCCAGCGAACGCTTCTCCGGCTTCCAGCTCCACCAGCCGCCGCTCTGGCCGTCGGTGCGTTCGAAGTCCGAGGAGCGCGTCGGACCGTTGACGCGGATGTGATCGAGCACCGCGTCGACCTCGGCGCGGCGCTCGCGCATCCAGGTCTCGGAATACTTCCAGCCCATCGCCGCCGGATCGAGCATGCGGTGGCGATACAGGCCGTAGTCCTCGATCGGCACGAAGCAGGCCTCGTGCGCCCAGTACTCGAACAGCTGGCCGGCCGCCAGCGCCTGTTCCAGCCACGGTTGCGGATAGTCGCCCAGGCGGCTCCACAACACCAGGTAGGGACTGCGCGCCACCACGTGGATGGTGTCGATCTGCAGCACGCCCATCCGGCGGATCGCATCCAACACGTCGGCCTGGCGCGCCTTGCGGCGGCGCGGTTGCAGCAATCCCTGCGCCGCCAGGTGCAGCGCCCGCGCTGCGGCCAGGCTGATTATCAATTCGGTCATGACCGCTATTCTAATAAAGAAATCAACATTGCCTGTGATCGGAAAGTGGTTTTTTTTGACTCGCCGGCCACAAACGTGATATTTCCGTGCAGAATATCCACATTGCGGTACAGCTTAGATTTCGCCGTGACCCAAGACTTTCAATGACCCATACCGCCACGCGCCCGATCGTGATTTTTTTCCGCCGCCTGTATCGCGCGGTTCTGCTGCCCGTTTTTGCGCTGGTGCTGCTGGCCGCCATGTGGGCGGCGGTGGCTTATCAGCTCGGCCAGGAGCGCCAGACCGCCCGCTACGAAGCGGTGCTGCACAATCAGTCGCAGGCGCGCACGCTGGCCGAACACACCAACCACCTGCTGCGCCAGGTCGACCACGCCACCCAGCTGTTCAAGCTCAAATTCGAGGAGACCGGCGGCGCGCTGCGGCTGGCCGAGTTCACCCGCAGGAACGGCCTGCTCGATTCGCTGCTGCCGTCCAAGCTGGACCTGCCGCTGGCATTGGTCGGCCCCGACGGCCGCCTGATCGACAGCCGCAACGGCTACTTCCCGCCGGACATGCACGACCAGTCCCTGTTCCAGCACCACGCCGGCACGCCGGTCGACACGCCGCTGGTGTCGACGCCTGTGGTCGAGCCGCGCACCAAGAAATGGCAGATCCTGATCACGCGCCGACTGAACGACGCCAAGGGGGAGTTCGCCGGCATCATCATGGTGATGATCGACCCGGCCACCTTCGTCGAGGACTACGACCGCCTGAACGTCGAACCCGGCGGCGCCGTGCTGCTGGTGAGCCGCGAGAACGGCATGTCCACCGCGCGCGTCGACGACCAGCTGATCATCAGCGATTCGATCGACTTCACCGCCGCGCAGGACGGCGCGCAGCAGGACGAGCTGCTGCTGGCGCGTCCGTTCGACGCCGTCGAGCGCATCTACGGCTACGCCGAGATGCCGCGCTACCTGCTGCTGGCGGTGGTCGGCAATCCGGTGCAGTCGGCGATGGAAGGCTACACGCACCGGCGCGACATGTACTACGGCGCCGCCGCCACCGCCTCGGTGCTAATGCTGCTGTTTGTCGGCCTGCTGATGCAGCAGGCGCACCGCTTGCGGCGCAGCGCGCGCATGATCACCGAAGCCCAGACCATGCTGCGCGCGGCGGCCGACGCCAGCATGGACGCGGTCTACCTGTTCAAGGCCTGCCGCATGCGCGGACCGTCCAAGGAAATCGTCGACTTCACCATCGCCGACCTGAATGAGCGCGGCGCGGCGCTGCTGGGCTCCACCGCCGCCGAACTGAAAGGCAAGCGCCTGCTGGAAGTGCTGCCGGCGCTGCACACCAAGGGCTACATCGACAAGTACAAGACAGTGCTGATCACCGGCCGGCCGATGGAGGAGGAATTCGAAGCCGACCACCTGCCGGGCGGCGCCCACCTGTGGCTACACCACCAGATCGTCGCCATCGACGAGGGCGTGGCGGTGACCACGCGCGACATCACGCCGCGCAAGGAAAGCGAACTGGCGATGCGCAAAAACCAGGCGGAGCTGGCCGCCGTCAACGACGCCTCGCCACTGGGCCTGATCCGCGCGGACGCCCAGGGCCACTGCACCTACGTCAACCGAACCTTCGAATTCATCACCGGCCTGACGCGCGAGGAATCGCTCGGCGATTCATGGATGCGCGCCATCCATCCGAACGACCGCCCTGTGCTCAAGGCGGCCCTGAAGCACATGGCAGAAACCCGCGTCCCCTACCAGGACACGATGCGCTGCGTCCACCCGGACGGGATGATGATCTGGATCTCGTTCAAGATCGCCGCGATGGTGGTGGACGGCCAGGTCTACGGCTACGTCGGCACGGTGGACGACATCACGCACGTGCGCAAGTCCGTGATGGCGCTGCGCGAGAGCGAGGCGCGCCTGCGCACCATCGCCGACACGCTGCCGGCCATGGTGGCCTACATCGACTCGGAGGAAATCTACCGCTTCCACAACCTCGCCTACGAACGGGAATTCAACCGCAATGGCGTGTCGGTGCTGGGCAAGGCCGTGGACACCACCATCAGCGAGGAGCGCTACCGCTTCCTGTCGCCCTACATCAAGCGCGCGCTGGCAGGCGAAACGCTAACCTTCGAGGAGGACGATCCCGACTCCACCATCGGCCGCACCTTCGAGGTGGTCTACATCCCGCAGATGGACGAAGACGGTGTGTCCGTGATCGGCTTCCACGTCATGCGGCAGGACGTCACCGCGCAGAAGCGCGAGAAACAGCGTCTGCTCAAGCTCTCGCAGGTGGATGCGTTGACGGGCCTGACCAACCGCGCCGGCTTCGTGCAGCGGCTCCAGGACAGCATGCAGGTGAGCCGCGAACACCACGGCCTGATGGCGGTGATGTACATGGATATCGACCGCTTCAAGCCGGTCAACGACACCTATGGCCACAGCGTCGGCGACGCGCTGCTGAAGGCGTTTTCGGCGCGGCTGACGCACGCCATGCGCGCCAGCGACACCATCGCCCGGCTGGGCGGCGACGAGTTCACCATCATCATGGAGCGCATCGCCCGCGTCGACGACGCCGCCGCGCTGGCGGCCAAGATCGTCGCCGCGATGCAGGCGCCGTTCGATCTCGATGGCACGGTGGTGTCGATTTCGGCCAGCATCGGCCTGGCCTATTACCGGGACGAAGACATCACGCCGGCCGAGCTGCTGCATCGCGCCGACGTGCTGCTGTACGAGGCCAAACAGGCCGGCCGCAATACCTATCGGGCCGGCCCGGCGCTGCCGGCGGCGGCCAGCAACGCGGCCTAGCCGGCGGCGTATCCACTTTTATCAACTCGTCCGGGTCCATCTTGCGCTATATTGTGCGCTTCCCGGCTGTTTTGATTACACATCTTCATGCGTCTGCTGCACACCTCCGACTGGCATCTCGGCCAATCCCTGCATAATTTCGAGCGCACCTACGAGCACCAGTGCTTCCTGGACTGGCTGCTGGACACCATCGCCGCCGAGCAGGCCGACGCGCTGCTGATCGCCGGCGACATCTTCGACAACGCCAATCCCTCGTCGGCGTCGCAGAAGCAGCTGTACCGTTTCCTGCAGCAGGCAAAGGAGCGCGCACCGCAACTGAACCTCGTCATCATCGCCGGCAACCACGATTCGCCGGGACGGCTGGAGGCGCCGGGACCGCTGCTGGAGGCGCACGGCACGCGGGTGGTCGGCACCGTGCAGCGCAAGGCCGACGGAGAGATCGACCTGGAGCCGCTGGTGCTGCCGCTCACCGGACGTGGCGGCGCGGTGGAGGCCTGGTGCCTGGCCGTGCCTTTCCTGCGGCCTGGCGACGTGCCGCGCCTGCCGGCGGAAGATGGCGCCGATCCCGCTCCCGATCCTTATTTAGCGGGCATCGCCCTGCTCTACCAACAGACGCTGGAACTGGCGCTGTCCAAACGCCAGGCCGGCCAGGCGATACTGGCGATGGGCCACTGCCACATGGTCGATGGCCAGATGTCCAACGATTCGGAGCGCCGCATCGTCATCGGTGGCACCGAGATGCTGCCGGCCGGGATCTTCGGGCCGGACATCGCCTACGCCGCGCTGGGGCACCTGCACCTGGCGCAAAACGTCGGCAAGCAGCAGCACATCCGCTACTGCGGCAGTCCGATCCCGCTGTCGTTCGCGGAGGTGGGATACAGCCACCAGATCCTGCGCATCGACATTGATGGCGCCAACGTGCGCGAGATCACGCCGCTGATGGTGCCGCGCGCGGTCGCGCTGCTGCGGGTGCCGGCCAAGCCGGCGCCGCTGGCGCAGGTGCTGGAGGAACTGGCGGCGCTGGACCTGCCGCAGGCGGAGCCTGAACGGCAGCCCTTCCTTGAGGTTCGCGTCCTGCTGGACGCGCCGGAACCGGGCCTGCGCGCGCGGGTCGAGGCGGCGCTGGACGGCAA
Source organism: Duganella sp. BJB480 (assembly GCA_003416985.1). GTDB lineage: Bacteria > Pseudomonadota > Gammaproteobacteria > Burkholderiales > Burkholderiaceae_D > Rugamonas > Rugamonas vulcania_A. Next base: position 418,520 of record QVIN01000006.1, on the reverse strand, counting down.
GCCTGTGCGGCTGGCCAAGATCGAGACCTCGAGCGCGGCGCGCGGCATCTCCATCGACGACGAGGTGATGACGCTGGACCGACTGGAGCAACTCAAGCCGGACGACATCTTCCGCCAGCTGTACCGGCAAAGGTTCGATAACGACGCGCCGCCCGACCAACTGAGCGCCTTCACGGAACTCATGCTGACATCGAGGCAGCCATGAGGATCCTGAAAATCAGCGGCAAGAACCTGGCCTCACTGGCCGGCGAATTCGGCGTGGACTTCGAACAGGAGCCGCTGGCGTCGACCGGCCTGTTCGCGATCAGCGGCCCGACCGGCGCCGGCAAAAGCACCCTGCTCGACGCGCTCTGCCTGGCGTTGTACGACGCCACCCCGCGCCTGTTGAAGGTCGCGGGACGGAACTACCTGGCCGACGTCGGCGCGGAAACCGTGTCCACGCAGGACCCGCGCACGCTGCTGCGGCGCGGCACGGCCGAAGGTTATGCGGAGGTCGATTTCGTCGGCAGCGACGGCGCCTCCTACCGTGCCCGCTGGAGCGTGCGCCGCTCGCGCACCAAGGCCGAAGGCGCATTGCAGCCGACCCAAATGTCGCTGCTCCTGCTGCCGGCGCTGCAAGCGATAGGCGGCACCAAGACCGAAGTCAAGGTGGAGATCGAGAAGCGCATCGGCCTGTCGTTCGAGCAGTTCACGCGCGCCGTGCTGCTGGCGCAGAACGAATTCTCCGCCTTCCTCAAATCCGAAGACAACGAACGCGGCGAGCTGCTGGAGACGCTGACCGGCAGCACCGTCTATTCCGAGATCTCGATGCGCGCCTTCGAACGCGCCAAGCAGGAACAGGCGGCCTTGCAAAGCCTGATCGCCCGCCTGGCCGACCAGAAGCCGCTGAGCGCCGAGCAGCGCGGCGAGCTGGAAGCGCAGCGCGCAAGCGCCGCCGAAGCCCTGCAAGCGCTGGAACAGCAAAAGCTGGAGCTGGAACAGGAACTGCGCTGGCACAAGCAGGCCGCGAAGCTGGCCGACGATGAGCAGTTGGCGCAGCAAGCCTGCCAGGTCGCCGTCGCCGAGGTGGAAGCATCGGCGCCACGCCGCACCGCGCTGGCGCGCATCGCGGCGGTGCAGCCGGCGCGCCCGCTGGCCGACGACATCGCGCGCATCGGCGCGGACATCGCCGCCACCCAGGCCTCCATTGCCAGCAGCACGCAGGATGCGGCACTCGCCGCGCAGGCGCTCGAACGCGCCACGGCGGCGCAAGCGCAAGCCGCAGCGCAAGTGCAAGAATCGGAAGCCGCGCAACGCAACGCCGCGCCGCAGCTGGACCAGGCCAAGGCGCTGGACGCCCGCATCGAGGCCATGCTGCCGACCTACCGGCAAACCGCCGCCGCGTGCGAGAAGGCCGACCAGGCGGACGCAGTCGCCAGGGCCGCGCTGCAAGAACGGCAGGATGAACGCAAGCGCCTGGCCGCGCAGCACGAGGCGGCCGTCACCTGGCTGGCGCAGCACAAGCAATGGCAAACGATGGCGCAGTCGTGGGAGCGTTGGGATGTGCTGTTCGTGCAGGCCGGCCAGGCCGCGTCGCAGGCGGAGAAGCTGAGCAGCTCACTGGCCCGCGTGCAGCGCAACGCCAGGGCGCATCGCGACGAGGAGGCCGACGCCAGCGGCAAGCTGGCCGCCGCCGGCGCAGCCATGCAAACGCTGGACGCGCAGCGGCAGGAAGCGGCACGTGTGCTGGCGGCCTTCCCCGCCGACCAGTTGCAGACTACCCGCCAGGATCTGGAGCAGCGCCGCGATCGATTGGCCGCTGCGGAAAAACTGTGGATCGAACTCGATGCGCGGCAAACCCGCCACGCGCACATCGAGGCGCAGTCGGCGCAACTGCGGGAGGCGGTGGCCGCCGCCGAGATTCAACTGAAGGCCGCGCAGCAGGAAGGCGTCGGCATACTGGCTGCCTTCTCGCAGGCCGAGCGTTCGCTGAAGCTGGCGGAAGCCGCCTGCGCCAAGAACGTGGAATCGCTGCGCGCCGCGCTGGAAGACGATGCACCCTGCCCTGTCTGCGGATCGCACGAGCATCCGTACCGGCAGGACGACGGCGGCCTGCACGCGATGCTGGCCGAGTTCCAGGCGGAAGTGGCACGCTGCCGCCAGCAGATGGAGGCCAACGTCAATCAGCAGGCGACGCAACGCGCCACCGAGCAGGCCAGCCTTGAACAATTGAACGCGCTGGCCAGCGAAGGCCGTGCCGTGGCGCAGGCGCTGGAGCGCGTCGCCGCCGCCTGGCAGAGCCACATGCAGGCCGCCGCTCAAGGCGATGCGGCATCGGAGCTTTCGGCGTCGCTGCCGCCGGAACCGGAACGCACCGGCTGGTTCGTCACCCAGCTGGAGCAGGTGCGCGACGCGCTGCAAGCCGTCGAACGGCAGGAACGGGATCTGCACGCAGCACGCATCGCGCGCGACCAGGCGCAATCCGCCTACGACCTGGCGGCCGCCGAGCACGCGCGCCTGCAAGGCATCGCGGCGCATGCCCAGACCGCGCTCGCCCAATCGAACACCGAATACAAGGCGCTCGACGATCAGCGCATCGACATCGCGCTCACGCTCAGCGGCCTGCTGTCCGACCTGGACCCGGCCTTCAGCGGCGGCGACATTCCGAGCGAAGACTGGAAGGACGACTGGAAAGCCGGCCCGGCCAGATTCCACGAAGCCCGCCAGGCCGAGAGCAAGCAATGGCTGGCGCAGCGCGCGGCGCATGACGAACGCGCCGCAGCCATCGCCACCATCGAGTTGGAAGTGAAGGCGCTCGCCGAAGCGCAGGCCAGGGCCGGCCTGGACGCCGTCAACGCCCGCGTCGCCTACAGCAGCGCGGACACCGCGCTCAAGGACATGCAGCAGCAGCGCATGGCGCTGTGGGGCGGTAAGGAAGTACGCGATGTCGAAGCGGCGCTCAACGCCGCCATCGATGCCGCCAGGGAGCGGCTGGCGGGACTGCAAAACGCGGCGCAGCATGCGGCGCAAGCCCGCGCGCGCGCCGACGAGGCGCTGGCCCAGGCCACGCAACGGCTGGCGGCGCTGCACGGCGCATCGACGACGGCCATGGCAAAGCTGTCCGACTGGGTCGCCGTATTCCAGCAGCGCCAGCCCGACGCCGGCCTGCGCGACCTGGAACATCTGCACGAACTGCTGGCCCATTCCGCCGACGACGTGGACGCCGAACGCGCCGCGCTGCAAGCCATCGACCGCGCCGCCGACAACGCCGCCGCCGTGCTGAATGAACGCCAGCGCCAGCGCGCCGAGCACCAGCTGTCCGTGCCGCCGGAGCGCACGCCCCCGGCCGAAGCAGATGGCGACAACGACGCGGCCAACGACGCGCCGTCGCCGATCGCCCAACTGGCTGCGGCGCTGAACGCGCTCGCCACGGAACGCGGCACGGCACAGGACCAGGCCACCGCGCTGCAACTGGCGCTGGCGCAGGACGACGCCAAGCGCCGGCAATCGCAGGCCATGCTGGCGCAGATCGAACAGCAGGAAACCATCGAACAGCGCTGGGCGCGCATGAACGACCTGATAGGCTCCGCCGACGGCAAGAAGTTCCGCAACTACGCCCAGCAGTTCACGCTGGACGTCCTGCTGGGCTACGCCAACGCCCACCTGAACCACCTGGCGCGCCGCTACCAGCTGGAACGCATCAGCAATCCGGCCAGCCCTTCCCTGGCGCTGCTGGTGCGCGACCTGGACATGGGCGGCGAGATGCGCTCGGTGCATTCGCTGTCCGGCGGCGAATCGTTCCTGGTGTCGCTGGCGCTGGCGCTGGGACTGGCCTCGCTGTCGTCCAACCGCGTGCGGGTCGAATCGCTGTTCATCGACGAAGGCTTCGGCAGCCTCGATGCCGAGACGCTGCGCGTGGCGATGGACGCGCTGGACGGCCTGCAGGCGATGGGCCGCAAAGTCGGCGTGATCTCGCACGTGCAGGAGATGACGGAACGGATCGCCGTAAAAATACTGGTGCAGCCTTCGGCCGGTGGTAAAAGCGCGGTCACAGTGCAGTAGAATGGTGCTTTATTGCTAATGCACGTCAGCCCATGAAACTGCTGCTTCGCTTGTGCTTCTGCCTCTCGTTCGCGCTGCCCGCGGCCCATGCCGCGCCGTGCGCCGCGCCATCCACGCTCGCCGATGGCTGGGAAGTGGCCGCGCCCGAGGCGGAGGGCTTCAACGCCAACGCCTTGTGCGTCACGCTGACCGCGCTGGCCGAGGGCGGCGACAATATCCACGGCATCGTCGTCGAACGCCACGGCAAGCTGGTGGCGGAGATGTACCGCGCCGGCAAGGACCGCTCGATCCGGCGCGGCCTGGGCATCTGGCCGCCGTTCGCACCGACGGTGGAATTCGGCCCGGACACGCTGCACGACGTGCGCTCGATCGGCAAGAGCGTCATCAGCCTGCTGGTCGGCATCGAGAAGCAGCGCGGCAGGATAGGCGCGCTCACCACGCCGGTGCTGGACTACTACCCCGAGCTCCAGGATCTGCGCTCGCCTCAACTGAACGCCATCAATCTTGAACACCTGCTGACCATGAGCGGCGGCTGGAAATGGGACGAGGGCATGCAGCCCAATAACGAGCTGCGGCTGTACTGGAAATCCGACCAGCTGCGCTATGTGCTGGAGCGGCCCATCGTGGCGCCGCCGGGCACCGTCTGGAACTACAACGGCGGCGGCACCACCATCCTGGCCGACATCGTCACCCGCGTCAGCGGGCGGCCGTGGATCGAGGTGGCGCGCAAGGACTTGTTCGAACCGCTGGGCATCGTGCAATGGGAATGGGTGACCGACCTGCGCGACCGACCGGCGCCCTTCTCGGGACTGCGTATGCGTCCGCGCGACATGGCCAAGCTGGGACGGCTGATGCTGAACCACGGCCGCTGGAACGGGCAGCAGATCGTGGCAGGGGACTGGGTGGATGAATCGCTCAAGCCGCGTCTGGGCGTGGGCTTCAAAAGTCCCGGCAACCAGCCCGACGAGCTGCATTACGGCTACCAGTGGTGGGACGGCACGGCGGCCTGGCACGGCCACCGCACGCCGTGGAGCGCGGCCTTCGGCAACGGCGGCCAGCGCATCTTCATCGTGCCGGAGATGGACCTGACGGTGGTGATCACCGCCGGCGACTACGGCTCCGAAGCGATGGCCGCCAAGGTCAACCAGCTGCTGCACACGCTGATCGCCACCGTCAGCGACTAAAAAATCCTAGCGTTCGCCGCGCTCCTTTCGTTCCATCTTCAGCATCTCCCAACCGAGTTCGCGGCGGATCTGCTGTGCATCCGGCGGCGGGCGCCGCTCGGCGATCTGCGTCCGCAGCCATTGGCGCACGGACTCTTTGCTCGGTTGCTTATTTTGGTTCATGGCCTTGCCTCTTTGCGGAAGAATGATCCCCAGTAGGCCTTCAACGCCGGCCGGCCCGCACAGTTGACGCGCCGGCCGCCGCGAATTTGCAACCATTTGCTACAATTTTGCTATCATTAAGACAAGCACGAGGCAGCGCAGGTCACCATGAGCATAGGCGCCATATCACCGAGTTCCGCCAACCAGCCACCGGCGCGCGCGACGCCGCCGGTGCAGGGGACGTCGTCGCCGGCGCCGGCGGCTTCCGGCAGCGACTCCACCACCAACCTGACGCCGGAAGCGCTGGCCCTCGTATCCCAGCTCAAGACCCGCGACACCGAAGTGCGCCAGCACGAACAGGCGCACCTGGCCACCGCCGGCGGCCTGGCCACATCCGGCGCCTCCTACACCTACCAGCGCGGGCCGAACGGCGTCGATTACGCCATCGGCGGCGAAGTGCATATCGATACCTCGCCCGGCCGCACGCCGCAGGAGACCATCGAACGCGCCCGCACCATCGAGGCGGCGGCGCTGGCGCCGGCCGATCCCTCCGGCGCCGACCGCTCGGTGGCGGCCCAGGCGCAGCAGATGGAGCTGCAAGCCCGCGCCGAACTGGCGACGCAGCAGGTGGAACAGGCCGCGGCCCGGCTGAACGGATCGGGGCCTGCGTCCGGCGATGCCGCCAAGGTCCGCCGCGCCTACGAGGCGCCGCCGCCGGCGACGCCCAGGCTGGACGTCTTCGCCTGAGCAGGCGGGCGGCTGAGTGATAAAATCCCGCCTTTGCAAGTCACTCGAAGAGCAACCATGTTAAAAGCACCACGTACCCTGACCTTCAAATGCGCCAAGTGCGCCAAAGCCGTGCAGGTCCGCCTGCAAAAGGTATCGGCCTGCTCGCACATCCAGCCCTACCTGGGCATTTGCGCCTGCGGCGAGGTCAAACACCACGCCATCGGCCAGAAAGACGCCGTCGCCTCCTACCTGGCCGCGCCGGAAGGCTGGACCCATCATCATTAATCTTTGCGCAGGCCTCAAGAAATCGGTGGGCGCACCGTTATAGAAGTATTATCAAACCGACTTCGCTGGAACCTGCCATGTCTATCCTACCTGCTCTCGGCACCCGTGCTTTGCCGTCGTCCCTCTACGGCGCCAATCCACACAACGACGGCAAGACCACGGCGACCAACGCCGCCAAGCCGGTCAAAGCGCTGGATTCCTCGCCGACTTCCCTGTCCACGGACAGCCTGGAAAAGCACGTGGCTTCGGTCGGCAACGCCACCGTCGATTTCGCGCAGGACTTCCTGAGCAGCTTTGCCAAGTCGCTGTTCGGCGACTCGGGCAAGGATGCGACCATCAGTTTCGACTCGGCCAGCCTGGATACCAGCTCCACCTTCGCCGTGGGCGCGCAACACACCTCGGGCCCGAACGGCAGCAGCGACGCCGCCGCCTTCGACCTGACCGACAGCTCGCACTTCATCGGCAAAGGCACGATCACCACCGCCGACGGCCGCAAGTTCGACTTCCAAGTCGAAGTGCAGTACAACGCGGAACTGAGCGGCGCCGCCAGCCAGGACACGACCACCAACACTGATACCACCGCCAAGCGTCCGGTGGCCAGCAACGGCGCCAGCGCCGACAACCTGCCGACGGTGCAGGTGCCGAACATCGACTTCCCCGGCACCCTGGCCGACCTGTTCAAACTGATCGGCCGCGACCTGCAATCGGCGCTGTCGACCGGCGACAGCGCGCCCGCCAAGACCAGCGACGGCATCGACCGCAACACGCTGCGCAACCTGTCGCTGCGCCTGCTCAACCTGGTCGACAGCAAGGACACCAACACCTACACCGCGCCGACCGCCGCCGACAAGGTCAAATCGGCGGCCGACGCCTACGGCGCGCAAGCCCCGCAGGAACCCATCAAGGCCGGTCCCGCCGGCGTGAGCGCGACGCCCGCGCCGGCGGACGATCCGATCTCGCTCGCTCCCGTCAAAGACGCCAACAGCTAAGCGCCAAGTATAATAAGCGCCTCAACACCGAAACGCCGGCAGGGATGAACACCATCCCCGGCGTTTTTTGTGCTTGTCCATTCCGCTTATTACACCTACCGATTGCCCCGAACATGTCCGCACACACCACCGCCTCCCCTACGCCGCAACAGATCCACTGGGAGGAGAACGGCGTGCAGTGCGCCGCGCGCTGGCGCTCCGAAGCCGGCATGCCGCCGCCGAAGCGCGTCGTCATCGCCGACGACCGCACCAACGCGGACGTGGCCTACCGCCTGGCCTGCGAAGGCACGGCCCTGCTGTGGCGCGGCGACTTCCAGAACGCACGCCAGCTGCTGCAGGCCCTCGCGCGCCGCGCGGACCACAAGGGCAAGCCGTCGAAGAAGGCCAAGCCGGCCAAGACTCCGGCCACGCCGACCGAAGCGTTCCACCTGCATCGCCAGGCGCAGTCGCAGCGGGCGCGCACGCTGGCCATGCTGCTGATTCCTTTCGACGCCGGCTACGCCATCCCGCTGCGCCGCGCGCCGGACGTGCAACTGGCCTGCAACGAGGCCTACGGCCGCTTCGAGGAACCGTTCGTGGCCTCGCTGCGCGAGCTGCTGGGCGTGATCGGCGCGCACGAATGGCGCCGCACCGGGGTCGAGATCCCGGCGCTGGACGCGCGCATCCACCCGCACTACGGCGTGTTCTCGCCGGTGCGCGGCGAGTATGTGGAGCTGGTGGCCAATGCGCCGCTGCCGGCCGGCGTCAAGCTGGCCTACGACATCGGCGCCGGCACCGGCGTGCTGTCGGCGGTGCTGGCCAGGCGCGGCGTGGCGCGCGTCATCGCCACCGACCAGGACCAGCGTGCGCTGAGCTGCGCGCGCGAAAACCTGGCGCGGCTGGACCTGGACGGCCAGGTCGAGCTGCTGGAGGCCGACCTGTTCCCGGAAGGCCGGGCGCCGCTGGTGGTGTGTAATCCGCCTTGGGTGCCGGCGCGTCCGAGTTCGCCGATCGAATACGCGGTCTACGATCCGGACAGCCGCATGCTGCGCGGCTTCCTGGCCGGCCTGTCGGCGCACCTGACGCCGGGTGGCGAAGGCTGGCTGATTTTGTCGGACCTGGCCGAGCACCTTGGCCTGCGTCCGCGTGAGCAGCTGATGGAATGGATCGCCGCCGCCGGCCTGAAAGTCGTCGACCGCCACGACGTGCGCCCCACCCACCCGCGCGCCGCCGACGCCACCGATCCGCTGCACGCCGCGCGCGCCGCCGAGGTCACGTCGCTGTGGCGCCTGGCCGCCGCGTAAGACCGGCGCCTCTCGAAAGAGGCAATGTTTGCAGTTCTGCTATGCTCGTGTAAATCAACTTTCGTGGAGGACCTCCCATGTTCAAGCGATTATTCGGGCTGATGTCGCCGCCTGCTGCGCCCCTTCCACCACCCTCCGACCTGTTGAGCGATGAAGCGTATGCGCGCTACAAGGCCGGCGCCTCCGGGCTCACACGCCTGATCACGCGCCACCTTGGCGAACAGGAAAGCGAACGGCAGGTGCGGCACGTGGAAGCGAAGTACGACTCCACAGGGCCGACCAACATCGACGAGATCCGCTGGCTGTTTTACGACGCCATGCTGGACGACGAAGGCCAGCAACGCGGACAGTGGTTCATGCTGCAGGTCGACTGGAAAGCCAGCGAGGAAGTCGCCTGGCAGGTGCAGGAAATGCTGGCGGCGCGTGGCATCGAGCCGGTGTGGCAGTGGGATCACGAAGGCAAGACCGTCATGCATGGGCTGCGCGACCTGTCGCAATGGCTGGCGTCACGGCCTCTGTCGCTGCTGATAGTGGACTACGAGTCGGATTCCTACTACGCGCTCATCATGGAAACCACCCTGGTCGAGCAGACGATCGCCTTGGGGCGGGAGGCTGGGGTGAAGATCCTGAGCTTCGAGGACTTCACGGCCACGCAGGACGAGGAATGATGCGATAAATATAAGCGCCACTTAAAAAATCCACCGGAATATAAGTGACTCTTATTTTTACCCTTGCGGAACGCAAAAGGTCTATGTATAATTCGGGCCTCAGACGCGGGGTGGAGCAGTCTGGCAGCTCGTCGGGCTCATAACCCGAAGGTCACAGGTTCAAATCCTGTCCCCGCAACCAGATTCGATAAGCCGTTGATTTCTTTCAGGAATCAACGGCTTTTTCTTTTTCGGCACACTCCGGGGACTCCCCCTTCATACCCAAGCCGGCATAAAACTGTCACAATCGCGTTTTTAGTCTGCCAAGGAGGCGCGTGTGAAGGATCAGGTCCAGTTATCAGCACAAAATGAGCAGGATGCTCCCACCAATCCATCACGCCGCCGCATCTTCCAGGCCGCCGCCGCCACCGGCATGGCCGCTTCCCTGCCAGCGCTGGGCGAGGCCGCCACCGCCAGGCCGGCCGCCGTCAAAGGCTCGCTGGACGCCAAGCTGAAAGCCCACATCAAAACCGTGGTCGTGATCTACCTGGAGAACCGCAGCTTCAACAACCTGTTCGCCAACTTCCCCGGCACCGCCGCGCCACTGTCGGCCGCCACCGCCGCCGCCTGCCAGCAGCGCGACCGCGACGGCTCCGTGCTGCCGGCGCTGCCGAAAGTCTGGGGCGGCATGGTGCCGAACACCCAGGACATCGGCGGCAAAAAATACGCGCTCAAGGAAGACGACATCAAGGGCCTGCCGAACGGCCCGTTCAAACTGGTCGACACCGAAGGCAAGCCGCTGCCCGAAGCCGTGATCACGCGCGACCTGTGGCACCTGTTCTACCAGAACCAGATGCAGATCAACGGCGGCAAGAACGACGGCTTCGCGGCCTGGGGCAACACCGGCGGCATGGTCATGGGCTACTACGGCGAGACCAGCAAGAACCTCGGCCTGTGGAAGATCGCCGAGCAGTACACGCTGTGCGATAACTTCTTCATGGCGGCCTTCGGCGGCTCCTACCTGAATCACCAGTTCCTGATCAGCGGCCGCACGCCCGAATACTTCAACGCCAAGGACACCGCCGCCAAGAAGAAGATCGCGGTGCTGGACGACGGCCCGACCGGCATGCGCCTGTCCGTGACCAAGGACAGCCCGGCGTCGGCGATGGACGGCATGCCTATCTACGTCAACAACGGCGCCATCACGCCGGACGGCTACGCGGTCAACACCATGGCCCCGCCCTACCAGCCCAGCTACATCCGCCCGGCCTTCGACGGCGATCCGCTGCTGGCCGATCCGAACGACGCCGGCACGCTGCCGCCGCAAAGCTACGACACCATCGGCGACCTGCTGTCGGCCAAGAAGGTCAGCTGGGCGTGGTACGGCGGCGCGTGGCAGGCCGCGCTCGACGCGCGCGGCGGCGGCGAGAAGCCGAACTTCCAGTACCACCACCAGCCGTTCAACTACTTCAAGCAGTTCGCACCCGGCACCGCCGCGCGCGCCGAGCACCTGCGCGACGGCGGCCTTGGCGACAGCCCGATCTCGAACAAATTCCTGGCGGACGTCGTCGCCGGCAAGCTGCCCGCCGTGACCTTCTACAAGCCGCAGGGGAACCTGAACCTGCACGCTGGCTACTCGGACGTGGAATCCGGCGACGCCCACATCGCCAACGTGATCGAGCACCTGAAGAAGTCCCCGCAGTGGAAGGACATGGTCGTCGTGGTCACCTTCGACGAGAACGGCGGCTGGTGGGACCACGTGGCGCCGCCCAAGGGCGACCGCTGGGGTCCGGGCTCGCGCGTGCCGGCCATCGTCATCTCGCCGTACGCGAAGAAGGGCCAGGTCGACCATACCTTCTATGACACCACCTCGATCCTGCGCTTCATCACCCGCTTGCATGGACTGCCGCAGCTGGAAGGCATCAAGGTGCGCAACGCAGCCTTCGCGGCCCGCAACGCGCCGCCGCCGGGCGACCTGACGGCCACGCTGAGCTTCCGCTAAGCTTCCGATGAGTTAGTGCGGGCGGCAGCACCTCTGTGTTACAATCCGCGACTTACTTACTGAGCCCGACTGCTGCAGCCGGGCTTTTGTTTTGAGCGGCGCATTTTCACGGCGCCGTGGGCACGAGATTTAAGAATGAGAGATAAAAAAGACAACGCCACGTTCGACCTGCCCGGCTTCAGCCCGGCCGCGCCGCTCGAACCGGAAGCGAAGCGCCCGCCGGCGCCGCGCGGCAAGCGTGCCACAATCAAGCAGGTGCAGCTCGAACTGCTGGAACCGACCGACACCACCGGCCTGCCGGTCTGGGTGCGCGACGACAACCTGGACCTCACCGGCTTGCCGGTGTGGGCGCCAAACTAACACCAACCCCGATATCACAGCGTCAGCGAGCCTGTTAGACTGTGACCACGTCCTTTTTGAACAGGTCTGACACCATGACATCCACCGCCTTTTCCAGCCTGCCGCTGGCCCAAACCCTGCTCGACAATCTCGATTCGCTCGGCTACAAGGAGATGACGACCATCCAGGCGCAAAGCCTGCCGTCGGTGCTGGAGGGGCGCGACCTGATCGCCCAGGCCAAGACCGGCAGCGGCAAGACCGCCGCCTTCGGCATCGGCATCCTGGCCAAGCTCAATCCCGCGTGGTTCGCCGTGCAGGCGCTGGTGCTGTGCCCTACCCGCGAACTGGCCGACCAGGTGGCCAATGAGCTGCGCCGCCTGGCCCGCGCCACCGGCAACGTCAAGGTGCTGGTGCTGACCGGCGGTTCGCCGATGCGTCCTCAAATCGCCTCGCTGGAGCATGGCGCCCACATCGTGGTCGGCACGCCGGGCCGCGTGCGCGACCACCTGGGCCGCGGCACGCTGGACCTGTCCAAGGTCGAGACGCTGGTGCTGGACGAGGCGGACCGCATGACCGACATGGGCTTCTACGACGAAATCGCCGGCATCGTCAGCGCCTGCCCGAAGCGCCGCCAGACCTTGCTGTTCTCGGCCACCTACCCGGACGACATCCGCCGCGCCACCGATTCCTTCCTGGCCGATCCGGTCGAAGTGACGGTCGAGGCGCAGCACGACAACAGCCAGATCGAGCAGCTGTTCTTCGAGATCGGCTTCGACGAGCGCAACGCCGCCGTGGCGCGCCTGCTGGGCCACTACAAGCCGGTATCGGCCATCGCCTTCTGCAACACCAAGGTGCAGTGCCGCGAGCTGGTGGAAGAGCTGCAGGCAAAGGGCTTCTCGGCGATGGCGCTGTACGGCGAACTGGAACAGAAGGAGCGCGACGAGATCCTGGTGCTGTTCTCCAACCGCAGCTGCTCCGTGCTCGTGGCCACCGACGTCGCCGCGCGCGGCCTGGATATCCCGAATCTGGAAGCGGTGATCAACGTCGACGTGTCGAAGGACACCGAGGTGCACATCCACCGCGTGGGCCGCACCGGCCGTGGCGGCGAACAAGGCCTGGCCCTGTCGCTGTGCGCTCCGAACGAGAAGAAGTGGGTCAAGCTGATCGAGGAATACCAGAACGCGCCGGTCGAATGGTTCGATCTGAAGTCGCTGGATGAAAACGACTACGGCGTCGATCCGGCGCCGATGATGACGCTGGTGATCTCGGGCGGCAAGAAGGACAAGCTGCGTCCGGGCGACCTGCTGGGCGCACTGACCGGCGACGCCGGCCTCTCGAAGGAACAAGTCGGCAAGATCAACGTGTTCGAGTTCCAGACCTACGTGGCGATCGACCGCCGCGTGGCCTACGATGCCTTCGAACGCCTCAGCAAGAACAACCCGCTGGGCGGCGACTTCGGTGCCATCAAGGGCCGCAACTTCAAGATGCGCTTCATCGACGCCTGATCCGGTTTAGCGGTGCTGCTGCGGGATATGCGGCAGCAGCACCGTCAGGATGCCCAGCAGCGGCAGGAACGAACACAGTTTGTACACATAGGCGATGCCGGCCACGTCGGCGATATGCCCCATGGCGGCGGCGCCGATGCCGCTCACGCCGAACATCAATCCAAAGAAGATCCCCGCGATCATGCCGACCTTGCCCGGCATGAGCTCCTGCGCGAACACCACGATGGCGGAAAACGCCGACGAGATCACGAAGCCGATCACCACCGACAGCACGGCCGTCCAGAACAGATCGACGTAGGGCAGCATCAGCGTGAACGGCGCGGCGCCGAGGATGGAGATCCAGATCACGCGCTTGCGGCCGATGCGGTCGCCGATCGGCCCGCCCATGAAGGTGCCCGCCGCCACCGCCGCTAAAAACAGGAACAGGTACAGCTGCGCCGACGATACCGACAGGCCGAATTTGTCGATCAGGTAGAAGGTGTAGTAGCTGCTCAAGCTGGACATGTAGATGTACTTGGAGAAGACCAGCAGCGCCAGCACCGCCAGTGCGCCATAAACGCGCCCCTTAGGTAAAGACGATACGGCATGCGAGGCGGCCTTGCGCGGCAGCCCGGCCAGGTGGGCGCTGTGCCAGCGGCCGACGCGCGCCAGCACCATGATCGCCGCCGCCACCGGCAACGCGAACCAGGCGATATTGCCCTGTCCACGGCCGATGATGACAGCGGCCGCCAGCAAAGGCCCGAGCGCCGAGCCGACATTGCCGCCGACCTGGAACAGCGACTGCGCAAAACCGAACCGCCCACCCGAGGCGATGCGCGCCACGCGCGAAGCCTCCGGGTGGAAGGTCGAGGAACCGACGCCGATCAGCGCGGAGGCCACCAGCAAGGCCGGGAAAGTGCCGGCGACGGACATCATCAACACGCCGATCAGCGTGGCGACCATCCCAAGCGGCAGCAGGAAGGGCATGGGACGGCGGTCGGTGTAAAGGCCTATCCAGGGCTGCAGCAGCGAGGCGGTGCACTGGAAGGTCAACGTGATCAGGCCGACCTGCGTGAACGTCAGGCCAAACTGCGCCTTCAGCATCGGGTAGATCGACGGCAGCATGGCTTGCGTCAGGTCGTTCAGCAGGTGGACCAAGGCGACCGCACCGAGGATGGACATGACGGTATCCCCGTGGGGGCGGCTGGAGGAAGTGAGAGTGGATGTATTCATGCGGCCCAGTGTAATATGGCTGCAAACCCGATATATTCCAACTTTCGTCGACTAAGTGACAAATGAAAGCTCTCCACCGCAGCAGCGACCATCGCGATTACCAGCGCGTTCCGCGCGTCGTCACGGCGATGGCGCGCGACGAGGTGCACGGCGTGTCGGTACGGCCGCACAGCCACGAACGCGCGCAACTGCTATATGCCACCGAAGGCCTGATGAAGGTGAAGACCGACTTCGGCGTGTGGATACTGCCGCCGCGCCGTGCGCTGTTCATTCCACCCGGTGTGATGCATCAGTGGACGTCGTTGAGCAAGGTGACGATGCGGACGATCTATGTCGAAGCCAGGACGGCGCAGGCCTTCGGCGATGTCTGCCGCGTGATCGAAGTCAGTCCGCTGCTGCGCGAACTGATACTGTCGCTGTTGGATGAACCCATCGAATATCCGCTGCCCGGACGTGGTGAGCATCTGGCGATGCTGATCCTGTCCGAGCTGGCGGCGGCGGAGACGGTGCCGATCGCGATCCCGTGGCCGCGCGACCGCCGCCTGCTGGCCGTGTGCGAAGCCGTCATGGCCGATCCGGGCAGCCCGCGCACCATCGAGGACTGGGCCGCCGAAGCCGGTGCCAGCGCGCGCACGCTGATACGCCTGTTCCCCAGGGAGACAGGCCTGCATTACCGCCAGTGGGTGCAGCAGGTGCATCTGGCCGAGGCCTTCGGCCGGCTCGAACGCGGCGACAGCGTCGGCGAAATCGCGGCGGCGCTGGGCTACGCCAGCCCGAGCGCGTTCAGTGCGATGTTCCGCCGCATCCTCGGCAAAACGCCGCAGCACTACCTGGGCAGCTGGCGCGCGCCGCTGCAACGCGCCTAGACCGTCGCCAACGTAAAGCGGAACACGGCGCCGCGCTGCGGCACGCGGACCAATTCGATGCCGCTGCCGTGCAATTGCAAGATGCGGCTGACGATCAACAGGCCCAAACCGCCTTCCCTGCGTTCGCCGCGCAGCGCGAACGGGCGGCGGAACAGCACCTCCTCCATGTCCGGCGGGATGCCAGGCCCGGTATCGCTGACGGTGATCCGGATGTGGCCCTGCGCATCCGGCTCCACCTCGATCTCCACCGTGCCGCCGGGCGGCGTGTGGCGGATCGCGTTGTCGAACAAATTGGTCAGCACCCGCTCGATCATGCCCAGGTCCGCGCGCACCATCGGCGCCGGATGCGGCAGCACTGCGTTCAAGCGCAGCCGCTTTTCCTCCGCCCGCAATTCGAATTTCTGGAACACGTCCTGTATCAGATCGCTCAGCGAGAACGATTCGATTTCCGGCGCCACCGCGCCATGCTCCAGGCGCGCCAGCTCGAACAAGGCTTGCGCCAGGCGGCCAACCTTGCGGCTCTGCGCCAGCGCGATGCCGAGGTAGTACTGGCGGCCGGCCGCATCCAGCGTTTCATCCTTCAGCGACAAGGTCTCCAGATAGCCGTGCAGGGAACCGAGCGGCGTGCGCAGGTCGTGCGAGATGTTCGCCACCACTTCGCGGCGTTCGTGGTCCAGCTGGCGCACCGTCTGCCATTGCTCGTTGATGCGCGCGGCCATCTCGCCGTAGGCATGCTCCAGGATCGCGATCTCGTCGCGCCCCCCGCCGGCGTTGGGCGGCGGCAGCGCCAGTTGTTCGGCCTTGGTGTCCAGCTGGCGCATGGTGTCGGCCAGCCGGTGCAAGGGCCGCGTGATCAGGCGAAAGGCGACCAGGCCGGCCACAAGGCCAAGCAAGGCCACGATGGCCATCGACCATAGCGTCGTGCGCAGCACCGAGCTGGCGGTGGCGCGGGCCGCGAGGCGGTCGTGTTCTTCGCTCTGCAGGATGACGTAGATGTAGCCGACCTTGCGTTCGCCCATGCGCAGCACTGCCGCGCTGAACACCTTGCGACCGGTGTCGCTGCGCGGATCGTCGCCCTGTATCGGCAAGGGCTGGTTGTCCAGCAGGCGGCGGATGGGCTCAAGGTTGACGTGGTCGCGCTTCAGGTGGCCCGCCGGCGCGGCGTGGCCGACGATGCGGCCCTCCATGTCGAGCAGGTAGACTTCGACATTGGGATTGACCACCATCAGCTGCCCAAACAGGCGGCGCACGGCTTCGGGGCCGAGGCCTTCGCTGGCCGGCGCGCCGGGCGCAGGGGCGGGGTCGCTGTCCGCATGCATCAGCTGTGCGTCCAGCGCGATGCTGCGCGCCAGGCCGCGCGACAGGCCCTGCACCACCTCCTTCTCGTGCATGATGTTGGCGCGGATCTGCAGCCACGCGGACGCGCCGCAGCAGGCCAGCAGCAGCACCGAGAACACCAGCGACAGCCGCTGGGAAAGAGTCAGGTTCATGCCGCCGGCCCGCCGTGCGCGAAGCGGTAGCCCTTGCCCCACACCGTCAAGATGCGGGCCGGGTCGGCGGGATCGGCCTCGATCTTGGCGCGCAGGCGGTTGATGTGGGTGTTGACCGTGTGCTCGTAGCCGTCGTGCTGGTAGCCCCACACCTGGTTGAGCAGGTCCAGCCGCGAGAACACTTTTTCGGGATGCTTGACGAAGAAGTACAGCAGGTCGAATTCGCGCGGCGTCAGGTCCAGCGGGCGGCCTTCGACCTGCGCCTGCCGGGTCAGCGGATCGAGGCGCACACCGTTCAGCTCCAGCGCGCCGGCTTCGTTGCGCTGGTTGCGGGCCATGGCGTCGGCCCGGCGCAGCAGCGCCTTCACGCGCGCCACCAGCTCCAGCACGGAGAACGGCTTGACGAGATAATCGTCCGCGCCCAGCTCCAGTCCGAGGATGCGGTGCACTTCGCTGGAGCGCGCGCTGGTGATGATGATGGGCGTGTAGGTCGCCATCGCCCGCGCCTGGCGGCAGATTTCCAGCCCGTCCACGCCGGGCAGCATCAGGTCGAGGATCAGTGCATCCCAGCCGCCGGTGCGCAGCTGGGCCAGGCCCTGGTTGCCGTCGGCACAGTGGGTGACCTGATAGCCTTCGTCCTGCAGGTGCAGGCGCAGCAGGTCGGCGATGGGCATATCATCCTCTACGATCAGGACGCGTTTTGGTAAATCCATAGTCAGTCTGGCCGGGTAAAAGTCTGGATGCCGCCATTGTGCGGGATTCCTGCGCAGGAAAGTATCACATTTAATTGAACATTACGTGAGGATTTCGCCATCCGCGCCGGGGCACAATGGCTGCATCGACATTCCACTTGATGGAGTTTATATGACTTCCAGACGCAAATTTCTCCTCACTAGCGGCGCCGCCCTGATGGCAGGCGCCGCAGCTTTAAAATGGCGCGCAGCCAACGCCGGCCCGGCTCCCACCTGGGAAGTGACGCACACCGACGCCGAATGGCGCGCCCTGCTCTCGCCGGCGCAGTACGAGATCCTGCGGCGCGGCGGTACCGAGCGGCCGTTCAGCAGCCCGCTCTACAAGGAGCACCGGGCCGGCAGGTTCCTCTGCGCCGGCTGCCAGAATCCCCTGTTCTCGTCGGCCGCCAAATTCGACAGCGGCACCGGCTGGCCCAGCTTCTGGAAGCCGCTGGAACGCGGCGTGTACACGAGCCGCACGACGTCGCTGGGTTTCCGTGGCGCCGAGGTGCAGTGCCGCCGCTGCGGCGGCCATCTGGGCGACGTGTTCGACGACGGCCCGGAACCGACCGGCCTGCGGTACTGCATCGACGGCCTGGCGCTGACGTTCACCCCCGGCGCGGCTTGAGGGAGGGCCATTGCCATGCTGCTGATCCTTCTCTCTTACCTCGGCGGGGCGCTGACGATACTCAGCCCCTGCATCCTGCCGGTGCTGCCGTTCGTGTTTGCCCGCACCGGCCAGCCGTTCGTGCGCAGCGCATTGCCGCTGCTGGCCGGGATGGCGTTGACCTTTGCGCTGGTGGCGACGCTGGCCGCCGTCGGCGGCGGCTGGGTGGTTCAGGCCAATCAATATGGCCGCTGGCTGGCCATGGCGCTGATGGCGTTCTTCGCGCTGACCCTGATGCTGCCGCACCTGGCGGACCGCTTGACCAAGCCGCTGGTGGCGCTTGGCGACAGGCTGTCCAGCAAGGCGCAGGCGGCCGATGGCGCGGCGGATAGCGCGTGGTCGGGTGCGCGGTCCTCGTTCCTGTTGGGGATCGCGACCGGCTTGCTGTGGGCGCCCTGCGCGGGGCCGGTGCTTGGCCTGCTGCTGACCGGCGCGGCGCTGAACGGCGCCAGCGCCCAAACGACGCTGCTGCTGTTGGCCTATGCGGCGGGTGCGGCGACTTCGTTGGCACTGGCGCTGCTCATCGGCGGAAAAGTCTTCAGCGCGATGAAGCGCTCATTGGGCGCCGGTGAATGGATGCGGCGCGGCCTGGGCGTGGCCATACTGGGCGGCGTGGCGGCAATCGCCAGCGGGCTGGATACCGGCCTGCTGACGCGAGTGTCGACGGTCGCCACTTCGGGCCTGGAGCAAAAGCTGATCGATACGCTGTCGCCGCGCGAGCCACGAGGCGGCGCGATGATGGCCGGTGGCGCGATGCGTGGCGGCGACGCGGCGAACGGCTCGGGCGCCATGATGTCGCGCACCGCGATGAGCGGCAACGGCCCCGCCATGATGGCCATGCACGCGGCCGCGCCGGCCGAAGACGCGCTCCCGGTGGAAGGCAAGCTGCCGCCGCTGACCGGCGCCGTCGACTGGCTGAACTCCGCGCCGCTGACCGCCGCGCAGTTGAAAGGCAAAGTGGTGCTGGTCGACTTCTGGACCTACTCCTGCATCAACTGCCTGCGCTCCATGCCCTACGTGAAAGCCTGGGCTGAAAAATACCGCGACCAGGGCCTGGTGGTGATCGGCGTACACGCCCCCGAATTCGCCTTCGAGCGCGACATCGGCAACGTGCGCAAGGCGGTCAAGGACCTCGGCATCACCTACCCAGTCGCCGTCGACAACGACTACGCCATCTGGCGCGCCTTCGGCAACCAGTACTGGCCCGCGCACTACCTGATCGACGCCAAGGGCCAGATCCGCCACCACCATTTCGGCGAAGGCGAATACGCCCAGACCGAGCAGGCGATCCAGCAGCTGCTGGAGGAAGCTGGCCGCAAGAACGTGGCCAACACCGTGGTCAGCGCGGAAGGCGCGCAAGGCGTGCAGCAGGCGTCCGACATGGGCCAGGTGGCCTCGCCGGAAACCTACCTGGGTTACGAACGGGCGCAGAATTTCGCTTCGCCTGAAACCCAGGCCGCGGACAAGAGCCGCAGCTACACCGCGCCTGCGCAGCCGGCACTGAATCAATGGGGCCTGGCCGGGAACTGGCTGTCGCAACCGGACCAGGTCACGCTGAGCCAGGGCACGGGCCGCATCGTCTACCGCTTCCACGCCCGAGACCTGCACCTGGTGCTGGGCCCGGACAAGAACGGCAAGCCGGTACGCTTCCGCGTGACGATAGACGGCGCCGCGCCGGGCCGCAACCACGGCGCCGACGTCGCCGCCGACGGCAGCGGCACCATCAACGGCCAGCGCTTGTATCAGCTGGTGCGGCAGTCAGGCAGCATCGGCGACCACACCTTCAACATCGAATTCCTCGATCCCGGCGTACAAGCCTACGCCTTCACCTTTGGTTGAAACGGAGAGCACGACATGAACAGCTTCTTGAAAAACTACGGCGGTCCCCTGGCGCTGGCCGGCGCCGCCATCTTCGGCGTAGCGTTGTGGCAGCAGCCGGCGGTATCGGCGGAAGTGGCGGTGGCGATCGCGCCGCCGGCCGTCGATGAACCGGCACCCACCGGCCACACCGCCACCGCCATCTTTGCCGGCGGCTGCTTCTGGGGCGTGCAGGGCGTGTTCCAGCACGTGAAAGGCGTCAGCAACGCCCTCTCCGGCTATGCTGGCGGCGACGGCCGCAGCGCCAACTACGACGCCGTAAGTGGCGGCGACACCGGCCACGCCGAAAGCGTGAAGATCACCTACGATCCGGCGCAGATCAGCTACGGCAAGCTGCTGCAGATCTTCTTCTCGGTGGCGCATAATCCCACGGAGCTCAATCGCCAGGGGCCGGACAGCGGCACGCAATACCGCTCCGCGATCTTCCCGCGATCGCCGGCGCAGCGCAGCGTGGCGGAAAAGTACATCGCGCAGCTCAACGCCTCGCACGTGTTCAAGAAGCCGCTGACGACCAGGATCGAAATGGACAAGGCCTTCTACCCCGCCGAGGCCTATCACCAGAACTTCCTGACGCTTAACCCCAACCATCCGTATATCGCCTTCAACGACCTGCCCAAGGTCGAAAACCTGAAGCGTATCGCGCCGGATGTATATCGCGCCGATCCGGTGCTCGTGCGTAAAGGCCTGTAGTACAATTACAGGACAATACGACACGGCCAAGCGCCATGGAAAACAGAGACGATCCCTCCCCCGATTCACCGCTGCGGCGCCGGCTGCTGGGCGGTTTGCTGACCGCCGCCGCGCCGGCGCTGCCGTTGATACTGCCGTCCAGCGCCCGCGCCGCCGACGCGCCCATTCAAGTGGGCGGCCTGCCCGTCACCTGCAACCTCACGCTGCCGGTGGCCTGCATGGCGAAGGCCGCGTCCATGGGCAAGCCAGGCGCCCTGCCTCGCGGCTTCGAATACAGCAAGTACAACGGCTGGCCCGAGGTGAAGGAGTCCCTGATGACGGGACGCATCCAGGCCGCATACATGCTGGCGCCGTTGGTGATGGACCTGGCGGACAAGCGTATTCCGGTGAAGATCGTCTCGCTGGGCCACCGTTCGGGCGCCGTCATCATGGTGCGTACCGATTCCGCCTACAAAAAATTCGCCGACCTGCGCGGCAAGCGCATCGCCATCCCGAGCCGCTTCGCGGTGGACTTTCTGTTCCTGCGCAAAATGCTGGCGCGCGAGAAGATGACGCCCAAGGATATCGAGATCATCGAGATGGCGCCGCCGGACATGCCAGCCGCGCTGTACGCCAAGGCGGTGGACGGCTACTGCACCGGCGAGCCTTTCGGCGCCGCCGCCCAGCGCGCCGGCTACGCGCGTCCGCTGGCGATGACGCGCGACGAATGGCGCAACTACATCTGCTGCGTGCTGACGGTGCGCGAAGAACTGATCAAGGAAAACCGCCCGCTGGTGCAGGAGCTGGTCAACTACGTGCAGGCCGCCGGCAGCTGGCTCGATTCCACGCCGGCCAGCCGCGAGAAGGCGATCACCATTGCCGCCGGCCGCAAGTACTTCAACCAGGACCCGAACGTGCTGCGCTTCGTGATGCAGAATCCGGCCGACCGCGTGACCTACGGCGACCTGCGCATGATACGTTCCGAGTTCGACGAGTTGATGCAGCTGTCGATCGAAGCCGGCACCATCAAGCGCCCCATCGCCTACGAATCCTACGTGGACGAGAGCTTCGTCAAGGCCATCAAGCCGGTCGCCATCAGCCTATGAGCAAATTGACGACCGCACTGCTGACGATGGCCATCACCTTCGGCGCGCAGGCCGCCGACACCCTCGGCCTGAGAGCCGGCGTGTTCGATCCGCCGCGCATGGCGCCCGACTTCACGGTGCGCGGCTCCGACGGCAAGGAGCTGAAACTGAGCCAGTACCGGGGCAAGCTGGTGCTGCTGGAATTCGGCTACACGTCGTGCGTGGATGTATGCCCGGTGTCGCTGGGGATGCTGGCGGAGGCGCGCCGGCAGATGGGCGCGCAGGCCAGTCAGCTGCAGGTGATCTACGTGACCGTCGATCCCGAACGCGACACGCCCGAACGCATGCGCAACTACCTGCGCGCCTTCGACCCGACCTTCATCGGCGCCACCGGCACGCCGCAGCAGATGGCGCGCGTGCGGCAGGACTACGGCATCACCGCCACCAAGAAGATGATCGACGGTAGCAAGACCGACTACACCGTCGGCCATTCCTCGTACCTGTACTTCGTCGACCGCAAGGGCAGCCTGCGCGCGCTGCTGCCGTTCGGACGCACCGCCGCCGACGTGGTGCACGACGCCACGCTGCTGTTGAAGAATTGAAGGCGCGGCGTCTCCAGATATTGGCCGCCGTCGCGGCGGGCGTGGCGGCGTTGAGCGCGTGGGCCGCGCTGGTGCCCATCGCCCTGCCCTCGCGCGACGAGCTGTTTGAAATCCCCAACGGCACCTGGGCGCGCCGCATGGCCGGCGACAAGGTGGAGATCCTGCCGTCCGAAATCCATCTCACGCAGGGCGCGAACGACGTGCTCCTGCTGCGCAACAAGGACAACGTGCCGCAGATCTTCGGGCCGGTGCTGATCATGCCGGGCCAGAGTTTCCGGCTGCCGTTTGAAACCGTCTCCGTCAACGACTTCGCCTGCACCGCGCACGCCAGCGGGCAAATGCGCGTGGTGGTCGACGCCATGCCGGCAGCAGGCTGGCAGCGATTGAAGTGGCGCGCCCTGCGCGCCTGGGCGCGTGCGCCGCATCTGTTCTCAACCTGACTGGACGCCATGGAAAAACTCAAGAAAATCCTGCCACCGCTGGCGGTGCTGGCCGCGCTGATCGCCCTGTGGTGGATCGTCGTGGTGTATACCGAGAGCGTGATCTTCCCGACGCCGCTGCAGGTGGTGACCGGCACGCTGGAACTGGCCGAAGACGGCACGCTGTGGGAGCATATCGGCGCATCGCTGTTCCGGGTCGGCACCGGCTTCGGACTGGCGGCGCTGGTGGCGATTCCGCTCGGCCTGTGGATGGGTCGCGTGGACGGCGCCTACATCACGCTCAATCCCATCTTCCAGATCCTGCGGCCGATTTCGCCGATCGCGTGGATCCCGTTGGCTATCCTGTGGTTCGGCGTCGGCAACGTGTCGCCGATCTTCCTGATCTTCATCGCCGCCGTGTTCCCGATGATCGTGCAGACCGCGTCCGGCGTGCACACCATCGAGCGGCGCTACCTGCGGGCGGCCGAGAACTTCGGCGTATCGAAGACCACCTTGTTCCGGCAGGTGATCATCCCGGCGGTGCTGCCGGAGATTATCGTCGGCATGCGTATCGCGCTGGGCGTGGCGTGGCTGGTGGTGGTGGCGGCCGAGATGATCGCGCTGCGTTCCGGCCTGGGCTACCTGATCATGGACTCGCGCAACGCCGGCAACCGGTATGACCTGGTCATCGCCGGCATGATCATCATCGGCGTCATCGGTCTGATACTGGACGCGGTGATGCGCAAACTCGAAGGCCTCAAATCGGTAAGGTGGCGCTATGGACGCTAAGATCGTCGTCAAGGACATTAAGAAGCACTTCAAGGAGCTGCCGGTGGTCGGCGGCGTATCGCTCGACGTGAAGGATGGCGAGTTCGTCGCCATCGTCGGGCCATCGGGCTGCGGCAAATCGACGCTGATGAAGATCATCGCCGGCTTCGAGCAGCCCAGCGAGGGCGAGGTGCGGATCGACGGCACGGTGCGGCGCAGGCCCAATCCGAAAGGCATCGCGATCTCGCAGCATGGCTCGGTGTTCCCGTGGCTGACGGTGCAGCAGAACCTGATGTTCGGCCTGACCGGCAACGGCCATGGCGACAAATCTGCGCTGGCCGATCACTACGCGGAGATGGTGGGGCTGAAGGGCTTCGAGAACAGCTACCCGCACGAACTGTCGGGCGGGATGCTGAAACGGGTGGAGCTGGCGCGTGCGTTCGTCGTCAAGCCGGAGATCCTGTACATGGACGAGCCCTTCTCCGCGCTGGACGCGTTGATGAACCTGAAGATGCGTACCGAGCTGCTGCGCATCCTGGCCGAAGAGCGCCACACGGTCATCCTGATCACGCACGATGTGGAGGAAGCGTTGTTCATGGCGGACCGCATCCTGGTGCTGTCGCCGAGGCCGACGCGGATCCAGGCGACGTTCGAAGTGCCGCATCCGCACCCGCGCAAGCTGTCCCATCCCGAGTTCCAGGAAATGAAAGAGCAAATCTTGCGCGAACTCGGCGTCACCTAACCGTGGAAAATTAGGGTCAAGTCTGACATTCGGACACGGCCTCTGCCGTAGCGAGGCGCTACGGCAGAGGCCGTGTCCGAATGTCAGACTTGACCCCACCGCTGTTTTGGTTGAGCTCGTGTCCGAATGTCAGACTTGACCCCAGGCTTTTCCAATGTTGACGCTGGCTGGGAATTGCGGGGCGCGGCGGTGTAGCGTGGCTTGCTCGTAGCTGTAGGCCATGCGGATCAGCATCGCTTCGCTGTAGGCGGCGCCGACGAACGATAGGCCGACCGGCAGGCCGTGCACATAGCCCGCCGGCACGGTGATGTGCGGGTAGCCGGCCACCGCCGCCGGCGATGAGAAGCTGCCGCCGAAATGGTCGCCGTTGATGAAGTCGGTCAGCCATGCCGGCCCGCCGGTCGGCGCCACCAGCGCGTCGAGCCGGTGCTCGCGCATGACCTGGTCGATGCCTTCGGCGCGCGAATAACGCTGGTTGTTGGCCAGGGCTTCGCGGTAGGCAGGGGTGTCGAGGCCGCCCTTGGCCTGCGCGCGTTCCAGGTATTCCTGGCCGAAGTACGGCAGCTCTTGCTGGTGGTGCTTCTGGTTGTAGGCGATGACGTCGGCCATGTTGGCCACCGGAGCGTGCGGCGCGTATTCCTTCAGGTAGGCCGCCAGGTCGGCCTTGAATTCGTACAGCAGCACCTCGGTCTCGCTGTCGCCGTATTTGCTGATATTGGGCACTTCGGTGTCGACCAGGATCGCGCCCTGCGCCTTCAAGTCCAGCAAGGCTTTCTCGATCACCGCGTCCAGCTCGTCGTTGCTGCCGAAGAAGTTGCGCGCCACGCCGATGCGCTTGCCCTGCAGGCCGCCCTTCTCCAGCGCCGCGCGGTAGTCGCCCGCCTTGCCGGCGCCTTCCCTCGTGACCGGATCGCTGGCGTCGACGCCGGTCATCGCGGCCAGCATCAAGGCGGCGTCGGCGACGCTGCGCGCCATCGGGCCGGCGGTGTCCTGCGAGTGCGCGATCGGGATGATGCCGCTGCGGCTCACCAGTCCCAGCGTCGGCTTGATGCCGACCACGCCGCAGATCGAGGCCGGCGAGACGATCGAGCCGTCGGTCTCGGTGCCGACCGCCAACGTGGCCAGCCCGGCAGCGATCGCCGCGCCCGAGCCGGAACTGGAGCCGCTGCAGTTGCGGTCCAGCGAATACGGATTCAGGGTCAACCCGCCGCGCCCGCTCCAGCCGCTGACCGAATGCGTCGAGCGCATATTGGCCCATTCGCTCAGGTTGGTCTTGCCGATGATGACGGCGCCGGCCGCGCGCAGCTGGGCGGCCACATGGGCGTCGCGCGCGGCGCGCACGCCGTTCAGCGCCAGCGAGCCGGCGGTGGTGCTCATGCGGTCGCCGGTGGCGATGTTGTCTTTGAGGAGGACGGGGATGCCGTGCAGCGGACCACGCACGCGCTTGAGATTGCGCTCGCGGTCCATCTCCAGCGCGATCTTCAGCGCTTCGGGATTGATTTCAATGATGGCGTTGAGGCGGGGGCCGGACTTGTCGATGGTCTTGATGCGGGCCAGGTATTGCGAGGTCAGCGAGTGCGAGGTCAGCTTGCCGGCCTCCATCATCTGCTGCTGTTCCCACACGCCCGCGTCGAGGATGCCGCCGGGACCGAGCTTGGATGCGGCAGCGGCCGGCGCCGCCAGTATCCGGTTGCTGCCAGCCATGGCGCCCGCCGCGACGCCGATACGAACGAATTCCCTGCGATCCATGCCATCCCCGTGAGTAGTTTGAACCGATCACCAATGCGCACTATTTATTGCGTTGCATAAATATATCAGCGTGTTGCCACCTACACCACAAAAATTATTACAAATCAGAAAATAATTACCATTTTCCAATAAAAAAAGCACGCCGGCATCATGCGGGCGTGCTTTTTAGCAACTAAAACCGATTAGTTACGAACGATACGCTTGTATTCGTTGGTGCGGGTGTCGATTTCGATGACGTCGTCCTGGCTCACGAACAGCGGCACTTGCACGGTGTGGCGGTGGGCTTCGATGGCGTTTTCGATCTTGGCTTCCTTCAGGACGTTGCCCGAAGTGTTGCCTTTAACGGCTGGTTCCGAGTACACCACTTGACGTGCGATGGTGGTTGGCAGTTCAACCGAGATCGCTTTGCCGTCGTAGAACACGGCTTCGCATTCCATGCCGTCCTTCAGGTAGTTCAGCGCGTCGCCCAGGTTTTCTTCTTCGATTTCGTACTGTTCGTAGTCGGCGTCCATGAAGACGTACAGCGGGTCGGCGAAGTACGAGTAGGTCACTGGCTTCTTGTCCAGAACCACCACGTCGAACTTGTCGTCGCCGCGGAAGACGTTTTCCATCGGGGTGTTGGTCAGAAGATTCTTCATCTTCCACTTGTAGGTGAAGCCCGTGCGGCTCGAACCGTTGACGTCGGAGCGCAGAACGATCATAGGCTTGCTGTCAACCATGATGATGTTGCCAACACGAATTTCTTTTGCAGGTTTCATAGAGAGTGTACGTAAAAAGTAGGTTGCGTAAAAATCATCTGTCGCCAGGCGAAACGCCCAAAGCTCACGGTTGATCGGGTAAAAATGCGCTAGAGATTAACCCGGCATTATACCCTGTTTTTCCAGCATCGCCTATCTCAGCGTGGCGGCGAAGGCTATCAAATTGGCGGCCAGATCGCCGTTGGCCAGCATTTGCGTTTGCCATGTGTCGGCGCGCTCGGCCATGGCCGGCATCTGGCGCGCGAAGGCTTGCCACAGCGACGCCCAGTCGCTGCCCTCGCCCGCCGTCGGCGCGCCGTTCCAGCGCAGCGAGAACTCGTCCAGCGCATCGAGCCCGGCGGCGTAGCGCTGCAGGAAGGCGCGCAATTTTTTGTGGTGCAGGTTCTCGTCCTGCGGGTAGATGTGCCACACGAAGGGCTTGCCCGCCCACTGCGCGCGCACGAAGGAATCCTCGCCGCGCACGAAGTTCAGGTCGCAGGCCCACAGCAATCTGTCGTAGTCCGGCTGCGGCACGAAGGGCAGCACGCGCAGCGTCAGCGCGCCTTGCGTGGCGCTGGCGCCGGTCGTGGCGTCGGTGCCGAGGAAGGCTCGCACCGCCTCGGCCGCCACACCTTCCGGCACCAGGCAGGTGACGGCCCGGTCGCCCGCGCGCCACACGTCCAGCAGCGCCGACACCGGCGCGTGCGGGTAGCAGAACAGCGAGACCTTGGTGGCCACCATCTCGGCCGGCGTGACGCCGAAACGCGCCAGAAACTGCGCCATCTCCGCCGGCGAAGCCTGGAACCGGCGGCGCTGTTCATCGAGCTCCGCCTCGCGCAGCAGGCCGCCGGTCTTGTCCGTGAAGCCGGGGAAGAAGAAGTGCTTGGTCAGCGGCAGGCGCGGATGCGGCGACGTCAGGCGATGACAGCCTTCGACCCACTCCTCCGCCGTCAAGCCCTCCAGGTTGAACCACACCGGCCGCGGTTCGCACTGCGCCATCGCCTCGATGTAGCCGGGCGGGATGTCGACGGCGAAGAATTCGATGACGATGTCGGCCACGTCGGCCGGCGTGAACGCGCCATCCTGGCTGGCCCAGTGGCGCACGGTGACGCCGTCGAGCTGCTGGCTGGCGGCGCCGGTGTCGACCTCGGGACAGATGCGGCGGAAGCTGGCCAGGTCGTCGACCCACAGCGTGACGGCCAGGCCGTGCTCGCGCCGCAGCTGGCGCGCCAGGCGCCAGCAGATGCCGATGTCGCCGTAGTTGTCGACTACACGGCAGAACAGATCGAGGCGGCGGAATGTCGTCATGGCGGAGCGGAGAAAAAGAGAGGCTGGATGATACCTGATTAACGCGCGGCGGCCACCAAGAATACCAAAACTTTCGGCTGGCCGGCCCGGTCCAACCCCTTCCAGCGCCGGTCCTCAGGCCGCGCTGGCCCACAGCAATCACAACAAGGAGATGTCATGAACGAGTACCAACAATACTATGCACAACAACTAGCACCGCAACAGTTCGGCGGCCTGGCGCCGCAAGGCTTCTTCGGCAGTCTGCTGGGCGCCCCGCTGGGTGGCCTGATCGGCCGCGGCATCGGCGGCCTGTTCGGCAACTCGCACCTGGGCAGCCAGATCGGCCAGGCGGCCGGCGGCATCGGCGGCGCCTTCCTGCCGCTGGGCGTCGACCCGGTGACGGCGGCCTACGCACAACAAGCACAACAACAGCAACTGCAACAGCTGCAACAGGCACAGCTCGCACCGCAGGGCTGGTTCGGCAACATCATCAAGAGCGTGGCCCAACCCCTGGGCGGCGCCATCGGCGGCGCGTTCGGTAACGCCGGCCTGGGCAACACCATCGGCGGCATCGCCGGCCAGCTGGGCGGCATGCTGCCGTTCGCGGCCGATCCGGTGACGCAGGCCTACGCGCAGCAGGCGGCGCAGCAGCAGCAACTCCAACAGCTGCAGCAGCTGCAGGCGCAAGGCCTGGCGCCGCAGGGCTGGTTCGGCAACATCATCAAGAGCGTGGCCCAGCCATTGGGCGGCATGATCGGCGGCGCCTTCGGCAACTCCGGCCTGGGCAACACCATCGGCGGCATCGCCGGCCAACTGGGCGGCATGCTGCCGTTCGCGGCCGATCCGGTGCAGCAAGCGTATGCGCAACAGGCGGCGCAGCTGCAAGCGCAGGCGCTGTCGCCACAGGGCTGGTTGAGTAACCTGCTGCGCAACCGCACCAACACCGGCGTCATGAGCCCCCCGATCTTCAGCCAGCCGATCGGCAGCCCCGGCATCGGCCAGTCCATCCCCGGCATCGCCAACATGCTGCCGTTCGCGGCCGATCCCGTGGCGCAGGCCTACGCGCAGCAGGCCCAGGACGCGCAGCTGCAACAGCTGCAAGGGCTGGCGCCGCAAGGCTGGTTCGGCAACATCATCAAGAGCGTGGCCCAGCCGCTGGGTGGCGCCATCGGCGGCGCGTTTGGTAATTCCGGCCTGGGCAACACCATCGGCGGCATCGCCGGCCAGCTGGGTGGCATGCTGCCGTTCGGTACCGATCCGGTGACGCAGGCCTATGCGCAGCAGCAGGCGCAGCTGGCCCAACTGACGCAACAGGCGCAGCTGGCCAACGCCGCCAACTCGCTGTACGGCGGCCAGACCCTGCATTGATCCACCGCTGCGGCGCCGACGGCGCCGCAGTCCTGCCCTCCGGCGGCGGCCACGGAGGGCGCCGCTCTTTTCAAGGAGATCCCCATGACAGAAACGCAAGCCGCGTCGGCCAACAAAGCCAGGTATCTGATCCATGCCGCCGACAGCGCGCCGCTGACCGATTTTCTGGCGCTGGCCGACGTCGATCCCGAGATCGACGTGGTCGACGTCATCGGCCCGCGCGACCAGCCGCACACGGCGGTCGTTGAAATCAGTCCCGACAAAGCGCGCCTGCTGGAGCTGCATTTCCGCAGCGCCGGCAAGCCCTCCCAACAATTGACGATAGAACCGGACCAGCCGCTGTCGCTGTTCGACAGCGCGCCGTCCGATCCGATGATGTGAAAGGAAAGTCCATGCCCAGACCAACCAACGACGGCGCCTCGTCGTCGCCGGACCCCACCCTCTCCGGCGGCGAGAGCGCTCCCGCCTCCACTGAAAGCGCGGGCCGGTCCTCGCGCGGCGCATCCGGCTCGTCCGGCGGCGAATCGCGCGCGTCGGCCGACACCGCCGACGCCGCCCGGCGCCCCGCCGATGGCCGCGGCCGCAACGTGGCCGCGCGCAAGAAGCAGTACGTGATCGCGCCGCGCCAGCCCGACGGCTTGCAGGCCATGAGCTTCCAGCCGCTGCAGTTCTCGGCGCTGGAGCAGGCGCTGCGCAGCAGCAACGATATCGAGGTGGTCGACACGGTCGGCCCGAAATCCGTGCTCGGCGCGCTGGCCGACGGCATGGGCGGCTCGCAGGGCGTGCTGGTGGCGCGCATGACGGAGCAGAAGGCCGCCATGCTGCACCAGCAGGGCCAGGGGCGGCTGCTGGTCGAGCACGACCAGCACCTGAACCTGATGGACCCGGCGCTGCGCCAGCCGGCCATGGTGACCGGCGTGCTGCCGGCCGGCGGCGGGCCGGTGCTCAACGCCGTCATCAGCGTGACCGGCAAGGACGGCGCGCCGCAGGCCGAGGCCGAGGTGTCGCTGTTCGGCAGCATGCTGCCGGCCAGCGGCGTGACCGACGCCAACGGCCAGGTCACGCTGTCGCTGTACGGCGAGACGCCGGAATCGGTGCGCGGCCTGTACGTCAAGCCCAAGGCCGACTACTGGAGCTTCTACCAGCGCGATCCCGACATCAGCACCGACGAGCCCAACGTGGTGGCGCTGCGCGCGCTGTCGGACTGGCCGTCGCTGGCCGGCTTCCCGCGCCAGCGCGCCTACGGCTGGGGCCAGAAGGCGATGCGGCTCGACCAGCTGCCCGGCAACTACCGCGGCCAGGGCATCAAGATCGCCATCATCGACTCGGGCGCGGCCACCACGCACGCCAACCTGGCCGGCATCAAGGCCGGCTTCGACGTGCTCAACAAGAAGACCAACCCCGACGGCTGGGACCAGGACACGCTGGGCCACGGCTCGCACTGCGCCGGCGTGATCGCGGCGGCCGACATCGCCTCGGGCATCCGCGGCTTCGCGCCGGACGCCGAGGTCCACGCCTGCAAGCTGTTCCCCGGCGGCCAGATCAGCCAGCTGATCGACGCGCTGGAGTACTGCATCGACAAGCAGATCGACGTGGTCAACCTGAGCCTGGGCGGGGCCGAGGTGTCGGAGGCGCTGGAGCAGCAGATCGTGCGCGCCAAGCGGGCCGGCATCGCCTGCATCGTCGCGGCCGGCAATTCGGGCGGCGCGGTGCAGTACCCTGCCTCGTCGCCCAACGTGCTGGCGGTGGCCGCCGTGGGCAAGCTCGACGAGTTCCCGGCCGACAGCTACCACGCGCAGACGCTGGACCAGAACGTCGACGCCTACGGCTACTTCACGGCCAAGTTCAGCTGCTTCGGGCCGCAGGTGGCGGTGTGCGCGCCGGGCGTGGCGATCACCTCCTGCGTGCCGCCGAATAATTTCGCGGCCTGGGACGGCACCTCGATGGCGACCCCGCACGTGACCGGCCTGGCCGCGCTGACGCTGGCGCACCACCCGGACTTCCAGACGCCGCAGTACAAGGCGCGCGGGGCCGAGCGGGTCGAGCGGCTGTTCCAGCTCATCCGCGCCAGCGCGCACCGCGTCAGCCTGGGCGACCAGGGCCGCATCGGCTTCGGTTTGCCGGACGTGCTGGTGGCGGTGGGCTTGCAGAACGCCGCCATGCAGCAGCCGGCGCAGGCCGTGGCGCCGCAGCAGGCCGGCGCGATGGCGCCGATGATGGCGTCGCCGCAGCTGGGCGCCAACCTGGGCGGCGCGATGGGTGGCTTGATGGGCGGCGGCGCGGTCTACGACCCGCTGGGCCTGGATGTGGCGCGCGCGGCGCAGATGGCGGCGTACGGCACGCAATGGCCGCCGCTACACGTGGGGCGCTTCCCGCTGCCGCAGCCGTACAACCCCATCATGTGGTAGGCCTGGAAATGCAAAAAGCCGCGCGAGGCGGCTTTTTGCATGTGCTGCTTGACTGGCGTCCCCAGGGGGATTCGAACCCCCGTACTCACCGTGAAAGGGTGATGTCCTAGGCCTCTAGACGATGGGGACAGAAATCTGTCCGAGCGCGTATCAACTGCGCCGACCTTGCTGGAAAAATCCTGGCGTCCCCAGGGGGATTCGAACCCCCGTACTCACCGTGAAAGGGTGATGTCCTAGGCCTCTAGACGATGGGGACTTTTCCAAGGCGCGAATCATAGCAGTCAAATTCGCCGAAGGCAATAGCAAACCCTTGTTTTTACAGGAAAAACCCGAAACATGGACGGGTTGGCAATGAAAACAAAAAAGCCGCTCAAGGCGGCTTTTGCGATGCTGGCGTCCCCAGGGGGATTCGAACCCCCGTACTCACCGTGAAAGGGTGATGTCCTAGGCCTCTAGACGATGGGGACATGTCGGTGCTTCCTGCGCTAATGGTGGAGGTAAGCGGGATCGAACCGCTGACCTCTTGCATGCCATGCAAGCGCTCTCCCAGCTGAGCTATACCCCCCCGGGCGCAGAAAGTCTTCTGTCGTACTGCATTTACTACTCATCAGCCTGGCAAAGCTGGCGTCCCCAGGGGGATTCGAACCCCCGTACTCACCGTGAAAGGGTGATGTCCTAGGCCTCTAGACGATGGGGACCTTGGAACTACGGCACTACTATCGTCATCACTTCCGCGCGGTGGTGGAGGTAAGCGGGATCGAACCGCTGACCTCTTGCATGCCATGCAAGCGCTCTCCCAGCTGAGCTATACCCCCCGGGCGCAGAAATAATAAAAGCCGCTTGCGCGACTTTTGTTCTCACTACTTGTATCTATCCAGCGTAACGCCAAACATCAAACAATCAGTACAAACAACGTCAACTACAACATCTACAACTTGGCGTCCCCAGGGGGATTCGAACCCCCGTACTCACCGTGAAAGGGTGATGTCCTAGGCCTCTAGACGATGGGGACTGCGAACAACCAATTCTGCAACGTGGTGGAGGTAAGCGGGATCGAACCGCTGACCTCTTGCATGCCATGCAAGCGCTCTCCCAGCTGAGCTATACCCCCGTTTGCTGCAGAAACAAGAGTATAGCAAAGAAGCTGCGCTATGCAAATACCCTTTTGCAACTTTGCTCAGGATTCAAGTCAGAATCACAAAAATTTCGCCAAGCGCGCAACGATGGCTTCGCGGCCGAAGATCTGCAACACCGCATCGATGGCCGGCGTTTGCAATTGGCCGGTGACGATCAGGCGCAGCGGCATGGCCATCTGCGGCATCTTCAGGCCGTTGGCGGCCAACACTTCCTTGATCATCGCGGCCAGCGCTTCCTTGGTCCACTCCACCGTGGCGCAACGTTCGGCGAACTGCGCCAGCGCCGGCTTGACGGCGTCGGTCAGGTGCTGGGCCATCAGCGCCGCGTCCGGCTGCGGCGCGCGGTAGAACAGCATGGCGGCGTCGGCCAGTTCGTTGACGGTGTTGACGCGCTCCTTCATCAGTGCCAGCACGGCCGGCAGCGCGGGCGCGCCGTCGAACACGGCGCCGGCCGCCAGCATGCGCGGCTGCGCCAGCGCGGCCAGACGTTCGTTGTCGGCCTGCTTGATGTAGTGGTTGTTGAGCCAGTTCAGCTTTTCGATGTTGAACTGCGCGGCAGAGTTGGACAGGTGGGTGCCGTCGAACCAGCTGCACACCTGCTCCATCGAGAACACCTCGTCGTCGCCGTGGCTCCAGCCCAGGCGCGCCAGGTAGTTCAGGATCGCTTCCGGCAGATAGCCTTGCGCCGGGTAGTCCATGACGTTGACCGCGTCCTTGCGCTTGGACATTTTCTGGCCGTCGGCGCCGAGGATCATCGGCAGGTGGCCGTACAGCGGCAGCGGCGCGCCGATCGCGCGCAGGATGTTGATCTGGCGTGGCGTGTTGTTGACGTGGTCGTCGCCGCGCAGCACGTGGCTGATCTGCATGTCCCAGTCGTCGACGGCCACGCAGAAGTTGTAGGTCGGCGTGCCGTCCGGGCGGGCGATGACCAGGTCGTCCAGTTCCTTATTGCCGATGGTGATGGTGCCCTTGACGAAATCGTCCCAGGTCACTTCGCCGTCCAGCGGGTTCTTGAAGCGCACGACCGGCTTGCGGCCTTCGGGGATGGCAGGCAGCGTCTTGCCCGGCTCCGGGCGCCAGGTGCCGTCGTAGCGCGGCTTCTCGCCCGCTTCGCGCATGCGCTCGCGCATCGCCTCGACTTCTTCCGGCGACGAGTAACAATGGTAGGCGGTGCCCGCCTCCAGCATCTGCGCCACGACTTCGCGGTAGCGGTCCATGCGCTGCATCTGGTAGAACGGGCCTTCGTCGTGGCTCAGGCCCAGCCACTCCATGCCTTCGATGATGGCCTGCACCGCCTCCGGGGTCGAGCGCTCCAGGTCGGTGTCTTCGATGCGCAGCACGAAGGTGCCGCCGAAGTGACGGGCGTAGGCCCAGGAGTACAGCGCCGTGCGGGCGCCGCCCAGGTGGAGGTAGCCGGTCGGGCTCGGTGCGAAACGGGTGCGGACTGGCTTGGCTGGTGCAGTAGTCATCGAAGTAGGAATGCTTATGTGTAAAAGACGCTATTTTACCCGCTCCGCGTCCAGCTCGGCCACCGGCGCGAAACCGGCGCGGTAGGCTTGCTCGGCATCGGCGCGCGTGTTGATCTCGAAGAGCAGGCCGCCCGGCGCCTCGCAGAAGAAACGCGAGCCGCGCGCGTGGTAGAAGACCTCGGTCTTCATGACGACGCCGTCGTCCTTGAAGCGGCGGTACAGGCTGCGGACTTCGTCTATGCCCGGCAGCTCAAAACCCAAATGGAAGTTGTGCGGCCAGTTGACGTCGCGATCGCTGGCGTCCTCGATGACGATATCGAAGCCCGCGCGTTTCAGCACGGCGGTGTCGCCGAAGCGCTCGGCGGTGCAGCCCAGTTGGCGGACGAAAAAATCCACGGTGGCGGTGACGTCCTTCGACGGGAAGCTGAGGTGATTGAATTTCATGGTGTTTCTCCTGTTGTGAAGACAACAGAATACGGCCCGAAAACAGCGCCATCAACTCGCTTTCCGGCGCCGGCGCGCGGCGCAAAAAACGCTGTGCAAACAAACGCTTGCGGCTGTTTTCAGGCGCGCGCGGCGGGCTTGCTCACATTTGGCGCGGCGGCACGGCCAGATAGCCGAAGACGGCGGCGCCGATGCGATAGGCCAGGTCATCGACATCACGCTCGCCACGCTCGCCGGCGGCGTCGGTCATGCCGCGTATCATCGCCGCCAGATCGTCGGCGGCCAGGCGCCTGCGCGGCTCGTCGTCGCACAGGTGGGCGGGCGCGCCGGGCTTGGCCAGCATGGCCGACAGCACCAGGCGGAAGTTGGAGCCGTCGCCGAGGGCGGCGCGGAATTCGGGCCGCGCCTCCTCCTGGTCGAGCAGGCGGGCCAGGTTGGGACGGGTCAATTGCTGGCGCGCGGACAGGTCGACCAGGCTGGCGAGCGCCTCGCGGCAAGTCGGCAGCGCCTGCGCGGCGACCAGCACCTCATGGAACTTGCGCTTCTCGCGCAGCACCAGGGCCAAGGTCAAGGCGTCCTTGCTGGGGAAGTATTGATACAGCGAGCCGACGCTGGCGCCGGCGCGGCGTGCGACCGCGTTGGTGTTGAAGCCCTCAAGGCCGTCGGCCTCCAGCACCAAAGCGGCGGCCTCCAGCAGCGCGTCGACGGTGTGGACGGCGCGGCGCTGGCGTGGCGCCTTGCGGAGATGTAAAGCGGAGGGCGGCATCCGTTTGTTCGATCAGCTCGTCGTGAACGCCAGCACCGCCATGAGCTGTACGATCAGCATCATCAGCACCAGCAGGTAGGCGACCGTCAACACCAGCCAGCGCACCGCCGTGGCGAAGGGCGAACCGCCATACACATTCTGCATGGCCCGGCCGATGTACAGCGCAAGCACCAGCCCCAGCGCAGCCAGGCCCCAACCCCATGGCGTCACATGCATCAGTGCCATGACGAAAAAGCCGAAGGCATTCACATGCAGCGCGAACAGCAGGTATTCGCCATAAGGCCTGCGCGACGGCAGATACAACAGCTTGAGAAACAGGGCAAACACCGGCACCATAAAGAAAATCACATAAGGCATGCGGGCGAAGAAACCATGCGTCATGAGCTCGGCCTTGGTCGCCGGCGGCAGGTCGCTGAAATGCTTCATTTTGTCGTCGAAGTGCGGGAACACCGCATGCCCGATCGAGCCGAGCATCGACGGCTCCTGGCTGTCGGGGATGTTCAGCTTGAAGCCGAACTCGAATGACCCGCCTTCGCGCAGCAGGCTGATCCCGTAATAGCCCAGCGAGACCGTATAGCGCGTGGCGCCGGCGACCAGCGGTGGCGGCACGGCATCCGAACCGTTGTGCTTGACGTCGGCGGTGAAGGCCATCCCGCCCGGCGCGGTGGGCTTGGCGTGGTCGTCGCCGACATGGAAGCCGCTGAACTGCAACAACGCAAACAGAATCACACTGAGCGTCAGGAACAGTCGCAGCGGCTGCATGTAGTTGACCCGCTGGCCAGCCATATAGGCCTTGGTCAGGCCGCCCGGCCGCAACAGCAGCTGGCCCAGCGTGCGCCACAGCTTGCCTTCGATGGCGACATAGTGGCCGATGAACTCCGCGACGAACTCGCCCATGCTCGGGGGATGCAGCACGGATTCCTGGCCGCACTGCGGGCAGAAATTGACGCCGAGGCGGGCTTTGCAACCGGGGCAGAATTCGGGCGCGGCGTGGTGGGCGGACGGTGCGGGAACTGTGTGCAGGGACGGCGACATCGAAGCGGGCTTTCGGACTGGGAAAAACCGCATCCTACCCCATGACATTGCGTTTTTAAAAACTTTTTTGGAAAAATGCGTGCGGCCGTGGACCGCACGCAACCATTCCGCGTCTTACTTGACGGTGATCTTGATGTCCTTGGACATGCCGGGGCCGTAGGACTGGTGCAGGCCGTTGGCGAACTGCATCGACAGGGTGTAGGTGCCCGGCGGCAGCTTGACTTCGGTCTCGGTCTGGCCCTTGCCGAAGTGGATGTGGTGCTCGTCGGCCGGCACCACCTCGCCGGCCTTGACCGGCGCGGCGTTGATCAGCAGGTGGTGGTGGCCGGTGTTGGCCGTCATGTCGCCGGCCGGCTTGACTTCCATGCCGCTGACGGCGAACTTGACCTTGAACGGGCTGGTGACGGTGGCGCCATCGACCGGCTCGACAAACGATACCGACTGCTGGGCGTACGCACTCGCACCCAGGGTCAGGAAGGCTGCTGCGGCTATCATTTTTTTCATCATGGGGAATCTCCGGTTAGTCGTTCTTGATGACGATGCTAGGGAACTTGCTGGTCATATCCTTGGCCTTCTCCGAGACCTGTACTGCAATCTTGCGCGCGATGTCCTTGTAGATGGCGGCCACCTTGCCGTCCGGCTCGGCCACCACGGTCGGCTTGCCGGAATCGGCCTGCTCGCGGATGGACAGCGTCAGCGGCAGCGCGCCGAGAAACTCGACATTGAAATCCTTGCACATCTTGGCCCCGCCGCCGGCGCCGAAGATTTCCTCCGCGTGGCCGCAGTTGGAGCAGATGTGCGTGCTCATGTTCTCGACGATGCCCAGGATAGGAATGCCGACCTTCTCGAACATCTTCAAGCCCTTGCGCGCGTCCAGCAGCGCGATGTCCTGCGGCGTGGTGACGATGACGGCGCCGGTGACCGGCACTTTCTGCGACAAGGTCAATTGGATGTCGCCGGTGCCGGGCGGCATGTCGACCACCAGGTAATCCAGGTCGCGCCAATTGGTCTGCTCCAGCAGCTGCTGCAGCGCCTGCGTGACCATCGGGCCACGCCACACCATCGGCTCGTCCGGGTCGATCAGGAAGCCGATCGACGACACTTGCACGCCATAATTCTCCAGCGGCTCCATGGTCTTGCCGTCCTTGGTCTCCGGGCGGCCGGATACGCCCAGCATCATCGGCTGCGACGGGCCGTAGATGTCGGCGTCCAGCAAACCGACCGAGGCGCCCTCGGCGGCCAGCGCCAGCGCCAGGTTGACGGCGGTGGTCGACTTGCCGACGCCGCCCTTGCCGGAGGCCACGGCGATGATGTTCTTCACGTTGGGCATGAGCTTCAGGCCACGCTGCACGGTGTGCGAGATGATCTTGCTCGACACACCCACGCTGACGTTGCCCACGCCCGGCAGCGCGCGCAGGCCGGCGATGACGGCGGCGCGGATGGCGTCGAACTGGCTCTTGGCCGGGTAGCCCAGCTCGATATCAAGGGAGACATCGCCGCCCTCGATCTTCAGATTCTTCACGGCCTTGCCGGTCACATAGTCTTTCGTTGTATTTGGGTCAACGATCTTGGACAGCGCGGCTTTGACGTCTTCTACTGTGATGCTCATGTAACTCTCTCCGTAAAATGTGCCCTCATTCTAGCGCATCGGGGCAGAAAAGCCCTCGAACGTGCGCAGTTGCGGCTTCCACTGTTAAAATGTTCTTTTTCCACCCACAAAGTGCATCAACCATGACCCGCAAGCTGTTCGTCACCACTGCCCTGCCCTACGCAAACGCCGCTTTCCATATTGGCCACATGATGGAGTACATCCAGGCCGACATCTGGGTCCGGTTCCAGCGAATGCAGCGCGACGGCGACGCCCAACGCGTGGTGCACTTCGTCGGCGCCGACGACACCCACGGCACGCCGATCATGATCGCGGCCGAGAAGGAAGGCATCACGCCGCAGGAATTCGTCGCCAAGATCGCGGCCGGCCGCGCCCAGTACCTGGACGGCTTCCACATCGCCTTCGACAACTGGTACTCGACCGACTCGCCGGAAAACGTCGAGCTGTCGCAGGGCATCTACCGCAAGCTGCGCGACAACGGCCTGATCCAGACCAAGATCGTGCCGCGCTTCTACGACCCGGTCAAAGGCATGTTCCTGGCGGACCGCAACATCAAGGGCGAATGCCCGACCTGCCACGCCAAGGACCAGTACGGCGACAACTGCGAGGTGTGTGGCGCGGCCTACCAGCCGACCGAGCTGATCAACCCGTTCTCGGTGTTCACCAACGCCACGCCGGTGCTGAAGGATTCGGAGCAGTACTTCTTCAAGCTGTCCGACCCGCGCTGCTACCAGTTCCTCAAGGACTGGCTGAACACGCCGGGCCGCCTGCAGCCCGAGATGGTCAACAAGGTCAGCGAATGGCTGGGCGAAGCCGGCGAAAAGCTGGCCGACTGGGACATCTCGCGCGACGCGCCCTACTTCGGCATCCCGATTCCCGACGCGCCGGGCAAGTTCTTCTACGTGTGGCTGGACGCGCCGGTGGGCTACCTGGCCAGCCTGAAGAACTACTGCGAGAAAAAGGGCATCGACTACGAGGCGCTGCTGAAGGACCCGGGCACCGAGCAGATCCACTTCATCGGCAAGGACATCGTCTCCTTCCACCTGCTGTTCTGGCCGGCCATGCTGAACTTCGCCGGCCATCCGGTGATCGACAAGCTCAAGGTCAACGTGCACGGCCACCTGACCGTCAACAACGAGAAGATGTCCAAGTCGCGCGGCACCGGCATCTCGCCGCTGCGCTACCTGAACCTGGGCATGAATCCGGAATGGCTGCGCTACTACATCGCCTTCAAGCTCAACTCCAAGGTGGAAGACCTGGACTTCACCGGCGACGACTTCGTGGCCCGCGTCAACAGCGATTTGATCGGCAAGTACGTCAACATCGCCTCGCGCTGCGCCGGCTTCATCGCCAAGAAATTCGACGGCAAGCTGGCGTCGTCGTTGTCCGAGGGCGCGCAGGGCTGGATCAAGCGCGCGCTGATCACCGCCGACGGCGTCGAGCGCCAGGCCAGCATCGCCGCCAATTTCGAGGCGCGCGAGTTCGGCAAGGCGCTGCGCGAGATCATGGAGATCGCCGACATCACCAACCAGTATGTCGACGAGAACAAGCCGTGGATCCTGGCCAAGGACGACGCCAAGCTCGCCGAGCTGCACGACGTCTGCACCACCGCGCTGATCCTGTTCCGCCAGCTGACCATCCTGCTGTCGCCGGTGCTTCCGGGCGTGGCGGCCAACGTGGCCAAGTTCCTCAACGACGAGCAGCTGGTGTGGGCCGATACCGACGTCGCCAGCGGCGTGGTGTCCAGCGCCATGCTGGGCCGCACCATCGGCGCCTACGCGCACCTGATGACGCGCGTCGACGCCAAGATGATCGAAGACTTGTTCGACGCGCCGGCGCAGCAAGCCGCAGCGGCCGCCGCTCCGGCCGCCGCCGCCAAGCCGGCCAAGCAAGCCGCCGCCGCCGCGCCAGCCGCGCCCGCGCTGCCGATGCCGGAAGGCGTGGAGGAACTGGCGCCGCAGATCAGCATCGACGACTTCGTCAAGATCGACCTGCGCGTGGCCAAGATCGTCAACTGCGAACACGTGGACGGTTCCGACAAGCTGCTGCGCCTGACGCTGGACGTCGGCGAAGGCCGCCTGCGCAACGTCTTCTCGGGCATCAAGTCGATGTACCAGCCGGAAGAGCTGGTCGGCAAGCTGACCGTGATGGTGGCCAACCTGGCGCCGCGCAAGATGAAGTTCGGCGTGTCCGAAGGCATGGTGCTGGCCGGTTCGGCCAAGGACGAGAAAACCAATCCAGGCATCTACATCCTCAACCCGTGGCCGGGCGCAGAGCCGGGCATGCGTATCCGCTAAGGACGTGGGCATGAACATCGTGGTTCGGGAAGCAAGGAATGACGATGCCCAGCTGATCGCCGAGCTCACGCGCGCAGCGTGGGCCGGCAAGGTCAGCGTCACCTCCAGTGGCCACCGCGAAACCGCCGTCCACGTCGCAGACCACCTGCGCGACGGCGGCGGTTTTATCTTGCTGGTCGATGAAAAGCCGGTGGGTTCGGTGCGCTGGCTGCCGCTGGACGCCGAGCCGGACGTGTGGGAAGTGTGCCGCATGGGCGTGCTGCCGGAGCACCGGGGCAGCAACCTGTCGCAGCATCTGCTGGAAGCCGTGATCCACCACGGGCTGGCCTGCGGCGTCGAGGAAGTGCGGCTGGCCGTGCGCAGCGACCAGCCCAAGCTGATCGACTTCTATTCCGCCTTCGAATTCGAGCTGGCCGAGGAACTCGAATACACGCATGCCAATCCGCTGGAACCGCCGCCGCTGGTGATGCGGCGAATGCTCAGGTACTGAGCTGATCCGCGCCGAGGGTGCGCGAGGGGAGAGGCCGCGCGCATCCTTCGACGGATCGTACTATTTCCGCCCTCTGGTTCCCGCTCCCCTCTTCTATTTCCATCTATTTTGTTTGCTGCGCCTGCACATAGCGCGGAACCAACGGGAATAGAGGGAAATAGATGGGCGAAATAGTATGGTCCGGCGAAGGCCCGAATCGCCCCTCCCCCTATACATACTCCTTACTTGTAGATGCCGCAGCCGATCACCACGTCGTCCACGCGCTCAACGTAGGTGCGCTTGCCGTCGATGCTGCCGGTGGTGGGGTTGGGCCACTTGTAATCGACCCAGCCTTTGCCCTCCTTGCTCATCCCCAGCGCCAGGATGTCCTTGATCAGGTACTTGCCGTCGGCGTCCTTCATCTCCAGCACGTTTTTGCCCACCAGCTTGACGTTGGCGCCGTTGGCCAGCTCCACGCCGTCGCCGTTGGCGCCGAAGGCGAAGATGTACAAGTCCTTATGAATAAAGGCGCCCTTGGGATTATTGAACTCGGCCAGCGCCTTCTCCTTGCCGTTCTTCTTCATGAATTCGGCGGCCTTCTTGACCATCGCCACCGCTTCGTCGGCAGTGCCCTTCTCCGCCGCGCCGGCGCCCGCGTTGAACAGCAGCGCCATGCAACCAACCATCAGGTACTTCAACAGGTTCTTCATTTTCCCAGCTCCTTGGATTAACAACACGAACGTCGATTATTCGATGCCAGCCAAGCCAGCACCGGGCCCACGCCCACCACATCCGCCGCGCGGGCGATGACCGCCTCCGTGACGCACCACGGATACGGCAGCGAGGCCACCCATTTCATCACCGGCTCCAGCGCAGCGGGCGGCAGTATCTGCATGACCTCCACGCTGATGGCCAGCCGCTCGGCCAGGCCGGTGACATCTTCGAAACGCCAGTCATAGCGCCCGCACCCGACCCGCACATTGCCACTGCCCTTGTCCGTCATCGCCACCAGCCACTCGCAGCTGAAGGCGGAAACCCCTTTCCCCGGCGGAGGCCCCAGGCAAAAAGTATAGACGTTCTCATAGCTTTGGCCGAAACGGCGTACCAAAACCTCGGCAATGGCGTCGCGTCCCTGCGACAGTGGCGGAAAGGCGATGCTGTCGGTATGGACCTGCATCGACAACAAGGCATCCTCGCTGAAGGCCTCGGCCAGCAGGTGGGGACGATTGCCGTCCTTCGCCAGCAGGTAGCTGTGGATGGTGTGGGCGGGTGAGCGCATGATGGCCGGCCTAGAAGACGTGGCGCATGCCGAGGTTCAGGCCACGGTTGCCGGTGCCGCCCTCGATCGCGCTGCCGACCGTGTAACCGGCGCCGTTCTTGTTGCGGATGTAGGCGTACACGCCGTACAAGTCCGTACGCTTGGACAGGTAGTAGCGATAGCCCGCCGCCAGCTGTTCCGCATCCTGATTGAAGCTGGTCTTGTCGTTCTTGCGGATGTAGGAGCCGATCCACGTGCCCATCCCCTGCGGCACGGTCACGCCCAGCAGCACCACGCTGCTGTCGATCGACGGCGTCGGCGCCACCGCGTAGCCGAACGGATTGTTCAGGTTACGCGGCAAGGCGCTGTTCATGCCCTTGTCCACGCCGTACGCGAAGTGCGCCTTCGCCACGCCGAAGTCGTACAACGCCGTCAGCACGGTGTTCTTCGCGCTGCTGTTGTTCTTCACGGTGGCCGTATCGTTGTTGCGGTTGTGATGCGCAAGGCGCACCACCAGCGGGCCGTTCGCGTATCCGACCGCGCCGCCGAACTGGCGCTGGGCCGTGCTGTCGCCCGCCACCTCGCCGACCCCGTAGACCACTTCCGCATTGAAGCCGTTCACCACCGGCGACGCGTACTTGACCGCGTTGTCCATGCGGCTGGCGCTATTGCCGGTCGACGCCATCAGGTTCTTGGTGTCGCCCGCCGTGCCGGAACCGAAGGGATCGACCGCCGCCACGGCCAGATACTGCGGCGTGTACTGGCGGCCCAGCGTCAGCGTGCCGGCCGTCTTGCTCTGCAGG
The DNA here is from genome assembly GCA_003416985.1 of Duganella sp. BJB480. Taxonomy (GTDB): domain Bacteria; phylum Pseudomonadota; class Gammaproteobacteria; order Burkholderiales; family Burkholderiaceae_D; genus Rugamonas; species Rugamonas vulcania_A. The sequence goes on along the minus strand of QVIN01000006.1, from coordinate 375,411 downwards.
CCGACGTAGGCCTGGCGCCCGAACAGCAGGCCGCCCTGTCCCATCGCGCCGGTGTCGGCCTGGAAGCCGTTCTCCAGCAGGAAGATGGCCGACAAGCCGTCGCCCAGATCCTCGGTGCCCTTGAAGCCCAACCGCGATCCCGACTCCACGCCGCTGGTCAGCTTGGTGCTGGAAGCCGCCGCGCCAACGCCGCCGCTCTCGCGCACCACCGCCATGTCGACGATGCCGTACACCGTCACGTTGGATTGGGCTGCCGCCGCACCTGCCAAGGCGCTCAGCGCCAGCGCAAACATAGTCTTGTTCATTTTGTCCCCAGTTGTTCAGGCTCTGAAATTAAAGGCGGGGTAACGAGCCCTGGCCACCCCGCCCGTCTGCTTATTTGATGCCGAAGCCGCCGCCGCCCGGCGTCTCGATCGCAAACACGTCGCCCGCACGCATCTCCGCCGTGTGCGTGGCGCCGAATTCCTCGATCGATCCATCGCCGCGCTCGACCCAGTTGCGGCCCAGCGCTCCAGGCGCCGCGCCTTCCAGCCCGAACGGCGCGATGCGGCGGTGGCCGGCCAGGATGTTAGCCGTCATCGCCTCCAGGAAGCGGATGCGGCGCAAGGCTCCGTCGCCGCCGCGCTGCGCGCCCTCGCCGCCGCTGCCGCGCCGGATCGCGTGGGTCTCCACCAACACGGGGAAGCGCCATTCCAGCACCTCAGGATCGGTCATGCGCGAGTTGGTCATGTGCGTCTGCACCGCCGCCGTGCCGTCGAAGCCCGGGCCCGCGCCGGAACCGCCGGCGATGGTTTCGTAGTACTGGTGCTCTTCGTTCCCGAAGGTGAAGTTGTTCATCGTGCCCTGCGAGGCCGACATCACGCCCAGCGCGCCATACAGCGCATCGGTGACGTACTGCGACACCTCCACATTCCCCGCCACCACCGCCGCCGGATAGCGCGGGTTGAGCATCGAGCCCTCCGGGATGATGAGCTTGAGCGGCTTGAGCACGCCCTCGTTCATCGGGATGTCGCTGTCGATCAGCGTGCGGAACACGTACAGCACGGCCGCCTTGCACACCGACAGCGGCGCGTTGAAGTTGGTCGGACGCTGCTCGCTGGTGCCGGTGAAGTCCACCGTGGCGCTGCGGCTGGCGTGGTCGATGGTCAGCTTCACCTTCAGCACCGCGCCGTCGTCCATCTCGTAGGCGAAGCTGGCGTCGCGCAGGCCGCCGATGGCCTTGCGCACCGCCGCCTCGGCGTTGTCCTGCACGTGCTGCATGTAGGCCAGCACCACGTCCTCGCCGTAACAGCCCACGGCCTTCAGCAGCTCGTTGGCGCCGGTCTCGCAGGCGCCCAGCTGGGCGATCAGGTCGGCGATGTTCTGGTCGATATTGCGGCTCGGCCAAGGGCCGGCGCCGAACAGCCCGCGCACCAACGGCTCCATGAAGACGCCCTTGTCGACGATCTTGATGTTATCCAGCAGGACGCCCTCTTCCAGGATGCTGGTGCTGTTGGGCGGCATGGAACCGGGCGTGATCCCGCCCACGTCGCCGTGGTGGCCGCGCGCGGCGACGTAGAACAGCGGCTTGTCGCTGTCGCCGTACACCGGGCAGACGATGGTGATGTCCGGCAGGTGGGTGCCGCCGTTGTATGGAACGTTGAGCACATACGCATCGCCCGGCGCCATCGTGGCCGCGTGCTGGCGGATCACGCACAACACGCTGTCGCTCATCGAGCCCAGATGCACGGGGATGTGCGGCGCGTTGGCGATCAGGTTGCCGTGGCGGTCGAAGATGGCGCAGGAGAAGTCCAGCCGCTCCTTCATGTTGACCGAGTAGGCGGTGTTCTCCAGCGTGGTGCCCATCTGCTTGGCGATCGCCATGAACAGGTTGTTGAAGATCTCCAGATGGATCGGATGCACGGCGGTGGTCATCTTGTGCGCGCTGCCGGCGGCCGCGCTGCGCTCCAGCATCAGCGTGTGGTCGGGCAGCACGTGCGCGGTCCAGCCGGCGTCCACCACGGTGGTGGCGATCTCCTCGCGGATCAGCGCGGGGCCGGCCACGCGGCTGCCCACCGGCAGCTCGGCGCGCACATGCAGCGCGATCGGCACGGTCTGGCCGTCGACGTAGCTGTACACGCGGCCCGGCGAATCGCCGCCACCGCCGGCCGGCACTTCGATGACGAAGTCGGCGCCATCGCCAGCGCCTATCGCTTCGGCGGATACCGATTCGATCACCAGCGGTTGGCCTTCCATGACGAAGCCGAAACGGCCGCGATACAGCGCCGCAAAGGCCTCGCTCATCTCGGCCATGCTGCCCAGCGGGATGACGAAGGCGGAATCGCTGTCCTCGTATTTCAGCCGCGCGCACAGTTCGACGCGGATGTCCTCCTGCGCCACCTGCTGCTCCAGCAGTTCCGTCGCGGCGTCGCGCGCCAGGGCCACCAGTTGCGGCCCCAGATCGGCCAGCGTGGCCTCGCTCAAAGGCTGCTCGACCGCGCCTTCGCGCATGGCGCGGATGTCGGCCAGGCCCATGCCGAACGCGGACAGCACGCCGGCGAACGGATGGATCACGATCTTGGTCATGCCCAGCACGTCGGCCACGCGGCAGGCGTGCTGCCCGCCGGCGCCGCCGAAGCAGCACATGGCGTAGCGGCTGACGTCATAGCCGCGCTCCACCGAGATCGACTTGATCGCCTGCGCCATATTATCGACCGCCACCGCCAGGAAGCCGTCGGCCACGGCGGACGGCGACAGCCGCGTTCCGGTTTCGCGGGCGATCTTCTCGGCCAATTCGCCGAAGGCGCGCACCACCACGTCGCGGTCCAGCGGCTGGTCGCCGTTCGGGCCGAACACGTGCGGGAAGTGCTCCGGCTGGATACGGCCCAGCATCACGTTACAGTCGGTGACGGTCAGCGGGCCGCCCTTGCGGTAGCTGGCCGGCCCCGGATTGGCGCCCGCCGATTCCGGCCCGACCTTGAAGCGGCCGTTCTCGAAACTGCAGATCGAGCCGCCGCCCGCCGCCACGGTATGGATGTGCATCATCGGCGCGCGCACCCGCACGCCGGCCACCACGGTCTCGAACACGCGCTCGTAGGCGCCGTCGTAGTGGGCCACGTCGGTCGAGGTGCCGCCCATGTCGAAGCCGATCACCTGTTTCAGGCCGATCGCCTCGCAGCTCTTGACCGCGCCGACGATGCCGCCGGCGGGGCCGGACAGGATCGCATCCTTGCCCTGGAAGCGGCCGGCGTCGGTCAGGCCGCCGTTGGATTGCATGAACATGATGCGCACGTCGCCCGTGTCGGCCGACACCCGCGACACGTAATCGCGCAGCACCGGCGACAGGTAGGCATCGACCACCGTGGTGTCGCCACGGCCGACGATCTTCATCAAGGGGCTGACCTGGTGGCTGACGGAGATCTGCGTGAAGCCCGCCTCCTCGGCCAGCGCCTGCAGCCGCTGTTCGTGCTGCGGATAGCGGTAGGCGTGCATCAGAACGATGGCGATGGCGTCGATGCCCATGGCGCGCAAGCCCACGAACTGGCCGCGCAGCCGCTCCTCGTCCGGCACCTCGAGCACCTCGCCGCGCGCGCCGATGCGCTCATCGATCTCGATCACTTTTTCGTAGATCAGGTCCGGCAGCTCGATCCGCATGGCGAAGATGTCCGGCCGGTCCTGGTAGCCGATGCGCAGCTGGTCGGCGAAACCGCGCGTGATCGCCAGCGCGGTGCGCGCGCCCTTGCGCTCCAGCAGCGCGTTGGTGGCGACGGTGGTGCCCATCTTGATCACTTCGATCTGCTCGGCCGGCAGCGGATCGCCGGTCTTCAGTCCGAGCATGTCGCGCATGCCCTGCGTGACGGCGTCGTCGTAGCGCTCCGGGTACTCGGACAGCAGCTTGTGCGTGACCAGCTTGCCGTCCGGGCGGCGCGCGACGATGTCGGTGAATGTGCCGCCACGGTCTACCCAGAACTGCCAGCGGAGCTGTTGGGTGGGGATGTCGTTTTTCATGATAATGCCTCTACTGTCTAAATCAGGATTCAAGTTGTTTGCCGGCGGTTTCGGGCAGCGTCAGCGCGGCCAGGATCATCACGCCGTAGGCGGTGCCGGCGAACACGCCGATCGCCTCGCCCAGCGCCATCGACTGGCTGCTCATGCCTATCATCAGCGGGAACAGCGAGCCGATGGCGCGGCCCATGTTGTAGCTGAAGCCCTGGCCCGAGCCGCGTATCTCGGTCGGGAACAATTCGGTCAGGAAGGCGCCCATGCCGCTGAACACACCGGACACACAGAAGCCCAGCGGGAAGCCGAGGAACAGCATCACGCCGTCCGTCACCGGCAGCCGGGTGTAGGCCAGCGCGATGCACAGCGAGCCGGTGGCGAACAGGATGAAGTTCTTCTTGCGGCCCAGGTAATCGGTCAGGAAGGCGCTGACGATGTAGCCCACATACGAGCCGACGATCACCATCGCCAGGTAGCCGCCGGTGCCCAGCACCGTCAGATGGCGCTCGGTTTTCAGGAAGGTCGGCAGCCAGGTGGTGATGGCGTAGTAGCCGCCCTGGGCGCCGGTGGTCAGCAGCACGGCGCGCAGCGTTGTGCTCAGCATCTTCGGCGCGAAGATCTGCGCGAACGAGGCGCGGTCCGCCGGCGCCACCTTCTTCTGCTGCGCCACGAACACCTCAGGCTCGTCGACGAAGCGGCGGATGAAGATCACGAACAAGGCGGGCAAAATCCCCAGGAGGAACAGCGAGCGCCATGCCCATTCGGCCGGCAGCAGCGAGAACATCAGCGCATACAGCAGCGCCGACACGCCCCAGCCGATCGCCCATCCCGCCTGCACCATGCCGACCGCCTTGCCGCGGTCCTTGGCGCGGATTACCTCGCCGATCAGGATGGCGCCGGCGGTCCACTCGCCGCCCATGCCGAAGCCCATCAGGCCACGCGCCACCAGCAGCTGCGTGAAGTTCTGCGCCAGCCCGCACAACACGGTGAAGAAGGCGAACCACAGGATGGTCAGCTGCAGCGTCTTGACGCGGCCGATGCGGTCAGAAAGGATGCCGGCGATCCAGCCGCCGGCGGCGGAGGTCAACAGCGTGACGGTGCCGATCAAGCCCGCGTCGCCCTTGGACAGGCCCCAGGTGGCGATCAGCGTCGGGATCACGAAGCTGAGGAACTGCGTGTCCATCGCGTCGAGCGCGTAGCCGATCTTGCAGCTCCAGAAGGTGCGGCGCTCCTTGCCGGTCAAGGCGTGGAACCAGGCGAAGAATCCTTCCGGCTGGGTGGTTGATAGTGCTCTGGTGTTCATGGTGGTCCCCTTTTGTCAGGCGTGGCACTCCCCTGCGGACGCGCTGTGCGGGTCCGTCGCGGGTGCCACTTTGGTTTTAAATCAGAACGCTGCTAAAGATGAATTCAGTATGTCCGTCACCAGCATGTAGCCCGGCTGGTGGGTGATCGCCAGCGGCAGGCGCGCGTGGCGCAAGGCTTCCTGCGGCGTGACGCCGCACGCCCAGAAGACCGGTATCTCGTCCGGCATGATCTCGACCGGATCGCCGTATTCGGGCCGCGCGATGTCGGCGATGCCGATCAGCGAAGGATCGCCCAGGTGCACCGGCGCGCCGTGCACCGCCGGATAGCGGCTGGTGATCTGGATCGCGCGGATCGCGTCGGCGGCCTTCATCGGCCGCATCGACACCACCATCTCGCCGCCGAACGGGCCGGCGGCCTGGTTGCGGATATTGGTGCGGTACATGGCGACGTTGCGGCGCTGTTCGATGTGGCGCAGCTTGATGTCGGCCTCGATCAGCATCTGCTCGAACGAGAACGAGCAGCCGATCGCGAACACCACCAGGTCGTCGCGCCACACGTCGTGCAGCGCGTGGGTTTGCGACGCCAGCTGGCCGCCGCGATAGATGTTGTAGCCGGGGACGTCGCTGCGCAGGTCCATGTCGGCGCCCAGGCGCGGCACGTTCCACTGGCCAGGCTCGCCCACCGCCAGCAGCGGGCAGGAACGCGGATTGCGCTGGCAGAACAGCAGGAACTCGTCGGCATGCGCCTGCGGCAGGATCACCAGGTTGGCCTGGGCGTACGGGCCGCAGTAACCGGATGTGGGCAGGCGGAACTCGCCGCTGCGTACCTTGTGACGTAATTCGAGTGGGGTCATTGGATGGCTCTCTGTCAAATCATGAATAACTTGCATGAGTTAAGAATAAACTTGAATACCCCTACACGCCATCTAGTTATTTTTGCTGTTGTTGTATAGTTTTTCTTACCACTCTGCGCTATCTTGGTGCGTCAGGTTAAGGTATTCTTGTTTGCCATGAACACCCGCTTCCTGGAGACCTTCGTCACCCTCGCCCAATTGCGCAGCTTCCGCGCCACAGCCCGCGCGCTGCACGCGACGCCGGCCGCCATCTCGCTGCGCATCAAGACGCTGGAGGAGGAACTGCAAACGGAGCTGATCGACCGCACCAGCAAGGACTTCCGCCTGACCGCCAACGCCGAATACCTGCTGGCCCACGCCAAGGCGGTGGTCGACGCCACGCGCCGGCTGATGGCGGCGGCGCAGAAGGACAGCGCGATCCGCGGCCGCCTGCGCGTGGGCGTGATCGAATCGGTGGTGCACAGCTGGCTGGCGCAGTACATCCGCGAGTTGAACACCATGTACCCGGAGCTGGAGGTCGACCTGACCGTCGACATGAGCAATGTGCTGGAGCGGCGCCTGCGCGCGCGCGAGCTCGATCTGGTGATCCAGGTCGAGGGCGTGGAGAGCAGCGACATCGTCTCCGAAGCGCTGGCCGTGTATCCGCTGCACTGGATCGCCCGCAAGGGCCTGATCGACACGCGCAAGGAAGGCCTGAACCAGCGCCTGCTGGCCCTGCCCATCCTGACCTTCGGACGCGGCACCGCGCCGCAGCGCATGATCGAGGAGATCGTCAGCAAGATGGCCAACCTGGCGATGGTGCCGCTGGAGCAGACCCGCATCACCTGCTCGCCGTCGGTGGCGGCCATCGTCCAGTTGGTAAAGGATGGCTACGGCGTGGCGGCCATCCCCAGCCTGTTCGTGGTCGACGCGCTCAAGAACGGCGAGTTTATCGAACTGCCGGTGCAGCCGGAGCCGCCGGCCATCATCGTCTCGATGTGCTTCCACTCCAACGCCGAGATGCTGGTGCACGCCGCCGCCAACGCCGCCCGCCAGTCTTGCGCCGGCTACTGCGCGCAGATCGATCCCCGCTACATCAAGTCGCTGGGCTGAGTTCACATCCCGCCGAATGCACAACAGTAAAACTACTGGGGTGCGCGTGCGCGCGCGTTTTTGATCTACTATTTTCCTTCCGCCGGCGGCCCCTCACAACGACAACGGAGACAAATCATGGCCAACCACATCAAGCGATTGGTGTCGCACGTATTCGTCTGTACGATCCTGCTGGCGACGGCTTGCTTCGCGCAAGCGGCGACGGCCGGTCCGGGCACGTGGAGCGCGCAGCAGACCTGGGCCGCCGACAGCGTCAACGGCGGCAATCTCACCGGCTACTTCTACTGGCCCGCCTCGCAGCCCACGCTGGGCGGCAAGCGCGCGCTGGTGCTGGTGCTGCACGGTTGCCTGCAAACGGCGGCCGGCGATGTGATCGACAGCGCCAGCGACGGCGGCTTTAACTGGAAGGCGATGGCCGACCAATACGGCGCCGTCATCCTCGCACCCAACGCCACCGGCAACGTCTACAACAACCACTGCTGGGACTACGCCAACACCACGCACACGCGCAGCGCCGCCGGGCACGACGCCATCCTGCTCGACCTGGTCGGCCGCTTCGTCAACGATCCGCAGTACGCCATCGATCCCAAACAGGTCTACGTGACGGGCTTGTCGTCGGGCGGCGGCGAGACCATGGTGCTGGGCTGCCTGGCGCCGGACATCTTCGCCGGCGTCGGCATCAACGCTGGCCCGCCGCCGGGCACCACCACCGCGCAGATCGGCGCCGTGCCGTCGGGTTATACCGCCACCACGGCGGGCAACCAGTGCAAGGCGATGGCGGGCTCCAACGCCGGCGCCTTCGCCACGCAGATCGCCGGCGCCATCTGGGGCACGTCCGATTTCACGGTGGCCCAGGCTTACGGGCCGATCGACACCGCCGGCATCCGCCTGGCCTACGGCGGCAGCTACAGCAAGGGTGGCGCGGTGTCGGTGGCGGGCGGCGGCAGCAACGTGCCCTACACCGACAGCAACGGCAAGCTGCGCACGCACGAGATCACGGTGACCGGCATGGGCCACGCGTGGCCGGCCGGCAGCGGCGGCCAGAACACCAATTTTGTCGACAGCACCAAGGTCAACTACCCGGCCTTCGTGATGGATTTCTGGTTCAAGAATAATCTGCGCGTGTCGTTGACGCCGGGGCCTGTGATGAACTCCTGCGGCACCACGGTGGTCAGCGGCAGCGGCGTGACCGTCAGCGGCGCAGCCACGGCCAGCGGCGCCGTCGCCAGCTACGCGGTGCGGCTGAACGGCCCGACCGCGATCAACGATGCGGCTGCCGGCAGCGGGGCAAGCTTCAGCAAGAGCTACAACGTCGCCAGCGGCTACTACACCGGAAGCGTCACCGCCACCGACACGCTCGGCCAGGTTTCGACCGCGTGTCCATTGGCGCAGTTCCTGGTCGGCAGCGCGCCGGTGCTGCCGCCGCCGACGGGCCTGAGCGCCGGCACGCCGACCTCCAGCGCCGTGGCGCTGGCCTGGAACGCCGTCAACGGCGCCACCGGCTACAACGTGTACCGCAACGGCGGCAAGGTGACTGCCTCGCCGCTGGCCGGCACCAGCTACACCGCGACCGGTCTGGCGGCAAGCACCAGCTACAGTTTCGCCGTGTCGGCGGTTGGTTCGGCCGGCGAGAGCGCGCTGTCGGCGGCGATCAACATCACCACCGCGCCGGCGTGGAGCTGCACCGCCGTCAGCGCCAGCAACTACGCCCATGTGCACGCGGGCCGCGCGCACGACAGCGGCGGCTACGCGCTGGCCAACGGCTCCAATCAGAACATGGGGCTCGACAATCTGTTCTTCACCACGATGCTGGCGCAGACGGCGGCCGGCTACTACGTCATCGGCGCCTGCCCCTGAGGCGCGCGGCCTTACAGCGCCAGCTTGATGGCCGCGCTGCCGGCTGCGGGAACGGCGGAGCATAGCAGCACCTGCCCCGGTGCGATGTCGGCGGCGCAGGCGCGGGTGTATTCGACCTCGCCTGCGATCAGGCCGACCGCGCAGGCGCCGCACTGGCCCGAGCGGCAGCTCGACTCGGCCGGCACGCCCTTGGCTTCGGCCAGCGCCAGCAGGCTGTCCGTGCTGCCGTCCCACATCGCCGTCATGCCCGACTGCGCAAATTGCACCGGCACCGGCGGGCCGGCACGCACCGCGGCGCTGGCGGCCGGCTTGGCATCGCGCCGCACGCTGGCTGGGCCGAAAGCCTCGAAGCGGATGCGTGCGTCGGCGACGTTCAGGCCGCGCAAGCCGTCGTACATCTGCTGCATGAACGCCGCCGGGCCGCACAGGTAGAAGTCGTAATCGTCGAACGGCAGCTGGGCCTTCAGCCAATCCAGGTCGATGCGCCCCCTGCTCGCCTGCCAGTTGGCGATGTCGCTGCCCTCGCCGTCCTCGCCGCTGTAGCGTATGTGGACATTGAGGTTGCGGTGCCCCGCCGCCATCGTCTGCAGATGCTCGGCAAACGCATGCTCGTCGCGGTTGCGCGCGCCGTGGAAGAGGTGGATCGCGTGCCGGTGCCGCGTGCGACTGCCATTCACCAGCAGGCCATTCAGCATCGCGATCATCGGCGTGATGCCGATTCCGGCCGACAGCAGCACCGCCGGGCGCCGCGTGCCCTGCTCGAAGACGAAATCGCCACCAGGCCCCAGCAGCTCGACGCGCGCGCCCGGTGCCAGGTGATCATGCAGCCAGCCGGACACCGCGCCGTCGCGCTTGACGCTGATGCGGTAGCTGCGGCCGTTGGGCGCGTCGGACAAGGTGTAGCTGCGGATGCGCGGCGCGGCATCGCCAGCGGCAGGCGCACGCAGTGAGATGAACTGGCCCGGCACGTGCGCGGCCACCGCCATGCCATCCGCCGGCTCCAGGTAAAACGATCGCACGGTGGCGCTCTCGCGCACCACCTGGGCGACCGTGTAGGGCCGCCACTCGCTGGTCAGCGCGGCGGCTTCCAGCACGCGGTCGGCCTCTTCCCAGATACCGGTGCGCGCCACCTGCGCGGCCGGCTTGGGGACGCTCCAGCGAAACGGCAGCGCACCCACATTGCGTACCACCTCGCGCACGTGAAAACGCAGCAGCTGCTCCGCGCCGGCGAAAGCCCGCAACTGCGCGCCTTCCCAGATGATCTCCACGTCCACCGCCACATGCAGCATGTCGCCGCGCTCGAAGTCGATGAACAGCAAACCCGCGCGCGGATGCGCAAGCAGATTGCCCATCGTGTTGAAGAAGAAGTTACCGACAAATTCGGGCGACGTCAGCGTGCGCTCGTCGTCGATCCGCACAAAGCCTGGCCGCCCGCCGCGATGCGAGACATCCACGCCGCGCCCCGCCTCGGTCTCCAGGTTGGCGCTGGCGATGAAGAAGGTATCGGCACGGGCGATCAGCTCGCGGTCCTGCGCGTTCAACGCATCGGCGCGCAGCACCTGCGGCGTGGGCGCGGCCGGCACCGGCGTCTGCACACGATCCTGGATGTACTGCGGGCAGTTGCCGAAACTCTGCGTCACCGCCACCCGCATGCGGCCCTCGTCCATCGCGGCGATCACGCCGTTGACGCGGTTGCGCCGGCGCGTGGCCGGCACCAGTCCCAGCCCGCCGATGTGGGCGCCAACGCGCAACTGCCCTTGCAGCGGATCGCCGGCCAGCATGCCGCCGTCGATGCGCAAGGTGCGCGCATCGGGCGTCGAAATGAAACCGGCATCGTTGACCAGCATGGTGGCCCACGGCTGCCCAGCTCCATCGAGCGCGCCGATAAAGAACAGCGGCAGCTCGCCGAAGAACTGGCGATGCTGGTCCGGCATGTAGTCGCGCACACCGGCGCTGCCTGCGCCGGCCATCTGTTCGCGCACGCCCACCCGCTGCTGGATGGCCAGTTCGCCCGCATGGAACGGCGTGACGCTCATGATGGCCTCCGCTTAAATAGTCTCGGGAGCCAGGCCGCAGGCGGTGGCCTGCATAGGCACGAAGCCCGGCAGCGCGCGCACATTGGCCAGCCAGGCGCGGATGTTCGGGTAAGGCTTGAGCGATACGCCGCCCTCCGGCGCATGCTCGATGTAGCTGAACGCGGCGACATCGGCGATGCTGGCCCGCTCGCCCAGCGCGAAGCGGCGACCGGCCAGCTCCGCCTCCATCGCGTCGAACAGGCGCACCGCGATGCTTTTGGCGCGCTCGTGATCGAACGGCATGCCGAACGCCACCACCAGCCGCGCCACGCACGGGCCGTAGGCGATCTTGCCCGACGCGTTCGACAACCAGCGCTGCACCGTGGCCGCCGCCACCGGTTCGCGCGGCAGCCAGCGGCCGCTGTCGTCGTATTTCAAGGCCAGGTAGACCAGGATCGCGGTCGAATCGGGGATGGTCACGTCGCCGTCCTCCAGCACCGGCACTTCGCCGAAGGGGCTGCGCGCCAGATGCTCGGGCGTGCGGTTTTCGCCGGCCCGCATGTCGAGCTGGACGAATTCATACGGCAAGTTCAACAGACTGAGGAACAGGCGCACGCGGTGGGTGTGGCCGGAAAGGAGGGAGCCGTATAGTTTCATGATGGATGTCCTGTGTCGATGAATGGTCTGGCCAGTATATTCAGCTACAATCGTGCCGATAAGCTGGACAAAACCGGACACTCAGTTCACTCCAAGTGGACAATCACACTCAGCACCCTGCCATGGCCGATTTAAGCACCGTCAACCTGAACCGCCTGATCACCTTCGTCGCCGTGGTGGACGCCGGCTCGCTGACGGCCGCCGCCGAGCGCCTGGGCCTGGCCAAGTCCATGGTCAGCAAGCACATGCAGCTGCTGGAGGCCGAGGTCGGCGTCGCCCTGCTGCTGCGCTCGACCCGCAAGCTGTCGCTGACCGAGGCCGGCCGCGCCTTCTACGAGTCCAGCCGCCAGCTGCTGCTGCAGGCCGAGCAGGCCATCGAACAGGCCCGCAGCGGGCGCGCCGTCCCGCAGGGCACGCTGCGGGTGGCCGCGCCGATCGACTACGGCGCAATGGTGGTGGCGCCGGTGCTGTCGCGGCTGCGGCGGGACTATCCGGCGCTGAAGGTCGACCTGGTGTGCGGCGACAGCCTGATCGACCTGATCGCCGAGGGCATCGACGTGACGGTCAGGCTGGGCAAGCTGGCCGATTCGGGCTATATGGCGGCGCGCATCGGGCGCATGGTGCGCCTGCTGGTGGCCAGTCCGGACTTTGTGGCGCGCCACGGCATGCCGGCCGATCCGCAGGCGCTGGCGCCGCTGCCCTACATCTCGCTGACGGTGCTGCGTCAGCCCAACAGCTTCGCGCTGGTGGACCCGGCCGGCAACCAGGAGGAGGTCAGGATGCGCAACATCGTGTTCTCGACCAACACCGCCCCCGCCTGCCGGGCCGCCGCGCTGGCCGGCGACGGCGTGCTGCGCGCGACCTGGTTCTCGGTGAAGGAGGACGTGGCGGCCGGCCGCCTGCTGCGGCTGCTGCCCGAGTGGTCGCTGCCGGAGGGCGACATCCACGCGGTGTTCCCGGCCACGCCGCACCTGCCGCAAAAGGTGCGGGTGTTCATCGACGCGCTGAAGGAGGCGGCGGGCGACTAGCGCGCGGCGACGGCGGCCGGGCGCAGCGCCCGCGCACCACCCGGCGCGACTACCGCGGCGGCGGCCGGCGGCGCAAGCGCGCCACCAGCGCGGCCGCCGCCACCGCCGCAAAGCCGAACCACAGCCAGGTCGCCAGCACCGACGGCGGCTTGCGCTCGCTCGGCGCGGCGGCGTCGCGGAACGAGGCCGGCAGCACGCGCGGCGCCACCGGCACGATTTTCCAGTCCGCGTGGTTGGCCGGCGCGCGCTGCTGGTATTCGTGCAGCGACATCACCGGCTCGCTGCCGAACGCGCGCGACGACGGGAACTGCGGTATCCGCACGAACAGCAGCGCCTCCAGATCCTGGCCCAGTTGCGCTTCCAGCTGCTCGCTGCCGGCGCGGCCTGGCACGGCCAGGCGCGTCAGCAAGTCCTCGGCGATGGTGTTGAAGGCCACGAAGGGCAGCAGCTCGGTGCGCTCGGTCTTGAGGTAGTCGTAGGCGCTCTGGCCGCTGGCCAGGCTGACCTCTTTGAAGGCCATGTACGGCAAGGCCACCGCCGCCTTCAGCGGGCTCTCGCCGCCCAGGCGCGGGATCTTCCAGCCCAGCGTGCGCAGCGTTTCGACGTTGATGCCGGCGCAGTTGGTGCTGGCGTGGCGGTAGTGGAAATCCTGCCGGTAAAAATGGTTGAACACGCGGCCGATCGCCTCCTGGTACAAGGCCGGCGCGCGCTGGTCCTTCAGCACGGCCACCAGCATGTAGGACGGCCGGTACCAGGCCTGGCCGCTGTTGAGGTCACCCATGTAGGCGTCCATCGGCAGGATCGAGGCGACGATGCCTTTTTCGCTGACCGAGGCCAGGCTGTAGAAATTGTTCACCAACCAGTTGTCCCATTCGCCGGCGGGGCCGAAGCGGCCGGTGGCGACGGCGAAGTGGCCGCCGTAGGATTCATCGTCGTCGCCCTGCGCGCCGTTGAGCATGAAGGCCAGCACCGGCTTGCCGGCCAGCGGCAATGGCGAGCGGCCGCCATCGCGCCGCCACAAGGTCCGGCTGTCGAACGGCGCGGTGGCGCCGCCATGCGCCGCGCGCACCAGGCTTTCGATCGTCTCGCCTCCGGCCAGCGGCACGCTGGGCGCCGCCGCGCCGATGGCGTAACGCTTGGGCCACAGCGTGCGTACCACGAAGCGCTCCTCGGTCAGCGCGCCGCGCGCCTTGACGTCACCGCCGGCAAAGAACGCCAGGCTGCCGGCGTCGGCATAGGAACGGTTGGTGGACAACTTCGGCGTCAGCTCGACCGCCAGCGAGGCCGCGCCGTCGGCCCGCGCCAGCCGCGCATCCGCGCCCAGGCGGCCCTCGGCCACATGCGGCGAACCTATCCACACCAGCGGCGGCGGCTGGTCGCGCGGGCGACCGCCGCCGCTGATCAGCCAGGCCAGGACGTCCTCCTGCGCCCGCAGTCGCGGCGCGTAGCCGGCCGGGTCGGCCTTGGCCACGGCGATCATGTCGTCGTTGAAGTACCACAACGCCTGCTCGGGCGCGGCGCAGTCCTGGCAGCGGCCGGTGGCCAGCTTGAACCGTTCGGTAGGATAGAGGCCCAGCAGGCCGGGCGCCAACGCGTCCCGCAGGCTGGGCTCGGCGGGCGCCGCGTGGGTGGGCATGGCGGCGCCGATCAGGGCCGCTGCCGCCAGGATGCCGGTGGTGGTGTATGCGCTGTGCCACATGCTGTCGCTCCCGAGGAAGTTGGCGAAGCTGCAGTGTAAGGTGGCCCGGCCGGCGGTTTGTTACGCTCCGTCAACCTTTGGCCGGCTAGCGGCGCGCCGACACCACGATGCCGCCGACGATCAGCGCGAACGCGGCCACGTGGTAGCCGTGCGGCGCGTCGCCCAGGAAGGCGGCCGACAGCACGGCCGTGAACAGCGGCGTCAGGTTGACGAAGAAGGCGCCGATCGCCGGCCCCGCCGCCTGCACGCCCGCGCCCCAGCAACGGAAGGCGATCACGCCCGGCCCGGCCGCCACGTAGGCCAGCGCGGCCGCCAGCGTCCAGCTCCATTGCACCGGCGGGGCGCCCAGCGCCTGCTCGCCTAGCGCGAAGCCGCCCGACCACAGCACGCCGAACGCCACCTGCGCCAGCAAGAAGCCGGCCCAGTCGGCGCGCAGCGCGGCCGGTTCGCGCGCCCGCGTCAGCAGCCAGCTGTACAGCGACCAGGCGATGGTGGCCAGGATCATGAACAGGTCGCCCGCCACCAGCCGCAATTCCAGCACGTGGCGCCACTCGCCGCGCGCCAGCACCAGCAAGACGCCGGCGATCGACAGCACGGCGCCGGCCATCTGGCGCCGGCTGACCGGCACGCCGAAGAACAGCCAGCCGGTCAGCATCATCCACACCGGCATGCCGGACGCCACCAGCGTGACGTTGATCGGGGTCGAGGTCTGCAGCGCCATGTATTGCAGCGTGTTGTACAGGCCGATGCCGAGCAGGCCCAGCAGCGCGTATTGCTTCCAGTAGCGCCACATGCCGGCCGCGCGCCCGAACACCGGCCCGGCCAGCGGCAGCAGGATGGCGCCGGCCAGCACCCAGCGCAACAGGTTCAGCAGCACCGGCGGCAGCTGGTCGTGCACCAGCCGGCCGACGATGGAATTGCCGGCCCACAGCAGCGGCGGCAGGGTCAGCAGGAAAACGGTGCGCGGGGTCAGGCGGGTGCTCATCGGGTGTTTTATCGGGGAAACTATGCAATATTGCAACTTAAGCATAGCCGATTCCGCCGTTTCTCGCTGGCGGCTAGCGATAGGATTGGCGTCCGGCCGCCGCGGCGCGGTAAAATAGCCGTTGCTGATCCACCCACTTGAAAAATATGAAACTCTCCAAACAACATTCGATGTACGAATCCGAGCACACCCTGTTCATCAAGGCGCTCAAGGAAAAGAATCCGGGCATGGAAGCGGGCCAGGCCCAGGGCCGCGCCCTGCTGTGGGACCGTCCGCCGGTGTCGCTGGACGAGCAGGAGCGCCAGATGAAATCGGCCATCAAGCAACAAGCCTACGTCTACCAGAACAAGGTCTAAGCATTCAGGGCGGCAAGGATGTTGCCAGACGATACGGCTGAAGCGCAGCCGCCAGCAAGCGACGGCGAACTCGCCGGCGTGGCGGCGCCACTGTCGCCGGAGCTGGCCGAGGCCGCCGTCGTGGCCGATGCCGTCGCCGCCGATGTGGCCGTGTCCGATGCCGCCGCCGAGGCGGCCGCCGTCACCACCGAAGTGGCCGCCCTCGCCCGCCTGTACGGGGAGCCGCTGCTCAAGCTGCCCAACGACCTGTACATCCCGCCGGACGCGCTGGAAATCTTCCTCGACGCCTTCGAGGGCCCGCTGGACTTGCTGCTCTACCTGATCCGCAAGCAAAACTTCAACATCCTCGACATCCCGATGGCGCAGCTGACGCTGCAATACCTGAAATATGTCGACCAGATCCGCCTGTCCAACCTGGAGCTGGCCGCCGAGTACCTGCTGATGGCTGCCATGCTGATCGAAATCAAGTCGCGCATGCTGCTGCCGCAGCGCCCGTCCGAGCTCGACATCGAGAGCGACGACCCGCGCGCCGAGCTGGTGCGCCGCCTGCTGGAGTACGAGCAGATCAAGCTGGCCGCCTACGACCTGAACACGATCCCGCAGCTGGACCGCGACTTCGTCCGCACCCAGATCTTCATCGAGCAAAGCCTGGTGCCGAGCTGGCCCGAGGTCGAGGCCATCGACCTGCAGCAGGCCTGGCTGAACGTGATGAAGCGCGCCAAGCTGACCCAGCACCACAAGATCAGCCGCGAGGAACTGTCGGTGCGCGAGCACATGACCGGCATCCTGCGGCGCCTGCAATCGAGCCGCTTCGTCGAGTTCGCCGACCTGTTCGACATCGCCGGCGGCGTGCCGGTGGTGGTGGTGAACTTCGTCGCGCTGCTGGAGCTGGCCAAGGAAACCCTGATCGAAATCACCCAGGCCGAACCGTTCGCGCCGATCTACGTGCGGCTGGCGTATTCGCCGGCCTGAACGGCGCCCCACCCATTCCCATTACGCCCATAGCGACCTAGTCATGAAAATCATCACTTCCATAGAAGAACTGCGCGACCAACTCAGCGGCCAACTACGCACCGCCTTCGTCCCGACCATGGGCAACCTGCACGAGGGCCACCTGTCCCTGATGCGCCTGGCGCGCAAGCACGGCGACCCGGTGGTGGCGTCGATCTTCGTCAACCGCCTGCAGTTCGGTCCGAACGAGGACTTCGACAAATACCCGCGCACCTTCCAGGCCGACGTCGAGAAGCTGGAGAAGGAAGGCGTGTACGTGCTGTTCGCGCCGACCGAGAAGGACCTGTACCCGGAGCCGCAGGAATTCCGCGTGCGTCCGCCGGACGACCTGGGCAACACGCTGGAGGGCGAGTTCCGCCCCGGCTTCTTCACCGGCGTGACCACCGTGGTGCTCAAGCTGTTCTCGTGCGTGCAGCCGCGCGTGGCCGTGTTCGGCAAGAAGGATTACCAGCAGCTAATGATCGTGCGTAACATGAGCCGCCAGTTCGCGCTGCCGACCGAGATCATCGCGGCCGAGACCTACCGCGCCGACGACGGCCTGGCGCTGTCGTCGCGCAATATGTACCTGTCGCCGGCCGAGCGCGCCGAGGCGCCGGCGCTGTACCAGAGCCTGAACTTCGTCGCCAACGAGGTGCGCGCCGGCCATCTGGACGTGTTCCAGCTGGAGCACAAGGCGATGGAGGACCTGGCCCAGCGCGGCTGGAAGCCGGACTACATCTCGATCCGCAAGCGCATCGACCTGCAGCCGCCAAGCGCGGGCGACCTGGCGCAAGGCACGCCGCTGGTGGTGCTGGCCGCCGCCAAGCTGGGCTCGACCCGCCTGATCGACAATCTGGAAATTTAAGGTTTGACCGGCGGGGCCACAGGCGCCGCCGGGGTCAATGGCTGCACCGTGAGGCCCTGCGGCGTGACCTGGATGAGCACGGCCGGCACCGCTGCGGTGGCCGGCGCGACGGGCGCAACCGGCTGCGCCTTGGGGATGGCGTTGTTCAGCACGAAGGTCATCACCGTGACGACGATGGTGATCCCCGCAGCCAGCACGCCCACCATCCATTTGACCATCTGCGAGGTGGCCCGCTGGAAAGCACTCTCGATTTTCGCCTCCAGCGCCGAACGCATCTCCACCATCATCGCGATGATGGATTCCAGCTTGGCATCGGTGGCGTCGAACCGGGTATTGACCGCGTCGAAGCGGGCATCAACCGTGCCGAACTTGGCGTCGCTCGTCCCGCTGGCGGCAGCCAGCCTGGCGTCGAGACCTTCCACCTTGGCATCGATATAGTCTTTGTCGGCATTGGAGTTCATACGCCGATGATCCGCCCCGCAACCTGCCCTGTCAACGCGCGCACGCGCGCCGCTTGAGACGGATCAGGCGGCGACGTTTTGCGCCCAGGCCAGCGCGGAGAGATGGGCGCGGTTGACGTCCTCGGGCCCCAGCTTGAGCCCGGCCGCCAGCGAGGCCACCAGGTCGGAACTGAGCTCGCACGCCTCGGCCAGCGCCAGGAACGGCCCGTACTTGCCGCTGCGCGTGAGCAGCGCGGCCACCACGTCGTCGGACAGCTGGATGTTGGCCAGCACCTCCTGCATGGCGATGCCCAGCAGCCGGTCCAGCAGCGAGAACATGCCCGCCACGAACACATTCTCCGCCTCGCCCTTGCCCAGCGCGGCCTGCGCCAGCAGCTCGGCCAGGCGGCCGCGCACCACCGCCGTCTCCAGCAGCACCGGCGAATAGCCCGAGGTGCTGGCCGTGGCCAGCAGCAGGGTCAGCCAGCGGTACAGCGGCGTGTAGCCCAGCAGGGTCAGCGCCTGGCGCAGCGACTGGATCTCGCGCCCGGCGCCGAAGCCGGCCGAGTTGATGAAGCGCAGCAGCTTGTACGACAGCGTGGCGTCGCGCTTGAGCACGGCCTCCAGCTGGACGATGTCGGCGTTCTGCCGCACCATCTGCATCAGCTGCATGATGATGGTCTGGGCCGGGTTCAGGCCCTTGGCGTCGGTGCTGGGGCGCGGCGTCAGGTGCAGCTTGCCGACGAAGGCGTTCAGGCCCAGCGCCGCGCAGGCGTCGAAGTCGGCCCAGTTGCTGACCGGGCGCGCCACCATGCCCACGCTCGACTGCTTGAGCGCGGCGTAGG
The DNA here is from genome assembly GCA_003416985.1 of Duganella sp. BJB480. Classification (GTDB taxonomy): domain Bacteria; phylum Pseudomonadota; class Gammaproteobacteria; order Burkholderiales; family Burkholderiaceae_D; genus Rugamonas; species Rugamonas vulcania_A. The sequence continues at coordinate 356,446 of QVIN01000006.1, read as the reverse complement.
CGCGCGCCTGGCTGCCGACGTCGGCGCCGGAAAAGCGCACCTCGACGTACGAGGCGATGGTCGGCAGGCGGCTGCCGATGCGGGCCAGGTCGGCCTCGCGCAGCAGCACGCCGACGCCGCCCGCGCGCAAGCCTTGCACGGCGGCCAGGGTGTCGGGATTGGCCAGTTCGGCCGTTTTGAGGGACAAGACGGTGCGCTCCGGCGGCAGCCGGTGCAGCGCGTCGGCCGACAGCATGGCCGGCACCGCGTCGAGGAACAGGATTTTGTCGCGCAGCAGCCAGTTGTCGTCGTCGTCGACCACCTGGCCGGCAACGAAGTCCAGCAGCGCCTCCAACGCGGCGGGCGACGACGGCGCCGCCCCCTGCTGCTGCCAGCAGAGCTCATACCCAACCACGCGCTGCTTGGGATCGAGCAGCGGCTCACGGACGATGAAATTGGTCTGATGCATGATGCTCGTCTCGGAGGAAGCCCGCGGCGAACGGGCCGGTACAGATCAGAAGCCCAGACTATCCAGCAAGTCGTCCACCTGCTCCTGGTCAGCCACCACGTTCTCGCGGGTCGGATCGATCTGCGGTCCGTTCAGCAAGCCGTTGTCGATTTCCTTCTTCATCTGGTCAGGCGCGAAGTCGATCAGCATCTGCACCAGCTGCTTCTCCAGGTTTTGCGCGATCGAGGTGACCTTCTTGATCACCTGCCCCGTCAAGTCCTGGAAATCCTGCGCCATCATGATGTCCATCAGATGCGCCTTGGTCTGCGAGGTGCCGGCGGTGGCGCCGTCCAGCGCGGCCACGGTCTGCTGCGCCAGCGCGCGCCATTGCTCGTCCGAGGCGCCTGCCGCCAGCAGGCCGTTCCACGAGGCGCTCAGCTGCTTCGCGTCGCCGGCGATCCGGTCCTGCAGGGGACTGGCCGCGTCGGTGGCGTTGAGCACCTTCTGCGCCGCGTCCTCGCTCAGGCGCGCCACGTAGTCGAGCCGGTCGCGCGCGTCCGGGATGTCGGACGCCGCTTTTTCGATCAATTTATCCAGCCCCAGTCCGCGCAGGCTTTCATGCAGGGCGCGCGTCATGTGACCGATGCGCGACAAAAACTCTTCGTTCGGCTCCACCGCAGCCGCGGTGGCGCCGCCTTGTTGCTCAACCATCATCAAGCTCCGAGCTTCTCGAAGATCTTGTTCAGCTTTTCATCCAGCGTCGCGGCGGTGAACGGCTTGACCACGTAACCATTGGCGCCGGCCTGGGCCGCCGCGATGATGTTTTCCTTCTTGGCTTCGGCGGTCACCATCAACACCGGCAGCTTGGCCAGCGCGGGATCGGCACGGATGTTTTGCAACATCGTCAAGCCGTCCATGTTCGGCATGTTCCAGTCGGACACGACGAAGTCGAACGATTCGGCACGCAGCTTCGCCAGCGCCATCACGCCGTCTTCGGCCTCGTCGACATTGGCATAACCCAGTTCCTTCAACAGATTCCGGACGATGCGGCGCATCGTCGAAAAATCGTCAACGACTAAAAATTTCATCTTTGGATCAGCCATGAATTACTCCGTTGTTTCTCTACGCGGTTGTTAATAGTGCCTACAATTGCCAGCAAGTTGTAGGATAGCATTTTCGTTGCTTTAAGGCGAACAAAGTAGCAGTAAAACGTCACACTTGACGATTTAAAGCTTTTTATACCCGCAAAGCGCGCATGCCGTGGGCCGCCAGGTAGCCCAGCACCATGCCCGGCAGCGCCTGCAAGGCCCCCACTTCATGGGCGGCGCCGACCGCGATCGCCTCGCGCGGCATGCCGAACACCACGCAGCTGGCCTCGTCCTGGGCGAAATTATACGCCCCGGCCTGCTTCATCTCCAGCATGCCGGCCGCGCCGTCCTTGCCCATGCCGGTCAGGATCACGCCGACCGCGTTCTTGCCGGCGCACTGGGCGGCCGAACGGAACAGCACGTCCACCGACGGCCGGTGGCGGTTGACCGGCTCGGCCTGGTCGATCTTGGTCATGTAGTTGGCGCCGCTGCGGGTCAGGTACAGGTGCGAGTGGCCGGGCGCGATGTAGGCGTGGCCCGGCAGCACCCGCTCGTTGCCGGCCGCCTCCTGCACCGAGATCTTGCACAGCGAGTCGAGCCGCTTGGCGAACGAGCGCGTGAAACCCTCCGGCATGTGCTGGGTGATCAGGATGCCGGGACAGTCGGACGGCATCTGCATCAGGAATTCGCGGATCGCCTCGGTGCCGCCGGTGGAGGCGCCGATGATGATCAGCTTCTCGGACGAGGTCAGCGGATTGCGCAGCTGCGGCAGCTGGCCCTGGGCCTCGGCGCCCGGCTGCGGCAAGGTGCGGGCCCGCACCCGCGCCTTGGACGCGGCGCGGATCTTGTCGGTGATGAGCTCGGTGTACTCGCGCATGCCGGCCTGGATCGAGATCTTCGGCTTGGTGACGAAGTCCACCGCGCCCAGCTCCAGCGCGCGCATGGTGATCTCCGAGCCGCGCTCGGTCAGCGAGGACACCATCACCACCGGCATCGGCCGCAGGCGCATCAGTTTTTCCAGGAAGTCGAGGCCGTCCATCTTGGGCATCTCGACGTCGAGCGTGAGCACGTCGGGGTTGGTCTGCTTGATCAGCTCGCGCGCGACCAGCGGATCGGGGGCCGTGCCCACCACTTCCATGTCGGGCTGGCTGTTGATGATCTCGCTCATCACGCTGCGGATCAGCGCGGAGTCGTCGACGATCAGGACTTTGATCTTCATAATAAAATGCTACTTTCCGGGCAAAAGGCCCACTGTCATTATCGCTAACACTATCAAAACAGGTCGATCTCGCCGCCCACCGGCGCCACCTTGAGGCGGCTGGCGTATTCGATCTCGCGCTTGGCCAGGGTGTCGTTGTGGGTCTGCATCAGCTTCTTGACCAGCACCTTGCCGGTGCGCGGGAAGAAGTACACCTTGCGCGGGTGGATGTCGTTCAAGTCCTCGGCCACCACGCGGATCTTCTCGACCTTGAGGAAGTTGAGCACGAAGGCCGCGTTGCGCTCGCCGACGTTGATCGCGGTGAAGCCCTTGAGCACGGCGCCGCCGCCGAACACCTTGGCCTCCATGTTCTCGCGCTTGGCGCCGGCCTTGAGCAGGTCGTTGATCAGGATCTCCATCGCGTAGGTGCCGTAGCGGGCCGAGGCCGACACCGGGCTGTTGGTGTCGCTGCCGCCGTCGGGCAGCATGAAGTGGTTCATGCCGCCCAGGCCGGTCACGCGGTCGCGGATGCAGGCCGACACGCACGAGCCCAGCACGGTCACGATCAACATGTCCTTGTTGGTGAAGTAGTACTCGCCCGGCAGGATCTTGGCGGCTTCACAGTCGAACGTCCGGTCGTAATACACGTTCGTGGCAAATTGTTCGAGGTCCATGGTTTATTCTCATGTGCGTTGCGTTGCCTTGAGGGCAGCGCCACGGTGTTGATCGTCCAGCTCGTACACCGTCTTGCCGCGTAGTTTGAGCGACTCCGACACGTAGAGGAAATTCTCCGAGTGGCCCGCGAACAGCAGGGCGTCCGGTTTCATCAAGGGGACAAAGCGCGACAGGATCTTGCGCTGCGTGGCCTTGTCGAAGTAAATCATCACGTTGCGGCAAAAGATCACGTCGAACGGGCCGCTGATGGGCCAGCTGTCGGCCAGCAGATTGAGCTGCTTGAAGGTGATCATGTTGCGCAGCTCGGGCCGCACGCGCGCCATGCCCTCGCGGTCGCCCTTGCCCTTGAGGAAAAAGCGGCGCGAGCGCTCGGGCGACATCTTGTCCAGCCGGTCCATCGCGTAGACGCCGTTGGCGGCCGTGGCCAGCACATTGGTGTCGATGTCGGTGGCGATGATGTGGCAGTTGGGGGTGAGCGTGTTGAACGCCTCGCACACGGTCATGGCGATCGAATACGGCTCCTCGCCGGTCGAGCTGGCCGAGCACCAGATGGTGATCGGTTCGCGCTTGTGCTTGATGTGCTCGGCCAGCAGCGGGAAGTGGTGGGCCTCGCGGAAGAACGAGGTCAGGTTGGTGGTCAGGGCGTTGGTGAACGATTCCCACTCCTCGCCCAGGCGGCCGGCCTCGAGGTCGTCGAGGTACTTGCCGAAGGAGCCGATGCCGGTGGCCCGCAGGCGCCGCGCCAGGCGGCTGTACACCATCTCCTGCTTGCTGTCGGCCAGCGAGATGCCGGCCCGCTTGTAGATCAGGCCGCGGACGCGTTCGAAGTCCTTGGCGTTGAAGTCAAACTCTTTGACGGTGTCTTTGGTATGCGGCATATGTTAAACCTCTTATTTATCACTACTAACAATGCCCACGCCGCCGCCGTTCCCGCGCGGGCGGGAACGGCGTGGTACAGCTCGGTTAAAACTCTTCCCACTCGTCGCCGGCGGCCGGCGCGGCGGAGGCCAGCTTCTTGGGCGCGGCCGGCTTGGCGGCAGGCCGCGCGCTCACCGCCGGCACCGGACGCGGGGCCGGCACGGCCGGGACCGCGCGCCGCACCTGGTCGTTCGTCAGCTTGAAGATGCTGACCGCCTGGGCCAGCATCTCGGCCTGTTCCTGCATGCTCTCGGCCGCCGCGGCGGCCTCCTCCACCAGCGCGGCGTTCTGCTGGGTCATCTCGTCCATCTGGGTGATGGCCTGGTTGACTTCCTCGATGCCGTTGCTCTGTTCCTGGGTGGCGGCGGTGATCTCGCCCATGATGTCGGCCACCTGGCGGATCGAGGTGACGATCAGGCCCATGGTCTGGCCGGCCTCGTCGACCAGCTTGCTGCCGGCGTCGACCTTGTCGACCGAGTCGCCGATCAGTTCCTTGATCTCCTTGGCGGCGCCGGCCGAGCGTTGCGCCAGGTTGCGCACCTCGGAGGCCACCACCGCGAAGCCGCGGCCCTGCTCGCCCGCGCGGGCCGCCTCGACGGCCGCGTTCAGCGCCAGGATGTTGGTCTGGAACGCGATCCCGTCGATCACGCCGATGATGTCGACGATCTTGCTGGAGCTGGCCTTGATCGAGCCCATGGTCTCGACCACCTGCGCCACCACGGTGCCGCCCTTCTCCGCCACCGACGAGGCGGTCACGGCCAATTGATTGGCCTGGCGCGCGTTGTCGGCGTTCTGCTTGACGGTGGAGGTCAGTTCCTCCATCGACGAGGCGGTCTCCTCGAGCGAGCTGGCCTGCGACTCGGTGCGGGCCGACAGGTCGGCGTTGCCGGAGGCGATCTCCTGCGAGGCGGTCGAGATCAGGTCGGTGCCGCTGCGCACATCGCCGACCGTCTTGGCCAGGCTGTCGTTCATGTCCTTGAGCGCCTGCAGCAGCTCGCTGGTTTCGTCCTTGCCCTCGACGTGGACCTGCGAGGTCAGCTCGCCGGCCGCCACCTTCTGCGCCACCTCTACCGCGCCCGACAGCGGCACCGTGATCGAGCGGGTGATCACCACCGCGCAGGCCACGCCGATCGCCACCGCGACCGCGCCCAGCAGGAACAGCATCATCATCAGGCTGCGGTCGGCCGTGACGGAGCTGTCCATCACGTCGCGCGCGGCGGCCTGCTGCATGTCGACCAGCTTGTTGATCAGCGCCAGCGTCTGCTGGTTGAGCGGATCGATGCGGCCGGAGATGACCTTGGCCGCGCCCTCGCTGTTGAAGGCCAGCACCTGGCCGATGGCTTCCTTGAAGGCCTTGTCGACGTCGACGTCCAGCGCGGCGATGTCGGCCAGCGCCTTCTTCTCGTTGTCGTTCAGGCCCAGCGCCTTGAGGTCGGCCTGCGCCTTGTCGTAGCGGGCGCGCTGGTCCTTGACCTTCTGCTCTTCCTTCTGCATCAGGCTGACGTCCGACTGCAGGCCGATGTTGCGCATCGCGATGCCGGTTTCCAGCATCGCGCTTTTCATGGCGCCGGCCTGCAGGTTCTTCTGGGTCGACAGCTCCAGGCCGCGCGTGAGCTTGCCCTTGTTGCTGTAGTTGAGGTAATTGGTCATCAGGACCATGACCACCAGGATCGCCAGGATGGCGCCGAAACCAAGGCGCAGCCGTGAGCCGATTTTGAAGTCGCGTAAATTCATGTTGTTTTCTCCCCTATGCTGTCTGTGCTTGTCCGCCGGGTACTGCCTGCGGACCCCGTTATTGTGTAGGTGATAGGCGCGCACTCTGTTGGGCGCTGCCGTGGCTGCTTGCCGGGGCGTGGGTTAGGCCGCCAGCTGTTCCATCAGACCCATCTCGGCGCTCGACATCAGTTTGTCGATGTTCACCAGGATCAGCATACGCTCATCAATGGTGCCCAGTCCAATCATGTAGTCGGAACTGAAGGCGGTGCCCATCTCCGGCGCCGGCTTGACCTGCTCCGGCGTCAGGGTGGTCACGTCCGACACCGAGTCCACCACCATGCCGACGATGCGCCCGCTGATGTTGAGGATGATGACCACGGTGAACTGGTCGTACACCGGCTCGCCGAGCTTGAACTTGATGCGCATGTCGACCACCGGGATGATGATGCCGCGCAGGTTGATCACGCCCTTGATGAACTCGGGCGCGTTGGCGATCCGGGTCACCGTCTCGTAGCCGCGGATCTCCTGCACCTTGAGGATGTCGATGCCGTATTCCTCCGAACCGAGCGTGAAGGCCAGGTATTCGTGGCCGGCGATTTCGTTGGCCCCGCTGGTTAGTACGTCTGCCATGATGGTTTCCTTGGTGGGGTTAGCTAAATATCTGTTCGTCAGCGAGCTGACGGGACGAGCGGATCAGGGCGGCCACGTCGAGGATCAGCGACACGCCGCCGTCGCCCAAAATGGTGGCGCCGGAGATGCCGGCCACCTTGCGGTAGTTCGATTCCAGGTTCTTGACCACCACCTGCTGCTGGCCGACCAGGTCGTCGATGAACAGCCCGGCCTTGCGGCCGTCGGTCTCGATGATGACCACGATGCCCTGGCAGGGGTCGGTGAAGCGCGGCGTGATGCCGAACATCTGGTACAGCGGCACCAGCGGCAGGTATTCGCCGCGCACCTTGACCACCCGGCCCTTGCCGGAGATTTCCTTGACGTCCTCCGGCGCCGGCTGCAGCGATTCGATCACAAAGCCCAGCGGCAGGATGTAGACCTCCTCGCCGACCCGGATCGACATGCCGTCCAGGATCGCCAGCGTCAGCGGCAGCGAGATCGAGATGGTGGTGCCGAAGCCCTTGGCCGAGCGGATGTCGACCACCCCGCCCATGGCGGTGATGTTGCGCTTGACCACGTCCATGCCGACGCCGCGGCCCGACACGTCGGTCACCTGCTCGGCGGTGGAGAAGCCGGGCGCGAAGATCAGCTGCCAGACCTCGGCGTCGCTCATGTTCTCGGCCAGCGGCAGGCCGCTCTGCTGGGCCTTGGCCAGGATCTTCTCCCGGTTCAGGCCGCCGCCGTCGTCCGACACCTCGATGATGATGTTGCCGCCCTGGTGGGAGGCCGACAGGAACAGTCGGCCGGCGTCGCTCTTGCCGCCGGCGCGGCGCACCTCGGGCATCTCGATGCCGTGGTCGATGGAGTTGCGCACCAGGTGGGTCAGCGGGTCGACGATGCGCTCGATCAGGCCCTTGTCCAGTTCGGTCGCGGCGCCGTTGGTGATGAAGTCGACCTTCTTGCCCAGCTTGGCCGCGAGGTCGCGCACCATGCGCGGGAAGCGCGAGAACACGAAGTCCATCGGCATCATGCGGATCGACATCACCGCTTCCTGCAGGTCGCGGGTGTTGCGGGTCAGCTGGCTGACGCTGTTCAACAAGCGCTCGTGCACCATCGGGTCCAGCGTGTCGACGCGCTGCTCGATCATCGCCTGCGTGATGACCAGCTCGCCCACCAGGTTGATCAGCTGGTCGACCTTCTCGATCGACACGCGGATCGACGAGGACTCGGCGCCGGGGCCGGCGCCGGCCTTCTCTTCCTTCTTGGCGGCCTTCTTGTCCTCCTCGGCGGCGGCGTGCTGCGGCGCGGCCGGCGCCTCGATCACGATGCCGGCCGCCGCGCGGATCTGCTCGACCGGCTGGAAGAAGCCGTAGCCCTGGGCGTCCTCGCTGCCGGCCTGGGCGTCGGCGCGGATCTGCTCGAGCGGCTGGAAGAAGCCATAACCCTCGCCGCCGCCGGCCTGCGCCGGGTGCAGCTCGGTCTCGTCGAAGAAGCCGTAGCCCAGGTCCTGCTCGACCCTGGCGCGCTCGGCGTGCTCCAGCCCGGCCTGCCGGGCGTCCAGCGCCGGCAGCTCGGTCACCACCATGTCGTCCGGGTTGAGCACGAACGAGCAGATGGCGATGATGTCGTCCAGGCTCTCGTGGGTGGTGACCACCATGGCGTTGCGGTCCTTGTCGAGCGGGGTGATGGACACGTGGCCCATCAGGCCCAGCTCGGCGCCCAGCGCGGTCACCTCGCGGTGCACCATGGCCGGCAGCTCGAGCCGGTAGCGGCGCCCGCCGCTGTGGTCGACCACCTTGGCCTCGGCCGCGTGGAACGACGGCGCCACCGGCGACAGCGCCGTCAGCGGCACGTCCTGCGCCAGCGACTGCAGCATCATGCGCACGTCGCCCACGGCGTCCTGGTCGACCGTGCCGCCGTGGCGGTGGCCGTCCAGCTGCATCTTGAGGATGTCCTTGGCCGCCAGGAAGGCGTCCACGTGCTCCGAGGTCAGCGCCATCTCGCCCTTGCGCACGCGGTCGAGCAGGGTCTCGAGGATGTGGGTGACCTCGGTCATGTCGGTCACGCCGAACGTGGAGGCGCCGCCCTTGACGGAATGGGCGGTGCGGAAGATCGCGTTGAGGTCCTCGGGGTCGGGACGGTCGACGTCGACGGCCAGCAGCAGGCGCTCCATTTCAGCCAGCAGCTCCTCGGCCTCATCGAAAAAGACCTGGAAGAACTGGCTTATATCGATGGTCATGGGGATACTCCGTAAGTTTCGCTCAGCATCATTGCACGCGCCTTATCAGCCGATGACCTTCTTCACCACCTCGATGAGCCGCTGGGGATCGAAGGGCTTGACCAGCCAGCCGTTGGCGCCGGCGGCGCGGCCCTTGGCTTTCATCTCGTCGGACGATTCGGTGGTCAGCATCAGGATCGGGGTCTTCTGGTAGGCCGGCAGCTCGCGCAGCAGCTTGATCAGCTGCAGGCCGTCCATGCGCGGCATGTTCTGGTCGGTCAGCACCAGGTCCACGCCCTGCAGCTTGGCCTTCTCCAGGCCGTCCTGACCGTCCACCGCCTCCACCACCAGGTAGCCGGCCGCCTTCAGGCTGAAGGCGACCATCTGGCGCAGGGAACTGGAATCATCAACTGCAAGTATTGTCTTGGCCATCTTTGCTCTCACTCATTAAATGCGGGACGTGGCGTCCGGGTAGTTCAATCGGTAGGTCGCGGCGTTCAGAACAGTTCGATGTCGCCGCTCTCCAGGTGTTGTTGACTGACGGCCTTGCGCAGCACGCTGCGCAGCTCCAGGCTCTGGATCGCCAGCGCCATGCTGACCTTGCCCAGCAGCGCGACGATCTCGTCGTTGTCGCTCTCGGGCAGCATCTCGGCGCCGTGCGCGCCCAGCGTGCCGAGGAACTCGCGCAGGCCGGTCACGCGCTTCAAGGTGCGGTCCAGCAGCTGGCTGGTCATGTCCTGGAACTGCAGGCTGGTGATGGCGGCGTTGACATAGCCGCCCACCTGGCCCTGCAGCGCCTCGAGCTGGGCCCGCTGTTCGGGCGTGGCGGTGCCGCCGTCGAGCAGCAGCCGGATCGTGGCTTGTTCGGCCTCGACCGCCTGGTGGATGGCCATGAAGTTGAAGGACAACTTCTCGATGGCTTCCTCCAGCAGCAGGCCGGTCTGGATCAGGTCGGTCTCGACCTCGGTCAGATGCTTGCGCCCATGGTCGGACACGCCCGACAGCAGGCGCTTGACATGGGAGCCCAGGATTTTTTTTCTCGTCATAACAGTCTCGTCACTCCACCTGCTTTATTTGCGCACCGGCGGGCCGGACGGCGCGGGCGCCGGCGCCGGCGCCTGGCCGTCCTCGGCGTCCACGTCCAGCTGGCGGGCGCCGTCGCGCATCACGTTTTCCTCGGTGCGCTTGTTCATTACGATGATGCTGATGCGGCGGTTGATCGGGTTGAACGGATCGGCCTTGTCCAGGTGGGCGGCCGAGGCCAGCCCCACCACCCGCAGCACCTTGTTGTCGGCCATGCCGCCGGCGATCAGCTCGCGGCGCGAGGCGTTGGCGCGGTCGGCCGACAGTTCCCAGTTGCTGTAGCCGGCGTCGCTCAGATACGGCGTCGAGTCGGTGTGGCCGGACAGGCCGATCTTGTTGGGCACGTCGTTCAGCACGAAGCCGATCGCGTGCAGGATCTCGCGCGTGTACGGTTGCAGCTCGGCCTTGGCCAGCGCGAACATCGGCCGGTTCTGCTCGTCGACGATCTGGATCCGCAGGCCCTCGCTGGTGATGTCGAGCAGCAGCTGGTCCTTGTATTTCTTGAGCAGCGGGTTGGCCTCGATCTGCGCCTCGATCTTTTGCTTGAGCGCCTTGAGGCGCTGGTTTTCCTCGGCCTCCAGCGCGGCCTTGGCGGCGGTCAGGTTGAACGTCTTCTTGATCTGCGGGTCGTCGCTGGCCTTGACCTGGCCGTCGCGGCGCGTCAAATCCTTGCCGCCGCCGGGGATCACCGACGAGCTGTCGCCGCTGCCCGAGCCGCCCTGCATGGCCACCTTGAGCGGCGTCTTGAAGTATTCCGAGATGCCGTTCAAGTCGCCCTTGGTGGTCGAGCCGAGCAGCCACATCAGGAGGAAGAAGGCCATCATCGCCGTCACGAAGTCGGCGTACGCGATCTTCCAGGCGCCGCCATGGTGGCCGCCGCCGCCCTTCTTGATGCGCTTGACGATAATCGGCCGCAAGCCCTCTTCAGCCATGATGCTTCCTTATGGTTGCCGCGGCGCCGCCTGTCACGCGCGCGCTCACTTGGACTTCGATTTCTTGATATGGTCCTCCAGCTCGGCGAAGCTGGGGCGCTCGGTCGAGTACAGGACCTTGCGGCCGAACTCCACCGCCAGCGCCGGCGCATAGCCGTTCAGGCTGGCCAGCAGCGTGACCTTCACGCACTGGTACATCTTGGTCGATTCATCCAGCTTTTGTTCGAGCAGGCTGGCCAGCGGGCCGACGAAGCCGTAGGCCAGCAGGATGCCGAGGAAGGTGCCGACCAGCGCGTGCGCGATCAGGATGCCCAGCTCGGCCGGCGGCAGGCCCACCGATTCCATCGTATGCACCACGCCCATCACCGCCGCCACGATGCCGAACGCCGGCATGCCGTCGCCCAGCTTGGCGATGGCGTGCGCCGGCACGGCGTGCTCGTGGTGGTGGGTCTCGATCTCGTTGTCCATCAGGTTCTCGATCTGGAACGCATCCATATTACCGGACACCATCAGCCGCAGGTAGTCGGTCATGAACTCGACGATGTGGTGGTCCTCCAGCACGCTCGGATACTTGCTGAACAGCGGGCTCTGCTCGGGGCTGTCGATGTCGCCCTCGATCGACATCAGGCCTTCCTTGCGCACCTTGGACAACACGTCGAACAGCAGCGACATCAGCTCCATGTACAGGTCCTTGGTGTAGCGCGAACCCTTGAACAGGGTCGGGATCGCGGCCAGCGTGGCTTTCAGGGCCTTGGCGTTGTTCCCGACCAGGAAGGCGCCGAGCGCGCCGCCGCCGATCATCACCAGTTCGAGCGGCTGCAGCAGCGCGGCCAGATGCCCGCCATTCATGGCGAAGCCGCCGAACACGCCGACGCAGACCACTACATATCCAATTATGACTAACAAGTGCCCAGACTCCCCGGTATGAAAACGGGCGGTATCATACCTAACAATCGCCCGATTTCAATAAATTTACATGTAGAACTACAATAGCGTGACTAGGGGGGAGCGGGCAAGAGAATAACGCGAAATGATGCTTAAAAGTACCATATGTAGAGGGCATCCTCGCCCTCTGTGGTGTGGATGGTGCGGTCCGGCGCCCGGGCGTCGATAGCGAATTCGTAGCTGGCCAGCATGGCGCCGGGCCGCATTTCGGCCGCCGCCTTGCGCCACAGGCCGGGCATGGCGGCCGGCGACAGGTAGGCGAACACCAGCCGGTAGCGGCCGAAGTCCAGCTTTTCGTAATCGCCCAAGGTGAAGCGGGCGCGGCTGCCGGCGATGGCGGCGCGCAGTCGGCTATACAACCAGGGCAGCGGCGCCAGCTCGATGCCGTGGCATTCGGCGTCCGGGCGCTGGCGGGCCAGGTACAGCACCAGCCCGCCCAGGCCGCTGCCGATGTCGATCACCCGCAGCGGCGCGCCGTCGGCCGGCGGCGGCAGAATTTGACGTACCGCATCCCACACCGCCGGGTGCGACGGGTAGTACGGCACCTGGGTGCGGAAGGTCGACCAGTACAGGCCGAGCAGGAACAGGAAGGCGGCCAGGAACAGCCAGGGCGGCAGCCGCAGCGCCAGCGCGGCCAGCAGCGCGGCCGGGAACAGCAGCTGGATGACGCGCCACCACGCGGCCAGGCCCAGCTTCCAGGTCAGGCCGGCCGCCAGCAGGCCCTGCACGGCGGCCACGCTCCAGTAGTCGACCGGTAAACGGCAACTGGCCATCACGTAAATGATGGCCAGCGTCAGCGGCGCGGCGCCGCATTGGATCAGCAGCGCCCGCACGGCGGGCGCGCGGGCGATGCGCAGCAGGTAGGGATCGGGGCCGGGCCGGCTCACGCGGCCAGGACGTCGGCGTCGCGGGCCTTCTTGGTCTTGCCGGCGCGCGAGGGCATGTGGCACAGGCCGCAGACATAGCTGCCGTTCAGGTCCATGCAGTTGACCACGAACTTGCCCTGGCACCGCCCGCACGGGGCCAGTTCCAGCATCTTGCCGCTGAAGAAGCGCACCAGGGTCCAGGCGCGGGTCAGCGACAGCAGCGGCTCCTCGCCCGCCTCCGGCGGCATTTGTTCCAGGTACAGCTTGTAGGCTTTCATGACCGCCTCGATGCCGGTGGCGCCGGCGTGCTCGGTCAGGAATTTGTGGATGTTGATGAACAGCGAGGAGTGGATGTTCGGCTGCCAGGTCAGGAACCAGTCGGTGGAGAACGGCAGCATGCCCTTCGGCGGCGACACGCCCTTCAGTTCCTTGTACAGCTTGAGCAGGCGCTCGCGCGACAGCGACACTTCGGACTCCAGCAGCTGCAGGCGCGCGCCAAGCTGGATCAGTTCGATGGCCAGCTGGATTTCCTGGGCTTCCGTCACTACGCTTTTCTTGCTCATGATCCGCTCCGGCGCGTGGGTTAAGCGATTTCTTCGACGGCCTGGCCGGCCATCAGGATGGCGGCGTGCGACTGGGCCAGCACACGGTCCTTATTATAGTTGGTGAGCATCGACAGGATGGCGCCGTCGTCGAAGCGGAAGCGGGCCAGCATCATGTTGCCGCCTGCCAGTTTCAGGATCTGCGCGTTGCTCATGCCTTCGATCAGGTCGGCGATCTCGGCGGCGATGCCGAGGCGGAAGATCGCGGTGACTTTGTCGGCGCGGATCATCTGCTGGGCCAACATCAGGTAGCTCAGGTTAGCGTCGCGAATTTCAGCCATCATATCGTTAGCGGTCATTTCCATCTCCTAGTCCGTTATCTGCACTTGCGGAACACAATTGCGTTTCCAGTGAGATACATTCTGCTTGAGCAACAAAAATACCGTTAGAGGATGGGCTCCGTATTTTTCGTCGGGAAATAGCGAACGCGATCCGTCGGTGTTTGTCTGACAAACACTCGCGAATCACTCATCAACGCCCTTGCGGCGCCGGTTTGGTAAGGTCCAAGATCTTCAAAAAAGTCCTGTCATGAAGCGAAAATAAAACGGTTCAGCGACTCTTTTTTGCTACATCTAACCCGGTTACGGCAGCTTTTTCAGGAACTTTAGGGTTCCGGTGAAAATATTTTGAACTATTTTCGACTCGCTTCCTGCAACCTGATGGCGCTTTTCCGCTCATCATGAATCTGGTAACGGCAGCGTTTTGGGGAACTTTAGGGTTTTTTTGAAAAAAATCGAAAATAATTCAAAAAAGGCCGCAAAGCCAGCATCCATGCGGGTTTGCGGACGCCCCGCCGGCCCGGAGCCGGGCCCCGCGCGGGGTCCGACGCCGGTTTTTCGGGTTACACTGGCAACTTATTGAAGCCTAAAGCATTTGACCACCCTTGCAAGAAAGTTACATAATGACAACTCGCAATGACTGCCTGGACCGCGACGCGCAAGATCCGCTCGCCGCGCTGCGCGACCAGTTCGACCTGCCCAACCATGTGATTTATCTGGATGGCAACTCTTTAGGCGCCCGCCCCAAGGCCGCGCTGGCCCGCGCGCAGGACGTGATCGCCCGCGAATGGGGCCACGACCTGATCCGCAGCTGGAACAGCGCCGGCTGGTTCGAGCTGCCCAAGCGCCTGGGCAACCGCCTGGCCACGCTGATCGGCGGCGCGGTCGGCGAGGTGGTGGTCACCGACACCACCTCGGTCAACCTGTTCAAGGCGCTGGCCGCCGCGCTGCACATGCAGGCCACAGACCCGTCCCCGGCCCGCGCCGGGCGCCGCGTGATCGTCACCGAACGCTCCAACTTCCCCACCGACATCTACATGGCCCAGGGCCTGAGCGGCTGGCTGGAGCGCGGCTACAGCGTCAAGCTGGTCGACTCGGTCGAGGAACTGCCGGCCGCCATCGGCGCCGACACCGCCGTCGTCCTGCTCACCCACGTCAACTACCGCACCGGCTACCAGCACGACATGCGCGCCACCAGCGCCCTGGCCCACGCGGCCGGCGCGCTAATCGTCTGGGATCTGGCGCACTCGGCCGGCGCGGTGCCGGTCGACCTGAACGCCGACGGCGCCGACCTGGCCGTGGGCTGCACCTATAAATACCTGAACGGCGGCCCCGGCTCGCCGGCCTTCATCTGGGTGCCGCGCAAGCACCAGGAGCGCTTCCGCCAGCCGCTGTCGGGCTGGTGGGGCCACGCCGCCCCGTTCGCCATGGCGCCCGACTTCGCGCCCACCGACGGCATCGGCCGCGCGCTGTGCGGCACGCAGCCGGTGGTGTCGCTGGCGATGGTCGAGTGCGGCCTGGACGTGTTCGCCAAGACCAGCATGGCCGCCATCCGCGCCAAGTCGCTGGCCCTGACCGATTTGTTCATCATGCTGGTCGAGCAGCGCTGCGCCGATCATCCGCTGGGGCTGGTCACGCCGCGCGAGCACGCCCGCCGCGGCAGCCAGGTCAGCTTCACCCACCCGCACGGCTACGCGGTGATGTCGGCGCTGATCGCGCGCGGCGTCATCGGCGACTACCGCGAGCCGGCCATCATGCGCTTCGGCTGCACGCCGCTGTACACCAGCTATGCCGACGTCTGGGACGCGGTGGAGATCCTGCGCGACATCCTCGACCGCAAAGACTATAACGTCGACATCATGCGCGACGCAGTGACCTGAAAACGAGATAAATAATATGAGCGATTCCAAACCAACCACCAGCGGCTGCCCGATGCACGCGGCCGCCGGCAGCGCCGAATGGCACGGCGCGCAGATGGACTTCAGCAACTCGATGAGCTACGGCGACTACCTGGGCCTGGACCAGATCCTCAACGCCCAGCACCCGCTGTCGCCCAACCACAACGAGATGCTGTTCATCGTCCAGCACCAGACCAGCGAACTGTGGATGAAGCTGATGCTGCACGAGATGCACGCGGTGCGCAGCCACCTGCAATCGGACGACCTGGCCCCGGCCTTCAAGATGCTGGCCCGCGTGGCCCGCATCATGGACCAGCTGGTGCACGCCTGGGACGTGCTGGCGACCATGACGCCGCCCGAGTACACGGCCATCCGCCCCTACCTGGGCGCGTCGTCGGGCTTCCAGTCCTACCAGTACCGCGAGATCGAGTTCATCCTCGGCAACAAGAACGCCGCGCTGCTCAACGTCCACACCACCGCGCCCGCCGCGTTCGCCGTGCTGGACAAGGCGCTGCGCGAGCCGTCGGTCTACGACGAGGCGATCAAGCTGCTGGCCCGCAACGGCCTGCCGGTCGCCGCCGAACGCCTGAACGCCGACTGGACCCAGCCGACCATCGCCGACGAGTCCGTCAAGAACGCGTGGCTGGAAGTCTACCGCGACCCCAGCCGCCACTGGGCGCTGTACGAGCTGGCCGAAAAGCTGGTCGACCTGGAGACCGCGTTCCGCTTCTGGCGCTTCCGCCACGTCACCACGGTCGAGCGCATCATCGGCTTCAAGACCGGTACCGGCGGCACCGCCGGCGTCAGCTACCTGCGCAAGATGCTGGACGTGGTGCTGTTCCCCGAACTGTTCTCCCTGCGCACCGCCCTCTGAGATTGCCGCGAGAATACACACCGGGGGTGGGTGTGCACGCTCCTTCGGTAAACGCTACTGAAACCGCCTTCTGAAACCTTCTGAAATCATCCGGATCGTGCTGTAAATTCCGCCGCCCCCGCGCCCGCGGGATTCCGCAGATTTCAGAAGGTTTCAGAGAGCCGAATCAGTACCGTTTTTCCGAAGGCCCGCAAAAAGGCACCCTATCCCCCTGCTCCGGCTTAATTCCCGGCATTTGTCCACGCTTGCGCAAAACGGCCGCGCCGACAGATATTGCGCACCTTGGCGCAGTAAGATAAGCCCCATCTTACCCAGCAAGGAAAGCACATGGACTACGAAGTACTGACCCTGGCCGGCCTGTGGAACTCCGGCCCCGCCCACTGGCAAACGCATTGGGAAGGCCGGCACCCGGACTGGGTCCGCGTCCCGCACCGCGACTGGGACACGCCCGACCGCTCCGAATGGGTGGCCGAACTGGACGCCGCCATCGCCCGCTGCAAACGCCCGCCGGTGCTGGCCGCGCACAGCCTGAGCTGCTCGCTGGTCGGCCGCTGGGCCGCCTCCGGCTCGACGCTGAAGATCGCCGGCGCCTTCCTGGTCGCCCCCAGCGACACCGACGCCCCCGGCTACCCCGACTGCACCACCGGCTTCCAGCCGATGCTGCTCGAACGCCTGCCCTTCCCCAGCATCGTCATCGCCAGCGGCGACGACCCGTACGTCAGCCCGCAGCGCGCCCGCCAGTTCGCGCAAGCCTGGGGCAGCGAGTACGTCGAGATCGGCAACGCCGGCCACATCAACGGCGACGCCGGCTACGGCCCCTGGCCCGAAGGCGAACGCCTGCTGCGCGATTTCTGCGAAAAGGTGCACCGCTGAGGGAACTCCCGCGCCGGCCGGCCCTCTAACTAAGCATCACGCACAAGGAGGGAAGAAAAATGAACCAGCATCTCCGCCATTGCGCAGCCGCCGCCGGCCTGCTGCTCATAACCGCGACGGCCAGCGCCGCCACCTACACCGCCATCCTCACCGGCCCGAAGGAATCGCCATCCAACACCTCGCCGGGCATCGGCGCGGCGGTCGTCGCGTTCGACGCCGCCACCCACGTCCTGCAGGTGGACGTGGCCTTCAGCGGCCTGCTCGGCCCCAGCACGGCCTCGCATATCCACTGCTGCACCGCCACGCCGGACGCCGGCACCGCCGGCATCGCCACGGAAACGCCCACCTTCGGCGGCTTCCCCATGGGCGTGATGAACGGCGCCTACAGCAACACCTACAACACCTCGCTGGCCAGCAGTTGGAACCCGGTCTTCATCAGCAGCCACGGCGGCACCACGGCCGGCGCGGAGGCGGCCTTCGGCGCCGGCCTGGCCAGCGGCGAAGCCTACCTCAACATCCACACCAGCAAATATCCCGCCGGCGAAATCCGCGGCTTCCTGACGGCCGCGCCGGTGCCCGAACCCGCCATGCTTGGCATGCTGGGTCTGGGTGTGCCGGCCGTGCTGCTGATGGCGCGGCGCCGCCGCAAGCAGGCCTGACTAACGCGCCGCCCCGACCAGCGGCAGCTCGACATAGCTGTCGTGGTAGACGCGCTGGGTCGCCTTCCTGTAGTCGCCCGGCTGGGCGTAGAAGATGTTCGGCACGAAGGTCTGCGGGTTGCGGTCGTACAGCGGGAACCAGCTCGACTGCACCTGCACCATGATGCGGTGCCCCGGCAGGAACACGTGGTTGGCGGTCGGCATGGCGAAGGTGTAAGGCAGGGCCGTGTTGGCGGCGATCGGCTTGGCCGTCTCCAGGCTCTCGCGGTAGCGCCCCCGGAAGATATCGGCGGACACCATCAACTGGTAGCCGCCCATCTCCGGCTGCGCCGCCACCTGGTCCGGATAGACGTCGATCAGCTTGACGACCCAGTCCGCGTCGCTGCCGCTGGTGGCCGCCAGCAGATGCGCCACCGGCTCGCCGCTGATCTTCACCGGCGCCGTCAGCACGTCCGTCGTATAGCTCAGCACATCCGTGCGGCCGGACGCCTCGCGCTGGTCATCCACCAGCCAGCGCGGCCAGGTCTGGCCCTTGGCCTCGTCGTAGCCATACGGCGCGATCGGCCGCGCGCGGTACGGCACCGGCTTGGCCGGATCGGACACATACTCGTCGAACGCCGCCCGCTGCGCCGGCGCCGAGGCCGGCCGCGACGCCTCGCTGGTCAGCCGCAGCCTGCCGCCGGCCGCCAGCCTCAGCGTGGCCGGCGCGATCGCGCAGCCGCTGACGCAGCCGCTCGGCCAGCTGTCCAGCGAGCGCCACTTGTTGCTGCCCGTCTCGAAGGCCGTCACCGGCGCGATCGGGGTTGCCGCCCCTGTCGGCGCGTCGTCCCGCAGATAACGGTCTAGGAAAGGCCGCAAAATCTCCTGCCTGAAGTGCAGCGCCGTATCGCTGTTGAAGCGCAGTGGACCCAGATGACTGCCTTCGCCGATGCCGCCGCCATGGTTCCACGGCCCCATCACCAGGAACACCTTGTTGTCCTGGTCATGCGGCTTGATCGCCTTGTACACCGCGATCGCGCCATAGATATCCTCGGCATCCCACAGGCTGTGCACCAGCATGGTCGGCACCGTCACCGGCTGTTGGGCCAGTATCTTGTCCATCGCCTGCCCGCTCCAGAACGCGTCATAGCTGGGATGCGCGACGATCTTGCGCCAGAAACCGCTCTGCTCCACGCCCCGCTGGCGCGCCAGCTCGCCCACCGAGCCGGCACGCATGAAGGTGTCGTAATCGTCGTAGTGCGAGGTGTACCACTTGGCCTCGTTGCGCCGCGTGACCACCTGCTCCAGCACATACGACAGGTTGACCTGCCGGAACGCGCCATTGTGGAACCAGTCGTCGCCGCGCCAGCCGTCCACCATCGGGTTCATCGGCACCGCCACCTTCAGCGCCGGATGCGGATGGACCAGCGCCATCAGCGGCAAAAAGCCGTCGTACGAGATGCCGATGATGCCGACCTTGCCATTGGTCTCGGGGATGTTCTTGACCAGCCAGTCGATGGTGTCCCAGGTGTCGGTCGAGTGATCGACCGGCGTCGGGTTGAGCGCGCTGCCGCTCAGCGGCCGGTTCATCACATAATCGCCCTCGGAGCCGTACTTGCCGCGCACATCCTGCACCACGCGGATGTAGCCGCCCTCGGCGATGACATCGGCCGCGTTGTCATAGCCCTGCAGCATGGACTCCATCTGCGAGCTCTCGTTATGGCTGGTCAGCTCGGCCGCGTTGTAGGGCGTGCGCGTCAGCAGGATGGGCGCATGGCTGGCCTTGCGCGGCACGATGATCACGGTGTTGAGCTTGACGCCGTCGCGCATCGGTATCATCACGCTGCGCTTGACGTAGTCCAGGCCGTCCAAGGGCGCCTTGAACTCGTCCGGCGTCTCGCTCGGCAATGCGGGATACATCGGGGTGGCCGCCACGCCCGGCGTCGAGGCCGGCAGCTGGGCCAGGACGGCCGGAGCGGAAACAACAAGGGCGCCAGTGAGCGCCCAGAGGATCTTGTTCATGTACATCCCGGGAGTGTGCCAATGAAACCCTAAAATAGCACAACTCCCGGGACAGGTCTTACTTGCCTGCTCCGTTCAGCAGCATCTCGTTCAGACGCTTGACGAAGGTGGCCGGATCGCTCAGCGAACCGCCCTCGGCCAGCAGCGCCTGGTCGAACAGGATGTTGGCCCAGTCGCTGAAGGCGCTGCCCGCCTCCTCGTACTTCAGGCGCGTCACCAGCGGATGGTTCGGGTTGATCTCCAGGATAGGCTTGGACTCCGGCGCGCTCTGGCCCGCCGCCTTCAGCATGCGCAGCAGGTTGCCCGACAGCTCATGCTCGTCCGCCACCAGGCAGGCCGGCGAATCGGTCAGGCGGAACGTCACGCGCACGTCCTTGGCCTTGTCCGACAAGGCTTCCTTCATCTTGCCGACCAAATCCTTGTACGAAGTCTCGGTCTCCTCGTGCTCCTTCTTCTCGGCCTCGTCCTCCAGCGCGCCCAGATCCAGGCCGCCCTTGGCCACCGACACCAGCTCCTTGCCTTCGAACTCGGTCAGGAAGGACAGCATCCACTCGTCCACGCGGTCGGTCAGCAGCAACACTTCCACGCCCTTCTTGCGGAAGATTTCCAGATGCGGCGAGTTCTTCGCGGCGACGTAGTTATCGGCCGTGACGTAGTAGATCTTGTCCTGGCCTTCCTTCAGGCGCGCCACGTACTGCTCCAGCGAGACGCTTTGCTCGTCGCTGTCGTTGGCGGTCGACGCGAAGCGCAGCAGCTTGGCCAGACGGTCCTTGTTGGTCGCGTCCTCGCCGATGCCCTCCTTCAGCACCTGGCCGAACTCCTTCCAGAAGGTGACGTACTTGTCCTTCTTTTCCTGCTCCTCGGCGTTCGCCAGCTCCTCCAGCATGCCGATCACACGCTTGGTCGAGCCGTCGCGGATCACCTTCACATCGCGCGACTCCTGCAGGATCTCGCGCGACACGTTCAGCGGCAGGTCGGCCGAATCGATCACACCCTTCACCATGCGCAGGTAGGCCGGCATCAGCTGCTCGGCGTCGTCCATGATGAACACGCGCTTGACGTACAGCTTGATGCCGCCGCGCTTGTTGCGGTCCCACAGGTCGAACGGCGCCTTGGCCGGGATGTACAGCAGCTGCGTGTACTCGCTGCGGCCTTCCACGCGGTTGTGCGTGTGCGTCAGCGGCGCCTGGAAGTCGTGCGACACGTGCTTGTAGAATTCCTCGTACTGCTCCGGCGTGACGTCCGCCTTGTTGCGGGCCCACAGCGCGCTGGCCTGGTTGATGGTTTCCAGTTCGTCCTTGACGACGGTTTCCTTCTTCTCCTCGTCCCACTCCTCCTTCGCCATCACGATCGGCAGCGAGATGTGGTCCGAGTACTTGCGGATGATGGACTTGATCTTCCACGACGACAGCAGCTCGTCCTCGCCCTCGCGCAGGTGCAGGATGATGTCGGTGCCGCGGCCGGTCTTCTCGATCTGCTCGACCGAGTAATCGCCCTCGCCGGCCGATTCCCAGCGCACGCCTTCGGAGGCTGGCGCGCCGGCGCGGCGGGTTTCGACGGTGATCTTGTCGGCCACGATGAAGCCCGAATAGAAGCCCACGCCGAACTGGCCGATCAGGGCCGCGTCCTGCTGCTGGTCGCCCGACAGCTTGCCGAAGAACTCCTTGGTGCCCGATTTGGCGATGGTGCCCAGGTGCGAGATCGCCTCGTCGCGGCTCATGCCGATGCCGTTGTCGGAGATCGTGATGGTGCGCGCGGCCTTGTCGAACGATACCTTGATCTTCAGTTCATGGTCGTTGCCGTACAGGGCGTCGTTGTTGATCGCCTCGAAGCGCAGCTTGTCGGACGCGTCGGACGCGTTCGAAATCAGCTCGCGCAGGAAAATCTCCTTGTTGGAGTACAGCGAATGGATCATCAGCTGCAGCAGCTGTTTTACTTCGGCCTGAAATCCCAGGGTTTGCTTATCGGTGTCTGCCATTTTGAAAGCCTCAATAGTCTTGTGGTGGATGATACAAAAAACGCAAAAGTTCCAAGAAAGTGGGGATTATAAGAGCGATTTCAAGAGCGGCCCAACTCCCGCTCCAGGAAACGCCACACCGCCGGCTCCTGCATGGCCGCCACATTGACCCGCATGCGGGTCGACGGCAGCTGCTTGGGCGAGAACAGGCTGCCCGGCGCCAGCAGCATGTTGTGCGCCATCGCCTTCTCGGTCAGCACATTGGTGTCGCAGCCGGCATCGACCCACACGAACATGCCGGCCGGCGCCACCACGTCCACCTTCAGGCCCACCCGCTCCATCTGGCGGATGGTCTTGGCGCGGATGCCGTCGAGCCGCGCGCGCACCCGGTCGATATGCTTGCGGAACGAGCCCTCCGACAGCACCTTGTACACCACCCGCTCGCCGATATCGCTGGTGGTGAGCATGGTCAGCATCTTGCGGTCGGCCAGGCGCTCGGCGCGCTCCGGCGACGTCGCGATGAAGCCCACCCGCAGGTTGGCCGCCATCGTCTTCGAAAAGCCGCCCAGGTAAATCACCCGCTGCAGCTGGTCCAGCGCCGCCAGCCGCGTGGCCGGCTGCACCGCGGCGCCCGGATGCAGGTCGCAGTAGATGTCGTCTTCGACGATGACGAAGTCGTGTTCCTCCGCCAGCCGCAGCACCTGGAAGGCCTTGGCCGCCGACAGCGAGGTCGAACTGGGGTTGTGCAGTACCGAATTGATGATGTACAGCTTGGGCTTGTGCAGCGCCGCCAGCTCCGCCAGCTGCGCGATGTCCGGGCCGTCGGCCAGGCGCGGAATGCCCACCACCTTGGCGCCCAGCGCCGCGAAGGAGCCGAACATCAGGAACCAGGCCGGATCGTCGACGAAGATCGTGTCGCCGGGCCGCGTGAACTCGCGCGCCACCAGGTCCAGCGCCTGCGTCACGCCGGCCGTGGTGACGATCTGCTCCGGCGCGGCGGCGATCTCCATCTCGGCGAACTTCAGCTGCAGCTGCTGGCGCAGCGGCAGGAAGCCCTGCGGCACGCCATAGCCGATCAACAGGTTGGCGTTCTGCCGGCTGACCGCGCGCAGCGCATTGCCGATGGCGACACCGTCCATCCAGTCCGGCGGCAGCACGCCGGTGCCCGGCATCTGCCCGTGCGGCATCTGGCGGAACATGTTCCGCACCAGCCAGACCACGTCGATCGGCTTCACGCCCGGGTGATCGCGTTCCGCCTCGCCGGTCCGGCGCCGCCCGCCGGGCCGCCGCTGCGCCAGGTTCAGCTCCATCGCCGCCGGCTCGCGCACGAAAAAGCCCGCGCCCCGGCGCGACTCCAGATAACCGGAGGCCACCAGCTTGTCGTAGCCGGCCACCACCGTGAACGCCGACACCCCGTGCGCCGCCGCGAACGCGCGGATCGACGGCATGCGCGCGCCGCCGCGCAGCAGGCGGTCGTCGATGCGCGCCGCCACCGAGCGCACGATCTGGTCGATCAGCGTCTCGCCCGACTCGCGCGACAGCAGCCCGAGCACCATCCCCGGCTGCCCCGCCCGCGCCGCGCCCTTGCCGCCCCCACCCGCCGCCGGCGCCGCGCGCGCCGCAGACGACACGCCGGACGATGCCGTCGCCACTGCCGCCACGGCCGGTCCCGGCGCAGCCGCCGCCACGGCCCGGCCGGAACCCGCCTTGGCCGCCGAACGCGCCTCGGCCGCCGCCAGCGCATCGGCCACCGCCTCCGCCGCGGCCGACGCGGCGGCGCCCAAAAGTGAAGTGCGCGTGCGTGTATTGGTCATTTTACCGTCACAGTATGAGAAATTATGTGCGTAAGTGTACTGGCACTGTACTGGTTTTGTCACGTAGCATACATCCATACCAACCATAACCAACCCTGGAGACCGCATGACCCACAGCGCCCCGCCGCCCGCCGCCGTCCCCATCGCCACCCGTCCCGGCCTGAGCGACGAAACCACCGGCATGCTGCTCGGCCTGATCGCGGTCGCCATCTTCAGCCTGACGCTCCCCTTCACCCGCCTGGCCGTGGGCGGCGGCGATGCGGGCAACGGCCTGTCGCCCGCCTTCGTCGCCCTCGGCCGCGCGCTGGTGGCCGCCGCGCTGGCCGCCGGCTGGCTGGCCTGGAAGCGCGCGCCGCTGCCGCCGCGCTCCGCCCTGGCGCCGCTGGCCATGGTGGCGGCAGGTTGCATCATCGGCTTCCCCTGGCTGACCTCCATCGCCATGCGCAGCCTGCCGGCCGCCCACGGCGCCGTGCTGGTCGGCATCCTGCCGCTGGCCACCGCCGTCTTCGGCGCCCTGCTGGCCGGCGAAAAGCCGTCGCCCGGCTTCTGGGTCATGGCCAGTGTGGGCTCGGCGCTGGTGATCGGCTTCGCGCTGGGCCAGAGCGGCGGCAGTCTGCAGCCGGCCGACCTGGCCATCTTCCTGGCCGTGCTGCTGGCCGCCATGGGCTACGCCGCCGGCGGCCGCCTGTCGCAGACGCTGGGCGGACAGCAAACCATCTGCTGGGCGCTGCTGCTGTCGGCGCCGGTGCTGCTGCCGCTGGTCGGCTGGCTGTGCTGGCAGGACGGCCCCCGGCTGGCCGCCGCCAGCGCCGCCGCCTGGACCGGCTTCGCCTACGTCTCCGTGTTCTCGATGTTCATCGGATTCTTCTTCTGGTACCGCGGCATGGCGCTGGGCGGCGTGGCGCGGGTCGGCCAGGTGCAGCTGGTCCAGCCCTTCCTGTCGCTGCTCGGCGCGGCCCTGGTGCTGGGCGAGGCGCTCGCATGGCCCACCGTGGTTTTTGCAATCGCCGTCATCGCCGTGGTGGGTGCCGGCCGCAAAATGCAGGTAAAACGGGGCGAAAACCGTAGACTATCTTGATTTCGCCGCGATTGCGGGCAGCCCCTGCCGCTGACGTACAATATCGGTCTTGAACCTGCATTTCCCACTTACTCTTTGGATAACCACATGTCTGTCTACGAAAAACTGAAAGCGCTCGATATCACCCTCGCCGCACCCGCCACCCCGGCGGCGGCCTACGTCATGTACGCCCAAACCGGCAACCTGGTGTTCCTGTCGGGTCATATCGCCAAGCGCGCCGACGGCAGCGTGTGGGTCGGCCAGCTGGGCAAGAACATCGACACCGCCGAAGGCAAGGCCGCCGCGCGCGCCATCGCCGTCGACCTGATGGGCACCCTGCAGGCCGCCGTCGGCGGCGACCTGACCCGCGTCAAGCGCATCGTCAAGGTCATGAGCCTGGTGAACTCCACCCCTGAATTTACCGAACAGCACCTGGTCACCAACGGCGCCTCCGAGCTGCTGGGCGAAGTCTTCGGCGAAGCCGGCAAGCACGCCCGCTCGGCCTTTGGTGTCGCACAAATCCCGCTTGGCGCCTGCGTCGAAATCGAACTGATCGCGGAAGTCGCGTAAGCGGGCGGCTTCTTACCCGAAGCCGTTCCTTTTATAAGAGCACGCCACAAGCGAGCTTGATGAACAACCGGCAGCGCCGGTTACCTTTAGTGAGACATGTATGAAAATCGAAAACCCCAATCCGATCCAGTGGCGCTTCTCCGAACGCGCCGACCAGCTGCAATCGTCCTTCATCCGCGAGATCCTCAAGATCACCCAGCAGCCGGAGATCATCTCCTTCGCCGGCGGCCTGCCGTCGCCGCTGACCTTCCCGGTCGACGAGATGAAAGCCGCCTTCGACAAGGTGCTCAGCGAGAACGGCAAGGTCGCCCTGCAATACGGCCCGACCGACGGCTACCTGCCGCTGCGCCAGTGGATCGCCGACTCGCTCTCCACCAACGGCGCGAAGATCGTGCCGGAACAGGTGCTGATGACCTCCGGCTCCCAGCAGGCGCTGGACCTGCTGGGCAAGGTGCTGATCGACGAAGGCAGCCGCGTGCTGGTCGAGACCCCGTCCTACCTGGGCGCGCTGCAGGCGTTCTCGGTCTATCGTCCCGAATTCAAATCCGTCGCCACCGACGAACACGGCCTGGTGCCGTCGTCGCTGGACGCCGTCGCCCAGGGCGCGCGCCTGCTGTACGCGCTGCCGAACTTCCAGAACCCGACCGGCCGCACCCTGTCCGTCGAGCGCCGCCTGGAGCTGGTGGAAACCTGCGCCCGCCTCGGCCTGCCGCTGATCGAGGACGACCCGTACGGCGCCCTGAGCTACAAGGGCGACCCGCTGCCGAAGATGGTGGCGATGAACCCGGACGGCGTGATCTACATGGGCTCCTTCTCCAAGGTGCTGACCCCCGGCATCCGCCTGGGCTACGTGGTCGCCCCGCTGCCGCTGGTGCGCCGCCTGGAGCTGGCCAAGCAGGCCGCCGACCTGCACACCTCGCAGCTGACCCAGATGGTCGTGCACGAAGTGATCAAGGACGGCTTCCTGGGCCGCCACATCCCGAAAATCCGCGCCCTGTACGGCGACCAGTGCCAGGTCATGCTGGACGCGATGGCCCAGCACTTCCCGGCCGGCGTCGAGTGGACCAAGCCGGAAGGCGGCATGTTCATCTGGGTCACGCTGCCTAAGCACATCGACGCCATGAAGCTGCTGGACGAAGCCATCGCCCAGAAGGTCGCCTTCGTGCCGGGTTCGCCGTTCTACGCCAACGAGCCGGAAACCAACACGCTGCGCCTGTCCTTCGTCACCGTGGCGCCGGACCGCATCCGCACCGGCATCGAGATCCTCGGCAAGCTGATCGCCGCCAAGATCTAAACGTCCCGCCATTTGTGGGCGGCCGCGCGCCGCCCACAAATACAACAAAGCCGCCGCGACTTTATCACCAAAAGTCACGATCGCCGGTCAAAGCCATAACATCCCATCAACATTAAGTAAGCCACTCGCATGCTGGCGTGGCATCGCCGCCAATTCCGAAGAAATCCTCAAAAAACTGCCCATGATTTTTCACATGGCGGCGGGCCGACGCGTTATGATTTGAACGAATAGTCACTTTCCTGTCAGGCCAGCCCTTGTTCAACCCAGTCTCCAATCCTCTTCTGGCCACGCGGCGCGACGCCGCGATACTCATAGTGGACGACGCGCCGGAGAACCTGAGCGCGCTGCGCAAGCTGATGGTCCAGCAAGGCTACCAGACCTTTGTCGCCACCTCGGGCGAGCGGGCGCTGAAGATCGCCCGCCGCGTCCATCCCGACCTGATCCTGCTCGACGTGGTCATGCCCGGCATGGACGGTTTCGAAACCTGCCGCCAGCTCAAGAGCCACGCCGCCACCCAGCGCATCCCGGTCATCTTCATGAGCGCGCGCACCGGGACCGAGGACGTGGTGGCCGGCTTCGACATCGGCGCGGTGGACTACATCAGCAAGCCGCTGCGCATGGCCGAGGTGAGCGCCCGCGTACGCACGCAGCTCAACATCCGCAGCCGCAGCGAGACCCAGGAGGAACAGGCCGAGCGCCTGCGCACCATCGTCAACAACATGGCCGAGGGTCTGCTGATCATCGAGGCGGACGGCCGCATCCAGTTCACCAACCCGGCCTGCGACAAATACCTGGGCTACCAGGAAAACGAGCTGGCCGGCAGCTCCATCGCCGACCTGCTCAATCCCCTGGTGGCGCAGGAATACCTGGACTACTTCGACCGCTACGCCGCCGCGCCGGAGTCGGCGCACAGCCACGGCACGCGCGAGGTGATCATCCGCCACCGCGACGGCAGCTCGGTGTGCATGGACCTGACGCTGACGCCGATGTACCTGCGCCAGCCGCTGTTCATCGGCCTGCTGCACGACATCACCCACCACAAGCAGTCGGAGGACGCGCTGCAGCGCGCCGCCATGGTCGACCCGCTGACCAAGATCGCCAACCGCCGCCACTTCGACACCTTCCTCGAAAAGGAATGGCAGCGCGCCATGCGCAGCGGCCTGCCCCTGTCGCTGGTGGTGCTGGACGTCGACCACTTCAAGCTGTACAACGACACCCTGGGCCACCCGGCCGGCGACGCCTGCCTGCAGCAGGTGGCGCAGGCCATCGCCTCGCACGCGCTGCGCCCGACCGACCTGGCGGCGCGCTACGGCGGCGAGGAGTTCGTGCTGCTGTTCGCCGAAACCGACGGCGACTCGGCCCACCTGCTGGCCGAATCGATCCGCGCCCACGTCGAATCGCTGCAGATCCCGCACCCGCGCTCGACCACCTCGGCGTGGCTGACGGTGAGCATCGGCGTGGCCACCATCCGGCCGCACCAGCTGGACAACATCGAATCGCTGTTCGTCGCCGCCGACCGCGCCATGTACGTGGCCAAGGAGGGCGGCCGCAATCAGGTGCAGGCCACCACCACCGGCAGCGCCGCGATGGAGGCCGTCAAGGCGCTGGTGATGCGCTGATCCGGCCATGGCCGCGCAGGGCCTTGAGCCCGAGCGGCACGCTGGCCGCCAGCGCCAGCACCGAAAACAGGATCACGCCCACGCCGCCCAGATCCTGGAACAGCGCCCCGGCGCCGACCGTCCCCAGCGC
Source organism: Duganella sp. BJB480 (assembly GCA_003416985.1). Lineage (GTDB taxonomy): Bacteria > Pseudomonadota > Gammaproteobacteria > Burkholderiales > Burkholderiaceae_D > Rugamonas > Rugamonas vulcania_A. The sequence goes on along the minus strand of QVIN01000006.1, from coordinate 328,145 downwards.
CACCGCCGCGAAGGTCACCACCACCGATTGCGACAGCAGCCTGCCGTCGTGGTCGCGCGCCGAGATGAAGCTGTTCAGTATCGCCATGACGGTATAGAAGGCCACGTTCAGCGCCAGTTGCGCGACGAAGAACGCCGCCACGCTGCGCGCCATGAAGAAGACCGCCACCGACGCCGACATCACCACCAGCGCCGCCATCACCGTCAGTCCGCGCCGCGCCGCCAGCGCCGGTATGGCCGGCACCACCGCGCCGAAGAAGCCCAGCAGCGACGACAGCGACAGCACCATGCCGACGGAAGGCAGCGACAGGCCGATGCGCTCCCCCTGCAGCGCCGACACCGCCCACACGCCCGCCTGCACGCTGTAGACGCCGACGAACACGCCCCACGCCAGCCACACCTCCCGCCTTCCGCGCCGGTGGCCGGCATGGACCGCCGGCTGCGGCGCCGGCATCAGCACCGGCACCCGCACCGCCGCCAGCCCCAGCACCGCGGCCAGCAGCGCCAGCCCGTACCAGATCCCGCTGCCCGCCGCCACGCCCGGCAGCAGCGTCAACAACGTGAACACCCCCGCCACCGCCAGCCCGGAAAGCAGCAGCACCACGCCCCACAGGCGTTCCGCGTCGCGATGGCAAGCCAGGCAGATGCCGACCATGACGATCATCTGCGCCTCGCAAAAGCCGGCAGCGAAACGCGCCATGGCGAACGCCGGCGCCGACACCGTCAGCGCCGACAGCACCTGGCTCCACACCAGCATCACCAGCGCGCCGGCGGTGAGCTGCGACGGCCAGCGCCTGGCCAGCGCCGGCAGCGCGACGCAGCCGGCCAGCATGCCCACCATCTCCGCCCCGGCCAGCATGGAGGCCGCGCCCTCGTCCAGCCGCAGGCGGGCCATCGCGTTCGTCACCAGCAGCGGCATCATGGTGGTGCCGCCGATGCCCAGCGCCCAGCTGCAAGCCAGGACGAAGGTGGGACGGATTTGGCGCGCGGGCCGCGCTGGCGTAATGATCATCTTTCCTCCGAAGTGAGCGGCGAGATTGCACGCTGGAGTCAAGCATACGGCGGCGGCACGCGGCATGGGGGCCGAAGCGGCCAAAAAGAGACACCGATCCGGCCATTTCCACGCCGGACACCCCACGTCCGCGAATCCATACTATGCTGGCTCCATCTACAAAAGGAGCTGCCGTGACGGCGAAATCCCACCATCCCGATTCCGACGCCGACGTGCCGCCGCATGTGATCCGCCAGGTCCTGCAATTGCTGGCCAGCCGCGGTCACTCGCCCGAACGCCTGTGCAAGGGCCTGGGCTTCACGCCCGAGAACCTGTGCGACGCCAGCTTCCGCGTCTCCTACCGCCAAACCAGCCTGCTGGTGAAGCGCGCCATGCAGCGCTGGGGCGACCCGGCCATCGGCATCGCCACCGGCGCGCGCCAGACCGTGGTCTGTTTCGGCCTGCCCGGCCTGGGCATGCTGACCTGCGCCACGCTGGGAGAAGCCTTCCACTACCTGGTGCGCCACCAGCGCGCCGCCGGCGCCCTGACCGTCAATGAACTCGGCATCCTCGACGAACACCACTTCGTCGCCGAAGTCACCACCCGCTTCCACGATCCCGAAATGGAGCCCTTCTTCATCGAGGAGATTTTCGTCAGCAGCGTGGAGGTGTCGCGCGCCTTGGTCGGCTCGCATTTCCGGCCCGCGCGGCTGGAGCTGCGCTACCCGCGCCCGGCCTACGCCAGCGCCTACAACGAATACTTCCGCTGCCCGGTGACGTTCAACGCGCCGATGAACCGGTTGATCTGCGACATGGCCTGGTTCCACTGCCCGCTGCCCACCCACGACCGCTACATGCAGACCACGCTGCAGGCGCAGATCGACAAGCTGCTGGACGTCGATCAGCCGCGCAACGACCTGGTGGAATCGATCATGAACCTGCTGCGGGTCTCGATCGACGAAGTGCCCGGCCTGGCCGCCATCGGCGCGGCGCTCAACCTCAGCGAACGCACGCTGCGGCGCCGCCTGTCGGACCTGAGCACGAGCTACCAGCGGCTGGTCGACCAGGTGCGCTACGAATGCGCGCTCGACCTGCTCAAGCGCAGCGACATGCCGCTGGTGGACGTCGCCATGGCCACCGGCTTCACCGACGCGCGCAACTTCCGCCGCGCGTTCAAACGCTGGTCCGGCATGCTGCCGAACCAGGTGCGCCAGGGCGCGGCGGTGCCGCGCCCCAACGCCTGGGCCTAACGCTGGCCCGTCAGGACAGCTCCCACTTGCCTTCGTTGGAAACCACCAGCCCGCGCTTGCGCAGCGATTCCATGTAGCGCGCGTGGCCGCGCACGCCCTTCTTGCGGAACAGCGGTATCAAGCGCGGAAGGAAATTCGGCGCCAGCATCGCCAGCCGCACCGACCACGACTCGCTCCAGCGCGGGTAACGCTCCAGGCAGGGATTGTCGAGCATGCGCATCACCTGGCGCGCCACGTCCGCCGGCTGCTGCGGCGGGTCCATGAACTGCAGCGTATTGCCGCCTTCGACCGCCTCGCGCATCAGCATCGGCGTCTCCGTGGCCGAAGGCAGCACGCTGCCCACATGCACGCCGTGCCGTTCGCGGTCCATGCCCAGGCACAGCATGGCCCCGCGCAGCCCGAACTTGGTGGCCGAATACACGCCCGTCTCCGGCAGCGGGAAGATGCCGCCCAGGGACACGGTGTTGATCACGCGGCCATCGCCGCTGCGCTGCAGGGCCGCGAAGGCCAGCCGCGTCAGCACGATGGGCGACAGCAGGTTGATGTTCAGCTCCCCCAGGATATGGTCGACCGAACGCTCCTCGAAATGGCCGGTGCCGGTGATGGCGGCGTTGTTGACCAGGATGTCCAGCCGCCCGTAGCGCGCCTGCACGAAGGCCAGCAGCGCGGGCAGCTTGCTGAAATCGGACAGGTCCACCGCCACGCCGACCGCCGCCGGCCCCAGCTCGGCGGTGGCGCGGTCCAGCGCCTCCTGATTGTGGTCGGCCAGCACGCAGATGATGCCGCGCTCGATGAAGCCACAGCAGATCTCGCGGCCGATGCCGCCGGCGCCGCCGGTGATGAGAGCGACCCGGCCGCTCTTCGAAGTAATAGCCATGTGTGTTCCTATCAGATGGTGCCGGTGCCGCCGGCCGCGCCGAGCTGCATCCAGATGGTCTTGGTCTCGGTGTACTGGTCGTGCGCCATCAGCGATTTCTCGCGCCCGCCGAAGCCGGACTCCTTGTAGCCGCCGAACGGCACGCCGGTATCGCCTTCGGAAAAGCAGTTGACCGACACCGTGCCGGCCCGTATCGCCCGCGCCACGCCGTGCGCCGCATCCAGGTTGCTGGTGTAGACCGACGAGGCCAGGCCGTAGTTGGTGTCGTTGGCCATCGCCACGCCCTCGGCCAGCGTATCGAAGCCCAGCACCGACAGCACCGGCCCGAAGATCTCCTCGCGGGCGATGTTCATCGAAGGCTGCACATGGTCGAAAATCGTCGGCTCCACGAAGCTCCCGCCGGAATCGCGCCGCACCTGCGCGCCGCCGTGCACCAGCGCCGCGCCCTGCGCCTTGCCGCCGTCGATGTAGGCCAGTACGCGCTGCATGTGGCCAGGCTCGATCAGCGCGCCCACCCGCGTGGCCGGATCGAGCGGATCGCCGACCCGCCACTCGTCGAACGCCCCCTTGACCAGTTCCAGCAGCTCGTCCTTGCGCGAGCGATGGACGATCAGGCGCGAGCCCGCGCTGCAGTTCTCGCCCTGGCAGAACAGCGCCCCGGTGGCCACCTGCTGCGCCACGCGTGGCAAATCGGCGGCGTCGGCCAACACCAGCGCCGGACTCTTGCCGCCGCATTCCAGCACCACCCGCTTCAGGTTCGACGCGGCCGAATACTTCAGGAACAGCCGCCCCACCTCGCCGGAGCCGGTGAAGCTGATGCAGTCGATATCGCGGTGCCGGCCCATCGCCTGCCCCACCGTCTCGCCGTAGCCCGGCACGATATTGAGCACGCCCTCAGGAACGCCGGCCTCCAGCGCCAGGCGGCCCAGCATCAGCGCCGTCAGCGACGTCTGCTCGGCGGGCTTGATCACCATCGAATTGCCGCTGGCGAGCGCCGGGCCGATCTTCCAGCCGGCCAGGTACAGCGGAAAATTCCACGGCAGGACCGCGCCCACCACGCCGATCGGCTCGCGCACGATCATCGCCACCACGTCCGGCGCGGTCGGCGCCATCTGGTCGTACAGCTTGTCGGCCGCCTCGGCGTGCCAGCGCAGGCTCTCGATCATGTCCGGCAGGTCGGCCGCCAGCGCGTCGCGTATCGGCTTGCCCGAGTCCAGGCTCTCCATGATCGCCAGCGTCTCCAGGTTGGCCTCGACCAGGTCGGCCAGCCGCAGCAGCACCTTCTTGCGGTGCTTCGGCGAGGCGCCCGACCAGTGTCCGCGCTCGAAGGCCTGGCGCGCCGCGCTGACCGCGTCGTCCACTTCCACCGCGCCGCAGCGGGCGATGCCAACCAGCCGCCGCCCGGTGGCGGGATTGACGGAGTCGAATTCCTCGGCCGAGACGGCGTTGACGAAACGCCCACCGATCAGCGCGCGGGTTTCAAAGTCCAGCTGCGCGGCTTGCTGCTGGTAGTACTGCAAAGTCTTGTCCATGTATGGGGTCCTCACGCGGCCACGCGCAGCGCCGGCGACCGTTGCGCCGTGGCGCCGGTGCGCAGATGGTCGTAATAGGTCTCGCTCAGCTCCGGCCAGCCCATCTTCCTGCGCAGGCGCTTCAGGTAGGACTTGAGCGCGTGCGCCTCCAGATAAACCTCGTGCCGCTGCGACTTGACGAATTTCAGGCCGCCCGACAAGTCCGGGTCATCGTTGGCGATCAGCGCATCGAACCGGCTGGCGCCACTCGGGTTGTCCAGCTGGTCGCGCAAGTAGGCCGCGATCATGAAGGCTTCCGTGTCGAACAGCTTGTAGGCACTGGAATTGGTCTCGACATAGCCGATGCCGAACAGGTTGCGGTGGTCGCGGCTGAACATCGACAGGTAGAGCTGCGGCCTGCCGCCGCGCCACTCGAAGTATTCGGCCGCGTATTTGCAGCTCCACTTGTAGCCGGTGGCGTAGATCACCAGGTCCAGCTTCTCGCGGCTGCCGTCCTTGAAGACCACCTCGTCGCCGTCGTAGCTCGCCACGTCCGGCTTGACGGCGATATTGCCGTGCTGGAGATTGTGCAGCAGCTGGGAGTTGAGCAGCGGATGGCTCTCGAACAGGCGGTGGTCCGGCTTGGGCAGGCCGAAGCGGGTCAGGTCGCCGGTGAACATCTTCAGCAAAAGGCCCATGACCGGGCGCGCGATCCACATCGGCAGGTGCGGGCCGCTCTCGCTCACCTGGTCGGCCGGCAGGCCAAACAGATGCTTGGGAATGAAGTGGTAGCCGCGCCGCAGGCTGATGAAAGCCTTGTCCGCGCGCGCCGCCGCGTCGCAGCCGATGTCCGCGCCCGAGTTGCCCGCGCCGACGATCATCACCCGCTTGCCGGCGAATTCGTCGCTGCTCTTGTAGGTGACGGAGTGGCGGATCTCGCCGTTGAAGTGTCCCTTCACCTCCGGCATATTGGGATCCCAGTTGCAGCCCGTGGCGCAGATCACGGCGCGATAACGCCGGCGGCTGCCGTCGCCCAGCGTCACAAGCCACTTGCCGCTGTCCTCCTTCTTCACGTTCTGCACCGCCGTGTTGAAGCGGATCGCGCCGCGCAGGTCGAAGGCTTCGGCATAGCTGCGCACATAGCTCAGTATCTGCTGGTTGGTGGGATAGTCCGGAAACGACTTCGGCATCGGAAAACCGATAAAGCCCGACAGGTCGCGCGACGAGATGAAGTGCGCCGATTCGTAGATCGGGCTACCGGGATTGCTCATGTCCCAGATACCGCCCACGTCCGAATGACGCTCGAACTGTTCATACGCCAGCTTCATGCCCTTCAACGCCCGCGCCGCCGACAGGCCGCCCGGCCCCGCTCCCACCACGCACACCGCGTCGCCGCACTCGATAATTTTATCCGTCTGTTGGTCAGCCATTTCTATCTCCCGTTTTATGAAAAGCCAGGATTCATTGTGCAAACAAAGCCGCCGCCGCATGGGGGCCAAAAGGACAGGCAGGGAGCAATTCCGGCCAAGGCGGCCGCTTGGGCGCACTTACAACGGTGGGGCCGCCTTGGCCATGCCGGCATCCCCGGCTGTCCGATCCAGCCCCCTTCCCCGTTCTTCGCGCGTCTACAGTCCATTCGCAAGGCAGCAAAAAACATAACCATCGAACCGGGAGATATCGTGAAGACACCAGCAGCAAAGCCCCCCTCCAAGCGCTTGCGCACCCTCGCGCACAGCATCGCCATCGCCTTCGCCGGCGGCGCCACGCTCGCCGCGCACGCCGCCAACGACGACATACAGAAAGTGGTCGTCACCGCGCAATCGCGCTCGCAGTCGGCGCAGGAAGTGCCGATCTCGATGGAGGTCATATCGGCCAAGGACATCCAAAACCTCGGCGCCAAGAACCTCGGTGATCTGAACGGCTACCTGCCCGGCCTGCAAGTGGACTCCACCCAGGCCACGCAGCCGGTGTTCGGCATACGCGGCGTGCAGCCCGGCGACTTCGGCATCGGCACCGATACGCCGGTCGGCATCTACGTGGACGGCGTCTACACCGGCAAGACCGGCGGCGCGCTGATGAACTTCATCGACATCCAGCGCGTGGAAGTGCTCAAAGGGCCGCAAGGGACCCTGTTTGGCCGCAACAGCGCCGCCGGCGCGATCTCCGTCGTCACCAATGAACCGGACAGCAGTTTCGACATGGCCGGCCACGTCAAGGTGGGCAACGACAACCGCGCCAACATGGACGCGATGATCAACGTGCCGCTCGGCCAGGACACGGCCGCGCGCCTGGTGGTGGTGCGCGCCGCCAGCGACGGGTGGGTACGCAACAGCGCCACCGGCACCCGCACCGGCGGCGACAACTCGTGGGCCACGCGGCTGTCGCTGAAACAGAAGATCAAGGACGCCACGCTCAACCTCTCGTGGGAACACGAGCAGCTGCGCCAGCACGGCTGGCCAGCGTTCGGCGTGGTCAAGGACCCCACGCTGCCGCAGGGTGGCTACACCGGTGTCTATGATGCGGCCTACGTCGCCAACTTCGTCGATCCGCGCAAGGCGCCGCTGGAGAACGACACCGACGGCGCCGAGCGGCGCGTGTTCGACGGCGTGACGCTGCGCGCCGAACTGCCGCTGGGCGGCGTGACGCTGCATTCCACCACCGCCTTCCGCACCTTCTCCTCGTCCAACCTGACCGACAACGACGGCACCAGCCGCGCCGACTTCCACCTGTCCACCGACGACCACAAGAACGCCTACAACTGGCAGCAGGAATTCAAACTGTCCGGCAAGACCGATAAGCTGGACTGGATCGCCGGCGTGAGCTTCTACGACAACCGCGAACGCCAGACCGCGTCCGCCATCGTCAACACCGCAACGCTGGACACCATCAGCCAGATGCAAGGAGGCGCCGCCGATTTCGCCACGTTGTTCGGCGGCCTGGCGCAAGCCGGCGTGCCGGGCGTCGACGGCTCGTCGAATTTCACGTGGGGCGAAAACACCTACAACAAGCTGCATAGCCGCGCGGTGTCGATCTACGAAGACATCATCTGGCACGCCACGCCGTCCACCAACCTGACCGCAGGCGTGCGCTGGAGCCGCGACCGCAAGACCATGCAGTGGTACGTGCCCGCGCGCCAGTCGCCGGAACTCGACCGCCTGCTCAACACCTACGGCCCGGCCGCCGGGATGGATGCCTCGGCCCTGCCGGCCAACGTGGTGTTCAGCGCGGCCGGGCAGCTGGCCGCATCGCCGGTCAGCGCCTCGCACAGCTGGAGCGACTGGAGTCCGCGCGTGGTGGTCGATCATAAAGTCAGTGGCGACCTGCTGCTGTTTGCATCGCTGTCGCAAGGCTACCAGGCCGGCGGCTTCAACGTCTTCACCCCGCCGAATCCATCGTCGGCCGACGCCAAGGCGCGCGACCCGAGCTTCGCGCCCGAGAAGATGACCAACCTGGAGCTGGGTTTCAAGCTCTACGTCCCGAGCATCAAGGCCACGCTGAACGGCTCCCTGTTCGCCTACCGCTTCAAGAACCTGCAGGACATCAAGCTAGGCGGCAGCGGCGCCATCTCGACCTACAACATCGTCAGCAGCGACCAGCAGGCCAAGGGGCTTGATCTCGATGGCCGCATCCGCATCGCGCCCGGCCTCACACTGTTCGCCGGCCTGGAACTGATCGACCAGACCTACCACCGCTACCAGACCACCGGCGACGGCGGCGTGCCGCTGAACCTCTCCGGACAGCCGGTCGGCACGCCCTTCTTCAGCGGCATGGCCGGCATGAACGGCAGCTGGGAAGCGCCCGGCGGCAGGATCAGCGCGACGCTGCAAGGCAGCTACCACAGCAAATCGCGCTGCAACGACGACACGCGCGCGCTGCAATGCATGAACGCGCCGGCCTTCCGCACCGGGGAAGCCGGCAGCAAGGCCGACCTGCGCCTGGCGTGGGATCACGCCAACGGCAAATTCGGCGTGGCGCTGTTGGTCAACAACCTGTTCGATAAGCGCTACGTCTACAACCTCGATGGCCAGACCAAGACGCTCGGCATGCCGTACGCCAGCGTCACCGCGCCACGCGCAATCGGATTGGAATTGAGGGGCAGCCTGTAAGGGATGACGGGCGCGCGGCAAACAAGCAGCCGCCCGTCACTTTTGAAGAGTTCTTGCACCGGCCCTGGCGATATCGATCCCGAGTGCCGCTTTCAAAAGCCTCGCGGCCGCGAAGGCATAGCGGGCGGTGGGCCGATCAGATTCCACCCAGGTAGGCGGCAAGCAGGCCATCTGAACTTTCGATACCTAAAACATCCATGACGGTCTCCAGCTCGGTGCCGAAATGTTCGCGTGCTTCGGTGTCCTCGTTTTCAACCAATTTCAGCGACCGCTGGAATTCGGTAAGAACCCAGAGTTTGGATGGATTGGCCTGAACGCCTTCAGTCAATCGCGCCAGCAAATCATTGAGGACGGCAGACAGGCGCGCCTTCTCATCGGCCGCTATTTAGAGCATTACTAATCAACCAGCACCGCCGTCGACCACGACGCAAGCACAGTCCACCCCAGACGCTCGTAAAGCGCGCGCCCGGCTTCTGTTGCGACCAGCAGCCGCTCCGTGACGCAGGCTTTCTCAGCGACGGCATCCAGGTGCTGCATCACTACGCTACCAAGGCCAAGCCGGCGATGGGCTTCCTCGGTGATGATCTGGTCAAACACAGCGCTGCCCGCATGCACCGCGATGCGGCCTGACGCGGCCAACTCGCCGCTGGCATGGATAACACGTGCGATGTGTCCACCATGTTCGGCATCCACCGATACATGGTAGTCCGGCGCTAATGCCGCGGTGCCTGGGGTTGCCGCCGAGCCGTACATCAGATACCCTGGACCTTCGATTGTCCAGCGCTCGGGAAGTGCGGCACGCATAATATCAGGGGCAACCGCCGCCTTCAAAAAAATCCGGGGTGCGTGTATTTGCGCGGCACAGGCTTTCAATGCGGGGCCTGCGTCGACGAACACATGGCGGCGCAATTCATTGGCACTGCCAACTTCCACGCACAATCCGCCGGAATGACTGGACGGAAGCGACAGGCCCCTAGCCAGGCTGCGGCCGGTGAGCCAACGTTCGATCAGGGCTAAATTCAAGTTCATAATGCTCTTTAATATCAATGCCGCTTGTGCTGCGGGGCGGCGCAGCCCAAACTTCCATATCACGCCCGATCGCTGGAAATCGGGTGCAAAGACACGCCCGCTTTCTTCGCCGCCTTGCGTAAATCTCGGTCCAAAGTGGCCAGAGGTAAGTTAAGCCGGCGCGCAAGCTCAAGATATTGCGCATCGTATCCCGTCAGCCTGAACTCTCGCGACACCGCCGCGACGGCAAGCTGCAAGCCGGCGGGGGCAGCGCTATCTGTTCTAATCGGCAAATGGCCCAACTGATAAATAAACCCGGTAACCGCCGCTTCTCCTAGCTTGCCACTCTGTTCTGCACATCGCAGGACATGCACAATTTCTGTTGACCAAAGTGCAGGAACAACGACAATGTGTTCGGCAAGCGACTCCAATACCTTATCGGCGTAGGTGCGATCAGTCGCAGATCCATCATGAAGTGCCCAGCGTAGGGTTACCGACGCATCAAGAACAAATTCCTTAGCCATTTACCGGCGGCCTTTAGTGCGCATTTCGACGAATTCGACCTGGGTAATCTTTCCCGTGCGCGCGCTTTTGATCGCTGCAATGGCATCCCGCGTCTGTTGTGTGGAGCTGCTGACACTCGGAACCAGATCCGCCACCGGCGCTCCACGATTGGTAATCGTTATGCGCTCACCTTGTTGGGCGCGTTTTATAAGATCCGCTAATTTCGTCTTAGCCTCATAGACACCGTATGCACGCATAGTACTCCTCCCAAATTAGCTCCCGCAATATGATCTAGTCTATACACCAGACCAGGTCGAAGCAAGGCAAGGTGTCAACTGGCGCCATGACGGATTGGGTGGCCTTAATTGGCCGGGTGAGCAATCGCCAGTTCGTCCAGGCGTTCACCGCGCGGATAACTTTTTGATACCTCGCCATTCGAGCGCACCGAGATCGAGTCGCGGAAGCCCGTCGGCGCGCCAAGGTCCACCAGCTTGACGCCCTTGAGGAAAATATTGATGGCCTGGTGCGGGCAGTTAAAGCCAACATGAACCAGCACATCCTCCTCCAGCAGACGGGCGCCCACAGTGGTGCCGGACAAGTCGGCATCGGGCATACCGTCGGCGCTGAACGCCACGGTTTTGTTCTCCGGCGAGACAACGAGCTTGTAATGCACCTCACCGCATTTGCCCGCGTAGACGGTCTCCAATCGCGCAGCCTGCGGAAGATGCGATGCGGTGATGAGCCGTACGCGCTGCTCATCACCTGAAGCAGGAACGGCCACGAACGCCAAAAGCAGTAAAGTGGAAAAGACTGATTTGCGCATCATGTAGAGATCAGAATATTATCGGAAATACATTATTCCACAGGCCTGCGTCACAGCTGCTCCGGATACCCCGTGATGTCCGCGATCTCCTGGTACATCGGCTGCAACTGCTTGTACATGTTCAGGTACACGCGCCGATACAGCTTGTCGTAGATCTGCCGGTTCGCCTCGATCGGATGGAACACCCGGCCCGGCCGCGTCATCGCGCGCGTCGCGGTATCGAAGTCCTTGTGCAGTCCCAGCCCCGCCGCCACCGCGATGGCCGCGCCCAGTCCCGACGTCTCATACACGTGCGCGCGCGCCGCCGGAAGGCCGAAGATATCGGCCGTCAGCTGCATCGCCGCGTCGCTCTGCGAACCGCCGCCGGCCACGCGCAGCTCAGTCACCGGCACGCCGCCGCGCTTCTCGATGCGCTCCCGCCCTTCGCGCAGCGCATAGGCCAGGCCTTCGAGGATCGCCCGGTACATATGGGCGCGCGTGTGGACGTCGCCGAAGCCGATCATCGCCCCCTTGGCCTCAGGCCCCGGCGTCTTGATGCCCGGACTCCAGTAAGGCTGCAGCATCAACCCCATCGAACCGGGCGGCACCTCGTTCACCAGCAGATCGAACATCGCCTCCGGCGAGGTGCCCTGCTCCGCGCCGGCCATCCGCTCGAAGTGCCCGAACTGCTCCTTGAACCAGTTCACCATCCAGTAGCCGCGGAAGATCTGCACCTCCGTGCTGTAGGCGCCCGGAATGGCCGCCGGATAAGGCGGTATCAAGGGTGTGACCTCGACATATTTTTTGGTGGTGGTATTGATGGTCGCCGTGGTGCCGTAGCTCAGGCAAGCGATATGCGGCTCCAGCGCGCCCGCGCCGATCACCTCGCAGGCCTTGTCGGCGGCGGCGGCGACCAGCGGCGTGCCTTCCGGGATGCCGGTCGCCTCGGCGGCGGCGGCGGTGATCGCGCCGATCACCGTACCCGGCGCCACCAGCTCCGGCAGCATCTCCCGCCGGATGGCCAGCGCTTCCCATTTCCAGTCGCGCGCACCGGCCCACTTGTGGCGCTTGTAGTCGAACGGCAGGTACGCCACCTGCGACCCGATGGAATCGACATGCCGTCCGCACAGGCGAAAATTCAGGAAGCCCGACAGCAGCAAATACTTGTCGGTCCTGGCCCAGATGTCCGGCTGATACTCGGCGATCCAGTTGATCTCCGCCTCGCGCCGGAAGTACTCGATGGTGCCGGACACGCGCGCCAGCTTGAACGCCGTGCGCCACAAAAAACTTAACGGTTTCTGCTTGCCCACGCGGCGCTGGTCCAGCCACGTGATCGCCGGCCGCAGCACCTTGCCGTCGCGGTCCAGGTTGACCACCGTGCCGCGCTGCGTCGTCACCGCCACGCCCTTGACGGCGGAGCGGGGAATATCGGTGGCGGCCCACAGCTGCTGGCACGCCTGGCCGACCGCCTTCCAATAGCCGTCCGCGTCATGCTCCGCCCAGCCGGGATGCTCGGAGAAGTAGGCCTCCAGATGCACCTGCGCCTTGGCGGCCAGGTTGCCGTTCAAATCGAACAGCAAGGCGCGCACGCTCTGGGTGCCGTTGTCGATGGAAAGTAGGTATTGGTCGGCCATGTCGCTCTAGTCTCGTGATGTCTGCCCGTACTTATGCGGGCAAACTGTAATGGGTATTCCATAATGCCAGATACGCGGCCTGCTCGGCATCCCAGCGTTCGTCGCTCCAGCCCAGCTCCGGCTGGCAGATGGCGCGCAGGCGGCCGAGTATCTCCACGCCGCCGCCGCGCAGCTGGATGCCGATGCGGCTACGGCGCAGCAGCAGGTCCTCCAGCTTCTGCACCGACTCGCAGCGCGCCGCCCAGCGCAGCTGCGCCCAGATGGTTTCCGTACCCGCGATCAGCGCCAGCTCGCCCGGCTGCGCGGCGGCCACCAATTGCTGCGCCAGCGCGCCATACCGCCCTTGCAGGCGCCGCGCCTGGCCCGCAGGCAGCAGCCGCTGATAGCGCAGGACGGGCGTCGCGGCCGTGCCGAACACCGGCTGCGGTTCCAGCTTGTCGCGCCAGTCCGGCAGCAACGTGGCCGCCAGCTTGAGCGCGTCGAGCGCGATCACGCGGAAGGTGGTCAGCTTGCCACCGGTGACAGTCAACAGGCCGTCCTCCAGCCACAGCGCATGGTCGCGGCCCTCCTTCGACGGATCGGCCTTGCCGCTGTCGATCACCGGCCGCACACCCGCATAACTGGCGATCACGTCGCGCTCCTGTAAGCCTAGCTGCGGGAACTGGTCGTGCAAAGCCGACATCAGGTAATCGACTTCGGCGCGCGTAATGGCCGCCTCGCTCGACAAATCGCCCTTGTGATCGACGTCCGTCGTGCCGACCAGCGTCACGCCCTCCCACGGGAAGGCGAACACCGGACGGCCATCCTGCGGGTGCATCAAACTGATCGCCTGCGCCAGCGGCAAGCGCCAGGCCGGCAGCACCAGATGGCTGCCGCGCAAAGGCCGCAGCCGTGGCTTGGCGCCGCGCGCCGCCGCACCGCCCTGCGTACGCAGACCATCCGCCCAGGCGCCGGTGGCGCTGATCACCAGCCGCGCGCGCACCTCATGCTGCGCGCCGCTCAGGCCATCGCGCACCCGCACACCGCGCACGCCGCTGTCAGTTCGCAGCAGCGACTCCACCGCCATGTAATTGACGGCCACGCCGCCATGCTGCTGCGCCTCCTGCAGCACGCGCATGACCAGCCGCGCATCGTCCGTCTTGGCGTCGGTATAGACCATGCCGCCTTTCAGTCCATCGGTCGAAACGTTCGGCGCCAGCGCCTTGAACTCATTCAGGCCGTAGTAATGGCGAGCCTTCTGCCCCGCCATCCGGTCGTAAATCGCCAGCCCAAGCAGGAACATGCGCTTGCCGGGCTTGCGTCCCTCGAATTCGCCGAACGCAAAACTCTGCGGCTCCACCAGCCCCGCCGCCTGCTGCAGCAAGTGCTGCCGCTCATGCACCGACTCGCGCGTCAACGCGAACTGGCCTTCCTTCAGATACCGCAAGCCGCCATGCACCAGCTTGGACGACCGGCTCGACGTACCCCAGGCAAAGTCCCGCTGCTCCACCAGCAGCGCCTTCAAGCCGCGCCGCGACGCCTCCAGCAGGATGCCCGCCCCGGTGATGCCACCGCCGATCACGATCAGATCCCACTCGCACGCCAGCACCTCCTGCAAGCCGGCGCGCCCGCCGCTGCGCCACAGCGCCATCATGGCAGCAGCTTCCCGGGATTCATGATCTGCTGCGGATCGAAATGCGCAAACAGCGCCTGCATCGCCGACAGTCCCAGCTCGCCCTTCTCCGCCACCAGATACGGCGCATGGTCGCTGCCCACGCCGTGCTGATGGCTGATGGTGCCGCCATTCTCGACGATCACCATGCTGACCGCATGCTTGAGCGTGCGCCAGCGCGCCAGGTCGTGTTCATAATTGCCGGCCAGCCGGTACACAAACGTCGTATAAACACTGGCGCCCTGCGCGTACAGGTGCGACAGGTGCGTATAGGCGTGTACCTGCTCGCCATGCTGCGCCAGCGCGTCGGCCGCAGCCGCCTCCACCGCGCCCATCATGGCGCCGACGCGCGGCCAGTCCACCGCCGTCTCCACCGTATCGATCGCATAGCCGTGCTGCCACGCCGTGTTGCGCAGGTAGACATTGCGGAAGCGGTTCTGCTTCCACTTGTCGCCCATCTTGCGGCCGATATGCACGCCGCCGTGCGGCGCGGCCAGCACGAGCGCATCGGCCAGCGCCGCCTTGGCCGCCGCCTTGCGGCCGCTCACGCCGATCATCAGCATGCACTTGCCGTCCCTGCAGCCGCGCCAGGACAGATAACGCTCCAGCGCCGAGATCAGCTTCTTGTGGCCGGCCAGCGCCAGCATGGTGGTCGTCTCCAGCGGATTGGACAAGCGCAGCATCGACAACGACAAGCCACCCTGCACCACCTGCCGCACCGCAGCCTCCGCCGCGTCCCAGCTCGGGAAGAACACCGCATGAAACGCCTCGTACTCCGGCAACGGCGTCACGCGCACCGTGGCCTCGGTCAGTATGCCGAGGCGCCCCTCCGAACCCAGCACCATCTCGCGCAGGTCCGTGCCTGCCGCCGACGCCGGGAAGGTCGGAATATCCAGCGTGCCGGCCGGCGTCTCCACCTTGCCGCCCCTGAACATCTGCTCGATGCGCCCGTAGCGCAGCGATTGCTGGCCGGACGACCGCGTCACCACCCAGCCGCCCAGCGTCGAATACTCGAACGACTGCGGGAAGTGGCCCAGCGTGTAGCCGCGCGCACGCAGTTGCGCCTCCAGGTCCGGCCCGAACACACCGGCGCCGAACGTCGCCAACTGCGATTCGGTATCCAGGAAATACAGCTGGCGCATGCGCGTCAGGTTCACCGCCAGCACCGGCTGCGCGCCGGCGGGCGCCGTCAAATGCCCGGCCACGCTGGTGCCGCCGCCCTGCGGGATCAGCGCCACGCCGAACTGCTGCGCATAATCGATCAGCGCCCGCACCTGCTCCGGACTCTCAGGATAGGCCACACCATCCGGCGCCGTCTCGATCACCCCATAGCGCAGGCGCAGCCAATCCGGCAGGCTCTGGCCCAGCGCATTGCGCAACCGGACCTCGGCCGACGTATCGATCAAGTCATGCGGCGGCAGCCGCGATGGCGCGATCCGCGCGCACGCCTGCTCGAACGCCGCATCCACCACCGGCGAGCCGGCGCCGATGCGCTGCGCCAGAAAGCCCAGCGCATCCTCGTTCAGCGCAAACTCTATCGTATCGTCACCCCAACCGTTCCAGCGTCTCATCGTTTTCCTGTCTGCGTAGCGGAGCGCTTGCTATACTGGCGCGCACCGAGTTTGAATGACAACAGAATAAGATAAGGAACCGACCTGGTATTGCGCTTTCATGACACACGCCTTGTTCGATCATGCCAAGCCCGCACGCTGACCTGTCGCGCCGCGTAGCCGGCTCCTATTTGCAGCCCCTGCTCGAAGCGGCGGCCGCGCGCGGCGTCACGGCCGCGGCGCTGGAACGCGCCGCCGGCATGGCCGCCGGCGCCCTGCAACCGCTGCCCGACTCCCTGCCCGCCGACGACTACGTGCGCCTGCTCGACATCGGCGCCGAACTGGCGGCCGATCCGCACTTCGGCCTGCACGTGGGCGAACGGGTCAAGCTGGGCACCTACAGTGTGTATGGCTTGATACTTCTGAGCTGCCGCGACTTCGGCCAGGCCTTCGACCAAACCATGCGCTACGAGCAGCTGGCGCACGACCTTGGCCGCTCCACGCTGACGGTGGCCGACGGCGTGGCGCACTACACCTGGCACAGCAACTACGGCCCGGCCCAGCGCCACTTGGCCGACAGCGTGTTCGCCGGCATCCGCGTGTTCGGCAACTGGCTGGCCGGCACCACGCTGCCCGCCGCGCGGCTGACGCTCATGCACGACGGCGGCGCACCCGAGGCCCGGGACGAATATGTGCGCGTGCTGGGCGCCATGCCCGTCTTCGGCGCGCCGGCCAACGTCGCCAGCTTCGATGCCGCGCTGCTGGCCTACCCGGTGCCGAACGCCGACGTCAGCCTCTACCCGGTGCTGCAGCAGCACGCCGAACAACTGCTGCGCCAGCGCGCGCAGCACGACAACTCGATCAGCCAGCAGGTGCACGCGGCCATCGTCCGCAACCTCGCGCATGGGCAGGTGCGGCTGGCCTCCATCGCCGAAGAATTGAAACTGTCGCCACGCACGCTGCAACGCAAGTTGAGCGAGGCCGGCGCGACCTTCCAGCAGATACTGGACCAGGCCCGCTTCGCGCTGGCCAAGGACTACCTGCGCCAGCCGGAACTGAGCCTGGTGGATATCGCCTTCCTGCTGGGCTACCAGGAACAGAGCGCGTTCAATCACGCGTTCAAGGAATGGGCGGGCGTCAATCCCGGCGCCTACCGGGGTTAGATGGATTCGCCCTTGATGCGGATGAAGGGGCCGATGCACTTGTCGGTACGGCGCTCCACGCACATCAGGAACATGTCGCCGCTGGGATGGAACAGCAGATAGCTGGTGACGGCGCGCCCCACCTTCGTCACCTCGCCAAGGCAATCGCGCTTGCCGTTGTCCTTGACGATGGTATCGACCTCCTTGTAGAAGCCCTCCTTGTCCGGCCGGTCGCTGATGGCGAAGGTGGACTCGGCCACCTCCTCATTGCTGAACACCAGCGTGGTGCCGTCGGCGCGGATGCGATACGTCTCGCTGCAGGAGCCATCGGGTATGGTGATCTGCCACGTGCCGATCACAGGATGGCTTTGCCGCAGCGGCGCCTTCCCCGCAGCGCCGGCCTGCGCCATCGACGCCATCGCCAACACCGCCACCACCCGCCTCAGACGCTTGTTCATGGCCCACCTCCGCTCACGCTATTTTTCCGCCACCGCCTTCATGTTGGCCAGGCCGGCCTCGAAGTCCTTGCCTATCATTTTGTCCATGCTGACCATCAGTCCCATCAACTTGGTGAGGAAGGCGCTTGGGCCGGACATGGTCCAGCTCACGGTGGTCAATTCACCCTTGCTCTCCAGCGCGAACTCGGTCAGGCAGTGCGACTCGAACGGCCGCAGGAAATCGAGCTTGATGTCCACCTTGGCCGGCGTCAGGCCGGTGATCTCCATGCGCCCGGCGCCCACCTTGTCGTCGCCCTCCCACGCGTAGACCGCGCCCAGGTCCTTCGGCGAGCCGCTGAAGGTGCGCTTCATGGCCGGATCCAGCTTCTCCCACGGCGACCACGCGGTCCAGTTGTGGAAGTCGCTGATCAACGGAAGTATCTTCTCCGGCGGCGCCTTGATGGCGATGGTGCGCTGCACGCGGTAGCTGTCCGGCTGCATCGCCGCCAGGCCCAGCACAATCAATACCAGAACGACGACACCGATGGCGATCTTCTTCAGCATGATTTCTCCTTGTCTTGGGATGCGCAGTCAGGCTGCGCGTCTAGCCTATCATGTTTTTTTGATCAGTCGCACCGGCAACGAACTTGGCGTCATCGTGAAGGTGAAACGCTCCTCGACCGGCGCCGCGCCCGGCACCCGCTCGATGGCGAAATTCTTGACCAGCATGGACATCGCCATCTTGATCTCGGCCATCGCCAGATATCGGCCGGGACAGAAACGCGGCCCGCCGCCAAAGGGGAACAGCTTGCGCGCGGGATCGTCGCCGCTGCCGTTGGCGCCCTCCAGCCAGCGCTCCGGCTGGAAGCTCTCCGGCTGCGCCAGCTCGCAATCGCGCTCCGACGACTGGCGCAGCAGCAGGAAAATCACCGTGCCGGCCGGCACCCACAGATCGCCGACCACCATATCCTCGGTCGGCTGCGCCGCCATGACGGGCGCCACCGGCTTCAGGCGCATCGCCTCGCGCGTGGCGGCGTCGATGTACTTCAGGCGGTCCAGCAGATGGTAGTCGTCCAGCACGGCCTTCGCGCCCAGCACTTGCCCCGTCTCCGCCGCCATGCGCTGCGCGGCCTGCGGATGGGTGGACAGGAAATCGATCAGCCAGGCCGTGGTGTTCGATGTGGTGTCCTCGCCGGCGAACACCATGGTGATCGCGTTGCCGACCACCGCCTCGTCGGTCAGGCCGGAATCCGGCTCGTCGCGCGCCACGATCAGCGCCTCCAGCATATTGGAGGGCTTCTGCCGCAATGCCGGATTGAGCTCGATGCGCTTGCGCACCTCGGCGATGAAGCCGAAGATGGCAGTCTGGATGCGCGCGGCGGCGGCGATGGCCTCATGGTCGTCGGCGCGCTTGAGCATCGACACGCGCCAGTAGGCGAACGGCGATGTCAGTCGCTTGGCCACCATGTGGAACAGGAACTCGATATCGCGCTGCAGCGGATGCTCCTCCAGCTCCAGCGTGTTGATATCCTGGCCCATCGCCAGGCCGATGGTCACGTCCAGCGTGTAGGCCTTCAGGTCGCGCAGCACGTCGACCGGCTTGCCGGCGGCGATGGCCGCCTCCCATCGCTGGTGCAGGCGCTCGGTCAGCGCGGTCAGCGTCGGGAAAAAGTTATGGATCACCTCCGGCGTCAGCGCCCGCATCACCAGCTTGCGCTGGCGCCGCCAGTCCTCGCCCTCCGCCGTGAACAGGCCGCGCGTGCCGACCTCGTTGAGCATGTCGGCCGTGCGGCTGGAGCGGCGCACCGCGTCGGGCCGGTCGCGCAGCAGGCTGGCGATCAGGTCGCGGTCCGACGTCGCCAGGATGGTCTTGCGCATGACGCGGAAGCGGTACATGGCGCCGAACTGACGGCTCCAGTCTTCAAGCGCCTGGTGCAGCGGCCGGCGATTGATGTCGCGGACATTCCCCATCAGCGGCCGCCCTTTCGGGCCGGGCAGATCGGCGATGCTGCGCAGCTCGGGCGGCGCGACGGACGTCAGTTCCATGGTGTTCCCCCATTTGAATTCATCTCCGCGTACACTATACCCTGAAATGTTGACGATATACTCACCTATTCGGGGAAACAGATGCTATCGCATGTTTATGTGGGGATTAACGATTTCGAACCGGCACTCGTCTTTTACAGCGCTGTGATGGCGGACCTGGGTGTGCGCCTGCGCTTCAGCGACGCTGCCAAGCCGTGGGCGGCCTGGCAGCCGGCAGAGGGCGGGCGGCCCTTGTTCATCATCGGGAAGCCGTACGACGGCGAGACCGCCACCTGCGGCAACGGCCAGATGATGGCCTTGATGGCGCCGACGCGTGCGGCGGTCGACTCCGCACATGCCTCCGCCATGGCGCACGGCGGCCGATGCGAAGGCCCGCCGGCGCTGCGGCCGCACTACCACGCCAACTACTACGGCGCCTACTTCCGCGACCCGGAGGGGAACAAGCTATGCGTGGTCTGTCACGATGCCGAATGAGGCTCGCTGATCACCGTCCCTTGGTGGAAGACGATTTGCCACGCTTCGTTTGTTTTGCGCCAGAGCGTCGTTCTGCGCGTGCGCCGGCCCGGCTGCTGCAGGACGTAGTTGAGCTGATAGAGGCCGCGGGCAAGCTGGCGGATCGTGAAGTCCGAGCAAACCAAATCGTCCGGCTCCGGCGATTGGTAGCGTTCCAGAAGGGTTTCGATCACAAACTCGCGATCATAAACCGCACCGCTTGCGCCAATCTCCCAGAAGTCATCCGCCGTCATGTTGAGAAGGTCTTCGCGGCTGGTGCCGAATTCCCGTCGATGGAAGATCGGCTCGCGGGCACTGAGTTCGCAGAGTATCGCATCGATCAGCATAAGTTAATCCTGCCGTCCATGTAATTTGGCTTCGACATATTGCAGCCACTTGTCGTTGAAATTAAGTTGGCCGGACGAGCTCTCGATGCGTTCGAAGCTGCGCCTGGTGATGGGCTGCCCGACGAACGCGAGGTAGCTGTGGCCGACGACAAACGTCGGGGCGATGACGCAGGCCGTGTCGTTAAATAACCGCCCACCACCACGCTGCCAAAACCGTTCGGCCTGATGGTTGTCGAAACTCCGCTCGTCCTGGTGCTGCGGAGCGTTGGGGAATTTCAAAGTGAACGAACCCCTTGCCGCTCCGAGAACGCGTTTCTGAACCAGGAACTCATACTCCATTTGTCCATCCATCGGAGTCTCCCGGACCACCGTGGCGACGGACACATCGAACGCCTTTTCCAATTGCTCATCAACGCCAATCAACTGCTCCTGCGGCGGCGCACGGCATGCCCAGCAGTGCTGGAAAGACAGAGAGAAAAAGAGCGCAAGGCCAGCCTGACATTTGAACCGATCCATTTGAGTTATCTCTTGATTATAAGTCTGTCCCGAAGAAAACGCTGCCCATCATACCTGCGCGGTGAGTCCGCGAGAACGAATTTCCGAGATCAGCCTATCAAAAAACTCTCCCATCGCGCCCTTGAGCATTCGGCCTTTGCGCCACCGGAAGGCTGCCGACCTGACCAATCCCCTATCGTTAATTTGCGCGACGCCCACGCCAGACGCCGTTCTCGCAGCCAGTTCGCCAACGATGGTGGAGACAGGACCGATGGCCGCCAGGCGCAACAGCGCATCGACATCATCGACCTCGATTCGCAAATCGGGCACCACGCCATGGCTCGCCAACGAAAGATCTATCTGGCGACGCATGGCGAACTGCGAGTTGAGCAATGCAAGAGGATAGGAGGAAAGCTCCCGCAAATCCATCTCGTCGTGCGACAAGGCGGCGCTGGCTAAAACCAGTCGTTCCTCGAACAATAAACGCTGGTCTATCTATTCGTACCACAGCCATTCCAGAAAGCTTCGTTAGTTTGGTGCTGGTTGTATTGCCAAGAGCTGAGTGTGAAATCCGGTTTGGCAATTTCTAGAACGCTGTATGTTGCGATTCCAAGCGCCACCACAAAGCAGACTACGGTCACAAAGCAAACAGCAAGCGCGTAGATTTCGAGAATTGACTTCTTCAAGGGTGGCACCTCCTCATATTGGTATTGTGGATGAATCGGCGAGGGTTAGGATAGCATTTTACCCACATGTAAAATCCGAAAATTGTCACACCTATCAGCCCCCAGGAGACCAGACAGCTCAATCAGGCGAACGTCTTGATAAGCAGGACGATGTCGCCACCAACGCCAATTCCGAACGGTCTATAATCGTACTCAATTAGGTCTAGGTTTGGACAAGCTATGTCAACCACTGCAAAGAAGCCATCACCCGCCCCGTCGGCCTCCCAAGTGAAGCGCCCCGCTGCCCGGCTTGGCGCGGCGCCCGAAGGCCCGCATGTGAAACGACCAAACCGCACCTTCCATGGTGACTCAGCCACAGTCATCGAAGACATGCGGCACGGCGTTCCCGCCAGCGTGATACCGGCAATGGCAAGCCGCCTTGGTCTGAGTCAGGACGGCTTGTTCGAGGTACTGCGCCTGCCACGCAGCACCATGAAAGGTCGTATCAGCAGGAATGAAACCTTGTCCGCATCGGAACAAGACCGCTTGTATCGCGCCGATCGTGCATGGTCGCGCGCACTGCAAGTTCTGGAAAACGAGGACGCCGCCCGCGCATGGCTACGTCGCCTCAACCGATCGCTGGGCGGCGAAGCGCCTCTGTCGTTGCTGGACACCGAAGCGGGCTATGAATTAGTGCTCGACACTCTCGGCCGGATCGAATACGGGATCGTCTCCTGATGCCTGCCGCACCGGCCACGTTATGGAGGATCGCCAAGCATACCGAGAGGTACGCCGCCGATGACCTTAGCGGCGGCGGTGCAAGACTCACCGGCGGCCGCTGGAACAGCAAGGGCGTTGAAGTAGTGTATGCATCGACCAGCATCGCGCTGGCCACGTTGGAGACGCTGGCACATCTTGGCGACAATATCGCCATACGCAATGCGTTCCTGGTCAGCCTTAGCGTGCCCGCATCGGTTTGGAGGAAACAAGAAATCATCGAAGCGAACGAGCTTCCGCCGACTTGGCAAGCCGAACCTCCCGGCTCAACCAGCATCGACTTCGGCGATGCCTGGCTGAAGAAAAAGTCTGCGGCGCTGCTGCTGGTGCCATCGGTGATCGTCCCGGAGGAATACAACGTCCTGATCAACCCATTACATCCAGATACCAGCCGCATCACAGCACAAGTGCTCAGGCAATTTATCTACGATCCGAGACTTGATACCTGACGCATCAGGCCAGCGCTTCCTTCGCCGCTTCCTCTGGCGTCAGGCCATCGTAGAACTGGTCGGTGAACCACTCGACCTGCTCTTCGATATGCTCCTGCGCCTCCTCCTGCGTGGCGCCGCCCTTCACCAGGAAGCCCTCCACTTCGATACACCAGTTGATCAGCTCCAGGGTTTCCGGGTCCAGCTCTTCTTTTTTCTTTGCCATGATAGTTCTCTACATCGTGATGAATACAAGCCGCCAGTGTAACAGGCGGCCCGCTTACTTCGCCGGATACAGCACCACCTGCACATAATTGTTCATGTCGAAGTAGCGCCGCGCGGTGTCCTTCAACTCCGCCGCCGTCAGCGCGCCCACGCGCGCTTCGTAGGTCAGCACTTCCTCCGGATCGGTCTTGTTGAAGAAGGCGTTCATCAACACCCCCAGCCAATAGCCGTTCTCGCGCATGCCACGGCGATAGTTGGTGACCCACGAAGCCTTCACCTTGGCCAGGTCCGCATCCTCCGCGCCGTTCTCCTTGATCTTGTCGATCTCCGCGAAGGTCGCCGCCAGCACCTTGTCCACATTCTCCGGCGCGCAAGGCAGGTTGGCCGTGATCGAGTAATTCTGGTAAGGGATGCGCTCCATGTTCCCGCGCACGCCGCCGCTGTATATCGCGCCCATCTTCTCGCGCAGCACCTCGATCAGTTTGATGTTCAGCACCTCGATCAGCGCCTGCATACGCATACGCTCCTGCGCCGAGTACTGCGCCTCGCCGGTGAAGGACAGCGAGATCGTGCTCTTGGGTTCAGTCCCGGCATGAACCTCCTTCTTCACCACGCCGCGCACCGGCCGCACACCTTCGTCCTTGAACGCCACCGGAATCTCGCCCACCGGCAGGCTGGCCAGATACGTGGCGATCAACGGCTTGATCTTCTCCACGTCGAAACTGCCCGTCACGAAGAAGGTAAAGTCCTTGGCGCTGGCCATGCGGCTGTTATAAAGATCCACCACCCGGTCCAGCCCCAGTTGATCGAAGTCCGCCGGCTTGGGCGCACGCTGCACGCGCGGGTTGTTGTTGTACAGCGTAGCCGTGATCGTATCGTTGAAGACCGATTCCGGTCGTGCCAGATTGTTCTTCGCCAGTTCGCGCTGGCTGTCGACGTAGGCGCTGTAGATGGCGGGGTCCTTGCGCGGCTGCGTCATGTTCAGGTACACCAGCTGCAGCATGGTCTCCACGTCGCCGCTGCCCGAGCCACCGCCGACCGTCTCGTTGATCGAACTGACGCTGGCGTTGGCGCCCGCCGACTTACCGGCCAACACCTTCACCAGATCGCTCGGAGTGTAATCGCGCACGCCCATCTGGTGGACGATATTGCTGGCATAGCGCGCATTGAACAGGTCCTGGTCGGCGAACAGCGACCAGCCGCCGTACCGCAGGCCAGTCAGTATCACCTGGTCGTTGTTGAAGTCAGTCGGCTTCAACACCACCTTGACGCCGTTGCTCAACACAAGCTCCGTCAATCCCAGCTTGGCGTTGAAGGTCTCGCCGACGATGCTGCCGGCCTTGGGCGGCACCGCCATCAACTGGCTGGCGTAGACCTTCTCTTCCTGAGCCTTGACGCCGATCTTCTCGGCCGCGCTGGCGGTGGCCAACAACTCGTCAGCCTTCGGCGCCGGCACGCCGGCCACCTCGGTGCCGGTGTAGATCACCAGCTTGTTCTGGTTGTCCGGGATGGCCGCGCGCACGGCGGCGTTCACCTCCGACAGCGCGATGCCCGGTATCAGCTCGTTGGCATAGCGGTACTCCATCGCCACGCCGGGGATCGACTCCTTGTCGAGGAAGTTGCGGATGTACTCCGCCGCATAGCCGGCCGAATCGGATTTATCGCGCTCGTTGTACATGCGCTCATAACTGCGCAACATGCCCTTCTTGGCGCGCTCCACTTCCGAAGCGGTGAAGCCGTACTGGCGCGCGCGCTGGTCTTCCTGCACCAGGGCGTTGATGGCAGGCGTCGCTCCACCCTTGCCGAGCACCGCGCCGGCGCCGAACGAGCGGTAGCCCCGCATCACGGCGTTCATGCCGCTGCCGCCTTGCAGGAACGGCGGGTTGGCTTGCTGCGTCAGCTCGTGCATGCGCTGGCTGAGAATAAAGCTGTACATGTTCTCGATCAGCTTCTGGCGATAGTCGGCGATGGTGGAACCGGGCGCCCACGCCTGGACCGGGTAGCGGATATAGACCGAGTTCGCGCCGATCTCCTTGTCCGTGAACACCACGCCTTCGGATTCCGAACGCTCCGGGATCTTGGCGTATTCGCGTGGACGCTCGCTCCGCGGATTTTTCAGGCCGCCGAAATGCTGCGTCACCAGTTTCTCCGCATCGGCCGGATCGATATCGCCGACCACCACCACCGCCATCAGGTCCGGACGATACCAGTCGCGGTAGAAGCGCTTGACGGCGTCGTACTTGAAGGTCTTGAGGATGTCCTCTTTACCGATCGGCATGCGCTGCGCATAGCGCGACCCGTTCAGCACCTTGGGCAGCAGCACCTTGTTCATGCGGTCGTCCACGCCTTTACCCATGCGCAGCTCCTCCAGCACGATACCGCGCTCGCTGTCGATGTCGGCGTCGTTGAACGACAGGCCGTGCGCCCAATCCTCCAGCACCTGGAAGCCCTGCTTCACCACCTCCGGCTTATCAGTCGGCAGCGGCAGGATGTAGACGGTCTCGTTGAAGCTGGTGTAGGCATTCAGGTCGGCGCCGAACTTCACGCCTATCGACTGCAGATAGGACACCAGCTCGTTGCGCTTGAAATGCGTGGAACCGTTGAAGGCCATATGCTCGGTGAAGTGCGCCAGGCCTTGCTGGTCCTCGTCCTCCAGTATCGAGCCGGCCTTCACCACCAGCCGCAGCTCCAGCTTCTTCTCGGGACGGGTATTTTTCTGCACATAATAGGTCAAGCCGTTGGCCAGATGGCCCACCTTGACCTGCGGCCCGACCGGTATCGGGTCGCTCAATTTCAGCGGCGGCTGATTGTCGGCTTGCGCCATGAGGGAACACGCCAGAAGAACGGCGGCGGAGGCGCTACGCATTGTCATCAGCTTCATACCCGTTGCATAAAAAAGAAGAAGAAAGCCACCATACACTGAAATTCTTAATTTGGGCTAGAATCCTTGCTCGCCTGCCAGCCGGCAGGCGATTAACGACGTCTTCGGGGCGGGGTGCGATTCCCCACCGGCGGTAAGGCCAGCGATGGCCAAGCCCGCGAGCGCTCTCGCAAGAGGGGTCAGCAGATCTGGTGCGATTCCAGAGCCGACGGTATAGTCCGGATGAAAGAAGATGTGCGGTGACGCGGCCATCCGCCCGAGCGATCGGTGCGGCGGGCCGCGCGTATTCGCTTGCCCTGTCGCGTTTTTCGCCTATTTGCGAGGAGCGTTCCACATGTTAGACCAACAATCCGCAGTATCCCCCTACTCCCTGGTTTCGGGCGATCTGGAAGGCCGCATCAACGCGGCGCTGGAAGCCATGCGCGCCGGCGTGCCGGTGATCCTGCTCGACGATTTCGACCGCGAGAACGAAGCGGACCTGATCGTCGCCGCCGAAAAAATCACCGTGCAGTCGATGGCCATGATGATCCGCGAATGCAGCGGCATCGTCTGCCTCTGTCTGAGCGCCGACAAGGTGCGCGCGCTGGAACTGCCGATGATGGCCGCCGATAACGGCAGCCGTTACGGCACGCCGTTCACGGTGTCGATCGAAGCGCGCGACGGCGTGACCACCGGCGTTTCGGCGGCGGACCGCGTCACCACCATCCGCACAGCCATCGCCGCCGATGCGCAGCCGCGCGACCTGGTCCACCCCGGCCACGTGTTCCCGCTGCGCGCCACGCCGGGCGGCGTGCTGGCCCGCAAAGGCCACACCGAAGGCTCGGTGGACCTGGCGACCATGGCTGGCCTCAATCCGGCCGCCGTGCTGTGCGAGTTGATGAACCCCGACGGCACCATGATGCGCGGCGCCGACATCGAACGCTTCGCCGAGCTGCACGGCATGCCCATCCTGACCATCGCCGAGATGATCGAATGGCGCAGCACGCGCGGCGTTTAAGCCGGCTTGCCCAACTTGACGTAGCGCCAAACCAGCACTAGCGCGCCCGCATAGGCAGCCGAGATCAGGCCGAAGGCCAGCTGCAGGCGCCACGTCCAATCGGGCATCGCATGCATCACGGTGCCCATCATCGCCACGCCGACCAGGGCGCCGATCTGACGGTTGGCGTTCAGCGCGGCGGCGGCGCTGTTGGCGTGGGCCTTGCCGGCCACCAGCATCACCGTCGCCGTCATGCCAGGAATCGCGATGCCGATGGCGACATTCATCACCACCGCGCCCAGCACCAGCAGCCAGTACGGCGTCTGCGGCGTCAGGCCGACTAGCATCAGCACCGCCACGCCCAGCCCCACCATCAGGCCATACATCATCGGCGGCCGCGTGCCGACCCGCGCGGCAATGCGGCCGGAGGTCAGGTTGCCGATCGCGAAAGCGGCCATCATCGGTATCAGTTTCAGGCCGGTGTGCAGCGCATCCGCGCCGGACTGCTGGATGTAAAGGCTAAGCAGGAACAGCTGCCCGAACACCGCGAAATTGATCAGGAAGCCGACGCCGTTGGCCGCCGCGAAAGCCGGCGTATCGAACAAGGCGCGCGGCAGCAAGGGATGCGCGCCGGTGCGTTCGCGCCGCACCAGCAGGAACGCCGCCGCCACCGTCGCCGCCAAGGCGCCGAGCACCGGTGCCGAAGCCCAGCCCAGCGACGGCCCTTCGATCAGCACAAAACTCAGCGCCGCCAGCGCGATCACGCCCAGCGCATGGCTCAACATCGACAGCGCGCGCTGCGAGCGTGGCGTGGCCGGCGCCACCAACTGCGTCAGCACGATGCCGAGCAGGCCGATAGGCACGTTCACCCAGAACACGCTGCGCCAGCCGAATTCGTGGACCAGCAGTCCGCCCACCAGCGGGCCGGCCGCCGACGAGCAGCCGACGATCGCCGACCACGTGCCCAGCATGCGTGCGCGGGTAGCCTGGTCGTCGTAGGCGTGCGTGAGCAGGCTCAATGAACTGGGCATGAACAGCGCCGCGCCCGCGCCCTGCAGCAGGCGCGCGGCGATCAGCGCGTTGCCGCTGGGGGCCACGGCGCACAGCACCGAACCGAGTATGAACACGCTCAAGCCGCCCTGGTAGACGTTCTTCGGGCCGTAGCGGTCGGCCAGCGCGCCGCCGGCCATCAGCAGCGCGGCAAAGGTCAGCGTGTAGCCGTCCACCACCCAAACCAGGCCGGTGAGCGGCACGCCAAGGTTCACCGAAATATCGGACAAGGCGGTATTGACGGCGGTGACGTCGATCATCGCCATGACAAAGCCGATGGCCAGTGTCATCAACACCAGCAAGGCGGGGATTGGGCGCGGCTGGATCGCCGGCGCCACGGTGCTAGGGGTAGTCATGATGCTTCCTTCCGTGAGATGCCGCCGATGTTAGCCTTCTTGCATGATGCAGTAAATACGCATAATATCGGCACTCCGATGCAAAAATGCATCACCACCGGACAAGCCGCATGGATTGGGACAACGCCAGGATTTTCCTCGCCATCTACCGCAAAGGAACGCTGCGCGCAGCCGCCGCCGCCCTCGATATCGACCAGGCCACCGTCGGCCGGCGCCTCAACGCGCTGGAAAAATCGCTGGGCGCGCGGCTGTTCCTGCGCACGCCGTCCGGCTACCTGGCTACGCCCGCCGGCGAGCTGGCCGTCACCGCCGCCGAGTTGATGGAGCACGCGGCCCTGCAGTTCCAGCGCGAGATGCAGGGCATCGACAACCGCCTGTCCGGCATCGTGCGCGTGGCCACCTCGGACACCATCGCCAGCCACTCGGTGCTCGGCGCCATGCAGCGGCTGCACGTCATGCATCCCGAGATCCGCGTGGTGCTGAGCACCAGCACCGAGATCAGCAACCTGACCCGGCGCGAGGCCGACCTGGCCGTGCGCTCGCTCAAGCCCACCAGTCCCGACCTGATCTCGCGCCACCTGACCCGGCGCAGCATGGGCCTGTACGCGACGCCGGCCTACCTGGCCGAACGCGGCGTGCCGGTGCAGGGCAACGGCATGCAGGGCCACGACATCATCGTCTACCAGGGCACGGTGGCGCCGCGCCACATGGAAAAGCTGTGTCTTGAATCGATCGCCAACGCGCGCGTGGCGTTCGAGGTCAATAGCGGCATGGTCATGCTCGACGCGGCGCGGCGTGGCATGGGCGTGGCCGAACTGCCCTGCCACATGGCCGACGGCGATCCCCGGCTGACCCGCGTCTGGCCCGAGCGCGTGGACCACTACGACATCTGGCTGGTGATGCACAGCGACCTGAGTCGCAGCGCCCGCGTGCGCGCCGCCGCCGACGCCATCATCGCCACCTTCGCGGAGGAATAAGCACCACGCTGGCGGGCGCGCGCCCACTCCCTCGCGGTGCTAAACTGTCAAGATGAGCATAGAAGCAGCAATCCCCTCCGCGCTGCGGCGCCTGATGCAAGCAACCGTCGCCTGGCTGAACAGCTGGTGGCGGCTGCTGCAGTTCGCCGCGCGGATGCTGTCGCTGGCGTTCGCCCCCGCCAGCTATCGCGGCGCCAACCTCAATCTGCTGGCACGCCGCATCGTGCGCGACACCGCGCCCAACCTGGCCTGGTACGGCGTGCTGTCGGCGCTGGTCAGCCTGGTGCTGATCCGCATCGTGGTCGTCACCTCGCAGAGCTACGGCCTGTCGCGCTTCGCGCTGGAGATGGTGGTGCGCGTGCTGGTGCTGGAACTGATCCCGCTGACCGCCGCCGCCTTCGTCGCCCTGCGCACCACGCTGCCCGAGGCGCTGGAATACTCGCAAAGCCGCAGCAACGCCGCCAACACCAGCGACGCCGAGCTGCACCAGGAATTCTTCCCGCGCGTGGCGTCCGGCGTGTTCGCGGTCTGGATGCTGGCCGCCGTCAGCTGCGTGACGACGCTGATCCTCGCCTACCTGTCGCTGTACGGCTTCACGCCGTGGGCGCTGCCGGGCTACACGCGCGTGGTCGGCCAGGTGTTCAATCCGGCGGTGGCGCTGATCCTGGTGCTGAAGATCGTCTTCTTCAGCTTTGCCGTCGGGCTGATACCGATGGCCTCCTCCTACTACTTCGGCGCCAGCTACCGCGCCAAGGTCACGCACGGCCTGTACGACATGGTGCGGCTGTTCGCGGTGATGCTGTTGATCGAAATCGCCTCGTTGATGGGCAACTACTACTAAGCGGAAGAGACAATGACCGAACAAACAAACGAAGCGGCGCCGGTGCGCAACGCGGAATTCAAGGCGCTGCTGCTGTTGGTGCTGATGGTGGTGCTGGTGGCCGGATCGGCGCTCTACCTGCTGTATGCGCGCGGCGCCTTCGAAGCGACGCAGACGCTGGTGCTGCAGACGGATAACTCGGAGGGCGTCACCGTCGGCATGGACGTCACCTTCGCCGGCTTCCCGATCGGCCGTGTGCGGCGCATAGAACTGGGCAAGGACGGCAACGCACGCGTGATCGTCGACGTGCCGCGCAGCGACGCGCACTGGCTGCGCAGCACCAGCATCTTCACGCTGGAGCGCGGCCTGGTGGGCGGCGCCAAGCTGCGCGCCTTCAGCGGCATTCCAACCGATCCACCGTTGGAGGACGGCGCCACGCGCACGCTGCTGGTCGGCGACGCCGGCGCCGAGATTCCACGCCTGCTGGCCGCCGCCAAGGATCTGCTGGAAAACCTGAACGCGCTGACGGCGGAGAATTCCGCGCTGGCCGCGAGCCTGGCCAATGTGCAGGGCGTGACCGGCAAGCTGAATGGCCCCGGCGGCGCCATGGGCCTGATCGCCGGCGACGACAAGAACGCCCAGCAGCTGGCGGAACGCGCCAACAAACTGCTGATCACCGTGAACGCGCTGGCCACCAAGGCCGACAGCCTGATCGGCCACGCCGACACGCAGGTCTTCGGCAAGCAAGGCGTGATGACGGACGCGCAGGCGACCATCGTGCAGCTCAACGGCCTGCTGGCCGACGCCCGCAACAGTTTGAAGAAAATGGACGCGGTGCTGGTCGAGGCGCAGGCCGTCGGAGCCAACGCCAAGGAGGCCACGGCCGATCTGGGCACGCTGCGCGGCGAGGTGGAAAGCAGCTTGCGCCGCGTCGAACAGCTGGTCAATGAGATCAACCGCAAATGGCCGTTCAAGCGCGACACGGAGATCAAACTGCCATGAAGACCACCGCCCCACTGATCGCGACGCTGCTCGCCACCGTGCTGCTGGCCGCCTGCGGCAACAATCCTCCGGTGCCGGATTGGCAAATGAACGCGCAGAGCTCCATCGAACGCTCGACCGCCGCCTACATGTCCGGCAACGCGCGCGTGGAAGCGGCCGAGTACAAGCGCGCCCGCGAGGCGCTGGCCAGCACCGGCAAGGTCGATTTGACGATACGCGCCGAATTGATACGCTGCGCCGCGCGGGTCGCCTCGCTGGTGTTCGAGGACTGCGCCGACTACGACAAACTATCGCAAGACGCCAGCCCCGCCGACCGCGCCTACGCCGCCTACCTGTCCGGCCGCGCCACCGCCGCCGACGCCCCGCGGCTGCCCGCGCAGCACCAGCCGGTGGCCTCCGCGTCCAGCGATGCGGCGGCGGCCGGCGCGGTGCAAGCCATCGCCGATCCACTTTCCAAGCTGGTGGCCAGCGGCGTGCTTCTGCGCGCAGGCAAAGCCACGCCGCAAATCCTCAGCGGCGCCGTGGACACCGCCTCCGCCCAAGGCTGGCGCCGGCCGCTGCTGGCATGGCTGGGCGTGCAGGCGATGCGTGCCACGCAAGCGGGCGACACCGCCGAAGCCCAGCGCATCCAGCGCCGCATCAACCTGATCACCGAAAAACCAATATGAACACCCGTCTCGTCTACTCCACCGAAACCGGCCGCATCTGCCCCGACTGCGGGAAGCCTGTCGCCGATTGCAGCTGCAAGGCCGCCGCCAAATCCAAACCCGCCGGCGACGGCGTCGTGCGCGTATCGCGCGAATCGAAGGGACGCGGCGGCAAGACCGTCACGCTGGTCAAGGGCCTCGCGCTGGACGCCATCGCCTTGACCCTGCTGGGCAAGCAGCTGCGCAGCGCCTGCGGTTCCGGCGGCACCGTCAAGGACGGCGTCATCGAAATCCAGGGCGACCACTGCGACCTGGTGATGGAAGCCCTGAAAAAACAGGGCCACCAGCCCAAGCGCACCGGCGGTTAGCGCGTGCGCTGGTTCGACAGGTAGATATTGTCGCGTTCCAGCTTGCGGCCGTCGCGCACGGCGGCCTGCCATGCCTCGGTGCTCACCACCGCGCCGAAATTGGAATGGAACACCGTGTTGAACACGCGATGGATCTCTTCCGCGCTAGCCTTGCCGGCGGCATTCTCATAAGGCAGCGCGCCGGTGGCATCGTCCAGCACCTCAACCTGCAAGCCTCGATGCATCGCCTCGTAGATGGTGGAGGCGTTGCAGTTGTGCGTCATGTAGCCGACGATGGCCAGCGTGTCGATGGCGTTCGCCTTCAGCCACTCCGCCAGGTCCGTCCCGGCAAACACACTAGCCATTTTCTTGTTGATGAAATGGTCGTGCGCGCGCTGCGCCACCGAGGGATGCACCTTCCAGCCCTCCGAACCCAGGCCGAAGATCGGGGAGGTTTCCGGCGCGTCGTGCTGCACCACCACCACGGGGATGCCCGCTTCGCGCGCGGCGTCCATGGCGCGGCCGATATTCGGCAGTGAGGTCTCGACCGGCGGATATTCGATCTTCATCTTGCCGGTGAAGTATTCGTTTTGTACATCGATGACGATCAAGGCACGGCGTGGGGTTGCGGTCATTTTGTTCTCCTGTGGGATAAGGCGGAAGCGCCCGGTGAGTGACATTCTGCGCCACCGCGCCGTTGTCCAAAAGTGGCCCGAAGGCCACCATGCGATATAATCAGGCCATGTCAACGCGCACCCCGCCCAGCCGGAAATTCCGCATCGCCGTCATCGCCTTCGACGGCATCAACCCTTTTCACCTGTCGGTGCCCTGCCAGGTGTTCGGCGCCCAGCGCGCCGACTGCGACAGCGCCACCTTCGACGTCAAGGTCTGCGCAGAGGATCCCGGCACGCCGCTGGGCACCACCGCCGGCTTCGACATCACAGCCACCCACGGCCTGGCCACACTGGCCCGCGCCGACATCGTCATCCTGCCGTCCTGGCATTCGGACTGCCGCCCGGCACCAGCCAGCCTGCTGCAAGCCCTGCGCCGCGCCCACCAGCGCGGCGCGCAGGTGGTGGGCCTGTGCGTAGGTTCCTTCCCGCTGGCCGAAGCGGGCCTGCTGGACGGCCGTACCGCCACCACCCACTGGGCCTGCGCGGACACGATGTCCGAGCGCTATCCCAAGGTAAGGGTCGACCGCGAAGTCCTGTATGTCGATGAAGGGAAGGTTGTGACGTCGGCCGGCGTGGCGGCGGGGCTGGATTGCTGCCTGCACCTGCTGCGCCAGTTATGCGGCGCGGAGATCGCCAACCGCGTGGCGCGGCAGTTGGTGGTGGCGCCGCACCGGCAAGGCGGACAGGCCCAGTTCATCGAACGTCCGCTGCCCGTCACCGGCAGCGACGACCGCTTCGCGCAGGTGCTGGCATGGGTGGGCGGGGACCTGACGCAGAACCACAGCATCGACGTGCTGGCCGAACGCGCGCTGATGAGCCGCCGGAACTTCACCCGCCACTTCCGCCAAGCCACCGGCACCTCGGTCAAGCAATGGCTGCTCAACCAGCGGCTGGCGCACGCCCGGCATCTGCTGGAGAGCAGCGAAGTATCGGTCGAGATGGTGGCGCAGCAGGCGGGATTCGGTTCTGCGCTGTCTTTGCGCCAGCATTTCCGGGCGTCGTTGCGCACGTCGCCGTCGGAGTACCGCAAGTTGTACCGCTCCGCCGCGCCGGACTGACGGCGCGAGGGCTCACTCCCCGGCCGCCGCTGCGGCTTCGCGCAGCTTGTCCTTCTTGCTCTTGCGCTTGCCCTTGATGCCGCCGTTGACGGTGTCCGTGACCGAATTGGCGGGAACCGGCGGCAGCGTCTCCACCGGCTCGAAGCCGGCGATCTGCTCGCGCGGCAGCAGGATGTCCTGGCGCTTTTCGATCAGGCGGAAATGCTGTTCCGTCTCGGCGCTGACGAAGCTGATCGCCATGCCGCTCTCGCCGGCGCGGCCGGTGCGGCCGATGCGGTGCGTGTAATCCACCGCCGAGCGAGGCAGGTCGTAATTGACCACTGCCGGCAGGCGGGCGATGTCGATGCCGCGCGCCGCCACATCGGTCGCCACCAGCACCTGCAGGCGGCTGGCCTTGAAGTCGCCCAGCACCTCGGTGCGCGCGCCCTGGCTGAACTCACCATGGAAGGCCCCGGCACGGATGCCATTGCGATTCAGCTTATCGGCCACGTGTTCGGCCGCGTACTTGGTCGCGACGAACACCAGCACCCTGCTCCACTTGTGCTCCTGGATCAGGTGCTTGAGCAGCATGGTCCGGCGCGGCACGTCGACCATGATCGCGCGCTGGGCGATATCGGGTTTGCTCAAGGGTTCGGACAGCACCTCGATGCGCGTGGGCTGATGCAGCATGCCGTCGGCCAGCGCCTGCACCGCCGGCGGGAAGGTCGCCGAGAAGAACAGGTTCTGGCGCTGCTTCGGCAGCAGTTCCAGGATGCGGTTCAATTCTTCGCTGAAGCCCAGGTCCAGCAGGCGGTCCGCCTCGTCCAGCACCAGCATCGCCGTGCGCGAGATCTTCAGCGCATTGTGGTCGATCAGGTCCAGCAGCCGGCCCGGCGTGGCGACGACGATATCGGCGCCGCCACGCAGCGCCATCATCTGCGGATTGATCGACACGCCGCCGAACACGATGGCTACCTTGACCTGCATCGGCAAATGCGCCACCAGCTTGCGGATCGACTCGCCCACCTGCGCGGCCAGCTCGCGCGTCGGCACCAGGATCAGGCCGTGCAGCTGGCGCGGGCCGTTGCGGTTGTCCAGCAGCGATTGCAGCAGCGGCAGCGCGAAGGCGGCGGTTTTGCCGGACCCGGTCTGCGCCGCGCCCAGCACGTCCTCGCCGCGCAGGATGGCGGGAATGGCGGCGCTCTGGATGGCGGTCGGCTCCTGGTAACCGATTTCGGTAACGGCGTTAATCAGTGAGGGAGCAAGGCCCAGCGAAGAAAAAGACATGTCGGCCTTAATAGTGTGAATTTAGCGGACAGTATACATGCTAGATGCATTTCCCCCGCAGCTTGGCGATCGGGATGAACGGCAGCGCGAGATAGCCGCCCAGGAGAAATGTCGACTGCCGCTTCAGTCCTTCCGAATGCAGGCAGTCCGGCACTTTCGCCTCGTTGAAGGCGGCGGTCATGATATCGCTGCTGGCGGAGCCGAACACCGGCGCCGCGCGTGGCAGGGACTGCGCCGGAACCTCGGCCGCCAGGGCCTCGGCGATCGCCTTGCGCATCGCGGGATCGACGCGCGCCTCCATCGCCTTAGCATCCACCGGCGCGGCCGCCGCGTCGAGATAGGCATCCTTCTTCCCATCGGCGGCCCAGGCGCCGGGCACGGCCAACAACGATATCAGCAAAACATATCCGCGCATAAGAATTTCATCCCGTGATTAGCCATATGCGCCATTATCATGCAAAAATAGCTAATCTTTTTAAGAAAAAAATTATGATCAACTGGGACGCCCACGCTTGCCTGCCGCAACACCCGCAGGCCGACTTCACGCCGGTTCAACGGCTGCACGCCGCCGGCGTCAATTATGTCTCGCTCAACGTCGGCGGCGACATGAACCCGGTCTCGCAGGTGATGTCCGTGATCGCAGGCTACCGCGCCACCATCGCTTCCGACCCCGACCGCTACGTGCTCGTCTCCAGCGTGGACGACATCATCCAGGCCGCCGCCGACGGCCGCATCGCCATCGGCTTCGACCTGGAAGGCGCCATGCCGCTGCTCGACCAGCCGGAGATGGTGGCCCTGTATGCCCAGCTGGGCGTGCGCCAGATGCACTTCGCCTACAACCGCAACAACAGCGTCGCCGACGGCTGCCACGACCAGCCGCGCGGCCTGACATCGCTCGGCTACAGCATGGTGGGCGCCGTGAACGACGCCGGCATCCTGATGGACTGTTCGCACACGGGGCGCCTGTGCAGCCTCGATATCATGTCCGCATCGTCGCAGCCGGTGATCTTCAGCCACGCCAATCCATACACGCTGGTGCAGCACGGCCGCAACGTCACCGATGAACAGATCCGCGCCTGCGCCGCCACCGGTGGCGTGGTGTGCGTGTCCGGCCTGTCGTGGTTCCTCGGTAAAGAGCATCCCGACGTCGACGACGTCGCGCGCCACGCCGCCTATGTGGCCGATCTGGTGGGCGTGACGC
Source organism: Duganella sp. BJB480 (assembly GCA_003416985.1). Lineage (GTDB taxonomy): Bacteria > Pseudomonadota > Gammaproteobacteria > Burkholderiales > Burkholderiaceae_D > Rugamonas > Rugamonas vulcania_A. The sequence goes on along the minus strand of QVIN01000006.1, from coordinate 291,953 downwards.
ATGCCGGCATCGGCCTCGATATCTGCTTCCAGCAGCCCGGCCTGGACGACACGCCGCCCGGCGCTTTCGACCCAAGTCACTGGTGGCCCGCCTCCGCCGGCTACAGCGCCGGGCACCCGCCGACCTTCACGCCGCCCGAAATCTGGCGCCAGCTGGCCGCCGCGCTGCGCAAGGCCGGCATGACCGACAGCGAGACCGAGCTTGTCATGGGCCGCAACATGATGCGCGTGGCCCAGCAGGTATGGAACAAGCCACAAGCGTTGTTGAAGGCCGCCTGACTATTTGCGCAAACGCGCTTTCAGGTAGCTGACCAGCACCAGCTTGAACTCCGCCACCAGTTCCTTCCGCTCGGCGGCCGCTGCCTCGGCGTACAGGGGATTGAGTCCCTTCACGATTTGTAGCGACACAGTGGCCAGCCGCAGCGCCTCGCCCTCTTCCAATTCCGGCTGTTTCTCCCTCAGCGCGGCGCCTATCCGCGACCGCAGCCGCTGGCGCGCGACCGCGTCGCGCTGATACCCAAGTGTCGCGTTGAGCAGCGTGAAGTAGGCCGGGTGCTCATCGAAAAAACCGATCATCAGATCGAAGATCCGGTCCACCAGCGCGGCGATGCTCAGTTGCGAAGCATCGGCAATCAGCGTCGTCCAGCGACGCGCCATCTCCTCGCCGTAATGCTCGCGCAGCGCCTTCGCCAAGGCCAGCTTGTTGGGAAAATACTGGTACAGCGCGCCAATGGACGAACCGGATTGCTCGGCGATGGCGGTCATGGTGGCGGCATCGTAGCCGGCTTGCGCGAACACGGCGGCGGCGGCATCCAGCATCGCCGCCATACGCTGCTCCCCGCGCAGTTGCTGCGGCTTGCGCCTGTTGGTTTGTTTAATATCTGAGGACATCCTCACATTATAAACGAATCCGACTTATAATTATCTGAGGATACCCTCACATTAAAGGAATCAGCAATGAATCTCGAACCTTCCAGCACCGCCCTGGTATTGATCGATCTACAGCACAGCAACGTGGCACGGGAGCTGGCGCCGCATACGGCGCAACAAGTGGTGGAAAATGGCGCCCGCCTGGCCAACGCCCTACGCCGCAGCGGCGGAACGGTAATCTATGTCCGCGTGCTGGTCAACGAGCTCCTGCGCCTGCCGGCGGATGTCTCGCTGGCGCGCGATCCGTCCGCGCCGCCACCGCCGCCGCAGGCGTCCGAACTGGTCGAGCAGGCCGGCTGCCAGGCGGGCGACATTGTGATCGCCAAACGCCAGTGGGGGGCGTTCCATGGCACGGAGCTGGACCAGCAACTGCGCCGGCGCGGCATCCGCACGCTCATCATGGGCGGCATCGCCACCAACTTCGGCGTCGAATCCACCGCCCGCGCGGCCTTCGACCAGGGCTATGCGATGGTGTTCGCCCATGACGCGATGTCCAGCCTGAAGGCGGAGATGCACCGGTTCGCGGTGCAGAATATCTTCCCTTTCATCGGCCATGTGCGCAGCACAGATGAACTGGAAACGGCACTCCTCAAGCGCTGATCGCCTTGGTGGTGCCGGCAGCAGCGGCCGGCCCGCGTGCGCTCCGTCATCGACTTTCTGATGGAGAGCGTACCGGCAGCCACTGCGCCACGCAAAAGGCCAGCTCCGGCACAATGAACAGCCAAAGCAGCGGCGCGCCCGTGACGGACAGCGCCCAGGTTGGACGAGGATATGCAAGCCTGTCCTTTACAGTCCCGCAACTTTGAATGACCATTGATTACAGAAAATCAATATTACCAATTTGTAATGATGCACTGCGGCAAGCTATATACAATACGATACAGGGAGTTACATAACAGCAATTCTCGGCGTTTTAATATAGCTATCGTTGGACTCCATGATCAACTATCACATTTGTTATAAATTGTTTGAAATCCGTTCGTTCAGCACGAAAAACGAACGGAATAAATGGCAGGGGCGATGGGAGATTTACAGGGACATCAGCAGGATCGATTCAAGCACCGTGGTGACAGAGTTTGAAACATCGACCGAAGCCGGTCAAAACGCCCTGGCGATTTGCTGCCAGCTGATCGACGAGGGACGCATACGCAACCCGGCACTGCTGGCCACCGGATATTAACCACGCCCCCCCCTATTTGGCAGCCTTGATTGGTTTGCAGTCGCCGGTATCGAACTCCGACTGAAACTGCAAGACCTGGCCGCCCACCTGCAACGCCTTCATGCGCGGCGCGACCAGCGTGTATTGGCCTGTCATCAGCTTCTCCATCAAGGGTTCGCATTTGCTGACGTTCATATCGAGATGGCCTGCGACTACCCACCTGCCATCGGCGCGTTCCTTGATGAGCGCAGGCTCCGAATAGCTGTCGACGTTAACCAGCAGGATTTCCGGTCTGCCGTCTCCGTCGATATCCACCATCATGGCATCGCAGTAGGAGCCGACGCTTGACAGGCATGACGGAATCGCCCGCGCGTCCTCCGGACTCCACTTCTGTGCCACAAAGCTGGCCGGCAGCTTTGCGGAGGCGGGCCACACCTTGACGTTGGCGGCCACCGATATCTGCACAACCTGGCGCTCATTGTGCCAGCGGTCCGTGTCCTTCAGCGCCTTGGCGGCCAGTTCGCGGATCAATGTCGCCTCCGGCCCCGAGGCCTGTTGCGACAAGCGCGCCAGGGCTGCCTGTCCATAACGCTCCCCCTCGAAACGCAGGTAGTGGAAATCGAATTTCGCGGCCTCGGTGCGGCCCTTCTCCAGCCGCGCCACCTGGTTGTTCACCGACAGGCGTGCCGGATCGGCGATCGGCGTGAACAACGCCAGCAGCAACGCCAGAAAAACGAAGGCCGACGCCACATTCACGTTGGCGATGGCGCACAGCCAGGTCTCGTAGCGATGCGCCGCCCACGCGTAGCCCAACGCATAGCAACCGGCGAGAACCAGGCAGGCGGCGGCGACCACGCGGTCGGCGGTCCAGCCGTAGTCGTACACCCGCAAACCCAGCGCGTAGACGGCGATGGCCGTCAGCGGCAATATGAGCAGCGCGGCCACGCGCGCGCTCACGCGCACCACCAGCGCCGCCTTGGCGCGGCCGTTCTGGAAGGCCGCATTGATCAGGACAATCAGCGCCGCGTCCGCGGCCAGCAGCAGCGACGTCGCATGCCGCGTGGCCCACAGCACATCCAGTCCCGTGAACGGCAGCGCGCACAGGAAACCGCTGACGATCAGCGCCGCCACCGGCAGTATCCACGACAGCAGCACCAGCAGCAGGCTGCGGATGCCGCGCACGATGGCCGGACGCACGTCCGTGACGTGCATCGCGCACGACCAGGCGAAGCACACCACCGGCACCACGAACCACGACTTCTCCATCGCATGCTTGAGGAAGTTCAGCCTCACCATCGAGAACAGGCCGCTGCCCATCAGCAGCACCAGCCACAGCGTGCCGACAAAGAACACCGAGAACATCAGCTGCACCGCCAGCTTCCAGGCCAGCTCGAAATAGCTACCGTAGCTGGCGAAGAAGCGCCTGTCCGCGGCCCCCGCCATCACCATCACGTGGGCGATGTACATGAACACTCCGCCGAAGACCATCACCGGAGCGGAGTGCGGCGCCAAAACGCTCTTCCCAACCTCGCCGGCGCCGCGCCACAAGCCGGCATCCCGGCTGACCGCGTGCAGCGCCAGCACCAGCAGCACGACGGCGGCGGCCAGCATCCACTGCGCCACCTTCTTCGGCGCCATATGGCCCATAGCCGATATCAGCATCGCCGGCAGCAGCACGCCGGCCATCATCAGGGGCGTCATCACATACGGCAGCCCGCCCGGCCACCATGCGCCCTGGTCGGCCCGGTACAGCCAATACAGCAGCGCGCCCTGCATAAGGCCCGTCGCCAGCCGCAGCGCCATCACGCGCCGGCTGACCTGCGCTTCCAACGTCGTCTCGTCTTGTTCCATGCTTTGTCTCTTTGTGAACCGTGGGCCGCAGTATCTCACATGTTTATTATTTGGCATTGGTGGCGAGCCTCCAAAGCGCCACACTACGACGCCCGCGCGGAGGCGCTATAATGGCTGTCTACGCTGTTCTTTTTTCAACGTTCCGCACCCGGTCCGCCAAGTGAATCCACATCTCGACAAGCTGCAACCCTATCCGTTCGAAAAACTGCGCCAGCTGTTCGCGCAGGTGACCGCCAGTCCACAGCACAAGACCATCAGCCTGGGCATGGGCGAACCCAAACACCCGACGCCGCGTTTCATCCAGCAGGCGCTGATCGACAATGTGGACGGCCTGGCCACCTACCCGACCACCATCGGTTCGGATGCGCTGCGCGGCGCCATCGCCGGCTGGCTGGAACGCCGCTACGGCATCCCCAAGCTCGATCCGGCCACCCAGGTGCTGCCGGTGAACGGCTCGCGCGAGGCCCTGTTCTCGCTGGCGCAGACCGTGATCGACCCGGCCGCCAAGTCGCTGGTCATCAGCCCGAATCCGTTCTACCAGATCTATGAAGGCGCGGCCTACCTGGCCGGCGCCGAGCCGTACTTCGTCAACTCCGACCCGGCCCGCAACTTCGGCTGCGACTACGACAGCATCCCCGCCTCGGTGTGGGAGCGCGTATCGCTGCTGTTCCTGTGCTCCCCCGGCAATCCGACCGGCGCCGTGCTGACGCTGACCGACTGGGAGAACCTGTTCGCCCTGTCCGAGCGCTACAACTTCATCATCGCCGCCGACGAGTGCTACTCCGAGATCTACCACGGCGACAAGGCGCCACTGGGCGCGCTGGAAGCGGCGCACACGCTGGGCCTGTCCACGGTCGAGAAGCCCTACGCGCGGCTGGTGGTGTTCAGCAGCCTGTCGAAGCGCTCCAACGTGCCGGGCATGCGCTCGGGCTTCGTGGCCGGCGATGCCGACGTGCTGAAAAAATTCCTGTTGTACCGCACCTATCACGGCGGAGCCATGAGCCCTTCCGTGCAAGCTGCGTCGATCGCGGCCTGGAACGACGAGACCCACGTCGAACAGAACCGCGAAAAATACCGCGCCAAATTCGCCGCCATCACCCCGCTGCTGCAAGAAGTGCTGCAGGTCGAACTGCCGGACGCCGGCTTCTACCTGTGGGCCGACGTCAGCCGGACCGGCCTGTCGGACACCGAATTCGCCCAGCGCCTGTACGCCGAATATAATGTCACGGTACTGCCGGGCAGCTACCTGGCGCGCGACGCCCACGGCGCCAATCCGGGCCGCAACCGCATCCGCATGGCGCTGGTCGCCGAGACGGAGGAAGGCCTGGAAGCGGCGCAGCGCATCGTCCAATTCTGCAAGTCCCTGAATCTGCAAAACCCTTAAATAAGATCGCACATCATGAGCCAACAACTCCAGCAAATCATCGACCAGGCATGGGAAGACCGCGCCAACATCAATCCAGCCAACGGCACCGCCGAACTGCGTGACGCGGTTTCGCACGTGATCGCGGGCCTGGACGCCGGCACCATCCGCGTGGCCGAAAAAACCACCGGCGACTGGGTCGTGAACCAGTGGGTCAAGAAAGCCGTGCTGCTGTCCTTCCGCCTGGAGAACAACGTGCAGATGCCGTCCGACGGCACCATGCAGTTCTACGACAAGGTACCGACCAAGTTCGCCAACTACACCGCCGAGGATTTCGCCAAGGGCGGCTTCCGCGTGGTGCCGCCGGCTGTTGCGCGCCGTGGCTCCTTCATCGCCAAGAACGTGGTGCTGATGCCTTCCTACGTCAACATCGGCGCCTACGTCGATGAAGGCGCGATGGTCGACACCTGGGCCACCGTCGGTTCGTGCGCGCAGATCGGCAAGAACGTCCACCTGTCCGGCGGCGTCGGCATCGGCGGCGTGCTGGAACCGATGCAGGCCAATCCGACCATCATCGAAGACAACTGCTTCATCGGCGCCCGTTCGGAAATCGTCGAAGGCGTGATCGTCGAAGAGAACTCGGTGATCTCGATGGGCGTGTACATCGGCCAGTCGACCAAGATCTACGACCGCGCCACCGGCGAGGTCACCTACGGCCGCGTGCCTGCGGGCTCGGTGGTCGTCTCGGGCAACCTGCCTTCGGACGACGGCAAGTACTCGCTGTACTGCGCGGTCATCGTCAAGCGCGTGGACGCCAAAACCCGCGCCAAGACCGGCATCAACGAACTGCTGCGCGGTATCTAAGCAGGCGACAAGAACCGGGGACTCCACGCAGTCCCCGTTTTTTTTGATACTGAGGAGAGTGCCATGGCCATGGAACGCCTGTTCCAGCTGATGAAGGAGAAGAACGCGTCGGACATGTTCTTCGCGGTGAATTCGCCGGTGCACATCAAGATCAACGGCAACCTGATCCCCATCAACCAGCAAAAGCTCGAGCCGGACAACATCCATTCGCTGCTGTCGGAGATCGCCTCCCCCGCGCAGATGGAGGAACTGGCGGCGACCAATGAGCTGAACATGGGCGTGTCGGTGCCGAACATGGGCCGCTTCCGCCTGTCCGCGTTCAAGCAGCGCGGCACCATCTCCGCCGTATTCCGCTTCGTGCCCGCCACCATACCGGTGCTGGCCGACCTGCAGCTGCCGCCGGTGCTGGCGGACCTGATCATGGAAAAGCGCGGCTTGCTGCTGCTGGTCGGCTCGACCGGCTCCGGCAAGTCCACCACCATCGCCTCGATGCTGGACCACCGCAACGAACTGCGATCCGGCCATATCCTGACGCTGGAAGACCCGATCGAGTACCTGTTCAAGAATAAGAAATCCATCGTCAGCCAGCGCGAGATCGGCAGCGACGCCAAGGACTTCCACACCGCGCTGCGCAACTCCATGCGCCAGGCGCCGGACTGCATCCTGATCGGCGAGATCCGCGACAAGGAGACCATGGCCGCCGCGCTGGCGTACGCGCAGTCGGGCCACTTGGTGCTGGCGACCCTGCACGCCAACAACAGCTATAACGCGCTAAATCGTATTATCAGTTTCTACCCGATCGAGAACCGCGCCGCGCTGCTGCAGGACTTGTCGTCGACGGTGAAGGCCATCGTCTCGCAGCGGCTGGTCCGCTCGATCAACGGCGGCACGCGCACGGCGGCGGTGGAGGTGATGGTCAACACCCGCTACATCTCGGACCTGATCGAAAAAGGCGAGATCGGCCAGATCAAGGAGGCGATGGAGAAGAGCATGTCGCCCGGTTCGCAGTCGTTCGAACTGGCCTTGCTCAAGCTGGTGCAGGATGGCTTGATCAGCCAGGACGAGGCGCTGGCCAACGCCGATTCGGCCACCAACCTGCTGTGGCTACTGAACAATGGCCCGGACAGCAAGAATGCCCAGGCCGAGCCGGAACCCAAGTCGCCGCCGGACGAGGCCTCGTTCACCGAGTTCACGCTGAACACCTGAAGCGAGCTACTTCACCTCGCGCGCCAGCTTCAGCATCTGATAGCTGATCGCCAATCCCCGCCGCCTGGCTTCCGTTTGATTGATGCGGAAGGCCAGGCCGTTCGGTTCGATCACCAGCCCGATGATGGCGCCGCTGCGGAACGACTCCGCGCTGTCGCCCACCACCAGCACCGGATCGTCCGCCAGCACTTCATGCCAGCGCCGCAGGTCGCCGCGCACACCCGCCCCCAACACCAGCAGCTGGCATTGCGGCACGCGCTGCGGCTCGTTCAGCTGCAGCGTGTGGACCGGCACGCCGCCCGGGGTGGCCTGCATCAGCAGGCGCAGGGCGTCCTGCAAGGGCGCGTCGCCCGCCACGCAGTAGGTGAACTCGCGCAGCGGCGGCGGAGGCCATTGCGTCAGCTGGGCGAAGCGGTAGATGAAGGCCGCCTTCAGTTGCAGCTGGTCCTGCCCCGCGCGCGCGGGCGCCGCCAGCGCGGACAGCACCGGCAGCAGCAGCCAGGCAAGGCGGAAGGGCCTCATAGGCCGAACTGCCTGGTCACCGAGAAGCGCAGCCCCCGCCCCTCCTGCCTGAATTGCGGATCGATGCCGGACGGCGCGTCGTAATAGCGCACATTGGCGATGTTGTACAACGAGACCGCGACATCGGTCCCCTCGCCGGGGCGCCACAGCAGGGTGCTGTTGAGCAGCGCATATCCCGGCAGGGCCACGGGTCCGATGGAGCGGCGGCTCTGGCCCAGCACCTGCCACGACAGCCGCAGGCGGTCGCCTTGCAGCGGTTGGCTGTACAGCAGCTTGGCCAGCGCGCGCGGCGAATTGTCCAGGCGACGGCCCGCCGCATCGGTGGTGCGCTGCAGGGACACCGCCGCCTGCAATTGCTGGCCGCCGGTCCAGCGCCGCTCCAGCCCCAGCTCCGCGCCGATATTGCGGATGCCGCCGCTGTTTTCGAACACCCCGCTTTCCTTGCTGATGCTGATCAGGTCGCGCAGGCGCGACGCATACGCCGAGGCCCGGTACTGGAAATTGTGGTTCAGCGCATGCTCCCACGCCAGCTCCAGCGTGCGTATGCGTTCCGGCGACGGCAGCGGCGCCTCCAGCGGCGCGTTGACCTGGAACTCGAACAGGTTGGCTTCGCGGTAGGCGCTGCCGTACATCAGCTTGAGCGACGCGTCGGGCACGCCGCTCCAGATCCAAGCCAGGCGCGGATTGGTGTTGGTGCCGCCCACCATGGTGCTGTCGCGGCGCAGGCCCAGCGTCACGCGGTGGGCATCGTTCAGCCGCCAGGAGTCCTGCACGAACAGGCCGCGCCGCCGATTGCGGCCGAAGAAGGCGGCGTCGGGCTCCTCGCCCACCGGGCCGGCGAGGATAGCCTGCGTGCGATCGTACTGGTATTCGAAGCCCGCCATCAATTCGTGGTCGCGCCAGCGCTGGGTGCTGACGCGCAGGTCCAGGTTGTACCAGCGGCCCAGGCCAAGATTGTCGAATTCGAACGTCGTCGCGTCGGGGCGCACGAAGGGGTACACGCTCAGGTAATCGCTGCGCTTGGACGACACGGCGCCATACAGGCTCCAGTCGTTCCCCAGGTCCCGCTGGTATTCGGCCGACACGAAGTTGTTGTTGTAGATGTTACGGTTCTGGACCATGTGCACCGGCGCCTCCGGCGGCAGGATGGCCGGGCTGCCAAGCTCGCGATGGCTCAGGCCCGCGCGCAGCGTCCAGCCGCCGTAGCGGGCCATCGTCAGCAGGCGCTGGCCCCGGTCCCAGTTCAGATCCTTGTAGGGCGCCTCGTCCTCCGGCTGCACGGAGAACGGCGCGGCGATGCCGTCCTGCCTGAAGGCGCTCAGCGCCAGCCATGCCTCCCAGCCCTGCTCCGAACGGTGGCCGACGCTGGCGCGCACTTCGCGCTTGCGGTCCGAGTCCACGTTGGCCCGCACCTGCAGGCCACCCAGCTTGTCGGTGCCCTTGGTGATGATGTTGACCACGCCGAAGAAGGCGTTGTTGCCATACAGCGCGGAGCCCGGCCCCGGCGCGTATTCGACGCGGTCGATCAGGTCGACGTCGACGAAGAACTCGGAACCCAGCAGGCCGGCGTCGTAGATGTTTTCGTTGACGCGCATGCCGTCGACCAGGAACAGCAGGCGCGCGTTGAAATCGCCCGGCCGCCCCAGGCCGCGCGCGCCGACGTAGCTGAAGTTGCCGTCCCCGGTCACGTACAGGCCCGGCATGCTGCGCAGGATGTCGGCCATGTTGCGCATGCCGTGGCGGGCGATGTCGGTGTCCGTGACCACGTAGGTGACGGACGGCGCCTGCGATGCGCTCTGCGCGAACCGCGACGAGGTGGATTCCTCGATGTCGCGCGTGACGTCGGTGGGCGTCTGCCGCAGCAGCTCCTCCAGGCTGGCCGGCGCCTGCTGCTGCGCCAGCGCGGCCGGGGCGGCCGATGCGCAGCAGAGCGCCGACAGCAGCATGGTGGCGCTACGCATCCGCACGCCGCGCCCTCCTGAAGGTGTTCTTTCCGGCGCGCTTGGCTTCGTACATCGCCTGGTCCGAGGCGTTGAGCAAGTCGGTGGCGTCGCTGGCGTCCACCGGCGCGAACGCCAGGCCGACGGTGGCGCCGATCGGCATCACTTCGCCGCGTATCGTCAGCGTGACGCGCACCGCGTCGATCAGGCGCTGGGCCAGCTGCTCGGCCGCCGCCTGGTCGGGCAGCGCCGGCAGGATCAGCGCGAATTCATCGCCGCTCAGGCGGCACAGCACATCGCGCGAGCGCACCACGCCGGCCATCCGGCGCGACACTTCGCACAGCACTTCATCGCCGGCGTCGTGGCCATGCTTGTCGTTGACCGTCTTGAAGTTATCCAGGTCGATGAACATCAGCGCCATCAACTCGCCGTGCTCCACGCTCGCCGACAGGTAGCGCTGCAACTCGCCCTGGAAGAACAGGCGGTTGGGCAGGCCGGTCAGGCTGTCCTTGAGCGCCAGGCGCTGGAACTGCTGGCCGGCCTCCTGTTCCTGCTCCAGCTGAAGGTGCAGGTCGGCCTGCCACACTTCGATCCGTTTCAGCATGTCGTTGAAGCGTTCGGTCAGGCGGCCCACCTCGTCGCGGCGATGGACGGTCGCGCGCTTGCCGTAATCGCGTTCGCGGGCGATATGCTCGGCCAGGCGCGACAACTCGACCAGCGGCGCCAACGCGCGCCGCTGCACCAGCAGCAGGCCGCGCCACGCCACCAGGATCGCCAGCGCGATCAGCGCCGCAGCCACCGCACTGATGGTCAGCACCGCCATCCGCAGGCCGGCCAGGCTTTCGCGCAGCACCAGCACGCCCACCACCTCCTCCTTCAGGCGGATCGGCTCCCACACTTCCAGCTCCTGCATCGTGACCCTGGTCGCATCGGCCAGCCTGTCCATCGCGGCCGGCGGCGCGACGCGGGGCGCGGCCGCGCCGCCGGTCTGCCACTGCGCGAACACCGCGCCGGCCGGCGTTTGCACCTGCACCAGCAGCAGGTCGCTGCGGCGGGAAAAGGCTTCGAGTTCGGTCTGCGCGGCGGGACGGTCGGCAAACACCATCATCGGCGAGACGCTGTTGGCCAGCAGTTGCGCGCTCAGTTGCGCCGCATGCACCTGGCGGCCGCGCGCGACGTACCAGGTGGCCGTCGCCAGCAGCACAAAAGTCAGCAGCATGGTCACGCTGAGCAGCTGCAAATTGAGCCGGGTCAGGCGCCGCACCAGCGAATCGGACGGTGGCGCCGGCAGGACTTCGGATTCGGTCATGGGTGCGCGGGAATGCCCAAAATGATATTTCCGTGAAGAATGATATTTATGGAATTGTAATCGTAAAGGACGCGGGAGTGGGGGCCAAAGCAGAGAGGGCGTGGCGGCGCAGCCACCAAAAAAAACCGGCCGCATGAGCATCATGCGGCCGGCCTTTGCGCGGCAAGCGTTGTGGGGGCGCCGTCAGGCGGCGCGCCCGGCTTTCCGGCGGCGGCGCTGCAGGCCGGCCAGCACGCCCACGCCCGCCAGCAACATCGTGAAGCTGCCCGGCTCCGGCACCGCCGAAACATAGCTGAAGTCGTCCACGCCGATGATGTTGGAGTTATCGCCGCTGGGGCCGCCATTCGGCACAAAGTAGCGGAACGCGACACGCCCGTCGATCGGGGCGCTCAGGCCGCTCAGGGTCACCGTGTATTTGGTCCAGTCTTCCGGATAGCCACCGACGCCGACCGTTGGATTGACGGAAAGCAGCATGGTGGTGAAGCTGCCCACGCTGGTGGTGGAACTGCCGACGCCGGTGCCGCTGCCCGTGCTCATGCGGAATTCCAAGCGGTCGGGGTACTCCGAGTTCGGCGTGGTGGTGGTGTAGAAGCTGAATGTGTCGCCGTTGCGCAGACCGGTGATCAGCGGCGAGATCAGCCAGTTGTTGATGGTGCCGACACCACTGCCGACGGAGGTGTAGTTGACCACGGCCATGCCGTCGCCGGCATGAGGCGACACCACGACATCACCGAACTCATCAAGGATGCCCTCCCCCACCGACCACGGATTGCCGGTGGCATTGCGCGTGCTCAGATTTTGGGTGACCCAGCCGGCGGGCAACACGCCGGGTGTGTCGAAACCCTCGACAAACGATGCGTGGGACGAAGTGCTGATGCACAGGAAAGCTGCACTGATCGCAGCCTTGGAAGCGATAGCGGATAGTTTCATAGGTTTGGAAGTTGAAAGAGTCGTCATTTAATTCCAGGAGGAATCCAGCACCTGGGCCAGCTGGCCATGCAGGCCAGTAATACAATCCACAACGTTTCCAATGTAACACTTAAGATTGTATTAAATGACAGGAATGTGACAAAAATTTTAACTTCTTTCGAAAAGTGACCTTTCAACAACGGTCGCGCCGTCGAGCCGGCCATCCGCCTGGCGGTCGCGCCCGTGGTATTCTATTGCTCCTCCGCGCAAAGCACTTCTTCTTCATCCTATGAAAATTACCCTCTACGGCATCCCGAACTGCGATACCGTCAAAAAGGCCCGCGTCTGGCTGGCCGGCCGGCAGCAGGACTTCGTCTTCCACGATTTTAAAAAACAGGGCCTGAGCCGCGAGATCGTCGCCGGCTGGCTCCAGCACCTGCCGCGCGATGTGCTGATCAACAAAAAAGGCACGACCTGGCGCGGCCTGCCGGACGAGCGCAAGGCCGCCATCGTCGACGACGACAGCGCCATCGCGCTGATGCTCGAATTCCCCTCTGTAATCAAGCGCCCGGTGCTGGACAAGGACGGCGCCTTCGCCGTCTCCTTCTCCGACGCCCAGTACAAACAAATTTTCGACCTCTGAACATGACTCCATCCAAGACCCTGGCGCTGACCGAAAAGCTGATCGCCCTCTCCTCTGTCACCCCCGACGACAAGGGCTGCCAGCAGCACCTGATCGACCTGCTGTCGCCGCTGGGCTTCGCCTGCGAAGTGATCGAATCGAACGGCGTGACCAATCTGTGGGCGCGCCGCGGCACCACCTCGCCGGTGCTGGTGTTCGCCGGCCACACCGACGTGGTGCCCACAGGCCCGGTCGAGCAATGGCGCTCGGAGCCCTTCAACCCGACCCACCGCGACGGCAAGCTGTATGGCCGCGGCGCGGCCGACATGAAGACCTCGATCGCCGCCTTCGTGGTGGCCTGCGAGGAGTTCGTCGCCGCCCACGCCGACCACAAAGGCTCGATCGCCTTCCTGATCACCAGCGACGAGGAAGGCCCGGCCATCGACGGCACCGTGGTGGTCTGCAATCTCCTCAAGGAGCGCGGCGAGACGCTGGACTACTGCATCGTCGGCGAGCCGACCTCCGACGAGACCCTGGGCGACATGATCAAGAACGGCCGCCGTGGCTCGCTGTCGGGCAAGCTGACAATCAAGGGCGTGCAGGGTCACATCGCCTACCCGCAGCTGGCGCGCAACCCGATCCACCTGGCCGCGCCCGCGCTGGCCGAGCTGGTGGCCGAACGCTGGGACGAGGGCAACGAGTACTACCTGCCGACCTCCTGGCAGATGTCCAACATTAACGCCGGCACGGGCGCCAACAACGTCATCCCCGGCGAGATGGTCATCGACTTCAACTTCCGCTTCTCCACCGCCAGCACCCACGAGGAACTCAAGCGCCGCGTGCACGCCATCCTGGACAAGCACAATCTGCACTACGACCTGAAATGGGCGCTGAGCGGCCTGCCGTTCCTGACGCCGCGCGGCGTGTTGAGCGATGCGCTGTCGGCCGCGATCAAGTCGGAAACCGGCGTCGACACCGAACTGTCGACCACCGGCGGCACCTCGGACGGACGCTTTATCGCTCAGATCTGCCCTCAGGTGATAGAATTCGGGCCTCCCAACGCAAGTATCCACAAGATCGACGAGCATATCGAGCTGCGTTTTGTCGATCCGCTGAAGAATATCTATCGCCGTACGCTGGAAAACCTGCTGGCCTGATTCCAGAAGGCTGGCGGCGCGGCGTGCGCAAACCGATTACTGTTTTACCGAGATAGCCATGAACACGACTCCTTTCACCACGCCGCGCGACCTGTTGCGCTACGCCGTCACCCGCTTCAACACCGCCAAGCTGTTCTTCGGCCATGGCAGCGTCGAGGCCTTCGACGAAGCGGCCTACCTGATCCTGCACACGCTCAAGCTGCCGCTGGACCGCCTGGACCCGTTCCTGGACGCCAGGCTGCTGCCGGAGGAAATCGACGCGGTCATGGCCGTCATCGACCGCCGCACCAACGAGCGCGTGCCGGCCGCCTACATCACCAACGAGGCGTGGCTGGGCACCTACAACTTCTACGTGGACGAGCGCACCATCGTGCCGCGCTCCTTCATCGCGGAACTGATCCCGCAGTACTTCGCGCCGTGGGTCAACGAGCCTGAGAACGTGGCCAACGTGCTGGAACTGTGCACGGGCTCCGGCTGCCTGGCCATCATGCTGGCCGACGCCTTCCCGGACGCGCATGTGGACGCGGTCGACATCTCGGCCGACGCGCTGGAAGTGGCGAAGAAAAACGTCGCCACCTACAAGCTGGAAGACCGCCTGACGCTGATCCAGTCCGACCTGTACGCCAATGTGCCGGACAAGAAGTATGACCTGATCATCACCAACCCGCCGTATGTGAACTCGTCGTCGATGAGCAAGCTGCCGATGGAGTACCGCGCCGAGCCGGAACTGGCGCTCGACGGAGGCAAGGACGGCATGGACCTGGTGCGCAAGATCGTCGCCGGCGCCGCCGAGCGCCTGACCGACGACGGCATCCTGATCGTCGAAATCGGCAACGAGCGCGAGTTCGCCGAAGCGGCCTTCGGTGAACTGGGCCTGACCTGGCTCACCACCAGCAACGGCGACGACATGGTCTTCCTGCTGACGGCAGACCAGCTGAAGTTGTAATCCCTCTTTAAGAAGAACAAGAACCAATGATTCGCTTTATTCAAGTAAGCCTGATGCGCGGTATTAAGCCGCTGCTGGAACAGGTCGATGTCACCCTCAACCCCGGCGACAAGATTGGCCTGATCGGCGCCAACGGCGCCGGCAAATCCAGCCTGTTCGCGATGATGCGCGGCGAGCTGCACCCGGACCAGGGCGAGATCGACTTCCCGGCCAAATGGCGCGTCGCTTACGTGGCGCAGGAAACCCCGCCGCTGGAACGCGCGGCGCTCGATTACGCCATCGATGGCGACGTCACCCTGCGCAAGCTGGAGGCGGAACTGGCGCGCCTGGAATCGGAGCCTGAATCGTCCGAGAACGGCATCGCCATCGGCGAGATCTACAGCGCGCTGGCCGACGCCGACGCCTACACCGTGCAGTCGCGCGGCGAACAGCTGCTGCTGGGCCTTGGCTTCTCGATCGACCAGATGCAGCAGCCGGTGGCCAGCTTCTCCGGCGGCTGGCGCATGCGCCTGAACCTGGCGCAGGCGCTGATGTGCCCTTCCGACCTGCTGCTGCTCGATGAACCGACCAACCACCTGGACCTGGACGCGATCATCTGGCTGGAGGACTGGCTCAAACGCTACACCGGCACCCTGCTGATCATCTCCCACGACCGCGACTTCCTCGACGAAGTGGTCAACGTGGTGGTGCACATCGACGAGCGCAAACTGAAACGCTACTCGGGCAACTACTCGTCCTTCGAGCGCCAGCGCGCGGCGCAGATGATCCTGGCCGCCGGCGCGCTGGAAAAGCAGCAGCGCAAGCGCGCCCACCTGGAGTCGTTCGTCAACCGCTTCAAGGCGCAGGCCTCCAAGGCCCGCCAGGCGCAGAGCCGCATGAAGGCGCTGGCCAAGATGGAGGAGCTGGCGCCGCTGCGCGCCGCCGCCGAATTCTCGTTCGAGTTCCGCGAGCCGCTCAGCGCCCCGAATCCGCTGCTGGTGATGGAGGACGTCGACGCGGGCTACAAGATCGAGAACGAGGCAACCGGCGAGATCACCCACAAGACCATCGTCAACAACATCAAGTTCTCGCTGCAGATCGGCCAGCGTATCGGCCTGCTGGGCGTGAACGGCGCCGGCAAGTCGACGCTGATCAAGACCATCGCCGGCGAGCTGTCGCCGCTGACCGGCGACGCCACCATGGGCAAGGGCCTGAACATCGGCTACTTCGCCCAGCACCAGGTGGAGATGCTGCGCCACGACGAATCGCCGCTGTGGCACCTGGCGAAGATCGCGCCGACCGTGCGCGAACAGGAGCTGCGCAACTTCCTGGGCGGCTTCAACTTCCCCGGCACCATGGTCACCAGCTCGATCGCTCCGTTCTCCGGCGGCGAGAAGGCCCGCCTGGCGCTGGCGCTGATCGTCTGGCAGCGCCCCAACCTGCTGCTGCTCGATGAACCGACCAACCACCTGGACCTGGAAACCCGCGAGGCGCTGACCGAAGCGCTGGCGCAGTTCGAAGGCACGCTGGTCGTGGTCTCGCACGATCGCCACCTGCTGCGCGCCACCACCGACCAGTTCATCATCGTCGCCGACGGCAAGCTGCAACCGTTCGACGGCGACCTGGATGACTACAAGGACTGGCTGTTGCAAACCAAGATGGGCAAAGGCACCGACGTGCTGCCCGCCGCCGGCAACGCCAACAAGACCGAGTTCCCGGTGGCCTCGCCGGTCGCGCCGCCGTCGGCCGCGCCGGTGGTCAACACCAAGGAACAGAAGCGCAAGGAGGCGGAAGACCGCCAGCGCCTGGCCACGCTGCGCAAGCCGCTGGAGCAGAAGATCAAGCGCCTGGACGAGCAGATCGCCAAGCGCAGCGCGCAGAAAGCCGATGTGGATGCGGCCCTGGGCGAATCGTCGATCTACGACGCCGCCAACAAGGCCAAGCTGAAACAGCTGCTGGCCGATCAATCCTTCTTCACCAAGGACCTCGGCCAGCTGGAAGCGGAGTGGCTGGAACTGCAGGAACAGCTGGAAGCGCTGGCCTAAGCGTCTTAAGCCGCCTGGCGGGCGCCCAACGGTACTTTTTGGATCGACATCAGCTTATCGATGTCGACCACGATCAGGCGGCGCCCGTCGGCCTCCCCGATGCCGACCAGGTACTCGACCGCGCTGGCGCCGGGGATGGGCTGGATCTGCCCAACGGTCAGCTGGACGATATCCGTCACCCCGTCCACCACCATCCCCATCACGCAGCTCGACAGCTTGAGGATGATCACGTCCGTCAGCGGATCGTGCTCCTGCGGGCGCGGCCCGAAGGCGATGCGCATGTCGACGATCGGCATGATCACGCCGCGCGACACCACCACCCCGGCCACGATCTCCCCCTCCGATGAAAAGCGCTCCAGCGCCTTCAAGGGCCGCAGCTCCTGGACCTTGCTGAAGTCCAGCGCGTAGTCCAGTCCACCCAGCCGGAAAACCAGATACTGGCCCGGCGCGACGGCGGTATCGGCGCTGGTGGACTGCATTGTCAATGAAGGCATGATGATCCTTTCGTCCGGGACGTGCGGTTACAGGCATGTGCCATCCTACCTTCGGCCCCCGCCGTAGTCGTTGAGCGGCGTCAATATTCGCCGGGTCTGCGGTTGTTCGTTTGCTACAATGAACCCATGACGACAGAACTCCCCCTCAGCGGCATCCGCGTGCTGGACCTCACCCGCCTGCTGCCCGGCCCCGTGGCCACCATGCACCTGGCGGACATGGGCGCGGAAGTGATCAAGATCGAAGACCCCGGCCCCGGCGACTACGCGCGCGCCATGGGACCGGTGCGCAACGAGGTGTCGCAGTTCTTCGTCGCCGTCAACCGCGGCAAGCGGATGATGCGGCTGGACCTGAAGGACGCCGCCCACCGCGAACAACTGCTGGCGATGGTGGAGACGGCCGACGTGCTGGTCGAAAGCTTCCGCCCCGGCGTGATGGACAAGCTGGGACTGGGCTGGCAGGTGCTCCGCCAGCGCAATCCCAAGCTGGTGATGTGCGCGATCTCCGGCTACGGCCAGCACGGCCCCTTTGCGCAGCTGGCGGGACACGACATCAACTACATCGGCTACGCCGGCATGCTGGAGCAGAACGCCGGCGCCGACGGCGTGCCCGCCCTGCCCAACCTGCAGGTGGGCGACCTGCTGGGCGGCGCGCAATCGGCGCTGCAGGGCATCCTGGCGGCGCTGGTGGCGGTCAAGATGGGCGGCGCAGGGCGCTTCGTCGATGTCTCGATGACGGCCGCCGTCATGGCCCACAACATCATGCCGCTGGTGGCGGTCAACAACGGCGCGCCCGCCGCGCCGGGGCGCGATCTGCTGACCGGCGGCGTCCCCTGCTACAACGTCTACCGCACCGCCGACGGCCGCCACATGGCGGTCGGCGCGCTGGAGCTCAAGTTCTGGCAGGCCTGCTGCGACGTGCTGCAACGGCCGGACCTGAAGCCGCGCCACTGGCAGCTGGGCCAAGAGGTCGGCGGCGCGGATGCGATGGCGCTCAAGGCCGAACTGGATGCGCTGTTCGCCGCCCGCACGCTGGCGCAATGGACCGAGGCCTTCGCCGCCGCCGACTGCTGCGTCTCGCCGGTGCTGCGCACCGAGGAGGCCTTGCGGCATCCGCTGTTCCGCGACCTGGTCGGCCGCCGCACGCATCCCACCGAGGGCGAGTCGTGGTCGGTGGCGCAGCCGGTGAGGTTCGCGCCGTGATCGATCCGAATGAAGTGGAGTTCACCGCCATCCGCGCCCAGGGCCCGGGCGGGCAGAATGTGAACAAGGTGTCGAGCGCGGTGCACCTGCGCTTCGACATCGCCAACTCGTCGCTGCCGGAGCACATCAAGGAGCGCCTGCTGGCGATGCGCGACCAGCGCATCACCAAGGACGGCGTGATCGTGCTGAAGGCGCAGCAGTCGCGCAGCCAGGAGGCCAACAAGGAGGAGGCCTTGCGCCGCCTGCAGGAACTGGTCGACAGCGTGGCCGTGCTGCCCGCCGTGCGCCGCCCCACCCGGCCCACCCGCAGCTCGCAGCGCAAGCGGCTCGACGGCAAGGCCAAGGACGGTGAGCGCAAACAACTGCGCGGCAAAGTCAGCCTGTAGAAGTCAGCCCGCGGGCCAGTCGGTCTCCGGCGCCCAGGAAATCGGCCCGGCGCTGCCGGCGTAGATGGTGCTCATGCCGGCGGCCGTGGTGCGTACCTTGGCCTTGACTTCCTTGGCCGGCCGGTCGTACGCCGGCGGGCCGTCCGGCACGAAGGTCATGGTCCGCAGCAGCACGTCGCCGGTCAGCTTCTCGACCATGCAGCGCGAGCCGCTCATCACGGCGCGCTTCTGCCGCTGCACCTGGTTCACCTCTTCCTGCGCCTGCTCCTGCTGCACCTGCGCCGCCTTCATCGCCAGCGAAATCTTGGCCACCGCCCGCAGCGACGGCCCCACCGACTCCGCCATCTTGTGGAACAGCGGCTCCTGCTCGGCCGTCAGCACCAGCTCGCGCTTGCGCAGGCGGGTCGCCAGCGTCAGGTAGTTGCGCACCTCGGCCTGGCCGGTGATGGCGTCGATCTCCGCCTTGCGCAGGCTGGCCTCGTGCGCCGCGTGCTGCACCCGTGGCTGCAGCTCGGCGATCTTCTTGTCGAACTTGGAGATGTCCGGCACCAGCGTGTAGAGCAGCATCTCGTTCTGCTTGCGCGGCCCGGCGTTGGCGATCTCGATCCTGCGCGCCGCGATGGCGCAGCCCTCGGCCACCTTGATCACCACTTCGTCCGCCATGATCTCGCAGTTGCTCGCCTCGCCGATCACCACCCGCGTGCCGGAGATGATGCAGCTCTCCGCGCGCGCCAGCGTCACCTCGCCGCGCTTCGTCTGCAGCACCGCGCCGGAGGCGACGCCCTGCACCCGTATGCCGCCGTCGGCGTTGGTGACGGTGCCGCCCATCAGGTTGCGGCTCAGGACAACGTCGCCGCCGCGCGACGTGATGATGCCGAACACGTCGCCGTGGATGGTGATGTTGCCGCCTTCGACCGAGCGCTGCTCCTGCACGTCGCCGAATTCCTCGTACTCGCCGGTCAGCTGCAGGTTGCCGGTGGTGCGCGCGCTGACGCCCTCGCGGCTGATGATCTTCGGCCCGATCGACAGGCGCTTGCTGGACGGGTCCATGCTGAGGAAGCCCTGCACCGCCGACACCAGGAACTCGCCGCCGCGCAGGTTCTCGATCACCGTGCCCTCGCCGGCCACGCTGCTCAACTCGATATCGCGCGGCACCGGCGGCTCCAGCACGATGCCCGACAGCTCGTAGCCGCGCACGCCCGGCGTGCGCGGCACCTTGCGCAGCAGCTTGACGTTGGGCTGGACCTGCGGGAAGCGGTTCTGGAAGGCCTGCAGATCGAGCTTGCCGTCCGACGTCTCGCGCGGCGCGTTGCTGCGGTGGATGTCGCGCGAGACCTCCTCGATGCTGGCGTCGCGTCCCGGCGTGGGGTTGAGCCGGCGCGCGACGATGATGCGCGCCACCCGCCCGCTGGCGATGACCTCGCGCACGGCCGGCGCGTCGATGCCGAAGCGGATGCCCTTGACCCACATGTCGGAGACGAATTCGTCGAAGTTGAGCCGCGCCGGTTGCGCCGGCATGTCCGGGATCTCGAAGAACACCGGCTCGAAATAGTATTCGGCCTCGCCGTTGATGATCTTGACCGACTTGTACAGCGCCCGGCGCGGCGGGTGGAACGGCTCGATGCTGTCGGCGATTCGTATCAGCGGCTTGTTGGTCACGCTGGCCGGCAGCTCCGGCCCGCAGTTGTAGAGCAGCTTGACGAACAGCGCGTAATCGAGGTTGGCGAGGTAGGCGCTGCCGAGGAACACCTGGCTGACCGCCGCCAGGCAGGACACGGTCGTGGCGTCGCCGGCCAAATAGACGCCGTCGGCGCGCTTGACGATCGCTGCCGGCAGCTCGCTCTCCGCGTTTAAATCCAGCGCCGTTGCGTCATCGGACACGGTAATCCCCAGGAAGATGTTCGTCGAAACGCCGCCTGTCCGGACGGCGCTTCTTCACTTTTTAATGTTGAATCCAGCTTAGCATGAACCACGCGCATTGTGCACACGCCATGGCTAGGCGTCCACCGGGCGGTGCCGCGCATTGAGGTGCCAGTCCAGCGAACCGGCGCTGTCGCAGAACAGCACCTCGCCGCTGGGTGAGCCGCGCAGGCGCTGCTTGATGTCCTTGGCCGGCAGATGCGTCAACGCGGCGACATCGGCCTGGAACGGCATGGTACGCACCATGGTCTCGCCGCTGACCATGCGCAGGC
Organism: Duganella sp. BJB480; assembly: GCA_003416985.1. Taxonomy (GTDB): domain Bacteria; phylum Pseudomonadota; class Gammaproteobacteria; order Burkholderiales; family Burkholderiaceae_D; genus Rugamonas; species Rugamonas vulcania_A. The sequence goes on along the minus strand of QVIN01000006.1, from coordinate 270,880 downwards.
CGCAGCGCGCGATGCCGGCCGCCTCCACCTTCTGCTCGATCACGCGCGCCAGTTTGTCCTGCAACAGCTTCTGCTGCGTCTGACCGGCCTGCAGGTCGGTGCGCAGCTTGGCGATGGCTTGCAATTCGGTCGCCACCGCGGCGGCGATCTTGCGCAGCAGCAGACCCTGCTCGGCGTTGAGCTGCAGCTCCTGGGCGCGCAGCTTGGCCGCCAGCGCCAGGTAGCGCCGCACGTCCGGCACCGCCGCGATGCGCTCGGCCTCCTGCTGCGCCGCCACGTTGGCCGCCTCGAACCCGGCCACGCGCTGTTCCAGGTCGGCGATCTCCTGGTCGAACTGGCTCACGTCCTTGACCAGCACATACACCACCATCTCGGTGCGGCGGCGCGGCCCGGCGCTGTCGATTTCCACGTTGCGGCCCGCCACCGCGCAGCCCTCGGCCACTTCGATGCGGATCTCGTCGGCGATGATCTCGCAGTTGGAGGCCTCGCCCAAGGTCACGATAGTGCCGGAGATGACGCAGTTCTCGGCCCGGCCGACATGCACCGTGCCTTTGGCGGTATGGATCACCGAGCCGGAGGCGACGCCGGTGACGGTGATGTTCCCCGCCGCGTTGGCGATGCTGCCGCTGACCAGGTTCTGGTCCAGCACCACGGTGCCGCCGCGCGAATGAATGTTGCCGTAGACGTTGCCGTGCACCGTGATGTCGCCGCCGGTGACGTCGCGCTGCTCCTGCACGTCGCCGAATTCCTCGTAGGCGCCGGCCAGCTGCAAGTTGCCGGTGGTGCGCCCGCTGACGCCGTCCGTGCTGACGATCTTGTCGGTGATGGAGATGCGGTTGGACTTGGCGTCCACGTTGAGGAAGCCTTCGCGCGTCGACACCAGGTACTCGCCGTCCTCCATCTCCCGGGCCTCGGTGCCGTCGCCGGCGAAGAAGCGCAGCGTCAGGTCCTTGGGCGCGGCGGCCGGCGTCATGCGACCGCCCAGGTCGAAGCCGGGATGGCCCGGCACCGGCGGCAGCTTTTTGAGCAGCCGCACGTTGGCCTTGATCTGCGGGAAGCGGTTCTGGAAGCTGCCCAGGTCGACGCGGCCGTCGGCACGGGTCTTGGGCGCGTCGCTGCGGTGCAGGTCGGACGACACCTCGACCACCGTCGCGTCCTGGCCCGGCTCGGGTTCCAGCTCGGTGGCCACGGTGATGCGGTCGGCCTTGGTGGAGGCGATCGCCGCCGCCACGGCCGCCACCTCAATGCCGAACAGGATGCCCTTGTTCCACATCTCGGCCACGAACTCGTCGACGTCCAGGCGGGTCGGGCGCTCCGGGATCACGGTGCCGTCGGGCAGCGTCATCTCGTCCAGGTACAGGGTCTCGAAATAGTATTCGGCATAGCCGCGCCCCAGCTTGGGATTCTTGTACAGCGCGATGCGCTCAGGCGCCAGCACGCGCAGCTCGTCGGCGATCCGCGCCCAGCCCGGCTTGCCCACGTCGGGGCCGATGCCGTACAGCGCCTTGTTCAGCACGGGGTAGTTCAGGCCGGCGAAATAGCAATGGGAATGAAAGACTTCGTTGATGGCGGCGGTCAGCGTCAGCGGCGACAGCGACAGGTCGATATAGATGCCGTCCGGCCGCTTGGCCAACCCGACGGGCAAGCCGGTCCCCGGAGCGTGCAGCTCCTCGCCTGGCGCGACAGGGGCAACCTCTTGAACCACCATCTTTCTCCCAACGGCACGCGGCCGGAAGGCATTGCGTGTAATTAACGAATCTTACACTCAGATCAAGGAAAAGAAAGTGATTTCCGTGGCAAGCGGACTATAACTGTGAACTTATTGCTACAGATCAATGTTAGTTCATTAACATCCGAATCAGTGGCGCGGCGGATTGGCGTAGATGTCCTGTCCGACCTCGTTGATCTGGCGGCGCAGGTCGCGGCGCTCATCCGGCGTGAGGCGGCCGGCGCGGCGGCTCATTTCCGCGTTGCGGCCGGCATCCTGCATGGCGCGGCGCTGCTCCTCGGCGCGCGCCTCGTAGCTGCGCGGATCGATCTGGCGGGGTTCGGCCTGCTGGCGCACTTCCTGACGCACCTGCTGGGCTTCGCGGGCCGGCAGGCCGCGCGGATCCTCGCGCCGTGGACCGTCACGCTCGCCGGAACCGTCGTGCGCCATGGCGGCCGCGCCGCTCAGCAGCAGAACACCCAGGAGGGATCGAACGCAAAAAGTTGCGCTTGCTGCCGCGTAGTTTTTTTTGTGATCGATGCCCATTGGCGTTCCTAAAAAGCTGAATCCATGCCCAGAGTGTATGATGCTTTACCTGAGGGGGTAAGACGAATTGGGTAAAGTTTGTAACACTTTGTAATGGGTTGTCACAGACGTTTTCGCAATGCGATTATGACGTTACCATAGCAACATGAATATGACAAATTTGGCAGGCCCCATGACTAGCACAACGACTGAATCCGGCAACACCTCCGCCAACCAGCATGGCCACCAGGCCAAGATCATGGTGGTGGACGACGACGTGCGTCTGCGCGACCTGCTGCGGCGCTACCTGACCGAGCAGGGCTTCAACGTCTTCACCGCCGAGAGCGCGACGGCCATGAACAAGCTGTGGCTGCGCGAGCGCTACGACCTGCTGGTGCTGGACCTGATGCTGCCCGGCGAGGACGGCCTGTCGATCTGCCGCCGCCTGCGCGGCGCCGGCGACCAGACGCCGATCATCATGCTCACCGCGAAAGGCGAGGACGTCGACCGCATCGTCGGCCTGGAAATGGGCGCCGACGACTACCTGCCCAAGCCCTTCAACCCGCGCGAGCTGGTGGCCCGCATCGGCGCCGTGCTGCGCCGCCGCGGCCCGGACGAGATCCCCGGCGCGCCGTCGGAAACCCCGCAATCGTTCGAGTTCGGCCAGTTCATCCTGGACCTGGGCACCCGCACGCTGAAGAAAAACGGCGATACCGTGCCGCTGACCACCGGCGAATTTTCGGTACTGAAAGTATTCGCCCGCCACGCGCGCCAGCCGCTGTCGCGCGAGAAGCTGATGGAGCTGGCGCGCGGCCGCGAATACGAGGTGTTCGACCGCAGCCTGGACGTGCAGATCTCGCGCCTGCGCAAGCTGATCGAGCCCGATCCATCGAGCCCGCTGTACATCCAGACCGTCTGGGGCCTGGGCTATGTGTTCATACCGGAGGGGCAGCCGCGCTAAGGCGCGGACGCGCGCATGAAGTTGAAGTTTCCGTTCGCATTCCGCATCGCCAGCCTCAAGAGCGGCCTGTTCTGGCGCACCTTCTTCCTGCTGGGCGCGCTCACCACGACCAGCATGACGGCCTGGGTCGGCATGATCAGCGTGGTGCAGCACGAGCCGCAGGTGCAGCAGATCTCGTCGCAGGTGATCTCGGTGGTCACCATCACCCACGCCGCCCTGACCCACTCCGCGCCCGAGCTGCGGCGCGAGCTGCTGTTCGACCTGGTGTCCAACGAGGGCATCCGCGTGTTCACGCTGGAGGACGACGACAAGGTCGATCCGCCGCCCGACAACGCGCTGATGCCCGACATCCAGAAGCTGGTCAAGGCCAAGCTGGGCGAGGACACCCGCTTCTCGGCGCGCGTGAACGGCGTGGCCGGCTTCTGGGTCAGCTTCAAGATCGACGACGACGCCTACTGGCTGATGCTCGAGCGCGAACGCATCCGCGGCCTGACCGGCATCCAGTGGCTGGGCTGGGCCAGCGTGGTGTCGGTGGTGTCGCTGCTGGGCGCGGCCTTCATCTCCAGCCTGATCAACCTGCCGCTGCGCCGCCTGACGCAGGCCACCCGCGCCTTCGCCCAGGGCAAGCGCCCGGACCCGCTGCCGGAAAAAGGGCCGATGGAAATCATGGTGGCCAACCGTAGCTTCAACCAGATGGTCGACCAGCTGCAGCAGGTGGAGTCCGACCGCGCCGTGATCCTGGCCGGCATCTCGCACGACCTGCGCACGCCGCTGGCGCGCATGCAGCTGGAGGTGGAGATGGCCAACCTGTCGAACGAGGCGCGCGAGGGCATCCAGTCCGACATCGCGCAGATGGACGACATCATCGGCCAGTTCCTCGACTACGCCAAGCCGACCGAGGTGTCGAGCTTCATCAACGTCGACGTCAGCGAACTGCTGAGCGAGACCGCGCACGAGGCCGAGCGCCTGCCGGACGTACGCATCCACACCGACATCGCGCCCAACGCGCACGTGATGGGCAACGCCACCGACATCAAGCGCGTCATCAACAACCTGATCGAGAACGCCCGCCGCTACGGCAAGACGCCCGGCGGCGAGCTGACCGAGATCGACATCAAGTGCAGCATCAAGGGCATGCACACCTCGCGCCGCGTGCTGATCGAGGTGCAGGACCACGGCAGCGGCGTGCCGCCCGAACAGATCGAGCAGCTGCTCAAGCCCTTCACCCGGCTCGACGCCGCGCGCGGCCAGGCCAACGGCGCCGGCCTGGGCCTGGCCATCGTCGACCGCGTGATGCAGCGCCACGGCGCCGAGCTGCAGGTGCGCAACCGCGAAGGCGGCGGCCTGCAGATCCAGATCGTGATGAAGGCGGCTTGATGCGGGCGCTGTCGATTGCATTGCTGCTGATGGCGGCAGGCCAGGCCACGGCCGCCAAGCCGCGCGTTGCGCCGCCGCCCGCGCCGCCGCGCATCGAACAGCGCCAACCCACCGGCGAGGAGCGCGCCAGCTTCGACGACTACTACCGCCAGAAGATGCTGGCCGAATCCAAGGGCGCGCCCGTGGTGCAGCCGCTGTTCGCGCCCGAGTTCGACATCGAGCGCCAGCGCGGCAAGCCGTGGCAGGTGATCGCCCGCGTCGATTCGGCGCCGCGCCATTCGGCGGTCGACCTGTGCCGGCAGATCCGCTCCAGTTTCATCTACGACGCCAAGGCGCCCAGGGATGCGCGCTGGAGCGAATCGGCGCAGGCCCCCAGCTGGCATGTATGGCTGGCGCAGCCCAGGACCATCTGCACCGCCGCCCCGCACACGGTGCTGATGGACCCGGCGCTGCCGCCGGAGGACGTGGTGGCGCTGCTGCGCCAGTATCCCGAACTGCTGAGCCGCGCGCGCCTGCTCCTGGCCGGCAACTCGCAGTGCATCCGCCAGCGCGCCCTGCCCTTCACGCTGCGCGCGATCGAGCCGGCGCCGCCGGCGGCCGGCGCGCCCGTGATGTTCAACCTGGTGTTTGAGAGCGACCGCGACACCACCGCCCGCGTCGCCGTGCGCAAGCACCGGGGCGAGTACGCGGCCTGGAACGTCAACTGCGACTAGCGCTACTGCCGCTGCCGCTGCCGCGGTTGATCGGGTGGTCGGCCGGCTCCAGCAGGCGGGTCAGCAACAGCTCGGTGGAGCCGTAGCCGTACAGCGAATCGGCCTCCAGCCCCTCGGTATCGTAGGGGACGGATTCCTCGCGCTCCGAACGGCTCGGGTCCGCGTCCGAATACGTGACGCGCCAGGCGCGCTTGAGCGAATCGGCGCGGCGCAAAAACTGCGGCATCGGCCACAGCGCCGGGTTCCAGTCGGCCACCTCGCCCAGCACGCGCCAATGGCCGCTGGCCAGCGCCATGTCGCCCACCCGCAGCACCTTGACCGCGTCCTGCGGCTGCAAGGTGTTGAGCTCCTCCTGCGACGGCAGGCGCGTGAGCTTGGGGCCGAACAGATACGCCAGCATGATCTTGCTGCCCGGCGACAGGCGCGCCACCAGCCCCCAGCCGTAGCCGCCGTCCAGCAACGGAATCGCAAACCAGCTCCCCTCTTGATACGACTGCCTCATCCCTACCCTTTCGCTTGCACGATGCAGCACGGTGTCGCCAAAATGCACGGACATCATGGCGCCTCCGTAAAAGCTGTGACTGCTTCGTTGGCGCCCTGCGGCGCAAACCGCCAGTGTAAAGGCGCGGCGCGGAACACGGCGCACGGCACCGCGTCCCGCGCCTGTGCTACACTACCGCCTCGCTAGGGGTCCTGGAGCTTTGCTGCCGGGTGAGAGATACCCTTCGTACCTGATCTGGATAATGCCAGCGAAGGAAAGCGCAAAGCAGTTTCCCCTCCTTTGATGGCTCTCCCCGCGGCTCCCAGCCGAGAACAAGAGAGAGCACACCATGTACAAACCAAGTTTCGCAGTGTCGGCCATCGCGCTGGCGCTGCTCCAGGCCTTCCCGGCCGCCGCCGCCGACACCTCCGCCGACGAACAGGCCCTGCCCGAAGTGGTGATCACCGGCGCCAGGGCGCAGGCCAGCCGCGCCTCCGTGGCCGGCTTCGCCAACACGCCGCTGCTGGAGACCCCGGCCTCGGTCAGCGTGATGACGTCGCTGCAGATGCTGGACCGCCAGGTCCGCTCCACCACCGACGCCGCCAAATTCGACGCCAGCCTGAGCGACGCCTACAACGCGGTCGGCTACTCGGAGCAGTTCTCCATCCGCGGCTTCAAGCTGGACAACGCCTCCAGCTACCGCAAGGACGGCATGTCCGTCTCGGCCGACGCCCAGATCCCGCTGGAGAACAAGGAGCGCCTGGAAGTGCTGAAGGGCCTGTCCGGCCTGCAGGCGGGCGTGTCGGCGCCGGGCGGCGTGGTCAACTACGTCACCAAGCGCCCGACCGAAACCGCGCTGCGCACCGTGGTGCTGGAAGAGCGCGAACGCGGCACGCTGTACGGCGCCGCCGACCTGGGCGGACGCTTTGAAGACCCGCGCTTCGGCTACCGCGTCAACGTCGCCGCCGAGCGCCTGCGCTCCTACATCAAGGGCGCCGACGGCAACCGCAAGTTCGTCTCGGCCGCCTTCGACTGGAAGATCTCGCCGCAGGCGCTGCTGCAGGTGGACGCCGACTACCAGAAGAAGTCGCAGGTCACCGCGCCCGGCTTCCAGCTGCTGAACAACGCGACGCTGCCGAACGTCCCGGCCGACACCATGCTGAACAACCAGCCGTGGAGCCGTCCGGTGGAAACCACCAGCAGCAATCTCGGCGCGCGCTTCGAGTACCTGTTCACGCCCGACTGGAGCGCCACCGTCAGCGCCAACCAGCACCAGTTCAAGCGCGACGACTACACCGCCTTCCCTTACGGCTGCACCGCGCAGCTGCTGTACCCTGGCTTCTGCGGCAACGGCGACTACGATGTCTACGACTACATCAGCCTGGGCGAGAAGAAATCGCCGCTGACGGTGCAGGCGCTGGTGCAGGGCAAGTTCAGCACCGGCGCGATCAAGCACGACTTCACCGGCGGCGCCTCGCTGTTCCGCAACAGCGAGAAATGGGGCGACTACCTGTACGTGCAGGCCGGCGCCGACGGCACCGCGTTCAGCAACATCTACCACCCGATCATGGTGGCGCCGGCAGCCGGCACCAGCGGCCCGGTCTCCGAACGCCGCCGCGACAACGAACGCGCCCTGTTCGCGCAGGACATCCTGAGCCTCACCGGGCAGCTCAAGCTGCACGCCGGCGCGCGCTACGTGCAGGTCAAGCGCGACGAAATCAGCGACGCCACGCTGCCGGCCGCCCACACCGACGTCGGCTTCTGGCTGCCGAACGTGGCGCTGGTGTACAGCCTGCGTTCCAACGTGTCGGTGTACGGCTCCTACGCGCAGGGCCTGGAGCACGGCGGCATCGCGCCTATCCAGACCACCAACCAGGGACTGGCGCTGGCGCCCGGCAAATCGAAGCAGGTCGAAGTCGGCGTCAAGGCCGACATCCATCCCGACCTGAGCGCCAGCGTCGCGCTGTTCGAGATCCGCAAGGGCCTGGAATACACCGACGCGCATAACACCTACGTGCGCAACGGCCGCGCGCAGAACCGCGGCCTGGAGATGTCGCTGAACGGCCGCGCATCGCGCGACCTGATGGTGGGCGTGTCGGCCACCGCGCTCAACACGCGCCAGCGCGACACCGGCCTGGCGGACATGGACGGCAAGCGCGTCACCGACGTCGCCGCCTTCAAGTCGACCGTGTACGCCGACTACGCCGTGCCGCAGGTGGCCGGCCTGTCGGTCAACGCCAACTGGATCTACTCGGGCAAGAAGGCGTTCGACAAGGAGAACCAGGTGTTCGTGCCGAGCTACCATGTGCTCAACCTGGGCGGCGCCTATGACACCCGCATCGGCGGCGTCCACACCACGCTGCGCGCCGGCATCGACAACGCCTTCGACAAGTTCTACTGGCGCGACGTCACGCCGGAGTTGGGCGGCTACCTGATGCCGGGTGCCACGCGCACCTTCCGCGTGTCGGCCCAGTTCGACCTTTAAAAGACCAGCTGCACGCGCATCGAAAAACTCTTCGCCGCGCGTGCCGAGTTCCTGCCGATCAGGTAGGCGAATTCGTACTTGATCTCCTGCCGGCCGATATCGCGGTGTCCGAACACCGCCGGCCCGGCGCGGTGCGACTGCTGCTTGTACGGCAGCCAGTCGTTCCACTTCCCCACCTCGCCAAACGCCTGCACACCCGGTTGCAGCCACGGCTTCCAGTGATGCTTCACTTGCAGCTGGTAAGTCAGCTCCATCGGATGCTCACCGCCGCCCGGCGCCACGCGGTAGTCGCGCTGGAAGAACAGATTGGCGTTGAACTGCGTGCGGCCGACTTCCGTCTGCAGCACAGGCCCCCATTCCAGCGCGTAGCCGCCGGCGTTGTCGCGCGCCATCTCCACCTTGGTGTGCAGCGCCAGGTCGAAGTCGTACTGGCCTTGCGTCAGCAGGTAATCGTTCTGCCACGCCGTCTCCTGCCAGTGCGCGGCGCCGCCGTTCAGCTTGACCCACTTGGCGTACACCTCCGTGTACCAGCGCGACGTGACGCCGTAGCCGACGCCGATCTCCGGCGCCGCCACGGTGCGCCCGTTGTAATGGGCGTTCCAGTATTTGTAGTCGAGGGATGCCTGGCCCTCCACATCGTAGGTGGAGACCAGGTAGTAGCCGGTGTCGGCCAGCGCCAGCGGGGACACGCACATCAGGATCGCCGCCAGCCGCTGCTTCATGATAGATGCCGCTCCACTTGGGATAATCGTTCGCCGGGATCGCCCGACACCAGCAGATAGGGTATCCCACGCGCCGCCAACTCGTCCAGCAGCAAGCGGTTGACGATCACGCTGACCTCCTCGGACTCGCGCTGCAAGCCGTCGGCGATCCACGGAATATCCAACGCCGTCACCAGCGTGAAGGCGTAGTCCCGCTGGTGGCTGGCGGCCAACGCGGCCAGCGGAGCGTCGATGCCGCCGAAATAATGGCGGCCGTAGACCACCGTCATCAGCGGCGCCGTGTCGCAAAAAAGATACCGGTTGGCGCACGGCGCGGCCGCATCCTCGCGGTCGCGCTGCGTTTCGGCGATGTGGAACTGGTCGGCCGCCACCGGTATCCTGGCCTCGGTGTCGACGAAATCGCGCAGGTACTCGGGCACCCACAGCGTCTGATAGCGCTCGGCCAGCGCCGCCGCCAGCGTCGATTTGCCGGACGACGCGGCGCCCAGTATCGCCACCCGCAGCGGCGCGGCCGTGTTCATTCCAGCGCCATGCGGCCGCTGGCGCCGTCGCTGCTCCAGGCGCGCAGGCCGATCACCGCCATGCCGACGAACACCGCGTACAGCACGGCCGTCAGCACCAGGTGCTTGTGCAGGTACAGCGCCACGTACAGCACGTCGACGATGATCCACACATGCCAGTTCTCGACCTTCTTACGCGACAGCAGCAGCTGCCCGACCAGGCTGCCGGCGGTCAGGAAGCCGTCGGAGTTGGGCACGTCGGTATCGGTATAGGACTTGAGGAACCACGCCAGCAGCGCGAAGCCGGCCAGCCACGCGGCGGCGGCCAGCCAGCGGGCGCGCGCGTCCAGCGTGGACACGGGCAGCCGCTCGTGGCTGTCGTCGCCGTGCAGCCATTGGTGCCAGCCGAAGAACGACACGGCGATGAACACCAGCTGCAGCGCCATGTCGCCATACAGCCGCGAACCGAAGAACACCAGACCGTAGGTGGCCGACGAGATGATGGCGAACAGCCAGCCCCAATGGCTCTGGCGGATGTTCAGCCACACCGTCGCCACCGACAAAATGAACGACACCAGTTCCAGCGGGGACGTGGCCACGCCTGCCAGATGCCACGGCATGTTCAGGTACCCCAACAGAACCGACAGCTCGTTCATTATTTTTTCTTGGCCGGATACTTGATGGTCAGCTCCTTGAGCACGTTATCGGCGTGGTCCACTTCGGCCATCACCCACAGCATGTAGCGGATATCCATGTGGATCGCGCGGGTGATCGCGGTATCGAAGTACCAGTCCTTGGTGATGGACTCGTAGGTCGAATCGAAGTTCAGGCCGATCAACTCGCCGTTCTTGTTCATCACCGCCGAGCCGGAATTGCCGCCGGTGGTGTCGGCGCTGGTCAGGAAGTCGACCGGCACCGTGCCCAGGATCGGGTCCATGAACTGGCCGTAGCGCTTGGCCTTGATCGCATCAAGCAGCTTTTGCGGCGCGTTGAACGGATCCTTGCCGGTGTTCTTCTCGACGATGCCCTCGATCGTGGTGAACGGGCCCTTGGTGATGCCGTCCTTCGGCGAGTATGGCGACACGGTGCCGTAGGTCACGCGCAGCGTCGAATTGGCGTCCGGGTAGACCGGCTTGCCCTGCGACTTCTTCCACGCGATCACGGTCTGCATGTATTGCGGGATCACGCGTTCCAGGTTGCCGTCCAGTTCCTTGCGGCGTTCCTTCAGCGACTGCGTCACGTCATCCAACTTGACCGCCAACTGCAGGAAGGCGTCGTTCGACGCGGCGATGGCGGCGGCGTCCTTGTCCAGCCACGCCAGGCGCTTGGCGGTGTCGCCCAGCTCCGACTTGGTGTACAGGGCCGGCACGGCGCCGACGGCCGGCAGCAGCGCGTCCATGCCGTTGACGTGCATGGACTTCGGCAGCTTGGCGTAGCGCTGCAGGGCGGCGACAAAGCGCGCCTGGTCCACGCTGCCCACATACGATTGCTCCAGGCGGTTCAGGCGGGCCTTGATGAAGGTCAGGTCGCGCTGCTGGTAGCCGGATTCGCGTTCCGCGTCCGGCTTGGCGCCTTCGCGCGCCAGGCGGTACAGGGTGCCCGCGCTCTTCAGCAGGTCGCTGGTGGTGGCGACGCCGTAGCCGAATTCCTCGTCGCTCAGCGCCAGGTCGGCGGCGATCACCGCATCCAGTTCGCCCAGCAGGGTTTTCGACATGCCAGGCTGCTTGGCGTACCAGGCGCGGAACTCCGCATCCTGCACGTCCTTGATGGCCGCGATGTCCTTGCGCGCAAAGCCGTCCAGCAGGCCCTGGGTTTTCTTCATCACGTTGTTCATGCTCTTGTCGACGCTGGCGTAACGCACGGCGGCGGCGGGATTGCCCTTGGTGGCGGCGGCGATCACGTCCAGGTCGGCCTGGAGCTCGGCGACCTTGGCCGGATAGGCCGAGTCGCGCGCGGCGCGGATTTCCGACGGCAGCTTGTAGCGGCTGGTGCGGCCGGGGTAGCCGGCCAACAGCACCGGATCGCCGTTTTTCAGGCCGGCGGCGGAGACCACCAGGAAATCCTTCGAGTGGTAAGGCACGTTGTCCGGCGACGGATCGGCCGGGCGGCCGTCCTTGCCCACGTAGGCGCGCAGGAAGGAATAGTCGCCGCCCTGGCGTGGCCATTCGTAGTTGTCGATATCGCCGCCGAAGTTACCGATCATGTCGGCCGGCGCGTACACCAGGCGCACGTCGCGTATCATCATCTGGCGGATGCGGTAGTACTCAAGGCCGCGATGGAAGGCCGGCACCGAGCAGCGGTAGATCTTGTCGCTCTCGCATTCGGCGATCAGCGCCTTGATCGATTTTTCCACGGCGTCGTGACGCTGCTTGCCGCTCATGGTGTCGCTCACGCCCTTAAGCACGCGGTCGGTGACGTTTTCCACCTTGTCGGTCACGTAGACCAGCGTGTTCGGGCCGCCCGGCAGCTCTTCGGCGCGGGTCTTGGCGAGGTAGCCGTCGACGATGTAGTTATGTTCAGGCGTGGCGTTGCGCTGGATCGCGCCGTAGGCGCAGTGGTGATTGGTCACCACCAGGCCGGCGTCCGACACGAACGACGCCGAGCAGCCGCCCAGCGACACGATGGCGCTCATCGGATGCTTGGACAGGTCGGACAGTTTTTCGGCGGGGATGGTGATGCCGATGCGCTTCAATTCGGATTTCAGCTGCGGCAGCTGATACGGCTGCCATTGACCTTCGTCGGCCTGCGCCGCTGCGGCGCCGATCAGGGCCACCGGAAGTACTAGATATTTTAACAAGATATACACCCCAGTTTGAGTTCTGGCGGCAGTATATTCCTTCTGCGGATAGCTGAAAATGCTTTTGTAGTGGCCGGGCCTTGACCCGAGGGCGCATCGAATCAGCGCGTCGTCCTCGCGGAAGCGGGACCACATAGGCCGAAACTTGCCCGGCGCCGCGTGGGTAGCACGTATTTCGCACGCATTTGTTAATCGATAGTTCAGATTCAATATTGAAGACGAAGCGGCAAACTGGCGTCCGCGCGTATAGCATTTTCGGTAATTGATTTAAACGAAAATTGACCTAGTCCGACTGTCTCCAATTCTTCCACCTCGACCATTTTGTTCTGGTATGCCATCGTTTTGTCTTTCGGCTTACGGGTGCCATGAAAGCGATGAACGGCATGAATCAGCTCATGAGCCAAAACGATCCAGGATGGCGAGCCGTCTTTGTAACGTCTAATCGTGGGATCGTAATCAACCCTGACTTTGGTACTGCGGTCCGAATACAGACCCATCCCAATAGTTACGTCTTCTGCATCAGCATAACAATGCCCTTCACTATAAATCGGTTCCAAAGCGGCCGTTTCCCGCGCTTTTTGCGTTACCGCGCTGAGCATCTTCAATCTTTCTTCTGAAAGGACGATGCTCGCGCCGCTGGCCTCCGCTTTCGAATCCGAAATGTTGGAACCAAGTGGGGCGGTACTGGATGTGCCAATACTGGCTACAGTAGAAGAAGACGACGAAGATGAAGAAGAAGTCGTGGAGGTGGGCTGCGGTGGTCTAACACATATCGCGGCTCTATTTATTCTTGCGATTTTATTTCCCGCATTTCTCTGTTCACCGATCGTAATTTCCCTTCCTAGCTTTACCTGTGCAGCTATCATTTCAAGAAGTAATTTTCCGGTCCGATTCCGCTCTATCTCCTTTAAATCCACCAATACGAGCGCATAAAATCCACTGAGAACAGGAACATCATTCATGCCTTCATCGTATTCCGTACCGACCTCTATTCCAATGCCGTAATCCGCCAGAATCCGCATAGTCAAGCCCCAATATATCGAAGATATTAGTGTTTTCGATTGAAAAATAAGTTTTGAGATCGAACCTCTGAATGACTAAATCCATGGGCTGATGCACAGCGGTTGCTGGCCGAACCGAACCAGGGAAAATTCAGCATAACAGCTTGTATGAGTACAAAATCCTCACATTGTCACGGCATCCACGTCCGCCATCTGATGCGGCGCCCGTGGCGGCACTCAGGCCGGGAACGCGAAATCCATCGTCAGCATGCAGCCGCGCCCCGGCGCGTACTGGCCGATATCGAAGCGCCCGCCCAACGATTCCACGCGCTGCGCCATGCCGATCAAGCCGAAGGACTCGCTCTTGGCCCGGTGCTGCGGCGGAATGCCGACGCCGTTGTCGCCGACGCTGAAGCGCAGCCGCCCGTCGCGCCGCTCCAGCCGCACGTCGACGCGGGTGGCGCTGGCGTGGCGCCGCACATTGCTCAGCGCCTCCTGCAGGCTGCGGAACAACACGATCTGCATGGCCGGCGCGATCGCGGCGCACACCGCGTCGTCCGGCAGCGCCAGCGTGCAATCGAGGCCGCTGCGTTTGCGGAACTCGCCCACCTGCCACTCCAGCGCCGCCTGCAAGCCCAGGTCCAGCACCGCCGGCCGCAGCTCGTTCATGATGCCGCGCACGCTGCTGATGGTGGTGTCCACATTCTCCAGCACCGCGTCCACGCGCCGGTGCAGGCGCGCATGGCGCTCGCTGGTGCGCGCCGCCAGCATGGAGATGTCGATGCGCAGCGCCATCAGGTTCTGTCCCAGCTCGTCGTGGATGTCGCGGGCGATGCGGGTGCGCTCGCTCTCCTTGACCGTCTCCAGGTGCTCCGCCAGCTTGCGCAGCTGCTCGCGCGATTCGTGCAGCGCGGCCTCGGTGCGCTTGCGCTCCACCACTTCCAGCATCAGCAGGCGATTGGCCTCGGTCAGTTCGGCGGTGCGCTCGGCCACCCGCGCATCGAGCTCGCGCGACAGTTTGAGCAGCGCGGCCTCGGCCTGCTGGCGCGCTGTGACATCGGAGAACACGCCGATGTAATGGCTGATGGTGCCATCGTCGTCGCGCACCACCGTCAGCGACATCGAGGCCACGAAAGGCGTTCCTTCGCGCCGCCGGTTGTACACCTCGCCCTGCCAGCGGCCGTAGCTGCGCAGGCAGCGCATCGCCTCGGCGTGGTAGCCGGCCGGATGGGCGCCGGGGCGACCCAGGAAGCGCGGATTGCGGCCCAGCGCCTCCTCCACCGCGTAGCCGGTCAGCTTGGTGAAGGCCGGATTGACGAAGACGATGTTCTGCGCGGCGTCGCACACCAGCACCGCCTCGTCGATGCTGTCGAGGACCTGGAAGGCGCGCCGGCGCGCATCCTCGCGCACGTCCTCGGTGCCGATATCGGTCAGGATCATGCGGCAGGTGCGGGCCACCGGGTCCATATTGGCCTCGATCCGCACCTGGCGCAGCCCCGGCGACGCCGGGCGCGTGCGCCGGTCGAACAGCGGCACCTCCAGCACCGCGCGCCCGCCGCTGGCGAGCAGCTCGTGCAGGAAGGCGCGCAGCGTGGCCTGCGCCTGCGGCGCCACGAACTGCTCGAAGCCGCGCCCCGGCAAGTCGTCCAGCGCGCGCGCCAGCAGCACGGCGGCGGCCTGGTTGGCGCGGGTGATGCGGCCGTCCGCGTCCAGCGACAGGTAGCCGGCCGGCGCCTGGTCGTACAACTCGGCGTAGCTGTCGCGCCCCGCCTCGGCCTGGTCGCGCTCCACCTGCAGCTCGGCCAACGCCATGTTCTGCATATCGAGCTCGATCTGGCTGACCTGCAGCTCGTGCCACTGCTTGAGCTCATCGATGCCCGCGCCGGCCGCCGGTGGCCGCACATTGGGCAGCGCCCGCACCGTCAACTCCGCTATCTGGCGCAACTGCACTGGATCGAGTTCGGGACGCTGGCGCTTTTTCATGCTAGTCGGAGCCTTTTTGCATGGACCTCAGTTGCTGCTCAAGGAGTTTGGACTCGGTGATGTTGATGAAAGTGACCACCACGCCGTCGATCACGTTGTCCACCGTCCGGTAGGGCATGATGCGGACCGTGTACCAGCCGCCGCCCCGGGTCGGGATCTGCCGTTCGCAGAACACCAGCGTGCGCAACACCTCCCGCGCGTCGGCCTCCAGGTCCGGGTATTCCAGGTCGTTGACGATGTCGCTCAGCGGGCGGCGCACGTCGCTCGGTATCAGCTTGAAGATCTGCGTGGTGCGGTCGGTGAAGCGACGGATGCACAGCGCGCCGTCGAGGAAAATGGTGGCGACGTCGGTGCTGTTGAGCAGATTCTTCATGTCGCCGTTGACCATCGACAGGTCGTCGACCTTCGATTGCAGCTCGGCGTTGACGGTGTACAGTTCCTCGTTGAGCGACTGCATCTCCTCCTTCGAGGTGGTCAGCTCCTCGTTGGCCGACTGCAGCTCCTCGTTGGTGGACTGGAGTTCCTCGTTGGCCGACTTGAGTTCCTCGCGCGACGCCTGCATCTCGTCGCGCACCGCCTGGATCTCCAGGCGCGCCTGCGCCAGCTGCTGCTCCAGTTCCAGCACATAGGGATTGCTGGAACGCGAGCGGCGCTTTTCCGGCGGCAGCTGCGCCGTGGCGAAAGTCAGCATCAGGGTGCCCGACAGCGGCCCGGATTCGGGCATCGCCTCGGCGGTCAGGTCGAGCGCCTCGGACGGCTTGCCGGCGGCGTCGCGCTGGATCAGGCCTCGCACGGCGATCATGCCGTCGTTGTGGCCGGCGCGCTTGAGCAGGTCGGCCAGCTCGTGCCGCAGGCCGTCGCGCGCCATCGCATGGATATTCCAGTTGGCCTTGCCGGCAGCCGGCTCCAGATAGGCGCCGGTGCGGCCATGGATGTACAGGATGTCGCCATGAGCGTTGAGCAGCACGGCCGCCGGCGTGTGCTTCTTGAGCAGCTGCTGCTCGACCTGGGTTTGTAGGTTACCGTTCATGGATGGATGATTGGGTTCGCTGGCTTGAGGAATCGACACGCTGCTGACGCGGGTCGGGAAATAATTGGCGACGCGATGAATGGACGCGTCCAGCCGCCGGTATATGCGGCCGCCGCCGGTCACCGGCGCGAACAATTCGTTGAAATGGCCCGGCGTATCGGCGCTGCCCAGCATCAGCAAGCCGCCGGTCTTGAGCGCATAGTGGAACAGCGGGATCAGCTGCTCCTGCAACTTGGTAGTGAAGTAAATGAGCAGGTTACGGCAGCACAGTATATCAAGCTTGGTGAACGGCGGATCGGAAATGACGTTCTGGCGGGCGAAGATGATGGTGTTGCGCACATCCTTGCGGATGCGGTAGCCGCCCTTCTCGTCCGGCAGGAAGTAACGCTCCAGCTGTTCGGCGGAGACATCGGCCGCGATGCCGGGACCGAACACACCCTGGCGCGCGCGGTCGATGGCATCCTCGTCAAGGTCGGTGGCGAAGATCTGCAGCGTGTATTGGGCCGTCGGCCGCTGCCTTTCCAGCACCTCGTTGAAGGCGATCGCCAGCGAGTAGGCTTCCTCGCCGGTCGAGCAGGCCGGCACCCAGGCCTTGAACGCGGCGCCCTCCGGGTGCGCCTCCAGCAGCTGCGGCAGCGCCGTCTCCATCAGGAAGTCCCACACCTTGGCGTCGCGGAAGAAGTTGGTCACGCCGATCAGCAGCTCCTTGAACAGCAGCTCGATCTCGGCCGGATTCTCGCGCAGGTAGGCGACGTATTCGGCCAGCGTGTCGCACTGCCGCAGCTTCAGCCTGCGGTCGGTGCGGCGCAATACGGTGCTGAGCTTATAGTCCGAAAAATTGGCGCCGGTATGCTTGAGCAGCAGCTGGAACAGCTGTTGCAACGCATCGCGCTGGACGCTGGCCCGCACCGGCAGGCCGGATTCCCGCCTGTTCCACCATTCGGCCACGTGCGCCGCCATCTCGCCCGGCAGCGCCACGATGTCGACCACGTCGGCCGCGATAGCGCTGATGGGCATCGGATCGAAGCGCGCGGAGGACGGCAGCTGCGCCATCGTCAGGCCTCCCGCCTCGCGCACCGCGGCCAGGCCCGCCGTGCCGTCGCTCCCCATGCCCGAGAACACGATGGCCACCGCGTGCTCGCGGCCGCGCGCGGCCAGCGACTGGAAGAAGCTATCGATCGGAAAGCGGTGGCCGCGCACGCCGGATGCCGGCAGCACCGCGAAGCTGTCGCCGTCGAAACTCAGGTCGCGGTTGGGCGGGATCACGTACACATGGTCGGCTTCGACCGGCATGCCGTCCTCGATCTCGTGCACCGGCATGCGGGTCACGCGCTGCAGCAGTTCGGGCAGCATGGCCTTGTGCAGCGGGTCGAGATGCTGGACGATGGCATAGGCGAAGCCGCTGGCCGGCGGCACGCCGACCAGGAATTCGCAGATCGGATCGAGCCCGCCCGCCGACGCGCCGATGCCCACCACCGGCACGGCGGCAGGCTTCATCGAGGACGCTTCGATGGCGGGGGCTGGTGTGGCATGGGCGGTTCGTTTGGTCATCGTGGCATGGTCACCGCCGGAAGAACCCTGCACCGGCGCTCAGGTGTCTCGGAAAAGTGGTGTTTGTTTACATCTTGCCAGATGATTATACAAACACGCCCCCCAAAAACCAAGCGCACGCGCCACGCCTTACAACAGCCTAATCGCTAGCGGCATGCCAGCCGCCGCCCAGCGACTGGATCAGCGCCACCGCCGTGGTCTGGCGGTCGGCCTGCGACTGCACCAGGGCGCGGCGCGCGGCCAGCGCGGTGTTCTGCGCCGTCACCACGTCGCTGTAGCCGACCTGGCCGGCGCGGTAGCGGTTGAGCATCTGCGCCTCGACCTGGTCCGCCGCCTCGGAGGCGATCTTGCGCAGATCCTGCTGCTGGGCCAGCGCGCGGGTCGCGGCCAGCTGGTTCTCCACGTCCGCGAACGCGGCCAGCACCGTCTGCCGGTACTGGGCGATGGCCGCGTCGCGCTGCGCCACGGCGCCGCTGACGCGGGCCTTGGTGGCGCCGGCGTCGAACAAGGTCTGCGCCGCCGACAGGCCCAGCGACCACAGGTTGTTGGAGGCGTTGAACAAGCCGCCGGTGGAGCTGGAGCCGTAGCCGAAGGAGCCGGTCAGGTTCAGGCTCGGGAAGTAGGCGCTGCGCGCCACGCCGATCTGCTCATTGGCGGCGGCCACGCGGCGCTCGGCGGCGGCGATGTCCGGGCGCCGCTGCAACAGCGTCGACGGCACGCCGGTAGGCACATCGGGCACCACCACCTTCCACGGCGCCGGCGGCAGGCTGAAATCGCTGGCAGCCTTGCCCAGCAGGACCGCGATCGCATGTTCCAGCGTGGCGCGCTGGCGCGTCAGCGTGACCTGGTCGATGCGGGCGTTGGCCAGCTGGGTCTGCGCCTGCAGCAGGTCCGACTTGGCGGCGATGCCGGCGTCGAAACGGTTCTGCGTGATCTGCAGCACGCGCTCGTAGCCTTCGGTGGTGGCGTCCAGCAGCGCCTTCTGCGCGTCGGTCTGGCGCAGCGAGAAGTAGTTGGTGGCCAGCTCGCCCTGCGCCGACAAGCGCGCGGCGGCCAGTTCGGCGGCGCTGGCCTGCATGCTGGCGTTGGCGTTGTTGGCGCCGGCGCGCAGCTTGCCCCACACGTCCGGCTCCCAGCTGGCGCCGATGTTGGCGCGGTACTGGTTGGCGGTCGGCGTGTTGCCGCCTCCGCCGGAGCGGTTGGCGCTGCCGTTGAGCGTCGCGGACGGGAACAACGAGGCGCGCTGCTGCTCCACCAGCGCCCGCGCCTGCGCGTAGTTGGCCACGGCGGCGGCGACGTTCTGGTTCGAGACCTCGATGCTGTCGGCCATCTGGTTCAGCAGCGGATCGCCGAACAGCTGCCACCACGGGCCGCGTTCCAGCGCGTCGGCCGGCGCGGCGGCGGTCCAGCCGGCGGCCACTTTCTCGGCCTCGCTGGCGGTTTCCTTGTAGGCCGACGGCTGCGGCGTCGAAGGCAACTGGTAAGCCGGGCCGACCGCGCATCCGCTGGCCAGCAAGGCGGCCAGCGCGATCAAGGGATAACGGAGGGATGGTGCGGTTTTGTTCATGGTGTTCCCGGCGCTTCGCTGTGGATGCGGCTTAAATGTTGTTCGGACGCGCTGCGGCGGCGCAGCTTGTCCATCAGGATGTAGACCACCGGTGTGGTCAGCAGCGTCAATACCTGGCTGGCGATCAAGCCGCCGATGATGGCCACACCCAAAGGCTGGCGCAGCTCGGAGCCTTCGCCGAAGCCGATCGCCAGCGGCAGCGCGCCCAGCGCGGCGGCCAGTGTGGTCATCAGGATCGGGCGGAAGCGCAGCAGGCAGGCTTCGCGCACCGCCTGCACCGGCGTCAGGCCGCGCGAGCGTTCCGCCTCCAGCGCGAAGTCGATGATCAGGATGGCGTTCTTCTTGACGATACCGATCAGCAGGAAGATGCCGATCAGCGAAATCGTCGAGAACTCCATCTTGAAGATCAACAGCGCCAGCACCGCGCCTACGCCCGCCGACGGCAGCGTGGTGAGCACGGTGATTGGGTGCACCAGGCTTTCGTACAGGATGCCCAGCACGATGTAGATCACCACGATGGCGGCCAGGATCAGCAGCGGCAGCGACTTGTTGCTGTCCTGCGCGGCCTTGGCCGAACCCTGGAAGCTGCCGCGCACATTGTTCGGCATGCCGATTTCCGCTTCGGCCGCCTTGATCTGCTCCGCCGCATCGGACAGGCTGGTGCCCGGCTGCAGGTTGAAGGCGATGGTGGTCGCCAGTTCGCCGTCCTGGTGGTTGATCGACGTCGGCGCCGAGCTCTCGGCGAAGCTGGCCAGCGCCGACAGCGGCACCATGGTGGTGGCCTTGGTGCTCAACGCGGAACCGGACGACGCATCCTTGACCGCCGGCGCGGCGACATTGGCCGGCGTGGCGCTGGCCGTGCTGGTGCTCGTGCCGCTCGTGCCGGTACCGCTGCCCGTCGCGACCACCGTCAGCGCCACCGGCGCGCCATTGGGATTGCTGGCGCTCGGCGCGGGCAGGCCTTTCGACGGCACATGCACATCGTTCAGCGCCGCCGGGCTCTTGGCGAACTCGCGCGGCACTTCCATGATCACGTGATACTGGTTCAACTCACCGTAGATGGTCGCCACCTGGCGCTGGCCGAAGCTGTCGTACAAGGCATTATCCACATCGCGCGCCGACAGGCCGAGGCGCGAGGCGCTGTTCTTGTCGATGGTGACGAAGGTCTCGACGCCATTGTCCGCCTGGTCGGTATCGACGTCGGTCAATGCCTTCTGTCCCTTCATCGCATCGGCGAGACGGCTGGCCCACTTCTTCAAATCGGCCTGGTTGTCGCTCTTGAGCGTGTACTGGTAGTTGGAGTTGGCCTGCCGCCCGCCGGCCCGCAGATCCTGCACGGGGCTCAGGAACAGGCTCACGCCCGTCACCCTGGCCAGCTTGGGACGCAGCCGCGCGATCACCGCCTGCCCCGCCACCGTGCGCTGGTTGGCCGGCTTCAGGTTGATGAACATGAAGCCACCGCCCGCGCGCCGGCCGCCGGTGAAGCCCACCACCGTGGCGACATCGGGATCGTCCTTGATGATGTTGACCAGCTGGCGCAGCTTGCCCTGCATGGCCTGGAACGAGATGCTCTGGTCGGCGCGGATGCCGCCGTTGATCTGGCCCGTGTCCTGCTGCGGGAAGCCGCCCTTGGGTATCGCCGCGAACAGGTAGAAATTCAGGCCGATCACGAACACAAGGCTCAGCATCACCAGCCAGACGCTCGACAGCGCCCAGTCCAGGCTATGCTCGTAGCCCTTGAGGATGAAATCGAAACCGCGCTCGAAGAACCGGGCGATGCGGCCCGGCGGCTTGGCGTGCGTGTGGCCGGGCTTGAGCAGCCAGGCGCACATCATCGGCGTGGTGGTCAGCGAGACCACCAGCGAAATCATCACCGCCGCCGACAGCGTGACGGCGAACTCCTTGAACAGCGCGCCGAACTGCCCACCCATGAACAGCAGCGGAATGAACACGGCGATCAGCGAAAGGCTGATCGACAGCACGGTGAAGCCCACCTCGCGCGCGCCCAGCAGCGCCGCCTCGAAGCGGTCCATGCCGGCCTCGATGTGGCGGGTGGTGTTTTCCAGGACCACGATGGCGTCGTCGACCACGAAGCCGGTGGCCACCGTCAGCGCCATCAACGACAGGTTGTTCAGGCTGAAGCCCAGCAGGTACATGGCGCCGAAGGTGCCCAGCAGCGAGACGATGGTCGCCACCGCCGGCACGATGGTGGCGCGCACGCTGCGCAGGAAGGCGCTCACCACCAGCACCACCAGCAGGATCGAAATAATCAGCGTGATCTCGATCTCGTGCAGCGACGAGCGGATCGAATTGGTGCTGTCGCTGGCGACGTCGATCTTGACGTCGGACGGCAACTGCGCCTGCAACTGCGGCAGCTGCGCGCGCACGCTGTTGACGGTTTCGATGACGTTGGCGCCGGCCTGCGAACGCAGGATGACGATGATCGCCGGCTTGCCGTTGAACAGGCCAAGGTTGTTGTTGTCCTCGACGCCGTCGACCACCTGCGCCACGTCCTGCAACCGGATCGCGCTGTCGTTGCGCCAGCCGACCACCAGGTTGCGGTAGTCGGCGGCGGAGCGCCCGCCGCTGGCGTGGGCCGACTCGGTATAGATCTGCAGGCGGCGACCATTGCCCTGCAAGGCGCCGCGCGGACGATTGGCGTTGGTAGCCTGGATGGCCGCGCGCACGTCCTCCGCCGACACGCCGTAGCGGTTCAGCGCATACGGATTGAGTTCGACGCGCACCGCCGGCAGCGAGCTGCCGCCCAATTCCACGTCGCCCACGCCGGTCACCTGCGACAGGCGTTGCAGCACGGTGTTGGAGACGGCGTCGAAGATCTGGCCCGGCGTGCGGGTTTCCGACGTCAGCGCCAGGATCATCACCGGGATGCCGGAGGTGTTGGCCTTGCGGTAGGTCGGGTTGCTGCGCAGGGAGGCAGGCAGGTCGACGCGGCTGGCGTTGATGGCCGCCTGCACCTCGCGCGCGACCGAGTCCACGTTGCGGTTCAAGTCGAACTGCAAGGTCACGCTGGAGGAGCCGGTGTTCGATTGCGACGTCATCTCGTTGACGCCGGCGATCACGCCCAGGTGGCGCTCCAGCGGCGTGGAGACGCTGGTGGCCATGGTGGCAGGGCTGGCGCCCGGCAGGTTGGCATTGACCGAGATGACCGGGAAGTCCACCTGCGGCAGCGGCGCCACCGGCAGCACGAAGAACGCGCCGATGCCGGCCAGCGCCAGGCCGCACGTCAACAGGACGGTGGCGATCGGACGCTTGACGAAGGGCGACGACAGGTTCACAGCGCACCACCTTCAACGGAGGCCGGCGGCTGCGCGGGCTTGCCGCCGCCGAAGCGGCGCGCCAGGCTGTCGAAGCCGAGGTAGATCACCGGCGTGGTGAACAGCGTCAGCATCTGGCTGACGATCAAGCCGCCGAAGATGGCCAGGCCCAGTGGACGACGCAGCTCGGCGCCCTCGCCCCAGCCCAGCATCAGCGGCACGGCGGCGAACAGCGCGGCCAGGGTCGTCATCAGGATGGGGCGGAAGCGCAGCAGCGCGGCCTGGTGGATCGCCTCGCGCGGCGGCTTGCCCTCCTCCCGCTCCGCCTCGATGGCGAAGTCGATCATCATGATGGCGTTCTTCTTGACGATACCGATCAGCAGGATGATGCCGATGATGCCGATCACGCCCAGGTCCTGGCCGCTGACCAGCAGCGCCAGCAAGGCGCCCACGCCGGCCGACGGCAGCGTCGACAAAATCGTCAGCGGATGGATATAGCTTTCATACAGCACGCCCAGCACGATGTAGACGCAGATCACGGCGGCCAGGATCAGCCACAGTTGGTTCGACAGCGAATTCTGATACGCGCCGGACGCGCCGAGGAAGGTCAGTGTGACCGAGGCCGGGAACTTGATCTCGGCGGCGGCCTGCTTGATGGAGTCCACCGCCGTGCCGAGCGAAACGCCGGGCGCCGTGTCGAAGCCCAGCGTGGTGGCCGGGTACTGCGCCACGTGCGTCACCTGCAGCGGCGCCGCGCGTTCGCTGATGGAGGCCACCGCCGACAGCGGCGTGGCCTTGCCGGAGCCGGTGCGGATCTGCAGGTTGCCCAGGTCGGCCGGGGTGGTGATGTCGTCGCGGCGCGCTTCCAGGATCACGCGGTACTGGTTGGTCTCGGTGAAGATGGTCGACACGATGCGCTGGCCGAAGGCGCTGTACAACGCGTCGTCGATGGAGGCGGCGGTGATCGACATGCGCGAGGCGCTGTCACGGTCCACGGTGACGTAGGCCGCGTTGGCGCTAGCGCCGACGTCCGATACCACGTTGCGCAATTCGTGCTTGGTACGCATCTGCTCCGCCAGTTTGGTGGCCCACTGGTTGACGGTGGCGTTGTCCGCGCCTTCGATCGACACGCGGAACTGGGTCGGGCCGGATTCGGCGTCGATGGTCAGGTCCTGGGTCGGCTGCAGGTACAGCGTCAGGCCGGGGATCTGCGACACGCGCTGGCGCAGGCGGTCCATGGTCTGCTGCTGGCTGCCGGTGCGCTGGTGCTTCAGGTTGATCAGCATGCTGCCGGTATGGAGCATGGTGTTGTTGGCGGCGTCCACGCCGACCACGGAACTTAGCGTTGCGACGTCCGGATCTTCCAGGACCAAGCGCGCGGCCTGCTGCTGCAGGTCCGCCATCCTGGCATACGAAACCGCCTTGCCGGTCTCCAGGCGCGCCTGCAGCTGGCCGGTGTCCTGGGTCGGGAACAGGCCTTTCGGGATCACCACGTACAGCAGCACCGTCAGCGCCATCGTGCCCAGGGCCACCAGCAACGTCAGGCCGGCGTGGTTCAGCACCCAGGTCAGCGAACGGTCGTAGTGGTTGATCACCCAGTCGAAGAACTGCTGGAAGCGGCGGGCGAAGCGGCCCGGCTTCTCTTCGGCGTGGCTCTTGAGCCAGCGCGCCGACATCATCGGCACCAGCGTCAGCGACACCACGGCGGAAATCAGAATGGTGATCGCCAGCGAGATCGCGAATTCGCGGAACAGGCGGCCCACCACGTCGCCCATGAACAGCAGCGGAATCAGCACGGCGATCAGCGACACCGTCAGCGAGATGATGGTGAAGCCGATCTGCTTGGCGCCCTTGAGCGCGGCGGCCATCGGCGTTTCGCCTTCCTCGATGTAGCGGGCGATGTTCTCGATCATGACGATCGCGTCGTCGACCACGAAGCCGGTGGCGATGGTCAGCGCCATCAGCGACAGGTTGTTCAGGCTATAGCCGAGCAAATACATCACGCCGCACGTGCCGATCAGCGAAATCGGCACCGACAGGCTGGCGATCACGGTGGCGCGCAGGCTATGCAGGAAGGCGAAGATCACCAGCACCACCAGCACCACGGCCAGCAGCAGTTCGGTCTCCACGTGTTCGACCGAGGCGCGGATGCCTGTGGTGCGGTCGCTCAGCACCTCGACCTTCATCGCGCCCGGCAGGCCGGCCTGCAGCTCCGGCAGGCGCGCCTTGATGGCGTCGACGGTGGCGATGACGTTGGCGCCGGGCTGGCGCTGCACGTTGAGGATGATGGCTTTCTTGTTGCCGGACCAGGCGCCCAGTTCGACGTTTTCGGCGCTGTCCTTGACGGTGGCAACGTCGGCCAGGCGCACCGGGGCGCCGTTCTTGTAGGCCAGGATCAGGTCCTTGTAATCCTTGGCCGTCACCAGCTGGTCGTTGGCGTTGATGCTGTAGGCGCGGGTCGGGCCGTCAAAGCTGCCCTTGGCGCCGTTGGCGTTGGCGGCGGTGATCGCGGTGCGCAGCGTGTCCAGCCCCAGGCCGTAGGACGCCAGCGCGTTGGTGTCCGCCTGGATCCGCACGGCCGGACGCTGGCCACCGCTGAGCGTGACCAGGCCGACGCCGGACACCTGACTGATCTTCAGCGCCAGGCGGGTGTTGACCACGTTCTGCACCTCGGTCAGCGGCATCGTGTCCGAGGTGATGGCCAGCGTCAGCACCGGCGCGTCGGCCGGGTTGACCTTGGCGTAGACCGGCGGCGCCGGCAGGTCGGTCGGCAGCAGCGAGGCGCCGGCGTTGATCGCGGCCTGCACCTCCTGCTCGGCCACGTCCAGCGTCTGACCCAGGCCGAACTGCAGCGTGATGATGGATACGCCGGCGGCGCTGGTGGAACTCATGCGCTGAAGGCCGGCCATCTGGCCGAACTGGCGCTCCAGCGGCGCGGTCACGGTCTGGCCCATCACTTCGGGGCTGCCGCCGGGGTACAGCGTCTGCACCTGGATGGTGGGGAAGTCCACCTGCGGCAGCGCGGACAGCGGCAGGAACTTGAAGCCGACGATGCCCGCCAGGACGATCGCCAGCATCAGCAGCGATGTCGCTACCGGCCGCTGAATGAATGGTGCTGATGGACTCATTGTTGTGCCGCGCCCTGTTCTTTACGATGATGACGGCGCTCGCCTTCCGCCGGAGCGGAGGCCGCACCGGCCGCCGATGCCGGCGCCGAAGCCGCCGAAGCCGCCGGTGAAGCCGGTGCCGCAGGCGCCGCCTCGCCGGCCGAGCCATCGCGCTTGCCCTTCCAGCCGCCCGCGTGTTCGCCGCCCGCGCCGCCGGCCGCACCGTCGCGACGGCCCTTGCCCTCGCCCGGCAGCGTGACCTTGGCGCCCTCCTTCAGTCGATCGCCGCCCTCGGTGATCACCTGCTCGCCCAGTTGCAAGCCGCTGGCGATCTGCACCTTGTCGACCGTCGCCTGCCCGCGTGTGACCGGGCGGATGGTGACCGTCTTGTCGGCCTTGAGCACATAAACGAAATCGCCGTTGGCGCCATGGCGCACCGCCGTCACCGGCACCATCACCGCATCCTTGATCGTGCGCAGCTCCAGCCGCACGTTGACGAACTGGCTCGGGAACAGCGCCGATTTGGCGTTGGCGAAACGCGCCTTGGCCTTCACGGTGCCGGTCTGCACATCGACCTGGTTATCCATGGCCGAGAATTTGCCGTTGTCCAGCGCATTGGTGCGCGTGCGGTCCAGCGCGATGGCAGGCATCTGCGCGCCGTCGTTCGCCTGCTGCATCACCATCGGCACGCTGTCCTGCGGGATCGAGAACTCGACATCGATAGGCGACAGCTGGGTAATCACAGCAAGGCCGTTGGCATCGCCGGAGCCCACCAGGTTGCCGATATCGACCACGCGCAGGCCCACGCGGCCGGTGATCGGCGCGATCACTTTGGTGTAGCCCAGATTCAGCTTGGCCGTGCCCTCCTGCGCCCGGTCGGTCATCACCGTGCCTTCGAGCTGCTTGACCAATGCGGCCTGCGTATCCACATCCTGGCGCGCGATCGAGTCCTGGCCCAGCAGCGTGCGATAGCGGTTCAAGGTGAGCTTGGCGTTTTCCAGCTGCGCCTCGTCGCGCTGGCGTTGGCCGGAAGCCTGCAGCAGCGCCATCTCGAACTGGCGCGGATCGATCTGCGCCAACACCTGTCCGGCCTTGACCATCTGGCCTTCCTTGAACAGCACCTGCTGCAATATGCCCGACACTTGCGGACGCACCGTGGTGGTGGCCGCGGCGGTGACCGTGCCCAGCGCCTCCAGCGTGACCGGGATATCGGCCTTCTCGGCGGTCGCGACGCCCACCGTGGTGGCAGGGCCGCCACGACGGCCGCCGCCTGGACCACCGGGACCTCCAGGGCCACCGGGACCTGGCCCGCCCGCGCCCGGAGCACCAGGCGCGCCGGTGCTTGGCGGCTGATGCGTCAGGTACCACGCCAGTCCGCCCAGCCCCGCCATGGCGGCGACGGCGATCACGCTGCCGACCACCTTGGAACGGCGGCTGCGCTGCGGTGGAACGGCGGTCTGATTCGGCTTGGTCGGTGTATCCATCTTTGTCCTTTTTAGGCGTGCGTGTCCATGGCAAACCCACCATGGCGATCAATGCGTGGACTCTAGCACAGGCACCCCGCCGCCGTAAGTCACTCGCCCCCACGGTTACAAACTCGCTACAAATCAAGGACTTTGCGCACTTTGCGTTAATCCCGCTTTACATATCTTTACGAACGCGACATCGCCGCTTCACGCAGGCCGTGCACACTGGCCTCGTTGTCTCCCACATCAACCAAACGAGGATAGAACATGAGTATCTTTAACCGCCAAACCATCGCCGCATTCCTGCTGGGTTCCACACTGGTCGTCGGCGTCGGCGCCTTCGCCGTCGAGCGCCACATGGGCGGGCCGCACGCCGCCATCGACGCCAGCGCCCATATGGACCGCATGCTCAAGCACCTGTACGTCGAAGTCGACGCCACCGATGCGCAGAAGGCCAGGATCGAGCCGCTGGTGAAGGCCGCCATGGCCGACATCAAGCCTATGCACGAGCAGCTGCACCAGATCCACCAGCAGGTGATGCAGCAGATGTCCGCCGCCACCATTGACCGTGCGGCGCTCGAAGCCACCCGCGCGCAAGGTGTGGCGCTGGCCGACCAGGCCTCCAAGCGCCTGGTGCAGCTGCTGGCAGACGTAGGTGATACCCTTACGCCGGCGCAGCGCCAGAAGCTGGCGGACCACCTGGGCCAGATGCACGAACGCCACGGTCATCACGGCTAAGCCGCCTTGTGAAGCCGGTCGCCTGTCCGTAGAATGGTCCGCGTGAACCTCAACCATGAATCCCATGCCTGACCATATCCTGCTGGTCGAAGACGACCCCCGCCTGGCCGAGATGCTCACCGAGTATCTGAGCCAGGCGGCTTTCCGCGTCACGCACGCGCCCAACGGCCGCGCGGCGCTGGAGCACATCGCGGCCGGCGACATCGACGCCGTGATTCTTGACCTGATGCTGCCCGACATGGACGGCCTCGATGTCTGCCGCCAGTTACGCGCCGTGTCCGACATTCCCGTGCTGATGCTGACCGCGCGCGGCGACGCCATCGACCGCATCATCGGCCTGGAAATCGGCGCCGACGATTACCTGCCCAAGCCATTCGAACCGCGCGAGCTGCTGGCCCGCGTGCGCGCCATCCTGCGCCGCCGCGTCGAGCACCGCCACCAGCCGGACAATACCCCGCAACACGCCGCCGAGTTCCTGCGCTTCGGCCGGCTGGAGATCGATCCGGCCGCCCACGCCGCGCGGCTGGACGGCGCGCCCTGCGAGCTGACCTCCTACCAGTTCGACCTGCTGCTGGTGCTGGCCCGCCACGCCGGCCGCGTGCTGTCGCGGGACAGCCTGATGGAGCTGCTCAAGGGCGAAGCGATGGAAGCCTTCGACCGCTCGATCGACGTCCACATGTCGCGCATCCGCGCCGCCGTCGAGGACGATCCCAAGAAACCGCGCCGCATCATCACCGTGCGCGGCGCCGGCTACCTGTTCGCCAAGGTGCAGGACTGATGGCCGCCCCGCGCTTCAGCTGGGGCCTGCCGCGCCTTTACTTCCGCTTCTACGTGGCCTTGCTGGTCAGCCTTCTGCTGTTCGCGCTGGCCGTGGTGATGGTGTGGAACCGCAGCGGCGGACCGCTGGAGCGCTCCAACGCCACGCTGGCGATGGTGATCCAGAACGCGCTGGCGCCGGCCGACGCCCCACCGGCCGCGCAGCAGGCCGCGCTGGAGCACATGGCCGCCGGCCTCGGTGCGCGCATGACGCTCTACAGCCGCAACTGGGAACCGCTGGCCGTGATCGGCGCGCCCATCCCCGGCCACCGCTGGCGGCAGCACGAGATGGGCGGCCCGCCGCCGGAATCCTATGTGCGCCTGCCGGACGGCCGCCGCCTGCTGTCCAGCGAGCCGCTGGGCTTCACGCGGCCCAAGGCCATGCTGCACAACGCCCTGCTGCTGCTCGCGCTGGCCATCGGCATCGCCGCCTTCCCGCTGGTGCGGCGTCTGACCAAGCGCCTGGAACGCCTGCAGCAAGGCGTGGAGTCGCTGGGCGCCGGCGACCTGACGGCGCGCGTGCCGGTCGAGGGCAAGGACGAAATCGCGAGGCTGGCGCAGAGCTTCAACCGCGCCGCCGACCAGATCGAACAACTGGTGGGCGCACACAAGACGCTGCTGGCCAACGCCTCGCACGAGCTGCGCACGCCGCTGGCGCGCATCCGCCTGGCGCTGGAGCTGATCAAGGACGGCGTCGATCCGAAGCGCCGCGCCGGCCTGGAACAGGACATCGCCGAGTTGAACGACCTGCTGGACGAGATCCTGCTGGCCAGCCGCCTGGGCGCCACGCACGACAACGCGGAGCTGGAGGAACTGGACCTGTTGGCGCTGGCCGCGGAAGAATGCGCGCGCTACGACGACGCGGTGCTCAACGGCGCCTCCGCCGTAATGCAGGGCGATCCGCGCCTGCTGCGCCGGCTGCTGCGCAACCTGCTGGAGAACGCGCGCCGCCACGGCGTGGCGCCGGCGCACGTCACCATCACCTGCGACGAGCGCAAGGCCACGTTGACGGTCTGGGATAGTGGTCCGGGGATACCGGAAGAGGAATTCGAGCGGGTGTTCGAGCCGTTCTACCGCCGTCGCGGCACGCGCGACAACAGCGGTGCGGGCCTCGGTCTGGCGCTGGTGCGCCAGATCGCCCGCCGCCACGGCGGCGAGGCCCGCTGCGTGCCGATGCCCGATGGCCGCGGCAGCTTCGAGATTACGCTACCGCTGGCGGCAGCGCCGAAATGACGGCGCCATAGCCAGCGACCGCGTTCACGTCACGGCGATTCGCACAGGCAGTGCGTGATCGCGGTGAACGGCTTGTGCGCCGTCGTGATCTCCGACAGCCAACCCAGGTCGTTGACGATGCCGGAGGCCGCGTTGGGCGGCAGGCCGGTGCTGGCGGCCACGCCTAGCTTGAGCTCCGCGCCGACGGCCTGCGTCACCGATTGGGCCACCGCATGCGCCGCCGAACCGCCCACCATTTCGATCAGGCGATCGAACTTGCTGGTTTCGCGTTCGATGTAGACCACGCGGTAGTCGGTCAGCTTGGCGCGCTTGGCGGCCGATTTCAGCGCGTCGTTGTAGCTGCCCAGCGTGTCGACCAGGCCGCGCTCCTTGGCCTGCGCGCCGGTCCATACGCGGCCCTGCGCCACGACGTCGATCTTCTCCGGCGTGGTCTTGCGGGCCTTGGCCGCGCGGCCGGTGAACTCGGCGTAGACGTGGTTGATGCTGCCCTGGATCACTTGGCCGAAGCGCGGGTCCAGCGGACGCAGTGGATTGCCGGCGTCGCCCAGCCACGTGGTCGGCTGACCGGCGGTGTGGATGCCCAGCTTGTCGATCACCTTGTCGGCGGTCGGCAGGATGGCGAACACGCCGATCGAGCCGGTGATGGTGGTCGGCTCGGCGATCACTTCATCGGACGACATCGAAATCCAGTAGCCGCCGGACGCTGCGACGTTACCCATCGAGACCACCACCGGCTTGCCGGCAGCGCGGGTCAGTTCCAGCTCGCGGCGGATCAGCTCCGAGGCGAAGGCGCTGCCGCCAGGCGAATCGACGCGCAGCACCACGGCCTTGATATGGTCGTCCTCGCGCGCGGCGCGTATCAGCTTGGAGGTCGAATCGCCGCCGATGGCGCCGGGACCGGTGCTGCCGTCGCTGATCTCGCCCTGCGCCACCACCACGCCGATGGCGTCGCCGGTCAGCTTGGTGTGGACGCGGGCCAGGTAGTCGTCAAAGCTGATCTGGCGGAAGCTCTTGCCTTCGGCGTCGAGCGCGCCGCGCTTGATCATCATCTCGCGGACTTCGTCCTTGGTTTTCAGGCCGTCGACCAGCTTGACCGACAGCGTCAGCTTGGCCAGGTCGCCGTTGACGGCGGCCACCTGGGCCGGCAGGTCGTTGATGGTCTTCATGACCTGGCCTTCCGGCAGCTTGCGCGCCTTCTCGACGTCGCCGGTGTAGGAAGCCCACAGCGCATTGTTCAGGTAAGCCTCCGCCTCGACCGCGGCCGGCGATGGGCCGTTGGCGATGTACGGCTCGCCGAAGCTCTTGTAGGTGCCCACGCGCAGCAGGTTGACCGTCACGCCCAGCTTGTCGAGCGCGTCGCGGTAGTAGTTGCGATAGCGGCCGAAGCCTTCCAGCAGCACCATGCCCATCGGGTGCAGGTACACCTCGCTGGCATGCGCGGCCAGCAGGTACTGGCGCTGGTCGTAGCTCGAACCCCAGGCCACCACCGGCTTGCCGGACGCCTTGAAGCGGTCGATGCCGGCCGCCACTTCACGCAGCATGGCCTGGCCGCCGCCTTCCATCTCGTCGGTCAACAGCACGGCGCCGGTGATCTCGGGATCCTTGGCGGCCGTCTCCAGCACGGACAGCACGTCGCGCAGTTGCATCATCTTGTGGTTCTCGCCGCCGCGCACGCTGGTCAGCAGCGCGTCGCGCGCATTGGAGGCGGACTGTTCGACCAGCTGGCCCTTCAGGTTCAGCACCAGCGTGGTCTTGGGCGCCAGCGGCTTGGCGCCGCCGAAGAAGATCGCGTATCCCAGCACGATCAGCACGAACAGGAACAGCAGGTTCAGGACCGTGCGGCGGCCGGTGTCCAGCGCCCGCCAGAAGAAGGCGAATCCGCTGCGAATGTAGGAAAACGGGGATCTGCTCATTAGTACTCCAGTTGATTAGGTGTTACAAGAATGATACTGCATGCCAACGTTACTGTCTCGGTTTAGAAATCAGCAGCAGCCCGGCAAACACCAGCAATCCGTTCATGATAAGCAGCTCCAGGCCCAAACGGTAGCTGCCGAAGAGCAATTTCTGATTGGAATCAATGACGTAGCACAACACAGGACCGGCCAGCGCGACCAGCGGCACCCAGCGGTCGCGCACGGCGCGGCGGGTCAGGATGCCGAAGGCGAACAGGCCGAGCAACGGACCATAGGTATAGCCGGTCAGCTTCAGCACAAGGCCGATCATGCTGGCGTTGCCCACCCATTTGAACAGCAGCACCAGCAGCAGGAAGATCGCGCAGAAAGCCAGGTGGACGCGGTGGCGCAGGCGTACCTTGGCCGCTTCCGGCAGGTCGGTACGGCGCTGCATGCCGAGGATATCGATGCAGAAGGACGAGGTCAGCGCGGTCATAGCGCCGTCCGCGCTGGGGAATAGCGCCGACACCAGGCCGATGAAGAAGACCAGCTGCACGGCGGCCGGCATGTGCTGCATCACCACGGCCGGGAACAGCTTGTCGCCGGACGCCGCCAGGCCCACCGTGGGCGCGTACAGGTGCAGCAGGCCGCCGAGGAACATGAACAGCAGCAGCACGCCGGTCAGCACCACGGTCAGCAGCAGCATGTTCTTCTGCGAATCGCGCAGCGTCTGGACCGAGATGTTCTTCTGCATGATCTCCTGGTCCATGCCGGTCATCGCCAGCACGATGAAGAAGCCGGCCAGCACCTGCTTCCAGAAATAGGCGGGACTGTCGATCGAGGTGGTGACCACGTGCGTCAGGCCGCGCGCGTCCATCGCGGCCAGGCTGTCGGGCAGGCTCAGGTGCATCTGGCCCAGCAGCCAGCCGGCGCAGACCGCCAGGCCCAGCAGCATGCCGGCGGTTTGCAGCATGTCGGTCCAGACGATGGTCTTGACGCCGCCCTGGTAGGTGTACATCAGGATCATGGCCAGGATGGCCAGCGTGGTCAGCCAGAACGGCACGCCCAGGCTGTCGAGGATGGCCGCCTGCAGGATGTTCACCACCAGGTACAGCCGCGCCGACGCGCTCAGCGTGCGCGACAGGATGAAGAAGGCGGCGCCGCTCCGGTAGGAGCTCGGGCCAAGGCGCTGCTCGAGGTAGGTATAGATCGAGGTCAGCTTCAGGCGGTAGTACAGCGGCAGCAGGATGTAGGCGACGGCGATGTAGCCCAGCACGTAGCCCAGTATCACCTGCAGGTAGCCGAAGCCGTCGCGGCCGATGGCGCCGGGCACGCTGACGAAGGTGACGCCGCTCAGCGTGGTGCCGA
The DNA here is from genome assembly GCA_003416985.1 of Duganella sp. BJB480. Lineage (GTDB taxonomy): Bacteria > Pseudomonadota > Gammaproteobacteria > Burkholderiales > Burkholderiaceae_D > Rugamonas > Rugamonas vulcania_A. Next base: position 237,584 of record QVIN01000006.1, on the reverse strand, counting down.
CCATCCCGAACGCGACCAGCATCCAGTTGCTGCGCTTGTTGCCGATGAAGAAGCTGTCGTTGGTGGCGTTGCGGGAGGTACGCCAGGCCACCAGCAGCAGCAAGGCGAAATAGGCGAAGACCAGGCAGAACAGGGAAACAGCAGACATGAGGGGCGATCCAATGATTCAATTCGCCGCCAATATACACCGGCCGCGCCCGCCGCGCGGCCGGTCCCCTGTTTTAGTGGGCGACGGCGTGGATGGATTTCTCGCCGCCCGCGCCGGCGGGACGCGGATCGAGCCGGTCCAGGCGGCCGCTGAGCGCGGTCAGGCCCAGCGCGCCCAGCACGATCAGTCCACCAGCCCAGCCGGTATGCACCAGGCCGAGATGATCGACGATCAGGCCGCCGCCCCAGGCGCCGCCGGCGATGCCGACGTTGAAGGCGGCGATGTTCAAGCCCGAGGCCACATCGACGGCGCGCGGCGTGAAGTGCTCGGCCTGCCGCACCACATACACTTGCAGGCCGGCGACGTTGCCGAAGGCCACCGCGCCCCACAGCAGCACGGTCGCCAGCACCAGCCATTTGTACGGCGCCGCAAAGCTCAGCACGAACAGCACGGCGGCCAGGCCGAGGAAGATGATCTTCAGCGCGCCGACCGGGCCGCGCTTGTCGGCCAGCCTGCCGCCCCAGATATTGCCCACCGCGACGGACACGCCGTACACCAGCATCACCAGGCCGACCGTGTTGGCGCCGAAGCCGGTGATGTCCTGCAGGATAGGCGCCAGGTAGGTGAAGGCCGTGAACGAACCGCCATAACCGAGCGCGGTGATCGCATACACCAGCAGCAGGCGCGGCTCGCCCAACACCTTCACCTGTTGCAGCAGCGAGGCGGGCTTGCTGTGCTTGATGGTCGACGGCACGAACAGCAGGCTGCCGATAAACGCCAGCACGCCCAGCGCGGACACGGCCAGGAAGGTCTCGCGCCAGCCGAAATGCTGGCCGATGAAGGTACCCAGCGGCACGCCGGTCACCAGCGCCACGGTCAGGCCGGTGAACATGATGGCGATCGCGCTGGCGGCCTTTTCCTTCGGCACCAGCGAGGTGGCGATGGTCGAGCCAATCGAGAAGAACACGCCATGCGCCAGGCCGGTGAGGATGCGCGCGGCCACCAGCGATTCGTAGCCGGGCGCCTTCCACGCCAGCAGATTGCCGACGGTGAACAGCACCATCAGCGACACCAGCAGCATCTTGCGCGGGACCTTGCCGGTGAGCGCGGTCAGCACCGGCGCGCCGACGGCCACGCCCAAGGCGTACAGGCTGACCAGCAGGCCGGCCGATGGCAGGTTCACGCCCAGATCGGCGGCGATGGTCGGCAGCAGGCCGACTATGACAAACTCGGTGGTCCCGATGGCAAACGCGCTGATGGTCAGCGCCAGCAAGGCAATAGGCATGACATTCACTCCTGAAAAGTTAATGTCATGCAGTATCGGGATTTTCTTTACTGAGAAACAGACACGAAAGTGGCAATGATATTTGCCCCGGAAGCAAAAATAATCATTCTGCCTTGGTCAATTCGACACCGTCCACGGTCATTTTCATCTTCTTGTCCTGCAGGTGCGGCGGCTGGGTGACGACGAAGGTGCTGCGCAGGATGCCGACGCCGACGTCGAAGTTATCGCCATTGAAATCGAGGATATCGACGTTGAGGTCGAGGTTCTTGCCCGGCTGGTTGCGCTTGTAGTGCAGCTTGCCGCTGGCTTCGATGTTGAGTTCCATGTCCTTGCCCTTCCAGTCGCCGACGTAGGCGCGCTTGGCAGCGGGGATGGGCTGCGGATCGGCCTGCGCTATCATGGGCGCGGCCAGTGCGCAAAGAAGCAAAACGGATTTGAATGACATGACAGTCCTTTTCGGCCAGAGTTAAGATAGTTAAAATAGCAACCCGATTGTACCGCCCCTCCACGATGAATTCCGAAAAACTTGCCCTGCTGCTGACGCGTGAAATGCCTTACGGTAAATACAAAGGCCGCGTCATCGCCGACCTGCCCGGCCACTACCTGGGCTGGTTCGCGCGCGAGGGCTTTCCTTCAGGCGAACTGGGCGGCCTGATCGCGCTGATGTATGAGCTCGACCATAACGACCTGCGCAGCCTGCTCGATCCGCTGCGCCAGGCCAGGCCGCGCTAAGCCGGCAGTTCGTCGCTGCAGCCGCTTTCCACCTTGTCCAACGCTTCGGACAGCGCGACGCGCAGCACGGCCAGCGAGTGCGCCTTGTTCTCCACCTCACGAATTTTTTCGCGGATCAGCAAACGCTTTTCGCTCGGCGCCAGCGCCTGCTGCTCCCAGGCGCCGATCACATCGGCGATCTCCTTCAGCGTGAATCCCAGCGCCTTGGCGTGCGTGATGAGCTCGATGCGCCGCAAGGCCAGCGCCGAATACTCCTTGTAGTTGTTGCTCAGATGCGGCTGGGCCGCCTCGTTGAGCAGACCCATGCGTTCATAGAACCGCACCGTGTCGCGCGACACGCCGGCCCGCGACGCAATTTCTCCAATACGCATTACCGCTTCCCTTCCCATCGAAACACAGACAGCGCTTGACCGTGGACCATGGTCCACGCTTTACAGTCGGCGCTCCCTCAACAAATCCATTCACCATGCGACCACTCAACTATCGCAACACCACCATTATGGTAACAGGCGCCTCGTCGGGCATCGGCCTGGCCTATGCCCACGCACTGGCGGCGCGCGGCGCGGACCTGATCCTTGTCGCGCGCTCCGAGGACAAGCTCAACAACTTGGCGCGGGAACTGGCGCATCGCCACGACATCCGGGCTATCGCGCTGGCGGCCGACCTGACCGTGGCCGGCGCGGCCGGCGGCGTCCTGGCGAGGGCCGGCGCGCTGGGCCTGACGCCGGACATACTGATCAACAACGCCGGCTTCGCGACGCACGGACATTTCGAGCAGCTGCCGCTGGAACGGCAACTCGACGAGATCGCGCTCAATTGCCGGGCCGTGGTCGAGCTCAGCCACGCGGCATTGCCGGCCATGCTGGCCAAGGGAGAAGGCGCCATCGTCAACGTGGCGTCGACCGCCGCCTTGCAGCCCCTGCCCTACATGGCCATCTACGGCGCCACCAAGGCTTTCGTGCTGTCGTTTTCAGAAGCCTTGTGGCAGGAGTATCGCGCGCGCGGCGTGCGCGTGCTGGCCGTGTGTCCGGGCGCGACCGATACCGCTTTCTTCGATGTGGTCGGCGCGGCCGAGGCCGGGGTCGGCACGCGGATGGCGGCGGAGACGGTGGTCGAAGTCAGCCTGCGTGCGCTGGATCGCGGACGCAGCCACGTCGTCCCCGGCGGCGCGAACCGCATGCTGGGATGGCTGCCCCGCTTGCTGCCACGGCAAACGATATTGCGGATAGTCGCGAACATGCTGCGGCCGCGCCAGCCGGCCGGGACGGCTAGAGCATCCCGATATCCTTGAGCCAGTTTTCAACCAGCGTCGGCCACGACGAAATCGGATGATCCTTGTCCCGGAGGCCGAAGGCATGGCCGCCCTTGGCGAACAGATGGACCTCCGCCGGCACGCCCGCCTGGTTCAGCGCCCGCGCATACAGCGTGCTGTTGCAGATAGGGTCGACCGGGTCGTCCCAGGCTTGCAGCAGGAACGTCGGCGGCGTCTTCGCGCTGACGCGGATGCTGGGCTCGAGCGTGCCGCCGGCCCGGCACAGGTGGCCGGGATACAGCGCGATCGCAAAGTCCGGGCGGCTGCTGAGCTTGTCGACCGCATCGACCGGCTTGTATGCCGACGCGAGGATATTGCTGGTCTGCGCCACCAGGTAGCCGCCCGCTGAGAAGCCGATCACGCCGATCCGGTCGGGATGGATGTTCAGCTCCTTCGCCCTGGAGCGTACCAGCTTGATCGTCCTTTGCGCATCCTGCAGCGCGCGCGGCACCTTGGGCGTGATGTGGCAGTTGCACTTCTCGTCGTAGTAGTGGTTACCGCCCGGAACCCGGTACTTGAGCAGCACGCAGGTGATGCCGCGCGAGGTCAGCCAATCGCAGATTTCCGTGCCTTCCAGATCCATGGCCAGCACCTTGAACCCGCCGCCGGGAAACACCACGACGGCGGCCCCGGTGTTCCGGCCCTTGGGCGCATACACCGTCATGCTCGGCTGGCTGACGTCGCTGGCCTGGAGCCAGCCTCCGTGGCCGTCGCGCTGCGCCAGGGATTCCGGCTTCGGGGCGGATATCGCATCGGGCACCGCGCCGGGCCAGATCGGAACCTGGATCTGATCCGGCGATGGCTGCCAGGTCTCGGCGTGCGCCGGAACCTGGCCGATCAACAGGGCCAGCGCAAACGGGATGATGCTGAATTTTGGCACGCAAGAACTCCTGAATCCGTATAAATAATATGGTTGATATCGCCGTTAATGGGCTCGCTGCTCGACCTGTACAGCGCTTTCAGCCATCACGAGCAACTGCGGCGCGAGGCCATGCCGCATGCGCTCCTGGAAGAAGTTGGAGCCGATGCCGTCGCTCCACTGGCCGATGGTGTAGTCCTTCAGCAGCGCGATCTGGTCGGGATTCAGCGCCCGCTCAAGCTGGTATTCGGTGCGGCCGATCAGCCTGCCCGATGCGCTGTCGAAGCTGAATGCAAGGCTGCCGCCACTGATGCCCGCGTCCTCCAGCTCGCCGGCGTTTTCTCCGTCCAGCAAGTAGTCTGAAAAGACTTCCTCGTCATAGGCAAGCCCGTCCAATGTTTTGAGGATGGCCGCGTCCTCAACGAACACGCCCTCCTCGCCCGTCTCCGGATCCACCCGCTTGAAGTCGAACACGCCTGCGTAAGCTGAAAAGGAAATGGATGCCAAAATAGTCTCCCGAGCGCCAGTAGAGATGCAAGCATATCATTTCTACAACTCCATAGCTGGTTGCAGAAGCAATCGTGACGTACCGAAATTGCGAATCCGTGTATAAAGAGGACACTATTGCATCAGTGAAGGAGAACGTCATGGCAACCCAGGCCCACAGCTGCACTTGCTTCATCATCCCGACCACCATGCTGCGCAAGCTGGCCGACGCCGCCACCTCGCAGGCGGACCGCTGCCTGCTGCTGGACCAGTGCGAAACGTCCGCCTACCTGCGCGGCCAGCGTTCGATCTCGCCGGTCGCGACGGGCGTGGCGGCCGTCGGCGAAAAACGCCGCACGGTCTACGACGCCAACCACAAGACCACCCTGCCCGGCAAGCTGATGCGTACCGAGGGCGGCGTCGCGGTGGCCGATGCCGCCGTCAACCAGGCCTATGACGGCGCCGGCATCACCTACGACTTCTACCGCGAAGTCCTCAAGCGCAACTCCATCGACAACAAGGGCTTGCGCATCGACTCGACCGTCCACTACCAGAACAAGTTCAACAACGCGTTCTGGAACGGCCAGCAGATGGTCTACGGCGACGGCGACGGCAAACTGTTCCTCGGCTTTACCAGCGCGCTTGACGTCATCGCCCACGAGCTGACCCACGGCGTCACCCAGCACGCCGTGCCAGGCGGCCTGATCTATGAGAACCAAAGCGGCGCGCTCAACGAGTCGATCTCCGATGTGTTCGGCAGCATCATCAAGCAGTGGAAGCTCAAGCAGAATGTCGAGCAGGCCGACTGGCTGATCGGCGCGGGCATCCTGGCGCCCGGCGTCGGCAAGGCGCTGCGCTCGATGGCCGATCCGGGCAATAAAGAAATTACCTGGTCGGGCGACGATCAACCGAAAACCATGGCAGGATACGTGGAGGGCGGCGATGTCCACACCAATTCGGGCATCCCCAACCATGCCTTTTATGCGGCGGCCATCGCGCTCAAGGGCAATTCGTGGGACAAGGCCGGACCGGTCTGGTACAAGGCGCTGGGTCTGCTGACGCCGAACGCCAGCTTTGCCGACATGGCCAAGGCCACCTCGCAGGCGGCGGTGCTGCTGTACGGCGCGGATTCGCCCGAGCAGCACGCGGTGCAGGCGGCATGGAAAGTGGTCGGCGTCGTTTAGGAGAAATGGTATGACACGTTTAACGTTGCGATGCACCGGCGGCTTCACCGGCCCGGCCGGCGCGCAGACGCGCACGGTCGATCTGTCGCAGTTGCCGCCGGAGCGGGCGAACGAGCTCGAGCAGCTGCTGTCGGCCTGCGACTTCTTCGCGCTGCCGGACAAGCTGGTCAAGGACGCGCCGCGCTCGTCGGATTTTCAGTACGACCTCAAGGTGGACCAGGGCCAGCAGGAGCACCAGGTCCACTACCACCTGGACGCGGTGCCCGCGCCGCTCAAGGAGCTCACCGACAAGCTCCACGAAGTCGATCCCGACTAGCTGATCTTCAGCTCGGGATAGCCGGTGCGCGGGTCCAGCTCGCGCGTGAAGCGCTGGCCGGGCAGCAGCCCCAGCAGCAGTTCGGCCGTCGTTCGCACCACGCAGCCCGCGCACACATGGCCGCCCAGCACCCGCCCCTGCGCATCCGACACCGACATGTGCAGATGCGCGCCATCGGCCGACAGCGATCCTGCCAAGGTCAGGATCTCCAGGTCGCCGCGCAGCGTGTCCGGCTGCGGCTGGCCGGCGTAGCGCAGCTGCGCCACGCTCAGGCTGCCGATGCCCTGCAACACGAAGCCGGCCGCGTGGCCGCTGGCCCGCAGCGCCGCCGCCAGCGCAGCGCGCAAGTCGTCGCCGGGGTCGAGGCGCAGCGCCAGCGTTTGCATCAGGCCACCATGCGCGCGAATTCGCCCTGCTCGACCAGCTTTTGCAGATCGTTGGCGCCGCCGATCAGCGTGCCTTTCACGAAGATCATCGGGAAGGTCGGCCAGCCGGTCCACATCTTCAACGCCGTGCGCGGACGCCAGCCGCCCAGGTAGCTGCCATAGCTCAGGTATTGGTAGGGCGTGCCCAGGCCGTCGAGGATCTTGCGGGCCTTGCGCGGGAAGGGATTGAGGCCCATGCCGACCACCACCACCGTGTTGGCGGCCACGGCGGCCTGCACTTCGGCCACCAGCTCGCGGTGGTAACTGCTGACCTGCTCGCGCACGGCCGGGTGGATGTGGGTTTCGTCCAGGATGTTACGGCTCATCGATATTCCTCGTTGTTGACAGATGAGCGTAAGAGTAGCCGCAACCGGCGCGGCGGCAAAGCCTTTTCCGCGCCGGCCGCCGGCCGATCACAAGTTGAGCTTGGTGATCTTGGTGCCTTCGAGGTTCAGGTTGGCCATCAGGCCGGCGTTGGTCAGCACCAGCGCCTGCACCGGATTGTTGGCGGTGGTGGTGTCGATCTCGCCGTTGGCGCCCACCTTCAGCAACGCCACCGAGCCGTCGACGCCGGCGGTCCAGCCTTTGCTGTTGCGGAATTTATCGAGCGCCTCGCGGGTCATGAACAGCAGCACCACGGCCTTCGATTGCGCGCCGGCCTGGAAGCCGACCGACACCGAGGCCACGCTGTAATAATCAACCGACTGGCCACCGGTGCGCAGCACGCCCTTGCCATACTCGCCGCCCACCACCAGGCCGGCCGCCAGCACGCGCGGGAACACCAGCACGCCGGCCGATTTGCGCACCAGCTCGCGCGAGCCCTTCACTTCGGCATACAGGCGCTCCAGCGTCGAGTAGGCGCCCTGCTCGATCTCGGTGCGAACGGCGGACGAATCGGCCTTGCCGGCCGTGGTGGTGGTGGTGCAACCGCCCAGCGCCAGGCCGGCCAACATCAGCGCTGCAGTGCCACGAAGCAGAAAAGTACGTTTTTGCATGGAAGTCTCCGTAAATGATCAACGAACGGCGGGGTGCCATGTGCTATGGCGCCCCCCATTCTGTCACCTTCCGGCGATTCGTGCTTTGTCCCATCCGTATCAAACGGCGCGGCCCTGCCCGAACAGGATGGCGCGCTCCTCGTCCGACATGGCGCGGTCCTTGCGGGCGTAGACGTTTTCCACGCCGACGTAGGCCTTGACGGTGGCCGGCCGCGCGCGGATCGCCTCGAACCAGCGTTGCAGGTCGGGGAAGTCGGACAGCGTCTGCCCGTGTCCCTCGTGCGGCACGATCCACGGGTAGCAGGCGATGTCGGCGATCGAGAACTCGCCGGCGATGAACTCGCGGCCTTGCAGCTGCTTGTCCAGCACGCCGTACAGGCGGCGCGTCTCGCGGGTGTAGCGGTCGATCGCGTACGGCACCGTCTCCGGCGCGTAGATGTTGAAGTGGCCAATCTGCCCCGCCATCGGCCCCAGCCCGGCCACCTGCCAGGTCAGCCATTGCAGGGCCACCAGCCGCGCGCGCGGATCGCGCGGCAGGCCGAAGCCACTCTTGTCGGCCAGGTATTGCAGCATGGCGGCGGACTCGAACATGCTCAGCGGCGGCCCGCCATCGGCCGGCGCGTGGTCGACCAGCGCCGGGATCTTGTTGTTCGGCGAAATGCGCAGGTATTCCGGCGCAAACTGTTCACCCTTACCGATGTTCACGCGGATCAGGCGGTAGTCGATACCGGCCTCTTCCAGGTACATGGTCATTTTCAAGCCGTTGGGGGTGGCGGCGTAGTAGAGATCTATCATGGGGTCATTGTGCCTGCGGACGGCGCGTTGGCGGGATGCCAATCGCGGGATTTTTCAGGAGGCCAATCGGGCCGCGTCAGCGTCCGCCGAAGGCCAGGCGTTTGCCTTCGCGCAGCATGCTGGCGAACTCGGCCGCCGGGATCGGCTGGCTGAACAGATAACCCTGCAGCTGGTCGCAGCCCAGCTCGCGCAGGAAGCTCATCTGCTCGGCGGTCTCCACGCCTTCGGCCACGATCTCCTGGCGCAGCTGCTGCGCCATGGTGACGATGGCGCGCGCGATGGCGCAATCGTTCTCCTCGTACGGCAGGCCGACGACGAAGGAGCGGTCGATCTTCAGGGTGCTGATCGGGAATTTCTTCAGGTAGGCCAGGCTGGAGTAGCCGGTGCCGAAGTCGTCCAGCGCCAGCGCCATGCCCATCGCCACCAGTTCGTTCATGATGGCGATCACGTTGTCGGTGCCGCGCATCAGCAGGCTCTCGGTGATCTCCAGGTTGATCTGGTCGGGCTGCACGCCGTGCCGCTCCAGCACCGCCGCCATGCGCCTGGGCAGCTGGCTGTCGAACTGCCGCGCCGACAGGTTGACCGCGATCGGCGGCATGATCAGGTTGGCGTCCTTCCACTCGCGCACCTGGCGGCAGGCTTCCTCCAGCACCCAGCTGCCGAGCTCAAGGATCAGGCCGGTCTCCTCCGCCACCGGGATGAACACGCCCGGCGACACCAGCCCGCGCACCGGATGGCGCCAGCGCAGCAGCGCCTCGGCGCCGACGATGCGGCCGCTGCGCAGGCTGACCTTGGGCTGGTAGTACAACAGCAGCTCGTTGTTGCCGAGCGCCTGGCGCAGCTCGCTCTCGATGCGCAGGTGCTCCTTGGCGCGCTGGTTCATTTCCTCGCTGTAGAACAGGAAGGCCGATTCGATGCTCTGCGCCGCCTTGTTCATCGCCACGTCGGCGTAGCGGATCAAGGTCGGGACGTCGGTGCCGTCCTCGGTGTAGACGGTGATGCCGATGTGGCCGCCCACCTGCAGGCTGTGGCCGGCGATCACGATGGGCGCGGCCAGTGTGGCCAGCAGCTTTTGCGCGACGATGGCGGCATGTTCGCGCTTTTCCACGTGCAGCAGCGCCACCGCGAACTTGTGGCCGTCCAGCCGCGCCAGCACGTCGGCCTCGCGCAGCGCCAGCCGGAACAGTCGGCCGATCTCGCACAGCAGGCCGTTGCCGATGTCGTGGCCCAGCGTGTCGCTGATGGCGCCGATGCGGGCGATCTCGATCACCAGCAAGGCGCCATGCTCCTGCGAGCGCTTGGTCTCGGTCAGCGCCTGGCTGACCAGCTGGTTGAGCAGGCACAGGTTGGGCAGGCCGGTCAGCGGGTCGTAGTTGGCCATGCGCTGCATGCGCGCCTCGGCGTCCTTGTGCACGCTGATGTCGGAGAACAGCGAGAAGGTGTGGCTGATCTTGCCCTGCTCGTCGCGCACCACGCTGATCGTCACCGATTGCGGGAACAGCTCGCCGTTCTTGCGCTTGCCGATGATCTCGCCGCGCCACGGCCCCTCGCCCTGCATGGCCGAGCGCACCTTGGCGCGGAACTCGGCGTCGTGCACGCCGGAGCGCAGCAGGTCGGGCGTCTTGCCGATCGACTCCTCCGGCGTGTAGCCGGTGATGCGGGTGAACGAGGAGTTGATCGAGACGATGCGCTCGTGGGCGTCGGTGATCAGCACGCCCTGGTCGCTGTCCTCGATGATGCGCGCGTGCAGGTTGACCTTGTCCGCCGCCGACAGCGTCTGGTCCACATTGGACAACTTGACCAGCATGCCGACCGGGTCGCCGGCCTCGTCGTGACGCAGCAGCAGGTGCAGGTTCACCCAGATCAGTTCGCCGTTCTTCCGGCGCCGCCGCACCTCGGTGTGGGCGCCGCCGGCGGGATTGCCGTCGTGCTCGAAGAACAGCTCGGCGATGTTGCCGTCGTCGTCGCCCTCGGCGTACAGGAACAGCACGTGCTGCCCGACCGCCTCGCCGGTGGCGTAGCCGAACATCTGCCGCGCGCCCTCGCTCCAGGCGGTCACGTAGCCGGCCAGGTCCAGTTCCAGCACCGCGTCGGCCGTGGCCGCGGCCGGCTCGGGCAGGCCGGCGCGCGCCTCGGCCAGCGCGGCGTCCAGCCGCGACAGCGTGGCCGCCAGCGCCTCGCCCGACTCGCCGCGGGCCTGGCGGCTCAGCGCAAGGCACAACTCGATCGCGTCATGCATGGGGACTGCCCGCCTTGCCCGCCGCCACGCCCTGCATCCACAAATACGCTTCGGCCTGGATCTGGTTGAAGCTGGCGCCGTCGATCTGCAGCGCCTGCAGGCCCTGGGTCAGCGCCGCGAGATCGTCGTGCTCGGCGGCCTCGACCACGTCGAGCAACTGGCCCAGCTCGCCCTCGCGCGCCAGCAGCGCCTGCTGCACGGCTTCGCTGATGGTCAGCGGCTTCAGCACCTCGGCCAGCGGCATGCCGAACAGCACGCCCAGCAGCGAGAACATGCCGGCCATGAAGGCCTGCTCCTGGTGCGGCTTGTCGTGGCCGGCGGCCTTGGCCAGCAGCTCCATCTGCCGCGCCCGCACCGACACCCGCGCCAGCAGCATGGCCGAGCGCTGGTCGGCCTCGCGCGACGAGAACAGCATCAGGTTGAGCCAGCGCCGCAGCTGCGAGCGGCCCAGGATCAGGATGGCCTGCGAAAAACTGGTGACGCGGCGCCCGGTGCCCATGCCCAGCGAGTTCACCAGCCGCAGCAGGTGGTAGGACAAGGTCGGGTCCTGGCGCAGCAGGGCTTCGATCTCGTGGGTGTCGGCGTCGGCCGAGACCAGCTGCACCAGCTTGAGCGCCAGCGCGCGCGAGGCGGCCTGGCTGCCGACCGGCTTGGGCGGCGGCGCCAGGAACCAGTCGCCCTCGATCCAGGCGGCGCCGGCCGGCAGCTCGGCGGCCAGCGCGCTGTCGCTGTGGTGGACCTTGTCGGCGGGCAGCGGCTGCCAGCCGACCTCGTCCAGCAAATGATTGACCGCCTCGGCCTGGCCGGCGCGGTAATAGCAACTCATGCTGCCGGAAGCGAGCTCCCGCAGCGCGCCGGCCGGCACCGCGTCGGCCTGCAAGCCGCCGGCGTCGAGCAGCAACGCCGAGGGCACGCCGTTGCGATCGGCCAGGGGATGCAAAAACACGGGCGGCATGGCGGTCGAGGCGGTCATGAGGTGTCCAGCAAGAGCAATCGATGATCCCGCTATGGTACTCCGAAATTATTGGCCTCGGCCAACATTATGGAAGCGAACCGGGCAATATCAAACGATGGGGCAAATGGCCCAGCAGCCGCTCGAACAACCCCGGCTGCTTCATGCGGTCCAGCCACCATTGCAGCGCAGCGCCGCGCTCGCCGCTGCGCCAGGCCAGGTGGAAGGTCTCGGCCGGCTTGGGTTCCTCGACCTGTTTTTCCACCAGCAGGCCGGCGGCGATGGCGGCGCGCGCGCACGGCTCGGGCAGGAAGCCGAAGCCCACGCCGTCGAGCTGGTACTGGAACTTGGTGTGCATGTCGGGCACGGTCAGCGTGTCCTGGCCCAGCACCAGGCCGACGGTGCGCGGCGCCATCTGCCGGGCCGAGTCGGCCACGCTGACGGCGCGGTGCCGCTGCAGTTGAACGCGGTCCAGCCTGCCTTCAACCGACGCCAGCGGATGCGACGGCGCCACCGCGAACACGAAGCCGATCTTGCCGATCGGCTGGGACACGTAGCCGCCGCCGGCCGGACCGTCGCCGGCCACGCCCACCAGCAGGTCGGCGCGGCGGTCCAGCAGCGCCTCCCAGGCGCCGGACAGCGCTTCGCGCACCAGCCGCAGCCGGGTCTGCTGGGCGACCTGGTAGAAGGCGTGAATGTCGTCGCGCAGCACGCCGGCCGAGAACATCGAATCCATGCCGACGGCCAGCTCAGTCTCCCAGCCGGACGCCACGCGGCGCACGCGGTGCTCCAGGTCCTGCGCGGCCTTGAGCAGGTAGCGTCCTTCCTTGAGCAACTCGGCGCCGGCCGCCGTCAGCTCGACGCGCGGGCCGATGCGCTCGAACACTTGCACGCCGAGGTCGTCCTCCAGCTTGCCGACGGTGTAGGAAATGGTCGAGGGCACGCGGTGCAGTTCCTTGCCGGCGGCCGAGAACGATCCACGGCGGTCGATGGCGTCGACGATTTGCAGGGCTTCCAGGCTGAGTCTAAGCATTCGATTTTTTCGATAGTAAAGAGGTAAATTTTCCGTTTTTTTATTCAGAACCGGAGGAATATACTGTGATTCATGGATGCAGCGATAGCGAAACACCTTTCAAAATTATCGCACATTAACCAAAAAGAAACGGAGCCTACCATGTTACAAATTCGCAGAAGTGAAGAACGCGGCGTCGCCAACCACGGCTGGCTGCAATCCCGCCATACCTTCTCGTTCGGCAGCTATCACGATCCGAAACACACCGGTTTCGGTCCCCTGCTGGTCATCAATGAGGACCAGGTGCTGGGCGGCCAGGGTTTCGGCACCCACGGCCACCGCGACATGGAGATCATCTCCTACGTGCTGAGCGGCGCGCTGGAGCACAAGGACAGCATGGGCACCGGCTCGGTGCTGCACTACGGCGACGTCCAGCGCATGAGCGCCGGCAACGGCGTGCGCCACAGCGAGTTTAACCATTCGCCAAGCGAACAGGTGCACTTCCTGCAGATCTGGATCCAGCCCAACCAGACCGGCATCCCGCCCAGCTACGAGGAAAAGCACTTCACGCCGGAAAGCAAACAGGGCCGGCTGCGCCTGATCGCCTCCAACGACGGCCGCGACGGCTCGGTGCTGATCCACCAGAATGCGGCGATCTACGCCACCATCATGGCGGCCGGCGACCACCTGAAGCATGAGCTGGCCGAGGGACGCATCGCCTACGTCCACGTGATCCGGGGCGACGTGACGGTCAACGGCACCCCGCTCAAGGACGGCGACGCGCTGAAGATCACGGCCGAAACGCAGGTCACGCTGCAGGACGCCTACGAGGCGGAAGTGCTGGTGTTCGACCTGCCCGCATAGGCTAGAGGCCGGCCTAAAAAAACTTTCCGCCAGTTTTGGTATCATGAAGGGCGCGCCGGGTCTGTTCGAACAGCCCGGCGCGCCTTTTTTACCTGAATATCAATCAATTGAAGAGCATAGCTATGTCGCAGAGCGCAGCAACCCCGGCAACCGACGAACTGGATTACATGACTTCCTGCGCCCTGCCGACACCCTGGGCCCAGTTCACGCTGCACGCCTTTGTCGAAAAGGCCACGGGCAAGGAACACCTGGCGATGGTGCTGGGCGATATCGGCAACGGCGAGCCGGTGCTGGCGCGCGTGCACTCCGAGTGCCTGACCGGCGACGTGCTGTTCTCCCAGCGCTGCGATTGCGGCGCCCAGCTCGAAGGCGCGCTCAAGCGCATCGCCACCGAGGGCCGCGGCGTGCTGCTCTACCTGCGCCAGGAGGGCCGGGGCATCGGCCTGATCAACAAGATCCGCGCCTACCGCCTGCAGGAAGCCGGCGCCGACACGGTGCAGGCCAACGAACAGCTGGGCTTCAAGCCCGACCAGCGCACCTACGGCCTGGTGCAGCCGATGCTGGCGCAGTTCGGCGTCAAAAGCTTACGCCTGATGACCAATAATCCGCGTAAGATCGATGCCATGACCAAACTGGGCATCGAGGTGGCCGAGCGCGTTCCGCTGCTGGTCAACCGCAACGCCTTCAACCAGCACTACCTGAATACCAAGGCCGCCAAGCTGGGCCACATGATGACGCCGCTGACCCCGGCCCCGGTGGAGGATGGCGCGCTGTAAGGTTGTTTTAAAAGGATTGCATGAAATTTAACAAGCTTGCTGTCTCCATCGCCCTGAGCTGGGCCGGCCCCACCGCGCTGGCCGCTCCGGCCGCCACCACGCCGGCCCCGCCGCCGCAGCTGGCCGCCGCGCAGTCCTCGTCCAAGGCCTCGGCGCCCGCCGCCGACAACGCCGACGCCACCCCGCTGCCGCAGCCCTCCAGCTCGGCCCAGCATCTGTACGCTTCCGCCAAAAACGATATCCTGCAGGTGCGTTCGCTGCTCAAGAGCGGCCGCACGCAATCGTCGGTCGGCTCCGGCTTTTTGATCGGCACCAGCAACCTGGTGGTGACCAACTACCACGTGGTGTCGCAGTTCGCGCTCGATCCCGACACCTACGTCGGCGAATGGGTGGACACCGGCGGCCAGCGCGGCAACGTCGAGCTGCTGGCGGTGGACGTGCTGCACGACCTGGCCGTGCTGCGCGTGAGCCGCAACGGCACCGGCTTCTTCAAGATCCCCGAACAATTGGCCAAGCTGACGCAGGGCCAGTACCTGTACTCGCTGGGCAATCCGCTCGACCTGGGCTTCGCCATTTCCGAAGGCGCCTACAACGGCGTGATCGCGCGCAGCTTCTACGACCAGCTGATGTTCACCGGTCCGATCAACTCCGGCATGAGCGGCGGCCCCAGCGTGACGGTGGACGGCGCGGTGGCCGGCGTCAACGTCTCCAAGCGCCTCGACGGCGAGCTGGTCAGCTTCCTGGTGCCGGCCCGCTACGCGCAGGACCTGCTCAAGCGCGTGGAGCAGCAGAAAAAGGCGCCGGCCGATTTCACCGCCGTGGTCGCCGCGCAGCTGCTGACCCACCAGCGCGCCATGGTCGACCAGCTGCTGGCCAGCCCGCTGAGCCTCAAGCCGATGGGCCCGTATCAAGTGCCGGTGCGCGAGTCCGAGCAGATGCGCTGCTGGGGCCGCTCCAACGTCAAGGCCGACAAGCCGTTCACGGTGGACGACGCCAGTTGCGCGATGGAGTCGGCCATCTTCGTCAGCGGCTCGCTGCAGACGGGCCAGCTGAGCATCCGCCACCAGTATCTGCGCAGCACCGGCCTGGGCCAGCTGCGCTTCGCGCAACTGGCCAGCGCCTCGTTCAAGAACGAGCACTTCGGCACCAACAAGGACACCCGCCTGACCGGCCCGCAATGCACCGAGGACTTCGTCAAGAACAAGGACGTGCCGCTGCGCGCCGTGCTGTGCGTGCGCGCCTACCGCAAGTTCGCCGGCCTGTACGACTTCGCGCTGCTGACCGCGAGCACCGACCAGGGCTTGATGAGCTTGCAGAGCCGGCTCGACGCGCGCGGCGTCTCGTATGAAAACGGCTTGCGCCTGTCGCGCGTGTTCATCGATTCGATCGGCCTGGCGCCGGTGGTGGCCAAGAAGCCCGCCCCGGCGGCCAAGGGAGGCGCACGATGAAAGCCCCCTACTTCATCGAGATCCTGGCCCGCAACGGCGACGTGCTGCACCGTCACAAGGTGGACGCGCTGCCGATCCGCCTGGGCCGCAGCTACGATAACGACGTCATCCTCGACGACGCGCACAGCGCCGCCGCCCACGCGGTGGTCGACGCCGACGAGCAAGGCCGGCTGGTGTTGCGCGACCTCGGCAGCAAGAACGGCAGCTACCTGAACGGCAAGCGCCAGACCAGCATGGTGCTGGACGGCGACACCATGGTGCGCCTGGGCCACACGCGCCTGCGCGTGCGCGCGGCCGACTTCCCGGTCGCCGACGAACGCGCCGACACCACCATGCACGGCTGGGAAGGCGCGGCGCCGGCCACCATCGGCCTGGCGCTGATCGCCGTCTTCACCTGCCTGGAAACCTGGCTGTCCGACGTCGAACCGTTCGCGCTGATACGCTACCTGCAGGTGCTGGCCACCAGCCTGGCCGCCGGCCTGGTGTGGAGCGGCTTGTGGGCGCTGGCCAACCGCCTGTTCGGCGTCCATGCGCGGCTGGGGCGGCACTTGTTCATCCTCGGCAGCGCGCTGGCCGTGGTCGGCGTGTGGAAGGTCGTCAGCTCGGTGCTGGCGTATGCGTGGTCGGCCGAGGCCTTCACCCGCTACGGCAACCTGGTCACGCTGGCGATCGCCTGCGGCATGCTGTTCTTCCACCTGGTCACCATCAAGCCCCACCATCCACGGCGTTTCGCCATCAGCAGCTGGGTGATGCTGATGGGCGGCGCCGCGCTGATGCTGATGACCAATTTGCAGGGAACGGGCCGCGCCGCCGACGAGCTGTACATGTCGGTGCTGCTGCCGCCGGAAGTGCGGCACAGCCCGGACCGGAGCGTCGATCAATTCATGGCCGACGCGGCCGGACTGAAAACCGCCGCCGACGCCGCCCGCGTCCGCGCGGTCAAGGACGGCACGCCGGAAACCGAGGACGACGACGACGGCGCCGAATGAACGCCGGCATCCTGCGGGGCATTAGTCCTGCGGGATGTTGTGGATGTGGGCCAGCAGGGTTTTGATATCGGCCTCCGCCTCCGGCGGGAGATTAACGAACATGGCGCCGATATGGAGTTGCTCGCCCAACAGGAAGGATTTGTAGGAGCGCGTGACGCGCACTTCCATTTCAGGGACGATGACGGATTCCGATTCCAGTTCCAGCTGCACGTTCAGCAGCTTGCGGCCCTTGAGCAAACCCTTGACGGCATTCTTCGTGCAGCGCAGGCCGATCCCGCCCAGGGAGAAATCGTAGATGGGCAACTCATAGAACTTACCGTTTAACTCGAAGGACGCACTGAACGTGACCGCCAGCGGCGTTTCCACCCGCTCCGAGGCGCGCCGGTTCAGCACGGCGCAGGTCTCAGGGAAGACCATGGGTATCAGGTGCGGGCTGCCGGGAACCGAGGTCCACTCCTCGCTGGACAGGCGGAACTGCAGCTTCGCGGAGGTCAGCCAGGTGACGAAGGTGACTTTGCCGGGCGGCAGGACTTCGCCTTCATTCAACTCCATCACGAAATGAGGCTGCTCGGGATCGACCGACAGGATGCGGCCAAGCACCGGCTCGCGATTGCCGGCGACATACATCGAGATCGCGTCGCCGGTTTCAGCCAGAAGGGTCAGCGTATCGCCGATATCGTCCTCGCTCGTCATTTCAAAGGAATTGGCGGAGGCCGGGATGGGACTCATCGCATCCTGCGGGCGCGGCGGTCCTCGCCGGATCGAGTGGGCAGTAGGTTCACTGAGTGACATGGCGCTCACCTCTGATGATGGCATGATTAGACATTATTTAGGTCTGTGTATAACTTCATCATAGTCTTGGTTTTTCCCTTAAGCAACCTTTTTATAATTTTGGAAAATGGCCCGATACGGGGCGAGAATGCGCGAACATTGCAGTTAAGCAAGATGATATGCTGTGCATGTCCAAGCCGCACAGAATTTATCAATGAGGATGCACCTTGAGTCAAAAAAATTTCCGCCAGTTGCACGATGCACTGTTGAGCTACGAAGGCGGGTCGGCGTATGCGGATGTGCTTTTGCCTTGGCTTCATGAAAGCCCGGAAGAACAAACGTGGTTACGCTCTTTTGGACAACGGGAGGGTGAGCCCATCCCTGCAGCGACTGTTGAAGAGTTATGGTCGCTTTACGCGCTGAGCCGCGTCTGCGAGGTCTTGATTTTAACCTTCCAAGACGGCGGCTTCGATTCAAGCTGGAAAGGACCAGCCATATCGATCAGCGAGTTCACTGCGTTTATCGAAGCGCTGGGCTTAACAGTATTAAAGCCCGCCGCCTACTGCGAGTTTTATCATGAGGTCCTAAGCGTCGAACCCCATGAGTCGCCTGACGCCCACATCCTCGCTTACAAGTGGCCCTGTGTAATGCTGGGCAATTTGCTTGTTTTGCGTGGCGGCGTCGCGGTCGCCGCGAACCCCGCGCTTCTTCGGCCAGGCATCGCTGACAACTCCACCCTTTATTGGTCCAGTCGCCGAAAAGCGCGGCCACATCAGGATCTTTCGAACGACTGGGGGCACAACTCACAATGGCGCACGGCATTCCGGCGCGACTATGTCATCGGGGCCGACCAGTATTTCAACGTCGACGGCAAATGTGATTTGGCGTCGACGGAATGGCAGCAAACGGATTGCTGCGAAATGGAAGTCAGCCTGACACGGGAGGAGAGAATCGAGCTTCTGACGAATCGTTGTTTCGTCAGGTCTGCAAAGCCGCACGCCGACTTGTGGCCATACCATGATCGTATTCGGATTGCCGGCGGCACAGGCCAAAAAAAGCCCGCCGGCCCGAACGCGCTCAAGATCGCGCTCGGTGCCGGCGGGCTTTGGGGCGTGCTGTCTCTTACCTGGCTGCTTTGCGGCGGCGGGCGATGGCGCCAACCAGGCCCAGGCCTGCCAACATCATGGCGTAGGTTTCCGGCTCGGGTACGGCGGCGGTGACGGACACGTTGTCCAGCACGGCGCCCGAGTAGCCGTCGCCACCGACGCTGCTGAACACCAGCGCCTGCGAACCACCGGTGGTGGTGAAGTTGAAGCTGTAGTTGGTGACGGGGGTGCTGCCATCGAACGCGTAGTGGTTGCCACCAACGAACACGTCCAGGCCAGCGCCATGCGAGTACGGGTTGTGGGTCAGGTCGAACGACAGCGTGTAGGTGGCGCCGGCGACCGCGTTGAACGATTGCGACAGCACGCCCGGACCTGGCGTGCCCAGCATGTCGATGCTGTTGCCCGATATCGAGTTGTAGCTGTTGTTGATGACGTCGACGGAGACGCCGCCAACGGTCCAGTTGGCGATCGCGCCCGAACCCGCGCCCACCCTGACGTAGTCGTTCAGATTGACGCCGGCGACATTTTCAAAGTCGCCGTTCTGGATCAGGTTGGCGGCCGAGGCGGCGCCCGAAACGCTTGCTGCGGCGATGGCTGCTGCCAACATCAGTTTGCAAATTTTCATGGCTGACTTTCAAAAAAGGTGGGACGGCGACGTAATGTAGCCATTTTACCGACCAATTTCAAAAGCACAACTAAAATTTCATTTTGTTACTGAATATATTTTTATAGCAACATTTCTGCGCAATTAAGAAGGCCAGCCGCGCAACACCTGATCCACCACCTCCTGCAGTTGTTTGCGGGTGGCGCCGGCAGCCGCCTGCACCGCCATTCCATTCGAGACCGTCATCACATAGCGCGCCAATTGACCCGAGCAGCTGTTGACCGGCAGGTCGCCATCCACCTTGGCGCGCTCCAGCCGCGCGCGCAGCTTGGCTTCGCTGGCGGCGCGGCGCTCGATCAGCGAGTGGCGAATTGGCAACGCATCGTCGCTGCAGGCGAGCGCGCCGTTGATCACCAGGCAGCCGTGCGGGTTCTCGGCTTCGGTCTGGGCATCGGCATTGCCGCGCAAAAAATGCTCGACCACTGCGCGCGCGGTCGGCTGCTCCAGCGCCGCGTTGAACAGCGGATCGTGGGTGGCGCCGTAGCGCTCCAGCGCCATGCGGAACAGGTTTTCCTTGTTGCCGAACACGGCGTACAGGCTCGGCCGGTTCATGCCCATCGCCTCGGTCAGCTCCGGCAGCGAGCTGCCTTCGTAGCCCTTTTCCCAGAACACTTTCATGGCCTTGTCGAGCGCCGTCTCCGCGTCAAACGTACGCGGGCGGCCGCTCTTGCGTGCGGAAGCGGAAGTATCTTTCATACCGATCAGTTAAAAATTTATTGACAAAGTTCTTTGCGGTGTTCATTATGAACCGATCAGTAAAAAACTCAAGTATTTTTACCGCTCATAGGAAAAATCTCACATGCAAAACAACACCACCCAGGCCGTCGTGCGCGACGACGCGCCCTTGCCCATCCCCAAATCCACCCGGTCCGCATGGCTGGCCGTGCTGTCGGTCGCCGTCGGCTCGTTCGCGCTGGTCACGACGGAATTCCTGCCGGTCGGCCTGCTGCCCTCCATCGCCGCCGAGCTGGGCGTGACCGAGGGCGTGGCCGGCATGCTGGTGACGGTTCCCGGGCTGGTCGCCGCGTTCGCCGCCATCCTGGTCACCATCGGCGTCGGCAAGACCGACCGCCGCTACGTCATCTGGGGCCTGACCGCCACGCTGATCCTCTCCAACCTGATCGTCTTCCTGTCGCCGACCTTCCCGCTGGTGTTGGCCGGACGGGCGCTGCTGGGCATAGGCGTGGGCGGCTTCTGGGCCATCGGCGGCGCGCTGGGCAACCGGCTGGTGCCGCCGGCCAAGGCCGCGCGCGCCACGGCGATCATCTTCGCCGGCATCTCGCTGGGCACGGTGGCCGGCGTGCCGGCCGGCGCCATGATCGGCGAACTGGCGGGCTGGCGCACGGCCTTCTTCGCGGCGGGTTCGTTGTCGGTGCTGGTGCTGGCGGCGCAGGTTTGGCTGATGCCGAGCCTGCCGACCACGCAAGCCCTGACCTTCGCCCAGCTGCCGGCGCTGCTACGCGTGCAGAAGGCGCGGCTCGGCATGCTGGCGACGCTGCTGGTCTTCATCGGCCAGTTCGCCGCCTACACCTATGTCACGCCCTTCCTGAGCCAGACCGCCGGACTGAGCGCGAAGGCCATCAGCGCCCTGCTGCTCATTTATGGCGCGGCTGGTTTTGTCGGCAATCTGATCGGCGGCTGGGCGGTGGCGAAGAGCGTCAAAAATTCGCTGATCGCCACCGGCGTGATCATGGGGTTGTCGGCGGCTGCGATGCCGCTGCTCGGCACCGGCGCGGTTGGCGCGACGGTGTTGATCGTGATCTGGGGCCTGGCGTTCGGCATGATGCCGATCTCGGTGCAGACATGGATGTTCAAGGCCGCGCCGGATGCGATGGAGAGCGGCGGTGCGGTGTTCGTGTCCACCGCGCAGATTTCATTGGCCAGCGGTGCGCTGGTGGGCGGCGTGTCGGTCGACCATCTGGGCGTGTCGAGCGCGATGGTGGTGGGCGGCTTGTTCGGGCTGGCGATGGCGGCCGTCATCGCGGCGTGGGCGCGGGACGATGGCAAGCCCGTGGGCAAACTGCACGCCGTGCACTGATCAGATCCGGCCGCGTTTGAACTCAGCCAGGAAGGCCTTGGTCTCGCTGGCTGACAGCACCTTGATGGCGTCGCCGTGCCAGGCGTACAGGTAGGGCGTGCCGCCCAGGCGGTCGGTCAATTTGGCGTCGAGCAGGAAGCAGGTGCCGAGCGGGTAATCGTCGCACATGCGGCGCGAGCATTGCACGTGCAGCTCGGGCGAGAAAGCCTGTCCCGGCACCGGATGGATCGCCACCCTGCCCGCGCGTTCCACCGAATGCACCGCCACCTGCCGATAAGCGTAAATATCGCGCGCCATCGTCCATCCTTCACCGTCAAAAAGCGCCATGGTAGCAGATCGGCTTTTTGCCGCCTTGATCGCAATGCACTATTGATCCAATCGAAGGACGATTAAGAATACCAGGCACAGGATGTCGAAACGATGTCCTGGCAGCCTGACATTTTTCAGTGCCGCTTGAAGGATGTCTTCAAGCCACTACACTGAGATGACTAGGTACATCTGGAGCGACGCCAAGCGGCAGAGCAATCTGCGCAAGCACGGCCTCGATTTCGCGGACGCAGTGGATGTGATTGAGCGCGACTCGTTCACAACCGAAGACATTCGATTCCAGTATGCCGAGCGGCGCTTCAACACGCTTGGCTACTTCCAAGGTGAGCCTGTTTCTGTGACTTATACGGAGGAAAATGATGTTATACGAATCATCTCATTCAGAAAGGCCAGCAGACGAGAAGAAGTTGTCCTACTTAGAGAGTCCCGATAGCTGGATCAATGTCATGCCCAATCATGACAACGAGATCGAATTCGACGAGGATTGCCCAGAATACGACCCGCGATACTTTACAGAGCCTGTCCATAAATTTAATGGAAGGATTATTCCGCCACGAAAGTCGGCAACAGATCCGATCGACCCGGAAGTGCTGGCGTCTATGAAGTCCATCACACCACTCGTGCAGATGGAGCCAGATATCCTGGGTGGAATGCCGGTGTTCAAAGGAACGCTGGTGCCGATCAAGCGCATGTTCGACTATCTGCTGGCGGGGAAACCGTTGGACGACTTTTTGGCAGACTATCCTTCAATTACCCGCGACATGGCCATCGGCGTGCGGGATAGCGCGACGACCTTGTTTTACGAGGAAATAAGCAAGGCAATCGATTCCGCCGCGATGCCCTCTTCCCTGCCCAGGTAACCCAGCTTCTCGTTGGTCTTGGCCTTGAT
Organism: Duganella sp. BJB480; assembly: GCA_003416985.1. Lineage (GTDB taxonomy): Bacteria > Pseudomonadota > Gammaproteobacteria > Burkholderiales > Burkholderiaceae_D > Rugamonas > Rugamonas vulcania_A. Next base: position 214,972 of record QVIN01000006.1, on the reverse strand, counting down.
GTTGACCTGGCCGACCGCCACGCCCAGATCCTCCGCGATATTGGCGCACATGCTGGCGATGTGCGGCGCCATCTTCGGCCGCTGCGCGATGATGGTCGCGTCGATATTGCCGATGCTATAGCCGGTGGCGACCACGCGCCGCGCCGCCTCCTTCAGCAAGGTGCGCGAATCGGCGCCCTTGAACTGCGGATCGGTATCCGGAAAGTGCTTGCCGATGTCGCCCAGCGCCGCCGCGCCCAGGATAGCATCGGTGATCGCGTGCAGCAGCACGTCGGCGTCCGAGTGCCCCAACAGGCCGACGTGATGCGGGATGTCGACGCCGCCGATAATCAGCTTGCGGCCTTCCACCAGTGCGTGGCAATCGTAACCCTGGCCGATGCGGAATGGGAGTTTGGTCATTTTTCTATCCTCTGTTATTCGCCTGCGGCCAGGTACATTTCCGCGATGCGGATGTCGGCCGGCAGCGTGACTTTCAAATTTCGGGGATGGCCTTCGATCAGGCGCGGCGACAGGCCGAGCATCTCGACCGCGCTGGCGTCGTCGGTGATGGCGTTGGCGTCCGGCGCGCTGCCCAGGGCGCGCAGCAGCAGCTCGTAGCTGAACATCTGCGGCGTCTGAGCCAGCCACAGGCCGTTGCGCGATACCGTCGTCGCCGCCACCGGCACCGCGCCCGTCGCGCGCTTGACCGTGTCCACCACCGGCAGCGCGAGCAGGCCGCCGGCCGCGTCGTCGCCCACGCCGTCTATCAGCTTGGCGATCAAGGCCGGCGTCAGCCCGGGACGCGCGGCGTCGTGCACCATGATCATGTCGCCGCCAGCGACCACGCCTTGCAGCTCGCGCAGCGCGTTGAGCACCGTGTCCATGCGCGTGGCACCGCCGCAGCGCAGCACCGTCACGCCGTCCAGGTCCGCCGGCAGCACGCCGTCGATCTGGCCGTCGGCCGCGCTGACCACCACGTAGGTGTGCGACACCAGCTCGCTGGCGCGAAACGCGTCCACCGCATGGCGCAGCATCGGCTTGCCGCCGACCGTCAGGTATTGTTTGGGTCCGTCGGCCGCCATGCGCGCGCCTACGCCGGCGGCGGGCAGCAATGCAAAATAGCGCGGTGTATGTTTGGATGCAGTCATAGTTCTCAGTTGTTTTTCCGGCGGCGCAGCAGGATCGCTTCGATCTCGCCATCGCAAGCCTTGCTCAAGCGGGCGTATTCTGCGGGCGTATCGATCGCCGCCTGCTTCGCCTTGCCCTTCTCGAATTCATCCCGGATGTACGGGAACCAGGTGCCGTTGATCTCATGCTCCAGCGCAGACATCGCGGTGCCGGACGGCGCATACAGCGGCTTGGCCTCGAAGCGTTTGTTCAGCGCCGCACGAACCACCTGCTCCACGCGCGCCAGGTTTTCCATATAAGCCTGCAGGTGCCGCTGCTCGTGTTCCAGGATCGTCTTGTACGCGCAGGTGCCCGGCGCGAACTCGTTGCCGACATAGATCAGCACCGGCGAATAATTCAGCTTCAACTCTACCTTCGGCGCGATGCATTCGTAGCCGCTGGCCGCGTCCTGCAAGATCTGGCCGCCAAGTTCGGCCGAGTACTGGCCGTTGGTCACGGTCAGGCCCAGCGTCACCATCTTGCCGTCGATGCTGCCGAACTTCGCGGTCAGCGCGCGGTACGGCAGCTGGTTGTTGATGGTGTAGCCGTTCTGCTTTGCCGACAGCACCGAGACCGTCTTCGCTATCGTATCCTCGCAGCGGATCTGGAACGGCGTGCGCTGCGCGGCGGCGCTTGCCGTGCCGCAGGCCAGCAGGCCCAGACCAACGAGGACAACGAACTTCATAGTTTCCAGTCACCCGCGCGCAGCTTGTCCAGCCAGAAGATGCCGATGACCGTTTTCACGTCGGTGATTTTCCCTTCGCGCACCCACTGCAGCAGCTCGTCGATGGTGGCGGTGAAGGTTTCGAGGAACTCGCCGTCGTCCAGCTTCTGCGGGCCGGCCTTGAGGCCGCGCGCCAGGTACAGGTCCAGGTGCTCGTCCGAGTACGCGATAGCGTTGTGGATGGTGCTGACGAACTGCCAGTCACTGGCGGTGTAGCCCGTCTCCTCTTCCAGTTCGCGCTTGGCGCTGGCCAGCGGGTCTTCATTGTGGTCGATTTTCCCGGCCGGGAATTCGATGAACACCTGATGCAGCGGATAACGGTATTGGCGCTCCATCAGCACCGTGCCGTCGTCCAGCAGCGGCAGGATGACGACGGCGCCCGGATGCAGCACGTATTCGCGTGCCGTGTGTTTGCCGTCGGGAAGTTCGATTGTGTCGCGTTGGACTTTGAGGAAGTGGCCGTTGTAGACCAATTCACCGTCGATACGGGTTTCTGTCAGATGCTTGTCCATGCCTGCTCCATCGTTGAAGAACGATAGTGTATCAGCCGTGGCGCTTGCGCAGGTAGCAGACGATGAATCCGGGGAAGCCCAGCACGATGAAGATGCAGGCGGCGATGGCGTAGAACTCCCACGTCTGCGGGAAGCGGTTGCCGATCTGCGCTTCGAGGGCGAAGCCGATCGCGCCGACGACAAAGTACAGCACCGTCATTTCCGCCAGCCGCACCAGCAGCGGCTTGCGGGGCCACTTGGCGGCCACCAGCGCGAATACTTTGTCGTTGAAAAATGGCAGGTTGGCGGCCACCAGTGCAGCGGCGATCACCAACCAGCTAGCGACGGAAACATCCATCAGGTGTTCAGCGTCAGGGTCATGGCTTTCAGGCAGGCCGCCAGCAGCGGGCCTGGCAGAACGCCCAGGGCGATGATGGCGATACCGTTCAGGCTCAGTGCGAAGCTCATGTCGCCCTTGACCACGATCGGCGAGTTATCGGCCGGCTCGTCGAACCACATCATCTTCACCACGCGCAGGTAGTAGAACGCGCCGATCAGCGAGAACATCACCGCCAGCACGGTCAGCCAGATCTGGCCGGTGCCCAGCACGGCGGTCAGCACCGAGAACTTGGCGGCAAAGCCCATCATCGGCGGCACGCCGGCCAGCGAGAACAGCAGGATCGACATCACCACCGCGAACCAGCCGTTACGCTTGCTCAGGCCTTTGAAGTCGGCCAGGTTCTCCGCTTCGAAGCCGGCGCGCGACAGCAGCATCAGCACGCCGAAGCTGCCGATGGTGGTCAGCACGTAGGTGATGGTGTAGTACATCGCGGCGCTGTAGGCTGCGGCGGCGCCTGTGCGGTCGGTGGTGCCCGCGACGCCGGCCAGCAGGCCAAGCAGCACGAAGCCCATCTGCGCGATGGTGGAGTAAGCCAGCATGCGTTTCAGGTTGGTCTGGGCGATGGCGGTCAGGTTCCCGATGGCCAGCGACAGAACCGCCAGCACCATCAGCATCTGCTGCCAGTCGAACGCCATCGGCAGCAGGCCTTCCACCAGCAGGCGGATGCAGATCGCGAAGGTGGCGATCTTCGGCGCGCCGCCCAGCAGCAGGGTCACTGCGGTTGGCGAGCCTTCGTAGACGTCCGGCACCCACATGTGGAACGGTACGGCGCCCAGCTTGAACGCCAGGCCTGCGACCAGGAACACCAGGCCGAACACCAGGATGGTCGGCTTGATGGTGCCGGCGGCGACAGCGGTCGCCACGTGGGCGATGTCCAGCGTGCCAGTGGCGCCGTACAGCATCGAGATACCGTACAGCAGGAAGCCCGATGCCAGCGCGCCCAAGATGAAGTACTTCATCGCGGCTTCGGTGGCCTTGTGGTTGTCGCGGCGGATCGCCACCAGTGCGTACAGCGACAGCGACATCAGTTCCACGCCCAGGTACACGGACAGGAAGTTGGAGCCGGAGATCATCACCATCTGGCCCAGCGTGGCGAACAGCGCCAGCACGTAGAACTCGCCGCCCAGGTTACCGCTCAACATGCCGCGGTCGTCCGCGTATTGGCGCGAGTAGACCAGCGTCAGGCCGACGGCCAGGTAGGTGAACAGCTTGAGCAGGTTCGACATCGGATCCGAGACGAACATGCCGTTGAAGGTGTAGACCGTGGTGCCGGCCGCGAAGTCGTGGTAGCTGAACGCGGCGCAAACCAGCAGCGTCACCAGCGACAGCACGTAGGTCACCGAGCGCTTACCCTGCGACAGGAACATATCGATCAACAGGATCGCGCAGGTGCCGACCAGCAGAGCGACTTCTGCGGACAGCGGTACCATGTCGATTACTGCTTGTGGAAGTGGAGTAGTCATTTATGTGTTTCCGTTTTCAGTAAGGCAGCTTGCTGTGCGCAACGTGAGCCAGCAGGTCTGCAACCGAGGTTTGCATCGTGTCGGTGAATGGCGCTGGGTACAGGCCCATGTACAGCACGGCGACAGCCAGAATGCCCAGCATCAGGAATTCGCGGCCGTTGATGTCGACCAGTTCGGCCACATGGTGGTTGGCGACCTTGCCGAAGATGACGCGCTTGGCCATCCACAGCGAGTAGGCGGCGCCGAAGATCAGCGCGGTCGCAGCCAGCAGGCCGATCCAGAAGTTGAACTGGGTGGCGCCCAGGATCACCATGAACTCGCCGACGAAGCCGGAAGTCGCAGGCAGACCGCAGTTGGCCATCGAGAAGAAGATGAACAGCGCGGCGAACTTCGGCATCTTGTTGACGACACCACCGTAGTCGGCGATCTGGCGCGAGTGCGCCTGGTCGTACAGTACGCCGATGCACAGGAACATCGCGCCGGAGATGAAGCCGTGCGAGATCATTTGCGCGATCGCGCCCTGGATGCCCATGTTATTGAAGATGAAGAAGCCCAGGGTGACGAAGCCCATGTGCGCGATCGACGAGTAGGCGACCAGCTTTTTCATGTCCTTCTGCACCAGCGCGACCAGGCCGATATAGATCACGGCGATCAGCGACAGGGTGATGACGAACGGCGCCATGTAGTGCGAGGCGTCCGGCACGATAGGCAGCGAGAAACGCAGGAAACCGTAAGCGCCCAGCTTCAACATGATCGCGGCCAGCACGGCGGAACCGCCGGTCGGCGCTTCCACGTGGACGTCCGGCAGCCAGGTGTGGACCGGGAACATCGGCACCTTGACGGCGAAGGCCATGAAGAAGGCGATGAAGATGAAGATCTGCTCTTTCATCGTCAGGGCGATCTTGTGCCACATCAGGATGTCGAAGCTGCCGCCCGATGCCTTGTACAGGTAGATGATGGCGACCAGCGTCAGCAGCGAGCCGAAGAAGGTGTACAGGAAGAACTTGAACGACGCGTACACGCGGTTCTCGCCGCCCCAGATACCGATGATGATGTACATCGGGATCAGCGTGGCTTCGAAGAAGAAGTAGAACAGCAGGCCGTCCATGGCGCAGAACACGCCGATCATCAGGCCGGACAGGATCAGGAAGGCGCCCATGTATTGAGCGACGCGCTTCTGGATCACCTGCCAGGCCGAGATCACGACGATCACGGTGATGAAGGCGGTCAGCGGCACGAACCACAGCGACAGGCCGTCGATGCCCAGCGAGTAGTAGATGTTGAAGCGCTCGATCCACGGCGACTTCTCGACGAACTGCATGCCATGCGCGGCGTTGCTGAAATTGGTGATCAGCGGGATGGTCGCGACGAAGCTGACGATCGCGCCGATCAGCGAACCAACGCGCACCAGCGCGGCGTTGGTGTCACGGCCCACGGCCAGCACGATCAGGCCGAAGATAATCGGGAGCCAGATCGCGAGGCTCAGGTACGGAGGTAGTGTAGATATGGTTGACTGCATCATGGTTATCGTTATCTCTTTGCGTATCAGCTAATTAAGCGTGCCAAAACGGCAGGAAGTAGACCAGGAACCCCAGAATGCCGAGGATCATGACGAACGCATAGTGGTAGATGTAACCAGTCTGCGCCAGGCGGGTCAGCGAGGAGAACCAACCCACCACTTTGGCGCTGCCGTTGACCAGCAGGCCGTCGATCAGGGTCTTGTCGCCTACGTTCCAGAGGCCATTGCCCAGCAGGCGCGCGCCGCCGGCGAATACGACCTCGTTGAACTTGTCCATGTAGTACTTGTTCTCCAGCAGCGTGTGCAGGAACTTGAACTTGGCGTAGAACCAGGCCGGTACGCGTGGATTGATCATGTAGCAGTAGTACGCGGCAGCGACGCCGGAGATGGCCAGCCACAGTGGCAGCGACGTCAGCGAGTGCATCGCCATCGCCATCGGGCCGTGGAAATCGTGCGTCAGTTCTTCCATCGCCGGGTGGCCTTCGCCAACAGTGATGACGTGTTCGAAGAATTTACCGAACAGCATAGGACCGATCGTCAGGTAGCCGATGATGACCGAAGGGATGGCCAGCATCGCCAGCGGGAACCAGACCACGAACGGCGATTCATGCGGCTTCTGACCTGGCTCCAGGCCATGGTGTGCGTGGTCGTCTTCCTCGTCATGGCCGTGGTCGTCGTGACCGTGGCCGTCGTCATGCGCGGCGGCAGCCGGAGCATGATGGTGATCGTGAGCGTGGGCCTTGCCGAAACGCTCTTCGCCATGGAACACCAGGAAGTACATGCGGAACGAGTAGAACGCGGTCACGAACACGCCAGCCAGCACGGCGAAGTTGGCGAAGCCTGCGCCCCAGATGTGGGTCGCGGCGACGGCTTCGATGATCGAATCCTTCGAGTAGAAGCCCGAGAAGAACGGCGTGCCGATCAGCGCCAGGGAGCCCAGCAAGGAAGTGATCCAGGTGATAGGCATGTACTTGCGCAGGCCGCCCATGTTGCGGATATCCTGGTCGTGGTGCATGCCGATGATGACCGAACCGGCGCCAAGGAACAGCAGCGCCTTGAAGAACGCGTGGGTCATCAAGTGGAACACAGCCACCGAGTAAGCGGAGGAACCCAGCGCCACGGTCATGTAGCCCAGCTGCGACAGGGTCGAGTAAGCGACCACGCGCTTGATGTCGTTCTGGATGATGCCCAGGAAGCCCATGAACAGCGCGGTGATCGAGCCGATGACCAGGATGAAGGACAGCGCGGTGTCCGACAGTTCGAACAGCGGCGACATGCGGGTCACCATGAAGATACCGGCGGTAACCATGGTCGCGGCGTGGATCAGTGCCGAGATCGGGGTTGGGCCTTCCATCGAGTCAGGCAGCCAGACGTGCAGCGGGAACTGCGCCGACTTGCCCATCGCGCCGATGAACAGGCAGATGCAGGCCACGGTCAGCAGCGCCCAGTCGGTGCCCGGCAGAGTCAACGACATCAGCTGTTCTTTCTTGGCGAAGACTTCCTGGTAGTCCATCGAACCGGCGTAGGCCAGCAGCAGGCCGATACCCAGGATGAAGCCGAAGTCGCCGACGCGGTTGACCAGGAAGGCCTTCATGTTGGCCACGATCGCCGTTGGGCGGGTGTACCAGAAGCCGATCAGCAGGTAGGAAACCAGGCCCACCGCTTCCCAGCCGAAGAACAGCTGCAGGAAGTTGTTCGCCATGACCAGCATCAGCATCGAGAACGTGAACAACGAGATGTAGGCGAAGAAGCGGTTGTAGCCTTCATCCTCGGCCATGTAGCCGATGGTGTAGATGTGCACCATCAGCGACACGAAGGTCACCACGCACATCATCATCGCCGACAGCGCGTCGATCTGGAAGCCGACCACCAGCTTCATGCCGGCCACGGTCATCCAGTTGTAGACGGTGCCGTTGTAGCTGGAACCGTTGACGACGTCGTTCAACGTCATCGCCGACAAGATAAAGGCAACCAGCACGCCCAGGATGGTCGCGGTGTGCGAGGTCTTGCGACCTACGACGTTGCCGAAGAATTTAGTTCCTAACAAGCCCGCAATCGCGGCGCCGGCCAGCGGCGCCAAGGGTATGGCTAGCAGGAGATTAGGGTTAAGAGTAACCGCCATGATGAACCTTAATCGTTATTTTTCGAGGTTTGAACTTTAGCCACGGGATCAACCCTTCAGGCTATCCAGGTCTTCAACGTTGATGGTGTCCAGGTTACGGAACATCACCACCAGGATCGCGAGGCCGATTGCCGATTCGGCGGCCGCCACGGTCAGGATGAAGAACACAAAGATCTGCCCGGCCGCATCGCCCAGGTAGTGCGAGAACGCGATGAAGTTCATGTTCACGGCCAGCAGCATCAATTCGATGGCCATCAGCAGAACGATGATGTTCTTGCGGTTCAGGAAAATACCGACGATCGAGATCGCGAACAATATCGCGCCTAGAACAAGGTAGTGAGCGAGCGATAAAGTCATGGTGCCTCCTTAACTTCTGCTTCGCCCTGGCCACGCGTGGTCACCGGCGCGATCTTGACGATCTTCAGGCGGTCATTGCGCTTGACGCGTACAGCGTCGGCAGGGTCGAAATGTTTGGTGTCCTTGCGCTTGCGCAGGGTCAGCGCCACGGCGGCGATGATCGCGACCAGCAGGATGACGCCGGCGATCTCAAAGCCGTAGATGTATTTGGTGTAGATCAGCAGGCCCAGTTCCTTGGTGCCGCCGATGTTGCCGGCGTTGACCGCCTGCTGGTCGAACGACAGGAAGGAGCGCCACAGCACGGCGGCCATTTCCAGCACGATGATGACGCCGACGAAGGACGCCAGCGGCAGATAGCCCCAGAAGCCTTCGCGCATCTTGTCGGTGTCGATGTCGAGCATCATGACCACGAACAGGAACAGCACCATGACGGCGCCCACGTAGACCAGCACCAGCACGATGGCGAGGAACTCAGCCTCCAGCAGCATCCAGATGCCGGCGGCCGAGAAGAACGCCAGCACCAGGAACAGTGCGGCGTGGACCGGATTGCGGGCCGTGATAACGCGCGTCGCAGCCAATATCATGATGGCTGAGAAGGCGTAGAACAAAGCAGTTTTAAATTCCATAACTAACCCAAGAGACGTACATTATTGATCGACACGCTGATGACGCCGGCCGAAGCCGGCGAATGTTCAACTATCAGCGGTAAGGAGCGTCCGCTGCGCGGGCTGCGGCGATGTCGTTTTCGTAACGATCGCCAACGGCCAGCAGCATCTCTTTCGTGTAGTACAGATCGCCGCGTTTCTCGCCGTGGTATTCCAGCACGTGCGTCTCAACGATCGAATCGACCGGGCACGACTCTTCGCAGAAACCGCAGAAGATGCACTTGGTCAGGTCGATGTCGTAACGCGTGGTGCGGCGCGAACCGTCGTCGCGCTGCTCGGATTCGATGGTGATCGCCATCGCCGGGCACACTGCTTCGCACAGTTTGCAGGCGATGCAGCGCTCTTCACCATTCGGATAGCGGCGCAGCGCGTGCAAGCCGCGGAAGCGAGGCGACATTGGCGTCTTCTCTTCCGGGTACTGCACGGTGATCTTGCGCGAGAACATGTACTTGCCCGTCAGCGCCATCCCTTTGATCAGTTCGGTCAGCATGAAGCTGCCGATGAAGTCTTTTAAACGTTCCATTTTTTCCAGTCCTTACTTCCAGATATTCCAGGATGTCTGCATCCAGCCGGCCACGAACACCAGGTACACCAGCGTCAGAGGGATAAACACTTTCCAGCCCAGACGCATGATCTGGTCATAACGGTAGCGTGGGAAAGTACCGCGCACCCAGATGAAGACGGACACCAGGAAGAACGCCTTGGCGAACAACCAGAAGAAGCCGCCGAAACCGCCCCAGAATTCCAGGAACTTGAATGGCGCAGCCCAGCCGCCGAGGAACATGATCGAACCCAGGGTCGCGATCAGGATCATGTTGGCGTATTCGGCCAGCATGAACATGGCGTAGGCCATGCCCGAGTATTCGACCATGTGGCCGGCAACGATTTCGGACTCGCCCTCGACCACGTCGAACGGATGGCGGTTGCACTCTGCCAGGCCGGAGGTCAGGTAGACCACGAACAGCGGCAGCAGCGGCAGCCAGTTCCACGACAGGAAGTTCAGGCCGTGTTCGACCATCATGCCCTTTTGCTGGCCGGCGACGATGTCGCCGAAGTTCAGCGAACCGGACACCATCAGCACGACCACCAGCACGAAGCCCATCGGGATTTCGTAGGAGATCATCTGGGCCGAAGCGCGCATCGCGCCCATGAACGAGTACTTCGAGTTCGAGGCCCAGCCGGCGATGATGATGCCGTAGACTTCCATCGAGGTGATCGCCATCAGCAGCAGCAGGCCGGCGTTGACGTTGGCCAGCACGGCTTCGGCGCCGAACGGCACCACCGCCCAGGCGGCCAGCGCCGGCATGATGGTCATGATAGGACCGATCACGAACAGGCCGGCATTGGCCTTGGTCGGGGTGATGATTTCCTTGAACAGCAGCTTGAGCGCATCGGCGATCGGCTGCAGCAGGCCCATCGGACCCACGCGGTTCGGGCCGACGCGGATCTGGATCCAGCCGATGAACTTACGTTCCCACAGCGTCAGGTAGGCAACCAGGCCCATCAGCGGCAGCAGCACCACGATGATGCGGATCAGCGCCCAGATCAGCGGCCAGGCCGGAGCCAGCACGCTGTTGGCGCCCATGGCGTTAATAGTAGTGACGAATTCAGGCAGAGCCATTATTTACCCTCCCCTGCTTTTTCAACGGTGATCGAACCGAACATGCCGCCCAGTGCAGCGGTCGACGCGTGAGCGGCGGCGACACGGACTGCGTTGGCTGGCAGTTTGGCATCAACAGCGGCGACCAGGATCGCGCTGCCGGAACCTTGCGTAACTTTTACCTTGTCGCCGGCGGCGACGCCCAGCTGCTCCGCCAGCGCGCTCGACAGGTGCGCTTGAGGCGCAGCCGCGTCGGCCATCTTTTGCAGCGACTCGGCGCGGCGCACCACGGCGTCGGCGAAGTAGATAGGCACGTCGGCGATACGTTCCGTACCGGTCGAAGCTGCGGAGGCTGCGACGACGGCTTGCTTGGAGACGTTGTTCAGCTTGGCCGACAGGTCGGTCACGCCGGCGCCCAGCACTTCGTCGCGGATCGCTTCCGAGGTTTCGTATTCGAAACCAGACAGGCCGAGGATGTTGCCCAGCACGCGCAGCACTTTCCACGCAGGGCGGGTTTCCAGCAGCGGCTTGACGGTGCCGTTGAAACTCTGTGCGCGGCCTTCGCAGTTGACGAAGGTGCCCGAGGTTTCGCTGAATGGCGAGACCGGCAGCAGCACGTCGGCGTATTCCATGCCGTGCTTGTAGGCGGACATGACAACCACCATCTCGGCGTGCTTCAGCGCGGCGGCGGCTTGTTGCGGGTTGTGTGCGTCCAGCTCAGGTTCGGCGTTCAGCAGCAGGTAAGCCTGCTTCTGTTCGGTGAACACTGGAGCCGTGCCGCTGTTGGCGTTGGCCAGGTAGGCGCCAACGGTGTTGGCGGCTTCGGTCAGGTAGCCCAGCTTGGCGCCGGTCTGTTCGGCGATCCATTGCGCGGCGGCGTGCAGCGCGGCGGCCTGCGGGTGCTGCGTTGCCGCGTTACCCAGGAAGACGCCCTTGTTCTCGCCGGAGATCAGCGAGGCGGCGATCGCGTTGGCGGCGTCGGAGGCTTGTACGCCTTCGAAGCCGGCCGGTGCGGCGACTTCTTTAACTTTAGCCACGGCCACAACAACTTGCGACAGCGCCGACAACCACTCCGATGGAGCAACGATCATCTTGTTGGCAACGTTCATCAGCAGGTCGTCGTCGGTGGCGTGCAGGACGGACAGCTTGGCGCCGCCCTTCACTGCCGTGCGCAGACGGGTCGCCAGCAGCGGGTGATCCTTGCGCAGGAACGAGCCGATGACGAAGGCGCGGTTCAGCTGGCCGAACTCGGTGATCGACATGCCCAGCCAAGGAGTTACGCCGGCCAGCGAGAAGTCGCTATGGCGCAGGCGGGTGTCCACGCTGTCCGAGCCCATGGCGCGGGTCAGCTTTTGCAGCAGGTGCAGTTCTTCCAGCGTCGAGTGCGGCGTGGCCACTGCGGCCAGCGCGTTGGCGCCGTGTTCGTGCTTGATGTTCTTCAGGCCGTGCGCCACGTATTCCAGCGCGGTCTGCCAGTCGACTTCCTTCCACTCGCCGCCCTGCTTCAGCATCGGCTGGGTCAGGCGGTCGGCGGCTTCCAGGCCTTCGTACGAGAAGCGGTCCTTGTCGGAAATCCAGCACTCGTTGACGGCGTCGTTTTCCAGCGGCAGCACGCGCTTGACCTTGCCGCCCTTGACCTGAACGATCAGGTTGGCGCCCAGGCCGTCGTGCGGCGAGACCGATTTGCGGCGCGACAGTTCCCAGGTACGGGCGCTGTAGCGGAACGGCTTCGACGTCAGCGCGCCCACCGGGCACAGGTCGATCATGTTACCGGACATTTCCGAGTTCACGGTCTGGCCGACGAACGCGGTGATTTCCGAGTGTTCGCCGCGGCCGATCATGCCCAGCTCCATCACGCCGGCCACTTCCTGGCCGAAACGTACGCAACGGGTGCACTGGATGCAGCGCGCCATCTCCTGCATGGAGACCAGCGGGCCGGCATCCTTCGGCACGACGACGCGCTTGTCTTCCTCGTAGCGCGACTCGCTCTTGCCGTAGCCGACCGCCAAGTCTTGCAACTGGCACTCGCCGCCCTGATCGCAGATCGGGCAGTCCAGCGGGTGGTTAATCAGCAGGAATTCCATCACGGACTTCTGTGCCTGTACGGCCTTGTCCGAAGCGGAGCGCACAATCATGCCTGCCGAGACCGGCGTTGCGCATGCTGGCAAAGGCTTGGGAGCCTTTTCCACTTCGACGAGGCACATACGGCAGTTCGCAGCGATCGACAATTTCTTGTGATAGCAGAAGTGCGGAATGTAGGTTCCCAATTTGTTGGCGGCGTCCATCACCATGCTACCAGCAGGGACTTCGACTTTTTTGCCGTCTATTTCGATTTCAACCATGGTGATCGTTACCTGACGCAGCTTAGATGTAAGCGGGCACTAAGCAATGCTTGTGCTCGACGTGATATTCAAATTCTTCGCGGAATTGCTTGATGAACGCGCGCATCGGCATGGCCGCCGCGTCGCCCAGCGCGCAAATGGTGCGGCCCTGGATGTTGTCGCAGATCGAGTTCAGCACGTCCAGGTCCGAAGGACGACCCTGGCCGTTTTCGATGCGGTGGATCATGCGGTACATCCAGCCCGTGCCTTCGCGGCATGGGGTGCACTGGCCGCACGACTCTTCAAAGTAGAAGTAGGCCAGGCGTTCCATGGCCTTGACCATGCAGCGCGTTTCGTCCATGACGATGACGGCGCCCGAACCGAGCATCGAGCCAGCCTTGGCGATCGAGTCGTAGTCCAGGTCGGTGTTCATCATCAGTTCGCCGCGGATCACCGGAGCGGACGAGCCGCCAGGGATCACAGCCTTGATCTTTTTGCCACCGCGCATGCCGCCCGCCAGTTCCAGCAGCTTGGCGAACGGGGTGCCCAGCGGCACCTCGTAGTTGCCCGGCAGTTCAACGTCGCCCGAGATCGAGAAGATCTTCGAACCGCCGTTGTTCGGACGTCCCATGCCCAGGTACTTTTCAGGACCCATGTTCAGGATGAACGGAACAGCAGCGAAGGTCTCGGTGTTGTTGATGGTGGTAGGCTTGCCGTACAGGCCGAACGACGCAGGGAAAGGCGGTTTGAAGCGCGGCTGGCCCTTCTTGCCTTCCAGCGATTCGAGCAGCGCGGTTTCTTCGCCGCAGATGTAGGCGCCGTAGCCGTGGTGCGCGTGCAGCTGGAAGCTGAACTCGCTGCCCATGATCTTGTCGCCCAGGAAGCCGGCGGCGCGCGCCTCTTCCAGCGCATCCTCAAACTGCGAGTACACCTCGAAGATTTCGCCGTGGATGTAGTTGTAGCCGACCGTGATGCCCATGGCGTAAGCGCCGATGGCCATGCCTTCGATCAGCGCATGCGGGTTGAAGCGCATGATGTCGCGGTCCTTGAAAGTGCCCGGCTCGCCCTCATCTGAGTTACATACCAGGTACTTCTGGCCAGGGAACTGACGTGGCATGAAGCTCCACTTCAGGCCGGTAGGGAAACCGGCGCCGCCACGGCCGCGCAACGACGACGCTTTCAGGTCGGCGATGATTTGTTCCGGGGTGATCTTCTCTTCCAGGATGCGGCGCAGTGCGCTGTAGCCGCCGCGTTTGACGTAGTCTTCCAGGTGCCAGTTCTTGCCGTCCAGGCCGGCGAGAATGACAGGGTCGATGTGACGATTGTGGAGTGACGTCATTTCTTCAGTTCCTCCACGAGGGTGTCGATCTTATCGTTGGACATGAAGCTGCACATGCGCTGGTCGTTCACCAGCATCACCGGCGCGTCGCCGCAGGCGCCCATGCACTCGCCTTCCACCAGCGTGAAAGCGCCGTCGGCCGTGGTGTCACGGAAGTCGATGCCCAGCTTTTCCTTCAGGTGGTTGGCCGCGCGCACGCCGCCCGACAAGGCGCATGGCAGGTTGGTGCACACGGAAATCTTGTGCTTGCCGACCGGCTTGAGGTTGTACATATTGTAGAAAGTGGCGACTTCCTGCACGGCGATGGCCGGCATCTGGATGTAGTCGGCCAGTTCCTGCATGGTTTCGGGCGAGATCCAGCCCAGTTCAACCTGGGCGTGGGCCAGCGCGGCCATCACGGCCGACTGGCGCTGGTCGGCCGGATACTTGGCCAACTCACGGTCGATTTTTTTGTAGCACTGCTCTGATAACAACATACTTTTTCCTTAGCGGTCGATACTGCCGAACACGATATCTTGCGTACCGATGATGGTGACGGCGTCGGCGATCATGTGGCCGCGCGCCATTTCATCGAGCGATTGCAAGTGCGCGTAGTCGGGAGCGCGCAGCTTCATGCGGTATGGCTTGTTGGCGCCGTCGGACAACAGGTAGATGCCGAACTCGCCCTTCGGATGCTCCACCGCCGCGTACGCTTCGCCCGGCGGCACGTGCATGCCCTCGGTGAACAGCTTGAAGTGGTGGATCAGCGATTCCATGTTGGTCTTCATGTCGACGCGGCCCGGAGGCGCGACCTTGTGGTTGCTGGTGATCACAGGACCCGGATTGTTGCGCAGCCATTCCACGCATTGCTTGATGATCTTGTTCGACTGGCGCAGTTCTTCCACGCGCACCAGGTAGCGGTCGTAGCAGTCGCCGTTGGTGCCGATAGGCACGTCGAAGTCCATCAGGTCGTACACTTCGTACGGCTGGTGCTTGCGCAAGTCCCACTGGATGCCCGAGCCGCGCAGCATGGCGCCGGTGAAGCCCATGGCCAGCGCGTCCTCAGGCGCCACCACGCCGATGCCGACGGTACGCTGTTTCCAGATACGGTTGTCGGTCAGCAGGGTTTCGTATTCGTCGACGTAGGTCGGGAAACGGGCGGTGAACGCTTCGATGAAGTCCAGCAGCGAGCCCTGGCGGTCCTTGTTCAGGTTGTCGATGGCCTTGGCCGAAC
This sequence comes from Duganella sp. BJB480, assembly GCA_003416985.1. Lineage (GTDB taxonomy): Bacteria > Pseudomonadota > Gammaproteobacteria > Burkholderiales > Burkholderiaceae_D > Rugamonas > Rugamonas vulcania_A. The sequence continues at coordinate 199,612 of QVIN01000006.1, read as the reverse complement.
GGATGATCGACGGACGGTGCTGCGGCATCGCGTCCGGCAGGTCGCGGTAGACGCCGCCCGGACGGTAGTAGGCCGCGTGCATGCGCGCGCCCGACACCGCCTCGTAGCAGTCGAACAGGTCTTCGCGGTCGCGGAAGCAGTACAGGAACGGGCCCATGGCGCCGACGTCCAGCGCGTGCGCGCCCAGCCACATCAGGTGGTTCAGGATGCGGGTGATCTCGTCGAACATCACGCGGATGTATTGCGCGCGCAACGGCACTTCCAGGCCCAGCAGCTTCTCGATGGCCATCACGTAGGCGTGCTCGTTGCACATCATCGAGACGTAGTCGAGGCGGTCCATGTACGGCACGGACTGCAGGTAGGTCTTCTGCTCGGCCAGCTTCTCGGTGCCGCGGTGCAGCAGGCCGATGTGCGGGTCGGCGCGCTGGATCACTTCGCCGTCCAGCTCCAGCACCAGGCGCAGCACGCCGTGCGCGGCCGGGTGTTGCGGACCGAAGTTCAGGGTGTAGTTCTTAATTTCAGCCATGTTTTACTTCCCGTAGTTTTCTTCGCGGATCACGCGAGGCACGTTTTCACGCGGCTCGATGGTGACCGGCTGGTAGATCACGCGCTTCTGCTCGGGGTCGTAACGCATTTCGACATAGCCCGATACCGGGAAGTCCTTGCGGAACGGATGGCCGATGAAACCGTAGTCGGTCAGGATGCGGCGCAGGTCGTTGTGGCCTTCGAACAGGATGCCGAACATGTCGAACGCTTCGCGCTCGTACCAGTTGACGGCGCGCCACAGCGGCACCAGCGACGGCAGCAGCGGCATGTCGTCGTCGGCGCAGAACGCGCGCACGCGCACGCGCCAGTTGTTCTTCACGGACAGCAAATGGACGACCACTGCGAATCGCAGGCCGTCCCAGGCGCCATCGCCGTAGTTCAGGTAGTCGACGCCGGCCAGGTCGATCATCTGATCGAAGCCCAGCGACTTGTCGTCGCGCAGCGTTTGCATCACGCCGTAGTAGTCGGCGGCTTTCACGACCAGCGTGATTTCGCCCAACGCAACGGTCGTAGTAACGCGATCGCCCAGGGCAGTGCCGAGGGCGGTTTGCAGTTGTTCCAGATGTGTAGTCATATTCTTGAAGCGACCCCGTTAGCGTGCGATCGTATTGGTGCGCTTGATCTTGTTTTGCAGCTGCATGATGCCGTACAGCAGAGCCTCAGCCGTGGGCGGGCAGCCCGGCACGTAGACATCCACCGGCACGATGCGGTCGCAACCGCGCACCACGGAGTAGGAGTAGTGATAGTAGCCGCCGCCGTTGGCGCAGGAGCCCATCGAGATGACCCAGCGCGGTTCCGGCATCTGGTCGTAGACCTTGCGCAGCGCGGGGGCCATCTTGTTGCACAGCGTGCCGGCCACGATCATCACGTCGGACTGACGCGGCGATGGACGGAACACCACGCCGAAGCGGTCCATGTCGTAACGGGCTGCGCCCACGTGCATCATTTCAACCGCGCAGCAGGCCAGACCGAACGTCATCGGGAACATCGAACCCGTGCGCGCCCAGTTGATCAGCTTGTCGGCCGAGGTGGTGATGAAACCTTCGTTTAATACGCCTTCAATAGCCATGGCTTATTCCCAATCAAGGGCACCTTTCTTCCAGATATACCAAAAACCGACGACGAATTCAGCGATGAAGCTCATCATCACCAGGAACCCGTTCCAGCCCAGTTCGCGCATGGATACGCCCCACGGGAAGAAGAATGCCGTTTCCAGATCGAACAAAATAAAGAGGATCGCGACGAGGTAGTAACGCACGTCGAATTTCATGCGCGCGTCTTCGAAGGCTTCGAAGCCGCATTCATACGGGGAGAGCTTGGCCGCGTCGGGCTTGTTGGGCCCGAGAAGGTGGCCCAGGACTTGGGGAGCGATACCTACGCCGAGACCGACGAGGATGAACAACAGGACGGGGAGATAATTTTCGAGGTTCACGATTGATGAGCTTATATTGAACGGTCGGTTAAAAGGACACACTGCGATGTTATGCGGTGCTCTTAACGTTCGACCCAATCGTAAAACTGCTTAGACCAGGATCGAACGACACATCCTCGTAAAAAAGCCAGCTCAGGTACACTTCGGTGCTCCCTTGCTGGCCTTATATTTCTGGTGCCGACGACGAGACTCGAACTCGTACAGCTTGCGCCACTACCCCCTCAAGATAGCGTGTCTACCAATTTCACCACGTCGGCGTAAGGCCGCTATTCTACTGTGTTTTCACGCCGTTGTTAATCCGTATTGCGCTAAAACAAGAAGAAAAACGATAAATCTTTATTTCTTTTTACTCTGAATTGTTTTTCCAGCTTGTCAGGAGCTTGTAAGGCTCGGTACTGCTAAAACAATGAGCAAACCAACTTAAAAACTTGCTAAGGGAACTGCTGAACTTCGCAACTAGTTCATTATTATATTACTTTGGGATCGATGCTGCAGGACCCGTTGCGGCCGGAGCAGCCGGAGCCGCCGCTGGCGCTGCCGCCGGTGCCGTCGGGATCGCCGCCGCGCCGGTGGCTGGAGCCGGTGCCGGCGCCGCTGGCACAGCCTTGTCCATCACGCCGCCGCTGACAGTGCTGCCATGCTGGGTCGAGATGTAGGACAGGGCCAGCGTGGCGCTGAAGAAGATCGCGGCGGCGACGCCGGTCGACTTGGACATGAAGTTCGACGAGCCGGTGGCGCCGAACAGGCTGCCCGAAGCGCCCGAACCGAAGGCCGCGCCCATGTCGGCGCCCTTGCCGTGCTGCAGCAACACCAGGCCGATAATGGCGATTGCGGAAATGACTTGCACTACGATAACCAGGTTGAACAAGGAGTTCATGTTATTCCATTCAAAAATAAGAGATTTGTATCGTTTTGTTTCTACAACTTAAACGGCCTGGATAATCCCGAGGAAATCCGCCGCCTTTAACGCGGCGCCGCCGATCAGGCCGCCGTCGATGTCCGGCTGGGCCATCAATTCTTTCGCATTGTCCGGCTTCATGCTGCCGCCGTACAAAATCTGCACGCCGGCCGCGACCGTCGCATTCTTCTGCGCCATGCGCGCGCGCAGCAAGGCATGCGCCTCCTGGGCGATCTGCGGTGTGGCCGTCTTGCCGGTGCCGATGGCCCAGACCGGCTCATAGGCCACAACAATCCTGGCCAGGTCGTCGGCGCCGATCACGCCCAGCACCGCCTGCAGCTGGCCGCAGATGACCGCCTCGGTCTCCCCTGCTTCGCGCTGCTCCAGCGTTTCGCCCACGCACACCACCGGCGTCAGGCCGGCGGCCAGCGCCGCGATGGTCTTCTGCGCCACCAGTTCGCTGCTTTCCTTGTGATAGGCGCGGCGCTCGGAGTGGCCGCACAGCACGTAGCGGGAGCCGAAATCGACCAGCATGCCGGCCGAGACTTCGCCCGTGTAGGCGCCGCTGGCGTGGACCGACACATCCTGTCCACCCCATGCGACGGGGCTGCCTTGCAGTTCAGCCTGGCACTGGGCCAGGTAGGGAGCCGGCACGCACACGGCGCAGTCGGCGCCGAAGTCGTTCAAGCCGGACACGATGCCCGACAACAGAGCCGTGTTGCCGGCGCGGTTGCCGTTCATTTTCCAGTTGCCGATGACGAGTTTGCGACGCATAGTAGCCTAAAATTCAATAACCCGCTATTTTAACGCGAGGCTGGAAGCCCGGTCAAACCAGCGGTCGGCCACGTTGTTACGAAAATGGCGAAAATGCTACGCCCGCGCAACGCCCCACCTCCCTTTTTTTGACCTAGATAACTTGCAGCATGATCTTACCGACATGATTGCTGCTCTCCATCAGCGCATGCGCGGCGGCGGCCTGCTCCAGCGGGAACACCTCGTAGATGACCGGCTTGAGCTTTTTCGCCGCCATCAGCGGCCAGACCTTGTCGAGCAGCTGCTTGGCGACCGCGCCCTTGAAGGCCGGCGAACGGGGGCGCAGCGTGGAACCGGTGATGGTCAGCCGGCGGCGCAGCACCTGCCCCAGGTCGACCGTGGCCTTGCCGCCGCCCAGCGTGGCGATCAGCGCGATGCGGCCGTCGTCGGCCAGGCAGGCGATTTCACGCGGCAGGTAGTCGCCGCCCACCATGTCGAGGATGACGTCGACGCCACGGTCGTTGGTCAGCGATTTGACGACCACGGCGAAATCCTCGGTCTTGTAGTTGATGGCGCGCTCGGCGCCCAGCTGCGTGCAGGCGGCAACCTTGTCGTCGCTGCCGGCAGTGGCGAACACGCGGTGGCCCAGCGCGTTGGCCAGCTGGATCGCCGTCACGCCGATGCCCGAGCTGCCGCCCTGCACCAGCAGCGTCTCGCCGGCGGCCAGGTGGGCGCGGTCGAACACATTGCTCCAGACGGTGAAGTAGTTCTCGGGAATGGTGGCGGCCTCCAGCATGCTCCAGCCCTTGGGGATGGGCAGCACCTGCTCCAGCGGCGCCACCACGTATTCGGCATAGCCGCCGCCCTGCACCAGCGCGCAGACCTTGTCGCCGATATCGAAGGTGGTGTAGTCGAGATCGCCGTCGACGATCTCGCCGGCCACTTCCAGGCCCGGCAGGTCGGAGGCGCCCGGCGGCGGCGCATAGTTGCCCATGCGCTGGAACACGTCCGGACGGTTGACGCCGGCCGCGTGGACTTTGATCAGCACCTCGCCGCCCTTGACGACCGGCATCGGCCGTTCGCACAGTTTCAGGACATCGGCGGGGCCGGGATGGGTGATTTCAATCGCGCGCATGGCTCGCCCTCTCGTGAAGAAAGGGCGATTGTACGACAGCCGCGAATTAGCCGCCGCCGGTGCGCGATTGCCGGGGCAACGGCGTATTCGGCTTCCACGCGGCCGACAAGGCCTGCCCTTCCTCGATCTGCTCCGGCGTCATGTTCTTGACCACGGCGGAGCGCTGCTCGGCCGCGTTCATTGAACCGTTGGCCGCCGCCAGGTTCCACAACATGTAGGCGATCACGTTATCCTGCGGCATGCCGGCCATGTGATAGCGGTACATCAGCCCCAGCGCCTGCTGCGCGTCCGGATGGCCCTGCTCGGCCGCCTTGCGGAACCAGCTGACCGCCTGCTTGTGGTCCTGGATCACCGCGTTGCCGGTGTAGTACATGGCGCCGACCACGTACTGCGCGTCGGCCTTGCCCTGCAGCGCGGCCTTGCGGTGCCACTCCAGCGCCTGCTTGTAATCCTGCGTGACGCCGCGGCCCATGTAATACATCAAGCCCAGCAGGTGCTGGGCGTCCGCGTTGCCGGCCCTGGCCAGCGGGGCGATCTCCTTCAAGGCCGCCGCGTAGTTTTTATTGTTGTAGGCGGTGGCGCCTTCGGCGAATCCGGCCATCGCAGCCTGTTGCAGGCCTAGTGCGAGTCCGATCGCTAGTATGAATTTTTTCATGTCTCGTAGGTGTGTATATTTTTATTTCCAACTAACCTTGCCCAGGCCGTCAACGCTGACGTTGCGGTTCAAGGGCTTGCCATAGACAGTGACCGATCCCAGGCCACTCAAGTTCAGTGTCGCGTTGGTCTTGGCGTTGACGGTGGCGTTGCCCAGACCACTCAGGTCGACGTTGACCGAGTCGGCCTGGAACTGCTGCGCATTCAAGCCGCCCAGCCCGCCCAGGGTCGCCTTCAACAGCTTGCTGTGGCCGCCCAGCGTGATGTAGCCGGCGCCGCGCAGATCCAGCTCCACGCTCTCGTTCTCGCTGACCCACAGGTGCATGCTGCCGACACCGCCCAGGTTGGCCTTCAGGTTCTTGTAGTCACAGACCACCTTCATGCTGCCGGCGCCGTCCATCGTCAACTCCAGCTCGTCGCCGCTGAAGCCGCTGATCTCGGTCGAGCCCACGCCCTCGGACACCACCTCGCGCAACATCGGCAGCACCAGCTCGGCGCGCGCGGTCGAGCGGCCCAGCTTGATGGAGCGCCCTTCCGTCTCCAGATGCAGCGTGTCGCCGGCGACCGATGTCATCAGCTTGTCCATGGTGCGCTTTTCCGCGTAGATCGTCAGCGAAGGCGTCGGGCCTTGTCGCAGCTTCAGATCGATCACGCCGTCGAGCTTGACGCGCACCACGCGGGCGTCCAGCGTCACGACGCGCTTCTCGGTGCTGTCATCGGCAGCCATGGCGCGGCCAAACAGCGCACAGAAGGCGGCAAACAGCAGGCCGAATTGGAAAAGCTTGTTCATATATGGGGTTCCTCTGAAGTTGTGCCTGGATGCGCGAACGGCTAATGTAGCAGCGCACTAAGCTTTCTAGCAATCTTTGCAGTACGACCAATTGTCAAATTACGACAGGCTGGCCTTTTCCACTGCGGTCAGGCGCTTGGCCTTGATTACTACAACTTGCATCGGAGCCTGGGCGGCGGCAACCTGGAGGGCCGGTTGCAGGGCCACGCTCGCTTCAGCGGCGGCGCTGGCGTAGGCGGATGCGCCCAGCAGCACGGCGGCGGTGACGAAGATGGCTTCCATGTTTTTGGCGATGTTCATTTTTGCTCTCCTTGAATGCGTTTCGGTATGTGATCACTATAGCCATCACTTATTAAACGATCATGCGGATTGCGACGAACTGCACAAATGGGGGACTGGGCGACAGAAAACCGGGAACAGGCCCGGAAAGCGCAGCGGCGGGCGCCGCTGCGCGCGGGGGATTACTGGTTCAGGCCGGCGTTGACGGCGGTCCAGAAGCTGGCGTCCTCCATGCCGAAAGCGTAGATCGAGGTGCCGGCCAGGCCGTAGGCGCCGACCAGGCTGGTTTTCAGGGTCACGCTTTGGGCGTTCTCGTTCCATACCGTATGCTTCCGGCCGCCGGCCGTGTAGTTGAAGCTGATGGCGTTGGCGTTGTTGTCGTACTTGGGCGTGACGTGGTACTTGCTCAGCAGCGCGGGCACGTTACGCCAGAACAGCTGGCTGCCGTCGCCCTCGGCGATCCAGTCGTAGCCGTAGGCCGGGATGCCGTTCAACACCTTGGACGCCGGCACCTTGCTGGTGGCGTAGTCGAGGGCGTTCTCCATCCAGTCGGAACCCGCCACCGGGCCGGACGCCCAGGACGGGATGGTCTCATCGTAGGTCATCACCTGGACGTAGTCGGCCGCCTGCCCCAGCGCCTGCAGGTCGAAGGCCAGGTTGTGGCTGTTGTTTTCATCGGTGAAGGAGAACGCCGGCACGGTCATGATCAGCTTCATGCCCTGCGCGTGCAGGGCCGTCGCCAGCGCGGCGGCGAAGTCGCTCATGTTCTTGCGGTCGGCCTGGTCCACCTCTTCGAAGTCGATGTTGATGCCGGCGAAGCCGTTGGCCCTGGCGAAGCTGACCAGATTGGCCACCGAGGCCGCGCGCTTGGCGCCTGTGACGGCGTGCGACAGCTCAGGGTCCCAGCCATCGGGCGCGGTGGCCGAGACGTTGGAAATGCAGCCGTAGATCGCGATGCCCTTGGACTTGAGGAAGGTGATGGCGTTGGTCGGCGTCGGGTCGCCGTTGCCGATCACCGAGCCGTCGCTGGCCATGTTCCAGAAGTCGATGGAGACCGCGTTGACGTTGGCGTAGAACTTGGTCAGCGAGTTGTAGTTGTTGCTGTAGCCCGAATAGTAGGCCAGCACCATCTTGCCGTTGGCCAGCGCCTTGTTGGCGGGAGCTGCGGCCGACGCCGTGCGCTCATCGGCCACATCGACCGAAACGCCCGACGAGGCGCCGTTGCGCGCCGCCGTCAGGTTGGCCATGCGCGCCATGGCGCGTGGCGATTCCTGGTCGGCGGAACCGGAGCCGCCGCAGCCCGCCAACGTGGCCGCGACACAGGCGGCCATCAACAGTTTTTTCATTTTTTTCTCCAATCAGAGTTTGATATAAATCTTTTTCCGGTCCAGCACATAGCCGACCGACCAGCAGCCCAGCATGTACACCACCGCCCACAACAGCGTGCCGTTGTAGGCGCCGGCCCAGGGCCGGAACAGGTTGAGATAGACCCAATCGAATACATTGAGGTCGCCGATCTTCAGCAGGAAGAAGGTGCTCGCCACCACTTCGCTGAACAAGTAGATGAACAGCGTGTTGCGGCCGAAGACTTCGAAGAAGTAGGTCCAACCACGCTTGCCCAGCATGTCGATCACGTACAGCAGCAGCGACAGCGTGAACAGGTCGATGGCGATGGTGATCAACGTGTAGGAACTGGTCCACAGTTTTTTATTGAGCGGGAATACACTGCTCCAGCACAGTGCCAGTACAGCCAACACGGCGGCCGACATGGTCAGCTTGGCGATGCTCTCGTAGCTGGCGCCAAGGCGGCGCACCAGGCGGCCGGCAAAGTACCCGGCCAGCACGTTGACGATGGACGGCAGCGTGCTCAATATCCCTTCCGGGTCGAAGGCGATGCCCTCGCCGTGGTACATATGCGCCTCGCCCAGCACCAGCAAATCCAACTTGCGCTGCGCGTTGCCGGCCAGCGTGTAGTCGCCGAACCAGTACATCAAGGCCCAGTAGCCGAACAGCGCCACCACGGCGAACACGATGGCGCCCTTCTCCTTCCAGTAATGCAGGATCAGCGAGCCGGCGCAGTAGCCCAGCGCGATACGCTGCAACACACCAAAGATACGGGTTTCGGACAGCGGCAATACAGTCAGCGATCCACCCTCGATACTGAAGAACGGATACCAGTACATCAGGAAGCCGCACAGGAAGATCAGCGCGGTGCGGGTGAAGATCTTCTTCAGCACCGCCGCCTCGCCCATGCCCTCGTACTTCTCCAGCGTGAAGCTGAGCGCCGTGCCGACCACGAACATAAAGGTCGGGAACACCAGGTCGGTCAGCGTCAGGCCGTGCCATTCGGCGTGCAGGAAGGGCGCATAGGTGGTGGCCGGCGTGCCCGGCATGTTCACCATGATCATCAGCGCGACCGTGAGGCCGCGCAGCACATCGATGGCTTGCGAACGTTGATGCTGTGTTTTCATTGATCGTGGACTTTCGGTGTTTGTTTAGCTGTTGCAAACGTTATCATCTTCGCCAGCCACAGGCGAACAGGGATAAGCCTTTGATTTCATTGATTAAGCGTGGCCGCCGCTTACAGTTCCTTACGCTCGCGGATGCGCTCTGCCCGGCGCCGGCATCGCCGCTGCAACAAAACTTCACAGAGGCTTACAAAATGTATTGCGCGGCTGTCGCATTTCCGCTCACGCCGGCAATCGGATGGTGGCATTGAGGCCGCCCTCGGGATGGTTCTCCAGCACCAGCTGGCCGCCGTGCGCCTCGATCACGCTGCGGGCGATGCCCAGTCCCAGGCCCATGCCGGCGTCGTTCTGCTCGCGGCCGTGGGCCAGCCGTACGTAGGGATCGAACAGGCTGGCGAAGGCGTCGTCCGGCACGCCGGGGCCGTGGTCGCGCACCGCGATCGCCACCGCGCCCGGTTCGCTGGTGACGCTGATTTCGGCGCGGTCGCCGTAGTACAAGGCGTTGTCCAGCAGGTTGCCGATGGCGCGCTTCAAGGCCAGCGGCTTGGCGCGCACCGTGATGCCGCTGTCGCGATACCCTACCTCGTGCCCGCCCAGCCGCGCGCTGCGCACCAGGCGGCCCAGCAGCGCATCGAGTTTGACCTCGGCCGGGTTCTCGTGGATGTCGCTGTCCTTCACGCATTGCAGCGCGCCCTTGACCATCATGTCCAGTTCATCGAGGTCTTCCTCGAACTCGTTGCGCAGCGCTTCGTCGTCCAGCAGTTCGGAGCGCAGCTTGAGCCGCGTGATCGGCGTGCGCAAGTCGTGCGAGATGGAGATGAACAGGCGCTCGCGGTCCTCGATGTAGCGCTGGATGCGTTCGCGCATGGCGCTGAAGGCGCGCGCGGTGTTGATGAATTCACGGCTGCCCGTTTCCGGCAGCGGCGGCGCGCGGTCGTCCTGCCCTTGGCCGAAGGCTGCGGCGGCGTCGGACAAGGCGGCCAGCGGACGCGTGATCCAGCGCACCACCAACAGGCAAAGCAGCAGCACCACCGCCAGCGACAGCCCTTGCAGCGACAGCCGATCCCACGCCAGCGGATCGTTACTGCTCAAGAAGTACGGGTTGGGCATCAGCGCCGCCATGTACAGCCAGTTGCCAGGCTCGATCTCGGTCTGGATCACCAAGATCGGCGCGGGGTCCGGCTGCAGCAGCAGGATGTGCTGGACCCAGGCGTCCGGCAGGTCGCCCAGGTGGACGCCGTCCTCCGACACCACCAGCTGGTCCGGCCAGGCGAAGGCCAGGTGGAAGCTGGGCGAATGCGGCAGGTCGGACTTTAGCGTGGCGCCCACCGTCGCCAGCACGCTGCTGGCCAGCGGATGCTCGGCGATCTGCTGGACCGGCACGTAGGCGTGATTGAGGTTGACGAAGAAGCGCGTGCCGCCCATCTCGCGCAGCTGTTGGATCAGCAGCAGGCGGTAGTTCGGCGGAAGGCTGCGGAAGAAGCGGATCGCGCCGGACGCGCCATGCGCCATGTACTGCGACGCCGATTGCGCCTCCACCTGCGCCTTGGCGCGCAGCTGGCTGGCCCAGATCACGCTGGCCGCCAGCTGCGTCACCAGCAAACCGGCGGCCATCACCAGCATCAGGCGGCCCAGCAGCGACTGCGGCCAGATGCGGCGCAGCCGCTCCAGCGCAGACTTACGCATGCGAGACGCTGACGTCCGCCGAGAACACGTAGCCGGCGCCGCGCACGGTCTTGATCAAGGCGGGCTGCTTGCCGTCGTCGTTGAGGCGCAGGCGCAGGCGGCTGATCTGCACGTCCAGCGAGCGGTCCAGCGGGCCGGCGTCGCGGCCGCGGGTCTCCTCGCACAGCACGCTACGGTCCAGGATCACGCCCGGATGTTCGACAAAGTATTTCAGCAGCTGGAAGTCCAGCCCCGTCAGCGCGATCACGGTGCCGGCGTTGTCGAGCACCTTGCGCTCCATCAGGTCCAGCGTGAATCCGACGAAGCGGTAGTAGCGCGCCGACGGCGTCTCCAGCGCGGTGCGGCGCAGGATGGCCTTGATGCGGGCCAGCAGCTCGCGCGGGCTGTATGGCTTGGCGATGTAGTCGTCCGCGCCCAGTTCCAGGCCGACGATGCGGTCGGTCTCGTCGGAGCTGGCCGTCAGCATGATGATGGGGACATTCGAGCGCTGGCGCACCTGCTTGCACAGCGCGAAGCCGTCGGTATCGGGCAGCATCACGTCCAGGATCACCAGCGACAGCTGCTCGGAATGCGCGTGCAGCTCGGCCAGGAAGCTCTCGCCGTTGTGCGACAGGATCACCTCGTACTGGTTTTTCTCCAGGTAGGTCTTGAGCAGGACGCGGGTCTTTTGGTCATCGTCTACGATCAGTATCTTGCGCACCGGGTGCTCCTTGGCTTCTGAGGTTAAACAGTCGGAACAACGCCCCAAGGCGGCGCTGCGCCTCGGCGGGCGTGGCCCTGTCGTCTAGAAAATAACGGTGGATTTCGGCGATGATGGCGTCGCGGCTGGCTTCATCGGTGGCCATGCGGTGCACCAGGCTGGGAGCCTGCACCGCCGCGCCTTGCGCGAAGGTGGTCCAGGAGGCACGCGCGCAGCTGTCCATTTTCGACAGGTCGGCGTCGCGCCGCACCGGCACCGCGCCCTTGAGCGTGTTGTATTCCGCCTGTACCTGCGGCGACACCAGCAGCCGCGCCATCTTCTCCTGCGATTGCATGTGGCGGTAGTCGCCGGCGAACATGGTCAGCGTGTCGACGCTGTACAGGTGGTACTTGGCGGTGCCGGGGGCGGTGCCACAGGCGTAGTCCTCGTCCAGCGCCATGCCGCGTTCGGCCAGCTCCGGCTTGGCCCAGTCGCCCATGATCATCATCGCCGCCTCGCGCCGCGCGAACTGGCGCACCACTTCCGGCCACGGACGCTCGTCCAGCTGGCCGCTGATCCAACCCTTGACGACGCGCAGCCGCTCCAGCGCCTCGGCGGTGCGGCGGTCTGCGGCGGCGGCCGGATTGCGGCGCACGAACAGCTCGCGGTAGAACTCAGGCCCGCTCTCGGCCAGCACCAGGTTCTCGAACAGCGCGGCCACCTGCCAGGATTCGCTGCTCTGCGCCAGCGGCATGATGCCGGCGGCCTTGAACTTGAGCGCGGCGCTCTGGAACTCGTCCCAGGTCTGCGGCGGCGACAATTTGAGTTGCGCGAACAGCGCGCGGTTGTAGTACAGCGTATTGACGCGGTGGATCCCGAGTGGCGCGGCGACGACGTGCTTGCGGTGCTGGATCAGCGCCTGGATGGTGGGGAACAGGAAGCCGTTCCAGTTGCCGGCACTGGCGACGTTGTCAATCTCCAGCAGCAGGCCCAGTTCCGCCCACTCCGCGACGGAGACGCCGATGATCTGCGTGACTTCCGGCGCGTCGCCAGCCAGCACGCGGCTCTTGAGCACCTTGCCGGCCCCGAGGCCTGCGCCACCGGGGATGGCGGCGTCCTTCCATTCGAGGCCTTCGTCGGCCATGCGCGCGGCCAGCGCGTTGGCTGCCTTGCGTTCGCTGCTGGACGTCCACCAGTGCAGCACCTGTAGCGTGTTGAGGGAGGCGGCAGGCGCGCCAGCGCCCACTGGTGCGGACTGGGGCTGTTGCGCGGCATGGGCGATATTCAGCGCGCCGCAGTTGAAGGCGCAGGCCGCGGCCAGCAGGCCGAAGGACCACGCCCGCGCCGGCGTGGCGCGGCGGGCGGTCGAACGAAAGCGTAACCAGTCGAACCTCGGCAAGGCCACTTTTTCTATCGACGCTATCACTCGTTATCCCGAACTAAACAGTGCCACGATTATAACGGAGAAGATAGCCGCCGGGACTAATTGGTATGCCCGGCGTGCGCGCAGCCCGTTCAAGGGTTGTCGATGCGCGACACCTTGCCCATCCTGCCGTTGCGGTCGAAAGCCGCCACTTTGATCGAACCCTTGTCCGATATCGGCCCGCTCACTGGTTTGCTATTGGTATTCGGCTCGCCGCCGTCGCTGGTGTAGCGCATGGCGATGCCCGGCAGGACGTGATTGACCAGCACCTTGCCGCCGTCCAGCATCAAACCCGGCGGCGCGATGCGGTAATCGACGCCGGTGTGCTCCAGGTCGAGGCGCGGCAGCACACGCTGGCTCAGCGTGTTGACGAAGCCGGACCACGCGGTGCGGTGCAGCGCGGCGGCCTTGGCGGCGTCGGTCTCCGTGGCCCAAGCGGGATCGGGCGCCCAGGAGCGTTCGGCCATCGCCAGCAGGCGTGGCATGACGAGGTAGTCGATACGCTCGGGAGTACGTACGGTCTCGGTGAACAGCGTCGCTTCCAGCCCGCGTATGCGGCGCTTGCCGTAGTCGGTCAGCCGGTCCTTTCCGGCCAGCGGCGGATTGGCGTTCTTCAGGTAGTCCAGCGGGATGAAGTCGTAGACCGTGTCGAGTTCCACATAGTCGCCCCAGTTCACGCCCGGTTCGTCAGGGTTGGCGTTGTAGGCCATGTCCATGTACATCTTGGTCACGGGGGCCAGCACGATGTCGTAGCCGGCGTTGGCCAGGCGGTAGGCGAAGTCCTCGGCACCCTCGGTGTTGTTCCAGACGTAGGCGCTGAAGCCGCGCTGCGTGAAGTGCGGATTCGGTATCAGCTTGTGTTCCCCGTTCAGCTTGGTGCCGCGTGCCGCCAACTCTTCCCAGCCGGAGGCGTACAGCCCGCGCTTGCGCAGGATGGCGTCGACGCGGTCATAGAAGTAGTCCCACAGTTCGGCGGTGCTCTCCAGCTTTTTCTTCTGCATGACCGCGCGGCTGGCTGGCGACTGCTCCCATGCGCCGCCGGGCAGCTCGTCGCCGCCGACGTGGATGGTGTGCAGCGGCACGCCGGCCTCCTTGTACATGTCCGCGACCTGCCCGATGACGTGGTCGATGAAGGTGAAGCTGGACTCCAGACCTGGGTTGATCACGTGGTCGTTGTACAGCTGTGCCGATTTGTAGACCGATTTGTCGGCCGGGTCGTTGAGCAGGTACTTGGCGGCATCCGCCTTGCCTGCGGCTTTCAGGCGCAGGTAGCGCGCTTCCATCGCCTTGACGGCGGCGCGGGCGTGGCCAGGCATCTCGATCTCGGGGATCACGTCGATGTGGCGCGCGGCGGCGTAGCGCAGGATCTCGATGTAGTCGGCGCGGGTGTAGTAGCCGCTGCCGCTGGCGTCGGACGGATCGGGGCCGGAGCCGTAGGCCGGTTGCAGGCGCACGCCTGGCTTGGCGCTGTGGCCGCGCACCGCGCCGATACTGGTCAGTTCGGGCAGGCCGGCGATCTCCAGGCGCCAGCCCTCGTCCTCGGTCAGGTGGAAGTGGAATTTATTGAGCTTGTAGCGCGCCATCAGGTCCAGCAGCTTGAACACGGTCTGCTTGGTGTGGAAGTTGCGGCCCACGTCCAGCTGGAAGCCGCGATATTCGAAACGCGGTGCGTCGGTGATGGTCAGCTCCGGCAGGTCGATGCTGGCGGCGCCCGGCAGCGGCAGCAGGTCGCGCAGCGATTGCAGGCCGTAGGCGACGCCGGCGGCGCTGTTGCCGACGATGTCGATGCCGCTGCCGGCCTTAATGGTCAGCGTGTAGGCTTCCGGCGAGGTGGAACCGGGCACCTGGGCCACGCTCAGGCGCAGTGCGGGCGAGCCGGCGCCGCCAGCGGGCAGGTTGGCCGGGAACAGCGAACGCGCAAACGCGGCTTCCGTTTTCAGTGCGGCCGGTGCGACGATGACCGGCAGCGCCGCCAGTCGCAACCTGCCGCCGCCCGTCTGCAGATGCTGCGGCGTCGGGAACACCGGCGGCAGCGCGGCTGCCGGCATCCAGTCGGCGTTGGCGTTGCGGCGATAGGTGTCCTGCACCGTGACAACCGGCTTGGCGCCGCTGCTGCCCTTGTCCAGCTGCTCCGGGCGAGTGACCGGCAGCAGCTCGTAGTCCGCGATGGCCTGGCCGACATCCGGGGCGGCGTCATAAACAAGGTAAGGGCCGATCGGCGCCTTGGCCAGTTTAATCACCAGGTCCGGATGGTAGTAGGCGATGTTCAGCGTCTGCCCTGCCGGCACGCCGGCAAAGCCGGGCGCAGGCCGAATGCGGAACAGATTGCCGGCGACCTGCTCCAGCAGCAGGTTGCCTTCCAGCGGTCCCGTCGCAACGCCGTCCATGACGTTGAAGTACAGCGTCCAGCCCTTGGGCGGCAAGGGCTGCTGGCCCAGATTAGTGAGAATCAGGCGCGCATGCGTGCCGCCGCCCGGCGCTTCGGGCGTGAACACATTGCGCACCAGCTCCCAGCGCAAGCGGATCTGCGCGCCGCTCACCACGCCGGCCAGAGCCCCCTGCCAGGCCACCGCCTTGGCTTCCGGCGCCACTCCGGCGACCGCGCCGCCAGCCATCGACGCCATCAGCCATGAGGCCAAAACGAAACCACTGTACTTGATCTGCTTACGCATTCGATTCCTTTTCTTTTACCAGGTGGCGCCGAAGCGGATGCCGTAGACGCGCGGATCATTGTAGGACGCCGTGACGTAGCCGGGATCGACCACGCTTGCATAGTTCTTCGCCAGCGTCTGTCCCCAGTTTTTCACGTATGCCTCCAGATGCCATTTGCCGCTCGGCGAAACCAGCTTGAGCGCCGCATCGACCGTCGTGTAGGCCTTCTGCGCGTCGGAGATGTGTGGATTATCCAGATTCCGCAGCGAGAAGTACATCTTGTCCTGCCAGCGCGCCGAGATCCATGGCGTGAGCGTGTAATCGCCGATCGCGAAGTCCTGCGAAGCGCTCAGGTTCAACGTGTTGGCGGGCGCATACGGCAGGCGGTTGCCCGCGATATTCAGCGGGAATTTGCCGGCGAACAGAGGGTCCGTGCCTTCATACGCCACGCAAGGCGGCGCGCCGTACTTGTCGCGGATATTACAGCTGATCGAGCTGTCCTCGCTGTAGGTTGGATAGGACTTGATGACCGCCTTCAGGTGCGAGTACGAATAGCCGATGTGCGAACCTGGCCAAGGCTTGTACTCACCTTCGATCTCCAGGCCGGAGATGTTAGCCTGCGCCGCGTTCTGCGTGCCGTAAATGACCACGCTGTCGCAGTATGGATTGGTGGCGGTGCACGGTATCTTCGGAATGATCTTTCCGACCGTGACGCCGCCGGTCAGCTGCATGTCCTTGTAACGGCTGTAGAACGCGGTGGCCGAGAAGGTCAGCTTGTTGTTCAACAGGCGGCCCTTGTAACCCAGCTCGAAGTTGGTCAGCGTCTCGGGATTCCACGGCATGTTGGTGTAGTGCGGTCCCGGCGTCATGCCGGCGCAGTTGCCGTTCAAGCCGGTGCGGCAGATATCCTCCTTGTCGCTGAAGCCACCGGCCTTGTAGCCGGTCGACAGCGAGGTGTAGACCAGGTCGCGCGGCGTCAGTTGGCGGCTCAGGCCCAGGCGCCAGGTGAATTTCTTCCATGCGTCCGAATCGTCGCTTATCACCGGATGGATGGACGAATCGAAGCCTCCCGCGCCGTAGTAGCCGCCCATGCCCGGCTTCAGGTCCGAGCTGTTGAACGGCACGAAGCCCGGCGTACCCGGCGTGCCGGGGTTGTGCAGGCCCTTGAAGTAGATCGCCGGGTCGTCCGAGAACGCGGTGTCCCAATACTGGCCGCCGACATCCTTGCGGGTGTCACGCGTCATGCGGCCGCCCACGGTCAGGTTCCAGGTCGGCGCGAATTCCCAGTCGGCCTGCGCGAAGATGGCCTTGGAATCGGACTGGCGGTCGGCCTGGTGATAGAAGTAGGACTCGGCCGGGAAGCCATACGTGCCCCACGACGCCCCCAGGTAGTCCTGCGCGTAGTCGATGCTGTTCTTCTCGTGCATCCAGAACAGGCCCGCCACGTAGCGCAGGCGGTCGTACTTGCCGCGCAGTTGCAGCTCGTGGACCGTGGAGACGTACTTCGACGCCGTGGTGTAGGTGGCGTAGTCGTTGAACGGCGACGTACCGGGGCGCGTGGCCAACTCGCTTTCGATAGGCTGGTAGCCGCTGTCGCTGTCCTGGATCTCGCGCCGCTTCTGGCTAGACCACGAGGCGTTGTATTCGATGGTGGTGGACGGATTCAGGTCCCATACCAGGCCGCTGCGCACGGTGTCGATGGTCATGTCCATCACGCCGGGCACGTTGACCTTCACGTCCCATTGGCCGCCGGTGCAGGCGTACGGCGTGCCGGCCGCCTGCTCGCAGTCCTTGATCGGCAAGTCGCCGGCGCCGTTGTTCTGGTACTTCTCGTAGGTCAGGCGCCAGTCCAGGTCCGGCCGGATCTTCCAGCGAGCCTGCAGGCGCGCCGCATATTCGTCCTTGTTGGTGTAGTACTTGTCGGCGCCGACCTTCTTGTTGAAGCGCTGATCGACGTCGGGAATGATGTTGCCCGCCGCATCGCGCGAGGGCACGATGCCCAGCGCAGGGAAGTTCGCGGCGTAGAAGTCCTGCTGCTGGTTGATGTAGCCGTCACGCTTGATCTTCATGGCCGTGACGCGCAGCGCGAAATTGTCGCTGACCGGGATGTTCTGCACCGCCGATACCTGGCGTCCGCGATAGGTGCCAACGTCCGCCTCGACGGTGCCATAGCTGCTGCCGAATTCCGGCTTGGCCGGGATGATGTTGATGCTGCCCCCGGTCGAGTTACGGCCGAACAGCGTCCCCTGCGGACCACGCAGCACCTCGACCTGGTCCAGGTCGAACATCAGCGCCAGCGCGGCCTGTGGGCGCGGCTGATACAGGCCCGCCACGTGCAGGCCGACCGCCGGGTTGCCGATCTCCGTGAAGTCGGAACTGCTCACGCCACGGATGGCGATCTGCACGCCGCCGCTGCCGTCGTTCGACGTCCCCAATTGCAGGTTGGGGATCTGGCCGCTCAAGCCGCGCACGTCGGTGATGCCGTCGCGGCTAAGCGCTTCCTGCGTCACCGCCGTTACCGCCACCGGCGTCTTGAGCAGCGACGTGGAATGGCGCGTCGCCGTCACCTTGACCTCCGCCACCTGGTCCTTGGTGGCGATGGCCGAAGCATCGGCCTCCTGTTGCTGGGCGCCCGCCGCGCCGGCCATGACAGCGCAAGCGCTGCCGATGGCGAGACTCATTAACTTTTTCTTGGCACTCTGATGCGACATCATTGCTCTCCCGATCAAATCGATATTTGTCCCGCCATCGGCGCGACGGCGCGCCCAGCTTTTTTAGAACTTGGCTTTCAAGCCAACGCTGTAACGCGCGCCATTTTCGTACACGCCCACCGGCAAACCATCGGTGGTGTTGGTGCGGATGACTTCATTGGTGATGTTCACCGCCGTGAGGTAAAGGCTGATCTTCGGCGTGATATCCCAGCTTGCCGAAGCGTCCCACTGGCCGTAGGCGCTGGTCACGTCCTGGCCGCCTTCATCCAGCGCGCCGTAGGCCTTGGAACGGTAGTTGTACGACAGCCGCGCACTGTAGCCGTTCTTCTCGAAGAAGCCGGTGATGTTGGCCTGGTTGCGCGAGTTGCCCACCACGTTCAACTTCACGCCGCCCGCATTGGCACCAGTCTTGGCGTCGGTGTAGGTGTAGTTGACGATGGCGCCGAAGCCGCTGCTGAACGCCTGCTGCCATTGCAGTTCCAGGCCGTTGACCGTTTCGCCGTTGTTGGCGTTGTACGGACGGCTGACCGGCCGCATCACGCCCGCCACGTTTTCCTGCGTCGTTTGCGTGTAGATGAAGGTGTCGAGCTTCTTCGCAAACAGCGTGGCGGACAGCAGCGACGCGTCGGCGTAGTACCACTCCGCGCCGATCTCCGCCTGGTTGGCGTGGTAAGGCTTGAGCAACGGATTGCCGGAGGTGGCGGCGTTGGTGGTGCCGCTGACTTCCGTGCTGGCGCTCAAATCGCTGTAGGTGTTACGCGCCATCACACGCGCAATGGCGCCGCGCACCAGCAGGTCCTTGTTGACGGAGTAGACCGCGTTCAGATTGGGCAGCACGTCGGTGTAGCTGCGGCTGACGTTGGCCAGTGTGTAGTTGCCCGAGCCTGTCAGGTCCTGGTACGCCTCGGAGGTCTGGTCGGTCTTGACGATACGCGCACCGAAGTCGCCACGCCATCCACCGGTGGCGAAGTCCGCACGGGCGTAAGTCGCGTAGATCTTTTCCTTGATCTTGTAGTACTCGCCCTTGGCTTCCGCGTAGACCATGCCCTTGTCGTACATCGGGAAGCCCTTGGAATAGGCCAGACCATCGTCCACCCACGCATACTGGGTCAGCGAACCGGGATTGGCGGCCTTTTGGCTCAACAGCGGCGAGGCGCCGGTCGACAGGTCCGCCAGCGAGAACGACTGCCAGCCAGGATTGCCAGGACCATCGGTACCGATGGTGCGATGGTTCTGCACCGTGGTGTCGCGGAACTTGGCGCCGACCTTGACCGACTTGAAGAAGCCGTTGTTCAGGTCCAGCGTCAGGTCGCCCTGCGCGTAGTTCTCCTTGGTCTCCATGCGGCGGATCCAGTCGCGCGAGCTTTGCAGCGTCAACTTGCTCGGGTCGAGCGGATTGATGTCCTGGTACTTGACCTCATAGGTGTCCGGCGCGATGTTGAAGGTGGTGCGGGTATTCCCGACGAACCAGAAGTTGCGGTCATGGTCGCTGCCGCCCGAACCCTTGGTGGTGCCGGCCTGTCCGTGGAATTTCCAGTTGTCGGCGTCGTAGGTGCCTTCCAGGTCCAGCACTTCCGATTTCACGTAGGACTGGCGGAAGATAGGCTCGAACGACACGCCGCCCGTCGGGCCGACCGTGCCGCCGACCAGCGCCTTGGTGCCGTCGGAGGTGGTGATGAACTTCGGATTGGTGACGGCGATATTACCCTTCGCATCCGCCAGGCCGCCCGCTTCCCACAGGTAGTTCTGGTTGCTGTTGTCCATGCTCATATCCGAGTTCATGTAGTTCAGCGAGATGTCGGAGTTCGCGTTCGGGCGGGCCTGCAGGGTGATGTCGCCGGTGGTGCGCTTGCGGTCCTGGCGGAAGATGGCCGAGCCGCCGCCCCACGACGCATACGCGCCCGGCGTGACGGCGCCGTTCTGGTCGACGATGTTGTACTTGGTCGAGTCGGTGAAGTTTTCCAGACCGTCGCGGCGCATGGTGCGCTGCTGGCGGCTGATGGCGACCAGCGCGCCGAAGGTCTTCTGCTCGTTGGTCCAGCTCAGCAGGCCGGAGACCTGCGGATCGGTTTTCTTCGGCAGCTTGCTGTAGGTCTCCTCGACCGACACCTGCGCCACCAGCGGCTTCAGTTGGAACGGCTTGCGGGTCTTGACGATCACCAGGCCGCCGATGCTGCCCTCGTCCAGGTCCGCCGACGGGCTTTTGTACACGTCGATGCTGCCCACCAGCTCCGATGCGAGGATGTCGTAGTTGAAGCCACGGCTCTGCGAATCGTTCTTCCACCAGTAGCCGGAGGCCACGGCCTGGCCGTTCAACTGCGTCAGGTTCAGGTTCTTGTCGGTGCCGCGCACGAAGATGTCGCGCCCCTCGCCCCAGGTGCGGTCCACGGAGATGCCCGGCACGCGCTGCAACGAATCGGCCACGTTCTTGTCGGGGAACTTGCCCACTTCCTCGGCGGTGACGGTGTCGATCACGTTGCCGGAGTCGCGCTTCTCGGCCAGGTTGCGCTTGAGGCGTTCGCGGATGCCGCGCACTTCAACGGTTGCGGTTTCACCAGCCGGTACAGCGTCGCTGGACTGTGCCGCTTCGGCCGTAGCCGGATCGGCCGCGTACAGATGCGGCGCCAGGCCGCCGCTCAACGCCAGCGCGATCAGGTTAGGTAGTAGTTTTTTCTTAAATACCGGCTTAGTCATTCAATTCTCCTTGTGTGAAAAAGATGAACCGCATCGATATCAAACGCTGCGCATCATGCTGCGCGCGGCCGATACCATATTCCCGGGGCGCAGCCGCCGCAACGCCCGTCCCGCTTCGTCAAACACGTGGAAGGCGGTGCTGTCGGCCGAGAAGACGATGGACTGTCCGATCTCGACGTGACGTTCGCCGTCTCCGCGTATCACCACGTCTTCTGCACCTTCTCGACTGACGTAGATGTAATTGGCTTCACCCAGGTGTTCGACCACACTGACCTCGCCTTTGAAAACTTCCGAACCGGCGCGCGATTCGTTGATATGTTCGGCACGCAGGCCGAGCGTGACCTTCATGCCGGTGCGCAGGCCGCTGCCATCGACATAGGCGCGCACCGACTCGCCACTGGGCAGCAGCACCAGCACACCGCCGGCGCCCGCCTCGGCGACGGTGCCGGCCATCAGGTTCATCTTCGGCGAGCCGATAAAGCTTGCGACGAACAGGTTGCACGGCTGCTGGTACAGATCCAGCGGCGTGCCGGCCTGCTGGATGTGCCCTTCGTGCATGACGACGATCTTGTCGCCCAGGGTCATCGCCTCGACCTGGTCGTGCGTGACGTAGACGATGGTAGCGTCGAGCTGGCGGTGCAGCTTGGCGATTTCCAAGCGGGTTTGCACGCGCAGCGCGGCGTCCAGGTTGGATAGCGGCTCGTCGAACAGGAATAAACGTGGTTCGCGCACGATGGCGCGGCCGATGGCCACCCGCTGCCGCTGGCCGCCGGACAGCTCGCGCGGCAGGCGCTCCAGCAGGTGCTCGATCTTCAGCGTGGCGGCGGCGCGCGTGATGCGCTCCTTGATCGCGGCCTTGCCCTGCCCCGCCACCTTCAGGCCGAAGGCCATGTTCTGGTACACCGTCATGTGCGGGTACAGCGCGTAGCTCTGGAACACCATGGCTATGCCGCGTTCCGCCGGCGGCAGGTGGTTCACCACCTCGTCGCCGATGGACATGCTGCCGCCGGTGATGCTCTCCAGGCCGCACAACATGCGCAGCAGCGTCGATTTGCCGCAGCCGGAAGGGCCGACCAGCACCACGAACTCGCCGTGCGCGATATCCAGATCGATGCCGGCCAGGACATCGGTCTTGCCATCGTAGGATTTACGCAGCTGCTTCAGGCTGACACTTGCCATTACATTCCTCTTTCTGTTGTTGGGTTACTTGACCGCGCCGGCCGTCAGGCCGCGGATCAACTGACGCGAAAAGACCGCGTACAAAATCAGCATCGGGATCACCGCCAGCGACAGCGCCGCCAGCACGGAATTCCAGTCGGTGACGTACTGGCCGATGAACTGCTGCACGCCCAGCGTGACGGTCTTGGTGCGGTCGGACGGCGCCAGGATCAGCGGGAACCACAAGTCGTTCCAGGCCGGGATCATGGTGAACACCGCCACCGTCGCAATCGCCGGCCGTATCAGCGGCAGGATCACCTGGAAGAAGATCCGCACCTCGCCGACGCCGTCGCAGCGCGCCGCGTCCTTCAGTTCCGACGGCACCTGGCGCATGAATTCGGACAGGATCATGATCGCCAGCGGCAGGCCCTGCGCCGTGTACACCAGGATCAGCGCAGACAAGGTATTGACCAGGTCCAGCTTGACCATCAGCTCCAGGATCGACACCGTGCCGAGGCGGATCGGGATCATGATGCCGAGTGCGAGGAACAACGTCAGCACCCGGTTGCCCATGAAGCTGTACTCCGACAGCGCCCACGCGGCCATGGCGCCGAACAGCACGATGCACAACAGCGCCGCCAGCGTCACGTATAAGCTGTTGCCGAAGTAGAGCAGGAAGTTGGTGCTGGCGAGGACCTTCTGGAAGCCGATGAAGGTCAGCGATTCCATCGTCGGCAGCGCCAGCGGATCGTCGAAGATGGCGGCGCGGGTCTTGACCGAGTTAATCAGGATCAGCGCGATCGGGAACAGCGCCAGCACGGTGTAGGCGATCAGCGTGGCGTGCACCATCAGGCGGCCCAGGTCGAAGCGGCTGGCCAGCGGCGCGGTCGGGTTCATGGCGATAGCGGTCATGGCGCGGCCCTCACAGTGCAAAGCGGGTCAGCCTGCGCTGGACACCGACAAAATATATACCCACGCCAGCGAGGATCACCAGGAACATCAGCGTGGCGACGGCGGAACCGAGATAGGCGTTGCCCACCTGCGCCTGATAGCCGAAGAAGGTGCGGTAGAACAGCGTGCCCAGGATGTCGGTCGAATAATTCGGCCCGGCCAACGCGCCCTTGATCGAGTAGATCAGGTCAAAGGCGTTGAAGTTGGCGACGAAGGTCAGTATCGTCACAAGACCCAGTGTCGGGTAGATCAGCGGCAGCTTGATCTGCCAGAAGATGCGCAGTGCGCTGGCGCCCTCCACGTGGGCCGCCTCCACGATCTCCTCCGGTACCGCCAGCAGCGCCGCGTAGATCAGCATCATCGGCATGCCGATGTACTGCCACACGGAGATCATCGACAGCGTGGCCAGCGCGGTTTCCTCCTGCCCCATCCACGGCGCGAACCACTCGGCCAGGCCGGCAAAGCCCATCAGCTTCTCGCCCACGCCCCACAGCGGCGACAGGATCAGCTGCCAGATAAAGCCGATGATCACCACCGACAGAAGCGTCGGCAAAAAGATCAGCGTGCGGTAGGTACGGGCGCCGCGCAGACCCTTCAAACTAAACAGCGTCGCCAGCAGCAGGCCAATGGGGTTCTGCAGCAGCATATGAATGCAGAAGAATTTGGCGTTGTTGGCCATCGCATTCCAGAAGCCCGCCGACCAGTCGGGATCGAGCAGGATGGTGCGGAAGTTCTCCAGGCCGACGAAGGTGGCCTTGCCGCTGTCGTCGGCGCTGAAGAAGCCCTGCGCCAGCGTCTGCACCAGCGGCAGCGCGCTAAACAGGGAGTAGACGATCACCGCCGGCGCCAGGAACATCAGCAACTGCCAGGGCCGCACCGTATTAACCGCATGTTTCAAGTAAGCCTCCAGAATTCGGGCAAAAAAAGAGCCGGCGCCGCGCCCGGCGCCGGCCAAAGGAATCACACAATCAGGGGGAGGGATTGGTGTGATACTACTTTTGCTGTGGCTTGTACCACTTCGCAAAACCGTTTTGAAGCTTTGTCGCCGCGTCCTTGGGCGCCAGCTTGCCGTTCAATACCTGGGCGTTGACGTTCCAAAGTTCGCTCTCCATGCTGGGCTGTCCGCGATTGAGCACCTGCGCGTTGAAGCGGATGGTGGAGGCGCAGCTGCCGCGCCACTCCGCCATCTGCTTGGCCACCGGATCGCGCACCGAGATCAGGTGGTTCGACAGCGAGAAGAAGCCGGTCACGCGGTTGGTGTAGATGTCCGCGAATTCCTGCGAGCCCACCCAGGCCAGGAATTTGTAGGCGTCCTCCTTGTTGCGGGACTTCTTGTTGATGCCGATGCCGATGTCCATGTGGTCGGAGATGAAGCACGGGTCGCCCGCCTTGCGCACCGGCGGCGGAAACGCGCCCAGCTCCAGTCCCGGCGTCTGCGCGAAATACGAGATGTCCCACGAGCCGGTCGGATAGATCGCCGCGCGGCCCAGCGCGAACTGGTTCTGGCTGTCGCCGTAGGTTTGCGCGCTGGCGCCCTTGCCCAGGTAAGTGCCCATCCGCTGTTCGAACTGCAGCGCTTCCACGAACGGCGCGTCGGTCAGCTTGGCTTTGCCGGCGATCAGCGCCTTGCGCCCTTCCTCGCCGCGCCAGAAATTGGGGCCGATATTGGTATAAACCATTTGGCTCGATTCCCACTGGTCGGCGGTGCCCAACGCCAGCGGCGACACGCCGCCCTTTTTCAGCGCCTCCAGCACGGCGAAGAATTCATCCACCGTCTTGGGCGGTTGCAGGTTCAGCTTCTTGAATATCTTCTTGTTGTACAAAAAGCCGTGGATCACCGAGGCCACCGGCATGCAGAAGGTGTCCTTGCCGTCGTCGGTCTGCCACGCCACGGTGGACGTGGCCGGGAAATTCTGCATTCCCGGCTTGCCGTCCAGCTTATCCAGATGGCCCTTCTTATACAGCGACAGCGACACATCGAACGGCCGGCAGGCGATCAGGTCGCCCGCCGTGCCGCCGGCCAGGCGCGCGGCCAGGCTGGAGTCGTATTCGGTCGGCGCGGTCGGCGCGAACTTGACCTCGATGCCGGGATTGTTTTTCTCGAAGGCCGGCAGCAGCACCCTTTCCCACAACGTCTTGTCGTCGACGCGCCAACTTTCGATCACCAGCGTGCCGGCCTGCGCGGCCTGGGCGGAAAACATGGCGATCAACAGAGCGTGGCGAACAATCCGGCGTACTTGCATATTTGAATCCTTTGCATGGCTTTATTTACAACGATGAATTTATTCTAGCATCGGCTTTTCTGTGACAGACGAGTGAGTTGCCTGATAGAACGAACAATCTAAGCCATTGAATTCATTGGAATAAATTCCCGCAACAGGAAGACGGCGTTACGTTTCCTTACCGCCGACGGGACGCGACAGGGGGAATGCGGAGAAGCATCGGCAGCGTTCCGCAAGGATTCGCAAGGAAAACTTACAAAACTTAACAAAAAGGCCCGATTGTTGTTGTTGCGAGACGGCAGATCGCGCGCCGCGCCGCGTGTTTAGTAAAGGTAAATAAACTGCTGCGCCTATTTTCGTTTCGTTTGACCGTCAACTTTTTGGAATGCAATACTGAATTGTCAGATTGCTACATCCCGAGCGCGGCCGCCTCTGGCCATGGCGATCCACTGACCCATAAGGCGCAACAAACAGCGCCCATAATTAATGACAACAAGGAGATGAAATGCTTGAACCAACGAGAAGGACTCTCATGAGCCTGGCTGTGGCCAGTGCCTGCGGCTTCATGACCATCGCAGCAAATGCGCAGAATGATAGCGCTAACAACGGCGCCGCAGCAGACGCGGCCACGGCGCCGGTCATCACCAATCCCGACCAGATCCCCGAAGTCAAAGTGACCGCGACCCGGTATTCGACTTCGCTGCTGCGTACCCCGCTCGCCGTCACCGCGCTGAGCCAGGACCAGCTGACCCGCAAAGGCGCCACCAGCCTGCGCGACTTGAGCGGCGAAATGCCCAACGTCGTCATCGAAAACACTGGCCTCGATTCGGCGGTGCAGATCACCATCCGCGGCATCACCTCGACCAACTTCACCGAGACCGGCGACCCGGCGGTCGGCTTCCACGTCGACGGCATGTACTCGCCACGGCCGCAGGGCGCGCAGGCGCTGATGTTCGACCTCGATCAGGTCGAGGTGCTGCGCGGCCCGCAAGGCACGCTGTTCGGCCGTAACTCCACCGGCGGCAGCATCAACGTCATCCCCGCCAAACCCGATTGGACCGGCAACTACGGCAAGGCCGATCTGGACCTCGGCAACTACAACAAGAAGCAGCTGTCACTGGTGCAGAACGTCGTCGTCAACGACGCGCTGGCGCTGCGCGCCACGTTCATGAAGGTCAAGCGCGACGGCTACGCCAACCAGTCCCGCGACGTGAGCGAAGCCAACGCCCCGGCGCTGGGCTGGATCCCGAACGGCAAGCCGGACGTGGACCAGCGCTTCAACCGCCCGGTCGGTCCGAGCGAGTACTACACCAACCAGAACGAATGGGCCGGTCGCCTCTCCGCCCAGCTGAAGGTGAACAAGGACGTCACCGCCAAGGCATCGTATGAGGAGTTCCAGGATTCCAGCGCCGGCGGCGCCGCCTTCCGCGACTGCGACGCCGGCGCCGGCACACGCTACGCCTGCACGGACCAGGGCAAGTGGGACATCAACGTCAACGTGCCCGGTCACATCGACATGAAGATCCGCACGCTGCGCACTGGCGTCAACTGGAACATCAACGACCACACCAACTTCGACTACACCTTCCAGGTGGCCGACCAGCGCCGCAGCGAGATCACCGACGACGACAAGGGCCTGCAGAACGCCGCGCCGTTCCAGGTCAACGGCCAGTACCCGAATATGGCCGGCGGGAACTGGGGCACGTGGCCGCTGACCGATTCCTACCACCGCACGCTCGATTCGCGCTACCTGTCGACCGTGCACGAGGCGCAGTTGAAGCAGCAGCTGGGCAACCTGCAATACGTGGGCGGCTTGTTCTGGATGCATGAGCGGAACAACATCGACTACGAGATCACCAACACCATCCAGAAGCCGTACGGCGATGTAGGCAGCGTGCTGTATCACCAGCCCAACCGCCAGGTCGATGCGAAGGCCGCGTTTGCGCAGGCGGACTGGAAGTTCATCCCCACCTGGACCGCCACCGTCGGCGCCCGCTACAGCCTTGACAGCAAAGAGGACAAGGGCGGCGAAGTCTATGGCGCCAACTGGATCGGCGATACGGCCTATTACAACGGCCTGTATTCGCAAGGCACGCCGGGCACGCCGGGCTTCCACGTCCACGACGGCACCGACCTCACGCCGGGCATGGGCGGCAGCGTCGCGGCCTATCACCTGTACGGGGCGCCGACCTCCAACGACCATAAGCAGGACTGGAAAAAAGTCACCTGGCGCCTCGGTCTGCAGAAGCAGCTGGACAACAACAAGATGGTCTACGCCTCGGTATCGACCGGCTACAAGGCCGGCGGCTTCGCCGACAAGACCGACAGCTGCAACTACCACAAGTGCGCGGACGGCAAGCCGGGCGTGGTCACCTTCCTGCCTTACGATCCCGAGACCGTGACCAACTATGAGCTGGGCTTCAAGGGCAAGTTCCTGGACAATACGCTGAGCCTTTCTGCCACCGCCTTCTTCATGAAGTACAAGGGCATGCAGCTGACCGGCACCTACTTCGTCAACCAGATCATCCCGGACAACGGCCTGCCTTGCCCGGCCGACCAGCCGAAGTGCGATGTGTATGAAACCTGGCGCACCATCAACGTCGGCAAGGTGAACATCCCCGGCCTGGAACTGGAGTGGGACTACAAGCCATGGCGCGGTGGCCGTGTCGGCGGCGGTTTCGCCTACATCAACACCTCCGTCCACAACTTCAACTCCTACAGCGACGACTACCAGTGCGACGTGAGGACGGAACTCGGCCTGCCGGCCTGCCCTGCCGTCTACAACGGTTCCGACAAGACGCTGCTGGGCCGCCGCCTCGCCAACATCGAGGGCAACCACCTGCCGAACACGCCGAAGTACCAGTTCAACATCAACTTCTCGCAGGAGTTCGGCCTGGAGAACGGCTACAAGGTGATCCCGTATGTGAAGGTGAACTGGCGCGACAAGGCCTACTTCGACCTGCTCAATTCGGACTTCGCGCACATCGGCCGCAACCAGAAGGCGTATGCGATGGGCGATGCGTCGGTGCGGCTGGAAGCGCCGGACGACAAATGGCACGCCGAGCTGTATGTCCGCAATATCTCGGACAGCCACGCGAAGACCAGCGGCGATTCGACCTACGGCGGCTTCATGAGAGCCACCTTCGTCGAGCCGCGCATGTTCGGTGTCCGCGTCGGCGGTAACTTCTAAGTTTTACTTCGGACCAGGTCCAGCCAGGCGCGCGCGGCGAACGAGAGATGTCCGCCGCGCCGCCAGGCCAGCATCAACTTCCAGTCGAGCGCTGGTTCCTCCAGCCTCACCACCGTGAACTGCGCGCGCGGCAGCGTGTCACAGAACACCTTGGGCAGCAGCGTAATCCCCACGCCCAGCCGCACCAATGACGCCACGAATTCCCACTGTCCGCTACGGCCGCTGATGCGCGGCTTGAATCCCGCTCCACGGCAGGCGTCTTCCACGATGTCGTTCAGCGCGAACGATTCGCCGTAGAAGATGAACGCGCTGTCGGCCAGTTCGCGCAGCGCCACGCGGCGCCGGCCATGCCAGGCCGAATCGGCGGGCGCAAGCAGACATAAGGGCGAACGGACCAGCTGCGAGCCCTCGAACTCCTGCCAGATGCCGGCGTTGGCCGGGTAATCGAGCATGGTGCCCATCTCCAGCGTGCCGTTGCGCAGGTCCCGTTCGATCGACTGCGAGCCGCCTTCGAACAATTTGAGTTCGATGTCCGGGTGTCGCCGGTGGTAGGCCGCCAGCAGTGGCGCCAGCAGCGCGTGCGCGTGCTGCGTAACACCCAGGCGCAGGTCGCCGCGCCGCAGCTGCTGCAGGTCCGCCAGCTCGACGCCCATCTCCTCGTGCATCGCCAGCAGCGCGCGGCCACGCTGCAGCACCACGCCGCCGGCGTCGGTCAGCGTGAAGCGCTTGCCGACGCGTTCCAGCAGCACCAGGTTCAGCGACTGCTCCAGCTGCTGCACCATCTTGCTGACGGTGGGCTGGGTCACGTGCAGCAGCTCGGCGGCGCGGCTGAAGCTCTGCTGCTCGACCACGGCGACAAAATAGCGCAGCGAACGGATGTCCATAATCTATTCCATATTCGAATGATTTTCATAATTTTAATTCATTTTATCTTTTAACCGGCCGCGCCTAGAATGGACTCATGAAACGTCTCTTTTCCACTGTCGCGCAAGTGCTGTTGCTGATCGCCGCCTGGTATGGCGCCGACCGCGCGGCGTCCTGGCTCGGGCTGCCCTTCTCCGGCGGCATTGTCGGCCTGCTGGCGATGGTCGCGCTGCTGCTGAGCGGCGCGGTGCGCCCGGCCGCCGTCGAACATGGCGCGGACTGGCTGCTGTCGAATATGCTGCTGTTCTTTATTCCGCTGGTGGTGTCGGTGGTGCAGTTCACCGGCCTGCTGAAGAGCGAGGGCTTGCGGCTGTTCGCCGCGATTGGCCTCGGCTTCATCGCCGTGCTGCTGGCCACCGCGTTCACAGTCGAATGGGTGTGCAGGCTGGATCGCGGCCGCCGCCTGCGACGCTTGCGCGTACAACGCAAGGGAGCACCGGCATGAAGCCCCTGCTGTTCCTGCTGCTGACGCTCGGCCTGTTTTACGCAAACCAGGCCTTGTACCGGCGCTACCGCTACTTTTGGCTCACGCCGGCCATCGCGACGTCCGCCATCCTGATCGCCGTGGTGGAGCTGTCGTCCACGCCGTTCTCGCAATACTTCGGCGATACCCGCTGGCTGCCTTGGCTGCTCGGCCCCGCGACCGTGGCCTTTGCGCTGCCGATCTACCAGTACCGCGATCTGGTCAAGCAGCATTGGCTGGCGCTGGGCCTGGGGAGTTGCGCGGGCATCGCCGCCTCGGTGGGCAGCACGCTGTTGCTGGACCGCCTGCTTGGCCTGCACGGCAGCATGGCGCAAAGCCTGTTGGCGCGGTCGGTGTCCACGCCGTTCGCGCTGGAGGCGACGCGGCACCTGGGCGGCTCCGCCCAGCTGACGGGAATATTCGTCATCATCACCGGATTGTTCGGCATCCTGCTGGGACAGGCGCTGCTTGGCCTGATGCCGCTGCGGATGCGTATCGCACGCGGTGCGCCGTTCGGCGCGGCGGCCCATGGCTTCGGGCTGACCACCGCGCGTCAGATAGGCCCACAGGAAGGCGCAGTCGCCAGCCTGACCATGATCTTCAGCGGCATCCTGATGGTGTTGCTGGCGCCGTGGCTGGGGACCGTGCTTACCAGTGCATGATGGCGCGCACCTGCGGCAGCAGGTCGTTGGCGATGCTGGCGGTTTGCTCCCTGGTCGGATGGCCGTCGGTGGCATCGCCGGGATAGGGCTGCGATGCGACGTAATGCACGCGCTGGTCGCCGGTCCGGCGTACCGTCTCGTTCAGGTAGTCCACCAGCGCTGTTTTCTTTTCCCCTGTCTGCAGGCCGCCTTCGGTCAGCACGATCTGTGCTTGCGGGTGATCGTCCAGCAGCATCCGCACCAGCCGCACGTACGCCTGCACATAAGGCTCGCGCTCCGGTATGCCGGGATTGACATCGTTGTTGCCGATGGCGCTGATGATCAGGTCCGGCCGATAGCCGCGCTGGTCCCACCGCACCGGATGCGCCTTGTCCGCAATCGTCAGTTGGTAGTAGTCGGCCAGGTTCAGCTCATCGGTCTTGTTGTCCCAGGTTCGTACCAGACCGCGTCCACCATAGCAGACCAGCTGCACTTGCGCGTGCAGCTGCCGCGCCATCAGCATGCCGTACGATGCGCGGGCGTTCCACCATGATGGTTCCTTCTTCGCTCCCGGTACACGGTCGATCGCCTCGCCGCAGGTGACGGAATCGCCCAGCATCAGCAACTTGCGCTCCGGGAGAACGGGAGCCGGTTGCCACTGGCCGTCCGTCTCGAAGCGCAGCAGCGCGGCGGTGCCGTGCCAGGTTTCGGAGCGGTTGACGATTTCCACCTCATGCGGGCCGACGCTGGCGCCCTCCACCAGCGTCAGCGTCTGCCGGCCCGGCGACAACCTGACTTTACGGGCCTCGCCATGGTCGACGATCACGTCCAGATAGCTGTTGCCGCCGCTGGCTTCCATCACCGCGTCCAGGCGCGTGCCGTGGAAGTTCAGGTAGAAGCTCACGCCGGGATAGCCGAAACGCACCGCGCCATCGTCGCGTATCTCGGCGCGACCCATGCGCGCCACGTGCGGATCGGCTGCGGCTATCGGCTCGGCGCCCATCAACTTGCGCAGATCCGGCAGCATCGCGTCGGACCAGATCTGGTAGCCCTTGGCGGTTGGATGCAGGAAGTCCGCCATCACCTCGGGCGACATGTCGCCATCCGATTGCAGGAAGTGTGCGCCATAGTCGTGGAAGAAGACATGGCGGCCATCATCCAGTTTGGCGATCATGCGGTTCAACTCCGCGACCTGCGCGCGCTTGGGGCTCTTGGCCGATTGGTCGTAGGGTAGCACGGCGTTCAGCAGCACGCGTGCATCGGGATACAGCGTGCGCAGTTTTCCCAAGACCGCCTGTACGCCGTCGAACACCTCGCCCGGCGTGGCGCTGCAATGGAAGAAATTGTTCACGCCTATCGTCAACACCACGACCTTGGGATGCAGCTTGTCCGCGTGGCCGTTCTCCAGGCGCCACAGCACGTTGCCGGTGTGGTCGCCGCCAATGCCGAAGTTGGCCGGATGCCAGGCGCCGAAGGACTG
Source organism: Duganella sp. BJB480 (assembly GCA_003416985.1). Lineage (GTDB taxonomy): Bacteria > Pseudomonadota > Gammaproteobacteria > Burkholderiales > Burkholderiaceae_D > Rugamonas > Rugamonas vulcania_A. Next base: position 167,783 of record QVIN01000006.1, on the reverse strand, counting down.
GTCCCATACCGCCTTGTTCCAGCCCTCGGTGATCGAATCGCCGACGAACAGCAGGTCCACGCCACCCGCATCGGCGATCGCTGTCTGGTCGCGGAACATCTGCTGCCAGCGCTGCACGGTCATCCACGAGTACTCCACCTTGCGCGGAACCGGCGTGGCGCCGCATGCGCTACCGTCGCCAGTCAGGCCGGCTTCGCTGCCGATGGCCAGCGATTGCGGCGCCACGTTCCAGCCGCGAAGGTCCAGCCGCACGTCGCCCTGCGCCTTGAAGGCGATGGTGACGGTGCGCGCCTCGCCCGGCATCAGGCCCAGATAGTTATCCGAGTAATAGACCGGCAAAATGCGTTCGCCAGCCGCGTTGAACAACGTCAGCTTGCCGCCCAGCGCGGGCGCGGCGTTGCGGTTGCTGAGCGTGACCTCCAGCCTGCGTTCGCCGTCCGGCGCGGATTTGGCCCAACGGGCGGAGACGCCCAACTGCACGGCGGCCAGCTTGTTCAGCTCCTGCTGGTCGGCCAGCGTGGCGCTCGGCCAGTAGACGTTCTGCGACAGCTGGTTTCCGCCGGCGTCCTTCAGGCTAAGTTTCAACACGATCAGCTTGTACTGCGCCAGCAGCGCGCCGATGCCGACATCGATATTCTCCGATGTGGACACGGCGGCAACCTGCACCGGCCGGTCGCCATGGCCGACCATCCTGCCATCCACCGTCCACGCGAACCACGACAACGTCGCGCCATCCAGCGCGGTGGCAGGATTATTCACCACCATCAGCTGATAATCCGGCAGGTTCATTTGCACGTGCACCGGCTCGGCCGCGCTCTTCACGCCATAGTAGGCGCCGTGCGTGTCGTAATCGTGGCTCAGGATCTGCCACATGGTGCTGGGCCATGCCGGCTGCGTCATCCACAGCATTCGGCCGCTGTTCTGGCGCCACAAGCCGGCGTTCATGCCTTCAAAGATGGCACGGTGGCTCTCATAGTTAAGCAGCTGCGCCTTGCGCTCGAAGTCCGCCAGCGAGGCCGGCGCGCCGTACTCGCTCGCCATCGCCGTCGTGAAGGACTTGATGCTGCCGTTGCCGTCCGGGTGCCAGTCGTGATAGCTGACGGTGTCGCCCAGCGGCCACTGGTCGGTGGCCGGCACTGCGGCCTGCAGCGCCTCCACCGTCGGGAAGGACGGCGTGCCCACCTCCACCGAGAAGCCCCTGGCGTGCTCGGTGAAATAGCTGGCCGGAGCCTGGTAGTTGTATGGGCCGCTGTTCTGCAGGTTGATGCGGTTGGAGCTGCCGGTGTACCAGCGCGTGCCGTCCAGCTGGTAGATCATCGCCTCCAGCGCCTCGTTCAGCACCGGCTGCGGCACGCCCTCGTTACGGCCGAACCACAGCACCACCGACGGGTGATTGCGATAGCGCTTGACCACGTCGCGCGCATTGTCGACGAACAGATTGACGTCCTGCGGCTCCAGGTTGTAATCCTGCGTCGAGGCCCAGAAGTCGTTCAGCACCATCAGGCCGTATTCGTCGGCCAGGTCGAAGAAGGCGTCCTCGGTGTTCTGCCCCACCCAGTTGCGGATGATGTTGACGTTGGCATCGCGGTGCAGGCGGAAGTAAGGCTCCAGCCGTTCACGCTCGATGCGCTTGCGCCAGTCCTCCGTGCCCCAGTTGCCGCCGCGAGCGGCGATGCGTACGCCATTGACCTTGATGACCAGGAAGGGACTGAGCGTGGTCTCTTCCAATGGACGGATCGCCGCCGTGCCGTCGGCCTCGGGCCGCAATCCGGTGGCCCAGTTGTTATCGGACAGCTTTTTGATCGCCTGGTGGCGCGCGTCGGTGATGTGCACGCCCAGTTCGCGGCCCTTGGTGAAGTCCGCCTCCACGCGGCGCAGATGGCCGCTTTGATCGACCAGCGACAGTTCGTACGTTACTGCGCGCACGCCGAAACGACTGCTGGCCTGGTCCGACAGCTGCGCGCCTTGCAGCACTTCGAGCTTCAGATCGTGCAGGTCCGGCGCGCCGTAGCCGTTCGGCCACCACAGCTTTGGATGCTGGAGCCTGAGCGCGGCGAAATCGGCCCGCGTAAAGCGCACGCTTTGCTCGCCCGGCGCCAGCGTCACATTCTTGCTGACCAGGATAGGCTTCATGCCGCCGTCGCGCCGGCTGATGGTGGCGCGCACCGTCGCCCGCAGCGAGGCCTTGGACAGATTGGTCACGGCGGCTTCGATGCTGACGTCGGCCACACTGTTGTCGGCCTTGGGCAGCGCGGTGATGACTTGCGCATCACCGAGTTTGAGCTCGCGCGTGGCGCGCAGTTCCACGTCCTGCCACAGGCCTGTGTTACGGTCGCGGACGGACGGTATCCAGTCCCACCCTTCGGAGGCGATGAAGGTCGGACCATCCTGCGCTAGCGTGCCGCCGTTCTCGCCCGCGCCGGCGGTCATCGATTCCTCTTGCGGCAAACCGGGATGCGGTGGCGGCGAGACCTTGACGGCGATGACGTTCTGGCCCTTGAGCTTCAGGTAAGGGCTGATATCGAAGGTGCCGCGCACGAAGGCGCCCTTCATCCCACCCAGCTTGCGGCCGTTGATCCAGACTTCAGCCTCATAGTTCACGCCCTTGAAGGTCACGAACAGGTGCTGGCCAGCCTTGAATGCGGCTGGCAGTTCGAACGGCGTGCGATACCAGTAATCCTGCTTGTTCAGCGATTCGGGGATCGCCAGGTTGTTGAGGCCATAATCGGGATCGGGATAGACACCACGGTCGACCAGCGTGGTCAGCACGGTGCCGGGCGTGGTGGCTTGATACCAGCCGGCTGCATCGAACCCGGACGACGATATCTGCGCGGGCGTTGCGCGCACTTGCGGCGCCGCTTGCAGCTTCCACGACTTGAGAGTCCAGAGATTCGGGCCGCCCTGCGCCAGCGCCGGGCCGTTGTAGGCCGGCTTGGCCTTTGGCTCCTGCAACGGCGATCCCGATTTCGGCAGCGTCCAAGGATCCTGCGGCGCGGTCTGGCCGTACATCTGGCGGACCTGGATCGGCCACGACGGGCTGCCGGTCTCGAAATTGATTAGCGCTTCGCTGGGCGGGGCTGCGGCCGCAGCATGCACGGCGTCCGCATCCAATACCGAACTGCCGACCAGGAAGCCCGCGATGCGGCCCGCGTACCCGGCCCCCGCTCGACTGCGCGGCGCAAGCGATATCTGCGCAACCGCGTTGCCGTCGCCCGTTCGGGACGCCGGCAGCGCCGCATCGCGCTGCGCGACGGCGCTGCCGTTCGCGTACAGCGTCATCGTCCTGCCGTCATAGCTGGCGGCCAGGTGAACCCACTCGCCGGACGCAAGCACCAGCGGCGAAACCACCTCCACGCCATAGCCGCAGAAGCCGAACTTGCCGTCCACGCTGCACAGGAACCATCCAATGCCTGCCTGGGCGCCGGTCACGCCAGCCATCAACGTGCGGCCGGGTACCGCTTCCGATGGCTTGAACCAGCCACTCACGCTAAACGGCTGCGATTGGGCCGAAGTGAAGATCTCGCCCTGCATCACCTTCTTCAACAAGCCATCGCTGGCGGCCGGGAACTCCGCGTTGTATGGCCCCCAATGGTCGCCCGCCCACGCCCCGGAACATGCCAGCACCGCCAGCAGCATCAACTTGCGGTTCATCCGCGCACCTTCAGGCGTAACAGCAGCACACTATGCGGCGCGAGTTTGCTTTCGAGCTTCTTGCTGGTGTCGCCGGATTTTCCACTCCAGATTTCGGTCCAGTTGTAGACGGTGTTCTTGAAGTCCGCCTCGCGCTTGCTCAGGTCATCGCCGATGACGTGCTTCTTCCAGTCGTAACTGATCATGGCTGCCTGTTCGCCGCGGTTAAGCACCATCACCGCCCAGTCGCCGCCGGCCAGCGGCTTGGCCCAGTATTCCAGTTGGGCGCCGTCCATATACTTCAAGGCCTGCACGCCCAGCTTGTCCTGGCTGATCGCAATCGCGTCCTTGTTGACCAGGATGCGGCGCGTGGCCTCGGGCATGCTGCGCAAATCGTTCCCCATGATCAGCGGCGACGCCATCATCGCCCAGATGGAGAAGTGCGCGCGGTCCTCGTCCTCGCTCATGCCGTTGCCCACTTCGAGCATGTCCATATCGTTCCAGTGCCCCGGGCCGGCGAACTTGCGCAGGCCGGCCTGCTTGTCGAGTATCCGCAGCACGCCGAACTGCGACCACGAGCCGTGATTGAACTCGCAGTCCCAGCATGGATAGATATCGCCGGTGGTGCGCCAGGAATGGCCGACATCCGCCGCCCATTCCCATGGCTTGCTTTCGCCCCATTCGCACATGCTGAACATCATCGGCCGGCCCGCGCTGCGGATCGCGTCGCGCATGGTGGTGTAGGCGCCGACGGCACTCAGGCCCTTGCTATCGCACCAGTCGTACTTGACGTAGTCTATGCCCCACGATGCGTAGGTGATCGCGTCCTGGTACTCGTGTCCACGGCTGCCGGGATGACCGCCGCAGGTGGTCGCGCCCACGTCCGAATAGATGCCCAGCTTGAGCCCCTTGCTGTGCACATAGTCCGCCAGTGCCTTGATCCCCGAGGGGAAGCGCTCCGCGTTGGGACGGATCACGCCGTCCTTGTCGCGCGTCCCGTGCCAGCAATCGTCGATGTTGACGTACTCGTAGCCCGCATCCTTCAGGCCCAGCTTGACCATCGCGTCGGCGGTGTCGCGTATCAGCTGCTCGTTGATGTTGCAGGCGAAGGTGTTCCAGCTGTTCCAGCCCATTTGCGGCGTGGCGCCCAACCCTTCGAACTTCTGTGCGCCGGCGTTTGCGCAGACTACCATCGCCAACAAGATCAACAAGCGTTTCAAAGGGCCACTCCTCAGTGTTTGATGGCGTGCAGACGGTCGGCGTATTCCTTGATCAGTAATAGCGAGCTGACGTCGGAGTCGAACACCGAGTACAGGCCCTGCTCTTCCTGCGGCGGATCGCCGACGAAGTCATTCCCCGGTTTCCACCAGTAGTCCGCATTGGCCGCGCGGCCGGCGCCGCCCCAGGCCCAGAAGTTGAAGCCGGCGATTGGGTCGCCCTTGCTGGCGCGCCGGTAGATGATGTCGAACACCTCGCGGTAGAAGCGGTCGCGGATCTTAGTGGTGGCCTTGACGCTGAACGAAGGACCGTCGCGGTCCAGGCCAAACTCCTCCAGCACGATAGGCTTGTTCAGCTTCTTCGCCAGCTCGATGTGCGAGTTCAGATAATCGCGGCTCTTGGCGATGGCGCCGTCCCAGCTGCCGATTGGATCCTTCGAATCGAACCAGCCCCAGTTCTTCGGCCACAAATGATAGGTCAGGTAATCGATGTTGTGGGTGCGGTGGGCATCCTGGTAGAGCTGTGCGTCCTGCGCGGAACCGGCCAGGCCCTCGCTGCCGCTGCTGACCATATGGTTCTTGTCCAGGCTATGGATGTAGCCCGCCACCTCGTCCACCCACTTGACATAGACCGCCTTTTCCTCGGGCGTGGCCGCGCCGCTGCCGGGACGCGGTTCGTTCGCCAGTTGCCACGACATGATGCTGGCATCCTCGGAATACGGCTTGCCGGTGATGGTGTTGACGCGCTTGACGATCTTCGCGATCACGTTGCGGTACTCGGCCTGCGCGGCGGCGTTGCGATAGAAGCCGGCGGTCTTCTTCATGAAATCGTCGTATTCATGGGTGACGTTCGGGTCCAGTGCCGGCGTACCCTCGAACCAGTTCAGGTACTGCGTCATACCGCCCGACCATTGCCAGAAGTTGTTCAGGTAGAGCACCACCGTCATGTCGCGCTTGGCCACTTCGGCCAGCAGGAAATCCAGGCCGGCCAGCAGTTCCTCGTCGTACTGGCCCGGCGCCGCCGTGGTGGCGGGGCGAACGGCGCTCTTCATCTCGGTCTTCTCGGATACCGCCAGCACGCGCAGGTTGTTGATGCCCAGCGCGCGCATATTGTCCAACTCCTTCAGCAGGCGCGCACGCTCGCCAACTCCGCTTGCCGCGCCGAGGTAGCCGCCATACCAGAAGTTCGCGCCGACGATGTAGTAGGCCTGGCCCTTGCGGCTGAAGTGGGTCTTCTTGACGCTGACGAAATCGGCCTTGCCGGCGCCGCCGTGGGCGTCGTTAGCGCTAACAATACCGCAAGCGCTTAACATCAAGGCGGCCGCGCAGAATTTATATAGTTGTCTCATCATTTCGCTCTTTTTTATGGTTGGTTTATTTGCCGGCTTTGCCGGCGACATCCAGTACACGCTGCGGCAGTTGCACGGTAATGCTGGCCGCTCCGGTATCCGCCGCGTCATGCGCCAGCAGCACCTTGTAGCCGCCCCTGGCGATGCGCCAGGTCTTCGAACGGCTGTCGAACATCGCCAGCAGGCGCGGATCGACGCTCACGCTGACTTCCTTGGTTTCACCCGGCGCCAGTTCGACCTTGTCCCAGCCGGCCAGGCGCTTGGGTGCTTCCCACTTCGCACCCTGCGGCGCCACATACAGCTGCGGCACGTCCTTGCCCTTTACGGCGCCGGTGTTGGTAACCTTGAAGCGCAATTGCAGCTTGCCGTCCTTCTGGCTCGCGGCCAGACCGGAGTAGGCAAACTGCGTGTACGACAGGCCGTGACCGAACGGGAACAGCGGCTTCAAGCCTTTCAGGTCGAACCACTTGTAGCCGACCGCCGCGCCTTCATGGTAATTGACGTCAAAGCGCTTGCTCTCGTCCTTCGGATCGCCATCGAGCACAGGCCGTGGCAGCTGGCTTGCCGACATTGGGAAGGTCGCAGGCAAGCGGCCCGACGGATTGACCTCGCCGAACAGCACGCGGGCGATGGCCTCGCCGCCACTCGTGCCGGCATACCACGCCTGCACCACGGCAGCGGTCTGCCCCAGCCAAGGCATCAGCACGGGGCCGCCGGTCTCCAGCACCACCACCGTCTTCGGATTGGCCTTGGCCACGGCGGAGATCAGCGCATCCTGATTGTCCGGCAGCGACAGCGAGACGGCGTCCACCGATTCGCCCACCCACTGCTGCGCGAACACCAGAACCACATCGGCATCGGCCGCCGCGCGGGCTGCTGCCGCAGCATCCACGCCATCGTGATAGACCACGCTGGCGCCCGGCGCGCGCGCCTGGATCGCCTTCAACGGCGACGACGGATGATAGACCACCGGCCCAGGCCAGGTGGACGGCCCGATGCCGGTGACGGCGCTGCCGCCAACCGGATACACCAGCGACGATCCGCCGCCGGCCAGCACGCCCACGTCCGCGTGCGCGCCGATGACGACGATCTTTTTCGCGCCGGCCTTCAACGGCAGCACGCCGCCGGCGTTCTTCAGCAGGACCATGCCATCCTCGGCGTCGGTGCGGCTGACCACACCGTGCGCAGCGAAGTCGATCGTCCCGCCTTCGGCCACAGGATGGTCGACGACGCCCTTGTCGAACATGGCGCGCAGGATGCGGAACACCATATTATCCAGCCGCGCCTGCGGCACATGGCCGTTGGCGACCGCCTCCTCCAGCGCGGCGCCGAAGTAAGCGCTCTTGTCGAACTCCCACGCCGATTCCTGATCGAGGCCGTTGTTGGCGGCTGCCACGGTGCTGTGCACCGCGCCCCAGTCGGACATGACGTAGCCCTTGTAGCCCCAGTCCTTCTTCAGCACCTGGTTGAGCAGGTAGTCGCTCTCGCAAGCGTAGGCGCCGTTCAGGCGGTTATAGGCGCACATGACGGAGCCGGGGTCGGACTGCTCCAGCACCATCTGGAATGCCAGCAGGTCGGACATGCGGTTCTCGGCGTCGCCGATGCGGCTGTCGAGGATGAAGCGGCCGGTCTCCTGGTCATTGACGGCGAAGTGCTTCATCGTCGCGATCACATGATTCGACTGGATGCCCTTGACCTGCTGCGCCACCATGGTGGCGGCCAGCAGCGGGTCTTCACCTGCGTATTCGAAATTGCGGCCGTTGCGCGGTTCGCGCAACAGGTTCACGCCGCCGGCCAGCATCACGTTGAAACCGGAGGCGCGCGCCTCGGCGCCTATCATCGCGCCGCCGTTGTAGGCCAGCTTGCGGTCCCAAGTGGCGGTAGTGGCCAGGCCGGATGGCAATGAGGTGCGTTCGCGAGGAGTCTTTGTGGCCTGTGTCGCCACGCCCAGGCCGGCGTCGGTCTCGAACAAGGCCGGCAAACCAAGACGCGGCGTGCCTGGAATATAACCCGCCGAGAAAGGCAACGCGGCCGGATTGCGCTTCTTGTCGCCGAAGTCGGAGCCGAACCAACCCATCACCCAGCTCAGTTTCTCCTTCTGCGTCATGGCATTCAGTGCGAGTTCCGCGCGGCGGTCGGCGCTCAGCGACGTGTCCATCCAGGTACGCTCGGCCACGGGAACGGCACCGGGCGTTGCGGCTTCGCCGGCGTATGCCGGCAAGGCCGCTGCGACGACGATGACCGTGGCGGCGGCGAGCGCCATCGCCACCGCCAGCGCGATCGCCAGCGGACGTAAATTCAGATCGGTACGCATGGTTTCTCTTTCTCAGCGGTTGGAGTACATGCCGGCGTATTTAACGCCGAAGTAGAGAATGAAGGTATAGCAGGCGGCCGGCACGAAGAACGACCATTGCAGTCCGATGGAATCGGCCAGCAGGCCTTGTACGAAGGGCACCACGGCGCCGCCGACGATGGCCATGCACAGGATGCCGGAACCCTGGCCGGTCTGTTTGCCCAGCTTGTGCAACGCCATGCTGAAGATGGTCGGGAACATGATGGAGTTGAACAGGCCGACCGCGATGATGGCCCACATGGCGACCGTGCCGCTGCCGAAGATGGCCGTCAGGATCAGCGCGATGGAGGCCGCCGAGTTGAACGCCAGCGCCTTGCCCGGACTAACGTAGCGCATCACGGCGAAGCCGATGAAACGGCCAACCATGGCGCCACCCCAGTAGTAGCTGACGTAATGCGCGGCGGCGCCCGCAGGCAGGCTGGCGACATTGGCCTCGCCAAGGAAGTTAATCAGGAAGCTGCCGATGCTGACCTCACCACCCACGTACAGGAAGATGCCGATCGCGCCCAGCATCAGGTGGCGGTGTGCCAGCACCGACTTCTCGACGGTGGAGATGACGCCGCCCTCCTCTTCCGCGTGCGTCATTTTCGGCAGGCGCACCAGCGCAAACAGGATGGCCAATGCCAGCAACGCGGCGGCCAGCGCCAGGTATGGCATCTGCACGGCGGCGGCTTCCTCGGCCTTGGTCTTGACCAGGTTGGCCACGGCGGGCGCGCCTTCGGACAGGATCAGGATACCGCCCAGCGTGGGCGCGATGGTGGTGCCCAGCGAGTTGAAGGCCTGCGTCAGCGTCAAGCGGCTCGACGCGGTGGCCGGCGCACCCAGCACCGTCACATACGGATTGGCCGCCACCTGCAGGATGGTGATGCCGCTGGCGAGCACGAAGAAGGCCAGCAGGAACAGCGCGTAGCCGTTCATCGAAGCGGGGTAGAACAGCGCGCAGCCGCCGGCCGCCAGTACCAGGCCGCTGACCGCGCCGCGCTGGTAGCCGATACGCTTGATCAGCATACCGGCCGGCAGGGAGACGATGAAATAGGCGCCGAAGAAGCAGAACTGCACCAACATCGCCTGTACATAATTAAGGGTATAAATCGATTTCAGGTGGGGGATCAGCACGTCGTTCAGCGACGTTAGCAGCCCCCACATGAAGAACAGCAGCGTGATGATGATCAGCGGGACGGTGTTGCCCTGCCCCGCCTGATCCATTTGGCCGCGGGTACGCATGGCTGCCGATGCAACGTGTTCCATAAGTCTGTCTCCTGTATGGATGGTTTTTATATTAATGAAAAATATTCTGCATGCGCGCCGTCCGGTGGTCAAACATCCCGCGAAATTCGGGCCCAGTTTAGCCATCCTCACTAAACATGGCGATATAGGCGGCACGCCACCGCTGCCGCGTGCCGACCGGCTAAAACTGGCATGTTTAGTAAATTGAGCTAAACTTTTGGTCTAAGTCCGCATGCTGTTTGACCGCGTGTAGATGCTTATGCAAGACTGCGTTCATACAGAATTCTGCCGATGGCCCAGCCGCGAGCAGCATCATAGAGATACTTGGAGGTTAGATGGGCAATGCCACGAATGTCGCCGGAGTGACGATACGGGATATCGCACGTGTCGCCGGGGTGTCCACAGGGACCATCTCGCGGGCGCTGAAAAACGAACCTGGTTTGACCGAGGCGACCCGTCAGATGGTGCTGGAAGCGGCGCGGGAACTGGGCTACGATTTTTGCAAGCTGCGGCCCAAGCGGCTGCGCCGCCTGACGTTCCTGCTGCACCGCCAGCACAACACCGCGTCGAGCAGCCCGTTCTACTCGCCGGTGCTGCACGGCGCGGAAGAGGCTTGCCGCAAGCAAGGCATTGTGCTGTCCTTCATGGCGGTCGGCCCGGCGGACGGCTTGATCGACCAGATACGCATGCATGCGCCGGACGGCATCGTCTGCGCCGGCTTCTTCGAACCGGAGACGCTGAGCGCCTTGCGGTCCACCGGCAAGCAGCTGGTGCTGATCGATATGAAGCTGCGCGGTTACAGCTCGGTCAACCCGGACAATATGATGGGCGGCTATTTGGCCACGAAACACCTGATCGACACCGGCCGCACGCGCGTGGGCTTCATTTCCGGCCCGCTGTCGCACTACAGCATCCGCGAACGTGCGCGCGGCTACCGGCAGGCGCTGTTCGAGGAAGGCATCCTGGCCGATCCCCGCCTGGAGGCGGGACTGCCGGACGGGGTGGACCTCGAAACCGGGGCTTGGGAAGCGATGGAGCAGTTGCTGTCCCTGCCCCACCCGCCGGACGCCGTGTTCTGCTACAACGACAGTGCCGCGCTGGTGGCCATGCGCTGCTGCCTGGCCAAGGGTTTGAAGGTCCCGCACGATATCGCGATCGTCGGCTTCGACGACATCGCCACCGCCGTGTTGGGACACCGTCCGCTGACGACGCTGCGCATCGATAAAAAGGCGCTTGGCGCGCTGGGTGTGGAGCTGCTGCTCAGCGGGCAGCAGGAAGTACCGGTTGAGAAGATCGCTCCGGTGGAGCTGGTCGTCCGCGCCAGCACAGTATTCGACGGCTGGCGCATACAGAAATAGACTTTGCAATCCAGGTTACGCCGCAGGACGTTCGGTTCGCAAGAACCGCAACGAGGGGACTGCTGCGCGCCTGAAAAACACACAGGGACTGCCTTATGCGAGGCAGCCTGATTACCAACCCAAACACGGACCTGACGATGGCGCCAGATTTTCAATCCCGCTCGACGCTGCTGAACCACATACGCCACACCAAGCACTTCTACGATGACCGTTGCGTGGATGCCAGCGGCGGCTTCTATCACTTCTACAAGGACGACGGCACGGTCTACGACGCCCGCACCCGCCACCTGGTCAGCAGCACGCGCTTCGTGTTCACCTACGCGATGGCCTGGCGCCAGTTCGGCGAGGCGGCGGACCGGCAGCGCCTGCGCCACGGCCTGGACTTCCTGCGCAAGGCGCACCGCAACACCGAAACCGGCGGCTACGCATGGCAGCTGGACTGGAACAACGGCGCGGGTTCCGTCACCGACGGCACCAACCATTGCTACGGCCTAGCCTTCGTGCTGCTGGCCTACAGCCACGCGCTGATGGCCGGCGAGACCCAGGCCCGCGATTGGATCGCCGAGACCTTCGCGCTGATGGAGCGCCGCTTCTGGCAATCCGCGTACGGCCTGTATGCCGACGAAGCCAGCTCCGACTGGAGCTACCTCGATCCCTATCGCGGCCAGAACGCCAACATGCACGCCTGCGAAGCGCTGATCGCCGCCTTCGAAGCGACCGGCGACCGCGCCTACCTGCTGCGCGCCGAAACGCTGGCGCGCAACATCACGCAACGCCAGGCCGCGCTGGCCGACAATCTGATTTGGGAGCACTACCACGCCGACTGGTCGGTCGACACCGAATACAACCGCCATGACAAGAGCAACATCTTCCGTCCGTGGGGTTATCAGCCGGGCCACCTGACCGAATGGGCCAAGCTGCTGCTGCTGCTGGAGCGCCACGGCGAACAGCTCGAAGGCGGAAGCCACTGGCTGCTTCCGCGCGCCGTCGAACTGTTCGACGCGGCGCTGGCCAAGGCCTGGGACCACGAGCACGGCGGCATCTACTACGGCTTCGCGCCGGACGGCAGCATCTGCGACGATCTCAAATACTTCTGGGTGCAGGCCGAGAGCCTGGCCACCGCCGCGCTGCTGGCGGCCCGCACCGGCGAATCGCGCTACTGGACCTGGTACGACAAGATCTGGGCCTACAGCTGGGAGCATTTCGTCGATCACCGTCATGGCGCGTGGTACCGCATCCTGGGCGCCGACAACAGCAAGCTGACCGACGAGAAAAGCCCGGCCGGCAAAGTGGACTATCACACCATGGGCGCCTGCTATGAAGTGCTCAACGTTTTGAAGGATTGAGATGGCGGCCTTTCCATTATTCGTGGCGGCGGGCGAAGCGCTGACCGACATGATCGTGCAGGACCCGGCGCGGCAGCACTGGCTTAGCCAGGTGGGCGGCTCGACCTGGAACGTGGCGCGCACCATGGCCCGCCTGGATGTACCGACCGCCTTCGCCGGCGCCATCAGCCGCGACGTCTTCGGCGACGCGCTGTGGCAGGCCAGCGAGGCCGCGCGGCTGGACCTGCGCTTCATCCAGCGCCACGACAAGTCGCCGCTGCTGGCCATCGTGCACCGCACCGACCCGCCGGCCTACTTCTTCGTCGGCGACGACAGCGCCGACCTGCAGTTCGACGCGGCGGCGCTGCCGCAGGACTGGCGCGCGCACTGCAAGTGGGTGCACTTCGGCGGCATCAGCCTGGCGCGCAGGCCGCTGGCGGACAAGCTGGTGGCGCTGGCCGAACAGCTCAAGCAGGACGGCGTACGCATCAGCTACGACCCCAACTACCGGCTGCTGATGGACCAACGCTACGACGCCACGCTGCGCCGCATGACGGAACTGGCGGACGTGATCAAAGTGTCGGAGGAGGACCTGGAAGGTCTGTTCCGCACCGCCGATATCGACGGTGCGTTCGCCACGCTGCGAAGCTGGAACACCGCCGCCACCTACCTGTACACCAAGGGCTCGGCCGGCGCGTCGCTTCACATCGGCGACGAGACGTGGCATATGCCCGCGCCGCCGATCACCGTGGTCGACACCGTCGGCGCCGGCGACGCCAGCATCGCCGCGCTGGCGTGGAGCATGATGCATCGCCCGCAGCAGCAGCCCTTGCAGCATCTGGGCTTCGCCGTGGCCGCAGGCGCCGCCGCTTGCCTGGCGCCGGGCGCATCGCCGCCATCGCTGGCCCAAATCGAGGCGCTGATCACGTAAAGGCCACGTCATACGGGCGTCATACAAGATCGATAAGATTACGGGCTTTATATCGTCCATCTTCTTTAGGTCTCCATGCGCCCGACTACTCCTTTCGTTAAATCCCGCTTGCACCTGGCCCTCGCGGCCGCCGGCCTGTGCGCGTTGCACGGCGCGGTCTTCGCCGCTGAAGATGGCGGTGAAGGCGCGCTGTCCAAGGTCGTCATCAAGGCGACGGTGGAAAAGAAAAAGCTCGGCGACAGCGTCAGCGGCGGCGCCCTGGGGCGCAAGTCGGAACTGGATACGCCCTTCTCCACCAAGGCTGTCAGCAGCGACGAGATCGAAGACCGCCTGGCCACCAGCATCTCCGAAGTGCTGAAGTACGACGCCTCGGTCACAGCCATCAGCCCGCCGATCAGCACCCACCCTGCCACCATCCAGATGCGCGGCCTGCGCCTCGATGACCTGAACGGCTACAAGATCAACGGCCTGGCCAACATCAACCGCGGCACCGAAATGCCGCTGGAGATGTTCGAGAGCGTGGAAGTACTCAAGGGCCTGACCGGCTTTATGTACGGCTTCGGTTCGCCGGGCGGCATCGTCAACTACGTCAGCAAGCGCCCCACCACCGACAAGAGCTTCAGCGCGGCCATGGGCTACCAGGAAGGCGGCGCGATCAAGGAACATATCGACACCGGCGGACGCCTGGGCGACGAAGGCGGTTTCGGCTACCGTCTGAACCTGCTGCACGAAGACGGCGGCGTGCAGGAGGAAAGCGGCTCGATCAAGCGCAACGCGGCGGGCCTGAACCTGGAATGGCGCGTCTCCAACGACGTGGCGCTGACCTACGACGCGATCTACCAGCGGCGCAAAAGCGTGGGCGGCACCGACGTGGTGATCTCGCCGCTATACGTGGTGCCCAAGCCGGTCGCCGGAGACACCAAACTTAATAGCATCGGCGCGGGCAGCGATGTCGAATACTCGCTCTCCACCGTCGGCATGGAATACCGCATGAGCCCTGAATGGGTGGCGAACCTGTCGTACCGCACCTCGAGTTCGACCCGCGTCTACAAGAAGGACCAGTACTACATCACCAGCAACAAGGCCGACTACAAGGACCGCGTCACCTCCGAACTGCACGGCTACCACTTCGACCAGGCACAGGCCAGCTTTGAAGGCAAGGTGAACGCCTTCGGCCTGGCGCACGAAATCGTCGCCGGCGTGAGCTCGCAAAACCTGTCCTCGACCTCCTCGGCGGTCACGCCCAAGACCTATCTGGGCACCGGCAACCTGTATGCACCCAACATCATCAACGTCGACGGCATCAACTGGAGCGGCGGCACCTACCGCGACGAAGCCACCCGCCAGGAGGCGGCCTTCGCCAGCGATACCGTCAAGCTGACCGACAACTGGTCGGTGCTGGCCGGCGCCCGCTACACGCGCTACAACGACAACGCCTACTCCACCAAGGGCGCGGTCATCGCCAACTACCCCGCACAGCGCACCACGCCCACCGTGGCCCTGATGTACAAGCCGGCCGCCGACACCACCGTCTACGGCAGCTACGTCGAGGCGATGGAGCAGGCTTCCAGCGCGCCGACGTCCACCGTCAACGCCAACCAGACCTTCGCTCCGCTCAAGAGCAAGCAGGCCGAAGTCGGCATCAAGACGGAGCGCAGCTTCTGGAACGCCAGCGCGGCGCTGTTCCACATCAAGCGTGGCGCGCAGTACACCAACGGCGCCAACGTCTTCGTGGAAGACGGCGAAACCAAGTACCAGGGCGTGGAATTCAACACCGTGGTGCAGGCAACCAAGAACCTGTCGATCGAGGGTGGCCTGATGCTGCTCGACGCGATGCTGGAAAACGCCGCTCCCGGCTTCAGCGGCAAGCGCGCGGTCGGCGCGCCGCGCCGCCAGGTGTCGGTGCAGGCGACCTGGCGCGACGTATTGCCTGGCCTGGCGCTGCACGCCGGCACGCAATACCTGGGCGAGCTGCCGATGGATGCGGCCAACGTCAACACGCTGCCGGCCTACACGCTGTTCGACGCGGGCTTCAACTACCGTCACCGCTACTTCGGCAAGATGGTCAGCGTGCGCGCCAACATCTCCAACATCGCCAACCGCAAATACTGGACCTACTACCAGGAGAACTACCTGAACGTGGGATCGCCGCGCACCGCCAGCGTGAATGTTCGCGTAGACTTCTAAACCATGAAACCACCACGCCTCGCGGCCGGCGCCGCCCTGTCCCTGTTGCTGTTGAATGCGTCCGGCGAGCTGTATTACCAGACCAAGACGCCGTATCAACCGCAGCAGCCCAGCACCAGCTACGAGGCGCCGCCGCAAGGCTACCGCGCGGTCTACACCCAGCTGCTGGCGCGGCACGGGTCGCGCGGCTTGAGCAGCATGAAGACCGACCTTGCGCTATACAAGCTTTGGCAGCTGGCGGAAAAGGAGAAGGCGCTGACGCCGCTGGGCGCCCAGTTGGGCGACGATCTTCTGCAAATGATGAAAGCCAATGCGCTATTGGGCTACGGCGTGGCCGGCATCACCAAGCCTGGCTACGGCAACGAGACCATGCAAGGCGTGACGGAGCACAAGCAGCTGGCCGAGCGCATGGTCCGCCGCTTGCCGCAGCTGTTCACTGACGCCGTGGCCGCGCAACGCCGCATCCTGCTCGTCACCTCCGGCAAGGACCGCGCGGTCGACAGCGGCGAGTATTTCGCCGGTTCGCTGGTGGCGCAGCAACCCAAGCTGCAAGCGCTGATCGTGCGTCCGCCATCGCTGGCGCCGCGCGCGGAAACGAATCACGACAGCCGCCCTGCGGGCACCGACCGCTTCCTGCTCTACTTCCACAAACTCAGTGCCAAGCAGGATGCGGTGGCCGACAGCGGCGATCCGCTGTACGCCACCTGGCGGGCCAGCCAGGAATACCAGGCTTGGATCCGGAGCGACGAGCTGCGTGCGCGCGAAGCTGCCATCCTGGCGCAGCCGCAGGTCGCGGCGGCTGCCAGGGCGGTGCTGGAGCGCCTGTTCACGCCGGCCTTCATCACCGGACTGGATCAGGGCCGCTACAGCGCCGCCAACACTGGCACCTACAGCTACACCAGCGCCGACAAGCAGTTCACCAACAAGCTGACCGGCGACGGCGACACCGAGATCAAGTCCGCGATCGACGCGGCGCAGGCGTTGTACGACTTGTACTCGGCGGCGGCCGACATGAAGGCCGAGCTGAAAACCGACTTCACCCGCTACCTGCCGGCGGCGCAGGCGGCGGTGTTCGCGGCCACCGAGGACGCCATCGCCTTCTACACCAAGGGCCCCGGCATCAGCGAAAACGGCGGCGTCAATTACCGCATGGCGCAAACGCTGCTCGACGATTTCTTCAGCGAAGTGGACGCAATCGCCAGGGGCAACCTGTCGCACGCCGCCAAGCTGCGTTTCAGCCACGCGGAAATCGTGATCCCGATGGCGGCCATCCTCGGCCTGCCCGGCATGTCCGAGCCGCTGCCGCGCGCGGCGACCTACAGCTACGACAACAGCAACTGGCGCGGCGAAGCGGTCGCGCCGATGGCTGCCAACATCCAGTGGGATGTCTACGTCAACGACGAGGGCCGCACGCTGGTCCGCATGCTGTACAACGAGAAGGAAGCGGACTTCAAGCGCGCATGCGACCAGGCCAAGCTAACCCCGGCCAGCCATTTTTACGACTACGCCCGCTTGCGCGCCTGCTACCTCCCGAATTAGCGCGGAATCAACCGCATCGGGCCTGGCTTACGTCCTGGCTTTTGTGGCGATCAATTGCCTCCAGCAGCGCCGGCATGTAGGTGCGGCTCGCGCGCAGCAGGCTGCCGTCGCGGAGGCGCAGCAAGGCGTCGCGATTGGTCAACGCTCGCAGTTCCTGGATCATGTCGATGCGAACTATCGCCGAGCGGTGCACGCGTTGGAACCGCAGCGGATCGAGCTGCATGGCCAGCAGATGCAGGGGTTCCCGCACCAGATGCGTCTTGCCGCCCGCGTGCAGCGTCGCATAATCACCGTCCGCCTCGATGCGCTCGACATCGATAGCCCGCACGAGTACCGTGCGCGTCCCCGTTCGTATCGTGAACGTGTGTGTCCAGGGCGCAGGAGCCGGCAAACGGACTTCTTCGTTCTTCCTGCGCCAGGGGAAGGCCCTTCTTGCGCGCTCCAGGGCCTCGTCGAAACGGTCGTCATCGACTGGCTTGAGCAAATAGTCCAGCGCCGCCAGGTCGAATGCCTGCAAGGCGAAGCTGTCATACGCCGTCACCAGGATCACCATGGGCCGGCTGTCCGCAGGCAGCGCGCGCAGCACTTCAAGCCCGCTTCGGCCTGGCATTTCGACATCCATGAAGACGAGGTCCGGACGCAACGCGGCCAGCCCCTGAACTGCGGTGTCGCCGTCTCTATACTCCGCCACCAGCTCGAAACCGGGCCTGTGCGCCAGCCGTGCCTTGAGCGCGAGCCGCGCCAGCGGCTCGTCGTCGACGATCGCGACGCTGATCGGGACCGGCATCATGCCGCCATCGGCCGCAGCGGCAGCGTCAGACGCACGCGGAAGCTGCGCTCACCGCGCCAGTCGGCGTCCAACCGGTGCTCCCCGCCGTACAGGTGGCGCAACCGCTCGGCCACATTGGCAAGGCCGATGCCGGCGCCGGTAGTCGCAACCGACGCGGGCCGATGTCCATCATTGAGCAGTTCGACCGCCAGGCTGGCGCCAGCACGCTCGACGCGGATGTCGAGCCGGCCCGCCGTCGCCAGCGGGGCGATGCCGTGACGGATCGCATTCTCGACCAGCGGCTGCAGCAGCAGGTACGGGACCGCCACGTCAAGCACGTCGGGGCCCGCCGTCATCGTCACCCGCAGACGCTCGCCGAGCCTTGCCTGCTCGATGCCGAGGTAGGCCTCGATCAATGCCAGTTCCTCGGCCAGCGCGTGTTCATGGCGGCCATCATGCACGAGGGTGGCGCGCAAAAAATCCGCCACGCGGCCGATCATGCGATTGGCCTCGCGATTATCGCCGGCGGCGACGAGCGCCGATATCGCATTCAGGGTATTAAAAAGGAAGTGCGGATTCACCTGCAGGCGCAGGGCGCGCAGCTCGGCGTCCCGCGCGTGCGCGAGGGCCTGTGCAAGGCGTAACCGGGTACGCTGCAGCGACAGGTAGTAGACCGCGACCGCATGCACGGCGCAGAACGCGATCAGCGCCAGCCAGCAGCCATCCAGCCCCTGTACCAGGTGGGACCAGCGGTAGCCGGTCGCCAGCCCGAGCGCGATCGCAAGATGCTGCCCCGCCAGCGCATTCGCCACCGACATCGCGTAGCTTGCCGCCAGCAATATCACCACTGTGGCCGGCAACGCGCTCTCACGGCGCCACAACTGGCGCTGCAGCCAGGCCAATGGCACGATCCATACCATGCAGGCGACGAAGTACAGCCCCCGGAAAGCGGCGGCGTAGCCATGCCCAAGCTCCGGCAGCCCGAGGATCGCCATGGAGGCGGCAACCGGCAGGGCGGCAAGGACGGCGACGAGTCTTGGTGCGGGTTCTTTCACGCTGGGTATCCGGGAGAGAGGAAAGCAGCGATTCTAGCGCGTCAGTCGCCTATCGAGTACAGCATCGAGCTAATCTTCCAGCCATCCCCGGTCTGCACCATCTGCCAGCTTTCGCTCCCACGGTTGGTGACTTTTCCGTTGCCGAGGAAATCAAAGTTGAAGTAGACCGAGGCCACCGCGCCATTCGTTTCAATGCGAACGTCGTAGAAGCGCTCTTCGACCGGCCCGGTGGAAGTCTGGATGTAGTCCGCGAACTTTTTCCAGCTTGAGCGAACCACCTTGGGCACCGCCGGGTTGTTCGCCTTGATCGATTTCCAGGTTGGGGTGTCGAGTACCGATAGCCAGCTGTCGTGGTCCGGCAGGAACAGGCCTCCCAGGGTTTTCCCGTCGTGGGCGATGATGGCGGACTGGAACTGCTGGACGACTTGGCGAATGGCGGCGACATCGACGTCATGTGCAGCGTCGGCCGCGCGCGCGGGCGCGGCGCACCAGGTGGCGATAATGAGGGCAAAAACAAAGGACGGCAGTTTGTGCATATAGTCTCCAATGTGAGTAAAAAGTCACGATAAGCGCCGGCGCCTCGCCGGTCGAGCCGATTGCGCCGGACCGTGCACGGGATGCGGCGAAGCGGTGCTGCCGTACCATCCACTGCCGAAAACACAACATCTGATTCATTTTGTTACGGGGCTTCCATTTTTATAGTGATAGACTTGGTAGGTCTTTTCATATCATGAGAGGCTTACCCCATGAACCAGATGTCCAGGCGACAGTTCCTTCGGGTGACTGGCGCGACCATCGCGGGTTCGAGCATCGCGCTTCTCGGCTTTGCGCCGGCATCGGCCCTGGCCGAAGTCCGGCAGTACAAGCTGGCGCGCAGCACCGAAACCCGCAACACCTGCCCCTACTGCTCCGTAGGCTGCGGGATCCTTATGTACGGCTTGGGCGACGGCGCCAAGAACGCCAAGGCCAGCATCATCCACATCGAGGGCGACGCCGACCACCCGGTCAACCGCGGCACGCTATGCCCGAAAGGCGCGAGCCTGGTCGATTTCATCCACTCCGAAAACCGCCTGCTGGTGCCCGAGTACCGCGCACCCGGCGCGACCGAGTGGAGCAAAATCTCCTGGGACGACGCGCTGACCCGCATCGCCAAGTTGATGAAGGCCGATCGCGACGCCAATTTCATCGACAAGACGGCGGACGGCAAAACCGTCAACCGCTGGACCACCACCGGCATGCTGTGCGCGTCGGCGGGGACCAACGAGGTAGGCTACCTAACCCATAAAACCATGCGCAGTCTGGGCATGCTGGCATTCGACAATCAAGCGCGTGTATGACACGGTCCGACGGTGGCAGGTCTTGCCTCGACATTTGGACGTGGTGCGATGACGAATCACTGGGTAGACATCAAGAACGCTGATGTCATCCTGGTCATGGGCGGTAACGCAGCGGAAGCACACCCTTGCGGATTCAAATGGGTCACGGAAGCGAAGGCGCATCGCGGCGCGAAGCTGATCGTGGTCGACCCACGCTTTACCCGTACCGCTTCGGTGGCGGACTGCTACGTCCCTACCCGCACCGGCGCGGACATCGTATTCCTGGGCGGGATCATCAACTACCTGCTCACGAACGACAAGATCCAGCACGAGTACGTCCGCAACTACACGGACATGCCTTTCATCGTCCGCGAGGACTTCGCCTTCAACGACGGCCTGTATTCGGGTTGGGACGACAAGGCGGGCAAGTACACGGACAAGAGTAGCTGGAACTACGAGATGGGTGACGACGGCTTCGCCAAGATCGACCCCACGCTCGAACACCCGCGCTGCGTCTATCAGCTGATGAAGAAGCACTACGCGCGCTACACGCCGGAGATGGTGGAGAAGGCTTGCGGCGTACCGCCCGAGAAGTTCCACAAGGTCGCCGAGATGCTGGCATCGACCGCCGTTCCGGGCCGCGCCGCCACCATCCTGTATGCGCTGGGCTGGACGCAGCACTCCACCGGCGCGGAAACGCTGCGCACCGGCGCCATGGTGCAGCTCCTGCTGGGGAACATCGGCATCGCCGGCGGCGGCATGAACGCGCTGCGCGGTCACTCCAACATCCAGGGCCTGACGGACCTGGGGCTGCTGACCAATATGCTGCCCGGCTACCTGACGCTGCCCGGCGAGGCGGAGCAGGACTTCGAGGCCTACGCCGCCAAGCGCGCGCTGAAGCCTTTGCGTCCGAATCAGCTCAGCTACTACAGCAACGCCAAGAAGTTCCTGGTCAGCTTCATGAAGTGCTGGTGGGGCGACGCCGCCACGGAGGAGAACAACTACGCCTTCGACTACCTGCCCAAGCTGGACAAGCCCTACGACATGATGCAGGCCTTCGAGCTTATGCATCAAGGGAAAATGAACGGCTACATCTGCCAGGGCTTCAACATCCTGGCCTCGGCGCCCGACAAGCAGAAGATCACGGAAGCCTTGTCCAAGCTGAAGTTCCTGGTGGTGATGGACCCGCTCGCGGTGGAGACGGCGGAGTTCTGGCGTCCCTTCGGCGAGTTCCACCAGGTCGATCCGACCAAGATCCAGACCGAGGTGTTCCGCCTGCCGACCACCTGCTTCGCCGAGGAACGCGGCTCGCTGGTGAGCTCCTCGCGCGTGCTGCAGTGGCACTGGCAAGGGGCCGACGGTCCCGGGCAGACCAAGAGCGACCTGGAGATCATGTCCGGCATCTTCCTGCGCATCAAAAAGATGTACCAGACCGACGGCGGCAAATTCCCCGACCCTATCGTCAACCTCACCTGGCCTTACGCCAAGCCATTCAGCCCAACGCCGGAGGAACTGGCGATGGAGTACAACGGCAAGGCGCTGAAGGAGCTCACCGATCCCAAGGACCCGACGAAAGTCATCCTGAAGAAGAACGAGCAGGTCTCCGGCTTCGCGCAGCTGCGCGACGACGGCAGCACGGCCTGCGGCTGCTGGATCTTCGCCGGCTGCTGGACCTCGGCCGGCAACCAGATGGGACGGCGCGACAACTCCGACCCGACCGGCATCGGCCAGACGCTGAACTGGGCCTGGGCCTGGCCGGCCAACCGCCGCATCCTGTACAACCGCGCCTCCTGCGACACCAAGGGCAAGCCGTGGGACCCCACGCGCAAGCTGGTGGGATGGAACGGCACCAACTGGGCCGGGGCCGACATCCCCGACTTCAAGGCGGACGAGCCGCCTGAAAACGGCATGGGGCCCTTCATCATGCTGGCCGAGGGCGTGGCCCGCTTCTTCTCGCGCGACGCGATGGCCGAGGGCCCCTTCCCCGAGCACTACGAGCCGTTCGAAACGCCGGTCGGCCACAACCCGATGCACCCGACGAACGCGCGCGCCACCAGCAATCCGGTCGGCCGCATGTTCCCCGGCGACCGGGCCAAGCTGGGCAAGGTGGCCGAGTTCCCGCACGTGGCGACCAGCTACCGCCTGACGGAGCACTTCCACTACTGGACCAAGCACGCGCGCCTGAACGCCATCATCCAGCCGGAGCAATTCGTCGAAATCGGCGAGGACCTGGGCAAGGAGATCGGCGTGGCGCATGGGGACCGCGTCAAGGTCAGCTCCAAGCGCGGGCACATCGTGGCCAAGGCCGTGGTGACCAAGCGTATCAAGGCGCTCATCATCGACGGCAAGAAGACCCACCAGGTCGGACTGCCGATCCACTTCGGGTTCAAGGGAGTCACCAAACCGGGCTACCTGATCAACACCCTCACGCCGACGGTTGGTGACGGCAATTCGCAGACACCGGAATTCAAGTCCTTCCTGGTGAAAGTGGAAAAAGCATGACGGCCCGAGGAGAATAACCATGGCACTACAATCCCTTGATATCAAGCGCATGTCGGCCACCACGGTGCAGGAACCGGTGGCGCGCACGCCCGTCACCGGCACCGTCGCCAAGTTGATCGACGTGTCGAAGTGCATAGGCTGCAAGGCCTGCCAGACCGCCTGCATGGAGTGGAACGACCTGCGCGACGAAGTCGGCGAGACCACCGGCGTGTACGACAACCCCATCGACCTGTCGCCGCAATCGTGGACCGTGATGCGCTTCTCGGAACACGAGACCAACGACGGCAACCTCGAATGGCTGATACGCAAAGACGGCTGCATGCACTGCGAGGACCCGGGCTGCCTGAAGGCCTGCCCCTCGCCGGGCGCCATCGTCCAGTACACCAATGGCATCGTCGACTTCCATCAGGAGAACTGCATCGGCTGCGGCTACTGCGTGGCCGGCTGTCCGTTCGACGTGCCGCGCATCTCCAAGAAGGACGACCGCGCCTACAAGTGCACGCTCTGCTCGGACCGTGTGGCGGTAGGCCAGGAACCTGCCTGCGTCAAGACCTGCCCCACCGGCGCCATCGTCTTCGGCACCAAGGAGGACATGAAGGACCACGCCGCGGAGCGCATCGAGGACCTGAAGTCGCGCGGCTACGCCAACGCAGGCTTGTACGATCCGGCCGGCGTGGGCGGCACGCACGTGATGTATGTGCTGCACCATGCGGACCAGCCGGGCCTCTATCATGGCCTGAAGGCCAATCCGAGCATCAGCCCCATGGTCGGACTGTGGAAGGGCCTGACCAAGCCATTGGCGCTGGCCGGCATCGCCGTCACGGCGCTGGCGGGCTGGTTCCACTACTCGCGCGTCGGGCCGAATGAGGTGAGCAAGGACGAGGAAGCCGAGGCGCTGCATGAAGCCAACCGTATCCGGGAGAGCGAAAAATGAGCACACCTGATCGCGACAAGGACGGCAACCCGCTGATCGAGCGCTATACGCCGAATGAGCGCAGCAACCACTGGATCACCGCCATCTGCTTCGTGCTGCTGGCGGTGTCCGGGCTGGCCATGTTCCATCCGGCGACCGCGTGGCTGGCGGTGTTCCTGGGCGGAGGCCAGTGGACGCGCATCCTGCATCCGTTTATCGGACTGGTGATGTTCGTCTCGTTCGCGCTGCTGGTGGCGCGCTTCTGGCACCACAACCGGTTCGAGCCGGGCGATAAACAGTGGTTGGATCAAATCGGCGACGTGGTCCACAAGCGCGAGGACAAGCTGCCCAAGGTGGGACGCTACAACGCGGGGCAGAAGGTGCTGTTCTTCGTGCTGATCTTCTGCATGTGCGGCCTGCTGCTGTCGGGCGTGGTGATCTGGCGCGCCTACTTCGCGTTCTACTTCCCTATTGACCTCGTACGCTTCGCCGCGCTGCTGCACGCCTTCTGCGCGTTCGTGATCATCTGCTCCATCGTGATACACGTCTACGCGGGCTTGTGGGTGAAGGGTTCGATAGGCGCCATGGTGCGCGGCACTGTCACCTACGGGTGGGCGCGGAAGCATCACCCGCGCTGGTTTGAGGAGGTCGCGCGCAAATCACGTGATTGACCCGGCAGTTTAGGATTAGAATAGTTGGAGAGTCGGCGGCTCCGTCGCCGCCGGCCCTCTGGGAGACATCTTGGTACAACGCCTGCTTCAACCCGGCGAGATCGAAGCGCTCGATCACAACGCCATTCCACGCCTGCTGCTGCCGCATCCGCGCAGCCTGTTCATCGCGCGCGCCGCCCGCCTGCGCCAGCTTGCCAAAAATGAAATCAAAGGTATCCCCGTCGGCGAAACGCTGCGCGGCTACCTGCTGCTGATGGCCGCGCTGGTCGACGCGCAAGCCGCCGTCTCACAGTCCTTCCCGTCGGACGCCTTCGCCCTGCCCGACGCCGCCGACATCGCCGTCTCGCTCGAACACAATATGCCGCCGCTGCCGGTCAGCGGCGCGCGGCCGCCGTCGTGGCGCTCCGTGTTCAACGCCCTGCTCGACCAGCTCGATCCGCTGGCGGAAGGCCAGCCGCAGATCGCCTCCGTGCTGGCGGAGCTGCGCGCGCTCGATAGCGCGGAACTGGAAGGCTGCGCCGACGCCGTGCTGTCCGAGCTGACCGACAGCGTCAATCCGCTGCACGCGCCGTTCGTGGCCGCCGCGCTGCAGATCATGTGGACCATGCGCGCCGGCCAGCTGGATGCGCAGCGCGTGGCGCCGCTGGTGACCAACACGCTATGCCCGGTGTGCGGCGCGCATCCGGTGGCCAGCGTGATCCGCATCGGCGGACAATCGCAGGGCTACCGCTACCTGCAATGCAGCTGCTGCGCCAGCGAGTGGCATATGGTGCGGGTCAAATGCTCGTGCTGCGAGCATACCGCGCACATCGCCTACCAGAGCATCGAGCCGGCCGACGACGCGCCGGAAATCGCAAACAAGGCCAATGACCCGAGCAAGGTGGCACGCGCCGAGACCTGCGACGACTGCCGCACCTACCGCAAGATCTTCAACCAGGAGCACGACTACAACGTCGAACCGCTGGCCGACGACCTGGCCAGCCTGGCGCTGGACCTGCTGGTCGGCGAGGCAGGCTACGCCCGCGCCAGCGGCAATCCCCTGTTGTGGTTCAACGCCGCATGAGCGGCAAGACGGACACCAAGGCCAGCGTCGGCGAGCGGCAGGACGCCGCATCGCCCGCCGGCGCGCCGGCAGCAGCGGTCATCCACCTGCCCGCCGTCCACCTGATCCTGTCGGACGCCGCCTGCGAACCGCTGATCGCCGAATACGGCCGCGTGCAGACACTGGAAGCGGCCCGCATGCTGCTGGCCGAACTGCGCGGCATGATGCTGGCCAGCCGCCGCGACGGCATGCCGGCCACCGGCGACACCGGCATCCCCGCCATGCTGGCGATGCTGGCCAAGCGTCTGCGCGACACCAACCGCTCGCCGCTGCGGCCCGTGTTCAACCTCACCGGCACCGTCCTGCACACCAACCTTGGCCGCGCCCTGCTGCCCGACAGCGCCGTGCAAGCCGTCGCAGAAGCGCTGCGCTGGCCAATGAACCTTGAGTGGGACATCGACACCGGCAAGCGCGGGGACCGCGACAACCTGATCGAGGACCTGCTGCTGGAACTGACCGGCGCCGAAGCGGCCACCATCGTCAACAACAACGCCGCCGCCGTGCTGCTGATGTTGAACACCCTCGCACAGGGCAAGGAAGTCATCGTCTCGCGCGGCGAGCTGGTGGAAATCGGCGGCGCCTTCCGCATCCCGGACATCATGACCCGCGCCGGCGCCGTGCTGCGCGAAGTGGGCAGCACCAACCGCACACACCTGAAGGACTACGCCGAAGCCGCCGGTCCGCAGACGGCGCTGATGATGAAGGTCCATTGCAGCAATTACGCCATCACCGGTTTCACCAAGAGCGTCGAGCTGCCGGAGCTGGCGCCGCTATCGAAGAAGCACAACATCCCGCTGGCGGTGGACCTGGGCAGCGGCACGCTGGTCGACCTGGAACAATACGGACTGCCGCACGAAACGACGGTGCGTGAAACCATCGCCGGCGGTGCGGACCTGGTCACCTTCAGCGGCGACAAGCTGCTGGGCGGGCCGCAGTGCGGCATCATCGTCGGCCGCGCCGACCTGATCGCGCAGATCAAGAAGAATCCCCTCAAGCGCGCGCTGCGCGTCGGCAAACTGACGCTGGCCGCGCTGGAGCCGGTGCTCGCGCTGTACCGCGCGCCGGACCTTCTGCCTGAACGCCTGACCACACTCAAGCTTCTGACCCGCCCCGCCGCCGACATGCGCGAACTGGCGCAGGCGCTGCAGCCGCCGTTGCAGGCGGTGCTGGGAACCGGCTATGAAGTCAGCTCGGAACCGATGATGAGCCAGATCGGCAGCGGCGCCCTGCCCGTCGACCAGTTGCCCAGTCATGGCCTGGTGGTTCGCGCCACCGCTGCGGGACGTATCAGCAATGCGCTCGGCATGCTGGAACAGCGCCTGCGCGCCTTGCCGCTGCCGGTGATCGGCCGCGTGGCACAGGATGCGCTGTGGCTGGACCTGCGCTGCCTGGACGACCACCAGCGCCAGCGCTTCACCGACCAACTGGCGCTGCTGGCCGTATGATCGTCGGCACGGCAGGTCATATCGACCATGGCAAGACCACGCTCACGCGCGCGCTCACCGGGGTCGATACGGACCGGCTGAAGGAAGAGAAGGCGCGCGGCATATCGATCGAACTCGGTTACGCCTACGCGCCGCTGGACAATGGCGACATCCTCGGCGTGATCGACGTGCCGGGCCACGAAAAATTCATCCGCACCATGGCGGCTGGCGTGACCGGCATCGATGCCGCGCTGCTGGTGATCGCCGCCGACGACGGCATCATGCCGCAGACGCTGGAGCACCTGGCCATCCTCCGCCTGCTGGGCGTGCGGCGCGGCGCGGTGGCGCTGACCAAGATAGACCGGGTCGACACGGCACGCATGGAGCAGGTGGAGCGGGACATCAACGCCCTGCTGGCGCCAACCGATTTCGCCGAGGCGCAAATCTTCCGCACCAACGCCAGCGCGGCCGACGACGCCGGCGTGCAGGCTTTGCTGCGGCACCTGGCCCGGATGGCCGCGTCGCTGCCGGCCAGCGACGAACGGCGCCTGTTCCGGCTTGGCGTGGACCGCGTATTCACCTTGTCCGGCCAGGGCACCATCGTCACCGGCACCGCGCTGGCGGGCAGCGTGCGCGTCGGCGAAGTGCTGCAACTGGCCCCGGGTGGACAGCAGGCGCGCGTGCGCGGCATCCACGCACAGAACCGCAGCGCGGACGCCGGCCATGCCGGCCAGCGGCTGGCGCTCAACCTGCATGGCGTGGCGAAGGAGGAAGTGGAACGCGGCACCTGGGTGGTCGCTCCGGCGCTAGGCGAATGCTCCAGCCGCATCGACGTCGACCTGACATTGATGCCCGATTGCGGCCTGACACTCAAGTCATGGTCGCCGCTGCACGTCCACCTGGGCGCCGCGCACCACACGGCCAACGTTGTGCTGTTGGACGGCGAATTGCTGGCGCCCGGCCAGACCGGCCGCGTGCAGCTGGTGCTCGACGCTCCGGTGCACGCCGTGCCGGGCGACCGCTTCGTGATCCGCAACGCGCAAGCCACCGTCACCATCGGCGGCGGCATGGTGCTCGATCCATTCGGCCCGGCGCGCAAGCGGCGCAGTGCTGCGCGCATGGCGTGGCTGCGGGCGCTGGCCGATTTCGTCGCCAGCGGAGATGTCGCCTCGCTGCTGGCGCGCAGCCCCCTCGGCTTGCGCAGGTCGGCGTTGATGCGGCTGTCGCAGCTGCCGGCCGACCGGATCGCGCTGCCGGCGGATACCATCGAAGTGACGCTGCAAGGTGGCGATGCGCTGCTGCTCGCCGCCGGAGAGGTGCAGGCGCTGGAGGCGCGTATCCTGGCCGGCCTGGCCGAATTCCACGCGCGCGCTCCGGACGATGCGGGCCCTGAACTGTGGCGCCTCAAGCGCATCGTCGCGCCGGAGATGGAGGACCGGTTGTGGAGCCGCCTGGTCGAATCGCTGATCGCCACCGGGCAGGTGAAGCAGCGTGGCCGCAGCCTCCACCTGCCCGGCCACAGCGTCGAACTAAGCGAGAAGGAACAGGCGCAGGCCGCGCCGCTGCTGGCCGCGTTGCTGGAGGGCGCCTACGATCCGCCGTGGGTACGCGACCTTTCGCGCGATCATGGCATGCCGGAGGCGGAGGTGCGCCGCTTGCTGCTCAAGCTCTCGAAGACGGGCGAGATCAGCCAGGTGGTGCCGGACCTGTTCTACCATCCCAAGCGGCTGGCCGAACTGGCGGCGCTGGTGGCGGCGCTGCCCGAAGTGCAGGCGTCGGCGTTCCGCGACGCGACCGGGCTGGGTCGAAAGCGGGCCATACAGATATTGGAGTTCTTCGATCGCGTCGGCTATACTCGGCGCGTAGGCAACATCCACTTGATACGACCGAACGCGGTGTGGTCGTACAGTGGCACGTAGTTCCACGGAAGGCATACTCATCCGGTGATGGGGCCGGGCTTCAAACCCGGTGGGGGGCGTCAGACGCTCCCCTGTAGGTTCGACTCCTACTGCCTTCCGCCATTCACCACGTCGGCCACCATATCGACGGCGGCGGCGAAGCTGGCCGGGTCCTCCTCCAGCAACGACCAGAGGCGATTGTGTTCGGCGCCCTGCACGATATGCAGCCGGCTCGATTGCGCGTTCGCCGCCGCGGCCACCAGGCGTTCGGGGATCTCCAGCGGGATCGTGGCGTCGTGTTCGGCGGCGATCACCAGCAGCCGGCCTTCGAAGCGCGACAGGATCTCCCAGGCGTCGCTGTCGGCCCAGCTGCGCTCGCGCCGTATCACGGCCGAGAATTCGGGACCGAACGGCACTTCATACGCCGACGGCGTGTACACGCCAGGCACGATCAGCACCAGCGCATCGACGCGATGGCTCTGCGTCATGCGGATGGCGTTGTAGGCGCCCATGCTGGCGCCGATGATCGCCAACGGCTCCGGCACGCCGCGCGCCGCAACCACCGTCTGCGCCTGGCGCGTGCGGCTGGCCACCGACGATTGCGCCAGAGCGCCGCCGGTGTCGCCATGGCCGACGCAGTCGAAACAGGTGCTGCCGACGCCGCGCTGCCGCAGCGCGCCGCGCAGCAGATGGTGGCCGCGACGGGTGCTGGCGCCAGCGCCGTGCAGGTACAGCACGCGATTGCTGTCGGCGCCGACGTATTGGTCGCCCTTCAGCACATGGCCCTCATAGGCCACATCGAAATCCACGATCATTTTCCCGCCTCCGCCGCCAGACGCAGATTGAGCTTGTCGCGCGCCGCCTTGACATAAGCTTTGCAGCCTTCCCCGCCGTCCAGGAAGGCGTCTGGCTTGCCGCTTTGGCGCTTCTCCCACATGCCGGAGAATTCCGGATGCACGGCGATGATCACATCGCACGAGGCGCGTTCCAGCGCCGCATAGCTTTGCTCGTATTGCTTCACCACCTCCGGATGCTCGCTGAACTTGTAGCCGTCGCTGGAGATCGGATTGATGCTGTCGGCGAAGACCACGCTGGCGCAGCGGTCCTTCTCGCAGGAGCGCCACGTCCAGCTGGTGCCGCCCGCGGTATGGCCCGGCGTGTAGACGGCGGTCACCGCCAGCGGTCCGACCTTGACGGTTTCTCCATCGCGCACCGTACGCACCTTGGCCACCTTGGCAAACGGCGTATTGCCCACGAACTGGGGATCATCCTCCGCCATGTGGCCTCGCTTGAGCGCGGCGGCCGTCAGCGGACTGGCCACCACCGTCGCCCCGGTCATGCGCTGCAGTTCGGCGATGCCGCCCGCGTGGTCGAAGTGATCGTGCGAGCTCAGTATCAGCTTGATATCCCGCACGCGGAAACCCAGCTTGCGGACGCTGGCGGCGATGCGCTGCGGCGAATCGGGATAGCCGCCGTCGAGCAGGATATGGCCTTGCGGCGACGTCACCAGCACCGAGCTCAGGCTGCTCACGCCCACGTAGTAGGTGTTGCCGTGAATTTGAAACGGTTCGACCGGCTTATTCCAGTCGTCGTCGGAGTTTTGGGCATGGGCAGTGGCGGCCAGGCCGCACAGTACGAACGCCAGACAGGTTTTGATCATGAATGAGACTGTGGATGGGTGAAAAGGGCACGGCATTGTACCTCGATCAAAGTGCAAGGATTGCTTAAGAAGCAGTATGTCCTTTTTCTCGCGAGGAACGGGCCATGAACTTATCCGACATGAAGGTTAGCAAACGGCTAACGATAGGCTTCGGCGCTACGCTGCTGCTGTTGCTGATCATCGCCGTCAGCAGCTGGCTCAGCATCCGCACCAGCGCCGCCGACACCCACAACCTGCTGACCGGACGCTTGAAAGTGGAGCGCCTCATCCTGCACTGGAAGGGGCTGGTCGAGACCAATCTGCAACGCTCGCTGGCGGCGGTCAAGTCCACCGACCCGGAGGTCCAGAAATTCTTCGAGGACGGCATCGCCCGCACCTCCGCGCTGGCCCAGGAGGACCTGCGGCAGATCACCGAACTAATGACGGACCCGGCGGCCAAGGCGCTGTTCGCGGCCGCCGCCGACAAGCGCACGCAATACCTGGCGGTGCGCAAGCGCGTGCTGGCCGAGAAGCACAGCGGCGACCCCGAGCAGGTCCGCCGCCTCATCGACCAGGAGCTCCTGCCCGCCAGCGCGACCTATCTCGCCAGCCTGCAACTGCTGATCACGCGCCAGACCGAGGTGATCGACGAGATCGGCGCCGGCATCCTCCAGCGCGGCGAACAGTCGGCCTGGATGATCGTGGCGCTGAGCGCGGCCTCGGTCGTGCTGGCGTTGGTGCTGGGCTTGCTGATCAGCCGCTCGCTGCTGAAGCAACTGGGCGGAGAGCCCGCCTATGCCGCCAGCATCACCGACTGCATCGCCGCCGGCGACCTGACCGTGCAGGTCGCGCTGCGGCCGGACGACCGCTCCAGCCTGCTGTACAGCATCGCCGCGATGCGCGCGCGGCTGGCGGCCATCGTCAGCGAGGTGCGCGCCGGCACCGACGCGGTCGCCACCGCGTCGAGCCAGATCGCCAGCGGCAATATGGACCTGTCCTCCCGCACCGAGCAGCAGGCCGGCTCACTGGAGGAGACCGCCTCGTCGATGGAACAGCTGACCGCCACCGTCAAGCAAAACGCCGAGTTCGCGCGCCAGGCCAACCAGCTGGCGTCGGCCGCGTCCGGCGTGGCCGCGCGCGGCGGCGAGGTGGTGGCCGAGGTGGTGACGACGATGGAATCGATCACCGCCTCGTCGCGGCAGATCGTCGACATCATCGGCGTGATCGACGGCATCGCCTTCCAGACCAATCTGCTGGCCCTGAACGCGGCGGTGGAGGCGGCCCGCGCCGGCGAGCAGGGGCGCGGCTTCGCGGTGGTCGCGTCCGAGGTGCGCAACCTGGCGCAGCGCTCGGCCAACGCCGCGCAGGATATCAAGCAGCTGATCGGCAAGTCGGTCGAGACCATCGGCAACGGCGCCGCGCTGGTCGACGAGGCCGGGCTGACGATGAGCGACATGGTCGCCAGCGTCAAGCGGGTGAGCGACATCATGCAGCAGATCATGCAAGCGGGCGCCGAGCAGCAGGCCGGCATCGAGCAGATCAACCAGGCCATCATCGAGATGGACGGCGTGACGCAGCAAAACACCGCGCTGGTCGAACAAGCCGCCTCGGCGGCGGAGGCGTTGCAGGGACTGTCCGGCCATTTGGCCGGGCTGGTGAGCGTGTTTCAGGTGGACGAGGCGGCGCCTGCGGCCGCCCCGCATGCCGTCGCCACGCCCCGCACGGCCAGGGCGGCCGCCACCGCCGCCCAGCGTGCCGCGCCAGCCGACCCGCGCCTGAGCCTGAGCGCCGGCTGAGCATTTCCGCTTTCCTGCCCGGCGGCGGCGCGCGCCATGGTCATCCGCGGCGGAGACTGGCACAATGGCGATTCGCCACCGACAGGAACCGTCCATGAAACCATCTACCCTGCGCGCCGCCATCGCGGCCACCGCTGCGGCCATCGCCTCGCTGGCCGCCCAGGCGGCCGAACCCGATCTCGCCGCCGCCGAAAAACTCTATCAGGCCAATTGCGCGGTCTGCCACGGTGTCAAGAAGGAAGGCGCCGTCGGCCCCTCGCTGGGCGATCATGCCTGGCTGCACGGCGCGCCCACCAAGGCCAATCTCATCAAAATCATCAGCAAGGGCGTGCCGGACAAGGACATGCCCGCATGGTCCCCTGCCCTGAGCGCAAGCCAGATCGCGCTGCTCGCCGACCTGATCGCCGCCAACGCCGCCAAGCCGGCTGCTGCGCTCACGCCCGAGGCCAGGGCGCAGCGCGATGTGCCCGACCTGAGCGGCTTCAAGCTGCCCAAGGGCTTCCACATCAGCGTCTACGCCAACCAGGTCAGCGCCGCGCGCAGCCTGGTGGTGTCGGACAGCGGCATCGTCTATGTCGGCTCGCGCAAGGCCGGCAAGGTGTACGCGCTGGTGCCGCGCGCCGACAAGCAGACGGCCGACGTCGTCACCGTCGCCGAAGGGCTGGAAAACCCGATCGGCGTCACGCTGCTCAACGGCGCGCTGTACGTGGGCGAAATCAGCCGCGTGATCCGATTCGACAACATCGACAAGCGCTATGCGCAAAAGCCATCGTACGAGGTGGTCAAGGTCAGCCTGCCCAACGACAAGTGGCATGGCGAGAAGGTGATCAAGGCCGGGCCGGACGGCAAGCTGTACATCCCGGTCGGCGCGCCGTGCAATGTGTGCGACGTCGAGGACACCAAGAGCGCGAAGATCTACCGCATGAATGCCGACGGCAGCCAGCTGGAGGAATACGCGCGCGGCGTGCGCAACACGGTGGGCTTCGCCTTCCATCCGGTCACCAAGGTGCTGTGGTTCACCGATAACGGCCGCGACGAGATGGGCGACAACACGCCGTCGTGCGAGCTGAACGTCGCACCCAAGTCCGGTATGCACTTCGGCTTCCCCTACTGCCACGGCGGCGTGGTGCCGGACCCGGCCTTCGCCAAGGGGCGCACTTGCGAGGAGTTTGAGCCGCCGGTCGCCAAGCTGGGACCGCACGTGGCGCCGCTGGGCTTGACCTTCTACACCGGCAAGCAGTTCCCCGAGGCGTATCGCAACAATGTCTATATCGCCGAGCACGGCTCGTGGAACCGCACGACCAAGAGCGGCTACAGCGTGCGCTTGATCACGCTGTACAACAGCAAGGTCGTCACCGACACCGCCTTCATCGACGGCTTCCTGCGCGGCGAGGAAGTGGTCGGCCGGCCGGTGGATGTGGCCACGCTGCCGGACGGCTCGATGATCGTCTCGGACGACTACGGCGGCCGGGTGTACCGCGTCACCTACGACGGAAAATAGTCGTCAGGGAAAAACTCAGCTGACAGCAACTGCTCAAAGTCCCATGGACGGGATTTGGGCAGGTCGCGCAAGTTGGCCTGGTGCACCACGAGGTCGAGTGCGTCGTCCCACACGTCGCGCTCCCATTGGGGATCGGTCAGTAGGCGGCGCAGACTGGGCATGCGTTTGAGCAATCGATTTATCTTTTCGCGCTGGCCGCGTATCGTACATTCCCAGCTGCTGCCACGCCGGTCCGGCTGGTATTGCCACTTCAGCAAATGAGCCATCAATATTGCTAGCCGATGCGCCAGTTGATGGCGATGGCTGATATTCATATCCTCGATTTCCTCAGCGATATGCTCGATATCCAGCAAACCCCATTGCCCCGTGCGCAGCAACGCCACCTGCTCCAGCGCCCAGGCCGCCACGTCGTCTTCATATGTCGTCGTCATGGGTAATCCTCCCACAAGATAAGACTGCGGGCGGCGCGAAAAGTTCAGGCCAGACGAGCGATGGCGTCGGCGATGCGCCGCTCCAGCGGGCCGCTCAGCAAATGGTAGGAGAGATTGCGGCGGGACAGTTCATCCTGGTACCAGAGGTGCTGCTGTCGGCGGAAGTCCTCGTCGCGGCGGGTGCCGTCCTGGATGAAGTCGAAGTCCGGCGCGCACAGGAAGATGTGGTCGTAGCGCGCATCGGCCATGTCCTCCAGCGCGGGATCGGCGCGGCCGAACATCTCGCGGGAATAGAACAGCGTGGTGAGCGGCGAGGTATCGCAGATCAGGAAGCGCCGGGCTTGCGGGCACGCCTCCGCCTCGCGCTGCAGTTGAACGCTGCCGATGTGCGCCATGTCCTCATAGCGAAGCACGCCGTCCCGGGCCTCCCATAATTCGCGGCCATACTCGGGGACCCAGGCCGTATCGAGCCGTTCGGCCAGTGCGGCGGCCAGCGTGGTCTTGCCGCTCGATTCGCCGCCGAGCAGGCACACTTTCTCGACGAAGCTGGCGTACACGTGATCGGATAGATAGCGGCGATACGCATGCGGATCGCCGCGCACCAAGGTGCCGGACACCGGCACGATGCCGCGCACCTGGTCCACCATCACATGTTGCACCGTCAGTTGGCGCCCGGTGCGTGCGCTAAAGCAGCGGCCCAGCTCCTCGGCGAAGCCGTCGCCGTAATCCTCGCTGGTGAAGACGGCTTCCACCGTCGTGACCAACCGGTCCAGGCACAGGTTGGCGCAGAAACGGCGGTGGATCAATGCATCGTCGTCGTTGTGCGGCAGACCAGCATCGACCACCAACACCACCGCGTCGGGAAACCTTGCGCGCAGCCACTGCTCGCGTTTGTGCGCTTCACAGCCGGGCAGCTCCGGCAGCGAATAGCTGATGATGAAGGTGGTATCGCACGCATCCATGGCGCGCCGGATCAGCAGCTCATGGCCCAGGTGCAGCGGGCTGAATTTTCCGACCACCAGGCCGGTCCTGAATTGCTTCATGTGTTGGCGCCATCCAGTGCGGAGGTATATTGAACGGTTTTGTCGTCGGCGGTCAGCACCTCCAGCAGCACGTTGCCGGCGCCGAACAGCAGCTCCAGCGCGGTGCGCGCTTCCATGCCCAACGCGCTCATCGCCTGCGCCAGCCGCAGCACCACGACGCCGTCCGCGCGCTGGTGCACGCAGAAGTGCGGTATCGGCAGGTGCTTCAAGGCGTGCGTCACGTCGATGTTGTTGATCCACTTGCCGGATGCGAGATAGCGTACCGGCGAACGGCCGGACAGCCCGACCAGCACCGGCGCATCCGCGTGGAACGACAGCGACGCATGGTCGCCGGTCCGGTAACGTACCAGCGGCAGGCAGAAATTGAAGCCCCCCGTCAGCGTGATCTCGCCGCGCCGCCCCGGCGCGACCGGCCTTCCCTGCGGGTCCAGTATCTCGACGTAGAGCTGCGGCTGCAGCAGCACGTGGCCGCCCGCATGCGCGTCGAACACCGCCACCGGGCCGACTTCGTTGAGCGAGTAGATATCCAGCACCGGACAGGCGAAGCGCTGTTCCAGGCGTGCGCGCAGGGCCGGCAACAGCAGCATCGACACCGACAGCAGCGCGCGCGGCTTCATCGTCACCGGCAGTTCGAGCAGCGCGGCGAACGAAATCGGATCGCCCGCAACAACCTCCGGCGACAGCGCATCCAGATAGCGCGCGCGGTCGTCTGGATGCCGCCATTCGTCCGGGTACAGGTTGATCTTGGCCAGTCCCGACTCGCCCATCGTCGGCGTCACCGACACATAGGTGAAGCAGCGCTGCTGGTGGCCGAGCAGCACCACGCCCACCTGCCCGCTGCCGTGCCGCAGCTCGACGCCGAACCGCTTCAAGGCACGCTTGTGGAACGCCAGGTAGTGCGCCGCGACCACCGGATGCGATGCGATCAGCAAGGGATGACCGGTGGTGCCGGTGGTGCGGAAGTTGATCATGCGGCCGATGTCGGCGGTGTCCGGCACGAAGGGCGTGATGTCGGCGGCGAAGTCGGCCCGGCTCTGCGTCGGCAGATCCTCAAAGGTCCTGGGCGGCGATCCAAGCTGGCGATAGTAAGGCACGGTGTCGAACGTGGCGCGGATAAAGCCATCCAGCCATTCGGGCTTGCCGCCCGCCGGCCAGCCGACCGTGGCCTGCGCGATCTCCGCCTCGAACTGGCGCACCTGGCCAACTTCGTGCGCCAGCAGCTTGTTGCCGCTCTGGTTGCGATAGAACGGCGCCGCCGAATGCTCACACAGGAACTCCAGCATGCGCCTGCCCTCCGGCGTCAACGTGGGGAAGCGAACCTCCTGTTCCGGCAATGGCGTCAACTCGCTCATTCGCGCGACCATTTATCGGCCGACTCCTCGGCGGCCTTGCGCGCCAAGGCCTCGCGGATTTCGGCGGCGCGCCGCTCGGCTGCGCGGCTGGCTTCGAGCAGGCGCTTGCGCTCCATGCCGCTGATGCCCGACAAGCGATCGGTCGCCTGCGCCTCCGTCTCACCGGCGGGCCGATAGCCCAGCCGCGCCAATGCCACGCGCGCCAGTTCCTCGCGCCGCTCCGGGTCGTGGACGAAGCGGTGCGCCGCCGTCGCCTGCGCCAGCTCGCCGAGCGCGCCATCGAGCAGCGCCAGCACCCGCTGCTGCGCCGGGCGCGCGGACAGGAACCAGTCGTCCGCCAGCAGCCAGACTGCGATCATCACCAGCGCCAGGCGGTTGCGGTCGCGCTTCGCATCCGTGCCGACAAAGCGCTCCAGCACCTCCGCCGACGCGCGCTGGCCCTGCATGTGCAGCAGGTCGTTGACCAGCGCGGCCACATGCACCGTGCCGGCGATGCCGATGCGCGGCTCGTCGAGAAATTCTGCCGGCGTATCGGACAGGCGATGCGTCAGCGTTTCGAGGGCGGGACCGGGATGTTCCATCATGCTTTCTTTTTCTGCGGCGGGGACTTGGGCGCATAGTGCCTGCGGCTGAAGGCCCTCGCGAATTCTACCAAGTCCTCGAACTGCGCGATGGCGTGGATCTCCCACTGCTGGCGCTCCTTCGCCTGCCGCAGCACTTTGTAGGCTTCGCGACGCCAGTCGTCGTCGCCGGACTGCTCCCAGCCGGTGGGCAGGTTCAGCGCCATGGTGCCGCCGGCGTCGCCCACCGCCAGCGCGTGCGCGGCGACATCCCAGCCGCTGTTGCCCCGCTCGTCCTTCTCGAACATGGTGGTGATGCCGTCGTCGGAGATGTGCAGGATGTGGGTGCGGCGCGGCCTCGGGCGCTCGTAGGTGTGCCGCAGATGCGGAATCGGGAAGCAGGTCGCGCCGCCGAAGAATCCCGTCAGCACCTGTAGCACGCTGCTGTCGTCGCGCACAAAGCCCTTGGTGGTCATCACGTCGCTCTTGCCGCTCCATAGCGTGACCTGGACGCTGGAGCCGGCGCGCAGCGCGGACAGGGCGATGATGGCGCCGGCCAGCGTCAGGTAGGAGGTCTGCACGCGCGGGTTGGGCATCGATCCCGAACTGTCGACGTAGAGGTCAAGGTCGATGGGCTCTGGCTTGCGCAGCGGCGCGGCCTCGCGCCCGTAGGCGCGCTGCACGGTGGTGACGCCGGGGATCGGGCGCGGACTCTGGATCACGCTTTGCAGCCAGTCGATCTGGTCGAGCGGGTCGCCGATCTGCCACGGCTCCAGCCCTTCCAGCTGCAACTGGTCCGACTGCGGGGCTGGCGTCCTCGGGAAGGAGATCAGGTGCGGCAAGGCGCGCTCGCGATAGTAGCGCACCGCGATCTCCTCGTCGCTCAACTTGATGCCGGCGGCCTTGAGGATTTCACCGTACTCGTAGGGCTCGCGCGCCTGGCCGCCCTGGCTGGTCGCGGCGGCATCCTGCGGTTGTTCGACGATGCCGTCAAGGCCCGAGATGCGGCTGTCATGCACGGGATGCACGGCCGCCTCCATCTCACCCGCTTCGATCTGCTGGCCGCCTGACGGCTCGCAGCCTTCGGCGGCGTCACGCGTGTCGAACATGCGGCGGAATTCGTCCTCCTGCTTCTGGCTCTCGACCAGATACGGCAGCAGCAGCGTGGAGAACTTGCCCGCGCCGTCCATCCAGTCCTTGGCATAGACGCGGATCAGGCGCGCGCCCAGCCAGGCGTCGGTGTCCATCGCGTCGTCGGCGCCGGCGCCGCCAAGCGCGCCCTTGTGCAGCTGCCACAGGTTCTCGTAGATGCGCATGTAGAGCAGCCACACCTTACTGCGCGACGCCGGTTCGGCGGGCTCGCGGCCGGCCTCCAGGATGCGGTAGATGTCGGCCATGCGCAGGCCGGCCTGCCGTTGCAGGCGGTCGTTGATATACAGGTCGGTGTACATGTTGGCGACCATGGCCGCGTGCTTTTCCAGCGTCGGCAGGGCGCGGCGGATGCGGGCCAGGAGCCGGAACTGGTCGGTGGCGCTGGCCGGGGCCAGCACGTGGTGGCCGATCTCGTGCGCCAGGATCTCGACCGCGTAATCGCCCAGGCCCAGCTCCCGCACGGCCTGCATGTCCACCACCACGCTTTGGTCCATCAGCCGTATCATCGCGAAGCTGCCGCTCAGGCCTTCCCCCGCCGCTTCCACCGTGCTGGCGCACAGGCGGGCGTCGCGCAGGCGCGTGAAGCGGCTCCACGCCTCCAGCGCCTGCGGCCAGGCCGCCTGCCATTGCTCGATCAGTGCGTCCGTCATCGCAGTGGAAACAGCAAAATGCCGTGGCTGTACACCGACGTGACGGCAGCCGTGTGCTGGTTGGCGGCTACCGCCAGACCTTGCGCCGGCAGGGTCAGTTCGACCTGGCGCTGGCCTATCGTCAGCCGCTGGCCGGACAAGCCGCATGCGTCGCGCGCTGCGGGCGCCTGCGGCTGCTCGTACTCGTCGGGGGTGGCGCCGTGCAGCACGGCGCCGCAGACATCGGCCACCAGCAGGTTGTAGCGATCGCCGCTGCGCACCCAGAAACCATCGGCGGCGGGTCGCACTTGCGGCGGCATCGCGAAGGCGCCGCCGAATCCGCTGAAGCCGCCGAACTCGCGCCCTTGCTGCGCGCGCTGCCGTTCTGCTTCATCCGCCGTCCACCAGGGATCGGCCAGCAGCACGGTGCGCAACGCATTCCAGCTGCCCTGGCCGACGCCGAAAGCGGCCAGCGCCAGCGCTTCCGGCAAGGCATCGGCGGCCTCGATCGCGCCGGCGCGGAAGTGCGCCATGCCGGCCCGCCACGCGCAGACCTGTCCGACCACCGCCAGTTGCTGCCAGTCGCCGACCTGCGGCGCCAGCGCCCCCATCAACGCCAGCCATTGCGCGGGCCGCGCGGCGCCGCTGCGCTCCAGGTGCAGCGCGGCGTTGGTCAACATGCCGAGCAGGCGCGCCGGCTGCGCCAGCAGCAGCGCCGGATAACAGGGCGCCAGTTCGCGCCAGACCTGCGCCGCCAACGGGCCGCCCTGCCCTTGCCCGACCAGCTCCAGCGCCACATCGTAGATGGCCATCGCCACGCCGCCGGCGCGGTCGGGCGCGCGCTGCAATGCCAGCTGGACCAGGCCGTCGACGCAGGTTTCCAGCAGTCCGGTGAAAGCTGCCATGTCAAAGCCGGGATAGCGGCGGCGCGCCTCGGCCGCGCGCCGGTTGAACTCCGGGCGGCCCGAGGCCAGCACTTGAGCAAAGGCGGACGAGATCATGTTATTGCGAACGCACCCAGCTCAGGTAGTTGGTGTAACGCTGGTGCAGGTACTTGAGCTTGAGCAGGTCGTCGTACAGATGGCCGTACAGCTTGCGGCCCTTGAGCTGTTCGGTCACCAGCCGCTCGATCTTGGTCAGGCGCGCCAGCGCTTCACGCTCGGTCAGGCCGTCCAGGCCCTTGGCGAATTCGGCGGCGAAGTCGCCGACCGGGTCGCTGCGGTCCAGGTCCAGCCGGTCGTAGTCCGCGTTGGAAAGATCGAACAGGCGGCGCAGCCAGCTCAGGCGGTCGGTGCGGTAGGCGGCGTTTTCCGGCAGGCCGAAGAACGGCGCGTCCAGGTCCGGCTGCAGTTTGTCGTGCAACACGAAGGGCAGCACCTGGCGCACGTCGTCCAGCTCGACCTCCACGTTGCCGCGGAAGTAGGCCAGCGCCTTGGCGTAGATCAGCAGCGTCATCAGGTTGCGCACCGAGATGCCGTTGAGGGTCTGGCAGCCCAGGTCTTTCAGGCGGTCGCGTCCGGTGTCGGCGGCGATCACTTGGCTCCAGTCGAAGCCGGACAGGCGCGCGGTGTCCTTGGTCATGTATTCGAACTGGCCGCCTGCCGTCTCCAGCAGCTCGAACTGGCTGGTGAAAAATTCCAGCCGGCGCCGCACCGGTTCCGGCACCAGGATCTCGCGCACCTCGACGCCGATGCGGTCGACCTGCTCCGGCGTGAAGATGATTTCCGGCGGCACCAGCTCCTCGGGCTTGAGGTTTTCCTCGATGCGCACCAACAGGTCGCCGAGAAAGCGCGGGTTGAACGACAGCGCCTGCACGATCACGTCGATGCGGTCGCGCAGCGCCTCGATCACCTCGTAGGTGCCGCCGCCCTGGTCGTCGTTGGCTGTCAGGTACCAGGCGGACTCGGGGCATTCGTAGACGTGGTTGAGCACCTCGGCGTAGTTGTCGCCCATCAGCGTCAGCAGCGCGCTCTGGGTGCGCGTCGGGATGCGGTTGTATTCGTCGATGATCTTGACCCGCATGCCCAGCCACGAGCGCCAGGCGATGCGGATGTCGTCCATGCTTTGCGCGTTGACCAGGTCGGCCGGCAGCGGGTTGCCCAGCAGGTCGGCGATGGTCATCTGCGGATGGCCGTGCTGCATGCCGCGCTTGACCTCCTTGACGGTGGC
Organism: Duganella sp. BJB480; assembly: GCA_003416985.1. Classification (GTDB taxonomy): domain Bacteria; phylum Pseudomonadota; class Gammaproteobacteria; order Burkholderiales; family Burkholderiaceae_D; genus Rugamonas; species Rugamonas vulcania_A. Next base: position 126,745 of record QVIN01000006.1, on the reverse strand, counting down.
GCCGGACAGCACGCCCATCAGGATGGCGCTGGCGGTCTTGCCGCGCCCGGGACCGCCGACGAACAGGCACTTGCGGCGCGTGGCGAAGGTCAGCAGCGGCAGCAGCACGAAGCTGGAGTAGCTCTGCGCCGAGGGCAGGCTCAGCGTGCGCTTGCTGTCGCCGACCGTGTACGACTGGGCCGGGCCGTGGTTGTATTCGATGTCGTAGTGTGGGCTGATGATGGCGTTGTTGACGATCCAAAAGTACGCCTGCCGCAGCTTCTCGTCCAGCGACTGGACCGGGGCGTCCTCGCCGGCGCCGAGCTTGACCGCTCCCTGGTACAGGTCGGCGACGTCGAACTGGCGCGGCTTGGGCGCGGCCTTGGGATTGGTAGGCGCCTTGGAGACGCGCTGGAACAGATTGAAGGGGGACATCCGCGCTTTCCAGTTGGGAAATTGGCAATGCCCAAAGTATAGCCGAGGCGGCTCGGCGTTGTCGGACGGCTAGTCGGGCCAGAAGTCCGGGGCCAGCGCCTGCTCCAGGGTCCAGGGACTGGTGTCGGGCAGGTCATAGCACTGGTCCTCGCCGACCACCCGCATCAACGCGTCAATCCAGACATCTTGTACAAAGTCAGTCTCCACGAGGGTTTTGCGCAAGCTGGGCATGCGGTTGAGCATCCGCAGAATTCGGGTCCGCTGTAAGTCGATCAGCTTTCGCCAGAGGCCGCATCGATATCCGGACTGCCGCTGCCATCGCGCCAGATGAGCCTGCAATCCGACGCAGCGCATGGCCAGCTCGTGCCGGCAGTTCCAGGCCATATGGTCTACCTCCTCCGCAAGGTGCTGCGCGTCCAGCAGAGCAAGATCGCCGGAGCGCAGCCAGAACGCCTGCTCGCGAGTCCATTCGGCAAAGTCGTTTTCGTGGGGAGCAGCCATGATCATTCGGGGAAGAAATCGGGATCCAGCAATTGCTCGACAGTCCAGGGGAACTCATCCGGCAAATCCGGCAAGTGTGTCTGCGCTTCGGCGTCGGTCCTTGCTCGCCGGTAGACTTGCCTGAACCATTGAGGGTCGCTCAGCAACGGCTTCAAATGAGGATATTGGACAAGATCGGCGGCAACAGCGGCGCGCTGCACCCTGATGGTCCTCACCCAGCTGCTGCCTCGCCTACCCGGCTGATATTTCCATTTGAGGAGATGCGTGAGAAGTACAGATTGACGGCTTTGAAGCTCCCGCTTTTCACTCTTGCCCACATCCTCGATCTCCTCGGCGATGTTGTCGATGTCCAGCTGCGACCACTGCCCGGCGCGCAGCAAGGCCGCCTGCTGTTCGGACCAGGCAATGATGTCGTCGTCGTATAAAGTGCCCATGATCCGGTTGGACCGGACACGGCGCAGAAAGTTCGGGACAAAAAAAAACCGCCGGGGCGCTCCGGCGGCTTTTCTTCAAACTAGCTCGACTTACTGTGCGGCGGTGGCAGCGGCTTCTTCAGCGGCGGCTTTCATCGACAGTTTCAGGCGGCCGCGGTCGTCGGTTTCCAGAACCTTGACGCGCACTGCCTGGCCTTCTTTCAGGTAGTCGGCAACGGCGTTGACGCGCTCGTTGGCGATTTGCGAGATGTGCAGCAGACCATCCTTGCCTGGCATGACCTGAACGATCGCGCCGAAGTCCAGCAGCTTCAACACCACGCCGTCGTAGGTCTTGCCCACTTCGACCGATGCGGTCAGCTCTTCGATGCGGCGCTTGGCTTCCTGGCCGGCGGCTGCGTCGACGGAAGCGATGGTGACCACGCCTTCGTCGCTGATGTCGATCTGGGTGCCGGTCTCTTCGGTCAGCGCGCGGATGACTGCGCCGCCCTTGCCGATGACGTCACGGATCTTCTCTGGGTTGATCTTGATGGTGATCAGGCGCGGTGCGAAGTCCGACAGTTCGGTCTTCACGTGCGGCATGGCTTTTTGCATTTCGCCCAGGATGTGCTCGCGGCCTTCCTTGGCTTGCGCCAGCGCCACTTGCATGATTTCCTTGGTGATGCCCATGATCTTGATGTCCATCTGCAGCGCGGTGATACCGTTGCGGGTACCGGCGACCTTGAAGTCCATGTCGCCCAGGTGATCTTCATCGCCCAGGATGTCCGACAGCACGGCGAACTTGCCGCCTTCCTTGATCAGGCCCATCGCGATACCGGCGACGTGCTCTTTCATTGGAACGCCGGCGTCCATCAGCGCCAGGCAGCCGCCGCAGACCGATGCCATCGACGACGAACCGTTCGATTCGGTGATTTCCGACACCAGGCGCACGGAGTAGCTGAACTCTTCCGGTGCAGGCAGCGCGGCGATCAGCGCGCGCTTGGCCAGGCGGCCGTGGCCGATTTCGCGGCGCTTAGGCGTGCCCACGCGGCCGGTTTCGCCGGTGGCGAACGGTGGCATGTTGTAGTGCAGCATGAAGGAGTCGGTGAACTCGCCCATCAGCGCGTCGATCTTCTGGCTGTCGCGTGCGGTGCCCAGGGTGGCAACCACCAGCGCCTGCGTTTCGCCGCGGGTGAACAGCGCCGAACCGTGGGTGCGTGGCAGCACCGAGGTGCGGATCGAGATCGGACGTACGGTGCGGGTGTCGCGGCCGTCGATGCGTGGCTCGCCGTCCAGGATCTGGGTACGGACGATCTTGGCTTCCATGTCGAACAGGATGTTGTTCACTTCGGCTGCGTCGACTGGCGCGGCGCCGGCGGCGGCGGCTTCAGCGGACAGGTCGGCCAGCACTTCGCTGGTGGCGGCCTTCAGCTTGGCGGTACGCTCTTGCTTGTCCTTGGTCTGGTACGCTTCGTTGATCTTGCCGGCGGCGAAATGCGCCACGCGGCCGATCAGCGCTTCGTTCTTCGCTGGCGGGACCCATTCGACTTCCGGCTTGCCGCCGTCGCGCACCAGCTCGTGGATCGCGTCGATGACTGCTTTCATCTGGGTGTGGCCGAACACCACGGCGCCCAGCATGACTTCTTCGGACAGCTGCTGCGCTTCCGATTCCACCATCAGCACGGCGGTTTCGGTACCGGCGACCACCAGATCCATCTGCGAGGTCTTCAGTTGTTCAACGGTAGGGTTCAGGATGTACTGGCCGTTGGCGTAGCCGACGCGCGCTGCGCCGACCGGGCCGTTGAACGGTACGCCCGACACGCACAGGGCGGCCGATGCGCCGATCATGGCGGCGATGTCTGGATCGATTTCCGGGTTGACCGACAGCACGTGAATAATCACTTGCACTTCGTTCAGATAGCCTTCTGGGAACAGAGGACGGATCGGACGGTCGATCAGGCGGGATGTCAGTGTTTCTTTTTCCGAAGGACGACCTTCACGCTTGAAGAAACCGCCCGGGATCTTACCGGCAGCATAGGTTTTCTCAACGTAGTCGACGGTCAACGGGAAGAAGTCCTGGCCTGGCTTGGCGTCTTTGCGCGCCACGACAGTGGCCAGCACCACGGTATCTTCAATCGATACCATGACTGCGCCGGAGGCCTGGCGAGCGATCTCACCAGTTTCCAGCGTCACGGTATGTTGACCGTACTGGAAGGTTTTCGTAACTTTATTAAACATGGGTAATCCCTTTCTATTTGCCGACAGATTTTCAGGGGCTGTCGTTCACCTCACCACAGATGGCATAGTTACCATCTTTACTGCAACTGCTAAAACCCAGGAATTCCATGTCGCACCGCCAAGACGCTATTCTGCTTGGCAAGTTTTTCCCGGCGAAAATGACAAAATGCCCGCGTCAGCAAACTGGCGCAGGCATTTCGATTAAGCCGGATGACGCAAAAATTACTTACGCAGACCCAGTTTAGCGATCAGATCGCGGTAACGGGTAGCATCTTTGCCCTTCAGGTAGGACAGCAGGCTCTTACGACGGTTAACCATCATGATCAGACCACGACGCGAGTGGTGATCCTTGCTGTGTGCCTTGAAGTGGCCGTTCAATTCGTTGATGCGTGCGGTCAGCAGCGCAACTTGAACTTCCGGGGAGCCGGTGTCTTTTTGACCACGGGCGTTGTCCGCGATAATGGCGGCTTTGTTGATGTTTTCTACGGTCATGATATTTACCTTTAACATGCGGTGCGCGGAGTCTGAACCCTGCCCACCGTGAACTTCAAAAAAAACTGATCCAAAGACCAGACCCGGAAGTATAGCGGAAAATCTTCCACATGTATCCTGTGTTGGCTACAATTGTTCTATCTTTCCGGTCCTATAGAGGGGTGTGCGATGAAAAAACTGATCTTTCTGGCAATTTTGCCAGCCGTGCTGAGCGCTTGCGCCAGTCTCAACACCCCTCCGCTGGCGGCCGGCGAGCCCGTCGACGCCGTCAAAGCCAAGCTGGGCCAGCCCACCGCCACCTATGCCAACGGCCAGGACATCATGCTCGAGTACGCCGGCGGCCCGTTCGGCCAGTACACCCACATGGCCCGCATCGGCCCGGACGGCAAGCTGATTTCCTTCGAACAGGTGCTCAGCAGCGAGAAGTTCGCCACCATCAAGCCGCGCAAGGATAGCAAGCAAACCGTCCTCAGCACCTTCGGCCGGCCGGCGCAACAGGTGCACTACGCCAGCGTGGACGGCGATGTGTGGGTGTATCGCTACAAGGAACAGAACGTGTGGGATTCCGTGATGCACGTGGAATTCGACCGCAACGGCATCGTCCAGGCCATGGTCAACGGGCCGGATCCGGAGCGGGAATCGCGTCGCCGCTAACAAGGACGAGTAGGACCAGTCCCACGGCGTATTTGGAAGTGCGCCGACGCTGATCGTGCTGGCCGATTGCTAAGATTCTGAAATTCAATCGCCAGACGATCGGAGTCATCCATGTTCCTACGCACGCCGCCGGCCCGCCATGCCATCTATACCGCCGCCCTGCTCGGCCTGAGCACCGCCACCGCGATAGCCTGGGCCGAACCTTCCCCGGCGCTGGACCGCGCCAGCGTATCGATCGGCGCCTACTACGCCAATCCGCGCATCAATTTCGAAGGCGACACCAACTACGGCCACATCGACAGCGGCAGCTACAAGGCCGACCATGTCACGCTGCCGCGCGTGAGGGCGCAACTGCTGCTGGGCGATACGCAGGGCCTGGACTTCGATTACTACAACTACAGCAAGACCTACAACCCCAGCCTGAGCGGCGCCACCAACCGCAACGGCATTCCGCTGACCGGCAACGGCAAGCTGGACGCCAAGCTGAAGCTGGACCTGGCCAACCTGGCCTACAAATGGTGGCTGGGCAGCGGCAACGACGTGTTCGGCATCGGCGTCGGCGCCGCCTACTACCGCGCGCGGGTCGACGGCACCGCGAGCGGCGTGCTGAACGGGATCGCCGGCAACGCCAGCTACTCGGAAAATGAAAGCGCCTTCGCTCCCTTGCTGGAGCTGGGCTGGCACCACGCGTTCTCGCAGAACGTACGCATGTACGTCGATGCAAGCGGCATCAGGAAGAGCGGCGGCAGCATCCACGGCCATATCTACGGCGGCGCCATCGGCGTGGAATGGTATCCGACGCCCGCCGTCGGCGTGGTGGCGGAATACAGCGCGACCAAGATCAGCCTGAATCGCGACCGCGATGCGACCGATGTGAACGTGCGCCTGAACGGGCCGGCGGCCTACGTCAAGTTCCGCTTCTGAGCCACGCGGCCAGCGCGGCCTTGCCGCTGGCCGGCACCTCCAGCGCGCGCGTATCGTCGCCGCGGCGCAGCCAGCCGCGCTCAACGAAATTGTCGAGCAATGCGACCGCCAGCGGGCCGGCGAAATGATCGCGGCGTTCAGACCAGTCGACGCAGCCATACAACTGGCGCTGCGCCGGCGCGCCCTCGGACAATTGGATGCCTAGCTGGCGCATCTGCGCTTCGCCCGCAGGCGTGAGCGGATACTCATGGCCGTCGCCCTCTCCCGCATGGACCCAGCCATTTTCGACAAAGCAGCGGCACATGTCCACGCCCAGCACGCCGGCCAGATGGCCGTAGCAACTGCGCGCATGACGCAGGCCGCGCATGGCCGGCGCCTGCCAGCGCGTGGTCTCGGGCAGCGCGCCATCGGCCACGCGCAGCAGCGCCTCCAGCGCATGGGCGACGTTGCCGTCGGCGAGCATGTAGTAGCGGTGGCGTCCCTGCGGGCGCACACGCGCCAGGCCCTCGTCGACCAGCAGCTTCAGGTGCTGCGACGCGGTCGGCGCGGAGACGCCGGCATGCTGGGCCAGGTCGGTGGCGGTGTAGAAGCGGCCGTCGAGCAGGCGTGACAGCATCAGCGCGCGGGTCGGGTCGCCGATCGCCGCGGCCACACGGGCGAAGCGCGGTTGCGGCGTGCTCATCGCGCGGCCACCGGTGGATGGAATGGCGGGGCCTCGTCACGCTCCATCAAACCGTAATCGCGGATCACGCTGGCCACGCGCAGGCGATAGTCGTCGAACACGCCGGCGCGGCCTGCGCTTTGCGCTTCGCGGTGTTGCTCCTGCTCGCGCCAGGCCCGCACCGCCTGCTCGTCTCGCCAGAACGACAGCGACAATAGCTTGCCGGGGGACTTCAGGCTTTCGAAACGTTCAATAGAAATGAAGCCATCTATCTTTTCCAGCAATGGCGCCAGTTGAGCCGCACGGTCGAGATATTCGGCTCGGCCTTCGGCGCTGGGGATGACTTCGAATATCACGGCGATCATGCGGCGCTCCTCCATCAGTTTAATCATTACAGCCTCCTGTCATCGAATCGACAAGATAGCCGGTTGACATGGCGCTTGCTTCGGTGGGGAACGAAGCGTCAGTTGCGCGCCGTATGGAAGGTGATCGCGTAGCCATCGGGATCGGCGGCGGCGAAGAAGCGGCCGAAGGGGCCGTCGGCAAGCGGGCTGAGTATCGTACCGCCCCGCTGGACGATGAGGTCGTGCAGCGCATCGGCGTCGGCGCACGCGATCCAGAGCGCCATGCCGACGCCGAGCGGCCCGGCTTCGGGCAGCTCGCGCAGGGGCACCCGCAGCGCCAGCGGAATCGGCTCGGTCTTGAAGATCACCGCGCCGGGAGGGCAATGCGACGAGGCCTCGAAACCGAAGACCTCCAGGTAGAACTTGCGGGATGCGTCGAGGTCGCGCACTTGCAAGGCGATGAAGTCGGGGCCGATTGGTGTGGTGGTTGTCATGCCGGGTCCTTTCAAGTAATATCAGTACCCTGATACTAATGTAAGGCCCCTGATATGTCAACGATGAATTCAGCGCCGCGTAGCGGAACCGACTGGATCGGCTACAACCTGAAGATCACGCAGCATCGATTGCGGCAACGCCTGGATGCCGAACTGGCGCGGGTCGGCATCACGGCGCCCCAGAACGCGGTGTTGCTTGCCATCGCGGGCAATCCACGCATCTCGAATGCCGACCTGGCCCGCTCGGCCTTCGTGACGCCGCAGACCATGCAGGGGATCCTCGTCAACCTCGAACGCGGGGGGCTGATTGTGCGGAGTCCGCATCCGGAACATGGCAGGGTTATCATGACCGAGCTGACGAAGGCCGGCCAGAAGGCGGTCGCCGACGGCGCGAAAGCCGCCGACGCGGTGGAGCGGCAGATGCTCTCCAGACTGTCGACCGACGAGGCGCGGCTGCTGTGCGACTTGCTCAAGCGTTGTGCCGCCGCCTTGGACGACTAGCCGTACTATGGGGCATCGGCCACCAGCGAGCGGTGGCAGCGCCAAGGCACGGCTTCCGCGCACATCAGCGCGCAGGCCTTGTTGGAGCTCGGGTTGTGGCGCGATTTCGGCACCGTCCGGATATCGAGCACTCAACCGATATCGATCTGCCACGGAGACGCAACGCGCGGCGCACCTGCCGGCCTGCGGCCCCGCGCGCGTCACTGCTCCGCTTCGAACTTCTCTTTTACCAGCGGCAGGAAACGCTCGGCGACAAACCAGCGGGTGAAGCCGCAAGCGCCGCAAACAACGATGCGATACTTCGCGCCATGGAGGGGACCGACCGGAAGCAGTTCAGCAGGAGGAACGACTTCTTTTGAAAAATGCTCGCGACCGCCACACTCCACACACGATTTCTCTTGCGCCATTGCTTCGTCTCCCTGGTTATCAGATGCATTGCCCTCGCAAGCATGCATTAATGGTTAATGGCACTCACGAGTTGATCCGCCCGCTTCGTCGATGGCGCATCGTTCGCGGGAAGATGCAGCCCGAACGACAAGACCTTCGGCGGCATGCTGCCGGCCGTGAGGTTCAATTCGTAAAACACCGGCTGCCCATCGCTGGCGGTGGAAGCATACCGGAATTGAACAAACTTCTGCGCGACGCCTTTATGCGCGGGCACTTCCAGCTTGATGCTCTTCCCGTCCGGCAGCGTTGCGACAGGATGCATCGTCGCAAAACCGCCAAGGCTGTCGTCGGCGCGCTTCAATGTGCGCTCGGCGTTTTGCGTTGCCTCCGGCGCGAACATGGCCGCGGCCTCCTTGAAGCGTTGATGCTGCAGCGCGTCCACGAATTGGCCGGCGACCCGGTCCGGGCTGGCGCCGCCATTTGCGGCGGCATGGGAAACGGTCGAGGTGAAAAGCGCAAGCGCGGCCAGGCCGATAATTTTAAATCGCATATTCGTTCAGGGTTGTGGATTGACGCGCTCGATTTTCGAGTGCAGCTTGTTCAACGCCGACAGGTAGGCCTTGGCCGAGGCGACGATGATGTCCGGGTCGGCGCCGACGCCGTTGACGATACGGCCCTCCTTCGACAAGCGCATCGTCACCTCGCCCTGCGACTGGGTGCCGGTGCTGATCGCATTGACCGAGAACAGCACCAGCTCGGCGCCGCTGCCCACTTCCGATTCGATCGCGTTGACCGTGGCGTCGACCGGGCCGTCGCCCTTGCCTTCGGAGACGTGCTCCTCGCCGTCGATCATGAACACCACTTTCGCACTTGGCGTCTGGCCCGAGCTCGATTGCTGCGACAGCGACACGAAGCGGTAATACTCGCGCTCCTGCGCCTGCTCCTCATCCGACACCAGCGCCAGGATGTCCTCGTCGAAGATGTCGGCCTTGCGGTCGGCCAGCTCCTTGAAGCGGACGAAGGCGGCGTTGATCTCCGCTTCCGATTCCAGGTCGATGCCCAGCTCCTGCAGGCGCTGCTTGAAGGCGTTGCGGCCCGACAGCTTGCCCAGCACAATCTTGGTGGCGGTCCAGCCCACGTCTTCGGCGCGCATGATCTCGTAGGTCTCGCGCGACTTCAGCATGCCGTCCTGGTGGATGCCGGAGGCGTGCGCGAACGCGTTGGCGCCAACCACGGCCTTGTTGGGCTGCACGGCGAAGCCGGTGATCTGCGACACCATCTTGGAGGCGGCGACGATCTGCGTGGTGTCGATGCCGACCTCGAGGTTGTAGTAGGCCTTGCGCGTGCGCAGCGCCATCACCACCTCCTCCAGCGCGGTGTTGCCGGCGCGTTCACCCAGGCCGTTGATGGTGCATTCGATCTGGCGCGCGCCGCCTATCATCACGCCGGCCAGCGAGTTGGCCACGGCCAGGCCCAGGTCGTTATGGCAGTGCACCGACCAGATGGCCTTGTCGGAGTTGGGGATGCGCTCGCGCAGGCGGCGGATGGTTTCGCCGAAGATCTCCGGCACCGCGTAGCCCACCGTGTCCGGGAAGTTGATGGTGGTCGCGCCCTCCTCGATCACGCCTTCCAGCACGCGGCACAGGAAATCCTCGTCCGAGCGGCTGCCGTCTTCCGGGCTGAATTCGATGTCGTCGGTGAACTGGCGGGCGAAGCGCACCGCGTTGCGCGCCTGCAGCAGCACCTGGTCCGGCAGCATGCGCAGCTTCATCTCCATGTGCAGCTTGGAGGTGGCGATGAAGGTGTGGATGCGTTTGCGTTCGGCCGGCGCCAGCGCTTCGGCCGCGCGCGAGATGTCGCGGTCGTTGGCGCGCGACAGCGAGCAGATGGTCGATTCGCGCACCACCGAGGCGATCGCCTTGATGGATTCGAAGTCCCCTTGCGACGCGGCCGCGAAGCCCGCTTCGATGACGTCCACCCGCAGCCGTTCCAGCTGCTTGGCGATGCGGACTTTTTCGTCCCTGGTCATCGAGGCGCCGGGCGATTGCTCGCCGTCGCGCAGGGTGGTGTCAAAGATGATGAGGCGGTTGGATGAGTTACTCATGATGGCTCCGTGGCTGTTGCTTCGTTGCTTGAATTCTCAGGGCCTGCCGCCCCTTGCGGTTTAGCGCCGTTCGCTGGGGTCGTTGCTGTCCTCGTCGATCTGGATCAGGCTGACCTTCTTGCCCTTGGCCAGCCGCCATGCCGACACCACATAGCCCGACAGGCCGTAGGCGATGAAGATCGGGAACAGCACCTTCGGCGGATCGATCGACACCAGCGCGAACACCAGCGCGATCAGGAACACCGCGATGAACGGCACCGACTTGCGGAAGTTCACGTCCTTAAAACTGTAGAACGGCACATTGGTCACCATGGTCAGGCCGGCGAACACGGCGATGCTCCACGAGACCCAGCTCAGTTGGAGGCCGGGCACTTCCTGGTCCACCATCAGCAGCACGAAGCCGGCCACCAACGCGGCGGCCGATGGCGACGGCAAGCCCTGGAAGAAGCGCTTGTCGACCACTTCGATATTGGTGTTGAAGCGGGCCAGGCGCAGCGCGGCGCCGGCGCAGTAGACGAAGGCGGCGATCCAGCCCAGCTTGCCCAGGCCGCGCAGCGACCATTCGTAGATCACCAGCGCCGGCGCGGCGCCGAAGGACACCATGTCCGACAGCGAGTCGTACTGGGCGCCGAATTCGCTCTGGGTGTTGGTCAGGCGCGCGACGCGGCCATCGAGGCCGTCGAGCACCATGGCGATGAAGATGGCCCAGGCGGAGTGTTCGAATTTCTGGTTCATCGCCATGACGATGGCGTAGAAGCCGCAGAACAGGGCGGCGGTGGTGAAGGCGTTCGGCAGCAGGTAGATTCCGCGATGGCGCGGCCGGTCGAGGTCCTCGCCCCTGGCGCGGCGTGCGAAGCGGCTAAAGCGCGACATCTGGGGCGTTTTGGCTTGGGCTGCGCCATTCTTGACTCGGCGGCGGGGGAATTTGGCCATGGGGTTCCGTTTCTGTTTAACTGATGATGTTGCTCCGTCATTATAGAGGAGCCGACCACAAAAAAGGGGACGGCGCGCCGTCCGCCCTCTTCCGCCCCCGGTTTGCTTATTTGAAGCGCACCTTGCCGACCAGGCGCATTTGCAGGGTGGTTTCGCCCGGCTCGAAGCTCGGTTCGGCCACTTCGCCGCCATACGCCGGCGGCGCCGGTGCGGCCATCACGCGCGAGCCGGTGATGCTGACGCGGTCGGCGTAATTGCCCGAGCCCTCGAAATCGATGGTGTCGATCACCGCGTCGCCCATCTTGCGGCCCATCGCGTGCGCGATCGAATTGACGCGCTCGTTCAGGTTGGCGTAGGTGGCGGCGATGCGTTGGTCGTCGAGCTTGCGGGTGGTTTCCGGTGTCAGGCTGAAGTGCAGATTGTTCAGCGTCAGCACGCGTTGTGCGGCGGCGACGGTCTTCGGCAGTCCCGCCAGGTTGGTGGTGGTCACCTGCAGGGACTGGCCCACGCGCCAGGCGGTCGGCACGCGCGGCTTGCGCGGCTGGCCGTTGACCGGCGCCGGTTCCTCGGGATACACCGGATAGGTGTAGTAGCCCTGGGTTTTCAGGCTGGCCTGTGGATCCTCCTGCTTGACGATGTCCAGGCCCTGCTTCATCTTCTGGTTGACGCGGGAGGCTGCGGCGGACTTGTCCTTGTCGACTTCCTCGACCGACAGCACGATCGTGGCCTGGTCGTTGACATGGCGGACTTCGCCGAACGCCGGCACCACGACCAGCGCGCCGCTGGTCGGCAGAGATTCCAGCGGCGCGGCGTGCGCGGACAGCGCAAAGGTGGCGGCAACGGCGGCGGCCAGGTGTTTCAGTACGGTCATCACGATCTCCAAAATTAATAGAAAGGCAATCGTAACTGTACCTCAACGCGCGCCGCCGCGCAGCGGTCCTTACTTGAAGCGGACCTTGCCGACCAAGGTCATCTGCAGCGTGGTCTCGCCGGGTTCGAAGCTGGGTTCGGCCACGTCGGCGGATTCCATCTTGGCCGCGCGCATCATCATCGGCGCCGGGGCGCCGGCCATGCGGTCCTGGGCGTAGTTGCCCGAGCCTTCGAAGTCGACCGTGTCGAGCACGGCGTCGCCGACCTTGCGGCCCATCGCGCTGGCGATCGAGTTGATGCGCTCGTTCAGGTTCTTGTAGGTGGCGGCGATGCGCTGGTCGTCCAGTTGACGGGTGGTTTCCGGCGTCAGGCCGAATTGCAGGCCGTTCAGGGTCAGGATCTTCTGGGCGGCGGCCACGGTCTTCGGCAGCTTTTCCAGGTTGGTGGTGGTCACCTGCAGGTACTGGCCCACGCGCCAGGCGGTCGGCACGCGCGGCTTGGACGGCTGGCCGTTGATGTTCTGGCGCTCTTCGGGATAGACCGGATAGGTGTAGTAGCCCTGGGTTTTCAGGCTGGCGCCGGGGTCTTCGCGCTTGACGATGTCCAGGCCCTGCTTCATCTTCAGGTTGACGCGCGAGGCGGCGGCGGCCTTGTCCTTGTCCTGCTCCTCGATCGCCAGCGTGGCGACCGCTTGATCGTTGGCGTGCTTGACTTCGCCGAAGGCCGGCACCACGACCAGCGTGCCGGAGGTCGGCAGCGATTCAAGCGGGGCGGCGTGCGCGGCGAGCGCAAAGGAGGCGGCAGCGGCTGCGGCGATAGTTTTCATGACGGTCATTGCGGGCTCCAGAGTTAAAATTACAACAATGCGAACTTTACCTGAAATTGCCTTCAAGATATGTAAGACATGGTGAGTGTTTGTAACAATCCCCCTTGTGCTACAGTGCGCGACGTATGCATTTTGAAAGCCGATATGTCGTATCCCTATTTGAGTGACGTGATCAAGGCCTGGACCGGCTATGAACTACCGCTGCCGTTGGCGACCTTCGGCATGTTCGTGGCGCTGGGCGCGCTGGTGGCCGGCGCGCTGTTCCGGGCCGAGCTCAAGCGCCTGTATGAGGCGGGACGGATCGGGCCGGCGCGCGTGCGCGGGGCCGACGTGCCGCCGCAGGACGTGGTCAGCGATTTCATGGTGGTGGTGATGGTGGCCGGCGTGTTCGGCGCGCGGCTGTTCCACATCCTGGAGCACACCGACCAGTTCGCCTCCGATCCGATGGGCATGATCTTCACGCGCTCGGGGCTGAGCATTTTCGGCGGGCTGATCCTGGGCACGCTGGCCGGCATGGTGTGCGTGCGGCGCTGGCGTTTGCCGGTGCGTCCGCTGCTGGATGCGGCGGCGCCGGCCATGATGCTGGGCTACGCCATCGGCCGCATCGGCTGCCAGGTGTCGGGCGACGGCGACTGGGGCATCGCGGCCAACATGGCGCTCAAGCCGGACTGGTTGCCGGCCTGGTTCTGGGCGCAGACCTACGACAACAACATCTACGGCGAGCTGATCGCCCTGCCCGGCGTGTATCCGACGCCGATGTACGAAACCGCGATGGCGGCGCTGTGCTTCGCGCTGCTGTGGGCGCTGCGCAAGCATGCGTTCGGCATCGGCTGGCTGTTCTCGGTGTATCTGATGCTGGCCGGCGTGGAGCGTTTGCTGATCGAGCAGATCCGCGTGAACCCGGTGTTCAACGTGGCCGGCTTGCATGCCACGCAAGCGGAGATCATCGCGGTAGCGTTGATCGTGCTGGGCGCGATCAACTCGCTGAGACTACGCCTGCGCCTGCCAGTGATCGTTGCCTGAAATAATGGATAGAAATATCGCACCTTAACTAGACCCAAAAACAGTTTCGCAACCCAAAACAGGAAAAAGATGACCAATGTACGTTTGACTCGTCAAATCTGCGCGTTCATTGACGTGCTCGGTGGAGCAAAGCTATTTCGCGGCAAGGACAAGCAACGCGCCTCCGAATTCTTCGCATGTCTCGAGGAATTTGAGCGCAGGATGAACGCCTGGTCTCCCCACTTCCCCGCAAAGCGTCGTACTAAGGCATTGGTAAAGACTTTTAGTGACAACATCTTTGTTGCATTTCCATTCAAGTCCAGTACAAAAATGGATGACGACGACGTCATAGGAACTTTTTTAGAGGAACTTATTCATCAAATTCATGAACTCACGATGTTTGCAGGTTTCCCCATCCGGGGTGCCGTATCTATTGGCGGGCTCATGTTTACGGATAAATTTCTCTTCGGCCCCGCCCTTGTGGAAGCCGTGGAACTTGAGAAGTCCGCCATATTCCCCAGGATAGTACTCAGCGAATCGGTACTACGGCACATTAAACCAGGCAGCCCAATAGCACGGAGAATTGTGTGCGACGTTGATGGAAAATCGTTCCTCCACTATCTTGGCGGCCTCAGTTCAGGATGGCTTGAGCATCACAAGACATTTGTGGAAAACGGCTTACAGGAAAACAGTCGTCACGTACGGGAACGTCAGAAATATGAATGGTTAGCCCAATATCACAATTTCTCCGCTCAGAGCGCAAAGAAACCAGAACATGCGATCTCCATCGATCGCTCAAGTGCGTTCTCCGTCTTCCAGCCAAAGACAACTTGAATATAAAAAGCCGGCTAGTGAACTACCCCGTAAAGTTGGACGGTCAAGTTTGCCAGACGATCAAGGGCCGGGTTCTGTATTGCACAGAACTCAGTCCCATCGCGCAGGGACCAAAATTGAATTGAAAATTATTTATATCGTATAGCCCGAATTATCGCGCATAGCCCGCTTCACGCTGACTACGGATGCCGAGTACACCTCTGGCGCCAGTTCGACGCGCGTCTTTTTCAACCCCGGCGTTTTTTTTGCGACGGGGCGTTACACCGACAGCCCGGCGACGCGCTCTTCAAGGTACCCGCACATGTCAGCCCAGGGAATGGACTTTCCGGTTTCAAGCAGCTTGGCAAAGCGGGCGTTGGCTTCGGCATCGAAGCTGGCACGCTGCTCCTCCATCTCAATCTTTTCAGCGATGGCTTCGAGAATAAAACTATGGAGTGTCTGACCTGCGCGCCCGGCGGCGCTGGCTATGCGTGCCTTCAACTCTTCCGGTAAGCGTATCGTTGTAGTTGACATGGCGTCCTCCTTTTCAAGCGCTAATGTAGCACATGTGTGCTACGCGCCAGCAGGCCCCTGCTCCGCCATGCCGCCGCCGGACTTGAACAGTATCCAGCCCAGGGCCGCAAAGGCGGCGAGCACCAGGGCGCCGACGAAATAGGCGCCGAACATCGCGAAGGAATCGGCTGGCACCAGCTTGCGGAACTCCTCGCTCGCCAACATGCACGCCATCGTCAGGATGACGAACCCGTTAAACGCCGACATCGACAACAGCATCACGCCGGTATCCTTCTTCCAATTGCGAAGGCCGGTCAACGCCAGCGCGATGGCGAGCGCGATGAAGGCAGGCACCGAGAACCCGGCCAGCATGGCGGCCTTGCCCATGGCCGGGAAGCCGCTCATGAAGGCCAGCATGCTGACCATGTAGAAAAAGAAGCCGGCGATGACCTGGCAGATGACGCTCAGTACCTTACGCATCATTGGCCGCCACTTGCCCGCTGAAGTAGGCGTTGGCCTTCGGGCGGTACAGGAAGAAGGCGAAGATCGCCAGCACGATGGCGCCGGGGACCATCGCCACTTTCATCGGCGACGTCACCAGCCCGACCACGAGGCCCAGCACGCTCCAGGCAAAATACACCAAACGTCCCCAACCCAGCCCCTTCAACATGGCAACGCCGGTCGCCACAGTGACGGCCAGGCCCACAAACATCATGGCGTATTGGACGGAAAGCGGCAGCAGGCTCTTGGACATGAGCTCGCGCACCAGCGGATTGTCCATGCTGACGTAGCTGGAGACCAGGGAAATGGCGGAAGTGACGATCAGGAACCAGGCGATGACGGTGACAGAGGTAGGACGTTTCATAGTTCGACGAGGGAGTGTATTGTTCGTCAATAGTACCTGAAAGAAATGCCGGAATATGCGCGCAAACTCACCGCGGCGCGCACGGACGCAAAAAAGCCGGCAACCAGTGCCGGCTTTTTTGCGACGAAGAGAAAGCTTAGTTCTTCGACTGGTCGACCATCTTGTTCTTGGCGATCCAAGGCATCATGGCGCGCAGCTTGGCGCCGACTTCTTCGATCTGGTGCTCGGCGGTCAGGCGACGGCGCGAGATCAGGGTCGGAGCGCCTGCCTTGTTTTCCAGGATGAAGGACTTGGCGTACTCGCCGGTCTGGATGTCCTTCAGGCACTGACGCATCGCGTCCTTGGTGGCCGAGGTCACAACCTTCGGACCGGTCACGTACTCGCCGTATTCGGCGTTGTTCGAGATCGAGTAGTTCATGTTGGCGATGCCGCCTTCGTAGATCAGGTCGACGATCAGCTTCAGCTCGTGCAGGCACTCGAAGTAAGCCATTTCCGGAGCGTAGCCCGCTTCGGTCAGGGTTTCGAAGCCGGCCTTGATCAGCTCGACCGCACCACCGCACAGAACAGCCTGTTCGCCGAACAGGTCGGTTTCGGTCTCTTCGCGGAAGTTGGTTTCGATGATGCCGGCGCGGCCGCCGCCGTTGGCCGAGGCGTACGACAGGGCGATGTCACGGGCGATGCCGGACTTGTCCTGGTACACGGCGATCAGGTGCGGCACGCCGCCACCCTGGGTGTAGGTGGCGCGCACGGTGTGGCCCGGGGCCTTCGGTGCGACCATGATCACGTCCAGATCGGCGCGCGGCACGACTTGGCCGTAGTGCACGTTGAAGCCGTGGGCGAAGGCCAGCACCGCGCCTTGCTTGGCGTATGGGGCGACGTTTTCGTTGTAGACCTGGGCGATGTTCTCGTCCGGCAGCAGGATCATGATGACGTCGGCGGCCTTGACCGCGTCGTTCACTTCCGCCACTTTCAGGCCGGCCTTCTCGACCTTGCTCCACGAGGAGCCGCCCTTGCGCAGGCCGACGGTCACGTTGACGCCGGAGTCGCTCAGGTTTTGCGCGTGGGCGTGGCCCTGCGAGCCGTAGCCGATGATGGCTACGTTTTTGCCCTTGATCAGGGAGAGGTCAGCGTCTTTGTCGTAGAAAACTTTCATGGTATTTCCTTAGTAGTATTTTTGAATTTGATTAAACTTTGAGGATGCGTTCGCCGCGTCCGATGCCGGAACCGCCGGTACGTACCGTTTCCAGGATGGAAGCGCGGTCGATCGAATCGATGAACGCGTCGAGCTTGCTCTTGGCGCCGGTCAGTTCAATCGTGTAAGTCTTCTCGGTGACGTCGATGATGCGGCCGCGGAAGATGTCCGCCGTGCGCTTCATCTCCTCACGCTCCTTGCCCACCGCGCGCACCTTGATCAACATGAGTTCGCGCTCGATGTGCTGGCCTTCGGTCAGGTCCACCACCTTCACCACCTCGATCAGGCGGTTCAGGTGCTTGGTGATCTGTTCGATGATGTCGTCCGAACCGGAGGTGACGATGGTCATCCGCGACAGGGTCGCGTCTTCGGTCGGCGCCACGGTCAGCGTTTCAATGTTGTAGCCACGGGCCGAGAACAGGCCCACCACGCGCGACAGCGCGCCGGCTTCGTTTTCCAGCAAGACAGAGATAATGTGTCGCATGTTATAAGTCCTCCGAACCCAACAGCATTTCGGAGAGCCCTTTGCCCGCTTTCACCATCGGCCAGACGTTTTCCGATTGATCGGTAATGAAGTTCATGAAGACCAGCTTGTCCTTCATGGCGAAGGCGTCGCGCAGCGCGCCGTCGACGTCGCCCGGCTTCTCGATACGCATGCCGACGTGGCCGTAGGCTTCCGCCAGCTTCTCGAAGTTCGGCAGCGAATCCATGTAGGACTCGGAATAGCGCGAGCCGTAATCGATCTGCTGCCACTGGCGGACCATGCCCAGGAAGCGGTTGTTCAGCATGATGATCTTCGGCGTCAGATGGTATTGCTTGCAGGTCGCGAGTTCCTGGATGCACATCTGGATCGAGCCTTCGCCGGTGATGCAGGCGACGGTGGCGTCCGGGTTGGCCATCTGCACGCCCATGGCGTACGGCAGGCCCACGCCCATCGTGCCCAGGCCGCCCGAGTTGACCCAGCGCTTGGGCTTGTCGAACGGGTAGTACTGCGCGGCCCACATCTGGTGCTGGCCGACGTCGGAGGTGATGAAGGCGTCGCCCTTGGTCACTTCCCACAGCTTCTGCACCACGGCTTGCGGCTTGATCACCAGGTCCGAGGTCGGATACTTCAGGCAATCGCGGCCGCGCCATTCGGCGATCTGCTTCCACCAGTCCTTGAGCGCGGGCGCGTTCGGCTTGGCGTCCGCAGCGTCGAGCTGGGCCAGGAATTCGATCAGCACGTCCTTGACGTTGCCGACGATGGGGATGTCCACCTTCACACGCTTGGAGATCGACGATGGATCGATGTCCACGTGGATGATCTTGCGCGGGTTGGAGGCGAAGTGTTTCGGGTTGCCGATCACGCGGTCGTCGAAGCGGGCGCCGATGGCGATCAGGACGTCGCAGTGCTGCATCGCCATGTTCGCTTCGTAGGTGCCGTGCATGCCGGGCATGCCGACGAAGTTCTCGCTCGACGCCTTGTAGGCGCCCAGGCCCATCAGCGTGTTGGTGACCGGGAAGCCCAGCTTGTCGACCAGCTTGTTGAGCTCGGGCGAGGCGTTGGCCAGGATCACGCCGCCGCCGGTGTAGATCATCGGGCGTTCGGCCTGCAACAGCAGCTGGACCGCCTTGCGGATCTGGCCCGAATGGCCCTTGTCGACCGGCTTGTACGAACGCATCTCGACCTCTTTCGGGTACGAGTACGTCGTCTTGTGCATCGAGATATCCTTCGGGATGTCGACCAGCACGGGGCCTGGACGGCCGGTGCGGGCGATGAAGAAGGCTTTCTTGACGGTTTCCGCCAAATCCTTGACGTCTTTGACGAGGAAATTGTGCTTGACCACGGGGCGGGTGATGCCGACCGTGTCGCATTCCTGGAAGGCATCCTGGCCGATGGCGTGGCTGGGCACCTGACCCGAGATCACGACCATGGGGATGGAATCCATGTAAGCGGTGGAAAGACCTGTCACGGCATTGGTGACGCCCGGACCGGACGTGACCAGCGCGACACCAACCTTGTTCGAGCTGCGCGAGTACGCATCGGCGGCATGCACTGCGGCCTGTTCGTGACGCACGAGGACGTGTTGGAATTTGTCTTGCTTGAAGATGGCGTCGTAGATATACAGGACGGCTCCGCCCGGATAGCCAAAGACGTGTTCCACGCCTTCCTCGGCCAGGCAGCGCACCAGTATTTCAGCGCCTGTGAGCGTGTTCGCTCCTTGTGATGCGGTTGCTTCGGTATTCATGAAACATTCCTTTCAAGGTCCATAGGAGATTGATCGGATGCTCTTTCCTAACGAAGTAGGCCCACCTCTACAGCATTGCCCTGCTTCCCTTTTTTTCTGCAGTCACACCTGCCTCTTCCGTCAACCGTAGTGACGTGCAAAGCAGTGCTAGCTGCAAACTCTCGTTTGGCTGGATCTATCTGTAGCGGTTCTGCGTACCTCTCGCGCTTGTGGCACGGGTTAGAGCAAACTGCTGACATATGAAAGCGCGTCTCGTCGATTGCGGCGTTGTGTGCCTGCTGCGACCAGACCATAGAGCTTCGGGGTGTTCAAAGCGTCCCATACGGTACACCGGAGGCACCGGTTTGGGCAAGGGAAATATCGAAAAATTGCGTGTTCCGGAGCATTTTGCATCGTCCAAGCCGCAAAAACCATGCAGAAATGGCTAATTTTTGCTAGCATGCGCTCAGTTCACGAGCCGCCATCAAGCGGCCCAGCGCCGGCTTTCCCGGCAGTACCCACACCCGACGCATGGCCACAGACAAAGAATTATCCGACTTTCTCGAAAACGTCGAGCGGCGTGCCTTTAAACAAGCCGTCTACGCAGTGCGCAAGGACGAATCCGCATTGGACATCGTGCAGGACGCGATGATCAAGCTCGCCGAGAAATACGGCGACAAGCCGGCCGCCGAGCTGCCGATGCTGTTCCAGCGCATCCTGCAAACCACCATCCTCGACTATTTCCGCAGGGAAAAAGTCCGCAACACCTGGGTCAGCCTGTTCTCCGGCATGGGCCCCTCGGGCGACGAGCACGAGGACTTCGACCTGCTCGAATCCTACGCCGCCGAGGAGGGTTCCGCCGCCGCCGAGTCCAGCGCGGACCAGGTCGAGCGCCAGCAAATGCTGGCCCTGATCGATGCCGAAGTACAAAAGCTTCCGGCGCGTCAACGAGAAGCCTTCCTTATGCGTTATTGGCAGGACATGGATGTAGCTGAAACAGCCGAAGCGATGGGATGTTCCGAGGGGAGCGTGAAGACACATTGCTCACGCGCAACACACACGCTCGCCGAATCGCTCAAAGCCAAGGGAATCAAACTATGAATACCGACGATCTGAATTTCGCTTACAAGGTGCGCCACGCGCTCAACGAGCACCTGGACGATCTGCCCGCATCGACCACCGACCGCCTGGCGCAAGCGCGCAAGATGGCGCTCGCCCGCAAGAAAGCCCACGTGGAGGCGCCGCTGAAGGTGCGCGTGCGCAAGAACGCGCTGGCCGGCGCCGGCACAGGCTTCTTCTCGTTCAGCTGGATGACCCGCATGAGCGTGGCCCTGCCCCTGCTGGTGCTGGTGGGCGGCCTGGCCGGCATCTACCAGTACGAGCAGGAGCAGCGCGTGGCCGACCTGGCCGAGCTCGACGCCGCCGTGCTGTCCGACGAATTGCCGCTGTCCGCCTATCTGGACCACGGTTTTAACGCCTATCTGGCTCAAAGCGAGTAAGCGGCATGGCATTGAGCGGTCACGCAACATGGGGCGCTAAAGCGGTAGCGGTATTGACGGTGGCAAGCGCGGCGCTGATTGGCTGCGGCCGTACGGAAACGCCGGCGCAGCCTGCCGCGCAGGGCGCATCCGCGTCCGGCGCGCAGGCTGGCGCTGCGGCGGGCAAACACGCGCCGGCCAAGTCGGCGGACAAGACCATGTGGAAGGATTTGACGCCCGCGCAGCAGCAGGCGCTGGAGCCGCTGGCCTCCGAGTGGGACCAGATGGAGCCGATCCGCAAGCAAAAATGGCTGGGCATCGTCAAGCGCTACGCCTCGATGAAGCCGGACGAGCAGGCCCGCGTGCAGGAGCGCATGCGCGAGTGGGTCAAGATGACGCCGGAGGAACGCCGCCAGGTGCGCCAGAACTTCGCCCGCGCGCAGAAGATCGATCCGTCGCAGAAGTCCACGCAGTGGGAATCCTACCAGCAGCTTTCCGAAGAACAGAAGAAGGAACTGGCGGCCAAGGCGGCGACCAAGAAGCAGGTCGCCAACCTGCCGACGCCGGCCCAGAGCAAGATGAAGACCGTGGCGCCGATCAAGCCGTCCGTGCCGACCGGCGCCGGCCCCGCCGCCACGCCGGTGGTCCTGCCGGCCGCCGCCGCACCGGCGCCCGCGCCAGCGCCGGCCATCGACCCGGCCACCGGCGCGCCGATCCCCAACGCATCGAACGTCGCACCCGTGATCGCACCTGCCGCGCCGGCGTCCGTTCCGCCAGCACAGCCCGCCAACAGCAATGTCAAATAAGCAGCCTGCCACCATCCCCACCGTCAAGCGCCGTCTGATTTCGATGGTCTATGAAACGCTGCTGGGCTTCGCGGTGCTGTTCCTGCCCTTCCTGATTTTTGAAGTCGCCGTCCACGGCAGCCACACGCCAACCCTGGAGCACATGCGCCAGGCGCTGGCCTTCCTGGTGCTGGGCGCCTACTTCATCCACCAGTGGAGCCGCGACGGCCAGACGCTGGCGATGAAGACCTGGCGCCTCAAGCTGGTGCGTCCCGGCCACGGCCACCTGTCGCTGCAGACCGCCGCCGTGCGCTACCTGCTGAGCTGGATGTGGGTGCTGCCGGCGCTGCTGGCGGCGCTGGTGCTGGACCTGCACAAATGGCAGGCGCTGGGCGCGGTCGGCGCCGGCATCCTGCTGTGGTCGCTAACGGCCTTCCTCGACAAGGACCGCCAGTTCCTGCACGACAAACTGACCGGCACCCGCCTGGTCCAGCTGCCGCCGCCGGAAAAGAAAAAGAAGGCCGTGCCGGCGGTGTAATTCTTGCAATCTTCTGTGGCAGAATGGGCCTTTCGCCACAGGGGGTACAAATGACCAAAGTTGTTTGCATGATGTACGGGGCGGCCCTCGCCCTGTCAGTCTCCGCCGCGTTCGCGGCCGACATTCCCGCCGCGCCCGTCGCGCGGGTTGAACCAGTCAGCGACACCTACTTCGGCGAGGCCGTGGTCGACCGCTACCGCTGGATGGAAAACGACAAAGACCCCGAGTGGCTGCCCTACCTCAAGCAGCAGAACGCCCACGCCCGCGCCGTGCTCGACGCGCTGCCGAAGCGCGACGCGCTGCTGGCCCGCATCCAGCAGCTGTCCGGAGACGTGGCCACGCCCGCGCGCGTGCAGAAGGCCGGCGCCCGCCTGTTCTACCAGCAGCGTCCGGCCGGCGCCAACAACTTCAAGCTGTTCGTGCGCGAGGGCGGCAAGGACCGCGTGCTGGTCGATCCGACCAAGCTCGACACCAAGACCAGCCACGTCTCGCTGGACTGGTGGGAAGCCTCGCCGGATGGCAGCAAGCTGGTCTACGGGTTGTCCAGGGACGGCAGCGAAGACTCGGTCCTGCAGATCATGGACGTGCACACCGGCGCCATCCTCAAGGAGCGCATCGCCGACACGCAGGCCGCCGATCCAAACTGGCTGGACGACAGCTCCGGCTTCTTCTACAACCAGCTGACCGGCAAGAACAACACGCCGGAACGCTACCTCGATTCGACGGCCCGCTTCCACAAGCTGGGCAGCGATCCGGCCAAGGATCCGCTGCTGATGAAGCGCGGCTTCGATCCAGCGATCGCGTATGAAAAAATCCAGGCGCCGTACATCGGCACCTCGCAGCACTCCGCCACCGCGCTGCTGATGCTGGCGGACGTGCGGCACGAGAAGCGCATCTACGCCGCGCCGCTGCGTGACGTGGTCAAGGGCAAGGCCAAATGGCAGCTGGTGGCCGACTTCGCCGACGAGGTGACCGGCGTCGACCTGCATGGCGACGACCTGTACCTGCTGTCGACCAAGGACCATCCGCGCGGACGCCTGCTGAAAACCTCGGCCAGCGCGCCATCGCTGGCCAAGGCCACCGAGGTGGTGGCCGAATCCCAGCTGGTCCTGCAAGGCATGGCGCGCGCCAAGGACGGCCTGTACCTGCGGGCGATGGACGGCGGCCCGAGCGCGCTGCAACGCCTGGGCAACGACGGCAAGCTGACCACCATCGCCCTGCCCTTCGAAGGCACGCTGCGCGAAATCGAGGCCGATCCGAACGCGCCGGGCGTACTGGCCCTGCTGACCGGCTGGCTGGAACCGGCCGGCATCTGGAGCGTGGGCGCCGACGGCAAGATGAGCGACACCGGCATCACGCCGAAACCGGCCATCGACACCAGCACCTACACCACCGAGCGCCGCTACGCCACCGCCAAGGATGGCACGCAGATTCCGTATAGCCTGATCTACAAAAAAGGCCTGAAGATGGACGGGAAGAATCCGGCCTTCATCTCGGCCTACGGCAGCTATGGCTCGGCGGCGTACACGCCGTCGTTTGCGGGCCGCACGCTGGCATTGGCCGACCAGGGCGCCATCATCGGCTACGCCAATGTGCGCGGCGGCGGCGAGTTCGGACGCCAGTGGCACCGCGCCGGCCAACTGGAAAACAAACCGAACACCTGGCGCGACCTGATCGCCGTATGCGAGGACATGAACGCCAAGGGTTACACCTCGCCGGCCAGCATGGCGATCGGCGGCCGTTCGGCCGGCGGCATCACGATGGGCCGCGCGCTGGAAGAGCGGCCGGACCTGTTCGCGGCCGTGGTGTCAGGAGTGGGCTGGCACAATCCGCTGCGCTACGTGGCGGAGCAGAACGGCTATGGCGAGGAGCCTGAATGGGGAGCGATCGCCGATCCCGCCGGCTTCAAGGCGCTCAAGAGCATCGACAGCTACCAGCAGGTGGTCGACGGCACCAGGTACCCGGCCATCATGCTGACCACCGGCGTGACCGATCCGCGCGTGGCGCCCTTCCATCCGGCGAAGATGGCGGCGCGCCTGCAGTCGGCGACCGCCAGCGGCAAGCCGGTGATACTGCGGGTGGACTTCGACGCCGGCCACGGCATGGGCTCGACCCGCGCGCAGCAGGATGTGGAAGCGGCCGATACCTACGCCTTCATTTTGTCGCAGACCACCGCGAAGTAATCAGAAGCGCTCGTGATCCTGCAGGTAGCGCCACTCGCCTACCGGCAGGCTCGCCATCGCGATGCGGCCGATGCGGATGCGCTTCATCGACACCACGGTCAGGCCGACCAGCTTGCACATATGCTCGATCTGGCCCGGCTTGGGATTCTTCGGCGCGAAGCGCAGGCGGTTCTCGTTCTGCCAGCTGACCTTCATCGGCGGCAGCGGCTTGCCGTTGAACGGCAGGCCGTGGTTGAGCAGAGCCAGGCCGTTCTCCGCGATGGTGCCGGTCACCTCGGCGATGATCTCGTGTTCGATCTTGGCCGCTTCGTCGACCAGCTTGCGGCTGACGCGGAAGTCCTGCGTGAACACCAGCAGGCCGCTGGCCTTGGTCTCCAGCGGCGTGGTCAGGGTCAGGTTGGCCAGGTGGCGCTTGAGGAAGCGCTGACCCGGCGCGGAGCGCGTCAGCGAAGCGGGATTGAGCAGATGCACCGCCGGTGAACCGTCCTTGCCGATGCCGCCGTTGGCGCCCACCGGCTTGTGCAGCAGGATCGTCACCGGCAGGATCTCCAGCAGCGTGGCATCGGGTGCGACTTCGATCTTCTGTTCCATCGTCACGCGGGCGCCCGCCTCCTCCACCACAACGCCGTCCACGCTGACGAAACCGCCCTCGATATAGAGTTCGGCTTCGCGGCGCGAGCAGGGGCGCATCTCCGACAGGCGCTTGGCCAGGCGGATGCTGTTATCAGTGGTGGTGTCGGTCATCCGAAAAAATCCTCAAAAACGGTAATGGCGCGGTCGATGTCCTCGCGCGACGCATCCATGTGCGTGACGATGCGCAGGTGCGGCGACATCGATACGCGAATGCGGGTCAGTTGCAGCACGTCGTTCAAGCCACGGCAGGCGTCGGCCGGGATATCGACGTAAAAAATATTCGTTTGCGGCGTGCTGACCTTGATGCTTTTCAGCTTGGCCAGTTCGCCCGCGAAGTAGGCGGCGTTGTCGTGGTCTTCCGCCAGCCGTTCGAAGTTGTGCTGCAGGGCGTACAAGCCGCCCGCCGCGATCATGCCGGCCTGGCGCATGCCGCCGCCCAGCATCTTGCGCCAGCGCTTGGCCTCGGCGATCAGCGGCTTGCTGCCGCACAGGACGGAGCCGACCGGCGCGCCCAGGCCCTTGGACAGGCACACCGAAACGGAATCGAAGCCCGCCACCGCCGCGCGCGGGCTCACACCCAGCTTGACGGCGGCATTGCAGACGCGCGCGCCGTCGAGGTGCGTGGCCAGGCCGCGCTCGTGCGCCAGCGTGGTCGCCTGCTTCAGGTAGTCGAGCCCCAGCACGCGGCCGCCAATGGTGTTCTCCAGCGCCAGCAGCTTGGTGCGCGCGAAGTGGAAATCGTCCGGCTTGATGTAGGCTTCGATGTCGGCCAGCGCGATGCTGCCGTCAGGCTGGTTGATGATGGGCTGCGGCTGAATACTGCCCAGCACCGCCGCGCCGCCGCCTTCGTAGCGGTAGGTGTGGGCTTCCTGCCCCACCAGGTATTCGTCGCCACGGCCGCAGTGGGCCAGCAACGCCAGCAGATTGCTCTGCGTGCCGGACGGCGCGAACAGCGCGGCCTCGTAGCCGAACAAGTCGGCCGTGTATTCCTGCAGACGGTTGACGGTGGGATCATCGCCATAGACGTCGTCGCCGACGTCCGCCGCGTTCATCGCGGCGCGCATCGCCGCGCTGGGGCGGGTGACGGTGTCGCTGCGGAGGTCCAACCATTTTTCGTTCAGCTCACTCATCGTTCCATCACCCTTTTTGTTTTACTGTTTTGCTACTTGCTCCGTGAAGAAGCGGTTGCCCATCTCCTCCAGCCCCAACGTCTCCAGCACCTCCTGCAAACGCTCCGACGGCCGCTGGCGCGGCAGGTTCTTGTAGGTGGCGATGATCAGCTCATTCTTCATCGAGTGCTCCCAGCCCACCAGCTCCGTCACGTTGACCTGGTAGCCGTGGGCTTCCAGTTGCAGGCAACGCAGCACGTTGGTGATCTGGCTGCCGAATTCGCGCGTGTGGATCGGGTGGCGCCATATCTCGGTCAGCGCCGACTTGGCGAGCGACTTGGCCTTGTTCTTCTTCAGCACCGTCGCGACTTCCGCCTGGCAGCACGGCACCAGCACCATGTACTTGGCCTTCTTCTTCAGCGCGAAGTGGATGGCGTCGTCGGTCGCCGTGTTGCAGGCGTGGAGCGCGGTCACGACGTCGATCTGGTCGGGCAGCAGCTTCGATTCGGTGGACTCAGCCACCGACAGCGGCAGGA
Source organism: Duganella sp. BJB480 (assembly GCA_003416985.1). Taxonomy (GTDB): domain Bacteria; phylum Pseudomonadota; class Gammaproteobacteria; order Burkholderiales; family Burkholderiaceae_D; genus Rugamonas; species Rugamonas vulcania_A. Next base: position 100,138 of record QVIN01000006.1, on the reverse strand, counting down.
AGGACATGCCGGGGAAGTTGAACTGCTTAGCCAGTTCCTGCGAACGCGCCACCAGCTCCTCGCGGGTCTCGATGCCGTAGATGTGCGAGTTGTCGTTCAGCGCCTTGAAGAACAGGTCGTAGATGATGAAGCCGAGGTAGGACTTGCCCGCGCCGTGATCCACCAGCGATACGCTTTCCTTCTCGGCCAGCACTTCCTTGAGCAGCGGCTCGATGAACTGGTACAGGTGGTAGACCTGTTTCAGCTTGCGGCGGCTGTCCTGGTTCATCTTGCCGTCGCGGGTGAGGATGTGCAGCTCTTGCAGCAGCGCGACGGTCTGGCCTTCGCGGATTTCCGGCATGTTGTCCGCGCCGGTGACGGTTGCGCCGATCTTGGCCACTTGCTTATTTGGCTTCATCGATCCACGCCTGCTGTATCGCTTCAAGGACTTTTTCACCGCCGCGCGTGTGGTCGTCGTCGAACTCTTCGAGGTCGACGATCCAGTTGTGCAGATCGGTGAAGCGGATAGTCGCCGGATCGATGTCCGGGTGCTTATCGTAGAGCGCTTCCGCAATCGCGGTGATATCGGTCCACTTCATCTCAGTGCCCGCCTTCGCTTGCGTGATTGATGGTGTATTTCGGGATCTCGACGACCAGGTCCTCGTCCGCCACCACGGCCTGGCACGACAGGCGCGACACGGCTTCCAGGCCCCAGGCCTTGTCCAGCAGGTCTTCCTCGGTCTCGGAGGCTTCGTTCAGCGAGTTGAAGCCTTCGCGCACCAGCACGTGGCAGGTGGTGCAGGCACAGGACTTCTCGCAGGCATGCTCGATGTGGATGTCATTTTCAAGCATGACGTCGCACAGCGTCTTGCCGGCTTCGGCTTCGATGACGGCGCCGTCCGGGCACAGTTTTGCGTGGGGCAGGAATACGATTTGTGGCACTTGATACCTCTAGGTTTGTTTAAACTACCTGGTCCAGCGTCTTGCCGGCCAGTGCGCTGCGCACGCTGCGATCCATGCGGCGCGATGCGAATTCTTCGGTGCCATTGGCCAGCGCTTCGACGGCGGACTTCACCGCCGCGTGATCGGCGGCGCCGGTCTGCGATTGCGCGACCACGTCGCGCACCTTGTTCATCAAGGTATCGACGGCCACGCGTTCTTCATCGCTCAGCAAGCCGGCATCTTCATCCAGCGCCGATTGGGTCGCCAGCATGATGCGCTCGGCCTCGACCTGCTCTTCGCGCAGTGCGCGGGCGACCATGTCCACATCGGCCGATTTGTACGAATCCTGCAGCATGCGCGCGACGTCGTCGTCGCCCAGGCCATAGGCCGGCTTGACGACGATCGACGCTTCCACGCCGGAGCGCAGCTCGCGCGCGGACACCGACAGCAAACCGTCCGCATCCACTTGATACGTGATGCGGATGCGCGCGGCACCGGCCACCATCGGCGGAATGCCGCGCAGCTCGAAGCGCGCCAGCGAGCGGCAATCGGACACCAGCTCGCGCTCGCCCTGAAGCACGTGCACCGCCAGCGCGGTCTGGCCGTCCTTGAAGGTCGTGAATTCCTGCGCGCGGGCGCAAGGGATGGTCGAATTGCGCGGGATGATCTTCTCGACCAGGCCGCCCATGGTTTCGATGCCCAGCGACAGCGGGATCACATCCAGCAGCAACCAGTCGTCGCCCGGCGCACGGTTGCCGGCCAGCAGATTGGCCTGCACCGCCGCGCCCAGCGCCACCACCTTGTCCGGGTCGATGTTCGCGTGCGGGATGGTGTGGAAGTATTCGCTGACCGCGCGCTGCACATGCGGCATGCGGGTCGCGCCGCCGACCATGACCACGCCATCGATATCGTCCGCGTCGACGCTCGCGTCGCGCAGCGCCTTCTTGATGGCCTTCATGGTCTTGTCGATCAGGTGCTTGGTGATCTCCTGGAAGGTCTCGGCGGTGATCTTCAGATGCACTTCCTCGCCGGAGCCGAGGATCGCGTCGACGGTCACATCGTTCTTGGTCGACAGCTGCTCTTTCGCCTCGCGCGCCTTCACCATCAGCACAGCGGTGTCCTCGTCCGACAGCGGCGCCAGTTTTTCCTGCTGGTGGATGTAGCAGAACAGGCGGTGATCGAAATCGTCGCCGCCCAGCGCGGAGTCGCCGCCGGTGGACAGCACCTCGAACACGCCCTTGCTCAGCTTGAGAATGGAGATGTCGAAGGTGCCGCCGCCCAGATCGTAGACCGCGTACAAACCTTCCGAACCGTTATCCAGGCCGTAGGCGATGGCGGCGGCGGTCGGCTCGCTCAGCAGTCGCAGCACGTTGATGCCGGCCAGCTGCGCCGCATCCTTGGTGGCTTGGCGCTGCGCGTCGTCGAAGTAGGCCGGCACGGTGATGACCGCGCCCACCAGATCGTCGCCCAGCGAATCCTCGGCGCGCTGGCGCAGCGTGGCCAGGATCTGCGCCGATATCTCGACCGGGCTCTTGATGCCGGCGATGGTCTTGAGCTGCACCATGCCAGGCGTGTCCTGGAAATCGTAGGGCATGTTTTCCGCGTAGGCGATATCGGCCAGGCCGCGGCCCATGAAGCGCTTGACGGAGACGATGGTGTTCTTCGGATCGGTGGTCTGCGCGGCCTGCGCCTTGTAGCCGATGTTGGCGTGGCCGTTGGGCAGATAGCGCACCACGGACGGCAGCAGCGGGCGGCCATCCTCATCGTTCAGCACTTCTGGAATGCTGTTGCGCACCGTGGCGACCAGCGAATTGGTGGTACCCAAGTCGATACCGACCGCCAGCCGATGCTGGTGCGGTGCGGTGGACATGCCTGGTTCGGAGATTTGCAGAAGTGCCATTTATATTTTCACGCCATGCGGCTCAGATTGCATTAAGACGTTGAGGAAATCATCAACGTTCGACTCTTTTATTTTTACTGCTTCAAACAAATCATCGGTGAACGGCGTGAGCGGAAACTCAAACTCCACATCACCAGCTGAATCTAACAATACCAGTCCGACACGCTCGCCCCAACGTTCTTCGGTCTCGGAGATAGCATAGCGATATCGCTCCTGAAACAACCCCAGGCGTTTCCCGCCGTATTCCGCCTCAAAGAAATAGGGAAAGACTGAATTCGTGCCGCCGGTCAGACTCTGCGGTGAATTCTTTCTGAACCATTGCATTTCTCCGAGGTGCGTCAATCGGAAAATCTGAAAAACGCCGCGTTCAAAACGATCAAACTTGTCTTCGCTCATTTTCTGCTCCAACCTTGATCAACTTGATCATGTTCAAGCGACCTCACCAAACCCATGCCTTTGCCGTATATGTCAATCAACACGTTGCTGGTGACGCTGGATGAAGCCAACTGGGCAGATTCAACCAGATTCAATAACTGCCTCGCGATGATCGCAGAATCTCCGAACGCCTTCCTCACCACATTTTTTACGTCTACCTGCAAGTGATTGAGTGAAATGACCACGGCATCCCGTTTTTCAGAGGGCTTGGCCATCGCCGCATTTAGCTGGCGTAACGACTCCCTCAGGTTTTTTACTACATCGGGAATGGTTGCCTTGAAGAGGTAGCGTTTCTCAATCTGTCTTAATTTGATTAGTGCGTAAAACGATGCCAAGCCACCGAGGATCTTGATGCCCTCAGAAATATATCCGAGCAAGATCGCGACATCGGGCATTAGGCATCCTCTAACTGACTTAACGCTCCATCTATTTCCTGCTTCATTTTTTCCAAAAACATCAGTGCGCGCACACCTTGCGCGGCTTGCACGTAGTCGTTGGCATCGATCTGCTGTTCGATCTCCGCCAGGCGCGCCTTGCGTTCGTTGCGCAGCTGCTTGTCGAGCGCTTCCAGCGCGTCGCTGTCCTTTGCGGCGCGGGCGTCGCCCAGCTCTTCGCGCCACTCCATCTGCTGCATCAGGAAGGCCATCGGCATCGCCGTGTTGGACTCGGTCTGCAAATCGACGCCGTTCAACTCGCACATGTACTGCGCGCGCTTCTGCGGATTTTTCAGGGTTTGGTAGGCTTCGTTGGCGCGCGTGGCCCACTGCATGGCGACGCGCTTTTCGGCGTCGGTGGCATTGACGAATTTGTCGGGATGGACGCGGCCCTGCACGTCGCGGTAGGCGCTGTCCAGCGCCCCCGCGTCCACGGCAAACTGCTGCGGCAGATTGAACAACTCAAAGTGATTTTGCATGGCTTATCAGATGCGGAAGCTCTCGCCGCAACCGCAAGCGTCTTTCTCGTTCGGGTTATGGAACTTGAAGCCTTCGTTCAAGCCTTCGCGCGCGAAATCGAGCTCGGTGCCGTCGATGTACGGCAGGCTTTTCGGATCGACGAATACTTTGACGCCGTGCGATTCGAACACGCTGTCTTCCGGCGCGACTTCGTCCACGTATTCCAGCTTGTAGGCCAGGCCCGAGCAGCCGGTGGTACGCACGCCAAAACGCAAACCAACGCCTTTACCACGGCGTTCGATGTAGCGGTTGATATGCTTGGCTGCTTTTTCGGTCAGGGTGATTGCCATTTGATTCTCCGTGCCGGCGGCGATGTACGCCGCCGGTTAAAACAGACTTAGGCCGCGACTGGGTGCTTGGTCTGGTAGTCCAGTACCGCTGCCTTGATGGCGTCTTCCGCCAGGATCGAGCAGTGGATTTTCACCGGCGGCAGCGCCAGCTCTTCAGCGATCTGGGTATTCTTGATGGCCAGCGCCTGGTCCAGCGTCTTGCCCTTGACCCATTCGGTCACCAGCGAGCTCGATGCGATGGCCGAACCGCAGCCGTAGGTCTTGAACTTCGCGTCTTCGATCAGGCCATCGGCGCCGACCTTGATCTGCAGCTTCATCACGTCGCCGCAGGCCGGCGCGCCGACCATGCCGGTGCCGACGGTCTCGTCGCCCTTTTCGAACGCGCCCACGTTGCGTGGATTTTCATAGTGGTCCAACACTTTTTCCGAGTAAGCCATTTTGATGCTCCTGTATCTGAATAATTAGTGGGCTGCCCATTGGATCGAGCTGATGTCGATGCCTTCTTTGAACATGTCCCACAGTGGCGACAGCTCACGCAGTTTGTGTACCTTGGACTTCATCAGGTTGATGGCGAAGTCGATGTCCTCTTCGGTGGTGAAGCGGCCGATGGTGAAACGGATCGAGCTGTGCGCCAGCTCGTCGCTGCGGCCCAGGGCGCGCAGCACGTACGATGGCTCCAGCGAGGCCGAGGTGCAGGCGGAACCGGACGACACGGCCAGGTCCTTCACAGCCATGATCAGCGACTCGCCTTCGACGTAGTTGAAGCTGACGTTCAGGTTGTGCGGCACGCGGTGCTCCATGTCGCCGTTGATGTAGGTTTCTTCGATCTCCTGCAGGCCCTTGGCCAGGCGGTCGCGCAGGCCCTTGATGCGGGCGATCTCGCTGTCCATCTCCACTTTCGCCAGGCGGAAGGCTTCGCCCATGCCGACGATCTGGTGGGTAGGCAGGGTGCCGGAGCGCAGGCCGCGCTCGTGGCCGCCGCCGTGCATCTGCGCTTCGATGCGCACGCGCGGCTTGCGGCAGACGTACAGCGCGCCGATGCCTTTAGGGCCGTAGGTCTTGTGGGCGGTGAAGGTCATCAGGTCGCACTTGGTCTTTTGCAGGTCGATCACCACCTTGCCGGTCGCTTGCGCGGCGTCGCAGTGGAAGATGATGCCCTTCGAGCGGCACAGCGCGCCGATCTCGTCGATCGGCTGGATCACGCCGATCTCGTTATTGACCAACATGACGGAGACCAGGATGGTGTCCGGGCGGATGGCCGCGGTCAGCTGCTCGATGGTGATCAGGCCGTTGTCCTGCGGTTCCAGGTAGGTCGCCTCGAAGCCCTGGCGTTCCAGTTCGCGCACCGTGTCCAGCACCGCCTTGTGCTCGGTCTTGACGGTGATGATGTGCTTGCCCTTGGTCTTGTAGAACTGCGCCGCGCCCTTGATGGCCAGGTTGTTCGACTCGGTGGCGCCGGAGGTCCAGATGATTTCACGCGGGTCGGCATTGACCAGCGCCGCGACGTGGCCGCGCGCCTCTTCCACCGCTTTCTCCGCGGTCCAGCCGTACATGTGGCTGCGCGAGGCGGGATTGCCGAACTGCTCGCGCAGGTAGGGAATCATCATGTCGGCGACGCGTGGATCGATCGGCGTGGTGGCCGAGTAGTCCATGTAGATCGGGAAATGCGGGGCGGTCTGGAACTTCACTGGCGCGATGTTTTTTTCAGGGGCGTTCATCTAGGTTACTCCGTTAACTAGTTCTCTTAACCAAGCGCGGCGTGGTTACGGTGCATCACGACCACGTTTTGTTCAGCATTCTTTTGCTTCTGTTGATCGACCAGATCCTGCAGGGACACGGAATCCAGGTAATCGACCATCTTTTCGTTCAGCGTGGCCCACAGTTCGTGGGTCATGCAGCGTGCGCCGCTGGCGGCATCCGCGCCGTGGCAGTTTTCCTTGCCGCCGCACTGGGTCGCATCGAGCGGCTCATCGACGGCGATGATGATGTCGGCCACGGTGACCTTGTCGGCGCGGCGCGCCAGACTGTAGCCCCCGCCCGGACCACGGATCGACTCGACGATCTCGTGGCGGCGCAGCTTGCCGAACAACTGCTCCAGGTAGGACAGCGAGATGGCCTGGCGCTGGCTGATGCCCGAGAGCGTGACCGGGCCTTTGCCTTGGCGCAAAGCCAGATCGATCATCGCAGTCACAGCAAAACGGCCTTTGGTGGTCAGACGCATCACTACCTCGGTTCAACTGGGTTAAAATATCGACCTCAACGCTCATCCCGGTGTTGTAAAAGAGCTGATTAGTTGATCGATTTAGTCAAGTATATCAAACTTTAACAAAGTTTGCCGACAGCGCTGAATTGCCAGCGAACGCCAAACGCCGGGGCCCAAATGACAAACGCCCCGGTAACCATACCGGGGCGTTCAGAGTTGATGCCTGCGCGGCAGGCGATTGTCAGGCGATGCGGCGGCGACGCGCGATTCCTCCCACGAACGCCAAGCCGGCCAGCAGCATGGCGTAAGCTTCCGGCTCGGGCACAGCGCTCACGGTCAACAGGTAGGACATGTTCTCCAAGTTCCGGTTCTTGACGTTGGCGAGTTCCGCGACAATATCACCGCGATCATTAATGCCATTCGCCAAAGTGATGCGCCAGCCACTGTCATAGAGGCCGCGGTCAAGATACTGGTTGAGATTGATGCCGGTCGTCCCCATCCACAGCACGCCATATGTGTCGAGGCCCGTGCTCGCGCTACCGACAATCCAGCCAGAATTATTGATGCCGAAGGCGGAGCTATGGATGGTGCCGTCTTCGGGGCCCGTCAACACAGTTACCTTGCCGTCCGCAGACCACAGTTCAGCATGCCTCACTTCATCGAAGTCAAATCCGTACCCTACTACTTGTCCCGCGTTGTTAATGGACTGGGCATAGGTGGCAACGTCGTTTCTGGCGAAATCCAGCGTGGATATTTTGTCGCCATTCCACTTGGTGGCGCGGGCCTGGAAATAAGCGCCAGAGGAAATGAAGCCTACAATCGCACCATGGTCATTGACGGCCGTCGCGCTCGAATACTCAGAGTCTGATGTGACAGCCAACGCCGTTCCCACGCCGTTTTCCCATTTATGTGCCTGGTTACCGGCGTATCCGACAATGACGTCGTGATTATTAATTGCATTGGCGCCAGCTGAATTACCCTGCAGCACCGTCATGTCATTGCCATTCCAGACTACCGCCGTTTGGGTTTCCGGGTGAAGATCCGAACCGATGGTCCCGACGACATTGCCCGCGTTGTTAACCCCGTTGGCGCGGGCGAAGCCGTTCAGTTGCGGCGTCAGATCGGTGAACTTGGCGGTGCCGCCATCCCACATGCCGGCATGCCGGACAGGCGCGCCACCAGTCTGATACGGTGCCTGCGCAAACCCGGCGATCTGCAGATTGTCATTGATGCTGACCGCAGAGTTCCGGCCAGACAAGCTGCCTATTTCGAGCAACTTTCCCGTGTAGTTGACCGCATAACTGGCCTGCGCCGCCGCGAACAGCGTCAACGTCACGGCCAAACGAAGTGAAGTTTTTTTCATCAATGCTCCTCGAAGTGGTAAAACAGCAATAATTATGTTAATTGCAATTAATGGTACCACAGAATCATTGTCACATTTAGTTTATTTTTAGGCATCAAAACTTGCGTGATGACAGCCAGCTAAATAGCTATCGGCAATTTATTGAGTTGATAGGCAATCGGCCCTGCACGACTAACTTGCGACGCAGCAAGCGGCATGGCGGCAAACGAATTGGTTTGGTTCATCCGTGCTCCGCCGCAGAGTGGCAAAAAGAACAATCACCATCTTGATTGCTATTCCACTTTAGGGCGTTTCCATATTGAAATCATCTTACAGCTCAGAACGAAGCAGTTGCATCGGACCGAATAAGGCGTGCATGTCCTTATTGGCGATGAAGCTCAGGTTATAAGGATGCTCGGCAGCAATTTTCGGGAACTGTTTTATTATCGGTAATTTATTGAGTTGCTCGGCAATTTTCCCCCACAGCACCAGGGTCGGTGGAGGGTCGGGCTCCGCTCCCAAGCCCGCCATGACGGTCTCGAAAAACGGTTGCCAAGCCTTGGCGTCCTTTGCCGGGGCCACATGACCGCGAAAAACAAGCGAGGCATTCAGCAGCAGGAACCCATGAGCGGTCAGCTTGTCCTGCAGGACGGCCAGCGTTTGTATCATCGCGCCGTCGCCGCTGCGCGCACGGGTGGCAACGGCGGCCATCGCTTCGCCAGCAGTATTCGACAGCGACAGTTGACCATCGGCCACCAACAGCATCTTCATAAAGTTGCGCAGCGAAGTGGCCTTGTTCACCTGCTTCGACAAGCCACCGCCGACTTCTTCCGACCAAAGACTGCCAACAGCCCCATCCATGAAGCAGACGCCGGTGGCGCTCTCGGCGCGCGGATACGGGCCTTCGCCGACCAGCACGTAGCGCACCTGCGGCAGCGGCAGCGCGAAGGCGGCGAATAGACGTTGTTCGGTGGGCAGGTACTGGTCCTGCGCCAGTTGCGGCAGGTAATCGGGCGTGGCCGCCATCATGGCTTCCAGGCCTTCGATCAGCAATGGCCGCCAGGAAGCATCCGCACGCGCGAGCGCATCAAGGATCAGGGTGGGGATCGTCATGGGAGAAAAACGTTTGGGGAAAGGCGTGATTGTATCGCTGATGCACATCGCCTGAATCAGTTCGACTGCAACGTTTGGAGAGTTTTCCCTGCGGCAATGGATGATAGTATTCAACATTTAGAAAACTACAATCTTTTACCAACCGAAATGCATCTGACCGCTTACTTCAAACCGCGTTATCTCGCCGTCGCCATCGGCAGCCTTTTCCTCGTTGCCTGCGGTGGGGGCGGAGGATCCAGCACTCCGGCAAACACCGCTCCGGTGACACCGAGCACGCCCGAAGTACCGTCGACTCCCGCCGCACCGCCGCCATACACGATAACTCCGGGCAAGCTCACCGCTAAATTTGTTGCGGGCTACCCGATCACAATCACGGCCAAGGCAAGCCAGACCACGACCTTCGTGGGCATCGCCTATATCAAGATGAACGCCGACAGCAACGTGATCGAGTCGGTTCAGACCAAAATAGATACGGACGGCAGCGTCGCCGTCACTGTCGCGACTTCGGCATCGGCAACTGCTGGCCACTATGCGGGCAATATCACCGTTGACGTCTGCAAGGACACGAACTGCACGGCGCAACTCGAGGGGGCGCCATTTAAGGTCCCGTATGTGATCGATGTGATTTCGCCGGCTGGCGGCGCCACGACATCAAATCTCACCACCCTTGTTCCGCTGCCGGGGGCTGGCGACTGGAGCGGCTACCAGGCCAACCCTGCACACACGGGCCTGGTTCCGGTGACGCTCAGCGCTTCGGCATTCAACGTGCGCTGGAAATACGAGACCCCCGCCGTGAATGGCAGGCAGATGTCAATTTCGGACGTCGTCACCGGCAATGGACAGTTGTATTTCTCGACCGGTCCCTATTACGACGGCAACGCACATGGTCACCTGTTGCTCGCACTAAAAGAACAGGACGCCACGCAAGCATGGGTACATGACTTCGCAGATCTGAGCTATGCGACCACCAATCCTCCTGGTTACGCCAACGGCAAAGTGTACCTGTCCGCCGGCTCGCAGCAATCCACGGCGATGTTTGGCTTCGACGCCATGAGCGGCACCCAACTGTTCAAAACGCCAACGTCGTCGCAGTGGGAGCACTATCTGGCGCCGGTCGTGCTCGGCGGCAGCGTGTATTCCGAGGGCGGCACTTACGGCGGCATGTTTGCGTTCGACGCCAACGCAGGCAGCCAGCAATGGTTCGCCCGGCTTGCGCAGATCGATGGTTGGACGCCCGCGGTCGATGCCAACAACACCTACGTCTATCTGAGAACTCAGCTGTACGTGCATAACCGCCTGACCGGCGCCGCGGTCGGCCAGACCACGGACACCGGCACCGACTGGTCAGATTATGGTGCGACGCCGATGCTCGGCGCTGCAAACCATGTGATTGTCGCCAGCACCAGCGCGTTGACTGATTTCGATGCCTCGGCACTCGTCGCGCGGTGGAAAGTCGACGGTAAATATCTGCGCGGTTCCGCCTACGATAACAAGGTCGTCTTTGCGTTACGGGACAAGTCGCTGGCGCTCGAGGCACGCAATGAGGCCGACGGCAGCCTGGCGTGGAGCTGGACACCTCCGGCCACGGTGAAGCAATGGCTCGGTAATATTGTGTTGACGAATAATCTGGTGTTTGTCAGTACCGACACCGCGACCTACGCAATCGACCGCAACACCCATATGTCAGTGTGGACTTATCCGGCAGGCGGCAAGCTGTTGTTGTCCTCGAACGGTGTTTTGTACATCAACAGCCCGACCAGCATCTTGGCAATCAACGTGAGATAAGCGGCGGCGCCTGCCGCTCGATAGAACTTGCGGCAAACGGGTTTTTCCAGCACTATTTGCTGACTTAATTGTCAACATTCATGCAGCGTGAACTTGTGAGGAACTTGTGGCGACTCCCGACATCTCCCGGTTGAAAATAGAGCGCGGTGCTCCCGCGCAGGTTCAAGGGCAACGGTCCAAGCGCCGCCGCTGGATCAAGATCGCGCTGGTGGTGATCGTGGCCGGCATTGGCGGCAAGGTCGCCATGGGCCAGTTCAGCGGCAAAAGCAGCGTGGAAACCGTCACCGTGGCGCAGACCTGGCCTTCGCAGAGCTACACCCTGCTCAACGCCACCGGCTACGTGGTGGCGCAGCGCAAGGCGGCGCTGTCGTCCAAGGCCACCGGCCGGCTGGAGTGGCTGGGCGTGCTCGAAGGCAGCAAGGTCAAGAAGGACGAGATCATCGCGCGGCTGGAGAACCGCGACGTCAGCGCCGCGCTGGGCCAGGCGCAGGCCAACGTCAAGGTGGCGCAGGCCAACCTGGAGCAGGGCCAGGCCGAGCTGCTCGACGCCCAGGCCAACTTCAAGCGCACCGCCGAGCTGCTGAACCAGAAATTCATCACCGCCTCCGCCTACGACACCGCGCAGGCGCGGCTGACCAAGGCCAAGGCCAACATCGCCGGCTTCAACGCCGCCATCGCCGCCGCCAGGGCCAACGCGCAGGTGGCGCAGGTGGCGCTGGACCAGACGGTGATACGCGCGCCGTTCGACGGCGTGATCCTGACCAAGAGCGCCAACGTCGGCGACAACATCACGCCCTTCTCCTCCGCCGCCGACAGCAAGGGCGCGGTGGTCACCATCGCCGACATGGACACGCTGGAGGTGGAGGCCGACGTCTCCGAATCTAACCTCAGCAAGATCCGCGTCGACCAGCCGACCGAGATCCTGCTCGACGCCTTCCCCGAGCTGCACCTGGCCGGCAACGTCTCGCGCATGGTGCCGACCATGGACCGCAGCAAGGCCACCTTGCTGGTCAAGGTGCGCTTCGTCGACCATGACCCGCGCGTGCTGCCGGACATGAGCGCCAAGGTGGCCTTCCTGTCGAAGGCCGTGCCGCCGGAGGACCGGCAGGCCGTGACCGCCGTGCAGCCGGCCGCCATCGCCACGCGCGACGGCAAGCCGGTGGTGTTCGTGCTCGATGGCGAGAAGGTGAAGCAGGTGCCGGTCACGCAGGGCCGCAAGATCGGCGACCTGACCGAGGTCAAAGGCGTCAAGCCCGGCGACAAGGTGGTGCTGGCGCCGGACGCCAAGCTGCACGACGGCGCCGCCGTCAGCCTGGCGAAAAAATAAGATGAGCGAACCACTGGTACTGATCGAACACCTGGTCAAGTCCTACCGCCGCGGCGACCAGGTGGTGGAGGTGCTGCGCGATATCAGCCTGGCGATACCGGCCGGCGATTTCACGGCGCTGATGGGCCCTTCCGGCTCCGGCAAGAGCACCCTGCTCAACCTCATCGCCGGCATCGACAAGCCCGATAGCGGCGTGCTGCGCATCGCGGGCCTGGACATCGCCGGCATGAGCGAGAGCGACCTGGCGCACTGGCGCTCGACCAACGTCGGCTTCATCTTCCAGTTCTACAACCTGATGCCGGTGCTGTCGGCGTTCGAGAACGTGGAGCTGCCGCTGCTGCTCACGCCCCTGTCGCGGCGCGAACGGCGCGAGCGCGTGGAGCTGACGCTGGAGATGGTCAACCTGGCCGACCGCATGGACCACACGCCGAACGAGCTGTCCGGAGGCCAGCAGCAGCGCGTGGCCATCGCTCGCGCCATCGTCACCGACCCGACGCTGATCGTGGCCGACGAGCCGACCGGCGACTTGGACCGCAACTCGGCGGCCGAGATCCTGGCGCTGCTCCAGCAGCTCAACCAGCAGCTGGGCAAGACCATCATCATGGTGACGCACGACGCCAACGCGGCGGCGCAGGCGCGCAACATGGTCCATCTCGACAAGGGCGAACTGCTCGCCGGCGAACCGGCCTTACCAACCGTATAGGCCTGGCACCATGTACACGCTGCGGCTGATCTTCAAGAACGCCATGCGCCACAAGCTGCGCACCTCGCTGACCATCCTCGGCCTGGTGGTGGCGATCTTTTCCTTCGGCCTGCTGCAGACGGTGGTCGACGCGTGGTACGCCGGCGCCGAGGGCGCGTCCAACACCACGCTGGTCACGCGCAACAAGACCTCGCTGGTGTTCCCGCTGCCGCTGTCCTACCAGGCGCGCATCCGCGCGGTGCCGGGCGTGTCCGGGGTCGGCTTCGCCAACTGGTTCCAGGGCACGTACAAGGATCCCAAGAACTTCTTCGCGCAGTTCGCCATCTCCGGCGAGAGCTACCTGGACATCTATCCCGACTACCTGCTGCCGCCCGAGCAGCGCGCCGACTTCCTCAAGGACCGCAAGGGCTGCATCGTCGGCCGCAAGCTGGCCGACCAATACGGCTTCAAGGTCGGCGACATCATCCCGCTCAAGGGCACCATCTATCCCGGCAACTGGGAGCTGGTGGTGCGCGGCATCTACGACGGCCGGCAAAGCACCACCAACACCGCCACCCTGTTCTTCCACTGGGACTACGTCAACGAGACGATGAAGAAGGTGGCGCCGCGCCGCGCCAACCAGATCGGCGTGTTCGTGGTGCAGATCGACCAGCCGGAGAACGCCGCCGGCATCTCCGCCGCCGTCGACAAGGAGTTCGCCAACTCGCTGGCCGAGACGCTGACCGAGACCGAGAAGGCGTTCCAACTGGGCTTCGTGTCGATGTCGGAGGCGATCGTGGTGGCGATCCGCGTGGTGTCCTTCGTGGTGATCGTCATCATCGGCGCGGTGATGGCCAACACCATGGCCATGAGCGCGCGCGAGCGCCTGGGCGAATATGCCACCTTGAAGGCACTCGGCTTCGGCCCCGGCTTCCTGGCGCTGATGATCTTCGGCGAATCGCTGCTGCTGGCGGCGTTCGGCGCGGCCATCGGCATCGTCATCCTGTTCCCGTTCGCCACTGTCCTCGGCAAGGTGATGGGCACCATGTTCCCGGTGTTCGAGGTGTCGCGGCTGACGGTGCTGCAGCAGGTGCTGGCGGCGCTGGTCATCGGCACGGTGGCCGCCATCGCGCCCACCATCCGCGCGGTGCGCATCAACATCGTCGACGGCTTGAGGAGCATCGGTTGAAGATTCCTCTTTCCTACGTGGCCCGCAACCTGTGGGCGCGCCGCCTGACCACCACGCTGACCGGCGCCGGCCTGGCGCTGGTGGTGTTTGTGTTCGCCACGGTGCTGATGCTCGACGAGGGCCTGCGCAACACCATGGTCACCACCGGCGAATACGACAACGTGATCCTGATCCGCCGCTCGGCCGACACCGAGGTGCAGAGCGGCGTGGACCGCACCCAGGCCAGCATCGCCTCCAGCCACCCTTCCATCGCGCGCGGCGCCGACGGCCAGCCCTTGCTGTCGAAGGAAACGGTGGTGCTCATCTCGCTCAACAAGCGCGGCTCGGCCAAGCCGTCCAACGTGATCATCCGCGGCATCTCGCCGCGCGGCCTGACGCTGCGGCCGCAGGTGAAGCTGACGGCGGGCCGCATGTTCCGTCCCGGCGCCTCCGAGATCATCGCCGGCGCCAGCATCGCGCGCCGCTTCGAGGGCGCCGGCATCGGCGAGACGCTGCGCTTCGGCCAGCGCGAGTGGACCGTGGTCGGCCTGTTCGACGCCGGCAACAGCGGCTTCGATTCCGAGATCTGGGGCGACGCCGACCAGCTGATGCCGGCCTTCCGCCGCAACGCCTATTCGGCCATGGTGCTGCGGCTGGCCGACACCTCGCTGTTCGACGGCTTCAAGAAGGACATCGAATCCGACCAGCGCCTGACGCTGGACGCCAAGCGCGAACAGACCTTCTACTCCGACCAGTCGAAGGCGCTGTCGACCTTCATCAGCGTGCTGGGGCTGATCCTGTCGATCATCTTCTCGATCGGCGCGATGATAGGCGCGACCATCACCATGTACGCCTCGGTCGCCAACCGCGTCGGCGAGATCGGCACCTTGCGCGCGCTGGGCTTCCAGCGCCGCAGCATCCTGGCCGCCTTCCTGGCCGAGTCGATGCTGCTGGCGGTGCTGGGCGGCGCGCTGGGCCTGGCCTGCGCCTCGCTGATGCAGTTCCTGTCCTTCTCGACCACCAATTTCCAATCCTTCTCCGAGCTGGCCTTCGGCTTCCGACTGACGCCCGCCATCGTGGTCAAAACGCTCATGTTTTCGCTGGCGATGGGCATGGTCGGCGGCTTCCTGCCGGCGCTGCGCGCGGCCCGCATGAAAATCGTCGACGCCTTGCGCGCCGCGTGACCGCATGACCCGCACAATCGTGCGGGAAAGCGTGCTAGACTTTCCCTAATGCAAACCTCGCCGTACGCGCCAGTTTTGCACCAGGACTCAACGCCGACCATGCCGCACAGGGATCATCCATTTGCCGCGCAGGGAATCGGGTCGCGCCAACTCTGGCGCCGGCTGCTGCTGGGCTGCGCGCTGCTGGCGTGGGCGCTGGCGGCGATGGCGGCGCCGACGTGGGCCGCCGGCGAGCGCAAGGTGCTGGTGCTGTATTCGCTGGGTTCCGATTCCGCGTCGGCCTGGCAGTCGCTGATCCACAAGGGCCTGTCGGCCGAACTGGCCGACAACCGCCAGACCTCCGCGCTGGGCATCTTCGAAGAACGCTTCGACGCCGTGCGCGTCGGCGACGAGCAGGCGCAGGCCGGCATGGAGCAGTACCTGCGCACCAAGTACGCGCACATCCAGTTCGACGCCATCATCACCGAGAACTATGTGGCGGCGCGCTTCCTCAGCGACCGCCCCGACCTGTTCCGCGGCGTGCCGCGCCACTACATGAACCATGGACGCCTGAACTGGTCGCCGCACGACGGCATCGCCTACCAGGTGCAGGCCAGCTTCGAGCGCGCCATCGGCGTGATCCCGCAGGTGGCGCCGGAGGTGCGGCATGTGGTGGTGATCGGCGACAGCACCGACCGCATGCAGGAATCGGTGAACGGCGTGCGCGATGCGGCCGGCATCTATGCGCGGCAATTGCGCTTCGAATACTGGGACCATCTCACCTATGCGGAGATCTTCCGCCGCGCCGCGCTGCTGCGGCCCGGCAGCGCCATCTTCCTGCTGCCCAGCTATCACGACAGCGCCGGCGAGCGCCGCCGGCCGGTGGACATCGCGCGCCGGTTGGCGGCCACCACGCAGGTGCCGATCTTCACCAACTGGGAGGCCATCGTGGTGCCCGGCGTGGTGGGCGGCTACGTGGTCAGCGCCGAACGCATAGGCCGCGCCATCGGCGCCATCCTGTTGCAGCGTAAGCCCGATATCGCCGGCATTCCCGGCTATCTGTTCGACCATGGCGCGACGCAGCGCTTCCACTTGCAGAATATTCCGCCGACGGCGCAATGGGTCAACCGCCCGCGCAGCGTATTCGAGGAATATCTTTGGCAGATACTGGCCGGCCTCACGCTGATCGTGCTGGAGGGCGTATTGATCTCGGCGCTGGTTTTCGCGCTGCGCGGCCGGCGCCAGACGCTGCTCGCGCTGCACAATGAGCGCAACCAGCTGGAGGCGCGGGTGACGCGGCGCACGCTGGAGCTGATGGCGGCCAACACCAAGCTCGAACAACTGGCCACCACCGATCCGCTGACCGGCATCGGCAACCGCCGCCGCATGACGGAGCAGATCAACAAGGAGCTGGAACGCAGCCGGCGCTTCAAGCATTCGCTGTCGCTGCTGATGGTCGACATCGACCACTTCAAGGACGTCAACGATGTCTACGGCCACGAGGCGGGCGACCGCGCCATCGTGGCGGTGGCGCGGGCGCTGGAGGGGGGCATGCGCAATATCGACATGGCGTCGCGCTTCGGCGGCGAGGAGTTCGTGCTGCTGATGCCGGAAACCGGGATCGATGTCGCCATCGGCGCCGCCGAACGGCTGCGGGCCGATGTCGCCATGCTGCGCATCGAGGGCGACAACGGCGAACGGATCGCGCTCACCGTCAGCATCGGCGTGGCCTCGTCGACGCCGGACGGGCCGCCGGACAGCGCCTCGTCGCTGATCTCGCGGGCCGACAAGGCGCTCTACCAGGCCAAGCACGAAGGGCGCGACCGCGTGGTCAGCGCCTGATACGGCGGCTTTCCTTTTAGGCAAACACGAATCATTATCATTTGCATTGACATTTACCTTTGCACAAGATAATGTTTCGCGTTCCTTCCCGGCTACCGCAATCAAACAATGAAAACAGTTTTGAAACCACTTCCCCTGCTGCTGGCAGGCTTCGTTTTTTCCGCGCAGGCGGACGACATCCAGACCATGCAGCAGGTGACCGTGACCGGCTCCAGCGACGGCCTGGCCGCCGGCGCCAGCGGCACCAAGGCCCAGGGCAGCCTGCTCGACGCGCCGCAATCGGTCAGCGTCGTCACCCAGGAAAACCTGCGCAACCGCGCCGCGTTGACCAGCAAGGATGCGCTGGACTACGTCAGCAGCGTGGTGGCCGGCCAGGGCGAAGGTCGCCGCGACGAGTTCTATATCCGTGGCTTCTACTCGCTGCGCGACACCAGCCTCGATGGCGTGCGCGATGACACGCTGTATTCGCGCGACCTGGCGACGGTCGAGAAGATCGAAGTGATCAAGGGCGCGGCGGCGGCGCTGTATGGACGCGGCTCGGCCGGTGGCCTGATCAACCGGGTCAGCAAACAGCCGCGCGCCAAGCAGGAGACCGAAGTCTCCGCCACGCTGGGATCGGACAACGAACGGCGCGTGAGCGTCGACGCCGGCGGTGCGCTGAGCGGCACCGTCAACGGCCGCCTGATCGCCGTGTACGACACCGGCGACAGCTATCGCGAGGTGGTCGAACACACGCGCAAGCTGCTGGCGCCCTCGGTGAAGTTTGCGCTGTCGCCTGCCACCTCGCTGCTGCTGCAGGCCGAGGTGCAGCGCGAGGACCGCACGCCGGATCGCGGCGTGCCGTCGCTTGCTGGCCGGCCGGTGGCGGTGTCGCCGTCGACCTTCTACGGCGAGAGCTACGACTACACCAGCACCGACAGCGACATGGCGAAGGTCAAACTGGAGCACCGCTTCAACGACCGCCTGAAACTGGAGAACACCTTCCAGTACAGCCGCACCGAACTCGAAGGCGTGAACACCCGCAACCGCCGCGTCAACGCGGACAACACCGTGTCGCGCCAGATCACCTACTTCCCGCAGACGCAGCGCAACCTGATCAACCAGACCGAGTTGGCGTACACGCTGGACCGGCACGCGCTGCTGGCCGGCGCGGAGCTGTCGGACCAGAAGCGCGACGTGGTCACCGCGCAAACCGGCATCGCCTTTCCGGTGAACCTGTACGCGCCGCAGCATGTGCTGCCGGCGCCCAACCTTGGCGCCCTGCCGGTGGCGCTGAACAACGGCTTCACGGCCAAGACGCAGGCGCTGTACGTGCAGGACCAGATCACCATCGCGCCGCAGTGGAAGGCGCTGGCGGGCGTGCGCTTCGACCGCTTCCAGCAGGAGCAGACCAACCGCCTGACCAAGGTGTTCAGCGAGCGCACCGACAACGTGGTCTCGCCGCGCGCGGGCGTGGTGTATCAGCCGCTCGATGGACAATCGTGGTATCTGAACCTGAGCCGCTCGTCGCAGCCCGGCGGCGGCGACCTGCTTTACAGCGGCAGCACGCCGCTGTCGCAGGTCAAGCCGCTGCAGACCGATTTGCAGGAAGTGGGCTACAAGCAGGAGTGGCTGGGTGGACGCATCTCCACCACCGCAGCGCTGTTCCGCATCGAACAACGCAACCAGTTGACGCTGGACCCGACCGATCCGGCCGGTCTGCGCCAGCTACAAGTCGGCAAACAGCGCAACCAGGGCGTGGAGCTGGAGCTGCAAGGCGCGCTGTGGCAAGGCGGCCGCCTGAACGCGTCCTACACCTACAACAACGCGCGCATCGTGGCGTCCAACGATATCCCGAGCGGCAACCGGGCGGAGATGACGCCGCGCCAGCGCGCATCGCTGTGGGTGGACCAGGAACTGGGCGGTGCGTGGAGCGCGGGCCTGGGCGCGATTCTCAGCGGCGACCAGTTCGCGCTGTCCGACAATACGGTGCGCCTGCCCGGCTACGTCCGCGTGGATGCGGCGCTCAGCTATCGCGCCAAGCAGTATGAGGTGCGGTTCAAGTTGAACAACGTCGGCAATGCGCGCTTCTATGAGTCGGCCATCAACAACGTGCAGATCCAGCCGGGCGCGCCGCGCAACGCGAGCGTGACGCTGACCACCCGCTTCTGATCCTTCCGTGATCCCGCCGGCGCCTATTCGGCGTCCGGCTGCTGCGACGGGTGCGCCTGCTGGAAGGCGGGCAGCTCGCCGCAGGCGGCGTGGATACGCATGACGGTCGGATAGGGCGTCATGTCCACGCCGAAGCGCTGGGCGCTGAACACCTGCGGCACCAGGCAGCAATCGGCCAGCGTCGGCGTGTCGCCGTGGCAGTAGCGGCCGGTGCGCGGGTCGTCGGCCAGCATGCGCTCCAGCGTCGCCAGGCCTAGCTGCAGCCAGTGCTGCTGCCATTCGAGCTTGACCTCTTCGCTCACCTTCAACTGCCCCTTCAGGTACTTCAGCACGCGCAGGTTGCCCAGCGGGTGCGTGTCGGCGGCCACCGTCAGCGCCAGCGCGCGCACGCGGGCACGGTCCGCCGCGCCGGTAGGCAGCAGCGGCGCTTGCGGGCGCGTCTCCTCCAGATACTCGATGATGGCCAGCGACTGGCCGATCACGCTGCCGTCGTCGTCCAGCGTCGGCAGCAGCGCCGATGGATTGAGCGCGCGGTAGCTGTCGGTGAGCTGTTCGCCGCCGTCGCGCAGCAGGTGAACCGGCACGGCATCGTAGGTCAGTCCTTTGAGGTTCAGCGCAATCCGCACGCGGTAGGCGGCGGAACTGCGGAAGTAGGTGTAAAGCTTCATGCGAAATCTCGTTCTAAAATTGCGGCCGGCTGCGGTGGCGCCATCAACCACAACATGACGGCCGACAGCAGCGCCGGCACGGCGGCGATCACGAAGATCGTGCTGTTTGGCCAATTCATGCGTATCAGCTCACCGCCCAGCACCGGCCCGATGATGGAGCCGACCCGGCCCACGCCGAGGCTCCAGCCGATGCCGGTGGACCGCAGCGTGGTGGGATAGTAGTTGGCCGCCAGCGCGTTGACGGCGGGCTGGCCGCCAACGATGCAGAAGCCCGCCACCAGGATCGCCAGGCACAGGAAGGCCAGCGACGCTTCAGGACGGCCGATCAGCACAATCGCCACGCCAGCCACCAGGAAGCCCGGTATCAGCACGCTGCGGAAGCTGGAACGGTCGATCATCCGGCCCATCATCAGCGTGCCGATGGTGCCGCCGACCGGCAGGATGGTGCCGGCCAATACCGCCATGCTGGTCGACAGGCCGGCGCCCTTGAGGATGGTCGGCAGCCAGTTCGATAAGAAGTACAGGTTGAGCAGGTTGAGGAAGTTGACCAGCCAAAGCAGCACGGTGGTGCGCGCGCGGCCTTCGCGGAACAGCTCCGCCACCGAGCCGCGCTTGCCGGACTTCTCATGCACCAGGTAGCGGCTGTCCGCATGCACAGGGGCCGACGGATCGATGCGGCGCAGCCATTGCGCCACGCGCTCGACGCGCTTGCCGCTCAGGACCACATACTGCATCGATTCCGGCAGCAGGAAGACCATCAGCAGTCCGATCGCCAGCGGCATGGCGCCGCCGACGTAGAACACCGACTGCCATCCGTACGACGGAATCAGCGCAGCGGAAGCCAGGCCGCCGACCACGGCGCCCACGGTGAAGCCGCAGGAGACCAGCATCATCAAGGTGACGCGGCTGCGCACCGGGCTGTATTCGCCGGCCAGCGCCATCACGTTGGGCATGATGGCGCCCAGGCCGATGCCGGTGATGAAGCGCAGCCATTGCAGCTGTTCGAGCGTGGTGCACGATGGCGTGAGCAGCATGCAGACCGAGAAGAACATGGTGGCGCCGATCAGCACCGGACGGCGGCCGATTTTGTCGGCCATCACGCTGAACACCAGCGAGCCGGCCAGCATGCCAAACAGGCCGGCGCCGAACACCGGCCCGAGACTGGCTTTGCTGACGTGCCATTCCTGGATGATGGCCGGCGCCACATAGCCCATCGCCTGCACGTCGAAGCCGTCCATCAGGATGCACAGGCCGCACAGCACATAAACGCCGATCTGGAAGGCGCCGATCCTGCTCTTGTCGATGAGCGCGGGGATATCCACTAGTTGTTCCATCTTTGTCTCCTCTGCCTCGCCGGCGCTTTAGCTGCGCTCTTGGTAGTGCGTGACGGTTTGTTCGATGGCGCCGAAGATGCTGGCGCCCTGCTCGTCCTTCATCTCGATCCGCACGCTGTCGCCGAACTTGAGAAAGCCGGTCTGCGGCTTGCCGCTTTCGATGGTCTCGTACATACGCACCTCGGCCAGGCAGCAGTAGCCCACGCCGCCGTTGGCGATGCTCGATCCATGCAGGCTGCCCTGCTTGTTCGACACGGTGCCGGAGCCGATGATGGTGCCGGCCGCCAGCTCACGCGTGGCGGCGGCGTGCGCCACCAGTTGCGCGAAGTTGAAGGTCATGTCCTCGCCGGCGTTCGGCTTGCCGAAGGGTTGCTTGTTCAGATCCACCAGCAGCGGCAGGTGCAGCTTGGTGTCGGTCCAGTGCGCGCCCAGTTCGTCCGGCGTGACGGCCACCGGCGAGAACGCGCTGGCGGCCTTCGACTGGAAGAAACCGAAACCCTTGGCCAGTTCGTTCGGGATCAGGTTGCGCAGCGAGACGTCGTTGACCAGCATGACCAGGCGGATCGCCTTGGCGCAGTCGGCGGCGCTGGCGCCCATGCGCACGTCGCCGGTGACGACGGCCACTTCGGCCTCCAGGTCGATGCCCCATTCTTCGGACAGCGCGAAGATCGGATCGCGCGGGCCGATGAAGCTGTCGGAGCCGCCCTGGTACATCAGCGGGTCGGTGTAGAAGGAGGCCGGCACTTCGGCGTTGCGCGCCTTGCGCACCAGCTCAACGTGGTTGATGTAGGCCGAGCCGTCCGCCCATTGGTAGGCGCGCGGCAGCGGCGAGTGGCAGTACTGCTGGTCGAACGGGTGGGTGTCGACCGCGTCGCCGGTGTTGAGCGATGCGTAGACTTGTTCCAGCGCCGGCGACACCAGCTCCCAGTTGTCCAGCGCGTGCTGCAGCGTGGCGGAGATTTTCGGTACGTGCTGGTAGCGCGACAGGTCGCGGCTGACCACCACCAGGCGGCCATCGCGGCTGCCGTCTTTCAGTGTCGCGAGCTTCATGCCTTGACCTCCGGCGCGTGCATCCAGGCGGCGTGCTTGGGCGCCTTGCGGGTCTGCGACCACTCTTCCAGCATCTCCCATTTGACGGCGTCGAGGCGCTGGTACATCTCCGGCGTGCCGGTGTTGACCGCCAGTTCGAGGCGGTGGCCGTTCGGGTCGAAGAAGTAGATCGACTTGAAGATGGTGTGGTTGATCGGGCCGATCACGCTGATGCCGGCGGCCTCCAGGCGCTCTTTCGCGGCCAGCAGTTCCTCCATGCTCTCGACTTCCATCGCCAGGTGCTGCACCCAGGCCGGGGTGTTGTGGTCGCGGTCCATCGGCGCCTGGGTCGGCAGCTCGAAGAAGGCCAGCACGTTGCCGTGGCCGGCGTCCAGGAACACATGCATGTACGGGTCCGGCGCTTTGGTGGACGGCACTTCGTCTTCGGCGATGGCCAGCACGAAGTCCATGTTCAGGTGTTTGACGTACCACTCGACGGTCTGCTTGGCGTCGATGCAGCGGTAGGCCACGTGGTGTATTTGCTTGATTTTCATGTTTGTCTCCAACAAGGGCATGGCACATTAGATGCGAATTTCAGATATCATACAAATTGTATTTTTCAGCTCTCTTATCAGGTTTTCCGATGAATCCTAGCTTGCGCCAGATGCGCGCCCTGGTGGCGCTCGCCAAGACCGGCAGCTTTACGCTGGCCGCCGAACACCTCAATGTGACGCAATCGGCGCTCAGCGGGCAGATCAAGGAACTGGAGCAGATGCTGGGCGTGCGCGTGGTCGAGCGTACCACCCGCAAGGCACAGCTGTCGGAGATCGGCCGCGAGCTCACGCCGCTGTTCGAGAAGATGCTGCAGGACCTGGACCGCGCGATGGCCGACATCGCCAGCCGCAAGGCGCTCAAGCAGGGCTCGGTGCGGGTGGCGGCGCCGCAGATGCTGTCCTGCACGCTCATCCCGGAGGTGATCGCCGCCTACAAGGAGCGCTATCCGGACGTGCAGGTGTGGCTGGCCGACAGTCCGGTGGAGATGGTGTCGGCGCGCGTGTTCAGCGGCGAGGCCGACTTCGGCATCGGCCCGGACCGCGACACCACGGCAGAGATCGAGGCGCAGCCGCTGTTCGAAATGCCGTTCGTGGTGGTGTATCCCCCCGGCCATCCGCTGGAGCGGCGCACGCGCATCACCTGGGCCGACGTCAACGAGTTCCCGGTGATATCGCTGCAGGGCCAGTTCACCGAGCGGCTGTTGCGCGACATGCACGCGTCGTTCCGCGAGCAGTCGCTGAATCCGTACAACGAGGTGACCTTCATGACCACGGCGCTGGCCATGGTGCACGCGCGGTTGGGCATCACGGTCTGCCTGCCCTACGCGGAAAAGATGGTGCAGCTCTATGGCCTGCAGATGCGGACGCTGGAATCGCCGGCGCTGACGCGGCGCTTCTTCGTGTACACGCGCAGCGCGCGGGCGCTGTCCCCCGCCGCCGAGAGCTTCGTCGCCTTCCTGCAGGAGTTTGCCGCCTCGCATCACTGGAATGTGCCGCAGTTATAATTGATCTATGACAGCAGATACCATCGCCATCAATCGACAGATGGACCAATTCGACGGCCACCACAGCGTCTGGCTGTTCGGCTACGGCTCGCTGATTTACAAGGCCGACTTTCCTTATCTTGAGCGTCGCCCCGCCAGCATCGCCAACTGGACGCGGCGCTTCTGGCAGGGCTCGCACGACCATCGCGGCACGCCGGAGGCGCCGGGGCGCGTGGTGACCATCATCGAAGAGCGCGGCGCGGTGTGCCACGGCATGGCCTACCTGGTCACGCCGGAAGTGTTCACGCACCTGGACCATCGCGAGAAGAACGGCTATCTGCGGTTGGCGATATCGATCACGTTCGAGGACGGCGGCAGCGTCGAGGGCCTGGTCTATATCGCCACGCCGGACAATACGGCCTTCCTTGGCGAAGCTTCAGAGCAGGAGATCGCGCGCCACATCGCCCGCTCCGCCGGGCCCAGCGGGCCGAACAGCGACTATCTCAACCATCTGGCCAACGCGCTGCGCGAGCTGGGCCGGCATGACCAGCACGTGTTCGAAATCGAGCGGCATCTGGCCGCGCTGAAAAAACATCAACCGTAACAATAACGATAGCGAGGCAACACCATATGACCCATGTCGACCAGCGCCGCCGCACCCTCTGCATGCAACTACTCGGCGGCCTCGCCGGCATCGTCATTGACGGTTCCGTCATGGCCCGGCCTTCCGTGGACGAGGCCACCAAGGTCTTCCGGCTCGACGGCGAGGGTGTTACCTACGCGTTCGGCGTCAACAGCGACGGGCAGTTGCAGTCGATGTATTGGGGCAGCGCCTTGTCCAGCGCGGACAGGCTGCCGGCGCCGGTGCCGGTGCCCGAAAACTCCTCCAATGAAATGCCGGTCACGATCACGCCGTTTGAATTCCCCGGCTTTGGCGGTGGCCTGACCGTGGAACCGGCCCTGAAGGTGACGTTCCCGGACGGCGTGCGCGACCTCGTCTTGCGCTACGTGAGCCACCAACTCGACAAGGACCGGATCGTGGTGCGGCTGAAGGACGCCAGCCGCGCCGTACACGTGACTCTCACGTACGCAATGGATGCATCCACAGGCATCCTGGCTCGCTCGGCGGTGGTGGAAAACCGCACGACCGGCTGGATCCAGCTCGACCAATTGGCGGCTGCGAGCATCAACCTGCCGTTCAGGGACGACTACCGCCTCTCCTACCTCACCGGACGCTGGGGCGGCGAGTTCGCGTTGCAGACGCGACCGATCGAGCCGGGCTCCACCGTGATCGAAAGCCGCAAGGGCGTCACCTCCCACCAGGCCAATCCGTGGATCGCGATCAGCCACGCCGGCACGGAGGAAGAATCGGGGCCCGTATGGTTCGGCGCGCTGGGATGGAGCGGTGCCTGGCGCATCCACGTCGATATGGATGCGCTGGGCGGCGTCCGCGCGACCGCCGGCTACAACCCTTTCGACTTCGCCTATCGCCTGAAGCCGGGGGAGAGCCTGGCGTCGCCCGTTTTCCACGCAGGGTATTCCGAGGGCGGCTTTGGCGGCGCGTCGCGCATGTTCCACCGCTACCAGCGCGAGCGCATCCTGCCCGGCGCGCCGCAGCCTCGGCTGCGCCCCATTCTCTACAACTCATGGGAGGCGACCACGTTCGCCGTCGACGAGGCGGGCCAAGTGGCGCTTGCGGAAAAGGCCGCTAGCATCGGCGTCGAACGTTTCGTGGTCGACGATGGCTGGTTCGGCGCGCGCAACAGCGACAAGGCCGGCCTGGGCGACTGGGTCGTCAACCGGCAAAAATTCCCGAACGGACTGGCCCCGCTGATCAAGCGGGTCAACGCGCTCGGCATGGAGTTTGGTTTGTGGGTGGAGCCGGAAATGGTCAACCCGGACAGCGACTTGTATCGCGCCCATCCGGACTGGGTCATCAACTTCAAGGGCCGGCCGCGCAGCGAGGCACGCAACCAACTGGTGCTGAACCTGGCGCGCAAGGATGTGTACGAGCACCTGCTGGCGGTGCTCGACAAGCTTCTCGCGGAGCATGATATCGCCTTCCTCAAGTGGGACCACAACCGCGCGTGGTCGGAGCCGGGCTGGCCGGAGGCGGCGCCCGGCGAGCAGCAGAAGCTGTATGTCGCCTACGTGGAGAACCTGTACAAGCTGCTGGCCGAACTGCGCCGGCGCCATCCGAAGCTGGAGATCGAATCGTGCGCCAGCGGCGGCGGCCGCGTGGACCTCGGCATCATGGCGCTGACCGACCAGGTCTGGACATCCGACAATACCGATCCGTTCGACCGGCTGCTGATCCAGGACGGCTTCAGCCACGCCTATGCGCCGGGGATCATGATGGCCTGGGTGACCGACGCG
Source organism: Duganella sp. BJB480 (assembly GCA_003416985.1). Taxonomy (GTDB): domain Bacteria; phylum Pseudomonadota; class Gammaproteobacteria; order Burkholderiales; family Burkholderiaceae_D; genus Rugamonas; species Rugamonas vulcania_A. The sequence continues at coordinate 73,919 of QVIN01000006.1, read as the reverse complement.
CCGAACTACCTCAACAAGCGCGTCACCTCGCTGGAATACCGTTTCCTGTCGTCGATGCAGGGTGCGCTGGGTATCGGCGCCAACCTGCATCACTGGCGGGAAGAGGATTTCGCGCAAGCGAAGCGCCTGGTCGCGGAATACAAGGCTATCCGGCCGACGGTGCAGCGGGGGAACCTCTACCGTCTGGTGTCGCCGCAGCGCGGAGCGGCGCGCTCGGCCACGCTGTCCGTGGCGCAGGATGGCAAGCAGGCCGTGCTGTTCGCGTTCCTGCACTCCGGCGGCAGGCGCGATCCGCAGCCGCGCATCCAGCTGCGCGGGCTCGATCCGCAGCGGAACTATTCGCTCCGTGCGATTTCCGGCAGCGCGACAGGACAGACTCCACAAGTTGCCAGCGGCGCTTACTGGATGGGGCGTGGCATCGATGTCCTGCTGGAGGGGGATTTCCAGGCTGCCGGCTTTGTGCTGGACGGCGCTTGAATTAGTTCAGGCTGGCGAGGTAGGCGCACAGCATATCGGCCAGCGCTTCCGAGTAGGCGTGGATCTCTTCATCCGTGCGCGGGGTTTCCGAGAACTGTTTGCCGACTGAACTGAAGGTCGTCATCACGAGGTCGCCGGCCAGTGCGCGCACGCTGTCCGGCGACTTGGGCAGGGCTTCGCGCATGAATTGCTCGATGATGCGGTCGGCCGCCGCGCGCGTCTCATGCGCTTCGGGCGTGTCGCGGTAGAACGGGGCGGCGTCGTTGAGCGCGGTGCGGATCTCGGCCTCCTCGCACTCCGAGCGCAGGAAGGCGTGGACCAGCAGGCGCAGCCGTTCCAGCGGCGGCTTGCGCAGGTCCTGCAGGATGTTGATCAGCATCTCGGTCGTCTGCCGCCACTCGTCCGCCTGCAGCCTGAACAGAATGGACGCCTTGTTCGGAAAGTATTGGTACACCGATCCCACGCTCACGCCGGCACGCTCGGCCACCCGCGTGGTGGTGAAACGGCGCACGCCCTCCTTCGCCAAAACCTGAATAGCCGCTTCGAGGATGGCCGAAACCAGGTCGGTCGAGCGCGCCTGTTTGGGCTTGCGGCGCGAGGAGATAGAGGCTTTTGCCAGGTCTGCCATGGAGAGTCTCGGAATGCGAATATGAAATGTGAAGGATTCTTCATATTATATCCGTACTTCTTTTGAAAGGAATCGCCATGACAACCCTGACCACCAATCCCGTCGCGCCGCTGCTCGACCGCCTGTTTGACGAAGCCTCCAAGGTGCAGATCTCCGCCATCCCGGCTGTCGCTGAATTGTCGAAGGACGAGCGTGATCGCCTGATGCACAGCAAGACGGAATACATCAACCTCTACCATCGGCTGAAGGACGTGCCGCTGCCGGTGTCGCGCCAGACCGGCGAACTGCTGTACATGCTGGCGCGCAGCTGCAATGCCCGCAACGTGGTCGAGTTCGGCACGTCGTTCGGCATCTCGACCTTGTACCTGGCCGCCGCGCTGCGCGACAACGGCGGCGGCCATCTGATCACCAGCGAGTTCGAGCCATCCAAGGTGGAGCGGGCACGCGGCCATCTGGAGGAAGGCGGCCTGCTCGACCTGGTGGATATCCGCGCCGGCGATGCGCTGGAGACGCTGGCCACCAATCTGCCGGACCAGATCGACCTGCTGCTGCTCGATGGCGCCAAGGCGCTCTACCCCGAGATCCTTGGTCTGGTGCGGAGCCGCATGCGGCCGGGCGCGCTCATCATCGCGGACAACGCCGACATGAACCCGGACTATGTGGCCATGGTGCGCTCACCGGCATCCGGCTATATGTCGCTGCCGTTCGGGGAGGATGTCGAGCTCTCCGTCAAACTGAACTGAGGTCAGAACAAATCCATCTGCCCCGCATCGGCGGCCGCCTTGGCGCGCGCGCCCAGCGGCGGCACCACCAGTGGACGCGAGAACTGTGACGCGTCCATGTTGTGGAAGCGGCTGCCGCGCCCGGTCAGGCCGAGGCGCTCGGTGGCGATCTTGAAGCGCTGCCGTATCAGCTCGGCCCACACGCCCTCGCCTTTCATGCGGGCGCCGAAGGTGCTGTCGTAGTCTTTGCCGCCGCGCATTTCACGCACGCGGTTCATCACGCGCTGCGCCCGCTCGGGGAAGTGCGCCTGCAACCACTGGTGGAACAGCGGCGCCACTTCCCATGGCAGGCGCAGCACCGTGTAGTGCGCGCTGACGGCACCGGCCTCCTTAACCGCCTCCAGGATGCGCTCCAGGTCGGGCTCGGTGACGAAGGGGATGATGGGCGCGACGCTGACCGCGACCGGAATGCCGGCGTCGGTCAGCGTGCGTATCGTGCGCAGGCGGCGCGCCGGTGCGGCCGCGCGCGGCTCCAGCGTGCGAGCGATGGCCGGGTCCAGCGTGGTCAGCGTGATGGCGACGCCGGCCTGTTCGCGCGCCGCCATCGCCGACAGAATGTCGATGTCGCGCTCGATCAGCGAGGACTTGGTGATCAGGCCGACCGGGTGCTGGCATTCCTGCAGCACTTCCAGCACGCGGCGGGTGAGCTTGCGCTCGCGCTCGCAGGGCTGGTAGGCGTCCGTGTTGACGCCAAGCGCTATCGAGGACGGCTCGTAGCTCGGCTTGGCCAGTTCGCGCCGCAGCACTTCCGGCGCGTTGACCTTGGCGAAGATCTTGCTCTCGAAATCCATGCCCGGCGACAGGCCGAGATAACTGTGTGTGGGCCGCGCGAAGCAGTAGATGCAGCCGTGCTCGCAACCCCGGTAGGGATTGAGCGAGACGCTGAACGGCAAATCCGGCGAGGCGTTGCGGCTGAGGATGGACTTGCAGAGCTCGTCCGTGACCACCGTCTTCCACGGCGCGGCCTCCTCCTCCCTCTCCCAGCCGTCGTCGTAGGCCTCGCGGACATTGACCTCAAAGCGCCCCTGCAGGTTCGACACCGCGCCACGGCCCTTCTGCGCCTTCAGCGAGGGCGGCGGCAGCATCACATGCTCTTGATTGTTTTCATCGTGGGACATCGCGGCACCAAAATACTGTATATATAGACAGTATTCTATGCGCTTGAAATCGCGATATCAAGCGAAATATCAATCGCGCGGGGCTGCTGCCTTGGGGGCAACGTGGTCAAGCTGGTATCATGCAGGACTTCCGGGGGATGGAATTCCCCGCGCCTTGCGCGCCCCCAACCCACACCTCGCCAGGATGCCGCCGATGCGGCGCCCCGGCTCACCCGATACGAGCACACAAACATGAACAATTCGAGTCAACCATTGCCGTCTTTTTTTAGCAGGATATCGATCGCGATCGGCGCCTTCTTCCGCGCCCTGTCCGACGCAGACTACGCAGCGCGCCTGACGCGCATCGACGAGGCGCCGCAACCGGCCGCCGCGCCGGTGGCGACGCCCGCACCCAAGCCAGCCCCCGCCCCCGCGCCGCTGCGCGTGGCCACGCCGGATGCGGCCCTGCAGCTTCTGAGCTTGTTCCAGCGCGAGGCGCGCCTGATCGACTTCACCCAGGAGAACCTGAGCACCTATTCCGACGCCGACATCGGCGCCGCCGCGCGCGTGGTGCATGAAGGCTGCAGCAAGGTGCTGCGCGAGCACTTCACCATCGAGGCGGTGCGCAGCGAGGCCGAAGGCAGCCGCATCGTGCTGGAAGAAGGCTTCGACGCCAGCGCCGTGCGCCTGACCGGCAACGTGGTCGGCAGCGCGCCGTTCCGAGGCGCCTTGAGCCATCGCGGCTGGCGCGCCTCCAATGTGCGCCTGCCGAAACTGGCGGAAGCGCACGACGCGTCCATCCTGGCGCCGGCGGAGGTGGAATTATGAGCGACCCACGCTACGCCATCGGCATCGACCTTGGCACCACGCACAGCGCCTTGTCCTATGTGGACCTGGGCGCCAGCGACGGCGAGAAAACCCAGCACGGCGTGCTGGCCATTCCGCAGCTGACCGCGCCGGGCACGGTGGAAGAACTGCCGCTGCTGCCCTCCTTCCTCTACCTGCCGCACGCGGACGAACTGGCGCCGGGCGAATTGAGCCTGCCATGGCCGCAGTCGCCGGAAGAACAAACCAGCGTGGCCGGCGAGATGGCGCGCAGCCGTGGCGCCACCACGCCTATCCGCCTGGTCTCCAGCGCCAAGAGCTGGTTGAGCCATCCTGGCGTCGACCGCCGCTCCGCGCTGCTGCCGAACGACGCGCCCGAGGAAGTGTCGCGCGTCTCGCCGCTGGAGGCGTCCACGCGCTACCTGACACACCTGCGCAAGGCGTGGGAGCAGGCCTACCCCGACGCGCCGTTCGGCGAGCAGGCGGTGACGGTGACGATTCCCGCGTCGTTCGATCCCGGCGCGCGCGAGCTGACGGCCGACGCGGCACGCGCCGCCGGCTACACCAACCTGACCTTGCTGGAAGAGCCGCAGGCGGCCCTGTACAGCTGGATCCAGGGCAGCGAAGGCCGCTGGCGCAAGGAAGTCAAGCCGGGCGACATCATCCTGGTGGTGGACGTGGGCGGCGGCACCAGCGACTTTTCGCTGATCGCCGTGCTGGAACGCGACGGCGTGCTGGAACCGCACCGCATCGCGGTGGGCGACCACATCCTGCTCGGCGGCGACAATATGGACCTGGCGCTGGCGCACCTGGTGGCGCGCAAGCTGGCCGCCAACGGCACGCAGCTCGACGCGTGGCAGATGCGCGCGCTGACCTACGGCTGCCGCAGCGCCAAGGAAAAACTGCTGGCCGACGCCAGCGTGGACACCTGGCCTATCGTGGTGCCGAGCCGTGGCTCGAAACTGATCGGCGGTTCGATCCGCACCGAACTGACGCGCGACGAAGTGACCACCTTCATCCTCGACGGCTTCTTCCCGCAGGTGGATGCATCGGCGCGTCCTGCATCGCGCACGCGCGCAGGCCTGACGCAGCTTGGCTTGCCGTATGCGCAGGACGCTGGCATCACGCGCCACCTGGCGGCGTTCCTGGCGCGCCAGCTCGGCGCGACCAGCGAACTGGAAGGCTACGCCGGCAAGCAGAACGCCGACGCGACCTTCCTGCATCCGACGGCGGTGCTGTTCAACGGCGGCGTGTTCAAGTCGGAGCTGCTGGCGCAGCGCATCATGGGCACCATCAACGACTGGCTGTACATGGAAGGCTCCGAGCCAGCGCGCATGCTGGGCGGCGCGGACCTGGACCTGGCGGTGGCGCGTGGTGCGGCCTACTACAGCTACGTGCGGCGCGGCAGCGGCGTGCGCATTCGCGGCGGCACGGCGCGTGCGTACTACGTGGCGATCGAATCGTCGATGCCGGCCATCCCCGGCATGGAGCCGCCTATCCAGGCGCTGTGCGTGGCGCCGTTCGGCATGGAGGAAGGCAGCGAGATCGAGCTGCCGAACCAGGAGTTCGGCCTGGTGGTCGGCGAGCCGGTGCAGTTCCGCTTCTTCGGCTCGTCGGTGCGCCGGCAGGACCAAATCGGCGACCTGCTGGACTTCTGGAGCGCCGACGAACTGATCGAGTTGAACGAGATCCAGGCGACACTGTCGACCGAAGGCCGCACCGTCAGCGACGTGGTGCAGGTCCGCCTGCACGCGATGGCGACCGAATCCGGCACACTGGAACTGCAGGCGGTGGCCAACGACGGCCAGCGCTGGAAAGTGGAGTTCGACGTGCGCGCGGGTGCCCAAGCCTGAGCATGAGTCAATACGTCGTCAGCATCGATCTCGGCACCACCAACACGGTGCTGGCTTATTCGGAACCGGACAGCGCGCAAATTCGCCTGTTCGAGATCGAGCAGTTGGTGGCGCCGGGCGAGGTCGGCGCCGGCGCGCTGCTGCCGTCGATGCGCTATCACCCGGCGCAGGGTGAGCTGGCTGACGGCGATCTGCAGCTGCCCTGGCCTTCGGCCGATGTCGCAGGTCTGCCGCAGGTGGTGGTCGGCCGGCTGGCGCGCACCCTGGGCGCGCAGGTGCCGGGGCGGCTGGTCTCCAGCGCCAAGAGCTGGCTGTCGCATCCCCAGGTGGACCGCATGGCGCCGATACTGCCGTGGGGCGCGGAGCCCGATGTGGCCAAGGTGTCGCCGGTGGCGGCCAGCGCTTCATATCTGGCGCATGTGCGGGCGGCGTGGAATGCTCGCTTCCCTGCGCATCCACTGGAACATCAACAGCTGGTGCTGACGATCCCCGCATCGTTCGACGAAGGTGCGCGGGCGTTGACGCTGGAGGCGGCGCGCAGCGCCGGCCTGCCGGACCTGCGCTTGCTGGAGGAACCGCAGGCCGCCTTCTACGACTGGCTGTTCCGCCAGCGCGCCACGCTGGCGGCGGACCTGGCGGACACGCGCCTGGTGCTGGTCTGCGACGTCGGCGGCGGCACGACCGACTTCAGTCTGATCAAGGTCGAAATGATCGACGGCCAGCCGCAGATCAGCCGCATCGGCGTGGGCAACCACCTGATACTCGGCGGCGACAATATGGACCTGGCGCTGGCGCATCTGGTAGAGGCGCGCATGGCCGGCGGCGACGGCACGCAGGCGCGCCTGTCGGCCAGCCGCCTGTCGCAACTGGCGGAGCGCTGCCGGGCAGCGAAGGAACTGCTGCTGGCCGCCGACGCGCCGGAACGCACCACCGTCACCCTGCTCGGTTCCGGCTCGCGCCTGATCGGCAGTTCGCGCTCCGCCGAGCTGACGCGCGATGAAGTCGCGGCGCTGGTGGTGGACGGCTTCTTCCCGCTCAACGCGGCGCAGGAACCGGCGCAGCGCGGCCGAGGCGCCATCGTCGAATTCGGCCTGCCCTATGCCAGCGATGCGGCCATCACGCGCCACCTGGCCAGCTTCCTGCACCAGCATGCGGCGGCCGCGCGCGAGGCGCTGGGCATCGCGGCGGACGACCGCGCCATCCCCATTCCCGACACGTTGCTGCTCAACGGCGGCGTGTTCCGCGCGCACGCGCTGGCCGCGCGGCTTGAGGTCACGCTGGCCAATTGGCGCGGGCAGCCGTTGACCGTTCTGCACAACGACAATCCCGACGTGGCGGTGGCACGCGGCGGCGTGGCCTACGCGTTGGGCCAGGCAGGGCAAGCGCCGGTGATCGGCGGCGGCTCGCCGCGCAGCTACTTCCTGCTGCTGGACGACGAAGCGCGCCAGGACAAGCCGCGCCGCGCCATCTGCATCCTGCCGCGCGGCAGCGTGGAGAACCGCGAGATCCTGCTGGCCGACCGCACCTTCGCGCTGCGTCTGGGGCGGCCGGTGCGCTTCCATCTGGCCTCCTCGATTTCCGAAGCCGCGCCGCCGCAAGCGGGTGAGCTGGTCGAGCTGCAAGCCGACGAATACATCCAGCTGCCGCCTATCGCCACTGTCCTGCGCGACAGCAGCGCCGCCGACGCCCGCAAGGAGATCCCGGTGCAACTGGCCGCCACGCTGAGCGAGGTGGGCACGCTGGACGTGCATTGCGTCGCCATCGAAGGCGCCCAACGCTGGCTGCTGGAATTCCAGCTGCGCGGCGTGGCCGTCGAAGAAGACAGCGATACCGCAGCGCCGAAAGAAGCGCCTATGCCGGCCGGCTTCGACGCCGCGGTCGACAAGATCGACCGCATCTTCGGCAGCCGCGCGCAGCAAGTGGACATCAAGGAAGTCAAACAACTGCGCACGCAGCTCGAACACCTGCTGGGCAGCCGCGAAAGCTGGGCCACGCCGCTGCTGCGTCGCCTGTTCGACGCGCTGATGCAGCGCGCCAAAGGCCGCCGCCGCTCCTCCGAGCACGAACGCGCGTGGCTGAACCTGAGCGGTTACTGCCTGCGGCCTGGCTTCGGCTACACGCTGGACGAGTGGCGCATCGAGCAGCTGTGGGCCATGTTCGACACCGGCGTCCAGCATCACAAGGATAGCCAGGTCTGCGCCGAATGGTGGACGCTGTGGCGCCGCGTGGCCGGTGGCCTGAGTGTGGAAGCGCAGCTGCGCGTGCTGGACGATTTCGCCTTCAACGTACAGGCCGACGATCAGGAACGCGGACGCCGTCCGCAGACGCTGGTCAACGGCAGCGAGGAAGACATGCTGCGCCTGGGCGCGTCGCTGGAGCGCATCCCCGGCGGCTACAAGGCCGAAATCGGCGCGTGGATGCTGGGCAGGCTGGAAGCGGCGACCAAGGCCGCGGGTAAGGCCGCCGCCAACAAGACCCGCAGCGGCGCCGCCGATGCCGGCAAGGCCGAAGCGGCGCAGGCGCGCTTCCTGTGGGGCCTGAGCCGCGTCGGCGCGCGCCAGCCTTTCCACGGCAGCGCGCATGATGTGGTGGAGTCGACGATTGTCGAGCAATGGCTGGCCGTGATTCTCTCGCTGGATTGGAAGAAGGTGGAGCCGGCCGGCTACGCCGCCACCCATCTGGCGCGCATGACGGGCGACCGCTCGCGCGATATCGGCGAAGCGCTGCGGGCGGAAATCCTGCGGCGCCTTGCCGCCGTTGGCGCGCCTGCCAGCTGGAGCGCGATGGTGCGCGAGGTGGTGCAGCTCGACCAGGCGGACGAAAAACGCATGCTGGGCGAGGCCCTGCCGCCGGGTCTAAAGCTGATCGCCTGACGGCGGCCGCGCCACGTAGCTTGCCTGCTGAGCGACGAAACCGTCGAAGGCGTCGATCAGCGGATTGAATTTGTTTATATCGTTTTCCAGCTGGGCCAGCGCATAGACCGTGGCCTCCAGCGTGGAGAGCTGGTCCGGCAGGTGCGCCTTGCGAATCAGGTAGTGCGACGGCGGCGTGTCGCGCAGCGGCAGGCGCGGCAAGCCTTGCAGCGCCTGATTCAGATACAGCATCTTGCGGCTCTTGCGCCAGGTCCCGTCCAGCACCACCAGGCGCAGGAGCTGTGGCTCGTCCAGCCAGGCCGCGTCGAACGGCTGCGCGGGCGTCAGGCCCAATGACTTGTCCTCGGCGGTGTCGGGGTACAGCAACACGCTGCGGCGTTCTGGCGACAACAGCGCCTGCAGGTGCTCCGGCGCGAAGGTCTCCCCCACTTCCAGACGGCTATTGGCAAGGCTCAGATGCAGCAGCCGCGCGCTGCCCTTGGCGTTGTTCACTTCCATCGGGTGTTGAAGGATGAGCACCTCCACCGTGTTCGGCAAGCGTGCAACCCAGCGACAGATGCAGGTCTGTTGCGGGCGCAGGCACGTGGCGCATTGCGCGCGCGCGGGTCGTGGAGTGGCTGGAGCAGCGGTGCCGCCGGTACTGGTCGTCATAGGCCGTCATTGTACCGAAGGCGCGTGCCGCGCTGCTTAGAACTCTTCCCAGTCGGATTCGCTGGACGCCACAGCCTTTGGCTTCGGCGCCGCTGCCAGCGCCTTCCTGGGCTGGGCTGCCACCGCCGGCGCAGGACGCCGTGGAGGCGGCGCAACACGCGACCGTGCAGGCGGCAAGGCGCGCGACTGCATCGCCATCTGCGAGGCATCGAGCTTGAACACGCCGACCACCTCGGCCAGCTTGGCCGATTGCTCCTGCATCGATTCCGCCGCCGCCGCGGCCTCCTCCACCAGCGCCGCATTCTGCTGCGTCACCTGGTCCATCTGCGTGATCGCGTCGTTCACCTGCGCGATGCCGAGGCTCTGCTCCTCGCTCGCATGGCTGATCTGGGACATGATCTGCGTGACGCGGCTGATGCTGGTGACGATTTCGCTCATGGTCTGGCCGGCCTTGTCGACCAGGTCCGAACCCAGCGCCACCTTCTGCACCGAATCGTCGATCAGGCCCTTGATGTCCTTGGCGGCTGCGGCCGAGCGCTGCGCGAGGTTGCGCACTTCGGATGCCACGACGGCGAAGCCGCGACCCTGCTCGCCGGCGCGCGCGGCTTCCACCGCCGCGTTCAGGGCCAGGATATTGGTCTGGAAGGCGATGCTGTCGATGACCGAAATGATGTCGACGATCTTGCGCGACGAGTCGTTGATCGAGCCCATGGTGCTGACCACCTCCCCCACCACGGCGCCGCCCCGGCTGGCGATCTCGGATGCGGTGGCTGCCAGCTTGTTGGCCTCGCGGGCGTTTTCGGCGTTGAAGCGCACGGTCGATGTCAGCTCCTCCATCGAGGAGGCGGTTTCCTGCAAGGAGCTGGCCTGCTGCTCCGTGCGAGAGGACAGGTCCTGGTTGCCGGCGGCGATCTCGGTCGAGGCGGTGGCCATCAAATCGGTGCCGCTGCGTACCTGGCCGACGATGTTGACCAGGTTCGCGTTCATGGTCTTGAGGGCGTTCATCAGCTGGCCGGTTTCGTCGGCGCTGTTGACCTGGATGTCGCTGGTCAGGTCGCCCGACGACACCGTCTCCGCCACCTTCACCGCCTCGTTGATCGGCGTCGTGATGGTGCGGGTGATCCACCATGCGGCGATTACGCCCATCGCAATCGCGGCCAGTCCCAGTATCGTCAACAGCGTGCGGCCGCTGGCGTACTGCTGCTGGATTTCGAGCGCCGCCTTATCCAGCAAGGCGGCCTGCTTGTCGGAGAATTTTTTCAACGCGTCCAGGTAGAGGATGCGGCTTTGCGTCATGTCGCCTTCGTAGAGGCCCTTGGCCTTTTCAGGGTCGCCCGCGTTCTTGGCGGCGAAGACGGCCTTGCGGAAGTCGGTATAGGCCTTGCGCGTCTCCAGCACTTTTTTGAACAGGGGCTTGAGCTCCTCGTCGTCGATGGCGCCGCCGATCTGGTCCTGGATCTGGGTCGCGCGGCCGGAGGATTCGGCCATCATGCCTTCAAGTTTTTTCTGGTCGGCCGGATCGGCCACCATCCACGCGCCGGTGGTGCGGGCCGCGTTCACTTCGATGATCTTGCCCCATTCCGCGATCAGCCGCTCGTCGCGGATCTTCACGTTGATCATCTCATCGGTCATCGAGCTGGCACTGCTCAGGCGAAGGATGCCGATGATGGTCATCGCCGTCAGCATCAACAGGATGAGAGAAAAACCGAAACCCAGGCGTGTGCCGATCTTCAGATTGTTCATAGCTGTCCTCAAAGCGGGATGGGGGCCTTCAGCCCATGCTAGCACTATTTGAGGTCAAACTATAGTCCGAAAGGAAATATTTCACAACAGAAATATTTACTCTCCTGCGGGTCTGGCGTCCAGCAGTTCTTCGACGCTGGCAATGGCGGCGGGATCCTTGATGACGGCGCGCAGCCAGACGTGCAGCGGCATGTCGCCCCAGCTGGCGGCTTTGTCGGCCAGGTACAAATCGGTCAGGCCCTTCTGGATTTGTTCGGGGCTGCCCTCCAGCGTCAGGTCGTCGCGCGCGGCGGTCTTCAGGACCCAGTCCGCGCTTTGCAGCTCATGCGTGGCGGCTTCGCGGAAGGCGTCCTGCACAAACTTCTCCCATGCCTCGCGCGTGTAGGCGCCGGCGATGGCGTAGCTGCCGGTGACCAGCGCCTGATCCTGTTCGCCCACCATGCGCGCGACCGTCATCGCCGGGAAGCGCGTGTTGGCGCGGGCGCGGATGTCGGCGTAGACGCGCTCCCTGGCCGGCATGCCGCGCACCACGCGGCGCAGGTTCTCGCGTGCCTGGTCGACCAGCGCCAGCTTCTGCTCGATGCGCGGCCAGGATGGATCGGCGATCTGCGCTAGATAGAAGGTCATCAGCCGTTCGGCGCTGTGTATCATCTGCTCGCGCGGCATGGCGCCGCGATTGTTCTCCAGCCATCCGCGCCAGTAGCGGGTCAGCTGGTCGTTCAGGTGACTGGCTTCGGCGTGCGAGACATCGGCCAGCATCAGGTAGCTCTTCAAGGCGTTGTAGGCGTCTTCCACGTTGACGGCGGAGGCTTCCTGGAACTGGCGTCCCGGCGCTGTGGCCGGCACCTGGGACGTGGCGGCAGCCGCGCCGGGCGCCTGCAGTTGGTCGGCATGGGCGTTCATCTCAGACAGCAGCGTCTCCAGATTGGCGCCCACCGGCTTGAGCATCACCTCACGCACGCCGGCGAAGTATTCTTCGCGCAGCTTGCGCTCCAACAGATCGCCCTGATACAAACCCATACGCAGCGACCAAGGCCGGTCGACGCGATATTTATCCAGCTGCTCGATGCGGTCCTGCAGTATCTCCAAGGCTTCCAGCCGCGATTGCAGGTCCAGGCGCTTGGCTTGAAGCTTGATCACCTTGTCCAGGTCCGCCTGCACGTTGCTGACCAGCTGGCGGTTGCCCAGATACGACCAGCTCCAGCCACCCAGCGATACACCCAGCAAAACCGCCGCCGCGAAGAACGCCGCATAAGTCAACTTGACCTTATGCTTGCTGGCGTACTGCGAGACCAGGTCCTTGTCGGCGAAGATCACGTTGCGGAATAAATTCAACAGGAAGAATCCCGACTGGCCGCCACCGGCGGAGGGCGGCGCGTCCGGCAGAGACAGGGCGAAGCGCTTCGCCAGCCGCTGCGATTGTTCGCTCGCCGCGGCGCCCTCCTGAAGGGCACTGGTGAAGTAGTAGCCGCGGAATACGGGCTTGAACTGGAAGGGATTGTCTTCGAACAGCGTGACCAGGAAACTGCGCAGCGGCGCGCGTATCGTCGCGAACTCCAGCGGGAAGGTGAACACGCCGGGTTCCATGCGGTCGCGCCGCTGCTGGCTCATATTGGCCACGCTCAACTCCTTCAGGCCCGAACACAGTTCGTCGAAGCTGTGATCGAAGAAGGCCATCATCTGCTGGCTGCCGGCGTTGCGCTTGTAGGGCATGGTCGCGCCCCACACGCGTTCGCGCTCGGTGCGCTCGGCGCGCGCGAAGAATTCGGCGAAGCCCGCGATCAGGTCGGCCTTGGTGAACACCACGTACACCGGCGCGAACACCTCCAGCCGCTCGATCAGATCCTGCACCCGCTTGCGCAGGCTGCGCGCCAGCTTGATGCCGACCTCGGGATCGTCGCCGCGCAATTCGGCGATGCTGACGGCGATCAGGATGCCGTTGATGGGTGCGCGGCGGCGGTACTTCTTCAGCAGGTCCAGAAAGCCGAACCATTCGGCGCGGTGCTCTTCCTGCACGGAGTAGCGGCCGGCCGTGTCGAGCAGGATGCCGTCGGTGGTGAAGAACCAGTCGCAGTTGCGCGTGCCGCCCACGCCCTGCACGATCTTGCCGTCGGCGAAGGGGAACTGCAAGCCCGAGTTGGTGATGGCCGTGCTCTTGCCGGCGGCGGGATTCCCGATGATCATGTACCACGGCAGTTCGTACAAGGCGCTGGTGCCGGAGACGATGCCCATCTTCGATCCACGGATGGTCTCGATGGCCTTCAGCATGTCGTTGCGGATGGCCTTGACCTCGGCGCCGGACTGGTCCGAACTCTGCTTCTCCGTGGCGGCCTGGGCGCCGATGGCCGCGCCCAGCTGCTCGGATTCGCGGCTGGCGCGGCGGCGTCGCCACAGCCAGACCAGGCCGGCCAGCGCCAGCATCAGCGCCGTGGCCGCCAGTGCCCAGATCAGCGCCAGTTCCAGCATCTGCGCGCCGAGGTAGAACAAGGCCGCCATCGCAGTGAGCGCAATGATAGTCAGGTGGCGGGTATCGGTGAGGAAGTACCAGATTCTTCGCATCATGGGACGAGGCCGGCGTGAATGATGGCGCCTGAGCTAAAAGCGGACCGATCAATGGTGCCACCAACAATGCAGGGATTTCTTGAGCCAGCACAACCATGGCCGCGCGGCGTCCTATTTCCGCACAGTCCCCGACACCCTCAATTCGGTGTGGCCGAAGTCCATCATGGTCCAGCGCCCGCCCCAATGCAGTCCCACCGATTCGGCCGCCTCGCCGTAGAGCCGGTAGCCGCGCATCGCCCAGGGATCTTTTTCCGAGATCAGCAGTTTGCCGTCGCGCAGGAAGGCGCAGTCCGCCGCCAGCCCGAACTGGTGATAGCTCTGGAAGGCCTTGGCGTTGGTGACGCTGGGGCCGGCGGCTGCCAGCGCATTCTGCCGTTCGGGGCTGCGGTAGCCTTCCAGGATCGCCATGTCGTAGCCGTGAGTCTCCTTCATGATCTTGAACACCAGCAGCAGGCGCTGGGCGAAATCGGGATCGAGCAGCTGCCAGTTGCGGTTGGCGCCGTCGAGCATGGGCCGCACCATCGTCACCTCCGCCGTCGTGAACACCAACGGCGGCAATGGCTCCGGCGCCGCCAGCTGTTCGCCCTTGAGCAGATCCGCGACCTGATCGTTGACGGCGTGGTCGTCGCTGTCGAAGCCGCCCAACATATTGCGGCCGCTGAGCACCAGCGCCAGCATCGGCGGCACGGTCAGCAGCACCAGCACCGACAACACCAGCAGATACCGGCGCCGCAGGAAGCTGAGCGCGCGCAGCAGGCCGCCGCCGGCGCTGCGGCTGGCATGGGCGGCCTGCCGGGTGCCTTGCCGGTAGCCGCCGCTTAGTCCCCGCCCGATGCGCTTGCCAATCATCGACATCGACTGAACCACCACATCCCGCCCGGCCGGGAACAACGCCAGCCAGGCCCCCAAACAGGCGAAGACAAAAAACAGCAGTACCGAAAAGAGAAACATGGTGCGCTCCGTCAAAGCAAGGTCGCTCCGCAGACTGGACACTGAGGTGCGGGAACGCTTCATCGTAGGCGCTTCAGCAAGCGGCGTGAAAGACCAGATCAAATTCGGAGGAAATACCGTGGATACGTCGAAGCAAAAACCCGACCTGATGAGCTCCAACCGTACCGCCGAGGATGGCGGCAAGCGCATACTGGCGCACCTGGAACACGGCCCCAAGACGGCGGCAAAGACGCCGCGCACCAGCGGCTGGACCATCGACGGCTGGACCGTCGGCCTGGGACTGCTGCTGGTGACCATGTGCACGGTCGCGTGGCTGATACACGACAACACGCTCTCCCCGAATTCCTACGCGCGCAGCCGCAGCAGCGTGACCACGCGCACATACCAGCAGCCGACGGAACGACAGATGGTAGCGGCCGCGCCGGCGGAACAGGCGGCAGCCATCGTGAACGAACCGGTGGTGAAGGAATCCACAAGCAAACCCTTCGCGGCGATCGAAGCGCACGCGCCGCCGTCCGCGCATACCGCGCCCGCCCTGGCAAGGGCCGAGACATCGCATCCGGCAGGCGCGCCGCGCAGGCCTGCTGTGCCCACAAACACCGCCGCCGCGCGCCCACCGGTGCCGCACATGGCAGGCGCAGCCGTTCCGCCAGCCATCGGCGATACCGATGTCGCGCTGCTGACCGCGCTGGTCGCGCATTCGGGCAAGCCGGCGCTCGTCCTTCCCGAGCGCAGCCGCGACGTGGTCGAGCGTCAGGATGGCGACAGCACGGCGCAACTGCTGGCACGCTGCAAGCAGCTGGGGCTGATCGAAGGGATGCTGTGCCGCTCACGCATCTGCTCGGGCCGCTGGGACGCGGACCTGGCCTGTAACGCGCCCTCGCACTGATTACTGGATGGCCAGCTGCTTGCCGCCGGTGCCGACCTTCTTCGGCAGCGACAGGTGCAGCACGCCGTTTTCGTAGCGCGCCTCGGCCTGGTCGTCATCGACCTCCTGCGGCAGCGTGAAGCTGCGTTGCACTTGTCCGTAGTAACGCTCGCTACGCAGGGAGCCAGTCTTGCCGGCCTCGGCCGGTTGCTCCTCCTTGACTTCCGCGCTCAGCGACACTTGGTTGCCGTTGACGGCGACCTTGATGTCCTCCTTTTGCACGCCTGGGATTTCGGCCTTGACGAGATATTCCTTGTCGGTCTCGCTGACGTCCATCCGCATGCGCGGCGAGACGTCGACACCGCGCCAGACCGAGGGTGCGAAGTCGCGGAACATTTCGTCCATGTCGCGGAAGGGATCGAAACGGGCGAGATCACGGAAAGGATCGATACGCATCAAACTGTTAGCCATGGCAGCCTCCTTCAAATGGGTGGACTACCATGATAAGAAGCGCCCCCGCCCCTCCTTTGACGCACATCAAGGTGCAGCCTTGCCTCCGCGTGCCACAAGCGAGTTGATCATCGCCTCGCTGTAGACCTCGCCCTTGCTGTCGGCGGCCGCGATCATGTCGCGCCACAGCGGCACTATGTCGACCTTCAGCTGACTGAAGCGCTCGAAGCCGCAGGCGTAAATGCCGCGATAGGTATCGAAACTGTGTTCCAGCTTCCCGCACTCGGCCAGCGTGGCGTCGACGAACGCCTTGCCCTGTTCGGCGCTCCAGATGCCGCTGCGCAGCAAGCCATCGAGCGCCATCGCCTCGGCGCCGCCCTCGTGTATCCACGGCGGCGACTGTTCGCTGATGCCGCCCTGGCGCACATTGTTCTGCCACAAATGCGCCATCTCATGCGCCACCAGTTCGGCGAGGATCGCGCGCTTTTTGGGGTTGTCGGCGGTCAGCAGGGCCGCGCCGCCAAGACGATAAACGATCTGCGCGCCAACCACGCCGCCCTTGATCGACAAGCCCGGCGTGGAGGTGTCGCCGACGGCCGCCACCAGCAGCAAGGGCTGCCGCAGCTTCTGCCGGTAGGCCGTGCTGTAATAGGCGGACATTTTGGCCGTGGTGTCGAGCAGCGTCTCCCTCGCCCACGCCGACAGTTTGGGGTCCAGCAGCACCTGCGCCTCGCCGGCGGCCACCGGCGACTGCGGGCCGAAGTAGGCATATGGTGTCGTGTCTTTAGCCGGGGTTGCCGGCTTGGCGGGCACCAGCACGATTTCGTTGCCGAGGCCTTCCAGCGTGAACTTCGCCGCCATATCGCGCAGCAGCTTGCCCTGCTGGGCCTCGCCTTGCAGGAAGCCCAGGTAGATGAGGCGGCCGCCATCGGAGAGCCGGTCCGTCGCCACATATTGTTTGCCCAGATCCTGCTCGAACGCGGAGATTTCCACGCTGACCTGCCGCAGCGGCCCGCCGTCGGCTGCGGCCAGCGCATCGTAGGCATCGCCGACGGTCAATGTCACGCCGGGCGTCAACACCTTCCACGCGGATTTGCGCAGGTCGCCCACCGACTTGAAGCGCATCGACGCCACCGGCTGCGGGAATTGATAGTCGGCGCGCCAGGTATCGGGCGCCACGTGGGTCAAGCGCACCTGTACTGGCAACGGTTCGTCCGCATGCGCGGACATCGCCAAACTCATTGCCAAGCCCATCCCCAGCAGCCATTTTCGCGACATTGTCATCTCCAGGACCAATAGTGTGCAGAATATAACACGGCTATAATGTTATTTTTACCACATTGCATCTTGGGCAAAGATAATCCACGGCTGCGCATAATATCCCGCTGGCTTGACAGTCCACAATCTCAGGTACCGCCCACTGAGTAACAATTTCTCTTCTTTTAACAGCTGGAGTACGCGCGATGATCGCAATTTTCTTCAAAAAGAGATGGCAGAGACTTTCCAAACAATCGGAATCCAAACGACTTTCCCTGTTCACGCTAATCCTGCTATTTGGTCTCGACATCTATATTCTTAGTTTGGTTTTCGACGGCATGAATAGAGCTGAGCGCATCGTCGAACCGCCAGCCCTTCCGATCTCCGCAGAGTGCCAGCTGATGTCGGAAGACTTTTTGAAGCTGGATTCGAAGAACCAGGTGGAGAACCTCGAACGCTACATCCCCAAAAATGAGACTAACCAGGGCGAGGCCATGCCCGACAACTGGTATGGGAACACTCAAGCACTGGGAATCTGTACAAAAGTCCACGACCAACTGACCCAGGTGGCAAAGAATGGCGATTTTGTTACCTTGTTCAGGGCGCGCAACCAGCAGCAACAGAAAATTGAAGAATTCCGCGCGCGTATCGATCAATTAAAGGCCACCTATGGCGATGCCCTGTTGGAGAAATTGGCCAATCAGAAAAGAAGCGACTCTATTCTTCCGATCGAGGCTACCAAAATCAAGAAAAGCCTGGCGGATTTGAATGACGCATTGAATATCATGCTTCAGCAGCAAACGCAGACGCAGGCGGCGTTGGAACATCATCAATTCCTCCAAGCCTATGTCGCATTTCTGCGCGCGCTCCCTATCGACACCGAATTCACTCAAGCCCGCAAGCAATACGATACGTTGGCATTCTGGTATCCACTCAAGGAGCTCGGCGCACAAGCAGGCTTCCTGTTGCCGTTGCTGTTATTGGCGATATTCTGGAATTCGAGGGCAATCAAGAAAGAGAAGAACATCAGCATACTGATCTCCTCCCATTTCATTTTGGTATGCTCGATACCGGTCTTCTTGCGCGGACTCTACTTCGTCTATGAACTCCTGCCCAACCGGTTACTGGCCGACCTGCTGATGTACCTTGATGGACTGAGACTGGGCTTCCTATGGAGTTATGGCGCCATCTTCTGCGGAATCGGCGGCGGACTGCTGGTTATATTCATCGCACAACGCACCTTGTTCAATCCGGCACGTGTTCGTAAGATCCGCTTGCGGAAAAATCAATGCCGGGAATGTGGGGAAAAACTGCACAGGACTGATCAGGCCTGGTGCGAGGCGTGCGGAGCCCAGCAGTGCGGCAGTTGCACCAACTGCGGCGAGAATTATCGGCTCTCGGCCTTGCACTGCGAATGGTGCGGAAGCAAACCGACCACGCCTGCCGCCTGAACCGCTTTCACATGGCCCTTCAAAATTCTGGCTCCCCGACCTGAACTCGCACCAGGGACTGCGGACTTAACAGAACGGGATGCAGTTGCCTTTCATGTTATCAAAAAAAGTTTTCAAGAAAAAATCATGTTATTATTTTAATTACTGGCAAGATTCGCCATATTTCTTTTAAATTCACTTATTGATAACGGAGTAACCCATGAAGTTAAAGTGCCTCGCGGTCGCGCTGCTGCTGACGGTCGCCAGCGCCGCACAAGCGCTCCCGCAATTCCAGATTCATGCAGTATATGACTACCGTGGCCACTCCCAATTGGATGCCACACTGACGTTTTCCAGTGACTATCAGCAGATTGTTGCTGCGGAGGGCTGGTTCACGGAATTGCCAGGCACCCAATGGGCCACAACTTCCAAGGTGGATACTGTCAGCGCTACCTATACCTTTGCGGACTACGACAAACAGTATAAACTGCCATCGACACTGCGCGGGGCATGGCTGCAAAGCTCCACGAGCGACGCGCTAATGCCGGATATCTCCTGGGATTTCGCGACAGCCCCGAATCCCGCTTTCCCGGTGCTGGTGACCGCCTCCTCCCCGCCCAATCTTGACGGTGGGTTCTTACCGTGGGCCTTTTATAACAATAGTGTCAATGGCAGCGGACGCGCATTGGAACTCACGGTGACCCCGCTGAAGGCGGCCCCTGTGCCGGAGCCGGAAACGTACGCCATGCTGCTGGCCGGTATTGGTGTGATGGCATGGATGCGGCGCCGCCAACAGCGGTCTGATGCCGTCGCCAGCGCTTGAGCAGTCGAGGTGGCAAGGATACCGGACCTGGTTTCGCCTCGGTAAAATGAAAAAGCCCACGTCTTGCAACGTGGGCTTTTGAATTCTGGCTCCCCGACCTGGACTCGAACCAGGGACCTGCGGATTAACAGTCCGTCGCTCTACCGACTGAGCTATCAGGGAAAAGAGGCCGCATTATATACGGCCAATTTCTAGCTGTCTAGGCTAGCTGGCAAATTTCCAAAAATCAGAAGCTGCCCTTGAACTGCACGCCGAACTGACGTGGCTCGTTGACGAAGCCGGTCAGGTTGTTGAAGTCGATCGCGCCGATGATACGCTCGGTGTTGGTGATATTGCGAGCGAAGGCCGCCACTTCGTACTTGCCGCCCTGCCAGTTGTAACCCACGCGCAGGCCGCCTTCAACCATCGACTTGCCGGTGAATTCCTTGGCTTCGTACAAGAAGAAGTTGATCTTGCTGCGGTACGACCAGTCGGTCAGCACGAACAGGTTGCCGTCGGCCAGCGCCCAGTTGTAGCGTGCGGTGGCGTTCAGGATGACCTTGGGAGCTTGTGGCAGCGGGTTGCCGTCGATGACGACGCGGCCGGCCGCGTTCAGCGGATCGGTCACGGTGCACGAACCGCACTTGGCCACGGACAGCGATGGATCTTCGATCTTCGTGAAGTTGTACGAACCGCCGGCGGTGACTTTGAAGTCAGGCGTCACAAAGGCTTCGAAGTCCGCTTCCAGGCCGCGGCCGACGGTCTTGGCTGCGTTGATCAGCTTGGTCACGTTGGAGGTCCCGCCAACCACGGTCAGCTGCTGGTTCTTCACATCGTAGTTGTAGATGCTGACCGATGCGCGGGCGCGGCGGTTGAACAGATCGGCCTTGATACCGGCTTCGTACGACACGATGGTTTCAGCATCGGCCACGGTGATCGGCACGGATTGCGACGCGGCGGCGATACTCGGCGCGCGGAAGCCGGTCGCCACACGGGCGTAGGCGTTGACGTCCTGGTTGATCTTGTAGGTCGCGCTCATGTCCCAGTTGGCTTTGTTCTTGCTCTCGTCCACCGAGTCAGGACCTGGCGCCTGTTTCACGTTGACGCGCGACGTGGTGGCGAAGTCCTTCTTGTCGTGGGTGTAGCGCACGCCGCCACGCAGCACCAGCTGGTCCGACACGTCATAGGTCAGCGAGCCGAACACGGCCTCAGCGGTGTTGTTCTGATGGCTGGCCAGGTGCGAGGTCTGCAGTTGGGTATCGCTGTCGAAGTTGTCGCTGTAGCCGCTGGCGCTTTCCTTGAAGTAGTAGATGCCGCTCTGCCAGTTCAGCGGACCTGGGTTCTTCGACTCAACGCGGAATTCCTGGGTGTACTGATGCAAGCCGGTCAGGCCCCCACCGGTCTGCACCTGGAAGGGAATGAAGCCAGGGCCGGCCGGGCTGCCGCCGTCGATGTCGCCGCGGCTGTAGTAGTTGTCCACGGCTTCGTAGCCGGTGATCGAGAACAACTTGACCGAACCCAGGTCCCAGGTCAGGCGGGCATTGGCGCCGTTGGTGCTCAGGCTCTGCATGTTCAGGCCGTTGGTGGCGATCTTGGTGAAGTCGTAACCGTCGGCGAAGTCGTTGGTGCCCTTCTTGATCAGGTTGGCGCGGAACAGACGGGCGCTGCCGTCGGTGGTGCGCGAGTGCACGTTGAACAAGGCGCTGAAGGTGGTGCTCGGCGTGTACAGGAACTGCACGCGCTCGGCGTGTTCGTTGTAGCCTTCCAGAGCGTCGTTCTGCTTGGTGAAGGTATTGTCGACGAAGTTGTCGCGGTGCTGGCGCAGCGTCGAAACGCGCATCGCCCATTCGCTCGACAGCGGCACGTTGACGGCGCCTTCGGCGTTGATGGTGTTGTGGGTCGCCCACGACAGGTTGTAGTAACCCTCGATTTTCTTGGTGTTCGGTTTTTCCGATTCAAACTTGACCACGCCGGCCGGGGTGTTGCGGCCGAACAGCGTGCCCTGCGGGCCGCGCAGCACTTCCACGCCAGCCACGTCGAAGATAGGGTAGCCCTTCAGGATGCCGTTTTCCTGCACCACGTCGTCATACACCAGCGAGACCGGCTGCGAGGCGAAGGTGCTGAAGTCGGTGTTGCCGTAGCCGCGGATGTAGAAGCGCGGGAAGGTGCGGCCGTTCGACGATTCCACGTTCAGCGACGGCACTTTGCCAGCCAGCAGGCGGATGTCCTGGCCGCCGGACAGCAACACGTCCAGCTTCTCGTCCTTCAGCAGCGTGACCGAAACCGGCACGTCCTTGATGTTCTCGGCGCGGCGCTGGGCCGTGACGGTGACGGTTTCCAGCTGCGGTTCGGCGGCGGTTTGCGCGAGGGCGGAACCGATAGGCATAACGGCGCTCAGCGCCAGCAGGCGCTTGTGCATCTTCGACAGTTTGATCATTCAATATCCCGATTTGAGGTAATGCAAAGAGTTAAAAACAGTGTCTCCTGTTCTCTCTTTCTGTTGATGTCGCCCGGTCATCTACTGTGTCCGTGGCGGCGCAAGCGGAGGTAAGGCCGTCTTTCGATGTCTAGAATGCACCGTCTTGCAGAAAGGCGGTATTTTCTTTCATTGATACCGTGTATTGCAAGCGCAATATATGCAATTGGGAATTTACTGATAGAAATTTGGCGCCTCAGGAGGGCCGACTGAACAATAAAAGGTCAGCCGGCCCCTTGCGAGGTCAGGAATGAGCGAACGCTCAAGCTTGCGATTCAGGCATGCCGGATCGCCAAGCGTTGTTGCTTTACCACACTTCGCGCCGCCGGACGCGGCGACGCCCCGCCGGACACGGCCTCTTCGTTGCCCAACACGAAGCGGTCCATCGCGCCCACCAGCGCCTGGGTCTGCTCCTCCAGGCTGGCGGAGGCCGCTGCGGTCTGCTCCACCAGCGCTGCATTCTGCTGGGTCATATCGTCCATCTGCGTCACCGCATGGTTGACCTGCTCGATGCCGGCGCCCTGTTCGGCCGAGGCGGTCGCGATGTCCGACATGATGAGCGTGATGCGTTGCACGCTGCCGACGATCTCGCCCATCGCGTCCCCGGCCTGGTCCACCAGACGGTTGCCGAGCTCGACTTTCTCGACGCTGTGGGAGATCAACTCCTTGATTTCCTTGGCGGCGGCGGCCGAGCGCTGCGCCAGGTTGCGCACCTCGCTGGCCACCACGGCGAAGCCACGGCCCTGTTCGCCCGCGCGCGCCGCCTCCACCGCCGCGTTCAAGGCCAGGATATTGGTCTGGAACGCAATGCCGTCGATCACGCTGATAATGTCCACGATCTTGTGCGAACTCTCATTGATCTCGCCCATCGTCCGCACCACCTGCGACACCACCGCCCCGCCCCGCGTGGCGACGTCGGCCGCGCTGATCACCAACTGGTTGGCCTGGCGCGCGTTGTCGGCGTTCTGCTTGACGGTGGAAGTAAGCTGCTCCATCGACGACGCGGTCTCCTCCAGGTTGGATGCCTGCGACTCCAGCCGCGCCGAGACATCGGCGTTGCCGCTGGCGATATCGCGCGTGGCTGCGCTGATGTGCTCGATGCTGCCGCGCACATCGCCCACCAGGTGGCGCAGGCTGCCGCTCATGTCCTTGAGCGCGCGCAGCACCTGGCCGGCCTCGTTGGGTACGCCGACGTCGAAATCGGTGGCCAGATTGCCGCTGGCGACGCTCTGCGCCACGGCGATCGCATTGCTCAAAGGCCGCGTCACCGACCGCGCAATCAACATGGCCAGGTAGCCGGCCAGCGCCAGCAATGCCAGCATGGCACCCAGCATCAGCCAACGGGTGGTGTAGAAGCCGCGGATCTTTTCGTCCAGCAGCGCGTTCAACTGCTTGCTGGCGGTCGCGTTGAGGGCGAACTGCAGGTCGATGGCCTGGGTTGCCAGCGCCACGTAGTTTTCGGCCAAATAGGTCAGCGCCTCCGGTTGCACGATCTCGTGCATGGCCAGGTCGGTGATCTGGCCGGCGGCCTTGGCGGCGTCGCGCATGGGCGGTCCCAGCTTGGCTTCAAAATCGGCATTGTAATGAGCGGCCTTGCCAAACGCGGTCAGGGTCTGGTCCAGCCGGTCCGTCACGCGCGCGACGATGGACGACAGCAGCAGACGGTCGGCCTGGCTGGCCTCCTTCCTCGCCAGCAGGCCGGCGCCCTTGGCGCGGGTCTTGCCCAGCTCCTCGGACAGATACGGCAGCTGGTAGAACATGGCTTGGATCAGTTGATAGGTGTCGCGGTCTGGATCAAGGCTGAGGCCGTAGTAGTCGCCGATCAGGTCGTTCACCTTGAGCAGCTTGGGCACCAGCGCCGTGTGGGCCACATAGCTTTGCGGCGCCGTCAGGCTGCGGTTGGTGACCTGGGCACGCAAGGTTTCCCAGTCGCCACGCGCTTGCGACCAGGCCGCCTCCAGCGCGGAGTCATGCAGCTTCTTTACCAGCGCGTCAACCGCCGCGTAGGCGCTGTCGGCCTCCTTTTGCTTGGCCAGCCGTTTGTCGTCGGCGGTCGCGCCGCCCAGCACCAGCGCCGCCAACCCGCGATGCTGCTGGGTCAGCTGCACCATGCGCAAGCCATCGACCACCGCGGGCAGGCCTTCGCGCTCGTCGATGTAGGCGTCGAGCGCCTTGCCTGCTTCGCGCATGTACAACCAGGTTGGAATGCTCGCCAGTATCACGGCGATCAGGCTGAGGATCAGGAATTTGTGCCCAAGCTTCAAGGCGCCAAGTGAAGTGCGATTGTCCATATCGAGCCTCCATGATTGCCACTCAACGGACCGCCAAAAGTTGCCGTACAGATGCGATCCTCTTGCGTCCCATCATAGTCCGATGCCGCAAGACTTTGGTGGCTTTAATAGCACAAGCCACCAGGAAATACCTCACATGCCTAACGACTTCAACAACTCATCGTTGGCCTCTTCATCGGCCGAGGACGTTGACTGAGTGGCCGCCCCCCCCCGGTTGCCACGCTCCAGATCCAGCAAGGCATCCGGATCGGCCACTTCGCTGGAGTCGAAATCGTGCAACCGAATGAACTCAGTACGATCGATAGCGAGTTCCAGATAAAAGATATTACTCTTTTCCGTATAAAACGTGACGCGCCGCATTTCAGGGCGATCAAGGGGCGTGTCCACGCTGAGCATGACTTGCTTGTTCAGTACCAGCATTTTGGGCTGGTTCTGCGTAATATTAGTCTGCAGTTCCCGCCGCACCTTGCCGGTGAAGTCGCCGACGATCTGATTCATCAGTTCGCCCAAGATGTTCGATACCTCATCCGATGTATGGGATACGGCCAGTTCGGACTTGGGCATGCCCATGTGCAGCATGTAGCGCTCGTACAGTTCCATCGCGGTGTCGGCGGCGAAGTTCAGCACCACCAGTCCGGTGAAACCGCCGTCGAACAGCACGAAGCAACCGATGTCCGGTTTCAGGCCCACCTTGGTGATGCGCTGGACCATGGCTGAGTAATGGACTTTGCTCTGGGTGGCGATACCCAGCACCCGCGTGACCGAATTGCACAGGCTGGTCAGCAGGTCCTCCGTGCCGTACACAATACCTATCTCGCCAGTTTCTTCCTTCCTCATGCTGCCCCCGTCTTATTTTCAAAAGTATCTGTCTTATTGACCAGTGCCATGCGAAACAACGCCACTTCGCTCAGCAGGCGCGCAATCTGTGCCCATTGCTCCGGACTGCGGGCCAACTCGGCTGGCATGGCCTCCAAATCGCGGCGCAAACGCCGGACAGCACACTCCAGCTCACTCACCCGCTGGGCCACCGGCAGGACGGCGCCCAGTGCTGCTGTTTGCTGTGTTACCCCGGTCGTCCGCATGGCAATCCCCGCTGGTTGCCCGACGCACGCGCCCGGCCGAATATCTCAAGAATACTGAACCGCTACACTCCCGTCCACTTGATTCAGTGAAACTGTGTTAATTGTCGCTTTCCCCATGCGAGTCCGCTAGTCCGCCGGCTATACTGAATTCATCAAGGCAATTATTGCATGATCAGACCGGCCCTGTTTTTGTGTTATCATAATAGCCATAAATCAAAAGCCTCATGGCGCTTTCAGCCCCAATAATGGCGATCATTGCAGGTTTAACAATTTAATTGAAAGTGAGCGCTATGCCTATTCTTCCACGAAATTTTTCGGTCGATTTCCAGCGTCAATATGCTTATACGTCCGGCTCGAAAATCGCCAGAATCTGGAAATGCCTGACCACTCCTGGCCTGCAGGCAATAATGGTTTATCGCATCGGCGCCTGGGCGATGTCCCGCTCTAAGATTCTGACCCTTCCAGTGCGCATCCTGTATCGGGTGCTAAACACCTTGGTCAAGATTTGCTGGGGGATAGATATCGAACCAGGTGCAAAGATCGGACCCGGCCTGTATATCGGCCATTTCGGCGGAATTAATATTTCAGGCCTCGCCACCCTTGGTCACTCATGCAACATTTCGCAGAGCGTGACCATAGGTGTGTCCGGCAACGGAGAGAAGTTTGGCGCGCCCACCATAGGCGACATGGTCTTCATCGCGCCCGGCGCCAGGGTGTTCGGGAAAATCAAAGTGGGGAACAATGTCAAGATCGGCGCGAACGCGGTCATCCATGCGGACGTCGAAGACAACGCGATTGCAGTGATGGACCCAGGCTTCAAAGTGATTTCACATAAGGGAAATCGCCGCAACGTCGCAAGCTAAGCAAGGATAGATTGCACCAGCCATCAAAACAAAAAGCCCAACCTGTAGGCTGGGCTTTTTGAACAAATCTGGCTCCCCGACCTGGACTCGAACCAGGGACCTGCGGATTAACAGTCCGTCGCTCTACCGACTGAGCTATCAGGGAAATGAGGCCCGAATTATAGCCGCTCAAAACGGTTTTGGCGACCCCGTCGCAAATATTTTTACGCCACAGCCCGAATGGCCGGTGCCGGTGTCCTAGTGCGGCGGCGGATCCTGCGGCGCGACGCGTGGCACACGCAGCGTGAAACGCGCACCGCAGCCCGGTTCGCTCACCACCTGCACGTCGCCGCGCAGGGCGGAGGTGACCTGGTTGTAGACCACATGCAGCCCCAGCCCGCTGCCGCCCTGCCCCAGGCGGGTGGTGAAGAACGGGTCGAACACGCGGGCGATGTTGGCCTGCGGAATACCCACCCCGTCATCGGTGACAGACACTTCGATCCGGTCGTCAGCCAGCTTGCGCCCCGTGATGGTGA
Source organism: Duganella sp. BJB480 (assembly GCA_003416985.1). Classification (GTDB taxonomy): domain Bacteria; phylum Pseudomonadota; class Gammaproteobacteria; order Burkholderiales; family Burkholderiaceae_D; genus Rugamonas; species Rugamonas vulcania_A. The sequence continues at coordinate 47,443 of QVIN01000006.1, read as the reverse complement.
CATGGCCCCGCCCGCCCTCCGGAAACGCATGCACCAGCGCGTTATTGACCAGATTCACCAGGACCTGCTCCAGCGGACCGGGATAGCTGTCCATGACGATGCCCTCCTCCACGTCGCACACCACCTCATGCCCGCTCTTGCGGATGGCAGGCCCCAACGTGGCGAGGATGTCCTTGAAGGTCTTCCTCACGTCGAATTCACGCCGACGCATGCTGGACTGGTCCACCGCGACCTGCTTGAAGCTGGCCACCAGGTCGGCCGCCCTTCCCAGGCTGTGCAGCAGGATATCGGCGCCCTGGTCGACGCCGCCGATGAAATCCTGCATGTGCTTGCGCGTCACGCCCGTCTCCAGCTCCTTGGCGATGGTCACCGCGTTGCTTTTGAGCGTGCTGGCCAGCATCAGGCCATTGCCTATCGGCGTGTTGAGCTCGTGCGAGATGCCCGCCACCAGGCTGCCCAGCGCCGACATCTTTTCCGCCCGCAGCAGCTCCCCCTGCATGGCGACGATCTTATCGAGCGCGGCCTTCAAGTCCGCGTTGCTGCGCAACAAAGCCCGATTGGCGTCGAGCAGGCTGGCATTGCTGATCATTAATTCCTGCTGTTGCTCGATGACCTGGAAGTCGGCCTCGATCGCTCTTTTGATCTCCCACAACAGATCGACGTAGCGCTGCTGATAGTTGCGCTTTTTGCTGTCAAGCACACAGATGGTTCCGAACACCTCGTCGTTCGGCCACAACAACGGCACGCCCAAATAGGAAATCATGTTCAGCGCGACGTCGGGATTGCTCTTCCAGTGTTCGTCCTCCAGCGCGTCGGGCACATGCAGCAGGGAGCGCGTGGCCATCACCGTCTCGCAGTACAGGCCGGTGTTCAGATTGGCTTTCTCGTGCGCCTCGTACGGATTGCCCGGCGTGTGGCTCGATACCAGCACCTCGATCTGCTGCGGCCTGACGCGCATGATCAAACCGGCCGGCACGTCGAAGACGTCCGCCATGACGTTCGTGGTTTGTTGCCACTTCCCGAGGAAATCATCAGACACGACGCGTTGTTCAAGCATTGCGGAGGACTCCTTGATCAGTCGACACGGCCCGAACGGCTAGCAAGCACGCGGGCATGTAAATGGTAGGCCCATTTGAGGCATCTTTGTGAAAATATTGCTGCAGCAAAGCAAAAATACCAACTTATGGTTCGCGCCGACGGAAGCCGGCACTATCGATTGACATTGCCGTGTATTGAAGCAGAGAATGCTTTTCACGGTTTCTCAGCCATCGAAGGCAATGATGCCCGACTATTAAACTTTCAATAAAGACAGGGGAACAGCATGAAACGCTTTTTCAGGATTGTCGCCTTCTTCACCGCCTTTGCGCTGTCCAGCGCGGTTTCCGCGGCCGACGCCGAGCGAGGAACGCCCGAGCAGGCGGTCGCCCTGGTCAAGCGGGTCATCGCGGACATCAAGAAATACGGCAAGGATAAAGTTGTCCAGGACGTGCAGAATCAGCTTCCGACATACCGGGAGCGCGACCTCTACGTAACGATCGGCACGATGGAGGGCGTCACCCTGGCGAACGGGAACACGCCCAAGCTCGCCGGCAAGAACGTTCTCGACATCAAGGACGTGAACGGGAAATTCATCATGCGCGAGCGCATCGAAATCGCCAAGACCAAGAACTCGGGATGGCAGGAGTACTCATGGCCCGATCCGGTGACCAAGGAAGTGCAAAAGAAATCGATGTACGTCGAACGCGCCGGGGATTTGGTTGTCGCCTGCGGGGTGTACAAGCTCTGATCGAGGCGCAGATGTGAAAACACCCACGCGAGCAAATGCGAGGGTGTTCGTATTCTGACTCTCCGGGCCAAGCAATGGATAAATCTAGCTAGCCGTCCCATAATCGCAGGAATCGATAATCGCCTGATGCCTGGCAATCTGCTCTTTCAGGGGCGCCATTTTAGCCGCGGCACTCGCTTCGATCGTCTTCTCCGTCTCTTTCTTAGGCCCGGCGAACACCCCCGTCAACGCCAGCAGGAAAAAACCAAAAGGGATTGCAAACCAAAGAGGAATTGAATATTCATCAAGCAAAACCAGTGTCACTGCAATACCGACCAACAGAAATGAAAGACCTAAACAGCCTTTTTTGCTTTGGGCTCCTTGAAAAACCCGAATATTGTTGTCGCGCTCTTCGCATATCTCGCGGATGTCGCTTTCAAATCGCTCGATCGCCTGCTCTGACGCTATACGCCTCATGATCAGATTCGCGCTCGCATCGTCCAGCATTTCCTGCTGCTCTCGCAGCGAAACGTCATCTTCGCCGCGCTCGACCAGTTGCTCGCCCCTGCAGTAACCACAAACGACCGTGCTAACCGCATGACCCACATCGAGCGTTGCACCACAATTTTCACATTTCAGCGAAAGTACTTTCATGCGCCCTCATTATCAAATACATTCCCGATCATGCCATCCTATGCGCGGTCCAGAACCAGAACGAAAAAAAGGAGCTACACGCCGAAACATGTAACTCCTTGATTCTGTACTACTAAAATTCTGGCTCCCCGACCTGGACTCGAACCAGGGACCTGCGGATTAACAGTCCGTCGCTCTACCAACTGAGCTATCAGGGATTAGAGGCAACATTTTATACTGTTTAGATCATTCCATCAAGGTTTCTGACAGAACAAGTATTTCATGTTGCCTTACGAGTTAAGCTTAGTCGCTCAACCCGAAGAAGCAAGATTTTAAAGGACTTTCGCGATCGCGTCAATAACGATGTCGATATTGCGGGAATTGAGCGCGGCGACGCAAATCCGGCCGGTATCGACAGCGTAGATCGACTGCGCGCGCAGCTGGTCCACCTGGGCCTTGGTCAGGCCGGAGTACGAGAACATGCCGACCTGGTCGCGCACGAAGGCGAAATCGTGGGCCGGCGCCTTGGCCTTGAGCTTGGCCACGAAGGCTTCGCGCATTTCCTTGATGCGTACGCGCATGCCGGCCAGTTCGTCTTCCCACATCTGACGCAGTTCCGGCGTGGTCAGCACGGTGGCCACCACTTTGCCGCCGTGGACCGGAGGGTTCGAGTAGTTGGTGCGTACCACGCGCTTGAGCTGCGACATCAGGCGGCTCGCCTCTTCGCCGCTGGCCGCGACCACGCTCAGCGCGCCCACGCGCTCGCCGTACAGCGAGAACGACTTCGAGAACGAATTCGACACCAGCAGCGGACCGCCGGCGGCCGCGAAGCGGCGCACCACGGCGCCGTCTTCGGCGATGCCGGCGCCGAAGCCCTGGTAAGCCATGTCCAGGAACGGCACCAGGCCGCCATTGGTCACCACGGCGATGATCTCATCCCACTGGGCCGAGGTCAGGTCGGCGCCGGTCGGGTTGTGGCAGCAGGCGTGCAGCAGCACGATGGAGCCGCGCGGCATGGCCTTCAGGTCGGCCAGCATGCCGGCGAAGTTCACGCCGTGGGTGGCCGCATCGTAGTAAGTGTAGTTGTTGACGGTGAAGCCGGCGCTTTCGAACAGCGCGCGGTGGTTCTCCCAGCTGGGATCACTGATGTAGACCTGCGAATCCGGCGCGAAGCGCTTCAGGAAGTCGGCGCCGATCTTCAGTGCGCCGGTGCCGCCGATGGCCTGCACGGTCACGGCGCGCTTCTCTTGAATGACGGCGCTGTCGGCGCCAAACACCAGTTCCTGCACCGCCTTGTCGTAGGCGGCCAGGCCCTCGATCGGCAGGTAGGTGCGCGGGGCCGGCGCGGCGATCAGGATTTCCTCCGCTTTCTGCACGCACGACAGCAGCGGCACCTTGCCATTGTCGTCATAATAGACGCCCACGCCCAGATTGATTTTGGCCGGATTCTGGTCGGCGTTGAAGGCTTCGGTGATGCCCAGGATAGGGTCGCGTGGTGCCATGTCGATGGCGCTGAACAAGCTAGGATTCGTCATGATAAGATTGGATTCGATTGGAAGCGGTACGCAGCGGTTGAAGGTAGACAGCGCCCCTAGAAAAACTGCTTCAGGCCGCTGGCAGGCCATTATTTTAACAAAGGTCGGACAAGATGGCTGAATTACCCGTACAAGACACCCCAAACGCAACGGTTGTGACCTTCCCAGACTCGCCGTTCAAGCTGCACCAACCCTTCCCGCCGGCCGGCGACCAGCCCACCGCGATCGACCAGCTGTGCGAGGGTATCGACGACGGCCTGTTCTTCCAGACCCTGCTCGGCGTGACCGGTTCCGGCAAGACCTACACGATGGCCAACGTGATCGCCCGCAAGGGCCGCCCCGCCATCGTCTTCGCGCCGAACAAGACGCTGGCCGCGCAGCTGTACTCGGAGTTCCGCGAGTTCTTCCCGGAGAACGCGGTCGAGTACTTCGTCTCCTACTACGATTACTACCAGCCAGAGGCCTACGTGCCGCAGCGCGACCTGTTCATCGAAAAGGATTCGTCCATCAATGAGCACATCGAGCAGATGCGCCTGTCCTGCACCAAGTCGCTGATGGAGCGGCGCGACGTCATCATCGTCGCCACCGTGTCGGCGATCTACGGTATCGGTAACCCGACCGAATACCACCAGATGATCTTGACGCTGCGCGCCAAGGACCGCGTCTCGCAGCGCGACATCATCGCGCGCCTGATCCAGATGCAGTACACCCGCAACGAAGTGGACTTCGGGCGCGGCACCTTCCGCGTGCGCGGCGACACGCTCGACATCTTCCCGGCGGAGAATGCGGAACTGGCGGTGCGCCTGGACCTGTTCGACGACGAGCTGGAATCGATCCAGCTGTTCGACCCGCTGACCGGCCGCGTCAAGCAGAAGATCCCGCGCTTCACCGTCTATCCAGGTTCGCACTACGTCACGCCGCGTTCGACGGTGCTGCGCGCGATCGAGACCATCAAGCTGGAGCTGCGCGAGCGGCTGGAGTTCTTCCGCAAGGAGAGCAAGCTGGTGGAGGAACAGCGCCTGGAGCAGCGCACCCGCTTCGATCTGGAGATGATGACCGAGATCGGCTTCACCAAGGGCATCGAGAACTACTCGCGCCACCTGAGCGGCGCCCTGCCCGGCGAACCGCCGCCGACGCTGGTCGACTACCTGCCCAAGGACGCGCTGATGTTCCTCGACGAGTCGCACGTGCTGATCGGCCAGTTGAGCGCCATGTACAACGGCGACCGTTCGCGCAAGACCAACCTGGTGGACTACGGCTTCCGCCTGCCGTCCGCGCTGGACAACCGCCCGCTGAAGTTCGAGGAGTTCGAGCAGAAAATGCGGCAGACCGTGTTCGTCTCGGCCACGCCGGCCGAATACGAGCGCACCCACGCCGACCAGGTGGTCGAGCAGGTGGTGCGCCCCACCGGCCTGGTGGACCCGATGATCATCGTGCGCCCCGCCAGCTCGCAGGTGGACGACCTGATGTCCGAGATCACACTGCGCGTCGCCAAGAACGAGCGCGTGCTGGTGACCACGCTCACCAAGCGCATGTCCGAGCAGCTGACAGAATACCTGAGCGACCATGGCATCAAGGTGCGCTACCTGCACAGCGATATCGAGACGGTGGAACGGGTCGAGCTGCTGCGCGACCTGCGCATCGGCACCTTCGACGTGCTGGTTGGGATCAACCTGCTGCGCGAAGGTTTGGACTTGCCGGAGGTGTCACTGGTGGCCATCCTGGACGCCGACAAGGAAGGCTTCCTGCGTTCGGAACGCTCGCTGATCCAGACCATCGGCCGCGCCGCGCGTAACCTGAACGGCGTGGCGCTGCTGTACGCGGACCGCATGACCGATTCGATGGAGCGCGCCATCGGCGAGACGGAACGCCGCCGCGCCAAGCAGATCGCCTTCAACACCGCCAACGGCATCGTGCCGCGCGGCGTGCACAAGGTGATCCGCGACATGATCGACGGCGTCTACAGCCCGCAGGATGCGAAGGAAGAGCTGCAGGTGGCGCAGGAAACGGCCAAGTACGAATCCATGAGCGAGAAACAGATCAGCAAGGAGATCAAGCGCCTGGAGAAGGCCATGCTCGATCACGCCAAGAACCTGGAGTTCGAAAAAGCCGCGCAGGTGCGCGACCAACTGCATCACCTCAAGCAGCAGCTGTTCGGCGCGCCTGGCGCGGACAATATCGCCTGACCGCTTACGGCGCCTTGACGAAACCGATCAAGGCGTCGATCAACTGCGGCGCCACCAGCAGATCGGGGCTGCTGTAGGATTTCATCTGCAAGGCCTCGTCGCTGCCGACTATTTTCAGCACGTGGTTCATCCCTTCGACCATCACCAGCCTGGCGCGCGGCGCGGCCGCAGCCAGCGCCTGTGCTTCCGGCGCCTGCACCTGGATATCCGACGTGCCTTGCAGGATCAGCACTGGCATCGCCAGCGCCGCAATCGCCGTGCGCGGATCGTGCTTCAGCGACGAGATCAGGTAAGGCTGCACCGACGGGTGGTACAGCATCATCAACTCCTGGGGCACATCGTCAACCGGCTTGCCCTGCTTGAGCGCAGCCAGTATGCGTTCGTTCTGGTCGTTCAGGGCAGGCGGCAGCTTGGACTTCAATTGGTCGCGCAGGATCTCGTCCAGCGGGTGGCCGGCGCCGGCGATCAGCACGCAGGCATCGATGGCCGCTTGTTTGCACGCCTCGGCGGCGATCTGCGCGCCTTCGCTATGCCCGGCCATCACCACGCGCGAGAAGCGCGGATCGGCGCGCAGCTTGCGCAGCCATGCGGTGGCGTCGCCGATGTAATCGTCCAGGCGCAGGTCCTGCTCCTTCCATACGGGCAGCGCGCTGGCGCCGATGCCGCGCTTGTCGTAACGTACCGACGCGATGCCGCGCTTGGCCAGTTCCTCGGCGACCATGCGCAGCGAGTCGTTAGGGCCCGGCAGCAGCTTGCTGTTGCCGTCACGGTCAGTGGGGCCGGAGCCGGCGTGCAGCAGCACCACCGGCACCTTGCCGCCGCCGTCCGGCAGCAGCTCCGTTCCATACAGTGTGCCGCCGCCGACATCGAGCGACACCGGCCGCTGGGCGGCATGGGCTTGGACGGACACCGACAATATCAACAACGACAGCAAAAGCTTGAAGCGCATATCTATTCTCCGATCTGATGAGGAAGACGTTTATAAAGCAGCAGCGAGTAGACCACCGCCAGCGGCGCCCATGCCAGCATCAACGCCAGCAAGGCCCATGTCGGCGCACCGAGCCAGACAGCGAACAGGCCAAGCACGCCGCTGGCCACCATCAGGCGCGCCGCCAAGCGATGAGTGGCGTACCAAACGCGCTCGCTGGCCAGCGTCCACGGCGTGCGGATGCCCATGAAGAAGTTGCGGCGCACCTTGCCCATCGGGTTGCCGGCGAGGATAAGCAGCATGAAGATGCCGGCCGGGATGGCCCGTCCCATCGGCACCTGGGCGTGCAACGTGGCGGCCAGCGTCAATGCGTAGACGTAGGCGAGCAAGCACACAACGACGCCGCTCACGTAGTAGTAGGTCGACTCGAAGCCGTTGATCTCGAAGCGGCGCGGCGATATGCCCGGCATCACCGCGCCCAGCCACGCCACCATCGCCATCATGCCAGGGCCCAGCAGCCACAGGACCGCGCGGGGACCATAGCCTTTGACATTGCCGGACGCGTCCCGGTGTATCGGTACGCTTTCGGGCAGCTGAGGCCAGAAGTACGCGGTGGCCGCGCAGGCGGCGGCGATCAGCGCAAGACAAAACAGCAGATAACGTGTTTTCATTTTTTCCTCGCTTTGGTTTCGGGGGCGGCCAGGTCCATCATCCACGACAGCACGTCTTGAAGCACCGTGGTGTTCAAGCCGTACCAGATGGTCTGCCCTTCGCGCCGGCGGGTGATCAGGTCGGCGTCGGCCAGCACCGCGAAGTGATGCGACATGGTGGGTTTGCTCATGTCGAAATGCGCCGCCAGGTCGCCGGCCGTCATTTCGCCCGGACGCAGCAGGCGCAGTATCTCGCGCCGGGCCGGGTCGGCGATGGCCTTGAAGGCGTTGTTGGAAGCACTCATAGTGAGACGGGCATCTAATTAGACAGTCATCTAACTATAGGCCGATAAAAAACGGCGGTCAAGCGATATCCGCTCCCCGCCGCCTTGCCAGGCTAGATCGCCAGGCCGTCCCGGTCGAACACGTGCCAGCGCGCCGGTTCCACCCGCACTGCGGCCACCTGCCCGTTCTGCCAGCGCACTTCCGGATCGATGCGCGCGATGAACTGCGTCGTGCTGCCGTCCGGCGTCAGGTAGACGTAACTGGTGTCGCCCAGCAGCTCGGCCGCCAGCACCGTGACGCCGATGCCCTCGCCGCCGGCACCCTCCAGGGCCATGTGCTCCGCGCGCACGCCCAACGTGACGCTATCGCCCACGGCCAGGCCGGCACGCGGCCCGACCTGCACCAGCGCGCCGCCGGCCAGGCGCACGGCCATCGCCTGCGGCGCCACCTGCTCCACCGTGCCGCTGATGAAGTTCATGGCTGGAGAGCCAAGGAAGCCGGCCACGAACAGGTTGGCGGGACGCTGGTACAAATCCAGCGGCGCGCCCACCTGCTCCACCACGCCGCCGCGCAGCACCACGATGCGGTCGGCCAGCGTCATCGCTTCCACCTGGTCGTGCGTCACATAGATCATCGTGCTGCGCAGCGTGCGGTGCAGGTTCTTCAACTCGATTCGCATCTGCACACGCAACGCCGCGTCCAGGTTCGACAAGGGCTCGTCGAACAGGAACACCTGCGGCTGGCGGACGATGGCGCGGCCGATCGCCACCCGCTGCCGCTGCCCGCCGGAGAGTTCCTTCGGCTTGCGCTGCAATAGCGGTTCGATGCGCAGGACGGCAGCCGCCTGCTCCACTTTGGCGCGAATCTCATCTTGCGGCAGGCCCGCCAGCTTCAGCGCGAACGCCATGTTGTCGTACACGGTCATGTGCGGGTACAGCGCATAACTCTGGAACACCATGGCGATGCCGCGCGCCGCCGGCGCCACCCTGGTCATGTCCTTACCGCCGATCAGCACCGCCCCCTCGTCGCTGTCTTCCAGTCCGCAGATGGTGCGCAACAGCGTCGACTTGCCGCAGCCGGATGGGCCGACGAACACCACGAACTCACCGTCGGCGATGCTCAGGTCTATACCGCGCAGTATCTGCTGCTGGCCAAACCCTTTTTTGATGCCTTGTATTTCCAGTCCAGCCATGCCATTCCCCTGTTAGCCAAGCACCAGTTCGACGCGATGCGCCGCACCGTCGCGCCGCATCGGTATGCGCGCAACACCGCCGTGCACCGCCAACGACGCACCATCCAGCGCGGCGTGCAGCACCGAGCCTGCGCGGCGCTGCGGATTGCGCACGACGATCTCGTAGCTGCCGCCATCATCCGGCAGTTGATGGCGGATGCTGAACTCCGGCCACTCGTCCGGAATGCGGGGCGCCAGCACGATGGTGTCGCCGCCCTCGATGCGGAAGCCAAGCACCGATTCCAGTCCCACACGATACATCCATCCCGAAGAGCCGGTGTACCAGGTCCAGCCGCCGCGCCCGACGTGCGGCGCTTCGCCGTAGATGTCGGCGGCGATCACGTAGGGCTCGACCTGATACACGGCCACCGCAGCGGGATCCAGCGCGTGGCTGACGGGGCTGAGCATCTCCAGCAGCGTCGCGGCGCGGTCGCGGCGCCCCGCTTCGGCCATCGCCCGCACGGCCCAGCAGGCGGCGTGCGTGTATTGGCCGCCGTTCTCGCGCACGCCGGCCACGTAACCCTTGATGTAACCGGGATCGTTCGGCGTGTTGACGAAAGCTGGCGTCAGCAGGCGTATCAGTTTGTCCGGCTCGGACACCAGGCGCTGCTCCATCGCATCGAGCGCCTGGTTGGCACGCAGCGGCGGAGCCACCTCCGAGATGATGGCCCAGGCCTGGGCCAGCGCATCGATCTGGCATTCATCGCTGTCTTTGGAGCCGATCACCGCGCCGTTATCGTAGAAGGCACGGCGGTACCACTCGCCATCCCAGCCGTCGGCGTTGAGCGCGTGGTCCAGATGATCATGGTAGGCACGGTAGAACTTCACGCGCGTGCTGTCGCCGCGCTTCTCGCAGATCGGCAGGAAGTCCTTGATGATGCGGGAGAGGAAAAAGCCCATCCACACGCTCTCGCCGCGCCCTTCGCGGCCAACGCGGTTCATGCCATCATTCCAGTCGCCGGTGCCCATCAGCGGCAGGCCGTGCGCGCCCTGCGTCAGCGAGCGGTCCAGCGCGCGGCAGCAATGCTCGTAGACGTCGCCGCTGATGCCGGACAGTTCCGGCTTCAGGTACACCTCGTCCTCGCCCTCCTCCAGCAGCGGCGCGGTCAGGAACGGCTCCACCTCATCGAGCACGCTCCAGTCGCCGGTGGTGCCGATGTAGAAAGCCGTGATGTACGGCAGCCATAGCAGATCGTCCGAGAAGCGCGTGCGCAGGCCCTGCTCCATCGGCGCCGTGTGCCACCAGTGCAGCACATCGCCTTCCACAAACTGGTGCGCGGCGTGTATGCGGATCTGCTGGCGCGTCAGGTCGGGGCGGGCGTAGATCATCGCGCTGGAATCCTGCAGCTGGTCGCGGTAGCCCAGCGCTCCACCGGATTGGTAGAACGCCGAGCGGCCCCAGATGCGGCAGCTCAGGTTTTGATAGGCCAGCCAGCCGTTCTGCATCAGGTCCACGGCGGGAGCCGGCGTGGTCACCTGCACCGCGCCGACGGTATGGCGCCAGAAGGCCGTGATCTCATCGAAAGCCTTTTGCACCGCGCCCGGTTCGCGGTAGCGCCGCACCAGGTCCAGAGCGCCCTTGCGCTCCACCGTTTCGCCCAGCAGGAATACGCATTCCAGCGTGGCGCCTGGCGCCAGTTCATGCACAGTCTGGAGCGCCGCGCAGGGATCAAGGCCGGCGCCGGTGGCGCCGTCCAGCCGGGGCGCCGCCAGCGCGGCCGGATTCGCCGGGCTACCGTGACGGCCGATGAAGGCGGCGCGGTCGGCACTGTAATAGACGGCTGCGCCGGCGCCGGGCAATGCAGCGGCGAAGGTCACGCCGTCGGCGAACTGGCCGGCCAGCGGATTGTGGGCCAGCAGCACGCCACTGGCGTCATGCTCGGTGACGACGAAGCGGCTGCTGTCGGCCGGCGTGCCGCCCAACACCAGGCGCTGGTAGGAGAACAATGACAGTCTGCGGGTTGCGGCACCGCGATTGGTCACGCGCACGCGCACGATCTTCACCGGATCATGGCGCGGCACGAACATGACGGTTTCCTGCTCAAGCTCGTGGCTGGCGTGGCGGAAGCGCGAATAACCAAATCCATGCGCGGCCTCGTAGCCGGCACCGGCGGGAACCGGGCCGGGAAGCGGCGACCAGAATACTCCGCTGTCCTCGTCGCGCAGGTAGAGTGCTTCGCCGTGAGGGTCGCGAATCGGGTCGTTGTACCACGGGGTAAGGCGGTGCACGCGGCTGTTGCGGCTCCATGTATAGCCCGCGCCGCTCTCGCTGACCAGGAAGCCGAAGCCTTCATTGGAGATGGCGTTGGTCCACGCCAGCGGTGGCCGGTGCAGGCCGCGCTCCGCATCCCAGTTCATGCGGATCACATATTCATCGCCCGCCTCGGAGAAGCCGCCATTACCGTTGAAGAAGCGCAGCAGCGGCCTGCCCGGCAGCGCGGCGGGTCCATCGGCCAGCGTCTCTGGCATCCGGGGTGGCGCGTGGGCCGCGCCGTCGACGTCACCCAGCGCAGGCAAGCCTCCGCGTACGATCAGCAAGGCGTTCAGTTCGATGTTCGCCATCTCAGCCGGCGGGATTTCGTCCGGCCTGCGTTGATAGACGCCCTCCTGTTGCGGCCCACGGCCATCGGCCACCAGCAGCACGTTCAGCGGCATGCCCAACGCGGCCCAGTAGCGGCGCGCGCGCAGCATCAAATCGACGCTCGCGTCGATGCGGCCCACGCTGCGCAGCAGTATCATCGGGCCGGCGGGCAAATCGGAGCTCCGCATGCCACCCGCCTCGGCGGCCCCGCTGACCACCGCGCTGGCGATGGCCGCCGTGGATGCCGGCACGCGCACAGCCGACTGCCCGTACAACATGGCGACCACCAGGCGCTGGCAATACTCAGCCTGCGTGTCCGTGAGCCCGATCCGCTGCTGCAACGCGCTGCCTGCGGCGCGCGCGGCATCGAACAGCGGCTGGCCGCCGGCGTCCATCGCCGATGTCAGCGCCAATGCCTGATCGCGGCCCGGCGCCGCGCCCAGCATGAAGACCAGCCGCACCTGTTCGCCCGGCCGGAGCACAACGCGGCGGCGCAGGCTGAAGGCCGGATCAAGCACGTTGCCGACGGTGTCGGACAGTTCGCCGTCCAGTCCCGTCGGCGCGCGCAGATCGCGTCCACGGCCGATAAAGCGGGTGCGATCCGTCTCGTATCCGGCTGCGGCGCCACCGGCTGCGGCGTGCACCATCCAGAGGCCGGCCTCCCCTTCGCCACGAGGACGGCGCCGCGCCAGCAGGGCGCCGGTGGCGGCGTCGAACTCCGTCTGCACAAACAGTTTGGAGAACGCCGGATGCGAAGCCTCGTCGGCTTGGCGATTCAGCACGACCTCCAGGTAGCTGGTCACTTCAATCGTACGCTCGATGTCCGACAAATTATTCAGCAAGACGCTGCGCAGCTCCACGTCCCGTTGCGGATCGACGGCGATTCCCATGCGCGCCTCGATGCCATGGGCAACCACGCCGATCCAGCAGCTGCCGGCATCGCCGCCCGCCCAGCGCCGCACGCCGGCGGCATCGGCCGCGCCGGGCTGCGCGGCCAGCGACCAAAGCTGGCCGCCCGTGGCGTCACGCAGATAGAAGAAATAGCCCTCTGCATCCTCGATGCGGTCGCCGCTCCAGCGCGACAGCATGGTATCGCCAACGCGACTGAAGCCGGTGCCGGCGCCGGTGATCAATGTGGTAAAGCTGCCGTTGGAAAGCAGTTGCGCGTGACGCGACAGTTCAGGAGTAGGCATGGCGTTATACCGGTTGGTTCAGGCAGGCGCCATTGCTGGCGACGATGTCGGCATACAGCAGCGCGCTGTCCTTCAGGGTGCGCTGCTGGGTTTCGAAGTTGACGTGGATGATACCGAAGCGCTTGGAAAAACCCAGCGACCATTCGAGGTTGTCCAGCAGCGACCACACCATGTAGCCGCGCAGGTCCACGCCCAGTTCCAGCGCCGCGTGCAGCGCGCCCATGTTCTTGCGCAGGCAGCTCACGCGCAGCGGATCGTGCACCCGCCCATCCTCCGCCTGCGGCGGGTCGTAGAAGGCGGAGCCGTTCTCCATCACATACAGCGGCGTGTCGCCATAGCGCTGCTTGAAATTGACCAGTGTATCGGTCAGCCCTTGCGGGAAGACCTCCCAGCCGGTTTCCGTGTAGGTGGCCTGCGTCTGGCGAACCGGCGCAACGCGCAGCGGCCAGTGCGCCGGTTCGTGGCGCACCACGCTGCGGGTGTAGTAGTTGATGCCGACGAAGTCCAGCTTCTGGCCGATCAGGTCGAAGTCGGCGGCGGGCCAGTCGGGCCAGGCGTCGCCAAAAATCTCCTTCATCTCCGGCGGATAGGCGCCGAGGAAGATCGGGTCGAGGTATTGACGGTTCATGTAGGCGTCGGCGCGGCGGGTCGCATCGAGGTCGGCCTGCGACTGGCTGGCCGGATATTTGGGTTCGATGTTGACGACGATGCCGATCTGGTACCTGCCCTCTTCACGGTAGGCCTTGACGGCGCTGCCGTGCGCGCGCATCAGGTTATGGCTGGCCAGCGCCGCCTCGTGCAGGTTGCGATGGCCGGGAGCGAGAGTGCCGTGGAGGTAGCCGCCGTCCGTCACCACCCACGGCTCGTTCAGCGTGGCCCAGGATTTGACGCGGCCGTCGAAGGCGCGGAACAGCACGCGCGCGTAGTCGGTGAACCAGTCGGCGATATCGGGATTGAGCCAACCGCCCCGGTCGTCCAACGCCGCCGGCATATCCCAGTGATACAGCGTCACCATCGGTTCGATGCCGTTGGCAAGCAGCTCGTCGATCAGGCGGCTGTAGAAATCCAGGCCGGCCTGGTTCACCGCGCCGCGACCTTGGGGCAGGATGCGGCTCCACGATACGCTGAAACGATAGGCCTTCAATCCCAGCTTGACCATCAGCGCCACGTCCTCCTTGTAGCGGTTGTAGTGGTCGCAGGCGATGTCGCCGTGGTCGCCGTCGCGCACATTGCCGGGCACCGCGCAGAAACGCTGCCAGATACTGGCTCCCGCACCATCGGCCAGCGGCGATCCTTCGATCTGATAGGCCGACGTGGCGCTGCCCCACAGGAAGTTGGCTGGAAATTGAATGGCTTTGTTCATGTAAAAATCCCTTTGAGGCGGAAGTTAAAACGGTGCGGCATCGATCTGCAAAACCGCTGGAAGACTGGTGATCGTGATCTGCTTGCCCTGCAAGGCCGCAGGCTGCCCGTTCAGACGCGCGGCGCCCGGTGTGCCGGCCCAGGGCCAGTTGTAAATCACGCCGCCGGGTGGCATGCGCCGCATCGCTTCTATTCGGAGCGTGAGCCGGCCGCCCTGCGCCGCCAGCGTGTAGCTGAGCGGGCCGTATGGCGTGCGCAAGCCGTGCAGGCCGATGCCATCGCCTTGCAACCAGGTGTTGGGGATGCCCTCGCCCAGCAGCAGCGCGTGGTCGGATTCGCGTTCGTAGGCGAAGGAGTCGAGTGCGGCGCGGATGTAGTCGGAAGAGATCCACCCGTGCGGCATATCGCCGAGAAAGCGCGGTTGTCGCGCATCGCGGCCGACCACTTCGGCCCACTGGTTCCATGCGGCCGGGCGTTGATCGGCGTAAAAGTAGTCGAGCAGCTCGGCGGCGCGCTCGCGCCAGCCTAGGCGGATGAAGGCGCTGACGTTGCGCAGTTCGTAGGGAGTGTAGTCTTCCCATGCTTTGCTGCCGTCGCGGCGGGCGGCGAAGAAGTCCCAGTATTTTTCGTAAGTCGCCCGCAACATCGCCGGCGGCAGTTGCTGCTGTTCGCCACCGGGCGTCAACGCGATGGTGGACGAGGTGGGATCGAAGTCGCCCAACTCCGCCGCGCCGGGCATGTAGTCCACTTTGTGCGTGACGGTGCTGGCGGCCAGCGATGCGTACAGGTCGTGGCGGAATTCGTCGCGCTGCGCGGACAGCCGCCGCGCGGCGGTGTCGTCGCCCAATATCGCCGCCATGTCTGCCGCGTCCTTGTAGCCACGCAGGGCCCAGAAGTCGTCCCAGTAGGAGTGCATCGGCTTTTCGGAATAGCCTTCATGGCTGATCGATGCCGGCATCAGGCCAAAGAGCGAGCGACGTTCCGCGGTCCGGTTGGCGTCCGTGCGTTCGGACTGGCGCAGGGATTCCATGTAGCGCGCGGCGGCATCCATGCGCGGCCAGGCTGCGGACAGCGCGGCCTTGTCCTGCGTGTAGCGATACAGTTCGGCGGCGAGGAAGATCAACTGCCCGTGACTGTCGTTTTCCGGTACAGGATCGGCGCCACGGCGGTCCACGCAGCACGGCACCTTGCCGCTGTCGAACTGGTATGGCGCGTACCAGCGCAGGTAGTCGGCGACGATTTCCGGCTGCCCTAGTCGCAGCAGGGCTTCGGACATCATGGCGCCGTCGCGTATCCAGGAGCGGCGGTAGGAGCGCGTACCCGGCTGCAGCGCCGCACCTTCCCGGGTCATCAGGATGTGGGCCAGCGATGAGCGCAGCGTATCGGCCATGTGCTGGCCGGCCGGTGGCATGCGGAGCGTGACCTGATTCAGCCTGACGCGCCATTCGTTCGCCACTTTTTCCTGCTCCCGCGTCAGCCAGTCGGCGCACGCGCCTTCCGGTGCGTGGGCTTCGACCCCGCCGGCCATCGGCAGGACCGCTCCCAACACCACGCTGCCGTGCGGCGGCAGCGCAATCTCATAGGTCAACGCGGCCGAGGCCATACCGATGTCGTCGTGTGCGGTTCGCTCGACGGCGGTTCGCGCGATGGCGGAGGGCGCGCGCGGCAGCAGGCCGGCATCGAACGACGCCAGCGCCACGCTGGCCGGCCGTTCCAACGGGTACACCTTGGCGTCGCCATTGACGGCCAGCGCCTTGCCATCCCATGCAAGGTCGTTGATCGCGCTGAAACCGCCCGGCGTGTTGAGGAACTGGCGCGGCGCGTTCACCTGGAAGGGCCGCACGGCCAGCACCAGCTTCAATTTCCTGCTTGTGCCGGAGAGGTTTTTCAGTTCGTAGCGCGCCAGCAGTTGCGATGACGCGGGCGTGCCTGTCGCCGCTGCGGTCACGTCCAGCGTCCACGAAGGATGCCGCCACCGCACCGTGGGCACGGGAAGATAGCCGTCGCGCAGGCTCTGGGTGACTTTGACGTCGGCCCAGCTCACCAGCTTTCCGCCGTCCTCGACGAAAGGCTCGACCGAGAAGCCGCCCTGGCGTGCCTCGATGGCGCCGTCCTCGGAAATCAGTGCACTATGATCGCCGCCGCCGTCCACGCCCACCAGCGTCCAGTAAGGCTGCTGGCCGGAGAAGCCGCGTGGATAAAGGCCGCGTTGCGCGCCTTGCGCCACTGCGGAGATAAAATCGTTGGGCGTGGCGCCGTAGGCCAGGTCTTTCAGTTCCACTTCTGCCAACGCGTAACTAGCCGCCGGCCCGTCGTGCAAAGCAATGCGGATGTAACGCGCTTCCGATTCCGGCAACCGCAGCGGGTCGTCGCCGCCATTGCCGTCGACAACGCGGCGCACCGTGCGCCAATTGCTGCCATCGGTGGACAGTTCGATATCGTAGCGGCGCGCGTAACGGCGGCCCTGCCAATGCAGCGCCAGACCACCGAACTCGCGCTCGGCGCCGAGGTCGATCACGAGCCGCTGCTGTTTGCCTGCGGCGCTGATCCATGCCGTCGCCGGATTGCCGTCCAATGCCAGCGCCGCCCCGCCGTGCGCGGCCGCCGACGAGGCCTGCGCTGTCGCTTGCGGCCACGTCTTGGGCGTGGGTGGCAGTTCGCGGATCGCCAACTGACGGATGTAGACCGAACCGCTACCGCCACCGCTGCCCGCGCTGACCACGAATTCAATGCGGTCGGCATGCTTCAATGTGTGATCCTTGGCCGGCCCCCAGGCGAACAGGATCTGGCGCTTCTTGACGCGCACCAGTTGCCACTGTTTTGGAAAGGCGTAGTTCTGCTGCTGGAACCACCAGACGTTGTCGCCGCTGGCGTCGGTCAGCTTGAACTCGAAGTGATTGACCGGCGCATCGGCGCGGATGTAGAACGATATCTCGTAGTTCTCCGGCAGATCGAGCGGCAGGCTGCGGCGCGCGAAGGCATAGCCGCCACGGCCCGCGAAGTCGAAATCCAGCCGCAGGCCGCCGTCGGCGGCGCTGGCCCTGGACTGCACGCCGTCCGAGGCCTGCGCCTGCCACAGGGCGACATTCGAAAAATCGTCGAGCACACCGGCGTGTGCCGCCACCGTGATCCAGAACGCGGCCAATAATGTAAAGAGACGCTTCATCCCTTGACGCTCCCCACCAGCAAGCCCTGTATGTAGTAGCGCTGCAGGCCGAGGAACAACAGCAGCACCGGCAGGATGGTGAGCACCGAGCCGGCCATCATCAGCTCATTGTCCTGCACATGCTCACGCGACAGCGATGCCAGTGCCACCGGCAGCGTGTACAAGTCCTTGTCGGTCAATACGATCAACGGCCACATGAAATCGTTCCACGTTCCGAGGAAGGTGAAGATCCCCAGCGTGACCAGGATAGGCGTCAGCAGCGGAAGCACGATGATGCGGAATATCTGGAACTCGCTGGCGCCGTCCATGCGCGCCGCCTCCAACAACGCGTCCGGTATCGTCAACGCATACTGCCGCACCAGGAAGATGCCGAAGATGCCGGCCATCGCCGGCACCAGCACGGCGCCGTAGCTGTTCACCAGCCCCATATACTTCAGCAGCAGGAACAGCGGCAGCATCGCCACCTGGCTCGGTATCACCAGCGCGCCGAGCATAGTCTTGAAGATGCGGTCCCGTCCCTGGAAGCGCAGCTTGGCGAACGCATAGCCGGCGCTGACGTTGAACAGCAATGACAGCAGCGTCGCCGCGCAAGACAGCAGCACGCTGTTGAGCAGATACTGGCCTATGCCCGCGTGGCTGAACAACTCGCGATAGTTATGCAATGTGGCGGAGCGCGGCAGCAGCGGCAACGGGAAGCTGCTCGATTCGCCTGGCGCCATCAACGATGTCGACACCATCCACAGCAGCGGGAACAGCGTCAACGCGCCCGCGCCCAGCATCAGGACGTTGAGCAGCAGTGCGCGTGGTTTGTTATGCAGGGCGCTCATGCGTCCACTCCCTTGGCGACGCGCAGCTGCAGCAGCGTGACGCAGAACATGATCGCGAACAGGATGAAGGCCACGGCGGACGCCGCGCCCAGGTTCCACCATTTGAAGCCCTGCTCATACATGAAGTACAAGACACTGACCGTGCTTTGCACCGGCCCGCCCTGCGTCATCACATACGGCTCGGCGAACAGCTGGAAGTAGCCCGACATGCTCAGGATGCTGACCATCAGCAGCGTTGGCCCCAGCATCGGCCAGGTGATGTAGCGGAACTGCTGCCACACGCCCGCGCCGTCCAGGCCAGCCGCTTCGTACAGATCGTCCGGGATGCTTTGCAGCCCGGCCAGGAAGATGATCATGTTGTAGCCGAAGTTCTTCCACAGCGCGAACAGGATAATCGCCGGCATCGCCCAATGCGGATCGTTGAGCCAGTCCACCGGCGAGATGCCCAGCAACTCCAGGCCGTGGTTGACCATGCCGTAGCGCGTGTGCAGCAGGTAACGCCAGATCACCGCCACCGCCACCAGCGATGTCACCACCGGCGCGAAGAAGGCGGTGCGGAACAGGCCCTTGAAGCGCGTCAGCCGCGAATGCAGCAGCAGCGCGGCGCCCAGCGAAGCGGCGATCGACAGCGGCACGCCCACCACGACGAAGTACAGCGTATTGCCCAAGGCCTGCCAGAACAGCGGCGTTTGCAGCAGCTCGGTGTAATTACGCAGGCCGACGAAGCGCAGGTTGCGCAGGTCGGCCAGCGCGTAGATGTCGAAGTCGGTCAGGCTCATGACCAGCGCCGCCAGCACGGGCAGGAAGAAGAACACGCCGATGACCAGCAATGCCGGCCCGGCAAAACACCAGGCGGCGCGTTGCGAGTTCATTTGCCCTCCTTCCGCGCCAGCATCCAGCGGCGCTTTTCGAGGATATGGTCGGCCTTCGCATCCAGATCGGCTGCGGCCTGCTCGACGGTCAGCTCGTCGTGCGTTACGCGCTCGGTCACCAGGCGCATCTCGGTCGCGATCTGTTCCCACTCCGGCACCTTGGGCGCGGGCTTGACGCGCTCCAGCTGCTCGCCGAAGGCTCTGGCGTACTTGTCATCGGCGAGGCGCGGATGCGACCAGTTGCTGCGGCGCGGCGGCAGGTCGCCGGTCAGCTCATGGAAGCGCGCCATGGTGTCGGTGCGCGACAGGTATTCAATCAACTGCCAAGCCTCGCGCTGGTGTTTGGACGACGCGGCCAGCACCAGGCTGGAGCCGCCCGCCACCGATGCCGCCGGCCCCGACGGACCTGGCAGGATGGCCGTCATCCAGCTGTCCTGCTGGTCCGCAGGCAGACGGCGTTTGAACTCGCCCATATTCCACGGGCCGGAAATGTAGAAGGACACGTAGCCCATGCCGAATTCGTGATACACATTGGTGATGCGGTTCAGCGGCGCGAGCTTCTGCGCATACATGTCCGCGTACAGCTGCAGGCTGCGGCGGAATCCCGGCGTGCGGAAATTGCCATAGCGGCCGCCGTCGCGCAGCAGCGGTTCGTCCTGCTGCAGGGCCAGCGCCAGCAGCGGTTCGAATTCATCGCTGGGCAGCAGGATGGCGTAGTTGTCCGGACCGACGATGCGCTTGATCGCGGTCATCGCCTTCATCCAGTCCGCCCAGTTTTGTGGCGGCTTGGCGTAGCCGGCGCGGGCCAGCATGTCGCGGCGGTAGAACATCACGCGCGTATCGACGTACCAGGGCACGCCCCACAGTTTGCCGTCGACGATGTTGGTGTCCCAAATGCCGGGGAAGTAGTCGGCTGGCGTGACCAGCTGCGATGTCGCCACTTCGCCGTCCAGCGCGCGCAAGGCGCCGATGGCCTTGAACTCGGGTACCCAGGTATTCCCGAGCTGGAAAATATCCGGCATCACGTCGCCGGCGAACGCGGTCAGCAGCTTTTCATGCGCCGCGGTCCACGGCAGCTGCTGCACTTCCACGCGCACGCCGGGATGGGTGCGTTCGAACTCCGGCATCAGGGCGGTGACCACCTCGCCCTCGCGGCCCATGGCCCAGAACTTCAGGACCACGCCCTCCTCCCGGCGCGGCGCGCAGGAGGACAGCAGCGCGGCAAGAGCCAGCACCAGCAGGGCCGGAGAAAAACGCATCGTCATTTCGACAGCCAGCCGCCGGTGAAGCCGGCGCGTTCAAGCCCGCGTCGGATGGCGGGGTTGCCGCGCATGACGCGCCAGACCAAATCGCTGCGGTAGTTCTCGGTCATGGCGATGATCGGGCCCTGGTCGATGCCCAGGTAGTCGCTGTCCACCCAGCCTTTGCCGGCCACCACACGGCCCTGCTGCAGCGGAACCTTGTAGTCGAAGCTCGGATTGAACGCGTCCAGGAAGCCGTAGCGGTCGTAGATGAAGTCTCCATAGCGCTGCTTCATTTCCAGCACGGCGGGAATGACGATCTCCGGCGCGAACGGCAGCGACGCGGCGGCGGCGGTTGGCGCCAGCGTGCAGTCGTCGTAGGTTTTCAGGCCGCCGATACCGCGCGCGGCGTAGGTGCGGAACGGTAGCTTCCGGCCTTCGTATTCCAGCGTCTTGTCGACCGGGCCATCGCTGGCGGTGATGCCCCAGACATTGGCGCCATAACCTTTGCAGCGCAGCGGATTGCTGATCGCGTAGTCGCGCTGCGCGTACGTGGCGCGGCGGCTGTTTTCGAAATAGTCGTAGCCGCGCTCGCGCATGTAGTCGTCGCGAATGTTGCGGAAGTCGATCCACACATGGCTGTACTGGTGGATGAACATGGACGGGAAGCCCAGGTGTTCCTTGTCGCCCTTGCCCTCCAGGCTCTTGGCGTAGTTGCTGGTCCAGGCCTTCCATGCCTCCGGCTGCACCGGGTGCGATGGCGAGCCCAGTGCCAGCACGTAGATCAACATCGCCTCGTTGTAGCCCTTCCAGTCGTAGCCGATAAAGCCCGACTCGGGATGCCAGCCCAGCGCGATGGACGGCTTGCGCGCCTGCGCCCAGGTCCAGTCCACACGCTCGTAGATTTCCATCGCCAGCTTGCGGATTTCCTGCTCGGCGGCGTCGTCGCCGTCGAAGTAGGATTGGCTGAACAAGGCGCCGGCCAGGAACAGCGCCGTGTCCACGGTGGAGAGTTCCACGTTGTCGTTGTAGCGCAGCCCGGTCTTCATGTCGAGGAAGTGGTAGAAGAAGCCCTTGTAGCCGCTGGTGCTGGTGCCTTTGGCCGCACCCTGCGGCGCATTGCGGAAGAAGCGCAAGGTGGCCAGCGTGCGGTCGCGCGCTTGCTGGCGCGTGATGTAGCCGCGTTCGACGCCGATCGGATAAGCGGTCAGCCCGAAGCCCACCGCGGCCACGCTGGAGAACGACGGCGTCGGATAACGGTCCGGCACCAGGCCGTTGACTGGGTTGGCAGTATCCCAGAAGAAGTCGAAGGTGCGTTGTTCCAGCTGGTCGAACAATGGCGGCAGTTGATTGTCGCGGGCGGCAACGCCGCCGGAGAACAGCGCGGAAACCACAAGGGCCAGGCCGGCCAGGACATGCGGCGTACGGCGTAAAGCGAGAGGCGATGACATGGGTCGTTTTCTTCCAATGGCGAGCGCACGGGGCGCGTCAGGAGACCGCCGCTCCCCTTGCACAGGGAGCGGCACTACACAACGGTGCTACGGCCGGTATCAGAAGGCGTAGCGGGCGCTGAACTTCACGGTGCGCATCGGACCACCGACCGAGTTTGGCGTACCCAGGTTCTTGTTGTCGCCACCGAGGCGGTTCTGCGGATTGCCGGGGCCACCGCCCCAGCCGTCGTAGCCGCCGTAATTGACGCTGCTGAACAGATTGAGCACGTCCGCGCGCAGCGACACTTTGCCGTAGCGGAAACCGACTTCCTTCGATACGCCGACATCGACCTGGTGGAAGGCGCTGCCGTTGCCCTTGGCCGACACGCAGTGATCGAAGCCGGTCGAGCAGTCCGTGATACGGTAAGGCAGGCCGGAACCCAGCGTCAGCTTCCCGGACAACATCAACCCGAACGGCAGCACGCCGTCGCTCACGCCGGCCACCACCAGGCGATGGCGTTCGACGTCCGTCGACGGATGCCAGCCGGCGGTACTGCGGCCGTAGGTCCAGTTGAAGATATCGTTGGTCCATTCCTTGTTGGTGGTCTCTCCGCGGCTATAGGTGTAGGTCGCGCCCAGGCTCCAGGTGGAGGCCTTGGTGTACGGCTTGTCCATCTTCAGGTAGGCCGAATCGGTTTTTGCCTCGGTGATGAAGTCGCCCAGGATCAGCGTGCTGAATCCAGGCACGGAACCCCACAGCGGATCGATCGGGCTTTGCGTGCCCCAGCCGCCCTGCGGATCGCGATTGCCGCCGAACCAATTGAACTGGTTATGGCTGCGCGAATTGGTGTATCCCGCCTCGCCGTTCCACATGCCCAGCGCCTGGCGCAGGCCAAAGCTGAACTGGTCGGTGTAGGCCATCTTGTGGTCGCTCTTGATCATCCAGATCTCGCCGCCGGGCTGCGCGTTCTTCTGCGATTCATCCAGTGCGTGGTTGGCGATGGTGCGGTCGTACGCCCTGCCCCAGCCGGCGAACAGCACCGAGGCGCGGTCGCCCTTGATGTCGTAGGACAGGCCAAGCCGCGGCGCCCACGCACCCTTGAACGGCTTGCGGTTGCTGCCGGTGCTGATGTAGTCGCGAATATTGACGCAGCCCTTGGCCAAGGACTGCGCATACGTCTGGCCTGCCGGCGCGCCGTCGCGCGGGTCCTGCTTGTCGAAGATGGCGACGCGGTCGGCCGGCGTGACATAGCTGTTGTTGAGCATATTGTCTTCGTAGTCGTAGCGCAGGCCGAGATTGAGCAGCAGCTTGCTGGTGGCCTGCCAGTCGTCCTGGAAGTACAGGCCATACTGGTTGTTGGCGAAGTCCACGCCGCTGGCGGGAATGGCCTTGTCGGTGCGGATAACGCTGGCCAGGCCGGTCACCGTGTCGATGCGCTCATAGATCTGGTCCACCGCGCGCGCCGTGCCGGACAGGTCGTAGCTGATGTGCTTGACCTTGACGCCACCCTTCATCGTATGGCCGGCCATGCCGGTGTAGGTCAGGTCGTCCTGCAGCAGCGTGCCGCTTTGCTCGCGGAACTGGTTGTTGGGCGAGCCGCCGACGATGATCACATCGACCACGTTGTTGTCGGTATTGCTGGGCGAGACCTGGTAGCGGATGTACGGCTTGTTGGCGTTCGAGTGCGGATTCCAGCTGTATTTTTCGTAGCCCAGGCGCGCTTCGTTGAGCCAGCGGTCGTTGCTCCACTCATGCTTGAAATCGAAGCGGTCCTCGTCATTGCTGCGGTTGAGGACATTCTCGGCCACGCTCAATTTGGCGTCTTCCGGTATCAGGTCGGTCTCGCGGCGCACGCGGGCGGTGGCTTCGACGCGCTGGTCGCGGTCGATCTGCGCGTCCACCTTCAACAGGAACAGGTTCTCCTTGAACGACGATACCGACGAACCCTGTTGCGCCAGCAGTCCGGGCACCACGCCGGCGTTGGGCAGCAGGTCGGTGCGCTGCGCCAGCACCTGACGCGGGCTGTCGATCTTCTTGCCCTCATACGCGAAGAAGAAGTGCGCCACGTCCTGCTTGATCGGACCGCCCAGCGTCACGCCGTACTGGTCCTGCGACGATGCCGGGCGCGATATGCCCTGCCGCTCGGCGGTCTTCTGGAACGGATCGAGCGCGGTCAGGTTGGTGCCGGTGTGGTCCCAGAACACGTCGCCGTGCAGCTCATTGCCGCCGGACTTGGTGACGGCGGTGATCGCCGCGCTGGACACCTGGTCATACTCCGCCTTGTAGTTCTGCGAGATGACCTTGTACTCGGCCACCGCCGATTGCGGGAACGGGTTGCCGCGGCTGGAATCGAGGCCGGAGACGCCGCCGCGCAGGATGTTGTTCTTCTGGCTGACGCCGTCGATGAAGACGTTGACGTTGTCCTGGTTCTGCGCGCCGCTCTGCACCTTGACGTTGCCGCTGTTGTCGACGTTGAAGCGCACGCCCGGCGCCAGGTCGGCGAAGGACAGGAAATTGCGCGTCACCTGCGGCAGCTTCTCGATCTGCTCGCGCGAGACCGAGGTGCCGATCTCGGAACCGGCGACATCGCGCCGCGTGGCCGAACCGGTGATCACCACCTGCTGCACGCCGCCCTGCAAGGCCAGGTCGACCTGGCTGGTCTGGCCGACGCTGACGGTGACCAGCTCCGCCTTCTGCTCGCCGACCTTGATCTGGTAGGTGCCGGGTGCGACACCGCTCAACACATAGCTGCCGTCGGCGCGCGTGACGGTGCGGTAGACGTAGCCATTGAGCTGGTTGGTGGCGCTGACCGCGGCGCCCGCCGACGGCGCGGCATTGGCGGCCGTGACCTGGCCCTGGATGGTGGCGCTGCTCAGTTGTGCGCCGGCGTGGGGTGCTGCCAGCAACGCGGCGGCCAGCGAGGCCGCCATGACGGACAGGCGTAAAGCGGGTAGATGTCGTGTGCTTGTTTTCATGTTTGTCTCCTGATTTTTGTTGTGTGAATCTAGGCATGAAGCGGAACTGCTATTTATGTGGGTGTGCTCTCCCCTGTCGACGCGCGCGCCACCAGCTCTGCGCCCAGCGTCTGCGCGCTTGCGGGCACGCTGCCCGGCTGGCCGATCTTGGCGACCAAGCTTTCCAGCGCCCGCACACCCAGGTCGGCAATCGGAACTCGAACGGTTGTCAGCGCCGGGCTGACATACCGCGCAATCGGAATATCATCGAAGCCCGCCAGGGCCATGTCTTGCGGCAGCCGCAGGCCTCCTTGCTTGAGCGTCAGCAGCGCGCCGATGGCCATCATGTCGTTGGCGGCGAACAGCGCGTCGGGACGCCGGCCCGCGTCCATCTCCAGCAACGCCTGGCCGACCGCCTGGCCGGACTGCTCGGAGAAGTCGCCTTCGTAGACATGTTCGGCGGCGCCCGGCGCCAGCTCGGACAGCGCGGCGCGGTAGCCGCGCAAACGCTCCTGCGCCTCGAAGTTCCCGGACGGCCCGGCCAGGAAGGCGATGCGGCGATACCCGCCCGCGATCAGGTGCGCCACCATGGCGTGCGCGCCGCTGTAGTTGTCGACCGAGATGGATGGGTACTGGGTGCCGCCGGCGGCGGTGTTCATCAATACGATGGGCAGGTCTTCCGGCAGGTTATCGGACAGGAAGGCGGCATCGACGTGCGGCGACATCACCAGCAGGCCGTCGACGCGGCCGCGCATCGCGCGGATCGCCAGCGCCGCCTCGTCGGCGTCGCCGTGCAGGCTCGAGACCATCAGATGCAGGCCCCGGCGGCGCGCGGCGCCGTCTATGCCGCGTATCATCTCCGAGAAGAATTCGCCGTACAGGTCCGGCAGCAGCACGCCGATGGTGTTGGTGAAGCTGGTGGTCAGGCTGCGCGCGCCCACGTGCGGCATGTAGCGCATGCGCTTGACCACCGCCAGGATGTGCTTGCGGGTGTCGTCGGTGATGCTGGCATGCCCGTTCAGCGCGCGCGAAACGGATGCGACAGAAACGCCCGCCTCCTGTGCCACGTCCTTGATGGTGATCGCCATTGATACCCTTTAATGAAATGTAATCGGTTACATTACGATCAAAAAGAAAACCGGCTACGTTTCCAAGGCATGTAACCGGTTACATTTGATAGCGCAAAGTCTACTCGTCTTTTGTCGAGCCTGTAAAGCGATTTTTGCAATATTACCCAGTGATGTTAAGATTGGTATTTTTACAACCGGATTCCGCAGATGAAGACTTTGTTGGCCACCGCTCTGCTGTTGACCGCATCCACCGGCGCTTGCGCCTTCGAGCGCAAGGACTGGCTGGACGACTATGCGGCGTTGAAGACGGCGCTGGAGCAGCGCTACGCCAACCTGGCGTGGTTTGCCTCGCCCCAGGGCGGCGTGAACCTGCCGGCGCTCGACAAGCGCACCCGCCGCCTGCTGGAAACCGCCGAGGACGAATCCATGGCCAAGGCCGCGCTGTCGGCTTTCGTCAGCGGCTTCCATGACGGCCACTTCTCCACCGCCGGTTCCGTGCTGCAGCCGAAGATCGCACAGCCGCTGGCACTGCCCAAGGTCGACTACTCCCGCCTGAACGCGACGCAGGCCTGCGCCGCGCTGGGTTACGGGCCGGCGCGCGGCGCGGCGTTCTCGCTGCCGTTCGAGAGCCTGCCGGGCGCCGTGCTGGAGGCCGACGGCCTGACGCGCGCCTTCCGTTCAGGCGTGGTCACGGCGCCGGACGGCACGCGGATCGGCGTGGTACGCATCGCCCGCTTCCGCCCGCAGGACGCCTCCCCCGCCGCCTGCGAGCAGGCATGGTCGGAGCGGCAGGCCAAGGGGGCGATGAGCGAGGCCGATGTGAAACCGGTCAAGCAGGCCGCCAACGCGGCCTGGCTGCGCACGCTGGCGGCGCAGCTGCGGCACTTCCAGGAGCAGAAGGTGGCGGCGGTGATCGTCGATGTCGGCAACAACCCCGGCGGCAACGATACCGGCGACTGGGCGGTGCGCCTGTTCACCGGACGCGATGTGCATTCCGCCCGCATGATGATGAGCGCCGCGCCGCTGGCGTCCATGTATTTCGACGAACAGCTGGACGGCCTGCGCCAGGCGCAGAAGGAACAGGACCCGACACCCGAGGCGCAGGCCATGCTGGAGCAGTCGATCGCCGCGTTCGAGACGCGCAAGGCCGGCATCGCGGCGCGCGGCTGCGACCTGTCGTGGGTGTGGAGCGAGCAGCGGCCATGGCAGCCCAACGGGTGCAGCCGACTGATCGACGCCGGCTACGCCAGCGGCCAGGCCAGCCATCTGCCGCCCAAGGCGTTCGGCAACCTGAAGATCGCCTCCAGCATCTACTGGGCGGCCGAGGTGGATGATCTGCGCGGCGCCTGGAACGGACCGGTGTACGTGCTGACCGACGGCGGCACGGGATCGTCGGCGGAGATGTTCTCCGCGCTGATGCAGGACGCGGCCGGCGCGCGCATCGTCGGCCGGGCCAGCGCCGGCGACGGCTGCGGCTTCATGGCCGACGCGCCGCCGGTGGTGCTGCCGCATTCGCGCCTGCGCTACCGCATGCCCAACTGCGTGCGCCTGCGGGCCGACGGCGGCAACGAGGTGGCCGGCGTCACGCCCGACCTGCCCGTCCTGCCGGCAGAAGGCGAA
This sequence comes from Duganella sp. BJB480, assembly GCA_003416985.1. Classification (GTDB taxonomy): domain Bacteria; phylum Pseudomonadota; class Gammaproteobacteria; order Burkholderiales; family Burkholderiaceae_D; genus Rugamonas; species Rugamonas vulcania_A. The sequence continues at coordinate 19,913 of QVIN01000006.1, read as the reverse complement.
AACGACCGCGAACGCGCCTGGCGCCTGCTTGACACGGTGGCGGCCGACCTGCGCGCGCGCGGCGCCAAGCCTTAGAGCGTCTTGACGAACTCGCGTATGCCGCCCAGCAGCATCTCGATCGACATCGCGGTCAGGATCAGGCCCATCAGGCGCTCGAAGGCGGTCATCACCTGAGGGCCCAGCACTTTCTGCAGGCGCTCGGCGCTGAGGAACACCGCCAGCCACACCACGCCCACGGCCGCCAGCGCGGCCACGTGGACCAGCACCTCGCCGGTGCTCTCGCGCGAGAACAACAGCACCGTGGCCAACGCCGACGGTCCGGCCAGCGCGGGGATCGCCAGCGGCACGATGAAGGGCTCGCCGCCTTCGGTGCGGCCCAGCACGCCGTCCGGGTGCGGGAAGATCATGCGGATCGAGATCAGCAGCAGGATCACGCTGCCGCCGATGCGCAGCGACACTTCCGACAACTGCAGCGCGGTGAGGAAGTGGCGGCCGAAGAACATGAACACCAGCAGCAGCACGAAGGCGATCGCGCACTCGCGGATGACGATGCGCGAGCGGCGCGCCACCGGCACCGGGTTGAGCACGCTGGCGAACAGCGGCACGTTGCCGAACGGGTCGGTCACCAGCAGCAGCAGGATGAAGGTCTGGAAAAAATTCTGGGTCATGGCATCTCGGGGTTGAAAACAAAAAACGGGAGCCGAAGCTCCCGTTTGCAGTGTACCACCGGATACAGCTTAGGCCGATTTGCGGCGGCGTGCCACCACACCCATCAGGCCCAGGCCGGCCAGCAGCATGGCGTAGGTTTCCGGTTCCGGCACTGGCTGCGCGTAGGTGTAGGTCACATTGGCGTAGCCGTTGAAAGCGGTCACACTCAGCGACTTGGTATTGCCCGACGTGCCATTGAAGGACGAGGTAGCGGTGCCAGCCAGGTTGGCGTGAACGGCGCCTGCGCCGGAGAACAGCGACAGCGTGCCAGCATCCGAAAATACTGCCGAATTGCTGAACAGCTTGGCGCCAGGAGCGAAAGTCGCGCCCGACAGGCCGCCGTAGTTGGCATTGCCGTCATATGCAGCTTCGACGAAGGTGTTGCTCACCGAACCTTGCAATACAACCAGCGTGCCGGTCGCTGCACTCAACACCAGTTTTTCGCTGGCGACTGCGTCGATCGTCGAGCCCGAGCTGGTGCTCAGGTTTTCCACCTTCAGCGTCGGCGTGAAGGAGCTGAACAGCTCAACTTTCACCGATTGCAGGGTGCCCAGCGTGGTATCGAACTTGGTCAGGTCCAGCACGCCGTTAGCGCCCTTGGCGTTGGCGACGGTGTTGGAATTAACGGTGACGGTATGGGTGGCTGCGTGGGCAGCGGCAACGCCGCTGAATGCCGCGATGGCGACGAGGGTCTTAGTCAGTTTTTTCATGTTCTATCCGTAGTATGGTCCGGTTTTTCGGCAAGCGTATCGTGATCGGGCAGCTCAGGCCTTGCGCGACTTGCGCTTGGCGGCGACGCCTACCAGGGCCAGACCGGCCAGCAGCATGCCGTAGGTTTCTGGTTCAGGTACTGGAGCGGCGTTATAGGTGTAGGTGACCTTGCCGTAGCCGCCAACTTTAGTCAGGAAGTCCGATTCGACGCCATCGCCGTTGGCCTGGGTGAATGCCTTGGCCGCAAACAGCGTAGCAACGTTGCCGTTGCCGGTGAACAGCGACAGATCGCCGGCGCCGTTGTAGCTGGCGCTGTTCGACAGCGTGTAGGCGTTGCTCAGGGTGAGAGTGCCGTTGCCGTCGATGGTCGCGTCCTGGTTCAGCAGCGGGGCCGAAAACAAGACCAGGGTGCTGTGGTCCGGACGGTTCAGCCAGACGTTCACGCTCAGGCTGACCGGAACGGTAATTGCGGCGTCATTGTAATTGGTCAGGTCGACCTTGCCGGATACGTCGGCGAACAGATCGAACTTGACGGAGGTCAGGGTACCCAGCGAAGCGTTGAACTGTGCGAAATTGAGCTCGGCGGCCAGGTCGGTCTGGGTGCTGGCGACGACATTGCTGGTGAAGGTTTGGGTTGCTGCCGATGCGGTGGCGGAAACGAGGCAGCCGGCCACGAAGAGAGCTTGTGCAATTTTATTCAGATTCATAAATGTTCCAATTCAGATTATTTTTTGACAGGGAAATTTTCTTGCCCAGCTCAATGACGTGGCGTGACTTCCAAACTTGGAGTGATCATAACACAAAATGTCCTATTTGCATTTCTTTTTGCACATGTAAGAGGACTTATTTGCAACTTTAATTGCTCAAAAGTACTTATTCGTTGTCCATGGGAGACAAATAAAAAAGCGGCCAGTGGCCGCTTTTTCGCAGAGCAATAAAACGGCTTAGTTGCCGCCCTCGCCCTTCTTGATCCAGGCCGCCAGCTGGTGCGGGCGGATGCCGTCGTAGTCTTCGAACGGCTGGTGGATCCATGGGTTGTGCGGCAGTTCTTCCATCTGGTAGTCCGGCTTGAACACCGAGCTGCCCTTGGTCCAGATCACCGCCGAACGCACTTCGGTCACGCCTTCGAAGTTTTCCTTCAGGTGCTTCATCACCTTGACCAGCGTGACGCCCGAATCGGCCAGGTCGTCGACCAGCAGGATGCGGCCGCTCAGCGGGCCCTTGGTCATCGTCATGTATTTGGCGATGTCCAGGTCGCCGCGCACGGTGCCGGCTTCCTCGCGGTACGAGCTGGTCGACAGGATCGCCAGCGGCACGTCGAAGATGCGCGAGAACACGTCGCCGGGACGCACGCCGCCGCGCGCCAGGCACAGCACCTGGTCGAACTTCCAGCCCGACTCGTGCACCTTGAGCGCGAGGCGCTCGATCAGGCGGTGGTATTCATCCCAGGTGACCCAGAGGTGTTTTTCGTTGCTTTGTGGGGTCGTCGTCATGTCTGATTCCTTTTGTTACTCTGTTACTCGAATGGATGACGCAGCACGATCGTTTCTTCACGATCCGGGCCGGTCGATACCATGTCGACCGGCACGCCGACCAACTCTTCGATACGTTTGATGTAAGCGCGGGCGGTGGCCGGCAGCGCCGCCAGCGACTTGGCGCCCACGGTGCTTTCGGTCCAACCCGGCATTTCCTCGTACACCGGCACGCAACGGGCGGCCTCTTCGGCGCCGGACGGGAAGATGTCCACGGCCACGCCGTCGATGGTGTAGCCGGTGCACAGCTTCAGCGATTCCAGGCCGTCCAGGACGTCCAGCTTGGTCAGGCACATGCCCGTCACGCCGTTGATCTGCACCGAACGGCGCAGCAGCGCCGCGTCGAACCAGCCGCAGCGGCGGGCGCGGCCCGTCACGGTGCCGAATTCGTGGCCCACTTGCGCCAGGTGATGGCCGACGCCGGCATCGGTAGGCAGTTCCGAAGGGAACGGGCCGGAGCCGACGCGGGTGGTGTAGGCCTTGGTGATGCCCATGATGTAGTGCAGCATGTTCGGACCGACGCCGGCGCCGGCGGCGGCATTGCCGGCCACGCAGTTCGACGAGGTGACGAACGGATAGGTGCCGTGGTCGACGTCCAGCAGCGAACCCTGCGCGCCTTCGAACAGCAGGTTGGCGCCGGCCTTGTGCGCGGCGTACAGCGCGCTCGACACGTCGGTGACCATGGGACGCAGGCGCGGCACGTAGGCCAGCGCGTCTTCCAGCGTCTTCTGATAGTCGACCCTCGGGGCCTTCAGGTAGTGCTCCAGCACGAAGTTGTGATAGTCCAGGTTCTCGGCCAGTTTTTCGGCGAAGCGCTTTTCGTTGAGCAGGTCGGCGACGCGGATCGCGCGGCGCGCGACCTTGTCTTCGTAGGCCGGGCCGATGCCCTTGCCGGTGGTGCCGATCTTGGCTTCGCCGCGCTTGGCTTCACGGGCCAGGTCCAGCGCCGAGTGGTAAGGCAGGATCACCGGCGCGGCGTCCGACACCTTCAGGCGCGACGCGACTTCGACGCCGACCTTTTCCAGCTTGTCGATCTCGCGCAGCACGTCCGGCACCGACACCACCACACCGTTGCCGATGTAGCAGGCCACGCCCGGACGCATGATGCCCGACGGGATCAGCTGCAGCGCGGTCTTGACGCCGCCGATGACCAGCGTGTGGCCGGCGTTGTGGCCGCCCTGGAAGCGGACCACACCCTGTGCATGATCGGTCAACCAGTCGACGATCTTGCCCTTACCTTCATCGCCCCATTGGGTACCGATGACGACGACGTTTTTTGCGTTTTTCTTTGACATCACACTAACCTAAGTTTTTAAGAATCCAGTTGCTACCATTATCGTCGAGTACCAGAGCGCGGTCGCACTCGAACTCGTCCAGCTCGTTGCTGTGACCCGGCAAACTTTGGATCACGACTTCGCCGGACTTGCGCAGTTCGGCGATTTTTTCCTTCAACTCCGGCGCATTGCCCCACGGCGCGCGGATCGAATGCTTGCGCTCCGCGGTCGGCAACAGGCGCGCCAGTTCGCGCAGGTCGAGCGAGAAGCCGGTGGCGGGACGCGCCCGGCCGAAGGCCTCGCCTACGTGATCGTAACGGCCGCCGCGCGCCACCGCGTTCGGCAGGCCCGGCACGTACAGCGCGAACATCGCGCCGCTTTCGTACTGGTAGCCGCGCAGGTCGGCCAGGTCGATCGCGACTTCGGCGCGGTCGATGGCGGACGCCGCCAGCGCGGCCAGCTCGGCCAGCGCCTTGGCGATGCCCGGCAGGTCCGGCAGCACTTCGCGTGCGCGCTTCAATACTTCGACGTCGCCGTACAGGTTCGGCAGCGCCAGCAGCGCGTCGCGCACGGCCGGCGAGTAATCTTGTGTCAGCGCCTGCAGGCCGGGCACGTCCTTGGCGCGCAGCAGCAGGTAGAGCTGGGCTTCATCCTTCCTGGCGGCGTCGTCGCATTCGAGGATGGCGCGCAGCACGCCGACGTGCGTCAGGTCCAGCCGCACTTCGGTGAAGCCGGCCAGGGCCAGCGAGGCCAGCGCCAGTTCCTGGATCTCGGCGTCCGCCTCCAGGCCGGCGTGGCCGTAGATCTCGGCGCCGATCTGCAGCGGCTCGCGGGTGGCGTGCAGGCCCGACGGACGGGTATGCAGCACGCTGCCGGCGTAGCACAGGCGGGTGACCGAGGCGCGGTTCAGCAGGTGGGCGTCGATGCGCGCCACCTGGATCGTCATGTCGGCGCGCAGGCCGAGCATGCGGCCCGACAGCTGGTCCACCAGTTTGAAGGTGCGCAGATCGGTGTCCTGGCCGGCGCCGGTCAGCAGCGACTCCAGGTACTCCAGCAGCGGCGGCATCACCAGTTCATATCCGTACAGACGGAAATTATCCAGCATCAGACGACGCAACTCTTCGATCTTGCGTGCTTCCGACGGCAAAACGTCGGCGATATTCTCAGGCAAAAGCCAATTCGGCATGGGGAGGCAGTTTAAAAATGAACAATGTGGCGCGCGCGCCGAGGCCCGTGAAGCGGAAGGCCGAACCTGATATTTTACGCGAAAATGCGTTGCGGGAGGGGAAAAAGATACGGGAGCAGCCATTCCCGCCCCGGGCGGAAATGGCTATACAACTTATTTTTTGGCGGGAGCGGCGGCCGGGCCGGCGGCGCCGGAGCTCTTGAAGTACTTGAAGAAGTCCGAGCTCGAATCCATCACCATCACGTCGCCGTGATTCTTGAAGGTTTCGCGGTAGGCCTGCAGGCTGCGGTAGAACTTGTAGAACTCCGGATTCCTGCCGAACGCTTCGGCGTAGATCGCCGAGGCCTTGGCATCGCCCTCGCCGCGGATCTGCTCGGCGTCGCGGTAGGCCTCGGCCAGGATCACGGCGCGCTGGCGGTCGGCGTCGGCGCGGATCTTCTCGGATTCGGCGTTGCCGGTCGAGCGCAGCTCGTTGGCCACGCGGGTGCGCTCGGCCTTCATGCGCTCGTACACCGAGTTGTTGATCTGCTCGACATACTCCACGCGCTTGAGGCGCACATCGATGATCTCGACGCCGATCTGGGCCGATTCCGCCACCACCTTGGAGCGGATCGATTCCATCACCTTGCCGCGCTGGCCGGAGATCACCTCGCCCACGGTGCGCTTGGTGATTTCCTCGTTCAGCGCCGCCTTGACGATCTGCGACATGCGGTCGCGGGCGCGGCCCTCGTCGCCGCCGAAGGTCACGTAGTACAGCTTGGGCTGGTTCTCGGCGCGGCCGATGCGCCACTTGACGAAGCTGTCGACCAGGATGTTCATCTTCTCGGCCGTGATGAAGCGCTCGGCGTCCGGGGTCTCGATGGTCATGATGCGGTTGTCGAGGTAGACCACGTTCTGGAACGGCGGCGGCAGCTTGAAGTGCAGGCCCGGCTCGCGTATCACTTCCTTGATCTGGCCCAGCGCGAACACGATGGCGTACCGGCGCTGGTCGACCACGAACATGGTGGACGACAGCAGCAGGAACGCGACGAAGGCCGCAATGAGGGTACTGGCTATGCGGTTCATTAACGACCCTCCCGTTCACGTAAGGCATCGCGGGCGCGCGAATCGCGCTGGCGACTGACTTCCACCTGCGGCATCACTTCGGCCGGCAGCGCGGACGACGGCGAGGCGGCGGCCTGCGAGGCGACGCGGGCCGCGGCGGCGGCGCTGTCGGTGGCCGCGGCCTGGGCGATCAATTTATCCAGCGGCAGGTACAGCAGGTTGCTGCCGGACTTGGCGTCGACCATCACCTTGCTGGCGCTGGAGAAGATCTGCTGCATGGTCTCCAGGTACATGCGGTCGCGCGTGACGCCCGGCGCCTTCTGGTACTCGGCCAGCACCTGCTTGAAGCGCGAGGCGTTGCCGGTGGCGTTCTCGGTGATCATGGAGCGATAGCCTTCGGCCTCCTCCAGCAGGCGCGAGGCGCTGCCGCGCGCGCGCGGGATCACGTCGTTGGCGTAGGCCTGGCCTTCGTTCTTCTGGCGCTCGCGGTCCTGCCCCGCCCTGACGGCGTCGTCGAAGGCGATCTGCACCTGCTCCGGCGGCTGCACCGCCTGCAGGGTCACGTTCGAGATCAGCACGCCGGAGGCGTAGCGGTCGAGGATGTGCTGCATCAACTGCTGGGTTTCGAGGGCGACCTTGTCGCGGCCCTCGTACAGCACGAAGTCCATCTTGTTCTTGCCGACGATTTCGCGGATCGAGGTCTCTGCCACCTGGCGCACGGTTTCCTCTTCGTCGCGGTTGTTCATCAGCCAGGCCACAGGGTCCTTGAGCTTGAACTGCACGGCGAACTGGATGTCGATGATGTTCTCGTCATCGGTGAGCATCAGCGATTCGCGCGCCTGCTTGTTCTTGAGGTCCTTGCGGTAGCCGATTTCCACCATACGCATCTGCGAGACCTTGACGGTTTCGTCGCTCTGGAACGGATACGGCCAGCGCCAGTTGAAACCGGAACCGGTGATGTGGCTGACCTTGCCGAAGGTGTAGACCACGCCGGTCTGGCCTTCCTGCACGATGAACGAGCCGCTGGCGAGCCAGATCAGCGCGATCACCGCGCCGATCGCGCCGGCGGTGGCGCGCATGCCGGCCAGGTCGGGACGACCGCCGCCATTGCCGCCGCTGCCGCCGCCATTACCGTCGGGACGGTTCTTCTGGCCGAAGAAGCTGTTCAGGCGCTGGTTGAAATCGCGCCACAGCTGCTCCATGTCGGGCGGCCCTTCGCCGGGCTTCTTGCCTTCATTGGCTTGCGGCTTGCGGTCCTGCTTGTCCGAGCCCCAGCGGGGATCGTTCAGCGACAGCTTCAAGCCGAGACGTTTCATAAGTGACGAGACACGCATTAGTGTGATCCGACATGAGTAAGGGTGGGACTGCTATCCGGCTCCGCTGCTTCTTCGCCTGCTTCTTCGTCGGTTTCCCCGCCGGTGTCGTAGGCCTGGTTGAGCCGGGCACCCGGCGCGCTCTTGGCCCATTCGACGATGGCGCCGCGCAGAAGGTCCAGTCCTTGACCGGTGCGCGCGCTGAGGAAAACGCGGGAAATCTTATCATATTCATCCCGCTCGACCGAGGGCTCCAGCCCTGCGGCGTCGATCTTGTTCCACACCAGGATCTGCGGGATGTGATCGGCGCCGATTTCCTTGAGCACCAGGTTGACCTGCTCGATCTGCTCCATGCGCACCGGCGACGAGGCGTCGACGACGTGCAGCAGCAGGTCGGCGTGGATGGTCTCCTCCAGCGTGGCGCGGAAGGCCGCCACCAGCTGGTGCGGCAGCTCGCGCACGAAACCGACCGTGTCCGAGATCACCACGTTGCCCACTTCCTGGCCCATGTAGACGCGGCGCGAGGTGGTGTCCAGCGTGGCGAACAATTGATCGGCGACATAAACCCCGGCCTTGGTGACGGCGTTGAACAGCGTCGACTTGCCGGCATTGGTATAGCCGACCAACGACACCGAGAACGTCTGGCTGCGGCCGCGCGAACGGCGCTGGGTTTCATGCTGCTTGCGCAGCTTGTCCAGGCGCGCGCGCAGGGCCTTGACCCGCTCGCCAATCAGCCGGCGGTCGGTCTCGAGCTGGGTTTCGCCGGGGCCGCGCAAACCGATACCGCCCTTCTGACGCTCGAGGTGGGTCCAGCCGCGGATCAGGCGCGTGGCCAGATGCTGCAGCTGAGCCAACTCCACCTGCAGCTTGCCCTCGTGGGAGGCGGCGCGCTGGGCGAAGATGTCGAGAATCAGGCTGGTGCGGTCCAGCACCCGGATGTTCAGGCGCTTTTCCAGGTTGCGCTGCTGGGCCGGCGACAAGGCGTGATTGAAGATGACGATTTCGATGCCGTGATCCTGCACGGCAAGGCCGATCTCGTCGGCCTTGCCGCTGCCGACGAAATAGGCGGCGTCCGGTGAGGAACGCTTGGCCGTGATCGTCGTCACCGGTTCCGCACCTGCCGAGCGGGCCAGCAGGTTCAGTTCCTCGACGCTGGCGGCGAAGTCGCCTTGACCGAAATCGATACCGACTAGGGCTGCGCGCATACGACGGTCAAGGCTGGGTGAGTTGAAAAGAAGCGGTGTTGCAAGCGCTTATTCCGCGTCGGATTCAATGTTGAGGTTGACGGCGCGTGCCGGTACCACGGTGGAGATGGCGTGCTTATAGACCATCTGGGTCACGGTATTACGCAGCAGTACGACGTACTGGTCGAACGATTCGATATGGCCCTGCAGCTTGATGCCGTTGACCAGGTAGATCGAGACAGGAACATGCTCTTTGCGCAAGGCATTGAGGAATGGGTCTTGTAACAGTTGCCCTTTGTTGCTCATAACAGCTCCATTTTATGTTGTTGTGTTGGAATTGGAGGCGAAACGCTTAATTTCAAGTACGTGGCCCAGCGAAAGTCAAACAATTTTCGCTGAAACACCGTTCGCCAAGCCGGGAATGGTGCTTCTAAGCCACTGTAACCTGTTTTTGCCTTTTTTGCAGGGCGCACCTGCAAAAAAAACCGCTTATTTCGACTGTGTTTTTGCGAATGGATTTTTACCGGTGCGCAGTTCGATGCGCAGCGGCGTGCCCACCAGCTGGAAGGTGTCGCGGAAATGCTTTTCCAGATAGCGCTTGTACGGCTCGCCGACCGCGTCCAGGGCGTTGCCGTGGATGACGATCACCGGCGGATTCATGCCGCCCTGGTGCGCGTAGCGCAGCTTCGGACGGATCGAACCCTTGCGGCGCGGCTCCTGCTTCTCCACGGCCTCGATCAGGGCGCGGGTCAGCTTCGGCGTCGACAGGTTGCACATGGCGGCGGCGTAGGCCGCGTCCACCGACTTCATCAGCGGGCCGATGCCCTGCGACTTCAGCGCCGAGATGAAGTGCATCTTGGCGAAGGACAGGAAGTCCAGCTTGCGGTCGATGTCGATCTTGATTTCATCGCGCTCGTCGCTGCGCAGGCCGTCCCACTTGTTGACGGCGATGACCAGCGCGCGGCCGGTCTCCAGCACGAAGCCGGCGATGTGGGCGTCCTGCTCGGAGATGTCCTGCTGCGCGTCAAGCATCAGCACGACCACGTTCGCTTCCGAGATCGATTGCAGCGTCTTGACGACCGAGAATTTCTCGATCGCTTCGAACACCTTGCCGCGACGGCGGATGCCGGCGGTGTCGATCAGCGTGTACTGCTTGCCTTCGCGCTCGAACGGAATCTCGATCGAGTCGCGGGTGGTGCCCGGCATGTCGAAGGCGATCACGCGCTCTTCGCCCACCAGGGTGTTGATCAGGGTGGACTTGCCGACGTTCGGACGGCCGACCAGCGCGATCTTGATGCCATGATCGGTCTTTTCCAGTTCCTCAGGATCTTCCGGCCGCTGGGCGAAGGCCAGGTCCAGCGCCTCCTCCACCAGGTCGGCGACGCCGTCGCCGTGGGCCGAGGAGATCGAGTATGGCTCGCCCAGTCCCAGCTCGTAGAAGTCGGCGACCACGGCGGTGTAGCGCATGCCTTCCGACTTGTTCACGACCAGCATGACCGGACGGCCGCTCTTGCGCAGGAAGTCGGTAATGGTTTTGTCATGCGGCGTCAGGCCCTGGCGGCCGTCGACCAGGAACACGACGATGTCGGCCTCGGCCACGGCCTGCTTGGTCTGCAGCGCCATCTGATGCATGATGCCTTCCTTGGCGACCGGCTCGAAGCCGCCCGTGTCGATGACGAGGAAGGGACGTTCGCCGACACGGCCCTCGCCATAGTGACGATCTCGCGTCAACCCAGGCAAGTCCGCCACCAGCGCGTCGCGCGAGCGGGTCAGACGATTGAACAAGGTCGATTTCCCTACATTGGGTCGACCCACTAGTGCGATTACCGGCTTCATTTTTTACTCGACCGCGAGAGCGGTCACTGTCCCTGATTGGGTTTGGAAAATCAAATTCGTGCCGGCGATGACAGGGTCCGATTGAATCGGGCTGCCATCGGTCGCGGCGCGACCTATAAGTGCGCCATCTTCCCGCGAGAGCAGATGGACGTAACCCTGGTAGTCGCCGACGGCCACTGCGCGGCCGTAGGAGACTGGCGTCGACAGGCGGCGGTAGGCCAGCTTGTCGTTCTTCCAGGCGTTGCTGCCGTTTTCACGGCTGTAGGCTGCAACTTCGCCTTTGTCGTCGGAGACGAATACAAAACGCTGGTCCACCGCCACGCCGACGTCGGACGAAGCGGGCTTGCTCCAGTGCGGCGCGCCGGTCAGGGCGTCGAAGCAGGCCACGCGGCCCTGGTAGGACACGGCGCAGACATCTTTTTCCATGATCACCGGCGTGCCGGCGATGTCGGTGACGCGTTCCAGCTCGGTGGCGCCGCGCGGTTCGCCGACCACCACTTCAAAGCGCTGCAGGCCGGTGGCCAGGGTCAGCGACAGCAGCTTGCCGCCCGGCTGGGCCACGTACACATTGGGGCCGTTGACGACCATGCCCGGCGCGTTGCGCAGGGTCAGGGCCGGCGTCACGCGCGGCACGGTCCAGCGTTTGACGCCGGTCTTGGCTTCGTACGCGGTGATCTGGTTGTCGACGCTGCGCACCACCACCACGCCGCCGCCCACCACCGGCGACGACAGCACTTCGCTGGTCGCCTGGGCTTTCCACAGCGGCTTGCCGTTGGCGTCGAACGCCAGGATGGTGCCCTTGACGCCACCGACCACGATCACTTCGCCGTCGCTGCCGACACCGGCCGTGAGGTCGGAGCCGGTCTTGACGCGCCATTGCTCCTTGCCGGTGGCCACGTTCAGGCGCGCCAGCGCGCCGTCGGCGTCGGCCACGTACAGGCTGTCGCCCACCAGCGCAGGCGTGAAGACGGCGGTGCCGGCCTTGCCGATCGAGTATTTCCAGACCGTCTTGGGCGTGACGCCGCCCTTGAGCTCAACCAGCGGCGCCGGCTGGTTCTTGGTATCTTTGGACGAGAACAAGGAACAACCGGCCAACATCGCAAACACGCTTGCAGCAATAACTTTTTCGGTAATACGCATTTTTTAACCTTGATCTGGAGGCGCCGGCAGCGGCCGGCGCCGATGAATTACGCTGCGTCCTTGGCGGCCGGCACGGAGCCGCCGATGGCTTCCAGTTTCAGCTGGATCAGCTGGCGGCCAGGGTTCTTCTTGTCGGTCGCTTCCAGCGCGGCCTGATAGGCGGCGCGGGCTTCGGTCAGCTTGTTCTGCGCGGCCAGCACGTCGCCCTTGCGGTCGGCCACCGAACCGGCGAACTGCGGCGCCACTTCGCCGGCCAGCACCTTCAGCGCTTCGTCATAGGCTTTCTCGTCCAGCAGCAGGCCGGCCAGACGCACCTTGGCCACGGCCTTGAACTCGTCGCCGCCGTGTTCCACCGCCCATTGCAGCTGGGCCTTGGCCGATTTCACGTCGTTCGCTTCGAAGCTGCTCTTGGCCGCCGTCAGCGCGCTCATCGAGGCGTAGGCGGTGCCGCCGAATTTGCTCTCCATGTCGCCGGCGGCGCGCAGCACCTTGGCGTTGTCCTTCGCTTCCACCGCCGATTGCAGCTCGTCGTACAGCGCCGACGCTTGCGCGGCCTGGTTGCCCTGGTATTTATTCCAGCCGACGAAACCCGAATACGCGGCCAGGCCGGCAATCAGCACCCACGAGGTCAGGTTGCCGTATTTGTCCCACCACGCCTTGAGGGTCGCGATTTGTTCTTGTTCTTCGAGATCGTATGCCATGTCAGTTCGTCTACTCGTTATAGGTTATAAAAAAACGGCTTAGTGATTGCAATGCTCGTCGTGCACGTGGTGGTGATGGTCGCCGCTGTCGGTGATCTGGTCGACCACGAAATCGACGACGTCGTCGAACGGCACCGTCGACTGCTGCTGGGCGCCCTCTTCCCCGCGCATCGCCTTGACGCTGGCGGTGTGGTTGGCCACTTCGTCCTCGCCGATGATGACGGCGAAGGTCGCGCCGCTGCCGTCGGCTTTTTTCATCTGCGTCTTGAAACTGCCAGGGCCGTTCGCGGTCGAGGCGTGCATGACCACGTCCAGGCCGGCGTCGCGCAGGCGCTCGCCCAGCACAAAGGCTTGCAACTGCGCGGCCTCGCCCTGGTGCACCAGGTAGACGTCGCACTGGTCGGGCGCGTCCGGCTCGCCGGCTTCCTTCATCAGCTCCAGCAGGCGCTCGATGCCCATCGCGAAACCGACGGCGGGCGTCGGCTTGCCGCCGAAGGAGGCGATCAACGGATCGTAACGGCCGCCGGCGCACACGGTGCCCTGCGAGCCCAGTGCGTCCGTCACCCATTCGAACACGGTGCGGTTGTAGTAATCGAGGCCGCGCACCAGGCGCGGGTTGATCGCATACGGGATGTTGTTGTGGTCGAGGATCTTGCGCACGCCGTTGAAGTGGGCCAGCGATTCCTCGCCCAGGTACTCCAGCAGCTTCGGTGCGGCGTTGACCATCTCCTGCATCGCCGGGTTCTTGGTGTCCAGGATGCGCAGCGGGTTGCTGTGCAGGCGGCGCTTGGCTTCGGCGTCGAGGATGTCCTCGTGCTTTTCCAGGTAGGCGATCAGGTCGACGCGGTGGCGCGCGCGCTCTTCGGCGTCGCCGATCGAGTTCAGTTCGAGGCGGATGTTTTCCAGGCCCAGGTCATCCCACAGGCGGCGGCACATCATGATCATTTCGGCGTCGACGTCCGGGCCGTTGAAGCCGACCGCTTCGCAGCCGAACTGGTAGAACTGGCGATAGCGGCCGCGCTGCGGACGCTCATGGCGGAACATCGGGCCGGTGTACCACAGGCGCTTGGGACCTTCGTAGACCAGGTTATGCTCGATCACCGCGCGCACCACGCCGGCCGTGCCTTCAGGGCGCAGGGTCAGCTTGTCGCCGTTCATCGAGTCCTCGAACGAGTACATTTCCTTTTCCACGATGTCGGTCACGGCGCCGATGGCGCGCGAGAACAGCGCGGTGTTTTCCACGATGGGCGTACGGACCTGCTGGAAGCCATAGCTCTGCACCACCGATTGCGCGGTGTTCTCGAACAGCTGCCACAGATGCGAATCGGTCGGCAGGATGTCGTTCATGCCTTTGACGGCGGTGATTTTTTCAGTTTTGGACATATTCTTTGCTGTAGTTCTTCTTCACGTAATTCAGTACGATTTCCTGGAACTCCTCGACGATGCGCTCACCGCGCAGCGTGGCGAACTTGGCGCCGTCGACGAACACCGGCGCGGCCGGCGATTCGCCGGTGCCCGGCAGGCTGATGCCGATGTTGGCGTGCTTCGATTCGCCAGGACCGTTGACGATGCAGCCCATCACGGCCACGTTCATCGCCTCCACGCCCGGATAGGTCTTTTTCCATTCCGGCATCTGGTCGCGCAGATAGGTCTGGATGTTGTCGGCCAGTTCCTGGAAGGTGGTCGAGGTGGTGCGGCCGCACCCCGGGCACGCGATCACCATCGGCGTGAATTTGCGCAGGCCCATGGTCTGCAGGATCTCCTGGCCGACCACAACTTCCTTGGTGCGGTCGCCGCCCGGCTCCGGCGTCAGCGAGATGCGGATGGTGTCGCCGATGCCCTCCTGCAGCAGCACCGACAGCGAGGCGGTCGAGGCGACGATGCCCTTGCTGCCCATGCCCGCTTCGGTCAGGCCCAGGTGCAGCGGATAGTCGCAGCGCTTGGCCAGTTCGCGGTACACGGCGATCAAATCCTGCACGCCCGAGACTTTGCACGACAGGATGATCTTGTCGCGGCCCAGGCCCAGTTCCTCGGCGCGCACGGCGTTCTCGATGGCGGAGGTGATCAGCGCCTCGTACATCACCGCCTGCGCGGACCACGGCTCGGCGCGGCCGGCGTTTTCGTCCATGATGCGGGCCAGCAGCGCCTGATCCAGGCTGCCCCAGTTGACGCCGATGCGCACCGGCTTGTCGTAGCGCGCGGCCACTTCGATCATCTGCGCGAATTGCGTGTCGCGCTTGGCGCCCTTGCCGACGTTGCCCGGATTGATGCGGTACTTCGACAGCGCCCTGGCGCAGTCGGGATACTCGTTGAGCAGCGTGTGGCCGTTGTAGTGGAAGTCGCCGACCAGCGGCACGTCGATCTCCATCTTGTCCAGCTGCTCGCGGATGTAGGGTACCGCCGCCGCCGCCTCGGGACGGTCCACCGTCAGGCGCACCAGCTCCGAACCGGCGCGCGCCAGTTCCTTGATCTGGATGGCGGTCTCGATCACGTTGGCGGTGTCGGTATTGGTCATCGACTGCACCACCACGGGGGCGTCGCCGCCCACCCAGATCTTGCGCTGGCCGTGCGAAACCAGCACGCTGCGGCTGGCGCGGCGATTCGATGGTCCCGAAGGAATAGCTGTTTGCGTTGAAGACATGATCGTTCTATTCGTACTCGTTTATTTGATGTTCACGCGCGAGATCGTGCCGCCGGCGACCGGCGGCAGCGCCAGCGGCGCACCGCCCAGCGTCGCTTCCACGCCGCCCGGTTTGCCGACGATGAGCAGCGCCGGATCCTTGATGTCGAAGGTCTCGGTGCTGCCGGCTTTGACCAGGCGCGAAATCAGCGGCGTCGTGCCAGGGCGACGGATCTCCACCCACGAATCCTGCGTCACCTTCAGCACCAGCTGGCTGCCGCTGGCGGCGACCGGCGCGGCGGCTGGCGGCGATACCTGGGCCACCGGCGCGGCCGGAGCGGGCGTCGCAGGCGCTGGCGCCGGCGCGGCGGCCGGCGGCGTCGTTTGCGCGGCGGCCGGCGCGGCGTCGTTGCTCGTCCCGCCTTGCGGAGGCACGGAAATCAGCGGCACGCTTGGCGACTGCAACGGCGCCGTCTCCTGGCCCGGCTTGACCAGCGTGGTCTCGATCGGCGCGACGGCAACGTCGGCCGGCTTGGAGGCCTCGGCGGCCGCGCTGGCCGGCGCTTCCTTGTCCGCGCGCTGGAACAGCGTGGCCGGAATCAGGCCGGCCTGGTAGGCGTACGCGCCGGCGGCGGCAACCACCACCACGGCCGCGGCACCCACCAGCCATGCCGTGGGAGTCGACGAACGACCGGTCATCGACGGGAAGCGCGACTCGGTGAAGGTGGCCGCGATTTCCTTGCGCGGCGGCGCCGCTTCATGACTGGTCGGCGAGATCACTTCGATCATCGCCACCAGCGGCGTGGCGTCGATCTTCACGACCTTGGCGTAGGCGCGCACGAAACCGCGCACCACGGCCATGTTGGGCAGCGCGGCGTAGTCGCCTGCTTCGAGCGCCTTGACCTGGCGCGGCGCCAGTTTCAGCTGGTCGGCTATCTGTTCGACCGTCAGTCCCATCGCTTCGCGCTGGGCCGCCAGTTGTGCTCCGGGCGTGGCCAGGCTGCTGCCCTGGTCCTTTGGCGGTTCTGCCCACTCTGAATTCATTGGTATCCCTGTTTCACTCATCAAACGCCCCACGTTGATAAGCAGCATACTCGGCCGAACCGGGGTGGTGGCGGCGCAATTGCGTCGCCCAGCCAGCTTCCGCACCGGTGTCGCCCAGCTTATGCTGCACCTTAATCCCGAGCCACAGCACATCGGCCGTCAGGCTCTCCATCTTTGCCACCTTGTTCAAACGGGTAATGAAGAAATTGGCGCGGATATAATCGCGCTTTTCAAAATAAACCCGCGCCAGATTGGCGTTGGTGGCCGGCAGGTCGGGCGTCAACTGCAAGGCTTGCAGCAGATAACGCTCCGCGCTGGCGTAATCCTTGATCTTCAATGCGCAGGAACCGGCGTTGTTCGCGGCGTTGGCCGGCGAACGGTAGGCGTGGTTGGCCAGGGCGGCGTCGAACAGCGGCAGCGCCTCGGCCACCCGGCCGGACTGGCACAGGAAGGATCCGTAATTGTTGGCCAAATCCGGATTGGCCGGCGCCAGTTTGCGGGCCCGCACGAAGTTGTCCTCCGCCAGCCCGGTCTCGCCCATCGCCTGGTAAATCAGGCCGCGCATGCCGTAGCCGTCGGCGTAATTCGGGTCGGCGGCCAGCGCCAGCTTAACTTCGTCCAGCGCGAACGGGTACTGGCCCTGCTCGTAGTAGCCGACCGCCAGCTGCATGCGGATGTCGACCTTGCGCTGGGCCGCGGTCTGGTCCGACACCGTGGTCAGCTCGGCCTGGCCGCTCTTGCCGCGTTCAGGTCCCGGCGACGCGCAGCCGGCCAGCGCCCCGGCCGCGCACAAGGCGGCGAGACTGAGCCGGCTCCGCTGCGCCAGGAAGGTCATCAGGAACGGATCTCCACGATCTTGCCGAAGTTGGCGCCGAACTTTTGCTGGTACTCGGCCATCTTCTCCATGCGCTGGGCCACCTTGGTGCGGTCCTGGACTTCGCCGGCCAGCTGGCCGCAGGCGGCGTCGATGTCGTCGCCGCGCGTCTTGCGGATGGTGGTGACGATGCCGCCGTCGACCAGGATCTGGGCGAAGGCCTTGATGCGCGGGTTCTTGGAGCGCAGCAGGCCCGATTCCGGGAACGGATTGAATGGAATCAGGTTGAATTTGCAGTTGACACCGAACTCGCGGTCCTGCACCAGGGCCAGCAGTTCGCGGGCATTCTCGTCGGAGTCGTTGACGCCGTCGAGCATGCAGTACTCGAAGGTGATGAAGTCGCGCGGCGCAAACTCCAGGTAGCGCTTGCAGGCGGCCATCAGCTCCTTGAGTGGGTATTTTTTATTCAGCGGGATCAGGCTGTCGCGCAGCGGGTCGTTCGACGCGTGCAGCGAGACGGCCAATGCCACCGGCACTTCCTGCGACAGCTTGTCCATCATCGGCACCACGCCGGAGGTGGACAGCGTGACGCGGCGGCGCGACAGGCCGTAGGCATTATCGTCCAACATCAGCTTGAGCGCGGTGGCGGTCGGCTCGAAGTTCAACAGCGGCTCGCCCATGCCCATCATGACCACGTTGGTGATCTGGCGCTCGCCCTTCGGGCCGGGCTCGATGCCCTTGGTGCGGCGCAGTTCGAACTCCGCCATCCACAGCTGGCCGATGATCTCGCCCACGGTGAGGTTGCGCGAGAAGCCCTGCTTGCCGGTCGAGCAGAAGCGGCAGTTGACGGCGCAGCCGGCCTGGGTGGAGATGCACAGCGTGCCGCGGTTCTCTTCCGGGATGTACACGGTTTCGACCGCGTTGCCGTTGCCGACGTCGACCAGCCATTTGCGGGTGCCGTCGGTGGACGTGTGGTCGCTGATGATGGCCGGCGCCGTGACGTGGGCGCGGGTTTTCAGTTTGTCGCGCAGCGACTTGGCCAGATCGGTCATGCTGTCGAAATCCGACGCGCCGAATTGGTGGATCCAGCGCTGCAGTTGCTTGGCGCGGAACGGCTTCTCTCCCAACTCGGCGCAATAGGCGATGAGCTGCGCGGGATCGAAGTCCAGCAAGTTGGTCAGAGGTGCGTTCATATTCAGGTTCAAAACAGTACTAATCATTTATTCCGTTTCCGCACCGCGGCGCGGAAACGGATCTACTAAAAATTACTTACCGAAGAAGTAAGCGATTTCAACTGCCGCAGCTTCGACAGCGTCGGAACCGTGAACAGCGTTGGCATCGATCGAGTCGGCGAAGTCGGCGCGGATGGTGCCTTTTTCAGCCTTCTTAGGATCGGTGGCGCCCATCAGTTCGCGGTTCTTCAGAACTGCGTTCTCGCCTTCCAGGGCCTGGATCATGACTGGGCCGGAGACCATGAAGTCAACCAGGTCCTTGAAGAAACCGCGCTCTTTGTGAGCGGCGTAGAAGCCTTCGGCCTCTTCACGCGACAGCTGCTTCATCTGAGCGGCAACGATCTTCAGGCCAGCGCCTTCGAAACGGCTGTAGATTTGGCCGATTACGTTTTTAGCGACTGCGTCTGGTTTGATGATCGACAGGGTGCGTTCGATTGCCATTTAAAAAACTCCAATAAAAAGAAAGGTTTAAAACAAAATTGATAACTCAATCAACCTTTGATTTTACCATAGAACACCCCATATACCGAGAATCGGGCATAGATAAGCTTGCAAGACCGGCCATATTTGCCGCCCAGGCGGGTAAATATTGGGAGGATGGCCAGATTAAGCCATCTTTAAGCGGGTATTGGGGGCAATTTTGCGCATTTTTACCCCGGCGTGCTATGCTTTTGGCAAGCGGTATTCGAATCACTCTGAAGGAGGTTCTTTATGAACAACATGCAAAACACCTACGACCTGGCGGGAAGCCGTTCGGTCCAGCACGCTGTGCTGCGCAACACCTACTGGCTGCTCGCGCTGTCCATGGTGCCGACCATCTTTGGCGCGGTGCTGGGCGTAGGCCTGCAGCTGCCACTGAGCGGCGGGCTGATGAGCCTGCTGTTCCTGGCCGTCGCCTTCGGTTTCATCTGGGGCATCGAAAAGAACAAGGATTCCGGCGTGGGCGTGGCCCTGCTGCTGGGCTTCACGTTCTTCATGGGGTTGATGCTGACGCCCATCCTGTCGTTCACGCTGCGCGCCTACACCAATGGCGCCTTCCTGATCATGACGGCGTTCGGCGGCACGGCCACCGTGTTCGCGGTGCTGGCCACCGTGGCCACCGTCTCCAAGCGCGACTTCTCGGGCATGGGCACGTGGCTGTTCGCCGGCGTCATCGTCCTGCTGCTGGCCTCGCTGGCCAACATCTTCCTGCACATCCCGGCCATGTCGCTGGTGATTTCGGTGATCGCCGTGGCGATCTTCTCGGCCTACATCCTGTACGACGTGCAGCAGATCATCAACGGCGGCGAGACCAACTACATCCGCGCCACGCTGAACATCTACCTGGACGTGTACAACATCTTCGTCAACCTGTTGCGCCTGCTGGGCATCTTCGGCGGCAGCCGCGACTAAGTAGCAGCCACCCCATAGAAAGCCGGCCCAGCGCCGGCTTTTTTTATTTTTATGGTGGGGTCAGATACCGTCTTGAATGGCAAGCCCTTTCGATAAGTAATTAGGATCGAAAGGCTTGTCATTGTGTATCACCCCATAAATCAAGTGAGCCAGTTTGTGCATGACTGCACCGATCACGGCTT
>QVIN01000005.1 GCA_003416985.1 Duganella sp. BJB480 | reverse complement strand
GCTCAGTGAGGGGACGAACGACCATCAGTCGAACAGGCAATACATCATTGCGCGCTGCGCTGTATATGCCTAGCCTGGTGGCGCGCCGTCATAACCCCATCCTGCGCCAATTCGCCGAGCGGCTTGCTGCGACTGGCATGGCACAGAAAGCCGTGATCGGCGCAGTCATGCACAAACTGGCTCACCTGATTTATGGGGTGATACACAATGACAAGCCTTTCGATCCTAATTACTTATCGAAAGGGCTTGCCATTCAAGACGGTATCTGACCCCAGCTTGCAAATCAAGCCTTGGGGAAAGCTGACTTCAGCGCAAACAGCATCGCCTCGCTCTCCGACGAAAACTGTATAAACCGTTCTTGCCGGCCATGTTGCTGGTGGTAGACGTCGTAGCCGTTTTCAACGGAAACGCAGTACCATCCATCGGTCGCTCCCGGCGCCCAGTGCAACCGACCGGATCCGGAGCTAAATGTTCTCAAGCGGCTATTTAGATCGGGAACCAGTGCCCAGACCGCATTGAATGCTTCGTCCAGCTGTGGCAGCAACAGCGCCAGATCCAGCTCATCCCCGTCAGCAAGCACATAGCAAAGTACATCAGCGCCGTAGGCGGGGTCATCGCGGAACAATTCAGCCATTGCCTCGTCGTGCGGCCTATCTGTTCTGTCTCTCATTTCCTTTTCCTCTTACGCCAATCCTTCCAATTATCACAAGCACGAACGATATCGCCCGCCTGCGTGGCCTTGCCGCCTCCCGCCAGAAGTAAAACGATATCGCCACCAGCCAACGCATAGTAGATCCGATACCCAGCGCCTACATTCACGCGCAACTCCCACACACCATCACGGCAATATCGGTGATCGCCAAAATTCCCCTGGGCGAGACGGTTCAAGCGTGCGCTCACGCTGCCTCGCGCTCGGGGATCGCGAAGGCTCCTTAGCCATTCACCGAACTCATCGTGGCCAGTCGATGAGAAATAATGCAGAATTTGATAACTCATTTTTGTCGATGCACCAAACCGTGTCAATGCACGAATCTAGCGGACAAAGCAGGCGGCCCCTGTGGGCTGTATCAATAAAAAAGCAGCCCGAAGGCTGCTTGGTGTGTGGCTGATGCCGTAGCGGGATTACTTGGCGTTGCGCGGCTTGGCGAAGGCGTCGCCGGCTTTCCATTCGGGCAGCTTGGCGCCGTTGGCGATCAGGCGGCCCAGGTTCAGCGTGTATTGCGCCGTCTGCACCATGCCCGACAAATCCCAGCTCGCATCGTACTCATCGCTCACCTGATGGTAGCGCTTGCCGTAGGCCTCGAAACCCGGTGGGGTCAAGTCTGACATTCGGACACGAGCTGGGCCGTAGCGTCAACTAGAGTTGAGCTCGTGTCCGAATGTCAGACTTGACCCCAACTTGCACGGCGGACCGCGGACGCCGCCCGTCGACGCTTCTTACAGCAGGGGTCGCGGGCGTCGGCGCAGCTTGCCAAGCGTTTGATTCGCAACGCAAAAAAACTGGGCATGGATTTCGCTCAGGACCGGTGGCAGCACCGTCGTTCACCATCCTATCCGAGAGGGAATCCACCATGAAAACCATACACTTGATGTTGTACCGCTCACTGCTCGCCGCGGCGCTGGGGATCGCCGCCGCCGGCCCTGTGCTGGCCTCGCCGATCGACGACCCGGCCGCCAGCTTCGACGTGACGAAAAAATTCAACTTCGCGCCGGCCGGCGGCGTCAATGCGGCCAGCTGGGAATACTTGGTCCATACCATCGCCGCCGCGCCGCTCAACAACTGCGGCCCCTTCGCCAACTCCGCTCCCCTGCCGCCGACCAGGCTGGTCGCCTGCCACTCCCCCACCCCAAAAGAGGGCAACGCGGACGCGGCGGCGTCCGTCGCGACCACGGCGCTCACGCCGCGCAACGTGGCGGGCCAGATCCGCGCGTTCGGCGATGTCAGCGTGCCGCCCGACAAGGGCTTCGCGCTATCGGAAGCGACTTCAGGCGTCACGATCAACGGCGACCGCTTGATGCTCAACGGCCAACTCGTGCTGACACCGAAGTTCTTCGCCTTCGCCCTGGGCCTTGCCAGCACCGCGTTGTTCGATCCTGTCACCTTCGACATTCTCGACAGCGACACGGGTTTGCACACGCGGGGCAGGCTGGAAAACATCGACGCCGAGCTCAACGGCACCGGTTCCTTTACGTGGGCCGACAATCTGTTCACCGTTGATGCGACGGACTTCGCGTTCAACCTGGATCTGGACAGCCCCTTCATTGCCGCCGGCGAGCGCGGCACGGTCGATTTCAGGATCAGTGGCGGCATCGTGACGACCTCGACGGCCACCGGCATCTTCGCCGGCTTGCTGCCGATGGTTGGCAGCGGCGCCGCCTTCAGCACGCCGTTCAGCAACGAGCTGACCGTGGACTATGACTTCGGCAGCCTGGGGGGAGCGAACCCGCTGGTGAGCATCGGCATCGACGATGGCGGCAGTGCCAGGGCCATCCCGGAGCCCGGTACGCTGCTGCTGGCCTGCACCGGCATCGTGCTGCTGAGCCTGACCCGCAGGCGCCTCGGCTGACCTTCGATGGGATTCGATGGTTCGATGGGGTCATTCGATGGGGTCAAGTCTGACATTCGGACACGACCTCTGCTGTAGCGGCACGCTACGGCAGAGGCCGTGTCCGAATGTCAGACTTGACCCCAATTTGGATTACTTGGCGTTGCGCGGCTTGGCGAAGGCGTCGCCGGCTTTCCATTCTGGCAGTTTGGCGCCGTTGGCGATCAGGCGGCCCAGGTTCAGCGTGTATTGTGCCGTCTGTACCATGCCCGACAAATCCCAGCTCGCATCGTACTCATCGCTCACCTGATGGTAGCGCTTGTCGTAAGCGGCGGCCTTGGCTTTCGAACCGGCCGGGTCCTTCACATACTCGCGGCCCGATTCGATCGAGAACGCCGGCACGCCGTTCTTGGCGAAGTTGAAGTGGTCGCTGCGGAAGTAGCCGCCCGCCAGGTCGGGCTCCGCTTCGGCGATGTGCATGCCCATGGCCTTGGCCGCCGTCTCGGCCAGCTTACCCAGTTCGGTGCGCTCGCTGCCCTGCGTGCCGATGTCGCGCGTGGCGCCGACGAAGTTCAAGCTATCCAGGTTCAGGTTGGCGGCGGTCTTCTCCAGCGGCCACAGCGGCGCCGACGCATACGCCGCGCTGCCCAGCAGGCCCTGCTCTTCCGCAGCCACCCACAGGAACATCTGGCTGCGCTTGGCCGGTGCGCGCACCGCCTCCTGCGCCATCGCCAGCAAGGCCGCCGAGCCGGAAGCATTGTCAACCGCGCCGTTGAAGATCGTGTCACCCGTATCGCCCTGCTTGCCCAGATGATCCCAGTGCGCGCTGTAGATCACCACTTCATCCTTCAGCTTGGGATCCGTGCCCGGCACCACCGCAGCCACGTTGAACTGCTCGACCTTGCGCACGGCGGCCTTCATCTCGCCGCTCAGCTTGGCGGCCAGCGGCACCGGCTTGAAGTCCTTGCCTTCGGCGGCGGTGCGCAGCGCGTCGATATCCTGGCCGGCAGCCTTGAACAGCGCGCGCGCCGTGTCGTCGGTCATCCAGCCCTGCAGCTGCGTGCCCAGCGTGCCCGACGCCAGCTGGAAGCGCTCCACGCCCGACCAGCTGTTCTGGATCACGCTCCAGCCATACGACGCGGTCGGCGTGGTGTGGATCAGCAGCACGCCGGCGGCGCCCTGGCGCTTGGCTTCCTCGAACTTGTAGGTCCAACGGCCGTAGTAGGTCAGGCCCTTGCCGTTGAAGCGGTTGGGCTGCGCGGCGGTCGGCTGCGGATCGTTGACCATCATCACCAGGATCTTGCCCTTGAGGTCCATGCCCTTGTAATCGTTCCACTGCTCGTCCGGCGCGGTGATGCCGTAGCCGACGAACACCAGGTCCGCGTTGAAGCTGTGCGACGCGCTCGCATCGCCCGGCGCGAACACCCAGTCCTTGCCAAAGCTGATCGGCAGCGCCTGGCCGCCCGCTTCCAGTTTCAGCGTGCTCTCGGCCGGCTGCGTCTTGACGCCGGCGATCTGCACCGACTGGCGATAGCTGTCGCCGTTGCCCGGCTTCAGGCCCAGCGCCAGCGCCTGCGTTTCCAGATAGGCAACCGTCAGATCGGCGCCGCGCTGGCCGGTGCCGCGGCCTTCCAGCACATCGCTGGCGAGGAAGGCGAGGTGGGCGCGCAGCGGAGCTTCCTTCACAACGGCGGCGTTCTTGGCGCTGCCGGCGTGGGCGGGGAATGCCAGCGCCAGGCTGATGGCCAAGGCGGAGGCAACATAGGAGGGGGTCATTTTTTGCATGATTTCCTGGAGACGTAAAAGGTGGTCGCGGTCCATCAAATTTGCCGCGCGTACATTGTATGCGATAGCCACGCTAAAATGGCGGCATGACTGACCGCACTCCCTACATCGGCCGCTTCGCCCCGTCGCCCACCGGCCCCCTGCACATCGGCTCGCTGGTGGCCGCCATCGCCAGCTACCTCGACGCCAAAGTCCACCACGGCCAGTGGCTGGTGCGCATCGAGGACGTCGACGGCGACCGCAACGTGGCCGGCGCGGACGAGCACATCCTGGCCTCGCTGCGCCGCTGCGGCATGCACTGGGATGGCGACGTCACCTGGCAAAGCCAGCGCACCGCGCTGTACCAGCAAGCCTTGCTGCAGCTGGGGGAGCTGGTCTACCCCTGCGGCTGCTCGCGCAAGGAGATCGCCGATTCGCAACTGAGCCTGACCGGCCGCCAGGCGCAGGCGCTGATCTATCCGGGCACCTGCCGCCACGGCCTCGCGCCCGGCAAGAGCGCCCGCGCGCTGCGCCTGAAAGTGCCGCAGTCGCCGCACTGTGTGCTGCAATTCGACGACCGCTGGGCCGGCCACGTCAGCCAGGACCTGACCGACGACGTCGGCGACTTCGTCATCAAGCGCGCCGACGGCTTCTGGGCCTACCAGCTGGCCGTGGTGGTGGACGACGGCGCCCAGGGCATCACCGACATCGTGCGCGGCGCCGACCTGCTCGACTCCACGCCGCGCCAGCTCTACCTGCAGCAGGTGCTGGGCCTGCCGCGCCCGAGTTATCTGCATGTGCCGGTGGTGGTCAACGAGCTGGGCGAGAAACTGTCCAAGCAGACCGGCGCCCAGGCCTTCGACAACGGCGCCGCGCCGCAACAGCTGTTGCGGGACGCCATGCTGCCCGCCGCCCGCTTCCTCGGCATGGAGCTGCAAGCCGACAGCATCGACGCTTTCTGGCGCGACGCCGTGCCCGCCTGGGCGGAAGTTCTGCGGAATCCGCCGAAACCGACCTAGAAGCGACATCGATCAACACAGGCACAGACGCGCGCCGCGCGCCCCGGCCTTTCATCTACACTGGACCCATGGAAGTCGAACTCAAACTGCTGCTCTCGCCGGCCGACAACGACAAGCTGCTCCGGCACCCGCTGATCGCCGCGCACGCGCGCGCGCCGGTGCGAACGCAGCAACTGTCGGCGCGCTACTTCGACACGCCGGACCTGCACCTGCTGCGCCACGGCGCCGGCCTGCGCGTGCGCAAGGTCGACGGCGTCTGGATGCAAACGATGAAGGCCGGCGGCAGCGTGCAGAACGGCCTGCACCAGCGCAACGAATGGGAAGGCCCGGTGGACCGCCCCTGGCCGCGCCTGGGCAAGCTGCGCAAGCTGATCGGCGACGATCCGCAATGGCTGCAAGTGCTGGCCGCCGACAACCTGAAAGCCCGGCTGGAGCCGCTGTTCGTGGTGGCGGTGGAGCGCCACACCTGGGACCTGGAGGTCGACGGCAACCAGATCGAGCTGGTGCTCGACCACGGCCACATCGAGCGCCACGGCCGGCAGGTGCCGGTCAACGAAATCGAACTGGAACTGAAAGACGGCGACCCGGCCAGCCTGTTCGCCTTCGCGCTGCGTCTGCAGGAGCACATCCCCCAGCGCCTCAGCAACACCAACAAGGCCGAGCGCGGCTACATGCTGTGCCGCCAGACCGGCACCGTGCCCGTGCGCGCGACCGCCGTTCAGCTGGCGCCGGACGCCACCGCCGCCGAGGCGCGGCTGGCCATCCTCAACAACTGCCTGCAGCACATCCAGCGCAACGAAAACGCCGTCATCGAAGGCGACGACGCCGAAACCCTGCACCAGATGCGCGTGGGCGTGCGCCGCCTGCGGTCGGCGCTCAAGCTGTTCGAGCCGCTCGCGCCCTGCCCGGCCGGGATCCTGGAAGACATCCGCTGGCTCGGCTCGGAACTGGGCGCGGCGCGCGACTGGGATGTGCTGCTGGCGTCCACGCTGACGCACATCCAGGCCCACCCCGGCAGCCGCAACGGCGTGCTGGACCTGCAGGCGCTGGCGCTCAAGACGGCCCACGACAAGCGGCGCGCGGCGGCGCAAGCGCTGCTCTCGCAACGCTACACGCGATTGCTGCTGGCGATGGGGCTATGGATGCAGCAGCCGGCCGACGACACCGGCGAACCGGCCGCCGATTTCGCCGGGAGCACCATGCAGCGCCTGCACAAGAAGCTGCTCAAGCGGTCGCGCCGCATGAACGACGGCGAGCCTGACACCGTCCACGGCACGCGCATCGCCGCCAAGCGGGCCAGGTACGCGCTGGAGTTCTTCCAATCGCTCTACCACGGCAAGGGGCCGCGCCGCTATCTGAAAACGCTGTCCGCCATGCAGGAGGAACTGGGCCGGCACAACGACCTGGTCGTCGCCGACCGGCTGCTACGGGAACTGGCCCAGGACAACGACGCGGCGGCGCCCACCATCCAGTTCGCGCGCGGCTACCTGCAAGCGCTGCAGGCCACGCAGCCGCCGGACCTGGACGCGATCCGCGCCGAACTGCACGCCTTGCGGCTGCCGTAATCGCCGGGCCTAGCGCACCAGCGGACGGTGCTTGGACTCCACCGTCCAGGTCAGCACGGCGGGACAAGCCGCATGCTGTATCGCCGCCAGCGCCGCGTCGGCGTCGGCGTCGGCCTGCTCGTACTGCTTGACGCCGGCGATCTTGAAATGCAGCTGCGGCATGGCGGAACTGGCCGTCTTCGACAGCGTCGGCAGGAAGCCGCGATCGGCCAGCACCTTGCGGCACGGCTCGATGTCGCTCAGGTTGTCCGACTCCAGCTCGATCTTCAGCAGCCAGTTGACGGCATAGCCGCGCGCGGCCTCCTCCGGCACCGGGCGCATCAGGTCCGACGGCACGGTGGCGGCGGCGGCCATCAACGGGGCGCACAACAACAGCGCGGAGACAATTTGACGCGACATCGGCATTCCTCGGAAGACGTTAAAGCGTCATGTTAGCAGGATAGGATAAAGGCTGCCGACCAACAGCAACGCCATCACCAGGTTGAAGATACGCACCGAGCGCGCATCCTGCAGCACGCGCCGCATCGCCACGCCGAACAGCGCCCACGAGCCGACGCAGAAGATGCCGATCAAGCCGAACACGCTCGCCAGCATCGCCACGTCCAGCGTCGAGAAGCCCGGCGGCAGATAGGTGGTCAACGCGCCGACCGCCATCACCCAGGCCTTGGGATTGATCCACTGGAAGGCCGCCGCGCCGAAAAAACTCATGGGCTTGGACAGGCCGGCCTGCCCGGCGCTCATCGGCGCCGCATGCGCCAGCTTCCACGCCAGCCACAGCAAGTACAGCGCGCCGGCATACTTCAGGATCACCTGCAGCATCGGCACCTGGTCGAACACCGCGTGCAGGCCCAGGCCGGTGGCGAAGATCATGAACGCAAAGCCGCAGCAGATGCCGAACAGATGCGGCAGCGAGCGCGTAAAGCCGTGGTTCAGGCCCGAGGCCAGCATCATGGCGTTGTTCGGCCCCGGCGTGATCGTGCTGATGGTGGCGAAAGTACACAAAGGGAGCAACAGATCGGGGGACATGGGCTTATCCGGTGGCTGGGAGGAGTAGCCATTGTATTGGACGCGCCCCAAACTGTACCAGTACACTTATGCGATAACTGTGTGTAAGTGTATTGGGTGTTCGACCGATACGACTCGCCTTCGCTGCGAAGGCTAATAGGCGACGTCTTCCAGCCGGTAGCGGAATTTTCTGCGCTCAGGCAAGTCCCATCCGGGCTCGCGGTCGGCGTTGCGCGGGGGTGTGTTGGCCGGGGGCGCGGCCTGTGGCGCGGGCAACGCCGGCACTGGTGCGACAGGCAATGGAGGAGCAGCGGCGGGGATGGGCATGATCGGAGCTCCCTGCGTGGCGGCCGGCGTGGAGACTGGCGTTGCCGCAGGCGCCTTCGCTGCGGCGATCAGTTCGTCGCGCAGTCTGCGCGCGGATTTGAACGTCTTATCACCCGGACGGCGAACGTATAAATCCTGCCATGCATTGCGTGTCGAGCGGGCGAACGACTGGGCGAACTGGTTCGGCGAAACAGCCTGGCCGTTGTGGATGATCTGGTCGCCTTCGACGCGCGCGTAGTTGTTTTCGCCGTAGCTCCAGGATTTCAACACAGTGCCTTCGGGAAGGAACAGGGATTTCCATTGGTAGCCGTGCATGCCCGACAAGTCCGCGCCCGGCTCGAATCTGGCCGGGTCCGACAGCCAACATTCGATGGCCTGGGCCATGGCTTCCGACAGGTCTTGCGAGCCGCCACGGCGGCGAAGTTTCTCGATCAGCTTGAGCAGGGTATCGGTGGGCAGTTGCACGCTCATTGTGGTATTCATTCGATTTTCTCCCCTATTTTCTTCGGCATTTCCATATTTAGACCGGGAAATCCGGGAATAGTTCAAAGCTTGAAAAAATCGAAGAAAATCGAACAGAAAATCGAAGCTTAGCTAGAAGGAGCGCGGAGGAGCACCCCTGTGCATACTCCCGCACCGGCGCGCGCCGTCCCTTCAAAGCTTGCGCTTGCCCTGGCGGCCCAGCAGCTTGTAGAAGCTCTCCAGCTCGCGCCGCACGAGGTCCTGCCCGTTCTCGATCACGAAATCCTGGAACGCCGCCGCCACCTTGGGGATGGGCTGGCCGCTCAGGTGCATGATGTGCCAGTCCGCCTCCACCGGGCTCTCGTGCATCGGCAGCACCGCCAGCAGGCCGGCCTCGAACTCCAGGCCGCACGCGTGCACCGACAGGAAGCCCAGCCCCAGCCCCGCCGACACCATGCGCTTGATCGCCTCGTTGCTCGACACCTCTGAGCCGAATTCCAGCGGATGCCCCGCCTCGCGCAGCAGCTTCTCGACCGCCGTGCGCGTGCCCGAACCGCGCTCGCGCACCAGCAGGTTGGCGGCCATCACATCGTTGAGCGTGATCTTTTTCTTCTTCATCAGCGGATGCGCGGGGCTGGCCACGAACGCCATCGGATGGCGCGCGAACTTGGCGGCGTTGGTGCGCAGCTCGCGCGGCGGCGTGCCCATGATGGCCAGCTCGATCTCGTGCCGCGCCAGCATCTGCACGATCTCCGCCCGGTTCCCCACCTGCAGCTTGAGTCGAACGTCGGGCCGCTTCATCGTGAACGGCACCAGCAACGGCGGCAGCAAATGCTCCGCCGTCGTCACCGCGCCGATGCGCAGCGTACCGCTGGTGACGCCCTGCAGCGCCGCCAGCTCGTCGCTGGCCTGCTCCCACAGGCGCAGGATACGCTCGGAGAACTCCACCATCACCTCGCCGGCGGCGGTCAGCTGGATGTTGCGGCCCACCTTGCGCGTCAGCGGAATGCCGGCGATCTCCTCCAGTGTGCGGATTTGCAACGAAACCGCAGGCTGCGTGACGTGCAGCGCATCGGCCGCGCGCGACACGCTTTCGTGGCGCGCCACCAGTATCAGCGCCTGTAGCTGGCGAAAGCTGGCTGGATACATAAGCTATTCCTTATCAATTATCGAATATGTTTAATTTTTCTTTTGTTCATTGTACCCGTATATTCATAATCATCTGACATCGTTTTAAGCGAGACCGACATGAGCATCGACGTAATCTTCCTGGGCCTGGACGGCGTACTGTTCGACACCGAAGCGCTGCACCTTGCAGCCTGCAACGCGGCGTTCGCCAACGCCGGCCTGTCGGTACGCTGGACGCTGCCGGCGCTGCGCGCTGCCGCCGCCACCCATGGATACGCCCGCGCCATCGGTTCCGCCATCGCCTGCGAGCCGCTCTCGCGCGACAAGGCCCGCGTGGCCGAACTGTTCGCCGACAAGCACCGCCAGTTCCACCAGGCGATCAGCGCACGGCCGCCCAAGGCCCTGCCGGCCGCGCTGGCCCTGATCGACGACGCGCTCAACGACGGCTGCAAGATCTGCGTGCTGACCGACCTGCCGGCGCCCGCCACCTCGGCGCTGCTGAGCGGCTGCTTCGACGCCGATGTCAACAGCCTGTTCGCGGTGGTCACCGGCGGCGCCAATTTCGACGGCCCCGCAGGCACCGGCCCATATGCCCGCGCGCTGAACGCCATGAGCGTCTCGCCGCAGGACGCCATCGCCATCGACACCGCCGTGCCGGGCCTGCGCGCCGCCGAGGAGGCGGGCCTGTGGACCGTCTCGGTCGCCCCATACGGCAACGACGTGGTGCGTCCGCGCCAGTTCATCACCTACGACGCGCTGCGCGAGCTGCGTTCAAGCCCCTACACGCCCGACCAGCGCGCCAAGCACGAACTGGCCGCGTAGGGCGACGCGGCCGCAGAGCCGCAGCACAGATTTCTTAACTATCTGGAGGCGCATCATGGAAACCATCGTCATCGTAGGAGGCGGTGCGGGCGGACTCGAGCTCGCCACCCGTTTGGGCGACACCCTCGGCGCCAGCAAGCGTGCCCGCATCCTGCTGGTGGACCGCTATCCCGGCCATTTCTGGAAGCCCCTGCTGCACACGGTCGCTTCCGGCAAATGCGATCCCCGCGTGGAGGAGCTGTCCTTCCCCGCCCAGGCGGTGGAGCATGATTTCGAATTCGTGCAGGGCGAGGTGCTGTGCATGGACCGCGCGCACCAAACCGTCACGCTGGCACCGCGCAAGGGCAACGGCAGCGACGGCGTATGCCGCACCATCAACTACGACAAGCTGGTGCTGGCACTGGGCGCCATCACCAATTTCTACAACGTGCCCGGCGCCGCCGAACACGCGCTCACGCTCGACAACGTGGACGACGCCGAATCCTTCCGCCGCCGCTTCCTCGATGCCTGCATCAAGGCCGGAGAACAGAAGACCCAGGTGAACGTGGTCATTGTCGGCGGCGGCGCCACCGGCGTGGAGCTGGCGGCGGAATTGAGCAACAGCGCCCGCGCGCTGGCCGCCTACCGCGTGCACACGCTGGACCCGGAGACCGATATCCGCATCAGCGTGATCGAACGGGGCCAGCACCTGCTGCCGCAACTGCATCCGCAGCAGGCCAACCGCGCCGCGCGCGAGCTGCGCGCGCTCGGCATCGAAGTATTGACCGGCACCGCCGTCGCCGAGGTCACGCAGGACGCCGTGATCGACGCCGCCGGCAACGTCCACCGCGCCGACCTGACCTTGTGGGCGGCCGGCGTGGAAGCGCCGCAGCTGTGCGCGACGTTTGGACTGGCCGTCAACAATCTGCGCCAGATTATTGTGGACGCCAGCCTGTGCTCGGCCAACGACAGCCAGGTGTACGCGCTGGGCGACTGCGCCAGCTACGTCTGCCCGATCAAGGGCGCGGCGCCGCCGCGCGCGCAGGTGGCGCACCAGCAGGCGATGTTCCTGGCCGACCTGCTGGCCCGCCGCAACGGCACGCCGCGTCCGGACTTCCGCTACCACGACTACGGCTCCCTCGTTTCGCTGGGACCGCAGACCGCAGTGGGCGTGCTGACCGGCGCCATCACCGGCAAGAGCATCCGTGTGGCAGGCGCCACGGCGAGCCTGCTGTATCAGCTGCTGTACCAGAAGCACCTGCTCAACCTGCACGGCACCGCGCGCGTGGCGACCCAGGCGCTGGTCGACTGGTTGCGGGCGAAAATTCAGCCGCCGGTGAAGCTGTCGTGAGGTGTAATCGCCGTATAATGCGGTGATGACAACCTTAACTTCGTTAAGCAAAACCAGCCAGGCAGCGCCTCCGCCCGCAACGGTGGAGGCGCCCGGCATTGCGGTCGCCAACGCGGCCGCCGCCAACACCACGACGCCTCCCACGCCGGCTTCGGTGGTGCGGCTCAGCGGCGCCGGCGCGCCGGCCATCGATGGCGTTGGGCGCGCGCCGCTGCCGCTGGTGTGGGAACGCAGCGGCAAGGATGCCGTCTCCGCCCTCATCGCCCGCAACTACAACTACCTGCCGCCCACCAGCAGCTTCAAGAACCTGGGCGCCGCCCTGCTGGAGCGCTTCAAGACCGACGATACGAACTTCTCGCAATCGCTGCAGCAAGTGCCGCAGGATCTGAACACCGGCACCTACGACGCGCTGCTGTACGCCCAGCTGCCGCCGCTGCACCGCCTCGGCGACAACCAGGCCGGCCTCACCGTCACCACCAAAAGCGGCGTCAAGGTCACCCTGGCGCTGGACAGCTCGGACAACGGCATCGCCGTGCAAGTGCAAAGCAGCGGCAAGCTCAGTGACGACGAACGCGCGGCGCTGGCCGGACTCTCGACCGCCTTTCAAAAAGCGATCGACGGCCTGGCCGCCGTGCCGCCGAAAATCGACCTGGCCGGCCTGACCGGATTCGATCCATCGGTGCTGTCCTCGGTGGACCTGCGCTCGACGCTCAAGCTGAACGAAACCGACACGCAGCAGCTGGACTTCCACGCCGACGCCAAACAACGCACGGTGCGCTTCAACGGCCCGGCCGGCGAAGCGAAGATCAGCGTGGACCTGAGCCAGCCCGCAAGCTGGGGCGGCAAGGAGCAGCAAGCCAAGGCGCTGGCCAACTACCTGCACCAGTTCGACCAGGCCGCCACGCGCGGCCACGGCGACGCCGCGATGGCCGGCCTGTTCAAGGATGCCGTCAGCCAGATGCACAGCGACTACGGCCAGCAGCCCGCCGCGCCGTCGCAAAGGATCAAGCTGACCGGCGAGGACCACGCCATCCTCACCGGCCTGGCCGACTTCAGCGCCTCGCTCACGCAAACCGAAACCTCGCCCAACCCGCTGCGCCCCGGCGAGCATGACACCTTCGACTACCAGACCTCGCAAAGCACCAGCGTGCAAGGCCGCACCCAGTTGGACCGCTCGATATCGCAGCAACAGCAATCGCAGCTCAAGGCCAGCTACCACCTGCCCAACAAGCCGGGCGGCATACTGGAGCTGCTGGTCGATCCGGCATCGCAGAACTACAACTACATCACGGTCGACGACAGCGCCAGCAGCAACGCCGCGCTGGCGTACGACGAGGGCGCATTGTCCAAGGCCACGCTGGAGCAATCGGCCAGCCAGTCGACGCGCACCGTCAAATACCTGATGGACAAGGTGGTCGACGACTACACCGTGCCGTTCAACGCAAGCCACACCCGCGACCTGCTCGAGCTGCTGGCGCCCAGGATCAAACCCGACGAGGATCAACGCCGCCGCACGCTGGACGCGGTCAACCAGATGATCACCCTGCAACCGGAACCAGGCTTACTTCCCCAATGACTCCAGAATCCACAGTGCTGATGGCGGCCTACAACGCCTCGATGAACCAGAAGATGTACGCCGCCGCCGCACGCCTGCCGCACGCCGACCTGACCGCCGACCGCAACGCCTTCTTCGGTTCCATCCTCGGCACCATGAACCACCTGCTGGCCGCCGACACCATCTGGCTGGGCCGCTTCGCCACGCATCCGGCCCGCTACAGCGCGCTGGCGCCGATGCTGGACCTGCCGGCGCCCTCCAGCCTGACGCACAGCTTCGGCGACTACCTGCCGTCCCTGCTGGCCCACCGCCACCGGCTGGACGCCATCGTCACCGAATGGGCGCCGCAGGTCAGCGCGGAGCACCTGGCGCAAACCATGGAATACCGCAGCACCAGGGGCGACCTGTATCGCAAGCACTTCGGCAGCCTGGTGCTGCACTTCTTCAACCATCAGACCCACCATCGCGGCCAGGTCAGCACGCTGCTGACGCAGGCCGGCGTCGACATCGGCGTCACCGATTTGCTGGCCATGGTCCCGGACATCGAAGCGCCGTGAAGATCGCCGTCTACAGCGCCCAGCCCTACGACCGCCGCTTCCTCGACGAGGCGCGCCAACGATACGCGGTCGACGCGGCCTACTTCTCCGATCCGCTGACGCTGGACACGGTGCCGCTGGCGCAGGGCTGCGCCGCCGTCTGCGTGTTCGTCAACGACCAGCTGGACGCCGCCGTGCTGCAAGCGCTGCATGCGCTGGGCGTGCGCGCCGTGCTGCTGCGCTGCGCCGGCTTCAACCAGGTCGACCTGCGCGCCGCCGCGAACCTCGGCCTGTTCATGGCGCGCGTGCCGGCCTACGCGCCGGAAGCGGTGGCCGAACACGCGCTGGCGCTGGCGATGACGCTCAACCGCCACACGCACCGCGCCTACGCGCGCGTCCGCGAGGGCAATTTCTCGCTGGACGGCCTGCTCGGCATGACCTTGAACGGGAAAACGGTCGGCATCGTCGGCGCCGGCCAGATCGGCACGGCGGCGGCGCGCATCTTCAAGGGACTCGGTTGCACGGTGCTGGTCAGCGATCCGGCGCCGACGCCGCAGCTGGACGGCGTGGCCACGCGCGCCAGCCTCGACGAGCTGCTGGCCGCGTCGGACATCGTCTCCCTGCATTGCCCGCTGATGGAAGCCACGCGCCACATGATCGACGCCGCCAGCCTGGCGCGCATGAAGCCCGGCGCGATGCTGGTCAACACCTCGCGCGGCGCGCTGATCGACACCGCCGCCGTGATCGACGCGCTCAAGTCGCGCCAGCTGGGCGCGCTGGCGATCGACGTCTACGAGCAGGAGGCCAACCTGTTCTTCCATGACCACTCCAGCGACATCATCGCCGACGACGTGTTCCAGCGCCTGATGACCTTCCCCAACGTGCTGGTCACCGGCCACCAGGGCTTCTTCACCATCGAGGCGATGCGCGAGATCGCCGCCGTCACCTTCGACAACCTGGCCTGCCACATGAACGGCACGCCCTGCGCCAACCTGCTGCCTGCTAGCTCGTAACCGGCAGCGTCAGGACGAAGCGGGTGCCCGTACCGAGCTCGCTCTCCACATCGATCTTGCCGCGCAAGACGCCGTACACGATGTTGTAGACGATGTTCAGCCCCAGCCCCGAACCGCCCTTCCCCAGCTTGGTGGTGAAGAACGGATCGTAGATGCGGCCCATGTTCTCCGGCGCGATGCCGGAGCCGTTGTCGCTGATGACCACCTGCACCCGCTCCGCGTCGAGCATGCGGGCGGTGACCAGGATCTCGCCTTCGGTGCGGCCTTCGAAGCCGTGCGTCAGGGCGTTGTTGATCAAGTTGATGAGCACCTGCCCGAACGGCCCCGGATAACTCTTCATCTGTATCGTCGGCGGGATATCCTGGCGCACCGTGATGCCGCTCTTCTTAAACGTCGGCAGCAGCAGCAACAGGATCTCGTCGACCAGGTCGCACAGCTGGAACTCGCGGCACTGCGACGTGGTGCGGTCCACCGCCACCTGCTTGAAGCTCGACACCAGGTCCACCGCCCGGTGCAGGTTGCGCAGCACGATCTCGCCGCCGCTGGCGATGTCGTTGACGAAGGCCTGCAGCGTCGAGCGCTTCATGCCGTCGGCGGTCAGGCGCGTGAAGGCGCGCGTCTGGTCGATCAGCGTGCTGACCGCCAGCAGGCTGTTGCCGATCGGCGTGTTCAACTCGTGCGCCACGCCCGCCACCAGCGATCCCAGCGCCGCCAGCTTCTCGCTGCGCACCAGCTCATCCTGCGCGTGGCGCAGCGTCTCCAGCGATTCGGCCAGCTCCTTGTTGGCGTCCACCATCTGCGCGGTGCGCAGCTGCACCAGCTCCTCCAATTTATCGCGGTACTGGATCAGCTCCACCTCGCTCTTCTTGCGGTCCGTGATGTCGGTCGAGATGCCGCCCATCGCCCATGTCTTGCCTTGCTCGTCGCGCAGGCAGAATTTTTCCGAGATATAGGTCCGCACCACGCCCTCGGCATCCGGCACGCCCTCCTCGTAGATGTAGGAATGGGAGGACTCCAGCGCGCGGCGGTCGCCCTCGCGTATCACCTGCACGGTGTCGTCGTCGAAGATGTCGGCGTCCTTGTGGCCGATCGGGTCGGGCGAGCCTGGCGGCAGCACCTTGCGCAGCCGCTCGTTGACCATCAGGTAGCGCCCTTCGAGGTCCTTGACGTAGATGACCGCCGAGGACTTGTCGGCGATATTGGTCAGCAGCGACTGGCTCACCCGCAGCGCCGCGTCGCGCGCGGCGACGGTGGCCAGCATGGTGTTGAAGGCGGCCGACAGCCGCCCCACCTCGTCGTTGGAGAAGTGCGGCGCGCGCAGGTCGTAGCGCTGCTCGCGCGTGACCTGGTCGGCCACCTTCGACAGCGCCACCAGCGGCTGGGTCACCAGCCGCCGCAGGCCGATCGCCTGCAGCGCGCCGCCGATCAATAGCGTCATCAACACCACCGCCAGCACCAGGCCGTATTTGCTCAGGCGTTCGGTCAGCGGTTGCAAGGCGTATTCCACCTGCAGCGAGCCGACCTCCTCGTGCTGGAAGCGCACCGGCGCCAGCATCGACAGGAAGTCGCCGTGGAAGCTGTGGCCGGACGGCGCCATCTCCTCCGGCCACGTGCAGCGCGCCGCGCCGCGCCGGGCATAGCTGGCGAACGGCTGGTGGTGCGCGTCGAACAGGCAGGCGCTGTCGATGTCCGGCGTGCCGCGCAGCGCCGACAGCGTGCGGGTGGCGGCGCTGCGGTCGCCGAAGTTCAGGTCGACGTCGAGGTTGAGCGACACCAGGTCCATGCGGCTGGCCAGGTCCTGCACCAGCCGCACCCGCACCACGCTGATGTCGTAGGCGATGAGCGCCGCCAGCGCCACCAGCATCGCCGCCAGCGCCGTCAACAGCGTGACGATCAGCAGCTTGCGCTGCAAGGCCAGGTCGTTCCAGCGGTGCGGGATCACGCTCACTTGGCGTCTCCACCGACCACGCGTTCGGCCAGCGCCAGCATGCGGGGATTGAGGCCGACGCCGGAATGCTTGGCCGCCGTCAGGTTGACTTCGAAACGGATGCTGCCGTCCACCAGCAGCATGTTGATCATGCCGCCGTCGGCCAGGAAGGAGGCGGAGTCGCCGATGGTGAGGATGGCCTGCTCGCGCATGCGGGTCAGCCACGCGCTCTGGCGGCTGCGTTCGGGCAGCGCCAGGTAGACCGCGTGACAGGGATCGGTTTCCTCCATGCGGCTGACGATGCGCAGTTCCAGCGGATGGCTGCCTGCCGCGCGCTTCTGCAGCTGGCGCGCCATGTCGGCCGCGCCGGCGCCCACCATGCACACCACCAGCGGCGCGTGCGGATCGGCCAGCGTCGGCGCCGGCCAGCTGGCGTAGCGGGTGAAGTTGAGGATGTAGGCGGCCTTGACCTGCTGCTCGGGCATGGCCTGCTCGGCGCGCACGGCAACGCCGGCCAGGGCCGCCAGCTGGCAGGCCAGAACGGCCAGCATCCGGTATCCCGCCATGCGCTGTCGCTTCATCGTGCCCTCTGCCTCCAAGTAGCGCCGCCGCGTGTTTCCAGGGCTGGAACGCCTCTCGATTTTATCCGAATAGCTCCAGGAGCAAGTTTTTTTCGCTAGTCCGCAAGGACTTGTTCTCGAAACACAACGCGCGCCGCCCACGGCCGGCTTGCAGCTTGTGATCATGCGGAAATTGGTGAATACTTTGTTAAATCGCGCGACAAAGGGGAACACTCTTGATCGGGAGCACACAGCATCGCAGCATCCAGGCCCCGGCCGGGCCGGCGCGCTGGCCCCGGGCGCGGCTGCCGTCCGCCTGCGCGACGGCGCTGCTGTTGCTGCCCCTGGCCGCTGCCGCTGCTACTGCTGCCGCCGCCGATGGCGCCGGCGGCGACGACACATTGTTCGACCTCAGCCTCGACCAGCTGCGCAACGTCAAGGTGCTCACCGCCACCAAGACCGCCACCCCGCTGTACGCCACGCCCGCCGTGGTCACCTTGGTCACGGCCGACGACATCGCCCGCTACGGCTACCAGACGCTGGCCGAGGCGCTGTCCCACGTGGCCGGCTTTGTCGAGAGCGACGACCGCCTCAACCACAACTTCGGCGTGCGCGGCATCAGCGCCGGCGCGCAGTCGGCCAGCCGCGCCATCAAGATCCTGCTGGACGGCCAGCCGATCGCCTTCCGCAGCACCCAGCAGCAGCTGACCGGGCTGGAATTCATCCCGATGAACATGGTCGAGCGCATCGAGATCGTGCGCGGGCCGGTGTCGGTGCTGTACGGCGCCGACGCGCTGCTGGGCGCGGTCA
Organism: Duganella sp. BJB480; assembly: GCA_003416985.1. GTDB lineage: Bacteria > Pseudomonadota > Gammaproteobacteria > Burkholderiales > Burkholderiaceae_D > Rugamonas > Rugamonas vulcania_A. The sequence goes on along the minus strand of QVIN01000005.1, from coordinate 637,041 downwards.
ACGTCATCACCCGGCGCGACGGCACCGAGCAGCGCCTGGCGCTGGGCCACGAATGGTCCGGCGGCGGCCGCAGCGCCGACCTGCTGGCCGCCAGCGGCAGCGCGCAGTTCGGCACGGCGGCCGAGGGCGCGCCGTCGCCCTACTGGCTGGCCTGGGGCGTGCAGGCGGCCAAGGCCGACCGCGCCGGCCTGGCGCTGCCGCGCATCTCGCCCGACTACCAGCGCTACGCCGCCCTCAGCCCGGCCCCGGCCGACGACGCCGACCCGCGCAGCCTGTACCTGCGCGGCGGCTGGCGCGGCGCGGCCGACGAAGTGCAGGCCAGCGTCTTCTGGCAGCGGCAGGACAGCGACAACGTCTTCGCCAGCCTCAATCCCCTGCTGCGCCCGCCGAGCCGCGTGGTGCTGGAACAGGGCTTTGTGCACCTGGGCGCCAACCACCGCTTCAACGAGCAGCACACGCTGCGCGCCAGCCTGAACTACGGACAGGGCGAGCCCGGCAGCGGCGACCGCCTGCGCACCGGCGCCGCCGACTATTACCTGCTGCGCGACTTCGGCTACAAGGCGGTGGACGGCAGCGTCGAATGGCTGTGGCAACCCGGCCCGCAGACCAGCCTGCTGCTGGGCGCGGACGCGCTGCGCGACCGCGAGACGCTGGAATCGTTCCGCCGCCACAGCCTGGTCGACGGCAGCGACTTCCAGCTCAGCCAGCCGGGCGAGAAAACGCTGCGCAACACCGGCCTGTACGCGCAATGGCAGTTTCCCCTGGTCGGCAAGTGGCAGGCCATCCTCGGCGGCCGCCAGGACCGGCACTCGGTCTACGGCACGCAGGAATCGCTGCGCGCCGGCGTGGTCGGCACCTTGCCGGGCGAGTGGGGCCTGAAGGTGCTGGGCGGCACCGCCTTCCAGGCGCCGTCGGCCGAGCTGCTGTACCGCACCGCCGTGCAGCCGGGCGACATCAAGGGCAACCCCGAGCTGGCGCCGCAGAAATCGCGCACGCTCGAACTGCAACTGAGCACGCCGCCGCATCCGCGCTGGAACGGCGCGCTGACGGTCTACCACACCAAGGTCAGCGAGCTGGTCACGCTGGAGCAGGCCTTCTTCAACCTGGTGGCGCGCAACACCAGCGACAGCAAGGTCAACGGCGTGGAGCTGGAGCTGCGCTACCAGCGCGACTGGTTCAACGCCTACGCCAACCTGAGCCGCGCCAACGGCAGCCGCGGCATCAACCGCTACACGCTGGCGCCGCTGGCCCAGCGCAGCGACGGCGAGCTGTTCCCCACCAACAGCGCCAACGCCGGCGCCAGCGCCAGCCTGATGGGACAGAAGCTGCTGCTCAGCCTGGACAACCGCTACGTCGGCCCGCGCCCGGCCGCCACCGCCAACGTGCTGCTGGCCAACCAGAGCTACCACCTGGCCAGCTACGTCGACACCACGCTCAGCGCGCGCTGGAGCCTGAACGCCCGCGCCAGCCTGCGCGTGCAGGTGCGCGACCTGTGGAACAGCCAGTATGTCGATCCCGGCGTCGGCGGCATCGACTATCCATCGCTGGGCCGCCGCTATGGAGTGCAATATGAATACCGCTACTAGCCGCCTGCTGGCCGCCGCCGCGTTGTCCCTGCTGGCGTCCTGCGGCGGCGGGGGCGGCGGCACCGGCGACGCCACCACGCCGCTGCCGGCCAATCCGATCAAGGCCATGATCGATCCGTCCGCCATCAACATCGCCTCGGTGGGCTGGCGCACCTCGACCCGCGACGCCTTCCTGCTGGCGGCCAAACAGATCAACGACGCCGGCGGCGTGCTGGGCAAGCGCCTGAACGCCATCGCGCTGGTCGCGCGCGACAACGCCGAGGCGCAGGACATGGGCCAGCAGCTGCTGGACGCCGGCGTCATCGCGCTCAACGTCTCCACCTCCACCCGCGTGCTCAACCTGCTGCCGCAGGCGCTGGCCAAGGGCGTGCCCATCCTGACCGAATCGAGCTCCTCGCCCACGCTGAGCACGGTGGCCGACAACGACCTGGTGTACCGCATCGGCGTCTCCGACGTCGACGCCACGCCGGTGCTGGCCAAGGTCGCGTGGGAGGCGGACAAGCGGCGCGCCGTGGTGCTGATCAACGCCGGCGACGCCTTCGGCGCCGGCCTGGCCAGCCTGTTCACGCCGGCGTTCCAGAAGCTGGGCGGGCAGGTGGTGGCCACGGTCACCATCCCGTTCGGCCTGAAGAACGGCTTCGCCGGCTACCTGAAGCAAGTCTACGACGCCAAGCCGGACGTGATCCTGAACGGCATCCTGGCGGCCGACATCTCGGCCAATGTGCTCAACGAATCGCTGCCGTTCCAGAGCGGCGCCATGTGGCTGCTGCCCGGCACCGCCGCCGGCAACCAGACCTTCCTCGACAACCTGGCCGACCCGGGCAAGCTGATTGGCGGCGCGCGCGGCTCGGCCGCCACCATCGGCGCCTACGGCAACAGCTCCTACCAGAGCTTCCGCACCGGCTACACCGCCCAGTACGGCAGCGAGCCGCAGGACTTCACCGCGCCCACCTACGACATCGCGATGGTGATGGCGCTGGCCATCGAGCGCGCCGGCCTGGTCAACAACAGCAAGAGCCCCACCGGCCTGATGGTGCGCGACAGCCTGCGCTTCGTGATGAACGCGCCGGGCGAGAAGGTGCGGCCGGAAACCATCGGCGCCGCACTGGCGCTGGTCCGGGCCGGCAAGGACGTCGACTACGCCGGCGCCTATGCCGACATCGACTGGGACGGCGTGGGCGACATCGTCGGCCAGGTGCCGTTCACCGTGTTCCGGCTCGATACGGCGGCCCGCAGCTGGGACGCCAGCGAGCAGCTGATCATCGGCCTGCCGCGCTGAACGGCATCGGTGGCGATCAAAAAATGATCGCCGGCACATCTTTTCCCCGGTAACATCAGCGTTCCGCATGACAGGTATGCGGAATGCATGGTTGTGCGGCCGAGGCCGGCTGGCTATACTGCACTGCAACATGCACGTTTCTTCACATTCGATCGCAGTCCAAATCCGGGGAAGGTCATGTCTCTCGCTTACCGCGCCAATGCCGATTTCGCCAAGTTAAACCATCCGATGCGGGTGCCGCTGTCGGCGGAAATCCACTCGCGGCCCTTCCTGCAACTGCAAGCGCCGGAAGGCCTGACCCATTTCGCGCTGTACGTGCAGCAGGACCAGCCGTCGCAAAAATACCACCGCAGCACCCAGCACCAGATCCTGGAGCAGCTGTGCCTGCACTACGGCGTGGCCGCGCCCGCCCCGCAGGCGCGCTACTTCTTCCACGACTTCGACCGTTTCCGCCTGAAATGGGAATGCCACACCGAATTCGCCACCTACACCTTCGTCGAGCGCCAAGACCCGGTGGGGTCAAGTCTGACATTCGGACACGAGGTCGGCAGTAGCGACGACAACGGCAGCGCTCGTGTCCGAATGTCAGACTTGACCCCGGCGTTTGAGCGCATGCCGCTGCGGCATGTGCCGCAGGAGTGGCTGGCTGGATTGCACGGCAAGATCATCGTGGCCGCCCATGTGCTGCTGTGCCAGGGCCAGCCTGACGACGCCGGCGCGACCGATGCCATCCGTGAACTGTTCCAGGGCAAATCGCTGGTCGGCAGCAGCGTCGGCAGCGGCGCCGAGGTGTGGACCGATTTCCTGATCCAGCCCGACGGCTTCAGCCGCTTCGTGGTGCGCGACCTGAGCCTGCGCGAGTTCCAGGCCGGCCGCCTGGTCGGCCGCCTGCTGGAAATCGAAACCTACCGCATGATGGCCCTGCTGGGCCTGCCGCAGGCGGAAGCCAGCCAGCCGCTGCTCAACGGCATCGAGAACGAACTGGCCGACCTGACCGCCACGCTGGTGCAGGGCGACCTGCCCGAGGGCGTGGCCAACGAGGCGCGCGAGGAACAGGCGCTGCTGCACCGTATCACCAGCCTGGCCGCGCGGCTGGAAAAGCTGTCGGTCAACAACAGCTACCGCTTCGCGGCGGCGCAGGCCTACTTCAGCCTGGTGCAATCGCGCATCCAGGAGCTGCGCGAGGTCCGCATCGCCGGCATGCCGACCCTGGCCGAGTTCATGGGCCGCCGCCTGGCGCCGGCCATGCACACCTGCACCTCGGTGTCGCAGCGGCAGGAGACGCTGGCCAAGCGTATCGCCCGCAGCAACGACCTGCTGCGCACGCGCGTCGGCATCGAGCAGGAGCGGCAGAACCGCAAGATCCTGCAATCGCTGGACGCGCGCGCGGCCCAGCAGCTGCGCCTGCAACAGGCGGTGGAAGGTTTGTCGGCGGTGGCGATCTCGTACTACACGCTGGGCCTGATCGGCTACGCGGGCAAGGCGCTGAAGGCCAGCAACATCCCGGTCAATCCCGACATCCTCACCGGGCTGGCCGCGCCGCTGGTGTTCATCGGCGTGTGGATGGGCTTGCGCCGGCTGCACAAGCAGCTGACCGAGAAGCCGGTCAGGATTGCGGCTGGTTGAAGCGGCTGGCCAGGAAGCTGGCGATGCGCTGCTGCGTCGCCTCCAGGTAGGGGATGTTCATGTGGTCGGAGTCGGGCACGATTTCGTCCGCATGCAGCTGGCCGAGCTTCTCGACCAGCAGGTCGGTGTGCGAATGCGGCACCACGTCGTCGAAGGCGGCGCGCAGCACATAGGTCGGCGCCTTCAGGTGGTGCGCGTACTTGACCGACTCGAATTTATGCCGCAGCACATACTCCACCGGGATCGCCTTGAACTTGCGCTGGGCCAGGGCCAGGATGGAATCGTAGGGCGTGATCAGCACGATGGAATTGGCGTCGCGCTCCATCGCCACCTGCACCGCCACGCCGGAACCGAGGCTGCGGCCGACCACCGCGATGCGCTTGGAATCGACGTGATGGCGCTCGCTGAGCCAGTCGAACAGCATGCGGCCGTCGTCGACGAAATGCTCCTCGGCCGGATCGCCGTGCGAATCGCCGTAGCCGCGGTAATTCACCGCCAGCACGGCCATGCCGGGAAACAGCTTGCCGGCGTCGCGCGCCACCCAAGACACCTCCTCCGAGCGCCCGCCGAAATAAATCACGCCCGGATGCGGCCCCGCCACCGGCGGTGTCATCAGCCAGCCGGACAGCCGCGTGCCGTCGTTGGAGCGCACCACGATCGGCCGCGTGCGGTGGCCGCTGCTGTAGGGCTTGAGCACCTCGCGCTTGCTGCCAAGCGGATTGAACAACAGCCGCTTCTGGTTGGCGGCGACCGCTGCGGTCAGCCCCATCCACAACACGCTGGCGAGCCCGGCCAATCCAGCCACTTTTTTAGAATGTTTCATGCCTCTACTCTACCTTCGTTCCATGCTGGCACGGTAATGAAAAATCGCCACGTGCGTGGTATAGGCCACAGATGGCGGCACATGGCCGTTTACACAAGTGCCGGTATAATACGCGCTCCGTTTTTCAAGCATGCCAATAATGAAACCTGCTGTCGTACTGCTGCATAGCTCCATGAGTTCCAAGGCCCAGTGGGCCGACCTGATGTCGCAACTTGAAGACGGCTTCCGCTGCATCGCCGTCGACCTTCTGGGCTACGGCGCCTCGCCCTTCCCGGCCGACGTCGACGCCGGCTACGTCCACACGCTGGCGCACGAAGTCGACGCCGTCAACGCCGCCATCGCTTCGCGCCTGGAGCCAGGCGAGGCCTTCCACCTGATAGGCCATTCCTTCGGCGGCGCCTCGGCGCTGCACATGGCGCGCCGCATGCCTGGGCGCGTGCTGTCGCTCACGCTGTTCGAGCCGGTGGCCTTCCACCTGCTGCCGGCGCAGCACCCGGCGCGCGCCGAAATCGTCGGCGTGGTGGAGCGCATCAACGCCTGCGGCCCGCAGCAGGACCGCGACGCCACCCGCATCTTCATCGACTACTGGAACCGCGCCGGCGCCTTCGACGCCGCGCCGCCGGCGGCGCAGGACAAGATGGCCGGCATGATCGCCAAGGTGCGACTGGACTTCCAGGCGCTGCTGGGCGAAGCGGCCACGCTGGACGACCTGTCGGCGCTGACCATGCCGTCGCTGGTGATGTCGGGCGCGCATAGTCCGGCCTCCACGCGCCTGCTGGCCGAGGCGCTGGCCGCCGCCCTGCCCGACGCCATCGCGCTGCAAACGCGCGGCGGCCACATGGCGCCGATCACCCACGGCGCCGTGGTCAACCCCGCCATCGTCAACTTCCTGGCCGACGCCGAAGTCACCGCCGATTGACAAGGACGGCGGCGATGTGACACTGTCGGTGCTTCGCCACCAGCCGGAAACGTCACACATGCGCAGCCCATCCTTGCAGCAGTCCCTGGCCGCCCTACTGGCGGCAGCGTTCACCATCGCCCATGCCGCGCCCGCACAGGCACCGGTCGAGGCACACGTCCCGCATGCGCCGCAGGCAGTGACCGGCACCGACGGCGTGCGCCGCCTGTACTATGAACTGGACATCGGCAATTTCTACGCCGATACCGGCGTACTGAAACTGACCGAGGCGGCAGTCTACGCCGACGGCGACGCCCGGCCGCTGGCCACCTTCAGCGGTCCCGCGCTGGCAAGCCTGCTGCGGCCCAACAAGGAACTGGAAGCCGACAACAGCCTCGCCATCGCCGGCGGCACGCACGCGCTGCTGCTGATCGCCGCGCCTTTGCCGGCGGGCCGCAAGCCACCCCGCACGCTGCGCCACACGCTCACCTTCAAAACCGCCAAGGGCGAAACGCAAACCGCCGGCGACATTCCCGTGCCGGTCGACGCCAGGCCGCCGGTCACGCTGGGCGCCCCGCTTCGCGGCGGCCTGTGGCTGGCCGACGAAGGACCGGGCCACGCGCAATCGCACCACTGGGGCGGCGTGATCGCGCAGAACGGCCGCCTGACCATCCCGCAGCGCTACGCCATCGACTTCTTCGGATTGGACGCGCAAGGCCACGCCGTCCACGCGCCGGTGGAGAAGCTGGCGGAGAGCCGCGTCGAAGACTGGGCAGGCTGGAACAGCGACGTGCTGGCCGCCGCCGACGGCGTGGTGCGCGACATGCGGGACGGCGTCGCCGACCGCAAGCCCTTGTCGCCGCAGGAAGAGCCGGCGGAGCTGAGCACGCGCGCCCTGTACGGCAACTTCGTGGTGCTGGAGATAGCGCCCGGGGTCTTCGTCCACTACGCCCATCTGCGCCAGGGCAGCATTCAAGTCAGGTCGGGCCAACGCGTCAAGCGCGGCGCGCTGCTGGCGCACCTGGGCCTGACGGGCAGCGCCGGCGCGCCGCACCTGCACTTCCATGTATCGGACAAGGCCAGCTTCGCCGACTCGCAAGGGCTGCCCTTTGTGTTCGACAGCTACACGCCCGCAGGCCGCAGCAGCGAAGGCGAGGCGCTGAACAACACCTCGACGATTAAGCTGTCGCCGCAAGCGCCCAGGCTGCGCCGCCGCATGCCGCTGGACGGCGACATCGTCGGCTTCTAGAGGCGTTTCAGTTCCGCCTGCGGACAGTCATTGTTCGCGCAGGATTCCTGCAGCTTCCGCCGCGTGCACAGCAGCGACTCGCGCTGCGCGCTCAGCGTGGCCATCATCTGCTCGATCTCGCCCAGCCGCGCATCGAGGTTGTGCAGCAGGCCATCGTGGAAGGCCGCGCCTTCAAGCGCGGTCACCGCGCGGATCGCCTCCAGCGTGAAGCCGAGGTTCTGGCCGATCTGGATCAGCTGCAGGCGCTCCAGCGCCGCCTCCTTATACGTGCGATAGCCATTGACGCCGCGCGCCGCCTTGGGCAGCAAGCCCGCGCGCTCGTAATAGCGGATCGCCGACGCCGCGATGCCCGAGCGCTCCGCCAGTTCGCCTATTTTCATATTTCGCTTGACCTTGAAGTGAACTTCAACCTTAGCATACATTATTTTCCACACCACGCCCGGACCCGACATGATGTACACCGCACTGGCACTACCGAACGGCAGCACCCTCCCCAACCGCCTGGCCAAGGCCGCGATGGAGGAAAACATGGCCGACGCCGGCCAGCTTCCCGGCCCCGCGCTAAACCGTTTATACCAAAGCTGGGCCGAAGGCGGCGTGGGCCTGATCATCACCGGCAACGTGATGGTCGACCGCCGCGCGATGACGGGACCGGGAACAGTGGCACTGGAAGCAGGCACGCCGCTGGAGCCTTTCCAGCGCTGGGCGCAGGCGTCGCGCCAGCAAGGCGCGCAGGTGTGGATGCAGATTAACCACCCCGGCCGCCAAGTGATGGCCAACATGGGCGGCAACGCCTGGGCGCCGTCGGCGGTGGCGCTGGACATGGGCAAGCACAGCAAACTGTTCGCGCAACCGGTCGAGATGAGCACCGCGCAGATCGAAGAAGTCATATCGCGCTTCGCAACCACCGCCCATGCCGCCGAACAGGCGGGCTTCGACGGCGTGCAAATCCACGCCGCCCACGGCTACCTGATCTCGCAGTTCCTGTCGCCGCTGACCAACCGCCGCCGCGACAACTGGGGTGGCGACCTGGCCAATCGGGCGCGCCTGCTGCTGGAGGTGGTGCGCGCCGTGCGGTCACGCGTCTCGCCCGGCTTCTGCGTGTCCGTCAAACTGAATTCCGCCGACTTCCAGCGCGGCGGCTTCTCCGAGGACGACGCGAAGCAGGTCGTGCTGCTGCTGAACGAACTGCCGGTGGACCTGATCGAACTGTCCGGCGGCAGCTACGAAAGCCCCGCCATGCAGGGCCGCACCGTCGACGGCCGCACACTGGCGCGCGAAGCCTACTTCCTGGAATTCGCCAAGGAGCTTGCCGCCGTGGCGCGCATGCCGGTGATGACCACCGGCGGCATCGCCCGCAAGGCCGTGGCCGAACAGGTATTGGCCAGCGGCGTCGCCGTGGCGGGCATCGCCACGGCGCTGGCCGAAGTGCCGGACCTGCCGCTGCAATGGCGCGCAGGCCGCGATCCGGCCGCGCTGCCGCCGCCTGTGAAGTGGAAGGATAAGACGATGGTGTCGGTCGCCATGATGGCGCTGGTCAAGCGCAGGTTGCGCGCATTGGGGAACGGCGCCACGCAGGCGCGCCGTTACTCTCCGCTGATGACGATGCTGATCGGCCAATTCCGCCTGGCGCTGCTGACCAGGCGCTATCGGGCCTGGCTGGCCGCCGCCGGCTAATCGCCCACCACGATATCGATGGTGTTCTCCAGCCAGATGCCAAGGTTGGGCGTGTGGGCGCGGCGGCCTGATGGCCCCATTTCATCCGGCGCATGGAACTTGGTCCCGATGGGCAGTATCGCGTTCAGGAACGAGATATCGCCCGGAGGGAAGTCCACATGCGTGGCCTTCGGCTCGGAGCCTTCGCCGCTCGCCTCGCGCGGCGTGAACAGGCGCAGCGCGATGTCGTCGGCGTGGTTGATGAAGGTGAGCGGCAGATTGGCCGTCGCCAGCCGCGCCCAGTAGACCTGGTCGTGGAAGCCCTTGAACTCCGGGTAGTTCCACGACAAGCCGGAGACGGTATCGTTATACGCCTTGTCCCACACATCGAACTCCACGCCCTGCCGGCGGTTCTTCCATACGCGGTAAGGCCCCCTTCCCAGCCAGCGCACGGAACGCACCTGCTGTTCGGGATAGTCGAAACTGACGCCCAGCGCATCGACCTGCTTGCCGGCTTCGACGGAGTACGCATAGTTCACACTCAGCGTGCCCGCCGCGTTCAAGCACCAGTTAATCCTGCGCAGATTACCAGCATATTCAGCCCTCACCACCACGTCGCCACCTTCGACCGCCGCCTGTATGGATTTCAACGTGGCGCTGCCAGCCACCAGCCGTGGACCGTTCGACAGCGGCGCCACGACATCGCCCTTCTTCAGCTCACGCAGATAGCCGGTCGCCTTGTCGATGGCGGCGCTCACCGTCCCTGCCTGCAGCAGGAAGCTGCCCGCGCTCTCCGTCAGCCTGGCCGCGCCAGCCGCTGGGCGTTCCGGCTGCATGCGCAACGCGACCTTTTCCGCGCTGGAGATCATCCACGACCACGTATAGATTTCGCGGCCGCCGGCGTCCATCGCGGTGAAGTACAGCGCATCCTGCCGCGCCCAATCCTGCGGCAAGGCGATGCGGGTCACACCGCGCATGCCGGCGGCGACATCCGGCGCCTTGGCGCTGCCCTGCGCGACAACCGTGTGGCCGGCGCCCGCGCCGAATTTCACCAACTTCCAGCTTAGCTTGAGCCGATTCAGGTTGCTGAAGTCGTAGCGGTTCTCCATCACGATGCCGCCGTCGAACGTCGGCGCCAGCGAGGACAACTCAGCCAACGGCAAATACACCGGCGACCAGATCTTCTTGATCGCATAATAGCTGCCTTCCTTCTCCCGGTACGGACCGAGGATACCGTCCGGTGCCTGGTTGCCCGCCACATCGACCATGCCGCCCTTGTCGTCGCGAACGATGCCCTCGTCCACGAAGGACCAGATAAATCCGCCAGCACTGAGTGGATTGGCCAGCATCGCCCTCCACCAGTCGTCCAGGCCCGCGCCGGCGCCGCCGTCGTACAGGCCATGCAGGAACTCGGTCGGCATGAACACATCACGGCCATGGAACAGCGACGTCGCGCAGCAATCGTAGGTGGGATAGTGCGCGGTGTCGATGCCGCCGAAGTTCGCCCATGGATGGATCACGGGCCGCCGCTGCGCATCCCACATCGGATACAGCCGGTCCAGTTCAAGATTGAAGCCGCCCTCGTTCCCATTCGCCCAGAGGATGATCGACGGATGATGCTGGTCCCGCTGCACCAGCTCCTTCACCAGCGGCGTGGCGACGCCGGTGCCGTAAGCCTTCTGCCAACCGGTCAGCTCATCGATCACATACAGGCCAAGTTCGTCCGCCACGTCGAGGAAGTGCGCGTCCGGCGGATAGTGCGACATCCGCACCGCGTTCATGTTCATGTCCTTCATCAGCTTCGCATCGAGGTAGCTGAGTTCCTTGCTGGTGGTCCGGCCGGAAGTCGGCCAGATCGAATGGCGGTTCGCCCCCTTGAGGCGCACCTTCACGCCGTTGACGTACAGGCCATCGCGCTTGCGCAGTTCGACCGTACGAAAACCAATCACCTTGCTGGTTTCGTGGACCACGCGGCCGCCGTCGAGCAGCTGGAAGCGCACCCGGTACCGCTGCGGCGATTCGGCCGACCACGGAGCTATTCCGTCGAGATGCCCGCGCACATGCGCCTTGCCGTCCGCCACGGCGGCGCCCATGTCCGCGCCCAGCGGCTTTCCGTCCAGCGTGAACACGCGAGCGACCACCTTGCCGACCTGGCTGCCATCGATGAATACATCCGCGTCGAAGTCGCCGTTGTGTTTCGCGTCCAGGCTTACGCGCTCGATGTTGTGCTGTGGCTTGGCCTCCAGCCACACCGGCCGGTAGATGCCGCTGAACAGCCAGTAGTCCCCGGCGCGCTCGGCGCGGTTGACCGATGCATCGGCGGAGTAGCGGTCGACCGTCACCTCCAGCTGGTTGTCCGCGCCAAGCTTCAGCAGCGCCGAAACGTCGTAGCGGAACTCATAAAATCCGCCCTGGTGCACCGGCCCCGCCGGCTGGCCGTTGATCTTCACCAGCGTATCCGTCATGGCGCCGCCGAAGACGATATCGATCCGCTTGCCCCGCCAATCGGCCGGCACCTTGAAGGTGTGGCGGTAGATGCCGGTCTTGTCCGGCGCCGGGCCGTCCTGCCAGTCGCTGTAGTAACGGTAGGTGCCGAAGCCCTCCATCTCCCAATTCGAGGGCACGGGTATGGTCTTCCACGTCCCGCTATTGCGCCCGCCGTTGACCATGAATTCCCAGTCGACGCGATGGTCCTTGTCCGTGCCGCTCAGGTACTGGACCTGCGTGGCATCCGCCATGCACAACCTGCTCAGCGCCAGCAGCAGGCAGCACAACAGGCCGCGCATCACAGCTGCGCGCCCAGGCGCTTGCTTTCGCCGGCCTTCAGGTTTAGCGGAATGACTTTGCCGCCGTAACGCACCTTGCCGGCGCCGGAGCCCGCCGTGCGGCGTATCGTGGCGGAAGTCAGCTTGCCGCCCGCCCATGCCACATCCACCTCGTAGCCGCCGCGCGCGCGCAGCCCTTTGACCGAGCCGGCCGGCCACGCGGACGGCAGCGCCGGCAGCAGATGGATTTCGCCGGTCTGCGACTGCACCAGCATCTCGCAGATCGCCGCCACCGCGCCGAAATTGCCGTCGATCTGGAACGGCGGATGCGCGTCCAGCATGTTCGGATAAGTGCCGCCGGCGTTGTTACCCTCGCTGCCCTTGCCGCTCTGCTGCGCAGCACGCACGCCCGGCTTGGCCAACTGCCCGCGCAGCATCTTGTAGGCATGGTCGCCATCCAGCAAGCGCGCCCAGTAAGCCGTCTTCCAAGCCATCGACCAGCCGGTGCCGGCATCGCCGCGTCCTTCCAGCGATTTGCGCGCCGCAGCCGCCAGCTCCGGCGTTTGCGTCGGCGAGATCTGGCGCCCGGGATAAAGCCCGAACAGATGCGACACGTGGCGATGCGTATCGCCCGGCGTATCGAGCACCGGATCTTTTTTTTCCTCCATCCACTCCAGCAGCTGGCCCCAGCTGCCCACGCGCGGCGCGGCCAGCTTGTCGCGCATGGCGGCGACCTGCGCGCGGAAGGCCTGGTCGTCGCCCAACACATCCGCCGCCTCCACGGTGTTGTTGAACAGGTCCCAGATGATCTCCTGGTCGTAGGTGACGCCGTCCTCGATCGGCCCATGCTCCGGCGACCAGCCCAGCGGCGCAACCAGCCGCCCATCCGGCAGCTGCTTCAGGTAGTCCTGCCAGAAGTGCACCGCCTCCTTCATCATCGGATAGGCGACGTTGCGCAGGAAGGTCTTGTCCTGCGTGTAGGCGTAGTGCTCCCAGAAGTGCTGGGCATACCAGGCGTTGCCGGTCTTGTTCCACACATAGCCCATCGCGCCGAACGGATTCGACTCGGTACGCACGGTCCAGCCGCGCACCGGCTTGCCGGCATTACCGATGAAGGTCTCCTCACGCTGGACGGCATTGCCGCTCAGGTCAGGCTTCGCCATCTGCACAGCTTCGGGATGCGCAAGCGCCTGCGCCGCCGTATCGGCGACCAGCTGCCGATACACGGGCGCCACGCCCTGCACCAGCGCGAAGAACGGCAACGCGTTCTTCGACAGGTTGGCCGGTTCCGCCGGCCAGTAGTTCATCTGGATGTTGATGTTGGTGTGATAGTCCGACTTCCACGGCGGCGTGAGGCTGTTGTTCCAGAGGCCCTGAAGATTGGCCGGCAGCGAATCGCGCGAACTGGAGATCAGCAGATAGCGGCCGAACTGGAAGAACTGCGCCTCAAGTCCGGGATCGTTGCCCTCCGCCGTGTAGGTGGCGATGCGCTGGTCGGTCGGCAGCGCGCGGCGTGCCGGCGCGGCGGCGCCGAAGTCCACGCTCATGCGCTTGAACTGCGCATCGAAATCCTTCTGGTGCTCGGCCAGCAGCGCCGCCCATGGACGCGCGGCCGCACTCACCTGCGCCGTCACGCGCGGCAGCGGATGCTCGCCCTGGAACTTCCTGGCCGGGTCAAGGACGTAGCTGGTGCCGGCGCCCAGTATCAAGGTCACCGCGTCGCAGCCGGTGAACGTGATCCGGTTGCCTTCGACCGCGATCACGCCCCCCTCGTTCAGCACCTGCAGTTCGCTGGCGTAGTCCATCGCATTACTGGAGGCGTCGCCTTTGCCGCGCAGCGAACCCGTGGCGACAATCCGGTTGCCCACGACGTTGATCTGCGCGTCGTGCATATCGGTCAGTTCTATCGAACCGGTGTACTGCCCGCGCTTGTCGGCGCTCAGGCGCATCGCGATCACCTGCGACGGGAAGCTGGCGAAGGCTTCGCGCTTGAACTTGACGCCGCCGTGCGTGTAGCTGACGCTGTGCAGGCTCTTGTCGATATCCAGCTGGCGCGTGTAGGCCGTGGTGGCCTGCTCGTGCCCCGGCAGGTTGATGTAGACGTCGCCGAACGGCTGGTAGGAGCCCATCACCTTGTCGTCGCCGGTCCACAGCGTAATGTCGTTGAACTGGATGCGTTCCCGCGCCAGCTGACCGAAGATCATCGCGCCGATGCGGCCATTCCCGATCGGCAGCGCCTCCTGCTCCCAGCCTTGCGCCGTATCCGGCGCTGGCCGGTCGTAGCGCAGCGCGAGGTCGCGGACCTCTGCTGCGTAGCACAGCTGCGCGGCGAGCAAGCCCGCCGCCACCATCGCGTGTCGAAACATCTTATTTCCTGACCGTGATCGACTTGCCTTCGTATGCGACCACCTTGTCGGCCGCATCGAAATCATCCGAACTCGATACGCCTGCCTTGATGAAGCGCAGCTTGAACTGGCGCTTGGCCACCATTCCCTTGTATTGCCCCACGCGCTCGCCGATGGTGACCACGCCGGTCTTGTCGTTGTAGCTCAACGGGATGCGGCTGAACTCTCCGCGCAGGTAGGCATTGCTCACGCCATCGTCCTCATAGAGGCTGAACTTGCCGTCGGCGCCGGTGTAGATGTTGAGGGTGATCGGCGCATCCGGTTTCTCATCCACATACTGCGTCACAGGTCCCATCGGCAGGATCGAACCGGCTTTCACCAGCAATGGCATGCGTGTCTCAGGCGCCTTGATCGTCGCCGTGCCGCCCCCCTTGTGCAGTTCGCCGGTGTAGAAGTCGTACCAGCTCGCCCCCTTGGGCATGTAGACGCTGCGCTCGCGCGCACCGTACACATACACCGGCGCCACCATCAGGTTATGGCCGAACAGGTACTGGTCCTTGATATCCTTGACCGCTTCGTCGTTCGGGAAATCCATCACCAGCCCGCGCATGATCGAGCCGGACTCGTAATGGATATCGGCGGCGGCCGAGTAAATGTAAGGCATCATGCGATAACGCAGCTTGTCGTACCAGACCATCGAGTCGCGCATCGGCGAGCCTTCCGGTGCGATCTCGTGGATCTCGCGCTTGACCACCTCGCCGTGGGAACGGAACAGCGGCGAGAACGCGCCGAACTGGAACCAGCGCAGATTGAGCTCGCGCCATTCCTTCATGTCCTCCGGGTTGCCCTTGGCCGCGCCGGTGGCACGGTTTTCCTGCGCCGAACCGACTTCGCCGACCTGGTAACGCTCTTCCTGCGCATAGCCGCCGATATCGTGCGTCCAGTTCGGGATGCCCGACATCGAAATGCTCACGCCGGCCGATATCTGGTCGTACAGGTTGTTCCAGCGGCTGGCCGTATCGCCGCTCCACACCGCGGTGGCATTGCGCTGGATGCCTGCGAAGCCGGAACGCGACAGGATGAACTGGCGCTTGTCCGGCTGGTCGCGCTTCAGGCCCTGGTAGAAGCCCTCGGTATGCGCCAGGCTATACGGATTGAAGGTGATCTCGCCCAAACCATACACGGTTGGCCCGATCAGCTTCTTGAAGTCCTCCGGCCGGGAATTGGACAGCACGTCCGCCTCGGTGTTATCCATCCACCAGGCGTCGAAGCCCAGGTCGATCAGCTTCGGCTTCATCTGGCGATAGTAGATGTCGCGCGCTTCCTTGGTGTACGGGTCGTAGTGGCTGTTCTTGTAGCCTGGGCCCACCCAGTCAAGCGCGCCGTCTTCGACGTTCTTGGTCCACATATGGCCCTTGGCCGCCAGCTCCTTGTAGTTGTCGGTGTTCGAATAGAACTTGCCCCAGATCGAAATCATCACGCGCGCATGCGCCTTGTGGGCCTCGTCCAGCATCCCTTTCGGATCGGGGAAGCGCGCCTTGTCGAAATCGTGCGAGCCCCATTGGTCCTGCGGCCAGTAGAACCAGTCCTGCACCATGTTATCCACCGGCCAGCCCTGCTTGCGATATTCGCGCAGCACGCCAAGCAGCTGCTCCTGCGTTTCGTAGCGCTGGCGCGACTGCCAGAAGCCGTAGGCCCACTTCGGCATCATCGGCGCCTGGCCGGTCAGGTGGCGATAGCCGGCGATGACCTTGTCCATGCTGTCGCCGCTGACGACGTAGTAGTTGATGCTCTGTGCGACTTCCGACGAGAAGGTCAGCGAGTGACGTTCCGGTTCGGGCAGCGGATCGTTGTGCGTGATCGCGACCATGCCGCCGGACGGCTTCCACTCCAGGTGCAGCTTGACCGGCTTACCGGTCTCGAACTTCACCTCGAAGTTGTGATACCACGGATTCCAGCCCTGGCGCCACACGTCCATCACCTGCTTGCCGTCCACCGACAGCGTCGCGTAGTCCGACGAATACAGCTGCATCTTGTGCACGCCCGGCTTGTCGGAGCTCAGCGTCGCATCCCAGACCACCTTGACGTCCTTCAGCGTTTTGATGTCGCCCAGTTCCTTCGGCCAGTTCTCGGCCACGTCCTTCAGGTACTGATAGGCGATGTCCTTCTCGTGGCGGGTCAACGCCAGCTTGCCGCCGATGTAGTAGCGCGCCGTCAGGCCGCCTGCCTTGCCTTCGTCGTCGACCACCTTCAGGTCGCGCACCATCGGGCCATACGGCTTGGCGTCGCCGAAGCGCGAGATCGAATTGTTATCCCACAAAACGCCGTAGTTCTTGTCCGAGACCACGAACGGCACGGCGATCGCCATATTGTGCTGCATGAGCAGCACGTCTTCGCCGTTGAGGTTCATCTGCGCGTTCTGGTGCTGGCCCAGGCCGTAGTAGGCGTCCCTGGTGCCGTGGTTGAAGCCTTCCTTGACCGCCATGAACGGCTTGCCGCCGATATCGACCGGCGCCATGCTCTCCGAGGCCTGGCTCAGGAACGCCTTGCCGGCCGCGTTGAAGAACTGGACCTGCCCCGTCGCCAGCGATACCGCCACCGAGATCTTCTTCGCCTTCAGCGTGACCTTGTCCTTGCCCGATGCCGCGACGCTGAAGATACCGCTAACAGGAGCGGCCACCGTCATCAGCGAAGGCGTGAGATCCTTGCCCGATTGGTCGAGCTTCACCACGTGGATGATATTGTCGGCCATGACCTCGAGGCGCACCTCTTTCGCCGCACCGGTATCAGGCTTGACCACGACGCCGGTGGCGGTCTTCTCAAACGTGCCGGCCAACGCGTGGCCCGACACCATCACCGCCAGGCACGACGCCGCGGGCACTATCGATTTGAATCGCATCTAATCTCCGTATTTTTTAATAGGTACCCAGCTTGACCTTGAGGACCACCGGATTGCCGGTCAGGTTCAAGCCGTAATCTGTCTGGTCGCCGTTCCAGTTGCGCTCCATGATCCATTTGCCGGAAGGGTCGAAATGTCCCTCTTCCACGCGCGCCAGCATGGACGGCTTGCCATCCGCGCTGTCGAAGCTCACGCGCGCATGCTGGCCCACCACGATGAATTCATTGTCGCCGATCTGCGCGATCGACGCGCCGCCGTTGGGCTGCTCGGTATCCGCCGGCAGGTCCTTGATCTTGGCCAGCCAGTCGGCGTCGCCGAACTGCCACATGCGGAAGCTGACGGTGGCCTTCCAGTTCTTCATCGCGACGGTTTGCGGCTTGCGGTCGTCGCCCTCGGCCACGCCGTAGGTGCGGCCCTCAAACGCCCACTTGGCCCACTGGCGTTCCATCGGCCGGAAGGCGGCGTAGATTTTTCCGAACGGCGCCACCATGGTCTTGTCGGTCGCCTTGGAACCGAGCGGGAAGTTGCTGTAGTCCGCGTAGTCGATACCGAACGGCGAGAACGCCAGCGAACCGCGGCCCAGCACCAGGTAGGCATAGCGCACATACTGCGAGGCGTTGCTCATCTCCGGGACCATCAGCGCGTTGTCCGGCCGTTGGAAGCGGTCCAGCGTGGCGTGGAATTTGTCCGACTCCGGAGCGTAGACATCCGGCGCGGCCAGGTCGATATGCGGCGCGGCGGCCTTGTAGATATCGATCACGTCGAAGGTCGGCCCGCCGCTCGAGAAGTTGCCCTTCCACGGCATCACCGGCGACTCCAGCGGATCGCGCAGCGCGTTGTTCACGTACATCGGCAGGTTGTAGACCGCGCGGCCCGCCTTGGCGATTTCCTCGATGTAGCTGGCGATGGAATAAGCGTGGAAGTACTCGTCGGCGTAATCGCCGTAGACCTGCTTCCAGGTGCCGCTGGCCGCCAGCGCCACCGGAGATTTTTTATGATCCAGCACGGCCTGCGGCACGTTCTGCTCAAACGCCGCCTGCGCCTTCGGCGCGAAGTCGCGCACAAAGCCGTAGGTGCCTACCTCGTTCTCGACCTGCATCATGATGACGGTGCGCTGCGCCGAATCGGCTTTCTTGATGTGTTCCATCAGCGCGACAAACGCCTTCCTGTCGGCCTTCATCGTTTCCTCGCTGTTCGGCGACAGGCAGTAGATGGTCTTACCGTCCTTGTCGACCATGCGCGGGAAACGCTTGTTATTAAACTTGACCCACTCCGGTGTGTACTGCGGGCCGGTGTTTTTCCAGGTGCCGAACCACAGCAGCACCAGGCGCACCTTGTGCTCGCGCGCCTGCGCCAGCAAGGTGTCGACGTAACTGAAATCGAATTTGCCTTCGACCGGCTCGATCTGCTCCCATGCCACGGGAATCTCGACGGTGTTGGCGTTCATGTCTTTGATGGCCGGCCACACCTTGTTCAACGCCAGCGGATAATTGCTGGAGTTGTGCACCTGTGCGCCGAACATCACAAACGGCGCGCCATCGACCATCAGGGCGTGGCGGCCGTCCTTCTTCACAAGCTGCGGCAGATCGGCAGCCGCCGCGCCAGTTGCGGCCAGGGCCGCGAAAGTCAAAACGGAGACAAACTGGCGGGCGGTATGCTTCATCTGATTAAAGCCTTTCGTAGGTTAGAAGTCGTAGCTCAGTTTCGCGACCACGCGGCGGCCGGTCTTGAACCATGCGCGCCCCATCATCCCGATATTTTGCTGCATCAGCTGCTTGAACGTCGAATCGGTCAGATTCTGCGCTTCCAGGCCGAGTTGCACCTTGTCGCTGAATTTATAGAACACCGACGCATCCAGCTGGCCGTACGAATCCGCCCAGGTAGGCAGCGCCCATGCCACATTGGTCTGGCCGAAGCCCGGGCTGGCCGGATTGCTGTCCGTGGCGTCGCCGCCCTTGGTGCCGTTGACGTTCACGCCCTGCAGCGACTTGGAGCGCCAATTGTAGGCCAGGCGTCCCGACACTGGGCCTTTGTCATACAGCAGCGCCAGATTGTACGACTGGCGCGACAGGTTCTCCAGCGGCAGATTGCCGAAGGTGGTGCCGTTGGTGTCGCAGCCGTTCAGGTTCAGGTTGACGTTGCCGGCGTTGTCGCCGCCGGTGCAGTATTTCGAGAACACAGGGTTATACAGTTCGCGCTTGCTGTCGACGAAAGTGAAGTTGGCTTGCATGCCGAACCCCGACCATACGCCAGGCAGCTTGTCGAAGTACTGCTGGAAGGCCAGCTCTATACCGCGCGCATGGCCCCTGGCGCCGTTGATCGGGCCAGTCACGTTGAAGTTCTGCGGCTTGCCGTTCACGTCGGTCAACTGATAGTTGTACACCTGGTTGACGACGATGTCTTTCAGCTGCTTGTTGAACACCGCCGCAGTGAACGAGCCGGTAGGCGCGAAGTACCATTCCATCGTCAGGTCGAGCTGCTTGGAGGTGGTCGGACGCAGGTTGGGATTGCCCGACCCGGTGCCGTCCTGGGTCAAGGTGTTGATGGTGGTGACGCCGTTCTTGGTCGTCGAATCGGCGGTCTGCGACAGCGTGGTGTAGGCCTGCAGCTTGTCGAAATCAGGTCGCGACAATGCAGCGGCGGCGGCAAAGCGGAACTGCAGCGTGTCCGAGGCCTTCAGGCGCAGGTTCAGGCTAGGCAGGAAGTTGTGGTAGCTGTTGTCGAAGTCCTGCGCCTTGGCGAACGGCGCGATGATCGGAACCGGCACGCCCTGCGTGGCGCCGGTCGGCGCGGTCGAGCTGAATACCGTGTAGCCGTGCGCGGTCGAATCGGTTTGCACATAACGCAGGCCGACGTTGCCGTCCACCGGATATTTCAGGTTATCCCAGCCGAAGCGCAACTGGCCGTACAGCGCCTTGGTCTTTTCCGTCTGGTCGTTGGTGCCGATAGGATTGGTGCCGAAACTGGCCGGCGTCCATGGCGAGCAGGTATTGCCTTTTTCCGCGCACAGGATGTCGTGATAGGTGTGCAGCTGGGCGTAGGAATCTGGGTAGCCCTGCGCCAGCGAGGCGTTCGGGAACACCACCGACGGCACGGACACGCCGCCGTTGAAGAAGTTATTGAAGCTATGCAGGTTGGTATTGCCGGCGAAGCGAGGATCGCCCAGGTAGGCCAGGTGCGAAATCTCGCCCTGCCATGGCTGGGTGATGGCGGCCCAATTGTAGTCCGGGTTGGATTTCGTCGTCGTCGCCGAGCGGTCCGTCAGGCGCACGCCGAAGCGCACGTCGCGCAGCACCGGATGATCGAAGTCGTACTTGACGTCCGTCTTCCACGCGGTTTCATCGGCCTTGGCGCGGTCCAGGTGTTCCATCGTGAACGCCCAGTAGTAGTTGTTCGGATTCGCCAGGTAGGCGCGGTCCGCGTCGCTGAAGATCAGCTTCGGTACGCTGCCGGTCAGGTCAAGCTGCTCCTTCGGCATCTGGACGCCGGTCGCCACGGTCGAATCGAAGCTGTTGGTCTTGGCCTTGATGTGCTGCAGATCGGTGGTGACGGTCCAGCTGTCGTGACGCCAGCGCAGGTTCCACGACAGGTCGGTGGTGTCGGACTTGCGGCTGGCGGCGCGGGTGTCGTCGCCGAAGTTGATGCCGGCGCCGGTGGAATCTGTCAGGGTGCCGGTCAGCAGCGCGCCGCGCGAGTTGAAGGTCGAATCCGGGGACAGGCGGATGTTGTACGGGCTCGATTGAGCGAAGATCGCCTGCTCGTCCCACTTCATCTCATACTTCGATTTGAACATGGTCAGGGAGCTGGACCAGTCGTCCTTCTTCCATTGCAGCGCGCCGTATGCGCCTTCGCGCTTGCGGTCGAATTGCAATGTGCGCCATTGCGCGCCCTTCGGTGCGAAGACCGGATTGCCGTTGGCGTCTTTCATCGGATAGTAAGGCTCGACCTGGAAGGCGTCGGTGCGGGTTGCGCTTTCCGAGTACGCCAGGTCCAGCAAGGCGCCGACTTCGCCGACAGGGGTTTTCCAGCGGTTGGACACCAGGCCCGAATACGATGGCGAGGTCTTGCCCTTCTTCAGTTCCGACCAGGTGCGGTCGGCCGAGACGGCGGCCTTGAAGCCCTTGTAATCGAACGGCATCGCGGTGCGCAGGTTCACCAGGCCGCCGATGGCGCCTTCGACCTGCTCGGCCGACGGGTTCTTGTAGATGTCGACGCCGGCCATCAGCTCTGGCGGCACGTCTTCGAAGTTCAGCGAACGGCCGCCGTTGGCGGAGAACGAATCGCGGCCATTAAGCTCGGAGCGCACATAGCTCAAGCCGCGGATCGACACGCCCGAACCTTCAACCGAAAAGTGCTCCGGGTCGCCCTTGGCCATGGTGCGGTCGATGGTCACGCCCACGATGCGCTGCAACACCTCCGTCACCGAGCGGTCCGGCAGCTTGCCGATATCGTCGGCGACGATGGAATCGACGATTTCATCGGCATTCTGTTTAATCTTCTGCGCCGACTGCAGCGCTGCGCGCTGGCCGGTCACGATCACGGTCGCACCGGTATCGGTGGCGGGAGCTGTCTGCGCCATCGCCATGGACGCCATCTGGGCCAGGCCCAGCGCGATCGCCGTTTTTTTGAACTGTTTCATTTACACTCTCCAGGGTTGTGCGAATAATTCACGGCTCTTTGGCCATTTACTATTTGTGTTTTAGTGTTGTAGTGTTGGTTTGGGAAATCGTCAGGCGAACGGGCCCGCAGGCGCTGGGCAGCGCGGAATTTTGAGATTCATTGATAGTGTCTCGCTCTTGGTTTTTTTTTCGTGATGACTTGCTGGCGGGGTGCCAGGTCATACGACTTATGAAACCATTTTGCAAGTTACGACAGCGGGCCGCAATTGCGAAATTCACCAAGGCGTGGAATGATAATGAGCAAGCGCACGGCCCGGCGCGGCGGACCGTGCACAAAAAACGACATCAGCGGCGGCTTGAGCGCGTCGCCACGTCGACCCACACGGCCAGCGTCAGAATGCAGCCCTTGACGATCATCTGCCAGTAGGTGTCCACGTCCAGCATGGACATGCCGTTATCCAGGCTGGCCATCACCAGCGCGCCGATCAAGGCGCCGTAGACTGTGCCGGAACCGCCGCGCATCGACGTGCCGCCGATGAAGCAGGCCGCGATGGCATCGAGCTCGCCGGAGGTGCCGGCCGACGGCGACCCCGCAGCCAGCCGCGCCGTGTTGACCAGGCCCGCCAGGGCGCACATCAGGCCCATGATCCCGAAGATCCACAGCTTCACCGCCTGCACGTTCACGCCGGACAGGCGGGTCGCCTCCATATTGCTGCCCACCGCGTAGATGCGGCGGCCGAACACGGTCTGCGTGGCGACGTAGCTGAAGGCGCCCAGCAGCACCAGCAACAGCAGCACCGGCAGCGGTATGCCCTCGTAGCTGTTCAGGGTCCGCACGAAAGCGAATAGCACCGCGCCGATGGCGGCCAGGCGCACGCCGTCGCGCCACATCGGCGGCACCGGCAGACCGTGGCGGCCCAGGTTCAGGCGCTGGCGCCAGGTCAGCACGGCGGCCAGCGCGAACAGCGCCACGCCCAGCGTCACACCCAGCTCCGGCGACAGATAGCCCTGCCCCACCTGCACCATCGCCTCCGACACGGGAGCCACCGTCACGCCGTCCGTCACGCCCAGCACGATGCCGCGATACGCCAGCATCCCGCCCAGGCCCACGATGAAGGACGGGATGCCTTTGTAGGCCGTCAGGTAGCCGTTGACCAGGCCAAGCGCCAGGCCGCAGGCCAGCACCGCCGCCACCGTCACGGGCAGCGGCATGTGGCGGTTCACGTCGAGCACCGCAGCCACGCCGCCCAACAGGCCAAGCAGCGAGCCGACCGAGAGGTCGATCTCGCCGGAGATGATGACGAAGGCCATGCCGCAGGCCACCACGCCGGTCACCGACATCTGCCGCATCAGGTTGGACAGGTTGCGCGCCGAGATGAAGCCGCCCTCAGTCTTCCAGCTGAAGAAGCTCCAGATGATGGCGATGGCGATCAGCAGCGCGAGGATTTTGTATTGGGTGAAGAGCTGTTTTAGTTTGGTGGTTGGCATAGGATGCATCATGAGTGGTCGAGCGCCGCCGACAGCAGCATTTCCTGGGTCAGGTCCCGGTTGATGAAGTCTCCGCGCAGTTGGCCTTCGCCCATCACCAGCACGCGGTCGGACACGCCCAGCACCTCGGCCAGCTCCGACGACACCATGATGATGGACACGCCCTGGCTGGCCAGTTCCAGCATCAGCTTGTAGATCTCGTACTTGGCGCCGACGTCCACGCCGCGCGTGGGTTCGTCGAGGATCAGCACCTTGGGCCGCGTCAGCAGCATCTTGGACAGCACCGCCTTCTGCTGGTTTCCGCCGGAGAGCGAAGTAATCGGCAGGAAGGGGCTGGCCGTCTTCAGGCCCAGGCGCGCGATCTCCTCGCTGACGGTTTTCAGCTCGGCCTCGCGGTCGATGCGGGTGAAGCGCGCATAGCGGCCCAGCACCGCCAGCGTGATGTTCTGGCCCACGTCCAGGTCGCGGATGATGCCGTGCTGCTTGCGGTCCTCCGGCACCAGCGCCAGCCCCGCGCGGATCGCCTTGAGCGGCGTGCGGGTATCGATCTTCTCGCCGTTGAGCCACACCTCGGCCTCGCTGCGGCCGTTGTAGGCGCCGAACAGCGCCGACACCAGCTCCGTGCGCCCGGCGCCCACCAGCCCCGCGATGCCGAGGATCTCGCCGCGCCGCAGCGTGAAGGAGACGTTGTCCACCTTCCTGCGGTCCGGCTTTTCGGTGTCGTAGCAGACCACGTTGCGGGCTTCGAAGATCACCTCACCCTGCGTGCGTTCCAGCTTGGGATACAGCTGGTTCATCTCGCGCCCCACCATCTGCGAAATGATCTGGCGCACATCCATCTGCCGCATCGGCGTGGTGGCGATATGCTTGCCGTCGCGGATGACGACGATGGTGTCGCAGATTGCCTCCACCTCATCGAGCTTGTGCGAGATGTAGACGCAGGCCACGCCCTTGGCCTTCAGGCCGCGTATGATCTCAAGCAGCACCTCGATTTCCGACGCCGTCAGCGACGACGACGGCTCGTCCAGGATCAGCAGGCGCGCGTTCTTGTTCAGCGCCTTGGCGATTTCGATCAGTTGCTGATGGCCGCCGCCGTAGTTCATCACCGGCAGCACCACGTTGACGTCGTTGAGCTTCAGCTCCTTGAGCAGCGTCTCCGCACGGCGGTTCATGGCCGGATAATCCATGCGGCCGCCGGGCAGCGTGATCTCGTTGCCAAGGAAGAGATTTTCCGTCACCGACAATTCCGGCACCAGCATCAGCTCCTGGTGGATGATGACGATGCCTGCCGCCTCGCTCTCGCGTATCGACTGCGCGCGCAGCGGCTGGCCGTCCATCAGGATCTCGCCGTCCCAGGTGCCGTGCGGGTAGACGGCGGACAGCACTTTCATCAAAGTGGACTTGCCGGCGCCGTTCTCGCCGCACAAGCCGATGCACTCGCCGGGCCGGACCTGCAAGTCGATGCCGTCGAGCGCGGGCACACCGCCAAATTTCTTGACGATGCCCTTCATTTCCAGCAGATAGGCGGACATGCGGGATCCCGCCGCTTACTTGGCAGCCAATTGAGCCTTGGTGTAGAAGCCGTCCGTCACCACCAGGTCGACATTCGCCTTGGTCAGCATGGTCGGTTTCAGCAGCAGCGTCGGGACCTGCTTGAAGCCGTTCTGGTACTCGCCGTTGAAGGCCGGCTTCTCGTTGCGCACCAGCTGGATCGACAGCTTGGCCGCCTCGGTGGCGATCACCTTCAACGGCTTGTAGACTGTCATGGTCTGCGAGCCGGCGATCACACGGCGCACCGCCGCCAGGTCCGCGTCCTGCCCAGACACGGCCACCTTGCCATCGAGCTTCTGCGAAGCCAACGCCTGGATCGCGCCGCCGGCGGTGGCGTCGTTCGACGCGACCACCGCATCGAGCTTGTTGGCGTTGGCGGTCAGCGCATTCTCGACGATGGACATGGCCTCGGCCGGATTCCAGTCCTTGACCCACTGCTTGCCCACCACCTTGATGTCGCCCTTGTCGATCAGCGGCTGCAGCACCTTCAGCTGGCCCTCGCGCAGCATCTTGGCGTTGTTGTCGGTCGGCGCGCCGCCCAGCAGGTAGTAATTCCCCTTCGGCTTGACGGCCACCACACCCTGCGCCTGCATCTCGCCGACCATCTTGTTATCGAAGGAGATGTAGGCGTCGATATCGGCGTTGAGGATCAGGCGGTCGTAGGAAACCACCTTGATCTTGGCCTTCTTGGCCTCGCGCACGGCGTTGTTGAGCACCGTGGCGTTATACGGGACGATCACCAGCACATCGACGCCACGCGAAATCAGGTTCTCGATCTGCGCGATCTGCCGCTGCTCGCTGGCGTCGGCCGACTGCACGAAGACCTTGGCACCCTGCTGCTCGGCCGCCGCAACGAAGTAATCCCTATCGCGCGCCCAGCGCTCCAGCCGCAGATCGTCGATCGAAAAACCGATCTTCGGATTCTTGGCGTCGGCCATGGCGTTCCCGCCGGCGCAAACCAGCATGACGGCGACTGCCGCGGCGTTCAGTAATTTCTTCATTGTCGTCTCCTGTTATCGCACGGGTCCATGCCCGGCCGATTAGTGATTGTGACGTGCCTGGTTGTTAACCACTCCCCGGTATGGTACAGCCAGTTCCATGCAGGCGCCGTTTTCCATCTGTCCAACGGTGCTGCGGTAAATCTCCTGCCACGGCGTCTGGCTGGCCGGGATGGGCGGAAGGCCGTCCTTCTTGCGCTCTTCCCATTCCGCCTCGCCCACCTGCACATCGCAACGGCCGGCGTTCAGGTCCACGCGGATACGGTCGCCCGTGCGCAGCCATGCGAGGCCGCCGCCGACCGCGCTCTCCGGCGACGCGTTCAGTATCGACGGGCTGTCCGAGGTGCCGGACTGGCGGCCGTCGCCCAGCGTCGGCAGCGCGTTGATGCCGCGCTTGACCAATGCATCGGGCGGCTGCATGTTCACCACCTCGGCCGAACCGGGCCAACCCACCGGGCCCGCGCCGCGTATCACCAGCATGCAGTCCTCGTCGATGTTCAACGACGGATCGTTGATGCGGGCGTGGTAGTCGTCGGAGCCGTCGAACACGATGGCGCGGCATTCGAAGATGTTCTCGCTGCCCGGCGTGCTCAGATAGCGGGCGCGGAAGGCGTCCGAGATCACGCTGGTTTTCATGATGGCGAAGTCGAACAGGTTGCCCTTCAGGACGAAGAAACCGGCATCCTTTTTCAGCGGCTGGTCGAACGGGTAGATCACCTCGCGGTCGTGCGTCTCGCGCCCGGCCAGGTTGTCGCGCATGGTGCGGCCGGTGACGGTCGGACGGTCCGAGCGCAGCATGCCCTTCTGCTCCAGCTCCCACATGATGGCCGGCACGCCGCCGGCGCGGTGGAAGCGCTCGCCGAGGAACTTACCGGCCGGCTGCATGTTCAGCAGCAGCGGCACTGCGTGGCCGTACTCCATCCAGTCGCTCGAATGCAGCTCGACGCCGGCGTGGCGCGCCATCGCCATGATGTGCGGCTGCGCGTTGGTGGAGCCGCCGATCGCCGCGTTGACGACGATCGCGTCCAGGAAGGCTTCGCGATTCAGAATGCTGGAAGGCTTGATGTCCAGCCGCGCCATCTCGACGATGCGCTTGCCGGTTTCATACGCCATCTGGCCGCGTTCGCGGTAGGGCGCGGGGATCGCCGAGCAGCCGGTCAGCGACATGCCCAGCGCCTCGGCCATCGCGTTCATGGTGGAGGCGGTGCCCATGGTGTTGCAGTGTCCCGCCGACGGCGCCGAGGCGGCCGCGATCTGCAGGAATTTTTCGTTGTCGATCTCGCCGGCGGCCAGCTGGCGCCGGCCCTTCCAGATCGCCGCGCCGGAACCCGCCAGTTCGCCCTCGAACCAGCCGTCCAGCATCGGCCCGCCAGAAAGCACGATGGCGGGAATGTCGACCGTCGCCGCAGCCATCAGCTGCGATGGCGTGGTCTTGTCACAGCCGGTGGTCAGCACCACCGCGTCGATCGGATAGCCGTGCAGGATCTCCACCAAACCCAGATAGGCCAGGTTGCGGTCGATGGCGGCGGTCGGACGCCGGCAGTTCTCGAAGATCGGATGCAGCGGGAACTCCATCGCGATGCCGCCCGCATCGCGGATGCCATCGCGCACGCGCTTGGCCAGCTCCAGGTGGATGCGGTTGCAGGGACTGATGTCGCTGCCGCTCTGCGCGATGCCGATGATGGGGCGCCCGGAGCGCAGCTCCTCCGGCGTGATCCCGTAGTTCATGAAGCGCTCGAGGTACAGCGCCGTCATGTCGATGTGGTCCGGATTGTCGAACCAGTCCTGCGAGCGGAAGCGGCGTTGGGTACTCATGCGCCGTACCATCCCGCATCGACGAAGTAATCGCGGCCGGTGCAGCGGCCTGCGTTGTCGGAGGCCAGGAACAGCGCCAGCGCGGCCACGTCGTCCACCTGCACTCGCTGCGGCAGGCATTGGCCCGCCAGGATGCGCGCTTCCTCTTCCGGCGTATGCCACAGGGCTTCCTGGCGCGGCGTACGCACCGCACCCGGGATGATGCAGTTGACGCGGACGTTGTGCGGACCGAGGTCGCGCGCCAGGCCGCGCGTCATGCCCTCGATGGCGGCCTTCGCCGTCATGTACAGGGTCAGTTCCGGCAAAGCCAGGTGCCACGAGATCGAACCGAAGTTCAGGATCACGCCGCCGCCGCGCTGCCGCATGCCCTCGGCCACGGCCTGGGCGCAGAAGTACTGGTGGCGCAGGTTGACGGCCATGCGCTGCTCCCAGTATTCGGGGGTGACGTCGGCCAGCTTGTGGCGGTCGTCGTTGGCCGCGTTGTTGATCAGGATATCGACCTCGCCGATGCCCTTGAAAGCCGCTTCCAGCGCCTCGAGATCGGTCAGGTCGCAGCGCATGAACACCGGCGGAGTCGCCAGCGTGGCGAGGCGGCTTTGCAGCGCCAGCGAATCCTTCTCCGCCACGTCGAGGAAGTGCACCTGCGCGCCCTGCTGCGCGAACGCCTCCACCATGCCCGCGCCGATGCCGCTGCCGCCGCCCGTGACCACCACGCGCTTGCCGGCCAGGCTAGGGTAGGTCGCATGCTGCATCCTGGCCTGCACCGCCGGCGCCGCGCGCACCGCGCTGGCGCCGCGCGCGCGGCCCAGCAAGGCGCGCACGCCGAAGGTCCACGGCGCGATGGCGTCGCTGCGCTGCACATGGTTCACCAGCTTGCCCAGCGACGGCGTCGAGATGCTGACACGGTCGCCCAGATGGTGCGTGAAACCGCCGCCGGCGGTGTCGCGGTCCTTGATCGGCGAGAACATCGTGCCGAGGAAGAGCATGAAGCCGTCCGGGTATTGGTGATGGCGGCCGCAGACCTGGCTCACCAGGTCCAGCGGATCGCGGCTGATCTCGCGCATGCGGCTGGCGCCGGCCAGGTGGAAGTTGTCGTCCTCGCCTTCGATCAGCATGCTCACTTCCGCGTTGCGGATGGTGTCGATGGTGAAGTGTTCGTCGAACAGGCGGATGAACGGGCCGATGGCGCAGGAGCCGTTGTTGTCCTTGGCCTTGCCCAGCAGGAGGGCACTGCGGCCTTCGATGTCGCGCAGGTTGACATCGTTGCCCAGCGTGGCGCCCAGCACGCGCGCCTGGCTGTTGACCGCCAGGACGATCTCCGGCTCGGGATTGTTCCATTTCGAATCCGGGTGCAGGCCGACGTCCGCGCCCTGCCCCACCGCCGACATGGGTTGCGACTTGGAGAACACCTCGGCGTCCGGGCCGATGCCCACTTCCATGTACGGCGACCACAGGCCACGCTCGATCAGGTCCGCCTTCAGGCGCGCCGCCTCGGGCGAGCCGGGACGGATGGCCGACAGGTCGGAGCCGATGATGGACTGGATTTCGGAGCGCAGCGCGCTGGCGCGGGAGGCGTCGCCACCAGCCTGTTCTTCGATCACGCGTTCCAGCAGGCTGACGGCGAAGGTCACGCCGCAGGCCTTGATCGCCTGCAGGTCGCACGGCGCCAGCAGGCGCGGCGCGCCGACGGCGGCCTTGGCGTCGAGGGCGTGGGCCATCAGCTGCCGCACGCTGCCCAGCGGCTCGCCGGGGGCGGAGCGCGCCACCTCAAGGGCGTCGTCGCGCTCCAGAAGATCGGACATGGTGGGCGCGTGGCCGGTGATATCAAACACCTCGCCGTTGCGCACGGCGACCACGCAAGGTCCGTTGATGACGCCATCGCGCCACACACGGCCCACCAGGACTGCCCGTTCGACATCGTCGGGCAGCATCGTACTCATATTATTTTCCAAGGTCTCTCTCTCCAGGCTGGCAAGCAAACTGCGTGGAGGATTTTGACCCGATTCACCCATGACGGCAATTATGAAACTCACCAATCCCGGTCATGTTTTACGCCTCGCCCTCGCTCAGGCCACGCTGCGCAAATCCGCCACGGCGGCGCCGTCGCCATCGGCTTCGCCGGCGCGGCCCTGCATGGCGCGGTCCTGGTAGGCGCGCGGCGTGCAGCCCAGTTCCCGCTTGAACACCGCGTGCATGTACTGCACCGACGTGAAGCCGCAGCTGAGCGCCACGTCGGCGATGCTGCGCTCCCCGCGCGCGAGGATCTCGGTGGCGGCGTCCAGCTTGAAGCGCAGGATCACGTCATGCACGCTGCAATCGAGCTCCTGGCGGAAGTAGGACTCCAGCGACGAGCGCGAGATGCCGACATACTCGGCCACCTGGTGGGTCTTGATGCCCTGGCAGGCGTACTGGCGGATGAAATGGCGCGCCCGCATCACGTGCGGATGCTTGGGCGCCTCGTGGCGGGTCGAGGTCAGCACGTTGATGCCGACCGGCGGCACCAGGATGCGCGTGCCGCCCAGGCGCACGCCGTGCAGCATCTGGTCCAGCAGGTGGGCGGCGGTGCGGCCCATCTCCTGCGCGCCCTGCATCACGGAGCTGAGCGGAATGCGGGTGAGCATGCGCGCCAGCGGATCGTTGTCGATGCCGATCAGCGCCACCTGCTCCGGCACCTCGATGCCGGCCATGATGCAGGCCTGCAGCAGCTGGCGCGCGCGGGCGTCGGTGACGGCGATGATGCCGACCGGCTTGGGCAGACTGTGCAGCCACTTGATCTGCTGCTCCACCGCCTCGTCCCACGACGGCGCGCTGGTGCCCAGGCCGCGGTAGATGTGCGGCTCCATCTTATCCTTGCGCATCAGCGTGCGGAAGGCGGTCTCGCGCTCCTGCGCCCAGCGGTTTTCCTGCGCCTCCGGCAGGCTGAACATCGCGAAATTGCGCAGGCCGGCCTCGATCAGGTGGTCGTGGGCCAGCTTGATCAGCTTGAAATTGTCGGTGGCGACGTAGGGAATGGAATCCGGGTAGTTGCTCTCGTCGGCGTAGGAGCCGCCCACCGCCACCACCGGGATGCGGCTGCGGCTGAGCGCGGCGGCCACGGCGGGATCGTCGAAATCGGCGATGATGCCGTCGCCCTGCCAGTGTTCGATGCCGGGCAGGCGCAGGCGGAAGTCTTCTTCCAGGAACAGATCCCAGGAGGCGCGGGTGCTGCTCAGGTGAGCGGCCACGCCGGAAATAACCTCGCGGTCAAAAATTTTATTGGCGTTGAACAGCAACGCAATACGGTGGGACTTCATCGACATTTTCAACGACCTCAATCTCGGTACAGCACGTCTCGATACACCCTCTGCAGGATGTACCGGGTATTGTGGCATGTTTCCGATCATGTACCGATGAAAAAGGCGATCACGTCCCTAATTGGCGACAATCGGCTTGCCAGTCACGATGCCCCGACCCGCCGTGCTCATGTACACCACGCCGTAGGTGTTTGCATCTCCGATAACAAATTGCGCATCGCCCGGGCCGCCATATTGATGATTATCGTCATTAATACGCAACCAGCTGGCGCCGCTGTCGGTGGAGCGGAACAGGCCGCGCACGCCGCCCACAGAGCCCCAGATGTACACCGTTGGGTAGCTGGCGCCCGGCGCCGCCTTGCCGAAGCCGACCGCCGCCGCGTAGCCCACATTGGCCAGGTTGGCGAACGTGGCGCCGGAATCGGTGGAACGGGCCAGGCCGCCGTCGTACAGCGCCACCCAGACGTCGCCTTCCCGGTCCGGCGCGGCGCGCACTGCCGGCGAGCCCTTGGCGCCGGACAGGCGGCCGGCCGGCGCGAAGCTGGCGCCGGCGTCGGTGCTGACCAGCAGCGCGGCGCCGCTCAGCGCGTAGAACTTGCGGGGATTGACCGGGTCGGCCACCGGCCGCGCGCCGTTCAGGCCCTGGGCCACGCGCCAGCTGTCGCCGCCGTCGGCCGAATAGTAGCTGGTGGCGGATTTTTCCGGGCTGTGCACGATCACCTTGCCGTCCGCGCTCAGCGCCAGGCGGCCCTGCTTGCCCTGCAGGCTGGCGGTCTTCTTCCAGCTCACGCCCATGTCGCGCGACACGTACATCGCGCTGCCGACGCGCGCCACCACATTGGGATTGGCGGCCGCGTAGTCCAGCCCCCAGGTGGTGCCCATGGTCGGCGTGTGGATGGGTGCGTACTGGGTGACGTCGGTGTGGCGGAAGCCGTCGTAGTCGCCGATGGCGGAAATGGCCGGGCCGCCGGGAATGCTGATCATATCCAGCGGCACCGATTCCTCCAGGCCCTTGTCCTCGAATTTCCAGACCGCCGGCGTGGCGTGGATGTCGTTCGTCTTGAAGATGCCGTTGCCGGAGACGACCATCACCGTGCGCGTGTCGAAGGGATCGAACTCGATGCTGGTGGCCCAATGCATGAAGCTGCCCGCGATCCAGCTCACGCCGTTCGGGTCGATACGCACGCCCTGGTCGACCACGCTCTTCCAGCTCTTGCCGCCGTCCAGCGTTTCAAAGAACTGGTCGCCCATCGTGCCGGGCTTGCGGTAGTAGTTGGTGGTGGAGACGATCATGCGATCCTCGTTGCCCGGATCGACCGTGATGCCGGCGTAGGCGCGGTTCAGCGGCGGCGAGATATTGCTCCACTTGGCGGTGGCGATATCGTACTTCCACACCTGGCCCTGGTCCATGTCCTCGCCGTGCTTGTCGCCGTGTGGGCCGACGCCATTGGCGTAGACCACCACCAGGCTGCCCTTGGCCAGCACCGCGCGCTGCGGGATCAAGGCGGTCGGGCCGCCGTTCATCGGCGCGAAGGTCTTGCCGCCGTCGTTGGACATGTACATATTCGCGCCCACCGAGCCGTAGCGCGACACGCCGGCGAAGATCCTCTGCGTGGCGCCGCCGGCCGCGCTGGCCGGGTCCAGCAGCACGAAGCCCACGCCGTTGCGGTTGGGCGTGGCCGCCACCGGCAGGCCGTCCAGGTGCTGCCAGTTCAGGCCTTCGTCCGCGCTCTTGAACATGCCGTCGGCGCGCGTGCCGATGTAGAGGATCTTGCCGTTGGCCGGGTCCACCTGCAGCCGCTCGCCGGTGCCGCGGCCCAGGCCGTTGCCGTGGACCTTGAACTGGCCGGTCACGTCGATCCTGGTGAAGGTCTTGCCGTAGTCGCTGGATTTCAGGATCGCGCTGGCGCCGCCGTTCAAATAGGCGATGCCGGTGGACAGGTACACCCTGGACGGCGCGCCCGGATCGATGGCGATCGACTCCACGCCGAGCAAGCCGGTGTCCTTGTCGGACACCCAGTCGAGCAACGGTATCCAGCGCTGTGCGGCGCCGTCCCAGCGGTAGGCGCCGCCGACGTCGGTGCGCACGTAGACCAGGCCCTTCTCGGCCTTGCTGGTGACGATGCCGGACACATAGCCGCTGCCGCCGATGGCGACGTTGTCCCAGGCGTAGGCGTCGCCGCCCATCAGCCGCTTGAGCGTCGGCGCCATGGCCTTGGCCCAGATCTCGTAGCCCTTCTCGTTCGGGTGCAGCAGGTCGGGCATGATGTCCTTCGACAGCGTGCCGTCCGGCGCCAGGAAGGCCTGGTTGATGTTCAGGAAGTAGATGCTCTTGTTGTCGGCGAAGCCGGCGATGATGCCGTTGACCTGCTCGTTCAGCTGGCGCAGTTCGTCGTCCGGCTTCTCGCCGCGCGGGAAGATCGCCAGCAGCAGGATCTTGGTGTCCGGCAGGCGATGGCGCAGCTCGTCGATGTCGCGCCGGATGCCGGCGGCGGTCAGCTTCGGATCCTCGTGGCGGTGGCCGGTGTTATTGGTGCCGAACATCAGCACCGCGACCTTGGGCGCGAGGCCGTCCACCTCGCCGTGCAGCAGGCGCCACAGCACGTTCTCGGTGCGGTCGCCGCCGAAGCCCAGCGCCAGGCCGTTCATCGGCTTGTAGTTGCGCTCCCAGACCGGCGCGCCGCTCTTCTCCCAGCCCTCGGTGATCGAGTCGCCGATGAACACCACCTGCGCCGACTTGCCCAGCGCCTGCGCCTCGGCCAGCTTCTTCTCGTGGCGCGGCGTCCACCACTTGATCGACCATGGTTCGTTCAACTTGTCCGGCGTGACCGACACGGTGCGGTAATCCGGGCAGCTGGTGTTGGGCGTGCCGCTGGCCTGGTAGCGGATGTTGGCCACCGAGACCACGCCGCTGCCGTTCGCGTTGAGCACGAAGGGCTGGGTGACGGCGCTGAAGTCGTCGCCGTCGTGCGCGAAGCAGCTCATCGCCAGCACCACGTGCTGCCAGCCCTTGCCGGCGATGGCGCGCGCCGGCAGCATGAAGGGCACATTGCGCTGGCATTTGTCGCCGCAGCCGACCGCGATGCCCAGCCCGCCCTCCTCCATGTCCGCGACCTTGACATCCAGCGCCAGCACGCCGTGCGCCAGGTACGGCCGCAGGTCGAGCGGCTTGCCGCCCTCCAGGCGCACGCCGGCGTACCACGAATCCTTGAAGTTCAGCGTCAGCGCCTTGCCGTCCTGGCTGGCGCTGACGCGGCTGGCCGGGATCGCGGCCGACGGCGGGATCGCGGCGCTGGCGCCGTCCATCTTCATGTTCACGTCCAGGCCGGTCAGCGTGAGATGCCATGAGGGCTGCGGGCGGCCGGCATAGACGTTCAGGTCGTGCGTCGGCGCCGCGCAGGCGGACGCCGATGCCGATGCCGCGGCCAGGCAGAATGCCAGGCGCCAGTGGGTAGAGGTCATGGGGGAATGTCTCGTTGAGATTTTTTGTCGCTACATTCTGCAAGTTACCCGCCGGCCTAGCAATTACGAAAATCACCAATGGGGCCAATGATATTCGCGGCGCTTCAACCGTCCAGGGACTTTTGCACCCGGTACGACAAAGGCAGCGTCAGCAGCAGCAAGGCCGCCAGCGCCATCAATGCGTTGGGGACGCCGGCCACGTCGCCGAGCCGGCCGAACAGCACCGGCGCCAGCGCGCCGCCGCCGATGGTGGCGGTATAGAAGCGCGCAAACGCCTGCTCGCGCTTGCCCGTCTCGGCCAGCTCCGGCACCGCGCCGTACAGCACCGAGGAGGTGCCGTTCAGCGCCAGCCCCAGCAGCGGCAGCATGGCCATCATGGCGGTCAGCGGCAGCCATACCGACAACAGGATCAGCAGGGCCGTGGCGGACTCGGTGATCCACACCGTCCTCATCATGCCGATGCGCGCACCCAAGTAGCCGCAGGAGAGCTTGCCGAAAGCGCCGCCGACAAACAGCAGCGACAACGCCAGGCCGATACCGGCGGTGCCGGCGCCCTTGCTTTGCAACAGAAACGGCAGGAAGGTCAGGAAGCCCATGCGTACCGAGCTGTCGAGCATGCCGGTGGCGATGAGCGCGCGCAGGCCGCTGGCCGAGCCCTTGCCGGCCACCACCTTGGCCGACTGCGCCCGATGATGGGCCGACTCCGCCGCCGTCGGCAGCAGCCACCACAGCAGCACCGCCGCCGCCAGGCCGAGGCAGCCGATCAGGACCACGCTGGCCTGCCAGCTCACCACCACCAGCATCAGCCCGACGGCGCCCGGCACCAGCGTCTTGCCGATGTCGCCGGCAAAGTTGTATTGCGCCAGCGCCTCCTTCACGCCGCCGCCCGCCTCGTGCGTGTCGGTGACGATGGACGAGGCCAGCGGATGCTGGGTGCTGGCGCCCAGGCCGCCGAGCAGCAGCGAAATCAGCAGCACCGTCAGGCCGCCGGCCATGCCCGAGATCAAGTATGCGATGCCGGCCAGCGCCGTGCCGCCGATCAGCATGCGCTCGCGGCCCCAGCGTTTCGCCAGGCGGCTGGCCAGCAATTGGAAGCCCGCCATCATGCCCGAGTAGGCGCCGCGCAGCAGGCCCACCATCGCCAGGCTGATCGCGAATTGCGCCTGCCACACGGGCAGCAGCACGTAGATCACATCGGTCAGGCCATCGTGGATGGCGTGCGCGCTGCAAGCGGCGATCAGGGAACGGCGCCGCACATTCGGGGAATTGGTCATTGTTGGCGATATGTCGATATTGTCCCGATTGTAACGGATTGCAGAAACTGCGCGACATTACCGGCCCGGAGCGCGTACATTGGACGGGTATCGCCAGTCATCGGGGAGGGAGCCGTGCCGACCAAGTACATCGACAACTTTGAAATCGAGTTTTCAGCGGAACGCTTGGAGGGCTGCAAGCTGTGGGGCGCCTACGTCGCGGTGTTCGCGCCGTCGGGGTCGCCGATGCATCGTTTGAATGTCCGCCGCAAGCACCGGGTGGCGGCGGTCCAGCAGTTCACCGACGCCGAAAGCGCCTGCGCAGCGGCGGAAGCGGCGGCGCAGGATATCGTGGCTTCGCTCAAGGCGGGGCCGGCGGGAAGGAGCTGACGGCGGCTCAGTAACGCACGAACTGCGATTCGTCCGGCGCCTCGGCGTTGATGGCGCGCAGCGCCGCCGGCCGCATGCGCCCGGTGTTGGCCGCGTCCCGGCTGCGCATCGGCCGCGTGCCGGAGCCGCTCAGGATGAAGAAGCCCATGGTCTGTTGCAGCTCCTCCGCCTGGCTGCTCATCTGCTCCGCCGTGGCCGCCAATTCCTCCGAACCGGAGGCGTTCTGCTGCGTGGTCTGGCTCAGCTGGCTGATCGCCGAATTGATCTGCGCCAGCCCGGACGATTGCTCCTCCGACGCGGCCGTGATCTCCTGCACCAGGTCGGAGGTCTTCTTAATGTTGGGCACCATCGCGCCCAGCATCTGCCCGGCCCGCTCGGCCAGCTCCACGCTGCCGCTGGCCACCTGGCCGATTTCCTGCGCCGCCACCTGGCTGCGCTCGGCAAGCTTGCGCACCTCCGCCGCCACCACCGCGAAGCCCTTGCCGTGCTCGCCCGCGCGCGCCGCCTCGATGGCGGCGTTCAAGGCCAGCAGGTTGGTCTGGTAGGCGATGTCGTCGATGATCAGGACCTTGGCCGCGATCTGCTTCATGGCCGCCACCGTCGAGCGCACCGCGTCGCCGCCCTCGCTCGCCTCGTTGGCGGCGCGGCTGGCCATGGCGTCGGTGACCTTGGCGTTGTCGGTGTTCTGCGCCACCGAGGCGGTCATCTGCTCGACCGAGGCCGAGGTCTCCTCCACGCTGGAGGCCTGCTCGCTGGCCGCCTGCGCCAGCGACTGCGAGGTCGCGCTGACTTCCTCGGACGCGGCGGCCAGGCCCTCGGCGCTGTTGTTGACTTCGCTGACCACCTGCGCCAGCTTGGCCACCGTGTTGTTGGTGTATTCCTTCAGCTCGCCGAACGCGCCCTCGTAGGGCTTGTCGATGGTCTTGGTCAGGTCGCCCTCGGACATCGCGCCCATCACCCGCACCACGTCGGCGATGCTGGCGCCGGTGGTGATGGCCAATTGGTTCAGGCTCTCGCCCATCTCCTGCTGGAAGCCGGCCATGCCGGTCAGGTCCACGCGCACATCGAAGTTGCCGCGGTTGGCGGCCTGCACCAGGGCGCGCTGGCCCTCGACCACCCGGCGCAGCTTGGCGATCATTTCGCTGACGGCATACAGCATGCTGCCGCGGTCGTCGCGCTTGAGCTGCACTTCGCAGCTCAGGTCACCTTTGGAGACGCGCTCCATCAGGTCGGCCGCATAGACCGGCTCGCCGCCTAGCCGTTTGACCAGGTCCCGCGTGATCAGCCACGCGATCGCAGCGCCGATCAGCACCGCCGCGATCGACAGCAGGATCACCACCTTGCGCGTTTCCAGATAAGTGTCGTTGGCCGTCTGGGCCTCCGTATCCATCAGGTCGCCCTGGAACTTGGCGAACGTATCCAGCGAATTGGCGTAGATGTTGTTGGCCTCCGCGAAATCGTTTTTTATGTACTCGACCGCCTTCTTCGGGTCGCTCTTGGCCAGGGTGTACAACTGCTCATATTTGGGCGCCATCGCCTCGCTCTTGGTGTTGACCTCCTTGAACATCTGGCGGCCCTTCTCGCTGCTGAGCAGCTTTTCGATCTTGCCCATCGCTTCGGCGATCCTGGCCCGGTTGGCCTCCACCAGCCGCCGGAATTTTTCGCGCTCATCGTCGCTCGTGGCGAGCAGCATGCTGCGCAGCTGGCGGCCGCTGTCTACCGTGTAGCGGATGTTATCTTTCGCCATCACGACCTTGGGATAGCGGTCTTCCATGATGCGCCTGAAGCCATCGTTGACCGCCGCCATGCGCATCGTGCTCACCACCGCCAGGATCAACAGCAGAACCAGCACGGCGCCAAAACCCAGACCCAGACGGGTCGCCACCTTCATATTTGCAAACATCATGTCTCCCTGGTAGGAACGTTATGTCATGAGAGATGGTTCGGGCGCGCGCCGGCGTGCTGGAGGAGAGGTTGGAATGTGCGCGCTCATCTCGACTATCTGATCAAAAAGTAAAAGCTGACGTCAAATCAAGTTTGACGCAGTGCCACGAATGACTTTTTTATGTACGAGTTGCCTGCTGCTGCCGGAGATTCTCCGCCAGCACATTCCTCAGGTCAATCAAATCGATGACGACGCCGTGGCTGCAAATTCACATGCCGTCCGGCGCGCGGCGGCACCGCGCGCCGTTGCATGCTAGCCGCGCTGGGCACCTATCATCGGGTCCGTGCGACTGGCGCGCCCTGTTTCCACATGGCCCGCGGCCCGGCGCAGCCATTGCGGATCGGCGTCGCTGCTAACACTGAAGTCGTACCAGCCGAAGCTGCCCGACAGGTTGCGCAGAACCGACAAGGTCGCGCCCGCCGCCACGCGGTGGGTGGCCGGCCGCGCGCCGTAGGCGTTGTCGGCGATGGTGAAGCTGCAGGCATGCAAGCCTTCCTGGTTCGACAGCACCAGCGCGATGCCGCCCAGGCTGCGGTCGTAGCTGGTGTGCACTTCCGGCCGCGCGGCGCCGAACGCGCCCTTGAACTGGCGCACGTAGCCATTGGCGCCGCGCACGCTCAGTTCGTAATTGCCGGTGTTCCAGTTCCACACCTCGTGCTCGATCCGCTTGCCGGCCTCGACCGTGTAGTACCACGGACCATCCGCGCGCAGGCTGGAATACACGATGAAGGCCGCGCCGGCCTTGCCGCTGTTGGCGAAGCTCAGTTCGAACTGGCGCGCGCTGGCCACGCGGCCCTGCGTCGCCAGTTCGTACGGCAGCGCGCAGGCCACGCGCGGGCCGGCCGCGCCGACCTCCTGCCTCGGCAGGCTCTGCACCGCCGGCGGCGTCGGATACGGCTTGCCGGACACGCGCTGATACGCGGCCGTCTTCGGCACGCTGGCCGGCCAGTTGCTGTTGGGCGCGCTGAAGTCGAAGGCCGAGGTCAGGTCGCCGCACACGGCGCGGCGCCACGGCGAGATCAGGTCGCACTGGACGCTGGCGCGGTCCTTGCCGAGGCCGGCCACCAGCCACTCCTCCAGGAAGCGCAGCTTGGACGTGTGGTCGAACAGCTGCGAGCACACGCGCCCGCCCTTGCTCCACGGCGAGATCACCAGCATCGGCACGCGCGGGCCCAGGCCCATCGGCACGCCTTGGTAGCTCTCGTACGTGCCGATGTCGGCCAGTGTGGTCCTGCCCATGCCGGGGTTGAGCGGTGCGAGGTCGGACGGCACGTGGTCGAAGAAGCCATCGTTTTCATCGTACATCAACAGGAACACGGTCTTGGACCAGACCTCGGGATTGGCCACCAGCGCGGCCAGCAGGCGCG
Source organism: Duganella sp. BJB480 (assembly GCA_003416985.1). Taxonomy (GTDB): domain Bacteria; phylum Pseudomonadota; class Gammaproteobacteria; order Burkholderiales; family Burkholderiaceae_D; genus Rugamonas; species Rugamonas vulcania_A. Next base: position 597,734 of record QVIN01000005.1, on the reverse strand, counting down.
CGGTGAGGTTCTCGCCGGCGTTGGGGGAGTTCGGCGCGTGCTCGGTGTAGTCGTTGGGCGCGCAGATCCACGACACCTGCGGCAAGCGGTTGTTGCGCACATCGTCGGCGAAGGCATTGACCAGCCAGTCGCCGGTGGTGCCGGCGGCGTTGGCGGCGGTGGATCCGGGCGCCAGCGCGCGCGCCTTGCGGTACAGCGGCGAGTCGGGGTCGAGCCGGCTGCCGTCGGCGTTGACGCGGAAGTTGCGGAAGTAGGCCAGGTAGTTGTCGCCGTAATTGTCCCACTCCTGGTAGACCTTCCAGCTGACCTGGTTGGCCTCCAGCACCTCGGCATAGGTGCGCCACGTGGGCGCGCTGGCGGTCACGCCGGGGCTGATGTTGTCCAGCGCCGGATCGTTGTTGTAGTAGCCGGCCGCGCTGACGTTGTACAGGCCGCCCATGGAGTCCAGCCATCCCTGGCTGCTGCCGGTGAGCGAGTACATGCGGTTGGGATCGGTGGCGCCGAACACCGAGCAGTGGTAGGCGTCGCAGATGGTGAAGGCGTCCGCCAGCGCGTAGTAGAACGGCAGGTCGCCGCGGTCGAAGTAGCCCATGGTCTGCGGCGTCTTTTGCTTGACCCAGGCGTCCCAACCCTGCCAGGTGGCCTGCGATCCCTTCCACGAGTGGTTGGTGCCGACCGACAGTGCGCTGGTGTTCTTGGCGTCGAAGTGGAACGGCAGCACGTAGCCGCCCGCGTTGTCGGGCTGGTACCAGACCGGACGGCCGCCAAGAAGGTCGATGGCGCGCGGATCGCCGAAGCCGCGCACGCCGGACAAGGTGCCGAAGTAATGGTCGAAGGAGCGGTTCTCCTGCATGAAGATGACCACGTGCCGCACATCGGCCAGCGTGCCGGTGGCGTTGTTGGCGGGGACCGCCAGCGCCTGCTGGATCAGGTCGGGGAACATGGAGGTGGCGCTGGCGCCGGCGGCGTAGCGCAGGAACTTGCGGCGGCTGATGGTCATCGGATGGCTCCCAGGTAGGCGGACCGGAGATCATAGCCGGGGAATATGACGGCGTCGTTGCACGTCCCTGCTAAAGATTCATTTTTCGATGGGCTTCAACTTCTCCGCGTCGTAGTAGTAGCCGTCCCATTGGACCACGATGCGGCCGGGCGCCTTCAGGTAGATATGCGTGCAGCGGGCGTCGATGGCCGTCACCGGATCGGGCAGGCCCATGTTGGCGGAGCTCACATGCCCCTGCTCGCGGAACGACCTGGGCAGGTCGTCGACGCTGCGTTCGTAGCTGGGATGCCTGCAGGTGCGGCTGTCGATCACGAAGCGGTCCTGCGCGATGACGACCTGCGTGCCCACCAGCGCCCTCGCCTCGCGCTCCGGCATAGCCGCGATGTCGGCCGAGTCCAGCAACCGGGTGAGGCTCCAGCGGCCGTAGATGTCGGCGTTGTCCGTGGCGGCGGCGGGCGGCGTGCACAGCAACGTCGCCAGCAGGCCAAGGCCGGCGGCGCGGCGGCGACTCGACGCCCAGCTGTGCCCTCGCATGGCCTTAGTCCGCCGGCACCCGGAACGGCGCGCTCTCCTCCGCGCGCCGGGGGATGAGCCCGCGGGCGATGACCTTCCTGGCCCCACGCCTCGTCCGCAGTGTCATGTAGATGGTGCGGGAAATGGCGCCCGCCGCGCCCTTGAAATCGCCATCGTCGACCAGCGAGAGCACATTGCCGGCCCCGGTGGCGCCGACGTTGTAGACAAAGCTGACCAGCGCATCGAACTGGTTCTGGCTCAGCGCCCGGCTGGTGACCTCGCGGCGCACGGCGCGCTCGGCGTCGGCCAGCCTGGAGGCGAAGACCGCCTCGACCTGGGTGGTGTCCACCTTGGTCTTCAGCTCGGCCACGCTGCACGGCCCCTTGTGCGCCAGCGTGCCCACGCCCCAGGTGCAATTGCCCCGGCCGGGTTTGCCGCCGTCGTCGTAATAGGAGTACCTGGGATTTTCATACCGGCGTATGCGGGCCTTGGCTGCGGCGCTCAAGCGCAGCTTGGAGTTGTCGACGGCAGGCGCTTTCAGGGCATCGTCCGGCATGGCTTCCTCGCGGGTGGGTGGCTGGAGTGCGGTCGGCCACGGCTGGGTCAACCTTCGTTCACTCTAGTCCGCCGGCGGCACCGGACTCTGAGCGCGCGCAAGGTTGCCCATGCTGTCCTCGGGTAACGTTTTTCCCCGTTACATCAGAAGCTGAAAAATCATTTCATATCGTGAAAATCAGCTGACGAATCGGCCGCCACATTTCATCCACTTTTTGAAAAATCATTTTACATTATGAGACAAACAAGCCAAGCCATTGAAAATAAACGGATAAATTTTAGTTATATGTCTTATATAAGACCTTGATGCAGTGCACCAGAATGGCCTACTATTTAGTCATGCAGTTTGCTTCGACAAGACGTAGCGGCGCACTCAAGATTTTCTCAAACTTGCTTTATTCTTTAGGAGATACACATGTCCCAATATCAAGACGACATCAAGGCGGTTGCTGGTTTGAAAGAGCAACAAGGCAGTGCCTGGAACGCCATCAATCCTGAGTCCGCCGCCCGCATGCGCGCCCAGAACAAATTCAAGACCGGTCTGGACATCGCCAAGTACACCGCCAAGATCATGCGCGCCGACATGGCCGCCTACGACGCCGACTCGTCCAAGTACACCCAGTCGCTGGGTTGCTGGCACGGTTTCATCGGCCAGCAAAAGATGATCTCGATCAAGAAGCACTTCAACAGCACCGACCGCCGCTACCTCTACCTGTCGGGCTGGATGGTCGCCGCGCTGCGCTCCGAGTTCGGCCCGCTGCCTGACCAGTCGATGCACGAAAAAACCGCCGTCTCGGCGCTGATCAAAGAGCTGTACACCTTCCTGCGCCAGGCCGACGCCCGCGAACTGGGCGGCCTGTTCCGCCAGCTGGACGCCGCCGAAGGTCCGGCCAAAGCCGCCATCCAGTCGCAGATCGACAACCACGTCACCCACGTCGTGCCCATCATCGCCGACATCGACGCCGGTTTCGGCAACGCCGAAGCGACCTACCTGCTGGCCAAGCAATTCATCGAAGCCGGTGCTTGCTGCATCCAGATCGAAAACCAGGTCTCCGACGAGAAGCAATGCGGCCACCAGGACGGCAAGGTCACCGTGCCGCACGAAGACTTCCTGGCCAAGATCCGCGCCATCCGCTACGCCTTCCTGGAACTGGGCGTGGACGACGGCATCATCGTCGCCCGCACCGACTCGCTGGGCGCCGGCCTGACCAAGCAGATCGCCGTGACCGCCAAACCAGGCGACCTGGGCGACCAGTACAACTCCTTCCTCGACTGCGAGGAAGTCTCGGCCGACGCGCTGGGCAACGGCGACGTCATCATCAAGCGCGACGGCAAGCTGCTGCGTCCCAAGCGCCTGCCGAGCAACCTGTTCCAGTTCCGCGCCGGCACCGGCGAAGCGCGTTGCGTGCTCGACTGCATCACCTCGCTGCAGAACGGCGCCGACCTGCTGTGGATCGAAACCGAAAAACCGCATATCGCCCAGATCGGCGGCATGGTCAGCGAGATCCGCAAGGTCATCCCGAACGCCAAGCTGGTGTACAACAACAGCCCATCGTTCAACTGGACCTTGAACTTCCGCCAGCAGGTGTACGACGCGATGAAAGCCGAAGGCAAGGACGTCTCGGCCTACGAGCGCGCCCAGCTGATGAGCGTGGAATACGACACGACCGAACTGGCGATCGCCGCCGACGAGAAGATCCGCACCTTCCAGGCTGATGCAGCCCGCGAAGCCGGCATCTTCCATCACCTGATCACGCTGCCGACCTACCACACCGCCGCGCTGTCGACCGACAACCTGGCCAAGGAATACTTCGGCGACCAGGGCATGCTGGGTTATGTGGCTGGCGTGCAGCGCAAGGAGATCCGTCAAGGCATCGCCTGCGTCAAGCACCAGAACATGTCCGGCTCGGACATCGGCGACGACCACAAGGATTACTTCAGCGGCGAAGCGGCGCTGAAGGCTGCAGGTAAAGACAACACCATGAACCAGTTCTAACCACGGTTCCAGTGTCACAGAAAAGCTCGCTTCGGCGAGCTTTTTTTTGTGGGTGCTTAACCGAGCTCGAAACTCGTGATGCCGTACTGCCTGTCCATATGGAGCTTGGGTTGCTCACGCGTGTACATGCGCGCCGTCTCGAAACACCGCTGCATCTGATGACGCTCGGCCAGCGCAACGGCCGCAGGATTGAGTTCAGGGACATCGAGAAAAACCGGCTGCTCCGGCCCCAGCTTGCCCAGCAAGCCGTCAAGCAACCGCTCCGCCACAGCGGGCATATCGGCAAACAGCGGACCGATCTTATAACCGCTGCGACAGGGCCGCGCCACCGCATAACCGGCCAGCCCTTGCGCGCTCACGGAGCCAATCGCTATATGGTGCGGATGCCGCACCCAGCACCGCAAGAAGCTGCCGCGCTCCTCCGGAAAATAGCTGTGATCGTACCGGAAAATTTCGTCATCGCTCAGCGCCGACAACGGCACGATGTCGCGCGCATCCCCAGACCGTCCGGTGCCCCGCCCTTCATACCGGAAATTGCGATGCGCAAGCCGGAAGCCCGACTTGGCATAGTTGGCCTGCTGCGCCACCACACCGTCGAGGCCAACGTTGCGACCGGCCAGCCGCGCCATCGCAGCCTGCCACATCGCCCAGCCATGACCACGGCCACGCCAAGCCGGCTTGACGATGTAGCCGCCGATGAAGCCGAACCCAGCTCCATACTTGACCGCAAAGATGCTCGCCACCGGCTCGCCGTCCAGCACGCCGATCAGAAAGCCGCCTGGATCTGCCGCATAAAAACACGCGGCATCATGCAGGCCGGGGTTCCAGCCTTCGACCGCAGCCCAGTCCAGGGCGATGTCGAGCTCAGCCTCGCTCATCTGACGTATTTCCAACGACGATGCCACCATGGTCGCCTCCCCCGATTGATGAGTGCCGGCGGCCCTGCGGTTCAAGCCTTGCCGGCAAAAGCCCGACGCAGCCAGAACGCTGCGGCGCCGGCAATCAACAATACTACAATCAGCGAACCTTCCACGCCGAATACACCACCGGTCAACATCGCATCGCCCACCAGTTGGCCGCGCAGCAAGCCATCGCTGGCCGCATGGCCAGACACCGTCGACGAGAACACCGTGCTGACACAATAGTTCCACGCGATGTGAGTGCCGATGCAGGCCCACAGACGGCGCGTCTTCATGTACAGCGCTGCTTGCAACACGCCATACACGGCAAGCGAAGCAATCGCCAGCACCGAGATGCCTTCATTCGGAAGATGGCTCAGGCTGAACAGCGACGCCGAAATCACGATGGCGGCCTTGCTGCCCAGCGAGCGCTCGACCACGCCGAATATCACGCCACGGAACATCATCTCCTCCGCCATACCGACCAACACCAGTTCAGCCAGCGGTAACAACATCTTGAGACTCAGTGGATTGACGCCATCGAAACGGTAAGCACCCAACACCGCCAGCACGGCAAAGCTGGACACCACCAGACCAGCGCCGAGCAACAGGCCCATGCCCATCTCGCGCGCCATGCCCGGCGTCGCCAATTCGGCCGGCTGCCGTTTTTCGATACGCCGCACATAGAAGCGATAGCCGAACCACACAAACACAGCAGCCAGCAATTGCGGCCACGCGACCCGGTACGGCTTTGCAACCAGCTGCGAGGCGACTATCATCGTCAGCGGCACAGCGGCAAAGGTCAGCACCAGGCCCAGCACAATACGCACCACCGGGTTCGCCATCAGGCGCGATGCCAGGGTCGGTTTATTCGCCACCATGTTCAGAGTCGTATCCATAATCGCTTTCATTAAGGTCGTACTTTCTTGTTCGCCGCGCGGATGCGGTCGCCGAAGGAGCGCTGCTCAAGCACCGCGATGGCCTGGGCCAGGCATTCGGACAACGGAAACTCCAACTCCGCATCCAGACTGTCGGCCGCGCGCTTGGTCGCCTTCCAGCACGCCTGTAGTTGCGGCAACAAGGCCTCGCCCTTGCTGCTCAGGCGCACCACGCGCTGGCGACCGTCTTCGTCGCCGGCGGCCACCAGCAGCAGGCCCTCCTTCTTCATCAGCGCCACCGTCTGCGTGGCCGCCGGTTGGGTGATGCCGGCCAGTTCGGCTAGTTGGCCGACCGTCGCGCTTTGCTGCTGCGCCAGCGCCCGCATCACCGGCGTGTAGCGCGGCCGGTAATCGAGGCCAGCGTCCGTATAGGATTGCTGAACCGCTCCGTCGAGCAGTTCGATCAGATGTCGTAATTGGGTTCCGAGTCCTTGTTTCATGTGGCGATTGTAGCACTTATTACATAAGCACTTATATAAATTTTTAAGAAGTCTTAGGAGAAGTCGTTTTCCACACCAAGTAACGCGGATCGGTGGATGCAATAAATCAGCTGCCGTCAGCCGGCGGTTTTGAAGTTATCAACTTAAAGGCACAAAATAGACAACTTAACGCGGGGAAGTAAGCATATGGGTAGCCCACCCCTGTCGGTTCAGTCGCGGTTCCGGTATCATTCGGCATGAATACGATTTCCTTCCAACCGTTTATTATTGGCGTCGCAGGCGGTAGCGGCAGTGGCAAGTCCACTGTGTCCCAGAAAGTGCTGGCAGCGTTTGGCGCAGACATGGTCTCGGTCGTGATGCAGGACGATTACTACTGCGACCAAACCCACCTCCCCCCTGAAGTCCGCCCCCAGCAGAATTACGACCATCCGCAGGCTTTCGAATGGTCGTTGCTTGTGCAGCATATCCAGGCCTTGCGCAATGGCCAGGCGATCGAGATGCCCGAGTACGACTTCACGCTTCACAACCGCTCCGACCGGACCATTCCGGTCAAGCCGGCCCCGGTGATCGTGATCGAAGGCTTGTTTGCCCTGTACGACGCGGACCTGTGCGACATGATGTCGCTGAAGATCTATGTCGACACCGCCTCCGACATCCGCTTCATCCGCCGCATGCAAAGGGATATCACCGAACGCGGCCGTTCGGTGGAAAGCGTCGTCAGCCAGTACCTGGAAACCGTACGCCCAATGCACAAGCAATTCATCGAGCCAACCAAGCGCAACGCCGATATCATCATCCCGCACGGCGCTAATGGCCCGGCGGTCGACATGATCACCACCAAGGTGGCAAGCGTTATCGACCAGCTGAAGCGGCCCTGATTCTTTCGTATGGAACTCGCCTGGCATCCGTTTAAGGCGTGTGTCAGGTCAAGGGCGATCATGGGCGTGGTGACGACCGCTCACTCCCTTGTCCCGACTTCAGGCGGTGTCGACGTGCATGGCGATGTTGAAGCTGCCCGCGCCGTTTTTCGCCAGCCCGATCATCAGCAGGCCAAGCGATTCAAGCGCCTGGGCCATCTGCAGCGGGCCGACATCCAACGGACGAAGCCCGAGACTGTCGAGAAAGGCCGAAACGCGCGCCTTGGCCTCGGCATTATCGGCCGCGAGGAACGCGTCGAATCTCTTCGAAGATCAAGCGGTGATCGTGGCGGAAGAAATGCGCGGCCTCCAGGTCGGCTATCCGGTCCAGTGCATCGCCGTCGAGCAGCAAGCTGCCCAACACTGCCTGCTCAGCGCGGATCGATACGGTGTGGTCTTCGAGGTGGTGCTGGTCGGACAAGTTCATGCTGATTTCCCGTTGTTTGCCGCAAGAATTTTGGTGAAGCCGGCGCGGCTGATGATCCAGTCGAAGCCGACCTTTGGTGGCACGTCGATGCTGCCGTCGCTCAGCCAGTCGAAGCACTCCTCGATGAAATTCTCCCGCTTAGAAAACGTCGGGAACTCGCGGATCAGCGCGGCCCGCTGCTCCACGAACGGCGAGTCAGGCACCTCGCCGAAGCGCGCGCCCAGCTTCTCGTTGAACAACCGGATCACGCCCAGTTCGGCGGCGCTGTACTCGGTCTGGATCTCATCCAGCCAGCCGCCGGCGTTCAGCCAGGTGGCCGGGTGCGGGATGAACTGCGGATCGCTCCACTGCCCCGATGTCATGGCCCGCTCGATGCCGGCGATGATCGCCGTCAGCAGCTGCTCGTCAGGATTCAGTTTCGCGAAGGCCTTCTCCGCGGCGATGCGCGACTTCTTGCGCGGATACGCTGCGTAGAAGCGTTCGAACTTGGTCTGCGATTCCTGGTTGGCACCCGTCTTGGCCCGGCTCTTCTTGTCTGCTGGTAGGTCGCCAACCAAATCGCGTTCCGCTTGCGGTGCGCAAGATTCTTTCTTTTGGTGGTTTTCTTTTTGAAGGTTTTCTTTTGTGTGTCCCAAATCGGGACTATCGACCTGTCCTGATTCGGGACTACCCCTGTCCTGATTTGGGACTAGTCCTGATTCGGGACAGGTGTCCTGATTTGGGACTAGTGAAACAGCCTGATTCTGATCTTCCTCGCTGCCTTGATCGTCATTTACCTGTCCCAATTCGGGACTAGCTGGCAGCGACTTCATCTGTTCGGCCGAAACCCACTTCCGGTGGTTTTTCTGAACTCCAATGATCGAGCCGTAGCGGCCCGCACGCTTGGTGATCACGTTGCGCAGCGCCAGCAAGTTCAACGTCGTCGTGACGTGCTGGCGCGGCACCCGGCACAGGGCGCCGATCTGCGAAGCCGACATGTCATCTTCCTTTTTTTTGAAGCCGTACGTCTTGCGGATGATCGTGAACAGTACCGACTGCTCGCGCAACGAGAAGCCGAAGCCAAGGATGGCCTCCAACAGCTCGTTCGCGATCATCAAGTAACCGTCCTCGGTTTGCGGCGTGGAACTCATGCGGCGGCTTGCTCCAGATCCGGATATACGCCGTACAGCCCGCGTGCCAGCGCATCAGCCTGCAAAATCTTCTCGCGCACCAGTTGCGCGTTATTCAACCGCTCGGCCTCGGCCTCGGCGGCACCATGGGTACGCATACCTGCACACACGACCGTCGGCACGTCGCAGCCTGGCGTTTTGTAGGTGACCTTGTAGTGGCCGGCATTGTCCGGGCCAATCGCAGTGTGCTGCAGCATGCTTGCTCCGTTTGGTATGCCGCGCTGATCGGGGCGCGGCTGCCCGTGATGCTAAATCGAAGGTTACTAAAAACCGTCAAGACGAGGACTGTCAAGTTTTACAGTCACGTTTTCGCCCATGTATCCCACACCTTAAAATTCATTTCAAGCAGCCATTTGGCAACTTTTCCGAACGGCGATGGAATCCTTCCTTCGTGTTAAATTGCTAATTCCACTCGACAATTTGAAAGGAAGTTCCCATGGACTACAGCCAACTTCTCTTCGCTCTAAAAATTCGCGAACTCGCCTTCTCGATCATGTACGCAGAGCGACCGGATTTGCGCGGGCAGCCAACGCCGGACATCTTCGCTACCTATATGCGTACGGCATTGCGGGAGGCGACGTCCGCTGCGAAATTCATAGAAGGTGAGCTGTCCGAAGCTGAGCGGCAAAAGCTCGCTGGTTAAGCTCGTCGCGCATGCCGCGCACCTCCGCCAGCACCAGCAACTGGGCAACCAGTTCCGGCGGCTGCCGCAGCTGGCGCGCCAGGAAGGTCACCTCTTCCGACAGCACGACCAGCGGCGCCGGCGGCGCGCTCTTCTTCACGTCAACACTGCGCTCGGCATCGGCATACTGCTGCGCGAACTCGGCTCGCATCGTGGCGGCGGCCTGGTCGGCGGCGTTGGTAATGGTCATGGGGTTTCCTTGGTTGTGGCGGTTTCCAAAAAGGTGACCGCTGCACGTAGTTTGGCCAGCGCGTGACGATGAGGTGCAGCGCGATCCGAGTTGGACATGGCGGGCGAAGCCTTACCGAGCGCTCGCAGCACAAGGCCGCGCGGGCGCGCTTCGCCGACCGGATGCCCGGCGGCGTCGACTGTCGTTTGCATGACGGTCTCTTAAACGCGATTACTGGATTGGATGCAGTTTGCCTGCCAGGCGGCGATGGACGACGCAGTCCAAGCCGTGGCGCGAGCACCAATTCGTACTGGATGTGGGAAGAGTTTTGCGCGAATATCCGCGTAAATCGAACTGCGCGAGCGACCGGTGAGCTCGATCACCTCAGGCAGCCTGAGGAATTTATCCTTGATATGCATATTGCTTCTCTCTCAACAAAGTGAATAGAAGCAAGACCAAATAGCATAGCTTGGCGTCCAAAATGGGCCATTTCCGTACACCAAAGCACTATACGCTGGTGTATAACTCGCGCTATACTCAGTCGTCTGCACGACAACTGTAATAGGCCTTGCCTGTTGCAGCGCGGCCCGGGGTTCCTACGCCCCGGGGTCCGCACCTTCCTGTCTTTCTTTACCCTGCCCAAATCACCTTTGAAACCCGAAAGCCTCATCAGGCTTTTACCGGACTCAAGTCTACTACACTCGTCCTAGCCTTATCCAAATTTCCAGCGTTCCGCAAAAACCTTGCAAAAGCTCACAAAAACCAACAAAAGACTCCCTTGGATACCCCTGCGTCACAATTGAGACATGCTGGTAATGTAAAACAATAAAATCATTACTAATTAGTATGGAACCGTATAGGACTTTATCGTACCCAACCAAAAACAAGAATGAAAGGTATGAACATACAACTTTCGCAAATATTTATGCAGCATGCTCAATATAGACTCTAGTTTTTCTTCTTGATAGCGTCACTGATCTTGGCTCTTATTTCCTGGATCAGGTTGGACTTTCCCTCAACGATCCCCCCCTGTTCATCCAAATCGAGCACAGCATTGTCAATTGCGACTTCCCACTCCTCGATAGCGACTGAGACTTTTTTATCTTTTGCGGTCGATCCGCCCTTTAAATAGACGATCGCGGTCTGTAGTTGAAGCCCCAGCGAGGATTTTTGAATTCGAAGTTCCTCAATCTCGCGCTCCAGGCTAATCGCATAGGCAGCCAATGCATCTGTGACGCCTGAGTTGGCGCTACTCCCGCCCTGGAGTCGGTCAACAATCTCGGCATTCATCGTCCGATTATTTCGCTTTGCGTCCGCGGCGATTTGATCTCGCATTCCCGGCGGGAATCTCACGATGTATTTGTCGGAGTCGCGCCCCGTAGCTGCTCTGGTAGGTTTTTCCATAATAGGCCAATGATATCCAAGCACCCGCCCAAAGTAAATGGCACGAGGGCATAAAATAGTTCTTGCCGCATATGGCCTTGTGCCTTATAGTTGTTAAATGGCACAAGGCCATATCCATTGCAACTAATCGACGCCATATGCCAACCACTCCCATCAGTGCCTCCACGCCGCGCCACTACGCCAACCACGGCACGCACTTCGACATCAGCGCCGCTGGCTCGTTCCTACTGCTGGCGCACTACGCCTATTCGCCCGAGGAGCAGCCGGCGCCGCGCCTCCGCACCCACATCGACATGATCCTTGCGCGCGCCGCCGCCGGCTTCGGCCAGGCCGACATCTTCTGCACGCTGCTGTCCAAGGGCGAGCAGTCCGGTCGCGTGCGGCAGCTGGCCGAGGAAGTAGTGGCCGACGTCGGCGGCGACGCGGTGATGTTGGGCATGATCAGGGACTTCAAACCGAAAGGAGCAGCACAATGAGCGCGCGCGAACTGATTCCATTTCAATTTGAAGGCCGCGACATCCGTGTCGTGCATGTTGATGGCGAGCCGCATTTCGTCGGCAAAGATGTGGCCGATGCGCTGGGATACGCCAACACTGCTGATGCAATAACGCGCCATTGCAAGGGGGTCGTGAAACGCTATGCGGAGTACTTCCCGCACTCGCCGCGCGCGCAGGCGGTGGCCGCCGCCGACGCACCGCTGCTCTTTGACGTAGCAGACGATTACATCCGGCTGCACAACGTGAAGGACTCGACGAAGCGCCAGTACCGCACACGACTGGAGAACTTCTGGAAGGTGCACCTGAAGAACGTGCCGATCGACCAAGTGCGCTACTCGGACATCCTGGCCGCACTGAACGCCGGCACCTGGAAGAGTGGAAAAAGCCGGAACAACGAACTGTCGCTGATCAAGGGCGTGTTCGATTTCGCGCGCCGCGACAAACTGATCGCGGAAAACCCATGCACTGAAGTCGAACGCGCACCGTACCAGAAGCCCGGGCCCGATCCGTTCGACTTGGCCGAGGTCGACCTGATCCTGGCGCACCTACGCGAAAACCGGCCGGAGCAGGTGCTGAACTTCGTGCAGACGATGTTCTTCACCGGACTGCGCACTTCCGAAGGTCTGGCCCTGCGTTGGGGCAATATCGATTTTCGGAAGAAAGAAATGCTGATCGAGGGCGCCAACGTCTACGACGAGGAGACCGACTCGACCAAGACATTCGAGGCGCGGGTGGTCAAACTGACCAGCAAGGCGATGGAGGCGCTGGAGCGGCAGAAGGCGCATACATTCCTCGCTGGCCAGCACGTGTTCCACGATCCGAAGACCGGCGCGCCCTGGGCCTACGCCAAGATCACTGACGTGCGCAGTTTCTGGACGTCGGCGCTGACCAAGATCGGCGTCCGGTACCGGCGGCCGTACAACATGCGCCACACCTACGCGACCATCGGGCTGATGAGCGGTGCGAAGCCGGGCTTCCTCGCCAAGCAGCTCGGGCACGGCCTGCGAATGTTTTTCACGGTCTACGCGAAGTGGATCAGCAGCAGCGACGACGACCTGGAAATGGAGAAAATGGACGGGATGATCGGCAGAACTATCCCCAATGTATCCCCAGGCCGAAAAACCGGCTGATGGAATGAAAAAAGCCAGCTGTTTAAGCTGGCTTTTTTACTTTGCAAATCAATGACTTGCGAATCGTTGGCGGAGAGAGGGGGATTCGAACCCCCGATAGGCTATGAACCTATACACGCTTTCCAGGCGTGCGACTTCAACCACTCATCCACCTCTCCTGCATCACTTTCCCCTTTCGGAGAAGCCGCGAATTATAGCAAAAATTCCCAAGAGTACAAAGTTTATTTCCCCAACCTCAGGAAGCTTCCTTCAACTGCTCCAGAATCGCCGGATTCTCCAGCGTGGACACATCCTGCGTGATCACCTCGCCCTTGGCCAGCACCCGCAGCAAACGCCGCATGATCTTGCCCGAACGCGTCTTCGGCAGATTATCCCCAAACCGGATCTCCTTCGGCTTGGCGATCGGACCAATCTCCTTGGCGACCCAATTCCGCAACTCCAGCGCCAGCTTCTTGGCCTCTTCCCCAGTAGGACGCGCCTGCTTCAACACCACGAACGCACAGATCGACTCACCGGTCGTATCGTCCGGCTTGCCCACCACCGCAGCCTCAGCCACCAGCGGATTGGCCACCAGCGCCGACTCGATCTCCATCGTGCCCATGCGGTGACCCGACACATTCAGCACATCGTCAATCCGCCCGGTGATCGTGAAGTAACCCGTATCCTTGTTGCGGATCGCACCATCCCCGGCCAGGTACATCTTGCCGCCCAACTCCTCCGGGAAGTAGCTCGACTTGAACCGCTCAGGATTGTTCCAGATGGTGCGGATCATCGAAGGCCAAGGACGCTTGACGACCAGGATACCGCCCTGTCCGTTCGGCACGTCCACACCAGCCTCGTCCACGATCGCGGCCATGATGCCCGGCAGCGGCAAGGTGCACGAACCCGGCACCATCGGCGTCGCGCCCGGCAGCGGCGTGATCATGTGGCCACCGGTCTCGGTCTGCCAGAAGGTATCGACGATCGGGCACTTCTCGCCGCCCACCTGCGTGTAGTACCACATCCACGCTTCAGGATTGATCGGCTCGCCCACCGTGCCCAGCAAACGCAACGACGACAGGTCGTAGTTTTTCGGATGCACTTTCGCGTCGACGTCCGACGCCTTGATCAGCGAGCGGATCGCGGTCGGCGCGGTGTAGAAGATGCTGACCTTGTGCTTGGCGATGGTATCCCAGAAGCGGCCGGCGTTCGGGTAGGTCGGCACGCCTTCGAACACCACTTGCGTGGCGCCCACCGCCGTCGGGCCATAGGCGATGTAGCTGTGGCCCGTCACCCAGCCGATGTCGGCCGTGCACCAGTAGACGTCGTCCGGCTTGATGTCGAACGACCACTTCATCGTCAGCGCGGCCCACAGCAGGTAGCCGCCGCTCGAATGCTGCACACCCTTCGGCGTGCCGGTCGAGCCGGACGTGTACAGGATGAACAGCGGATGCTCGGCATCCACCCACTCCGGCTCGCATACCGACGACTGGTTGGCGACCAGGTCGTGCAGCCACAGGTCGCGGCCCGCCTGGAAGTTGATGTTGCCGCCGGTGCGTTTGTAGACGATCACATCCTTGATGGTGTCGCAGCCGCCCAGCGCCAGCGCTTCGTCGACGATGGCTTTCAATGGCAGGCTTTTGCCGCCGCGCAGTTGCTCGTCGGCGGTGATGACGGCCACCGCGCCGGCATCGATGATGCGCTCCTGCAGCGATTTGGCGGAGAAGCCGCCGAACACCACCGAGTGCGTGGCGCCGATGCGCGCGCAAGCCTGCATCGCTGCCACGCCTTCAACCGACATCGACATGTAGATGATGACGCGGTCGCCCTTCTTGATGCCGCGCGATTTCAGGCCGTTGGCGAATTTGCAGACCTTCTCGTGCAGCTCTTTGTAGCTGACGTGGACCGACTTGCCGTCGTCCGCTTCGAAGATGATGGCGGTCTTGTCGGCGTTGCCGTTCTGCAGATTGCGGTCCAGGCAGTTGTAGGAGACGTTCAGGTGGCCGTCTTCGAACCATTTGTAGAACGGCGCGTCGTCCTCGTTCAGGACCTTGGTGAACGGCTTTTGCCACACCAGGTTTTCCTTCGCCAGGCGCGACCAGAAGCCTTCGTAGTCGGCCGCCGCCTCCGCGCACAATGCGTTGTAGGCGTCCATGCCGGACACGGTCGCTTGTGCTGCAAACGCCGCCGGTGGCGTGAAGATGCGGGATTCCTGCGGACCTTGTTGGGTAGTAGTGCTGCTCATGCTTGTCTCCAGTGTTTGTAGTCGTTTGTCATAAACATAAACTTCATCGCTTACTGAGCCCTTACAGATTGGATGTCCCCGGCGGAGGATGTGGTGCTCTATGTAATTTTACCAATATTTCTAAAGCCATACGTCGTGTCTCCCCGCTGCGATTGCTGAGCAGCACGTGTAAAATGTCGCCATCTCGTTAGTCTGCACCAATTCAAGGAGTTCCGCCGTAATGACCAAGCCACCACCGAAACTGCGCCCGCTGCCCGCCTTTATCTTCATGACGCGCTGGCTGCAGTTGCCGCTGTATCTGGGCTTGATCCTGGCGCAGTGCGTCTACGTGTTCCATTTCTGGGTCGAGCTCAAGGACTTGATCGGCGCCGTGCTGGGCAATGAGACCGCACTGGAGCACATCTTCCAGGCTGTCGCGGTGCCCGGCGCCCCGCTGCCGGCAAAGCTCAACGAAACCACCATCATGCTGGTCGTGCTCGGCCTGATCGACGTCGTCATGATTTCCAATCTGCTGGTGATGGTCATCATCGGCGGCTACGAGACCTTTATCTCGCGCATGAATCTCGACACGCATCCGGACCAGCCGGAATGGCTGTCGCACGTGAACGCCTCCGTGCTGAAGACCAAGCTGGCGATGGCCATCATCGGCATCTCGTCCATCCATTTGCTGAAGACCTTCATCAACGCCAGCGTCTACGACGCGAAAACGTTGATCGCCCAGACCAGCATACACGCGGTGTTCCTGCTGTCGGCATTGGCGATCTCCTACACCGACCGCATCACCACCCTCACCCATAACGAATCCCATTAACCCTCGCGAGAACATCATGACCATCATAAAGCAAGAAGACCTGATTGAATCCGTTGCCGCCGCGCTCCAGTACATCAGCTACTACCACCCCGCCGACTATATCCAGCATCTGGCGCGCGCCTATGATGCCGAGCAAAGCCCGGCCGCGAAGGACGCGATCGCGCAGATCCTGACCAACTCGCGCATGTGCGCCGAGGGCAAGCGTCCGATCTGCCAGGACACCGGCATCGTCAACGTCTTCTTGAAGATCGGCATGGGCGTGCGCTTCGAGGGCTTCACCGGCACCGTCACCGACGCCGTCAACGAGGGTGTGCGCCGCGCCTACAACTACGATGACAACAAGCTGCGCGCCTCCATCGTGGCCGACCCGCACTTCGACCGCAAGAACACCAAGGACAACACGCCGGCCGTGGTCCACATGGAACTGGTCGAGGGCGACACCGTCGACGTCAAGGTGGCCGCCAAGGGCGGTGGCTCGGAAAACAAATCCAAGATGGTCATGATGAATCCGTCCGATTCGCTGATCGACTGGGTGCTGAAGACCGTGCCGACCATGGGCGCCGGCTGGTGCCCGCCAGGCATGCTGGGCATCGGCATCGGCGGCACCGCCGAGAAGGCGATGCTGATGGCGAAGGAAGTGCTGATGGAAGACATCGACATGTACGAGCTCAAGCAGCGCGGCCCGCAGAACAAGCTGGAAGAGCTGCGCATCGAACTGTGCGACCGCATCAACGCGCTGGGCATCGGCGCGCAAGGCCTGGGTGGCCTGACGACCGTGCTGGACGTAAAGATCATGACCTACCCGACCCACGCCGCGTCGAAGCCGGTCGCGATGATCCCGAACTGCGCCGCCACCCGCCACGGCCACTTCGTGCTGGACGGCTCGGGCCCCGCCTACATGACGCCGCCTCCGCTGTCGACCTGGCCTGACGTGAGCTGGGCGCCGGACACCGAGAAGTCCAAGCGCGTCGACCTGAACACGCTGACCAAGGAAGAAGTCGCCTCGTGGAAGCCGGGCCAGACCCTGCTGTTGAACGGCAAAATGCTGACCGGCCGCGACGCCGCGCACAAGCGCATCCAGGACATGCTGGCCAAGGGCGAGCAACTGCCGGTGGACTTCAAGAACCGCGTGATCTACTACGTCGGTCCGGTCGATCCGGTGCGCGACGAAGTGGTGGGCCCGGCCGGCCCGACCACCGCCACCCGCATGGACAAGTTCACCGACATGATGCTGGAGAAAACCGGCTTGATCGCGATGATCGGCAAGGCCGAGCGCGGCCCGGTCGCCATCGAGTCGATCAAGAAGCACAAGTCGGCCTACCTGATGGCGGTCGGCGGCTCGGCCTACCTGGTGTCGAAGGCGATCAAGGGCGCCAAGGTGCTGGGCTTCGCCGACATGGGCATGGAAGCGATCTATGAGTTCGACGTGGTCGACATGCCGGTGACCGTGGCGGTGGACGCCGCCGGCACCTCGGTGCATGAAACCGGTCCGAAGGAATGGAAAGCCAAGATCGAAGCGCTGAACGTTCCGGTCGTGACGGCCTGATGCAAGGCGCCCGCTCTCCCGGTGCTCCCATCGGCGTCTACGATTCCGGCGTGGGCGGGCTGTCGGTGCTGCGCCACATCCGGGCGCAGCTGCCGGCCGAGGACTTGATCTACTTCGCAGATTCCGGCCACGCGCCGTACGGCGAAAAGACCGAGCAATACGTGGTCGACCGCGCGCTGCTGGTGGCCGCCTTCCTGCTGGAGCGCGGCGCCAAGGCGCTGGTGGTGGCCTGCAACACCGCGACCGTGGCCGCCATCAAGGCGGTGCGGGCGCGTTATCCCGAGCTGCCGGTGGTCGGCGTCGAGCCCGGCCTGAAGCCGGCGGCGGCGATCACACGCAGCGGCAAGGTCGGCGTACTGGCGACGGCACGCACGCTCAAGGGCGACAAGTTCCTGCAACTGCGCGAGCAGATCAGCGCCGCCACGCGGGCCGAGTTCCTGCTGCAGCCGTGCGTGGGCCTGGTCGACCAGATCGAGCTGGGCGACCTGGAGACGCCGGCCATCGCCGCGCTGCTGGAGCGGTACGTGGCGCCGCTGCTGGACCAGGGCGCCGACACGCTGGTGCTGGGCTGCACCCACTATCCCTTCGTCCAGGCCGGCATCGAACGCGTGCTGCGCGGCCACGGCCACCCGGACGTGACCCTGATCGATACGGGCGACGCGGTGGCGCGCCAGCTGGTGCGTCTGCTGGACGCCGGCGGCCTGCTGCATCCGGCGCGCGGCGACGGCGACGCGCCGGCCTCCCTGCGCGGCTACACGACGGCGGACGTGAGCGCGCTGGCGCCCGCCTTCGCCAATCTGCTGGGCCTGCATCCGCCGGTGGAAAAGGTTGATGTTTGAGCAAGCCGGAATATTTTGAAAAAACTTTGCATTTAGATTTGCAGGATTCAAAACTGGCTTGTATAATTCGGCACCTGTCTACGAAACAGTAGACAAAGCGAAGTAAATCAGTGGTGGCTGTAGCTCAGTTGGTAGAGTCCAGGATTGTGATTCCTGTTGTCGTGGGTTCGAGCCCCATCAGCCACCCCACAGAATACGTAGGAAAATCAGAGGGTTACAAGTTTCGGCTTGTAGCCCTTTTCCTTTTTCTGGACCAATGCTCCAAACTTTGGAATATGCTGCCCTTCCTCCGCGCCAGCTCACATTCGGCGGGCGCTAGCTCGCACCTAGCCTAAATTATTGTATGTACGGGAAATGGTTGACCCGTATATTTTATGTACATACAATAATTCCATGCTCATCACCTTTGATCCCGACAAAGACCGCATCAACCGGCAGAAGCATGGTGTCTCGCTGGCGCATGCGGCCGACCTCGATTGGGATACCGCGATGGAAGAGCTGGATGATCGAGAGGATTACGGCGAGGACAGGTATCGAGCGTTCGGAGCCATCGAAAATAAGCTCTACTGCGTGGTGTATGTGGACCGCGACGACGGACGAAGGATTATCAGTCTACGAAAAGCAAACGCTAAAGAGGTAAGAAATTATGTCGAAGCCAACAAATGACAAAGCAGCGAAAGCCGCACCGGCAACGATGAGGCGCTCAACAAGAGCGCCGCAGTTGGACGACGACACCCGCCGTGCAATCGCTCGCAGGGCCAAGGCCCTTACGCTCATCATGCCGACAGAGGAAGAGGACGCCGCGATTACCAAGGCGGCCCTGTCCGACCCTGACAACCCGCCAATGACCGACACTGAATTAACAAAACTCCAGCCGGCTCGACGCCCACGCGGACGGCCAGCGCTGGAGGCGACCAAGGTAGCTACCAGCATCCGGTTTGACAACGTGGTGCTGGACTCGTTCAAGGCTTTGGGTCCCGGTTGGCAGACCCGTATCAACGAGATTCTGCTGCAATACCTCATCGATACGCGACAGCTCAGCCGATTCCACGCCACGGTGCAAGCCGGCGCCAAAGAGCAGCGCAAAGCGGATGAATTTCTGGTTGTGGCACGGGATACCGTTCAAGCCAAAGAAAAGGTCAAACGGCACCTGCTTGCCTCTGGTCGAGAAGAGGCCGCGCGCGAACGGGTCATTACCGTAGACGTGGGCAACGCTGCGGTTAGAGATCTGCCGGTCATCATGTAATCACGGCCAACCGGGCGTTGATCAGGCATGCTTCAGTGCAGCCTGAAGAACCGCCGTATGCCCTCCAGGTAGTTGGCCTGCTGTACCAGCTCCGGTTCCGCATGATGGCTGCGGACGGCGCTCAGCCCTTCGCTGCGGTCGCTGAGCACGTGGGCGAATTCGGCCGCCAGCTCGGGGCGCTCGTGCAGGATGGTTTCAAAATTCTCCTTGTCCAGCCGGTAGCACTGCACATCGGTCCTGGCGGTGACGGTGGCGCGGCGCGGCGCGCCGGTCAGCAGGCCGATCTCGCCGAACACGTCGCCCGCCGTGAGCGTGGCGCAATGGACGCGCTCCCTCCCCTCGGCCTCGAACCACACGTCGGCCTCGCCGCCGACCAGCAGATACAGCCAATGCGCCACCGCGCCCTGCCGGGTGATGATGTCGTCCTTGACGAACGGCGTGTTGCGCAGCGCGCCGGCGAGCTTGCCCAGTTCCTCGTCGGTGAGGCTGGAAAACAGCGCGACCTTGCCCAGCGCCTTCCTGCGCGCGTCCAGCTCCACCGACCGCCTGGCGTTCGAGCGCCGCTCCGAATCCGCGTTCAGGCGGATGTCCATGCACGGATGGGCGAGCGACAGGCTCTGCCGCTGCAGAGCGCTGTAGAAATGGATACGTACGGCCGAATCGGTGCCGTCGTCGTGGGCCGGGTTGGTGAGCCAGTAGCGCACCGCGTACTGGATCAGCCCTTCGCGGTAATCGGTGACGATGCACTCGGGCGGCCGGGCCGTCGAGATATGCTCGATGTGGGTCTGCCGCAGCGCCGCCTGGACGGTGGCGATGACCTGCTGCGGCGGCACCCCGTCCTCGATCCAGAAATGCACCCAGCGCCGGAACTCCGGCTTGCTCTCGCGGCTGTACACCTCGACCTTCGATTTCATCAGCACGCTGTTGGGGATGACGATCAGGTTGCCGTTGTTGGTGTGCACCGCCGTATGCCGCCAATGGACCTCCACCACCTTGCCGCGCACGTCGTCGATCTTGATCCAGTCGCCGATGCGGACCGAGTTGTCGAACTGGAGCGCGAGTCCGCCCAGGATATTGCCCAGCGTTTCCTGCATCGAAAAGGCGACCACGCCGGTGATGACCGCCGACGTGGTGACCAGCCCGCTCAAGTCCAGGCCCGCCACGCGCAGCCACACCAGGCCCCAGACGATGTAGGTGATCACCAGCAGGATGTCTTCCATGATGCGCGGCGGGTGCATGCGCAGCGCCGGCAGCAGCACGCGGAAGGCGGTCAGGCCCAGGATGCGTATCAGCAGCAGCCCGAAGCCGAGCATGGAGGCGCTTTCGAACAGGCCGGCGGCCTGGCGCTGGTCCATGTCGATCATGAGCTTGCTGGAGAGGCTGAGGATTAGGCACAGGCCGCCGAACAGCAGGTTGTTGCGGAACATGTGCTGGCTGTCGGGATCGGAGCGGGTCAGCAGCAGCTGCGCCACGCTGCAGACGAGGACGGCGGCGACCAGGCCGGCGTGCCAGGGATTGATCCATGGGCCATCGATGGTCAGCATGCGGGCTCCTCATCCGTTGCTAGCTTGAATGTATTGTGAACTGATCGCCCCCCAGGCGCAATGCGATAACGAGCTAAACTATTTAAACCCTTTTGGCTTAGCAACAAGACAGCCACCCATGGTTGCTTAAAAGTTAATGGTGTACCATGGACGAATCCCTACGCTTTGGATAAATCCACCGGAAATAAAATGAACTGGACCACCGCACTTCTTGGCACGCTATTCCTCGGCACCACCGCAACGGCGCAGACGGCGCCCGGGCAGGAAGTCAACATCGTCGGCTTCAAGAATCCCGAGCACAAGTCCTACCAGTCTTTCGTGCGCGCGCTGTCGGCCGCCGAGCGCTACAAGGAGCTGGCGCCGCAGGCCGATCCCGGCTTCCGGCTGCTTTCCAAGCCGCCCGGCAAGGACCTCACGCTGCGGCTGGTCGGCAACGCCGCCGAACAGCCGATCGCGCTCGATCCGCAAGGCTACTTCCGCCTGGAGAAAAAAACCGTCATCGACGACGAGCGGGCGGACCTGGTGGTCTCGGTCAAGGCCGGCGGCGCGGCGTTCAAACCGTCGGTGCACACGCCCGGCCTGCCGCCGTCCACCCGGCGCCTGGGCGACCTGCGGATGGAGTGCGAGATGCTCTGGGCAATGGACAAGGACGACATGTCGTTCCTGATCAGGTCGACATTCCAGCTCGCCGGAGGCCTCTGCCATTCCGGCAAGATCGCGGTGGATTTTCCCGAGCCGCTCAAGCTGCGCTCGGCCACGCTGGTCGAGGCCGAGCGCACATTGAAACTGCCGCTCCAGGCCGACCGGCGTGGCTACATCGCGCCTGTCCACGACAAGAGCTGGAGCAACGAGGCCAGGGTGGTGTTCGAGCCGGTCGAGGATGGCGGCTGACAGACCATCAGCGGCCGCTTTCGCTATCGGTACAGTGCGGCGACGTAGTAAACGCCGGCAGCCAGCACCCCGCTGACCACGTACAGCGCTCCGCGCACGAACGTCACTTGATGTCGCAAGCCATCGACCTTTTCACCCATGAATTTCACGTCAGTAATCAGCCGTTCGACATTGCTGGCTAACTTGCCGATTTCAAGCAACACAAACCGCAGATCGGCCTCATTCTCGGAATTCATCGCCATGTCGTCCTCCCATCAATCGATGGCAACCATCATATCCCGCGAGCTTCGCTGCGGGGCCAGCAACAGCTTTGACGAATATCATGAAGCAGAAGTTTATCCACCACGCCGGCGTTACAAAATTTTATTGCAGCTGTTGCCCAATGGAACTTGTTTGGCGCTACAATGAATGTCTGTGCATTCGCATGCAACGCCTCCCCCTTCTAGATTAAGCCCAGCCATGTCCCACGAGAGAACACCCCTGCACGAAGTCAGTACCTACAGCAAGGACACGCCGGTCGGCTGTCCCGACGTCAACGGACGCGCGGCCGTGTTTGTGCCGACCGCGCTGTTCGATGTGAGCAGCTCCACCACCATCCGCAAAGGCGCCGGCATCGTCGGCTACGGCAATCCGGATGGCTCGCTGACCGTCTTCTTCGAGGCCAACCGCTTCGACGAGACCAGCCTGCACAAGTGGGAAAACAAGGCCCGCAAGGCCTACGACCGCATGGTGGCCAGCGCGCCGACCGTGTCCAAGGCCAAGATGGACCCGAAGATGGTCGAACAGATCGGCTACATCGACGGCTCCGGCATCCAGCTGAAACACCCGGAACTCCTGCAGCACTGGCTGGAAGTGTCGAACGCCACGGACACCGCGCCGGCCGACGCCATCATCCTCTGGAAAACCAAATAAAGTTGGTACAAAGATAGAAGACGGGCAGTTGTCCTACAAAGTATCGGACATTCGGCTGATGCCCGTCTGACCTCCCCTGGGATATTCTGGACTCATTGGTAGTCCCATCCCCACCGGAGTTTGTCATGGCACGCTATCTCCACATCGCCTTCGGCACGTTGTTGCTTGGCCTGGCCTGCGCATCGACCTACGTGTTGTGCACGGAAAACGCCCTGCAAGACCATTCCACCTCGCTCTACCAGCTGCGCTGAGACTTCACTCGCGCAAGCCCAGCATATTCACCAGACGGTTCAAGTCGCCCTCCTCGCGGATAATTTCGGCCATCAGTTCGGGCAGCGGCATGCGGCCCCAGTTGACCGCGCGGCGCAGCAGATAGGGCGTCGGGCTGTGCGGTTCCACCAGGCTCAGGTAATCGGCCAGCGCGTCCAGCGTGGCATACGCCTCGTCGCGGTTCTTCCAGCCGGACAGGACCGCCACCGGCGGCGCGGCCGCGCCGGGCGTTTCCTGGTTGCCTTGCGGCGCTTCGGGCGTCGTCATCTCTTCTTCCTTTTGCTCGGGAACCAGCTGTTGCAGCACGCGCTCCAGCGCCACCAGCGTTCCCTTCAGTTTAGACAGGTTCGGCGCCTGCGCGCCCAGTTGCAGGTCGACGAAGGCCAGCATGGTCTCCAGGCAGTTCAGGCAGCGCTGCACCACCTGCAGGCGCTGGGCCAGTTCGCGTCCGAGCCGCTGGTGGGCGTAGGCGATCACTTCCATGCGGGTCAGCGGCGGCGGCTCGTTGTCGGCGGCCGCGCGCGGCTCGGCCGGATGGCCGGCCAGTTCGCGCGCCGTCATGCGCTCCCAGTCGACCAGGCTCTGCGCCGGCGGCTTGCGGCCGTTGATCCTCAGCAGCGGCACATGCACCCGCACCGTCACCGAGAACGATTCGTTGATCCACTCCAGCGGCGCCACGCGGGCGTCGGCGTCGCCGTCCTGGATCACCGGATGCAAGCCTTCCCAGTATTGGCGCAGCAGCCGGTCGACCAGGCTCAGGCCGCGATACATGCCGTCGACGCCGTGTTGCCGCGTCCACGCCTCCAGCAGCCAGGCGGCGATCTGCAAATCCTTGGAGCGGGTCGCCAGCATGATCTTGCAGCGCGCCTCGATCAGCGGCCAGTCGGCCTTCTGCAGCGGCCGCTCCCACTGGCGCATCGGCAGGCTGGGATCGTCCTCCTCGCGCGCCAGCCGGATCTCGGTGAAGATCGGATCGTAGCGCAACGCCGGGCCGCAGGGCTGGTCCTCGGTGATGGGCTTGAGCAAGAGCTCCAGCTCCTCCTGATGCTCGATGCTCATCAGGGACAGCGGTATCGGCAGGCTGGGTGCGTTCATAGGGGCGGTCGGGTTCGGAGTACTGGGTGTTCGCTCATCGGAAATCAGCAGGCGCGCCTTGTCGACCAGGTTGCGCAGATTGCTCTTTATGGTCGCCATGCGCCGTTCCGCCTACGGTAGCATCTTGGCGAGCTCGCGCGCAAAAAATTTGGCGGCGAGCGGCGACGTCAGCTTGTGCAGGTCCACCACCGTGGCGCCATAGGGCACGTAGATCTTCTCGGACAGGGCCCGCAGCGGGCCGGTGTCGAAGCCTTCGTCGATCTGGTGCATGGCGATCACCACATGGTCGGAGCCGTTGTCCAGCAGGGCCTGGAAGGGATTGGGGCCGGCGTAGTGCGACGGCCAGCCGTCGTCGATGCAGGGATGCAGGTTGTAGAAGCCCAGCCGCGGCCACCCGAACAGGCGCGCGTCGATGCGCTGGCCGAAAGTGGCGGTGATGCACAGGTCGGGCTTCCACTGCCGGTCGTACAGGCTGAAAAACTCGTCCGTCTTGACGCGCCCCTTGTACGGCACGATGCCGTGCGACAGCGCCAGCTGCTCCACCATGGTTTCCTCCGCCAGGCTGTGCGGATAGGCCCAGACCCGCCGCCCTCGGCTGACATGGTCCGAGTCGACGTCGTCGGTGGCCACGCCGACCACGCGCACGCGCTGCGCCAGCGGCCCCTTGAGCAGTTCGCTCAGCACGTGGAAGCCGCGATGGAAGCTGCCGAACAGGGCAACTCGCACAAGTGGGGGCAGGGATGACATGGCGACACCTCGTTCAAACCGGCCTACCACGCCGGCGCCTTGACAGGAAACACCGGCGGCCACACCAACGGCGTGCGCTTGCCGGCGGCGCTCACGGTCAGCCGCACGTACACCCTGGCGCGGCTGTCGCGGGTCTGGATGCGGCCGTCGCCGACCGCGCTCATCGGGAATTCGAATTTCAACAGCTGCGAGCGCGCGCCCGACACCGCCGCCGATCCCGCATCGGTCTCGCGGTAGGCCGACACAAAGCTGAACAGCGCCCATGGATCGTCGAAGCGGTAGCTGATGGTGCGGCCGTCCACCGCCATGCCGGGATGGCCGGCCTCGGCTTTCGGGATGGCCGGGCCGTCCTGCGCCACGCGCAAGGTCAGCACCACCGGCAGGCCGGGCTCCCAGCGCAGCGCGCGCGGGGCGTCGCGCTGGTGCAGCGTGTGGCCGCCGATGCTCAGCGACCAGTCGATGATCTGGTTGCCCTCGCTCTCGACCGCGCTGTTGGCGCGGAACTCGGCCATCACGTCCAGCCCGGCCGCCTGCCCCTCCTCGGCCGGGTACAGCGGCGCCAGGAACTCGCGCACCTTCTGCATCTGCTCGTCCACCTTGCGCACCGTGCTGGCCGGCGACGGCCGCGTCGGGTCACGGTCCGAGGCCAGCGCCAGCACGTGCACGCGGTCGAACAGCTTGAGCACGGAACCGACCTCGTCCACGTCGGCCGGCACCTTGTCGGCGGCGCCGGCCTTGGCGCTGGCGTCCGGCGCCAGCGAACGGAACGGCGCGCGGTTGGCCAGCCCGGCGTTGAAGGCGTCGGCGAAGCGGGTCCAGGCGTCCTGGTAGCCGGTCTGCAGCAGCTCGCGGCAGCGCGAGTACAGGCCGGCCTGCAGGCCCTGCATGCGCTCGGAGAACACGTCGGTGGCGCGGCGCTGGGCGGCGCGCGCCGACAGCTTGTCCAGGCAGTTGTTGATGTCGAGGTCGGCCGCGCCCGACAGCACGAACTGCTCCAGCGCGCCCAGGCTGCTGGTCGGACTCTTGAGCTTGTAGCGGCCCAGGTCGGCCACCGTGGCCTGCCAGCGCGTCACCAGCGGATTGCCGGCGCCGGCCCCGCCCAGCTGCATCAGCAGCGTCTCGGCGTCCTTGCCGGTGGCCTCGATGAAGGCCTGCTGCTGCTGCACGTAGGCCGCCAGCGCGCCGGCGTCGGCCGCGCCGAAGGCGTCCAGCAGCGGCGCCTTCTCGCCGTTCCACGAGCGGAAGGCGCGGTCGCGCGGCACGAACACCTCGGCCCGCGCCAGCGTCTCGTCGAGCAGCTGCAAGCGGGTCAGCGCATCGCGGCTGAGCACGGCCGTGAGGTTGTCGGCCACGCCGGCCGCCGCGATGTCCTGCAGCCACGAGCGGATGCGCAGCGCCTTGGCGCGGTCGGCCTCGGCGGCCGGCGCCTGCACCTCGCGCGTCGAGACGATGTAGGCCTGCGACAGCATGTCGCGCGCGGTCTCGGCCAGCGCGCCGTCGGCCAGGCGCGCGGCCGGCGCCTGCAGCATGTTGGGGAACTTGGGCAGGAAGTCGGTCTGCACCCGCTTGCGGGCGTCGCCCAGCGCCAGCACCTGGTCCAGCCGCGGGCCGTCCCAGCCGACGGTGGAGCCGGCCGGCACCTCCGGCAGGCGGCTCAGGTGGTTGACCTTCATGAACGGCTGCGACAGCAGGCCGTTCAACGCGTCCAGCAGCCCCTTGCGGTCGGCCGCGAAGGCCCAGGCGGAATTGGCCTCCGACCATTCCAGGCCCGAGCTCAGGCCCTGCGAGTGGCTGTCGGCCGACAGGGTCGCGTCCCACAGCGAGATGAACTGGTTGAAGCCGTCGTCGGTCTGCTTGCGGGCGTCGTCGGCGGCCGCCTTGCCCAGCAGCGAGACGCTCTCGACCTTTTGCAGCAGGTTGTCCCAGGCCGGGCCCAGGTCCGGCGTGCTGCGGTGCATCCACGCGCCCTTGCCGGTGGTCAGGTAGGCCTCCTGCGCGCGCAGCGCGGTGCGCAGCGCCTGCCAGATGGCGATGTTGGTGGCGGCGTCGGCCTTGGGATCGGCCTCGTACAGCGCGGCCGAGGTCTCGCCGATGGTCTGCTCGGCCTTCAGCAAGCCGTTGTTGACGAACATGCGCTTGGCGGTGGCCTTGACGGCCAGCTTGAACGAACAGCTGGCCGCCTCCTGCAGCGGCTCGGCGGTGAGCGACTGCACGTCCTTGGCCACCTGCCGGAACAGCGTGGCGGTGCGCGCCGGATTGCCGTTGAGCTCGGTGCCCAGCAGCACCCGCACCACCAGCCCCAGGTCCTCGCCGGACGGCGGGCCGGAGCTGGCCGACTTCAGCCGCATCATCGCCTGCTGCACCTGGTCGAGCTGCTCCATGCGCGCCACGTATTGCAGCAGCGCCGAGAACTCCGGCAGGTTCTCCATGTTCAGCGCGGTGTTCGGCGCCGCCGTCATCTCGCTCCAGCGCGCCGGCAAGGTGCAGCGGCCGCCGATCACCAGGCTGCCCGAGATGGGGTCGATCGGCACACCGGTCAGCTCGCTCACGCGGCTGTACATCGAGCGCCGCAGCGGATCGAAGGCGTTGTCGGCGAAGCCTTTTTCCATGCGGCCCTGCACGCGCTGGTGCAGGTTGTCGAACCACGGCCACGAGCCGGGCATGAACAGCGAACCGAGGCGGGCATTGCCCATCTGCTCGATATTCTGCAGCGCCTCCATCGCGCGCTGGCGGCTCTGCGCCGGGTCGACCACGTTGTGGCTGCTCGCCAGCAGGCTGGCGCGCGTATCGCGGTCCAGCTTGTGCAGGTAGACCACCACGTCGGAACCGAGCCGGTGCAGGTTGAGCGTGGAGAACAGCAGCCCCGCCACCCACACCACGGGGATGCCGACGGCGATCCAGCGCGCCATGCGGTTCATCGCCGGCCGGCGCATGCGGTGCACCGACGACGAGCGCACCAGCCCGGCCTCGGCGAAGATCTTGCGCTCGAAGATGTCGCGCAGGAAGGCCGGCACGGCGCTGCCCTGCCCCGGCACCCAGGCCGGCGCGGCGGCGTCCGACAGCGTCGGCTCGGCCCGTTCCGGCAGCGTGGCGGGCGGGGTCGCGGCGGCCTGGTCGACCGGCTGGAAGCCGTCGTCTGCCGGCGCGGCGGGCTCGCCCAGCAGGGCCGCCTCGTCGCTGCAATCGCCGGTCAGGTAGATGCCGCGCAGCAGGAAGGGCTCGTGGTAGGCGCTGGGCCGCATCAGCTCCTCGGCGAACAGCTTCAGGCCGGCGCGCAGGCGCTCGACCTGGTTGGGCAGCAGGAAGTACTCGCTGCTGTCCGAGTCCGACGGCTCCAGCGCGCACAGCTCGGCGCAGCTGTCGGACAGCGTGCGGACGATCTCGTTCATCGCCGTCTCTATCCATTGCGCCTGGAACGGCGCGGCCAGCTCGTGCGGCGACGACCAGCCCAGCATCGAGCGCCGCAGCGGCTCAGGCAGCGCGGCGCCGAAGCGCGCGAAGCCGGGGATGGTCTCGCAGTCGGTGATGGCCAGGTAGATCGGGAAGCGCAGCGCCAGGCGGTTCTGCGCCAGCCACAGGCGGCGGTGGATGGCCTTGGCGCGCGCGGCCAGGTCCAGCTGGCCGGCGCCGTCGGCGTCGAGGAAGGCGCGCGCCGGGATCGCCACCACGATGGAGTCGAACGGCCGGTCGGGACGGTAGTTGCGGCACAGGCCGAGGAAGTCGTCCCAGGTGGTGTTGGCGGCGCCGCCGGACGCCTCGGGATCGGGCGCGCCCAGGTAGTCCGACTGCAGCTGCACCGCGATGCCCTGGTCGAAGAAGTTCCAGTTGATGCCCTGGGCGCCGGCGGTCAGCGTGCTGTCCGCGCTGAGTGCGCTTTGCAGGCCCGATTGCAGCAGCGGCAGTTCGCGCCCGGCGCTGTCCTCGTTGAGCACCAGCGTCCACGCCAGGCTGTAGCGCTCGGACCGGGCCGCGATATTGTTTTCGATCAGCTCCACCGCCACGCGGAACGATTGCTTGAGCGAGTCGACGCTGATCAGGCGCGGCTTCTGGTCGGCCGGCTTGTCGGCCTTTTCCGCGCCCTTCATCGCCGCCCAGATGACCACCGCGAACAGCAGCATGACGAGCAGCGTCAGCACCAGCAAGGTGGCAATGGCCGTGTTATCTGACAAGAAGTTGAACACTATGCGCTCGTCCCGATTGGTTGGTCACACGGTCGTGGCGAGCGCGGCGCGTACCGGCCACGATTGCCACAGCCACAGCAGTTCAGACAGTCCCAGCAATATCAGCAGCACCAGCACGAACATCATGCCGCTGCGGTTGAACTTGGGCAGGCGCCGCGCCGCCAGGTGCGACAGCGTGCTGGCGTAGGCCTGCTCGGACAGCGTGCGGTCGCGCCCCTGCAGGTCGGCCGGCCGCAGGTAGACGAACTGGAACAGCTCGCGCCGGTACTCGGCGATCTTGTCCTGCTTCTGGCCGCGATACCGGCCCTGGAAGCCCAGCGACAGCAGATACAGGTACAGGCGGCCGACGTTGCGCCGCCCCGCCTCGCGCTCGCGCAGCAGCTGGTCCAGGTCGTCGAACACGCGCTCGCCGGCAAAGCTGGACTTGAACAGCGTGGTCTCGATCAGCACATGGCGCCAGTAGCCGCGCCCGGCCCACTCGGTGTTGAGCATCACCTCGTCGGCCAGCGCCGCCTTCAGGAAGCGGCCCTGCACCTCGGCCTCGATGCCGGCCTTGCCGACGATGCGGCGCGCCTCCAGCGACTGCAATTCGATCAGCTGGCACAGCTGGCGGCTGAGCGCCTCGGCGGCCGCCCTGGCCTCGCCCTCGCCCACCCGTGTGGCCGCCTGCGCCGAGCGCGACAGCACGTCGTAGAAGTCGCGGAACTGCACCGAGGCCAGGTCCACGCCCTCGCTGATGCTGCCGCTCCAGGCCGCCGGAGTCTGCGCCGGCGCCGCGTTGTTGGTTCCAAAGTTCACGGCATCATCCCTTTATGAACAACACCACTTCCTGCGGACGCTGCGTTTGCAGGCTTTCGTTGGCGTTGCTGATCAATAAAGCCTGGCCGGCCACGATGAATTCGTCCGACACTTCCACGCTGAACAGGGTGTAGCCGGCGCTGGCGCGCAGGCCCAGCTCCGGCGCGGCGTCGATGCGGCTGCGCGGCGCGCCCAGCACGCGGCGGTCGGTCAGCGAGGTCCACACCGTCTGCGAGCCGATCACCGCGCCGGCCATCCACTGCGTGGCCTCGCGCTCGGGCTGGCCGCGCAGGCCCACCACCAGCCGCGCGCCCAGCCACTCGGCCTGCATCGCCAGCGAGAACGCCTGGCCGTCGTAGCCGAACACGCAGGTCTTCCATTCCTGGCTGACCTCGCCCACCAGGTCGGCCAGCGCGCTCAGCACGGCGTCGAAGGCCGGGGCGGTGTCGGCGTGGTCGTAGGACGGCGGCATGATGGGCACGGCGCCGGGACGCAGCGTCGCCAGCGGCCCCAGCTGCGCGCACAGCGCCAGGTACAGCGGCATCGGATGCACGGACGGGCTGCGCAGCAGGGCTTCCAGCACCGGCAGGTTGAGGATCAGGCTCGACAGCCGGGCCTTCTGCTCCAGCAGGTTGATGCGGTCCTCGGTGCGCGACGACGGCTGCGCGGTCTGGCGCGCCAGGAACACCGCCTTGTTGCGCATCTGTGTGACCAGCTGCTGCGCGCGCAGGCGCACGCCGGACGCGGCCGGCACGTCCAGCATGGCCGGCAGGTAGCCGCCGCGATGCACGATCTCGTTGCCCTTGTTGACCGTCATCAGCTGCAGCGCGGTGTAGGCCGCCGACGGCACCGGCCCGGCGGCCAGGCCCAGGTTGACCGCCATGCGCGGCACGTCGGCCGGCAGCGCCTGCGACACCTCGTCCTCCACGGCCGGGCTCTCGACGCCGCGGAACATGGCGGGCTGGCCCGGCTGGCGCAGCGAGCGCGTGTTGCCCACCACCAGATACACCGCCAGGTCCTGCTGCGCCATCGCCTCGGCCCACGGCGCCAGGTCCAGCTCCAGCGGCCGGCCCTGCGCCAGCGCGCTGTCGTAGGTCACGGCCATGCCGTTGGGCAGGATCGCCTCCAGTTGCTGGACGCGCAGCAGGCCGGTAGTCAGCAGCGCCTCGTCGACGGCGAGCGCGCGCACGCCCCAACCGTAGGGATGGGCCGCCATCGACTGCCAGGCCAGCAGCGCGTCGATGCGCGCACCCTCCTGCTGGAAGTGCTGCGGCGTCAGCATCATGCCTTCGTGCCACTGGATGCGATGTAAAAGTTGAGGTACGGTCATTGCGTCGCTTTCATGATCTACTGCGCCGCGCCGGCTTTGGGCTCTTTCGCACTAAAGCCCTGCGCGTTCAGTTGCACAACATATCCCGATGCGTTCAGCAGCAGGCGCTCGCGGTGCTCGCCGGCGTTGCTGTAGCCGGCGAACACCAGCGCGGCCCAGGCCTTCTGGTCGCTCCATTTTTTATCGTTCAGCTTGATCGTCTGGGCCGGCACCAGCTCGTAGGGGTAGACGGTGAGCGCCTCCGGGAAGGTGCGCTGCAGCTCGGCGCGGGTGGCGAACCATTTCGAGGCCGGCATCGCCAGCAGGGATTCGAGCACGGCCGGGTCCTTGACCAGCACCACGTCCACCGCCACCGCGCTGTTGCTGTTGGCGTCGTCGGCAGCGCGCAGGGTCAGCGACTTCCAGCTGGGCGAGGCCATGCTGGGACCGAACAATGCGCGCGTGGCGCCGCAGCCGGCCAGCGCGCACAACAGCGCGCACAGCAGCAAGCAGCGGCGGGGGATCGAGGTCATCATTAGTTGCATAAGTCAGTCTTCAAAAGGCCTTGCGCAGGCCATAGCCCACGCCGGCGCAAAACACTGTGAACAGAGCAATCAACAACAGGAACAACACGAACAGCGCTTGCTTGCGGGTGAAGACGAGCTTGAGCGTGGACGGCTGCCACGCTTCGAAATCTTGCTCGTTTTTAATATACAGACCATCCGCCACCAAGGCAATCAGCGCCGACGATATAAGAAAGGAAAGTAAATTCCGTGGTCCTTCGCACAACACTTCCACCAGCATGAACACCGGCAGCACCGCCTCCAACGGCAGGCTCATCGAGGCCATCACGAAGCTGCCGAGTATCACCGACTTGCCGCCGGCGATGCCCACCGACCACAGCGCGGCGGTCCACGACAGCGCGCAGATCCAGGCGATGTCGGCGGCGACCAGCGGATGGTGGTACAGGTTGGCGACGAAGATCGCCAGCACCGCGAAGAACATCGCCTCGCCGGCCTTGAGGAACACCGGCGCGATCGGCGAGACCAGCTCCACCAAGCCGCGGCTGAAGCCCAGCCGCACGCTCATGCCCTGGATGAAGCCCGGCACCGCCGCCACCGCCACCGGCGAGAACAGGCAGACGGTGATCGGCTCGCGCAGCGCCAGCATCACCAGCCACGGCGACTTGTTCAGCTTCCAGCACAGCACGGCGATGGCCGCCGCGCACACCGCCAGCGCGGCCACGAAGAAGGCCGCCAGGAAGCTGCCCAGCAACATGATGGCTTCCACCCCGGCGGTGGCGGTGGCGGCCGCCGCCAGCACGAAGGCGGCCGCCGGCAGCAGGGTGTTGAAGCGGTTCACCAGCGATTCGAGCGCGCGGTACATGCCCTCGAAAATGCCGCTGAGCTGGGCCGAGCGCAGCGGGTCCTGCACCGCCACGGCGGCGCCGAAGCACAGCACGCCGATCAGCACCGACGGCAGCGAGCCGTAGGCCAGCACGCCGAACAGGTTGTCCGGCACCAGCGCGCCGATGTCCCACTGTTCCGCCGCGCCGTCGCCGCTGTCGCGCAGGGCCATGGTGAACTGCGCCTCCGAGCGCAGCGCCAGCTTGCCCAGCGCCGCCGTCTGCGCCGCCGTCATGCCGGCGCCGGCGCCGCCCAGGCCCGCCACCAGCACGCCCACCACCGCGCACAGCAGCATCGCCAGCAGCGACATGGCCGCCAGCCGCGCCAGCCGCGCGCCGGAACCCGGCTCCGACGGCAGGCGCTGCAGGCCGAAGTAGACCGCCAGGATGACGAACGGCAGCGCCGCCATCTGGATCAGCGACAGGTACAGCGCCGACACCGCCGCCAGCAGCGACGCGCTGCCGGGGAACAGCGTGCCGGTCCAGCCGCCCAGCAGCATCGCGCCCAGCAGCGTGGCCGGGTGGTGGAAAATATCCCTGAGCTGGAACATGGCGGGTTTGACGAGTGTCTGCATGATGGGCGCTAGAGCTTGACGGGGGCGGCGCAGATGCTGGCCACGGCGGCGCAGCTGCAGATCACGGTGACGGCGGTGCGCGCCATGGCGCAGATCGGATCGACCGCCATCAACAGGATGAAGGCGGCCTCGAACGGCAGCGTCAGGTAGTTGCAGATGGTGCCGACCAGCGACACCGTCACCACGCCCGCCATGCCGGCCGAGGCGAACCCGGACAGCACCGACACCAGCACCAGCACGCCCAGATCCAGCGCCGACATCGGCCGTCCGTACAGCGCGGCGATGAACAAGGTGCTGCAGACGAAATACGCGACCGCGCCGACCCGCAGCAGCGAGATGCTCAGCGGCACCAGCAGCTCGACCCGGGCCCGCGCGAACTGCAGCTGTTCGACCAGGCCGCTGACCATGGCCGGCATGCAGGTGGCGCTGTTGTTGGTGGCCACGCCCAGCGCGAACGGCTCGCGCATGGCGGCCATCGCGGCGCCGTACGGCACGCCGGCGCGGCGGCTGATCAGCGCCATCGCCATCCCCATCAGCAGGCCGGACACCAGCAGGAACAGGATCACGAAGCCGGCCATCGCCGCGATCGGCTGCAGGCCGGTCTGCGCCACCTGGCTGGCCGCCATGCACACCAGCACGAACGGCACCGGCAGGTTGACCCAGCGCGTGAGCGTCTGGCAGGCCTGGTAGACGGTCTCGAGCGCCTGGTGCAGGCCGCCCGAGATGCGGCTCGGCACTTGGCCGGCCGCGAAGCCGAACAGCAGCGCGAACACCAGCGCCTTGAGCGTTTCGCCGTTGGCCAGCGAGGCGAAGATGTTCTGCGGGATCAGCGACTGCAATACGTCCTTGAGCTCGGTCCGATGCGGCGGCGTGGGCTCCTCGCGCAGCGCCATTTCGGTGTTGCTGCTCTCGCCGTCGGCGCTGATGATCTTGCCCAGCGCCGCGCGCGTCTCGGGCGGCAGGTTGCCGCCCGGCCGCACCAGCAGCGACGACAGCGTCGCCGTCACCGCCACCACCATCGAGAAGGCGATGAACACCACCACCACCCGCTTGAAGATGCGCGCCGCGCCGCCGTCGCGGTACAGGTTCTGCAGGCTGAAGATGACGGCCGAGATCATGAACGGCAGCACGATCATCTTCAGCAGGTCGACATACACCACGCCCACCACGCCCAGGTAGCGCGACAGCGACGGCGTCGCCCAGCCCAGCGTTCCGCCGGCCAGCACGCAGCCGACCACGGTCCATGGGTTCAGGGCCCATTGCTGGAAGCGTTGCATGCTGATGGGAGCGTCCACGTGGTTTCCTTATTTGAGGGCTCGGAGCACGCTGTCGGCCGTGGGCTGCACGGGCCGCTGCGCGATCAACTCGTTGACGAAGGACAGCAGCGTCAGGTCGCGGATGCCGACGATGACGCTGAGCGGCGCCTCCAGGTCGCTGAAGGTGACGGTGCGCAGCGTCAGCGCCAGGCCGGGCTCCTCGCGCATCAGTTGCACCACCTCCATCTCGTCGCGGTAGGTCGCCGTCACCTCGCCTTTCTTGGTCGCCTCGATCAGGTCGGGCCAGGTGGGATACTTGACCAGCTTGGCCTTGGGGAAGTTGCGGCGGCCGAACTCCTCCCACGACGAGCCGGCCAGCACGCCCAGCGTGCCGGTGTAGTCGCGCACCACCTGCGGCAAGGTGCGGTCGCCGGCCAGCTGGGCGAAGCGCATGCGGTTGATCAGCATCGCGTGGCCCAGCTTGATGTAGGAGATGGAGAAATGCACCATCTGCGCCCGCTTGAGCGTACGGCCCAGCCGGCTGACGGCCACGTCGGCCTTGCCCATCGCCACCGCCTCGACCACGCTGTCGAAGGTCTTGTAGCTGCGGTCGAAACGCACCGATACGCCGAGTTCGGAGGCGATCGACTTCGCCAGGTCGATGTCGGTGCCGACCAGGCCGCCGTTCTTGACGGAGAAAAACGGCGGGTTGTCGGTGCTCAGCATGGCGACCAGCAATTCGCCGTGGTTGACGATGCGGGCGATGTCCGGCGCCAGCATGCGGCCATCGGCGACCTTGACCAGCGGCGAGCGGTCCGGCTCGGGGGCGGCCGCCGCAACGGCGCCTGCGGCGGCGGGACGCGCCTTCTGCGCGCCCTGCGCCCACACCGTGCCGCACAGGCCCAGCGCGGCCAGCGCCAGCGCCAGCGCGCGCAGGCGGTGCACGGTACGGCTCGCTGGGCCGTTCATTGCGCCGCCTTTTGCGCGGCCTGCACGCGTTCGGTCACGGGCGCGGCGGCGGCCGCCGCCTCGGCGTTGATCTTGCCCGCCGCCTGCTGGCGGGTGCGCTTGGCCGCGTTGTCGATGGCGTCCGGCGCCGGGCGCTCGGCCATGCTGACGCCGACCTGGTAGCCCAGCGCGAACAACAGCACCAGCATCGCCACGCCGGAGAAGATGGCCAGCGCGATCAGGCGGGGAGTGAGGCTGAATCGATATTCCATGATGGCGGTCGCGGTAAGGGTTCAGGGGATGGAAACGGTGGTCTGGCCGGGCGCGTTAATTTCAATCACCCCGCCCCACATGCACATCAGCTTTGACGAATTGTTCAGCGCCGGCATGCCTCCGATCATCACGGTCGGCGAGCCGGGCGCCCATGGCGCGACCGTGGCCGGGATGCACGGCATCGGCGTCAGCACGCCCAGCGCGGCCGCCGTGGCCGCCGCCACCATCGGGTTGCTCAACGACTGACACATGCCGAACGGCAGGATGTTGACCATCGGCTTGTTGTCCATGATGTTGGCGTCGGGGACGGCGGTCAGCACGGCGTTGGCCGGCAACACCATCAGCGTGCCCGGCGCCACGCCGAAGCTACATTTGAGCATCGCGCCCATGCAGGTTTGTTGTCCCATCAGCTCCCCCTCACCAGCTTGTGCAGCCGGTCCAGTATGGCGGGCGTGGCGGCGGCGTTGTCGGTGCGCTTGCCCTTGCTGTCGAAGCGCGCCGGCGAGCCGACCGGCTTGCCGTCGCTGTAGTTCACTTCTTCCATCAGCTCGCCGTCCGGCCAGTAGCGGCGCATCGGGCCGTGCAGCAGGTTGGCGCGGTAGGCGCAGGTTTGCACCACGTTGCCCTGGGCGTCGAAGTCGGTGGACTCGCCGTCCATCAGGCCGGCCTTGTAGTGCGACTTGCGCACCCGCAGGCCTTCGTGGAAAAACTCGGCGGGGCCGTGGATCTGGCCGTCCACCAGGTTCAGGCGGGCCGTCAGGTGGCCGGCCTCGTCGTAGGACAGCGACTGGCCGGCCGCCACGCCGCCCACCATCGTCTGGCGCGCCACGCAGCGGCCGTTGACGTAGGTCTCCATCATGCCGTGCGCCACGCCGTGCTGGAACTCGGATTTCTGCACCAGCTTGCCGTCCGGCGCGAACACGGTCATCGGGCCATGCATCTTGCCGGCTTCGAAGTGCGTCTTCATCAGGGTGCGGCCCTGCTCGCTGAACTGTTCGAACGGGCCGTGCAGCACACCGTCGCGCATCCAGGCGCGTTGCAGCAGCTGGCCGCCGTCGCCGTGCTCTTCGACCAGCAGCGGCGCGGCGGCGGGCGGGTCTGGTGGCAACTGGGTCTCGGTCGTCATGTCAGTTCACCTTGGTCATGGCGCCCTTGAGGGTCAGCATCGCGCCGGCCTCCACGGTCTGGGTTGCGTCGGCCTTGCTGTTGATGACGGGGGCCTTGTTATCCATCTGCACGCCGGCCTGGTTCGCCATCTTGGTGCCGGCCTTGTTGGTGAAGTCGGTGCCGGATTCGTTGGTCAGCGCCGTGCCAGCCTTGGCCGTCAGCGCCGTGCCGGCCGTGATGCCGTAGGTGGTGCCGGATTCCTCCGTCACCGCCGCGCTGGACTTGATACTGATGTCGCCCGTCACCGTGATGGTCAGCTTGCCGTCGATGGTCAACGCGTAGTCGCCCGTCACCTTGTGGGTGAACTTGGCGCTGTTGGTGTGGGTTTCGTCGCCCGTCACCGTCACCTCGCGCGTGCCCTTGACGTTGTGGACCTCCTTGCCCTTCTGGACATCGACGGTGCGGTCGCCCTCCTGCAGCGTGTGGATCTCCGCGCCCTTCTTCACGGTGGTGGTCAGCGCGTTCTCGATCTCGGTCAGCATGTCCTTTTGCGCGTGCATGTATAGCTGCTCGGAGTCCTTCTTGTCCTCGAAGCGCAGCTCGTTGCCGGCCGCGCCCTGCTTGGACGACCAGGTACGCATGATGGTCTGGGTCTGGTTGGCGGGCAGCTCGGCCGGCGTGGCGTTCTCGCCGTTGTAGACGCAGCCCGTCACCAGCGGCCGCTCCGGATCGCCGTTCAGGTAGGTCACCACCACTTCCTGCCCCACGCGCGGCAGGAACAGCGCGCCGAAGCCCTTGCCCGCCACCGACTGCGCCACCCGCATCCAGGTCGAGCTCTTGTCGTCCTTGGCGCCGTCGCGGTCCCACGGGAACTGCACCTTGATGCGGCCGTACTTGTCGGTCCAGATTTCCTCGCCGCTGGGGCCGACCACCAGCGCGGTCTCGCAGCCCACCGCGCGCGGACGCGCCGTCTGCATCGGCGGGCGGAACGGCACCGTGACCGGGAACGCCTCGAAGGAATTGGTGTACATATCGTCGCGCGCCGTGTGGTGCACGCGGCGCAGCACGAAGGCCGCGTTCAAAGCGGTGACGAAATGCTCGGACAGCGTGAACTTGGTGCCGGCGCTGAACGGATAGCAGAAGCTGTCGCCGCGCAGCACCTCGGCGTTGACCTGGCTGGCCTCCACCCGCAGCTGGGCGATGGCGGTGGCGGCCGCTGCCGCCAGGTGGCCGGTGGCGAACTCGTACACCGCGCCGCTGCCGCCGCTGGCCGAATGCGTGCCCTCCAGCGAGGTGCTGGGCTGGGTGAAATCGTAATCGTTGACGGTGGCCTTCTTCACCGCGATGGTGTTCTCGTGCGCGAAGCGCGACACCGTGTCGATGGCGTTGTGCATGCCGGTGCGCGGGAAGAAGCGCACCGCCGCCGCGCCGGCGCAGTCGGCGAAGTTGGACGAGGCGTCGCCCAGCACCATCGTGTGCGCGCCGCTGCTGAAGCTGAAGAAGTAGAAGATGCCGGCCTGCTCCATCAAGCGGCTGATGAAGTCGAACGCGGTCTCGTCGTACTGCACGATGTAGTCGACCGGGTCGTAGGTCTGGGTCAGCTTGTCGTCGAAGGTGATGCTGAACGCGCCCAGCACCGCCTTGACGATATCGGCCACCGACTTGGCCTGGTAGATCTTGCGGTCGCGCGACAGGGTCAGCAGCCACAGCATGGGCACCACCTCGGCCTCGTAGGTGGCGAAGTCCTGGTCGAAGCCGCTCTGGATGAAGCGCGACACCATGCCGCTGATGTAGCGCTTGGTGCCGCCGGCCACGTCCAGGGTCACGGTCATGGTCTTGCCGACCACGGTGGCCGCGCTCAGGCTGGTGCTGCCGGAGCGCATGTGCAGGTTGAACTTGAACAGCTCCGAAATGCCCTCGCTGCCTTCGACCGCGTCGAGCAGCAGGTCGTTGTCGCCGAACGGCGACGATACGCTCAGCAGGCCGCCGGGTTGTTCGAAGCCGGTTCTCATGGATGGCCCCGCAGCGGATGGTCGCGGAAGGCGTAGGCGAACTGCTCGTCGTCGCCCACGCTCATGTGGATGGCGGTGAACGGCTTGAGCATCGACATGCGCTCCAGCACCAGCGACGACAGCAGCGGCAGCACCGTCTGCGTCAGGATGAAATCGATGTTGCGGGCGCCGCTGTCGACCTCGGTGCAGCGGGCGGTGATGACCTCGGTCACGCGGTCGTCCCAGGTGAAGCGGGCGTTGTGGTTGCTGGCGAAGCGCGCGGCCAGCTTGGCCAGCTTGAGGTCGACGATGTTGCTAATCTGCTCGTCGCCCAGCGGATAATACGGCACCAGCACCAGCCGCCCCAGGAAGGCCGGGCTGAACTGGCGCAGCAGCGCCGGACGCAGTTGCTCGGTCAGCTCGGTCGGATCGGGGCGCTTGCCGTTGGCGCACGCTTGCGTGATCACGTCCTGCGCCGCGTTCGAGGTCAGCAGGATCAGCGTGTTCTTGAAGTCGATGGTGATGCCCTCGCCGTCCTCCATCGTGCCCTTGTCGAACACCTGGAAGAACAGTTCCAGCACGTCCGGATGGGCCTTTTCCATTTCGTCCAGCAGCACCACGCAGTAGGGCCGGCGGCGCACGGCCTCGGTCAGCACGCCGCCCTTGCCGTAGCCGACGTAGCCGG
The DNA here is from genome assembly GCA_003416985.1 of Duganella sp. BJB480. GTDB lineage: Bacteria > Pseudomonadota > Gammaproteobacteria > Burkholderiales > Burkholderiaceae_D > Rugamonas > Rugamonas vulcania_A. The sequence goes on along the minus strand of QVIN01000005.1, from coordinate 558,345 downwards.
GCGGCGCGCCCTTCAGGCTGGAGATCGAATGCGCCTCCTGGAACTCCGACATATTGATCGTGACCATGTTGCGCTCGCCGCCGTACAGCATGTCGGCCAGCGCGAAGGCGGTCTCGGTCTTGCCGACGCCGCTGGGGCCCACCAGCAGGAACACGCCGACCGGCTTGCTCGGATCATCCAGCTCGGCGCGGAAGGTGCGCACGCGGCGGGCGATGGCGTCCAGCGCCTGCTCCTGGCCGACCACGCGGTCTTCCAGCCGCTCCTTCAGTTGCAGTACGGTGTGGATTTCATCGGCCAGCATCTTGCCGACCGGGATGCCGGTCCAGCCGGAAATGACGCCGGCGACGATTTTCGAATCGACGCACACCGGCACCAGCGGCTCGTCGTCCTGGATCGCCTCCAAGCCTTTTTGCAGGCGCTGCAGCTGGTCGCCGCGCGAGATGCGTTCCTCGTCGTCCAGCGCCGCGTGGTCGTCGGCGGAGGCGGCGATCTCGCGCCGCAGCACCAGGATTTCCTCGACGGCGCGACGTTCCTCGGCCAGCTTTTCCGTCAGGCGCACTTGGCGGGCTTGCAGCAGCGCCTGTTGCGTCTCCATCTTGGCGATGGCGGCGCCCTGGTCCTCGCCGCGCGCGTGGCGCTGGCGGGCGATGCGCAGCTCTTCGTTGTTGAGGACGATGTCGTGCTCCAGCGCCTCCATCTGCGGCGGCGCGCCGGCCTGGCCGATGGCGACGCGCGCGCAGGCCGTGTCCAGCACGCTGATGGCCTTGTCCGGCAGCTGGCGGCCGGAGATGTAGCGGTGCGACAGGCGCACGGCGTCGGTCACGGCCTCGTCCAGGATCTCGACGCCGTGGTGTTGCTCCAGAGTGGCGACCATGCCGCGCAACATGCCGATGGCGGCGTCGGTGGTCGGTTCCTCCACCTTGACCACCTGGAAGCGGCGCGCCAATGCGGGATCGCGTTCGACGTATTTCTTGTACTCGGCCCAGGTGGTGGCGGCGATGGTGCGCAGTTCGCCGCGCGCCAGGGCGGGCTTGAGCAGGTTGGCGGCGTCGCCCTGCCCTTCGCTGCCGCCGGCGCCGATCAGCTGGTGGGCCTCGTCGATGAACAGCACGATGGGCGTGGCGGAGGCGCGCACTTCGGCGATCACGGATTTGAGGCGGTTCTCGAATTCGCCCTTGATGCCGGCGCCGGCCTGCAGCAGCGCCAGGTCCAGCGTGCGTACCACCACGTTGACCAGCGACGGCGGCACCGCGCCCGAGGCGATGCGCTGCGCGAAGCCTTCCACCACGGCGGTCTTGCCGACGCCCGCCTCGCCGGTCAGGATGGGGTTGTTCTGGCGGCGGCGCAGCAGGATGTCGATGATCTGGCGGATCTCGGCGTCGCGACCACGGATCGGATCGATGCGGCCGGCGCGCGCCAGCGCCGTCATGTCCACCGTGTACTGGTCCAGCGCCGGGGTCGCGCCGCCCGTGCTCTGCTGCGTGGGCATGGCGCCCGCCTGCGCGGCCGGTGCGGCGGACGGCGGCAGGCCGGTGCCTCCGCCATCCTCCGACGAGCCGGCCAGCAGCGACGGCAGCTCCTGCTTCAACTGCTCGCGCGGGATCTTCAGCAATTCCGGCGCGCTTTCGATCAGCATGCCGCGCAGGCTGTCCACCTCCAGCATCGCCAGCAGCACGGTGCCGGAGCGCACCTGCTGGCTGCCCAGCAGCATGGAGCTCAGCATCCAAGCCTCCTGGAACAACGCGATGAAGTGCGGCGACAGCGCCGGCGTGCGGCCGTTGCCGCGCTTGAAGCCGTCCATCGTGCGCTGCAACTGCGCCATCACCGCGCTCTCGACGATGCCGTAGCGTTGCAGCGCCAGCACAAAGTCCGGCGCCCGCTCCTCCAGCAGCGTGAACAGCAAGTGCTCCAGCTCCACGTTGTACTGCGTCTGCTTCACGCACAGCTCGGCCGCATGCCCCATCGCCCGCTTGCATTCGGGGTTGAGCTTGGACAGCAAGGTGCGGATATCGATTTCCATGACGGTCAACCCTCTTCCGTCGACAGCAGGAAATTCGCCGGCTGGTAGTGCGTGACCGATGCGCCGGCGCTGCACAGCCATGTGCTCAGGCCCAGGCGCGGCGGCAGCTCGGCGGCGGTGCTCGGGCGCGGCGACTGTTCGCCGCCGGCGCTCAGGCGCGTTTCCGGCTGCACCGCCAGGTCCAGCCGCAAACGCACCTGGAAATCGCTTTGCAGATGACGCGCCACCAGCCAGCCCAGCAGCGAGTTGTTCTTCGCGCCCGGCAGCAAGGCGGCGTACTGCGCAGGCTTCAGCGGCGGCGCGTCCAGCACCAGGCCCGCGCCCTGGTCCCACGCGCGCGCGCCGAGGCAGGCGCCCATGCCCAGGCGCGATGTCATCGGCACCGGCTTGCCGGGATCGTACAACCGTGCGCGGTCGCACAGCGCCAGCGCGTGCCAGCCGCCGACGAACTGCTTGCCGCTGAAATGCACGCCCATGCGCTCGCGCACCACCGCCAGCAGCGACGCCATCGAACGCGGCGCGGCGCCCTGCAGGCCGGCGTGGCGCAGCCAGGCTTGCTGGCCGTCCGGCCCACGCACGCCCTCGGCGCGGCCCAGGCTGGACATGGCGTCCAGGCTGCGCACGATGGGCGCCTGGTTGATGCTCTCCGTGCTCAGGGCCAGGTGGTGCTTGCGGCGGCTGCGGTACAGGAAGCCCAGCAGCCGCTGGTTGAAGACGTCCAGGAACTCCAGCCCGGCCATGTCGCGCGCGCGGCGGCGTTCCATCAGCAGTTCGGTGAACGGCATCGGCAGCGGGCCCTGGGCACCGGCCAGTGTCAGCACCGGCGACTTCAGCGTCAACGGCGGGCCGGGCTGCTTGCTTTCGTGCAGGCCGCTGACGTCGCTGGGCGCGAACGCCAGGTCCACCTGCGCCGCCAGCCGCAAGGCTTCGTCCATGCCGACCGAGGTGCCGACCCGCGCGCGCGCGGGATCGCCGCGCTCCAGGATGCTGATCGCCTGGAACAGATCGAAGGCATGCGGGTCGTCCCGCAATAGCGACATCAGATCAGACATTGGCGTCCACTCATGGCAGGCCACTGCATCCACGGTTCGCCGCCGCGCGTGACGGCCAGGCGGACGAAGGAATTGGCGGAGGTGTACAAGGCGAAGAACCGCGACAGCACGCCGGCCAGCACCAGCGGCGAGGTGCCGACGAAGGCGTCGGCGTCGAACTCCAGCACGATGTCGGTGCCACGGCAGTGGCCGCGCCAGGTGTCGGCGCCCAGCCGCGCGGTCGCCACCGAGGCCGCCATGCTTTTCACCCCGCGCACCTGCGCCTGGTCGCGCGCACTGTCGCCGGCGAACAGCATCAGCATCTGCTGCAACGTCTGGACGCCGGTGGTGCCGTCCACCAGCGAGCGGTGGTTCAGGCGCAGCAGCGCCACCAGCGACCACAGGGCCTTGGCCTCCATCACCGGCGGGCGCTGCGCGCTGGGCGGGTACAGCGCGCGGATGTCGGTCGAGGTGGAGATGCCCTCGCCGTAGAAGCGCGTACCGGGCGCGATCTGCTCGGCCAGGCCACGGTTGGTGCACAGCAGCTGCGCGTACACGACCGGCTCGTCCGGCACGCTGTGGACATCGCTGCGGTCGACAAAGCTCAGGTAGACGTCGGTGCCGGTGATGCCTTTGCGCAGGCTCATCTCGCGCCGCAGCGACCAGAACACCTTGGCGTCCTCGGCGTCGGCCGCCGATTCGGCGAACACGCTGGGGATGATGCTGGGCCGGTCGGCGCGCGGGTCGGAGGCCGTGACCTTGACCACCGAATGCACCTCCATCACCGCCTCGCGCTGGTAGTCCGGCACCAGCATGTATTCGTAGTGGCGGCGGTGCAGGCGGATCGGCTCGCTGGTGACGGGGAACAGGTTCACCGCCGGCACGCAGCCGAGCAGGAAGTTGTCGGCGCTGAGCTGCGACAGCACGCGCGCGCTGCGGTTGAACACGAAGCGCACCGAGAAGCCCTCGCCCTCGCCCAGCAGGCCGCGCAGCCCGCTCAGGTCGAAGAACTGGAACTTGCGCGGGAAGGCGAAGTATTCCTGCAGCAGCGCGTAGGCCGGATGCGCGTGCGCCGGCTGCGCCAGGATAGCTTCGTTCTCGTCGAAGCCCACCTCGCTCAGGCTGTTGGGGCCGAGGCGGTGCAGCTGGCCGCCGCCGGCCAGCAGCTCGATGCGCTCCAGGCCGCTGATCAGCAGCTCGTGCAGCGGCATCGTCGTCATCAGGTCGCCGGACAGGTGCAGGCGCAGGCGGTCCAGCTCCAGCTCGGAGACGTCGAGGCCGGCGTCGCAGCGCAGGTCGAGGCGCAGCGTGCGCGTGTCCTCCATCTTGATGGCCGCCACTTGCAGCGGCCACAGCGTGGTGGGCCACGCCACCTGGAAGCGGCAGTTCTCGCCGCTGGCGGCGGTGGTCGACAGCATGGCGCCGCGCGCCACCGGCATGCCGGCCATGACCTTGCCCTGCGAGGAGTCCAGCGTCATCCGCACCACCGTCATGGCCGGCACCGGCTGCGTCAGGCTCGGGCACAGGTTGTCGAGCATGGCGCCGGCAATGGTGGGGAAATCGCGGTCGAGGTCGCGGTGCACGCGCGCCGTCAGGAAGGCCACCGATTCGATCAGCCGTTCGGTGTGCGGATCGGCCGATTCGCCGCCGCTCAGCACCAGCCGCTGCGCCACCTTGGGATAGCGCGCCGCGAAGTCGGCCGACTGGGTGCGCAGGTAGGACAGCTCGCGCCGGTAGTATTCGAGGATATCGTCGCTCACGTCGTGGCCGCCTGCATCGCGGCGGAGCGGGCATCCAGCGCGACGTCGAAATTGACCCGGCACATCTGCCGGCCCAGCAGCACCACGGCGGCGATGGCGGCGCGCGCGGCGACCGGCCTGGCCGGGTCGGCGCTCACCTCCACCTTGACGTGCGACAGCCGCGGCTCGTACAGTGCCAGGCCGCGCTCCAGCACCTGCGACCAGGTGAGCAGGTCCTGGTCCGACTGCGGCGACAGGCTCAGCATGTCGGGCAGGCCGTAGTCGAGCACGGTGGGATCGCCGTCCAGGTACTCGCGGATGGTCAGCGCGTTGCGCACGTTGAAGAGCCGCATCAGGTCCAGTTGCAGCGAGTGCTGCAAGCCGCCGCCATCGAGCAGCCTGCCGTCCGGCGAGGCGTGCGCCACGCCGCTTAATCGGTCGAACATCGGCACAAGCGACGCCGTGAGGGCTTTAGACATAGTTTTCTGCACGAGCAGCGCTCATGACGGGACAGCCGGCGGCGCGCCCACGGGCGGCCGCCGCCACGCCGCATCAATCCGCTTTCATCGTCTCCAGGTTCCAGTTCCAGGTGCCGGTGCCCTTAGAGGTCGAGTCGGCCTGCTGCTGGGTGTAGTCGCACTTGATCTTGGTGAAGTTGATCGAGAACGAATCCGATGGCACGCCGCCGCCGCCCGAGGTGCTGATGTTCGAGATCATGGCGTTGGTCATCTCGTACGTGAAGAAGTTCATGTACTTGCCGTTTTCCACGCGCCCCACGTGCAGCTTGGCGGCGCCGATCTTGGTGCCCTGGGTACAGGCCTTGTACATCTCCGTGGTCGACAGGTCGGACATCTTCGAGAACGAGATCTCGGAAAACACCGGCCGGCCGGAGGTGCGCTCGGTGTTCGATGCGTCCATTTGCAGCGGCATCGAGGCGCTGTGCGAGTACGACAACACGATGATCTTGTCGGCATAGCCGGTGACCATGCAGTTGCCTTTGATGGTGGTGCCCAAATCCAGAATTAGTACGTCAGACATTGCTGGCTCCAGTTGTTATGGGCCCACCCGGCGCCTGCGCCGGATGGGCGGGGACATCGGTGTGTACAGCGGGATCAACCGACGGCGGCCGGCAGTTCGGCCACCAGGCGGATCGACGTGGTCAGCTCCTCCATCTGGAAGTGCGGCTTGAGGAAGACGGTGGCCGAATAGGCGCCGGGCTTGCCGGGCTTCTCGGTCACGTCGACCCGGCCCTCGGCCAGCGGGAAGCGGGCCTTCTCGCCCTGCGTCGCGTTCGGGCTCAGCAGCACATAGCCGCTCAGCCAGTTGTTCAGGTAGTTCTCCACGCTCTGCCGGGTCTGGAAGCTGCCGACCTTGTCGCGCATGATGACCTTGATGTAGTGCGCGAAGCGCGAGGCCGCCAGCACGTACGGCAGGCGCGACGACAGCGCCGCGTTGGCGTTGGCCGCGTCCATGTTGTAGACCTTGGGCTTGTTGAGCGTCTGGCCGCCGAAGAAGGCGGCGAAGTCCGAGCCCTTGGAGTTGACCACGGCGATGAAGCCGAGGTCGTTGAGTTCCTTCTCGCGGCGGTCGGTGATGGTGACCTCGGTCGGGCACTTGAGCACGACATCGCCCTCGTCGGTCTTGAAGGTGTGCGCGGTCATGCCCTCGATCTTGCCGCCGCCCTCGACGCCGCGGATGGCGGTGGTCCAGCTGTGCTTGGCGTAGGCGTCGGTGATGCGCAGGCCCAGCTGGTAGGCCGAGTTGGCCCACAGGTATTTGCTGTGGTCGCGGCCGTCGACGTCTTCCTCGAAGTTGAAGCTCTCCACCGGCTTGGTCTTGGCGCCGTACGGCAGCCGCGCCGAGTAGCGCGGCAGCACCATGGCGATGTAGCGCGAGTCCTCCGATTCACGGAAGCCGCGCCACGAGGCCAGCTCGGCGCTTTCGAAGATCTTCGACATGTCGCGTGGCACGCCCAGGTCGGTGAACTCGGTCATGTCAAACAGCGACGGCGCGGCGGCCGTGATGAACGGCGCGTGCGCGGCGGCGGCCACCTTGGACAGGCGCTGCAGCAGCGCGACGTCCTGCGGGTGGCGGCCGAAGTAGTAGTCGCCGATCAGCACGGAATACGGGGCGCCGCCGAAGGTGCCGTACTCTTCCTCGTAGACCTTCTTGAACAGCACGCTCATGTCGTGGTCGACGGCGCTCTCCAGGTCCTTGAGCAGCTCCTTCTTCGACACGTTCAGCAGGCGCAGCTTGAGGGTCGGGCCGGTCTCGGTGCCGTACACCATGTCGTGCAGGCCGCGCCAGGAGCCTTCCAGTTTCTGGAACTCCTCGTGGTGCATGATGGCGTTGAGCTGGTCGCTGAGAATTTTGTCGATCTCGGCCACGCGTTCGTTGATCATTGCGACCACGCCCTTGTCGGGTGCGGTCTTCATGCCTTCGTCCAGCACCTGCGTGGCGAACTGGCCCAGCAGTTTTTTGGCGTAGGCGTTTTGCGACGGTTCCACCGCCATCTTGCCTTCCTGGACGATGCGGTCCAGCAAACTCAGTTCGCCGGCCGATTCCGTCGACTTGGCGCCGCCCTTGGCGGATTGACTAGTAGCCATGATTTAGCTCTCTCTGTGGTCGATGAGGGGAAGCACGCGCGCAGCGTGCTATCAGGATGGGGTCGCTTCCGCAGCCGCCGCCGGCGCCGCGTCGGCGGCCGGTTCCTGGTCCTTGAGGGTCTTCAGCTCTTCCGAGTTCTGGATGATGTTTTCCAGCAGCGCGTCAAGCTCATCGTTGCCATCGAGTTTGCCCAGCAGGTCGCGCAGTTGCTGGCGCACTTCCAGCAGCTTGGCCAGGCGCGGCACTTGCGCGACGATGGATTCGGGATGGAAGTGGTCGAACTCGGTGAAGTTCAGTTCCACCTTGAGATTGCCTTCGCCCTTGAGCGTGTCCGGCACGGAGATGTCGAGGCGTGGGGCGATCTTGCCCATGACTTCGTTGAAGTTGTCGCGGTCGATTTCAATCAGGCGTCGGGCCTTGAGCTTGGGTGGCGCCACCAGCGGCTGGCCGGACAGGTCGGCCAGCAAGCCGACCACCAGGGGCAGCTCTTTTTTTTCAGTGGCGTCACCGATCTCGACGTCGTACGTGATTTGCACACGAGGGGGACGGTTGCGTCCTACCCATTTTTGTAAGCTATCTGACATTCACTTCCTCACTTTATGGTGACTAGCGGCCGACGATACATAAACCAAAAACAGGCGGACTGAGCACGAAGCTGCTTTCTCATGACACCACCACTCGCTGCGCCGCAACGTAATTGATAGGTACAAAGATTTCCGATACTCAATTGATAATAAATGTAAATTCTTTGGGGAACAAGCTTTTTAAAAATTTATCCTGTTATATTTTTGCGACGACATTGAGGAACATCAAGATGACAAATTCGTGACAGCGTTTTTAGCTGGCGGGAGGCGTGGTTGCGGGTGGTGGGATTGCATCCTTGAAGTCTTGTAGTGCCGAGAGCGGATCGTGCGCGGGTGGTTTTACGGCGGCTTGTTTGGTGGCGAAGGGATCGAGCTCCTTCATTGCAGGCTTGATCGGTGGAGCGCTTGGGATGCCGGGAGTTGCTGGCATCTTGTCAGTTGCGGCGGACATTCCGGCCGGGGATTTCGGACGCGGCGCCGGCGCTTCTGGCAAGGCCGGTTTGGCAGGATCGATCGCTGGTGTTGATGCCGCAGTGGCTGGCGCGGAGGTCTTGGCGACATCCGTAAGCGGCGCATCGCCTTTTGGAACGGCGGCTTTGATGGCATTGGCAACTGGGGCTCCGCCCGCTGGCGCGATGGTTTTCGCGGCGTCCGCGACGAGCGCTTCGGCCGTCGGCACGGCTGCTTTCGCGGCGTCCGCAACGGAGACTTTGCCTGCCGGCGCGGCGGCTTTGGCGTCGTCCGAAACGGGTGCCTGGCCTGCGGGTGCGGCGGCTTTCGCAGCGTCCGCCGTGGGCACTTCGCCTGTCGGCACGGTGGCTTTGGAAGTGTCCGCGTCCGCCGCGCCAGTTGCCGATGTTTCGGCTTTGGGCGCGGCTGGTGGGGCCTCGGTGGCCTTCGGCGTCTCGGCTATCGGCACGTCTGTGGTGGCGTCGACGGATGGCGCGGTTGCGGGCTTGCCGTCTGTGGCTTGCTGCGCATCCGCAGCGGACGCATTGGCGCTTGGCGTGGCGACTGCTTCTTTCTCGACGGCTGGCGCTTCTGCCTCGGCGCCTTGAGCTGCGCCTGCGGGTGCGTCTGGCGACGCCGGCGCACCGGCTGCGGCATCGGCCGCCGCAGCGCTTCCCGACGCGGCATCGGCCGACGCGGCAGCAGGGGCGCCGGCATCGGTCGCGGCGGCTCCTGTCGCAGCTGGCGCGGCGGTTGCGCCGGCAGTCGCGTCTGCGGCAGTCGCGTTAGCAGCAGTCGCGTCTGCGGCATTGGCATCTGCGGCAGTCCCGTTAGCGGCATTGGCCGCAGTGGCATCAGCGGCGGTTCCTTCAGCAGCGGCGGCGTCCGCTGCGCTAGCTGACGCGGCGGCGGCAGTTGCGGCAGTTGCGGCAGTTGCGGCGGTTGCGGCGGCATCAGCGGCAGCGGCGTCCGCATTGGCTGATGTGCCGCCGTGCTTGACCACTTCCGCATCGACGATCGCCTCCGCCTTGATCGCCTCGCTGCGCGCCGCGTTGACCTGCGCCTGCACCGCCTCCACCTGCGCCACTGTCTTGTTGATACCCGCCTGCGCCTCGTCCTTCATCGCCGTCGTGCGCGATGCCGCGTTGTCCGCCGCCGCGCCCACATCCTGCTCGCCGGCGGCCACCTGCGCAGCCAATGCCTGCTCCGATTCCTTGGCCGCGTTGGCCGCCTGCTCCGCCTTGTCCGCCTCCGATTTCACATCGGCCAGCACGGCGTCCGGATCCGGCGCGTACGGCTCCATCGCCGTCTCCGACTCCTTCTGCGCATCGTCCAGCGATCCGGACATCTCGGCCAAGGCCGCATCCGACTCCGAGGCCACGCTCTGCGCATCCTGCTTCATGCTGTCGAACGAGGCCTGCACCTGATCCGCCACCGGACTATCGACCATCGACTCACCCGCGCTCTGCGCGCCGGACGCAGTGTTGTCGGCAGCGGTCTGCACTTCGCTCGCGCCTTGCCGCGCCTCGTCCGCCGCCTGCCGCGCACGGTCCAGCAAATCATTGGCGGCCTGCTGCGCATCGCCCTTCCAGCTGTTGACCGCGTCGGCCACATCGGCGGCGCCATGCACCTGCGATTGAACCTGGCTGAACGTGCCCGCCACGTCATCGTAGAACTGCGCATACGGCGCGATCTGGTCGCCCACAGCGCGCACGTTCAAGCCGGAGATCGCCTGCGATGCCTGGTCCACATACGACAAGGCATGGTCCGCCGCCCGCCGCACCTGCTGCCGCGCCGAGCCGCTCGCCGAGTCCACCTTCCCGCGCGCGGTGTCCAGCGTGCCGGTCAGCTTCCGCAGCGGCTGCGTGGCCTGCTCCTTCACCGACGACAACGCGGCGCTCAGCTTGCCCAGTCCATCCTGCGCCATCGCAGCAGCCTTGCCGACCTCCGCCTTCCCCTGCTCCAGCACGTTCTGCAAGGGCGCGCCGGCGGCCTGTATCTGCACCTCCAACGGCTTAAAGGTGCGGTCCAGCAGATCCGACAGCTCCTGCTGCAAACGCTTTACCAGCGGCTCGCATTGCAGCTTGGCCAGGCACTGCTCGGCGGCGTCGCGCACCTTGTCCAGCACCTGCTGCACCGCCTCGCCGGCCTTGTCCAGCTGCTCCTGCATCGGCGGCGGGATTTTTTCGGCGGCGTCGGAGACCTGCTTCAGCGCCGCCTGCATCTGCTCCAGCAAACCAATCAATGCATCGATCGCCTGCTGCACCTTGGCGATGGCCTGGTCCAGCAAGGGATTGAGGGAATCGACCAGTGTGATGGCCTGGTCCATCAAGCCGTTGGCCTGGTCGCCGGCCGCCTTCACTGCGGTGCGCGCGCCGGCGATCGCCGTCTTCACGCCAGGGATCATGGCCTTGATGCCGACGAACAGCGTGCGCGCCATCATCAGCGGCGGCGCCTTCATCATGTAGCGGGTGCAGATTTCTATCGCGCCGGTGCACAGCCCATCGGCCTGATCGAGCTCGCTGGCGGCCGCGTCGAGCGTGCCGTTGGCTTCGGAGACGAACACCGGAATATTGTCCTTCACCTGCCGCAGCATGGCGATGGCGTCCGCGATCATGGTACGCACCGGGACGAAATTCTCCGGTAACTGGCGCAGCACGGTCTTGGCGTTTTCCGCTTCGCCGTCCAGCTCGGCCATCAGTTGCAGCACCTTCGCCACCTCGGCGCTGATCGCGTCCAACACTTCCTGCAAGGCTTGCTTGATGGCCTCCACACGCTGCTCCAGCGCGTCCAGCGGCTCCATCGCCTTCTTCACCATGCCGTCGATCGTGGCGGCCGCCGCGGCCAGTTGGTCGATGACGCTGTCGACCTGCGCGCGCGCCGCCGCCAATGGCTTGATCAGGATGTCGCTCAGGTGGCTCAACTGCGACGACGCCTGGTCGAACAGCGCGTCGCAGTTGGCCGCCTCGTCGCCCAGGGCGCTGTTGAGATTGTCCACCAGGTCGATCTGCGCCTGCAACGGCGCCAGCAGCGCATTGCCTTTCTCGTTGAGCAGGCCGGACACGCCGTCTATCATTTGCGTGGCTTGCGCGGTGGCGTCCTGCATCGCCGTATCGAGATCGGTGACGTTGCCGTCCAGGGTGTCGCGCAGCGCCTGCACTTGCGCCAGGCTACCGGCTTGCAAGGCCTCGGCACGCGCCAGCACGGCTTGCACCGCGTCGTTGCCGGCGCCGCTCTGCATCGTGCCCAGCTGCTTCAGCTGTTTGGACAGCGGCAGAAGGTCTTGTCCGTACTGCTCGACCATCGCGCCGGTGCGCTTGGCCAGGTCGGCCAGCGCCTGGCCACGGCCCGGCAGGCTGTTGAAAAAGCTCATCTGTGCGCCGAAGTCCGGCACCAGCCCGGACAGCTCGGGCAGCAGCGTGCTCATCGCTTCGACCGCCTGGTTGGCCGAGTCGACCACCGTCTGCACGCCGGCCGCCTGCGCCAGCAGGCGCTGCGGGATCGCGGCGGCGTCGTTGGCCAATTGGCGCAGGTCGCTGGCCGCCTGCTCCAGCACGCCGGTGCAGCAGTCGATGATGGGCTGCGGATTGAGCAGGTCCGGGATGGCCTTCATCTGTTCGGCCACCTTCTGCAAGTCCTGGTTCAGCGAGGCGGCGGTGGCGGTGACTTCCGTGGCGAAAGTCTTGCCCTGCTCGACGATGGTGTCGGCCGCCTTCTGCACCGCCTTGCCGATGTTGACCGGGCACTGCGGCAGCACTTCGATGGAGTGGTCGATGACCTTCATCTACAACGAGCCCAGCGTGGAAGTGGTGCGCGAGGTGGCGTCGGTGAGCGCGGTCTTGATCGCGGCCACCTTGGACGGCGCCGGCTCCAGCGACAGCGAGGCCGAACCCACGGTCGCGATGGTCGCGTCGACCTGCGCCAGCGCCTGGTTCAGTTCCGGCAGCACTTCGGCGCCTTCGATGCGGATGTCCTCCAGCACCGGCAGCAGGTTGGGCACGACCGGGATCGCCGGCGCCTCGCTCAGTGCCGGCAGGGACGCTGGCGCGGCGGCGGCGCTGGCCGGCGCCACCAGGCGGCCCGGCCGGGCCTGCCGGCTCAGCTCTTCCAGCACGATGACGGCGCCGCTCATCAGGCGCCCGGCCAGCGCGTGCAGCCAGGCGTCCGCGCCCGGCTGGGCGGTTGCCAGCGAGGGGCCCGAGCGTTGCAATATCCATTTGAGTTCGGCGCGCGCGGCCGGTTCGCCCAACCAGTAGCGCAGGTAGGTGTGGGCGTCGTCGGACGACGAAAAGCGCCGCCGCGCACCCGGCATCCGCCCTCCGCCTTGCAACACGACCTGCCCGGCCTGGCCGCCGGATTCATAGAAGGTGACGCGGCTGGAATGGCGCCATAGGCTGGCCAGTGGATGCAGCATGGATGCCTCGGAAGGACAAGGTCGATCGACAATAACATGAGCAGCTTGATAACGCAATCGGCCGCCCGCCACGCCACAGTGGACGGCGCCGCCGTTGCGTGACCAGCCCGCCTTGGGGTAGCATGAACTCCGGTCCTCGGCCCGCGAAAACGACAATGTGGAATAGCGCTTTTTTAAAAGTACTGGGTCTGATCGGACTGCTGTTCCTGTCGCTGCCGGCGCAGGCGGGCGGCAGCGCGACGCTGGACGCCATCCGCAAGAACGGCGTGCTGCGGGTCGGCGTCAAGACCGACTTCAGCCCCTACAATTCACTCAACGCGCAGGGCGAGGTGGTCGGCTTCGAGAGCGACATCGCCGCGCTGGTCGCGGCCCGGCTCGGCGTAGCGCTGAAAAAGGTCAGCATCACCACCGAGAACAGGTTCCAGAAACTGGAGCTGGGCGATGTCGACATCCTGATCGCCACCGTCGGCGACACGCCGGCGCGGCGCAAGATCGCCACCGCCATCGAGCCGGGCTACAACGAGACCAGCGTCAACGTGCTGTTCGGGCCGGGACAGGCGGTCGACGCCTGGCCGAAGATCCGCCACGAGACCATCTGCGCGGTGCAGGGCAGCTACTTCAACAAGCCGATGAGCGAGCGCTACCTGCTCGAGCTGCAAACCTACAAGACGGTGCGCGACGCCCATCTGGCGCTGCGCGACGGCCAGTGTTCGGGCTTCCTGTACGCGACGGCGGCGCTGTTCAACACCAGCGCGCTGCCCGACTGGCGCGGCTACACGATGCCGCTGCCGAACGCGCTGGTCACGCCGATGGCGATCTTCATCTCGCGCAGCGAGCGCGGCGGCGAACTGGATCTGGCGCTGGGCAATATCGTGGCCGACCTGCACCGCACCGGCTGGCTGCTGGAGGCCAACCGCAAATGGGGCATCGCCTCGACCTCGTGGCTGAAGGCGCAGCAGGCGCTGTGGTCCGATCGCGGCCAGGACGGACTCTACAAGTGCGTGCGCAACAGCAGCGGCAACTGGATCGCCGCCTGCCGCAGCGCGGAGAACGTCTCCAGCGCCGAGGTGGCCGGCGTGCAGGCGGTCGGCCTGTGGGTCAAGGAGCAGTTGGGCGTGGACCTGAACTTCCTCTACGACCCGTACGACCGCACCAAGTTCCTGCAGGGTATAGGCTATACGATGCTGCTGATCGCGGCCGGCGTGGTCATCAGCCTGGCGCTGGGCATCGCGGTGGCCATCGCGGTGGACGGCCGCGACGGCTGGGCCACGCGCCTGCTGCACGCGGTGATGGCCTACGGCCGGCTGACGCCGCCGCTGTTGATGATGTACCTGATCTTCTTCGGCTTCGGCGGCTGGACCATGCACGAGTTCGGCGTCAAGCTGCCGGCGTTCGCGGTGGCGGCGTTCTGCTCCGGCTACTACACGGCCGGCATGGTGATGCGCGCCCTGGTCGAGGCGGCCAACCATGTGCGTACCACCGAGCCCGGCTACCGGCTGCAAGCGACGCGGCTGGCGCGCACCGCGCAGTACGCCAGCTGGCCGGTCAAGCAGGCGCTGATCAACCTGACCAAGCAGACCATGATCGCCTCGGCCATCGCCATCCCCGAACTGCTGAGCGCGAGCAGCCTGCTGATCGCCGAGAAGGGCAACATCTTCCTGACCATGACGATGCTGCTGATCACCTTCTACCTGATCACCAGCCTGTGGACGCGCCTGTTCAACTATGTGGAAAAAACCTGGCTGCCGGCGGCGGAGCGACCATGAACACCGAGACCCTGAGCTTCCTGCTGACGTGGACGCCCTTTCTGCTGCAGGGCTTCCTGTGGAATATCTTCATCGCGGTGTGCGCCGTCGCGCTCGGCTCGCTGATGGGCGCGGGCCTGGCCTGGCTGCGCGTGACGCGGCAGGGCCGCATCGCCGCCATCGCCGAGCGCGTCTCGACCTTCCTGCGCGGCGTGCCGACGCTGGCCCTGATCTTTTACGCGGTGTTCGTGCTGCCCAGCGAGTTCACACTGCCGGGCAGCGGCGTCGCGCTGCATGTGCCGCAATGGGTCAAGGCGGTGATCGGCCTGTCGGCGGCGCCGCTGTCGTTCACCTCGGAGAGCCTGGTGGTGGCGCACCGCGCCTGGCGGCGCGGGGACATCGGCGCGGCGCTGCTGTTCATTCCGACCTGGATCAATGTGTTCCTGATTTCGTTCATCGCGTCCAGCGCCTCGTCGCTGGTGGGCGTGAGCGAGCTGGTCAGTCGATGCAACACGGTGATCGCCGCCACCGGCACCAGCGTCATGGTGCCGGTGTACATCTATTGCAGCTTTTATTTCGTCGTCACCGCGCTGGTGTTCACGGCGTTGGTCGGGCGCTTCAAGACGTCGGCGTTCATGGCCGGCGTGCAGCGCAGGCTGACGCTGTCGCACGCGCGGTCGTCCAAGCGCTGAGCCGCTTTTCCATCAAGGAGCATTCCTTCATGCCACTGACGTTCAACGAAGAGATCGCGCTGCAAGCGGCGTTCATGCACATCAAGCGCGAGCGCAAGGAGTCGCTCAAGGCCATGTTCGGCGGCACCCAGCTGCGCCCCAAGAGCCGGCTGGAGGACGCCAGGACGCTGGCCAAGGACGCCAAGGAGTGCAAGAAAAAACTCGCGGCGGTGCCGGGCGTGTCGGTGCCGGACATCAGCCCGCTCGAGCTGAACCTCAATCTCTTCAAGGGCATCGACTTGCGCGAGCTGGTCAACTTCACGCTGCCGCGCATCCCGCTGCCCAACTTCGACATCAACCTGGTCCCCGACATCAAGCTGGGCGACATCCCCGGCTTCGACCTGCCCGCGGTCCGCCTCAACCTGAAGGGGCTGATCAAGTTCAAGGATCTGCTGCCGACGATCTCGCTGCGGGCGCTGGCGTTCAAGATCCTGGTGCGGCTACCGGACGTCAACATCCCCTCGGTGCTGTACGACCTGAGCAAGATCCTGGAGATCGATTTCGACGTGCTGTTCCCGCGCGTGCGCCTGCAGTTCCCGGAGTTCTTCGACATCGACCTGACGGTCAGCCTGCCGCACCTGGCGATCCCGGACATCAGC
Organism: Duganella sp. BJB480; assembly: GCA_003416985.1. Taxonomy (GTDB): domain Bacteria; phylum Pseudomonadota; class Gammaproteobacteria; order Burkholderiales; family Burkholderiaceae_D; genus Rugamonas; species Rugamonas vulcania_A. The sequence continues at coordinate 542,425 of QVIN01000005.1, read as the reverse complement.
CTGCCCAACGTCCACCTGCCGGCGCTGGACCTGCCCGGCATCGACCTGCGGCAGATCGATTTCAGCGCCATCCACATCCCCGGCATCGACCTGTCCGCCATGCTGGACGTGCCGGGCTTCGACAAGGTGCTGCGGCTGCTGTTCGAGCTGTTCGATTCGCTCGACATCGGCGCCATCATCGGCGAGCTGGGCGTGGAGTTCATGGCCGACTTCATCACGTCGGCGCTGCCGCTGGTGCAGCAGGTCAAGGCCGGCGCCAAGGCGGCCAGCAACTGGGGCACGGCGGCGATGGACTGGCACAAGGCGCAGAAGACCACGGTGCAGCGCGGCTTCCTGCTGCCGGGCGACGCGCGCGACGCCTGCGACGCGGTGGCCGCGCTGCTGCGCACCAGCCGCAACGAGCACGCGGCGCTGGCGGCGATCCAGACCACGCAGCTGGCGGTGTCCACGGCCGGCCTGTTCGCCGACCTGGGCGGCGTGACCGGGCCGGCCGTGGCGGCCGCCAGCGCCATCGCCACCACCTGCCAGAAGATCATGATCATGGGCGTGCGCTACAAGGAGATGAAGAAGGTCAACCTGATCCTGGGCACCTCGGCCATGGATGCGCTGAGCTCGAACATCTTCCTGGTGTCGCCGCTGCTGGGCTGCTACTACCTGGCCAACAACACCACCAGCAATGTGCTCAACATCCTGTCGAACAACATCATCGAGGACGGCTGGATGGCGAACTGGGAACAGAACAAGCGCAACCACCTGGACCCGCTGCTGAAGGAGTGCCAGCGCTTCATTGCGGAATCGCGCTACGTGCTCGATCCGGTCCGGCAGAACAAGGGCATGTATGTGGAAAAGAGCAGCATGGACAAGCTGCAGGAGGGATTGTCCTTGTACGTCAAGAAAAAGCGCGGACTGGCGCCCGCGCATGCCACCGTGGCGACGCACAAGTACATAGGCTGAACCGGCGCCGCGCGCCGGTGGCGGCCGTTGCCGCGCTCAGCGGCGGTAGCGGCCGTAGCCGCGTCCGCCCCAGCCGTGGTGGCCGCCGCCGCAGCACCAGTGGCCGAACGAGAAGTCCAGGCCGATGCTGACCGGCGGATAGTAGTAGGCCGGCGCGGGCGCGTAGTAGGCCGGGGCCGGCGCGTAGTAGACCGGCGCCGACTGGACGTAGGTGGTGGTGTAGGCCGGCTCGGTGACGTACACCGTGCGCGAGCTCGGCACTTCCTCGTAGGTGACGGTCGACGACCCGCTGTTGTAGCCGCGGTCCGACGGCGACACCGCGACGGTGTGCCACTGGTAGGGATCCTGGACCACCCGCGTGGTGGTGGCGTAATAGCCGGGCTGCTGGACGGCGCAGCCGGACAAGGCCGCCACTGCGGCGGCAACGGCGATGATGGTTTTCATGGCACTCCTCCTAGTTTCTGATATTACTATATAAGGAAGCGCGCCGCCGCCGGAGCCCGATTACAGCTTGTTACAACGGTTGCCGCAGGCGAAAAAAAAGGAACCGCAGGCGGTTCCTTTTTTGATACCTCAAGGAAATTAGTCCAGCTTCCAGGCGTAGTCGACCTTGGTCCAGGTCTCGGCCGGGGCGCCGTCCTTGGTGCCCGGCTTGAACTTGCAGGCGCTCAGGGACTTGATCGCCGCCTTGTCCAGGTTCTTGAAGCCGCTGCTCTTGTCGACCTTGGAGTCGGCCACGGTACCGTCGGCTTTGATCAGGAAGGACATCGACACCGTACCCTGCTCTTCGTTCATCAACGACGCTTTCGGGTATTCGGCCTTGCAGTTTTTGGCATCGAAACTGGCAGGGACTTCGGCAGCGAACACTGCCGGTGCGCTCGAAACGAGCACTGCTGCGATCACACTTAACCAACGCTTATTTGTAGACATGATTTCCCCAAGTGTAGGTATCCGGCACTCAGGCCGCGCGTCGCCGCACGGCCCCGTTGACTCTGATTACAGCTTCCAGCTGTAGTCGACTTTGGTCCAGGTCTGGGCGACGGCGCCATCCTTGGTACCCGGTTTGAATTTGCAGGCGCTCAGGGCTTTGATTGCGGCGCGGTCCAGATTCTTGTAGCCACTCGACTTGTCGACCTTGGATTCAACGACGCTGCCGTCGGCGGCCACCAGGAAGGACATGGCGACGTCGCCCTGCTCTTCGTTGATCAGCGATGCTTTAGGGTATTCAGCCTTGCAGTTCTTGGCATCCAGCGATGCTGGCACTTCGCCGGCAAAGGCGGTGGAAGCGGCGGACAGGATGACGGCGGCGAATACACTGGTCGAAAACTTATTCATTTATTTCCCAACTAAATTATTATTAATAACTGGTTTATCGAAACCCACAGCGGGCCCATGTGCCGCGCAAAAGCGCGGCGGCAGACTGCGGCAAAGTTTTAAAACTCTTCCCACTCATCGCTGCCGGCTGCGCTGGCGGCCGAGGCGACTTTCTTCGGTTTGGCTGCTGCGGCAGGCGCCGGCGCGGAGGCCAGTTTCTTGACAGGAGCGCGGGCGACGATCGGCTTGACCGTTGCCTTGACGGCGGCAGGCTGGTACACCGGAGCCGACACGCGCTCCTCGCCCTCCACCAGTTTGAAGATGCTGACCACGCGCGACAGTTCGGCGGCCTGGTCCTGCAAGCTTTGCGCGGCGGCGGCGGCTTCTTCCACCAGCGCGGCGTTTTGTTGGGTCATGCTATCCATCTCGATGATGGAGTGGTTCACCTGCTCGATGCCGGCGCTCTGCTCCTGGCTGGCGTTGGCGATCTCGCTCATGATGTCGGTCACGCGGCGCACCGAGGCCACCACTTCGTCCATCGTCACGCCGGCCTGGCCGACCAGCTTGGTGCCGGCGCCGACTTTTTCCACCGAGTCGTCGATCAGCATCTTGATTTCCTTGGCGGCGCCAGCGGAACGCTGGGCCAGGTTGCGCACTTCCGACGCCACCACCGCGAAGCCGCGGCCCTGTTCGCCGGCGCGGGCCGCTTCAACCGCCGCGTTCAGCGCCAGGATGTTGGTCTGGAAGGCGATGCCGTCGATCACGCCGATGATGTCGACGATCTTCTTGGCCGAGGCGTCGATCGAACTCATGGTGTTGACCACTTCCGACACCACCTTGCCGCCCTTGATGGCGACGTCCGACGCGTCCGAGGCCAGGCGGTTCGCTTCGCGGGCATTGTCGGCGTTCTGCTTCACGGTCGAGGTCAGCTCTTCCATCGCCGAGGCGGTCTTCTCCAGCGAGCTGGCCTGCATCTCGGTGCGCGACGACAGGTCGATATTGCCGGCGGCGATTTCACGCGAGGCGGTGCCGATGGTCTCGGTGCCCGAGCGGACCTGGCCCACGATGTCGACCAGGCTGTTGCGCATTTCCTTCATCTCGGACAGCAGGCTGTCCTTGTCGTTGCCGTCGGTGTCGATGGCGATCGACAGGTCGCCGTTGGCGATGCTGCCGGCGATCGAGGCGGTGTAGTCCGGTTCGCCGCCCAGCTGTTTCAGCAGGCCGCGGGTGATGATGTAGGCGGCGGCGACCGAGATCGCGACGGCCAGCACGCCCATGATGATCATGAAGCTGCGCGCGGCCGAGAAGCCGGCGGCGGCGTCGGTCTGCACCTGCGCGTTCAGCTTGTCTTCCAGCGTGCCCAGCTGATCGAGCGCGGCCATCCATTTTTTCTGGGCCGGACGGATTTCCTTGATCAGGACCTTGGTGGCTTCCTCGGCCTTGTTGGCCAGCCACAGTTCGGACGCCTTGGCGATGGCCGGCATGGCGACCGCCTCCTGCTCCTTGACCGTCGCCAGCAACGCTTTTTCCTCAGCGGTGGCTTCGATGGCGAACTGCGAGCTCAGTTTGTTCTGCGCGTCGGCGTACTTGCCGGCCAGTTCCTTGATGCGATTCATTTCCGGTTCCATGTCGCCGGCATCGGTCATCAGGGTCAGGATGCGCAGCGAGGTCACGCGGTCGCCCACGTTGGAACGCATGTCGACCACCAGGCGCGACACCACGTTGTTCACCGTAATCACGTGATCCAGACGATCCTGGATCTGTGCCATGCGGAAGATACCCACGGCGGTCACAGCCACCAGGAATAAAAGAACCAGCGCGAATCCAAGACCCAGGCGCGTTCCGACTTTCATTTTTGCTAAATTCATCTCGTCTTCTTCGTAAGTGACACAGTTGATAAGAGTGCCCTGGATAGTCTCGTCTCGTGCACGACACATTCCACCCGGCCTTGCTGCTAAGTAATATATCTAGACAGTAGCAAACAATGACTGCGAATGCAAAATTAGCGGCTCCACCAGCAGCTCGCATGTAGTTTTACCGCCATATACAAACGGAGAATAACGGTGGATATGTGTGTATATTCAGGAATTATAGATGCAAATTTTGCCTCAAAGCAAGCAAAAACTGCCCGAAAAATACGCAAGCGAACTTTCTGCGTGGAAATTCCAACAGTCCAATATATTGTTTGCCAGAAACGCTAGTTTGTGCTGTGTACTACGCAGCAATACGTAGACGGGCCGCGGCTTCGCGCAGCAGGGCGGGGTCGCCGAGGGAGAGTTTTTTGGAATCGGACAGCACCTGGCGGAAGGCGCGGGCGCCGGGCAGGCCGGTCATCAGGCCCAGCATGTGGCGGGTGATGGAGTTGATTTTCAAGCCCTGGGCGCCGTGCCGGGCCAGTTGGGCTTGAATATAGGGAATCATGGCTTCGAGCACGTCTTCGCGGCTCTTGGGCGCGCGCGTGTCGCCGTAATAGCGCTGGTCGAAACCTGCCATCACGAAGGGGTTGTGATAGGCCTCGCGGCCCAGCATGACGCCGTCCAGGTGCTGCAAATGCAGGTCGATTTCGGCCTCGGTCTTGATGCCGCCGTTGATAATGATTTCGAAGTCAGGGAAGTCGCGCTTGAGCTGGTAGGCGAATTCGTACTTCAGCGGCGGCACCTCGCGGTTCTCCTTGGGCGACAGGCCCTTGAGGATGGCGTTGCGCGCGTGCACGATGAAGGTCCGGCAGCCGGCCTCGGCCACGGTGCCGACGAAGTCGCGCACGAAGTCGTAGCTTTCGGTCTGGTCGATGCCGATGCGGTGCTTGACGGTGACGTCGATGCTGACGGCGTCGCGCATGGCCTTGACGCAGTCGGCCACCAGTTGCGGCTCGGCCATCAGGCAGGCGCCGAACGCGCCCTTCTGCACGCGCTCGGACGGGCAACCGCAGTTGAGGTTGATTTCGTCGTAGCCCCACTTCTCGCCCAGCCTGGCGCTGGTGGCGAGGTCGGCCGGATCGCTGCCGCCCAGCTGCAGCGCCACCGGATGCTCTTCGTCGTTGAAGCGCAGGTGGCGTTCGACGTCGCCGTAGACCAGCGCGCCGGTGGTGACCATCTCCGTGTACAGCCAGGTGTGCTGGCTGATGTGGCGGTGGAACACGCGGCAGTGGCGGTCGGTCCAGTCCATCATCGGCGCGACACTTAGTAACCGCTTGTTTTTACTGTGTTTTTTGTCGTTCATTTTGACTGTGTGCAGCTATCAGTGCACACGAGGTGCACACAAAGGTAATTTCTCAAGCATAATTCGGGCATTACTCAACACACAACAATTGCACACGGATGGCTACGTTCACACAACTCAAGAGCGGCAAGTGGCGCGCACAGGTACGCAAGAGCGGGATCTATCGGAATGCTACCTTCCAGTTTAAACGCGATGCACAGGCTTGGGCACGTCAGGTAGAAGTACAGGTAGAGCACGTCGCGGCGAATGGCTACCAACCGGTGCCGGATGACTACAGCGTGGGCGATTTGATAGATGGCTACGGGCAAGAGTGTAACATGGGAGGCCGCACAAAGCAGTCCACTCATGCGATGCTGAAGCGCGAACTTGGCACGATACCGTTGAAACGCCTCAACAGCATCCATCTTCGCGACCTAATAGATACGCGTCTTCAGGCCGGTGCTGGTGGCGTGACCATCGCAGCGGATCTCTCCTTCTTCGGTGCAATCCTGAAGTGGGGCAAGCACTCACGGCGCATGGACCTTCCCACAGACCTCACTATCAATGCACGCCGCGATCTATCCGCTCGCAAGGTCAGCACGCGCAGTTCCGAGCGAGACAGGGAGCCAACATCGGCTGAGCTTGAAAATCTGTTCACCTATTGGAAAAATAACAAACGTCAAGTTATACCGATGGCAACACTGTGTGCGTTCGCGCTGGCGACGGCAATGCGGCAAGAAGAAATCTGCTCGATTCTTTGGGACGACGTGGACACGGCAAAGCGCACGGTAGTAATCCGTAACAGGAAAGACCCACGGAAAAAGATAGGGAACGATCAGACCGTGCCATTGCTTCCGGCTGCATGGGCAATCGTGGAGTCAATGCTACCTGACCGTTTGATTGGGCGGATCTTTCCTTACAAAGCAGAAAGCGTCAGCACTGCATTCACGCGGGCATGTACGAAGCTCAGCATCGACGACCTGCATTTCCATGATTTGCGCCACAAGGCAACCAGTGACCTCTTTCGCAGTGGCTTAACAATTCCGCAAGTTGCCCTACTTACAGGCCACAAAACCTGGACCCAATTGAAACGATACACCCATACTAAGCCTGAAGACGTACACGCTGCCCTTACGGTCATCAACAATATGGGAGTGAAAGCAGCATGAAGAAACTTGTTAGCCCTTTTGACTCTTTCACTGAAGAACATACCCCGATAGATTTCGCAGTGTGCTCATGGATCGCCGTTAAATGGCTGATGCCGTACTTAGATTGCAACAGCAAATCACACGTCAAATTCGTAATTGACTGCGAGAAATATTCTGATCTGATCGAGCAGATTGATACACCGCTCGATGGCCACCTTTCGGAGCAACAGCGGGACGCCATTATCGAACTTCAAACAAGTATCGATCAAGGGTTCAGGAACATTTGGAAAACCACCGTGGTCAACGAACTATCCCGGATGGCCGTAAAACTAAGCCAAGCACAAAGTGAACGTGCATCGAAGCCTCGGAAAGATGGTACTCAAAACTGGGAGCGTATCGCTAAGCGCTATCTGGAACTCAAAGAAAGCGGCTACGGCTACGGGCTGGTTGCACACTTAGCAAATGAATACGGAATCACATCGCAAACTGTCCGGAACCTAGCCAAAAAATACAAAGCAAACTCAATTGCAAAATAGCCGGAGGTGTTTGCTTTCGCGATTCTAAAGTTCGGTCCTCAACAACAACACGGAGGACTAAATGACCGCAAACGTAGAACCAAACACCATCACCAGCCTCGCCAAGCTGGTCGACTGCTTCGATGAAGAAGGATTCGCCAAGCTGGCAGGGGTAAAGCTTTCAACTCTAGACGCATGGCGCAAACGAGGTAAAGGCCCGGAGTACGTATTACTGGGTTGCAACTACCTCTATCCCATCGAAGGCGTGCAACGCCATTTATCGGGCTTAGTCCGGGCACGCAGTAGCTCCGCTAAAAAACGCGTACTGCTGTAACTGTCCGGGCGACGAGCCTACACGCTACTCCGTCCACCACATTAACCTGGCATCGTTCCCGGAGGGCGAAGCCACATCTAAAACTTTGTAAAGGATTAACAATAAAAACCATAAATATCTCGCCGCCATACGCCTTGTTTGCTGAGGTCCATCGGCATCATGCAAGCCCTGCCCACCTCGAATTACACCTACGGCGCGACGATAAATCGAAGGCGTTTGAAGTCGAAGAAAGCACATAAAATTGCAAAATAGTTAACTTCACTGTTATTTTAACAGAGCGACATTCCCTGCTCTCTCTGTCAAAACACAGTAAATCGCCGTTTTGCTTAAATTTCGCGTGCGTGAAGCAGATTTCATTTTATCGCTAGTTTTCACACAAAACTGGGTACGTAGCAAGTTACGGAACCCGTCACATTCACACTTTTAAAGGAACAAACATGAACATGAATAACGTACTCAACTTCACGACGAACGCTGGCGCTTTAGCACAGATGATGCTCGTTGCCCAAGCCAGCATGGACCTTTGGGAAGCAGAACATTCTGCCGTCTGCGCCCGCTACGACTACCACGAGAGCATCCGACGTTACGAAGAACAGCATGGCCCGCTGGTAGGGATGCTGAACGCTAAATCAAAGGCACACGCCGCCGTACGTAAATTCACTGCGAAGACGTACGACGCACATCAAGCTTCAAAGCGCAACGCCTATAACGCAAAGCGTCGGCTCGACAACGCTTGCCGGAAGCTGGCCTTTCATCCGTAACCATAGCATCAGGAGTAGCTGCCTCTCGATCAAGCAGTAGCGGTGCAGCCGACGCGCTGTAGCCCGCCTCCTTAAACCCAACCCGCTGCCATTTGCTCCGGTCCATTCGCGGACTGTGGCTACCGCTTTGCCTGCTCTTTTGAGCGGGAAGGCAGCGGGACACAGCATCTTTGACGCAGAAAGGTCTACACATGCAGCACAACCATCCAAATCAGCAAAAGACCGTACCCCACCGACCGACAGCGGTCCCTGGAACGCGACGCCAGTCTGTTACAGCAACAGGCCAAGTGCTAGAGCGAGCCTACCTCTATATGAGTCGCGAATCGTGGCAGGCCCTACGTGCGCTTTGCCGTCGCACCGCCCAGACCGAATACCAACAAATCGAACAATTAATACTTCGCGCCGCTTGCGGCCAATCTGCAAAGGACCACCATGACCAAGAAACTGTCCGAAACGACTAAAGCCATACGCAGCAAATTCATTGCACACCTTGCCGAACGCTACGTGATCGACGAGTCTGGGAACTACCCACGCGCCATCACCGCGTCAGGCCGCCACCAGAACCTGTCGTCGCTGACATTTGACTTTGCTAAGTGGACTAAGGGGCATGACGACCGCCGCATCGCGGAGGACGAATATGGTCACTTCATGGATGGCCTTGAAACCGCAATCCGTGGTCGCCTAAGCCGTGTCTGCGGCATCTCGTTTAAGCCAGTCAGTACCCGGTCTTTCGTTGACTGTAAAGGCGACACCCTATTGAACACTTATTTGTCGTATTCGCCGGCCCGCCCGTCCAATTACGAGAACGCCAAAGTCACGCTTAACGACTACGCAAATCGTCTGTTTCACCAGAATCCAGCCGACAAGAAGAACGTATTGCAGTTTTGCGCCCACATCGTGAAGAAACCAACTGAGCATCCGCAGTGGGGCATCATCATGCGCGGCTACCCGGCAACCGGCAAGAGTAGCCTCATCAACTTGCTAAAGGTTGCGCATGGCGGGCGCTACGTTTGGAGCGAAAACGATTACACGCCAGCTTTCAGTCAGTTCTCGGAAGTACTGCCGAACAACATGGTCGTTTCCTTCGACGATGCCACAGCGGGAAAGAACACGTACGAGGATCTAAAACTGGCAGTTACACGCGACACCGCCAACGTGCAGATCAAGGGCGTGCAAAGCATCTTGGAACGAGAGGTCTACAGCCGGGTCTTCATCATCTCGAACAGCCATCGCCCTTTTGTGATGCCCGCTGATGACCGCAGGTTCTACGTGACCGAGTACCTTGACCATCTGCACGACATCAAGGATTCGGAAGCCTTCTACGAGGAGTTCACCGCATTCTGGAAGAACCCTGACAACGCAGCGGCCATTTACTGGTGGTTCCGTGACATGAACCTGGATGGGTTCACGCCTAACGCTTGCGTTAAAACAGAGGCTCGAAAACAGCTAATAGCTATGTCTACCACTAGCGTCGATTCGATCATCGCAGAGTTCTTAGGTGGCACGGAAATCAGCTTCATCGACGTGGACGGAGCTACACAAACAGAAACACCGCCCATACAGACCGTCTTTCACGAAAGCCAGATACTCGAAGCACTGAAGCACAAGGGCATCGCGAACATCCCGCCCGACTTGTTGCGCAGGAAACTTACCGAAGCCGGTTATGAAATCAAACGCCGGGTCGTTGGAACGTGCAACAACGGGAAACAAATCGACGTTTGGCAAAAACTAGTTGCGAAGCAGCTTCGCTCACCAGCACTAACTCCTGCGCAAGTAGAAATCATTTCTGCCGCGCTCAATTCGGAGACTCCTCCGTTTTAAGGATCGGAGACGAGCTTTAATGCAACTTAATGCAACCTAATGCAGCGTTAATGCATATGCCAGAGAGACCAAAACCCAGTGTTCATGCGGGCTGGGTTGATTTCTTACAAGCTTGATGCACTAATGCAGTGACATCAAATTTTATTATTAAAGTGCAGCGGACCTTTCTGCTGATACGCACATCCTGAAAGGATACATATATGACATACGATTCCGAGGCAGAACAAGCTGCCGCTGAAGCAACCATCCTCGCACTGGGCTACCGCAAAGCGGGCAAGTTTGAGTTCATCGACGCGCCTCTTCTCGATGCGGAGGGCAATGCCTTCAACGCTGTACTCGACTTCATCCCGCTCGCTCCGGATGACTGCACCATTGAATTCAAGACCACTGGACTGAACAGTCGTAAATCAAAGCCACTGGCGGAAACCGCGCTGGCAAAGGCACTGGCGTCAGGGTTCGGCAACCGATACAAGCATAAACAGGACTATAGCTGGTCAAATTCGGCGTACAAGCACGGTGAGCAGCATGCAAAACTTCCTGCGCTTCGGCACATTACGACATTCACTAAATGGCCGTCACACCGAGAAATCAAGCTTTACCTTAAGTTGGGCATCCTATTCTGCCACCTGTCAGCACTCAAAGCACTGAACAGCGCATGTAGGATGGCACGGGAAGGGTTTGAAATCAACTTCCAACAGGTAACACCTGATGGCCAACAGTTTACATTCCCGCTGAATTCAATGTACCGACTTCAGATGGGCAGTGCGGCGAAACGAAACCCAAATAAGCACGCAACCGGCACCGGCTGGCCGGTCGAAAAAGCCCCGCCATCGGCCTGGAAGAACTCTCGAATCGATCTGAAGCGGTAGTAATACGTTAGCAGTATTCAGGTATCTACCGTTGCCAACTACACTCCGCAATTAGTACCATCTACAACGATAGACATTTAGGAGTAGACGGCACTCCTAGCGCCATAGGCGTGGCTCCCTCTAGATCACAGCGCGCCAAGATAACTTGAACCTGCCGCATAACATTATCGATCTCTGTTCTGACGTCGTTTGCGTCGCGGTCACTTCCTTCCCTTATCAATGCTTCATACTTGGACCACAGTTCAGCGAGATTCTTCAACTTCACTGCATATCCGCAGTTAAGAAATCGCTGGCATCGACTGGGCATCTTACTCCTCTATTTCTGTTAGTTAGTAATGTGAACCGTCATCGGAAAAGCGGTAACGTGTCGTAGGTCGGTTCACACCGATCTGCATACACATGCATAGCACGATCGCGTAATTCTCAATAATCAATGCGCTATTGCATTCGGTGCTTCGCAGCCCGTCTATCTCTTACCATTTTATCTTTTTTTGCCGTATTTAGTTTAACTATATCCAGAGCTTCCCGATAACAAGGATGGATTTCCCACGACATACCAAAGTCATCGTTCGTTCTTGAAGAAAGAAAATCTGGCATTATTTCAAAAGAATAATGCTCGTATCCGCCTGAGAAATCACTGCGGGCGACAATAAACCCAATTTCATAAAGCAAATGAGCAACCTCCAACGGGGTAGTGATTGCAATACCATTTATAAAAGGATTGACGTGATTTGTAATGTGATTCTTTATCCAAACAATCAACTTATCCCGACTCATTTCGCGTTCAGCACCCCGGAACCCATTGATCAGTTCTTCAACCTGTTTACATTGATGTTTATGCTCAGCGACAAGATCAGCAATCCGCTTCAATCCATAGTCGCCCCATACTGCATCAACGTGCCCCCTGGTCAAAAGAGTATCAGAACCTCGAACGGCCTCTTTTTGCATGAGCTTGCAAAGTTGAATCGCCCATCTCGGCCTATGATATGAAAGCGTATAAATCAGCTGGTAAATATGAATTTTCTTGTCCCCCCATTCAACAGTAGGAACAAAGACTAGATTAATGTATTTCTCTTCAATCTGCGCTTGAGTATCCCTAGTGTGAATAGTCGGGTGCGGAATCTGAAGCTCATCTATTTGGCTCATTATCCTTCTATACAGCAAGCGCCTGAAATCAGATTCTTGCCACTTAATCTCGTGCACATATTGGTCGAGCTTATCCAGAGACTCATCAAAACGCCGTATCACTGCCCAGACATTCGCACGCATTGTAACCCGAACAACCAATCCTTTTACGTCCTGTGCAAGATAGCGGCAAGCAGAGAAAAAGGTGCTAATAGCAAGACATTCTTCAGGCGTATTTTGAAAAGTTGCGTCAAGGTCATCAATAAGAATCCACAGGTCCCGTGGTTCTAATCGCTTTAACAATTCGACCTCGTTCACAGCCTTACTTGGGGTAGGGGAAAATTTATCTAGTATCTTGGTAAATCGAGATGTCAAAGCGCTCACTAAATTCTTTTGCTTAAATCCGTCAAGCTCAGCAGTTTCGACCAGTGTCATCCTATCATCGGTTAGTGCGATATCGAATTCGCTAGCTAAACGCCTATTCGCTATTGCGCAAATCCGTATCATCCAATCGCGAATGTAATCGTTTGGAGATTCGAGTTTTGTTTGGAGATTAAATTGCGAGCGTGTAACATCTGCGCCCCGACACTTTACAACTAGCGAATCCGGATGCTTAACTTTTACTTGGTGAGAGAGCCATTGAATAAGCGCAGACTTTCCCACACCCTTCTTTGCGACGGCAACTGCGATCTTTTTTTTCCGATCGAGCATGTCATTGAAAAGGTCTTGCTCAACAAAGTAAGTTGTTAGCTCTGCGGGATCAACATCGTCCCCTGCTTCGTTACCAAAGTCTATCCGATGGAATAGGGGTTTTGCCATTTATGCTCTCCAAGTCGCAGACCTATATTATCGTTAACAAACTACTTGTAGGGGAATATTACTTACCTTGACGAAGACCTCTATCACGGGCCTTGCCCCAGTGATCGACCGGGATACCCTGATAATCTTTACCAGTAGGGTTGTAAACGTGTTTGATAGACTGTATTATCACACCATCTTAGATGCACATGATAATTCAAGGACGCCAACCATGACCAACCACGGCTACGCACGCACCTCTACTTTCGATCAACAGTACGGGCTGGACGACCAGATCGCACAACTGACCAAGGCAGGCTGTGACAAGGTGTTCTCTGAACAGGTATCCGCTACCGACATGGACGCCCGGACCCAGTGGACGGCTCTGATAGCAGGGTTGAAGGCCGGTGACGTTGTAACGATCACGAAGATCGACCGTGCAGCACGCAACATCGCTGACATGGTAGGCATCACGAAGAAGCTGGCCGACATCGGGGCATCAATCCGCATCTTGGATATGAACATCGACACCACGACGGCAACCGGCACGCTGATGCTCAACATCTTTGCAAGCGTGGCCCAGTTTGAACGTGACCAGATGCTTGTACGTCAGCGTATCGGCATCGAAGCAGCCAAGGCCAAGGACAAGACCCTGCCACTGGAACAACGCACCTACAAGGGCGCTCAACCTACCGCAAGGGCCAAGGCAGCAGAGGTGCATGCGTTGCTGGCAGCAGGCCGTAGCAAGGAGCAGATAGCCAAAGCCCTGAACATCGGTATCGCATCGGTCTACCGCATCTTGAAAGCAGCAGCTTGACACCGTACGATCCCGGTATTGCGGGCGTCAGTCCTCGTGCTTTAACATGAAGGTTGCCGCCACCACCACCAGCACTCATAATGAAGTTTCAACGCTACAAAGGTCAACCGAAAGCCTACGCTACGCACCGTATGACGGTAGCGATTGATCGCATGATCGGGCCACCACACCGGAAGACAAGCGCCGTGCAGCCAGCTGGGCAGCAGCATCGGGCGTTGCATCTGGTGGCCTAGTTCCGCAAAACATCAAGCTATGCCCACGACCGCAGCAGAGACCCGCTACGCCCTCAACAGGGCAGACCGCAGCGAAGTAGCCACCAGCACCAACAGCGCCACGCAGATATTTTAAAAAGCTGTCTGGCGAAATCATCACGGCACCCGGCGCGTTAAGCAAACCGCTGGACCTCCCACCAATTCAGACCATACCGACGCCCTACAAGATATCTTGCTGCGCGCTGTAACAATTTCCGTATGATTGAATACGAGTTAAGACAGCCCCTCGATCTTGCAAAATTTTTTGTAGGATTTTGGGGCTGTAGCAGCTTCGCCAGCCTTACACACTCTTCCACCGAGCAGCTATTTCCTCGCCAGCAGCAGCCAGATCACTGAGACGGCGCTTGTTTGCTGTTGGTGCCGAAGATACCGTACCTGTCGGGACATCTACGATATAGCACAGCGCCGGATCGACACTTTTCGGATCTTTTGCATTGGCCTCAAGGTGGGCGCGCAACGCTGTAGCCACATATGCACCCGCCTGCTCAAGAATGGGGGCCGACTTGGAGAAGTTCAGCTTCACGCAACCAACAACGTCGCCTGTTTCCTTGTTCTTCAATATCGCATCAGGCCGCATTGATACCTTCGTCCCCCCGAAGTCCACCGTTTCAGAAGCGAAGGCATAACCCGACTGAACGGACACATCAGCGACCTCCAACTCTTCCGCAAGCGGTAGGAAGTCCTCGATTGCTTCTGCAGACAGTTGCCGGTCCTGAACAGTAAAGTCGGTTCCGGACGTGTCAGCCCGTAGTTCGGCTGCCCTGGCTAACGGCGCTCCGTCATCGACCATGCCGCTTTCGATGTAGCCGACAATGGCTTCTCGTGCAGCCCTGTAACGTGCAGCCTTAAATACAGGCGGATTCTTCTGGTCACGGACAATCTGTCTGCGCCGCGCAGGAGTGGCCGTCATATACTCGCCAAGCTTGTTGATCGAGATTTTTGGTTCTTCATTCATATCGCTTCCTTTTGATAGATGCAAAACTGAAAATATTTTCCAAAAAGCAAAAACCACAACATCTAGTGAATTTCAATCAAAGACATACCGATTGTAGTGCATACCAACCAGAAGGCAAGACAAAATCGTTGTGTACAATGAAGTTTTCTTGTTGACTTTACAAAAGGCCTTTCAACGCACCTTTGCGGCCTGTACAAGCCTATCAGTGATGACTATACTGGGTTTTTACACAGTACTTAAGGGGTTATCTTGAAGGTTAAGGTGGTCAAGATGTTCAATCAGGGCGTGAAGGTAGAGCGCCGGATGCTAAACGACCGCTACACCATCAAGTATGAAGGTGATCTAGTCATTATGGACGCCACCGACAGCGGACGGCACCGGCCCATCAAGGTAGCCCGCTTGATGACGGACAGAGGCGTAACCTGCGAACTGTCGGACGTGCATGTAGTCTGGTCCAGCGACAACCGCATCACCTTCACAGGGGATGAGAGGATCAAGAACGAGTCCGGTCAGCAGGTCTGCTATAAGCAATCCTGGCTATGTACGCTTGACCTTAGCCCAGTGCCGGAAGAGGAAGATACTGGGCCACGGTACAGACAGAAAGCACCGCCCCGGTAACGTCAACTGCGTCATAATCGACCTACTGCCCTATCCAGCGAGGACTACTGAAATGGACCCTTTCAGCAAACCAAACGTGTTCGATCTTCGCCGGAAGCAAGGCGGCATGCGCAATACCGTCCACTATCTTGATAACTGCATGTTCGTCGCACATGACAACGATCCCGATATAAACCGCATCCTTGCGCTGCACGAAGCCCGTGAAGCGGTTTTCGTAATGCCCAGATCCGTCAAGAATGAAGTGGACAACCCGCGCACACCCGAACCAGCAAGAAACAAGGCAAGCGGTATGCTTTTCACCTTCCCCGTAAACCCATCCAAAGACGAGGAAAGAAAAAGGCGGATGGTTGACGAAATCCTTATTGGGAAAAGTAAAGGTGACAAACACGTAGCGGACGCAGCCCATGTTCTTGAAGCTGGCATACACCACGGCTACTTCATCACCTCGGATGGACGTGTGAATGACAAGAAGGACCAACTCAAAGCAGCCTGCGGCGTCAGGATCGTCAGGCCAGCAGAATGGCTTGCGCTCTGGGACGCCCAAATTACCTAAAGTTCAGCCGCTTGCATCAGAGTTGCAATCGTAGTTTCCAGTGCGCTAGCAATAGCAGCTAAAGGCAGAATTGCCACGCTGTTCTCTCCACGTTCTATCTGACCTATATAGCTCCTGTCCATTCCGACCGCTTGGGCAAGCTGTTCCTGACTCAGCTTACAAACCTTCCGGCGATGTCTAATTGCCGCACCTAAGGCGGTTAGAACAGGGTGACGGCTGTGTTTGGATGGGGTAGGCATTTCTCCCCATGTTGCCGGTGTGATAAAGTTGAATCCACGGGATCACATCCCGCATTTCGCTAAAATCACATTTTCAGGGAATCATGAACTACATCCGCATTGCCGTTACCGCAGTTTTCTGCATACCACTTCTCAGCAGCGCAGGCATGCTAGACGAAGCGAAAGAAAAAATACGGCGGGATAGCGAGGAGCAAGCCATCCTGTCCATGGATAAGAACCCGCAATACTACTCGGCAGTGAGGAAGTACAGAGAAAACCCAAAGCGTAGTGGGCCACCGTGCTATCTGACTGCAAGCGAACATTGGTCAATGTGGACGGGCGTGCCAAAACAAGAATTTGCGGCCTGCGATGAGGTCGTACGCCAAGAAATACAATCCATCTACGCGGAAGACAAGCGCAGGTCAGACGAGGTAGATGCAATTGTGGCTAAAGCTGCAACAATACGGGCGCAGAAGGACGCTCGAATCGAGGAAGAAGAGCGGGAACTCGACCGAACGGCTGGTCCCTTGAGGCTCAACCCCCACGCTGGCGACATGCGCCCTACCGTCGTCCATTTTCCAGACCGTTCGTGCATAAGCAAGCACATTGGAAACGAAACCTTCGTCAATTGCGGGGAGTACCAGAACATCGTCGCGGAAATGGGCGCAGAGAACACGCGAATTGACACACAAATCCGCGATGAAGCACGGTATGAACGCAGGGAAAGAGTCGCTAAAGCGAAGTCGAAATCGGAACTGACACAGCAACTGGCAGACATAGACGAAGCTGGCAAGTTTGCCCGGAAGGTCAGCGTCGATAATCTGTTTGCAACAGCGCCGAAAGGATGGGCTTGTGTTCAAAAGCGCTTGCCACTCGGTAAAGACATCCTAGATTCAACGGACAAAGATGAAGCAGCCTGCGCTAAGGCGTTCAAAGGCAAGCAAAACTGAACCGCTAGCATGGGTGCGGTGGCAGTCTGGATCGTCACCACTGTCACTTGATCGTACTTGGAAAACCTCGTTAGCTGAGATCCGATGGCACGGCTGTGCCGAATTCAGCTTCGGTTGGCATAGCTATCGAATTTCAGATAACAGAGCCGTAAGGTTGATGCACACCAAGTGCACACGACAAGCTCGAAGCCCGCATAAAACCTACTATTTAGCTCCAGTCCATCATCGGCGCGACGGACAGGCGGCGGCTCGCTTTCACGGGCGCGGTGTCGGTGGTCGGCAGGGTGATGATGGTCATGGCGGCAACTATGAGAATCGCTTGGGGGTCGACATTATATCGCAAACGGCAGCGTCACCAGGCCGACCAGGTAGCGCGCAGCTTGCTCGCCGGGATTGAAGTAGCTGATGTGCTGGTCTTCGCGGATGGCCAGGCAGTCGCCCGCCTCCAGCCGCCATTGCTGGCCGCCGGCGGCGATGTCCATCACGCCTTCCATCAGCCACACCTGCTGGTGCACGTCGGCCTCGCGCACGACCTGCTCGTAGCTCACGCGCTGGCCGGGCGGGAACACCACCTCCACCAGCTGCAGCGGCGAGCGCACGGCCGGCGACAGTTGCCGCCGCACGTAGCCCGACGCCGGATCGGTCCACACCGGCTGGTCGGCGGCGCGCCGCAGCGGCGACGGGACGGGCTCGCCCTCCTCCGCCTCGAACAGCGCGGCCAGCGTGACGCCGAGCGCGCCGGCCAGCTTGTCCAGCACGATGGCGGTGGCGCTGCTTTCGCCGCGCTCGATCAGCGAGATGTTCGAGCGGCTCACGCCGCTGCGCTCGGCCAGCGCGGTCAGCGACAGCCCCCGGCGGTCGCGCAAGGCCAGCACGCGGCTGGCGATCAGTTTGTTGATATCCATAAAATCCATTATACTGGATTTTTTCATCCATTAAAATGTCCGCCATGTCCATCGCTTTCGAATCACCCGACCAGCCCGAGGTCATCGCCCTGATCGCCGACCTCGACGCCTACCAGCTGTCGCTATATCCGCCGGAAAGCGTGTACGCGCTGGACCTGCCCTCGCTGATGCAGCCGAACGTGCGCTTCGCGGTCGCGCGCGATGCGGCCGGCGCCATCGTCGGTTGCGGCGCCATCGTGCTGACGCCGGAGTACGGCGAGATCAAGCGCATGTATGTGCAGCCGGCCGCGCGCGGCCAGGGACTGGCGCGCGGCGTGTTGGCCTTGCTGGAACAGGCGGCGCTGGACCACGGCTGCCCGGAGATGGTGCTGGAGACCGGCCCGTCCCAGCCGGAAGCGCTGGGCCTGTACGAACGCCACGGCTTCCAGCGCTGCGCGCCCTACGGCGACTATCCGGACGATCCATTGAGCGTGTTCATGCGCAAGCCGCTGCGCCGCTGATCGGCGCCGATCACGCCTTGCCGCGCTTGCCCGCCACCGCCACCGCCAGCTTGGGCACGCGCGCCTCGAAGGCCGCCGCCACCCGCTCCAGCCGGACCGCGCCGTCGCCGGTCAGCGTGCCGGTGGCGCCGGCCACCTGGCGCACGATGGCCAGCGCCGCCGCGCGCGCTTCCGCCGAGGCCGGCAGCAGCAACGGCAGGTCGTGCATCGCCGCCTCCTCGTCCACCTGCAGCATCAGGTATTGCTCGCGCAGGATGGTCTTGAAATGCGTGACGCTGAGCTCCTTGTCGTCCGAGGTGCGCAGGCGCAGCTGGCGGATCGTGGCGAAGGCGCGCTCGTCGGCCGCGCTCATCTCCGGGCTGCGGTAGATGTACAGCAGGCCGCGGATGATGGCCTCGGTCACGCCGCCCTCCGCCGTCTTCATGGCCGCCGCCGCGCGGTGCGCGTTGAGCGCGGCTTCGCGCGCGATGTCGCGGCCGATCCGGCGCGGACGGCCGCCGTCGGTGCGCAGGCCCACCAGCGCCTGCAGCAGCGGCGAGCCGTACACGCCGAGGAAGATGTTTTCGGTGGCCTGGTCGCGCAGGTCGCGGTAGCGGTCCAGCGCGTCGACGATCTGCCGCGACATCGTTTCCTGCATCTGCATGAAGACGTTGTCGGGCGCCACCGGGCGGCGCTCGGCGCGCACCTTGGCGGCCATCGCCGGTATGCCGTCGAGCAGCGGATTTTTGCTGGAGAACATGCGGTAGCGCAGCCGCAGCGGATGCGATTCGCGCTGCTGCTCGGCGCTGGCCTCGGTGACCATGGCCTTGACCACCGGGCTGGCGTAGGTGCGGTAGAGCCCGGTGTTGATCTCCGAGACGCGCGCCACCGCCGCGAAGCGGCGCTCGTCCTCGGCGTCGTTGCCGCCCAGCGCGCGCAGCGCGTCCAGGCCGCGCCGCTCGAAGCGCATCACGTAGTCGCCGCCCGCCATGTCGCCGGCGGCGATTTCCGCCTGCAGCATCTCCTCGTCCTTGTCGAGGAACACCGCCTCGTACAGGCCGGGCGGCATGATGTCGATCATGTCCATCGCCGCCGTGAATTCCTCGTGCTCCTTGTTCGCCACCGAGGCCGAGACGAAGATGCCCAGGTGGCCTATGCTCTGGTGCATCGAGTAGATGATGGTCTGGCCGCCGGCCGCCAGCGCCGCGTCGTCCTCGTACAGGTCCAGCACCCAGCCCAGCGCCTGTTGCGGCGGCGTGATGTCGTCGCCCCACGAGCAGAACACCACGATCGGCGACTTGATGTTGCGCAGGTCGATGCGGTGGCCGTTGCTGTCGAGCAGGGCGGCGTCGCTCAGGCGGTTGCCGACGAACAGCGAGTCGGCGATGTACTGCATTTCGACCGCGTTCAGCAGCACCGGATTGCCCCACCACTTTTCAAATTCCAGGAAGCGCTCGGCCTCGGTGTCGATCTTGGAATAGACGTTGTAGTTCTTGGCCCACAGCGTGTTGGACGGATTCATCTTCTCGAAGTTGGCGACCAGCTGCGCGCCGTCGAAGATGCCATTGCCGAGATCGCCCGCCAGCGCGGTCATCCAGGTGCCGCCGAGCACGCCGCCCAGGTAGCGCAAGGGGTTCTTGCCGCGCACGCCGGCCCAGTAGGACAGCGGCGCGCCGGCCAGCACCAGCGGGCCGACCAGGTCGGGATTGAGGGCGCTGGTCATCATGATCTGCCAGCCGGCCTGGCAGTTGCCGATCAGCGCGGGCTTGC
Source organism: Duganella sp. BJB480 (assembly GCA_003416985.1). Lineage (GTDB taxonomy): Bacteria > Pseudomonadota > Gammaproteobacteria > Burkholderiales > Burkholderiaceae_D > Rugamonas > Rugamonas vulcania_A. The sequence goes on along the minus strand of QVIN01000005.1, from coordinate 522,051 downwards.
CGTCGGCGTGCGGGTGCAGCGCGGCCACCTTGGCGATGAACTGCGCCTCGGCGCGGCACACGTCCTCGATGGTCTGGCCCGGCACCGGCTGCGGCAGGAAGCCGACGAAATAACAGGGATGGCCGGCCTTGAGCACGACGCCGATCTCGCTGTCCTGCTTCATGCCGCCGATGCCGGGACCGTGGCCGGCGCGCGGATCGAACACGATGAAGGGCCGCTTGTGCGGATCGGGCGCGATGCCGTCCGGCGGCAGGATGTACAGCAGGCCGTAGTTGACCGGCCGCTCCAGGTGGCGGCCGTCGAGGATGGTCTCGAATTCAAAGCTGAGCACATGCGGCGCCGGCTGCTCGTCGCGATGGTTGCGCTCGTCGCCGCGCTGGCGCAGCACGTCCATGAACAGCACGCTGCGCTGGCAGGCGTCGATCCAATAGTCGGCCGCCTGCTGGGCCAGCGCGAAGGGATGGACGGGCCATTGCGGCCCCGGCTTGGTCTGGTCGTCGCTCACGGAACTTTCTCCCTGCGGTTTATGCTGCCATGCATCAAAGTACCGCAGCGGATATAAAAACGCAAACGAAACCGGCGTGGCGGCGGCGCAAAAAAAAACCGCGGCCGGGGCCGCGGTTCGGTTCAGGACGGCAAGCCGGCTTAGAACTTGTGGTTGTACTCCACCGTGAACTTCGCATAGCGCGGAGTCTGGTAGTTCTGCACTTCGCGGTAGGTCGCCGAGATCGTGCCGCTGGAGCCGTCGTCATAGGTGGCGTTGTTGGTGATCGGCGCCTGCTTGTTGAACACGTTGAACACGTCCACCTTCACGGACAAGCCCTGGATCATCTTCGGCGCATAGGCCAAGTTCAGGTCCAGGCGCTTTTCCCACGGCATACGGCCAAGGCTGCCGCGCGGCGTCGGCTTGCCGCCGCAGTTGTAGTACTCGGCGCCATAGCCTGGGCCGAAGTATTGCTGGCCGAGCGGATAGGCTGGGTCGGAGCCACTGTCGGCGGCATCGTTGGTGCCCAGGCACAGCACAGGACGGCCGGACTGGATCAGCGCGAAAGCGCCGACCGTCCATTCAGGCGTCAGCTCGTAATAGCCGTACATCTTGAGCTGGTGCTTGCGGTCGTTCGGCAACAGGCCGTTGCTGCCCGGCGCGAACTCCGGGAAGTCCCACGCGGCCGAGGTGCCGACGTCGGTCTGGCCGGTGTCGGAACGGGTCTGGCCTTCCATGTTGCCCTTGCTGCGCGACAGCGTGTAGTTCACGCGGCCGTACCAGCCATTGCGCGCCGGATGCTCCAGGAACACATCCAACGCGGCGTAGGTGCGCTCGGCCTTCGGTTCGCCGATTTCAGCGGCGGTGAAGTGCGCCAGCTGGCCCTTGCCGGTGACCACGGGATTACCCGCAGCGTCGTTGCCATCGATCCAAACCGTGACGTCGCGGCCCGGGTTGTAGATGAAGCAGTTCACCGCGCCCTGGTTCTGGATGTCGATGCCATGGTCGGCGGCATACTTCAGCAGCGGACGGGTGTCGCAGCTGTCGTCGATACCGGCGCCGAGCTTGCGGTAGGTGATCTTGCCGCCGAAGTTCAGGTTGGGGCTGTAGGCTTTTTCAAAGCCCAGGGTCAGCTCATCCTGGTAGTTTGGCTTGAGATCGGCCGCCACCACCGATTGCGGGTTCTTGGCCTGGCCGTATTCGCCGTCCGACGAGATCGGCGTGTTGACCGCCTTCAGGCCCAACGGTACGCCGGTGTTCGGATCGATGCCGGTGTAGGTGAACTCCTGGGTGGTGTAGGTTGAGCGGCTGGCGGCACGGGCTGCCACCTGGGTCGGCAGTTGCAGGTAGTAGCGGCCGGCGCTGCCGAAGACCTTGAACGAGGCGTCGCCGTTGACGTCCCAGGCGGCCGACACGCGCGGCGCCACTTCGCTCTTCATGTCGAGGAACTTGACGCCGTCGCCGGTCGAGTTGCTGTAGGCATCGTTGCGGATGCCCAGCGTGACCAGCAAGTCCTTGCGCACCTGCCAGCGGTCCTCAAAGTACTGCGCCGACTGCTTGGACGATGCCGAGGTCAGCGAGTTGAAAATCGATTGCGACACGTAGTACCCGGCCGTACCCGAGCCGCCGAAGTCGGCAACGTTGCCTGGACGGCCGCCCGACAGATTGATCGGCTGGCCGATGAATTTATCGCCGACATACTTGTAGGACCACGACGAACCGCCGCTGCGGATCTGGCCTGCGGCGGACGAGGTGATGTTGCTGGAGTCGATACCGGCGCGCAGCGTATGGTTGTTGAGTTTGTATTCGAGGTCGAAGCGGCCCGATTTCACTTCATCCTCGCCAGGCTTGCTGATGTAGCCGGGGAAGACGTTGTAGTTACGGTAGAGCGAGGAGCTCAGCGCGGGCCACTTGGCGGTCGAGCTGTACAGAACGGTCGGCGGCACGGCGCCGGTGCCGGCATTCGCGCCCAGCGCCTCGTAGCTGACGCCGTGCTGGCTTTTCAGTACGCCGTACAGACCGGTGATGACCAGGTCGTCGGTGATATTGCCGGTGTACTTCAGCATATTCACCGTCGAGCCCGGGGTGCCCGGGAACTCGGGATCGGTTGGCCCCAGGTTCTTGCCCACCGCGGACGAGTACAGTTGGTTGTTCGGAACACCATCCAGTTGCTCGGCCGCTTTCGGGTTGTTCGGGTTCAGCACATAACCGTATTTTTGGTAACGGGCCTGGTAGCTGTCGCCGGCGGTGGTGAACTCCAGGCGATGGTCATCGGTGATGTTCCAGTCCAGCTTGCCCAGCCAGCGGTTTTCCTGCGAGCGGTTGTGGTTCCAGCCGCTTTGCGCGATGGTCGCCGGATTGGTCACCGTGCTGGAGCCGACATAGGAATCCTTGCCGATGGTCTGGTCGCCGGCAATGAACATGAACAGCTTGTCCTTGATGATCGGGCCGCCCAGGTAGGCGCCGTACTGGACGTTGGAAACCGTGCGGTTGTCGCGGCGCAGGTCCAGCTTGCCGTCGGTGGCCGCATTGCTCGAATCGCCGGTAACGGCATAGTTGAAGTTCTTGTACGCCGCGCGCGTGCTCTGCGGCTCGATGCTGTAGGTCGCGCCGCCTTCCCAGGTGTTGGTGCCGCTCTTGGTGGTCACGCTCATCACGCCGCCGATCGAACGGCCGTACTCAGCGCCGAAGCCGCCGGTCAGCACCGAGGCCTGCTGGATGGCGCCGAACGGCAGCTCCATCGAGCCCAGCTGGCTGAGCGGATTGGTGATCGGGAAGCCGTTCAGGTAGAACGCGTTTTCCGACACGCCCGAGCCGCCGAAGGAGGCGGTGTTGCCGTAGGCCGAATCGCCCTTGGTGGTGTTGGGGGCCAGCAGCGCGATCGCGTTCAGCGAATGCGCCACCGGCAGCTTGGACAACTCCTTGCCGGTGAAGATGGCGCCGTTGTTGGTGTTGGAGACATCGATGGTGGCGCGGCGGCCGGTCACCTGCACCGTTTGCAAGGCGCCGGTGAAGGACGCGTTGGCGCCCTGGCCCGCGACCACGTCGACCTCGACCGTTTGCGCGACCTTGCCGTCGCGGCTCAGTTCAACGCGGTAGTGGCCGGCGGGCAGCGCGGTGACCTGGTAGCGGCCGCCCGCCTCGGCGCCGACGCTGCGTTTGAGTCCCGTGTTGACGTTGACCAGGTTGATCGTGGCGCCGGCGGGCGTGTCGACCACGCCGTAGATGGTGCCGGTGGCGTTCGACTGCGCCCTCGCCGGCTGGACCGCGCCGGCCATGACCACGGCCGTGCCAAAGGCGATGGTTAACGCCCGAGCAATGACAGTTTTTCTTAACATGTGATTTTCCCGATTTTCCGATTGTAGAAAAAAGCTTGGTTGGCGGCCGGTACGTGGGTAAGCACGTCCGGCCGCCACCAGCTTGTTTTATATTTGCCCCAACTTTTCCCGTCACGAAAACGCCTGTCTGACGTCCCCGTTGAAGCTAGCTTGCGGAACACAAGGCAAGCTCAAGCATCGATAAGACCACGGTGCCTAAAATAGTGTCAATTGCGTACGCCGAATTTCATCATCAAAACAACGTTTATTTTTATGTCACAATGTAACGCACCGTTTTGGTGCAAAACTGAACGCGGCGGTGCAAGCAAAACCGGGATTTTTCAAAATAATATTTTGTTTTCGGAATTGCTTGCCATATAGAGATATGCAAAATCCTCATATCGCTGAATTTCGCGTTTTCGACCCGGCTGCCGACACGGCTGCCGGAATGACAAAAAGCCGCCCGGTTTGCACCGGGCGGCTTTTTGCGGGGAACTGCCTGGAAGCGGAATTACGCTTCGCGCGATGCCTTCTTGCGCTCGTGTTCCTTCAGGAAACGCTTACGCAGACGGATCGATTTCGGGGTGATTTCCACCAGTTCGTCGTCGTCGATGAATTCCACGGCGTATTCCAGCGACATCTGGATAGGCGGCACCAGGCGCACGGCTTCGTCGGTACCCGACGAGCGCACGTTGGTCAGCTGCTTGCCCTTGATCGGGTTGACGACCAGGTCGTTGTCGCGCGAGTGGATGCCGATGATCATGCCTTCGTACACCGGGTCGTTGTGGACCACGAACATGCGGCCGCGATCCTGCAGTTTCCAGATGGCGTAGGCCACGGCGGCGCCGTCGTCCTGCGAGATCAGCACGCCGTTGCGGCGGCCGCCCAGTTCGCCCTTGGTGTTGTCCACTGGCGCGTATTCGTCGAACACGTGCGACATCAGGCCGGTACCGCGGGTCAGGGTCATGAATTCGCCCTGGAAGCCGATCAGGCCGCGCGCCGGGATCTTGTATTCCAGACGCACACGGCCCTTGCCGTCCGATTCCATGTTCTGCAGGTCGCCGCGACGACGGCCCAGTTCTTCCATCACGCCGCCCTGGTTGGCTTCTTCGACGTCAACGCTCAGTTGCTCGAACGGCTCGTGGCGCACGCCATCGACCATCTTGAACACCACGCGCGGACGCGACACGGCCAGCTCGAAGCCTTCGCGACGCATGTTTTCGATCAGGATGGTCAGGTGCAGCTCGCCGCGGCCCGACACTTCGAAGACGGTGTCGTCGTCGGTTTGTGCAACGCGCAGCGCGACGTTGGCTTTCAGTTCCTTGTCCAGACGGTCGCGCAGCTGGCGCGAGGTGACGAACTTGCCTTCGCGGCCGGCCAGCGGCGAGTTGTTGACCATGAAGTTCATGGTCAGGGTAGGCTCGTCGACGGTCAGCATCGGCAGCGCTTCCGGGGTGTCCAGCGCGCACAGCGTCGAACCGATGCCGATCTCGTCGATACCGTTGATCAGGCAGATGTCGCCGGCGACCGCTTCGTTCACCAGCACGCGCTCCAGGCCCTTGAAGTTCAGCACCTGGTTGATGCGGCCCTTGATCGGGGTGGCGCCTGGGCCATTGATGACCAGAACGTCCTGGCCGACCTTGACGGTGCCGCGGTTGACGCGGCCAATGCCGATCTTGCCGACGTAGGACGAGTAGTCCAGCGACGTGATTTGCATCTGCAGCGGGCCTTCCGGATTGTCGTCGCGCACAGGCACGTGTTCCAGGATGGCGTCGAACAGCGGCTTCATGTCGCCGCCGCGCACGTCTTCGGTCAGGCCGGCGTAGCCGTTCAGGCCCGAGGCGTAGACGACCGGGAAGTCCAGCTGCTCATCGGTCGCGCCCAGCTTGTCGAACAGTTCGAAGGTCTGGTTGATCGCCCATTCAGGACGCGCGCCTGGACGGTCGACCTTGTTGACGACGACGATAGGCTTCAGGCCCAGCGCCAGTGCCTTGCGGGTCACGAAGCGGGTCTGTGGCATCGGGCCTTCCTGCGCGTCGATCAGCAGCAGAACCGAGTCCACCATCGACAGCACGCGCTCGACTTCGCCGCCGAAGTCGGCGTGGCCTGGGGTGTCGACGATGTTGATGTGGGTGCCTTCGTATTCAACGGCGCAGTTCTTCGACAGAATCGTAATGCCGCGCTCCTTTTCGAGGTCGTTCGAGTCCATGACACGGGTGTCGACCGCTTGGTTTTCACGGAAGGTGCCGGACTGACGCAGCAGTTGATCCACCAGGGTAGTTTTACCGTGGTCAACGTGGGCGATGATGGCGATATTACGAATTGCGCGTTTTGTAGTAGACATGGTCGTTATATTTGCTGAAAAACTGCGGGTGCGTACGTGACGTACGGGAGTGGCCAATTTCTGGAACCGCGTAGTATAGCATGTTGCGGTGCAACTCTCCCTGAAATCCTGAATATTTTCAAAGAGTTGCTTTATTGGGGCTTAGGGTTGCACAAAGGCGATCAGGCGCTCCGGCGCCAGGATGCTGTACTCGCCCAGCTGGGCGGTGCCGAGCAGCTTGTCGTCCAGGTAGACGCGTACCCTGCCCTGTTCGGCCGGAACCGTCACGGGCTCCTTGCCCAGGGCCAGGCGCTGGCCGTTGAGGAAGCGCTTGGCCAGCTCGGCGTTCAGGTACACGGCCGGGAAGCTGGACAACAAGGCGTCGACCGGCGCGAGCAGGCTGAGCGGCGCTGGATGCGCGGTCAGCTGTTCGAGCGTCAGCATGCCTTCCGTGGTCAGCGGGCCGACCTGGATGCGGCGCAGCGCGTTCAGGTGGGCGCCGCAGCCGAGCGCTTCGCCGATGTCCTGGCCCAGCACGCGGATGTAGGTGCCCTTGCTGCACGTGACCACCAGCTTGAGCATCGGCGCCTCGTAGGACACCAGCTCCAGCTTGTGGATGACGACGTTGCGCGCCTCGCGCTCCAGCGTGATGCCGGCGCGCGCGTATTCGTACAGCGGCTTGCCGTCGCGTTTCAGGGCCGAGTACATCGGCGGCACTTGCGCGATCGGGCCGCGGAATTTCTCCAGCACGGCGTGGATCTGCTCCAGCGTGACGTTGACCTCGCGGCTGTCGATGACTTCGCCCTCGGTGTCGCCGGTGTCGGTGGTCCGGCCCAGGTGGACCGTGGTCTCGTAGGTCTTGTCCGCTTCCAGCAAGTCCTGCGAGAACTTGGTGGCCTCGCCAAAGCACAGCGGCAACAGGCCGGTGGCGAACGGGTCGAGCGTGCCGGTGTGGCCGGCCTTCTTGGCGTTGAGCACGCGCTTGGCCTTGATCAGTGCATCGTTGCTGGAGAAGCCGACCGGCTTGTCGAGCAGCAGCACGCCGTCGACCAGGTCGCGGACTTTTTTAGGATGGTTTTGCTTCATCGGTGCAGCGTGCTTACTCGCCGTCCTTCTTCTCTTCGGCCGGCGCCTGGTCGTCGTCCAGCGAGCGGGTGCTGTTGGCCTGGTCGATCAGCGCCGACAGTTCCATGCCGCGCGCGGTCGAGGTGTCGTGCACGAAGTGCAGCATCGGCAGCGTGTGGATGTGCAGGCGCTTGCCCAGCTGGCCGCGCATGTAGCCGGCCGCCGCGCTCAAGCCGTCGACGGTCTGCTTGACCTGCTCCTTGCTGTCCTTGAGCATGGTGAAGAAGATCTTGGCGTGCGCGTAATCCGGGGTCACCTGCACTTCGGTGATGGTGATCATGCCGACGCGCGGGTCCTTCAGTTCGAAGGCGATGATTTCGGACAGGTCGCGCTGGATCTGGTCCGCCACGCGCTGACCGCGCTGGGGTATGTTTTTACTGTGTTTAGCCATGATATACGGTACTGCTTTCCATAAACGCCAAGTGGACGGAAGCAAGTATGCTCCCGTCCACCCGGTTAAAACTACTCTAATCGCAACTGATTACAGCGTACGAGCGATTTCCTGAACTTCGAACACTTCCAGGGAGTCGCCCACCTGGATGTCGTTGTAGTTCTTCAGCGACAGGCCGCACTCCAGGCCGGCGCGTACTTCCTTGGCGTCGTCCTTGAAGCGTTTGAGCGAGTCGATCTCGCCGGTCCACACCACGATGTTGTTGCGCAGCAGGCGTACCGAGGACGAACGCTTGACCACGCCATCGGTGACCAGGCAACCGGCGACCGCGCCGACTTTCGAGACCAGGATGACCTGGCGAATCTCGACCTGACCGATAACGGTTTCGCGCTTCTCCGGCGCCAGCATGCCCGACAACGCCGATTTGATCTCGTCGATCGCATCGTAAATGATGTTGTAGTAGCGGATGTCCACGCCGTTCGACTCGGCCAGCTTGCGCGCCTGTGCATCGGCACGGGCGTTGAAGCCGATGATGACCGCTTTCGAGGCCACCGCCAGGTTGACGTCCGACTCGGTGATGCCGCCGACCGCTGCGTGCACAACCTGTACGCGCACTTCGGAGGTCGACAGTTTCTGCAGCGAGCCAACCAGCGCTTCCTGCGAACCCTGCACGTCGGTCTTGATGATCAGCGGCAGGTTCTTCACTTCGCCTTCGGCCATCTGGTCGAACATGTTTTCCAGCTTCGCGGCTTGCTGCTTGGCCAGCTTCACGTCGCGGAACTTACCTTGACGGAACAGGCCGATTTCGCGGGCCTTGCGCTCGTCCGCCATGACCATGACTTCTTCGCCGGCTTGCGGCACTTCGGTCAGGCCCTGGATTTCGACCGGGATCGATGGACCGGCTTCGTTGATCGGCTTGCCGTTTTCGTCCAGCATCGCGCGGACGCGGCCGAAGGACGAACCAGCCAGGATCACGTCGCCGCGCTTCAGCGTACCGGACTGCACCAGCACGGTCGCGACCGGGCCCTTGCCCTTGTCCAGACGGCCTTCGACCACCAGACCGCGCGCAGGCGCGTCGATCGGGGCTTTCAGTTCCAGCACTTCGGCTTGCAGCAGCACCTGTTCCAGCAGGGCGTCGATGCCCTCGCCGGTCTTGGCCGACACCGGCACGAATGGCGATTCGCCACCGTATTCTTCCGGCACCACTTGTTCCGCCACCAGTTCCTGCGTGACGCGGTCCACGTTGCCGCCCGGTTTGTCGATCTTGTTGATCGCGACAACCAGAGGCACGCCGGCCGCTTTCGCGTGGGCGATCGCTTCCTTCGTCTGCGGCATCACGCCGTCGTCGGCCGCCACCACCAGGATGACGATGTCGGTTGCTTTCGCACCGCGGGCACGCATGGCCGTAAAGGCTTCGTGACCCGGCGTATCCAGGAAGGTGATCATGCCGCGCGGAGTGTCCACGTGGTACGCGCCGATGTGCTGGGTAATGCCGCCGGCTTCGCCCGACGCCACTTTGGCGCGGCGGATGTAATCCAGCAGCGAGGTCTTGCCGTGGTCGACGTGACCCATGACGGTAACCACCGGCGCGCGCGGCACCGATTCAAAGTGAGCGTGCTCACCCTGGTCGGCCAGCAGTGCTTCCGGATCGTCCATCTCGGCGGCGAAGGCCTTGTGGCCCATTTCCTCGACCAGAATCATGGCCGTTTCCTGGTCCAGCACCTGGTTGATGGTGCACATCTGGCCCAGCTTCATCAGTTGCTTGATGACCTCGGATGCCTTGACGGACATCTTGTGGGCCAGTTCGGCAACGGTGATGGTTTCCGGCACGTAGACGTCTTTGACGACGGCTTCGGTCGGCGCCTGGAAATTGGTTTCGCGGTCGTCGGCATGGCCGCCACGACGGCCGCCCTTGCCACCACTGCGCCAGCCATCGCGGCCGCCGGTCGAACCGGTGTTGCCGCCACGGCCCTTGCCGGCCGTGCCGCCAGGGGCGCCGCGTTTCTTGGCGTCGTCCTGCCAGGTCGACGAGACATTGGCCGACTTGATCGACTTCTTGTCCGCGCTGACCGGCTTCTTGTCGCCAGGCTTGTCGCCAGGCTTGGCGACGGCGCCGGTGGCTGGCTTGTGCAGCGTGCCTTCGGCAACCTTGGCCTTGACCGGCGCGGGCGCTGGCTCAGGAGCTTTGATGGCGCGGCGTGGCGCGTTCATCATGGCCTTGATCTGTGCTACTTCATCAGCCACGGCCTTGCGTGCCAGCTCGGTGGCGGCCGCTTTGTCGGCGGCTTCCTTGGCGGCGGCGGCGGCCTTCTTCTTGGCTTCTTCGGCGGCGGCTTTTTTCTTCTCTTCGGCAGCGGCGTCGGGCGCGGCTGGCGCGGCGCCGGCTGCGCTGGCGGTCGCGGCGGCAGCGGCCTTGGCGGCGGCTTTCTTCGCTTCCGCGTCGGCTTCCTTGGCGGCGGCGGCTTCGGCGGCGGCGGTGGCTTTGGCCTGCGCTTCCTTCTCCGATTCCAGCTTGGCCAGGCGTTCCTGCTTCTCGCGCAGTTCCGCTTCCTGACGTGCGATCAGTTCCGCTTGCTTGCGTGCTTCTTCCTCACGGCGTGCGACCTCGGCGGCGTCGACCACCGGGGCGGCAGGCGCCACCGGCGCGGCGGCGACCGGCTCGTCGCGCTGGACGAAGGTGCGAACCTTCTTCACAGCGACCTGAATCGTGCGGGCCTTGCCATTGGCGTCGGCCTGCTTGATTTCAGTGGTTTCTTTGCGCGTCAGCGTGATCTTCTTCTTTTCGGTATCAGCCGATGCACCGTGGGTACGGCGCAAGTGATCAAGCAGCTTATCCTTATCATCTTTCGACAATGGATCTGACGTCGAACTTTTTTCGACGCCGGCAGAACGCAGCTGCGTCAGCAGCAAATCTGCAGGCATCTTCAGTTCGGTGGCAAATTGGGCTACGTTGTTACTCGCCATTCAGTCCTCTTTTCTATGTGTCGCGGAGATGATAAAGATACTCAAATTAAGCCTTTGCGGATTCGGCAAGACTCCATGCCTTGGCTTGCAAGCCTTTGGCACGATCGTCGTACTTTGAGTCAACCAACTTCATCTCATCGTCGGTCACATCTTCAAATTCACTCTTAATCAGTTCTCGTGCACGGTCGGCGGACAGGGCCAGGATGGCGCCAAATTCGTCGTAGGCCAGTGCAGCAAATGCTTCTACAGTCTTGATACCAGCCAGGCCCAGCTTGCCGGCGGTGATGCGGTCCATGCCCTCCAGACCGACCAGCGCCTCGTCCATGCCTTCCAGGCCTTCTTCCGAAGCGATCGCTTCGGTGACCAGGGCGTCACGGGCGCGGGTGCGCAGTTCGTTGACGGTATCTTCGTCGAACGATTCGATTTCCAGCATTTCGGAGATCGGCACGTAGGCGATTTCTTCCAGGCTGGCAAAGCCCTCTTCCACCAGGATGTCGGCGACTTCCTGGTCGACGTCCAGTTTTTCCATGAACAGTGCGCGCACCGCTGCGGTTTCCTGGGCTGCCTTGTCGGCCGATTCCTCGGCCGTCATGATGTTGATCTTCCAGCCGGTCAGGTCGGAAGCGAGGCGCACGTTCTGGCCGGAGCGGCCGATGGCGATCGCCAGGTTTTCCTCGTCGACCACGACGTCCATCGCGTGCTTCTCTTCGTCGACCATGATCGACGAGACGTTGGCCGGGGCCAGCGCGCCGATGACGAACTGCGCCGGATCTTCGGACCACAGCACGATGTCGACGCGTTCGCCGCCCAGTTCGCCGGTCACGGCCTGCACGCGCGAACCGCGCATGCCGACGCAGGTGCCGATCGGGTCGATGCGCTTGTCGGCCGTGTAGACAGCGATCTTGGCGCGCACGCCGGCGTCGCGCGCCGCCGATTTAATTTCCAGCATGCCTTGCTCGATTTCCGGCACTTCCAGTTCGAACAGCTTCATGATGAACTCTGGCGCGGTGCGCGACAGGATCACCTGCGGGCCGCGCATGTTGCGGTCGATGCGCAGGATGAAGGCGCGGACGCGGTCGCCGATACGCAGGTTCTCTTTCGGGATCATCTGGTCGCGTGGCAGGCGGGCTTCGATCTTGCCCGACTCGACGATCGCGTCGCCGCGTTCCATGCGCTTGATGGTGCCGGTGACCAGCGAGTCGCCGCGTTCCAGGAAGTCCACCAGGATCTGTTCGCGCTCGGCGTCGCGCACGCGCTGCAGGACGACCTGTTTGGTGTCTTGCGCAAAGCGGCGGCCGAATTCGACGGATTCGATAGGCTCTTCGATGTGGTCGTCCACTTCGATGTCCGGAATCTGTTCCTTGGCTTCGAAGTGCAGGATTTCCTGGTCCGGCAGTTGCAGGCCGGCCTCGTCGGGCACGACGTGCCAGCGGCGGAAGGATTCGAACTCACCCGACTCGCGGTCGATCGAAACGCGAATATCCACTTCACCTTCATAGCGTTTCTTCGTGGCTTGCGCCAACGCGAATTCCAGCGCGCCGAAAACCACATCCTTATCGACGTTCTTTTCACGCGCCAGCGCGTCTACCAATAACAAAACTTCGCGACTCATGCTTTGCGTCCCTTAAAATCCACCTGTGGCACCAAGCGTGCCTTATCCACATCGGCGAGCGTAAACTCCAACAGCGCCGGACCATCATTGCTTTCAAATTCCAACGACAAATTGTCGCCCTGGGGTTCTTGCAGAACGCCCTGGAACGACTTCCGGTTGTTCGTACCCGGCATTGCGGTGCGCAGTTTGACGATTGCTTCGCAACCGGCAAAACGCACGAAATCTTCCAGCTTGCGCACCGGGCGATCCAGCCCTGGCGACGAGATTTCGAGACGCTCGTAGTTCACGTTCTCGACCGTCAGCACGTGCGACAGCTGGTGGCTGACCGTAGCGCAATCCTCTACGGTAATCGGGCCTTTTTCTTCGGCGTCGGCTGCGCTGAAATCGATAAAGACGCGCAGCAGTCCGCGCTCGGCCCGTTCGACATCAACCAGCTCATAGCCCAGACCGGTAACGGTCTTTTCAATTAATTCCGGCAGCTGCAAGAAATTCTCCAGATCAAGGCCTGTTTTCAACTTGGCAAAAACAGACCGTTCAAAACGGTTCACCAAAAAAAAAATGGGCATCTGCCCATCTTCTTGTAATACCTAGCCAGATGAAAGCATTCTCAGGGGACTACCCCGTGAAGAACTTTTACTAGGCTGGTTATTATAACCTTATATGAACTGCGCTGCAATGCCGCATGGCGCGGAAAAGCAGGCTTACAACAGTTCATAAAAGGCCAGAAGCCCCGGAAACAGGGGGCTGCCGTCTCTCCCGCGAAGGCGGGAGTCCATGCCGAGCAAGCCAGGCAGCGCAGCATGGATTCCCGCTTTCGCGGGAATGACGGGTGCTCGGCGTGCGATTATCCTTTGCGGCGGCGCGGCATGCCATGGTCGATGGCGCCGCCGCGCGGCGGCTGGTTGCGGCGCGGCGCGCTGGCGTTGCCGAAACCAAAAGTGGTCTGCAGCGGATCCGGCTGGCGCGGACCACGGCTCGGGCCTTTGGCCGATTGACCGCCGCCCTGACCTTGCCCGCCTTGTCCACCCTGGCCGCGTCCCTGCCCCTGCGGACGCGGGCCCTGGCCCTGCGGACGCGCCGGGCCTTCGCCCAGCGGACGGCCGCCGGCGTAACCGCCGATGCCTTGCGGACGGCCACCCGGACGACCCGAAGTCTGCGCGCCACCGGCCGGACGGCCCTGGCCGTTGCCGCCTGGACGGCCGCTGCCCTGGGCGCCGCCCGGGCGTCCCTGGCCATTGCCGCCTGGACGGCCCTGGCCGCCACCAAAACCACCTTGGCCACGGCCATTGCCGCGCGGGGCCTTGGCAAACGGCATCACGTTGTCATTGCTGACGTCGGCGCGGTTGAAGTTCGGTTCGTCGTGATCGTCCTCGTCGTCATCGTCGAAATCGCGGTCGTCGCGCTCGGCGCCACGGCCGCGCTGCGGACGCTTTTCCGGCCCCTTGTTCTGGGCCGGCTTGGCCTGCTGCTGCGCCTGCGGACCCTTGCCGCGCGGTGCAGGCGCGTCGCCGCCTTTCTTCTCGACACCGTAGGCGCTCAGCATGTCGCGCACGGTGTTCTCCTCCAACTCCTCCCAACGGCCACGCTTCAGGCTGCTTGGCAAGGTCATCGCGCCGTAGCGGGTACGGATCAGGCGCGACACGGTCAGGCCGATCGCTTCGAACATGCGGCGCACCTCGCGGTTACGGCCTTCGCCGATGATCACGCGGTACCACTTGTTGATACCCTCGCCGCCACCGTCGGCGATCTTGGAGAACTGCGCCAGGCCGTCTTCCAGCTCGACGCCGGCCAACAGCTTCTGACGCATGCCCTCTTCCAGCACGCCCAGCGTACGCACGGCGTATTCGCGGTCGATGTGATAGCGCGGGTGCATCAGGCGGTTGGCCAGGTCACCGGACGTGGTGAACAACAGCAGGCCTTCGGTGTTGAAGTCCAGGCGGCCGACGGCCAGCCATTTGCCGGCCTTCATGGTCGGCAGGCGGTCGAACACCGACGGACGGCCTTCCGGATCGTCCATCGAGACGATTTCGCCGGCGGGCTTGTGGTACACCAGCACGCGTGGCGGCTTCTTGCTGACGCGGCGCTGGATCAGCTTGCCGTTCAGGCGCACGGCGTCGGTCGGCAGGATGCGCTGGCCGATATGGGCCGGCTCGCCGTTGACCGACACGCGGCCGGCAACGATCAGGTCTTCCATGTCGCGGCGCGAGCCCAGGCCGGCTTCGGCCAGGACCTTGTGCAGCTTGGGCGCGTCGTCGTCCGAGGTCAGGTCGCGGCGCACCACTTTCGGCGCGGCGTGGCGGCCCTTGGCCGGCTCGTCGCTGTCGAAGGCGTCCGAGGTGACGTAGGAGAATGCGGCGTCCGCGTCGTTGAGCTTGGCGCCGCCGGCGTTCTGGCCGCGCTGCGGCTTGCCGTTCTTGCCTTTGGTGTTCTTTCCGTTGCGCTGGCCGTCAGGACGTGGGCCGCGCTCGTGGCGTGGCTTGCCGCCCTCGGCTGGCGCCGCGCCTTCCACCGCCGGGGCGGCTTCGCCCTCGACCGCTGCGACAGGTTCAGGACGCGGCATCATCGCTTCGCGCACGGCACGCTGTTCGCGCATCTGGCGCGGGCCACGCGGACCGCGCGGGCCGCGTGCTGCGCGTTCGCCTTCGGCAGGAGCGGCTTGCGCTTCAACTGCCAGGGCTGCTGGTGCCGCTTGCTCTGCCGGCGCGGCTTCAACGGCGGCTGGCTTCTTGGCGCGTGGCGCCTTGACTGGTGCTTCGGCCGGTGCCGGCGCGACGGCTTGCGGCGCGGCTTCGGCGGCTTCAGCGGACTTGGCGGCCGGCTTGGCGCGCGGCTTTTTCACCGGGGCCGGTGCATCGGCGGCGGCGACGACTTCGGCGTCGGCCTTCGTCTTGCGCTTGGGCTTGGCGGCGACCGTCGCGTCGCCGGCTGCCGCTGCTGCGGTATCGGCCTCGATCTGGGCCTTGGTACGGCGTTTAGGCTTGGCTGGCGCTTCGGCCGGCGCTACGTCGTTGACTGTCTCTGGGGAATTAGGATTGTTCATTGTTCGTTTCTTGGTTGTGCTCAGCGTCAACCGTTACATCGGGCGCGGATTGTGTTTGTGCTTCCTGGCCGGCTTCCGGGCTAGTCGCGGCTTCTGCTGGGGCCGCTGGCAACTCGCTCTCCGTACCATCTGGTTGTTGCGCGGCTTGCTGCGCCGCCTTGTCAAAGTTCTCCTGCAGGGCCGCTTCCAGCGCTTCCATGTCCGGTCCGCCGCCCTGCGAGTCGCTGATTTGCTGCAAAGGAGGCAGCTGGGACAGCGAATTCAAACCCAAATCATCCAAAAACTGCTTGGTCGTGCCCAGCAAAGCCGGGCGGCCGACGACGTCGCGGTAACCGATGGCGTCCACCCAGCCACGGTCCTCCAGCATCTTGATCGTCTGCGAATTGACGGCTACGCCGCGTATTTCCTCAATGTCGCCCCGGGTGACCGGCTGCCGGTAGGCGATGATCGCCAGCGTTTCCAAGGTCGCCCGCGAGTACCTGAGCGGCTTTTCCGGATTCAGGCGGTCGAGATACAACTTCATCTCGGGGCGGCTCTGGAAGCGCCAGCCGGTCGACAGGCTGATCACTTCAACACCCTTGCCGGCCCAGTCCAGCCTTAATTCTTCGAGCAATTCCTTGATCGTATCGGAACCGACTCCGGGACCGCGCGGCCTGTCCTGGTCGTCCACTTCGACAAACAGCTTCTTCAGACTGTGGATCGACAATGGCTCACGAGCGCATAGCAAAGCGGTTTCGAGGACTCTTTTAGCCTCAGCTGTATCCATAGCAATCTTGTGGTTGCATTTTTATGCAAGAAAGAATTCAATCACATTCAGTGAGGCAATGGCCGGCACCCATGGCGCTGGCAGCTGGAATACTCGCTGAAGCTGTTTTTCCGACGCCCGGGCCGATGTGCGCCAGGCGGGAGAGAGAGACATGCCGGCAATGGCCGAGGCCCTCACCTTTTACGTGAAACGACCTCGGGGAGCGTGGCTTTCGGGCATGACCGAGCAGAGACGTTTCATCCAACAAGCCGAATTGTACCTGATAAAACGGCAAAAAGCGCATTTCGACGTCATCGAAATGTAACTTGCCTTACGCGGCAGCAAGTCTTTCCGACAAGATTGCCGAAACACCTACGAACGCCGGGTATTCCGCCGTGATCACCCAGGTCGGCACGGCGGACAGATATTTGTTGAAGCGGCCCTTGGATTCGAAGCGGGCGCGGAAGCCGGAGCGGTCGAAGCGCGCGCCCAGGCGCGGGACGATGCCGCCGCCGATATAGATGCCGCCCTGCGCGCCAAGCGTAACGGCGATGTTGCCGGCGATGGTGCCCAGCATGCAGCAGAACGCTTCGATGACTTCGTCGCACAGCGTGCACTCGCCGGCCAGCGCGCGGCGCGAGATCTCGGCGGCGCTCAGCTTTTCGGCCGGCATGTCGGTATGGTCGGCCAGCGCGCGGTAGATCAGCTCGATGCCGGCGCCGGACATCAGGCGCTCGGCGGAGACGTGTTCGAATTCCTTCCATGCGTATTGCAGGATGGCGACTTCGGTCGGGGTGGCCGGCGAGAAGGTGACGTGGCCGCCCTCGCTCAGCAGCGCGGTCCAGCCGTCCTTGCCCGGGATCAGGCCCGAGACGCCGAGGCCGGTGCCGGCGCCGATCAGGCCCAGCGGCGTGCCGGCGATGGCCGTGCCACCGCCCACCTGGTGCTTCTGGGCGGCCGACAGCTGCGGCAGCGAGCTGGCCAGCGCGGTGAAGTCGTTGACCACGACCAGCGTGTCGAAATTGACTTCGCGGCGCAGCGCTTCGATCGAGAATTCCCAGTGGTGGTTGGTCATGCGCACCATGTCGCCGGTGACCGGATTGGCGATAGCGATCGCGCCGTTCCGGATACCGGTGACGCCGGCCTGGGTGACGGTCGGCGAGGCCAGGTAGGCGACCAGGGCGGCGGCCAAGGTCGGATACGCGGCGCAAGCCAGTACTTCGATCGCCTCAATCTTGCCCGGGGCGGTTTCCAGCGCAAAGCGCGCGTTGGTGCCGCCGATGTCCGCCAGCAGACGCGGGCCACTTGCGAAAGCAGTGGTCAGGGAGGGAGGCGTTTGGAGGGACTGAGCTGTCATGATAGATCGAAAATAGTTGAGGCCTAAGCTTAAGGTATTTTCACTATCCGAAGCAAGTGAAGTTTGTAGTTTTAGTACACATGCTGCGGCTTTGCCACAAGAAATTACAATGCGGAATATTTTCTGCGTAGTATGACTACGGTTTTCGGGGCGCCAGTGCGCCATGGGAGCGCTCCCATTCAGGGGCAAAAAAAACCGCCCGGGCGGGCGGTGTGGCGGGGTCAGACGGAGGCTGTATTGCCCTCGTCCACTTCGCGCGGCGTGCCGAAGGCGGCGTTCCAGGCGTCCAGGCCGCCGTGCAGCGGCCGCGCGCGCGTGTAGCCGTGGCTGATCAGCTCCTTCGCCACGTGGGCGGCGGTGACGTCGTTCGGGCAGCTGCAGTAGACGATGATGTGGTGGTTCTTGTCCAGCGCGATCAGCTCGGGGATCGGCTCGCCGCCATTGAACAGCAGCGCGCCCGGCACGGCCTGCTCCAGCATCTGCGCCGTTGCGCTGCGGGCGTCGATCAACACCGGGTGCTTGCCCTGCTCCTGCAGCTTCTTCAGGTCGTCGATGGTGATGCGCTCGATTTCCACCGACTGGCGGAAGCGCTTGCGCTCGACATATTTGAAGACGACGAACAACAGCAGCAACACCCCCAGCACGATCAGCGCGGTGGTGCCCATGGTGCTCAGCACGTCCAGCACCTGGTCGATCTGGGTGTGGAAGCCGGCGCCCAGGGCGATGCCGGTGCCGCTCCAGACGATGCCGCCGGCGATGCTGAAGCCAAGGAAGGTGGCGTTGGTGGTACCCAGCGCACCCGCGAGCGGCGGCGCGATGGTGTTGAAGCCGGGGATGAACTTGGCCACGACCAGCGCCTTCGGGCCCCAGCGGTTGAAGTTGTCCTCGGTCTGGCTGACGCAGTAGTCGGGCGACAGCGAAATCTTGCACAGCAGGCGCAGGATGCGCTTGCCGTAGTAGCGGCCGGCGCGGAACCAGAAATAGTCGCTGATCAGGCAGGCCACCACGCTCACCGACAGCACGGCCAGCCAGTTGCTGTCGCCGTTGACGCTCAGCGCGCCGGCCACGATCAGCAGCGGGAACGCGGGAATCGGCAAGCCGATCTGCTCGACCAGCACCACGGCGAACACGATCAGCACGCCATATTCTTGCAATAAAAGGATTAAGTTCGCCATTCGGATATCTTATCTTAAAAAACGCTTAACCGTGCCGTGGTATGGCCGCCAGCAGCGCGCGCGTGTAGGGGTGCGCGGGATTGCGGTACAGCTGGTCCGAATCGGCCAGCTCGACCACCTCGCCACGGTGCATCACCATCACCTGGTCGGCGATGTATTTCACCACCGACAGGTCGTGCGAGATGAAGATGTACGATAGCCCGAATTCGTCCTGCAGGTCCTGCAGCAGGTTCAGCACCTGCGCCTGCACCGAAACGTCCAGCGCCGACACCGATTCGTCACACACCAGGATCTCCGGCTTCATCGTCAGGCAGCGGGCGATGGCGATGCGCTGACGCTGGCCGCCGGAGAACTCGTGCGGATAGCGCTGGAAGGCCGTGGCCGGCAGGCCGACTTTTTCCAGCAGCTCGTGCGCGATGGCGGTGCGCTCGCGGTCGTCGGCGCCGATGCGGTGGATGCGCATCGGCTCCAGCAGGATCTGCCCTACCGTGAAGCGCGGGTTCAGCGAGGCGTACGGATTCTGGAAAATGATCTGGATGCGGCGCTTGTAGGCCTGGAATTCGTGCGGCGTCATCGCCAGCAGGTCGCGGCCGTCGAACATGGCGCTGCCGCCGCTGGCCTGGTGCAGCCGCAGCAAAGTCAGGCCGACGGTGGTCTTGCCCGAACCGGACTCCCCCACCACGCCCAGTGTCTTGCCGCGCGCCAGCGTGAACGACACGTCCTTCACGGCCTGGAATTCGCGCTTGCCGAACCAGCCTTCGCGCAGGTGGAAGCTCTTGCTCAGCTTGTTCACCACCAGCACCGGCTGGTCGTCCGGCCGATAGCCGCGCTGGCGTTCCAGCGGATGCAGCGGCGTCACGCCCTGCCCTTCGGCGATGTCGCCGCCGGCGAAGCGCTGGTGCTCGACGTCGGCCAGGTAGTCGGCGATCACCGGCAGGTGCCAGGGCCGCGCGTCCAGCGACGGCCGGCAGTGCAGCAAGGCCTTGGTGTAGCCGTCGCGCGGCTGGCCGAGCACCTGCTGCGCGGGGCCGGCTTCGCGCACCTCGCCGTGGCGCATGACGATCACGTGGTCGGCGATCTCGGCCACCAGCCCTAGGTCGTGGGTGATGAACAACACCGCCATCGCGTGCCGCTTTTGCAGGCGCGCGATCAGTTCCATGATCTGCTTCTGGATCGTGACGTCCAGCGCGGTGGTGGGCTCGTCGGCGATCAGCAGCTTGGGCTCGCAGGCGATGGCCATGGCGATCATCACCCGCTGCTGCTGGCCTCCGGACATCTGACTCGGGTAGGCGTCGATTTTGACGGCGGGATCGGGAATGCCGACCTCGTCCAGCAGCTCCAGCGCGCGGCGGCGGGCCTGGGCCGCGCTCATGCCCATGTGCAGGCGCAGCACCTCGACGATCTGCGCGCCCACCGTGAAGACCGGGTTCAGCGACGACATCGGCTCCTGGAAGATCATCGCGATGTCCTTGCCACACAGGGCGCGGCGCTCGCCGGCGGACAGCGCCAGCAGGTCGCGGCCGTCGAAGCGGATGCGGCTGGCGGGGTCGATCAGCGTGGTGTCCGGCGGCAGCAGGCCCATCACTGCGAGCGAGCTGACCGACTTGCCGCTGCCCGATTCGCCCACCAGCGCGACGGTGGCGTTGCGCGGCACCTGGAACGACACGCCCTTGACCGCCTCCACCGTGGTGTGGCGGTCGATGCGGAAGGCGATGCGCAGGTCGGCGATGTCCAGCAATGGTGTGTCGTCCATCATTTCACCTTGGGGTCGAGGGCGTCGCGCAGGGCGTCGGTGAACAGCGAGAACGCCGTCACCAGCAGGGCCATGGCGATGGCGGCGGCGGTCAGTTGCCACCAGCGGCCGAGGATCAATTCGTTCTGCGCCTCGTTGAGCATGCTGCCCCACGAGACCACGCCGACCGGCACGCCGAAGCCGAGGAAGCTGAGGATGACCTCGGCCTTGATGAAGCCGACCACCAGGATCGACATCTGCACCAGCGCGACGTGGCTGACGTTGGGGAAGATGTGGACGAACATCCGGCGCCAGTGCGAGGCGCCGATGGCGTCGGCGGCCAGCACGTATTCGCGCGCCTTGTGCTTGATGTACTCGGCGCGGATCAGGCGGTAGGGGCCGGTCCAGCCGGTCAGGCCGAGGATCAGCACGATGGTGGCCACGCCCTTCTGCTGCAGCACGGCGGCCACGGCCAGTATCATCAGCACCGAGGGGATGGCGGTGAAGATGCTGTAGAACCAGTTGAACAAGTCGTCCACCACGCCGCCGAAGTAGCCGGACAGCGCGCCGAACAGGCTGCCCAGGCTGACCGCCAGCAGCGCCGCCACCAGACCGACCACGATCGAGGTCTCGCCACCCTTGATGGTTTTCTTGAGGATGTCGTGGCCCCATTTGTCGGCGCCGAACGGCAGGGTCGCCAGACGGCCAGCGCCAGCATGGGCCGCCTTGCCGCTGCCGTCGGCGCGCAGCTGCGCCATGTCGGCGGCCAGCGGATCGGTCACGCCATACATGTCGATCGCGCCGGTGTCGGCCATCTGCGCGCGCAAGGCGCGGATGTCGTCGGCCAGCGGATCGAAGGGATTGTCCGGCAAGGCTTGCGCCGCCTGCGCCGCCGTGGCCGGCGCCGTCTGCGTGGCGCCGACAAAGCCGGGCGGCGCGTAGTTGACGCCGACCTCGTCCTCCCAGTCCGCCACGATCAGCCCGCTGGCCGACAGCACCAGCATCAGCAGGAAGGCCGCCACCACGGCCAGCGACGCCATCGCCACGCGGTCGGCGCGCAGGCGCCGCCAGGCCAGGCGCCACAAACCGGGCGAGGTGTTGTGCACGATGGCCGTCATGTCAGCTGCACCCGCGGATCGACCGCCTGGTACATCAGGTCCGTGAGCAGGTTGAACACCATGGTGGCCGCCGCCACGTAGACGGTGATCGCCTTGATCACCGGGAAGTCGCTGCGCTCCACGGCCAGGATCACCTCGCGGCCGATGCCGGGGATGCCGAAGAAACGCTCCAGCAGGAAGGCGCCGATCAGCAACGCCGGCAGGTTGGCCATCACATGCGTGATGATGGGGATGGCGGCGTTGCGCAGCACATGCACCCACATCACACGCCGCTCGCCCAGGCCCTTGGCGCGCGCGGTACGCACGTAGTCCTGGCCGACCTCGTCCAGCACGAAGCTGCGGTACAGCCGCAGCGTGGGCGCGATCGAGACGGCCAGGCCGATCAGGATGGGCAAGGTGGCGTAGCGCAGCAGGTTCTCCCAGAAGCCCTCGCCCCAGCCCTGCACCGGGAACAAGCCCAGCTTGTACGCCAGCCCGTACTGGAACACGATGATGTACACCAGGATGCTGACCGACATGCCGACGGTGCAGGCGATCATCACCGCGCGGTCGGTCAGCGAGCCGCGCACGAAGGCGACGCCCAGCGCCAGCGCGATGCCCAGCAGCGTCTCCAGCAGCGTCAGCGGCAGCAGCACCGTCAGCGACGGCCCCAGCCGCGTGGCGATGATGTGCGACACCGGCTCGCCGGTCGCCCAGCTCAGGCCGAAATCGAAGCTGGCGATCTGCTTGACGAAGATCCACAGCTGCACGTAGTACGGCTGGTCCACGCCCAGCTGGCGGCGGATGTTGGCGATGCTCTCGGCGTTGGCCATCTTACCGGCCAGGATGAAGGCCGGGTCGCCGCCCACCCAGTTGAACAGCACGAACACCAGCAACACCACGCCCAGCATGGTCGGCAGCATCTGCCACAGGCGGCGCACCACATAAGCAATCATTCCCGGTCCTTGCGTTCGATATCGATGTACTTCCATTCCTGATGCAGGATGGGATGCTTCTTATACCCCAGCACGCCCGGTTGCGCCAGCATGCTGCGGTAGCGCGAGTAGGCCGGCATGGCCGCCGCCTGCACCTCCAGCAGCCGCGCCATCTTGCGGTACAGGGCGTCGCGCGCCGGGCCCGGCGGCATGCCGTGGCTGGCCTCGTACCACTGGTCGAACTGCGCGTCCTGGTAGCAGCCGTTGTTGTTCTGGTTGATGTTCTTCCCGTAGAACAGCTGCATGAAGTTGTCGCCGTCCGGGTAGTCGGCCAGCCACTGGTAGGTGCGGGTCTGCAGCTTGCACAGCATCTCGGCCTGCTGGATGTCGCTGAAGATCATGCGCTGGTTGTCCATGCGGATGCCGAGCCGGTTGTAGGTCTTGCGCCACAGCTCGGCCATCAGCACGCCGGCCGCCTCGTTGCGCGAGGTGTAGCGGATCAGCAGCGGCTTGCCGTCCGGCTGGGTGCGCCAGCCGTCCGCGCCCTTTTTATAACCGTAGCGGTCCAGCAGCCGGTTGGCCAGCACCGGATCGTAGCGCAGCAGGCCTTGGTAGGCCGGGTCGTGGCCGTCCACGCCGGGCGGGATGGGAAACACCAGCCGCCGCCCCTCGCTGTTGAGCACCAGGCGGATCTCCTCGTCGACGTCGTGCGCCATGGCGATGGCGCGGCGCAGGGCGATCTTCTCCTTGCCGAAGCCGCCCACCACCGGGTCGCGCATATTCCAGTAGTAATAGGTCAGCACCGGATCGACGATGCGCGACAGCTGGATGCCGCGCGCCGCCAGCTCCGGCCGCAGCTTGCCTTCGACCAGCGCCTTGGGCGCCAGCGGGCCGTCCAGCCAGAACAGGTCGGCCTCGCCGCTGGTGAAGGACAGCCAGCGCGACTGGTCCTCCAGCTGGACGCTGATCTCGATGCGGCCGATCTGCGGGATCTTCTTGCCCTTCATCTGGCGCACGATGCGCTCGTCGTCCGCGCGGTCCTCGGCGCTGGGCGCGAAGTCCCAGGTTTCGGCGCGGTGGCCGGTGTTCTCCTCGAGGACGATGCGGCTGCCGCGTATCCACTGGCCCAGCCGGTAGACGCCGGTGCCGACCGGGTGGCCGGCCACCTCGCCCTTGTTGTCGCCGTACTTCTCCACCACCTCGCGCGCCACCGCCGCCAGCGGTTCGTAGGCCAGGATCATGCCCAGGCTGAAATCGGTATGGGTCAGGTGGATGCGCAGCGTGTAGCGGTCGATCTGCTCCAGGCCGGGCACGTCGGCATCGTAGTCGAAACGGCCGGTCTGTCTGGCCCGCTCGGCCAGCGCGTCCAGGCCGACGACCTTGCCCTCCAGCAGCCAGCTGTTGGGCGAGGCCAGCCGGGGGTCGAACAGCCGCTTCCACGAGTAGACGTAATCGGCCACGGTCAGCTCGCGCGGCTTGCCGCCGAACGCGGGATCGGGCGTGAAGTGCACGCCCCGCTTCAGCCGGATCAGGTAGCTGCGGCCGTCGGCCGACACTTCCGGCAGCGCGGCCGCCGTCTCGGGCGCCAGCTTGACCGGGCGCGCCAGGTAATCGTAGGTGTACAGGGTCTCGAAGATGGCTTCGGTGATGTGGCCGGTATATAAGTCGCGCCCCAGCGCCGGATCGAAGCTGGCCTCGGCCGCCGGCAGGATGTAGCGCAGGGTTTTGACCGGCGTCCCCGCCAGCGCCGTCAGCGACCAGCACGCGGCGGCCACCACGACGGCGAATTTGATGCGCTGCATAGACTTCCTCGAGCCCTTGTAAGTGCTGGAACAATACAACATATTTTCCGCCGCCGGAATCATCGCCCGATAGCCGTTAACTAACAGGGGCTTGCATAGCGGCAACCTCGACGCGGCCGCCAAGGGGTCGCTTGTCGCATAAATGTAACGCTGCGTGTCGGAATGAAGACAGGTTCATAAAATTGCACCGCACCAACTTGTTGCGGCCAACCGACGATATCACCAGATATTCGCTTCTTTTTTGAGGATAAATCAACGTTACACATCATTTTTTTGCCGAGCGCACCAAATTAGAGCGTTTTTTACCCCTCTTTTGGCGCATTCTTGCCATGTCGTAAACAATGACAACCAGGTATCTTCATGCGAGCTTGTCCGTTGACAGTAAATGTCGCCAAGTGATCTGATGACCAGATGAAAAGAACGTTGGTGTTTTTTTCAAACGGCAAGGCATCGCCGATAAAAAAAACAAATCACACCCCTGTGTTTACCGTTTTCAAATGGGAGCAAGAAAATAATGATGGTTGAAACTGTATTGTCCCGCTCTGTACGCCTGTTGTGCGCCGGCGGCCTGGCCCTGGGGATGCACGCAGCATTCGCGCAAACCAGCGACAGCGACAACGTCGCCCGCGTCGAGATCACCGGTTCGTCGATCAAACGGATCGCCAAGGAAGGTTCGCTGCCGGTCCAGACGCTGACCCGCGCGGACATCGAGCAAAGCGGCGCCAACAACGTGGCCGACCTGGTCGCGCAACTGCCGTCGATGCAGGGCTTCATCACCTCGTCGACCTCGGTCAACGGCGGCGGCGGCGGCGTGCAAACCGCGTCGATCCACGCCATCGGCACCCAGTACACGCTGGTGCTGCTCAACGGCCGCCGCATGGCGCCCTACGGCACCGGCAGCGCGGTCAACCTGGCCAGCATTCCATTGTCGGCCGTCGAGCGCGTGGAGATCCTGACCGACGGCGCCTCGACCCTGTACGGCTCGGACGCGATCGCCGGCGTGGTCAACTTCATCCTGAAAAAGAACCAGCGCGACCTGACCATCGAGGGCACCGTCAACGCGCCGCAGAAATCGGGCGGCAAGAGCACCAACATCTCCATCTCCAAAGGCTTCGGCGATCTGGAAGCGGACGGCTACAACGTGCTGCTGGCCTACAGCCACGACGAGCAGAAGGAACTGAACGCCAGCCAGCGCGACTTCGCCAACTCCGGCGTGCATAAATTCACGAAGGACGGCAAGCAGTACGCCACCTGGCAAACCAGTATCAACTCGACCCCGGCCAACGTCGAAGTGGTGACCGCCAACGACGACGTGGTGCTCAACACCGACCTGCTCAACAAAGGTTCCTGCACCCAGCCGCACACCTTCTCGCGCAGCGGCGCCTGCCGTTTCGACTACGCTTCCACGGTCCAGCTGCTGCCTGAGCTGAAGCGCGACAGCATCTTTGCCTCCGCCACCAAGCGCCTCGGCCAGGACACCACCGTGTTCACCGAAGTGGTGCTGTCGAAGTTCACCAACACCGCGCGCTACGCGCCGGCCGCCCAGCCGCTGACGGTGTTCAGCACCGATCCGGTGTCGGGCGTGAAGACCATCAACAACAGCTACATCGGCGCCTACAACAAGAGCGTCGTGCCGCTGCTGCCGGGCCAGAAGATCAATCCGAACGACGTCACCGACGCGCTGTGGTACTACCGCGGCGCCGATGCCGGCGGCCGTACCGACGAGTACCGCACCGACGCGGCCCACTTCGTGCTGGGCATCGACAGCTCGTACGCGGGCTGGGATGTCGGCGGCGCCTTCACCCATTCGCAAAACAAGCAAACCGACCGCGCCCTGGCCGGTTACATGAGCGGCGACAAGTTCGAGGAACTGGTCCGCACCGGCGCCTACAACCCGTTCGAATCCACCACCGGCGCCGCCGCGCTGCTGGCACCGGCCGTGCTGCGCCAGGAACTGGACGTGACCAAGTCCAAGATCGACGTGGTCAGCGCGCACGCTTCGCGTGAAGTGTTCAACCTGCCGGGCGGCGCCGCGGCGCTGGGCATCGGCGCGGACTTCACCAAGCAGACCTACCAGGACACGCCATCGAAGATCGCCATGGGCCCAGGCCCGGGCAATCCAGGCTGGACCGACGTGGAAATCGGCGGCGGCACCGGCTCGCAGGCGCTCGACGCCAGCCGCAACAACTGGGGTAGTTTCGCCGAGTTGCTGATGCCGATCGCCAAGAACCTGGAAGCGACCACCGCCGTGCGTTACGACAGCTACGCCGCCGTCGACAAGAAAAACGTCAGCTATGACACCACCGGCAAGGCTTCGCCATCGGGCAAGGTCGGCGAAGACGTGGCCAAGGCCACCTACAAGCTGGCCGTGCGCTACACCCCGACCCAGGCGCTGCTGCTGCGCGGCTCCTACGGCACCGGCTTCAAGGCGCCGACGATGAACAACATCGCCGATCCGCTGAAGAACGCCGGCTCGTCGAACAACTTCCCGTGCCCGGTCAAATCACCGGATCCGCGTGCTGTCTACTGCCGTCCGGGCGCGTCGGAATACGGCCTGCTCGACAGCGGCAACCCTGCCAGCGGCGCCGGCGCGCTGAAGGCGGAGGAATCCAAGCAAGCCACGCTCGGCTTCCGCCTGGAGCCGAGCACCATGATCTCGTTCGGCCTGGACATGTGGGACGTCAAGCTGAAGAACCAGATCCGCACCTTCTCGCAGGACCAGCTGTTCACCAATCCGGTCCTGGCGAACCAGTGGATCACCGTGTACGCCGACCCTATCCAGAAGAGCAATGTGCTGGTGGCCGTGCGCGCGCCGATGAACCTGGCCTCCTCGCACTTCCGCGGCCTGGACTGGGACACCACCTTCCGCTCGGCCACGCCGATCGGCAAGGCCAGCGTGAACTGGACCGGTACCTACATGCTCAAGGCTGAGCAGGACGTCCCCGGCGTCGGCACGGAGAAATCGATCGGCCGTTTCGATTCCTACGACGACGTGGTGTTCCGCGTCATCAGCAAGGTCGTGTTCGCGCTGAAGACCTCCGACAAGATGACCAACTCGCTGACCCTGAACTACCGTTCCGGCTACCACGACAAGATCTTCACCGCGGCAGACGCAGCGGTTCGCGTGGTCAATGCCGACGGCAGCATCGGCGGTACGGCGGCGATGGAGCGCGACGTCAAGTCGTACACCACGCTGGACTACCAGATCAAGGCCAACTACATCAAGAACCTGACCCTGACCGCCGGCATCAAGAACCTGCTGGACCAGGACCCACCGTTCTCGGTGCGTAACTCGGGCGGCGGCAACCAGGTGGGCTACGACGGCCGCTACGCCGATCCGCTGGGCCGCACCTTCTACCTGACCGCAGCATACAAGTTCTAAGCCCCACGCCATCGGCTCCCGGCCGATGACCTTGCAGCCCCGTCTTTTTCGGAAGACGGGGCTTTTTGCGTTGGTGGCGGCCGCGACTGTCGCATTAATGTAACGTTTTGTATCGCACACAATCCAGGTTCACGACACCGCGCGTGCACCAGCATCTTGCACGCCGACGACGGCCATGCCGTACTTTCCCTTCTTTTTACAAAATAAACAACGTTTTGTACATTGCAAGATGGGACGCACCAAATTAGAGCGCATTTCGCCTGAAATCGATGCCAACCCGCCGCCGCGGACGGCGGCGTCTTTTTGTCCATTAATAAATGTTTCCATCATTGACAGTAAATACGGGCGGATGCTCTGATGAAGCGGTGAGAATAAATGACTCTTTTCACAAGATTCCGAAGACCTCTGGGGTTAATCGTTTTTACATGGGAGAGCAAGATAATGATGGTTGAAACAGTATTGGCGCGGTCCGTGCGTCTGTTGTGTGCCAGCGGCCTGGCCCTGGGGATGCATGCGGCGGTCGCGCAAACAAGCGACGCCAACAACGTCGCCCGCGTCGAGATCACCGGCTCGTCGATCAAACGCATCGCCAAGGAAGGTTCGCTGCCGGTCCAGACGCTGACCCGCGCGGACATCGAGCAAAGCGGCGCCAACAACGTGGCCGACCTGGTCGCGCAGCTGCCGTCGATGCAGGGCTTCATCACCTCGTCGACCTCGATCAACGGCGGCGGCGCCGGCGTGCAGACCGCGTCGATCCACGCCATCGGCACCCAGTACACGCTGGTGCTGCTCAATGGCCGCCGCATGGCGCCGTACGGCACCGGCAGCGCGGTCAACCTGGCCAGCATTCCGCTGTCGGCCGTCGAGCGCGTGGAGATCCTGACCGACGGCGCCTCGACGCTGTACGGCTCGGACGCGATCGCCGGCGTGGTCAACTTCATCCTGAAAAAGAACGTCCACGACCTGACCATCGAGGGCACCTTCGACATCCCGCAGAAATCGGGCGGCAAGAGCGGCAACATCTCGATCACCAAGGGCTTCGGCGACCTGGAAACCGACGGCTACAACGTGCTGCTGGCCTACAGCCACGACGAGCAGAAGGAACTGAACGCCAGCCAGCGCGACTTCTCCAAGACCGGCGCGCGCCGCTTCACTGAAAACGGCAAGCAGTACGCGACCTGGCAAACCAGTATCAACTCGACCCCCGCCAACGTCGAGGTGCAACCGTCTGTCGGCGACTCCGTCGTGCTCAACACCGACCTGCTGACCAAGGGCTCCTGCACCCAGCCCAACACCTTCTCCCGCAACGGCGCCTGCCGTTTCGACTTCCCCGCCACCGTGCAACTGCTGCCGGAACTGAAGCGCGACAGCGTGTTCGCATCGGGCAAGCTGCGCCTCGGCAAAGAGACCACCGTGTTCAGCGAACTGGTGCTGTCGAAGTTCGCCAGCACCGCGCGCTACGCGCCGGCCGCCCAGCCGCTGACCGTGTTCACCACCGATCCGGTCACCCACATCAAGACCGTCAACCAGAACTACATCGGCGCCTACAACAAGAGCATCGTGCCGCTGCTGGCCGGCCTGAAGATCGATCCGGCCGACGTCACCAAGGTGCTGTGGAACTACCGCGGCGCCGATGCCGGCGGCCGCACCGACGAATACCGCACCGACGCGGCCCACTTCGTGATCGGCATCGACAGCTCCTACGCCGGCTGGGATATGGGCGCCGCCTTCACCCATTCGCAGAACAAGCAGACCGACCAGGCGCTGGCCGGCTACATGAGCGGCGACAAGTTCGAGGAGCTGGTGCGCACCGGCGCCTACAATCCCTTCGTCTCCAGCAGCGGCGCCGCCGCGCTGCTGGCGCCGGCCGTGCTGCACCAGCAGCTGGACGTGACCAAATCCAAGCTCGACGTGATCGGCGCGCACGCCTCGCGCGAAGTGTTCGAGCTGCCGGGCGGCGCGGCCTCGCTGGGCGTGGGCGCGGACTTCACCAAGCAGACCTTCCAGGACACGCCGTCGCAGATCGCCATGGGCCCCGGCCCCGGCAATCCAGGCTGGACCGACGTGGAAATCGGCGGCGGCACCGGCGCCCAGGCGCTCGACGCCAGCCGCACCAACTGGGGCGCGTTCGGCGAACTGCTGATGCCGGTCGCCAAGAACCTGGAGGCGACCGCCGCCTTGCGTTACGACAGCTACGCCGCGGTCGACAAGAAGAACGTCAGCTACGACTCCAACGGCAAGGCTTCGCCATCGGGCAAGGTCGGCGAAGACGTGGCCAAGGCCACCTACAAGCTGTCGGTGCGCTACACCCCGACCCAGCAGCTGCTGCTGCGCAGCTCGTACGGCACCGGCTTCAAGGCGCCGACCATGAACAACATCGCCGATCCGCTGAAGAACGCCGGCTCGTCGAACAACTTCCCGTGCCCGGTCCATGCGCCGGATCCGCGCGCGGTCTACTGCCGTCCCGGCGCGTCGGAATACGCGCTGCTGGACGTCGGCAATCCGGCCACCGGCGCCGGCGCGCTGAAGGCGGAGGAATCCAAGCAGGCCACGCTCGGCTTCCGCCTGGAACCGAGCACCATGCTGTCGTTCGGCCTGGACCTGTGGGACGTCAAGCTGAAGAACCAGATCCGCACCTACTCGCAGGACCAGCTGTACACCATGCCGGTGCTGTCGAACCAGTACATCGCCGTGTATGCGGACCCCATCCAGAAGAGCAATGTGCTGGTGGCGATCCGCAAACCGCTGAACCTGGCGACGTCGCACTTCCGCGGCCTGGACTGGGACAGCACCCTGCGCGCCGCCACGCCGATCGGCAAGGCCAGCGTGAACTGGACCGGTACCTACATGCTCAGGGCTGAACAGGACGTGCCGGACCCGAGCACCGGTCAAAGCCTGGGGGTGGAAAAAGGCATCGGCCGCTTCAACTCCTACGACGACGTGGTGTTCCGCGTGATCTCGAAGGTGGTGTTCTCGCTGAAATCGTCGGACAAGATGACCAACTCGCTGACCGTCAACTACCGCAGCGGCTACCACGACAAGCCGCTGTCCGCCGATGACGCGGCGGTGCGCGCGGTGAATGCCGACGGCAGCATCGGCGGCACGGTCGACATGGTGCGCGACGTCAAGTCGTACACCACGGTCGACTACCAGATCAAGGCCGACTACATCAAGAACCTGACCCTGACCGCCGGCATCAAGAACCTGCTGGACCAGGACCCGCCGCTGTCCGTGCGCAACTCGGGCGGTGGCAACCAGGTGGGCTACGACGGCCGCTACACCGACCCACTGGGCCGCACCTTCTACGTGAACGCTTCGTACAAGTTCTAAGCGTTACCTGCAATCCCGAGCCCCCGGCACGCGCCGGGGGCTTTTTTTTGACGTCAGAACTTGTAGTTGCCGGTCAGGTAGAACGCGCGCCCGGCCGGATCGGTGTAGCGTCCGTCGTAGCCGAGCTGGTTGCCGCCGCCGGCGTTCTGCAAGGTCAGCGGCGGATTGCGGTCGAACAGGTTCTTGATGCCCGCCGTGAGCGCGAAGCGGCCGAAGTCATACTTGCCCTGCCAGTCGAAGGTGGTGTACGACGGCGTCCACAGGCCGCCGAAGGCCACCGAGTCGCCCACGCTGCCGTCCGGGTTGACCGCGAAGATGGCCGTGTCCACCGGATAGGCCTGGTCGTGGTAGCCCGACTTGTAGTGCGCCGTCAGCGTGTTGGTCAGCTTGCCGTTGGTCAGGCTCAGCGACAGGTTGCTCTGCACGCGGAACACCACGCCGTTGTCCGGGCCGAAGCGGCCCAGGTTGGACTGGACCTCGCCGCCGGCCTGGGTGGTGTAGTTCTGCTTGATCATGTAGGTGCCGGTCCAGGCCGCCTTCCAGTCGCCGATCGGCGACTTGTTGCGGTAGCTGAAGTCCCAGTCCACGCCGCGGTAGTTGGCGACGCCGCCGTTGATCGGCGCCTGCAGGTAGCCGATGGTCGTGTAGCCGGCCGGGTCGGGATAGGGATTGACGAACAGGCGCTGGTACTGCTGCGGGTTGGCGAAGCCGACCTGCTCCGGCACGCCGGCCGACAGCACCTGGTTGCGGATCTGCACATTCCACAAGTCCAACCCCAGCGACAGGCCGCGCAGCGCCTCGATGCGTCCACCCAGCGTCCACTGCTTGGATTTTTCCGGCTGCAAGCCCTCGCTGCCGCTGGCGCCGTTCGGGCCGGTCAGCAGGTCGTACTGGGCCTGGCCCACCTGGCAGCCCGGCGAGCCGGGGAACGGGCAGGCGTAGCTGCCGGCGGTGCTGCCGTAGAAGGTCGGCGCGCCGGCGATGTCGCTGATGTTGGGCGTCTTGAAGCCGGTGCCGTAGGCGGCGCGCAGCAGCAGCGTCTCGACCGGGGTCCAGCGCGCGCTGACCTTGTAGGTGCCGGCGCTGAAGGAGTTGCCGACCTCGCCGGAAGGCAGCTGCGGCCGCAGGCCGCTGGCGTCGGCCAGCTTGGCGAAGATGAACTCGCTGTGGGTCTTGTCGTAGCTGTCGTAGCGGCCGGAGACGGTGGCCTCGAAGGTCTTGGCCAGCGGCAGTAGCACCTCGCCGTAGACGCCCCAGTTGTCGCGGCGGGCGTCGAACGGCACCTGGCCGTAGTTGCCGCCCACCGGGTAGTTGGCCGACGCCGGCTGGCTGACGTAGCCGGAGTTGGCCAGGATGGTCGGGTGGTAGGCGATCTGGTAGTGGGTCTTGGAATAGTCGCCGCCCAGCGAGACGATGGAGGTGCCGCCCGGCAGGCTGAACAGGTCGTGCTGCGCGCCCGCGTGCAGCGTGTTCAGCTTGGAGGTGTTGGTCGAGAAGGTGGTGCCGTTGACCAGCGCGCCGCGCAGCTGGTCGGCGCCGGTGCCCATCACCGGATCGTAGACGCCCGACGCCACCAGCGCGTTGAGCTTGTCGAAGTCCGAGTAGCCGCCGGCGGCGTTGTCCTTGATCTTGTTTTCCGACAGGATCAGGCTGGCGTTGTAGCTCCAGCCCCAGGCGTTGCCGTCGACGCCGAGCGCGAAGTGGCGGGCGTCGGTGATGTATTCGTCGGCGCGGCCGCCGATCAGCACCGAGCGGTAGCCCAGCGTGCCGTCGCCGGTCGGGTTCTCCAGGTTGTTGGCGTCCAGGTAGGGCTGGATGTAGCGCTGGTACAGCTGCGGGAAGCGGTCGGTGGAGTTGACGCCCATCGGCTGCGCGGACGGCGCGTACTGCGCGGTCATCGAATAGCTCGACAGCACCAGTTCGCCCCACAGCTTGGTGTCCTCGTTGAGCTGCCAGGTACCCTTGAGCAGGCCGCTGTCGCGCCGCGAGCCGGGCACGTCCTCGACGGTGGCGCCGTAGTTGAAGCGGCACTGCGTGCCCAGCGGACCGGCCAGCGGACCGCCGCAGTTGCCGCGGGCGGCCAGGTAGGGGTTGATCGCCACGCCGGTGGTCTCGACCGAATCGGCCGAGCCGCGCGGGCGCACGTTGAAGGTGATGTTGGCCGGCTCGGTGTTGCCGGTGCGCTGGTCGAACCAGTACTGCTTGCCGCCGCTGCCGAACTTGAAGAAGGCGCCCTGCGCCGAAAAGTCGCGCTGCAGCGCGGTCAGGCGCTGCTGCTCGTCGTGGCTGTACGAGAACAGGATGTTGAACTTGTCGGTGTCGAGGTCGCCCCAGCCCTTGGTCAGGCCGGCGCTGTTCCAGCGCCCGCCGGACTTGCGCGGCTGGCCGTAGGTGGCGTAGGCCTCGCCCTTGGTCATGTTCTTTTTGAGGATGAAGTTGACCACGCCGGCGATCGCGTCCGAGCCGTACAGCGCCGAGGCGCCGTCGCCGAGGATCTCGACCCGTTCCACCGCCTCCAGCGGGATGCTCTCGATGTTGACGGCGTAGCCGCCGCCCTGCCCGGTGCCCAGCAGGCTGGGCGCGAGGCGCTGGCCGTCCAGCAGCACCAGCGTGTACTTCGACGGCAGCGAGTGCAGCGCGGCCGTGGTGACGCCGGCGCCGCCGCCGTTGACCGAGCTGGACGCCGGCACGAAGCCCTGCATCGACGGCAGCATCTGGATCAGGTCGGTGGCGGAGGTGGCGCCGCTCTGCTTGATGTCGGCGCTGGTCAGCACCTGCACCGGCAAGGCGCCCTCCTTGGCGATGCGCTTGATCGCCGAGCCGGTGATCTCGACCCGCTGCATCGGCTGCGCGGCCTGGTCGCCGGCCGGCGCGTCCTGCGCCATCGCCGGCAAGGCCAGCAGGCCCAGTCCGGCCAGGGCGCCGCCCGAGAACATCGACCGCAGGGAACGCGCCAACACTGTTTCTTGAATCATGACTAACCTCCGCTATTATTTTTGGATGCACCGGTCCGACGCCCGCCGCCGGGATGGCAACGGGTCGCACGTCTTGATTGGACTGGTGAAATAAACGTAGGAAGGTGTTCCGGGACACCGTCCATGCTTTACATAAAAGCATGCGAGGAAGGCAAAATCAACCGAACTCGTACCGTGTTCGGTGTTCTTACAACAGTATTGCAAGCACCACGCAAAAACAAAGGGCCCCATATAACCATTGGGGCCCTTTGTGTCGCGCCGGCGCTACGTTACTTTGAGGCAGCCTCCGCTGCCTGGGTGGCAAGACGGCGCTGGCGCACGGCGGCGGCCAGGTCCTGCAGCACCTGCACGCTGCTGTCCCAGTCGATGCAACCGTCGGTGACCGACTGGCCGTAGGTCAGTTCCTTGCCCGGCACCAGGTCCTGGCGGCCCGCCACCAGGTGCGATTCCACCATCACGCCGACGATGCGGTTGTCGCCGCCGGCCACCTGGCGGCCGATGTCGGCGCACACCGGCACCTGGTTCTCCGGCTTCTTCGAGCTGTTGGCGTGCGAGGCGTCGATCATCAGGCGCGCCGCCAGGCCCTGGGCCGCGATGGCCTTGCAGGCCTCGTCAACGCTGGCCGCGTCGTAGTTCGGGGTTTTGCCGCCGCGCAGGATGATGTGGCAATCCTCGTTGCCATTGGTGGAGACGATGGCCGAGTGGCCGCCCTTGGTCACCGACAGGAAGTGGTGCGGCTGCGAGGCGGCCTTGATCGCCTCGACCGCGATCTTGACGTTGCCGTCGGTGCCGTTCTTGAAGCCGACCGGGCACGACAGGCCGGAGGCCAGCTCGCGGTGCACCTGCGATTCGGTGGTGCGGGCGCCGATCGCGCCCCAGCTGATCAGGTCGGCGATGTATTGCGGGCTGATCACGTCCAGGTATTCGGTGCCGGCCGGCAGGCCCAGCTCGTTGATGTCGCGCAGCAGCTGGCGCGCCATGCGCAGGCCGTCGTTGATGCGAAAGCTGCTGTCCATGTACGGGTCGTTGATCATGCCCTTCCAGCCGACCGTGGTGCGCGGCTTCTCGAAGTAGACACGCATCACGATCTCCAGGTCGGCCGACAGTTCGCGGCGCAGCACCACCAGGCGGCGCGCGTATTCCATCGCGGCCTTGGGATCGTGGATCGAGCACGGGCCGATCACCACCATCAGGCGGTCGTCCTGGCCGTGCAGGATGCGGTGCAGCGCGACGCGGGCGTCGGCGGCGGTCTGCTCGGCTTGCTCGGTGCATGCGAATTCGCGTATCAGGTGGGACGGCGGCGTCAATTCCTTCATTTCGCGGATGCGCAAATCATCGGTACGGGGCATGCTGTTCTCCAATTGATCTAAGGGTGAAAGTTCAAAAAAACGTTAAAAAAAAACCGCCTCGGAAGGCGGTTTTTTGGGAATTTGCAGGAACTCGTTTTTGCTTCTACGTGTACCGGCCGCTACTCCACCGCCTTTGGGTTGGAATTGCTAAAGTAAAAATGGCCGGTAAAGAAGAAGCGGGTCATGAACGGGTTTCCGTGTGGTGTATAAACGACTATAACGCTATTGTTCGCGGATTGGCAAGCAGTTTATGGCTATAAGCTTATGACCATCCGGGCTCAGGCCGTGCCGCCGACGGTCACGCCGTCGATGCGCAGGGTCGGCTGGCCGACGCCCACCGGCACGCTCTGGCCCTCCTTGCCGCACACGCCCACGCCCGGGTCCAGGCGCATGTCGTTGCCGATCATCGAGACGCGGTTGAGCACTTCCGGACCGTTGCCGATCAGGGTGGCGCCCTTGACCGGGTAGGTCACCTTGCCGTCCTCGATCATGTAGGCCTCGCTGGCCGAGAACACGAACTTGCCGTTGGTGATGTCGACCTGGCCGCCGCCGAAGTTGACCGCGTACAGGCCGTTCTTGACCGAGGCCAGAATTTCCGCCGGGTCCTTGTCGCCGCTCAGCATGTAGGTGTTGGTCATGCGCGGCATCGGCAGGTGGGCGAACGATTCGCGGCGGGCGTTGCCGGTGACCGGCATCTTCATCAGGCGCGCGTTCATGGTGTCCTGGATGTAGCCTTTCAGGATGCCGTCCTCGATCAGCGTGGTGCACTGGGTCGGGTTGCCCTCGTCGTCGATGTTGAGCGAGCCGCGGCGGTCGGCCAGCGTACCGTCGTCCACCACCGTCACGCCCTTGGCGGCCACGCGCTCGCCGATGCGGCCGGAGAAGGTGGACGAACCCTTGCGGTTGAAGTCGCCCTCCAGGCCGTGGCCGATCGCCTCGTGCAGCAGGATGCCGGGCCAGCCCGGTCCCAGCACGACGGTCATCGGGCCGGCCGGCGCCGGGCGCGCGTCCAGGTTGACCACCGCCGAGTTGACGGCGTCGGCCGCGTATTGTTCCAGCAGGCTGTCGCTGAAGTAGCCGTAGTCGTAGCGGCCGCCGCCGCCGGACGAGCCCATCTCGCGCCGGCCGTTCTGCTCGACGATCACCGTCAGCGACACGCGCACCAGCGGGCGGATATCGGCCGCCAGCACGCCATCGCTGCGCACCACCAGCACCACGTCGTATTCGCCGGCCAGGCTAGCCATCACCTGCACCACGCGCGGATCCTTGGCGCGCGCCATTTTTTCAACGCGCTCGAGCAGCTTGACCTTGGCGGTCGCGTCGAGCGAGGCCAGCGGATCGTTGGGCAGGTACAGCGAGCGGCCGCCGGTCGGCGTCATGGCGCCGGCCACCTTGATCTTGCCGGCGCCGGCGCGGGCGATGGTGCGCGTGGCCGAGGCCGCGTCCATCAGGGCCGCTTCGGAGATGTCGTCCGAGTAGGCGAAGGCGGTCTTGTCGCCCGACACGGCGCGCACGCCGACGCCCTGGTCGATCGAGAAACTGCCGGTCTTGACGATGCCCTCTTCCAGGCTCCAGCCCTCGTTCTTGGTGAACTGGAAATACAGGTCGGCGTAATCGACCTTGTGCGTGAACATCGAGCCCAGCGTCTTGAGCAGCTTGGCTTCGTCCAGTCCGAACGGCGTCAGCAGGATGTCGCGCGCCACGGCAAGGGTGGACAGGTTCGGTTCAAATGGCTTCATGATGGTGTCTTCTAAGAGTGTGGTGCAATTTTACATGGTCCGGTGCTTGAGCGCCGGCAGGCTCTGGCGCACGCTGTCCATGAACATCAGGTCGATGTCGCCGCGGACCACGCCCTCGCCCTCGGCCAGCACGTCTTTGACCGCGCCCCAGGGGTCGATCAGCATGCTGTGGCCCCAGGTGCGGCGGCCGTTCGGATGGTTGCCGCCCTGCGCCGCCGCCAGCACGTAGCACTGGTTCTCGATGGCGCGCGCGCGCAGCAGGATTTCCCAGTGCGCGTGGCCGGTGGTGTAGGTGAACGCGGCCGGCACGACGATCAGCGACACCGGCCCCATCGCGCGGTACAGCTCGGGGAAGCGCAGGTCGTAGCAGACCGACATGCCGACCTTGCCGAACGGCGCCTCGAACACGCCGACATGCTTGCCCGGCACGATGGTCTTCGATTCGTTGTACGACTCCGTGCCCTTGGTGAAGCCGAACAGGTGGATCTTGTCGTAGCGGGCCACGTGCTCGCCCTGCGGGTTGTAGACCAGCGTGGTGTTGATGACTTTTTCCGGATCGCTGGACGCCAGCGGCAGCGTGCCGCCGATCAGCCAGATTTCCAGCTCCCTGGCCAGCGCGGACATGAAATCCTGGATAGGCCCCTGGCCCAGCGGCTCGGCGACGGCCACCTTGTCGCTGTCGCTCAGGCCCATGATGGCCCAGTATTCCGGCAGCAGCACCAGCGTGGCGCCGGCCTCGGCGGCCTGGGTGACCAGGCGGCGCGCGGTGGCGATATTGTCCGTCACGGACGGCGAGGAAATCATTTGTACTGCGGCGACTGTGTTCATGGCTGTTCCGTTCAATTGGCGCCCTTGGCGGGGGGCGTTTCCACTTTGGATGCGTCGAGCTTGGTCACCACCGGCGCCTTCCATGGCCCGGTGACCTGCATATGATAGGTCAAGGCCTTCATCACCGGCGCACTCAGGAACAGCTGCGCCAGGAAGCTGCCCAGGCCGATCACCGGATTGACCGCCAGCGCGTACACCAGCGGCGCCGTGCCCAGATTCACTTCGGGGATCACCACCACGTGCAGGTTGGTGGTTTCGTTGGCGATGTCGGCGCTGCCGTCCATCAGCACGGTGGCGGCGACGCCGTGCATTTTCAAGTTGTCGGTCTTGGCGATGCCGCGGTTGATGGCGGCGTTGGCGGTGATGCCGTCGAACGCCAGGCCTTCCGAGAAGACGTCGTGGAAATCCAGCTTGAGCAGGCGCGGCAGCGCTTGCAGACTGAGCACGCCGAGCAGCTTGGCGGCGCCCGGATCCTGCTTGAGGAACTGGCCTTTTTCCACGTTCAGCTTGATGTCGCCGGACAGGCTGGGCAGGTCCAGCGAATACGGCAGGCCCTTCCAGGCGATGTCACCGTTAAGCGTGCCCTTGCCGTTCTTCAGCGTGCCGGCGAAACCGAAGCGGTCCAGCAATTTGCCGGCGTCGGCGATGTCGAGATTGAAGTTCAGGCTGGTGGTGTGGGCGCCATCCTTGGTGACCCATTTGCCGGTGCCCTTCAACTCGCCGTCCGGGTTGGCCAGCGACAGCTTGCCGATGCGCCATTCGCGGGCGTTCTGCATCTGCGCGTTGCTGGCCTGCAGTTCCAGCCGGCCCAGCGGCTTGTTGAACAATTCGAAGCGCTCGACCACCACGTCCAGCGCCGGGATGGTGGCGGCCGCGCTCTTGCCGTCCAGCAGATCCTGCACGTCCTTCGAGGCCGAGTCCTGGATCACCAGCGACGACAGGCGCGCCGTGACCTTGCCCAGGCCCTGGCCGGTGGACGGTTCGCTCCACGTCACGTAACCGTTGGCCTGGGTGGAGTCGACGCTGGCCTGCCACACCGTTTTCTGGCGGCTGACGCCCAACACCACGTTCTCCAGCTTGCGGTCGCCGATCACCAGCTCGCTGGCGCGCGCGGCGATGGCGTCCGGCATCACGTATTGGGCGATGTCGGCGCCGTCGGCGGCGGAGGGCGCGCTGTCGGCCTTGCCGGCGATCTCGTTGCCGAAGTCCAGCCACGAGTCGACGTTCAGCGCGCGCAGGCTGATGTTGAAGGCCATGCCGCTGTCGGGCTCGGGCGCCGGGGTGTTGACGCCGATGCCGCCGCGCACCAGCTTCCACGGCGCCTTGCCGACTTTCTGGCGCTGGTAGCGCGCGGCGATGTTGTTGCCCAGGCTGATACGCATGTCGTCGTGGATGGCGCCGGCGGCGTCCGGCGTGAGCGCGCTGGTCAGCACGAAGCGCACCGGCATCGCGTCCGGCGCGGCCTTCCTGACCGGGGCCGGCAGTTCGATGCCGAGGCCGCTCAACGTGGAGTCGACCGCCACCACCACCTGGTGGTCGCGCGCCGTGACCGTGCCGCTGTAGCGCGTGGCGCCCGAGAAGTGGCTGGCCAGGCGCTGCATGGCCGGCATCGGATAGGTCTTGCGGAAGCCGTCGGCCGTCATCAGGCCGCCCAGCTTGACGACGATGGAGTTATCCTTCTGGCTGCCGCCGGTGATGCTGACCGGCCCGCCCAGGAAGGCGCCCGACAACTGGTTCAGGTTGACGCCGTGCTCGTTGAACTCGATCTTGCCCTGCGACGCCAGCACCGGCGGCAGGTCGTTCATCAGCGTGATGTCGTTGTTCATCAGTTGCAGCGCGCCCTGCACCTTGGCGTCGATCAGGTGCGACAGCGGCAGGCGCAGGCTCAGCGCCAGCTTGGCGTTGCCGCTGGCCTGGGTTTCGTCGGTGAAGTGCGAGATCCATTCCAGCACCGGGCTGGTGGCCACGTACTTGAGGAATTCCTGCATCGGCCCGGCCGCGTTGCCGTCGATTTCCAGCATCGAATCGTGGATCGTCAGGTCGGGGATCACCGCCTTCACGCCCGACAACGCGACGCCGCCGGTGGTGGCGGTGTCGCCGCGGATCTCCATGCGGGCGCGGTCGAACGCGAAGCTCCCCTTGATGTGCTCGGCCTGCGGCCACAGCGG
Organism: Duganella sp. BJB480; assembly: GCA_003416985.1. Taxonomy (GTDB): domain Bacteria; phylum Pseudomonadota; class Gammaproteobacteria; order Burkholderiales; family Burkholderiaceae_D; genus Rugamonas; species Rugamonas vulcania_A. The sequence continues at coordinate 482,181 of QVIN01000005.1, read as the reverse complement.
CAGCGGCTTGCCGTCCTTGCCCAGCTCCTTGCCGTCGTGCAGGAAGTGGCTAGGGGAGTAATTGAGCTTGCCCTCGGTCAGCTTGCCGGCCACGCGGAACTCGCCGCGCGCCTTGTCCGCCTCGCCGTGGAAGGGGAAGTGCGCCAGGTCGCCGCGCAGGCGCACCGTGACCTCGCTGGCCACGCCGCCCTCCAGCGCGCCGGTCAGCCAGGCGCGCAGGTCGTGCGGGGTCTGCATCGGCAGGTAGTTGTCGATGCGGTTGATCTGGAAGCCGTTCAAGGTGCCGGTGAGGTCGACGGTGCCGACGCCCTTGCCGGCCAGCGGCATGCGGTGCGAACCTTGCAGCGTGCCGCTCAGGCCCTGCTGCAGGAAGTCCATGCTGTCGATCTCGAACAGCAGCTGGTTGTCCGGCTCGAACGACCAGCGCGCCTTCAGGTTCAGGTGGTCGAACGGCATCGACGGTTCGCTGAAGTAGTCCGGCATCTGCAGCACCAGCTGCTGCGAGGCCAGGCTGAAGCTGCCGCCCTTCTCGGTGGCGTCGATGGCGCCGGTCAGGTTGTCGAAGCCGGGGATGGCGGGCATGCCGGCGATGGCCGGCGTCTTGGCGGTCTTGGGCTGCGCCAGGCGCGGCGGCTGCGGCTTCAGGCCCAGGCCGACCAGGTCACCCTTGAGGCGGTAGGTCTGCAAGGCCGGGAACGTGCCCTGCCATTCGGCGTAAAAATTCTGCAGCAGGCCGCGCGGCGCCATGTCGGCCAGCAGCTTGCGCTGGTGCTCGGTCAGCGGCAGGCGCTCGGCCAGGCCGGCCATGGTTTGCAGGTCCAGCTGGCGGGCGCGGACTTCATAGCGCTCCGGCTTGCTCCCGGCGGCCGGCACGTAATGCTCGGACAGCGAGGTCGGCGCCATCACCAGGCCGTCGCTGGTGGTCAGCGTCAGGTTGCTCAGCTCGATGCTGTGGCCCAGCGCGCCGAAGCGCGGACGCTCGCCGCCCTTCCTGACCAGCGGCGCGGTGGCCGGGATGTCTTCGCGCGCGGCCAGGCGGCCGGTGAGCTGGCGCAGGTCCAGCAGCGGCAAGTCCTTGCCCAGCACGGCTGAGACGTCGCGCAGGCCGACGTCGGCGGTAAAGCTGGTCAGGCGCGATTGCTCGATGCCGATCCAGGCGCGCAGCGAACCGCCGCCGCTGTTGAGCTCGAACGGGAAGTCCAGCCACGGCTTCCAGGCCTGCAGGTCGGTGTCGCGCAGGTCGGTGTAGACCTCGCCCTTCCACATCGACACGTTGGACACGCGCGCGCCGAAGGCCGGATGGGTGAAGTCGGCGCGCAGGTCGAGCGGCGCGGCCAGCGCGGCCGGCGGCGTGGCCTTCAGCGCAAATTGGTGGTGCAGCCACTGGTTGCGCAGCGCGATGTTGACGCCCTCCAGCGCCAGCGGCGGCGCGCCGCGCTGCAGGTCGGTCCAGCGCAGGCGGCCTTCGCGGATGACGATCTCGCGCTGCGACAGCAGCCAATCGGCACCCTTGCCGTCGCTCGGCTTGTGCAGGTCGATGTACAGGCCGGCCACGTACAGGCGGCCGTCGGCCTCGCGCCGCACGTCGAGCTCGGGACGCACCAGCTCCAGCGATTCGAAGCGCACCGCGCCGGCCAGCACGCTCCACCACGAGATCGTGGCCGACACGCTCGGCAAGGCCAGCGCCTGGTTGCCCAGTTGGTCGTGCAGCACCACATCGCCCAGGAACAGGCTGGGGCGCAAGCCGCGCCACGAAGCGTAGATGCGGGAAATGGTGACCGGATTGCCCACCGCGTTGCTGGCGGCGCGCTCGATGTCGCCCTTGTAGTGGTCGATGTTCGGCAGCACCGCGTAGCGCAGCGTCAGGAACAGGATGGCGAAGGCGAAATACAGCAGCAGGAACAGCTTCAGCGTGAAGCCGAGCACATGATGGGTGGCCAGGTTGCAGAAACGATAGGCCGCACGCAGCCGGTGCCAGCGCGCAGCCAAAGGGCCCTCGCCTGTCACAGTCTCCTCTTCTGGTTTTTGCATCAATAAGCTAATAAATCAGGCCATGCGTCAAATAAATCGCTAAACTCGGTTTCAAGCTTTTATGCCTGCGCAGCAATTCTACCGTATCCCCCGTGCGAGACAGCGCCACTTAGGGCAGACCCGCGCCGGTTTTACATGCTTTACAGAGCGTTACTTTGCCGTTACCGATCAACTTTGCATCAGGAAACACGTTGCCAATGATTGCACCAACCGTCTCACGTTTTTACCAGCGCTGGCTGGCCGCCGCTCCCGACCGCGCCGCCAAGGCTGATGATTTAGCGCAATTATCGCTTGCCCAGATCAATCTTGCTGATTATTTAGCAAAAGAAGCCGCCGCCGTGCCCGAAGGCGCCCCGCCGCTGCCGCTGATGCGCGCCATGCGCCGGCTGCGCAACCTGCTGGTGTGCGTGCTGATCCGCCGCGACCTGGAAGGCAAGGCCAACCTCGCCGAGGTGGTGGAAACCATGACGCGCTTCGCCGATTTCGCCATCCAGCGGCACATGGAGGAGATTTACGCGGAGATGGTGGCCGCGCACGGCACGCCGATCGGCCGCGATTCCGGCCAGCAGCAGGAGCTGATCGTGCTGGGCATGGGCAAGCAAGGCGGCGGCGAGCTGAACGTGTCGTCCGATATCGACCTGATCTTCGTCTACCCGGAGGACGGCGACACCGCGGCCGGAGCGGGACAGCGCAGCCTGTCCAACCACGAGTTCTTTGTGCGCCTGGGCAAGAAACTGATCGCGGCCTTGTCGGAGATCACGGAAGATGGCTACACGTTCCGCGTCGATATGGCCTTGCGGCCGAACGGCGGCTCCGGCCCGCTGGCCGCCAGCCTGAACATGGTGGAGCAATACCTGATCGTCCAGGGCCGCGAATGGGAGCGCTATGCCTGGGTCAAGGCGCGCGCCGTCACCGGCCGCAGCGAGGACATCGCCGCGCTGGACGCCATCGTGCGGCCGTTCGTGTTCCGCCGCTACCTGGACTTCGGCGTGATCGACGCCATCCGCAACATGCACGCGCAGATCCGCGCCGAGGTGAACCGCCAGGAGCGACTGCATCCAGACCGCAGCAACAACGTCAAGCTGGGGCGCGGCGGCATCCGCGAGATCGAGTTCCTGGCGCAGGTGTTCCAGCTGATACGCGGCGGGCGCGACGCCGCGCTGCGCGACCGCTCGACCCGCACCACGCTGCGCATCATCGCCGAGAAAGGCCTGCTAAGCCACGCCATCGTCTATCAACTGCTGGCTTCCTACACCTTCCTGCGCAATCTGGAGCACCGCCTGCAATACCTGGACGACGCCCAGACCCACACGCTGCCGGCCAACGACGCCGACCGCCTGCTGGTGGCGCAGATGATGGGCCTGCCCGACACCGCCACCCTGCTGACCCAGCTGGAAGCCCACCGCCAGTTCGTCGCCGGCCAGTTCGATGAGATGTTCTCGGACAAGACCAGCGGCAGCGACGGCGACATCAATCCGCAATCGAGCAACGAATGCGCCGATCCCGACAACCGCGAGGCGATGGTGGCGCGCTTTGCCGCGCTGGGCTTCGACGATCCCGAGGGCGCGGCCAAGCGCCTGATCTCGACCTGGCAGGCGCCACGGCTGCAATCGCTGCCGGAAGCGAGCCGCAACCGGCTGCTGGGCCTGGTCAACGCGGCGCTGCCGCTGATAGTCCAGTGCTCGCGCGAATCGAGCGGCGGCAGCCAGCAGGCCACGCTGGGCCGGCTGCTCGATTTCCTGGAGGCGATCGCGCGCCGTTCGGCCTACCTGTCGCTGCTGACCGAGTATCCGCACACGCTGGCGCGGGTGATCCGCATGGTGCACGCCAGCGGCTGGGCCGCGCAGTTCCTCAGCCAGCACCCCATCCTGCTGGACGAGCTGCTGGACGACCGGGTGCGCAACGCCGTGTTCGACCCGGTGGCGCTGGCGGCCGACCTGGAAACCCAGCTGGCCTCGGCGCCGGGCGACACCGAGCGGCTGATGGACATCCTGCGGGAAATCCACCATGCCCAGCTGTTCCACCTGCTGGCGCAGGACCTGGCCGGCGACCTGACGGTGGAAAAGCTGGCCGACCACCTGTCGGCGCTGGCCGACACCATCGTGGCCGCCGCCATCAAGGCGATCTGGCAGACGGTGGCCACGCGCCACCGCGAGGTGCCGCAGTTCGCGGTGATCGCCTACGGCAAGCTGGGCGGCAAGGAGCTGGGCTACGTGTCCGACCTGGACGTGATCTTCCTGTACGACGACAGCGACCAGGAGGCGCCGGCCCAGTACGCCAAGCTGGCGCAGCGTTTTATTACCTGGATGACATCGCACACCTCGGCCGGCATCCTGTTCGACATCGACACCGCGCTGCGCCCGGACGGCGCCAGCGGCATGCTGGTGTCGAGCGTGTCGGCGTTTGAAAAGTACCAGAGCAACTCGGCCTGGGTGTGGGAACACCAGGCGCTGACCCGCGCCCGCTTCTGCGCCGGCGACGCGGCGATCGGCGCCCGCTTCGAGCAGATCCGCGAGGCGGTGCTGCGCAAGGAACGTCCGGCCGACGGCCCGCTGAAGCAGGAAGTCATTGCAATGCGGAAACGCATGGTCGACGCCAAGCCGAACCACAGCGAGCTGTTCGACCTGAAACAGGATCCGGGCGGCATGATCGACATCGAGTTCATCGTCCAGTTCCTGGTGCTGCAGCACGCCGCGGCCTACCCGCAGCTGACCGCCAATTTCGGCAACATTGCACTTTTGAAAATGTGCGGCGAGCTGGGATTGATCGACGCCGGGCTGGCGGCGCGGGTGGCCGACGCCTATCGCCAGTTGCGCAAGTTACAACACCAGCTGCGGCTGCAAGGCCAGGACCTGGCCCGCGTCGATCCGCAATTGGTGGCCGCGCAGGCCGCCGATGTGAGGGCCTTGTGGCACGCCATCTTCGGTGACAACGTTGCCACATAACAACGATACCTTTGTTACATTGCTTGTGAAGCCATTTAAATTCATTAACTGCAGTAATATTGAAATTCACAAACATCAGAGCGCCCAGCGCCGTCGCAGTTTTACTCAAAGGAGAAGTGATATGAAAGCTTTATTCGGTGCCGCAGCACTTAGCTTGAGCTTGTTTGCAATGTCATCGACCGCTCTGGCCGCCGACAAGGGTACGCCCGACGAAGCCGTCGCCATGGTTAAAAAGGCGGTTGCCCTGATTAAGTCCGATGGCAAGGAAAAAGCCTTCACCGCTATTTCCGATCCGGCCAACACGACTTTCCACGACCGCGATCTGTATATCTATGTTTATGATTTGAATGGCGTTGCATTAGCCCACGGTAATAACCCTAAAATGGTCGGAAAACCGTTGATAGGCCTCAAGGATAATGAAGGCAAACCAATGATCAAGGAAATGGTCGACCTCGCCAAATCCAAGGGTAAAGGCTGGGTGGATTTCAAATGGCCGAATCCGGTCACCAAGGCGGTGGAAGCCAAATCCGGCTACATTGAAAAAGTCGACGATATGCTGGTCGGCTCCGGCATCTACAAATAACAAAACAGCCGCGCGAGCGAACGGCCGGGACGATGTCCCGGTTTTTTTTCGCCTTCACTCTGGAAACAAGCTAAAAATTGGCATGTAAATGCCAGAATCGAGCTTACGATCGTCGGGAACTCTTCGGCAGCCTAGTCAGTCTATACGCGGTGGCATTCAAAAATAACCGCGACACACCCTAGGAGTCGGATAATGAATAATGAAACTTCGATCGCCCGCGCGATACGCCTGCTCTGTCTTGGCGGCCTGGCGTTGGGCACGCAAGCCGCCTTCGGCCAGCAAGCCAATGAACCCATGCAGAAGGTGCTGATAACCGGCTCCCGCATCGCCTCGGCGGCGGCGGAATCGCCTTCTCCATTGCAGGTATTAAACTCGGCGGACATTGCCGCGTCCGGCGCGACTAATCTGCAAGATTTACTGCAGAAAAACCCCACCATGGGCACGCCGACCATCAGCCGCGCCAATTCCAATTTCCAGACATCGAGCGCCGGCGTATCGACGGTTAATTTAAGAAACCTCGGCGATTCACGCACCCTGGTATTAATTAATGGCCGGCGATTTGTTTCCGGCGTACCCGGAGATACTGCCGTCGATCTCAACACTATTCCAACGGATTTTATTGAGCGAGTGGAATTATTAACCGGCGGCGCATCGGCCACTTATGGATCGGACGCCGTGGCCGGCGTGGTCAATATTATTCTGAAGAAAAACTTCAACGGCCTGTTATTCGACGCGCAGACCGGCCGCAGCAATGAAGGCGACGACTACAAAAAGAAACTGGCGCTCACGTTCGGCACCACCACCGCCGACGGCGCCAGCAACGTCATGGGCCATTTCGGCTACTCGAAACAGGGCGCGGTGTACTCGCGCGACCGCCCCGCCTCGGCCATCGACCAGACTTCGGCCGTCACCCAGAAGCATCCGGAACTGGCCTTCGTGGCCAAGCGGCCCAACTTTTCCGGCTACGCTCCGCAGGGACATTTCTTCGGCGACACCGAGGATTTTACCTATGATGCGAATAACAACATTATCCCCTGGAAGCAAAATGGCGCGCCCGGCACCGGCGCCGGCGCCACCGGTTTCAACCGCTCGGCCTACCGCCTGATCGCCGTGCCGACCGAACGCTACCTGTTCGCCACCAACGGCAACTGGGCCTTCAACGAGAACCACAGCGCGTTTTTCGAAGGCACGTACGCCTCGTCCAAGGTCGATACCAATATCGAACCCTTTCCCCTCGGCTCCGACCAGGTGTACAAGCCCAGCGGCCAGGTGCCGGCCGCCTCGCTCGTCAACGGCGTGCTGGTCAAGAATCCGCTGGTGCCGCAGTATTTGTACGACCGCATCAGCGACACCGACGGCGACGGCCTGCCCGACTACTTCTTCACCCGCCGCCTGTCCGAGTTCGGGCCTCGCCACTCCACCGTGGACCGCGACACCTTCCGCCTGGCGACCGGGTTGAAAGGCACGGTGCGCGACTGGAGTTACGAAGCCTATCTCTCCTACGGCAAGACCAAGGAGGCGCAGAACTCCACCGGCCAGGTCAATGTCATGAGCCTGCGCAACGCGCTGGAGGCGATTCCCGGCCCCGACGGCACGCCGGTGTGCCGCGATCCGCATGCGGTGGCCGAGGGTTGCGTGCCGATCAATATTTTCGGCTACAACAGCATCACGCCGGCAGCGCTCAAATATGTGACAGCGCCCGGTTCGCTGGAAACGGCGATCACCCAGAAACTGGTGGGCGGCTCGGTCACCGGCGAAGTGCCCGGCCTGCCCGCCGGCCGCATCGGCATCGCCGCCGGTTTCGAATGGCGCAGCGAGGATTCCAGCGCGATTCCCGACCCGCTGACCCAATCCGGCCTGAACGCCGGCAATGCCCTGCCGCCCACGTTCGGCAATTTCCTGGTGCGCGAGGTGTTTGTCGAAGCCAGGGTGCCGCTGTTGAAAGACCGGCCGTTCGCCCGCGACCTGAGCTTCCTCGGCACGGTGCGCCACGGCGACTATTCCACCGTCGGCAGCACCAACAGCTGGAACGCCGGCCTGGAATGGGGCGTCACCCCGGACGTCAAGCTGCGCGGCACGCGCGCGCAATCGACGCGGGCGCCCAATATCAACGAGCTGTTCCAGGCCCCCACCCAGGACTTCCCCGCCGGACTGGTTGACCCCTGCGAAGGCGTATCGTCGTCCGGGACCAGCGCGCTGGCCGTCAATTGCCGCAACGCGCCGGGCGTTGCCGCCAACATGGCGGCACATGGCGGCGTTTTCACGCTGAATCAGGCCGACCAGCAGGGCGTCAGCGGCTACGACACCGGCAATCCCAATCTCAAGGCCGAAAAGGGCCGCTCCACCACCATCGGCCTGGTAGTGACGCCGCGTTCGGTGCCGATGCTGCGCCGCTTCACCTTCACGGTCGACTATTTCACCATCAAGATCGCCGATGCCATCGTCAACACCGACCGTCAATATGCGCTGGATCAATGTTACAACCAGAACAACCAGATCTTCTGCAGCTTCATCACGCGCCGCCCGGCGCCGGTGGGCAACCTGAGTTCCGGTTCCATCCACTACAGCAATGTCGCCGCCACCAACAGCGGCGGCTTCGGCACCGAGGGCGTCGACATCACGGCCTCCTGGGCGGACAAGGTCGGCCCGGGCAACCTGAGCGCCCGCCTGGCCTGGACCTGGCTGCGCCAGCTGTGGCAAAAGGCCACGCCGGAGGCGGAGAAGAACAGCGACGTCGGCGAAGTCACGGCCGCCAACACCAACGCGCCGCGCAACCGCGCCGGCCTCAACCTGGCATACAAATGGGGAGCGTACGGCGTCAACTGGACCGCCACCTACACCGGGCCGGTCTCGCTGGACGACCAGTTCCTGAAAAGCCTGAGCATCGCGCCGGGCACGGTGGGCGTGGGCTCGCGCACCTACAACGATTTCCAGTTCACCTACGACGTGAAGAAATCCGTGCAACTGTACCTGGGCATGGACAACGCCTTCAACGCCAAGGCGCCGCCCATCATCACCGGCCTGCCCGGCAGCGTCACCGGCACCGAGACCGATACCTCGACCTACGATGCGATCGGCCGCCGATATTACCTGGGCTTGCGCGTGTCGCTGTAACGGAGGCGTAAAAAAACCCCACCGGCCGGAACGCGCTCGTTCCATGCCGATGGGGTTTTCTTGATGTAGGCCGGATTACTTGGCGGTCATCAGTGCAACGGTGGTGTCCAGCATGCGGTTCGAGAAGCCCCACTCATTGTCGTACCACGACGAGACCTTGACCAGGCGGCCCGACACTTTGGTCAGGGTCGAGTCGAAGTTCGACGAGGCAGGATTGTGGTTGAAGTCGATCGACACCAGCGGTTCGGTCTGGTAGGTCAGCACTTCCTTCAGCGCGCCTTCGGCGGCGGCCTTCATCAGCGCGTTGACTTCGTCCACCGTCGTGTCGCGCTTGGCGATGAACGACAGGTCGACCAGCGACACGTTGATGGTCGGCACGCGGATCGCGAAACCGTCCAGCTTGCCGTTCAGCTCAGGCAGCACCAGGCCGACCGCGGCGGCGGCGCCGGTCTTGGTCGGGATCATGCTCATGGTGGCCGAACGGGCGCGGCGCAGGTCTTCGTGCATCACGTCGCTCAGCACCTGGTCGTTGGTGTAGGCGTGCACGGTGGTCATCAGGCCGGTTTCCACGCCGATGGCGTCGTTGAGCGGCTTGACCAGCGGGGCCAGGCAGTTGGTGGTGCACGACGCGTTCGAGATCACGGTGTCGGTGGCCTTCAGCACGTGCTGGTTGACGCCGTACACGATGGTGGCGTCGACGTCCTTGCCGCCCGGTGCCGAGATGATGACTTTCTTGGCGCCGCCCTTCAGGTGGGCCGAAGCCTTCTCTTTGGTGGTGAAGAAGCCGGTGCACTCGAGCACCACGTCCACGCCCAGCTCGCCCCATGGGATTTCCGCAGGGTTGCGCTGCGCGAACACGCGGATCACGTCGCCGTTCACGATCATGTTGTCGCCGTCCACCGTCACGGTGCCGGGGAACTTGCCGTGGGCGGTGTCGTAGCGGGTCAGGTGGGCGTTCGACTTGGCATCGCCCAGGTCGTTGATGGCAACGATCTGGATGTCTTGCTTCTTGCCGCCTTCGTAGAAAGCGCGCAGCACATTGCGGCCGATGCGGCCGTAGCCGTTGATTGCAACTTTGATCGTCATACTATGCTCCTGATTAGAAAAATAGGTAATGCAACAAGCAATTATAGATTATGCAATGACAGATTTGACTTTCGCCACGACGTTTTCCACCGTGAAGCCGAAGTGCTTGAACAGCACGCCTGCCGGGGCCGATTCACCGAAGGTATCGATGCCGACCACCGCGCCTTCCAGACCGACGTATTTGTACCAGAAATCGGTCACGCCGGCTTCGATTGCCACGCGTGGCAAGCCTTTGGTCAACACGCTGGCCTTGTAGGCGGCGTCCTGACGGTCAAACACATCGGTCGACGGCATCGACACCACGCGCGCGGCGATGCCTTCCGCGGCCAGCGCGGAAGCGGCCGCCACGGCCAGCTCGACCTCGGAACCGGTGGCGATCAGCGTGACCTTGGCGTCGGCCACCTCGCTCAGCACGTAGCCGCCGCGGGCGACGTCGGCGATCTGCTGGGCCGAACGCTCCTGGTACGGCAGGTTCTGGCGCGAGAAGATCAGCGTCGACGGACCGGCCTTGCGCTTGACCGCCTCGCCCCACGCCACCATCGATTCGACGGTGTCGCACGGACGCCAGTTGTCCAGGTTGGGGATCAGGCGCATCGACGAGATGTGCTCGACCGACTGGTGGGTCGGGCCGTCTTCGCCCAGGCCGATCGAATCGTGGGTGAACACGAAGATCGAACGCAGCTTCATCAGCGCGGCCATGCGCAGCGCGTTGCGGCTGTAGTCCGAGAAGGTCAGGAAGGTGGCGCCGAACGGGATGTAGCCGCCATGCAACGTGATGCCGTTCATGATGGCCGACATGCCGAACTCGCGCACGCCATAATTGATGTGGTTGCCTGGTTTGCCGGAACGCAGCGCCACGCACTCTTTCCAGTTGGTCAGGTTGGAGCCGGTCAGGTCGGCCGAGCCGCCCAGGAACTCCGGCAGCACCGGCGCCAGCGCCTGGATGGCGTTCTGGCTGGCCTTGCGGGTGGCGATGTTTTCCTTCTTCTCGACGCAGGCGGCGATGCCGGCGGCCAGCGTGGCGTCGAAGGCGGCGGGCAGCTCGCCGGCCATGCGGCGGCTCAGTTCGGCGGCCTGGGCCGGGAACTGGGTGCTGTATTGCGCGAACTTGGCGCTCCAGGCGGCTTCGCGCTCGGCGCCGGCGGCCTTGGCGTCCCAGGCGGCGTAGATGTCGGCCGGGATCTCGAACGGCGCGGCGCTCCAGCCGATGTATTCGCGGACGGCGGCCACTTCCTTGTCGCCCAGCGCGGCGCCGTGCACCTTGTCGCCACCCTGCAGGTTGGGCGAACCCTTGCCGATGATGGTCTTGCAGCAGATCAGGGTCGGCTTGCTCGAGGTCTTGGCGGCGGCGATGGCGGCCGAGACGGCGGCCACGTCGTGGCCGTCGACCGCGCGGATCACGTTCCAGCCGTAGGCTTCGAAACGGGCCGGGGTGTCGTCGGTGAACCAGCCTTCGACCTTGCCGTCGATCGAGATGCCGTTGTCGTCATACAGCGCGATCAGCTTGTTCAGGCCCAGCGTGCCGGCCAGCGCGCACACCTCGTGCGAGATGCCTTCCATCAGGCAGCCGTCGCCGACGAAGGCGTAGGTGTAGTGGTCGACGATGTCCAGGCCCGGCTTGTTGAACTCGGCCGCCAGCAGGTACTCGGACAGCGCCATGCCGACCGCGTTGGCGATGCCCTGGCCCAGCGGGCCGGTGGTCGTTTCCACGCCCGGCGTGACATCGACTTCCGGGTGGCCCGGGGTTTTCGAGTGCATCTGGCGGAAGGACTTGATGTCGTCCATGGTCACCGCGTAGCCCGACAGGTGCAGCAGCGCGTAGTGCAGCATCGAGCCGTGGCCGTTGGACAGCAGGAAGCGGTCGCGGTTCACCCATTTCGGGTTGGCCGGGTTGTGGCTGTAATGGCCACTCCACAGCGCCACGGCGATCTCGGCCATGCCCATCGGCATGCCTGGGTGGCCGGAATTGGCCTTCTGGACGGCGTCCATTGCCAGCGCGCGGATCGCGTTAGCCATTGGGGTATGCGGGAGCGTAGAAGTCATGGTGGTGTGTCAATCACGGAGTTTGAATTCGTTTGCAGTAGGCGCGCTACTTTCTGAGCTGCGTATTTTACCAGAGCAGCGCCCGGCAAACCAAAAAGGGTGGCGCCCCTTGACGGAACGCCACCCCTTGGTCAGCAGCCGGCCGGGGCCGGCGTGCGACGCGCTTAGAACTTCTTGTTGAACTCCGCGCTGAACTTCATCGAACGTGGCGCGCTCATGTTCAGTACCGATTCGTACAGAGCGTAGCGGGCCAGGTTGGTGTTGTAACGCTCGACAACTTTCTGGACCGACTGATCGTTGAAGACGTTGAAGACGTCAACTTTCAGCGTCAGGCCAGGCAGCGCGGTCGGCTTGTACGACGCGTTCAGGTCCAGGGTTTTTTCCCATGGCAGACGACCCAGGGTGCCGCGTGGCGATGGCGTATTCAGGTCGCCGGTGGCGCCGAAGCAGTAGTGCGAAGCCGACTGGTAGTTGTAGCCGACGTCGTTCAGCGTGGTCGGGTTGGTACCCGAGCACGAGCGTGGACGACCCGAGGCGATGGTCACGAAACCGCCGACGGTCAGCTGTGGCGTCACCTCGTAGAAGCCGTAGCCCTTGATCTGGTGTTTGCGATCGTTAGGCAGCAGGCCGTCCGCGTACTTCATCAGCTGGGCGTAATCCCAGGTCTGGGTCGCCGCGACGTCGCCCTGGCCGGTCGTGGTGTCCGACAGGGTCTGGCCTTCCGTGTTGCCGGTGCTGCGGCTCAGGGTGTAGTTCAGCTTGCCGTACCAGCCGTTGCGGTATGGGTGCTCGGCAAAGAAGTCCAGCGCGGCGTACTTACGCTTGGCCTTGTCGAAGCCCAGGTCGGACTGGGTCAGGTGAACGCGGGTGTAGTTGCTCTTGGTGCCGGCATAGTCGACCAGGAAGTCGTTGGCTTCGCCCGGATTGAACGAGGCGCAGCTGAAACCTTCATAGTTCGACGTGTCGATGTTGTGGTCCTTGGCGTACTTGGTGAACACGCGGCCATCGCAGAAGTCGTCGATGGTCGATTTCAGGGTGCGGTAGGTACCTTTGACACCGAAGTTCAGGTCAGGGCTGTAGGCTTTTTCGAAGCCCAGCGTGATCTCGTCCTGGAACGACGGTTTCATGTCCAGCGCTGCAACGGTCTTCGGATCCTTGGCCTGGCCGAATTCATTGTTGGCCGACAGCACGCCGGTCACGGCGGTCAGACCGGTCGGCGCGCCGTGCGCGTCGGTGCCGGTGTAGGTGTAGTACTCGCTGGTGTTGAGCGAACCGTTGGCGCCACGCAGCGCGATCAGGGTCGGCATCTGCAGCGTGTAGCGGCCGGCGCTACCGAAGACCTTGAACGAAGAGTCGCCGTTGGCGTCCCAGACGGCCGACAGACGCGGCGCGATCTGGTTCTTCATTTCGATGTACTTGGTGCCGTCCTGGTTGGCGTTGTAGAAGCCCTCGCGACGGATGCCGCCGGTGATCAGGAGCTTCTTGGTCACTTGCCACTGGTCTTCCACGTACTGCGCGTCCTGGCCGGCGTAGGCGTTGGAAATGGTCGACGACAAGCTCTTCGACACATAGAAGCCCTGCGACGCCAGCGGGCCGCGGCCAGCCAGCACAGGAACCGTACCGCCGGCGACGGTGGTCGGCTTGTTCGGATCGGTCTTCAGGTAGGTCCACAGCGCGCCGCCCGCCAGAGCGTCACCGGCGTTGAGCGAGGACATCGAGTTGTTGTCCAGACCGGCGCGCAGCTTGTGGTCGCCCAGCTTGTATTCGAGGTCCAGGCGTTTCGAGATGACGTTGTCCTTGGAGCCGTTGAATGGCTGGTTGGTGCTGAACGGCTGGCCGCCGGAGTAGTTCAGGCCCGGGGCCTGGTTCTCAGGCGAGGCGGTGACCTGCGCCAGCGTTGGATCGTAGCCGCTCGGCGTATAGACGTGGCTGGCGCGCGATTTGCCGTACAGCGCGTTGATGGTCAGGTCGTCGGTGATGTTGCCGATGTAGCGCAGGATGTTGGCCTGGCCGCCGTTCGCGTTGAACGGGCCGTATTCTTCGTGGGTCGAGGAATTGACGGTGCTGCCGATGGCACGGGTCGCGTAGTCGTACGAACGGTACTGGGTGTTGGTCTGCGGCAGATCGCCGAGGCCGGTGTACTCGAGACGGTGATTCTCGTTGATGTTCCAGTCCAACTTCATGTAGTAGCGCTTGGTGTTGGTCTGGTAGTCGCGCCAGCCGTTGGAGGCGTTGGTCAGCGCCGTGCGGCCGTTGTAGACGCCCGACACCTTGTCTTCGGTCTGCTCCAGGGCGACGAAGGCGAACAAAGTGTCCTTGATCAGCGGGCCGCCGACATAGGCGGAATACTGGTTCTGTTCGCGGTCGTTGTCTTCGCGGCGGATGCGCAGCGAACCGTCGGTGCCCTTGGCAGGGGTGGTCGCGGTGGCCGGCGTGTACGGGAACTTGCCGGTATTGGCGTAGTACATGTCCTTGTAGCGGGCGCGGGTGTCTTTCGGCGAGGTCGAGACCATGCCGCCGACTTCCCAGGTGTTGGTGCCGGATTTGGTGGTGATGTTGACCACACCGCCGACCGAACGGCCGAATTCGGCGCCGTAGCCGCCGGTCAGCACCTGCGCCTGGGCGATCGCGCCGAACGGCAGTTCAAAGCCGCCCAGCTGGGTCAGCGGATTGGTGACAGGGAAACCGTTGATGTAGTACGCGTTTTCCGACGCGCCGCCGCCGCCCAGGCTGGAGCCTGCGGCATAGGTCGGGTCACCGTGGGTGGTGTTGGGCGCCAGTTGCACGATGGCGTCGACGTTGCGGGCGATCGGCAGCTTGTCCAGTTCGCGCGCGGTGAAGGTGGCGCCGTTGTTGGCGCTGGAGATGTCGATGCGGCTGCGGCGGCCGGTCACTTGCACCGACTGCACGCCGGTGCTGAACACGGCCTCGACACCCTGGCCCGCCAGCACTTCGAGGCTGGTGGTCGAACCCGCCGCACCGCCGCTCATCAGCGTAACGCTGTAGCGGCCGATCGGCATGGAGGAGACGCTGAACCCGCCGCTGGCGTCGACCGCGGTGGTACGCGTCTGGTTGGTGTCCAGATTTTTCAGCACGACAGTGGTCGCGGTGCCTGGAGCAACGCGGCCGTAGACGGTACCGCTGGCGTTCGACTGCGCCATTGCCGGCTGCATCACGGCAACGGTCATGGCCGCTGTTCCGAACGCGATCGACAGGGCGTTGACTAAAACTGTTTTCCTGAGCATGGTTTTTCCCAATTTAAATAAAAAGATTTGCCTTTGTAGGCAATGAAGCCCGTCTCTCGTGGAGACTTATTTACCAAAATCAAGGCTGTATAACTCAGCCTTCTTCTTATAAAAACATGCATATGGCAAAGCTGTCAACAACGCAACTTTCCCTTACACAAGAAAACAACGTGATCGCAAAAAATCTGTATCAAACGGTATAAATCAATATCCATTGTTCCAACAATACTTTATGATGACGACGCACATTCCCTTTTCGGATTGCAGCTCTTGAAAATTTTATATTGATAGTTGGCCTTTTTTCGATACAAAATTGTCAAATTCCGCGAATGACGAAATTTTCGTCAACCGGGCAAACCGGGCAAACCGGCAGTTGCCCCGCGGCGCCAGTGTGGCGCGGTAGCGACAGCACGGCGCCGCGATCGATCCTTCCCGCGCCGCAAACCCCATCCAGAAGACTTTCAGTCGCCAACACAGCGGTAATTCCCCGTCCAGCCCGGGCAGCGATTAAAATTGCCGACGACAATCTGACCGGATCCCCGCATGCCCCGTTTCTACGCCCCCCTCCCGCTGGCCGTCGGCCAAATCCTCACCCTGCCCGACGCCGTGGCCCACCATATCCAGGTGCTGCGCCTGGCCCAGGGCGAACTCATCACGCTGTTTGACGGCGCCGGCGGCGAATACAGCGCCACCCTGAGCCAGATCGAACGGCGCAGTGTCACGGCCGAGGTCAAGGCCCACCACGCGCGCGAGGTCGAGCTGCCGTTTGCCGTCACCCTGGCGCAGGCGCTGCCCGAGGCCAGCAAAATGGACTGGATCATCGAAAAAGCCATCGAGCTCGGCGTGTCTGGCATCCAGCCGCTGGCGACGCAGCGCTGCGTGGTGCGCCTGTCGGCCGAGCGCGCGGAGAAAAAAATGGGGCACTGGCAAAGCATCGTGGTGTCGGCGTCCGAGCAGAGCGGGCGCAACCGGCTGGGCCGGCTGGCGCCGCTGCAGGACTACAAACAATGGATCGGCCAGCAGGACCTGCACAAGCGCATCATCCTGACGCCGCGCGCCGAGCAATCGCTGGCCCACTGGGCGCGCCACCAGCCGGCGCAGCCGGTGACGCTGGTGGTCGGCCCCGAGGGCGGCTTGAGCGAGGCGGAAGAACAGCTGGCGATCGCCCGCGGCGCGCTGCCGCTGGCGATGGGGCCACGCATCCTGCGCACCGAAACCGCCGGCCTGGCCGCGCTCGCGATACTGAGCGCAAGCTGGGGCGGCATGGATTAGGCGCGGCCGCAAGCCGACACCGGCGGCTCTTTTATGCCTGGACGCATACGGTAAAATAGCGGCTCGCGGGCCGTGCCCGCCTTCCTCCCCGCTAACTACGGGGCCCGTTATTTTTCGGAACGATCTGCCATGTTGCGACTCAATGAAGTAAAACTTCCCCTCAACCACGCCGAGGCCGAACTGCCGGCCGCCATCCTGGCCCGCCTGGGCATCGCCGCCGACGCCCTGCTTGGCTTCACCGTCTTCAAGCGCAGCTACGACGCCCGCAAGAAAACCGCGATCGTGCTGATCTACTCGCTCGACGTCGACGTCAAGGACGAGGCCGAAGTGCTCAAGCGCCTGCACCACGACACCCACCTGATGCCGTCGCCGGACACGTCCTATAAATTCGTCGCCCACGGCGAGCAGCTGGCCGGCCACGACCAGAATCCGCGCCCGGTGGTGATCGGCACCGGCCCGTGCGGCCTGTTCGCGGCGCTGATCCTGGCCCAGATGGGCCTGCGCCCCATCATCCTCGAACGCGGCAAGCAGGTGCGCGAGCGCACCGTCGACACCTTCGGCTTCTGGCGCAAGCGCGAGCTCAATCCCGAGTCGAACGTGCAGTTCGGCGAAGGCGGCGCCGGCACCTTCTCGGACGGCAAACTGTACAGTCAGATCAAGGACCCCAAGCACTACGGCCGCAAGGTGCTCACCGAGTTCGTCAAGGCCGGCGCGCCGGAGGAAATCATCTACGTCAGCAAGCCGCACATCGGCACCTTCCGCCTGGTGAAGATGGTCGAGCAAATGCGCGCCAACATCGAGCAGATGGGCGGCGAATACCGCTTCGAGAGCAAGGTGGTCGACATCGACATCGAGCAGGGCCCGGACGGCGGCCAGGTGCGCGGCCTGACGCTGGAGAGCGGCGAGAAGCTCGTCACCAACCACGTGGTGCTGGCGATCGGCCACAGCGCGCGCGACACCTTCGAGATGCTGCACCGGCGCGGCGTCTACATCGAGGCCAAGCCGTTCTCGATCGGCTTCCGCGTCGAGCACCCGCAGTCGCTGATCGACGCCTGCCGCTTCGGCCCCAACGCCGGCCACCCCATCCTGGGCGCGGCCGACTACAAGCTGGTGCACCACGCCTCCAACGGCCGCGCCGTGTACAGCTTCTGCATGTGCCCCGGCGGCACGGTGGTGGCGGCCGCGTCCGAGCCGGGCCGCGTGGTGACCAACGGCATGAGCCAGTATTCGCGCAACGAGCGCAACGCCAACAGCGCCATCGTGGTCAGCATTTCGCCGGAAGTCGACTACCCCGGCCACCCGCTGGCCGGCATCGAGTTCCAGCGCCGCCTGGAGGAAAAGGCCTTCGAGCTGGGCGGCGGCACCTACAACGCGCCGGGCCAGCTGATGGGCGATTTCGTCGCCGGCCGCGCCTCGACCGCGTTCGGCAGCGTGGTGCCGTCGTACAAGCCGGGCGTGCACCTGACCGACCTGGCCACCATCCTGCCGGAGTTCGCCGTGACGGCGCTGCGCGAAGCCTTCCCGGCGTTCGACAAGCAGGTCAAGGGCTACTTCAAGCACGACGCCGTCCTGACCGGGCTGGAGACGCGCACCTCGTCGCCGATCCGCATCAAGCGCCGCGACGACACGCTGCAAAGCCTGAACACGCGCGGCCTGTTCCCGGCCGGCGAAGGCGCCGGCTACGCGGGCGGCATCCTGTCGGCCGGCGTCGACGGCATCAAGGTGGCCGAGGCGGTCGCCTTGTCCATGGCCGCCGACCAGCAGCCCTGATCCCTCCCCCCCTCCTGACCGGCCGCGGCAAGGCATCGCGGCGGCCGGCCCCTCCCCAGGCCCATTATCAGGCCGACAATCAGTCATCACATACCGCAACTTTGGCCCTATGAACATGGTTGCATGTTTGACGATCTCCTAGCACCAATCGGCCATAAACGACCAAATACTTTGTATTTTTGTGTAAAAAAATCGCTTTTTTTTGATATTCCCGTGAAATGTGTTGTTTATTTCACTGTTGTTACAGAAGGTGAATTGACCGTGGTGGGCTCCGGTGGTCTCATGCACGCCTTGGATAATTTATAGATGGATTATCCATTGTGGAATTTTTAATGACAAAGTATTAAGCCGCAACCTCGCTAGGAGTTCAAAAGCAATGATGATGGAAACTGTAATTTCGCGTTCACTGCGCCTGATGTTTTCGGGCAGCGCTGCACTGATCGGTGCAGGCCTGCTGGCCCAGCCAGTATTTGCCCAGGAGACCCCTGGCATGCAACGCGTGGAAATCACCGGCTCGTCGATTAAGCGTGTAGACGCTGAAACGTCGCTGCCGGTTCAAATCGTGACCAAGGCGGACATCGCCCGCACCGGCGCGACCAGCACCGAAGAACTGCTGCAGTCGATCTCGGCGTTCTCGTCGGCCGGCGGCACCAGCAACGCCACCGGCGCCGGCACCTCGACCGGCGGCCTGTCGTCGATCTCGCTGCGCGGCCTGGGCTCGACCCGCACCCTGGTGCTGGTCAACGGCCGCCGCCTGGCCGCGTTCGCCGGCAGCGACGGCGCCTCCGTCAACGTCAACGTCATCCCGCTGGCCGCCATCGAGCGCGTCGAAGTGCTGAAGGATGGCGCGTCCGGCGTGTACGGCAGCGATGCGGTGGCCGGCGTGGTCAACTTCATCCTGTCCAAGCAGACCGACGGCGTGGAAATCACCGGCGGCTACGGCTCCCCATCGCAAAGCGGCGGCGGCCAGAACTCCAAGGCCTCGATCACCGGCGGCTACAACACCGACAAGCTGAACCTGGTTGTTTCGGGCTCCTACGAAAAAGAGAAGGCCCTGTTCGGCCGCGACCGCGACTACGCGGCCACGTCGACCAAGCTGCCTTACTACAACGGCACCGCGACCGGCCTGGGCAACATCCAGGGCTCGTTCACGCCGGGCAAAGGCAAGGACGCCGGCTTCAGCGCGGGCGGTTCCGGCTACGGCAACCCGCTGGCCATCGGCGACCAGTGCGGCACCATCAAGATGGGCACGCTGCAGAACGGCGCCAAGGGTTCGCCTTACTGCTACTACGACAGCGGCCCGGACGTCGGCCTGACGCCTGCTCGCGAACTGTTCAACTTCACCGGCAACCTGACCTATCAGCTGAACGACAAGCACCAGCTGTTCGCCGACATGCTGTACTCGCAGAGCAAGGTCACCCAGACCTACCAGGCTTCGCCGGCGCGCGCCAGCTTCTTTGAAACCGACGGCGAGTTCGCCAAGCAGAAAGTGGACGCGGCACTGCTGCTCTTCCCAAGCAACCCGGCCTACCAGTCGATCGCCGCGCCCTACCTGCAAAGCCAGGGTTACACCTCGCTGATCGGCAAGCCGCTGGCGATCACCTCGCGCGTGTTCGACTTCGGTCCGCGCCAGAACGTCGACACCGCCAAGCAGGCGCGCGTGGTCGTCGGCGCCAAGGGCACCATCGGCGCGGTCGACTACGAAGTGGCGCTGACCCACAACGAGTCCAAGCTCAACAGCGCTGTGACCACCGGCTACTTCTCGCAAGTGGGCTACGCCAAGATCATCAACAGCAGCAACTGGAACCCATGGGCCGCGGGCGGCGTGCAGACCGGCGCCCTGGCCGACCAGCTGAAAGGCGCGGCGTTCAGCGGCGACTTCCTGGCCGCCAAATCGAGCAGCAACTCGTTCGACGCCAAGATCAGCGGCGACTTCTGGACCATCGCCGGCATCACCCCGCAATACGCGGTCGGCGTCCAGTCGCGCAAGGAGAACTACACCACCAATCCGAGCGATGCCTACCAGTCGGGCGACATCTCCGGCCTGGGCGGTTCCGTCCGTCCGGTCGACCGCGACCGCACCGTGAACTCGGCGTTCGGCGAATTGAACATTCCTCTGACGAAGGCGCTGGAAATCAACCTCGGCGCGCGCGACGACCACTACGACGACGTCGGCAATTCGGCCAACTGGAAAGGCAGCGTGCGCTGGCAGCCAGTGAAGACCGTGGTGCTGCGCGGCTCCTACGGCACCGGCTTCCGCGCACCGTCGCTGATCGACCTGTGGCAGCCGCAGACGCTGGGCACCTCCGAACAGTTCACCGATCCGGCGACCAAGCAAACCGGCCAGCAAGTGAATTCGTGGACGGGTGGCGATCCGAAGCTGAAGCCTGAGAAGTCGAAGCAATATTCGTTCGGCGTCGTCTGGCAGCCGGTGTCGACCACCAGCATCGGTGTCGACTTCTTCAACATCAACATCCGCGACATCCTGGCCACGCCATCGGCGCAGGAAGTGGTATCGCGCTTCCGCGCAGGCGACCCGGCCTACGCCAACCTGGTGACGCTGAAGGACAACGAGGTCGAGAGCATCCACCAGATCCTGGCCAACACCGGCAACGCCAACGTGCAGGGCCTGGACCTGTCGGCCAACTGGAAGGACAACTTCAGCTTCGGTAAGCTGGAAGCCAACCTGAACGGTACCTACATGGATATCTTCGACCAGACCAGCCCGGGCGGCGTAGTGTCGCACAAGGTCGGCACCATCGTTGACAACGACGAGAACGGCACGCCGGTGATCGGCGCGCAAAACGGCGGCGTGATCCTGCGTTGGAAGCACCAGCTGGCCGGCACCTGGACCAAGGGCCCATGGTCGACCACCCTGGTGCAGAACTATCGCAGCGGCTACCAGGTTGGCCACGACCTGAACAACAACAAAGTGTTCATCTCGTCGGAAGCCATCTACGATGCCAACGTGACCTACCGCGGCATCAAGAACCTGACCCTGGCGGTGGGCGTGAAGAACCTGTTCGACAAGCAGCCTGACACGATCGGCACCGCGGTGACCAATCAGTTCCAGTCCGGCTACGACATCAACCAGTACGATCCACGCGGCCGCTTCGTCTACGTGACCGCCGGCTACAAGTTCAAGTAATCGTCAGCACGTAAAACAAAAAGCCCGCGCGATCCAGTTCGCGCGGGCTTTTTTTCGTCTGTTTTCCATCTACAACCAGCCGGCCTTCTTGAAGCGCCGGTGCAGGTACAGGCACACGCCCACCATCACCGACAGCGCGAACGGATAGCCGTACTTCCATTCCAGCTCCGGCATGACCTTGAAGTTCATCCCCCACACGCCGGCGAACGCGGTGCAGATCGCGAAGATCGCCGCCCACGCCGCCAGCCGCTTGTTCACTTCGCTCTCCTCGATCGCCACCATCGACAGGTTGACCTGGATCGCCGTGGCGATGGTGTCGCGTATCGTGTCGAGCGATGAGCTGATGCGGTGCAAATGGTCGTGCACGTCGCGGAAATATTCCTGCGTGTCCTGGCACATGGCCGGCACGCGGCCGCCGTGCAGCCGCCCGACCGCCTCCATCAGCGGCGACACCACATGGCGTACGATGGTCACCTTGCGCTTGAGCTCATACAGGCGCTGGATGTTGTCGCGCTGCTTGCCCTGGCTGAAGATCAGCTCCTCGATTTTTTCCAGTTCCGTCTCCAGCATGTCCAGCACCGGGAAGTAGCGGTCCACCACAGCGTCCATCAGCGCGTACAGCACGAAGGCCGGACCGAGGCGCAGCATGTGCGGCTCCTTTTCCGCGCGCGCGCGCACGCCGAGGAAGCCCTGCTGGCTGTGGCCGTCGCGCGAGGACAGCACATAGCTGTCGCCGACGAACATGTCCACCTCGCCGATGGCGACGTCGCCGTCGCGGCACTCGATGGTCTTGACCACCACGAACAGCGAATCGCCGTACTCCTCGATCTTGGGACGCTGGTGGCCGCGCCGCGCATCCTCCACGGCCAGCTCGTGCAGGCCGAACTCCTGCTGCATGATCGCCAGCTCGTCCGGCTGGGCGTCGCGCAACGCCACCCAGACAAAGGTCTCCGGTTTCTCGATGTACTCGCTGATCTCCTCGACGGGAATGTCCGCCAGCTTCTGGCCGTCCTGATAGGCCACGCAATTAATCAGCATACTGTTTCCATTAAAAAAAAAGCTCCTGGCTTCGTCAGCCAAGAGCTTACCTCAAACCGGCGCGGCAGCCTGGATCAATCGTCCTTGGCGCCGTCGATGCCGAGTTCGGCGATCTTGCGGGTGATGGTGTTGCGGCCTATGCCCAGCCGCACCGCCGCGTCGTTCTTGCGGCCGTGCGTGTGCTTGAGCGCGGTGCGGATCAGCGCCGACTCGAACTGCCGGCCCAGCACCGCCATCACTTCCTGCTGGCCGCCGCTGAGCATGGAGGCGGCCTGCGCCTCCAGCAATCCCAGCCAGGCGTCCGGCGCGCCGGCCGCCGGCTGCGTGCTGGCGGACTCGGCCACCGGAACCGACATCACCGTGCCGTGGTGCTGGATCGGCGCGTAGCTTTCGGACGGCGCCGCCGCATGGCCCTGGCCCTGCTCCTGGGTCAGCTCCAGCGGCAGGTCCTTCACCTCCACCGTCTGGCCCGGCGCCATCACGGTGATCCAGTTGCACAGGTTTTCCAGCTGGCGCACATTGCCCGGCAAGTCCAGGCCGCTGAGGAACTGCAGCGTGGCGTCGCTCATGCGCTTGGCTTCCACGCCCAGCTGCTTGGCGCTCTGCACCAGGAAGTGGCGCACCAAAATAGGGATGTCCTCGCGCCGCTCCCTCAAACTGGGCAGGCGCAAACGGATCACGTTCAGGCGGTGGTACAAGTCCTCGCGGAACAAGCCTTCGCGCACGCGCTGTTCAAGGTTCTGATGCGTGGCGGTGATCACGCGCACGTTGGCCTTCAGCGGCTGGTGGCCGCCGACGCGGTAGAAGTGGCCGTCCGACAGCACGCGCAGCAAACGCGTCTGCAAATCGAAGGGCATGTCGCCGATCTCGTCGAGGAACAGCGTGCCGTTCTCGGCCTGCTCGAAGCGGCCGCGCCGCGTGGTCTGCGCGCCGGTGAAGGCGCCGCGCTCGTGGCCGAACAGTTCGGATTCCAGCAAGTCCTTCGGGATCGCCGCGGTGTTCAACGCGATGAAGGGCTGCGACGCCCGCGGGCTGTGCTTGTGCAGCGCGCGCGCCACCAGCTCCTTGCCCGAGCCCGATTCGCCGGTGATCAGCACCGTCACGTTCGACTGCGACAGGCGGCCGATGGCGCGGAACACTTCCTGCATGGCCGGCGCCTGGCCGAGGATCTCGGGCGTTTCCGACGGACCGGATTCGACGCTGGTCTCGCGCAGGCTCTCGTCCAGCGCGCGGCGGATCAGCTCGACGGCCTTGTCGATGTCGAACGGCTTGGCCAGGTATTCGAAGGCGCCGCCCTGGAAGGCCGCGACGGCCGAGTCCAGGTCGGAGAAGGCGGTGATGATGATGACCGGCAGGCCGGGGAAGCGCGACTTCACCAGTTGCAGCAGGTCGAGGCCGGAGTCGCCCGGCATGCGGATGTCGGACACCAGCACCTGCGGCGTCTCGAACTCCAGCGCGGCGATGGCGTCGCGCGCGTTGGCAAAACTCTTGGTGGCGAGGTTTTCCCGCGCCAGCGCTTTTTCCAGTACCCAGCGGATCGATTCGTCGTCGTCTACTATCCAGATTGGCTTCATGTGTTGTATGTATCCCGCAATATGGATCGTCAATCAAGGGACTCGGCATCCGCCCCTGCTTGCCCTGGCTTATGGCAACGGCAGCAGGATACGGAAGTCCGTGTATCCAGGCCGGCTCTCGCACTCGATCACGCCCATGTGCTGCTGCACGAAGGTTTGCGCTAGGGTCAAGCCCAAGCCGCTCCCCCCTTCCCTGCCCGATACCAACGGGTAGAAAATCCGGTCGCGGATCTGGGGTGCGATACCCGGTCCATTGTCGATGATATGCAAGTCTAATGCCAGCCCGTAGCGGACCTTGGCCAGCGTGACCTGGCGGGCCACGCGCGTCTTGAAAACGATCTCCGCATCGCCCGCCTCGATGCGCGCCGCCAGCGCCTGGGCGGCGTTGTGCGCGATGTTGAGCACGGTCTGGATCAGTTGCTCCTTGTCGCCCCGGAACTCGGGGATGGAGGCGTCGTAGTCGCGCAGGATGGTCAGGCCGGACGGGAACTCGGCCAGCATCAGGCTGCGCACGCGCTCCAGCACCTCGTGGATGTTGACGTCGCCGACGATGTGCGGCCGGCGGTGCGGCGCCAGCAGGCGGTCGACCAAGGTCTGCAGGCGGTCCGCCTCCTTGATGATGACCTGGGTGTACTCGCGCAGCTGGCCGGCGTGCAGCGCCGGCAGTTCCATCTCCAGCAGCTGCGCCGCGCCGCGGATGCCGCCCAGCGGGTTCTTGATCTCGTGCGCCAGGTTGCGGATCAGCTCCTTGTTGACCTGGCTCTGGTCGAGGATGCGCTCCTCGCGGTCCAGCTTGAGGTGCTGCAGGTGCTCGCGCAGTTCGATCAGCACGTGGCCGGCCGGGTCGTCCAGCGCCGAGACGATGCTGTGCACATGCAGCGGATCGCGGCCGGCGCGCTCCAGCGTCAGGTCCTGGCGCAGGTCGGAGAACTTGTGCTCGCGCGCCTGCGTGCAGATGTTGTCGAGCTCGGTGGGATTGAGGAACTGCGCGCTCAGCGTCTGGCGCGACAGGGCCTTGAGCGAGCTCTCCAGCAGATTCTCGGCGGCCGCGTTGGCGTAGACGAAGCGGCCCTCGGGATCCAGCAGCACCACGGCCGAAGCCAGCAGCTCCAAGCCCGCCAGGGCCGCCGGCCGGTGCTTGCCGGCGTTATGTAGACTCGTCATCGGATGTTCGCGATCTCACGTTTTAAGGCTTCGATATTTTTCTCCGAGCGGCTGATGCTGTCGCGCATGCCGGCCACCCGGTCCAGGTATTTGGCGTAGTTGCGCTCATCGCCGCGCCGTTCCGGCTCGCCGTTGTTGAACTCCTTGCGCAGCTCGGCCAGCTTTTGCGTCTCGCTCTTCAGCTCGTCCTCCAGGATGGCGCGGCGGTCGGCGTCGCGCGCGCGCTGCTCGGCGCTGTCGACGCGGGGAAAATCGCCCGGCGTGCCGACCGGCGCCGGCACGTTGCCGCGCGCGGGCGCGGCCTGGCGGCGCGGCGGCGCCGGGATCACGGCGCCCGGCAAATCCATGGACTTGCAATGGCTGCCGCGGTTGACGTCGGTGTACTCGATGCTGCCGCTGGGCGAGACGCATTTGTAGATCTGCGCCTGGGCCGCGCCGCAGCCCAGCAGCGCCAGCGACGCCATCGACACACATCGTTTGAAGCTAGTTGTCATTCGAAATCCGTGGGTGAAACTATCCATCCCGAATATACAACATCCAAAGAAAAACGCGGGGAAAGCTCGGCTCGCCCCGCGTTTTTTGCTGCGCTACAGGCACCGGCGTGGCCGATGCGTTGCTATTACAGCGAGTAGTACATGTCGAACTCGGCAGGGTGGGTCGTCATGCGCATGCGCTGGACGTCCTGCATTTTCAGTTCGATGTAGGCGTCGATCATGGAATCGCTGAACACGCCGCCACGGGTCAGGAACTCGCGGTCTTTGTTCAGTGCGTCCAGTGCCTCTTCCAGCGACGAGCACACGGTTGGGATCAGCGCGTCTTCTTCCGGCGGCAGGTGGTACAGATCTTTCGATGCTGCCTCGCCCGGATGGATCTTGTTGGCGATACCGTCCAGGCCGGCCATCAGCAGCGCGGCGAAGCACAGGTACACGTTGGCCAGTGGATCCGGGAAGCGGGTTTCGATACGGCGGCCTTTTGGATTGGCCACGTGTGGAATACGGATCGAGGCCGAACGGTTACGGGCCGAGTACGCCAGCTTGACCGGTGCCTCGAAGCCTGGAACCAGACGCTTGTACGAGTTGGTGCCTGGGTTGGTGATCGCGTTCAGCGCCTTGGCGTGCTTGATGATGCCGCCGATGTAGAACAGCGCGGTTTCCGACAGGCCGGCATAGCCGTCGCCGGCGAACAGGTTGACGCCGTCTTTCCAGATCGACTGGTGCACGTGCATGCCGGAACCGTTGTCGCCAACGATAGGCTTAGGCATGAAGGTGGCGGTCTTGCCGTAGCTGTGGGCCACGTTCCAGACCACGTATTTCAGGTTCTGGGTCCAGTCGGCGCGCTCGACCAGGGTCGAGAACTTGGTGCCGATTTCGTTCTGGCCGGCGCCGGCCACTTCGTGGTGGTGCACTTCGACCGGGATGCCCAGCGATTCGAGGATCAGGCACATTTCCGAACGCATGTCCTGGAAGCTGTCGACCGGTGGCACTGGGAAGTAGCCGCCCTTGACGGTCGGACGATGGCCGCTGTTGCCGCCTTCGATTTCCTTGTCGGTCGACCACGAGGCTTCGTCGGAATCGATCTTGACGAAGCAGCCGGACATGTCGATCTTCCAGCGCACGCTGTCGAAGATGAAGAACTCTGGTTCTGGGCCGAAGTAGGCGGTGTCGCCCATGCCGGACGATTTCAGGTAGGCTTCAGCGCGCTTGGCGATGGAGCGTGGATCGCGGTCGTAACCCTTGCCGTCCGACGGTTCGATCACGTCGCACTGCATGAACAGGGTGGTCTCTTCCATGAACGGGTCGATGTTCGCGGTGTTTGGATCTGGCAGCAGAATCATGTCCGAAGCTTCGATGCCTTTCCAGCCGGCGATCGAGGAACCGTCGAAGGCGTGGCCCGATTCGAACTTGTCGATGTCGAAGTGCGACACAGGCACGGTGACGTGCTGTTCTTTACCACGGGTGTCGGCGAAACGGAAATCAACGAATTTGACTTCGTTTTCCTGGACCATTTTCAGAACTTCTGCGGCTGTCATTGCCATGCGTATCTCCTAAAGGAATGTGGGGCTCGTGCGCCATTGGTAAGCAGTATCCGTGCCAGCCCAAAGTTCCGGGGCTTGTGTCGATAGCGTCTTTGAACTAGCCGCCAAATGAATCTAAAATTCACGGAGGGGCCCAACTGGTGCTATTTGAGGCAGCTCAATACCGCACCAATCAGGTGCATATTCGAGATTTTGCACCGCATTTGTGCATTTCAGGGAATTTTCCGAAAATTGCACGGCTTTGGTGCGCCTGCGTGTGGTGCGTGCGCAGGAGGCCTATAATAAACTCAAACTTATTCCTGGAACATGACATGAGCAAAATAGACGAGATTCTTGCGCTGGCGCGCAGCCGCAGCAAAGACTGGCCCTATGCCGGCGCCGTGACGCCGCAGGAAGCGTATGAGCTGGTCAGCGCGGACAACGCGGTCAAGCTGGTCGATGTACGCACCCATGCGGAGCGCGACTGGGTCGGCCGGGTGGCGATACCGGAGGCCCAACATGGTGCGGTGCAGTGGAGCCTGTATCCGGGCGGGATCGCCAACCACGAGTTCATCGAGCAGTTGAATTCGGTGGCGCGCAAGGACCAGGTGATCCTGTTCCTGTGCCGTTCAGGCGTGCGCTCGCGCAGCGCCGCCAAGCTGGCCACCGAGCACGGCTACCAGCACTGCTACGACATCCTCGAGGGCTTCGAGGGCGAGAAGGACGAGCGCGGCCACCGCAAGAACATCAACGGCTGGTGCAAGGCCGACCTGCCCTGGATTGGCGCCTAGGTTCTACACCGCCGCGGCCTCGTCCGGTGCGGGCGCCGACTCGCCCATCAGGAACTGGATGCGCTTGCGCACGAACTGGATGTGGCTGCGCAAGCCGTACAAGCCGTCCGCGAACGATAGCGGGATCGACACCTGGTTGACCAGGTCCTCGATCTCGTTCAGGCGCACCAGTTGGCGCTCATAGACCTGCATGCGGATATCCTCCGGCGCCTCCTCCACGGCCTGCTCCACCGCGCGCAGCTGGCCGTACCAGCGGTACACGCGCGAACGGATGCGCCACACGTACAGCGGCGGCACCACCTTGGACAGCGGCAGTATCAGCGCGCCCAGCGCCACCACCACCACCCACATGCGGTCGAGGAAATTGGCCAGCCAGAACGTCATGTAGCGCTGCAGTAGCGGCGGGCCGCTCTTGTAGTACTTGGCCGCCTCGGCGTCGACCGGGATCTCGGTGTACTTGGCCGACGGGAACTGGCCCTGCTGCGAGAACCATCCCGCGCCGCCGTGGATGCTGGCGGCCGCCTGCACGAACAGGTCCACCAGCGCCGGATGCAGATCGTCGCGCGCCACCAGCGTGGCGGTCGGGGCGATCAGGTTGTAGTCCTCGGCCGGGATGTCGCGGCCCAGGTCGACGATCCCCTGCGGCAGCACCACATGCGTCAGGAACGGCAGCTTGCGCGCGTAGGCCTCCGCCTGGTTGAAGTCGAACAGCTTGATGCCGGGTGTCTGCAACAGCATCTGGATCAGCGGCGCCTCCGGCGCCGAGGTGAACACCAGGCCGTCGATGCGGCCCTCCAGCAGCTCCACCGTGGCCGGCGTGTTGGCCAGCGAGAAGCGCTCCACCTCGCCCTTCTCGACACCGTTCAGTTCCAGCACCTGACGGAACAGGCGCGGCGCGCCGGCGCCCTTGGGACCGTAGTTGATCTTCATGCCCCGCAGCTGGGTCAGCTGGGTGATGGGCGGCTTGCCCTTGGTCTCGCGCAGGAACAGCCACAGCGGCTCGACAAACAGGCTGCCGAGCGAAGTCAGTCCCTCGCGCTCGGCGGCCTCCTCGTTGGTGGAGCCGCTCTGCACGAAGGCGATATCGACCTCGCCGGCCTTGAGGCGCTTGAGGTTTTCGCCCGAGCCGGCGGACGGCACCAGCGTCACCTTGACGCCATGCTTGGCCAGCGCGGCCGCGTACTTCTTGCCGAATTCCGAGTAGGCGCTGTTTTCCTGGCCGGTGGCCAGGCGCACCGTGCGCGGCGGCTGCGGGTCCACCAGCCAGTAGGCCAGCGCACAGACGGCGGCGATCAGGGCAATGGAAGGAGCGGCGGCGACGAACAAGTCCCGCAACGAAAACTGCGTGAACTTGAGGATTTTGGACATGTGGTGGCGTATCGGTTTCATGGGCTGATACATTGCCCACAAATCAACGTGGGGTCAAGTCTGACATTCGGACACGAGCTCAACCGTAACGTCCGTTAGGGCTAAGCTCGTGTCCGAATGTCAGACTTGACCCCAATGTTTTGCCACCAATATTTAGCCGCCGCAGGCTTGCAGGGGCGGCGTTGTGGAGGCGGTGGCGTTGCCGCCGGTTTTGACGATCGCCGGCGGCACAGCCCCCGGCTTGGCGATTGGATGCGGTTCGATCAGCGGCATCAGGCTGGGCGCCAGCACCACCAGCAGTTGCACCGGCAGCGCGCTGGTGAAGTCGTAGTGCTTCGAGTCCGGCCCGTGCACGTAGGCCGTCATCGATCCAAAGAAGCGCTCGCCGATGTTGAACACGAACGTCGCCGAGCGGTTCACGTAGCGCGATTCGATCAGCCGTCCGCCGGCGCCGTACACGTCGAAGCGCTGGTCGCCGGTGCCGGTCTTGCCGCCCACCGGTATCACCTTGCCGTCCGAGCCGACGAAGGCCATGCGCGCCCGCTTGGCGGTGCCGTCCGACACCACGCCGCGTATCGCATCGGCCACCACGCGCGCCACTTCCGGCGAGATGACCTGTTCGTTGGTGGTGGCAGTGGCCTTGCTCACGATGGTCTCGTATGGCGTGCCTTCGGCGAAATGCAGCGAGCTGATACGTTGGCTGCTCTTGCGCACGCCGCCGTTGACGATGATCCCCATCAGCTCCGCCAGCGCGGCCGGACGGTCGGCCGACGCGCCCAGCGTGGTCGCATACGAAGGCACCAGCGATTCGAACGGATAACCCATTTTCTTCCACTGCTTGTGGATTTCCATGAAGCCTTCCACCTCGATCAGGCCGGCGATGCGCTTGTCCTGCGCGTGCTTGTGGTGGGTCTTGAACAGCCACTGGTAGACCTCCTGCCGCTCCTTCTCGCTGGCGGCCGTCATCTGCGACAGCGTCGCGCCAGGATGCAGGCGCATGTACGCCGCCATCCACAGCTCCAGCGGGTGCACGCTGGCCAGGTAGCCACGGTCGGCCAGCGACCATTTGTCGATCGCGTACTGGTCGTACAGCTTGGCCACGCGGTCTTCCGGCACTTCGTTCTGCGACGGCAGGTTGTCCTTCAGGAAGGCGGCGAACTGCTGCTGGCTGGCCAGCGGATACACGGTGCGGTGGATCACCGCCAGCCGCACCGGCGTGCTGCGGATGTTCGCAAGCAGGATCTTGTCCAGCTCGGACTCCGGCTTGCCCTTGTACTTCAGGTAGAAGCGCGCCAGGAATTCCTTGCCTTCCTTGTCGGCGAAACGCGCCAGGTATTGCGCGCGGCGCGGGTCGTCCGAATCGGCCAGCAGCGACGCCGACGAACCCGGCGTCTGGAACATGTAGTACTTGGCCACGTCGCGCATCAGGCGCACGAACACCAGGTTGGTGGAATGGCGCAGCGCCTCGGTCACGGTCAGGATCTTGCCGTTGTCTTCCTTCGAGAAGTTGCCGAAGTGGTGCAGGCCGCCGCCGGTGAAGAAGCCCTCGCCCGGATTGCCGGAATACTTGCGCTCCATGGCCGCGTTCAGCATCGGCGTCAACTCGCGTCCGCCTTTATCCAGCGGCAGCGCCTTGAAATACTCCAGCGCCCATTGCGACAACTTGTCCTGCGGATCGACCGTCACCTTGCCCAGCGCGGCCGCGTCCATGCCGCCGAACTTCTTGTGCAGCTGGTCGACGATGTCGAGGTAGGTCACCAGCGTGCGCAGCTTGGCGGTCGAGCCCAGGTCCAGCTTGGCGCCTTCGTTGATGTCCAGCGGCTGGTCGAAGTTGTCGGTCTGCAGGCGCAGCAGGTTGTTCTGCTCGCCCTTCTCCAGCAAGGTGAAGCTGTACACCACGTTGGCCGGATCGCCGTTGCCCAGCATGCCCTTGCCGGTCAGGCCGGCGGCCTTGGCCTTCTCGGGATCGCGCAGGTCGCGCAGCACCTGCGTGACGGCGGTCTGCGCCTGCGCGTCCAGCGTGCTGACCACGCTCAGGTCGAGGCGGTCCAGATTGTACATGCGGTTGTCGCCCAGCAGGTTGGCCAGGTGGTTGCGGATCGCGTTCGACGCCTTGCGCGACACGAAGGTCATGGCCGGCGCCGATTCCACGCCGCTGCCGGTGGCCGGATGCAGCTTCTGCTGCAAGGCCAGGTCGCGCATGGCCGGCGTGATGATGCCGTCCTGCGCCAGGATGCGCAGGTGGCTGTTGGCCAGCACCTCCAGGTCGGCAGCGCCGTTGCCCAGGTAGTAGCTGGGGCGGCGCTGCGCGATCATCAGGCTCAACGCTTCCTTGTAGGTCAGCGCGGTTTCCGCGTCGGGATTGTCGAGCTTGCCGCCGAGCAGACGGTTGAAGTCGGCGAAGCTGCGGCCGTACCATACCCACATGCCGTCGCCGATGCCGTTCACCTCGCCGTAGCCGGGCTTGGCCGACAGCGGCACCGTGTTCAGGTAGTCGATCACGATGCGGCGCCGCGCCTTGGTGGTGTCCGGCCCGTCCTGGTAGGAGCGCAGGCTGGCCGAGACCATCTGCTGCAGCTTGTCCTTCATCGAACCGGTGCGGCCCTCCGGCGAGTGGCGGTACTTTTCGATCTGCGTGGCCAGCGTGCTGCCGCCCGCCGCGCGATGGCCGCCGGCGACCGAGCTGACGCTCTTCTCGATCACGGCCTTGCCCAGCCGGTCCCATTCGACGGCAGGATTACGGGTCGGATATTTGGTGTCGAGCAGCTCGCGGTTTTCGATGAACAGCAGGCTGTTGACCAGCGCCGACGGCGCCTGCTCGAACTTGTTGTAGACCCGCTCGGGATAGCTGGCCGCGAACAGCTGCTGCGCGCGGCAGTCGTAGATCGTCAGGCCGGTCTTGGTCTTCTCGCGGTAGGTGGCGAACACGCCCATGTCGGCCAGCTCGGCCATCTTGGGCGAGATGCGCGCCTGCGCGCTGACCTGGTAGTCGCGCGCGCGCAGCTTGCCCAGGTAGTCCGGCAGGCCGGCGTAGCCGAGCCGCTCGTCGTACGGGCTGTCTTTCGGGAAGCGGATCGATTTGCTCGCGCCCGGCTCCATCTTGTACGTCATCTTGCCGACCAGGTCGGTGAAGATGCGCGCCTGCATGCTGGAGGTGCGGGTTTCCTGGATGCCCCAGTACACCGCGAACGACAAGCCGACCAGCAGCACCAGCAGGAAGGCGTTGCGCGAGCGCTTGCTCTTCGGCGGTGCGGTGGGCGGCGGCGCGTCCATCTGGGCTTGGGCCAGATGCGCTTCGGTCTGCTCGGGAGTGGGGGCTGGCACGACACGCAAGTGCCGTGGACGGCGATAGCCAAACGCTGCGGCGCCTGCGCGCAATTTGCGCACTGCGCGGACAACAAGACGGGGCCGGCGGAAACGACGATTGCTTAACATATGATTCAAACCGGTCAGCTGTTTCAGTAAAACTTACTCGGACTTGCTAGCTTCCATTGCACCACATCGGCGGCGCATCCACCGGCGCGGAGGCAGAATAATTTCACTGCGCCGTTTGTTTTTCGCAAAAAAACAACGGCGCTCTCTCCGAGGAAAGAGCGCCGTCCGGACCCATCCGATAGCAGTGTGATACTAAGTGTTGCTGAACTCTACATTAAGCTTCTTCAGCTCCGCGCACAAATGCAGAAACGCTGTGGCCGTCTGGGCCGCTTCGCCTTTGACGCCCAGCTCGATATGCCGGCGCGTGTTGGCGTCGCCCACGCTCGGCAGGCTGAACACCTTCACGCGCGGGAACTGCGCCTCGATCGCCACCATCAGCGGCGTCAGCGCCGATTCGGCCGCCTCGTACACCAGCACCGACTGCTCCAGGCGCGGCTCGCGGTTGAACAGGTCGGCGTAGTGGTTGTCCAGCACCCACTCGATCATCGGCCAGGCCATCACCGGGAAGCCCGGCACGAAGTAATGCTTGTGCAGCGCGAAGCCGGCAATGTTGTTGTATGGATTAGGGATCAGCGCCGCGCCCTGCGCGAACTCGGCCATCTTCAGGCGGTGCAGGTTTTCTTCCGAGTTCAGGTCGACCTGCTGGCCGGCGTCCTTGCCCATTTGCAGGATGCGCTGCTGGATGTTGATCTTGCCCTGCTCGTGCATCACCAGCGGCAGGCCCAGCGCGTTGGCCGCGGCCAGGCGCGTGTGGTCGTCCGGCGTGGCGCCGATGCCGCCGCAGCAGAACACGATGTCGTCGCTGGCGAAGGTGCGCTTGAGCGTGGCGGTGATGCGCTCGGGATCGTCGGCCAGGATCTCGGCCCAGTTCAGCTGCAGGCCGCGCGCCGCCAGCATCTGCACGACCTTGGGGAAATGCTGGTCGACGCGCCTGCCGGACAGGATTTCGTCGCCGATGATGATGAGACCGATCGCCATGCTTGCCTGCTTTCTTTAAGGGGTGGACACCAGCGCCTCGGCGCGCAAGCGCGCCAGCGCATCGAGACAATAATACGCAAACCACAAGCCGGTGAAAATAAACACCAGCACATACAGCCAGATCGACGCCGCCGCCAGGAAGGGGAAGAACGCCACCGACAGCACCGTGCCGCCCAGCCAGATCGCGCCAGGCAAGGCGCCGGCCAGGCCGGAGATCACGCCGATCGCCAGCAGGCGCCAGCGGTGCGCGGCCAGGATATGGCGGCGTTCGTCGGCCGAGGCGTAGTCGGCCAGCGCATCGTAGACCATCACGCGGCAGGTCAGCCAGCCCCACAGCAGCGCCTGCACCACCATCGCCAGCGGCGGGAAGAAGTACAGCGGCAGCGTGACGATCCACAGGCCGATGAAGATCGCCATGCCGCCCAGCGCGGTGACGGCGCTGCCGACCAGGCTGCCGCCCTTGCGCTGCTCCAGCTGCGGATAGTGGCGCAGGCCGACGTGGCGGCCGATCAGCGGCATGGCGATCACGCCGATGAAGATCAGCGCGGTCAGGATCATCAGCGGCAGGAACAGCAGCATGGCGATCAGCGGCGGCATCACGGTCTTCAGGAAGGCCAGGCCCAGCGAGGTGAGCAGGTTGCCGGCCGGCGCGAACAGGTTGTGCTCGGCGAACTGCGCGTGCACATAATCGATCAGCGGCTGCAGCCAGAAGTACAAGGCCACGGCCCACACGCCGACCGCCAACAGGAAGGGCGCCAGGCTCATGGCCAGCATCTTGCCGTGCCATTGCGACAGGAAGGCGCGGCCCCAGGAACGGATCACATTGGTCATCAGACGACATCCTTGCGTGCGTATTCAACCATGCGCTTCAGGCCCAGCCATTGCTGCGACCAGAAGCCCTTGCCGTACTCGCGTCCCGGCGTGACCACGCCCTGGGCGTCGGTCTGCGGCAGCTGGTCGCGGATGCCGGTGGCGACAAAGGCCGGCGTGAAATTGGCGGTGCGGAAGATGATGTCCCATATCGGCAGCAGCACGGCGAAATTGCAGCCGCCCAGCGTGCCCTTGCCGTGCGATTCGTGGCCGACGCCGATCGCGTGGTGCATGCGGTGGTAGCGCGGCGACACCAGCAGCCACTCGCCGACGCGGCCGAAGTGGATACGCACGTTGGCATGCTGCAGGCTCTGCAGGATGCGCGAGACCGACACCAGCATCACGTACTGCGACGGCTCGACGCCGATGCACAGCGCGATCACGCCCATGTAGACGTCGCGCAGCAGGTCGTCGAGCAGGTGGTTGCGGTTGTCGCTCCACAGGTTCATGTTCTGCTGGCTGTGGTGCAGGCCGTGCAGGCCCCACCACCAGTTGAACTGGTGCGAGGCGCGGTGGTACCAGTAGTCGAAGAAATCCAGCACGACGAAGTACACCAGGAAGGCGCCCAGCGGGCCGATGCCCGGCCACAGCGATTCCAGGTTGAACGGATGGAAGCTCTCGAAGCGCAGCATGGCGGCCAGGCTGTCCATCAGCGGATCGAGCGTGAAGAAGATCAGCACCGAGAACAGGCCGACGCGGTGCAGCACGGTGTAGAGGAAGTCGTTCCAGCGCGCGCGCGGGTCGGTGATCTTGTGGACCGGGATCATCGCCTCCAGCGGGCGCAGCACCAGGAACAGCAGGATCAGCTCCAGCACGCCGATCAGCAGCCATTCGGTGCCTTCGAACGCTTCTTCGACGAACTCGCCGAAGCCGAGCTGGAACACCAGCGGCTGGATCACCGTCTCGAACAACCAGCCTTGGGCGGCGCCCAGCCAGTCGGAAAATAATTGCATCATGGGTGTTTCGAACTCGGCTTGAACTGTGAAAGATAGTCGGGATGCTCGCGCAGCGTGGCGAAGCAATAACCTTTTTGCTCCAGGCCGCTGATCAGCGGCTCCAGGTTGGCCGGCGCCCACGCATCCTTGCGCGACCAGATGCCCATGTGGGCGACGAAGATGTCGCCATCCCGCAGATCGCGCAGGGACTTCTGCAACAATACCGCATTCGGGTAGGCCGTGCTGGAGAGCTCGTCGCCGGAGAAGCCGGCCGGCGCCCAGCCCACGTGGGCGTAGCCGCAGGCCTGCGCCGCCGCCAGCGAGCGCGGCGAGGTGCGGCCGGCCGGCGCGCGCCAGATCGGGTCCAGGTGCTTGCCGGTCAGTTCGACGAAGCGCTGGTCGACGCGTTTGATTTCCTCGCAATACTGCGCCGGCGTCAACGTTTGCACCTTGCCGGCGTGCGCGCCGAAGCCGGGCTTGACCTGCAGGGTGCCATCGGCGCCGTCCTTGACCAGCACGTCGTGGTCGAAGGTGTGGGAGCCGATCGCATGGCCCTCGGCCACGCGGGCCTTCCAGTAGGCCGACCAGGCCGGGTCCAGCGAGTAGTCGCCGTTGATGGTTTTCTCGTTGGCCAGGAAGAAGGTGGCCTTGATCTGATGGCGCTTGAGCGTGTCGGCGATCAATTCGGCCTGCGACTGGCTGCCGGTGTCGAAGGTCAGGTAGATGGTGCCTTTGCAGGCGCTGTGGCGCAGCAGCGCCGCCTGCGGCTTGGCGCCGGCGGCCGGTGCGGCCGTCACAGCCGCGGGCGCCGCCGCGGTGGCCTGCGCCGCGTGCATCGCGGATGCTGCCTGGGTTACCGCTGTTGCAGGCTCCGTTGCTGCCGCGCCCATCGCGGCGGCGATGCCGGCGGCCTTGGCCTCGGCCGCGCGCCGCGCCGGGCCGTTGAGGCTGCGAGCGTGGGCGTTGGCGGCGCGGGCGGCGTCGTTGAGGTCGCGCGCGTCGCTGTTGGCCGCGCTGGCCGTCTTGGCGTTGTCGGCGGCCTGCGACGCCGGCGCGGCCACCAGCGCCAGCATGGTCAGGGCGGCGGCGGCCTTCATTACATGCGCTGGGCGGAGTTGAAGAAGAACACGCCGTGCGGCGAGCGTCCCACCGGTATCAGCTTGGTGACCTTGCGGGTGGCCAGGTCGATCACGGCCACTTTCTTGATCCAGCGCAGCGTGACCCACATGGTCTTGCCGTCGGCGGTCACTTCCATGCAGTCCGGGCCGCCGGGCACATTGATCTGGCCGACGTTTTCCAGCGTCTTCTGGTCGATGATGTTGATCGAGTTCGACACCCGGTTCGACACGTACACATTGCGGCCATCGCCGGCCGAGCGGAAGTTGTGCGCGCCCTGTCCGGTCTTGATGCGCTTGACGGTCTTCTGGGTTTTCCAGTCGATCACCTCGACGTAGTCGCTGCCCATGATGCCGACCAGCAGATACTTGTCGTCCGGCGTCATGGCGATACCGGCCGGCAGCTTACCGACCGACATGGTCCACTTCAGCGTCTGCGTGGTCAGGTCGATGGCGCTGACCTGGTCGCTGCCCTGCTGGGTGATGAACACCATGTTGCTGGCGGCGTTGAAGGCCATGTGGCTGGGCAGCTTGGCCAGCGGGATGCGCTTGGCCAGCGTCAGGTTGGCGCCGTCGTACTTGTACAGGTCGACGCGGTCCAGGCGCAGCGAGTTCGACACGAACCACTTCTGGTCCGGCGAGAAGCCGATCTGGTACGGGTCGAGGATGTCCTTGATGGTGCGCTGGATCTGCCCGCTCTTCGGATCGAGGAAGATCAGTTCATTGCCCACCGAGCTGGCGACGATCAGGGACTTGTTGTCCGGGGTCGCCATCAGGTGATGGGGTTCCTTGCCGACCGGGAAGGTGGACAGGTCTTTGTAGGTTTCCTGGTCCAGCAGCTGCACGGTGGCGTCGCGCGAGTTGAGCACAACCACCACGTTCGCCTGCGCGCTGCCGAGGGCAGAGGCGGCGCAGACACAGGAAAGCACGATACGGCGGAAACTACGGAACATGTAAAAATCGCTTGAAAGACCAAAACGTTTATTTTACGTGCAAACTGCGCCGGGACGAGACAAATGCCGCAATTATTCCTTGCTGCGGACGCCCTGCTACAATTCGCGATTGTCATTAACGTCCACATAGAAGGAAAATCATGTCCACCATCACCACCGACTCCGGCCTGCAATACATCGAACTGACCGTGGGCGAAGGCGACGTCGCCAAAGCCGGCCAGAACGTCACCGTGCACTACACCGGCTGGCTGCGCAACGACGACGGCACCAAGGGTCCGAAGTTCGACTCCAGCAAGGACCGCAACGATCCATTCGAATTCGCGCTGGGCGCCGGCATGGTCATCCGCGGCTGGGACGAAGGCGTGCAAGGCATGAAGATCGGCGGCGTGCGCCAGCTGATCATCCCGGCCGACCTGGGCTACGGCTCGCGCGGCGCCGGCGGCGTGATCCCGCCGAACGCCACGCTGATTTTTGATGTGGAACTGCTGGGCGTTTAATAACGCTACGCTAACGCTGCCAGTTGCGGCGTAAAGCCTCCAACTCCGCTCGCGTGTCGAGCATGCCGCCGACGATGCGCTGGTCGATCGCCTCCAGCAGCGCCGTCGGCATCTCGCTACCGGCCATCCGGTAGCTGGCTGGCGCCGGCAGCGGCCGCGCGTTCTGCACCAGCACCGGTATCCGCCACTCATCGCTGCCACGGCAGGCGATCCCCACCAGATCCTGATTCAGTCCCACCAGCGTGAAGCTGCGGCAGTAGCCGCCCTCGTTCGACAGAAAACTCAGCCCGACCCGCACATCGCCCTCGGACGGCGCGGCGCCGCCCATCTGCTGGGTCAAGGCGCGGTCCAGCCGGCCCTGCGCGATCAGCATGCCGTTGCGGCTGAACACGGTGGTGGGCGCGGCGGCCGGTTCGCCGAACCAGCCCGGCTGCCAGCGCGCCAATCCGAACCGGCCTGCAGCCAACCCCAGCACCATGACCAGCCCCAGCGCGCCCCACTCCAGCCAGCCCCACTGGCGCTTGGCGGCCTTGCGCGCGGCCAGCTGCTGCGCCGCGCGTTGCGCGCGCACGGCGGCCAGCTGCACCACGTTGGCGTGGCGCGGATGCGGCGCCTGGTCCGCGTAGCGCTCGTCGCGCGCGGCGCGCAGGCGCGCCACGCGGCGGCCGATGCTGCCGTCGCGGCGCATGGCGGATTCGACGGCGCGGCGGGTGGCGTCGTCCAGATCGCCGTCGGCATAAGCAATCAGTGTCTCGTCTGAAAAGGTCATGATTCCCGTCCTGGATCGCCCCATCATAAACCTTTTTGCAGCGCGATGCGGCGGCGCGCGCATCGCGTAGAGCCAGTAAACACGGGGGTTTTATTGCACTGCAGCGTGGCACGGCAGCTACTGCAAGGGTTACTTCGTACAGAAACCATTACATTTGACAATATTTATGCTAATCTGCGCGCTCTAATAACCAAGGAGGTAGTAATGAAAAAAGGCGAATTGATTGCAGAATTTGCGAAACGCACTGAAGTGTCCGCTGCTGCCGCCAACGGTGCAGTGAATACTCTGATCGCCATCATCACCGAGCGTCTGAAAAAAGGCGACACGGTAGGCATCACCGGCTTCGGCACCTTCTCCGTAGCGAAGCGCGCAGCCCGCAAAGGCCGCAATCCTGCAACCGGCGAAGCGATCAAGATCGCCGCGTCGAAAACCCCAAAATTCTCGGCTGGCGCGACCCTGAAGTCGGCAGTCAACCCGACGAAGAAGAAGTAAGCGCAGGCCGGCACGCGGCGTTCGCGCCGCGGTGCCAGTGCCCGCGAGGGCACCGGAAACGGCGGTACAAGCCAGGTCTTCGGACCGGCTTGTCCGCCGTTCTGTTTTTGAGGAGACCCTCTAGCGGTTTTGGCGGCGGCTGCGGGTATGATGGCGCGTACCCCACCCTACCGAGGAGAAGTGATGAGTTTAGAAGAGCAATTCGCGCAAGCCCAGCTGGATTCCAAGAACCTGCCCGAGCGCCCGGACAACATGACGCTGCTGAAGATCTACGCGCTGTTCAAGCAGGGTTCGGCGGGCGACGCCACCGGCGAGCGTCCCGGCATGACCGACTTCGTCGGCCGCGCCAAGTTCGACGCCTGGGCCGCCCTGAAAGGCACCTCGCTGGACGACGCCAAGCAGCAATACATCGACCTGATCGAAGGTCTGAAATAAACAAAACCCGGCCTGAGCCGGGTTTTTTCATGCGGCGGAAAACACCCGGCGCATCTTGTCGGCCACCTTGGCCTCGATCTGCGACGAGAACGCGCTGAACAGGAAGCCCAGCGCGATATGCAGCCTGGCCTGGTCCGGCAGCAGGCTCAGCGAACCGCTGACGCCGCTGCGCTCGAAGCGCAACACATCGCCATCCCAGGCGCATTCCAGTTCGAATTGTTCGGCCAGCTTGTCGGCCACTTGTTGGGCGGCCGCGCGGGCCTGCTCAGGCGCCAGGTGGTGCGCCTGGACGATGTTGATGTCAGCCATCCGGCATCCTCGGTCAATTAAGAAGGCGACATGATGCCAGTTGCGCCGCAGCCGCGCCAGCACCGGCCGAAACTTGTTCGACATCAAATTGCCATCCATCTCCGCCCGTCCATGCTCCCCGAACGCATTTGCTTATAGGTATTGTATATAAGCGCAGTTTGTGAGAAATAGCGAATTACCTTAAAATACAGTGCTTTGCCGAGGTTAGCCGGGCCATCCCACCGCCGCCGACGCCGCTGCACACCAACATTGATAGGACTGTTATGACCCACGTTGTCACCGAATCTTGCATCAGCTGCCGTTACACGGACTGCGTCGATGTTTGCCCGGTAGATTGTTTCCGCCAAGGCCCGAACTTCCTCGCCATCGATCCCGACGAGTGCATCGACTGCGCCGTGTGCGTGGCCGAATGCCCGGTCAACGCGATTTTCGCCGAGGAAGACGTGCCGGGCGACCAGCAGCAATTCATCAAGATCAACGTCGACCTGGCCCGCAACTGGCCGTCGATCACCAAGACCATCCCGCCCCTGCCGGAAGCGGAGCAGTTCAAGGACGTCAAGGAAAAGCTGCACCTGCTGGTACGCTAAGACCCCGCGTCTGGCCAGGCAGCCCAGGGCAGCGCCTTCCGCGGACGCTGGCGACAGCCGCCGCGCAGCCCAGTGTTGCCTAACCATTATTGAAATAACAGGAAACCACGTATGAATAGCACTGTCACTCCTCCTGGCGTCATCGAAGCCGATGCCGTCATCATCGGCGCCGGCCCGGTCGGCCTGTTCCAGGTCTTCGAACTCGGCCTGCTGGAAATCAAAGCCCACGTGATCGATTCGCTGGGCGCGGTGGGCGGACAGTGCGTGGAACTGTATCCCGACAAGCCGATCTACGACATCCCCGCCGTGCCGTCGTGCACCGGCCAGGAACTGACCGACAACCTGCTCAAGCAGATCGAGCCGTTCGAGCCGACCTTCCACCTGGGCCAGGAAGTGACCAAGGTCGCGCGCCGCGATGACGGCCGTTTCGACGTCGAAACCAGCACCGGCACCCAGTTCATCACCAAGACCATCTTCATCGCGGCCGGCGTCGGCTCGTTCCAGGCGCGCACGCTGAAAGTGGACGGCATCGAAGTGTTCGAAGGCTCGCAGCTGCACTACAAGGTCAAGGACCCTGCCATCTTCGAAGGCAAGAACCTGGTCATCTGCGGCGGCGGCGACTCCGCGCTGGACTGGGCGCTGAACTTCGTCGGCAAGGCCGAGTCGGTCGTGTTGCTGCACCGCCGCGAAGACTTCCGCGCCGCGCCGGCCTCGGTCGCCAAGATGAAAGCCTTGTGCGATGAATACGAGATGCAGCTGATCATCGGCCAAGCCACCGGCTACGAAGCCGGCGACGACGGCAAGCTGTCGCAGCTGAAAGTGACCGGCGCCGACGGCGTCACCCGCCGCGTGCCGCTGGACATGCTGCTGGTGTTCTTCGGCCTGTCGCCGAAGCTGGGCCCGATCGCCGAATGGGGCCTGGACATCGA
Organism: Duganella sp. BJB480; assembly: GCA_003416985.1. GTDB lineage: Bacteria > Pseudomonadota > Gammaproteobacteria > Burkholderiales > Burkholderiaceae_D > Rugamonas > Rugamonas vulcania_A. The sequence goes on along the minus strand of QVIN01000005.1, from coordinate 440,691 downwards.
GCGCCGCCAGCTGAAGGTGCAAAACACCGAGAAGTTCGAGACCAACGTGCCGGGCATCTTCGCCGTGGGCGACATCAACACCTATCCGGGCAAGAAAAAGCTGATCCTGTCGGGCTTCCACGAAGCCGCGCTGGCCGCCTTCGGCGCCGCGCCGTACATCTTCCCGGACAAGAAGATCCACATGCAATACACCACCACTTCGCCGAAGCTGCACAAGGTGCTGGGCGTGGAAACGCCGGTCTTCGACTAAGCACTACTAGCGGTTGTCCTACACGAAAGCAGCGGAAACGCTGCTTTTTTTTTGATCCTGCTCTATTATTATTTGACCACGCCATCATTGTGGATACTACGTAGGCTTGCCCGGCAGTATTTTGGAATGCTTTACGTCACGAACAAAAATTCTATAATTTGGCTTATGATGTATGGTATTGGTGCATCGCACCAAGCTCTTGATCCCAGGAATACATATGCTCTACCACCTGCACGAAATGCAACGCTCGTTCCTGACGCCTCTGATGCAATGGGCCGACGCGTCCTCCAAGATGTTCACCAATCCCGTCTCGCCGCTGGCGCACACGCCGTTTTCGCAACGCATCGCCGCCGGTTACGAGTTGATGTACCGGCTGGGCAAGGATTACGAGAAGCCGGCGTTTGAAATCGACAACACCGAAGTCAAGGGCGAAACCATCGGCATCATCGAGCAGGTGGTGCTGCACAAGGCTTTCTGCCGCCTGATCCACTTCAAGAAGGACCTGGACGACAAGAAAACCAAGGCCCTGAAACAGCCGACCGTGCTGCTGGTGGCGCCGCTGTCGGGCCACCATTCGACGCTGCTGCGCGACACCGTGCGCGGCCTGTTGCACGATCACGACGTCTACATCACCGATTGGACTGACGCCCGGATGGTACCGCTATCTGAAGGCGCGTTCCACCTGGACGACTACATCTACTACGTGCAGGACTTCATCCGCATGCTGGGCCCGGACGTGCACGTGATCTCCGTCTGCCAGCCGACCGTGCCGGTGCTGGCCGCGATCTCGCTGATGGCCACCGCCAAGGATCCGAAGCTGCCGAAGACCATGACCATGATGGGCGGCCCGATCGACCCGCGCCGCTCGCCGACGCAGGTCAACAACCTGGCCACCGAAAAGAAATTCTCGTGGTTTGAAAACACCGTGATCTACTCGGTGCCGCCCAACTATCCGGGCTTCGGCCGCAAGGTGTACCCGGGCTTCCTGCAGCACGCCGGCTTCATCGCCATGAACCCGGGCCGCCACGCGCAGAGCCACCGCGAGTTCTACATGCACCTGGTCGAGGGCGACGACGAGCCGGCCGACAGCCACCGCAAGTTCTACGACGAGTACAACGCCGTGCTGGACATGCCGGCCGAATACTACCTGGACACCATCAAGACCGTGTTCCAGGACTTCGCGCTGCCCAAGGGCACGTGGATGGTGGGCGGCAAGCCGGTGCGTCCGCAGGACATCACCACGGTGGCGCTGTTCACCGTCGAAGGCGAGCTGGACGACATCTCCGGCGCCGGCCAGACCCAGGCCGCGCACGACCTGTGCAGCGGCATCCCGGCCGACATGCAGCAGGACTTCGTGGCGCCGCAGGCCGGCCACTACGGCATCTTCTCCGGCCGCCGCTGGCGCGAAGTGGTGTGCCCGAAGATCACCGAGTTCATCAAAAAACACGGCTAAGTCCGGCTCCCGGCCAAGTCCCCGCCCGCGCGGGGATTTTTTTTGTCCGGACAATTTATATCATGGCGTGATATATTTGGCGTTTTCCAATTCCGTGCCACCGCCATGCCTTCACGCCCGCCCCCGCTCGACAAGGCCGACTTCGCCGCCCTGTCCGAATTCCGCTACCAGATGCGCCGCTTCGAGCGCTTTTCCGAAGACGTGGTGCAGGCCAAGGGCATCACGCCGTTGCAGTACCTGCTGCTGCTGCACCTGAAGGGCTATCCCGGCCGCGACTGGGCCACCGTCGGCGAGCTGGCCGAGCGGCTGCAGGCCAAGCCGCACGGCGTGGTGGCGCTGGTGTCGCGCTGCGAGGCCGGCGGGCTGGTCGAACGGCGCGTCAGCGACAGCGACCGCCGCCGGGTCGAAGTCCACCTGCTCAAGGACGGCGAGGCCATGCTCGGCCAGCTGGCCGAGCTGCACCGCGCCGAACTGCTGTCGCTCGACGGCGTCTTCACCATCCCCAAACTCGACCGGGACGACCATGCCGAATAACTACGACAACCGCCGCGACTTCGACGGCAACGCCCGGCTGGTGCTGATCGCCGCCATCGCCGCCGTGGTCGGCGCGCTCAGCACGCTGACCGCCGACCTGCTGCTGCACGCCATCAGCTTCTTCACCAATCTGTTCTTCTTCCAGCGGCTCTCGACCGAGGCGGCCTCGCCGGCCGCGCACACGCTGGGCGCCTGGGTCATCGCCGTGCCGGTGTTCGGCGGCCTGGTGATCGGCCTGATCGCGCGCTACGGCTCCGAGCAGATCCGCGGCCACGGCATCCCGGAAGCGATCGAGGCCATCCTGTTCAAGAAGAGCAGCATGTCGCCCAAGGTGGCCGTGCTCAAGCCGCTGGCCTCCGGCATCGCCATCGGCAGCGGCGGCCCGTTCGGCGCCGAGGGGCCGATCATCATGACCGGCGGCGCGGTCGGCTCGCTGATCGCCCAGCACTTCCACCTCAGCGGCGCCGAGCGCAAGGCGCTGCTGGTGGCCGGCGCCGTGGCCGGCATGACCGCCATCTTCGGCACGCCCATCGCCGCGCTGCTGCTGGCGCTGGAACTGCTGCTGTTCGAACTGCGCCCGCGCAGCCTGGCGCCGGTGGCCGTGGCCTGCGCCGTGGCCGGCTTCCTGCGCCCGCTGCTGCTCGACAGCGGCCCGCTGTTCCCGCTGCAAACCGAGGCGCTGCCGCCGTCGGCCCTGCTGTCCTGCCTGGTCGCCGGCGTGCTGTGCGGCGCGCTGGCCTGGCTGCTGTCGACCGCGCTGTACCGCGTCGAGGACGGCTTCCACAAGCTGCCGCTGCACTGGATGTGGTGGCCCGCGCTGGGCGGGCTGGCGGTCGGCATCGGCGGCTATTTGCAGCCGCGCGCGCTGGGCGTCGGCTACGATGTCATCGGCGACCTGCTCAACAACCACCTGGCCGCCGGCGCCATCGCCGCGCTGCTGCTGGTCAAGGCCGTGATCTGGCTGCTGGCGCTGGGATCGGGCACCTCCGGCGGCGTGCTGGCGCCGCTGCTGATGCTGGGCGCCGGCCTGGGCGCGCTGCTCGGCCCCTTGCTGCCCGGCCACGCGCCGGCCGTGTGGCCGCTGGTGTTCATGGCCGCCACCCTGGGCGGCATGATGCGCGCGCCGGTGATGGCGGTGGTGTTCGCGTTCGAGCTCACGCACGACATCAACGCCGTCTTGCCGGTGCTGGCCGCGTCCACCGTGGCCTACGCCTTCACCGTGATCACCATGCACCGCTCCATCCTGACCGAGAAGATCGCCCGCCGTGGCCACCACATCTACCGCGAATACGGCATCGACCCGATGGAGCGCCACAGCGTGGCCGAGGTGATGACCGCCACGCCCGACAGCATCGACGCGCAGCGGCCCATCGCCGAGGTGCTGGCCAGCCACTTCGGCACGGCGCAGCGCCACCGCGCCTTCCCGGTCACGCGCGACGGCGCGCTGCTGGGCATGCTGGACCGGGCCGCGCTCGACGGCGAGCGCGCCGCCGACGCCGTCACCGTGGGCGAGCTGTTCGGCGTCAACGTGCCGATCTTCGCGCTGGCCGACGAAACCTGCCGCGCGCTGGCCACGCGGCTGGCGGTACACCAGCTGGAGCGGCTGCCGGTGGTCGGCGACGCCCACACGCGCCGGCTGATCGGCATCGTCAGCCGCAGCGACTTGATCAAGCCGGCGCTGAGCCTGCACGCGGAGGAACTGGAACGGATGACCGTGCGCCGCGTGTGGCCGGCGAAAACACGCGCCGAATAAAAGGTTTTTTGGCGCCGGGCGGCGCAGATATCGGATAATGGCGTTTTAACGCAACGAGTCTCGCCGTGCAGCCCACCGCCCCCCTCACCCTCGCCGACCGCATCGAAGACGTCCTGCCGCAGACGCAGTGCACCAAGTGCGGCTACGACGGCTGCCGCCCCTACGCCGAGGCGATCGCCGCCGGCTCGGCCGCCATCAACCAGTGTCCGCCCGGCGGCGCGGAAGGCATCGCCAGGCTGTCGGCGGTCACCGGCTACCCGGTCATCCCGCTCAACCCCGTCAACGGCCTGGAGCGGCCGCGCGCGGTGGCCTACATCGACGAGTCGCTGTGCATCGGCTGCACGCTGTGCATCCAGGCCTGTCCGGTGGACGCCATCGTCGGCGCGGCCAAGCTGATGCACACGGTGGTGCAGGACCTGTGCACCGGCTGCGACCTGTGCGTCACCCCCTGCCCGGTCGACTGCATCGTCATGTACCCGGTCACCGAGACCACCGGCTGGGACGCCTGGCGCCAGGCCGACGCCGACGCCGCGCGCGAACGGCACGACTTCCGCGCCATGCGCCTGCGGCGCGAGCGCGACGAGAACGACGCCCGCCTGGCTGCCAAGGCCGTCGCCAAGATGGCGGCGGTGCACGCGCTCGACCCGGCCGACGCCGCCGGCGAAGTGGAAAAGGAACGCAAGCGCGCCATCATCGCCGCCGCGATGGAACGGGCGCGCCTAAAAAAGGAACAAGACAAACAACAATGAATCCAGCCAAACGCTACGAAATGTTCGTGCGCTTCCGCGCAGCCAATCCCAAGCCGGAAACCGAACTGGAATACACGACCCCGTTCGAACTGCTGATCGCCGTGCTGTTGTCGGCGCAGGCCACCGACGTCGGCGTCAACAAGGCCACGCGCAAGCTGTACCCGGTGGCCAACACGCCGCAGGCCATCCTGGACCTGGGCGAAGAGGAGCTGAAGACCTACATCCAGACCATCGGCCTGTACAAGACCAAGGCCAAGAACGTCATCGCGACGTGCAAGATGCTGGTGGAGCTGCACGGCGGCGAGGTGCCGCGCGACCGCGAGTCATTGGAAGCCCTGCCGGGCGTGGGCCGCAAGACCGCCAACGTGGTGATGAACACCGCCTTCGGCGAGCCGACCATGGCGGTGGACACGCACATCTTCCGCGTCTCCAACCGCACCGGCCTGGCGCCGGGAAAGAACGTCGACATCGTCGAACAAAAGCTGCTGAAGTTCGTGCCGAAGGAATTCCTGCAGGACGCCCACCACTGGCTGATCCTGCACGGCCGCTACACCTGCAAGGCGCGCAAGCCCGAATGCTGGAACTGCATGCAGCTGGACCTGTGCGACTACCGCAGCAAGACCCCGATGCCGGACAACGTCGGCGCTTAAAACTGGAAGTAGATGAAGGGATTGAAACCGCCCTCCACCACCGACAGGCAGGACAGCACGTACAACACCAGGCTGTAGGCGCCGACCAGCTTGGGGCGGCGGAAGCTCATGTTGCGCAGCCGCAGGAACCAGCGGTCCCCCACCAGGCAGATCACCGTCGACAACAACAGCAGGAAAATCACCTTGGGATCGGCCAGCATGATGTGGGCCGGGTTCCACAGCGGCGCCGACGGTTCGCCGCCGAACATCACCCGCAACAGCGTGCCGCTCTGCTCCATGCTGTCGGCGCGGAACGGCACCCACAGCACGGTCGCCAGCAGGAACACCGGCAAGCCGCCGAGACGCCACCTGGCCGTGTTCAACACGCCCGCGCGCTCCAGCGCGATCAACACGCCGTGGCCCAGCCCCCACACCAGGAAGGTATAGGCCGCGCCATGCCACAACGCGCACAAGCCGAACACCACGAACAGGTTGCGGTAGGTCTTGAAGGTGGAGCTGCGGTTGCCGCCCAGCGGAATGTAGACGTAGTCGCGGAAGAAGCGCGACAGCGTCATGTGCCAGCGCTGCCAGAATTCGGTGACGCTGGTGGCCGCGTACGGCCGGTTGAAGTTGCGCGGAAAACGGAAGCCCATCATGCGCGCCATGCCGATCGCCATGTCGGTGTAGCCGGAAAAATCGAAGTAGATCTGGAACGAATAACACACGGCGCCCAGCCAGGCGGCATAAGTGCTCAGGACGAAATCGGACCGGTGCATGAGATCCACCACGGAGCCCAGCGGATCGGCGATCAGCAGCTTTTTCGACAAGCCGATGATGAACAGGTTCAAGCCCCAGAACACGTCGCTGCCGACCAGCGCGCGGCGCTTGATGTCGAGCTGTTCCCGGACTTCGGCAAAGCGCACCACCGGTCCGGCGATCAGGTGCGGGAACAGGAAGATGTAGATAGCGAACTTATGCAGGCTGCGTTCCGGCTGGATGCGGCGCGCATAGACGTCGGCCTGGTAAGACAGGAAGTGGAACACATAAAACGAAATCCCCAGCGGCAGCACCAGCCCCAGCCTGGCGACGTTCTCCAGCAACTGCACGCCGCTCACATCGGCCAGCAGCTGCGCCAGGAAGCCCAGGTATTTGTAGGCGATCAGCGGCGCCAGGTTGAGCACCAGCGCCAAGCCCAGCGCCAGCTTGGCCTGCGGCCCGCGCCGGTCGTCGCGGCGCAGCGCGCCGGTCAGGATGGCCAGGCGCCAGTTGGCCGCCAGCAGCACCAGCGCGACAACAGTCAGCGCTCCCGCGCCCAGCAGATAGAACACCACGCTGGCCAACAGGATGAAGCCGTTGCGCCAGATCCTGGGCAATGCGCAGTACAAGGCGAAGAAACAGGGAAAGAACAGAAACAAAAATCCCGGCGAGGAAAATACCATGAAGAATCCAGAGTTAAGCGATTATTTGGCCAGCTCGATCCAGATGCCGGCCGAGCTGTCGAGCATCTGCACAATCAGGTATTTGCAGCGGCCACGCGTCGCCTGCGGCGTATCGAGGATGAACATTTCGCGGTCAAGCCGGATGAACTGTTCAAAGTGATCCTGCAAACCGGCGCGCGTCATGCCGTCGCCGAAGCTGTTGCCGTACAAGCAGGTGGGCGGCAGCAGGCCGCGCCCCTTCACGCTGTCGGTGATGAATTCGAACCCGGTCTGGCGGGCGTCCATCGGCGTGGTCTGGTGGACATCCTGCCAGGTCTTGGTCAGCATCGGCTCCTGCAGCGGCTTGCTGCTGAGCAGCCCGGCAAAGCGGGATTCCGAACCCTCGAAGGCCTCATCGTGGTAGGCCAGCTCGTGGCGCCATGCGGGCGGCAAGCCTTCCAGGCCGGCGATGGTGTTGGTCGCCGCCTCGGCCACCTTCAGCGCCGACAGATCGGTCCAGTGGAAGTCCTGGCGGAAGAAGAGCGGAAACTTCCCCTGCGAGGCCGCCATGATGCCCTGGACGTCGACGAAATGAAACTCGGGGGTCTGCTGGAAGCGCCGGTATAGCTGCATGAAATGCGACTGCTGCGGGAGGCGCGGCATGAAGCGCGGAATGCGGTCCTGCGTGAAGTACTGCTTGCTGATCGGCGTGAGCAGCACCAGCGTGGTTCCCTGCGCCTCCAGCCGCGCAGCCAATTGCCGCATCGCGCGGTAGACCGCTTCGGCCTTGGCCGGCGTGTCCAGCGCGTGCTCGGTGGCCGGCAGCTCGATGTCGGAGATCTTGTGTCCATAGATCTCGTCCTGTTTGCCGAAGTACACGCGGCGCGAGGAGTTGAACAGCCTGAAATCGAGCTCGTTCTTGGTGCGCACCATCAGGCTGCGCAGGCCCAGGTGGTCGGAATAACCTTTTTCGAAATTGCGGTAGTTCTTGTCGAAGTCGAACCAGCGGCCTTCCCAATGGGTCGGCAGCGGCGCCAGCGGGCGCATCTCCAGCAGGTCGCTGGCGCTCGACGCGCCGGTGCAGATGGTGGCGATGGCCGGCACCAGGCTGATGGCGAAGATCAACAGCACGAAAGCGATACGCAGCGGACGCCGCGTCCGTGCCGGCCGCGCGGCCGTCGCGGATGCGGCGGCGGCCGGCGGGAAAGGTGATGAAATCATGAGACCTGAAACTTTTTTATACCAGCACCAGGTTGTCGCGGTGGATCAGCTCCTGTCCCTCGACGAAGCCGAGCACGGCCTCGATCTCGCTCGATGGCTTGCGCATGATGCGGCGCGTTTCGGCGCTGGTGTAGTTCGACAGGCCGCGCGCCACCGGTGCGCCGTCCGCGCCGACGCAGGTGATCACCGCGCCGCGCCCGAACTCGCCCTTCACCTCCACCACGCCGATCGGCAGCAGCGACTTGCCTTCCTTGCTCAGCTTCTGCACCGCGCCCGCGTCCAGCACCACCTGGCCCGCAGTGTGCAGGTGATCGGCCATCCACTGCTTGCGCGCCGTCAGGTGGCCGGTCTGCGCCGCCAGCTCGGTGCCGATGGCCTCGCCGCCCGCCAGGCGCTCCAGCACGTCGTGCTCGCGGCCGTAGGCGATCACCGTGTGTGCGCCCGACTTGGCGGCGCGCTTGGCCGCCAGGATCTTGGTCAGCATGCCGCCGCGCCCCAGGCTGCTGCCGGCGCCGCCGGCCATCGCCTCCAGCGCCAGGTCGCCCGCGCGGCCCTGCTGGATCAGCACGGCCGACGGGTCCTTGCGCGGATCGGCGCTGTACAGGCCCTGCTGGTCGGTCAGGATGATCAGCGCGTCGGCCTCGATCAGGTTGGCCACCAGCGCGCCCAGCGTGTCGTTGTCGCCGAACTTGATCTCGTCGGTGACCACGGTGTCGTTCTCGTTGATGATCGGCACCACGCCCAGCCGCAGCAAGGTGGTCAGCGTCGAGCGCGCGTTGAGGTAGCGTTCGCGGTCGGCCAGGTCGGCGTGGGTCAGCAGCACTTGCGCCGTGCCCAGCTGGTGGGCGCGGAAGCTGGTCTCGTAGATCTGCGCCAGGCCCATCTGGCCGACGGCGGCGCAGGCCTGCAGTTCGTGGATGTCGGTGGGGCGCTGCTCAAAGCCCAGCCGCAGCATGCCCTCGGCGATGGCGCCGGACGACACCAGCACCACTTCCTTGCCCAGGGTGCGCAAGGCGGCGATCTGCGCGGCCCAGCGCGCGATGGCGGCGTGGTCCAGCCCGCGTCCGTCGTTGGTGACCAGCGACGAGCCGACCTTGATGATGATGCGGGTAGCTTTTTGGATGACAGAATTCATGGCGCGACAATTCTCAAAACAAGCGGATGAAAGAGGGTTCAATGCTGTGATTTGGCGGGCGGTTCGCCCGGCTCTGCCGATAACGGTCGCGCCCCGCGATGGCGGGACGGGCGCCGAGATGGAAAGGCATAATCAGCTGATCAGTGATTATGCCGTTAATACATAGGAAACGTCGAGGATTAGTCGAGGATCTTGAAGCGCGGATCGTCCGGATCGATGGACGAGATGCCGCGCGCCTCTTCCGTCATCTGGGTTTCTTCCGCGCGCTGCTCGCTGTGGCGCTTCGCTTCCAGGTGTTTCTGGATGGCGTTGACCAGCTCCTGCGTGCCGTCGTGGCTCAGCGCGGAGATCTCGAACACCGGGCCCTTGAAGCCGAACTTCTTGACGAAGTCCTTGACGCGCTTGACGCGCTCTCCTTCCGGCACCATGTCCAGCTTGTTGAGCACCAGCCAGCGCGGCTTGTCGACCAGCGCCTCGTCGTACTTCTTGAGCTCGTTGACCAGGGCCTTGGCTTCCTTGACCGGATCGACGTTGGTCTCGAACGGCGCCAGGTCGACGATGTGCAGCAGCAGCCCGGTGCGCTGCAGGTGGCGCAGGAACTGGTGGCCCAGGCCGGCGCCTTCGGAAGCGCCTTCGATCAAGCCGGGAATGTCGGCGATCACAAAGCTCTTCTCGTGCGACACGCGGACCACGCCCAGGTTCGGGTGCAAGGTGGTGAACGGGTAGTCGGCAATTTTTGGACGCGCGTTCGACACGGCCGAAATAAAGGTCGACTTGCCGGCGTTCGGCATACCCAGCAGGCCGACGTCGGCCAGCACCTTCAGTTCCAGGCGGATTTCGCGGCGTTCGCCTTCCTTGCCTTCGGTCTTTTGACGCGGGGCGCGGTTGGTCGAGGTCTTGAAGTGGATGTTGCCCCAGCCGCCCTCGCCGCCCTTGGCCAGCAGTTCCATCTGGCCGTGTTCGGTCAGGTCGGCCAGGATTTCGCCGGAGGCGTCGTCGATGATCAGCGTGCCGACCGGCATGCGCAGGTGGATGTCGTCCGCGCCCTTGCCGTAGCAATCGGCGCCACGGCCAGGCTCGCCGTCTTTACCGCGGTGCATCTTGGAGAAGCGGAAATCGACCAAGGTGTTGATGTTACGGTCCGCTACGGCCCAGATCGAGCCACCCTTGCCGCCGTCGCCGCCGTCAGGGCCGCCGAACGGGCGGAATTTTTCACGGCAAAAGGAGGCGCAACCATTGCCGCCGTCACCACCGATTACTTCAATTTTTGCTTCGTCGATAAACTTCATGATGTACCGCCATAAAACTAAAAAGGCTCTACCGTGGGCAGAGCCTTTCGATTGAAGGCTTGCGCCTTACAAAACAGCCTGTGCGGCTAGCGCACCAGGCCGGTAGCGTTATTTACGCTGGAACGACGGTAACGAATTGCTTCGAACCTTCGCCCTTGACTACGAACTTGACCTTGCCGTCCACCAGAGCGAACAGGGTGTGGTCTTTGCCCATGCCAACACCTTCGCCGGCGCGCACTGGCGTGCCGCGTTGACGAATGATGATGCCACCAGCATTGATCGATTGACCGCCATAAACCTTAACGCCCAGGCGTTTTGATTCTGAGTCACGACCGTTTCGCGTTGTGCCGCCGCCTTTTTTGTGTGCCATTTAAGACTCCTTGGATACTAATTCTCGGGCAAACGGCGATTAGCCGTTGATCGATACGATTTGGATTTCGGTGTAATTTTGGCGATGGCCTTGATGCTTCTGGTAGTGCTTACGACGACGCATCTTGAAAATCTTCACTTTATCGTGACGACCGTGTGCCACAACAGTAACCAGTACCTTTGCACCCTCAACCAGAGGAGCACCAAATTTGATGCTCTCGCCTTCGCCAACGGCGAGGACCTGATCGATGGTGAGTTCGGAACCAATGTCTGCCGGTATCTGTTCTACTTTAAGTTTTTCGCCAGCGACAACTTTGTATTGTTTGCCACCGGTTTTTATGACCGCGTACATGATTTGAAACCTCATCAAATGTTAAGAAAATTCCGTCCGGCGCCGGCACAACCGCATGCATGGAAACCGGGGAACCGCTGATTATACATGGGATGGGATTTCGCGTCAAAAACTATTCACAAATGCCGGCGGGCGTGGTATGTCGACAATTTTGCCGCCGCCCAGGCGTTACATAATTGGCAAACATGTTGCCTCGGAAGGGGGTCTATGCCCCTCTCGGCGGGGCCATGACGTATAATCTCGGCACCAATAGTCTACCGCACAGGTTCGCCTTGTCTGCCGCTACCCAAAACGCCACCCAAAACAACATCGCCCACACGATCGCCGCCGACATGGACGCGGTCAACACGGTGATCCGCCAGAAACTGCATTCCGAGGTCAGTCTCGTCAATCAGATTGCTGAATACATCATCAGCGCCGGCGGCAAACGCATCCGGCCGGTGCTGGTCCTGCTGGTGGCCAACGCCTACGCATACAAGGGCACGGCGCACCACGAGCTGGCCGCAGTGGTGGAGTTCATCCACACCGCCACCCTGCTGCACGACGACGTGGTCGACGAATCGTCGCTGCGCCGTGGCCGCGCCACCGCCAACGCGCTGTTCGGCAACGCCGCCTCGGTGCTGGTGGGCGACTTCCTGTACTCGCGCGCCTTCCAGATGATGGTCGGCCTGAACAATATGCGCGTGATGCAGATCCTGTCGGACGCCACCAACGTCATCGCCGAGGGCGAAGTGTTGCAGCTGCTGAACATGCACGACCCGGACGTGAACCAGGAGCGCTATCTGCAGGTGATCCGCTCCAAGACCGCCAAGCTGTTCGAGGCGGCGGCCGAGCTGGGCGCGCTGATCTCCGGCTGCAACGACATGCAGATCGAAGCGGCCGGCGAATACGGCCGCTCGCTGGGCACGGCCTTCCAGCTGATCGACGACGTGCTCGACTACGCCGGCGACGCCAACGAGATCGGCAAGAACGTCGGCGACGACCTGCGCGAAGGCAAGCCGACCTTGCCGCTGATCTACCTGATGGAGAACGGCACGCCGGAACAGCGCGAGCTGGTGCGCAGCTGCATCGAACAGGGCGACGAGCAGCACTTCGACACCATCCTGGCCGCAATCACCACCAGCGGCGCGCTGGACTACACGCGCCAGCAGGCCGTGACGGCGGCCGAACGCGCCGCCGCCGCGATCGCCGACCTGCCCGACAGCGTCTACAAGGAATCGCTGCTGCAGCTGGCCCACTTCTCGGTCAACCGCACGCACTGAACGACAACGGCGCCTTAGGCGCCGTTTTTGTTTGTGGCCGCGCCTACTTGCCGGCCGCGATGTGCCGCACGCCGCCGGCCTGCCGGAGGATTTGCTGGACGTCCTCGCGTTTCTCGGAAATCGCCTCGTCGAGCGGCGTACGGAAATCGATCTCCTGCTCCTGGTTCACCGGGAAACCGCGCCGCAGCGCCAGCTCGATCACCGCCGGCGAGCTGCGCCGGACCAGTATGTGCAGCATCGGATGGCCGGTCTTGTAGGTGCAGCCGGGGTCGAGCCGTCCCAGCAGCGCCAGCGTGGCGGCGGTGATCTCGGCATCGTCGCCATCCCTGTAGTCGCGTCCCTGCCCCTTGTGCGTAGGCGACGGCAGGTCCAGCAACTGGTTGAGCTGGTAGCACATGGCTTCCGGCGTGCCGCCGTCGCGCAACACGGCCGCCGCGTCCCGCAGCACCGGCGCCCGCGACGTCAGGCCGGTAAGCGGGTCGCCCGGCGACACGCCGGTCACCGGGCCGGTGGCCGGCAAATTCTTGATATCGCGTTCCAGCGTCGTCGCCCAACGGTCGACCAACTTGCTGGCGTAGCAGTGGCCAGCGCACATCATCTCTTTGAGCGGCGCGAGCAGGTCGGTCTTGAAATAGCAGTAGTCCGCGCCGGACAGCCAGTATTGCCGGGTCTTGCCGTCGACCAGCAGGCTGACCACCGACCTGGCGACGTTGGAACTGCACGCGAGAGCCTCGCGCGACGGCTCGCCCAGCGTCGGGCCGTCATGGGCGGCGTAGCGGCCGATCAGGCGGCGCGCCTCGTCGGCGTCGACCGGGCGCACGTCGAACGACGCCATATTCCGGTCCTGCATCAGATAGGCGCGCTCCCCCTGCACGAACAGGCCGTGCCGGTACCTGTCGGCCTGCACGAACACGACCGCATCCGGGTGATCGAGCGGCACCTGTTGCAGCATCAGACGCATCTGCCAGGAGCGCTTGTCGATCTCCCGGTAGAGCTTCCAGCCCTCGTGTATCGCCGGCTCCTCCGCCCGCTGCGCCTGGAACGTCAGGTCCCAGCCGGCCGGCACCGGCCACGCGTGCGCGAACCGCGCCGCGGCCAACGTGGCGGCCAACACCAGCCATGGCAGCCAGCGCGGCGGGCGCTTCACTACAGCAGTTCCAGCACCAGCTCGGACGGACGGCACAGGCGCACGCCCTTGTCGGTCACCACGAACGGGCGGTTGATCAGGATGGGATGGGCCATCATGGCGTCGAGCAGCGCGTCGTCCGAGAGCGAGGCGTCGGCCAGGCCGAGTTCTTCATACAAGTCGCCCTTGTCGCGCATCGCGGCGCGCGCGCTCAGGCCGGCCTTGGCGATCATCGCCTTCAGCGCCTCGCGCGACGGCGGGTTCTTGACGTAGTCGACGATCTCCGGCTCGACGCCGGTGGCGCGTATCGCCTCCAGCGTCTTGCGCGAGGTGCCGCAGGCGTTGTTGTGATAAATCGTGATGCCCATGATGCTGCCTTTGCGTGTCAATTCAAAGGCAGCATTATCGCTTAAAACTTCGCCGCCACGCTCACGCCGATGCTGCGCGGCGCCAGCCGGTAACCCTGCACGATGGACGCCACCTGCGGATGCTGGATCACCGTGTCGGTATCGAAGGCGTTCTTGATGAACACGCTCACGTTGTAGCGGTCGATGGACATGCCGGCGCTGAAGTCGGTGCTGTGGTAGGCCGGCCGGTTGTAGTCGGTCTGGTCGGGATTGAGCGAGCCCTTGCTGGCGCCCACCCACTGCATGCCGCCCATCACGTAGGCGCTCTTGTCGCCGAAGGCCGCGAAGTTGTAGGTCGCGTTGATGGCCGCGTTATATTTCGGCACACCCTGCACCTGCGCGCCGGCCACCGCGCCCACCACGCCGTTGCGCGAGCCCTCGTCGTTCGACAGCTCGGCCTTCACATAACCTGCCGAGGCGGTCAGCGTCAGGCCGGAAATCGGCTTGGCCTTGATATCGAACTCGAAGCCCTTGCTGGTGGCGTCGCCGGCGTTGGCGTTGTAGGTGTAGGCGCAGGTCGGCAGGTACACGCCCTGCTGGATGTTCTTCCACTTCACATAGAACACGTCGGCGTTGACCGACACGCGGTTGTTGAGGAAGCGCGACTTGCTGCCCACCTCGTAGCTCCACAGGCTGTCGGCCGAATACGAATCCGGCCCCTTGCTCAGGCCGTTCGCCTCCAGATCCTGGGCGCAGGTGGTCGGCGGCACGTAGATGTTGTTGCCGCCGAGGCGGAAGCCCTTGGCCACGCTGGTGTAGACCGTGTTGGTCGGATTGACTTCCCAGGTCAGCGCGTACTTCGGCGTGAACGCCTTCGACGACGAGGCCGCGCTGCTGTTGTTGCCGGCGCCGGCCAGGTAGTTGCCGTTGCGCTGGTCCAGCGTCGAATCGGCCTTCAGATAGCGCGCGCCCACGGTCGCGTGCACCGCCGGCGTGAAGTAGTAGTTGACCTCGCCGAAGACCGAGCTCTGCTTCTCGCGGAAATGGAAGGCGCCGGCGAACGAGTTATCGTTCGGGAACTGGCCGGGGCGCGCGCCCGGCAGCAGGTCCGGATCGGCGATGTCGAAGCCGAAGCTCTTGAAGGTGTCGGTCACGCCGAAGATCGGATCGTTCTCGATGATGTTGGTGTGCTGGTTCGAGAAATAGGTGCCGGCCAGCCAGGTCCACGGCGACACCGCCGCGTCGTATGGCCGCGAGGCGAGCCGGAACTCCTGCGACACCTGGCGCACCTGGTTGTTCAGGTAGACCGCCGACGGCAGGCCGGCGATGGCCGCGATCAGCTCCGGCGGCGCCTTGCCGCCGTCGTCGGTCGAGGTCAGGAAGGTCGACAGCGAATAGCTGTTGTAGGCCGAGCCGTTCTGCGTGCGGTCGAACTTGCGCTCGAAGTAGCTGGTGGCCGAGGTCAGGTCCATCGAGCCCATGTCCCAGTTGACGGTCACGCTGGGCGTGAGCAGCGTGTCCTTGGACGGCTCGCGCACCTGCTTCTGCGCCTGGTAGTAAGGGCGGTCCAGGTTGAAGGCCGCGATGTCCTTGGCGTCCACCTTCTGGTAGTAGACCGACGGCGTGACGGTCACCGAGCGGATCGGCTTCCACTTCAGCGCCACGCGCAGCTCCTGGTCGCTGAGCTTGTTGATGTCGTGGGCCAGCACATTGCCGTCGCCGTCGACCTGGTTGATGTAGCCGCCCGTGTGCTGGGCCTGCACGCCGATGCGCAGCGCCAGCTCGTCCTGGATCAGCGGGAAGTTGGCCACCATGTTGGCCGCGTAGTTGCCGCTGCCGCCCTTGGTGTTGGACAGCTCGCCGTAGGTGGTGAATTCGCGCTCCTTCAAATCCGGCTCGTTCGGCACGAACTTGATGGTGCCGCCCATGGAGCTGGCGCCGTACAGCGTGGCCTGCGGACCGCGCAGCACTTCGACGCGGTCGATGTCGAAGAACTTCGGTTCGACCGTGCCCATGGTGTAGACGTTGCCGACGGTGATGGAGACATCGCCCAGATAGATGCCGACGGTGGCCGCGCCGGCCGTCGAGCTGATGCCGCGGATCTCGATGTTCTCGGTGCCGGGCCCGGCGCCGCCATTGCCGCTGGCGGCGGTGAAGGAGATGTTGGGCACCACGCGGGTCAGGTCGGTGAAGTCGTTGACGTGCTCGGCCTGGAGCTGGGTGCCGGTGACGGCGGTGATGCTCATCGCCACCTTGGCCGGATCTTCCTTGCGCTTCTGCGCCGTCACCTTGACCACTTCGATCTCGTCGGACTGCTTGGTTTGCGCCCAGGCGGAACTCGCCATCGCCGCCGCCACCGCGCCGCACATCAGTTTTTGCCGTGTTTTCATTGCCAGACCTTCCCTTGTCAGTGAGGGCGCCGCCCCAAATTAATGCGTATTGGTATATTTAACCATATTAATCATCTTGATCTTTTTGCAAAGCAAGAAACCTGCCATTCCCGGGGCAGGCGTTGGCATTTAGTCACACATTGGGAGTTCAGGCGGGGGAGCGGCAGTTGAAAAAACCGCAAAATTCTGATGTAATTAAGACGTAGTCGGGGTGTGGCTCAGCCTGGTAGAGCGCTGCGTTCGGGACGCAGAGGCCGGAGGTTCGAATCCTCTCACCCCGACCAGGCCCTTACGATTGTTCAGCGCAAAGCCAGCTGGAGACTTCCACCATGGCCAGGGCGGCCTGAGGTTCGGAAGGCGCTGACGGCCTTGCTCAAGCGGGTGGCCTCGTCCTGCATGCTCATCGCGGCGGCGGACGCCTCCTCGACCATGGCCGCGTTCATACGGGTCGAGTTGTCCATCTCGGCAATGACCTGGTTGATGCTGCTAAGACCGGTATTCTGCTCGCGCGTGGCGGCCGTGATTTCGGTCATGATCTGCGCCACTTCCTTGATCGACTTGACGATGTCGGTCATGGTTGCGCCGGCGTCGTCGACCAGCTTGCTGCCGGTGTTAACCTTCTCGACCGAATCACTGATCAGCACGCTGATTTCCTTGGCCGCCGCCGCCGAGCGCTGGGCCAGGTTGCGCACCTCGGATGCGACCACGGCGAAGCCCCGGCCCTGCTCGCCGGCGCGCGCCGCCTCCACCGCCGCGTTCAGCGCCAGGATGTTGGTCTGGAACGCGATGCCGTCGATGATGGCCGTGATTTCCGAAATGCGTTGCGAACCCTGCTTGATCTCGGCCATCGTCGCGACCGCTTGATTGACGACGACGCCGCCCTTGGTCGCCAACGAGGTGGCGCCCAGCGCCAGCTTGTTGGCCTGGCCGGCGTTGTCGGCGTTGTGGGCCACGGTGGCGGTCAGCTCTTCCATCGAACTGGCCGTTTCCTCGATGCTGGCGGCCTGCGATTCGGTGCGGGTGGACAGGTCGGCGTTGCCCTGGGCGATCTCGCCGGAGGCGCTGTTGATCGTGTCGGCGCTTTGTATGACTTCGGTGATGAGGCCGCGCAGCGAGGCGTTCATTTCGCTCAAGGCCTGCAGCAACTGGCCGGCCTCGTCGCGTGAATCGACGGTGACGTCGGCCGTCAGGTCCCCCTTGGCCACGCGGCGCGCCACGCTGATCGCATAGTGCAACGGACCGACGATGCTGCTCTTGAGCGCAGCGCCGCATATCACCACCAGCAGCGCCAGGAACACGGTCAGCGCCAGTTGCAGGCTGAAGCTCATGGTGGCGGCGGCGTCGATTTCTTTCGCGCTCTCATCGATCTGTTCGCGTTCGAAGGCCACCAGGTCACGCAGGCGCTGCTGGTAGACATCCGCGGCGGGCATGAACTTGGATGTCAGCACGCCGCTGGCCGTGTCATTGTCGTTGGCGGCCTTGGCCTTGGTGACGCTGGCCTTGTACACATTGTAGGTATCGCGCGCGTCGCTGATGCCCTTGAGCAGTGCTGTCTCCTTCTCCGAGGTCAGCAACACGCCGACCTTCTTCAGCGTTTCACCCGCGTCCTTGGTGCCTTGGGCCGAATCGGCGGCGAAGAAGTCCACCAGCGCGTTGTCGCTGCTCTTGGCGATGGCCAGCGTACGGCGCGCGCCGGCAAAGATGATGCGGTACCAGTCGCTGACCAGGCGTTCCTTGGCCAGCGACATCTCCAGCAGTTCCTTGGTCGACGCGCGCATCTTGCTCAACTGCCACAGGCCGACGCCCGTCGTCAGACTGGAAACGACCAGCACGATGCCGAAGACGATGGTAATTTTCTTACCGATATTGGCGTTTTTCATGAAAACCATGTGGGTACGTCCTGAAGAAGAAGGTGGGCAATGGCCAGCCGTGCATAGCGGCAAAGCGGGAGAATACGCTCAATATTTCCTTATGGCAATACACTTTTGGTAGATATATTGTTTCAATGCTGAAACAATTTAGGTGAAAAATATGGTGTCCTCGCAGAAACTTATCCCGTAGGATATGAGTCTTTCCGAATTTCACGAATGGACGCCATACATGAGCGACACCAGCGACCAGCAACCTCGTCGTGACTTTTTGTTACGATCCCTGGCCGGCGCAGTCGGCGCCGCCGCCCTGCCTCTGCCCGCCGCTGCGGCCGATCCGGCGTCGGCCGGGGCGGCGATCGAGACGCCTCCCGGCTACCTGTGGCTGCGTCCGGACGAGCAAGCCTTTGTCGAAGCGCTGGTCAATCACATGTGCCCGGCCGATCCCCTGACGCCGAACGGCGTAGACATGGGCCTGAACATCTTTTACGACCGCGCGCTGGGCGGCAACTGGGGCCAGGGCGACCGCCTCTACCTGCAGGGACCGTTCAAGAACGGCACCGCCAACCAGGGCTATCAGCTGGGCATGACGCCTGCGCAGCTGTTCCGCGCCGGCTCCGAGGGCCTGGCCGGCTACTGCGCCGCGACCTATGGCAAACCGTTCGACCGGCTGCCTGCCGATACCAAGGAGGCCGTGCTCAAGGGTCTGCAAGGCGGCAAGGTCGAGCTGCCCAACGGCGTGCCGGCGGCCACCTATTTCGCGCAACTGCTGCAAATGTTTTACGAAGCGATGTTTGCCGATCCTATTTACGGCGGCAACAAGAACAAGCTGGGCTGGAAGATGGTCGGCTATCCGGGCGTCAACACGGCGAACAAGGTCAACATCGTCAAGTTCTCCAACAAACCGTACCGGCCCGAGCCGGCCGGCATCGCCGACTTGAGCTGATAGGAACACCGATGAAGAGATACAAGGAAGTGGATGTGGTGCTGGTCGGCGGCGGCTGGACGGGCGGCATCCTGGGCAAGGAATTTTCCGAGGCCGGCATGACCGTGGTCTGCCTGGAACGCGGCGGCCCGCACACGCCGGACGATTTCAGCGTGCCGCGCATGCGCGACGAACTGGCCGTCGGCCAGCGCATGTCGATGATGGTTAACACGACCGACAATACGGAGACCGTGCGCAACAAGCGCTCGGAACCCGCGCTTCCCTATCGCCGGCTCGGCTCCTACTTGATGGGCACCGGCGTCGGCGGCGCCAGCACACACTGGAACGGCCATACCTGGCGCTGGAACGACAACGATTTCAAGATCCGCAGCAACTACGAAACCAGGTACGGCAAGAAGTACATCCCGGAAGACATGACGATCCAGGACTGGGGCGTGACCTACCAGGAGCTGGAAAAGTACTACGACAAGTTCGAGAAGGTGGCCGGGATCTCGGCCAAGGCCGGCAACATCAAGGGCCGCAAGATCGCCGGCGGCAATGTGTTCGAAGCGCCGCGCGGCAACGAGTATCCGATGCCGCCGCTGGTCTACGGCCACGCGGGCGAGCTGTTCGCGGAATCGGCCGCCAGGATGGGCTACCATCCATTTCCGCGCCCCACCGCCAACGCGTCGGTGCCGTACACCAATCCGGACGGTGTCAAGTTCGGCGAATGCCAATACTGCGGTCACTGCGAACGCTTCGGCTGCGAAGCCAACGCCAAGGGCGGCGCGCAGATGACGGTGATCCCGGCGGCGCTGCGGCAAAACACCTTCGAGCTGCGCACCTATTCGTGGGTGACCAAAGTCGAGCGCGACGCATCGGGCAAGAAGGCCACCGGTGTCACCTACACCAACACCGTCACCGGCGAGGAATGCTTCCAGCCGGCCAAGCTGGTGGTGCTCTGCGCGTTCGGCTTGAACAACGTCCACCTGATGATGTTGTCGGGCATAGGCGAGATCTACGATCCCGTGTCCGGCAAGGGCCTGCTGGGCAAGAACTACTGCTACCAGACCGGCAGCGCCGCGATGCTGTTCTTCGAGGACCGCTATTTTCATCCGTACATGGCGACCGCCGGCATCGGCGCCATCATGGACGACTTCCACGGCAACTGGGACTTCGACCGTACGCCATTCGGTTTTGTCGGCGGCTCGACCGTAGGCACGGCCATGTATGGCGGCCGTCCCATCCAGTGGCATCCGACGCCGGGCGGCGTGCCGGCCTGGGGCAGCGCATGGAAGCAGGAAACGGCCAAGTGGTACGACCGCAGCATGAACATCACCGCCACCGGCACCGTGATGCCGAACCGCGGCAATTTCCTCGACCTCGATCCGACCTACCGCAACCGCTTCGGCGCGCCGCTGATGCGCATGACCTTCGACTACCAGGACAACGAGCGCAGGATATCGGCGCACTCGGCCGACATCATCAACCGCATCGCCGCCTCGCTCAATCCGACGCACCTGACCAAGGCCACCGAACGCAAGTCGTGGAGTAGCGTGCCCTACCAGAGCACGCACAACACCGGCGGGACCATCATGGGCACGCATCCGGGCAATTCGGTGACCAATAAATACGGGCAGGTGTGGGACGTCGACAACCTGTTCATCATGGGCGCGTCGCTGTTCCCGCACAACTCGGCCTACAACCCGACCGGTCCGGTGGCGGCCATCGCCTACATGGCGGCCGACATCATCAAGAACGTCTATGTCAAAAGCCCTGGGAAACTGATCCATGCATAAATCACTGGCCGCCGGACTGCTGTGCCTGACCGCCCTCGGCAGCGTCCATGCTGAAGACCTGGGCAAGAAAGCCTTCGAACAATGCATCGCTTGTCATTCGCTGAAGGCCGGCGAGAACGGCGTCGGCCCGACCCTGCACGGCCTGCTGGGCAGCACGGCCGGCATGGTCGAGGGCTTCCGCTTTTCCGGACCGATGAAGCGCAGCGGCATCGTCTGGGACGAGAAGAACCTGGCCGAGTTCCTGCGCAATCCGCAGGCCGTGGTGCCCAACACCCGCATGCCGTTTTCCGGCATGAGCGACGAGGCGGCACTAAAGGCGCTTGTGGGCTACCTGGCCGCGGCGACCAAATAACCCGGTCATCGCGCGCCCGCGCTCCAGGCGCTCAGCTCACCAAATGGTCGATCAACGCGCGCACCTTTTTCGGCAGGTGGCGCGTCGGCGGATAGACCGCGTAGACCATCCGCTCGGCGTAGGCGCCGGTCAGCGTCCAGTCGGCGAACAGGCGCACCAGCTCGCCCGAGGCCACGCCCGGCGCGGCGATAAAGTCCGGCACGATGCCGATGCCCACCCCGCCCTCCACTACGGCGAGCCGCGCCATGCTGCTGTTGACCTTGAGCGGACCGTCGATCTCCACCACCAGCTCCTCGCCACCACGACGCATGCCCAGCTGACTGCGCAGCGCGCCGAATCCCAGGTGGATGCAGCGGTGGGCCGCCAGCTGCTGCGGCCGGTCCGGCGTGCCGTGCTGGCGCAGATAGGCCGGCGTGGCGACGATCACGTACGCCATGGCGCACAACGGCCGCGCCACCATGCCCGGCGCCAGCGTCCCCGGCACGGCCACGCGGATCGCCAGGTCCATCCCCTCCTCCACCAGATCCACCAGCCGGTCGCTCAATTCGATTTCGATCTTCACCTCCGGCCACTGGATCAGGAACGACGACAATTGGCGCGCCAGCCAGATGTCGCCGTACACCATCGGCGCGGTGATGCGCAGGGTGCCGGTGGGATGGCTGGCGTAGCGCCCGGCCTGGGCTTCGATGTCGCGCGCCGCGTTGACGATGCGGGCGCAATCGGCATACACCTCGGCGCCCGGCTCGGTCAGCGACAGCGAGCGCGTGGTGCGGTTGAGCAGACGCACGCCCAGATGCGCCTCCAGCCGGCCGACGCAACGGCTGACCGCCGACGCGGTCATGCCCAGCTGCCGCCCGGCCGCCGCGAAGCCGCTGTGGTCGACGACTTTGGCAAACACCACCATTTCAGGAAGCAGTTTCACGGTCGATTGATGAATATTGGGAAGTAGTGCATGTCCATGGACGCCGATTGTTACCCGGCGCGAATGATTCTAACATTAACTTACTGACATCTCACAAGGATCACAACATGGTCACGATCTACCTCCGCTACGTCATCGATCCCTACAAGCTGGCCGAATTCGAGCACTACGGCAAATTGTGGATTCCCCTGGTCAACCGCATGGGCGGCCGGCACCACGGCTACTTCATGCCCTCCGAAGGCGCGAACAATATCGCGTTGGCCCTGTTCAGCTTCCCGACGCTGGCCGCGTATGAACAGTACCGCAGCACCAGCCAGACCGATGCCGAATGTCGGGCGGCCTTCCGCTACGCCGACGAGACACGCTGCATCGTCAGCTACGAGCGCAGTTTTTTCAGGCCGGTATTCGAGGGACCGTCACAGGAGAACGCGCCGTGAAATGGATAGCCCTGATCCGCAAGATGCTCAGGCTGACGCAGGCAACGCCGGCCAGCCCGCACAAGCCCGGCACCCGCCCCAGGCTGGTCAACTTGCGCTAACGCGCTGCGACCTTCCAACACGGCCAGCTCCCGCACCTTGCCCCTCCTCCGCGCCGCAAGAACAAAGTCGTGCCAACTCCGCAATTGTGGGAAGTATCCAATTCACATAAAACTAGTTACACTAAGTTTCCATATGGAATTCTTTAAGAAAGGGAGCGGAATGTACGGAAAGAAAGCAGCATTTTCAACACTGGCCATTTTATTGTTGGCTCTTGAAGGATGCGGCGGTGGTGGCGGGGGCGGCAGCAGCGCTTCCGCGCCACCGCCGGCCAGCGCGGAAGGCGCATACTTCGGCACCATGTCGGATGGCCGGCAGCACTATAGCCTGGTGTTGGAAAACGGCCAAATTTACACGCTGTACGGGAACACCGGCAGCAACAATGTTTTTGCGGTCAGCGGCTTTTTGCAGGGTAATGGCAGCTCAAACAACGGCAGCTTCTCGGCAACGGATGTGAAAGACGCATCGGCCAGCGGCTCGGTGACCGCAGGCTCGCTCAGCGCCAATTATGTGGCCGGCAGCAGTTTCAACGGCTCGCTGACTGAAGGCACCAGCGTGGTCTCCTTTACCGGCGCGCCGATTGGTGGCGCCATCTACAACTACAACACACCGGCCAACCTGGCGGGGGTCACCGGCAACTGGAGCCTGAGTTCGTTGCGCGGATTCCCCACCACGCTCAACATCGCGGCCGCCGGCACATTCAGCGGGATATCGAGCGGCTGCCTGTTCAGCGGAACCATCAAGCCGCGCAGCTCCGGCAAGAACATCCTGGATGTGAGCCTGACCTACGGGGCCTCGCCGTGCATATTGGCGGGCGCGTCATTGAACGGCATCGCCATCAGCTACGCCTTGCCGAACGGCCAGCAGGAGTTGGCCATCGCGCTGATCGATCAGACGCGCACAGGCACCTCGGCGTTTGTCGGCGTTCGTTAATGCGCAGTCCACAGGAAAGGAAAATCCCTATGCAACGCCACATCAACAGCGCCGTGCTGGCCCTGGGCCTGCTCTGTTCCGGTCTGGCCGCGGCGGACGAGCACGCCCCGGTCGCGGCCCCGAAGATCTCGGTGGGCGATAGCTGGACCTACCAGCTCACCGATCTCTGGAAGAATGAGCCTGGCGATCTGAACCGAACGGAGGTCACCGCTGTCAACGAAAACGATATCCTGGCCGACATCAAGCACGCGGCCACCGGAGCGCTGGTTGCTCAAACGCGCTTCACCCGGGAAATGAATCCGTTCGACCTCGGCAAGACGCACCTCGATCAAGCCTTCGTCCGCTACGCTTTTCCACTCGAAGTGGGGAAGGAATGGAAAAGCACCGCCAGCGGGGACAATGCAGCGGCCGGCAAGCGCTGGCGTTACCAGTTCGAGGGCAAGGTCGTGGGCTGGGAAAAAGTCAAAGTACCCGCCGGCGAATTCGATGCGTTGAAAATCGCTGTGGTGGGCTATTTCCAGGGAGAGCAAGTAAGCCGTCGTGGCGGTAGCGGGCAGTTGAACGAAACCGTGTGGTATGCGCCGGCCGTCAACAACTACGTCAAGCTGGAGTACAACGACACGAACTTGCAAGGCCATCCCCACAACCGGCACCTTTGGGAACTGACGGACTACGCCAGAAAATAAGGTCCAACCGCCACTGAAATGAAATGGAGCGCCCTCCCCGTTATGGCGCGGGCGCCTTCCAATACCGGTCGATCCACTCCCCGTGCGTCGGCATCGACGCGACCGCGTGCGCCAGCGTCTGGCGCATGTCCTCGACGTAGCCGGCCAGCTTATCCTCCGGCATATCGTCGACGATCGGGTGGTAGCCTCGCGGCGTGATGCGCTGGCCCAGCATCACCTGTACCCAGCTCGGCAGCGCGAAGAAGTCCTCGCCGTTGCGGAAGTAGCGCCCGTCGCTGCGGAACAGTTCCATCGCCTCCCGCAAACTATCCGGAATGGACATGGTGCGGCAGTAGTCCCAGAACGGCGTGTCGTTGCGCTCGGTCGCGTGGTAGTGCAGGATCAGGAAATCCCGCACCCGCTCGTATTCGAACGCGGATTCGCGGTTGAACCGCTCCGCCAACAGGGGATTGAAATCCGCGCCGGGGAACAGCGCCAGCAAGCGGCTGATGCCGGACTGGACCAGGTAGATGCTGGTCGATTCCAGCGGTTCCAAAAAGCCGCTGGCCAATCCCAGCGCCACCACGTTCTTGTTCCAGAATTTCTTGCGCATGCCGGGCGTGAAGCGCAGCGGGCGCGGATCGGCCAGCGGCTTGCCGTCGAGGTTGGCCAGCAGCGTGGAGGCGGCCTCGTCGTCGCCGATGTGGCGGCTCGAATACACGTAGCCGTTGCCGGTGCGGTGCTGCAGCGGAATGCGCCACTGCCAGCCCGCCGCGCGCGCGGTGGCGCGCGTGTACGGCGTGAGCGGATCGACGCGCTCGCACGGCACGGCCAGCGCGCGGTCGCACGGCAGCCAATGGGTCCAGTCCTCGTAGCCGGTCTTGAGCGCCTGCTCGATCAGCAGCCCCCGGAAACCCGAGCAATCGATGAACAACTCGCCTTCGATCACTTCGCCGCTTTCCATCGTCACCGATTCGACATGGCCGTCGCCGGCGCGCAGGTTGACGCCGGCGATCTTGCCCTCGGTGCGCCGCACGCCGCGCTGCTCCGACAGCTCGCGCAGGAAGCGTGCGTACAGGCTGGCGTCGAAGTGGTAGGCGTAGGCGATGTCGGCCAGCGGCGAGCCGGCCGCCGCGTTGCCGTCGCCGCGCGCGAACCTGCCCTGCGGCGCCATCACGGTCTGCGGCGAGTACTCGCCGATCGGCGCGGCCCGTCCGGACTGGAACAGCTTCAGCCAGAACTGATGGAACGGCAGCGGCCCCAGCGAACGGCCGATGACGCCGAAGCCGTGGATGTAGCTGTCGCCGATGCGCGACCAATCCTGGAACTGGATGCCGAGCTTGACCGTGCCCTGCGTGCGCTTGACGAACTCGGCCTCGTCGATGCCCAGCATCTGCGCGTTGAACATGCGGATGTGCGGCACGCTGGCCTCGCCCACGCCGACGATGCCGATTTCCTCCGACTCGATCAGGCGCACCGAGGCCTGCTTGCCGAGATAGGTGGCCAGCGCCGCGGCCGCCATCCAGCCGGCGCTGCCGCCGCCGACCACGACCACGCGCTTGATACGGTTGTTTGTGTTGGAATTCATAGATCGCTTCCTCAAGCAAAAAAAGTCAGCAGTCGCCAGGACTGGCAACGGCCGACATGAGGCTCTCCCTCGCACCGGCGGGCGCGAGGGAGCGGGGAGAACATCAGAACTTGTAGTTCGCGCCGAAGTACGCGATGCGACCGGTGTAACCGTTGGAGTAGAAGCGGTCCTTGGTGTCGCTGCCCAGGTGCGAGCTGGCCTCCTGCCTGGTCAGGTTCAACACCGAAGCGGTCAGGCTCAGCTGCTTGGTCACGTTGTACGCCACGTTGACGTCGACCTGGCTGTACGGATCCTGGTAGACGTTCAAGCCGTTGACCAGGCCGCCCACCACTTCGCCGCGACGGTTGTACGAGGCGCGCAGCAGGTACTGGTCGGTCTCGTAGAACACGGTGACGTTGGCCTGGTTCTTCGCGCTGCCGACCAGCTGCGACTTGCCGATCTCGGTGCCGTCGCCGAGCGTGATGGCGGCCTGGTTGGTCTTGTTGTACGTGTAGTTGACCTGGAAGCCGAGGCCGGAAGCGAGCGTGTGCTGGGCGTACATCTCGATGCCCTGCGACACGCCGTTGCGGCCGCCGGCGGAGGTCGAGTAGTTCTGCACGGTCACGCTCTTGCCGCCGATGTCCATGGTCACGTCGCGCACCACCGGCACCGCGAAGTTGCTGACGTTCTTGCGGAACAGGTCGGCGCCGAGCACCGAGCCGCGCTGGAAGTACCACTCCAGGCCGACGTCGAACTGGTTGGCCTTGTACGGTTCCAGTTGCTTGTTGCTGCCCTCGCCGAACCAGCCCTGCTTGTCGCCGCCACCGATCAGCCGGCGATCGTTGACGTATTCCTGGCTGTAGTACTGCAGGCCGCCCGGCGACGCGATGTCGCTGTAGCTCGGCCGCGACACCACCTTCGACGCCGCCACGCGCAGCAGCAGGTCCGGACGCAGATCGTAGGCCAGGTTCAGGCTCGGCAGCACGTCGGTGTAGCTGCGGTCGAGCGAGCTGACCACGAACGACGAGGTGCGCGCGGTGCTGTCCGGCAGCCGCGTGAAGCCGCTGGTGCAGCCGGAGCCGGCAGGCGCGCCGACCGCCGGCAGGCCGCCCGCCTGGCAAGGCGCCGGAGCGCCGTTGGGACCGTTGAAGAAGTAGTCGTTGTAGTTGTCGACGCGGTCGGTCGAGTCGGCGTGCTGGCGGGTACGCACCACGCGCAGGCCCACGTTGCCGCGCAGGCGGTCGGTCTTGATGTTGGCCTGCAGGTAGCTCGACGCGATCTTCTCGTTGACGTTGTAGACGAAGTTGTCCTCGTTGCGGGTCTGCATCGCGCCGTAGGTCTGGTTCAGGTAGGCGATGTAGGCCGGGTAGTTAATCGCCGGGAAGGCGCTGGCGTTGATGCCGCCCGCCAGGTTGCCCAGCGATTCGCTGTACAGGAACTGCGGCTGGAACTTGTTGGCGGTGGCGTCGCAGCCGGCCTGGTAGCGCTTGTCGTAGTCGGCCGGATTGGCGCCCTTGCACACCCAGTAGTTGTTGCCGGTGCTGCGGCTAGTGCCGCCGTCGCGGTACTTGCCGCCGAACTGCAGCGAGTCCAGCCACTTGCTGTCGCTGTGCCAGGTGAGGTCGGCCTGGGCGTATTTCTGCTGGGTGCTGTTGCGGGTCCACGAGGACGAGGTCGAGCCGAGGTCGATCTCGCCGATGCCCTTCTGCAGGTTGTCCATCAGTTGCGGCGAGAACGTCATGGTGGGCTTGCCGGCCGTGCTCCAGGCGCTGGCGTAGTTGCCCAGGGTCCAGCTGCCGTCGGCGTTCTGCAGGCGCGGCTTGATCGGCATGCCGAACTGCAGCTCGGGGCCGCCGCCGGCCCAGGTGCGGCCGGCCTTGAAGGTCGCGTCCAGCGACTCGCCGTGCCATTCGGCTTCGAGGTCGGCGGTCTGCGACAGCGCCTTCTCGCGGTTGTAGCTGCCGGTGATCTGCGGCGTCGGGATGGTGCAATCGTCCGGGCCGAAGCCGCCGGTGTTGGCCAGGCCGCCGGCCTTGGCCTGGTCGCCGCTGCAATAGTAGGTCTTGCCGGCGTGCGCGCTGTACTGCGCGCCGGTGACGATGGTGCCGCTGCGGTCGAAGGTCAGGCCGTCGAGCAGGCGGCCGCCCGGCCAGTTGCCGTCGCCGTCGTAGCGCGCCAGGTTCCATTCCGGGATCTTCAGCGTGTTGGTCTGCGAGTTCTGCGACAGGTCGAAGCGGAAGTAGTTGCCGGTCAGCGTCAGGTTGCGCATCGGCTTCGCTTGCAGGGTCAGCTGGCCACCCTTGCGCTCGCGGTCCTCGCTCTTGACGTCGAAGTCGACCGAGGTCGGCATCATGAAGTTGGTGTAGTGCTTGCCGTTCTGGTCGTTGAAGCCGGACTGGCCCCACCAGTAGCTGTTCATGTCCGACGGCTTGCCGTTGACGTCGGTCGCCGGATGGGTCTTGTAGTTGTCGCCGTACCACTGCCAGTTCTCGGTGCTGGCGCCCATGGTGCGCGTGGTGCGCTTCTGCTGGGTGTAGCCGACCAGCACGCCGAAGCGGTTGGCCTCGTCATGCCAGGCGTACTGGCCGGAGAACTGGCCGTCGGTCTTCTTGGTCGTGTCGGCCCAGGTACCCTCGGCGGAAACGAAGCCGGAGCCGGACTTGACCTCCAGCGGACGGCGCGTGTGCAGGATCACCGTGCCGCCGATGCCGCCCTCGTCGATGCGCGCCTCCGGCGTCTTGAACAGCTCGGCGCTGGACAGCATGTTCGCCGGCATCAGCATGTAGTTGAACGAGCGGGTCGGGTCGCCGTTGGACTCGGCCGTGGCGATGTAGTTGCCGTTCAGCTGGGTCAGGGTCAGTTCCGACGACAGGCCGCGGACGCTGACGTTCTTGCCCTCGCCGCCGCTGCGGTCGATGATCACGCCCGGCACGCGCTGCAGCGCGTCGGCCACGTTCTTGTCGGGGAACTTGCCGATGTCCTCGGCCGTGACCACGTCGACGATGGCGTTGGCGTTGCGCTTCTGGTCGAGGCTTTTCTCGATCGCGTAGCGGTAGCCGGTGACGACCACCGATTCGACCGGCTTGGCGTCGGCGTTCTTGTCGGCCGCCTTCTCGGCCGGTTTATCGGTGGATGCGGTTTGCGCGTGGGCGCTGGCCAGCGCCAGCAGTCCTAGGCTCAGCGCGGTGGCGATGGGCGTCTTGCGCCAGCGGCGCTGTCGTGATGCGTGGGGGTTTTGTCGTGTCATGTGCTATCTCCAGGTCGTGCCCGATGTTGGGCTTTATTATGTGTTGGTCGCAGGGCGCCATCGCCGGTGGAACTGGAATTTCCTAAACGGCTGAATTACTGGTTGTATATCGATGGGTACCGCATTCCAACCAGAAAGATTTATACAGAAGAAGCCACGGCGGCTCTACAAACTTTCAAAGTTGGCATGATGTTTAGCGTTGTTTACGAAACGCCGGTGAGGCGGGCCGGCGGCACGCCGCCCGGTGTGTATATTCCACAACTGTTGTATTTAAGTCATTTTTCCATCGCCACGGTACGGAACCCCAGACCAAATCTTGATTTCAATATAGTATCTTGCGTTGCTGAACAAAATTACAAGTTCCAGCCGTTTGGGGGCGCCAGAAACCATGACAAAATTCCACAGCCATTACGAAAGTCTCAACGTCACGCGCGACGCTCCCCCCGAGGTGATCCGCGCGGCCTATCGTTCGCTGTCGCAGAAGCACCATCCGGACAAGAACAGCGGCAACGCTGAGGCCGCGCGGATGATGGCGCGGCTGAATGCCGCCTACAGCGTGTTGTCCGATGCGGACCAGCGCGAACTGTACGATCTGCAAATGCTGAGCGAACAGCGCTTCCGGTCGCCGGAATTCGCTTTTCAGGCGTCCGTCGACGATGACAGCGCCCCCGTCCCCTATGAGTCCTCTGCTCCGGAACAATCGGGACGGGGCACGCGCACGGCACCGGAAACGCCGGCCGGTAAAGCCCGGGGGGAAACAGGCACCCTGCGCCAGCAGCTTGGCCACTTCGTCAGGGGCCGGGCGGCACGGGTGGCCGCCCTGGTGTTCGCACTGGCGATGGTCGTGATGTTGCCGCTCCTGTGGCTGCTGTGGAAAGACAATCAGTCGATGTTGCGCATTGAGCAGGCGGCGATGTACGCCCCCGGGACGGCCGCCGGCGTGCCGGAAGAAACCACCAAAGCCAAGCCTGCCGATGACAACCTGGCCCAGAAGCCGGCAGGCAAGGATGGCGTGGCTGCGGAGGTATCCAAGCCCGCCGCCGTCCAGAAAGCGCCGGCCGCGCCCAGCGCCCCCATCAAGGCGTCGGAGTTCGAGCGCCTGACGGCCATGTTGAAAAACATGGGCTTGGGCCTGCACAAGCTGGACCTGCCGGCCGCGCCCTCCAGCGCCAAGCAGGCGCCGCCACCGGCCAAGCCGGCCGAGACGGCAAAGGCGGGCGCCGCGCCCGCGCCGGTCGCACAGGCCGCTAAACCCGCCCCGGCGGCCGAAAACATCCGTCCAAAAGACGAGGCCGAGCGCGCGGCCGCCCCCGAGCCCGTGCGCAGCGAGACCAGGGCCGTGGCCGAAGCGAGCCGGGCGAGCGCGCCGGTCGCCGCCAGCGCGGCCAGCGCCAGCCAGGCGGCGCGTCCCGCCGTGGTGATGGATACGCGCGCCTGCGCCACGCCGGAATACCCGCCCAACGCCTATCGACGCGGCGAAAACGGCTCCGTGCAGCTGGCGCTGTTGGTGGGAACCGATGGCCGGGTGATCGAATCGAAGTTGCAGAAGTCGAGCGGCTCGAGCGAGCTGGACAAGGCTGCGCGCAAGTCTCTGTCGCAGTGCAAGTTCAAGACGACCAACGGCGAAGCCATCACCGAAGCCACTTGGACCAGCCTGACCTATGTCTGGACGCTGGACTGACCAGCCCGCTCCGCGCGCCGCGCCGCCATTCAGGGCGCGGCGGAAAACTCCTCGTAGGCGGCCAGCGCATTGGCCGCGTACATGGCGGACGGGCCGCCGCCCATGTAGATCGCCATGCCCAGTGTTTCCTCCAGCTCGGCCTTGGTGACGCCCAGCTTGACCAGGGCCAGCACATGAAAGCCGATGCAGGCGTCGCAGCGGGCGGCGATCCCCAGCGCCAGCGCGATGAGCTCCTTGGTTTTCTTGTCCAGCGCGCCGTCGCGGGTCGCCGCGCGGGCCAGGTCGCCGAAGCCTTTCATCACGTCCGGTATATCCGCGCGCAAGGTCGCCAGCTGCTGCGAGATGGAATTGGTCAGCGCGCGATAGCCGTTGGTATCGATGGTCATGCGAAGTTCCCCTCTATTTCTTCAGCGAACAGGTGTTGAAGCCGAACGGCAGATACGCGGGACAGAACCCGAACAGGCCGGTCGCCAGCGGGACCAGACCCAGCCAGCCCCAGGCGCCGATGATGCCCGACAGTGTTGCTCCCACCAAACCCAGGCCGCAGACGATGCGGATGGCGCGGTCGATGTTTCCTACGTTGGCACTCATGTTGTCACTCCTCGTTCGATTAACCCGTCACTCCTCCTTACGCACGTTCTGTGCCAAATGAAAGTGACAACGGGAATTGATTCAAAACAAGGACTTATGCGGAGGCGGCGGCCTGTCAGTCAGGCGTTTGGCAGTGCCAGACTGCCAGTTTGGCAGTCGAAGTGGCGACGCGCGCTGGCTAGGACTGCCCTTCCTCCTTGAGCCGCCGGTACAGCGTACGTTCGCTGACGCCCAGGCGCGCGGCCAGTTCCCTGCGCGTGCCGCTGAAGCCGGGCATCACCTCGGACAATGTCGCGCCGCTGGCGTGCCGGTCGCACATGGCATCCGCAGCCGGCGGCGCGGCGGGCAGATGCTCGGCGCGTATCACGCCGTCGTCGGCGAACAGGGATGCCCGCTCCAGCACATTGCGCAATTCGCGGACGTTGCCGGGCCAGGGGCGCCGCTGCAGCTGGGCCAGGGCGTCGTCGTCCACCGTCAGCCGGCGCCTGCCCGCGCCGGCGCGCCGCAAGAAGGAATGCACCAGCAGCGCGATGTCCTCCGGCCGTCCGCGCAGCGGCGGCAGGACGATGGGGAACGCACTGATGCGGTAATACAGGTCCTGACGGAATTCGCCGCGCGCCATCATCTGCTCCAGCGGCTTGTGGGTGGCGGCCACCAGCCGGAACGCCGCATGGTGAGTGTCGACGCTGCCGACCCGCCGGTAGGTGCCGGATTCGATCAGCCGCAACAATTTGACCTGCATGGCCAGCGGCACGTCGCCTATCTCGTCGAGGAACAAGGTGCCGCCCTGCGCCGTCTCCACCAGCCCCGGCTTGCGCGACGTGGCGCCGGTGAACGCTCCTTTTTCATGACCGAACAGTTCGCTTTCGAACAGCGTCTCCGTCAATCCCGAGCAGTCGACCACGACAAACGGACCGGCCGCGCGGCCGCTGGCCTCGTGCACGGCGCGCGCGAACAGCTCCTTGCCGGTGCCGGACTCGCCCAGCAGCAGCACCGGCAGCATGGACGGCGCCACCCGCCGCAGCGCCTCCAGCGCCTGCGAGAACGCGGGCGAGCAGCCGACCAGGCCCTCGTCGCTGGGCCGGGCCGCGGCGCTGCGCACCACCTCCAGCCGCTCGACGTAGGCGGTGATGACGCCGTCCTCGTCGAAGATGGGGCGCAACTCCACGGCCACGTGTTCGGGACCGCGCGGCGTGTGGTGGATGTGCAGCACGCGGTCCGGCCCGCGCAGTTCCCGCGCCCGCTTCATCGGGCAGTGTTCGCCCGCCTGGTCGCAGGGCACATCGTAGTGATGTGAAATCCGATAGCATTTTTCGCCGATGAAGGAGCGCTCGGCGCTGCCGAACTGGCGCTGGTAGGCGAGATTGGCGGCGACGATGTTGTACGCCGGATCGAGCACGATCATCGGCTGCGGCTCGTGCTCCAGGAAGGAAATCAGCGATTGCACCATCGGATGGCGCGCGGACGGCTGGCGGCTTGGGTCGGGGTGGATAGGCATCGGGGCTCCTGGGCAGGACACCATACTGTCGCAGGACCGCCATAGCGTCAAGGCGCCGGCGCCGCTTCCGTTGCGCGCCTATTCCCAGCGCTTCTCGCGCAGCGCCAGGGCCAGCGCCGCCAGATCCGGCGGCACCGGACCGCCCAGCACCTTTTTCAGGTCGAAGTAGCGATGCCCCATGATCCCGCCGCTCGACGTCTTCTCGAAATGGGTCGTTGCCATCTGCTCGAACAAATAGAACTTGTTGCCGGTTGAAAGATCCCAGCCATTCCGCTGGGCCGCCGCCCGTGCCGCCTTCACTATCCTGGCCTTTTCATCGCCGGTGAGCGGAGCGCCGTCCAGGTTGAGAATCTCGACCGCATCGTGTTCCAGATCCACATTGCATTCGACGACCTTGCCGACGGTGCCGATCGCACGCACCGCCTTGTTGGCGTAGATGCCCAGATAGCGGGCCTTGCGCCGCCCCCAGGTGGCCGGGCAATAGTAAAGCTGGCACGAGATGTTCTCCTCGTACGAACGGCTGCACGGCGGCGCGAACAAGGTGAACTGGTCGGTCGAGAGCAATTTCTCGCCGCTGCAAAACGCCTCGAAGTCGGCGACCAGGGCCAGCATCTCCTCGTCATAGTCCGACAGGCATTGCTTGCCGAAGCGGATCAGGGCTTCAAAGGACGTGCACAGCAAGGTCACGTCCCTGGGAATGGCCTTCACCAGATCCGCGCGCTGCTTGTCGGACAGAGGGTTCTCCGTCGTCCCCAGCAAGAGCAGGAACTGCTGTTCCCGCCCCTCCCGGAAAATGGTCGCATGCCGCTTGAGCTGGCCCATGCTGAAGTGTTCGTGGAGCTTGGTTTCGACGGCCAGGTACAGGCCGCGCTGCGTGACGTAGCCATCCACCACGCTGGCCGACGTTCCGACCTGCTGGCTGAATTGCAGGCTGACGTCGGGCGGATCCACGTCGTTGGCCGCGCAAAGCAGGCCCAGCAACCGTTCGAACTTGAAGCGGCTGAACTCGTATAATCGACTGAGGAGCAGCAGCGAATTGTTGGTGACGAAATTTTCCGGCTGCGAGTAGCGGGGGAAGTAGTGAACGGATGTCATGTCGGGCGCGCATCTCCATGCTTGGGGGTAGATGCCACTATCGCATAGTCCGTCCGCGCCGGCCAGGGACGGCCGCCTGCGCACGCCAGCGGCCGCCGCCGAGCGACCGCAAGAAGCAACTGGCATAATGCGCCGACCAATCAACCTGTGGACGATTCATGAGATTCGGCATTTTTACGGTGACATGCGCCATTGCCGCGGCTTGGGGCAATGGCGCGGCAGCCTGCGAGCCGATACGGATAGGCTACCTGGACCAGGAGAGGCCGCCCTACTGGCTGGGCGCCGGCGTGGACGTGCCGGCCAAGCCGGGCGCCTCGGCCGAGCTGGTGCAACGCTTCGCCGCCAGCGCCGGCTGCGGGCCAACCTGAAACGCATGCCGGTCATGCGCATCCGGCCGGCCCTGGCGGCCGGCGAACTGGACTTCGCGCCCATGGACGCCAACGCCAGCAACACAGCCGGCATCGCCTTCCCACTCGATAAAAACCACCAGCTCGACATCGCGCGCGCCCTGCCGCTCAACATCGTCGTGTTCGTTCGAAGCGCCGACCAGATACCGCCCACGACCGCGCCGGCCAAGTACTTCCGGGACCGCCTGCTGGGCATCACGCTCGGCGCCAGCTACAAGCTGCGCATGCAGAACCTGGGCCTGAACGTCGACAGCGGCGCGGTCGACATCGCCCGCAACCTGGAAAAGCTGCGGCTCCACCGCATCGACGGCTTCGCGGTCTCGGTCACCTTCCCCGGCGACATGGACGCCTACGTCGCCCGCAACTACAAGGGCGCCGTGGTCCGGCTGCCGCAGCCGATTTTCGTCGACCACGTGTGGCTGGCCGCCAGCGAGGGCTACTATGCCGCCCATCCCGCCCAGGTGGAAAAGATGTGGACCTGGCTGGCCTCGACCGGCATGCGGGAATACGCCGCGTTGCTGAAAGAATACTCGGACCTGCGCCCGCAGCCGCCCCTACCCTAGCTTGAGCCGGTTGACGAACCAGCGCCCCGCCGGGCCGGGCGGATGGTCGCGCATGTGGATGGCGTGCATCGAGAAGCCGGGCCCCAGCGGTGCGTGCGCCTCCAGCTCGATGCGCGCCAGCTTGCCGGTGCGCAGATCGTCCTCCACCATGTGCAGCGGCATGTAACCCCAGCCCAGCCCGGCGCGCAGGAAGGCGTGCTTGGCGCCGAGGTCGGCCAGCCGCCAGGTCTGCGCCGCCACCACGCCGAAGTTGCGGCCGGCCGTCAGCGTCGAGCGGTCGGTCAGCACCAGTTGCACATGCTGCGCGGCCTGCGCCTGCGGCACCTGGCCTTGCGCCGCCGCCAGCGGATGGCACGGCGCCACCACGCACACCGCCGTCACGCTGAGCAAAAACTCGGACGCGCAACCGGGCGGTATCTCCGGCAGCGAGCCGATGATCGCCACCCGGCAGTTGCCCTCCACCAGCGGCTGCACCACCGCGCCCAGCGCCTCCACGTACAGCCGCAGCGGCGTGGTCGGGAAGGCCGACTTGAACGCCTGCACCGCCGTGGTCAGCGTGGCGATCGGGAACATCACATCGACCGCGACCGCCAGTTCCGGCTCCAGCCCCTCGGCCAGCGTGCGCGCCCTGGCCTTGAACGCATCCATGCCGCCAACGGCCGAGCGCGCCTGCTCCAGCAAGGCCCTGCCCGCCTCCGTCAATTGCGGATAGCGGCCGGTGCGCTCGAACAGCGCGAAGCCGACCTGCTGCTCCAGGTTGGCCAGCGTGGTGCTGACCACCGACTGCGCGCGCCGCAGCTTGCGGCCGGCGGCGGAAAAACTGCCCTCGTCCGCTGCGGCGATAAAGGTGCGCAACTGGTCCATCGACATGGCGTCAAGCATGTATCTACTCCTTGGATACTAACCATCCAATTATATAGGCTATTCAGATGGATTAGCCCAACCTAAGATGCTCTCCATGCACCGCAATCAACAAGGAGCCAGCAAATGAAACGCAACATCGCATTCCGCAGCAAAGGCAGCACCCGCGGTCCCATCACCCGCCTGGTCAGCCCCGGCGACGTCGGCCAGCTGACCAAGCCGTTCGTGTTCCTCGACCGCTTCCGCATGGAAGCCGGCCGTGGCGGCAAGATGGGCATGCATCCGCACTCCGGCATCGCCACCACCACCGTGATTATGGACGGCGCGATGGCCTACCGCGAAACCACCGGCAGCGAAGGCGTGCTGCGGGCCGGCGGCGTCGAGTGGATGAGCGCCGGCAATGGCGTCTGGCACGACGGCGGCCCCGCCGAAGGCCAGCCGGCGCACGGCTTCCAGCTGTGGCTGGCGCTGCCGCCGGAGGATGAAAACGGACCGGCCCACAGCCAGTACCTGGCGGCGGACCAGGTGGCCAGCGCCGGCCCGGCGCGGGTGATCATCGGCCGCTACGGCGACGCCGACAGCCGCATCCAGCCGCGCGCATCGATCAATTACCTGCACGTGAAGCTGCGCGACGGCGAACGCTGGCGCTACCAGCCGCCGGCCGGGCATGACGTGGCCTGGGTCGCGGTGGCAAGCGGCACGCTGCACGCCGGCGAGGCGGCGATAGGCCTCGAGGTGGCGGTGTTCGAGGAAGGCGACGGCGCCATCGACTTCGTCGCCGAGGGCGAGACGGAATTCGTGCTGGGCTCGGCGGTGAAGCATCCGCACGACCTGGTCACAGGCTACTACTCGGTACACACCAGCGATGCCGCACTGGCGCAGGGCGAAACAGAAATCGAACGCATCGGCACCCAACTGCGTTCGGCAAACTTGATGTAATCCACTTCATTGAAAGGAAAGACCATGAACACCACCAACACTTCCGTTATCCCTGCAATCGGCCGCGTGCTGATGGCCACCATCTTCGTCATGAGCGGCATCGGCAAGCTGTTCGCGCCGGCCGCGACGATGGGCTACATCGCATCGTCCGGCCTGCCGTTGGCCCCACTGGCCCTGGCGGTCGCCATCGCCGTCGAACTGGGCGGCGGCCTGCTGCTGGCGCTCGGCATCCGCACCCGCCTGGTGGCGGCCGCGCTGGCGGCGTTCTCCATCGTCACCGGCCTGGCCTTCCACCACGCGGTGGGCGACCAGAACCAGATGATCCACCTGCTGAAAAACATCGCGATGGCGGGCGGCCTGCTGCAAGTGGTGGCCTTCGGCGCCGGCGCCTACAGCTTCGACAACCGCCGCGCCGTCACCGGCGGCCGTCAGCCGGCATAACTTCCGGCGACGCGGACAAGGGCATCGTCTCGGCGAGGCCCTTGTCCGCTTTTTCGCGGTGCGCGGCAAGCGCGGCCTGGTAGACGCGGAAGGCGCGCAGCGCGGGATCTTCCGCTTCCGCCATCGCCGCAGGATTCTTGCTATCGTCAGACACCGCTTTCTCCCATCGATATAAACCGATATAAATTTTAGAGCAGTTTAACCAGTAAAATTTGAACTTGCAATAAGTCCGGGATCAGATTTGCGCGGCTTTCAGCATGCACTTGGAGAGCTTATCGAAATGCAGCAGCGCGGCCTGGGTCAATTCGATTTGCTTGCGGCGGGCGTCCTCGGTATCGGACAACATGATCCAGCCCTTTTCGCGCATCGACGTCAGGCGGGTATGCAAGGTGGCCGGCGCGCCCAGCTCCTTCTTGGCCATCATGTCGCGCACCGACAGCCGTTGCCGGTCTTGCCCGGCCTTGGCGATGATGGTCAGGATGCGCTCCTCCAGCGGATCGAGCGCCGGCAGCGACGGCAAGCCCCGCAACGCCTCGGCCAGTTGCAGAAAGCGCAGGTAGATATCGGCGGGTCTGGTGGGAGCGGTCATACGCGTTATAATCGGAAGCGGTTTTGTTCTAAATTCTAACACACACTTTATTTTGATACGCCCATGGAGAAACACCGCCTGACCGCGTTGGCTATCATCGGCTCGGCGCTGTTTTACTACCTGCTGGCGCGGGCGCAGGATCTGCTGTTCCCCAACACGGAGTTCATGCGCGGCATCGGCTGGATCTACCTGCCGGCCGGCGCCCGCCTGCTGTGCCCTCTGCTGCTTGGCTTGCCCGGTACGCTGGGCGTGGTGCTCGGCTCGTGGATCATCTGCCTGTTCTACCTCTATCCCGACGACCTGGTTCGCTCCATCGCCGGCGGCCTCAGTTCCGGCGTCGCGCCCTACCTGGTGTACGTGCTGGCGATACGCGTGTTCGGCATGCAGCCGTCGCTGGGCAACCTGACGTCGCGACGGCTGCTGCTGATGATTCCCGTGTTCGGCGTGGCCAGCCCGCTGATGCATCACCTGTGGTTCTGGCTGCACGGCGACACCGTCAACCTGGCGCAAGGCCTGCTGGTGATGGCGGTCGGCGACATGGCGGGCGCGCTGGTGGTGATCTACGCGCTGAAGTTCGCGCTCGCCATCTTCATGCCGGCTACTGGCGCGCGCCGATAAACAGCTTTTGCAGCTCGCCGTACGGCATGGCCTTTTCGATCAGCGGACCGGAGCTGCCGGTGGCCAGGAAGTCCCTGCCCATGTCGGCGGCGACCGCCCACAAGGCCTGTGGAATGCCGGAGCCCGCGCTCAGGCGGCGCACGCCCAGCTTGTGCAGGTCATCGGCGGACGGCACGCCCGGCCAGTCCATCACGTTGACAGGCAAGCCGGCGCCGGCCACCACCGCCTTGATCTCATCGACCTTGCAGATGCCCGGCACGAACAGGCTGTCCGCGCCGGCTTCCTTGTAGAGCGCCGCGCGCTTCAGCACTTCGGCCACGCGCTCGCCCTCCGCCGCCAGGCCCCTCAGGTACACGTCGGTGCGGGTGTTGATGAAGATGTCCTTGCCCGACTGCGCCGCCAGCTTCTTGATGGCGGCGATCTTCTCGGCCAGCAGCTGCGGCGTGCCGCCGCCGTCCTCCAGGTTGATGCCGGCCACGCCGACACCGATCAGGCGCAGCACGTTCTGCGCGACCGTGCTGGCGTCGTCCGAATAGCCGTTTTCAAAGTCCACCGACAGCGGCACCGTCAGCACGCGTGCGATGCTGGCGGCGATGTTGATCGCCACGTCGACCGGCATGTTGTCGCCATCGGCATAGCCGGCGGCCCAGGCCACGCCGGCGCTGGTGGTGGCGATGGCCGGCGCGCCCAGGCTTTCGAACAGCCTGGCGCTGCCGGCGTCCCAGGCGTTGGGCAGGTGTAGCAGCTTGCTTCCATCGTGTAGCTTCTTGAAATCGCTCATGCTGTCTCCTTGTTAGAAAAGGCTGGCTTGCGCCGTGGTCAGGCTGGTGAAACTGTCGTGCATCGGCAGCAGGATCGAATCGGCGATCGGCTGCAGCTGCTTGGTCAGGTAGTGTTCATAGTCGATGTTCGAGCGCGTGGCTTCAGTCGGTTCGGGGCCGCTGGTGGTCATCACGTAGCTGATCCAGCCGCCGTTCTGGTAGCGCAGCGGGCGGCGGTGCGCCTGATTGTACTCGTCCGCCAAACGCGCGGCGCGCACTTGCGGCGGCACGTTGACCTTGTATTCGTCCAGCCGGTGGCGCAGGCGCTTGCGGTACACCAGCAGCTCGTCGTAGTCGCCGGACAGGGTCTTGCGCGCATAGTCGCGCACGAATTCCTGGTACGGCTCGTCCTTGAAGATGCGCTTGAACAGTCCTTGCTGGAACTGCTGCGCCAGCGGCGTCCAGTCGCTGCGCGCCACCTCCAGGCCACGATAGATGACCTCTTCCTCGCCCCTGGCGTTGATGGTCAGGCCGGCGTAGCGCTTCTTGCTGCCCAATTCAGTACCGCGAATCGTGGGCATGAAGAACTTCTGGTAGTGCGTGTCGAATTCGATTTCGAGGTGGCATTCCAGGCCGTGCTTTTCCATCAGCATGGTGCGCCACCATTGATTGATCCTGGCGGCCAGGCCTTCGCCGATGGCCAGCGCCTCGCCGTTCTCGTATTCCCTTTTCAGCCAGATGAAGATGGAATCGGTGTCGCCGTAGATCACGTCGTAGCCTTCCGCTTCCACCAGCTCGCGGGTCTGCTTCATCATCTGGTGGCCGCGCAGCGTGACCGAGGAGACCAGGCGTGGATTGAAGAAACGGCATTCGGTCGCACCGAGCACGCCGCAGAAGGAATTCATCAGCAGCTTCAGCGCCTGCGACAGCGGCTCGTTCTTCGCGCGCTTGGCGGCGTCGCGCTGCTTCCAGATTTGCGTGGTGATCTCCGGCAGGCAGTGCCGCGTGCGCGAGAACACGGTGCCGTTGACGCCCTCCACCACCGTCGTCTGGTCATCGGCGATTTCGCCTTCGACCAGGCCGACCGGATCGACCAGGAAGGTGCGGATGATCGACGGGTACAGGCTTTTATAATCGAGCACCACAACCGAGTCGTACAGCCCTGGCTTGGACTCCATGACGAAGCCGCCCGGCGAGGCGCCGCCGGAAATGTCGCCGACGCTGGGCGCGACGTAGCCTTCGCGGTGCATGCGCGGCAGGTAGTGGTGGCCGAAGGCGGCGATCGATCCGCCCAGGTGGTCGGCCTGCAAGCCTGTCACGGTGGCGCGTTCGATCATGAAGGCCAGCAGGTTGGCCTTGTCGAAGATGCGCGTGACCAGCTCGCAGTCCTTCAGGTTGTAGTGGGCCAGCGCCGGCTTGTCGTGCTGGAAGCGGCGTTCGATTTCCGCCATCTTGTCGTAGACGTCGCCGATGTCCTTGCCCTCGCCCAGCATGGCCTGCGCTACGTTCTCCAGGCTGAAGGACGGGAAGGTCCACGACGCCGCCTTGAGCGCGTCGATGCCGTCGAGGACGATGCGGCCGACGACAGGCGCGAACATGTAGCCCTGCTTGCCAGGATGCTCGCGCCACTCGATGGTCTTGCCCTCGCGGCCCAGCGCCAACGGGATCTTGTGCTTGTCCGCGTTCTTCTGCAGCACGCGCAGGTCGAACTGCACCACATTCCAGCCGACCAGCACATCGGGATCGTGGCGCGCGATCCAGGCGTTGAGCTTTTCGATCAGCTGGCGCGGCGTGGCGCAGTATTCCAGGTCGAAGTCGATCTGCTGTTGCGAATCCTGCGGCTCGCCCAGCATGTAGACCTGGCGCTGGCTGCAGCCCTCCAGCGCGATCGAATACAGGTCCTCGAATGCGCTGGTCTCGATATCGAGCGACACCATCTTCAGCTTGGGGCGGTACTCGGGTGCGGGCTTGAGCTTGCAGTTGTGGATGACGGCCGCGCCTTCCGCCGCGCCACCTTCAAACTGCACGGCGGCGGTGATGAAGCGCTCCATCAGGTAGCGCTCGGGCGGGCGGATGTCGGCCTCGAACATCTTGATGCCGTGTTCGCGCAGGGTGCGCTCCAGCGCCGTCAGCTGCTTGTAGCGCGAGGCGTAGACGCCGACGACCGGCTGCTGCTGGAAGGTCTTCAGTTCCAGCTCGCGCAGCTCGATGCCGCCCTTGGCGTCCAGCAGCGCCTCGATGGCCGGGCGCTGCTTCGCCTCGGCGAAGGCCACCGAAGTCTGCGCGGTCAGGCGGATCTTTTTCGGGCCGTCGTCGGTCGCCAGCCAGAATTCGATCTCCGTCCCATTGGCCGCGTCCCGCCAGTGGCGGGTCAGGATAAAGCCATGTTGGGCGGTATGCGTCATGCCAGAATTATACTGTACGTGCATACAGCCCGCTAGCCGGGCGCGGATTGCCCTATTTGGCCGCGCGCGGCGCCTTGTAGCGCGACAGTTCCATCTTGCCGATCTGGCTGCGATGGACCTCGTCCGGCCCGTCGGCCAGCCGCAGCGAGCGCGCGCCGGCGTAGGCCGAGGCCAGGAAAGGATCGGCCATGCCGCCGCCGCCCTGCACCTGGATCGCCCAGTCGATCACCTTGCAGGCCATCGTCGGCGCGGCCACCTTGATCATGGCGATCTCCTTGGCCGCCACCTTGTTGCCGACCGTGTCCATCATGTAGGCCGCGTTGAGCACCAGCAGGCGCGCCTGGTCGATCATGATGCGCGACTCGGCGATGCGTTCCAGCGTCACGCCCTGCTCGGCGACCGGCTTGCCGAATGCGACGCGGCTCAAGCTGCGCTTGCACATCTGCTCCAGCGCGCGCTCGGCCAGGCCGATCAAACGCATGCAGTGATGAATGCGGCCAGGCCCAAGGCGGCCCTGGGCGATCTCGAAGCCGCGGCCCTCGCCCAGCAGCAGGTTGGAGGCCGGCACGCGCACGTTCTCGAACAGGATCTCGGCGTGGCCGTGCGGCGCGTCGTCGAAGCCGAACACCGGCAGGTGGCGCAGCACCGTCACGCCGGGCGTATCGCGCGGCACCAGTATCATCGACTGCTGGATGTGGCGGTTGGGATTATCGGGATCGCTCTTGCCCATGAAGATGAAGACCTTGCAGCGCGGGTCGTTGCCGCCGGAGGACCACCACTTGCGGCCATTGATCACATACTCGTCGCCGTCGCGCACGATGGAGCTGGCGATGTTGGTGGCGTCCGACGAGGCCACCGCCGGTTCGGTCATCGCGAAGCAGGAACGGATGCGGCCATCGAGCAGCGGTTCGAGCCACTCGCGCTGCTGGGCTTCGGTGCCGTAGCGGGTCAGCACCTCCATGTTGCCGGTGTCCGGCGCCGAGCAGTTGAACACTTCCGGCGCCCACACGGTGCGGCCCATGATCTCGCACAGCGGCGCGTATTCCAGGTTGGTCAGGCCGGCGCCGTGCTGCGAATCGGGCAGGAACAGGTTCCACAGCCCGGCCTCGCGCGCCTTGAGCTTGAGTTCCTCCATTACTTTGGTCGGTATCCAGGCATCGCCGGCGGCGCGGTTGGCGTCCACCTCGGCGTGGAAGCGCGCTTCGTTCGGATAGATATGCTCTTCCATGAAGGCCGTCAGGCGGGCCTGGAGCTGCTTTACTTTCGGGCTGTAGTCGAAATCCATGATGCGGTCCTTATCGGTAGGTGACGGCGCCGGGTTGCCCCAGCCATTCCAGGTGCGAGTAGTTGTTGAGGTAACTGAGCGTGAACTGGCCGGGACGCTGCAGCAGCTTGGTCACCGCGCAATTGGCCAGCGTCCAGCTCAACTCCATCACCTGGTAGTCCTGCAGCCCAAGCAGATGCTGCATCAGCGTGGCGATCACGCCGCCGGAGGTGAACACGATGGTGGCCTGCTTGCTGCTGTCGGTGTCGAGCCGCTCCAGCGCGGCCACGCAGCGGCGGCGGAATTCCGGCCACGTCTCGGTGTACTCGTCGTCGTGCCAGCCGCTCATCCAGCGCTGCATGGCGGCGCGGAACAGATGTTCCAGCGCGCGCTGCGGCTCCTCGTGCTGCGCTAGCAGCTGCTGGAAGGCGGCGGCGTCGCTGGCCTCCGGGCAGTGACGCCGCAGCACCTCGTGGTGGTCGAATTCGGCGAAGCCGGCATCGGTGACCCATTCGGTATCGGCCAACTGCGCCTTGGGCAGCTCGGCCAGGCAACTGTCGGCGGTCTGCCGATGGCGCGCCATGCCGCCCACCACCACGCGCTGGAAGGACTGGCGGCTGTTGGCATACCACTGCCCCAGCAAGCGCGCCTGCTCGTAGCCCAGCGTCGACAGCTGATCGTAATTGGTGCTGCCGAACGAGGCCTGCCCGTGGCGCACCAGATAAATTTGTCCCATTTGCTCGCGGCTCCAGATCAAAACAGGCACCAGCTTAACGTCCGGCCTATAATTCATCAAATGAATAGTTTTAATTTGGCCGAATAAACCTCATGCATATATCCAAGGTCGATCTCAACCTGTTCATCGTCTTCGAGGCGATCTACGCGGAAGGCAGCATCACGCGCGCCAGCCTGAAGATGAACCTGACGCAGCCCGCCATCAGCCACGCGCTGAATCGCTTGCGCGTGCTGTTCGAAGATCCCCTGTTCGAACGCCAGGGCCACGTGATGGTGCCGACCCCGCTGTCCCGCTCCATCATCGACAGCGTGCGGCAATCGCTGCGTGGCTTTGAAGTGACGCTGAACGGCGCCGGGCATTTCGACGCCGCCACCAGCGAACGCACCTTCTCGCTGGCGTTGCGCGATGTGCTGGAGGCCAGCGTGCTGCCACCACTGATGGCGCGCGTGGCGCAGGACGCGCCGACGGTGGGCCTGAACACTTTACAGGTGGGCCGTCGCGAGCTGGAAAGCGAACTGGCGGCCGGCTCGCTGGACGCGGCGATCGACATCCTGCTACCGCTGTCGAACGACATCCGCCGCACGCTGCTGGCCACCGACAGCACGGTGGTGCTGGTGCGGCGCGACCACCCGCTGGTGAGCGGCGCGCTGGACCTGGACGGGTATCTGAAACTGGAGCACATCCAAACCAGCTCGCGCCGGCGCGGGCCGGGGCTGGAGGATTTTGAACTGAGCCGGATGGGATTGCAGCGGCGCGTGCGTCTGCGCTGCCAGCACTACTTCGCCGCCTGCCGCGCGGTGAGCCAGACCGACCTGGCGCTGACGATGCCCGAGCGGCTGGCGCGCGTGGTCAACCAGCAGTTCGGCAACCAGATCCTGCCCTTCCCTTTGCAGATGCCATCGCTGGACATCTACC
Source organism: Duganella sp. BJB480 (assembly GCA_003416985.1). GTDB lineage: Bacteria > Pseudomonadota > Gammaproteobacteria > Burkholderiales > Burkholderiaceae_D > Rugamonas > Rugamonas vulcania_A. The sequence goes on along the minus strand of QVIN01000005.1, from coordinate 396,236 downwards.
TGTACTGGCACGCCAACATCGACCACGACCCCGCCGGCGTGTGGCTACGCGAGCAAATCAAGCAAGCCATGCTGGCGGCGGACTAGCTCATTTGCTCCAGTCTTCGAGGATCAAACCAGAGGGCTGAAAACTGAAGGCGGCGTCGCTGGTGACAAGCGTAGCGCCGACAGTCTTGGCGTGGGCCGCGATCAGCATATCCATCGGCGCCAGAGTGACGCCGGCCGCTTCGCGCAGCACACGTAAACCGGCATATGACGACACAACATCGCTAGTCCACGGCAATACCCTTACAAGCCGTAGAAACTTATCAACGCGCGTCTTTAGGCCGGGGGCACCTCCGCGCTTGGCCACGCCATACCGCAGCTCGGCCTCGGTCATTACTGAAACGGCCACACTGCCGCGTGGAACGTTCCGCAATCGCTGAGTTACCAGAGGATGGTCATCCCGGATTGCATAGCTAGCGATATTGGTATCCAGCATATAGATACTCATACATCCACGCCCGCAAACGGATCGCGCTCCTGCACTCCTTGCTGACGGTCTGCTGCATTCATAAAGTCTGCGGGCACGACTTTCGACGCGTCTTCTGCAAAGAACTCAGCCCAGGACAACGGTGGCTTGCTCGATAAGATGACGTCGCCGGATGCGGGGTCGCGATGGACATAAACCTCGCTTCCCTCAAACTGGCAATCACGAGGCAGGCGAACCATTTGAAGGTCACCAGCCATCGACAATTGAACTTTTTCACACATATTGCCCTCCCCGCTCTCAATACGGCATCCCCTCAATATATGCCGTGGCTGAAAGAGATCAAGCAATCAAAGCCAAGCTCCTTGATCCGGGTTAAAACAAATTCAGCAGCCGGCGCTGGCGCCGGAGGCCAGGGTGCGGACGGCCTTGGAGATGTCGGCGGCGATGCGGGTGACGGCGCGGCGATGGCCGGCCACTAGCGCGTCGTAGCCGCCGCCGACCGGTTCGTTGGCGACGCTGCGGCAGGTCAGCACCTTGGTGCTGCCGACCAAACGCACGCTCCACACCGCGTCGATCAGCGCATACTGTCCAGGCGCGGATTCGAAGCGCTGCACGTTGGTGCTGATGCGGTAGACCGGTGCGCCGTCCGCAGTCGGCGTGCGGAACACGTCCACCGTCCCCAGCTCGCCGGTGATCGCCAGAGACAGCGCCTGGCCGATCTCCGACGCCGGCATCGCCGACCAGCGCTCATGCTCCAGCAGGTCCACGCGCCCCGCTTCGCTGCTGACCACCAACTGGTAGCGCGCGACCTGCTGCGGCACCGTCACCGCCGGCAGTTCGATGTAGTAGCCGGGCGACGCGGCCGCCGGCGACGGCACGCCCATGCCGTTACTCAGGCTGTAGAAATGCTCCGGCGGCGCGGCCGCGCAGCCGGCCAGCAGCAGCGCGGCCGCCATGGCCAGCGCGGTTTGATAGCGCATCATTTCGGTTCTCCCTTGGTATCCTGCTTGCTCGTCTTCCCGCGCAACAGCGATTCGGGATGACGCTCCAGATAATCCGACAGCGCGTTCAGCGATTGCAGCGTTTGCGTCAGCTGCTGCAAGGCCTCGCGCAGATCCGACTGCACCGGCGAATCCTTCTGCAGCAGCTGGTTGGCTTCGCCGAAGGTCTTGCGCGCCGCGCCCAGCGTGTCCTTCATCTCCGGCACCACTTGCGCATCGAGCTGCTTGAACAGCACATTGGCGCTCTTCAGCGTATCGCGCAGGTTGTTGCCGATCTCGCCGAACGGCACCTGATCCAGCTTGCGCGCGATGCTGGCGATCTGCGTCTGCAGCTCGTCCAAACTATTCGGCACCGTCGGCACCTCCAGCGGATACTGCGCCACATCCAGCTTGGCCTGCGGCGCGTTCGGGAAGAAGTCCAGCGCCACGTATAGCTGGCCGGTCAACAGGTTCCCGGTGCGCAGTTGGCCGCGCAGGCCGCGCGACACCAGGCGCTCCAGCACTATCGGCCCGGCGTTGCGATCCTGGTCGCTGGCGACGGACTGCTGGAAGCTGCGGCCCAGCCGCGCCGGGTACATGTCCACCGTCACCGGCATGCGGAAGCTCTTCTTCACCGGATCGAACTCCACGCCGACCGAGCGCACCTCACCCAGCACGATGCCGCGGAAGTCCACCGGCGCGCCGGGCGACAGGCCGCGCAGCGACTGGTCGAAGTACAGCACCGTGGTGATCGGCACGCCGTCCGGCTCGCGCAGCGCGTTGGCTTGGTCCGAGGCCAGCGGGAAGTCAGTACCGGGGGTGGCCTGCTGGTCCGGCTTCTGGCCGTTCATGGTCTCGAAGGCGATGCCGCCCACCAGCAAGGCCGCCAGCGACTGCGTGTTGACCTTGAAGCCATTCGAATCGAGCCGCACATCGACGCCGCTGGCATGCCACCAGCGCGTGTTCTTGCCGACGTACTGGTCGTACGGAGCGCTGACGAACACCGTCATCTTCACGCCGCGTCCCTTCTCGTCCAGATCGAAGCCGACCACCTGACCGACCTGGATGCGGCGGTAGAAGATCGGCGAACCGACGTCGATGGAACCGAGGCTCTCGCCATGCAACGTGAACTTGGTTCCCTTGTCATCGCCGGCCACCTGCGGCGGCTTTTCCAGTCCGGTGAACTCTTCCTTCGTCGCCTCCGACTTGCCGGCATCGACGCCGATGTAGGCGCCCGACAGCAAGGTGCTCAGGCCGGAGACGCCGCTCGCGCCCACGCGCGGCCGCACCACCCAGAAGCGCGTGTCGGCGGCGGTGAAGCGCTTGGCCTCCTTGCTCATGTCGATCAGGACCAGCACCTTGGACAGGTCGCGCGACAACGTGATCGTTCGCACCAGGCCTATGTCCACGTCCTTGTATTTGACCTTGGTCTTGCCCGGCTCCAGCCCGTCCGCGCTGCGGAAGCTCACCGTCACCGTCGGTCCCTGGTCCATCACCGACTTGGCCACCAGCGCCAGGCCGATCAGCGCCGCCAGCAAAGGGATCAGCCACACCAGCGAAGGCAGCCAGCGATTGGCCTTCTCCACTTTCGGCTCGGGCAGCGGCGGCGCGCCGCTTTCGTTTTCAGGCATGGTTCTCTCCATTTGAATCGATCGGATCCCAGATCAGGCGCGGGTCGAACTGCATCGACGCCAGCATCGTCAGCACCACCACCGCGCAAAACGCCAGCGCGCCGGGACCGGCGGTGATGGTGGCCAGCGACTGGAAGCGCACCAGCGCCACCGTCAGGGTAATCACAAAGATATCGAGCATCGACCAGCGGCCGACAAACTCCACGATCCGGTACAGTATCGTGCGCTGCAAGGGGCGCCAACGCGAACGCCGCTGCGCGGTGAGCGCCAGCAGCGACAACGCCGCCAGCTTCAGCACCGGCACCACGATGCTGGCGATGAAAATGATCGCCGCCAGCGCCGGCGAGCCGCTGGTCCAGAAGTAGACCACGCCGCTGATGATGGTGTCGTCCTCCTTGCCGAACAGCGAGTGCGTGTACATCACCGGCAGCAGGTTGGCGGGAATATAGAGGATGGTGGCCGCCAGCAGGAAGGCCCAGGTGCGGCCCACGCTGTCGGGACGCCGTCGGTGCAGCGCCGCGCCGCAGCGCGCGCAATGCTGGTGCGTGGCCGCCTGGTGCTGCGCCACCAGGCCGCAGCTGTGGCAGGCGGCAAGGCGGGCGTGCGGCGTGTAGCGGAACTCCGCCTGCGCGGGACGGCGCGGCCCCGGCAGGTGCTCGCCTATGTTCCACAACATCTGCGGATCGAAGGAGGTGACGATGGCCAGCATCAGCGTCAGCGCGCCGAAGGCGAACAGGCCAGGTTGCACCACCACCTGCGCCAGGCTGGTCATCTTGACGATGGTGATCAGGATGCCGATCATCAGCACCTCCGTCATGCCCCAGCGCCGGGCGGCGGCGACCGCGCGCAGCAGATGGTCGAAGCCGTGCGGACGCACGCCGCTGCGCAGCGCCAGCGTTACATAAAGCAGCGCGCCCAGCTCCACCGCCGGCAGCACCACCGTGAACAGGCTCACGATCACCGCCACCACCTGCATCTTTTCCGTCCACAGCACGCGTATCGCGCCGGACAAGGTGGCGCTGGAGGTGTAGCCGCCCACGGCCAGTTCAACGATGGGGCAGAACTGGGCGATCAGGAAGGTGAAGATGGCGCCCAGGGTGATGGCCGCCATGCGGTTGACGTCCGAATGAATGCCGCGATAGAGGATGGATCGGCAGCGCACGCAGCGCGCCTTCTCGCGCGGCAGCACCGGACGGCGGCGATGCAGCACGCCGCAGTCATGACAGCTGATCAAATCGTATCGGTGCACAGGATGGCCGTTTGGTCAATAATGGCCATATCATACGACAATCCGCCAGCGCGGCGTGGCCGTATGCGAAGCGATACGAGGCCGGGCAGCCTACTTGATGCTGGTGTTGAGTTCCTGGAAGTCCGGCGTCTTGCCCAGCGACTGCCAGGTGGCCAGCAGATTGGCCGGTGGCGCGATCAGCTTGCGGGCCGCCAGATCGAGCCAGCCGCCGGTGCTGGTCACGCGCGCGGCCAGCTTGCCGTCGGCGCGGATGATGTCGGTGCTGAGCGACCAGCGGCTGCCGTCCGCCGACAGGCCGGCCACGCCCAGCGTGACGGTGATCTCTTCGAGCAGCATCACTTCCTTGAAGTAGGCGATTTCGTCCTTCATCACCACCGGGCCGATATTCAGGCGCATGAACTCACTCATGGGGAAGCCGTTCTCCGACAGGAACAGCATACGCACGTCGCCCGCCTTGTCCAGGAAGGCCGTGTTGCGCATATGGCTGTTGAAGTCCATATCGCCCCAGCCGGCCATCATCTTCTTCTCAAACATCTCACTCTCCAAGGAAATCCAAAAGCGTGCATGCTACCACCTTGGTCGCCTTGCGCAGGTCTTCGAGCAGCAGGCGCTCGTCGGCCTTCTTGGCGTTGGACTCGGGGACGGTGCGCGGACCGGCGCCGTACAGCACCGCCGGAATGCCATGTTCACCGTACAGGCGCGCGTCCGCGTACAGCGGCGTGCCTTGCGCCGGGATCTTCTCGCCGATGAAGGTTTGCGCGTTCTGCTGAAGGCTCGCCACCAGCTTCTCCGTGCCCGGCTGCTCGCGCAGCGCGTGCGACAGCAGCAGGCGTTTGATCTCGATGCGAATGCCCGGCTGACCTTCCACCGCCTTTTCGATCAGCGCACGGACCTGGGCTTCCACCACCGCCGGATCTTCTTCCGGGATCATGCGGCGGTCCATCTTCAGCACCACTTTGCCCGGTACCACGTTGGTGTTGGTGCCTCCGTCGATGCGGCCCACCAGCATGGTCGGCGAATCGATGCCGGGGATTTTCGACTTGACCTTCTTCAGCTCCGGCAGCTGGTCGTAGATCGCGTTCAGGATGCGTGTGGCCGCCTGCAGCGCATCGTGGCCGGTCTCCGGCATCGCGCCATGGCCGGACTTGCCGTGTACCGTGATCTCCAGCTGCAGGCAGGCGTTGTGCGCGGTGACGATGTTGTAGCTGAAGCCCGCCGCGATGACGAAGTCCGGCTTGGTCAGCTTCTGCTCCAGCAGCCAGCCGGGACCCAGCAGGCCGCCGAATTCCTCGTCGTAGGTGAAGTGCAGTTCCAGCCCGCCCTTGAGCGGCACGCCCAGCGCCTCCAGCGCGCGCGTGGCGAAGATGTAGGTGGCGAAGTCGCACTTGGAGACAGCCGCCGCTCGGCCGTAGATGTAGCCGTTTTCCACCACGCCGCCGTATGGCGGATAGGTCCAGTTGTCGCCCGGAGGCACCACGTCGCCGTGGGCGTTGAGCGCCACCGTCGGGCCGCCGGCTTGATAAGGGCGGCGCACGATCAGGTTGGTGATGCTCTCCATGCCGTAGTCGTGAACCACCTGCGCCGGCACGGCGTGCTTCTCGGCGGTCCAGCCGTAGGCCTTGACCAAGTCCGCCACCAGGTCCGCATGCGGCGCGTTGTTGCCGGGCGGGGTATCGGTCGGCACGCGCAGCAGCTGCTGCAGTACGCCGACTTCCTCATCGAAGTGCGCGTCGATCCATTGCGCCAGTTGTTCCTTGTTCGTCGTCATGGCTATTCTCTCACTTGGCGCCGGACTCGAACCAGGCCGCGATCTGCGCCCGTTCGGCATCCGTCATATTGGTCAGGTTCGCAAGCGGCATGGCCTTGAGCTGCACCGATTGCTTGTAGATTTTTTCCGCGTTCTGATGCACCTGCTCCGCGCTGTCGAGCATCACGCCGGCGGGCGCCGTCGCAAAGCCGGGCTGCGAAGGATGAGCGGAGTGGCAGGCCACGCAGCGCTGGTCGATGACGGTCTTCACCTTGGCGAATTGCGCCGCAGGATCGGCCGCAGCCGCCGTCGCGACGGGACGTGGCGGCGCGATCGCCACCGCCACGCCGATCAGCAGCGCCACGCCGAGCGCCGGATAGCGCCACTCCACGCGACCCTTGTGGCGCAGGTTGAAGAAGTGGCGAATGAACACGCCGGCCGCCATGATAAAGGCCAGCACCAGCCAGGCGTGGTCGTTCCGGTAGGTCATCGCGTAGTGGTTGCTGATCATGATGAACAGCACCGGCAGCGTGAAGTAGTTATTGTGGACGCTGCGCTGCTTGGCCTTCTGGCCGTGCACAGGATCCGGCAGGCGGCCGGCCGACATGGCCTCCACCATCTTGCGCTGGCCGGGAATAATCAGCATCAGCACATTGCCGACCATGATGGTGCCGATCAGCGCGCCGACGTGGATGTAGGCGGCGCGGCCGCTCAACACATGGGTGAGGCCATACGCGGCGCCGACGATCAGCGCGAACACCACCACGCCGAACCACATGTCGCGCTTGCCCAGCGGGGAGCGGCACAGCAGGTCGTACACGGTCCAGCCGACGACCAGCGTGCCGACGCCGATGCCGATCGCCTGCCAGCTGCCGATATCGGCCACCGACTTATCGATCATCATCGCCTGCGCGTTGAAGTAGTAGGCGATGGTCAGCAGCGCGATGCCGGACAGCCAGGTGGTATAAGCCTCCCATTTAAACCAGTGCAGCTCCTTCGGCAGTTCGGCCGGCGCCACCAGGTATTTTTGCGGGTTGTAGAAACCGCCGCCGTGCACCGCCCACAGTTCGCCGGACACGCCCTTCTTCGCCAGGTCCGAGCCAGGAGCCGGCGGGCGGATCGAGTTATCGAGCCAGACGAAGTAGAACGAGGCGCCAATCCAGGCGATGCCGGTGATGACGTGCAGCCAGCGCACGATCAGGTTCAGCCACTCAAGGCCGTACGGGATCAGATAGGCGAATAATTCCATGGGTGCTTTCAGGGTAAAGAGTGTGGCTAATTTACAGAAGATAAACGGATTTGACGCCGACCACATGAACATTAGAGTATATTAAACATATCCGATTCCGTATAACAGAAATACTCACATGGCCGCCCTGCCGCAACACCTGGATCTGCATCTGATCCGCATCCTCTACCTGCTGCTGGTTGAGAAGAACGTCTCACGCGTCGCCCTCAAACTGAATCAGCCGCAGCCCTCGATTTCCGCGTCGCTGCGCAAGCTGCGCGAGCTGACCGGCGATCCCCTGCTGGTGCGCGGCGCGCGCGGCATGGTGCCGACCCAGCACGGCGAAAGCCTGCTGATTCCGGCCAAGCGCATCCTCGACGAAACCGAGAACCTGTTCCTGAAGAAGACGCCCTTCGTGCCGCAAAACGAAGCGCGCACCTTCCACATCGCCGCGCCGGACTATCTGGACAGCCAGTTCCTGCCCAACCTGGTGGCGATGCTGCGGCGCGGATCGCCCAACAGCCGCGTGAAGATCCACAGCCTGGGTCCGGGCGTGGACTACGTGCGCCTGCTGTCGGACGGCGACATGGACCTGGTCATCGCCAACTGGGACGAACCGCCCGAGCACCTGCACATGTCCAAGCTGTTCGAGGACCCGATCATCTGCGTGATGCGTTCCGACTGCCCGTACGCGCTGCGCACCGGCAGCGAGGACATGACGCTGGGCGACTACCTGTCCCTGCCCCACGTGGCGCCGACGCAGATACTGCCGGGCTACCACGGCGTCATCGACGACTTCCTGGAGCGCCAGGGCCTGCAGCGCAACGTCGCGGTGGAATCGGCCTACTTCGGCCTGATCCCCTACATGCTGACGCAGACGGACCTGGTGCTGACCACCGGCCGCCAGTTCGTGCGCTACTACGAACGCAATATGCCGCTGAAGACGTACACGGTGCCGGTCAAGTTCCCGGCGATGCGTTTCTACCAGCTGTGGCACGAGCGCGTGCACCAGGCGCCAGAGCACAAATGGCTGCGCGAGCAGGTCTCGACGGCGGCCAAGGCACTCGGCAAATAATAAACCTTAATGGATACCGCATATAACTGCACGGCGCAGTCGCGGTTACACTAAGCCATGACTACACTCTCCGAATTAAACAGCTGCGACGCCGCCACCTTCACCGACCGCCTGCGCGGCATCTACGAGCACTCGCCGTGGATACCGGAACGGGCGGCGGCGCGGCGGCCCTTCGCCAACGCCACCGCGCTCAAGCTGGCCTTGCAGGCGGTCGTCAGCGCCGCGTCGCTGGACGAGCAATTGGGCCTGATCCGCGCCCACCCCGAGTTGGCCGGCAAGGCCGCCGTCGCCGGACAGCTGACGGCCGAATCCACCAACGAGCAAGCCAAGTCCGGCCTGCACCTGTGCAGCGCCGAGGAATTCGCCGTGCTGCACCGGCTGAACGCGGACTACAACGCCAAGTTCAGATTCCCGTTCATCCTCGCCGTCAAAGGCCCGGATGGACAGGGGCTCACGCGCCGCGCCATCATCGCCACCTTCACGCGCCGGCTGAAGAACCAGCGCGCCGACGAAATCGCCGAGTGCCTGCGCCAGATTAAGCGCATCGCCGAACTGCGCCTGAACGATCTGCTGGGCGTGACGCTGGACTTCGGCCCCACCATCATGCAGTGGTGCGAAACCATAGCCGCGTGGAGCGACACCGACAACAGCGCCAACGCGGATTTCGACCTGACCTGCGCCTACATGACGCCAGCGCACCGCAAGACCGCCGCGCAGCTGCTGGACTGGATGCGCGAAGCGGGCATGGACGCGCACATCGACGCCGTCGGCAACGTCGCCGGCGTCTACCGCTCGGATGCGCCGGACGCGAAAACGCTGATGACCGGTTCGCACTACGACACCGTGCGCAACGGCGGCAAGTATGACGGGCGCCTTGGCATCCTGCTGCCGATCGCCATCGTGCGCCACCTGCACCAGCGCGGCGAAAGGCTGCCCTTCCATTTCGAGATCGTCGGTTTCGCCGAAGAGGAAGGCGTGCGCTTCAAGAGTACCTTCCTGGGCAGTAACGCGGTCACGGGCCGTTTCGACCTGTCGCTGCTGGACCAGACCGACGCCGACGGCGTCACCATGCGCGACGCGCTGCTGGCTGCCGGCCATGACGTGGCGCGCATTCCCGCCATCGCGCGCGATCCGGCGCAGTTGCTGGGCTTCGTGGAAGTCCATATCGAACAAGGCCCGGTGCTGCTGGAGCGCGACCTGCCGCTGGGCGTGGTGACGGCAATCGCCGGCAGCTCGCGCTACCTGGTCGAACTGACCGGCCTGGCCAGCCACGCCGGCACCACGCCGATGACGATGCGCAGGGATGCGGCGGCGGCAGCGGCGGAAATCGTACTGCTGGTCGAGCGCCGCTGCGCGCAGGGCGAGTCGCTGGTCGGCACGGTCGGCCAGTTGCAGGTGCCCGGTGGTTCGGTCAACGTGATCCCCGGCGCGTGCAATCTGTCGCTCGATATCCGTGCCGCCGACGACGCGGTGCGGCTGGCGGCGGTGAAGGATGTATTGGACGGCATCGCGGCGATCTGCGCGCGGCGCCAGGTGGAGGTGAGCTGGCAGCAGATCGTCGACGCCTCGGCCGCGCCATGCGCGCCGCGTTTGATGCGGCAGTTCGGCGCCGCCATCGAGCGCGCTGGCTTGCCGCGCTTCGACCTGCTGTCCGGCGCCGGCCACGATGCGATGGCGATGGCCGCGATCACCGATGTGGCCATGCTGTTCACGCGCTGCGGCAACGGCGGCATCAGCCACAATCCGCTGGAGACGATGACGGCGGACGACGCCGACATCGCCGCCCAGGTGCTGCTGGACTTCCTGCGCAACTACGCCTGATCGCTGGCCGCCGGCGTGCGCCGGCAAAGTTCGGCCAGCGCGGCGGCCACTTCGGCGATCACCGGCGCCCAGCCACCGCCCTCGGGCTGGCGGAACAGGCGCATGGACGGATACCAGTGCGTGTCGCTGCGCTCCGTCATCCAGCGCCAGTCGCAGCGATAGTCGGGCAGCAGCAGCCAGCATGGCTTGCCCATGGCGCCGGCCAGATGCGCCACCGCCGTGTCCACGCTGATGACCAGGTCAAGGTTGGCGATGACGGCCGCCGTGTCGGCGAAGTCGCGCAACTGCGGGCCGATCACCTGCAGCGTCATGCCGGCGGGTGGAGCCAGCGCCTCCGCTTCGCCCGGCCCTTTTTGCAGGCTGACGAAATGCGCTCCCGACGCGGCCGCCAGTGGCGCCAGAACCTGCAACGACGGCAGCGAACGATCCGCGTCGTTCTCGAAATCCGGATTCCCCTTCCACGCCAGGCCAACGCGCAAGCCATGCGCCGGCAGCTGCGCGGCCCAATGCCGTATCAGCTCCGGCTCCGCCGCGAGATAAGGGATCGCCGCAACGCTGCACTGTGCGGGCAGCCGCATCGGATGCGTCCAGTAGTCCCAGCCATCGGCCGGCACCGCATCCTCCAGCGCATATACCTCGTCGACGCCGGCCAGCGTGGCGAACAAACGCTTCAACCCTGCGTGGCATATCAGGGCGACGCGCGCGGCGCCACGCTCCTTCAGCTTTGAGGCGTAACGGCAGAACTGGATCATGTCGCCCTGCCCCGCCTCCAGCACGATCACGATGGACTTGCCCTGCAGCGGCTCCCCCTCCCAGCGCGGACACGCGAAGGCATGCGCGAAGGAGTCGAACTGCCAGCGCGCCTCCAGCAGCGGCCAGCCTTCTTCAAACCGGCCTTGACGCAGCAGCACGTAGGCCAGGTTGAAGCGCGTACGCGCATGATCGGGGTCCAACGCCAGCGCACGGCGGTAGCACTGCTCGGCCTCCTGCTCGCGCTTGACGCATGCCAGCAGCACGCCCAGCTGGCTCCATGCCGCCGGCGAGTCCGGAGCCAATTCCACCGCCGCGCGTGCGGCCGCCTCGGCTTCATCGAAGCGCTTCGCCTTCAACAGCAGCACACCGAGATTCTGGTGGAGCTGCGCATGATCGGGCATCAACGCCAGCGCCAGTCGATAATGGAACTCCGCCTCCGCGAGCGCACCCTGGCGCTCCTTCAGGTATCCGAGGTTGGCGCGCGCCGCGCCGTGCATGGGCTCCAGCACCAACGCCTGCAGGTAGCAGTCCTCCGCAACGGCGAAATCGCCGGCGGCCATGTGGTGATTTCCATCGAGGTAGGCTTGCTGCGGATCTGAATGCATCGATTTACAAGTTTGCGATCAACGCCAGCAGCTCGGGTTCGGGCAGCGGCTTGCTGAACAAATAGCCTTGATAATACTGGCATCCCTCCGCAATCACAAAGTCCAGCTGCTGCTGCGTCTCCACGCCCTCGGCCAGCACCGACATGTTCAGCGCCTTGCCCAGCGAGACGATGATGCGGACGATGGCGGCGCCGCTGTCCTCTTTTGCGGCGCCCCAGATGAATGAGCGGTCTATCTTCAGCTGATCGAGCGGCAGCCGGTGCAGATACGACAGCGACGAATACCCGGTACCGAAATCGTCCAGCGCGAAGCTGACGCCGGCGGCGCGCAGGCGCTGCATCTTCTCGACCGTGCCGCCGACATCCTTGAGCAGCAGGCTTTCCGTCAATTCGAGCCGCAGCCTGGCGGCGCGGGCACCGGTTTGCGCCAGCGTCTCCAGTACATGCTCGACGAAGTCCGGCCGGTGGAACTGCGAGGCGCTGACATTGACCGCCATCTCCAGCCCGGCCGTGCGCGCATCGCCGGCCCATGCCGCCAGCCGCTGGCAAGCCTCGCGCATCACCCAACGCCCCAGTGGCAGGATCAGGTTCGACTCCTCCGCCACCGGTATGAACTCGGCGGGCGGCACCAGCCCTCGCTGCGGATGGGCCCAGCGCACCAGCGCCTCCACGCCGGCCATGGCACCGTCCACGCACATCAACGGCTGGTAATACAGCACGAATTCGCCGTTGCCCAGCGCACGCCGCATGTCCGCCTCCAGCGCCGCCCGAGCGCTGACCCTTGCCTGCATCGCCGGATCGAAGAATGAAATGGTATTGCGTCCCGCGGCCTTGGCCTGGTACATGGCCAGGTCGGCGCGCTTGAGCACCTCGTCCACGCTGCCGCCGCTGAACACCGTGATGCCGATGCTGGGCGTGCTGTATTGGTCCATGCCGTCGATCGCAAACGGCTCGCCGAACGCATGAACGATCTTGAGCGCGATCTCCTGCGCAGCGGCGGCGGCATCGTTCTCCGTGGTGCCCAGTTCCTCCAACAGCACGATGAACTCGTCGCCGCCGAAGCGCGCCACCGTATCGCAGCCGCGCACCTCCGTGCGCAGACGGGCGGCGACCATCCGCAGCAGCATATCGCCTTTGTCGTGGCCTCGGGTGTCGTTGATGGTCTTGAAGTTATCCAGGTCGATAAACAGCATCGCGCCCAGGTGGCCCAACGAGAGCGCGTGACCGGCGCGGTCCAGTAGCAATTGGCGGTTCGGCAGGCCGGTGAGCTGGTCGTAGAAGGCCATGCTGTGGATCTGGGCCTCGGCGGCCTTGCGCTCGCTGATGTCACGGAAGTAGATCGTCAGGCCGTCGTCAGACGGATAGGCGCGGATCTCGGTCCACAGGTCGAGCGGCACATAATGCTCCTCGAACGCCACGGGGCTGTTGGTCTCCACCGCCTGCAGGTAGGCGCGGTGGTACGGGCCGTCCACCGCTTCCGGGAAGACCTCCCACACGTTCCGGCCCATCACCTCCGCGCGCCGCACTTGCAGCAGGCGCTCCGCGTTGCCGTTCATGTAGCGTATGTTCCAGCTGCGGTCCAGCACCAGAACCGCATCGGAGATGCTTTCCAGTGTGACCGCAGGGCAGCCTGTCTCCAGCGCCGCCGCCTGGGATTGGGGTGGTTCTAGCATGTTGGAAGCCGGGAGAACATGACGCGTTCCGGCAGACTGGCTAGCCTGCCTGTAGTCAGTATGCTCCCCGGCCCGGCGACGGTCAAACTATACGGGCGCGCTCCAGCATCGCATGCAACAGAACGTTGCAGCCCGCCTCCAGGTGTTCGGACTTGGCGTCCTCGATTTCATTGTGGCTGATGCCATCCTTGCAAGGCACGAAGATCATGCCGGCAGGCGCCAGGCGCGCCGCGTAGATCGCATCGTGGCCGGCACCGGAAACCACGTCCATGGTCGAGTATCCCAGCTTGGCGGTGGCGTTGCGCACCGCGTCCACGCACTCGGGATGGAACGGGCATGGCGGGTAGTACGACACGCGTTCGATCGAAATCTTCAAGCCGGTTTCGCCGCGGGTCTTGTCGATAAAGGCCAGCATCTCCTCGTGCATGGTGTTGAGCAGCTCATCGTTCACGTTGCGCAGGTCGATGCTGAATTTGACCTCGCCCGGTATCACGTTGCGGCTGTTCGGGAACACCTGCACCATGCCCACCGTGCCGCGTCCATACGGCGGATAGCGGTTGGCGATGGCCACCACCTCCTGCATGATCTTGGTGGACACCTGCAGCGCATCCTTGCGCAGGCCCATGGGCGTCGGGCCGGCGTGGGCTTCCATGCCGCTCACCACGCAGTCGTACCAGGACAGGCCCATCACCGCAGGCACCACACCGATCACCTTGTCGGCGTCTTCCAGTACCGGGCCTTGTTCGATATGGGTTTCGAAGTAGGCGCCGATCGGATGATCGCCCGGCACCTGCGTGCCCTTGTAACCGATGCGTTCCAGTTCCTCGCCGACGGTCTTGCCCTCGGTGTCCTTGGCGGCGTAGGCCGTCTCCAGGCTGAAGGCGCCGCAGAACACGCCGGAGCCCATCATCACCGGCACGAAGCGCGAGCCCTCCTCGTTGGTCCAGAAGGCGACTTCGATCGGCGCCTCGGTCTTGATCTTCAAGTCGTTCAGCGTGCGCACGACTTCGAGGCCGGCCAGAACGCCGTAGTTGCCGTCGAATTTGCCGCCGGTCGGCTGGGTGTCGATATGACTGCCGGTCATCACCGGCGGCAGCGCGTTGTTGGTGCCGTCGCGGCGCATGAAGACATTGCCGATCTGGTCGACCGTCACCGACATGCCGGCGGCCTTGCCCCAGCCGACCACCAGGTCGCGCCCCTGCTTGTCCAGGTCCGTCAGCGCCAGGCGCTTGACGCCACCCTTGGCGGTGGCGCCTATCTGTGCCAGTTCCATCAGCGCCGCCCACAGGCGGTCGCCATTGATGCGCATTTCGCTCATTACACTGCTCCTCTTTGTTTAGCGCGCCGACGCCGGCTTGAACGCCGGCCGGTCGATATGACGGCCCGCACCCTCCACCGCCATCAGCACGCCGCGATGGAACACCACGTTGCCAGCGGCCAGCGTGGTGCTCGGGATGCCGCGCACGGTGCGGCCTTCGAATACGTTAAAACCGCCCTTGGCAAACTGCGTCAGCGACGATATGGTGCGGGTTCCCTCCGGATCCCAGACGACGATGTCGGCGTCGGCGCCAACGGCGATCACGCCCTTGCGCGGATACATATTGAAAATCTGCGCCGCGTTGGTCGACGTCACCTTGACGAATTCCGACGGCGTCAGCAAGCCGGCGTTGACGCCCGCGTCCCACACCACGGACATGCGGTCCTCAACGCCGCCGCAGCCGTTCGGGATCTTGGTGAAATCGTCCCTGCCCGCCGCCTTCTGCTCGGCGCAGAAGGTGCAGTGATCGGTCGCGGTGGTGTGCAGGTTGCCGCCCTGCAGACCATGCCACAACGCGGCCTGGTGGTGCTTGCTGCGAAACGGAGGGCTCATCACATGGCCCGCCGCGTAATCCAGGTCCTCGCTCTGGTACACGCTGTCGTCGATGACCAGGTGGCCGGCCAGCGCCTCGCCATACACGCGCTGCCCGTTGGCGCGCGCGCGGGTGATGGCGTCCAGCGATTCGGCGCAGGAGACGTGGACGATGTACACCGGCGTGTTGAGCACATTGGCGATCGCGATGGCGCGGTTGGCCGCTTCCGCCTCCACCGCCGGTGGGCGCGACAGCGGATGCGCGCTCGGCCCGGTCATGCCCTTCTTCAGCAAGTCCTGCTGGAGCTGATAAACCAGCTCGCCGTTCTCCGCGTGCACCGTGGGAATCGCGCCCAGTTCCAGCGAGCGGCGGAAGCTCTTCACCAGCGTCTCGTCATCGGCCATGATGGCGTTCTTGTACGCCATGAAGTGCTTGAAGCTGTTGACGCCATGGTCGCGCACCAGGATGCCCATGTCGCGATGCACCGTCTCGTCCCACCAGGTGATCGCCACGTGGAAGGTGTAGTCGCCGGCCGCCTTCTGCGCCCAGCCGCGCCACTGGTGATAGGCCTCGATCAGGTTCTGCTTCGGCGCCGGTATCACGAAGTCCATGATGGTGGTGGTGCCGCCGGCCAGGCCGGCGGCGGTGCCGGTGTAGAAGTCGTCCTGCGTCACGGTGCCCATGAAGGGCAGGTTCATGTGGGTGTGCGTGTCTATCCCGCCCGGTATCACGTACTGGCCGCTGGCGTCGATCACCTTGGCCGAATGCGGCGCCTCCAGGTTTTCGCCGACGGCGACGATCTTATCGCCAAAGCACAGCACATCGGCGCGAAAAGCGCGGTCGGCGTTGACGACGGTGCCGCCGCGGATGATAGTTGTCATAGACGTCTCCTGAATCTCTTTTAGGGATGGGCGGCCCGCACCGCGGGCACTGCTTTGCCCTTCATCATAACCCCATACACCAGCGCGGAAACAGCGATTCCCACAAACCATGCGTAGGTGTAGATGGTTTTAAAACCGGACGCCACATCCTGGAAGGACGCGGGGAACGCGGCGTTGAGGAAGCCCGGGATATTCGGCAGAACGCCGGCCACGAAGGCCACCAGTGCAGCCATGTTCCAGCCGTTGCCATAAGAGTACTGGCCGTCCTCGCGATACAGTTCGCCGACATTCAACTCGGTCTTGCGCACCAGGTAGTAGTCGACAATCAGGATGCCGGCGATGGGGCCCAGAAGCGCCGAGTAGCCAATCAGCCAGGTGAAGATGTAACCCTGCGTGGATTCGAGTATCTTCCACGGCATCATCAGGATCGCGATGGCGGCGGTGATGTAGCCGCCCACCTTGTACGAAATCTGCTTCGGCGCCAGCGACGAAAAATCGTAGGCCGGGCCGACCAGGTTCGCGGCCAGGTTGACGGAGACGGTGTCGATCAACAGGATCAGCAGCGCGACCAGCACGGCGGCGCCGGTCATGCGGCTGGACAGGTCGACCGGATCCCAGATCGCCTTGCCGTACAAGACCACCGTGGCCGAGGTGACGATCACCGCCATCATCGCCAGCAGGCCCATAGGCACCGGCAGGCCGACCGACTGGCCCAGCACCTGGTCGCGCTGCGATTTGGCGAAGCGGGTAAAGTCGGGAATGTTCAATGCAAGCGTGGCCCAGAAGCCGACCATCGCCGTCAGCGAAGGCCAGAAGGTGGACCAGAACTGGCCGGCCTTCTTGCCGCCTTCGACAAACTGCGAAGGCGCCGACAGCAGGTCGCCGAAGCCGCCGGCCTTGTTGTAGACCCATCCCAGCAGCACGAAGCAGATCAGGATCTTCAGCGGCGCGGTGTAGGTTTCCAGTTTGCGGATCGCGTCCATGCCGTGCACGATGTACCAGAACTGCACGCCCCAGAAAGCCAGGAAGCACAGCAGCTGTGCACCGTTGATGCCGAGGCCCGCGATCTTGGCGCCGCCGATTTCGCCGCCCATCATCACGCCGAGCAGCGTGTAGATCATCTGCCCGCCGAACCAGGTCTGGATACCGTACCAGCCGCAGGCGACGATGGCGCGCATCAGCGCCGGCAAGCGCGCGCCTGCGGTGCCGAACGACGAACGGGCCAGCACCGCATACGGAATGCCGTACTTGGTGCCGGCATGGCCGATCAACAGCATCGGCAGCAGGACGATAGCGTTCGCAAGGAACACCGTGAGCACGGCCTGGTAGCCGGACATGCCCCCTTCAATCAAACTAGCGGACAGCGTGTAGGCCGGTATGCACATCACCATGCCGACCCACAGCGCGGCGAAGTGATACCAGCGCCAGGTACGTTGCGCCGCCGTTGTCGGGGCCAGGTCTTCGTTCCAGAGTTGCGTGCTGCCAGGGAGTTCTTTGCTCACGGGGCTTTCTCCAAAGGGTTATGTATCCTTCTATCGCTGCAAGTTCCGTACCCAATACCGTTTATACCGTTTCCGCCGCCTTGACGTTCTCCGCGCGCGGGTTGCGCGGGTCCTGCGTCCAGTTCATGTATGGCTTGCCTGTCTCCTGCGGCACCATCGTGATGCAGCCCTGCACCGGGCAGGTGATTTCGCACAGGTTGCAGCCCACGCATTCATCCTTGATCACCTCATACGTGCGCGTGCCGGTGGCCGCGTCGATCAACTGCGCGATCGACTGGTGCGACGTATCCTCGCACGCCACGTAACAGCGGCCGCACTTGATGCAGTCGTCCTGGTTGATCTGCGCGATCACCTGATAGTTCATGTTCAGGTACTTCCAGTCCGTCGTATTCGGCACCGCCTTGCCGACGAATTCGCTGATGCTCTTGTAGCCCTTCTCGTCCATCCAGCGCGACAGGCCGTCCTTCATCTCTTCGACGATGCGGAAGCCGTGCAGCATGGCCGCGGTGCAGACCTGCACGCAGCCCGATCCCAGCGCCATGAACTCCGCCGCGTCGCGCCAGTTGCCGATGCCGCCGATGCCGGAAATCGGCAGGCCCTTGGTCTGGGGATCGCGCGCTATCTCGGCCACCATGTTCAGCGCGATGGGCTTGACCGCCGAACCGCAGTAGCCGCCGTGGGTGCTGGCGCCGCCGACGATGGGGAAGGCCACCATCTGGTCCAGGTCCAGGTGCGTGATCGAGTTGATGGTGTTGATCAGCGAGACCGCGTCCGCGCCGCCCGCCTTGGCCGCGCGCGCCGGTGCGCGCACGTCGGTGATGTTAGGCGTGAGCTTGACGATGACCGGCAGCTTGGAGTGCGTCTTGCACCAGCGCGTGACCATCTCCACGTATTCGGGAACCTGGCCCACGGCCGCGCCCATGCCGCGTTCCGGCATGCCGTGCGGGCAGCCGAAATTGAGCTCGATGCCGTCGGCGCCGGTGGCTTCCACCAACGGCAGGATGTCGGCCCACAGCTTCTCTTCGCACGGCAGCATCAGCGAAACGATGATGACGCGGTCCGGCCAGTCCTTCTTCACCTGCGTGATCTCTTGCAGGTTGATTTCCAGCGAGCGGTCGGTAATCAGCTCGATGTTGTTGAAGCCGATGACTTCGCGGTTCTTGCCATAGTGCGCGGAGTAGCGCGACGACACGTTGACTGCGGCCGGATCCTCGCCCAGCGTTTTCCACACCACGCCGCCCCAACCCGCCTCGAATGCGCGCACCACGTTGTAGGCCTTGTCGGTCGGCGGCGCGGAGGCCAGCCAGAACGGGTTGATGGACTTGATGCCGCAGAATTCTATGCTCAGGTCAGCCATTATGCAGCCTCCTTCATACCGTTGATGTCTTGGTGAATGGCGTGTGCCGCCAGTTTTCCGTGCTGTACCGCCTGCACGGTCAGGTCCTGTCCGGGCGCCACACAATCGCCGCCGGCGTAGATACGCGGCAGGACTGTGCGGAACTGATCATCGACGTGGATTTTGTCGCCGTCGCGTTTCAGCGTTTTCGCCAGTGGATCACTGATGCTCTTTTCGTCCATGCCCTGGCCGATGGCTTTGAAGATCGCGTCTGCCGCGATCTCGAAAGTCTCGCCGGTGCCGGCCAGACGGCCGTTGACGATTGCGGTTTTCTCGAAGCGCATGCCGCGCACGCGGCCCGCTTCATCCAGCAGCACTTGCTGCGGCTGGGCCCAGGTACGCATGCGGACCTGATTTTCCTTCGCAATGTGTTGTTCGTGTTCGGTGGCGCTCATCGCGTCGAAACCGCGCCGGTACACCAGCGTGACCTCTTCCGCGCCCAGGCGCTGGATCTGCACCGCCATGTCGATGGCGGTATTGCCGGCGCCGATGACGATGGCGCGCGCGGGCAGCGGCAGCTTGCTCAGGTCATCGGCCTGGCGCAGCGCGGCGATGTAGTCGACGGCGGCCAGCAGGCCGGGGGCGTCCTCGCCGGTCAGGCCCAGCTGCTTGCTGGCGCCCAGGCCCAGGCCGAGGAACACGGCGTCGTACTGCGCGTGCAGGTCCTTCAGCTGCACGTTGCCGCCCAGCGTCTGGCCATGCTTGATTTCGATGCCGCCGATTTGCAGAAGGAAGTCGACTTCCTTCTGCGCGAAGTTATCGGTCAGCTTGTACTTGGCGATGCCGTATTCATTCAGGCCGCCGGATTTTTCTTTCGCTTCGTAGATCACCACGTCGTTGCCCAGCATCGCCAAGCGGTGCGCGCACGACAGGCCGGCGGGGCCCGCGCCGACCACGGCGATCTTCTTACCGGTGGAGGCGGCGCGCTTGAAAGGATGCTCGGTGATCGTCATGTTGTCGATGGCGTAGCGCTGCAGGAGGCCGATTTTCACCGGCTGGCCTTCTGCATCATGGTTGCGCACGCAGGCATCTTCGCACAGGATCTCGGTCGGGCAGACGCGCGAGCAGCTGCCGCCCAGGATGTTCTGCTTCAGGATGCCGACGGCGGCGCCGTTGATATTCTCGTCGTGGATATTGCGGATAAAACTGGCGACGTCGATATCGGACGGGCAGATGCGCGTGCACGGCGCATCGTAGCAATACAGGCAGCGCGAGCTTTCGATCGCGGCCTGGCGCGCATTCAGCGCGGGGGCCAGGTCGGTGAAGTGTTCCGCCAGTGCGGCATTGGCTTCCTTCGGCTGGGGCATGTATTTGAGAGATTCGATCATCATACGATTTCCTGGCTATGCATGGTGGCTGTGGTGGCGATTACTTCATCTGAGGGAATGCAAATTCTGCGCCAGCGCTTGCGGTGTTCGGCCAGCGCTGCATCACCGCCTTGTGGCGTGTGTAGAAACGCACGCCTTCAGGGCCGTAGGCGTGATGGTCGCCGAACAGGCTGCGCTTCCATCCGCCGAAACTGTTGAAGGCCATCGGCACCGGCAGCGGCACATTCACGCCCACCATGCCGACCTGGATCTGCCGCACGAACTCGCGCGCCACGCCGCCGTCGCGCGTATAGATCGCCACGCCGTTGCCGTACTCGTTACGGTTGATAAGCTCCACCGCGCTGCCCACGTCCGGCGAGCGAAGCATGCACAGCACGGGGCCGAAAATCTCTTCCTTGTAGATCGACATATCCGGCGTGACGTGGTCGAACAAAGTACCGCCGATGAAGAAGCCGTTCTCGCGTCCAGCAACGACATGATTGCGGCCATCGACCACCAATTTGGCGCCCTGCTCCACGCCTTCGCCAATCAAGCGCTCTATGCGCTGCTTGGCCGCGCTGGAAACGACCGGTCCCATTTCCGCATCCGACGCCATACCATCGCGCACTTTCAGTGCGGCGGTGCGCTTTGCCAGTGCATCGACGATCTTGTCGCCCGCATCGCCGACCGCGACCACGACGGAGATCGCCATGCAGCGTTCACCCGCCGAGCCATACGCCGCGCCCATCAGCGCATCGACGGTCATTTCCATGTCCGCATCCGGCATGACGACCATGTGGTTCTTCGCGCCGCCCAAAGCCTGCACGCGCTTGCCCGCAGCGCAGCCGCGCGCGTAGATGTATTCGGCGATCGGCGTCGAGCCGACAAAGCTCACCGCCTGCACCACTGGATGGTCGAGCAGCGCGTCGACGGTGACCTTGTCGCCCTGGATGACGTTGAACACGCCGTCCGGCAGACCGGCTTCCTTCAGCAGCCGCGCATGCAGCAGCGACGGCGACGGATCGCGCTCGGAAGGCTTGAGGATAAAGGTGTTCCCGCATGCCAGCGCGACGGGGAACATCCACATCGGCACCATCACCGGGAAGTTGAACGGCGTGATGCCGGCCACCACGCCCAGCGCCTGGCGCATCGACCACGCGTCGATACCGCGCGAGATCTGGTCGGTGAATTCGCCCTTCAGCAGCTGCGGGATGCCGACCGCGAATTCCACCATCTCGATGCCGCGCGCCACCTCGCCCTGCGCGTCGGCAAAGGTCTTGCCGTGTTCCCGCGTCAGCATCGCCGCGAATTCGTCGGTGTGCTGCTGGCACAGCTGCAGGTATTTGAAAAGAACACGGGCACGCGTCAGCGGCGGCGTGGCGGACCACGACGGGAATGCTTTTTCCGCCGCGCGCACGGCGGCATCGACTTCCTCCGTCGTACCCAGGGCGACCCTGGCCACCGGCTCCCCCAGCGCGGGATTGAACACGTCCGCATAGCGGCCGCTTTGCGTATCGACTTTACTGCCGTTGATGTAGTGGGTGATGGTGTCCAGGTCGCTCATGATCTTCTTTCAAATTTCGGGATCAGCCCAGCAGGCTGTCCGCGTCAACATAGGTATAGCCAAGGCCGTGCGCCACCGCTTCGTAGGTGACGTGGCCGAGACAGACATTCAAACCGTTCTTCAAGTGCGGATTGGCTTTCAGCGCTTTCTGCCAGCCCTTGTCGGCCAGCGCCAGCGCGTGGCCGATGGTTGCGTTGTTCAGCGCGAAGGTCGACGTGCGGGCCACCGCGCCCGGCATGTTGGCCACGCAGTAGTGGATCACGCCGTCGACCACGTAGGTCGGCTTTTCATGTGTGGTGGCGTGCGAGGTCTCGAAGCATCCGCCCTGGTCGATGGCCACGTCCACCACCACCGCGCCGGGCTTCATGCGCGCGATCATTTCCTTGGTCACCAGCTTGGGCGCTGCCGCGCCGGGCACCAGCACGCCGCCGATCACCAGGTCCGCGTCCAGCACCGCCTCTTCGATCGAATGCGCGTTCGAATACATGGTCGAGATGCGGTTGCCGTAGATGAGGTCCAGCTGGCGCAGGCGGTCGATGTTCTTGTCCAAAATCGTCACGCGCGCGCCGATGCCGACCGCCCTCTGCAAGGCGTTGGTGCCGACCACGCCGGCGCCGATGATGGCGATGTGGCCGGGCGCCACGCCAGGCACGCCGCCCAGCAGCAGGCCCATGCCGCCCTTGGATTTTTCCAGGTGCGCGGCGCCGGCCTGGATCGACATGCGCCCCGCCACCTCGCTCATCGGCGCCAGCAGCGGCAAGCCGCCGTTGGCGCCGGTGATGGTTTCGTAGGCGATGCACACCGCGCCAGATTCCACCAGCGCCTTGGTCTGTTCCGGGTCCGGAGCCAGGTGCAGGTAGGTGTACAGGATCTGGCCCTTGCGCAGCATCGCGCATTCTTCCGGCTGCGGCTCCTTCACCTTGACGATCATCTCGGCGCGGGCGAAGATTTCGGACGCCGCTTCGATGATGGTGGCGCCGGCGCCTTCATACATCGCATCACTCAAGCCGATGGCGACACCGGCGTTTTTTTGTACAAGTACTTGATGGCCACGCAATACGAGTTCCTTCACGCTGGCCGGGGTAAGGCCAACGCGGGACTCCTGGTTCTTGATCTCTTTTGGGACGCCTACCAGCATGGTGTTCTCCTCGTTAGTTTAAGTTTTTAAGTACCGTCGTCAGCTTTCCAAAAAGTTCGTCGATATGTTTTTTCTCCAGCACCAGCGGTGGCGACAGAGCGATGATGTCGCCGGTGGTGCGTATCAGGATGCCGTCGGCGAAGGCCTGCTTGAACGCGGCGAACGCGCGCGCGCCAGGCTTGCCGGCGATGGGCGCCAGCTCGATGCCGGCGATCAGGCCGATGGTGCGGATGTCGATCACGTGCGGCAAGCCCTTGAGCGAGTGCACCGCGTCGGCCCAGTATTCGGCCATGCCGGCGGCGTGTTCGAGGATCTTCTGTTCCTTGAACACTTCCAGCGTCGCCAGCGAGGCGGCGCAGGCCACCGGGTGACCCGAGTAGGTGTAGCCGTGGAACAGCTCAATGCCGGCCGGCGCTTCCATGAAGGCGTCGTAGATGAACTTCTTGCTGAACACCGCGCCCATCGGGATCACGCCGTTGGTCAGACCCTTCGCGGTGGTCATCATGTCCGGTTCGACGTCGAAGTAGTCGGCCGCGAACGGCGTGGTCAAACGGCCGAAGCCCGTGATCACCTCGTCGAAGATCAGCAGGATGCCGTGCTTGGTGCACAGGTCACGCAGGCGCTTCAGGTATCCCTTCGGCGGTATCAGCACGCCGGTGGAACCTGCCACCGGCTCGACGATCACCGCGGCGATGGTCGACGCGTCATGCAGCGCGACGATGCGTTCCAGTTCGTCGGCCAGCTCGGTGCCGTATTCCGGCTCGCCGCGCGTGTAGGCGTTCTTCTCCAGGTTGTGCGTGTGCGGCAGGTGGTCGACGCCCGGCAGCATCACGCCGTACGGCTTGCGGTTGCCGGCGATGCCGCCCACCGAGATGCCGCCGAAGCCGACGCCGTGGTAGCCGCGCTCGCGGCCGATCAAACGCGTGCGGCTCGCCTCCCCGCGCGCCTTGTGGTACGCCAGCGCGATCTTCAGCGCGGTGTCCACCGCCTCGGAACCGGAGTTGGTGTAGAACACCTGGCCGAACTTGTGGTTGGTGTACTCCATCAGCTTTTCGGCCAGGTCGAAAGCGGCCGGGTGGCCCATCTGGAAGGTCGGCGCGAAATCGAGCTGGCCCACCATCTCGCGCACGGCGGCGACGATCTTCGGCTGCGCGTGGCCGCACGGCACGCACCACAGGCCGGCGGTGCCGTCCAGGATGGTGTTGCCGTCCACGTCCTTGTAGTACATGCCTTCCGCCGACACCAGCAGGCGCGGATGGGCTTTGAAATCGCGGTTGTTCGTAAAGGGCATCCAGAAGGACGCCATCGATTCAGGTCGGGACTCGTTCATGCACATCTCCTAGGAACTGACTTGCGGATTTTTTTGACGAACCGTAAAAAAATTTACCAGTTGGCAAAATGATGATGCAATAATAGACAGCGCAACAACTATGGCACAGATACACAAATATCAAAACTGTCCAACCGTACTGGCAACAAAAACACTACAGTTTTGCTTTCCGCAGCAAATGGAGTCAAGGATGGAACCAGCGATTTCTGTGATCGATCAAACCGGCTGCGCGCCCGAAGCGGCGGGCTGGCCGGTGCTCGCCATAGAGCGCAGCAAGAAAGGCAGCCTGGTCGAGCAGATCGTCGCCGCCATCAGCGCGATGGTGGGCCGCAGGGAGTTGCGCATAGGAACGAAAATGCCGTCGGTGCGGCAATTTGCCAAGTGTAATGGCATCAGCACCTTTACAGTTGTCGAGTCCTACGACCGGCTGGTGACGCTGGGACTGTTGTCATCGCGCCGCGGTTCCGGCTATTTCGTGGCCCGCCAGGACGTGCCGGCCACGCTGCTGCCGTCCACGCTGCAGGCCACGCCGACCGCCATCGACGCCCTCACCCCCGACCTGTATTCCGGCACCTCCGAGGCGCTGGCCGTGGGCGCCGGCTGGCTGCCGCCCGAGTGGTACGGCGAGGACACCATCCTCGACGCCGTGCGCCAGGCGATGCGCATCCCGGCCACGCGCCTGCGCGGCTACGGCCATCCGCTGGGCTTTCCGTCGCTGCGGCAGCAGCTGTCGTCCACGCTGAGCGACGAGCTGTTCCCGGTCGAGCCGGAACAGGTGCTGCTGACCCACGGCGCCACCCACGCCTTCGACCTGGTCCTGCGCACGCTGACCAAGCCGGGCGACACCGTGTTTGTCGAGGATCCCGGCTACAGCAACCTGCTGTCGCTGATACGCCACCACGGCTGCGTGCCGGTCGGCATACCGCGCGGCGAGCATGGCCTCGATTTCGACACGCTGGCCAGGCAGGCCGCGCAAACCCAGCCCAAGCTCATGTTCGTCAACACGGTGCTGCAAAACCCGCTGGGCACCTCGCTCAGCGCGGCGCAGGCGCATCGCCTGCTGGGTCTCGCCGAGCAGTTCGATTTCTGGCTGGTGGAGGACGACATCTACCGCGAGCTGGCGCCGCGCGGCGAGGCCTCGCTGGCGGCCATGGACGGCCTGCGGCGCGTGATCCGCGTCGGCAGCTTCTCCAAGACGCTGTCGCCGGTGCTGCGCGTCGGATCGATCTGCGCCTCGGCCTCGCTGATCCCCGAGCTGCTGCGGGTGAAGATGCTGGCCGGCCTGACCACCTCCGAGATCAACGAGCGCGCCGTCTACCACGCCATCACCGCGCGGCCCTACAAGCGCATGGTGGACAAGCTGGCCGCGCAGCTGGCGGCCGGCCGCGAACGCGCCATCGACAGCCTGCGCAGCGTCGGCATGGAGCCGCTGGCGCGCCCGCGCGGCGGCATGTTCGTCAGCGCCGGCTGGGACCAGGCGCCAACCGCCGAATGGAACGGCAAGATCATCGCCGACCTGGCGCTCAAGTCCGGCATCCTGCTGTCGCCGTGCGATTTCTTCATGCTGCGTGCGCCGGAATCGATCTGGTTCCGCTTCAACGTCGCCTACACCGACCACCCACAACTCCTGACCTTCCTGAGACTCACATGCCGACAGCAAAACTGAATGCCGAGCCAGCGCCGAAGATCAAACGGCGCGTTCTCAATCGCGACAAACTGGAAGCCGACATCGCCGCCGAGGCGGTGCGGGTGTTCGCCGAATGCGGCTACGAGGGCACGTCGATCGCCACCGTGGCGGAGAACGCCGGCCTGTCGAAACAGAACCTGATGTACTACTTCCCCACCAAGCAGGCGCTGTACCAGCGCGTGCTGGACGAGGTGCTCGACGAGTGGCTGGAACGGATGGAGAACCTGGCCGCCGGCGACCAGGATCCGCGCGACGTGCTGCGCACCTACGTGCAGGCCAAGCTGAAGTTCTCGCGCGAACAGCCGTGGGCGTCGCGCGTGTATGCGATGGAGGTGATCAGCGGCGCGCAGCTGTACGGCGCGCAGATCCAGAACCGCGTGGTGCCGCTGGTGCGCAAGGATATCGAGGTGTTCGAGAAGTGGATCAGCGAAGGGAAGATCGCGCCGATCAACGCGACCCACCTGCTGTTCGCCATCTGGGCGATGACGCAGTCCTACGCGGACTTTTCGGCGCAGATGGCGCTGGTGTTGAACCGCAAGCAGCTGACCAAGAAAGACTTCGACGATGCCGAGAAGGTCATCGTCGACATGGTGCTGTCGGCGATCAGCGTGCCGCCGCCTGCTTGCGACGGCGCGCCATGAAGCCCACCAGGCCCAGGCCGGCCAGCATCATCGCATAGGTTTCCGGTTCCGGCACGGCGGTGGTGTAGCCGTTCACGCTGACCGGCTTGAAGAAGTGATCGGCGTTGATCTGCACCGACGAGCTCCACGAATTGACGATCACGTTGCCATCGATCACACCGCTGCCGCCATCCACGCGGGCCAGCGGCGCCAGGATATTGGCGGTCAGGCCGGTGTGGATGCCCAGGTCGGTCGCCTGGTAGAAATTGAACAGCACGTTGTAGTTCTCGAAGCCCTGGTAGCCGCCGTTGAAGCTGGCCTTGTCGCCGCTGACGTTGAGGATCAGCGTGGAGCCGGCGTTCAGGCCGCTGAAGTTGAAGTAGCTGACGTTCGACAGTGTCTTGGCGTCGATGTCGATCACTTCCACGCTCTTCTTGCTGCCGGCGATATTCAGGCCGCCCCACTGCTCGGTGGCGGTGCCGGTGGTCGACAGCTTGGACAGCGAGCCGGAAGTGGCCGTCAACTGGCCGGCCAGCGCGTTCATGTTGACGGGCGCGGCGCCAGTCTTGATCTTCGAATACACGTCGACACTCTGGGTCAGGCTGGCCTTGCCGCCGACGTAGGTGTCGCCGTTCTTGATCGAGCCGCTGGTGAATTTCAGGTCGCGGCCGGCGATCAGCGAATAGCCGCCGAAGGCGTCGACGTTGTTGGCATTGACGGAGTAATTGGCCAGCTGGACGTCGCGGCCGGCCAGGATGGCGCCCTGGACGTCGGAGCTGGGCGCCTTGAAGTCGGTGAACGCGAACACATTGGCGCCGTGCAGCCCCAAATCCAGCACGGCAGCCTGCGCGCTTCCCAGGGAAGCGATTGCAATAACGACAGCGGAAACAGCGGATTTCGTAACGGCGACCATGAATAATTCCTTGATAGCAATTTAAATTACCTCAAGGATATCACACCTATTGCCGCACGGCACTTCTCCGCGATTATTTTTTGCGCCGCAGCATCGCCCCGACCAGACCCAGGCCGGCCAGCAGCATGGCGTAGGTTTCCGGCTCGGGCACCGGTGCGGTCGGCACCGTGCCGGTGAAGCTCTGCAGGTGGATCTCGCCGAACTGGTTCAGCGTCTTGGCGAACACGCCGCCTTCGACGTTGGCGCCGCCGACGTTGCTGAAGGTGCCGTCCGCCACCAGCACCTGGCCGCCGAAGGTGCGGCCGACGGTGACGCTGTTGTCATGGCCGGCGAAGTTCCAGATCAGCTTGCTGCCCAGGGCCTGCGCCTGGTTGAAGTTGGCGGACAGGCTCAAGTTGCTGTCGTCGGTGTTGAAGATCACCGTGCTGGCGCCGTTCAGGTTGAACGAAATGTCAGTCACCTTGCTCGAGAAGATCTTGCTGTCGTCCTTGGTCAGGTCGAACACCAGCACGCCGTTGACGGCGGTGCCGCTCAGCAGCACGTTGCTGTCGTTGTTGCTGTAGGTGACCTTGGTGCCGTCCGTCGCGTGCATCGCCGACAGCTGGCTCGACAGGCCGGTCATCACCGCGCCGAAGTTGGTCGAGGTCGACGCCGCCAGCGTGCTGTTCATCGCACCGGTCGGCGCGGCCAACACCCTGCCCGGATTGACGTTGATGTTGGTGTAGCTGGCCGCGTGGATGCCGCCGTTGAAGTTGCCGCCGTTGGCGGCGCCGACGATCCAGGCGTCGCCGTTGAAGCTGGAGCCGCTCGCGGAGCCGCCCACATACGCGGAACCGTTGTTGACGTTGATGCCGTTGGCGTCGCCGCCGGTAACCAGGCCCAGGCCGTTCACGTGCACGTTGCCGCTCAGGGTGCCGCCCACGGTCAGGCCGGCGTAGGCCGAGGCTGGCGTGTCGTTCACGTGCTGCACATAGTCGCCGCCGTTGGCGTTCTGGCCCACGTAGGTGCGGCCGTCGACGTGCGAGGTCGAGGTCAGGTTGCCGCTGACGACGACGTTAAATTGTTGCAGCATCTGGTTGGCGGTCAGCGGGGCGGCGTAGGCGGTTCCCGACAGCAGGGTTGCGGCGGCAAGGGCGATGCAAGTGCGAGCGATCATGGAGAGGTCCCTGGAGAAATATTAGAAAATTAACGACTATTGCCCGAATAATATCATTATTTCCCAAAGTTAGCATTACGAAAATCACCAACCGCCCACCGAAATCCGCTAAGCTGGAAGGCCACCAGCCCTCACAAGACGATCAGCATGCCCAGTTTCGAACCCTTCCAGCTGCACACCGACCGCCTGACGCTGCGCTTCGTCGACAGCGGCGACGCCGACGCCCTGTTCCGCCTGTTCTCCGATCCGCCCGCGCTGCGCTACTGGAGCAGCGGCCCCTGGCTGCATGCCGCCCAGGCCGCCGACAACATCGAGCAAACCCTCAAGGGCTACCAGGACGGCAGCGCGCTGCGCCTGGCGATGGTGCTGCCGGACGGCGAATTGATCGGCACCGTCACGCTGTACGCCTTCGACCGCCGCAACCACCGCTGCGACATCGGCTACATGCTGGCGCGGCCGCACTGGGGCAAACGCTACATGCAGGAAGCGCTGGCCGCGCTGATCGCCTACGGCTTCGGCCCGCTGGAACTACACCGCATCGAGGCCGATATCCATCCCGACAACATTGCCTCCGGCCGCATCCTGGAAGGCCTGCATTTCCAGCGCGAGGGGCTGCTGCGCGAGCGCTGGTTCGTCGGCGGCGAGATCTCGGACAGCGTCATCTATGGTCTGCTGCGCAGCGACTGGAACGCTGCAACAAGCGTTACGCGGCAGCACTGAATTACCCGCCGCTTATCCTGCGGAATAGCCGGCCATCCCGCTCAAACCGCAGTTGATCGGAATCCGCAACAGCACGCCGCCGCGCTTTGCTACAGTGATTCCATCGCAACGATTTTGATGGAGCCTCAAATGAGCAAATTCAACAGCCAGGCCGTGATGGATCTGATGGAAGAAATCTTCCGCGCCTTCGCGCAGACCGTGCGCTACGGGCTGCGGCTGGTGCGGCGCATGTCGCCGCCGGCGCTGCTGGGCGCCGCGCTGATCCTGGCCTTCATCCTCAGCATCCTGCCGCTGGCGCTGGTGCTGTTCGCCTTCTTCATGCTGCTGAAGATCGCGGTCGGCGTGTGCGTGATCGGCGGCCGCCGCCAGCGTCGCAGGGAGCACCAGCAATGAAAAAACGCGGGCTGGCCAAGGCCGGCTACGACAACGCCAAAAGCCTGCTCGACATCGTCCGCGAGATCGGCGAGACCGCCACCAGCATGTGGTGGCGCTTCTTCGACTGGCTGGCGCAGGTGGAATGGCGCAAGCTGATGATGGTGTGGCTGCTGTTGCTGCTGTTCGGCCTGACGCCGTTCGGCCTGCCCAAGCAGACCGCCGCCTTCATCGCGCTGTCGCTGGGCCTGAAGGTGCTGGCCGGCGGCAAGCGCAAGGCCGAGATCGAGGCGCGCGACGCCACCAGCCACGCCGACGAGGAAGGCATGGAGCGGCGCGTGGTCGAGGCGCGCATGGCGGCGCTGCAGGCGCAGGTCGAGCCGCACTTCCTGTTCAACACGCTCGCGCTGATCGGCCAGCTGATCGAGACCGATCCGCCGCAGGCCGCGCGCATCCACCAGAACCTGATCGACTACCTGCGCGCCACGCTGCCGCAGATGCGCGCCAAGGGCGCCGGCACGCTGGGCCGGCAGATCGAGATGTCGCGCGCCTACCTGGCCATCATGCAGGCGCGCATGGGCGCGCGGCTGGCGGTGTCGATCGACGTGCAGCCGGAAATGCTGAGCGCCACCTTCCCGGTGATGATGCTGCAGATCCTGATCGAGAACGCCATCAAGCACGGGCTGGAGCCGAAGATCGAAGGCGGCCGCATCGACATCCGCGCCAGCGTCGACGGCGCCATGCTGCAGGTGGACGTGCTGGACGACGGCATCGGCTTCAACCTCCACGCCGGCGACGGCATCGGACTGGCCAATGTGCGGGAGCGCCTGCGCATCCTGTACGGCAACCGCGCGCAGCTGGTGATCGAAGCGCCGCTGACCGGCGGCACGCGCGCCAGCATCCGCATCCCGTATGCGCCGGATATTTTCGCCGGGAGCTCAACATGATGAACACCATACCGGGCGGCCAGCGCCGCGCCACCGCGCTGATCGCCGACGACGAGGAACCGATGCGCCGCCAGCTGCGCGCGCGCCTGCTGGAGGCGTGGCCGGGACTGGAGATTGTCGCCGAGGCGGCCAACGGCATCGAGGCCGTGGCGCTGGCCGGGCAGTACCAGCCGGACATCGTGTTCCTCGACATCCGCATGCCCGGCCTGTCCGGCATCGAGGCGGCGCGCATGCTGTTCAACCGCTGCCACCTGGTGTTCGTGACGGCCTACGACCAGTACGCGATCGAGGCCTTCGAACAGGGCGCGCTCGACTACCTGCTCAAGCCGGCCGGCGGCGAACGCCTGAAGACCACCTGCGCGCGGCTGCAGACACTGATCGGCCAGCAGCCGTCCAACATCGAGCGGCAACTGAGCCAGCTGCTGTCGAGCCAGAGCAAGCCGGCCGCCCGGCCGGACTACCTGCGCTGGATCCAGGCGGTGGTGGGCAGCAACCTGCGCATGATCAGCACGCGCGAAGTGCTGTTCTTCCGCGCCGACGAAAAGTACACGCGGGTGCAGACCGCGCAGGCGGAGGTGTTGATCCGTAAAACGCTGAAGGAGCTGGTGGACGAACTGGACCCGGACGAATTCTGGCGCATCCATCGCTCGACGCTGGTGCGGGTCGACGCCATCGAGGAAGTCACGCGCGACTTGCGCGGACGGCAGATGGTCAAGATCCGCAACTTCAGCGAGCAGCTGGAAGTCAGCCGGGGCAACACCCATTTGTTCCAGCAAATGTAATCGCCCCCTGAGCGTTATCAATATATACTTTATCGCACCGCCGGGCCGCTCGGGCGCGGCGAACGAATGGTGTAATTGGTGATCGAATCTTTTCCAGACCACGACAGGGAGAGAACAATGTCCAGCATACCCAAGCAAACACGCTGCAACGTCATTCCATGCATGCGCTACCGCGACGCGCCAGCCGCCATCGACTGGCTGTGCACCACTTTCGGGTTCGAAGCGACGCTGGTGGTGCCGAACGAAGACGGCAGCATCGCGCACGCACAACTCGGCTTCGGCAACAGCATGATCATGCTCGGTTCGGTGTTCGACACCGAGTTCGGGCGGCTGATGAAACAGCCTTCCGAGATCGGCCAGTTCAACACGCAAAGCTCCTACCTGGTCGTCAACGACGCCGACCATGTCTACGACCGCGTGAAGCAGGCCGGCGGCGAGATCCTGCTCGACATCAAAGACGAGGACTACGGCGGCCGCGGCTTCACCTGCCGCGACCCGGAGGGCCACATCTGGAGCATCGGCACTTACGATCCGGAGGATTGAGACCTGGGTTAGTAACACAAGGAAAACGAGGCTGCTGTACCGTTGTAAATGCATGTCCACCGGTTCAATAAGTCTCTTCCAATGAGGCCATCTATACCCTGACCAGCCAGGCTCACCTCGATCAAGGCGAGCGTTGAAACTCGGTAACCAGCCGAACGCTTTCCTGGAATGAAAAGCATTGCATCGCAGAGCTTGCACGCCTGAGAGATGCCCTTGGTCGATGGTGTCTGAACTTCGATCGAGCCGATAGATGGAAGCCCAAGGTGTCCAACTAAATTCGAATCAATGCACGTCCGGCTGGCGCCAGTATCAATCAGGAACTTTCCACGAACAGGGGGAGGCGCAGAAAGTCCAGCTGCAATAAGCGCCCCCTTGTACAACGCGCTGATGCCGATGATGACGGTGATGATTGGGCCATCGCGACTGATCGAAAAATTTATACTGGGCATTGGGGAAGAATATCGCGATTTATAAAAACGACCTCGTCTATTGGCAGAATCTGTTTGACCAAAAACGGCGTCAAACCGCAACGGCCATAGCCTGCCTTGGTGGCATCCTCAAAGCTGTCATAAACGCCAAGTATGGCATCGCCAGAAATAACAACATACTTGCCTTCGTCCGCCAGCAGTGTCTCCAGGTTTCGTGCAAAAACTTGAAGCTCCATTTGCAATGTGGTCATGTTCAGCTCCTCCAACGGCCGTCGATGGGATGGGATTTAGCCTAGCACTATCTCCGCACAAGGCCAAGCGCGCGCGTCAAGCTTCGATTGCCCGACGGTGTCATCGAGATCGAGCTTAAAGCGGCGGCATGAAGCCGTCGCGGCCTACCAGCACGGCGTTGGCGTGGACCTTGCCGTCCGCGCCTTCCGCGCCGATCACCATGACCTTGGCGCCGACCATCAGCAGTTTGCGCTCGCCCGGCACGAACTGCCCGTAGACGGTGGCTTTGTCCAGCATCACTTGCTGGGTCCTGCCGCCAAAGCGCATTTCCAATTCGGTGCTGCTGGATTTCTTGACCACCTTGGCGACGGTGGCGTTGGTCATGGTGCCTTGTTCGATATTGTCCCAAGGGTAGTGCCCCTCGTTCATGCCGCGCGCCGCTTCCGGGAAGATCATCACACCCGTCGCCCTGATCTTGCCATCGGATGCGGGAGCTGCGGCGATGCCGAGGAAGCTGTTTTCCTGGATCGCAGCCTGGCTGCTGCGCGATACGTCCAGTACCTGCGCCTGCTCCGGCAGCTGCACCGTGGTCTTGACGCCCTTGCGGTCAATGATGGTCAACTCGCCGGCGCCGGCCGCGGTCACTTCGCCGCGCAGATGCAGTTGGCGGTCGGCGGCGAAACTGGCGCCAGCGGTGGCCAGCGTGGCGACCGCGATCAGGGTGGAGATAAATTTCATGCTGAGTCCTCGGATGTATGAAGTGGAGGCCGCACTATGCCGCGCCCGGCGCCGCGCCGTAATCGGTCGAATGTCCGATGCCGGCCGCGAGGCAAAGATGGCTATAATCGGCCGATGCATCCCGAAACCCCGGTCTCCATTACAGACACCATGCGCGCGCTGGCCTACGTCGGCGACTTGAGCATGGGCCAGCCCACCGACCATTCGCTGCGCACCGCTTGGCTGGCCGCACGCCTGGCCCACGCCTCCGGCTGCGACGCCCGCGATTGCGAAGCGGTGCAGCAGGTCGCGCTGCTGCGCTGGTCGGGCTGCACCGCCAACGCGCCGGATTTCAGCGCGCTGATTGGCGACGATGTCGGCGGCCGCGCGCTGTTGATGTCGCAGAAAACCAGCGACCCGGC
Source organism: Duganella sp. BJB480 (assembly GCA_003416985.1). Classification (GTDB taxonomy): domain Bacteria; phylum Pseudomonadota; class Gammaproteobacteria; order Burkholderiales; family Burkholderiaceae_D; genus Rugamonas; species Rugamonas vulcania_A. The sequence goes on along the minus strand of QVIN01000005.1, from coordinate 362,498 downwards.
CTTTGCCGCGATAGGCAGGCAAGTGATGGACGCCCGCCAGCAGCTGTCGGAGATCCACTGCGAGGTGTCCGGCGACATCGCCCGCATGCTCGGCGTTCCGGCCGATGTCGAGCTGGCGCTGCGCTCGATCTTCGCGACTGCGGACGGCAGCGGGGCCAACGTGCCGGCGAGCGTCTACATCGTGGCCCTGGCCAGCGACATCGAAGTCCTCAACCGCGCGCAAGGCCTGGAGCGCATGCTCGACATCATCGGGCACAAAAGCGGCAAGGCTTACCCGGCGCCGCTAGCGGCGATCGCGCTGCGGCAGGCCGCATCCTGGCTGGAGGTGCTGGACCACGACGAGAGCTGGCAGGCATCGCTGTCATTCGGCGCGCTGGCCGATCAGGGCACCGTGTCGCTGGAACTGCTGGCCGACGTGATCGACCTGAAGCTGCCGTGGATGACAGGCTACTCGCGTCGCGTGGCGGAGGCGGCGCGTTGCGGCGCGGTCGCGATGGGGCTGGGCATGGAGACGGCGGAGCGCTGCCATCGTGCGGCGCTGGTGCATGGCATCGGCCGCGCGGCGGTGCCAAATTCGGTATGGAACATCACCGGCCGGCTGTCGGCGGCCGCACGCGAGCAATTGCGGCTGGCGCCTTACTGGACCAGCCGCGCGACCACGCGCATCGGCACCCTGGGCGGCGCTGCGGACGCCGGATCCTATGCCGCCGAACGGCTGGACGGCAGCGGTGCCTTCCGCGCCTGCGCGGGAGCGTCGATTCCAATCGAGGGACGGATAGTGGCCGCCGCATCGGCATGGATCGCGCTGCAGTCGCTGCGGCCCTGGCGCGCGGAGATGACGCCGGATGCGGCACGCGCGCTGCTGGAAGCGGAAGCCGACGCCGGCCGCTTCGACAGCTTCGCCGTGCGGGCGATCTGCAGCGGTTCGGCGCCGGACGAAGACAGCGCGCAGGACAAAGTCATGTTGACGGAGCGGGAGACCGAAGTTTTCCGAGGCATCAGCCTGGGCCTGACCAACAAGGAAGTGGCGCGCTCGCTGGCGATCAGCCCAAGCACGGTACGTACGCATGTGGAGAACGTGTTTCGCAAACTGGAATGCACGACGCGCGCCGCCGCAACCCTCAAGGCGGTAACACTGCGCCTGATCTGATACGACGCACTTCCGCCAGCCTCGTTCGAAGTTCCGTAACCTGGTTCGCATCGAGCTTGATTTTGAAGTCGGTCAGCGACCCACCGAAACTGCTGACGTGGCTCCATACCCGCTTCACATGGAGTACCGAATCGCTAAGCTTCGCATCAAGAAGGCTGATCTCCAACGACCCGTCATCACGGAACGCATACCGTCCGCCAAGGTCCCGTGAGACAAAATTTTCCCAACTTTGTTTTTGCGAGGGTGAACTTGGAAACAGCTTTATCCGGAAAAAGGAATTGAGCTCTTCAACCTCCCGCCGGATATCCTCCGACAGGCTGTGGACTTGCTCCTCATAAGTGTCCCGAAGTTCCTTCGAATTCGCGGCATAGCCAAGTGCCAGCGCTGCATTGTAAAACTCGTCAACGTTCGCAGCGTCCCTGAGCATATTAAAAAAACGGTTGGGCGAAATCTCATGGAGTGCTGTGAGCAACGCCATGAGGCGGGAGAACGTATCCGTAATCATGCCAGCGCGGAAATCAGATCCTGGTCAGCCACCTGCGTGGGGCGGATGCGGATGATGTTGCGGTACAGCGGAGGCATGGCGCCGCACAGGGCGGCCAGTTCGTCCTCCGGCATACCCGGCAGGACATACTGGAACTGCGTCGGATTTTTCAGCGGCAGCGGGCCTTCCATCGTCGAGCCGTAGGCGCCCAGGTTCATGAAGCTGATCGCACTGCTGTCCGGCCCCTTGGCGAAGACGAAAGTGCCGTCCTTCGGATGGCCGAGATACTGGCGTACCTCCTCCTGCTGCGCCGACGTGGCGCCGGCCATCAGCTTGAAGCGCAACTGCGCGTAGGCGCGCGTGGTTTCCATGAAGGCGCTGCGGATGCCCGACTGCGACATCCGGCCCGGCATGCAAAGCAGCAGATTGCCGAACGAATCCAGCAAGGCCACAGCATCCCCTGCCCCGCCGTGTTCTCGGTCGCGCGCCATCGCTTGCAGCAGGAAGGGCGCGAGGCCGGCATCTGGCTGCTGCGGCGTGCAGCGGTAGGCCAAGGCGTCCGGGTAAAGCTGGCGCAGCGCGCGCACGATGGCGTGATCGGGCGCCAACGTCAGCGGACATTTCAATTGTTGTTGCGGCAGGTCGGTATTGAACAACTCCATCACCTCGCCCGACGTGGCCTCGAACACCAATGAGCATAAGGCCTGCGTCGGTTCGGAGATGGTTTTACCGATGAAGAAGGACTTCGGCGCGGCACCCGACGCGGCGCGCGCGTAAAGCGACGACCCGAGAATGGCCGGGTAGCTGAACGTCGCCTCGGCTTGCGGCCGCAGCGCTTCCGGCAGCGCGTCGAAGGTGGCACTGGCGTCGTGGTTGACGCCCGCGCTTTTATCCGGCGCGGCCACCACCACGTTGAAGCCGCCCGCCAGGATGGCGCCGCCGCACATGCAGCACGGATCGAGTGAGGTGACGATGGTGATGTCCTGCGGCTCGGGCAAATCGCGGCCCTTGGCGCGTTCGGCGTAGTACCAGTCGATCAACTGGCGTTCGCCGTGCGCGGTCGGGTCGAAGATCAGCCCTTGCTTGATGACGTTGTTGTGCAGCGACTGCAGCACGTTGCCATGCTGGTCGAGCATCAAACCGCCGACGCCGAAGGTGCCCTGCGTTTTGGCGGCGATAGCCTCCGCCGCCGCGATCGCGACGGCTGCCTGCACATCAATTGTCTTCTTGAAGGCCAAGCTTATTTCTTCTTCAAGTCGGCGCCGCCGAAGGCGTTCGGCAGTTGTTCGGCTGCCGTGGTTTCGTAGATGTCGCCTTTGAGGTTGGTCAGCAGCACCGGCAGCTCGTTGCCGCCCAACTCCAGGATCACCTGGCGGCACGCGCCGCACGGTGCGATGGGACCGTCGGTTTCGCCGATGACGACCAGCTGGTCGAAATCGCCCTGCTTGTAGCCGTGGGCGAAGGCGCTGAAAAAGGCGGTGCGCTCGGCGCAGTTGCACAAGCCATAGGAGGCGTTTTCCACGTTACAGCCGTGGAAGACCTTGCCGTCGTTGGTCAACAGCGCGGCGCCGACCTTGAAGTTGGAGTACGGCGTGTAAGCCTTCAGGCGCGCGGCTGCGGCTTCGGCGATCAGTTCTTGTTTGTTCATTGCGTGCTCCGGTATCAAGGACGGATGGTGCGGTAGATGACCGGATTCGCGGCCGGTGCTGCGGCTGCGATCTGGTAGGCCGCCTGGATTTCGCGGATCGCCTGCTCGGCGGCTTCCTGCGTGCGTGCATGCACCATCGCCAGCGGCTGGCCGGCTTCGATCTTGTCGCCCAGGCCAACCAGCTCGGTCAAGCCGACAGCGAAGTCGATCGGATCGGCGGCGCGGCGGCGGCCGCCACCCAGGCTCACCACGGCCAGGCCGATGTCGCGGCAGTTGGCGGTGGCGGCGTAGCCGGAAACCAGCGCAGGCGCCGGCACGATGACGGGCGAACGCTCCAGGTACTTGTCTGGATTGTCCATCAAGTCGGCAGGGCCGCCCAGCGCCACCACCATGCGCGAGAAGCGCTCGGCGGCTTCGCCGCTGTCCAGCGATGCATGTAGCTTGGTGCGCGCCTCTTCTTCGGTGGCGGCCAGTTTGCCCAGCACCAGCATCTCGGCGCACAGCGCCATCGTCACTTCGTGCAGGCGCGCAGGACGCGATTTACCGGTCAGGTAGTCCATCGCGCCGCGTACTTCCAGCGCGTTGCCGGCGTATGGCGCCAGCGATTCGTTCATGTCGGTCAGGATGGCCGACGTCATCATGCCGGCGCCGTTGCCGACCTTGACGATGCTGTCCGCCAGTTCGACCGATTTATCGTAGGTCGGCATGAAGGCGCCGCTGCCCACCTTGACGTCCATCACCAGCGCGTCCAGGCCCGCCGACAGCTTCTTCGACAGGATGGAGCCGGTGATCATGGCGACCGATTCCACGGTGGCGGTCACGTCGCGCACGCCGTAGAAGATCTTGTCCGACGGCGCCAGCGACGAGGTCTGGCCGATGATGGCGACGCCGACTTCCTTGACCACTTTGCGGAACAGTTCATTGGTCGGCACGGTGCTGTAGCCGGGGATGGAATCGAACTTGTCCAGCGTGCCGCCGGTGTGGCCCAGGCCACGGCCGGAGATCATCGGCACGAAGCCGCCGCAGGCCGCGACCATGGGGCCGAGCAGCAGCGAGACCACGTCGCCGACGCCGCCGGTCGAATGCTTGTCGACCACCGGGCCAGGCAGGTCCAGCGAGCGCCAGTCCAGCACTTCGCCGGAATCGCGCATCGCCAGCGTGAAGGCGACGCGTTCGTCCATGGTCATGTCGTTGAAGTAGACCGCCATCGCCAGCGCGGCGATCTGGCCTTCGGTGACGCGGTTCGAGGTGATGCCGCCGACGAAGAACTGGATCTCTTCAGCGGTCAGGACGCCGCCGTCACGCTTCTTGCGTATGATCTCTTGAGGTAAGAACATGGAATTCTCCGCTTTGAATTATTGGGTGTTGAAAGCACAAGGGCGGGTCCGCAGACCCGCCCGTAGTACCTGATGTCTAATTAAACGCCGTATGGAATCCAGACGTTCTTGACTTGCGAGGCGTGCGCCAATACCGCGCGGCCGCCGCTTTGAGCGGTACTGTACCAGTCGCGCCCTTTCGCGCCGCCGACCCAGGTGCGCTTGAGCGAAGCGGCCGACAGGCGCTCCACTTCCGCGCAGCCTTCGGCCGAACCGTCATGACGCCATACCGCGTCGATGTCCGAGTGGGTCGCCAGCGTGCGCGCCAGTTCGTCGGCGGAACCGGTGATGATGTTGACCACGCCATCCGGCAGATCCGACGTATCGAACACCTGATACAGATCGGTGGCCGACAGCGGATGCGCTTCCGAAGGCACCACCACCACGCGGTTGCCCAGCGCGATAGCCGGCGCCACCAGCGAGATGAAGCCCAGCAGCGGTGCTTCGTTCGGGCAGACGATGCCGATCACGCCGACCGGCTCATTCAGCGCCACGGTGATGCCGTGCATCGGCGGCTGGTGCGCCAGGCCGTCGTACTTGTCGGCCCATGCCGCGTAGTAGAACAGGCGCTCGATCGAAGCCTGCACTTCCTTCTCCGCGTTCTTGGAGCCGGTCATGGCGGCGATGCGGGCGGCGAATTCCTCGCCGCGCGCGGCCAGGTTTTCGGCGATGTAGTACAGCACCTGCGCGCGGTTGTGCGACGTGGCTTTCGCCCAGCCGCCGGCCTTGTGCGCCGCTTCCACCGCGTTGCGGATGTCCTTGCGATTGCCTTCGCCGACTTCGGCGATGAAGGAACCATCGGCGCCATGGATCGCGCGGCTGTAGGCGCCGTCGGGGCGGGCCTGCTTGCCGCCGATGTACAACTTGGCGGTGCGGTCGATGGCGAACGCGCCACCCGCTGCCGGTGCTGCCGCCTTGGCTTTGGCCTTGGCTTCCACCACAGGCGACGCAGGACGCGCATCTTCCGATTTGGCGGTCAGGTACTCGTACATGCCTTCGCGGCCGCCCTCGCGGCCGAAGCCGGATTCGCGGTAGCCGCCGAAACCGCAAGCGGCGTCGAACTGGTTGGCGGTGTTAATCCACACCACGCCGGCCTTGATCTGCGGCGCGACGTCGAGCGCCAGCGAGATGTTCTCGCTCCAGACGCAAGCGGCCAAGCCGTAGACGGTGTTGTTCGCCAGTTGCACGGCTTCCGGCGGAGTGCGGAAGCTCATCGCCACCAGCACCGGTCCGAAGATCTCGGCCTGCGCCACGGCGGCGGAAGTCGATGCGCCGGTGATCAGCGTTGGCGGGAACCACGAGCCGTTGGCAGGGATTTCGCACTTCGGCTGATAAACCTCGCAACCTTCCGCGCGGGCCGACTCAACCAGGCCGGCGATGCGCTGCTGCTGCACCGGATCGACCAGCGCGCCGATGTCCATCGACTTGTCCAGCGGCGAGCCGAGGGTCAGCTTGTCCATGCGGGCGCGCAGCTTGGCCAGGAATTTATCCTGCACCGATTCCTGCACCAGCAGGCGCGAACCCGCGCAGCATACCTGGCCCTGATTGAACCAGATCGAATCGACCAGGCCTTCAACGGCGGCATCCAGGTCCGCATCATCGAAGACGATGAACGGCGACTTGCCGCCCAGTTCCAGCGACAGCTTCTTGCCGCTGCCTGCGGTGGCGATGCGGATCAGGCGGCCCACTTCGGTCGAACCGGTGAAGGCCAGCTTGTCGATGCCTGGGTGGTTGACGATGGCTTCGCCCACGCGGCCGTCGCCGGTGACGATGTTCACCACGCCGGCAGGCACGCCGGCCTGCACGCAGATCTCGGCGAACAGCATCGCGGTCAGCGACGTGAATTCGGCCGGCTTGAAGACGATGGTGTTACCGGCGGCCATGGCCGGCGCAATTTTCCACGACAGCATCAGCAGCGGGAAATTCCACGGCACGATCTGGCCGACCACGCCGACGGCGCGGTAGTCCGCGAATTCCTCGGCCTGCAGCTGCGCCCAACCGGCGTGGTAGTAGAAGTGACGCGCCACCAGCGGCAGGTCGACGTCGCGGGTTTCGCGGATGGTCTTGCCGTTGTCCAGCGTCTCCAGCACGGCGAACAGGCGCGCGTGCTTCTGCATCAGGCGCGCCAGCGAGTACATGACCTTTGCGCGGCCATGGCCGCCCAGTGCCTGCCAGCCCGGCTGCGCTGCGCGCGCGGCCGCCACGGCGCGATCGACGTCGCTGCCGGTGGCTTGGGTCAGGTCGGCCAGCTTGGCCGCATCGGCGGGGTTGGTCGAGGCGAACAACTCGCCCGGCTCGCTCCACTGGTTGTCGATGAACAGGCCGAAGGTGCGGCCATGCTGCTCCAGCCACGCTTGCGCTTCTTTCGTGCTTTCCGGTGCTGGGCCGTATTCCATGGTATTCAGGATCTCTTTAATTGATGGCATGACGTGTCCGTATTCTTATGGTTGCGCGTGGCGGTGTGCGGCGGAGTAGTTGCCGGTCACATAGTGCTCAAGCTGACGCTCGATATCGGTCAGCAGACTGGATGCGCCGATGCGGAACAGGTGCGGCTCCAGCCACTCGTTGCCCAGTTCTTCCTTCATCAGCGACAGGTACTGCAGCGCGGCCTTGGCCGTGCCCACGCCGCCCGCAGGCTTGTAGCCGATCTTGAAGCCGGTCTGCTCGTGGTACTCGCGGATCGCGCGCACCATCGTCAGCGATACCGGGATCGTCGCGTTGACCGGCTCCTTGCCGGTGGAGGTCTTGATGAAGTCCGCGCCGGCCATCATGCAGACCCACGAAGCCTTGGCCACGTTTTCCAGCGTGACCAGTTCACCAGTCGCCAGGATCGCCTTGACGTGCGCTTCGCCGCACGCCTTGCGGTAGGCCAGCATCTCGTCGTACAGCGCTTGCCAGTTGCCCGTCAAAACGTGCTGGCGGGTGATGACGATATCGATCTCGGTCGCGCCGGCGGCCACCGACAGTTCGATCTCGCGCACCTTGGTTTCCATGCTGGTCAGGCCGGCCGGGAAGCCGGTCGACACGGCGGCGATAGGCAGGCGGCCTTGCAGCACCTGCACCGCAGGCTTGATCATCTCGTGGTAGACGCAGACGGCGCCGGTGGTCAGCTTGTAGTCCTGCAGGCCCATGGCCTCGACCAGGTCCGAACGCAGCGGACGCATGGCCTTCATGCACAGGCGCTCGACGCGGCCGGGCGTGTCGTCGCCGGACAGCGTGGTCAGGTCGATCAGGCCGATGGCCTTGACCAGCCAGGCGGCCTGGTATTCCTTCTTCACCGTGCGGCGGTTCGCCAGGCTGGCGGCGCGGCGGTCGGCCGCGCTCTTGTTGATGTGGATGTGGTTAATCCAGCCCAGGTCCAGCGGGACCGCTTCGTTGCGCTTGAAATCGGTGACGATGCTCATAACAGGTTGCTTCCGTGGGAAAGTGGTTTGACGCCGAGGTGATGGGCCAGCGTCTGGCCGATGTCGGAGAAGGTTTCGGAGATAGGCAGCTGCTGCGCCTTCACGCCCGGGCCGAAAAAGATCATCGGGATATGCTCGCGGGTGTGGTCGGAGCCAGGCCAGGTCGGATCGCAGCCATGGTCGGCGGTGATCACCACCAGGTCGCCCTCTTTCAGCTTGGCGATGAACTCGGGCAGGCGCGCATCCATCTCGTGCAGCGCGTTCGAGTAGCCGGTGACGTCGCGGCGGTGGCCGAAGGCCTGGTCGAAGTCGACGAAGTTCACGAACGTCAGCGACTTGTCGCCGGCTTCCTCTTCCACTTTCATCAGCGCGTCGAACAGCGCCATGTTGTCCTTGCCCTTGACCAGGCGCGATACGCCCTGGGTCGCGAAGATGTCGCTGATCTTGCCGAGGGCGATGACTTCGCCGCCATCGTTCTTCACGTGGTCCAGCAGCGTGGGCGCCGGCGGTGCGACCGCGTAGTCATGACGGTTGGTGGTGCGGGTGTAGTTGCCGTTGGCGCCCACGAACGGACGCGCGATCACGCGGCCGATGTTGTATGGCTCGACCAGCTTGAAGGCGATCTCGCAGATCTCATACAGGCGCTCCAGGCCGAACGATTCCTCGTGCGCGGCGATCTGCAGCACCGAGTCGGCGGAGGTGTAGATGATAGGCTTGCCGCTGGCGACATGCTCGTCGCCGTGCTTGTTGATGATCTCCGTGCCCGATGCGTGGCAGTCGCCGAGGAAGCCCGGCACGCCGGCCAGTTCCTGCAGCTTGGCGGTCAGCTCGGCCGGGAACGACGGCACGGTTTTCGGGAAGTAGCCCCAGTCGAATTCCACCGGCACGCCGGCGATTTCCCAGTGGCCGGACTGCGTGTCCTTGCCGGTCGAACGTTCGCGCGCGGCGCCATAGGCGGCGGTGAAGCCTTCGCGCTGTTCGAAGCCTGCGGCCCACTGGCCGCTGGCGGTATGGGCGGCTGCGGCCAGGCCCAGTTTTTCCATGGTCGGCAGCGACATCGGTTTGCCGCTTTTGGCGGCCCACTCGGCGATGTGGCCGAAGGTGTTGGCGCCGACGTCGTTGTACTTCGCGGCATCGGGCGTGGCGCCCAAACCAAACGAATCGAGCAAGAGGATAAATGCGCGTTTCATAATTTCGAACTCCTATAAAGCAGAAGGGGCGGACATTCGGCCGCCCCTCGGGAATCTTACGCCTGCGGCGTTTTGGCCACGTTGGCCAGGAAGCCCAGGATCACTTCAATCAGCGAGGTCGCCGCGACGGCCGCGTATTTCAGCGTCTGCTCGTGCGACAGCGGGAACGGCGACAGGCCTTCGGCCAGGTTGGTGATGGCCGACACGCCGACCACCTTCAGGCCGCAGTGACGGGCCGACACCACTTCCGGCACCACCGACATGCCGACCATGTCCGCACCCAGCGTCTTGAAGGCGCGGATTTCGGCGGGGGTCTCGAAGTTCGGACCGGCGTAGGCGATGTAGACGCCGTCGTGCAGGGTGACGTTCTTCTCCTTGGCGGAGGTGTGCAGCAGCGCGCGCAGGTCGGCGTCGTAGGCGTTGGCCATGCTGAAGAAGCGCGGGCCGAAACGTTCGTCGTTCGGGCCCATCATCGGGGTGCCCGGCAGGTAGTTGATATGGTCGGTCAGCGCCACCAGCGAGCCGGCGTCGACTTCGGTGCGCAGCGAACCTGCGGCGTTGGTCACGAACAGCATCTCGCAGCCCAGCAGCTTCATGGTACGCACGGCGCTGGTCATCACGCCCAGGCCGTAGCCTTCGTAGACGTGGCCGCGGCCCTTCATGCACACCACCGACACGCCCGACAGGGTGCCGATCACCAGTTCGCCGGCGTGGCCGTGCACGGTGCTGATCGGGAAGCCTGGCAGTTCGTTGAAGCTGATGGTGACCGCGTCGGTCATTTGTTCCGCCAGCACGCCCAGGCCGGAACCCAGAATCATGGCGATGCGTGGCTTGAAGCCCGCAGGGACACGGGCGCGAATGATGTCGGCTGCCTGGAATGGGGAATTATTAGACATGGTTATCCTCTGTTTTTCTGTTGTGGCTGGGGAAGCTGACACTATGCATCATCGTCCATATGTATGGCAAATACCATTTTTCTTCAGCATTTATACTAAAGCGATATAAATCAGGGGTATTATAAAACAAGGCAAACTTAGCCGCAGTGCGCGATTGACTTGATTTGAACAAATGTTTAACATGATGAACAAATGTTTTAGCGAGTAGCCCGTGACCGATTCCTCCAAAAAGGACCAGCTCTATGCGCTGATCCGTGCCAATCCCTTCATCTCCCAGCAGGACCTGGCGGTGGAACTGCGCCTGTCGCGCTCCGCCGTGGCCGGCCACATCGCCGGCCTGATCCGCGAACGGCGGCTGCTGGGCCGCGCCTACGTGCTGCCGGACAAGCGTCCGGTCATGTGCATAGGCGCCGCCAACCTGGACCGCAAGCTGCGCACCATCGCCAGCATGCAGCTGGGCACCTCCAATCCCGCCACCGCCGAGGAAGTGTTCGGCGGCGTGGCGCGCAACATCGCCGAGAACCTGTCGCGCCTGAACCTGCCGACCGCGCTGCTGACCGCCCTGGGCGACGACGTCGCCGGCCGCAGCCTGCAGGACCACGCCGAAGCCGCCGGCATCGACACGCGCGGCACGCTCAAGCTGCCGGACACGCAGACCGGCACCTACACCGCCATCCTCGACGACGCCGGCGAACTGGTAGTGGCGCTGGCCGACATGGCGCTGTACGACCGCATCTCGCCGGACTACCTGGCCAGCCGCCAGCCGCAGCGCTCCGCCGCCGCGATGACGGTGGTCGACCTGAACCTGCCGGCCGACAGCATCGCCCTGCTGCTGGCCAGCGCCCGCGCCGACAACGTGCCGCTGGTGATCGTGGCGGTGTCGCAGCCGAAGATGGCGCGCCTGCCGGCCGACCTGCACGGCCTGCGCCTGCTGATCCTCAATCGCGGCGAGCTGGAAACCCGCGCCGGCCGCGCGCTACCAACCGAGGCCGACGTGCGCGCCGCCTGCCGCGAAGTGCAGGCCCAGGGCGCGCAGGACGTCATCGTCACCTGCGGCAGCCAGGGCGTGTTCCACACCCGCGATGGCGAACTGGTTTGGCTGGCCGCGCACCAGGTGGAGGTGGTCGACGTGACCGGCGCCGGCGACGCCTTCTCGGCCGCCGTCTGCTGGTCGCTGTACCAGGGCAGCCAGGATCTGACGCTGGCCTGCCGCCGCGGCCTGAAGGTCGCCGCGATGACGCTTGAATCGCAGGAGACGGTGTCGCCCATGCTGGCCGCCGATGTCCTCGACGAGATCCACGACTTCGACCTGTCGGCGGAATACAACCCGCCGCTGTTCCCCAACAAGGCTTAAGGAATCACACCATGCACCAATACCTGCTGTTTTCGCCCGAAGTGGCGGCCGCCCGCGCCGCCGGCAAAGCTATCGTCGCGCTGGAGTCGACCATCATCTCGCACGGCATGCCGTATCCGCAGAACGTGCAAATGGCGCGTGAAGTGGAACAGATCATCCGCGACGGCGGCGCCGTGCCGGCCACCATCGCCATCATCGGCGGCAAGATCTGCATCGGCCTGTCGGAAGAGCAGCTGGAGCTGCTGGGCACCTCGCCCGACGCCATGAAGGTCAGCCGCCGCGACCTGCCCTACGTGCTGGCGCAATCGAAGCTGGGCGCCACCACCGTGGCCGCGACCATGATCTGCGCCGAGCTGGCGGGCATCTCCGTGTTCGTCACCGGCGGCATCGGCGGCGTGCATCGCGGCGCCGAGACCAGCTTCGACATCTCGGCCGACCTGCAGGAACTGGCGCGGACGTCGGTGGCGGTGGTGTGCGCCGGCGTCAAGTCCATCCTCGACATCGGCCTGACGCTGGAATACCTGGAGACGCACGGCGTGCCGGTGCTCAGCGTGGGCCAGCGCGGCTTCCCCGCGTTCTTCACGCGCGAGAGCGGCTTCAACGCCGACTTCCAGCTCGACACGGCGGCCGAGCAGGCGGCCTTCATCCACACCAAGTGGCAGTTGGGCCTCAAGGGCGGCGTGGTGGTCAGCAATCCGGTGCCGGCCGACGAGGCGATGCCGAAGGCGGAGATCGACGCCATCACCACGCAAGCCTTGCAGGAGGCCGATGCGCAAGGCGTCACCGGCAAGAACGTCACGCCCTTCCTGCTCAGCCGCATCAAGCAGCTGACCGAGGGCCGCAGCCTGGCCACCAACATCGCGCTGGTGAAGAACAACGCCCGCTGCGGCGCGGCGCTGGCCGTGGCCATGCACGCTCACTGACATCGAACCACATCGCCCAAAGAACGCCATGTCCATCGATCTGAAACAACTAAGGTACTTCCTCGCCGTCGCAGAAGAAAAGAGTTTCAGCCGCGCCGCCGAGCGGCTGCATATTTCGCAGCCGCCTTTGAGCCAGCAGATCATGAAGCTGGAAAATGAACTGGGCGTGAAGCTGTTCGCCCGCACCACCCGTACTTTCGAGCTGACGGTGGCGGGCAAGGCGCTGATGAGCGAAGCATCCGACCTGCTGGGCAAGATGCGCATGACCATCGACACCATCCGCCAGATCGACCGCGGCGAAGTGGGACGGCTGCGGGTGGGCATCGTCGGCTCGGCGATGTGGGGACCGATACCGAGTTTGCTGGAAGAGTTCCAGACCAAGTTCCCCCGCGTGAGCTGGACCCTGCACGAACTGGGTCCGACGCTGCAATACGAGGCGCTGCGCGCCAAGCAGATCGACGTGGGCTTCTGGCGCGAGCCGAAGCTGGACGAGGACGATCTGAGAAACGACAACCTGCGCCAGGAGCTGTGCTTCCGCGAGGACGTGTGCGTGGCCATCAACGAGCATCACCCGCTGGCCAAGCAGGAAGCGATCGAGCTGACCGACATCGCGGACGAGCCGATGCTGACGCTGGCGCTGGACAAGTCGTCCTTCCCGCGCTACCTGATTCAATGCTGTGTGAAGGCCGGCTTCCAGCCGACGATATTCCAGGAGGCGTCCGAGCCGCAGACGCTGCTGGCGATGGTGGGCGCGGGCCTGGGGGTGGCGCTGCTGCCCGAGACCACCAGCCGCATCGGCTGGCCGGGCGTGGTGTTCCTGCCGATCCGCACCAATCCGCCGTCGGCGAATTTGTACATCACCTACACCACGCTAGACGACGCGCCGGTGGTGCGGGCTTTCCTGAATATCCTGAACCCCGTCAAGCCTGGCGCCTAGTGGGTGACGCCGCCCGCCTCGCGCATGTCCACATCGTGGGCCAGCGTGGTGCGGATGGCGATGCGCAGGCCTTCGATCATGTCCTCCAGCTTCATGCTGGCCGAACCCGGATGCGCGGCCGCCTGCTGCGGCAGATACGGAATGTGGATAAAGCCGGCGCGCATCGTCGTGCCCCATTCATGCGCCTGGTGCATCAGGCTATAGAACACGTGGTTGCACACATACGTGCCCGCCGACTGCGACACCGACGATGGCAACCCCGCCTCGCGCAGCGCATGCACGATGGCCTTGATCGGCAGCGTGGCAAAGTAGGCCGCCGGGCCGTTGGTGACGATCGGCTGGTCGACGAGCTGCCGTTTCTGGTTGTCGGCGATGGGCGCGTCGTCGATGTTGATGGCGATGCGCTCCACCGACAGATCGACCCGGCCACCGGCCTGCCCGACCGCGATCACGATGCTGGGCTGAAGCTCTTCCACCGCCTGGTGCAGCACCTTGCTGGCCTGCCCGAACACACACGGCAGCTGGCGCGCGTGGACCACGAAGTCGCCCTCGTGCCACTCCGCGAGAGCGCGCACCGCTTCCCACGAGGGATTGATGGTCTCCTTGTTAAACGGCTCGAACCCGGTCAACAATATTATCTTTTTCATCTACATACACTCCGATTGCCGCACTTGTTTGTGCGCTACTCTACTCCAAGTCACTTGCGTGTCACATGTTCATCAGAAAATAAAGAAGTGCTATATTAGCAAGCAACAGCGGCAATGCGGTGCCCACTTGGATCTTCACGACGGCGTTCTTGTCGGGCAGCTCCAGCAGCGCGGCGGGCACGATGTTGAAATTGGCCGCCATCGGCGTCATCAAGGTGCCGCAGTAGGCGCTGAACATGCCGATGGCCGCCATCACCGCCGGATTGGCGTGATACACGCCGACCAGCACCGGGATGCCGACACCACCCGCGATCACCGGAAACGCCGCGAAGCCATTGCCCATGATGACGGTGAACAGCGCCATGCCGATGCAGTACACCGCCACCGCCACCAGCCGCACGTCGAGATTGATGTAGGACGTGACCACGTGCGCCACCGCCTTGCCCATGCCCGCCTCGGTGAACAGCAGGCCAAGCACCGCCAGCATGTGCGGCAGCACCACCGCCCAGCCCAGATGGTCGATCAGGCGGCGCGATTCGCGCATCGCCTGCATCGGCGTGGCGCGCGTCAGCCAGCAGGCCGTGACCACCGCGAACAAGGAGCCGCAACCGAGGCTGGCCAAGGTGGCGTTCTTCGGATCGAGCAGCAGCAGGCCGCCCAGATGCACATCCTTGAGCAGGGTCGATCCGATCACCGTGGTGGCGGGGATGATCAGCGCCGGTATCAATAGGCGATGGCCGAGGCGCTGCGCGCTGCTCTTGCGTTCTTCCTGCGTGCGCTCGCCGTAGCGGCCAAGCGCCACGCCGCCGAAGCCGGCGATCAGCGCCATTACCACCATCAGCACGCCCGCCGCCACCGGCGGCAGCAGGTCGCCGGCCAGATAGATCACGGCGTACAAGAACCAGAACAAAGCGCTCGACCAGCGCTTGGGATTATGCTTGTCGGTCAGCGACATCCAGGCGACCAGCAGCAGCATGGCGCCCAGCACATAAAAGAAGTATTCGAGCTTGAGTATCATGCCGGCTCCTTCACCGCCAGCATGGCGCGGGCGATCTGCGCGTCCAGCCGGTGCAGGCGCCAGGAGTGGATGATGAAGGCCGTCACCGCGGTCGGTATGCCCCACAGCGCCATGTGCAGCGGATCGACTTCCAAGCCTTCGCCGCGCAGGATGGTCTGCATCAGCAGGATGGCGCCGAAGGCCACAAACACGTCCTCGCCAAAGAACAAGCCGACGTTGTCGGTGGCGGCGGACATGGCGCGGATGCGGTGGCGCAGCTCCTCCGTCAGGGCCGGGTAGCGCACTTCGGCGGCGCCCTCCGCCATCGGCGCGATCAGCGGGCGCACCATGTTCGGGTGGCCGCCGATGCTGGTCAGGCCGAACGCGGCGCTGATCTCGCGGATCGCCAGGTAGACGATCAGCAGCCGGCCGGTGGTGGCGGACTTGATGCGCGCGATCGAGGCCTGCGCGTGCTCCTTCAACCCGAAGCGCTCCAACAGGCCGATGGCGGCCAAGGGCAGCAGCAGGATCAATGGCAGGTTGCGGGTCTTGATGAAGGCCGTGCCCAGGGTCGCGAGCAGATGCTCGACCGGCATGGCGGCGGCGAAGCCGGTGACGGCGCAGGCCACGATCACCACCAGCACAGGATGGGCGCGCAGCGCGAAGCCCAGTATGATGACGGCCACGCCGAGCAGCGGCCACAGATTGACGACGGTATGATCCACGAATCAGGCTCCATCCATAAAAAAAATCCCCGCACATCTTACGATGCGCGGGGATTTTCAGATAGCGGTCAATTCCTTAGAAGTTGACCTTGAAGGTGCCGCCCCAGGTGCGTGGCTCGTTCAACATGCCGGTCAGGTTGTCGAAGTCGATGGCGCCGATGATCACGCGCTTGTCGGTGATGTTACGGCCGAACAGCGCTGCCTCGTATTTGCCGTTACCCCACTTGTAGCCAGCGCGCACGCCACCTTCGACCAGCGACTTGGCCTTGTATTCAGGCGCTTCGTACAGGAAGAAGTTGTAGCTGCTGCGATAGGTCCAGTCGGTGTAGGCATAGAACTCGCCATCGCCGATGTCCTTGCTGTACTTCAGGGTGAAGTTCAGCTGAGTCTTCGGCGCGCGCGGCAGTGGGTTGCCGTCGATCTTGGACGTGCCGGCAAACGGACCGGCCGCATTGGTCGGCGTGCAGCCGTAAGGATGAGGCGCGGTGTTCCCCAGGTTGCCGCAGTACTGCACGAACAGGTTCTTGTCCTTGATCTCGGTATCGTTGTAGCTGCCGCCCAGGGTCATGCTGAACTCGTCGCTCAGATTGGCCTGGAAGTCCACTTCAACGCCTTGGCCGGTCACTTTTTCAGCGTTGATCAGCTGGTTCATGTTGATCCCGCCGCTGCCTGCGGTCAGCTGCTTGTCCTTGACGCGGTACTGGAACACCGAAGCGCTCAGACGGGCGCGCTTGTCGAACAAGTCCTGCTTGATACCGGCTTCATACGACAACGCTTTTTCGGCGCCGGCGAACGATGGCTTGTCGCCCAGGCCGTTCAGGCGACCCTGCATCGATGGCGCGCGGTAGCCGGTGGCCACGCGGGCGAACAGGTTGGTGGTCTTGTCCAGTTCATAGGTGCCGCTCACATCCCAGCTCAGGTTGTGCGAGGTGTTGTCGATCTCGAACGGGCCGGACATCTTAGGCGGTTCGTAGCGCACGGCCGAGAATTCCTTCTTGTCGGTTGTGTAGCGCAGGCCGCCGCGTACCTTCAGCTTGTCGCTGACGGTGTAGTTCAGCGAGCCGAAGGCCGCCCACGACTTGGCGTGCTGGAACTGCTGCGCGTACGCGGCGTTCTGCGGATTGCCAGGGGTGAACGAGTCAAAGCTGATCGAGTCGATCTGGATGTCTTCGTTGAAGAAGAACAGGCCGCCGATCCACTGCAGCGGACCCTTGTAGTTCGACTCGGCACGGAGCTCTTGCGAGAACTGCTTGTGGTTGGGCAGCAGGTCGGCCGTTTCAACCGCGAACGGGATATAGCCAGGACCGTACGGTGGCGCGTACGACGCGCCAAAGCCGCCGTCCACGTCCGCGCGGCTGTTGAACTTCAGCGTTTCGTAGCCGGTGATCGAGTGCAGCGTGATGTCGTCCAGGTTGTACTTCAGGCGGATGTTGCCGCCCTTGGTGGTCAGCTTCTGGTAGTTGACGCCGTCGGTCGGATAAGAGCTGTAGTCGAAACCATCGACCAGGTCGTTGGTGCCCTTCTTGATGATGTTGGCGCGGAACAGCGTGGCGCTGCCGTGGTAGTCGCGCTCGTGGTAGTTGAACAGCGCGCTGAAGTCCTTGTTCGGCTTGACCAGCGCCTGCAGGCGGAAGGCGTTGTCGCCGTAGCCTTCGAAGTCCTGGGTGCCGGTGTTCTTGTTCGGGTTGGTGTTGTGCACGCGGTCGCCACGGTGCTGGCTGGTGCCGGAGAAGCGCAGCGCGACCACATCGTTGACCGGGATGTTGAACATGCCTTCAGCGGTCTTGGACGAGTAGTTGCCCACGCCCAGGGTCAGGTAGCCCTCTTGCTTGAAGACCGGCTTGGCCGAGTCGAACTTGATCACGCCGGCCGGCGAGTTACGGCCGAACAGCGTGCCCTGCGGGCCGCGCAGCACTTCGACCTGGTCCACGTCGAACACAGGGAAGCCTTTCAGCATGGCGTTTTCCTGGACGATGTCGTCCATCACCAGGCCGACCGGCTGGGAAGCGTTCAGGTCGAAGTCGGTATTGCCCAGGCCGCGGATGTAGAAGCGCGGGAAGGTGCGGCCGTAGTCCGATTCCACGTTGACGGACGGCGAGCGGCCGGCCAGGAAACGGATGTCGGCGGCGCCCGAGGTCAGCACGTCGAGCTTGTCGCCCTTGAGCGTGGCGATCGACATCGGCACGTCCTTGATGTTCTCGGCGCGCCGCTGCGCGGTCACGATCACGGTTTCCAGCTGGCCCTTGGTGGCGGTTTCCGGGGCGTCGGCCGCCGGCTGGCCTGCTGCAACGGCGGCGGCCGCTTCGGCAGCCATTGCTGCGTGCAGCGGGAATGCGCTTGCAACTGCCAGCGCGATCAGTGTCCGCGCTGCGTAACCACTACTTTTTTTGCTCATGAGTCCTGCTCCCTATTGTGTAGGCAAGGTTGAAATATCAATCCAAAATCTCGCCTTCGCCGCGGATCGCGGCGGGCGATGTCCTTGTTTTTGTTGGTAAAAATGTATCGAAACTACGGTGTTTCGCATAAGAATATGCAAACTACCAACCATGCTAGCATGGAAAAAAATGGCAGAAACTCACTTTTTGAGTGATTCGATTCATATCAATTTTATATAAATAGCTAAATAAAATCGAATTTGTCGTACATATCGACGCTGATGCATAGTAGTGGACGGCCTAAAAAACGGGCTGTTTAGTACGGAAAAACCACCCCGCTTGCAGCTAAACCAGCGATTTCCAAGCTCCCTCGGGATGCCCCGGCAGCCCCTGAACATGCGGAAATTGGCTTATCCAACAAGCAGGAAATTTTTCCAAACGGACAAAAAAGCAACAGCACAACAATATTAAATTCGGCCTCAACTGTTGCGGCAGTGCGACATGATTCCCGGCAATGGTCGCCGGGACACAATCTTGGACGGAAGATGTAGATGAATAACATGCTCGAACAAAGCCGGCTGCGCGCGGTCGGCGCGCTGGGACAACAAATCTGGCTCGACAACCTGAGCCGCGACCTGCTCGCCTCCGGCCGGCTGGCGCAGCTGATCGCCGCCGACGGCATCCAGGGCCTGACGTCCAATCCCGCCATCTTCCACCACGCAATCCGGCACGACGCCGCCTACCAGGCCGCGCTGCCGCAGCTGCGCACCTCGCTGGCGACGCCGGAGGCGCGCTTCGAGGCGTTGGTGCTGCCGGACGTGCAGCGCGCCTGCGACCTGTTCGCGCCGCTGTACCGCGAGTCCGACGGCAAGGCCGGCTTCGTCAGCTTCGAAGTGTCGCCGCGCCTGAGCCACGACATCGACGGCACCATCGCCGCCGCCCGGCGCCTGTGGGCCGCCATCGACCGGCCCAACGCCATGATCAAGATCCCGGCCACGCCGGCCGGCATCGCCGCGCTGGAGGAAGTGATCTACGCCGGCATCAACGTCAACATGACGCTGATCTTCACCGCCAGCCAGATCCAGGCGGTGCGCGCCGCCCACCGTCGCGGCCTGGCGCGCCGCCTGCAGGACACCTCCTCGGTGCAGCGCATCGCCAGCGTGGCCAGCGTCTTCATCAGCCGCATCGACGTCGCGGTCGACGCCCTGCTGGACAACTCGGCCGACGAGAGCGCGGTCGCCCTGCGCGGCCGCGCCGCCATGGCCGCCGCCCGCATCGCCTACCACGACTGGAGGAACGACGGCGGCTTCGCCGTGTTCGCCGCCTTCGGCGCCACGCCGCAATGGCTGCTGTGGGCCAGCACCGGCACCAAGGATCCCGCGCAGCGCGACGTGCGCTACGTCGAGGGCCTGATCGGCCCGCACACCATCAACACCGTGCCCGACGCCACGCTGGCCGCCTTCCGCGACCACGGCGAGGCGGTCGCCACGCTGCTCGACACCGATATCGACGCCGACCGCGCCGTGATGGCCCAACTGGCGCGCCACGGCATCGATCTGGAAACGGTGGGCCAGCAGTTGCTGTCGGCCGGCCTGCTGCAATTTGAACAAGCTTTTGACCAACTGCTGGCGCTGACGGCGTAAAACGGCGGCCATCCCCGAGGCAAACCTCTAAAAATCAGGGATTTGCCGCGATAAAGCGGCCTCGAATTACATGTTTCGTCCAATAAAAATATACAATATCGATCTTCCAGGAGCCTATTCATGAAACTTTCACAACTTAGTTTGACGGTTGCAGCACTGTTCATCGCTGCCAGCGCGTCCGCGGCTGACCCAAAGCTGGGCATCGTGTATGACGCAGGCGGCAAGTTCGACAAGTCGTTCAACCAGTCCGCTTTTGAAGGCGCCTCGCGCTTCAAGAAGGAAACCAACATCAATTTCATCGAGGTGCAAGCCTCCAGCGACACCCAGGCGGAGCAGGTGCTGCGCGGCCTGGCCCGCAAGAACCTGGACATGATCGCCTCGATCGGCTTCGCCCAGCAGGCCGCCGTGCAGAAGGTCGCCAAGGAATTCCCGAAAGTGCGCTTCGTGCTGATCGACGGCGTGGCGCAAGGCGCCAACATCAACTCGATCACCTTCAAGGAAGAAGAAGGCTCGTACCTCGCCGGCGTGGCCGCGGCCATGGCGTCGAAATCGAAGAAGCTGGGCTTCATCGGCGGCGTCGACATCCCGCTGATCCGCACCTTCGCCTGCGGCTACGCCCAGGGCGCCAAGGCGGTCAATCCGAAGATCGAGATGAACTCCAACATGGTCGGCACCTCCTCCGATTCGTGGAACAACCCGGCCAAGGGCGGTGAGCTGGCGCGCTCGCAGTTCGACCGTGGCGTCGACGTGGTGTTCGCCGTGGCCGGCGGTTCGGGCCTGGGCACGCTGCAGACCGCGAAGGAAAAAGGCAAGCTGGCGATCGGCGTCGATTCGAACCAGAACGGCCTCTATCCCGGCACCATCCTGACCTCGATGGTCAAGCACGTGGACGTGGCCGTGTACGACGCCTTCATGCAGATGAAGAACGGCACCTGGAAGGCCGGCGTCACCGCCAAGGGCCTGAAGGAAGGCGGCGTCGATTGGGCGCTGGACGAGAACAACCGCAAGCTGATCACGCCGGAAATCGAGAAGCGCGTCATCGGTGCCCGCAAGGACATCATCGACGGCAAGGTCAAGGTCATCGACATCCGTTCGGGCGCAGCCTGCCCGGCCTGACCCATGTTTGAACATTGAGCGCGCCGCCGGGGACACTCCCCGTGCGGCGCGTTTAACATTTCCACTTAATCCCGCACCGAAAACGATCCTATGCAGCCAGCAGTAGAATTTCGCGGCATCTCCAAGCATTTCGGAGCCGTCAAAGCGAACACGGATGTCAGCTTCACCATCGCCAAGGGTTCCATCCACGGCCTGGTGGGCGAGAACGGCGCCGGCAAATCGACCCTGATGAGCATCCTGTACGGATACTACCGCGCCGACGGCGGGGAGATCCTGCTCGATGGCCAGGCGCGCCGCATCCACAACAGCCAGGAAGCGATTGAGCTGGGCATCGGCATGGTGCACCAGCACTTCATGCTGGTCGAGAACATGACCGTGCTCGATAACGTGATGCTGGGCAGCGAGGGCGGTTTCAAGCTCCAGTCCAAGCGCGCCGCCGTCGAAGCGCAGCTGCGCGAGATCTGCACCCGCTACCGCCTCGACGTCGATCCGCTGGCCACCATCCACGACCTGTCGGTGGGCGCGCAGCAGCGCGTGGAGATCCTCAAGCAGATCTACCGCAGCGCCAACATCCTGATCCTGGACGAGCCGACCGCCGTGCTGACCGCGCAGGAGACCGAGTCGCTGTTCGAGATCCTGCGCCTGTTCAAGGAACAGGGCAAGACCATCATCCTGATCACCCACAAGCTGCAGGAGATCCTCGACATCACCGACACCGTCACCGTGATGCGCGGCGGCCGCGTGATCGGCGCCGTGCCGACCGCCGGCACCACCAAGGAAGACCTGGCCAACATGATGGTCGGCCGTCCGATTGAAAACAACCTGCCGCGCGCGCCCTACAATCCGGGCGCGCCGGTGCTGCAGGTGGAAAGCCTGCAGCTGCAGGACGAACAGCAGGTCAAGCTGCTGGCCGATATCGGCTTCACGCTGCGCGCCGGCGAGATCGTCGCGATTGCCGGCGTGTCCGGCAACGGCCAGAGCGAGTTGATGGAGATCCTGTCGGGCATGCGCCTGCCGACCTCCGGCAGGCTGGAATTCCTCGGCAAGGCGCTGCCGTTCGCCGGCCGCTCCGACGCCGACGGCTTGCCGCGCACCTTCCGCGACCTGGGCATCGCCCACATTCCGGAAGACCGCCTGCGCGACGGCGTGGTGAAGGCCTTCTCGGTCATGCACAACACCATCCTCGGCTACCAGGACAAGCTGAAAAACCGCTGGGGCCTGTTCGACTTCAAGGCCATCGCCGCGCGCTGCGCGGAGCTGATGAAGAACTTCGACGTCCGCCCCAACAACCACGACCTGCGTATCGGCCTGCTCTCCGGCGGCAACCAGCAAAAGGTGGTGATCGCCCGCGAAGTGCTGGCGCAGCCCAAGCTGATGCTGGTCGGCCAGCCGACGCGCGGCGTCGACATCGGCACCATCGAAAGCATCCACAAGCAGCTGCTCGCGCTGCGCGATTCCGGCGTGGCGATCTTGCTGGTGTCCGTGGAGCTGGAGGAAGTGCGCGCGCTGGCGGACCGTATCCTGGTCATGTGCGGCGGCCGCATCACCGGCGAACTGAAAATTGAAGAATTCGACACCACCCGTATCGGCTTGCTGATGGGGGGCATGCATAAATCATGAATAACCACGACCTGCCACGCTGGGCTACAGCGTTTGTAATGCCCGTCCTGAACCTGTTGTCGGCCCTGTTGGTGGCCGCGCTGGTGATCTACCTGCTGGGCGAAAGCCCGGTCGAATCGATGGGCATCCTGATCAACAGCGCCGTCGTCAATCCCGAGGGCTTGAGCTACACGCTGTTCTACGCCTCCACCTTCATCTTCACCGGCCTGGCGGTTTCGATCGCCATGCAGGCCGGCTTGTTCAACATCGGCGCCGAGGGCCAGATGTACTTCGCGGGCCTGGGCCTGACCTTGGCCATGCTGGCCTTCGACAGCTCGCTGCCGATGTGGATACTGATCCCGGTCGGCATGATAGGCGCGGCCTTGTTCGGCGCGTTGTGGGCCTTCCTGCCCGGCTACCTGCAAGCGAAACGCGGCAGCCACGTGGTGGTCACCACCATCATGTTCAACTACATCGCCGGCGCCTTGATGAACACCGTGATCGTCAAATACCTGGTGCCGGCGGGCGAGCAGAATCCGGCCAGCCGCGCCTTCAGCGCCGCCGCCGAGATGCCGCGCCTGAACCAGTGGTTCCCGGTGCTGGGCGAAACGCCGCTCAACATCAGCTTCTTCCTGGCGATCCTCGCGCTGGTGATCTACGGCGTGATGGTGTCGCGTTCCTCGTGGGGCTTCAAGCTGCGCGCCACGGGTTTGAACAAGCATGCGGCGCACTATGCGGGCGTCCGCATCAGCAAGATGATCATCACCGTGATGCTGATCTCCGGCGCGCTGGCCGGCCTGGGTTCCGTCAACTCCATCATGGGCTCGACCCACTACCTGTCGCTGAACTTCGTCGGTGGCGCCGGCTTCGTCGGCATCGCGATCGCGCTGATGGGGCGCCAGCATCCGGTGGGGATCTTCCTGTCGGCCGTGCTGTTCGGCGCGCTGATCCAGGGCGGTTTCGACCTGTCGCTGGAAAAGCAGAACATTCCGCCTGAGACCTTCATTTTCATCCAGGGCTTGATCATCCTGTTCTGCGGCGCGATGGAGAACTTCTACGCCCCCGCGATCGCCGCCCTGATCAAACGGAAAAAGTGAGACCGACATGACTTTTGAAGACCTCCAAATCGGCAGCATCCTGGTATCGACCGTGCGCAACGCGCCGGTGCTGATTTTCGCCGGCATGGCCGGCCTGTTCGCCGAGCGTTCGGGCGTCATCGACATCGGCCTGGAAGGCAAGATCCTGGCGTCGGCCTTCGTGTCGGCGGCCGTGGCCTTCGCCACGCAGAATCCTTGGTACGGCGTGGCCGCCGGCATGCTGGTGTCGGTGCTGCTGGCGACGCTGCAAGCCTACGTCGCGATCACGCAGAAGGGCAACCAGCTGGTGGCCGGCATCGCGATCAACATCGCCATGAGCGGCCTGACCTTCGTGGTCGCGCAGTTCTTCTTCCAGCAGGGAGGACGCACGCCGGACCTGGGCCAGGCGCGCCTGTTCGACGTGGTGCTGCCCGGCAGCGCGGCGGTGGAAGGCATACCGTTCATCGGCTGGCTGTACGCGCACCTGATCGGCGGCCATTCGGTGCTGGTGTACCTGGCGTTCGGGCTGGTGCCGCTGGTGCACTGGGTGCTGTACCACACGCGCTTCGGCCTGCGCCTGCGCGCCTGCGGCGAGAACCCGCACGCGGCCGATGCGGCCGGCGTCAGCGTCGAGCGTCAGCGCTATGTGGCGATGCTGATCGCGGGCGTCCTGTGCTCGTTCTCGGGCGCGTATCTGGCGATCGTGCAGAGCGGCTTCTTCCTGCGCGACATGTCGGCCGGTGCCGGTTATCTGGCGCTGACGGCGATGGTGTTCGGTAACTGGCGCCCTGTGTACACCTTCCTCGGCTGCCTGATGTTCGGCTTCTTTGGCGCAGTGCAGATCCAGATCGAAGGTGTAGACCTGCCGGTGGTGGGCCGCCTGCCAGGTTCGCTGATCCAGATGGTGCCGTACGTGGTCACCGTGATCGTGCTGGCCGGCCTGATGGCCAAGTCGGTGGCGCCGAAGGCGCTCGGTACGCCGTTCGTCAAATCGCGCTAATGCAGTGAACGCAAATAGGACAGCAGGTCGGCGACCTGCTGTTCATCCTTGATCCCCCAAAAACGCATGCTGGTCCCCGGTACCACGTCGTGTGGCGCGCGCAGGAACGCGGCCAGCGTTTTCTCGTCCCACACCAGTCCCGACTTCCTCATCGCATCCGAGTACTTGTAGTCCTTGGTCGACGCCGCGCGCCGGCCGACGATGGCGTTCAGCTGCGGCCCGAAGCCGCCCTGCGCATAAGTCCCGACCTGATGGCAGGAAGCGCAGCGCTTGAACAGCGCCTCGCCCACCTTGGCATCGCCCGCCGCAGCAGCCTGGCCGGCGGCCAGCAGCACAAGCAAAAAGTATGTCTTCATACCTGCCACTTTACAGCAGGTGCAGCGCGGCGTATTGCAGCAGCATGATGGTCTTGCCGTCGGCGATGCGGCCGTCGGCCATCATCTGCATCGCCTGTTCCATCGTCAGCTCCAGCACTTCGATGTCCTCGCCCTCCTCCTCGATGCCGCCGCCGCTGCCGATGCGCGACGCCGGCTCGTATTCGGCCACGAAGAAGTACAGCCGCTCCGTCACCGAGCCGGGACTCATGAACGCTTCGAACACCTTGCGCACCTCGCCCACGCGGTAGCCGGTTTCCTCCTCCACCTCGGCCTTGATGCGCTCCTCCGGGCTGGCCCGGTCCAGCAGCCCGGCCGCCGCTTCGATCAGGAAGCCGTCATGGCCGTTGCCGTAGGTCGGAAAGCGGAACTGCCGCACCAGCACCACCGTGCGCCGCTCGCGGTTGTACAGCAGGATGGTGGCGCCGTGGCCACGGTCGTAGGTCTCGCGCGTCTGGCGCTGCCACGTGCCGTCGTTGCGGCGGTAGTCGAAGGTGGTCTTTTGCAGCAGGAACCAGTCGTCGGACAGGGTCTCCACTTTGTGGATGCGGATGCGGTCTTCGGGCATGTCGATCTCCTTGATCAAGATTGCGTTTTTTTACGATATCATGCAATATCGTGCAATATCAAGAAAATTCACGCATATGCTGACACGTCAACGCAAGGAACTGCTGATCGCCCGCCTGAAACAGGACGGCCAGATTGTCGCCAAATCCCTCAGCGAGGAGCTGGGACTATCGGAGGACACCATTCGCCGCGACCTGCGCGAGCTGGCGGCGGAAGGCCTGCTGCAACGGGTGCACGGCGGCGCGCTGCCGCTCGACCTGCCCGCGTCGCCGGCGATGGGCAATTTCGCCCAGCGCCAGCAGCTCTCCAGCGACGCCAAGCCCGCCATCGCGCGCGCGGCGGCGGCCATGATCGCGCCGGGACAGGTGGTGTTCATCGACGGCGGCACCACCGCCGTGCAGCTTGCGCGCGCGCTGCCGGCGGCGCTGCGCTGCACCGTCGTCACGCACAGCCCGAGCATCGCGGTGGAACTGGCCGGGCATCCGCTGATCGAGGTGATATTGATCGGCGGCCGCCTGTTCAAGCACTCCATCGTGGCGATGGGACCGTCCGCGCTGGAAGCCATCTCACAGATCCGCGCCGATATCTTCTTCATGGGCGTGTGCAGCCTGCATCCGCTGCAAGGCATCAGCACCGGCGACTACGACGAGGCGGGCATCAAGCGCGCCATCGCGGCGTCCTCGGTCAGGACGGTGGTGCTGGCGTCGCCCGAAAAACTCGACACCGCCTCGCCGTTCCAGATCGCGCCGCTGGAGCGCATCGGTGCCATCGTGGTCAATGCGGGCGTGCCCGCAGCGTTGCTGAAGCCCTACCGCGAACTGGGCATCGAGGTCGTGCTGGCGTCTTGATGCCCCGATCGGCGCGCTGAAAAATTTGGTGCCATGCCGCAGGGCGTGGCACACTAGCCTTTTCATAGAGTACAAAGCAGTATGAACATGGCCTATAAATTGCGGGGAATTTGGCGCGCATTGCTGCTGGCGTCCTGCATGATTGCGGCCCCGTGCCAGGCAGCGACCCACCTCACCTACCCGCTCACCAGCGATGGCATCGACAGCCGCTACGACTACGATTGGGCGGTGCTGCGCGCCGCACTGGAAAAAACCACGCCACGCTACGGCGTGTTTGAACAGCACCAGTCCGACGTGGCGATGTCGCCGCCGCGCGTGGTGCAGGAGATGACGTCGCCGTCGGGACGCATCAACATCTTCGTGCGCGCCACCTCGCCGGAACTGGAGCGCCAGTTCATGCCGGTGCGGCTGCCGGTCGATCGCGGCCTGCTGGGCTACCGGCTGCTGCTGATACGCGGCGCCGACCAGCAGCGCTTCTCGCGCGTCAAGACCGTCGCCGACTTGCGGCGTCTGCGCGCTGGCCTGGGCCAGGGTTGGGCCGATGTTCCCATCTTCGAGAAAGCCGGCGTGCCGGTGATTGAAGGCAGCAGCTACGACGGCCTGTTCGCGATGCTGGAAGCGGGCCGCTTCGATTTCTATTCGCGCTCGGCCGACGAGGCGCTGCGCGAGTTCCAGGAACGCCATGGCGCCCATCCTCAGATGGCGGTGGAACAGACGCTGCTGCTGCACTATCCGCTGCCACGCTACTTCTTCGTGCGGCGCGACGCCGAGGGCAAGCTGCTGGCCAAGCGCATCGAAACCGGCATGGAAATGATGATCAAGGACGGCACGCTGGATGCGCTGTTCCAGCGCTACAAGGGCGACTTGATCAAGACCACCGCCATGCACAAGCGCCGTGTCATCCAACTCGCCAATCCCAACCTGGCGCCACAGACGCCGCTGGCACGCGGCGAACTGTGGTTCGATCCCCTCGCTGGCAAGTAAACGATAGTCATCCGATCACATTGCTTTTATACTAAATCCATCTTCAAGGAGAATTGGATATGAAAAGCACTTTGAAACTGGCTGCCGCCCTGTGCGCAGTGGCCGCCGCTTCCGCCTCGCATGCGGAAACCGTCATCGCCAATTCAGGAGGTCACGCCAAGGCCGCGACGCAGCAGGCCAGCATCTACCTGGCCTCCTGCCCTGGCATCGCCTACCAGCTTCGGATCGACAAGCCGGAAAAATCCGTTCAGTTCAGCGTCGACACCGGCAATGGCCCGACGGTCACCGATCTGTCGGCCACGCCGTTCGGCGCCGCCATGCGCGGCAAGGCGCTGTATGGGAATTTTGGTTTCAGCTGCGCGGCGGATGCCTTGAACATCGACTTCATCGGCTTCGAGTTGCGCCAGGGCGCGCAACCCCAGCCCAGCGAGTACCGGCTGACGGTCGCCAAGAACGGCGCCATCGTCGCAGACAACGGCCTGGTCGAAGAGAAGCTGGCCTTCGTCAACCAGATGCTCGCCAAGCCTTGAGCCACGCTTATTGCCAGATCGCCTTGAGCACGGCGGCCAGGTTGTAGCCGCCCTGGATCAGCTGCGTCTTGGCGGCGGCCGAACTGGGAACCGGATAATCGTCCGGCACCGTCAGCGACCAGACGTTGAACACTTCGCCGGTCTTGCTGGTCTGCTGGCCGATGGCGCCGGCCGTTACGCCGGTGTGCGCCAGCTTGGCCACGGCCAGCGACTGGTCGGCCCACGCGTATGGCCAGCTGATTGGATCGCCGGTGTTGGCCTCCACCGCCGGCTTTGACGCGATAACCAGTTGCGCAAACTCCTGCGGCGAGCGAGCGCCCACGCGGCGGAAGACGTAGTTCACCACCGTGGTGTCCCAGTACGAATGGAAGGGACGCGTGGTTTGCGGCGCGCGCGGCGGCGTGCCTGCAACTGCGGCCTGCACGGCCGGCTTGGCCTCCACCGGTGCGGCCGGGATCAGTTGCGCGCTGATGGCGCTCATCTTGATATCGTCCAGCAGCAGGTCGTTGCCGCCGCGCGCATCGTACATATGGACCGCGTCGATCTGCGCCTGCTTCTGCGGCACCACGAAGGCGCCGTTCTTGTCGACGTAGGCCGCGCCCACGTGCAGCGGCTGCACCACGTCGCCCGCCAGATGGGTGAGGATCAGCAGCGCCTGGCGTGGCGTGAAGTTGTGCGGGTTGCTGATCTTGTCGCCCCTGCCCTGCAAGGTGGCGATGCACTGCTTGAGCGTCTGCACGATATCGTCGTCGGCGGTGCCGGCATCATGGTCGTGGTAGTGCGCGTTCTGGAACGGCACATCGGTGTAGTGGTAGATGCTGTGCTGCGGATTGGCGGCGACGTAGGCCGTCATCTCTTCGCTCAGCGGGCCGCAATACGTGCCCTTGACGCAGTCGGCCCAGGTGGAGATTTTTTCCAGGCTCTCGCCCGGCAGCAGCAAGGCCTTCACGCGCTGTTCGGCATTGCTGCCCTGGATCAGTTGGTCGGCGATGGCGCCGACCGCACGGTGGCCGTCGTTGCCCCACGCGTGGGCGTTGAACGAAACGAAGGCGCCGCTCAGCGCCATGGTTAGAACGAGCTTCTTCATTCAGGGCTGCCTTTGGCGGGTTTGGCGTACTTCTTGTTGATGTCCAGCGGCTGCGCATATGGCGAGTTCCACGTCTGCTCCTGCAGCGCGGCCAGGCGCTGCGCCATCTTCTCGTTGCGCATCACCACTTCCAGGTTGCGCGACAGGTCCATGTAGCCGCCGCTCCAGTTGCTGGTGCCGACCCATGCCACCTGGTTGTCGATCACCATGGTCTTGCTGTGGATGACGCGCGCGAACGGAATGAAGCCGCTGCTGGCAACCGGCAGCGTGACCACGCGGATCTCCACGTTCGGCAGCACGGCCAGGCTTTTCAGATAGACCAGCGCCGGCTCCTCCAGGTTCCAGTTCGACACCATCAACTTGATCTTCACGCCACGGTTGGCGGCGGCGCGCACCGCGTTGTCGATCACGGCGTAGTATGGCCGCGTGCCTTTCGGGCCGTAGCTCAGCGGCGCGTAGTCCAGCAGCTGCACCCGCACCTCGCTCTTGGCTTCCGCCAGCAGCGCCGGCAGGCCCGCTTCGGAATCGCCGACGCCGGCCGGATTGAACTGGTTGGGGCTGGACAGCAGGAAGGTCGACTGGTGGATGTCCGGCGTGACCGCCTTGATGTTCAGCGCCGGCGCCACCTGGCCCTGCGCGGTTATCGCCTGCGCGCGCCAGTCCTGGTTGAACACCGCCTGCACCTGGCCGACGATCTTCGCGTCGGTGATGCGCAGGCCAGTCTCGTGGATATGCTCGAACGAGCGCCAGTCGAAGTTCTGGCTGCCGATATAGGCGACGGCGCCGTCGACCACCATGTACTTGGCGTGCAGGATGCCGTTGCCGGTCAACTTGTTGAAATCGATGATGCGCAGTTCCAGGTTCGGTATCGCCTTCAAGCGCTCGATGGTGGCCTTGTCCGACAGGCCGACGCCCTTCTGGTCCAGCAGGAAGCGGATCTTGACGCCGCGCTTGCCGGCCGCCTCCAGGTGCTCCACCACTTTGTTGAAGACGCTGCCCTCATGGCCGACCACATAGAACTGGCCTATCGCGATCTCGCTTTTGGCGCCGTCGAACAATTCGCTCCATACGGTGGCAGGGTCGCGCAGGTCGCCGCTGTGCAGGGGGGTTTCCACCGGCGCGGTCTGCACCAGTTCAAAACCGGGTATCGAAAACTCGGCGCGCGCAGGCAGGGCCGATGCCAGCAGCGCTGGCAGCAAAACGGAAAGTAAAACGCGACGCATGGTGACTCCTAAGGTTGTTGCAGGCGCTTGATGCGGCCCTGTGTTTCGCTACGGCCGGCCGGCTTGCCATATTGCTCGCGCCGGGTCAGGTAATCGGTCAGCGCGTCGATGTCGCGGATGTTGGTCATGGCGCGGTTGCTGCCCTGCGTGAAG
Organism: Duganella sp. BJB480; assembly: GCA_003416985.1. Lineage (GTDB taxonomy): Bacteria > Pseudomonadota > Gammaproteobacteria > Burkholderiales > Burkholderiaceae_D > Rugamonas > Rugamonas vulcania_A. The sequence goes on along the minus strand of QVIN01000005.1, from coordinate 332,192 downwards.
GTGGGGAAGGCGTCGCCGCCCTCGGCCAGGAAGTTGTTGACCACCACGCGATAGACAGTGCCGTTCTCGATCGGCACGCCGTTCAGCGTCAAGGTATCGGCCAGCACCTTGCTGCCCTCGCCGCGCCTCGGGTCCCAGGTGTATTTGAATCCGTCCGACACCTGCAGCAGGCCGCGCGTGATATCGCGGCCGCCGCTCCATTGCTGCTCCAGCAGTTCGCGGATCTGCGAACCGCGCAGGTTCATCACTACCAGCGAATTCGTGTACGGCAGCGCCGCCAGCAGCTGGCCGACGTTGACGCGGTTGCCGGCGCTGGTGTCGAGGTCATGCCGCAACGAGCCGTTGTTGACGAAGGCGATCTGCGCGCCATACGGGCGACCGGCCGCCAGCGTGGCGTCGGTGACCAGGTCGCCCAGCGCGGATTCGCCGTCGTCCTGTTTTTCGCGCGGCACGCTCGGCACGGCCAGCGCCGCCACCGGACGCGCCAGCGCGGCGGCGCTGCGGTCGCGGACTTTTTTCATGTAGGCGTCCAGCGCCGGATCGGCGGGCCACGCACCAGGGATCATCACCTCCTGCTTCGCGCTGACGTCGCGCAGCGTATTGCCGGCCGTGTCGACGGTGAGCGTGATGCGCGACAGGACGTGACCGCCCATGTCCGACTGCGTCACCAGGCGCCCGTCCACGCGGCACAGGTAGCCGCGGTGCGAGTGGCCGCTGACCACCAGCCGGATCGCCGGATCGAGGCGCTTGACCACGTCGACGATAGGCCCGCTCAAATGACTGCAATCCTGCTGGTCGAATTTGTCGGTGGTGCGGCCGCCCTGGTGGATCAGCACCACGAACACGCCCACGCCCTGCTTGCGCAGCTCGGGCAGCTGACGGTTGATGGCGTCCGCCTCGTCGACGAAGTCCAGGCCGGCGATGCCGGATGCCGGCGCCTTCTCGGTGGCCTCGCGCAGCACGGCGCCGATGAAGCCGATCTTGACGCCATGCGCCTGCTCGATCTTGTAGGCCGGCAGCAGCGGCTTCTTGGTCACCATGTCGATCACGTTGGCGGCCAGGTACTGGAACTTGGCGCCGCCGTAGGGGTTCTCGAATTTGCAGGCCTTGTCGGCGCGCGGCGAATTGCAGCCGCCCTTTTGCTGGCGCAGCAGTTCCAGGCGGCCGGCGTCGAATTCATGGTTGCCGAGCGAGCTGACGCGCAGGCCAAGCAGGTCCATCGCGCCGAGGGTCGGCTCGTCGGCCCACATCGAGGAGATCGCGGGGCTGGCGCCGATCAAGTCGCCCGCGCCAACCAGCAGCAGTTCGGGATCGGTCTTGCGCCAGGCCTGCAGCGCCGCGCCCAGCGTGTCGATGCCGCCGGCGACGACGGTGCGCTCGCCGGAGGCGTAGGCGCTGTCGAGCACGTATTTGCTCGCTTCGAGATTGCCGTGGAAATCGTTCAGCGTGACCAGTTCGACTTGGGCCGTGCCGGGTGGAAGCGCCGGCTTGTGCAAGGCGCAGGAAGACAGGAGCAGCGCCGCGCAGGCAGGCAGGGCCAACGCAGACCGCAGTGCGCGCGCCGGCAGGGAAAACTTGATCATCAAAGGTCACTCCGAATTCGGCGGCCGCCCTGGTGGCGGCGGCCATATGCGAACGTCGCGCGCGGCGCTCGCATATGGCCGGATCAACAACAACCCGGCCCGAAAACGACAACAGGCCCGAAGGCCTGCCTGTCAGATCAGGTCTGGCGCGAAGACCAGACCGGTATCTTAACTTAGAAGTCTACGCGCAACGTAGCCGACACGAAGCGTGGAGCGCCCAGGTAGTAGAACACGCCCTTCGCGGTAACGCCTGGGTAGGCGGTAGCGTTGGTCACGGACTGCGACGATGGGTTGCGGTATTCGCGGTCAAACAGATTCGACACGTTCAGGGTCAGCTTCGGATTCTTGAAGAACTGGCCGCTTGGGAACTGGTAGCCCGCGTCGAAGTCGACGGTGGTGTAGCCAGGAACCAGTTCGTCGTTGGCCAGGGTCGCCTGCTGGTTGCTGGTGACTTTGGCTTTCAGACGGGTGTACCAGTTGTTGGTCTCATACGAAGCCGACAGGCCGCCCTTCCATTTCGGGGTCAGTGGGAACTGGTTGCCCTTGGTCGGCAGGTAGATGCCTTTGCCGGCTTGCAGGTTTTCCTGGATCTCGCTGCTGCTGTAACCCAGCGAAGCGTAGAACGACCAGCCGTTGACCGGGGTATTGCCCGCTTCCAGTTCGAAGCCCTTGTTCTTCACCTTGCCGACGTTGGTCAGCGTGGAGGTCTGCGAGTTCGGATCGAAGGCGGTGGCCTGGCGGTCCTTGAAGTCGCTGAAGAAGATGGTGGCCTGGGTGGTGATGGCGCTCGTCTGGTGACGGTAGCCCATGTCCAGGTTCATCGAGGTTTCCTGACGCACGTCGCCCAGCAGGGTCGGGATATTGTTGATCAGCGACAGGTTGCCGTTGGTGGTCGAGTACACGAAGTTAGGCGGCGCCTTCATGTTCTTGGCCAGGCTGGCGAACAGCTGGTCGTCGTTGGTGAGGCGATAACGCAGGCCCAACTGTGGCAGCACGGTCGAGTAGGTCTTGTTGTAGCTGTAGCTCACGCCCGAGTTAGGCGAGGTCTGGCTGTTGCCTTCGTTGGCGTAGTTGGTGAAGTCGCGCTTGACGTGCGGAGTACGCAGGCCCACGTTGACGGTCAACTTGTCGTCCATGAAGGTGGCGGTGTCCTGGATGAAGCCCTGGAAGGCGGTCGAGATGCTCTTCCAGTCGCGCGATTCGTACAGCGAACCGTCAGGACGGGTGACCAGGCCTTCGCGCAGCCAGATGTCGGTCGGCTCGCCGTTGGCGCCGATTTTTTCCATCGGGCCGGTTTGCTTGTGGGTGGCGCGCTCATACCAGAAGCCAGCCAGGATCTGGTGGTTGTCCCAGTTGTGGGTCACGGAAACCGACGCGCCCGGACGCTGGGTGCGGGTGATCGAACCACTGTACATCCAGACTTTGTCCAGGGTGTCGCCGTCGCCGTTCAGATCCATGCCGACGAACTTGCCGGTGGCCGGGTTCAGGAAGGCATTTTCCTGTTGCAGTTTTTGCTGCACGCCGCCGGTGCCGTAGCCGTACCAGAAGTAAGGCAGGAACTTGATGTCGGTGTTTTCGCCGATGCGGAACTTGGCGGTGGCCGAGGCGATCACGTTCTCGAACGGGTTCAGCGCCAGTTTGTAGAAGGAGTCGGCGTTGGCCTGTGCCGGATCGCTGACTGCCTTGCCTGGACTCGCTGGTGCGTGGCCGATGAAGGTGGTGGTGTAGTCGTAGTGGTAGCCGTTCTTCGCCAGGTCAGCCAGGTTGAAGGTGCTCAGGTTGTTGTTGACGGCGCGGTTATACAGCACGGTACCGTGGATGTAGTTGAAGCGGTCCCAGTCGTAGTTGAAGCCGATGTCCATGTGCTTGCGATTGGCTTCGCCGGCGCCTTTCCACTTGTCCGCCTTGGCTTGCGAAACCGAGATGAAGACCTTGGCCTTGTCATCCCAGAAGCGGCCGGTGTCGTAGCGCAGATAGGTTTTGAACATGCTCAGCTGACCCAGGCTCTGGGCCACGCGGAAGCGCTGCTTGTCTTCCGGTTCGCAGGTGGTGATGCCGAAGTTACCGCCGGTGGCGCCAACTTGCGGGGAGTCGACGTCGGTCGAACCCTGGGTCACGAAGGTGGTGCAGGTGTTTTCCTGGTCGACGTATTCTTGTGGGAACACGGCGAAGTTACCCGAGTCGTTCACTGGAACGCCGTTAATGGTCGCACCGATCTGATCGCTGTTGAAGCCGCGCAGGGTCAGGCCGCCGCCGAACAGGCCGGTAGCGTCGTAGCCGTAGGTGTTCACCGCTGGCAGCAGGGCCAGGGCGTCGTAGGCGTTGCCGGTAGGACGCTGCTTTGCCAGTTCCTCGGCGGTGACGGTCGAACGCGCTTTTGGCACGTCTTCCTGCACCATCAGGCCCATACCGACTTTGCGGCCGGTGATGGTCACGGTTTCGGTGGCTGGCTTGGCGGCAGGGGCGGCGTCGGACTGCGCGTACGCGGCACCCATGCAGACCATCTGGCAGGCCAGAGCGACCAGGCTCAGACGCAGCGTCGGATTGTGTTTAACGGCGGATTGCATTAAGGGAACTCCCAGTTTATGTAAAAAAATTTATTGTGTTCTAAGATGCCTTGGACCAGGCGGGCTTATGGCCCGCGGTCACATTCTTGACACAAAGTGCCCATGACATCACAAAATTGTAACCAGTAAATATTTCATCAACATGACAAGCAGTCAGTTGATCAGACTGTCACTAACTTGCCTGACTGACATTTGCATGCAACACCCTCGAAACGCCAGCAAAGTTGGCAGTTTGGAAGCATCTCAAACAACTATGCATCAGCAAAAAATGCGTGACAAATACGATTTACTTTAGGGATTTATACGAAAGCGATATAAATGGGGCGCTGAACCGCGCAGGTTTCGCTCTGTAAGCGAGGCGCATCTTTAAGGGGAGCATTATAGTGGACCGGACGCCGTGTGAATAAATTTCATGCACAAAATGCACCGTTCCGGTGCGTGGCGACCTGCTTATGTCGCAATGTTGCCACACCTAAGCGGAAATATGACAAAGATGACAAGCCGCGCGGGTGGCGGCTTGCGGGAAATTAGATATCTAACACTAATCCGTCCGTCGCGGCAGCGCAACATTCGGGGCCGGCGCCGCCGTCCCCGAAGCGAACTCAGCGGCCCTTCTTGACCGGCGCGCCGGCGATGGCGGCCTCGAATTTGGCGAATTTGCCGTCCAATGCCTTCAATAACCGTTGTTTATCGGCATCAGCGAGGAAGGAGTAGCGGATGCTGTCGTAGGACAGTTTCTTGATCTCGGCATAGTCCGGCTTGTAGCGGGATGCGTACAGCACGTATTCGCCGGACAGGTTGTTGCGCGACACGCCGGCGTCGTCGGTCGACAGCACGAACGGCACGCCATACTTGCGGTACAGCGTGACCGGATGGGCCTCGCCCTTCACGCCCAGGATGAACTGGTTGCTGGTCAGGTTGACCTCCACCGGGATGTGCTGGTCGTGCATTTTTTTCATGATGGCCAGCGCATCCGTCTCGTGCGCGATGTCGATGCCGTGGCCGATGCGGCTGGCGCCGGCGACATCGATGGCGTCCTTGATGTGGAAGGTCAGGCCCTCCGGCGGCACCACGCCCAGCGCCAGTTCGCCCGCATGCAGCGCCAGTTTCACGTCCGGCTGCTTGGTTTTCAGGAATTTGAACATTCGCATCTGCAGCGCGTAGTCGCGCATCGAGACGTTGACGCTTTCCTGGCCGACGATGTTCACGCCGACGATTTTCGGGTTGGACGTGGCCAGCTTGAAGCTCGACACCATCTGCGAAAACACCTGCGACGGCGTCAGGAAGCGCAGCGCGAACGGCTGGTAGCGCAGCGTGAAGTTGGCGTCGTCGATGCCGGCGCCGGCGGTGTCCACGTTCTTCAGGTAGGCGGCGATCCAGCCCTGGAAGTCGCCGTTGGTCTCCAGCTTGGCGGCGTAGGCGGCCAGGTCGGCGTCGGTGATGGCGCCGGCGGCGGCCTTGCGGTCGAAGTCCGCGTCCTGCGCCATCGGCGCGATCTCGTAGATCGTCTCGATGTAGCCCAGGTTTTCCTGGATGGCGCGCTGCTTCAGGCGCTGCAGGCCGTCGGCCGCGTTGGTCGACGCGACCGGGCCGAAGAAGCCGAAGGTGTCGAAGAACTGGCGGTCCGGCGGCGATTGCAGCGCGCCGTGGTTGTAGAAGTCCTTGTCCGCCCAGCGCTGCAGCAGGTTGGCCAGCACAGTGTTATTGTTCATCACGTCCTGGCCGGACAGGCAGACGCGGTCGGCCAGCGGCTTGGCCTGTTCGGCGGTGGTGTCGGCCTTGTTGGTGTCGATCAGGTAGGTGTTCTTGTTGACGCAGTAGCCTTCCTTGTCCACCCACTCCAGATACTGCTCGGCGTAGATCGCGCCCGAATAGTGGTGGTGCAGGTCGCCGCCCTTGGGCATCATGGTCAGGAACATCGTCAGCTCGGCCGTCTTGGGCTCCGGGCCCGCGACCAGCGCCGCGAACTGGCGCTTGGTGATCTCCTCGTTGCTGACCGCTTGCGCGCCGTGCGGCAAGGCGCAGAACAGGGCGGCGGCGATGGCGGCGGCCTTCAGGCTGGCGATATTTTTTTGCATGAGTCTTCCAATGTGGTTTAAGTCATTACGCGGGCGTGCACTTGGCGGCCGGCCGAATAGGTGGCCGCCACGGCACGGTCGTCGCCCAGCAGGGCCAGCGCGAACAGCAGTTCCTCCAGGCTCTCGCCGCGCGCGGTACGGCGCTGCAGCAGCGGCGTGGCTTGCGGATCGAGCACGATGAAATCCGCCTCGGCACCAACGGCGAAATTGCCGATCGTGCCTTCGAGCTGCATGCTGCGCGCCGCGCCCAGCGTGGCGAGGTAGAACATCCGCAGGGCCGGCAGGTAACTGCCCTTCAGTCGCGCTACTTTATAGGCTTCATTCATCGTTTGCAACATCGAGAAGGAAGTGCCGCCGCCCACATCGGTCGCCAGCGACAGCAGCACGCCCGCCTGGTCCGCGCGTTCGAAGTCGAACAGGCCGCTGCCGAGGAACAGGTTGGAGGTCGGGCAGATGGCGGCGGCCGACTGCGTTTGCGCCATGCGGATGCGGTCCTGTTCATTGAGCCAGATGCAGTGGCCGTACATGGCGCGCGGCCGCAGCATGCCGTAGCTGTCATAGACGTCGATGTAGCTGCGCGAGTTGGGGAACAGCTCGCGCACCCACGCGCATTCGGCTTCGTTCTCGGAGACGTGGGTCTGGATGTAGGTGTCGGGATAGGAGCGCGCCAGTTCGCCCGCCAGTTGCAGCTGCGCTTCGGTGGACGTGGGCGCGAAGCGCGGCGTGATCGCGTACAGGGCGCGGCCGCGCTTGTGCCAGCGCTGGATCAACGCCTCGGTGTCGCGGGCGCTGGATTCGGCGGTGTCGCGCAGGAAGTCGGGGCAGTTCCGGTCCATCATCACCTTCCCCGCCACCATGCGCAGGCCGCGCTGTTCGCTGGCGGCGAAGAACGCGTCCACCGATTGCGGATGCACGGTGCAGTAGACCATGGCGGTGGTGGTGCCGCAGCGTAGCAGCTCGTCGAGGAAGAAGTCGGCCACGCCGGCCGCGTGGGCAGGGTCTTCGAACCGGCGCTCGGTGGGGAAGGTGTAGGTCTCCAGCCAGGGCAGCAGCCCTTCCGACGGCGAGGCGATCATGTCGGTTTGCGGATAGTGGACGTGGGTGTCGATAAAGCCGGGCATCAGCAGCTTGCCGCTGTATTCGTGCAGCTCGGCGCCGGGCGGCAGTGTGGCCCGCAACGCGGCGTAGTCGCCGGCCGCCCGCACCTTGCCGTCGGCGACGATCAGCAGGCCGTCTTCATGCCATGCGTGCGACTGTGCGCTGAACGCCGGATCGGCGAGGAAGTGCAGCAAGCTGCCGCGGTAGGCTTGCAAGTTGTTAGGCATGGCGATGTCCTGAAGAGGAATGCTGATTCTAGCGCGATGCGGCCAGGCGCACCGGCGCGGCCTTCGTTTCGAGTGCGGCGGCTTGCTGCGCTTCCCACACCGTCAGCAATTGCGCGCAGACGGAGGCGGCGATCGCGGCCGGCAGTTTGTTGGTGATGCCGGCGATGCCGATCGGGCAGGCCATGGCGGCGATGCGGTCCTCGGGCAGACCGCGCGCGGCCAGGCGGCGTTCGAACTGCACGCGCTTGGTCTTGGAGCCGATCAGGCCGAACCAGCCGACGTCGGCGCGCGCGAGGATCGCTTCGCTGAGGCGCTGGTCCAGCGCGTGGCTGTGGGTCATCACCAGATAGCTTGCGCCGGCGGGGGCGCTGGCCACCAGGGCTTCCGGCGCGTCGGTGGCTTCGACGGTGACGTTGGCCGGTATCGTTGGCGGGAACATGTCTTCGCGCTCGTCGATCCAGGTGACGGTGCACGGAAGTTCGCCCAGCATGCGGACGATGGCCGCGCCGACATGGCCGGCGCCGAACAGCAGCAAGTGCGCGCGCGGAGCCAGGCAGGGATCGGCCAGCCAGCGGCGGCCGGCGGTGTCGCGCAGGATGTGGGTGCCGCGCTGGTGATCGATAGCGGGGAATGCGGGGCCGAACACCGCAGGATGGTTGGAGGGGAGCGCATCGCCGCCGCTCGCGCTTGCGCCGGCGACCACAGCGCCGTCGGCGTCGAGCAGCAGCGACACCGGCGTACCGTCGATGGCGCTGAGGCGCCAGCTGTCCTCGCGCCAGCGCTTGCGCAGGCTGGCCATCACCTCGGCCAACGATGCGTCGATCAATTCGAACGCAAGATGGACCACGCCGCCGCAGCACTGACCCAGCGTGGGGCCAAGCGCGTAACGCTCCAGCCGTGCGTGAGCGCCGTCCGGCGACTTGGCGGCGCTTTTCAACATGCTGCGGCCAACATCGACCGCGCACATCTCCAGATGGCCACCGCCAATCGTGTCAACTTGGCCGCCCGCCGTGACCAGCATGCGGGCGCCGGGTTCGCGCGGGCCGGAGCCCTCGACGATTGCCACCGTCACCAGCACCGCCGGCTCCGCCATCACAGTTGTCAGCCACTCGTTCATGCCGATATCCTCAAGCCGACATTTCCACGATGGACACCGCGCGCAGGATTTCCTCGCTGGTCGCCGGAGCGTTCAGCGGCGGATTCACGCGGTGCCCGCCGACGGCGGAAATCGCATCGCGGATCGCGAAGAACACCGAGAACGGCAGCAGCAACGGCGGCTCGCCCACGGCCTTGGAGCGGTGGATGCTGTCCTCGACGTTGCCGTTGTCGAACAGCCGCACACGGAAGTCCTCCGGGCAGTCGGACACGCCCGGAATCTTGTACGTCGACGGCGCGTGCGTCATCAGCTTGCCGGCCGGGTTCCACCACAGCTGCTCGGTGGTGAGCCAGCCCATGCCCTGTATGAACGCGCCCTCCACCTGACCCAGGTCGATGGCCGGGTTGAGCGAACGGCCGGCGTCGTACAGCGCGTCCGCGCGCAGCAGCTTCCATTCGCCGGTCAACGTATCGACCACCACTTCGGAGACGGCGGCGCCGTAGGCGTAGTACGAGAACGGGTGGCCGTTCATCGTCTTTGGATCCCAGTGCAGGCCGGGCGTGGCGTAGAAACCGTCGGACCACAGCTGCACGCGGGCCAGGTAGGCGCGCTGCACCAGCTCCGCGAACGGCACCACATGGCCGTTCACATGCACCGCGTTGTCGAAGAACTGCACCGCCACGCCGTCCTCGTCGCCATACAGCTTGACGGCGAAGGCGGCCAGGCGTTCGCGGATCTGGCGCGCGGCGTCCTGCGCGGCCTTGCCGTTCAAGTCCGCCCCGGTGGAGGCGGCCGTCGCCGAGGTGTTGGCGACCTTGCTGGTGTCGGTGGCGGTGGCGCGCACGTGATCGAGGTCAAGGCCCAGTTCATGCGCCACCACCTGCATCACCTTGGTGTTGATGCCCTGCCCCATCTCCGTGCCGCCGTGGTTGACCAGCACCGAACCGTCCACGTACACATGCACCAGCGCGCCCGCCTGGTTCAGGTGCGTGACGTTGAAGGCGATGCCGAATTTCAGCGGCGTCATCGCCAGTCCCTTTTTCAGCACGGGACTGGTGGCGTTGTAGGCTTCGATGGCGGCGCGGCGGGCGCGGTATTCGCTGGTCTGCTCCAGTTCCGCCGTCAACGCTTCGATCACGTTGTCGACGATCTCCTGGCCGTACGGCGTGACGTTGCGTTCCGTCTTGCCGTAGAAGTTCAGGCGGCGGATATCCAGCGCGTCGCGCCCCAGGTTGCGGGCGATTTCGTCGACGATGTACTCGATGGCGATCGCGCCCTGCGGGCCGCCGAAGCCGCGGAAGGCGGTATTCGACTGGGTGTTGGTCTTGCCGCAGCCGGCGCGGATGTCCACGTCCGACAGATAGTAGGTGTTATCGAAGTGGCAGACCGCACGCGTGGCCACGGGGCCGGACAAATCCGCCGAGAAGCCAGCGCGCAAGGTCATGTCGACCTTGGCGGCGAGGATCTTGCCGCCGTCGTCGTAGCCGACTTCATATTCGTAGAAGAAGCAATGGCGCTTGCCGGTGACGAGCATGTCGTCGTCGCGGTCCGCACGCAGCTTGACCGGGCGGCGCAGCTTGGCCGCCGCGATGCTGGCCGAAGCCGCCCACAGCGCCGACTGCGACTCCTTGCCGCCGAAGCCTCCGCCCATGCGGCGGCATTCAACCTGCACCTTGTGCGAATGCACGCCCAGCGCGTGCGCAACCACATGCTGCATCTCGCTCGGATGCTGCGTCGAGCACTGCACCAGCATGCCGTGGTCTTCCTTCGGGATGGCGTAGGCGATCTGGCCTTCCAGGTAGAACTGCTCCTGGCCGCCGACGAACAACTGGCCCTTGACCACATTGGGCGCCTGCTCGAACGCGGCCTGGTAATCGCCGCGCTTGAGATGCATGGGCGGCAGCACATACGACTGCGCGGCCTTCGCCTCCTGCGGCGTGAAGATGGCTGACAGCTCGTCGTAGCCGATCACGGCGCGGCGCGCGGCGCGGCGGGCGTTGTCGTGCGTGTCGGCGATGACGATGAAGATCGGCTGGCCGACGTACATCACCTCACCAGCGCTCAGGATAGGATCGTCGTGGATGATCGGGCCGCAGTCGTTGGTGCCGACGATGTCCTCGGCGGTGTAGACCGCCACCACGCCGGGCGAACTGCGCACCGGCGACAGGTCCATCGCGTTGATGCGCGCGTGCGCCTTGGACGACAGGCCCAGGGCCGCATGCAGCGTGCCTTGCAGCTCGGGGATATCGTCGGTGTAGGTGGCCTGGCCAAGCACGTGCAGCTCGGCCGATTCGTGCGGTCGGGCGACGCCGACCGCCTTCCACGCCTGCGCGGCGAGCAGCGAGGGAGCGACTGGTTGATTCATGATGGCTCCTTTCAAGCGCGGCAGGCGAAGGCGTTGACGGCATCGGCCGCCAGCGGCGCATCGGCGCGGGTTTCGAACCAGAAGCGGCGCAGCAGGTTCTGCGCCGTCTGCATGCGGTAGGTGCTGGAGGCGCGCATGTCCGACAGCGGCGCGAAGTCCTGCGCCAGCATGTCCATCGCCACGCGCAGATTGGCTTCGTTCCAACGCAAGCCGTTCAGCGAGGCCTCCGCGCGGGCGGCCCGGCGCGGCGTGGCGGCCATGCCGCCGAAGGCGATGCGGGCGTCGACGATCTGATCGCCATCAAGCTTGAATGCGAACGCGGCGCAGACGGCCGAGATATCCTGGTCGAAGCGCTTGGCCAGCTTGTAGGTGCGGAACTGCACCCCCTCGCGCGGCAGCGGCACGCGCACGGCGGCCACGAATTCGTCGGCCCGCATGTCCTTTTTCTGATAGTCGAGATAGAACGCTTCCAGCGGCATCGCGCGCTCGCCGGACGGGCCGCGCAGCACCACTTCGCTGCCGACGGCTATCATCCACGGCATCGAATCGCCGATCGGCGAGCCGTTGGCGACGTTGCCGCCCAGGGTGCCGGCGTTACGGATCGGCAGCGACGCGAAGCGCTGCCACATCTCGCCCAGCTGCGACGGATACAGGCGGCACAAGGCCTCGTACGCATCGTTGAGCGACACGCCGGCGCCGATCTGCAACATGCCATCCGCCTCGCCGACGGTTTGCAGCGCGGTGACATGGCCGAGATAAATGATGTCGCCAAGGTCGCGCATCTGTTTGGTGACCCACAGGCCGACGTCGGTGGACCCCGACAGCAGCGTGGCTTTCGGATGCGCGGCGCGCAGCGCCACCAGCTCGTCCAGGGTGCGCGGCGCGTGGAAGGTCTGGCCGTGCGCGCTGTAGCTGGCGCCGGCGTCGCGCTGCAGGGCGCGCAGCTGTTCGGCCAGCGCGGCGCGGTCGAAGCCGACCTTCGGCAGTTCGGTCATGCGGTGCGCGGCGTCGATGATGGGACGGTAGCCGGTGCAGCGGCACAGGTTACCGGACAGGCAGTCGTCGATCTCCTTGCGCTGCGCGGGCTGGCCGTCCTTGTCGAGGTACATGCCCCACAGGGACATGACGAAGCCCGGCGTGCAGAAGCCGCACTGGGAGCCATGGCATTCCACCATCGCCTGCTGCACCGGATGCAGCGCGCCGTCCGGCTGCTGCAGGTCTTCGACGGTGAACAGCGCCTTGCCGTCCAGCGTCGGCGCGAACTGGATGCAGGAGTTCACAGCCTTCATCTCCAGCTGGCCGGCGGGGTTCAGGCTGCCCACCACCACGGTGCAGGCGCCGCAATCGCCTTCGGCGCAGCCTTCCTTGGTGCCGGTGCAATGCAGATCCTCGCGCAGGTGCTGGAGCACGGTGCGCGTGGGCGCGGCGCCGGAGATCTCCTGCACTGCGCCACGGTAGTAAAAACGAATCGGTTCGGACATCTTGGCCTCAACCTGCGAAGGGATGGGTTTTGCGCCAGTGCTCGGCGATATCGATACGGCGGGTGATCCACACGTTATCGTGCTTTTGCACGTAGTCGAGGAAGCGCGCCAGCGCCGCCGCGCGCGCCGGCCGGCCGACGATGCGGCAGTGCAGGCCGATCGACAGCATCTTCGGTTGGTTCAGGCCTGCCGGGTCGCCCTCGGCGTACAGCACATCGAAGGCATCCTTCAGGTAGTCGAAGAACTGCGTGCCGGAGTTGAAGCCCTGCGCGGCGGCGAAGCGCATGTCGTTGGTGTCGAGCGTGTACGGCACGATCAGCTGCGGCGCCACGGCGGCCTTGCCCTCCGCATCAGTGTAGTCCACCTTTTGCCAGAATGGCAGGTCGTCGCTGTAGTTGTCGGCGTCGTAGCGGAAGCCGCCGTGTTCCACCACCAGGCGCTTGGTCTGCGGCGAATCGCGGCCGGTGTACCAGCCCTGCGGCGCGCTGCCGGTCAGCTCGCGGATGATCTGCACCGCCTCCTGCATGTGGGCGCGCTCGGTGGCTTCGTCCATGTTCTGGTAGGTGATCCAGCGCAGGCCGTGGCAGGCGATTTCGTGGCCCAGCTGCTGGAACGCGGCCACCGCCTCGGGGTTGCGCTTGAGCGCCATCGAGACGCCGAAGATGGTCAGCGGCAGCTTGCGCTCCTCGAACATGCGCAGCAGCCGCCACAAGCCGGCGCGCGAGCCGTACTCGTAGATCGATTCCATGCTCATGTGGCGGTTGCCGAACGAGGCGGCGCCGATGATCTCGGACAGGAAGGTCTCGGAGCCGGCGTCGCCGTGCAGCACGTTGTTCTCGCCGCCCTCTTCGTAATTGAGGACGAATTGCAGGGCCACGCGGGCCCGGTTGGGCCACTGGGCGTGCGGCGGCTTCGGGCCGTAGCCGATCAAGTCGCGCGGATAGTTGTCGTAGTTGGTCATGGCGCTGGCTAGTCTATGAGGAATATATCTGCAATCATATATGCGTAGAACGGCATCGGTATATGATTTGTCCAATAGATACTCATCACCTACCGATATAGGACTTACCATGGGCAAGCTTAGTACACACGTTCTCGATATTACCGTCGGCAAGCCGGGCGCCGGCGTCAAGGTGGCCTTGTACGCCGTCACGGCGCAGGGCCGCGAGTTGATCAAGACCGACGTCACCAACGCCGACGGCCGCTGCGCCGTGCCGCTGCTGGAGGGCCCGACCATGAAGCCGGGGAAGTATGAGCTGGTGTTCGGCGCCGGCGCCTATTTCGCCGCGCAGGGCGTGGACCTGCCCGAGCCGCGCTTCATCGACGAGGTGACGCTGGCTTTCGGCATCGCCAGCGCCGACCAGAATTATCACGTGCCGCTGGTCGTCTCGCCGTGGGCGTATTCGACCTATCGCGGCAGCTGATTACTTCGGTTTGCCCAGGTACTTGGCGAAGAAGGTCTCCATGCGCTGATAGACCTCGGTCCTGTTGGCGGTGTCGTAGAAGCCGTGGCCTTCATAGTCGACGTAGTCCCACTCGGGCGGATGTCCGGCTTTTTCCAGCGCGGCCTTCATGAGGAAGGCGTGCTCCTTCGGCGCGCGCTTGTCTTTCCCCCCGTGGATCAACAGCACCCCGGCCTTGATCGCCCCGGCCCGCTGGGTGGGCGAGAAGCGCGCCAGCTCGGCCGCATCCTCGCCGATATACCGTTTCGTCACGCTCTGGTAACGGACGTTGCCCTTGCCCGCGTCTTCCTTCAGCAGCAGCGGCAATTCATAGACGCCCGCATAGCCGACCGCGCATTTGAACAGGTCCGGTTCGCGCGCGGCCAGCATCAGCGCCGCGTAGCCGCCGAAGCTGGCGCCATACACGCACATGCGCGAGCCGTCCACCTTGCCCTGCCCCACCGCCCACTGCACGCCGTCAACCAGATCGTCCATGATCTTGCCGCCCCATTGGCGATAGCCGGCCCTTTCGAATTTGTTGCCGCGCCCTCCGGAGCCACGATAGTTCACCTGCAGCACGGCATAACCGCGGCTGGCCAGGAACTGCGCATCGGTGTCGAAATACCAGGTGTCGAAAGGGCCGTGCGGGCCGCCATGCGGAATCAGGATCAGCGGCGGCTTTGCATCGCCCTTGGTTACCGGCATCGTCAGATAGCCGTCGATACGCAGTCCGTCGCGCGCCGTAAAGCTGATGGGCAGGCGCGGCGCCATGGCGTCCGGATCGATCGCGGCCTTATAGGTCAGCAGCAGATCGGCCTTGTTCGCCTTGCGGTCGTAGAGATAGACCATGCCGGGGTCGCGGTCGCTTTGCACCACCGCCAGCAAGGTGTTGCCGTCGTCGGTGGCGCCGGCCAGCGTGACCGTCGCGTCCGGGAACTGGGTGCTCAAGTCCCGGTGCAAGAGCGCATCCGGATGGGATGGATCGAGATACATCATGCGCGGGCGGCCGGAGCTGGTGAACACGCCTATCGGCAGCGTGCGGCTTGAACCATACATCGTCTCGCCAAGGTTGCCCTGCGCATCCTCCGCGATCACCGCACGCTGGCCGGTGGCCACGTTCTGGCGCACCAGCTTCTTCACCCCGCCGTTCTCCGAATACCGGCCCACGAATTCCTTGTCGTCGGCGCTGAACGCCTCGGGGAACAGCTGCACACCCTTGGGCTGCGTGTCGACACTCCATTTTTGCGCGACGTCGTCAAAGTGCCAGAGTTGGCTGTAGCCCTCCAGGTCCGCGGCGTGCGCGTAGGCCGGCTTTCCGTCATTTCGCACGACGAAATCCGCATTCGGGGACGGCAACTCGGCCACCAGCTTGCGGATCGCGTTGCGGCTGTCGAAATCGTACAGCGCGCTGTATTCGTGGTCCCATGGATAGCTGCCGATCAGCACATGACTATTGCGCACCGCCGGCAAATTGACAACCGTGGCATACGCCCGGTCGTTGCCGTAACGCGTGCCCTGCTTGGACAAGCTGATCATCTGGTAGCCGTGCATATAGATCTGATGCGCGCCGTCATAATCCATCGCCACGATTTCGCCGGTCCGCTCCGGGCGCTCGCGGGAACCCACTTCCTCGCCCTCCTCGACGACCAGGCGGGTATTGCTGGACCAGTAGTAGTCGACCGGCACGATGAACAACGGCATCCGCACCGTGCTTTCGAGCTGCATGGCTGGCAGGCTGTAAAACGATAGCATCGGCACCGTGCGCCCGCCGACCGGTACCTGCGTGGTCACAGCCAGATGCTTGCCGTCGGGCGAGATGCGCGGATTGTAGTACTGCTCTTCCTGTACGAAAGCCTGGATCGGTATCAGCGCGGGCGCTTCGGCCCTGGCCATCAACGGCAAGAGTGCGCAGATCGCGCCGGACAGCATTTTCTTCATTTTCACCCCCGGGTCTTTTGATTTATAAAAAATACTACCATGTCTGACAAGCTTATCAAAAAAATACAGGCGGAGAGATTTCAGCCGCGCCGGCCGCGCTTCGGCTAAGATGCGCACACCATGAACGGAACTCATTCGGCGCTGATCGCGTCCTTTCTGCAACAAGCCGTCGAACTGCACCAACAGGGACGGCTGGAACCGGCGCAGGCGCTGTACCGCCAGGTGCTGGAACTCGACCCGCGCCAGTTCGACGCGCTGCATCTGCTGGGCGTGATCGCGCGCCAGCAGGGCGATGCGCAGGCGGCCATCGCGTTGATCTCGCAAGCGATCGCGGTCGATGGCGCGCAGGCCAAGGCGTATTGCAATCTCGGCGTGGCGCTGCTCGACGCCGGCCGCGCCGACGAGGCGCTGGCCAGCCATGACCGCGCCCTCGCCCTCCTCCCCGACTACGCCATGGCCTGGAGCAATCGCGGCAACGCGCTGCGCCGGCTGGGGCGGCTCGACGAAGCGCTGCCCAGTTATCAGCGCGCGCTGGCGATCCAGCCGTCCTACGCCGAAGCGCACTGCAACCGCGCCATCGTGCTGCAGGACCAGGGCCGCTACCTCGACGCGCTGGGCGCGGCGGAAGACGCGCTCAACCTGCAAAGCCGCAACGCCGACGCCTGGTTCGCGCGCGGCAACGCGCTGCACTGCCTGCGCATGCTGCCGGAAGCGGTGGAAAGCTACGACCGCGCCATCCACCTGCGTCCGCGATGGGCCGAGGCCTACAACGGCCAGGGCGCGGCCATGCACCGGCTGGGCATCTTCGACGCGGCGCTGGACAGCTACGACCAGGCGCTGGCGCTCAAGCCGGACTACGCGCTGGCCCACTACGCGCGCGGCAACACGCTGCGTTCGATGGGGCGCAACGACGAGGCCATCGCCGCCTACCGCGCCGCGCTGGCGCACGGCGACAATCCCGAGACCATCGCCTTCGCGCTGGCGTCGGTGGGCGCGGGCGAGACGCCGGCCGCGCTGCCGGCCGACTACGTCCGCTCGCTATTCGACCAGTACGCCAACCACTTCGACCAGCACCTGGTGGAGGTGCTGGACTATCAAACGCCGTCGTATCTGGACGGGCTGATCCGCCGCACCATCGGCCCCGGCACGTTCGACACGCTGGACCTGGGCTGCGGCACCGGCCTGTGCGGCCCCTATCTGAAAGCCTACGCGGGCAAGCTGGCGGGCGTGGACCTGTCGCGGCAGATGCTGGACAAGGCCGCCGAGCGCGGGCTGTACGACAGCCTCGCCTGCGACGACCTGAGCGCCTATCTCGACGGCCAGCACGACGCCTGGGACCTGGCGGTGGCGGCCGATGTGTTCGTCTACATCGGCGACCTGGCGCCGGTCTTCACCGGCGTGCACCGCGCGCTGCGCGAAGGCGGCCACTTCTGCTTCACGGTGGAAGCGGGCGAAGGCGCCGACTACACGCTGCGCCCCTCGAACCGCTACGCCCACACGCAAGCCTACCTGGAACGCCTGGCTGCCGAGACCGGTTTCCAGCTCAAAGCCGCCGAGCCGCTGACCGCCCGCCAGGAAAACGGCGCCCCAATCGCCGCCCTGGCCGTGATGCTGCAAAAAAATTGGGGTCAAGTCTGACATTCGGACACGAGCTCTACCGTAGCGGCCGCTACGGCAGAGCTCGTGTCCGAATGTCAGACTTGACCCCAACTTGCATGGAAGCCAAGCTTGCCTTAGAATTCGACACTCTGTGGCCGCGTTTTGGGCCATGCCGTCTGGGCCGGTGCTGTGATCAGGCCGACCAGTTTCCCACGCAAGATTCTTTACGGTGACCCTTGGATACCGTGCCGTTTTGGGCGCAATTTCTGGCGCTCGCCCTCCTGATACTGTGCTCGGCCTTCTTCGCCATGGCCGAAACCGCCCTGATGGCGGCCAACCGCTATCGCCTGCGCCATATGGCCAAACGCGGCAGCCGCCGCGCCATCACCACGCTGTGGCTGCTCGACCGCACCGATAAGCTGCTGTCGCTGGTGCTGATCGCCAACACGCTGATCAACGCCATGGCCACCGCCCTGGTCACCGCCATCGCCATCCAGACCTTCGGCCACGACGACAACGTCATCACCATCTCCACCGGCGTGGTGGCCTTCCTGCTGATCGTGTTCGCGGAAATCTCGCCCAAGGTGATCGGCGCCACCTTCCCGGAACGCATCGCCCTGCCCACCAGCATGGTGCTCAAGCCGCTGATGGCGCTGGCCAAGCCGGTGATCTGGTTCGTCAACCTGTTCGTCTCGCTGGTGCTCAAGCTGTTCCGCATCAAGGCCGGCGCCCACGCCCACGAGGCCCGCCTGTCGCCCGAGGAGCTGCGCTCGATCGTGCTGGAGGGCGGCAACTTCATCCCGCAAAAGCACAAGAGCATCCTGCTCAACCTGTTCGACCTGGAGACCATCTCGGTCGAGGACATCATGACGCCCCGCTCGCAGATCGAGGCGCTGAACCTGGAGCTGACGGTCGACGAGATCAAGCGCGAGCTGACCACCTGCTACCACAACAAGCTGCCCGTCTATGAGGGCGAGATCAACCGCATCATCGGCATCCTGCACGTGCGCAAGGCGGTGGCACTGCTGAACCAGGAGGACGAGCTGACCGTCGAGCATTTCCGCGCGCTGCTCAGCACGCCCTACTTCATCCCCCAGGACACCGGCGTCTTCACCCAGCTGCAGTACTTCCAGGAGAACAAGGAACGGCTGGGCATCATCGTCGACGAGTACGGCGAGGTGCAGGGCCTGGTCACCCTGGACGATATCATCGAGGAAATGATCGGTGAATTTACGACATCGATGCCGGGCGCGGCCCGCGCGGACAGCTTCGGCTGGACCGAACAGGGCGAGTGCCTGCTGGAGGGCTCGACCGCGCTGCGCGACATCAACAAGCGCCTCGGCCTGGGCTTCCCGCTGGACGGCCCCAAGACCCTGAACGGCCTGCTGCTGGAACTGTTGCAAGAAATTCCAGACGCGCCCATCAGCATCAAGGTCGCCAACTGCATCATCGAGGTGGTGCAAGTCCACGACCAGGCGATCAAAGTCGTCAAATTGATACGCCCGGGTAGTCGCCGCACGCACTAATCCGGCTGGATATACAACATTGGGGAGTACAATCGTTTCCAAGGAACGACAAACGGCTTTACAAATATGATGCCCTAGAGCATCATTTTACGACGCCCCCCATCCAGCAGACGCATCTATGGCAGCAGTCCTACCGAACGCCGCGCCAGGCGCCCCGATGCCGGGGCTGGCACGGGCATTGATGCAAGCCGGGCGTCTGTCCGCAGCCCAGGCCGAGATGCTGCAAAAAAAATCCGTGGCCGACAAGCTGGCCTTCATCGACGTGCTGCTGGCCAGCGGCGCCATCGACGCCCGCGCGCTGGCCATGTTCTGCTCCGAGACCTTCGCCTATCCGCTGATGGATGTGCAGGCGCTCAACGTCGAGGCGCTGCCGGCCAAGATCATCGACAACAAGCTGATGCAGGCGCAGCGCGTGATCGCGCTGGCCAAGCGCGGCAACAAGATGTCGGTGGCCATTTCCGATCCCACCAACACCCAGGCGCTGGACCAGATCAAGTTCCAGACCGAGTCCACCGTCGAACCCGTCATCGTGGCGCACGACGCGCTGCTGCAATTGCTGGCGCGCCTGAACAAGAGCAGCGAGCAGGCCATCAGCGACCTGGCCGGCGACGAGTCCGACATCCAGTTCGCCGAGGAGGAGGACGCCTCGGCCGCCGCCAACGCCGCAGCCGCCGAGGCCGGCGCCAACGAGGTCGAGGACGCGCCGGTGGTGCGCTTCCTCAACAAGATGCTGATGGACGCGGTCAACATGGGCGCCTCGGACTTGCACTTCGAACCGTTCGAGAAGTTCTACCGCGTGCGCTTCCGCGTCGACGGCGTGCTGATGGAGCACGCCCAGCCGCCGATCTCGATCAAGGAAAAGCTGGTCTCGCGCATCAAGGTGCTGGCCAAGCTGGACATCTCGGAAAAGCGCATCCCGCAGGACGGCCGCATGCGCCTGATCGTCTCGCCCACCAAGACCATCGACCTGCGCATCTCCACCCTGCCGACGCTGTTCGGCGAGAAGACCGTGATGCGTATCCTCGACGCCACCCAGGCGCAGATGGGCATCGACGCGCTCGGCTACGACCCGGACCAGAAGGAGCTGCTGCTCGACGCCATCCAGCGTCCCTACGGCATGGTACTGGTGACGGGCCCGACCGGCTCGGGCAAGACGGTCTCGCTGTACACCTGCCTGAACGTGATCAACAAGCCGGGCATCAACATCTCCACCGCCGAGGACCCGGCCGAGATCAACCTGCCGGGCGTGAACCAGGTCAACGTCAACGACAAGGCCGGCCTGACCTTCCCGGTGGCGCTCAAGTCCTTCCTGCGCCAGGACCCGGACATCATCATGGTCGGCGAAATCCGCGACCTGGAGACGGCCGACATCGCCATCAAGGCGGCGCAGACCGGCCACATGGTGTTCTCCACGCTGCACACCAACGACGCGCCGTCGACGCTGACGCGCTTGATGAACATGGGCGTGGCGCCGTTCAACATCGCCTCGTCGGTGATCCTGATCACGGCGCAGCGGCTGGCGCGCCGGCTGTGCACCTGCAAGCAGCCGGTGGAGATCTCGCACGAGCTGCTGCTCAAGGCCGGCTTCAAGGAGCATGAGCTGGACGGCAGCTGGAAGCCCTACGGCCCGGTCGGCTGCGAGCGCTGCAACGGCGGCGGCTACAAGGGCCGGGTCGGCATCTACCAGATCATGCCGATCTCGCCCGCCATCGAAAGCATCATCCTGGCGCACGGCAACTCCATGGAAATCGCCGCCAAGTCGGAAGAGGAAGGCGTGAAGTCGCTGCGCCAGTCCGGGCTGGTGAAGGTCAGGAACGGCCTGACCAGTCTTGAAGAAGTGCTCGGCTGTACCAACGAATAGGAAGCAACGCCATGGCGACTACCGGCAACGCGGGCAACCAGGTCAAGGAATCGATCTTCGCCTGGGAGGGCAAGGACAAGAGCGGCAAGACGGTGCGCGGCGAGCTGCGCGCCGGCGGCGAGGCCGTGGTCAACGTCACCCTGCGCCGCCAGGGCATCATGGTCACCAAGGTCAAGAAGAAGGCCTACCGCAGCGGCAAGAAGATCACCGACAAGGACATCTCGCTGTTCACGCGCCAGCTGGCCACCATGATGAAGGCCGGCGTGCCGCTGCTGCAATCGTTCGACATCGTCGGCAAGGGCCACGCCAATCCGTCGGTGTCCAAGCTGGTGATGGACCTGCGCGCCGACATCGAGACCGGCACCAGCCTCAACCAGGCGTTCCGCAAGTTCCCGCTGTACTTCGATCCGCTGTTCTGCAACCTGGTGGGCGCCGGCGAACAGGCCGGCATCCTGGAGGACCTGCTGACCCGGCTGGCGATCTACAAGGAAAAGACGCTGGCCATGAAGGCCAAGATCAAGTCGGCGCTGATGTATCCGGTGTCCATCCTGGCGGTGGCCTTCATCGTCACGGCGGTGATCATGATCTGGGTGGTGCCGGCGTTCAAGGAAGTGTTCAAGAGCTTCGGCGCCAACCTGCCGGCGCCCACGCTGTTCGTGATGGCGCTGTCGGAATTCTTCGTGGCCTGGTGGTACCTGATCTTCGGCGGCCTGTTCGCGGCGATCTACTTCTTCTTCCGCGCCTGGCAACGCTCGCTGCAGATGCAGCGCTTCATGGACCGCCTGCTGCTGCGCCTGCCCGTGTTCGGCGACGTGATCCGCAAGGCCACCATCGCCCGTTGGACCCGCACCCTGGCCACCATGTTCGCGGCCGGCGTGCCGCTGGTCGAGTCGCTCGATTCGGTGGGCGGCGCGGCCGGCAACGCGGTCTACCTGGACGCCACCCGCAAGATCCAGAACGAGGTCAGCACCGGCACCAGCCTGACGGTGGCGATGCAGAACGCCGAGGTGTTCCCCAACATGGTGACGCAGATGGTGGCCATCGGCGAGGAGTCCGGCTCGCTCGACGCCATGCTGGGCAAGGTGGCCGACTTCTACGAGGAGGAGGTGGACGAAGCCGTGGCCTCGCTGTCGAGCCTGATGGAACCGGCCATCATGGTCATCCTGGGCGTGCTGATCGGCGGCCTGGTGGTGGCCATGTACCTGCCGATCTTCAAGCTCGGTTCGGTGGTCTAGGCCCGTCGTCGGCGGGCGCGCCGCGCAGCGTCAGCATGCGGTCGCGCGCCTCGGCCAGCACCTCGTCCGCCTGGTCGAGGATGGCCTCGATGGTGGCGTGTTCGGCGCTGTCCTCCGGCAGGCGGTGGCTCACGCCCTGGAAGCGCAGGATCAGGCCCTGCAGGTTCTGCAACAGCGTATCCTGCAGGACCAGCGCGGCGCGTTCGCGCTCCGCCATCCGCGCCAGCTGCCGGCGATGGCGGCGCCTGGCGCGCCACACGCAGGCCAGCACCAGGCAGCCCAGCAGGAGCAGCAATAGGGTCTGGGCAAGGCAGGACAAGAACGGACTCCGCGGCACGGGTGGCAGGTTCTCTACCTTGCCTGAGTTCCAACTTGGTTACCATACCCCCAAGGAGGGACTCGATGCCTGAAAAACCGTCCGCAATGTTGCTGTAATGCTTTAATATGGGTCTCTGTGACCATCTACGCGGCCTGACCTCCCATGCTTGAACCGACCCTGTTGTTTGCGCCCGCCGGCCAACTCGCCGTGAGCCTGATCGCCGGCCTGTTCGGCCTGCTGTTCGGCAGCTTCCTGAACGTGGTGATCCACCGCCTGCCGAAGATGATGCAGCGCGAGTCGGACAACTATTGCGCCGTCGAGGCCGGCAAGGACGAACCGCACACCGACCGCTACAACCTGATGGTGCCGCGCTCAGCCTGCCCGCACTGCCAGCACCAGATCACCGCGCTGGAGAACATCCCGGTGCTCAGCTACCTGGTCCTGCGCGGCAAGTGCAGCAACTGCAAGGCGCCGATCTCGGCCCGCTACCCCGCCATCGAAATGTTGACGGCCGCGCTGTCGGCGGTGGTGGTGTGGCACTTCGGCAGCGGCTGGGCCGGCCTGTCCGGCCTGCTGTTCCTGTACCTGCTGATCGCCATGACCTTCATCGACTTCGACACCCAGATGCTGCCGGACGACTTGACCTATCCGCTGATCTGGGCCGGCCTGATCATGAATATCGACGGCACCTTCGTCCCGCTGCGCGACGCCGTCATCGGCGCGGCGGCCGGCTACATGGCGCTGTGGTCCGTCAATTTGCTGTATAAACTGGTGCGTCACCGCGATGGCATGGGCTATGGCGATTTCAAGCTGCTGGCCGCGCTGGGCGCGTGGATGGGCTGGGCGATGCTGCCGGCCATCGTGCTGATGTCCTCGCTGGTGGGCTCGGTGATCGGCATCGCGCTGATGGTCGCCAACCGCCGCGGCTTCGACTACCAGATCCCGTTCGGCCCCTACCTGGCGGCCGCCGGCCTGATCGTCTTCCTGTACCGCGACCCGATCATGGCCTTCACCCGCAACTTCTATCCCTACCTGTAAAGCACCGATGAGCACACTGCCCTTCTCCATCGGCCTGACCGGCGGCATCGGCAGCGGCAAGAGCACGGTGGCCGACTTGTTCGCCGCGCGCGGCGCCAGCATCGTCGACACCGACCAGATCGCCCACAGCCTGACCGCGCCCGGCGGCGCCGCGATGCCGGCCATCGTGGCCGAGTTCGGCCCCGAGTTCGCCGACGCCGCCGGCGCGCTCGACCGCGCCCGCATGCGCGCCCTGGTGTTCGCCGACGCCGGCGCCAAGGCCCGCCTGGAAGCCATCCTGCACCCGCGCATCCGCGACGCCGCGCTGGCCGCCGCCGCCGCCGCGACCGGCAGCTACGTCATCTTCGCCGTGCCGCTGCTGGTGGAATCGGGCACTTGGCGTGCGCGGGTCGCACGCGTACTCGCGGTAGACTGCCCGGAAGAAGTGCAAATCGCCCGCGTCATGGCGCGTAACAATTTGCCGGAAAGCCAGGTCCGCGCCATCATGGCGGCGCAGGCCAGCCGCCAGCAGCGACTGGACGCGGCGGACGACATTATCGAAAACGGCGACGGAATCGAGGCGCTGGCGCCCCAAATCGCCCGTCTGCACGATTTATATCTGGCATTTTCGAAAAGAACGGCAACAATACCTTCGCAACGTTTGTAATTTTGCTTGGCTTGCTTCAAAATCACGGGAATTAATCGCAAGTCCACCTACAGAGGGATGTTATTTTGATTGTCTACGAATATCCTTTCAACGAGCGCATACGCACGTTGTTGCGATTAGAGGATCTGTACGAGAAATTCAAGTTCTTTGTGCACCAAGAACATCCTATGCAGCACCACGTCGCGTTGGCGACCATCTTCGACATGCTGGAGGTGGCCGGCCGCGCCGACCTGAAATCCGATTTGCTGCAGGAACTGGAGCGCCAGCGCCAATCGCTGCTGGGCTACCGCATGAATCCCAACGTCCAGGCGGAAACGCTGGACGCCATCCTGGCCGAGCTCGACGGCGTGAGCAGCGCGCTGGTCGCGGCCCAGGGCAAGACCGGCCAGAACGTGCGCGACAACGAATGGCTGATGAGCATACGCGGCCGCACCATCATTCCCGGCGGCGCCTGCGAATTCGACCTGCCGTCCTACTACGCGTGGCAGAAGCGTCCGGCCGAGCAGCGCTTCAACGACATCGCCGCCTGGTTCGCGCCGCTGGCGCCGCTGTTCGACGCGCTGGGCCTGGTGCTGCGCCTGCTGCGCGATTCCGGCGGCCCGGTCAAGATGATCGCCGTGGCCGGCAGCTACCAGCAGATGTTGCAGGGGAAGGTCTACCAGATGCTGCGGCTGACGCTGGACGAATCGCTGGGCGCGATCCCGGAGATCTCGGCCAACAAGTACATGCTGTGGGTTCGCTTCACCTCGCAGGGCGGCGACCTGAAACCCAAGCCGCTGGAAGATGATGTACCATTCGAGCTCACCCTCTGTAACTTTTAAAGATTGATCATGGCCACCGTAGTTGACTGCCCTACCTGCTCCGCCAAAGTGGAGTGGAAGGAAGAGAATAAATATCGCCCGTTCTGCTCGGAACGCTGCAAGCAAATCGATCTCGGCGCCTGGGCCGAGGAAAAGTATGCCATCCCGGCCGCGCCGCCTAAAGACCCGCTGGAAGAAGAATAATGCCGCCGACGGCAGAACAGCGCCGAACTGCCGTGCTGCCGACGGTGTATAAGCAATTTAATCCCGGCGGCGGCGTGCAGCCACTCCCAACAGGCCAACACCAGCCAACAGCATGCCATATGTTGCGGGTTCCGGGACCGGAAGTGCGCTGACCTTGATACTGTCCACGACGAGCCCGTTATAGCCACCAATCAAGCTGGTGGGAATAGTGCCAGGGGCGGCATTGCGAATACGCAATTCATCAAAATCATTCCCTGAAAAGCCGAGCCAACTCCCGATCGGAACCAAAACACTGCCAGTTTGAACAACAGCCCCCTGATTCACCAGTTCAAAATAGATGGAGTCCGCCTGGTCGCCAAACCCGGATCCGACAATCATGGAGAGGTTTCCGAATTTCCGGCCGGACTCCATTCGCACGTCGGTATAACCCATATCGCCGCCATTTGGATACCACGACTTGCCGTTAGACATGCCGCACTCTATGCCGCATACGCTCGTGATATCAAAACCAGGATTGATCTGGGAGACCACAATCCCGTCTTCAATATGCGTAAAATTAGTGGTGAACCATGGCAAGTCCTCAAAGCCGCTGAAATGGGTCGGCGTCGAGATAAAGTCGCCCGACACGACTGTTGCTGCTTGGGTAGCACCTATCGAGCAGGCTAGCGCTAGTCCCAAAGAAAATTTCCATTTTGACATTTCCCCTCCAGTAATGATATTAAAATGAAATTTCATTATTGCACGATAATTTCATTTTAACCATTACTTGAATGGCGATGATGTTGAATTTGATCCAAGCATTGGCAGTTTCAGTTAGCGGTCCAGCTCCTGCTAACCGGGCGATACCGGCGCATTCCAGCCCGGTGCCACCAGCGCGTCATCGGTCGCCGTAGCGAACCATGTCCAGCCACTCCAGCAGCGGAATGGTGGCCGGCAGCAGCGGCTCGACGCCGACCGCGCCCTGCCATGCGAAGGCCTGGCCCTCCAGGCTTTGCGGCTCGCCGCTCCAGTCGCGGCTGATGAAGAAGTGCAGCCGCACATGCGCGTGCTCGTACACGTGCTCGACGCCGCACCACTCCTCGGCGCTGTTGATGACCAGGCCCAGCTCTTCGACGAACTCGCGCTTCAACGCTTGCAGCACGGTTTCGCCCGGATCGACTTTACCGCCTGGGAATTCCCAATAGCCTTCATACGGCTTGCCGGCCGGACGCTGGCCCAGCAGCACGTCGCCGTTGGGCTTCATCAGGATGCCGACCGCGACGTCCACAGGTCGGGCGCCGCTCATGCCTGCTTCCCGGCGAAGTCCTTGGCGAACTGCCAGGCCACGCGGCCCGAGCGCGAACCGCGCTGCAAGGCCCAGCGCAAGGCGTCGGCGCGCGAAGCCTCGATCTGCGCCTCGGTGCAGCCCAGCGACGACAGCCAGTGGCCGACGATGGCCAGGTAGTCATCCTGCTTGAACGGATAGAACGTCAGCCACAGGCCGAAGCGTTCGGACAGCGAGATCTTCTCCTCCACCGTCTCGCCCGGATGCAGGTCGCCATCCTCGTCGTGCTTGTAGCTCATGTTGTCGGACATACGCTCCGGCATCAGGTGGCGGCGGTTGGAGGTGGCGTAGATCAGCACATTGTCCGACTGCGCCGAGATGCTGCCGTCCAGCGCCACCTTCAGCGCCTTGTAGCCGCTCTCGCCCTCCTCGAACGACAGGTCGTCGCAAAAGATGATGAAGCGCTCCGGCCGCCCCGCCACGATGTCGACGATGTCGGGCAGCTCGGCCAGGTCGGCCTTGTCCACTTCGATCAGGCGCAGGCCGTCCTTGCCGAACTGGTTCAGGCAGGCCTTGATCAGTGAGGACTTGCCGGTGCCGCGCGCGCCGGTCAGCAGCACGTTGTTGGCCGGCCTGCCCTGCACGAACTGGCGGGTGTTCTGCTCGATCTGGTCTTTCTGCGGGCCGATGTGCTGCAGGTCGTCCAGCGCGATCGGCGACACATGGGCCACCGCCTGCAGATAACTGGCGCCGCCGCCGTTGCGCTTGCGCCAGCGGAAAGCGAAGCCCAGCTTCCAGTCCGGCTCGCGCGGCGCCTGCGGCAGCACCGCCTCCACGCGCGCCAGCAAGGCTTCGGCGCGCACCAGGAATTGTTCGAGAGGGGTCGCCATCTTAGGAACGGTAGTCGGCGTTGATGCTCACATAGTCGTGCGACAGGTCACAGGTGTAGACCGTGGCCGCCGCAGCGCCGCGCGCCAGCTTGACGCGCACCAGGATCTCGCTCTGCTTCATCACGCGCTGGCCGTCTTCCTCCTTGTAGTCCGGATTGCGGCCGCCGTTCTTGGCCACCCACACATCGTCCAGGTAGAGATTGAGCTGGCTGACATCGAGGTCGTCGACGCCGGCATAGCCGATGGCGGCCAGGATGCGGCCCAGGTTGGGGTCGGACGCGAAGAACGCGGTCTTGACCAGCGGCGAGTGGCCGATCGAGTAGGCGATCTTGCGGCACTCCTCGACGCTGGCGCCGTCTTCCACGGTGATGGTGATGAACTTGGTGGCGCCCTCGCCGTCGCGCACGATGGCCTGCGCCAGGAACAGCGACAGCTCGGTCACGGCGGCCGCCAGTTCGGCGTATTCCGGCGAGTCCACCGAGTTGATTTCCAGCGTGCCGGCGCCGGTGGCGATCAGCATGAAGGAATCGTTGGTCGAGGTGTCGCCGTCGATGGTGATGCAGTTGAACGACTTGTCCGCCACCTGCTTGACCAGCACGTCCAGCACCGGCTGCGCGACCTTGGCGTCGAACGCCAGGTAGCCCAGCATGGTGGCCATGTTCGGCTTGATCATGCCGGCGCCCTTGCTGATGCCGCTCATGGAGACGGTGTGGCCGCCGATGGTCACGGTGCGCGAGCCGGCCTTCGGCTGCGTGTCGGTGGTCATGATGGCTTCGGCCGCGTTGTACCAGTTGTCGGCCTTCAGGCCGGCCACCGCTTGCGGCAGGCCGGCGATCACCTTGGCGGCCGGCAGCGGCTCCAGGATCACGCCGGTGGAAAACGGCAGGATCTGCGAGGCCTCGCAACCCAGCTGCGCGGCCAGCGCGGCGCAGGTCTCGTTGGCCAGCGACAGACCCAGCTCGCCGGTGCCGGCGTTGGCGTTGCCGGTGTTGATCAGCAGCGCGGCGATTGGCTTGCCGCTTTCCTTGGCGGCCGCCAGGTGGGCCTTGGCGATCTGCACCGGCGCGGCGCAGAAGCGGTTCAGCGTGAACACGCCCGACACGGTGGCGGTCGGCGCCACCTTCATCACCAGCACGTCCTTGCGGTTCGGCTTCTTGATGCCGGCTTCGGCAAAGCCGATTTCGATGCCGGCTACAGGCTTCAGTGCGGAGGCGACGGGCAGAGGGGAATTGACGGCCATATGAGTGTTCTCGTGAGTGGAAAGTGGGAGCCGCTATTGTAATACCTGACGGCCAAAATGGCGCATCGCATCATTGTGACTAACGGCCACCATTCCAACGAGCTTCTGCAAAGCATAATTTATCCTCAAATTTGCTCAAAAAGCACTAGAGAGATATCGTACAACCCCATGAATTTATTGATGAAAACGTTATCTTGATCTGAAAAACGACAACATTTTAGTACGTCCGTTCTAATTTTAAAAAAACCGTTTCATGCCGTACGGAAATTAGTTTAATGTCTAGCCCGAATGCCCCATCCCCGCATGTCTCGAGACAAACAAGGCGACATGATCGCCGAACGCAGTAAGCAGCTGACAACAAATCAAAGGATACCGACCACATGAAAAAGAAACTTTTAGTAGCAGCCATTTTCGCCGCCACCGCCGCCATGCAGGCGCAGGCAGCCACCCTGGGCGACGAGAACCTGAGCATCAGCGGCTTCGGCACGCTCGGCGTCGCCAAGAGCAATACCGACCAGGCGCAATTTGCCCGCTACAACCAGGCCGAAGGCGTGGCCGACAAGGCCAAGATCGGCCTCGACACCAACCTGGGCCTGCAAGCGACCTACAAGATCAACGACTGGCTGTCCGGCACCGCGCAGATCCTGACCCGCAAGAACACCAGCCCGACCTTCACCACCGACCTGACCTGGGCCTTCCTGAAAGCCCGCGTCAACGACGAGGTGAGCGTGCGCGTCGGCCGCGTCGTGCTGCCGACCTTCCTCATCTCGGACTACCAGAACGTCGGCTACGCCAACACCATGATGCGTCCGCCGATTGAAATGTACGGCCAGGCGCCGATCGAGAACGTGGACGGCGCGGACATCAACTTCCAGCGCGCCTTCGGCGACTTCAACTTCACCACCCAGGCCTTCGTCGGCGTCAGCCGCGGCAAGCTGTTCGTGCCGACCGGCTCCGGCTCGGTGGCCACCTACCGCGCGCCGGCCGCCGGCATCAGCTTCACCGGCGAATACGGCCCGTTCCTGGTGCGCCTCGGCCACGCCCGCGCCGACCTGAAGATCAACGACCTGGCCCCGATCAACGGCCTGACCGCCCAGTTGTCGCAATTCGGCTTCAAGCAGCTGGCCAATGACATCGGCCTGACCGACGGCAAAAAGATCGCCTTCACCTCGATCGGCGCCACCATGGACTGGCACAACATCGTCGTCCAGACCGAATACGCGCAGCGCCGCGCCAAGGAAGCGGTCTACATCCCCGACACCAACGCCTGGTACACCATGGTCGGCTACCGCGTCGGCAAGGTGCTGCCTTACTACGCGCACGCCTCCTACCGCGACGCCGGCAGCTCGGTGACCCCGCCCGCCTCCCTGCCGAAGAACAATCCGCTGGGCGCGGCCGTGTACGGCCTGCTGCCGTCGCCGGAACAATCGTCCGACCTGATCGGCGTGCGCTGGGACTTCGCCAAATCGGTGGCGCTGAAGGTGCAGGCCGACCGCGTCAAGCCCAAGACCAAGGCCGGTTCCCTGATCTTCGTCAAGCCTGGCTTCAGCGGCAACGTCACCGTTGTCGCCGCGGCGCTCGATTTCGTCTTCTAATCCGGAGTCCCACACATGAAAAAAATGATCATCGCCGCGCTGTTGTCGTCGCTGGCCGCGGCCGGCGCCTCGGCGGAAACCGTCGTCATCGTCAGCCAGAAGAATCCGGCGACCCGCATGTTCTCGGAACAGGCATCGCAGTTCTTCCTCGGTAAATCCAACCTGTTCACGCCGGTCGACCAGGCCGAAGGCTCGCACATCCGCGCCGACTTTTACCAGAAGGTGGCGGACAAGGACCCTGCCCAGGTCAAGGCCCTGTGGTCCAAGCTGGTCTTCACCGGCAAGGCCACGCCGCCGAAGGAGTATCCGAACAACGCCGAGGTGAAGAAAGCAGTTGCTGCCGATCCCAAGGCGATCGGTTATATTGACAAGTCGGCAGTGGACGACACCGTCAAAGTGATCCTGACCCTGCCTTAACCTCCAGGTAGCCCTGGCCCCCTGCCGTCCGCGCGACGGCAGGGGCGTGCGCTCCTGGCACCGCCACAAGGAGTGTACGTTTTGAGTCTATCGCTGCGCGCGAAATTCCTGCTGCTGAGCGCCGTCATCCAGGCGCTGGTGGTTGGCCTGCTGATCTGGAACAGCCTGCGCCTGATGAACCACGCCGTCAGCACCAACGCCGAACGCGTCGCCCAGGAATATGCGGTCACGCTCAACCTCTCCCTCAGCCCCTACGCCACGCGCGGCCGCCTGCCCGAACTGACCAACTACCTGGCCGAGATGCTGGCCGATCCCGACGACAGCTTCCTGCGCTACCTGGTCATCCTCGACGAACAGGAACGCACCATCCTCGAAGTGGGCAAGCGCAAGATGCCGCTGCCGGCGATCCTGCGGCAAGGCGAAGGCACCAGCTTCAAAGGCGTGCATACTTTGCTCGACGGCGCCATGCTGCACGCGCGCTCGCCGCTGCTGCTGCGCGACGGCCGCGTGGGCTCCATCAATTTCGGCCTCACCACCAAGGACCTGAAGCAGGCGCGCGACGAGGTGCTGCTGCAGGGCGGCGTGATCTCGCTGGCCGGATTCGCCACCGGCCTGCTGCTGTTCTACGCCTTCACCCATGGCATCGGGCGCCGCCTGAACGCGCTCACCGGCCAGTCGAAGCAGATGGCGCTGGGCGACTACAGCAAGGCGCTGCCGGTCGAGGGGCACGATGAAATCGCCGTCTTCACGCGCGCGCTCAACGCGATGAGCGCGGCGCTGCGCGAACGCATCGCACAGCTGGAACAATCGCAGCAACGGCTGTCGGAATCGGAGGCGCGCTTCAAGACGCTGTTCGACATGGCGCCGCTGCCGCTCACCGTGTCGGACCGCGACGGCCGCATCGTCGCCGCCAACCGCGCGGTCACGCACACCTTCGGCGCCGGCGCGGCCAAGTTGATCGGCAAGCGCAGCGACGAGGTGCCGTTCTGGGCCAGCACGCTGGAGCGCGACCGCATCTGGAACATCTACAAGACCGACGGCGCGGTGCATGGCGCCATCGCCGGCGTGCTGCTGCCCGATGGCAGCGTGGGCAGCGTGGCGATCTGGTCGTCCTCGCTGACGCTGGACGGCAACGACTCCATCATCTGGGCGCTGCTGGACCTGACCGAGGAACTCAACGCCAAGCGCGAACTGAAGGACCTCAACGTCTCGCTGGAGACGCGCGTGCGCGACCGCTCGGCGGCGCTGGAACGCGCCAACGCGGACCTGAGCGCGGCGCTGGAGACCTTGCAGCACACGCAGCACGACCTGCTGGCGGCAGAGAAGATGGCGTCGCTCGGATCGCTGGTGGCGGGCATCGCGCACGAACTCAATACGCCGATCGGCAACAGCCTGCTGGCATCGACCGCGCTGCGCGACCGCGTGACGGAGTTCGACCGCCACGTGGCGGCCGGCGCGCTGCGGCGTTCGGAGCTGACCGCGCATCTGGAGGAGGTGCGGCTGGCCAGCGAGCTCATTTCCGGTTCGCTGCACAAGGCGGCGGAGCTGATCTCGTCGTTCAAGCAGATCGCCGTCGACCAGACCAACGACCAGCGCCGCCGCTTCGATCTGCTGTCGGCGGTGCACGACACCATGGCCACCTACATGCCGCGCCTGCGCCGCGCCGAGTGCGAGGTGGTGATGCAGATACCGGAGGGACTGACCTTCGACTCCTATCCCGGCGCCTTGTACCAGGTGCTGAACAACCTGGTCAACAACGCGCTCACGCACGCGTTCGAACAGCGCAAGGGCGGCACCATCACCGTGCGCGCGGAAGCAGTGGACGACGACATCGTGGAGCTGATGTTCAGCGACGACGGCGCCGGCATGCCGGAAGACGTGCTGCGGCGGGTGTTCGATCCCTTCTTCACCACCAAGATGGGCCAGGGCGGGACGGGGCTGGGGATGAACATCGTCTACAACATCGTGACCGGGGTGCTGGGCGGGCGCATCACCATCGATTCGGCGCCGGGCGTCGGCACGGCGGTACGCATGCTGCTGCCGTACTCCGCGCCGCAGCGCGAGGCTGCGCGCTAGGCGGCTTCCGCGTGGTGCCCGCTGACCGCGACCGTGTGACATAAAAAAACCGGAGACTGGCTCCGGTTTTTTTTTGCTTAGGCCAGCTTGCCGTGGCAAGCCTTGTACTTCTTGCCGCTGCCGCACGGGCATGGGTCGTTGCGTCCGACCTTCAGGCCCATCTCCATCAGCTGCTCGCCGCTCAGGCCTTTCAGCTCCGGTGGCAGGCCGCCGAGCGCCGCTGGCGCCAGCAGTTCTTCCGGCGCCGCGTTCGGGTTGAAGTCGGCGTGCTGGTAGCTCACGTTTTCCACGTGCGACTGCTGCATCGCCGCTTCCGCCGCATCGATCTCTTCGCGCGACTGGATACGAACCGTCATGATCAGCTTGACCACTTCGTTCTTGATCATATCCAGCATCTGGCCGAACAGCTCGAACGCTTCGCGCTTGTATTCCTGCTTAGGATTCTTCTGGGCGTAGCCGCGCAGGTGGATGCCCTGGCGCAGGTGGTCCAGCGCCGCCAGGTGCTCGCGCCAGTGGCTGTCCACGCTTTGCAGCATCACGTTGCGTTCGAAGCCGCCGAACGATTCCTTGCCGACGATGTCGATCTTCGACTGGTACAGTGCATCGGCTGCGGCCAGCACGCGTTCCAGGATGTCGTCGTCGTTCAGGTTCTGTTCTTTTTCCAGCATGGCGCGCAGCGGCAGGTCGATCTGCCATTCCGACGCCAGCGCCGCTTCCAGGCCCTTGATGTTCCACTGCTCTTCCACCGATTCCGCCGGCACGTATTCGCGCACCAGGTCGGTGAAGGCGCCGTGGCGCAGGGACTCGATCAGCTCCGAGATGTCGGTCGCTTCCAGCAGCTCGTTACGCTGCTGATAGATCACTTTACGCTGGTCGTTGGCGACGTCGTCGTATTCCAGCAGCTGCTTGCGGATGTCGAAGTTGCGTGCCTCGACCTTGCGCTGCGCCGACTCGATCGAGCGCGAGACGATGCCCGCTTCAATCGGTTCGCCTTCCGGCATCTTCAGGCGGTCCATGATGGCGCGCACGCGGTCGCCCGCGAAGATGCGCAGCAGCTGGTCGTCCAGCGACAGGAAGAAGCGCGACATGCCAGGGTCGCCCTGGCGTGCGGCGCGGCCGCGCAGCTGGTTGTCCACGCGGCGCGATTCATGACGCTCGGTGCCGACGATATGCAGGCCGCCGGCGGCTACCACCTGCTCGTGCAATGCCTGCCAACCGTCGCGCAGCGCCTTCGATTGCGCGGCCTTGTCGGCGTCGCTCAGGTCGGGGTTGGCTTCGACGAACTGGATCTGCTTCTCGACGTTGCCGCCCAGGACGATGTCGGTACCACGGCCGGCCATGTTGGTGGCGATGGTGATCGCTTTCGGGCTGCCCGCCTGGGCGATGATTTCCGCTTCACGGGCGTGCTGTTTCGCGTTCAGGACGTTGTGCGGCAGGCCGCCCTTGGTCAGGATGCCCGACAGCAGTTCCGAGTTTTCGATCGAGGTGGTACCCACCAGCACCGGTTGGCCGCGGTCGTAGCATTCGCGGATCTCCAGCATCATGGCGTTGTACTTCTCGGCCGACGATTTGTAGACCTGGTCCTGGCGGTCCTTGCGCTGCGAAGGACGGTTGGGCGGGATCACCACGGTTTCGAGGCCGTAGATTTCCTGGAATTCGTAGGCTTCGGTATCGGCGGTACCGGTCATGCCGGCCAGCTTCGAATACATGCGGAAGTAGTTCTGGAAGGTGATCGAGGCCAGGGTCTGGTTCTCGTTCTGGATCTTCACGCCCTCTTTCGCTTCGACCGCCTGGTGCAGGCCGTCGGACCAGCGGCGGCCGGTCATCAGGCGGCCGGTGAATTCGTCGACGATCACCACTTCATTGTTCTGCACCACGTAGTGCTGATCCTTGAAGTACAGCGCGTGCGCGCGCAGCGCCGCGTACAGGTGGTGCACCAGCGTGATGTTGGCCGAGTCGTACAGCGAGGCGCCTTCCGGCAGCAGACCCATCTTGGTCAGGATCGCCTCGGCCTTTTCGTGGCCGGCTTCGGTCAGCAGCACCTGGTGGGCTTTTTCGTCCTTGGTGTAATCGCCGGGAACTTCAACCTTGCCCTTGCCGTCCGGGGTTTCCTCGCCGATCTGCTGGGTCAGCAGACGCGGCACTTCGTTGATCTTGTAGTACAGGTCGGTATGGTTCTCGGCCTGGCCGGAGATGATCAGCGGGGTGCGGGCTTCGTCGATCAGGATCGAGTCGACTTCATCGACGATGCCGAAGTTCAGCACGCGCTGCACGCGGTCGCGGGCTTCGAACACCATGTTGTCGCGCAGATAGTCGAAACCGAACTCGTTGTTGGTGCCGTAGGTGATGTCGGACGCGTAGGCCGCCTGCTTGGTGGCGTGTTCCATCTGCGACAGGTTGATGCCGGTCGACAGGCCCAGCCAGCCGTACAGCTTGGCCATGGTTTCCGCGTCGCGCTGCGCCAGGTAATCATTGACGGTAACGATGTGCACGCCCTTGCCCGACAGCGCGTTCAGATAGGCCGGCAGGGTCGCGGTCAGGGTCTTGCCCTCGCCGGTGCCCATTTCGGCGATCTTGCCGTAGTGCAGAACCATGCCGCCGATCAGCTGCACGTCGAAGTGGCGCATCTTGAAGACGCGCTTGCTCGCTTCGCGGCAGACGGCAAACGCCTCGGGCAGGATCGCGTCCAGCGATTCGCCATTGGCGATGCGTTCCTTGAATGCAGGCGTCTTCGCTTGCAGCTCGGCGTCGGACAGTTTTTCCATCGCCGGCTCGAGCGCATTGATCTCGCGTACCGTTTTTTGGTATTGCTTGAGCAGCCGCTGGTTGCGGCTACCGAAAATCTGGGTCAGTAATGACATGCTTGAATTCTTGAAAAAACGCCGTTAAAAAAAGCTCTGTAGGTGAAAAACGCCTTACCGCACGGAGTTCGACTATGGCAAAAGACGGTGATTTTATCATGCGTCCGCGCCTACATTGGGTTATTGACCTGTTTAACAATAGCCCAAGCGTGAACAATGTCACAAAATTAAGCTATTTTAACCGGTGGTGACGTTTTTTTGCCGCTGTGATATGTTGCTGCGCATGCGATTCAACTCCTCCAACATTTCGATCAAGCGCCGCGCCCCGGTCGGGGCCACCGATTTCCTGCGCCGCGACGACAAGATGGCGGCCCTGCTGCCGGCCATCGAGCGCATGGCCGCGCTGCAAAAAGACTGCGCGGCGGCGCTGCCGTCCATGTTCAAGTACTGCGAGATCATCGCCTTCGAGGCGGGACAATTGACCTTGTCGCTGCCCAACGCCTCGCTGGCGGCCAAATTGAAGCAGCAACTGCCCAAGCTGCAGGAGACGCTGGCGCGGCGCGGCTGGAAGGTGGATGGCGTGAAACTGAAGGTGCAGATGACCAAGCCGGCCGAGATCAAGGAGCAGATGCGCTCGCTGTCGCTGACCGAGGCGGCCGTGACGGCCTTCGACGAGCTCGGTCACACGCTGGAGGATACGCCGCAAAATGCCACGCTGATCGCGGCCTTGAAGGCGATGGTGGCCAAGCGGCGCACCACCTAGCTTAAGTTAGCGCCCACTCGCGCGCCATCTGGCGCAGATACGACGGCGGCGCGACGTCATTGGTCTCGAACGAGACGATTTCATAGGCATCCGGATGCTTAAGCAACTCCAGCAGCAGCTGGTTGTTCAACGCGTGGCCGGACTTGTGCGCCTCGTAGCTGGCCAGCAGCGGGTGGCCGACCAGGTACAGGTCGCCGATGGCGTCCAGGATCTTGTGGCGCACGAACTCGTCGTCGTAGCGCAGGCCGTCCGAGTTGAGGATGCGGTACTCGTCCATCACGATGGCGTTCTCCAGCGAACCGCCGCGCGCCAGGCCTATGCCGCGCAACATCTCCACGTCCTGCATGAAGCCGAAAGTGCGGGCGCGCGCCACGTCGTGCACGTAGGAGACGTCGCCGAAATCCACGCGGGCGCGCTGCTGGGTGCCGTCCACGGCCGGATGGTTGAACTCGATGAAGAAGTCCAGCTTGAAGCCGTTGTGCGGGCTCAGGCGGGCCCATTTTTCCTTGTCGCCCGTGCCCTCGCGGATTTCCACCGGCTTGAGCACGCGGATGAACTTCTTCGCGGCCGGCTGCTCCAGCACGCCAGCTTGTTGCAACAAATACACGAACGACGAGGCCGAACCGTCCATGATGGGGATTTCCTCGGCGCTGACCTCGATGTACAGGTTGTCCAGCCCTAGGCCGGCGCAGGCCGACATCAGGTGCTCGACGGTCGACACGCGGGCGCCGTCCTTGACCAGCACCGAGGCCATGCGGGTGTCGCCCACCGCCATCGCGCTGGCGGGGAACTCCACCACCGGGTTCAAATCGACGCGGCGGAACACGATGCCGGTGTCGGGCGCGGCCGGGCGCAGGGTCAGCTCGACCTTGGTGCCGGAGTGCAGCCCGACACCTGTGGTGCGGACCAGTTCTTTGATGGTGCGTTGTTTTAACATCCGACGATTATAGCGAAGTTGGGTCCGCCGCGCTGTCGGCGGACTTTCCTGCCGTCAAGGATGCTCGGCCTCGGCGTGGACCGATTCGCGCCGCACCAGGTAGATGCCGCTGGCGATGATGATGCCGGCGCCCAGCAGCGTGTAGCCGTCGGGCAGCGTGTGCCACAGCAGCCAGTCGATCGCCACGCCCCAGGCCAGCGCCGAGTATTCGAACGGCGCCACCACCGAGGCCTTGCCGGAGCTGAACGCGCGCGTGATCGCCAGCTGGCCGAGGAAGCCGCTCAGCGCCAGCGCCAGCAGCACCCAGCCGTCCTCGGCGCGCACCGGCACCCAGTGGCTGACCGACATCGCCAGGCCGCCGGCCGCCATCATCAGCAGGTACCAGAACATCATGGACTCGTTGCTGTCGGTGCGGGCCAGCACGCGGCTGGCGATGGCGGCCATCGCGTAGCAGGCGGCCGAGCCGAGCAGCGCCAGCCCGCCCAGGGTCAGGAAGCCCGTGCCCTCGGGACGCAGCACCACCAGCACGCCGAGCAGGCCCACCACGATGGCGACCCACTGGCCGGCGCCGACCTTTTCCTTGAGCACGAACACCGACAGCGCCGTGATCAGCGACGGCGCGATGAAGAAGATCGAATACGCCTCGGCCAGCGAGAGCGCCTTGAGGCCGTAGGCGAACGAGGTCAGCATGGCGATGCCGAGCAGGCTGCGGAAGATGTGCATGCCCCAGCGCACGCGCAAGATGCCGCGGAAGGCGCCGCGATACAGCATGTAGCCGCACAGCAGAGGCAGTGAGCTGAGCGCGCGCATGGCGGTCACTTGCGTGGCGGGATAGTGGGAGGACAGCACTTTCATGGTGGTGTCCATGAACGAGAACATGGCGACCGCGGCCAGCATCGCGTAGATGCTGCGCAGGTTTTCAGAGCGGGTGGCGGTGGACAGAAGAAGCTCCTTGCGTCAGGTCCGTGCGGACCACTGGGAACGTCATCATGGCGACGTCCGGAGCCAGGACCGGGCTGGGCGCGGTCGGGGCGATTATAGCAAAGCGGCTCAGCGTATGCCGGCGGTGGTGCCGTCCTTGAAGAGCCCGTAGGCTTCCGGCATGTAGATCGACTGCACCAGCCAGCCGGCCTTCTGGTCGTAGGTGAAGTTGTAGTCGTAGACGCGCACCGGCCACTTGAGGCGGCAAGCCTTGTCGTCGAAATCGATCCTGCCGAAGTATTCACCGCCACTGGCGTTCTTCAAGTTCTGGCGGAACTCCATGTTCGGGCCGAACAGCTCGGCGTAGTGCTCGTTGAAGGCTGCCCTGCTCACGCGCAGCGGCCGGTCGCCCTTAAAGGCGGACAGCATCTGCAAGGGAAATCGATACAGCCGCGCCGAGGCGCCCGGCTCGTCCAGCAGCGCCGCCGCGCGCACGGCGCCCCAGGCCGCGCGCAGGCTATCCGGTGTGGGTGCCTGGCAGGCCAACGTCGAAGTCGACCAAGCCGTCAGCAGTAAAGCGATAAGCGGTTTCATCATCATGAAATGTTAAGGCGCCACAGGCGCTGCGCGTTTCGGCTCCCAGAGTTCGATCTTGTTCCCTTCCGGATCGAGTATCCAGGCGAAGCGGCCATTCGGGTCGTCATCGGTACGCTTCAGGATGGCGACGTCTTTCGCCTTCAGCCGCACGAGGAAGGCGTCCATGTCGTCGACCGCGTAGTTGATCATGAACTCGCTGGTCGATGGCGCGAAGTATTTGGTCGTGGCCGGGAAGGCGCTCCAGATTAGCGCAGGCGGATGCTGGGACGCGTCGTAACGCAGCTTGGCGCCGCCCCACACTTCCAGCGGCATGCCCAGCACGTCGCGATACCAGGCCGCCAGCGCCTTCGGGTCCTTGGCCTTGAAGAACACGCCGCCGACGCCGGTGATATGTCCGGCCGGCTCGGCGGCGGCAGCGGCGCCCGGCCCGGACATCATCAGCGCTCCCACGCACAACATCGCTATCGTTCGCATCCCTGCTCCTTGGTTGTTGGTTCCGGTGACTTTATCCGATCTGGCGGCGCTTGTCGCGCTACAGCAGCATCACCAGCTTCAGGTCGTGCCGCTTGGCCGGGTGCAGCGTCACCTGGTTGAGGTGCAGGTCGCCCTGCCGCGGGTGGCGGAAGCGGCGCAGCCCGCCCTCGCGGCCGACCACGTCCTGCAAGGTCCACAGCTCGGCGAAGGTGGCACTGGCCCCGGACAGTTCGGCGATCAGGCCGGCCAGCGGCTGCTCGCCGGCGTGCCGGCCGATGTCGGCGCGGAACTCGGCCACCAGCCGCCGGGCGCGCTCCGGCCAGTCGACGATCAGTTCGCGCGCCGCCGCGTCGGCGAACATGTAGCGCAACAGGTTGGGCCGGGACTGCGGCTGCGGCGTCAGCCAGCCTGCGAACAGCCGCGCCGCCTGCGGATTCCACGCCACCGCGTCCCACTGCCGGTCGAGGATGTAGGCGGGCGCGACTATGGCCGCGACGATCGCGTCCAGCGCCTCGGCCGTGCCGCCGCCGTCGTCGTCGTGATGCGGATCGAGCCGGTCGGCCAGGCCGAACAGGTAGGCGCGCTCGGCGGCCGACAGCCGCAGCACCTCCGCCAGCCGCGCCAGCATCTTGCTGGACGCCTGCACCTCCCTGCCCTGCTCCAGCCAGGTCAGCCAGGTCGGGCTGACGTCGCACAATTGCGCCAGCTCCTCGCGCCGCAGGCCGGGCGTGCGGCGGCGCCCGCCACCCGGCAGGCCGACGCTGTCGGGCCTGGTGCGTTCGCGATGGGTGCGGATGAATTCGCCGAGTTTGGTGTGCATGGTAGTTCTTATACCAGGATAAGTACTTGTCTTGTTACAGGATAAAAACACGCCTATTCTGCCCTGACTCGTCCCTTCCTGGAGAAAAACATGAAACAGCAAGCCGTCGTCGCCCAGCAGTTCGGCAATACCGCCAGCGCCTACCTGACCAGCACCGTCCACGCGCAAGGCGCCGACCTGGCCGCGCTGCGCGAGATCGCCAGTGTGCTGGGGCCGCATCCGACCATCCTGGACCTGGGCTGCGGCGCCGGCCACGCCAGCTTCGCCGTGGCGCCGGTGGCCGAGTCGGTGACGGCGTTCGACCTGTCGGCGGAGATGCTGGCGGTGGTGGCCGGCGCCGCCCGCGAGCGCGGCCTGGACAACGTGCTCACGCGGCAGGGCAACGTGGCCAGTCTGCCGTTCGCCGACGCCTCGTTCTGCATGGTGGTCACGCGCTTCTCGGCGCACCACTGGCTGGACGTGCCGGCCGCGCTGCGCGAAGTGAAGCGGGTGTTGAAGAAGGGCGGCGTGCTGATCGTCATCGACATCACCGCGCCGGAAAGTCCGCTGCACGACACCACGCTGCAGGCGGTCGAACTGCTGCGCGACGGCTCGCACGTGCGCGACTATCGGCCGTCCGAATGGCGGACGATGCTGGAAGGCGCGGGCTTCAGCTGCGAGCGCGTCAGCGACTGGAAGCTGGAGATGAAGTTCGACGAATGGACCGCCCGCATGCGCACGCCGGCCGAGCGGGTGACGGCGATCCGCAGCCTGTTCGCCACGGCGCCGGAGGAGACGCTGCAGTACTTCGCGGTGCAGGCCGACTGCTCGTTCTCGATCGACTCGACCCTGTTCAAGGCCAAGCACGATTTCGGCGACATCTACTAAGGCTGCGTCGCGGCGGCGCGGGCGCGAACCGGGATATACTTGGCGCACGTCCAGGGAGAATGCGATGCCGCGCGATGTGCCATCGGAACCGCGCAGCTGGCTGTTGGAGCGCCGCTGCACACTGACCAAACGCCAACTGGTGCTGGTGTTCGCGTCGCTGTGCGTGCCGTCGGCGCTGGTGGCGCTGGCCTTCCTGTGGCAGGGGTATTGGTATGTGCTGGCCTACGCCGCGCTGGAGCAGGCGGCGCTGGCGGCCTGCCTGCGCCACTGCGCGCGCCATCGCGGCGACTACGACCGTATCGACATTTCGCCCGCCGCCATCGTGGTGGAGCAACGCAGGGGCCGCCAATGCCGCGCGCGGCGTCTGCACCGACTCACCACCCGCTTGCTGCCGCCACGGCGCGACAACGATCCGATCCAGCTGGAGGACCGCGGCGAGCAGGTCGAAGTCGGCCGCTTCCTCGGCGCGGCCCAGCGGCGCCGGCTGGCCGCTGAACTGGCGCGCTGCCTGGGTTACTGATCCGCCTTCAAGGCCAGCAGGGCCGCCCGCAGCATGCCGCAGATCTGCGGATCGGCGCGCATCGCCTCCTCGCTCAGGTTGGCGCCCAGCAGCGGCAGGGTGATGGACGCGGCCTCCACCACGCGGGCCGACATCACGGTGACGGTTTCGCGCAGCGACGCGTAGGCGTGGGTGGCGCGCGGCGAGGCGTTCAGCAGCGCGACCGGCTTGCCGATGAAGGACTCGTTGCCGACCATCCAATCGAGGCCGTTCTTGATCGCGCCGGTCACGCCGTGCGCGTATTCCGGGCTGGCGATCACCACCGCGTCGGCGGCCAGCAAGACGTCGCGCAGCGCGGCAACAACGGGTGGCGGCTCGGCGATATCCGGGTTAAACAACGGCAGCTGTCCCAGGTCCTGGTACAGGCGCACCTCGATGCCCGGCGGCGCCACCTCGGCCATCACGCGCAGCAGCATCGAGTTGAGGGAGGCGGCGCGCAGGCTGCCGGAAATCGCTAGAACTCTCATCGTCCACCCGGCAATACAAAACGCGCTTCCAGTTTATAAAGCAAGTCGAACGTATTCATCCATGCGATGCCAAAGACGTCACATACGTTTGGAATAAGGAATTTCTTAACCACGTCGGGATGATGACGTTCATGCGTAACAACTGTCGCGCCGGTCGCCATGGCTTTGGCGATCAGCCATGGATCTGCGCCAGCAAGGAAATCTTCGACTGCCCCCACCTTCATTCGATAGTCTTCAGAGACGACAAACTCCGCCACCTTGACGAAACATCCCTGCGTGCTTTCATCGTCAACCGCTTCGAATAAACCCGGGTAGTTTCGCACCCACATGGCGAGCTCATCATCGCCTTTTTTTAGTTCATCGCCTACCATTGAAATGCTTGCCACGTCATTGGAACCGTATTTCTGTAGTATCCATTCCCAGTACGCCGGGCAAACCGTCATGTTGTAATAACGATTTTTCGCTTCCACAAACGTATTGGCGTCGAGCAGATACCTCATTCGTCCGTCTTTTCAGCATAGGTACGGACTTTGGCCGGTTGGACTCCCAGCAATTTCCCCGCCTCGCGCAGCAGCAAGCGTCCACTCAACGCTTCCGATAAAACGGCGCGACTGAACCGCTTGCTATTCTTGCCCTCTGCACTTTGATAGAAATTTCCGCCACCGCCCTTCTGGTCGCGATATGCCTTCAACTCAGCCAAATAAAAAGCAACGTAGGCATCGCGGGAAATGAATCCCAAATCAGATGCCCGGCGAGCTATGACAAGCTTGCTGACATGGAAGCTGGCGGCCAGTTCCGGCAACTGAACCATCCAGTCGACGGCGCTTGCCCACCGCTGTCGGAATATCTGCTCCGGAACCAGAAACTCACCCGCCACGGCGTTGCAGAAGGTCTCTATTTCCCGACTGTCCGATGGCGACGCACTGGAAATTCCACTGCTTCCTATCCAGATATGAGCGAGCTCGTGGATCAATGTAAACAACCTCGCCGCCGGAGCGTCCGCTATGTTGATGAAAACGACGGGAGCGAATTGATCGCCGATGGCAAAGCCTCGAAACTCGCCCACATCGAGCTTCCGACGGGTATTCGAGCCCACAATCCCGCTGCGCATGACGAGTATGCCGGCGGCATCCGCAGCGGCTAGCAGTTGGCGCATATATTCATCCGCGCCTTTTTTGAGCGGTACCTGAATCCCCAACACATGGCGTATGTCGGCAACGACCTGCTCGACCGCATCGGTCATCTTAAACCTGCCGACAAAAGGAAGCGGCGCACGCTCCTGCCCGGCGAGATAATCGAGATACCACTCTTGTTTGCGCAGTACATCACGAACCGTGTCGAGCAAATCGATGCTGGGCGAGCGAGGAGTATCGCCCCCAACCGTTCGCAAGTCGGGAAGAGGTAAATTTTCTTGCGGTGGAGCTTTCAAAAACAGGAAGCCAAAAGGAATGTGAGCGCGGTCGGCCCATTGTTGCGCTTGGCGGAATGTGGGCCTGCTCTCCCCCTTCTCCCAGGCCTGCACCTTTTCCTCTTTGACAGGAATGCTTTCAGCCAGTTCGGCTTGAGTTAACCCGGCCCTGCGGCGGGACCACGTCATCAAAGCTGGATTGATCAGGGCTTGAGTCATATTGTGAGATTAATACAAAAACGGCGCCGCAGCGCCGTTTTTTTTGCTGCATCCAGCCAGTCCGGCGCTTACGCCTGGGCCAGCAGGGTTTCGGCGTTCGACAC
This sequence comes from Duganella sp. BJB480, assembly GCA_003416985.1. Lineage (GTDB taxonomy): Bacteria > Pseudomonadota > Gammaproteobacteria > Burkholderiales > Burkholderiaceae_D > Rugamonas > Rugamonas vulcania_A. Next base: position 288,670 of record QVIN01000005.1, on the reverse strand, counting down.
TTCGAACTTGCCGCCTTGTTCGATGTTCAGCTGCGTCACGACGCCGTTCTCGACCAGCATCGAGTAGCGCTGCGAGCGGGTGCCCATGCCGAACTTGCTGAAGTCGGCGTCCAGGCCCAGGGCCTTGGAGTAGGCGGCGTTGCCGTCGGCCATCATGCGGACGGTGCCGGTGGCTTTCTGGTCGCGGCCCCACGCGCCCATGACGAAGGCGTCATTGACCGAGATGCACCAGATTTCGTCGACGCCCTTGGCTTTCAGGTCGGCGGCGTGCTTGACGTAGCCCGGCACGTGCTGTGCCGAGCAGGTCGGGGTGTAGGCGCCCGGCAGGCCGAAGATCGCGATCTTCTTGCCCTTGACCAGGTCTTGTACGTTGAACGTGTTCGGGCCCAGCGAGCAGCCTTCGGTCTCGGTTTCGATGAATTCGGACAGGGTGCCTTCCGGCAGGGTGTCGCCAATCTTGATGGTCATGGATGACTCCTTTTATAAAATGTTGAACGTAAAAAAGCCGCGCCCAGGCGCGGCTCTCACCGGCTTAGAGCCAGCAGTATGCCTTAATCCGCCTGCTTGCGCAGGAAGGCGGGAATGTCGTAGGTTTCCATGCCATTCTTTTCCATCGCGCGCACCTGCTCGGAAGCCGATTCGCGACGCCATACGGCCGGCGCCTTCATGCCGTCGAAGGCCGGCGACGCGCCGCCGCCCATGCCGCTGGTGGCGCCCATCGACACCGACGACGAAGCCGCGCCACCCAAGGCAGCCGATGGCATCATCGGGCTGTTGTGGGTGCCGGTGCGCAGCATCTGCTGAGGAACCAGCTGCACGTGCTTCTTGGTCTTGCCCAGGCCGGTGGCGACCACGGTGACGCGGATGTCGTCGCCCATGTTGTCGTCGTAGGCGATGCCCTGGGCGATCGACGCGTCCGGCGCGGCGAAGGCGCGCACGGCGGCCATGACTTCCTTGATCTCCTTACCCTTCAGGCCACGCGACGCGGTCACGTTGACCAGCACGCCACGGGCGCCCGACAGGTCGACGCCGTCCAGCAGCGGCGAGGCCACCGCCTGCTCGGCGGCGATGCGCGCGCGGTCGATGCCGGACGCGGTCGCGGTGCCCATCATGGCCTTGCCCTGCTCGCCCATGATGGTCTTGACGTCGTTGAAGTCGACGTTGATGTGGCCCGGCACGTTGATGATCTCGGCGATACCGGCGACGGCGTTGTTGAGCACATCGTCGGCGTGCTGCAGCCATTCGATCAGCGATTCGTCTTCGTAGATCTCTTCGAGCTTCTCGTTGAGGATCACGATCAGCGAGTCGACGTTGGCCGACAGCTGTTCCAGGCCTTCGTCGGCGATGTCCATGCACTTCTGGCCTTCGTGCGAGAACGGCTTGGACACCACGGCCACGGTCAGCGCGCCGAGCGACTTGGCCACTTCGGCCACGATCGGTGCTGCGCCGGTGCCGGTGCCGCCGCCCATGCCGGCGGCGATGAAGACCATGTGCGCGCCGCGCAGCGAGTCTTCGATGCGCTGGCGCGATTCCTCGGCCAGCTTGCGGCCGACGTCCGGCTTCATGCCCGCGCCCAGGCCGGTCTCGCCGATCTGGATGACGTTGTGGGCCTTGGAGGTGGACAGCGCCTGCGCATCGGTATTCGCGGCGATGAACTCGACGCCGACCATACCCTTGTTGATCATGTGTTGAACTGCATTGCCACCTGCTCCGCCGACTCCGACGACCTTGATGACGGTGCCCAAAGCTGCGTTATCGACCATATCAAACTCCATGATGTGACTCCCTATCAGAATGCGGTTTTCAAGCGCCAGTCCTCATATCGTTAGAAGAACTGGGGATTGAAAACTGCGGTTTTAATATAAATAGTTTAGAAAATACGCTTAAAAATTACCCAAGAACCATTCTTTCATGCGCTGCCATACCGCCTTCACCGAACCATCCTGCCGCGTGACGATGTGGCCACGCAGGTACTGCTTTTTCGCTTCCAACAACAGGCCAAGCACGGTCGCGTAGCGCGGACTGCGCACCACGTCGGCCAACTGGCCACGATAGTCCGGCGTGCCAAGGCGCGCCGGCTTGAGGAATATGTCTTCCGCCATCTCGACCATACCCGGCATGATCGCGGTGCCGCCGGTGAGCACGATGCCCGACGACAGCACGCCTTCGTAACCGGATTCGCGCACCACCTGGTGCACCATGGCGAACAGCTCTTCGACGCGCGGCTCGATCACGGCGGCCAGCGCCTGGCGCGACAGGTTGCGCGGACCGCGGTCGCCCAGGCCCGGCACTTCCAGCGTCTCGCCCGGATCGGCCAGCACCTGCTTGGCCACGCCGTAGCGGATCTTGATCTCTTCCGCTTCCGAGGTCGGCGTGCGCAGCGCCATCGCGATGTCGTTGGTGATCTGGTCGCCGGCGATCGGGATCACGGCGGTGTGGCGGATCGCGCCGTCCGAGAACACGGCGACGTCGGTGGTGCCGCCGCCGATGTCGATCAACACCACGCCCAATTCTTTTTCGTCCGGCGTGAGCACGGCGTCGGCCGACGCCATCGGCTGCAGGATCAGGTCCGACACTTCCAGGCCGCAGCGGCGCACGCACTTGACGATGTTCTGCACCGCCGACACGGCGCCGGTGACGATGTGGACCTTCACCTCCAGCCGGATGCCGCTCATGCCGATCGGCTCGCGCACGTCTTCCTGGCTGTCGACGATGAACTCCTGCGGCACCGTGTGCAGCAGCTGCTGGTCGGTCGGGATGTTGACCGCCTTGGCCGTCTCGATCACGCGCGCCACGTCGGTGGCCGTCACTTCCTTGTCCTTGATGGCGACCATGCCGCTGGAATTGAAGCTGCGGATATGGCTGCCCGCGATGCCGGCGTAGACATTGCGGATTTTGCAGTCGGCCATCAGCTCCGCCTCTTCCAGCGCGCGCTGGATCGATTCGACGGTCGCTTCGATGTTCACCACCACGCCCTTCTTCAGGCCTTTCGATTCGTGCTGGCCCAGCCCGATCACCTCGTGGCGTCCATCGCCCATCACCTCGGCCACCACGGCCACCACTTTCGAGGTGCCGATATCGAGGCCGACGATCAGGTTTTTCGCGTCTTTAGTCATGTCTTTTAGCCTACTCTCTCGCCTGCTGTTACTGCTTAGTGTTGTGGTTTAACGTTGTTCTTTTTAACTGCCGCTTTCGGCTTGGCTCCCTCGGCCGGAATCTTCAATCCCGCCGCGCTCAGGGCCAGCCCGTTCTGGTACCGCATATCGATGGTCTCGATGTTCTGCAAGTGCTCCACCAGCTGCGGATAAATTCCCATCAGGCGGTCCACCCTTTCCTTCAACGTGGTGCTGGTCTGCTCACGCCCCAGCGCCACGCTCATGCCGTTGTTCAGCTTCACCGTCCATGCGTAGCGTCCCGACAGCGACAGCGCCTCCGGCACCAGCTTGAGCGGCGCGAACCAGGTGCGCAGCTCGTCGTAACGCGACAGCACTTCCTTCTCGCTGCCGTCCGGTCCATCGAACTCCGGCAGCGTGTGATCCTCTTCCGCCTCGGCCAGGTTGGCGGTGAACACATCGCCCTTGGTCGACAGCAGCTTGCCGTCCTCGCCCCACGTGCCGAGCGCCTCATGCTCCTCCAACGCCACGATCAGCTGGTCCGGCCACTCGCGGCGCACCGTTGCGCGGCGCACCCAGGGCACCGATTCAAACGCCTGGCGCACCGCATCCAGATTCGTCGTGAAGAAGTTGCCCTTGATGCGGCCCAACGCGTTGCTGCGCAGCGTCAGGTGATTCACATGCTTTAACTCGTCCTGCCCGATCGTCTCGATCCGTATCGTGCGCAGCGTGAACATCGGCCGCTGCGCCACCCACCATACGCCCGCCGCGATGCATGCCAACAGCGTCAGGACGAAAATGCCGCTGGCGGTCGCATTCAAGGCTTTAGCGTCTTGCCACATCGTGCTGCTTAACCCTTCATTTTCAAACGCGCCGTGCGCAGGATTTCCACGCACAGGTCTTCATAGCTGATGCCTTCCGCGCGCGCCGCCATCGGCACCAGCGAGTGGCCGGTCATGCCGGGCGAGGTGTTCACCTCCAGCAGGAAGGGCTTCTGATCGCTTTCGCGCAGCAGGAAGTCGACCCGTCCCCAGCCCTCGCAGCCGATGGCGCGGTAGGCCAGCACCGCCAGGCGCTGCATCTCCTGCGTCAGCGCTTCCGGCAGCACGGCCGGGCAGAAATACTTGGTGTCGTCGGTGAAGTACTTGTTCTGGTAATCGTAATTGCCTTGCGGGGCCACGATCTCCACCACCGGCAGCGGACGCGCGTTGGCGCCGGAGCCCAGCATGGCGACCGTGAACTCGCGGCCGGTGACGAATTCCTCGGCCAGCACGGAGTCGTCCAGCGCGGCGGCGATGTCGAAGGCGGCCTTGAATTCGTTGGCGGCGCTGACCTTGGTGATGCCGATGGTCGAACCTTCATGCGGCGGCTTGACGATCAGCGGCAGGCCCAGGTCGGCGCACACGGCGTCCAGGTCGGAGCCTGCGTTGAGCACCGCGTAGCGCGGCGTCGGCAGGCCGGCGGCCAGCCAGACGATCTTGGTGGTGATCTTGTCCATGCCCACCGAGCTGGCCATCACGCCGCTGCCGGTGTACGGAATGCCCAGCAGTTCCAGCGCGCCCTGCAGGCTGCCGTCCTCGCCGAAGCGGCCGTGCAGCGCGATGAACACGCGGTCGAATTTTTCGGCGGCCAGTTCGGCCAGCGTACGCAAGCCGGTGTCGAACAGGTGGGCGTCGATGCCCTTGCTTTGCAATGCCGCCAGCACGCCGTTGCCGGACATGATGGACACTTCGCGCTCGGCGGAGCGGCCGCCATACAGCACGCCGACCTTGCCGAAAGCTTTTGCGTCAACAGGAGTAAGGTGATTCACTTTCAGACCTTTGGATAGTTAGTCAGTTTGGCAGGGACGCCGCTGATCGAGCCTGCGCCCATGGTCATGACGACGTCGCCGTCGCGCACCACGCCCATGATGGTTTCCGGCATATCGCCGATCGCCTCCACAAAAATCGGTTCTGTCTTGCCGCGCGCGCGCAATGCGTGCGCCAGCGAGCGGCCGTCGGCGGCCACGATGGGCGCTTCGCCGGCGGCGTAGACTTCCGCCAGCACCAGCACGTCCACGGTGCCCAGCACCTTGACGAAATCCTCGAACAGGTCGCGCGTGCGGCTGTAGCGGTGCGGCTGGAAGGCCAGCACCAGGCGGCGGCCGGGATAGGCGGCGCGCGCGGCGGCGGTGGTCACTTCCATCTCCAGCGGGTGGTGGCCGAAGTCGTCCACCAGCGTGAAGGTGCCACCGCCGGGGATGGCGACGTCGCCGTATTTGGTGAAGCGGCGGCCCACGCCCGCGAAGGCGGCCAGGCCGGCCTGGGTGTCCTTGTCCTCGATGCCGATCTCGCGCGCGATGGCGATGGCCGAGCAGGCGTTCTGCACGTTGTGCAGGCCGGGCTGGTTCAGCACCACGTCCAGGTCCGGGTAGCCTTCCTGGATCACGGTGAAGTGCATCTCGACGCCGACCGCGCGGGCGTTCACGGCGCGTACTTCGGCGTCCTCGTGGAAGCCGTAGGTGGTCACCGGCTTGGTCACCTGCGGCAGGATGGAGCGCACGTGCTGGTCGTCGATGCACAGCATGGCGCGGCCGTAGAACGGCAGGCGGTGCGTGAAGCTGACGAAGGCCTGCTTGAGCTTTTCGAAATCGTGCTCGTAGGTTTCCATGTGGTCGGCGTCGATGTTGGTGATCACTTCGATCATCGGCGTCAGGTTCAGGAACGATGCATCCGATTCGTCGGCTTCGGCCACCAGGTAGTCGCCGGTGCCCAGCTTGGCGTTGGCGCCGGCGGCGGTCAGGCGGCCGCCGATGACGAAGGTCGGATCGAGGCCGCCCTGCGCCAGCACCGACGCGACCAGGCTGGTGGTGGTGGTCTTGCCGTGCGTGCCGGCGATGGCGATGCCGCGCTTCAGGCGCATCAACTCGCCCAGCATCACGGCGCGCGGCACGATGGGGATCTTGCGGCTGCGCGCGGCCACCACTTCCGGGTTGTCCTGCTGGACGGCGGTCGAGGTGACGACGGCGTCGGCGTCGCCGATGTTGCCGGCGGCGTGGCCCTGGTAGACGGTGGCGCCCATGTCGGCCAGGCGTTGGGTGACGGCGTTGCTGCCCAGGTCCGAGCCGGACACGGTGTAGCCGAGCGTGAGCAGCACTTCGGCGATGCCGCTCATGCCGCTGCCGCCGATGCCGACGAAGTGAATATTCTGTACTTTATGTTTCATGCTAATTGTTCCAATACCTGTGCGATAGCGTCGTTCGCATCGCGTTTGCCCACATCGCGCGCCGCCATCGCCATGGTCTGGCAGGCGCCGCGAGTCAGCGTTTCCAACAGCGTCGCCACACTCTGCGCGCTCATTTCCGATTGCGGCATGTGGATCGCCGCGTTCTGTTTCGCCATCCACTGCGCGTTGTCGCGCTGGTGGCTGGTGGTCGATGCGACCAGCGGCACCAGCACGCTGGCCACGCCGGCGGCGGTCAGTTCCGACACGGTGATCGCGCCGGCGCGGCAGATCACCAAGTCGGCCTGGCTGTAGGCCGCCGCCATGTCGTCGATGAAGTCGACCACGTTCGCCTCCACACCCGCCTCGGCGTAGGCGGCGCGCAGCGCGTCGATGTTCTTCTTGCCCGATTGGTGCGTCACCTGCGGACGCTGCGCGGCCGGGATCAGCGCCAGCGCGGCCGGCAGGTTGTCGTTCAGCGCCTTGGCGCCCAAGCTGCCGCCCACCACCAGGATGCGCAGCGGGCCCTCGCGGCCGAAGAAACGCAGGTCCGGCGCGGGCAGGTCCAGGATCTCCTTGCGCACCGGGTTGCCGGTGACGACGGCCTTGCTGGCGGCCTTGCCGAAATTGGCCGGGAAGCCGAAGCACACGCGATCGGCGAACGGCACCAGCGTTTTATTCGACAGCAGCAGCGCGGCGTCGGCGTTGACCAGCACCAGCGGCACGCCGCGCAGGCGCGCCATCAGGCCGCCCGGCACGGTGACATAGCCGCCCATGCCCAGCACCACGTCCGGCTTGCGGCTGCCGATGTAGCCGAAGCAGGCGGCGAAGGCCTTGACCATCTTGAGCGCGCCGCCCAGCGTGTGCGCCAGGCCCTTGCCGCGCATGCCGGTGAAGTCGATGCTGTCCATCGCGATGCCGTGCTTGGGCACCAGGTCCTGTTCCATGCCGGCGGCGGTACCCAGCCAGGTCACTTCCCAGCCGCGCGCGCGCAGGGTCTGCGCGATCGCCAGGCCGGGGAATATGTGGCCGCCGGTGCCGGCCGCCATGATCATCAGTCGTTTCATAATCTGCCACCACGCATCAGGACCCGGTTCTCGTAGTCGATCCGGAGCAGGATCGCGAGTCCGATGCAGTTAATAACCACGCCCGTGCCGCCATAGCTCATCAGCGGCAGGGTCAAGCCCTTGGTCGGCAGCAGGCCAAGGTTGACGCCCATATTGATAAACGTCTGCACGCCGATCCAGATGCCGATGCCCTTGGCCGTGAGGCCGGCAAAGGTCTGGTCGATGGCGATGGCCTGGCGGCCGATGTCGAAGGCGCGCTTGATCAACCAGTAGAACATGGCGATCACCACCAGCACGCCGGCCAGGCCGAGTTCCTCGCCGATCACCGCCAGCAGGAAGTCGGTGTGCGCTTCCGGCAGGTAGTGCAGCTTCTCGACGCTGCCGCCCAGGCCAACGCCAAAAATCTCGCCGCGCCCGAAGGCGATCAGCGAGTGGGTCAGCTGGTAGGCCTTGTTCAAGGCGTTGTCCTCTTCCCAGGGATTGAGGTAGGCGAAGTAGCGCTCGCGGCGGAATTTCGACAACGCGATGATGGAGCCGAAGATCACCACCAGCACCGCGCCGATGCCGCCGAACCAGATGGCGTTGATCCCGCCCAGGAACAGGATGCCCATGGCGATGCAGACGATCACGCCGAAGGCGCCCAGGTCGGGTTCGAGCAGCAGCAACAGGCCGACGAAGCCGACCGCCGCCGCCATCGGCATGAAGCCCTTGGTCAGCTTGTGCATGTATTCCTGCTTGCGCACGGTGTAGTCGGCGGCGTACAGCACGGCCACGACTTTCATCAGTTCCGAGGGCTGCACGTTGAACACCTTGAGCGACAGCCAGCGGCGGCCACCGTTGACCACCACGCCCAGGCCGGGGATCAGCACCAGCACCAGCAGCACCAGGGTGCCAATGAACAGGTACGGCGCGGCCTTCTGCAGGTCGCAGATACGGATGCGGAACACGAACAGGCCGGCCAGCAGCGAGACGGCGATGAACATCGCCTGCCGTTGCAGGAAGTAGGTGTTCTGCCAGCGCACGTAGTTGGCGAACTTGGGCGAATCCGGCAGCGAGATCGAGGCCGAATACACCATCACCATCCCGAGCAGCATCAATAGCAGCGTGACCCAGACCAGCGGCTGGTCGTACTCCATCATCTTCGATTGCCGCGCGCGGCTGTCCATCGACGGTGGCGTCGACTTGTCAGCAAAGCGGAACGGCATCTGGAAGGCCATCAGAGCTCCTGTCCCGCGTCGAGGGCGATCTCGCGCACGGTGTCGATGAACACCTGGGCGCGATGCGCGTAGTTCTTGAACATGTCCATGCTGGCGCAGGCCGGCGACAGCAGCACGGCGTCGCCGGCTTGCGCCAGTTCGCCGGCGCGCTTGACGGCTTGCGGCAGGTCGGTGCCGCAGTCCTCGATGTCATAGCCCAGGTCCGCCGAGGCTTCCAGCGCAGCGCGGATCTGCGGCGCGTCGCGGCCGATCAGCATCACGGCGCGCACGTAGCGCGACACCGGCTCGGCCAGCGGCGCGAAGTCCTGCCCTTTGCCGTCGCCGCCCATGATGACCACCAGGCGCTGGCTGGCGCCGGTGAAGGCCCTGCCCAAGCCGTTCAACGCGGCCACGGTGGCGCCGACGTTGGTGCCCTTGCTGTCGTCGTAGTATTCGACGCCGTTGATGGCGCTGACCAGTTCCACGCGGTGCGGCTGGCCGCGATATTCGCGCAGGCCGTGCAGCAGCGGCGCCAGTGGCAGGTCGATGGCGCGGCACAGGGCCAGCGCGGCCAGCGCGTTGGCGGCGTTGTGCACGCCGCGGATTTGCAGCGCGTCGGCCGGCATCAGGTTCTTGACCATGCATTCGACCGGTGGCGGCGGCGGGTCGTTCTTCTTGCGCTTCTTCGGTTCGCCCTCTTCCTCGGCCGGTACGGCGGTGGCGAGCCACAGCACGCCGCGTTCGCTGTTCAGGCCAAAGTCGTCGCGCAGCGTGGGCGCGTCGATGCCGAAGGTGACGTTGTGGCCGGTGGCGCTGGCCATACGCATCACGGTCGCGTCGTCGCGGTTCAACACGCGCACGGTGTCGGCGGCGAAGATGCGGTGCTTGGCGGCGGCGTAGGACGGCATGTCGCCGTGCCAGTCCAGGTGGTCCTGGGTCACGTTCAATACGGTGGCGGCGTCGGCTTCCAGCGTGAAGGTGGTCTGCAGCTGGAAGGACGACAGTTCCAGCACCCACACCTCGGGCAGTTCGCCGGCGTCGATCACTTCGCGCAGTACGTCCAGCGCGGCGGGGCTGATGTTGCCGGCCACGCGCACGGTCTTGCCGGCGCGTTCGCACAGTTGGCCGACCAGGGTGGTGACGGTGGTCTTGCCGTTGGTGCCGGTGATGGCGATGACCTTGGGCGTGTAGCCGCGTTCCTGCTCCAGCGCTTCCAGCGCCTGCGCGAACAGTTCGATCTCGCCCCATACCGGCATGCCGGCGGCGGTGGCGGCGGGCGCGATCTCTTTCAGTTCGCGGTACGGCGCCAGGCCGGGGCTGACGGCGACGAAGTCCACGCCTTCGAGCAGCGCGGCGCCGAACGGGCCGGCGACGAAGTCCGCGTCCGGCACGGCGGCGCGCAGCGCGGGCAGGCGCTCGGGCGCTTCGCGGGTATCGGCCACGCGCACGCGCGCGCCGCTGCGGGCGAGCCACAGCGCCATCGCCAGACCGGATTCACCCAGTCCCAGTACCAGTGCGTTTTTGCCTTCGTAGATCATCAGCGCAGTTTCAAAGTAGAGAGTCCGACCAGCACGAGCATCATCGTGATAATCCAGAAGCGCACGACGACCTGGGTCTCTTTCCAGCCTTTTTGTTCGAAGTGGTGGTGCAAGGGCGCCATCAGGAACACGCGGCGGCCGACGCCGAAGCGCTTCTTGGTGATCTTGAACCAGGCCACCTGGATAATCACCGACACCGTCTCGGCGACGAAGATGCCGCCCATGATGAACAGGACGATTTCCTGGCGCACGATGACGGCGATGGTGCCCAGCGCGCCGCCCAGCGCCAATGCGCCGACGTCGCCCATGAACACCTGGGCCGGATGGGTGTTAAACCACAGGAAGGCCAGGCCGGCGCCGGCCAGCGCGCCGCAGAAGATAATCAGCTCGCCCGCGCCGGGAATGTGCGGGATGAACAGGTACTTCGAATACGTGGCGCTGCCGGTCAGGTAGGCGAACAGGCCGAGCGCGGAGCCGACCATAATCGTCGGCATGATCGCCAGGCCATCCAGGCCGTCGGTGAAGTTAACGGCGTTGCTGGTGCCGACGATGACACAGTAGGTCAGCGCGATGAAGCCCCACACGCCCAGCGGGTAGCTGATGGTCTTGAAGAACGGGACGATCAGGTCGGCCTTCGGCGGCAGGTCCATCGAGAAACCCGACTGCACCCAGGCGAAGAACAGCTCGAACACCTTGCCGGCGTTGGGCGCGGACACCGAGAACGCCAGGTACAGCGCGGCGCCGATGCCGACCAGCGACTGCCAGAAGTATTTTTCCGCCGAGCGCATGCCCTCGGGGTCCTGGCGCACCACCTTGCGGTAGTCGTCGACCCAGCCGACGGCGCCGAAGCCCAGCGTGACGATCAGCACCGGCCAGATCAGACGGTTGGACAGGTCGCACCACAGCAGCGTGGAGACGCCGATGGCGATCAACAGCAGCACGCCGCCCATGGTCGGGGTGCCGTGTTTTTTCAGGTGGGTCTGCGGACCGTCGGTGCGTACGGCCTGGCCGTACTTCATGGCGGTCAGCTTGCGGATCACGGCCGGACCGGCCGACAGGCCGATGAGCAGCGCCGTCGCGGTGGCGAACACCGCGCGGAAGGTGATGAAGTTGAAGACCCGGAGTGGTCCGAGGTCCTGCTGAAAATACTGAGCGAGCCAAAGCAGCATGATTAGTGACTTTCCTTGTTAGCTTGTTGCGATCCAATCAAATGCTGCACGACCCGTTCCATTTTCATGAAGCGGGAGCCCTTGATTAATACGGTTGCATCCGGCGTGACGGCTGCTTCGACAGCAGCCAGCAGATCGCCGAAGTTTTCAAAATGACGAATGGACGCGCCCTTCATGTGCGCGGCCAGTTCGCCGGTTACCAGCACCTGTTCGATGCCTTTGCTCTGCGCGTAAGCGCCGATTTCTTCGTGAAACTCGCGGCCCTGCGTGCCGACTTCGCCCATGTCGCCCAGCACCAGCACGCGCGGGGCGGCGGCCTTGGACAGCACGTCGATGGCGGCGCGCACCGAGTCCGGGTTGGCGTTGTAGCTGTCGTCGATGACGACGGCGCCGTTGGCAGCGGCCTTCTTCTGCAGGCGGCCGTTGACCGGTGCGAAGGTGTCGAGGCCCAGTTTGATCTTCTCCAGCGCGATGCCGGCGGCCCAGGTGCAGGCCACGGCGGCCAGCGCGTTGCGCACATTGTGGTCGCCCGCAGCCCGCAGGTTGACGAAGAACTGTTCCGGCTCGCCCTCGCCCTCGCGGATGGTGACGAACATCTCGTTGCCGAAATCGTTGGCGCGGAAGGTGCAGCTTACTTCCGCGTCCTTGGTCAGGCCGAAGCGCAGCACGCGGCGGCCGGCCGACAGCTCTTCCCACACCGGCGTGAACTCGTCGCCATGCGGGAACACGGCCACGCCGTCGGCCGGCAGGCCGGCCAGCACGGCGCCGTTCTCGCGCGCCACCGCTTCGACGGTGTGCATGAACTCCTGGTGCTCGCGCTGGGCGTTGTTGACCATGGCGATGGTCGGCGCGGCGATGGCGCTCAGGCGGCCGATCTCGCCGGGATGGTTCATGCCCAACTCCACCACGGCCGACTGCTGCTTCGCCTCCATGCGGAACAGCGTCAGTGGCACGCCGATTTCGTTATTCAGGTTGCCGCGCGTGGCCAGGCGGCCTTCTTCGCCGTGGGCGGCGGCCAGGATGGCGGCGATCATTTCCTTGACCGTGGTCTTACCGTTGCTGCCGGTGACGCCGATGACGGGCATGGAGAACTGGCGGCGCCAGTGGTTGGCGATCTGGCCCAGCGCCACCAGCGTGTTCGGGACAACGATGGCCGGCAAGGTCCAGCCTTCCGGCAGTTCTTCAACGACGACAGCGGCGGCGCCCTTCTCCGCGACCTGCGCGAGGAAGTCGTGGGCGTCGAAAACCTCGCCGCGCAAGGCGACGAACAGCGAACCTGCAAATACGTTGCGGCTGTCGGTGGAGACGCCGCTGAATACAACTTCACCGGAGCCGATCAATTCGGCGCCGGTCACAGAAGGCAGAATCTGTGCGAGTGCTGCACGCATCAATTCGTCCTCATCATGGTTAAGCGGGCCGACAGCGCCAGCTGCGCGTGGTCGGCGTCCGAGAATGGCAGTTTCTTGCCCTTGATTTCCTGGTACGGCTCGTGGCCTTTACCGGCCAGCAGGATCACGTCCGGCTTGCCGGCGTGCTTGATGGCCGACAGGATGGCGGCGGCGCGGTCGTCCAGCGTCTGCACGGTCGATGCCGGGTTGTTGCGGTCCATGCCGGCGACGATCTGCTCGATGATGGCGTGCGGGTCTTCGCTGCGCGGGTTGTCGCTGGTGACCAGCACATGGTCGGCCATCTGCGCGATCCTGCCCATCTGCGGGCGCTTGCCCGGATCGCGGTCGCCGCCGCAGCCGAACACGCACCACAGCTGGCCGCCGCGATCGGTGGCCACCGGGCGCAGCGCGGCCAGCGTCTTTTCCAATGCGTCCGGCGTGTGCGCGTAGTCGATGACGATCATCGGCGCGTCCTGACCGCCGACTTGCTGCATGCGGCCAGGCGCCGGCTGCAGCGATTCGACCGCTTCGATGGCGGCGCGCAGGCCCAGGCCCTTGGCCAGCATCGCGCCCATCACGCCAAGCGCGTTGCTGATGTTGAAGTTGCCGACCAAATGCGTCTTGACCAGCGCCACGCCGAGCGCGCACTCCAGGTGGAACTCGGTGCCCAGGCTGCGGCTGGCGCGCATCTGGCTGGCGCGCAGCATCAGCACGCCCTCGATGTCCGGTTGCGCGGCGGCGTCGAGCAGCGTGTAGCCGATCAGCGGGATCTGGCCGGCCAACGGGGCCTTCGCCTTCAGGTGCGCGATCAGGCGCAGGCCCATCGGGTCGTCCAGGTTGACTACCGCCGTCTTCAGGCCGGGCCAGTCGAACAGCTTGGTCTTGGCGGCCTCGTAGGCCTCCATGGTGCCGTGGTAGTCCAGGTGGTCGCGGGTCAGGTTGGTGAACAACGCGACGTCGAAGTGCATGCCGGCCACGCGGCCTTGTTCCAGGCCGATCGACGATACTTCGATCGCCAGCGAGGCGGCGCCCTGCGTGCGCAGCTCGGCCAGCGTGCGCGCCAGCAGCACCGCGTCCGGCGTGGTGTAGCCGGTGACGTCGTATTCAACGTCGCCGCGCGCGCGGAACAGGCCCACGCCCAGCGTGCCGACGACGGCGGCCGGCTCGGCGCCGCGCGACAACGCGTGGCCCAGCCACACGGCGCTGGAGGTCTTGCCGTTGGTGCCGGTGACGCCGACGGTGAACATGGCCGCATCCGGCTGCTCATAAAACGCATGGGCGATCACACCGGCGTGCTGCTTGAGCTTTTCGACGGTGAGATAGGGCACGCCCCAGCTGTCGTCCCAGGTGAAGCCGGCCGGGTCGTACACCACCAGCGCGGCACCCTGCTCGACGGCGCCGCCGATGAAGCTGCGGCCGTCGCCGGCGTCGCCGGGGTAGGCAAAAAACACATCGCCCAGCTTGATGCGGCGCGAATCCGAAGCCAGTTGCGCGGTCGGCGCGAGCTTGCGGATGGCGGCGGCGATTGCCAGCGGGTCGAAGTCAGAAGTCGTCACATGTTCTCCTGTGATGCATTATCAGGAATGATGATATGGGTAAGGGTCGAATCGGGCGTGATGTTCTTGGCGCGCAGCGCGTTGGCGGCCAGCGCGGAGAACACGGGGCCGGCCACGTCGCCGCCGACGTGCACCGGGCCGCCCGGTTCGTCGATCATGACGGCGATGATGAAGCGCGGGTTCGACATCGGCGCCATGCCGACGAAGTTGCCGATGTATTTGGTTTGCGAGTAGTGGCCGTTGATGAACTTCTGCGCGGTGCCGGTCTTGCCGCCCACGCGGTAGCCCGGCACCTGCGCCTTGACGGCCGAGCCGCCCGGCTGCGTGACCATCTCCAGCATCTCGCGCATCTCGGCGGCGGTCTTGGCGCTGACCACCTGGGTGCCGTGCGGCGCCTCGGTGACCTTCTGGAACGACAGCGGGATGATGTCGCCGTCGCGGGCGTAGATCATGTAGGAGCGCGCCAGCTGGATCAGCGATACCGAGATGCCCTGGCCGAAGCTCATGTTGGCCTGCTCGATCGGACGCCACGATTTATATGGACGCACGCGGCCGGCCACGGCGCCGGGGAAGCCCCACTTGGGCTGCTGGCCGAAGCCGACCTTGGTGAACATCTCCCACATCTCCTGCGGCGGCATGCTCAAGGCGATCTTCGAGGTGCCGATGTTGGACGACTTCTGGATGATGGTCTGCACGTCGATCATGTAGTGCGGGTGGGTGTCGTGGATCACGTGGTCGGCGATCACCATCGAACCGGCGCCGGTGTCGAACATGGTGTGCGGCGTGATGCGCTTCTCGTCCAGCGCCAGGCCGACGGTGAACGGCTTGAGCGAGGAACCCGGCTCGAAGGTGTCGGTCATCACGCGGTTGCGCAGCTGCTCGCCGGTCAGCTTGGAGCGGTCGTTGGGGTTGTAGGTCGGCCAGTTGGCCAGCGCCAGCACCTCGCCGGTGTGCACGTCCAGCACCACGGCGGCGCCGGCCTTGGCGTGGAACTTCTCCACCGACTCCTTCACCTGCGTGAAGGCGATGTACTGGATCTTGCTGTCGATCGACAGCGTCAGGTCCTTGCCGTCGTGCGGCTCGCGCACCGATTCGATGTCCTCGACGATGCGGCCCAGGCGGTCCTTGATCACGCGGCGGCTGCCCGGCTGGCCCACCAGCGTCTTTTGCTGCGCCAGCTCCATCGATTCCTGGCCCACGTCCTCGACGTTGGTGAAGCCCACCACGTGGGTCGTCACTTCGCCCTGCGGGTAGAAGCGCTTGTATTCCTTGCGGGTCTGGATGCCGTCGATCCCCAGCTTGGTGATCTGGTCGGCCACGTCCTGCTCCACCTGGCGCTTCAGGTAGACGAAGCCGCGGTCGGAGTCGAGCTTCTTCTGCAGCTCGGCGTTGCTCATGTCGAGCAGGCGCGCCAGCTCTTTTAATTTTGCCGGCGGCGCGTCCTGGACGTCGTCCGGGATCGCCCAGATGGCCTTGACCGGCACCGACGACGCCAGCACCTGGCCGTCGCGGTCGGTGATCTTGCCGCGCGTGGCCGGCAGGTCGAGCGTGCGGGCGTAGCGGATCTCGCCCTGCTTCTGCAAGAACTGGGTCGACAGGCCTTGCAGCCACAGGGCGCGCGCGGCCAGGCCGGCGAAGGCGGCGAACAACACGAACAGCACCACGCGCGAACGCCACACCGGCAGGCGCACCGCCAGTACGGGGTTCTTCGAGAACGGCACGCCCTTGGAGGCGGCCACGCGCGAGGTGTTCACGTTGCTGCCGCGGCTCATTTCGATTCCTCCGGCGTCAGATACTGCGTGCGCGCCGCGGTCAGCGGCGTCATGTTCAGGTCGCGGCGGGCGATTTCCTCGATGCGGGCGTGCTTGCCCAGCGTCGACTGGTCCAGCTGCAGCTGCGCCCATTCGATGTCGAGCTGGCGCGCCTGCGACTGCGTGCGTTCCAGTTCGATGAACAGATGGCGCGCCTGGTACTGGGCGTTCACCAGCGACAGCCCGCAGGCCACCAGCAAGGTGGCCAGCACCAGGTTGATCTTGCCGCTCATGCCGCGCCTTTCGCGGAGGCCGCAGGAATCGGCAGGCGGCGCGCCACCCGCATCACGGCCGAACGGGCGCGCGGGTTGGCGTCCACCTCGGCGTCGGACGGCTTGATCTTGGCCAGCAGCTTGAGCTCCGGCTGCGGCAGGTCGACCGCGCGGATCGGCAGCCGGCGGTCCGGCTGCTCGACGTTGGCCTTGGACGCGAAGAAGCGCTTGACCATGCGGTCTTCCAGCGAGTGGAAGCTGATGATGGCGATGATGCCGCCCGGCGCCAGGCTGTTCCAGGCCTGGGTCAGGCCGATCTCGAGGTCTTCAAGCTCTTTATTGATGAAAATCCGGATAGCCTGAAAGGTGCGGGTGGCCGGGTCCTTGCCCTTTTCCCGAGTCTTGACCGCGCCTGCCACGATGCCGGCAAGCTGTCGTGTGCTTGAAATTGGTTCGACTGCCCGGCGAGCAACAATCGCCTTTGCAATCTGAAAAGCAAACCGTTCTTCCCCATATTCTTTGATCACCTTTTCCAGTGTCTGTTCGGTTTCTGTGGCGAGCCACTCCGCCGCCGACATGCCGCGCGTGGTGTCCATGCGCATGTCGAGCGGGCCGTCGTTGCGGAAGCTGAAGCCGCGCGCGGCGTCGTCCACCTGCGGCGACGAGATGCCCAGGTCGAGCAAAATGCCGTCGGCCTGCGCCACGCCGCGCTCGGCCAGCGCCGCGTGCATGGTGGCGAAGCTGTCGTGGACGATGGTGAAGCGCGGGTCGTTGATCTGCTCGGCGGTGGCGATCGCCTGCAGGTCCTTGTCGAAGGCGATCAGGCGCGCGTCGGCGCCCAGTTTGGACAGGATCAGGCGCGAGTGCCCGCCGCGGCCGAAGGTGCCGTCCACGTAGACGCCGCCGGCGCGCGCGCCGTCCAGCGCCAGCGCGTCGACCGCTTCGTCCAGCAGCACCGTCCGATGCTGAAATTCCGGCACCGATGTAGTAGTCATCACGGAGCCTTAGAAGGAGAAATTGGCGAGAACATCGGGGGTGCCGGCTTCGATCGCCTGCTGCTCTTTTTCCGCCATCTTGGCGGCATCCCAGATTTCAAAGTGCGAACCCATGCCCATCATCATGACTTCCCGCTCCAGGCCGACGGCGGTGCGCAGCTCGGGGGCGATCAGGATGCGGCCGGCCGTGTCCATTTCGACGTCGGTGGCGTAGCCGAGGAAGATGCGCTGCCAGGCGCGCGCCTGCAGCGGCCACTGGGCGATCTGCTGGCGGTGTTGCTCCCACACGGGGCGGGGGAACAGCATGACGCAGCCGTCGGGATGGCGGGTCAGCGTGAGGCGGCCTTCGCACTGGATCGAGAGCGCGTCACGGTGCTTGGCAGGGATGGACATCCTGCCTTTGGCATCGAGATTGATTGCGGACGCGCCTTGAAACACGGGATTACCTTTTGACCTCAGTAGGGTTAGCGGAGCATGATCGGCGTTTTCTGCTTTGCATCTCCCCCGCCGCTAAGTCGGGTGAAATTTCCCACAAAAAGACACTTTTTCACACAGATGCCCACTTTAGAGGAAGCAAGAATGACGGTCAAGCGCTTTCAGGCAAACGAAACAGCGATTTTAGTAATGAAATTAAGGACTTAGCGCGATTCCTTGAAGCCGGGTAGAAATAAAATAGTCAGGTAAATTAAGTACTTATGTCAAAGTGTGAATGTGCTACCTCATCTGCGCACATGTGTTTGGCCCCGCGCCGGGGCTGAAAAAGGCCGCATAAAATAATTGAATTAAATGCATAAAGTTGCAAAGCGCCAACATTGCAATAGCAAATAGTTATCGGTGGTGGACGGGCGGGAATGTGCGGGCGGAGGGGATTTCTTGCGGCAAGTCGCGCCGGCGGCGCGCTGAAGCGGAAAGCAAAACCTGGGTTCGTTGAGGGACATCACCGCGGCGCGCTCCAACTTGTATAGACAAATTAGACCGCCACCGCCACCCGGTATTATACGAAATCCGCCGGCCGAAAACAGAAACGGCAGCCGTGCGGCCGCCGTTTTAAGTGCTTCTTAATCAAGAATCAGGCAAGAATCAGTCGTAGGTCGCGTACACCGTCACGCCGCTGAACGGGGTTTTGGCGTTCAGCATGATGTAGTACCAGTGGCCGGCCACCGGATTGGGCAGGTACAGGTTTTCCGCGTTGCCGGCGGTGGCCGACACCATGTCGAACGAGGCCACGCTCGGGTAGCGGTCCAGCGCCAGGTACAGGTCGACGTCGCCGCTGCCGCCGCGGCTGTAGATTTTGACGTTCTTGGCGCCGGCCGGCACCATCAGGTAGACATACGCCTGGCCGCTCGACGACAGGCCGGTGATGCCGCAGTTCTTGCCCAGGTAGCTGGTCGACGAGCAGCGCGGCAGCTGCGGCTCCGGCAGCGGCGGCTGGCCGGCGGTGGTGGCCTGGTTGACCCAGTCGGCGAACTCGGCGTCATAGCCGGTGCCGATGTTGCCCATGAAGCCCTGGTAGCCGCTGTAGTCGCCGACGCGGAACTTGCCCAGCACGGCGTCGACGTCGGAACGGTGGCGCTCGACCATGAAGCGGGTCGCCATGTAGCCCCAGCGATAGGCGCGGGTCACATAGTCGTTCATGCTGTAGGTGTTGCCGAAGATCTGGCTCAGGCGGTAGGTGCCGGTCTTGGCGATGTCGATCGCCACCTGGTTGTTATTCTTGAGCGACATGTATTCGGCGATGCCCTCGATCCACCACACGGTCGGCACCGAGGTGGCCTGCGCGAAGTCGCCCAGCATGTCGAAGCGGCCGTCCAGGTAGTGGACGAACTCGTGCTCCAGGTTCCACACCTGGAAGGTCGGGCGCAGCCACGAGGCCTCGTGCGCGATGAAGCGCGCCTGGTTGCCCGGCTGGTCAGGCTCGCCCTCCAGGTACATGCCGCCGTTATTGGTGCTGATACCGTAGATGACCGAGGCGTACTTGCTGTAGTTGGCGTAGTCGTCGAACACCACCAGTTCCAGCGAGGTGTTGTAGTCGTTGGCCACCGGCGTGCGGTTGGTCTTCAACATCTCGTGCACATAGCCCTCCTCCACCGCCAGCTTGTCGCAGCTGTCCTGCAGCTGTTCCGGCGTCATGTCCTGGGCGCGGATGTGCAGCGTCGGGCTGCAGTCCTTGCTGTACTTGAGCACGGTGTTGGCCAGCTGGGTGACGTAGTCGCAGGTGCCGTATTCGCCGCAGTTGGCGTTGTCGTAGTACTTGACGGCCGAGGCGGCCGCCAGCCACAGGTCGCTGTCGGCGCCGGTCATGCTGGAGCTGGCCAGCATGGCTTTCACCATCGGCTTGATGCCATCCTTCAGCGCCGGGTACTGCATGAAGCGGAACGCCTCGTTGGTGGCGTCGTTGAGCTGGTAGCCGTAGTAGTCGCCCAGCAGCGTCGCCTTGTTGGACGTGACGAAGGCGTTCAGCGCGGTCGCGTACGACAGGTCGTTTTGCAGCAGCGGCACGCCGTCGGCGCGGTAGTGGGAATAGAAGAACACCGTCAACGCCGAGGTGAAGGCGCCGGCGGTGCTCGGGTTGCGCAGCGCGTCGACCGCGTGCGGGTTGGTCGAGCTGTTGGTGTAGCGCTGCACCAGCGCCTTCATGCTGGGCAGGTAGTAGGGCTCGTCATGCATATTGGTGATCAGGCGAATCGCCTCGCCGGCGGTGCTGCTGGCCACCGTGTTGGGCGCATACAGCGCCGTGCCGTCGGCCAGCTGCTTGATCGGTGTGCGCAGCGCGGTCTTCAGCGACTGGGCCGGCTGGGCGATGGTGCCGCCCTCGGCCAGGTAGTAGCCGGCGCGCAGGTACAGCGTCAGGTTGACCAGCTTCATGTCGCTGGCGTTGTAGCTACCGGCTTCCTGCGTGAAGCGGCTGGCGATGGCGCTCATGTTGGCGGCCGAGTAGACCGTCGCGCCCTGCTCCGGCGTCAGCGAGAACAGGCCGTAGGTGCATTCGTAGTCCGGCAGGTTGACCAGGTAGTCGGCCAGCGCGGCGCCGCTGTAGCTGGCCAGCTTACCCATGTCCTTGCATTCCGGCGTCGCGCTCATCGGCGTCAGGCTGTTGCGCTGGGAGCGCGGCAGCAGGTCGTAGCGCGGCTTGGTGGTCGGCGCCACCTGGTACTTCTGCTGCTCGACCGACGGCGGCAGGTTCTGGCGCTGGTGCGGCATGGGCGCCTGCTTCAGGCGGCCGTGCTGGTCCGCGGCGGGATCGGTGCTTTGGTCCGCATGGGCGGCGATGCTCAGGCTGGCCACGCATAGGCCGCCCAGATACAGGATGTTCCTCGATAACGACATGTCTGCCTCTCTTCTTCAAGAATAGTTATTGGTCTTGGGCCGCCATGTTTGGGCGGCTTGGAAATACTATCTTGATGAGTTTGCAAGGCATGGCGCACACCGGACGGTGGCCGGTGGTTCGCTCTATTTAAACAGCCCGGGGTGCGGGAACGGCACAGCGTTTGCGCGGAAATACCACACTTTTGCGCGCGCGGATGGCGCTCAGGCGTTCAGCCCCTGCCACAACGATGCCGCCGGCGCCGCCGCCAGCGCGCGCGCGCCGTGGTGCTGGGCGCGGTACTGCACCGGCGTCATGCCGGTCAGCGCCTTGAACTGGCGACTGAAGGCGCTGTGGTCGGAATAGCCGCAGTCGTTGGCGATGTCGGCGATGCTGCGGGTCTGGTCGGCCTCGATCAGCGCCAGCGCGCCGTTCAGCCGCGATTGCAGCAGCAGCTGGCGCGGGCTGTAGTGGAACACGCGCTGGAACAGCCGCTCCACGCGCGCCAGCGGCAGGCCGGCTTCCTGCGCCAGCTGGTTCAGGCACAGGGGTTCCTTGTAGTTGTCGCGGATGTGCTGGGCGATGCTGGCGATCTGCCGGTACACCGGGTGGTGGTCGTCGGCCAGCCCGAGGTCGTGCGAGGTGCCGACCAGGCCGACGATGGCGCCGGCGTCGTCGCGCAACGGGGTCTTGTGGGTCAGGCACCAGCCGTGGCGGCGGTTGGGATACAGGTGAAGCTCGAGGTGCTTGCTGATGGTGTGGCCGGCCTCGATGACCTCGCGGTCCTGCGCCATGTAGTTCTGCGCCAGATGGCGCGGATGCACCTCCAGCACCGTCTTGCCGACGATTTCCTGCTTGCTGCGCAGGCCGCAGCGGCGCACCAGCGTGCGGTTGGCGGACAGGTAGCGGCCGTCGCGGTCCTTGACGAAAAACGCCACATCGCTCAGTTCGTCGAACAGGATTTCGATCGCATTCAACTCGACATTTTGCATCGCTGCTCCAGTTGCATAGGTGACAAGACAACCAATATTACCTTATCCTTGCGCGCACTGGAACCTTGCCGTGAGAATACACACACCGGGGGTATATGCACCATCCTTCTGGCAAACGTGCTGAAACGGGCTTCTAAAACGTTCTGAAATCTGTGGAATCTCTCTGCACTCGGCCTCGCGCGCCGCGCAGAAGAAATCCATCAATTTCAGAAGGTTTCAGAAGCCCGTTTCAGCAAGGTCCGTCGAAGGATCGTGGCGACCCTCCCCCCATATACATCCTACCGGGCATCGACCCAGCCGCGCGAGCGCTCGACCGCGCGGCCCCACTGCGCCAGCAGCTCGGCGCGGCGCCCGGCCGGCATGGCAGGCTCGAAGCGGCGCTCGCACGACCACTGCGCGGCGATTTCCTCCTGCGTCTCCCAGAAGCCCACCGCCAGCCCGGCCAGATAAGCCGCGCCCAGCGCCGTGGTCTCGGTCACTGTGGGCCGCAGCACCGGCACGCCCAGCAGGTCGGCCTGGAACTGCATCAGCAGATCGTTGCGGGCCGCGCCGCCGTCCGCGCGCACCTCGGTCAATGGAATCGCATGGTGCGACGCCGCCACATCCTTCTGCATGGCCGCCATCAGCTCCGCGCTTTGATAAGCGATCGCCTCCAGCGCCGCGCGCGCGATGTGGGCGCGGTTGCTGCCCCGGCTCAGGCCGACCAGCGCGCCGCGCGCATACGGATCCCAGTGCGGCGCGCCCAGCCCGACAAAGGCCGGCACCATGAACACGCCGCCGCTATCGGGCACGCTGGCGGCCAGCGCCTCGACGTCGCTGGATTGCTGGATGATGCCCAGCCCATCGCGCAGCCACTGCACCGTGGCGCCGCCCATGAACACGCTGCCCTCCAGCAGATAGTCGGTGGCGCCGTCGACCCGCCAGCCGACCGTGGTCAGCAAGCGGTTGTGCGACGCCACCGGATGCCGCCCCAGATGCATCAGCATGAAGCAGCCGGTGCCGTAGGTGTTCTTGACCATGCCCGGCTTGAGGCAGGCCTGGCCGAACGTGGCGGCCTGCTGGTCGCCGGCGATGCCGGCCACCGGGATCTCCGCGCCGAACAGTGCGGCCTTGGTGTGGCCCACCTCCTCGCTGGACGACACCACCTGCGGCAGCATCTCCTCGGGAATGTCGAACAGCTGCAGCAGGTCGTGGTCCCAGCGCATCAGGTGTATGTTGAACAGCATGGTGCGCGAGGCGTTGCTGACGTCCGTCACATGGCGTCCGGTCAGCTTGTAGGTCAGCCAGCTGTCGATGGTGCCGAAGGCCAGCGCGCCGTGCCGCGCCCGCTCGCGCGCGCCGGGCACGTGGTCGAGCAGCCATTTGAGCTTGGTCGCGGAAAAATACGCGTCCAGCTCCAGGCCGGTGATGTCGGTGATTTTCTTGGCCTTGCCGTCGGCGCGCAGCGCCTCGCAGGTGTCGGCCGTGCGGCGGTCCTGCCAGACGATGGCCGGCGCGATCGGCTCGCCGCTCTTGCGGTCCCACACCACGGTGGTCTCGCGCTGGTTGGCGATGCCGATCGCCAGGATCTGGCTGCCGTCGACGTGGTTGTCGTGCAGGACCTTGCGCGCCACGGTGAGCTGGCTGTTCCAGATTTCGTTGGGATCGTGCTCGACCCAGCCGGGCTGCGGGAAATGCTGCGGGAATTCCTGCGCCGCGCTGCCGCAGATGTGGCCCTGATGATCGAACAGGATGGCGCGCGAGCTGGTGGTGCCTTGATCCAAGGCCAGTATGTATTTTTTCATCGGCAAAGTCCCCTGGAGCGCCGCGGCGTGCGCGTCGGTCCCGCGGCAGCCGCGAACATCGTTATTAGTTGAAGCAAGCCGATAGGCCGGATTTTGTTACGGCGCAGGCGAACCCGCGCTATGACAGCCATTCCTCTAGGCGCTGGATTACTCCAGCGCTCAAGCTTCCTACCCGCACGCTCCGCGAGCAGCATCATCGCGTGCCTATTTGGAATTGCACCAGGTGGAGGTTACCGCGTTTCACCGTAACTTAATACGCTCGTCTCTGTGGCCCTATTCCTCGCCTTATACCCCCTCCAGCGTACAAGTACACTGGAGTAGGCTTTCAGCGGACGGCCGTTAACCGTCACCCCGCTCTATGGAGTCCGGACCTTCCTCCCGCCAGGCATTACGCGCTGGCCAGCGGCTGTCTGGCTTGCTTCAACCGCTATTGTAACAGCCCGCCCCCTTAATTCTGAAATTTGGTGTCGCCATTAGAAAAGCCGGCCCCTGCGCCCGGCCGTAGAATGCGGGATACCTATACCCATAAGGCCAGACATGACGCAACCATCCCGCACCGGCGGCCAGATCCTGGTCGACGCCCTGAAGATCCACGGCGTGGACACCGCCTTCGGCGTGCCCGGCGAAAGCTACCTCGACGTGCTCGACGCGCTGCACGACTCCGACATCCGCTTCATCATCAACCGCCAGGAGGGCGGCGCCGCCTTCATGGCCGACGCCTACGGCAAGATGACCGGCAAGCCGGGCATCTGCTTCGTCACGCGCGGCCCGGGCGCGACCAACGCCTCGATCGGCGTGCACACCGCCTTCCAGGACTCGACCCCGATGATCCTGTTCATCGGCCAGGTCGGCAACGACTTCGTCGACCGCGAGGCGTTCCAGGAGATCGACTACCGCCGCATGTACGGCCAGATGGCCAAGTGGGTGGCGCAGATCGACCGCGCAGACCGTGTGCCCGAGTACATCGCGCGCGCCTTCCAGATCGCCACCAGCGGCCGTCCCGGCCCGGTGGTGCTGGCGCTGCCGGAGGACATGCTGACCGCCGTCGCCACCGTGGCCGACACCCGCCGCTACCAGCCGGTGCAGGCCTCGCCGTCGGCCGCGCAGATCGAACAGGTGCGCGCGCTGCTGGCCGGCGCCAAAAAGCCCCTGGTGCTGCTGGGCGGCGGAGGCTGGAACGCGCAAGCCTGCGCCGACCTGCAGGCCTTCGCCGAGGCCAACCACCTGCCGGTGGCGTGCGCCTTCCGCTTCCAGGACCTGCTCGACAACGCCCACCCCAACTACATCGGCGACGTCGGCATCGGCATCAACCCCAAGCTGGCCGCGCGCGTGCGCGAGGCCGACGTGATCCTGGCGATCGGCCCGCGCCTGGGCGAGATGACCACCGGCGGCTACGCGCTGATCGCCGCGCCGCTGCCGGCCCAGCGCCTGATCCACGTGCACGCCGACGCCGAGGAACTGGGCAGCGTCTACCAGGCCGAGCTGATGATCAACAGCGGCATGCCGCAGGTGACCGCGATGCTGGCCGCGATGGCGCCGGTCGACGCCGGCGCCTGGCAGGCCACGGTGGCCGAGGCCAAGGCCGACCTGGCCGCGTGGCAGCGCCAGCCGCCGATCTTCCAGGACGGCAGCGCGCCGCTGGACCTGTGGCAGGTGGTGCGGCAGATCGACCGGATCGCGCCGCACGACACCATCATCACCAACGGCGCCGGCAACTACGCCACCTGGGCGCACCGCTTCCACAGCTACGGCGGCATGCGCACGCAGCTGGCGCCGACCAGCGGCGCCATGGGCTACAGCGTGCCGGCCGGCGTGGCCGCCAAGATCGTCGATCCGGCGCGCACCGTGATCACCTTCGCCGGCGACGGCGAGTACATGATGAACGGCCAGGAGCTGGCCACCGCCGTGCAGTACCGCGCGGGCGTGGTCATCATCGTGTTCAACAACGGCATGTTCGGCACCATCCGCATGCACCAGGAGCTGCACTACCCCGGCCGCGTGTCCGGCACCCAGCTGCGCAACCCGGACTTCGCCGCGCTGGCCGTGGCCTACGGCGGCCACGGCGAGGTGGTCGCCACCACGGCGGAATTCGCGCCGGCGCTGGAACGCGCGCTGGCCTACGCCAACGGCCAGCAGCTGCCGGCCGTGATCGAGCTGCGCTACGACGGCAACCTGATCACGCCGGGCGCCACGCTCGAGACCATCCGCAAGAACGCCCTGGCCGCCAAGGCCTGAGCGCCATAAAAAAACCGCCGGCTCACAGGCCGGCGGTGGTGGTCTGGCCGGCGTCGATGGACGGCGCCGGCGCTTCCTCTTCCTTCTCCCTATCCTTGTGCGGCTTGGGCGCCGGGCAGGCGCGGCAGGCGCCGGCCTTGCGGCCGAAGTCCGTCACCCGCGTCAGCCGCATCGGCACCGCCGCGTCGCCGCAGTAGCCGCCGTCCAGCACCAGCGTGTTGCCGCCGTCGGCCAGCTTGCCGCTGATGGTGCGCTCGTCCTCGTCCGGCGGCTGCACCGTGAAGTACAGCTGCCTGCCGCGCGGGTCGATGTTGACGTCGCTGGCCACCACCGGCCAGCTCAGGCCGCCGGCCGTGTATTCATACAGCACCGTGTCGACTTCTGAAAACCGTTGCAAGGTGATGCGCTGCCCGCCGAACTCGCCGCTGTCCGGATGGATGCACAGGTCGGAGTACACCACCATGCCGTAGCGCGGCAGGGCGCCGGCCGGCGCGGCCGGCTTGCGCGCCAGCCTGGGCGCGGCGATCACGGCGCAGGAGGCCAGCAGGATGGCGCCGGCCAGCGCGGCGCGTGGGGTAGTCATCATGGTAACGGCTTTCAGAAATGAACAACGGCTGCACCAGGCAGCCGTTGTGGGTACTAACTGATCAGATCAGATTAGAACGAGTGACGCATGCCGATGTTGAAGGCCTTGTCGCCCGAACCAGCTTCGGTGTTGTTACCAACGGTGTAGCTGGCGCCGTTCTTGTTCTTGATCTTAGCGTAAGCAACATAGGTGCTGGTGCGCTTCGACAGAGCGTACGAGTAGCCGACTGCCCACTGGTCTGCATCGTGGTTAGCGACTTCCTTGTCGTTCTTGCGGGTGTACGACGCCATCACGGTGCCGTTAGGACCGACAGGAGCGGTCGCGCCGATCAGGGCGACGTTGCTGTCGCGGGTGGCGCCAGGAGCAACGGCGTAGCCGAACGGGTTGCTGGTGTTAGCCAGTGGCGAGCTGTTGGTGCCCTTGTCTTTGCTGAACGCAGCGAAAGCCTTGACCACGCCGAAGTCGTAGTTGGCGGCGATCAGGCTGTTGCGGCCGATGTCGGTGCTCACCGCTGGGGTGGCGCCAACTGCCGACAGGTCGTTGTTACGTGCGTTGTAAGCGACGCGCACGTTCAGAGGACCGTTCGAGTAGCCAGCCCAGCCGCCGATTTGACGCTGTGCCGACGCGTTGCCAGCCTGCTCGCCCACCGAGTAGGAGATCTCGCCCTGGAAGCCTTCGATCGAAGGAGTCTGGTACACGATGGCGTTGCTGTTGCGGGTGTTGTTGCCAGCCACGCCGAACAGGTTCTTGGCGGTACCAGCGTAGCCCAGTGCGAACGGGTCAGCCACGTCGCGCAGGGTTTCGTAGTACGGGGTGTACTGACGGCCCAGGGTCAGCTGGCCGGCGGTGGTCGACTTCAGACCAACGTAGGACTGACGGTTGGCGATCGAACCGGCAACATCGGACTCACCGGTGTCGACTTTAACGCCCGATTCCAGCACGAAGACAGCGCTCAGACCGCCGCCCAGATCTTCCGTACCTTTGAAACCCAGACGGGAGGCCGAGCCTACGCCGCTGGTGACTTTGGTGGTGTTGGCAACGCCGCCGCGCTCGCTCACGATACCGGCATCGACGATACCGTAGATCGTGACGTTCGATTGTGCGAACGCTGCGGAGCTCATTGCGCCCAGGACGGCCATGGCGATAAGGGATTTTTTCATTATGTTTCCTTCAGTTGTGTTGCTGTAAAAAGGTAAAGCTAGTATGACGGCGTGTTCGGTTCTGTGCGTGAGGGCAAACTCCCCAGCTGCCACTGTGCGATCCCGACTGTGGGACGCGTTCACTTAAAATTGCGGCCGATTCTATCGACGCCGGCTTTATCGCAGCGCAAAATGCGCCAGAGGCGGCACTATACTGATGCTTTGCTTGTCGATCAAGTGTAAAAGCGCTCATATTGACCACCCTCACCCCTGTCCGTTTTCAAAACAACAGTATTTTACTGCATCGCAATATTTCCTGCCGAGTCAGGCAACTAGCCCGGTATTTCCGCCCGATGCATCCCTCCGGCGACCCGTTGTGCGGGGCGCCCGAGTGGCCAATACAAGCGCGACTACATCGTTGTCGGACCAAGTAAAAATAGCCTCTTTGCTATTTCTGACGCCATTTTATACTGAAGTGCCCCGCCGCCCGCCCCGACGCAATGGTAATAAGCTTACAACTCCGGACTTTGTTCGGAGTTTTCTGCGGGCAAAATAGCCCTCCGACCAACTTTGCTCATAGTGTAAACGCTTTATAAGTGTAGGAAATTTTGTCGCGCGCGCCCGGTGTTGCGCTGCATCAGCAATTTGTAAGAAATTGCTACCTGTTGCGAATTAGAGACAATCCCCTCAAGAAACCTTGCAAAATCCGCCGGCATGCCGTGCGAATCACCCCCGGGCGCATGAATTTGGCGCATGCGGCGCCGCGCTTGATCCAGCGCACAAAAGGCGGCGCCGGCAGCCAAATGTTGCTGACGGCCACAGTTTTTTTGGGGCGCCGCAAATTATATTGTCCACGACAAAGCAGGGGGAAAGCCGCTAAACAGTTCATTAGTTCTGTATGTCAACTGTGTGTCGTGGACAAGGTCTTTCCCATAGGGCAAACCGGGCAAAACCCGATAGGCGGCGCCATACTTTCGGGCGCAAATCGAATGTAAAATGCAGGTCGCGTTCCCCGGCCCCGGCCGCCGACGCACTGTGCACCCGGACCCCGTGCCAACCCTCGCGACTGCCCAATAAATGGTTGCCGCTTAAGCCTGATGACTATTAAAGTTTCTACACAAACAGTTCCTAGCACGATCAGCGACGTCGAACGCGACACCGGCGTCGCCAAGGAAACCCTGCGCGTGTGGGAGCGGCGCTACGACTTTCCCCAGCCGATGCGCGACCCGAACGGCGAACGGGTGTATCCGATCGAGCAGGTGCACAAGCTGCGGCTGGTGAAGCGCCTGATCGACCTGGGCTACCGCCCGGGCAAGGTGATCCAGTACAGCACCGCCGAGCTGCAGGCGCTGACCGGCCAGGCCACCGGCAGCCTGCACGGCGCCAGCGTGACGCCGCCCGCCCTGCAAAGCTACCTCGACCTGTGCAAGAGCCACCAGATGGAGGCGCTGCGCCGCAAGCTGTCGCAGGCGCTGCTGATGATGGGCCTGAAAAGCTTCGTGATCGAGCTGGTGGCGCCGCTGACCGCGCTGATCGGCGAGGCCTGGGCCAGCGGCGCGCTGGCCACCTTCGAGGAACATCTGTATACCGAATCGCTGACGGTGGTCATGCGCAGCGCCATCTTCGCCATGCCGCAGGCCAACGCCAGCAACCTGGGCACGCCGCGCCTCATGCTCACCACGCTGCCGCAGGAGCGCGACGGCCTGGGCCTGCTGATGGCCGAGGCCATGTGCGTGGCCGAGGGCGCGCACTGCATCTCGCTGGGCGTGCAGACGCCGCTGCTCGACATCGTCGAGGCGGCCCGCGTGCAGCGCATCGACATCATCGCGCTGTCGTTCTCGGTGGGCATGAACGCGCGCCAGGCGCTGGACGCGCTGGCCGAGCTGCACACCCGCCTGGGCGGCGGCACCGAGCTGTGGGCCGGCGGCGGCAACGCCGCGTTCAAGCGGCGCCGGCCGCCGTACGTGCGGGTCTACGCGCTGTCCGACATCAGCGCCGCCATCGCCGACTGGCGCCAGCGCCACGCCGCCGCGGCCGGCTGAAAATCTTGTCATTCCGGTAGCATGGCCGGGCGGGGGCGCCGCGCTCTGGTAAAATAGCGGCATTTTTCCCCGTGTCCGGCGCCGCCGGCCATCCGCTTGAAGCGCCCCCAACCACATGTCCATGTTTAGTTTCTTCAAGAAAAAACCCGTCGCCCCCGCAACGCCGCCGACCGCCGCCGCTACTGCCGCTACCGCTGCCGCCGCCCCCGCCATCGAACCGTCCGCCCCGCCCGCACTGCAGGATCTGCCGGATCTGCTGCCGATCGAGGAGCCGGCGCCCAAGCTGTCGTGGATGTCGCGCCTGAAGGCCGGCCTGTCCAAGACCTCGAACAACCTGTCGATCCTGTTCGTCGGCGCCAAGATCGACGACGACCTGTACGACGAGCTGGAGGCGGCCCTGCTGATGTCCGACGCCGGCGTCGACGCCACCCAGTACCTGCTCGACGCCCTCAAGCAAAAGGTCAAGGACGACAAGCTGCTGGACGCGGCAGCCGTCAAGGCCGCGCTGAAGCAATTGCTGATCGAGCTCTTGACCCCGCTGCAGCGCCCGTTCGAGCTGGGCCGCCACCAGCCGACCGTGATGATGATTTCCGGCGTCAACGGCGCCGGCAAGACCACCACCATCGGCAAGCTGGCCAAGCACATGCAGTCCCACGGCCAGTCGGTGCTGCTGGCCGCCGGCGACACCTTCCGCGCCGCCGCCCGCGAGCAGCTGATGGTCTGGGGCCAGCGCAACAACATCACCGTGATCTCGCAAGCCTCGGGCGACCCGGCCGCCGTCTCGTTCGACGCCGTGCAGTCCGGCAAGGCCAAGGGCCTGGACGTGGTGATGATCGACACCGCCGGCCGCCTGCCGACCCAGCTGCACCTGATGGAGGAACTCAAGAAAGTCCAGCGCGTCATCGGCAAAGGCATGGAGGGCGCGCCGCACGAGACGCTGCTGGTTATCGACGGCAACACCGGCCAGAACGCGCTGGCCCAGGTCAAGGCCTTCGACGACGCCCTCAAGCTGACCGGCCTGGTGATCACCAAGCTCGACGGCACAGCCAAGGGCGGCGTGCTGGCCGCCATCGCCCGCGTGCGCCCGGTGCCGGTGTACTTCATCGGCATCGGCGAGAAGATCGAGGACCTGCAGCCCTTCGTGGCCGCCGAGTTCGTTGAAGCCCTGCTGGGTTAAGCCAGGAATCGCGCCCGCCATGATCGAATTCCGCAACGTCTCGAAACAATACTCCCCCGACGCGACGGCGCTGCGCGACGTCTCGTTCACCGTGGCCAAGGGCGAGCTGGTGTTCCTGGCCGGCCCCTCGGGCGCCGGCAAGTCCACGCTGCTGAAGATGATCGCCGCGGTCGAGCGCCCCAGCGCCGGCCAGGTGATCGTCAACGGCCAGGACATCGCCCGCATCAAGCCGGCCGCCGTGCCGTTCTTGCGGCGCAACCTGGGCCTGATCTTCCAGCAGCAACGGCTGCTGACCGACCGCTCCATCCTGGCCAACGTCATGCTGCCGCTGCTGGTGACCGGCGCCTCGCGCGCCCAGGCCGAGCAGCGCGCCCGCGCCGCCCTCGACAAGGTCGGCCTGCTGGCGCGCGCCGACGCCCAGCCGCTGGCCCTGTCCGGCGGCGAGCAGCAACGTGTGTCGATCGCGCGCGCCATCGTCAACCGCCCGCAGGTGATCCTGGCCGACGAGCCGACCGCCAACCTGGACCGCGCCAGCGCCAACCAGGTGCTCGACGCGCTCAAGGCCTTCCACTCGGTCGGCGTGACCTGCCTGATCTCCAGCCACGACGAACAGATGCTCGACGCCGCCGCGCGCGTCATCCATCTCAAGCACGGTCAGCTGGAGGTGGCGGCATGACGCTCTGGTTCCGGCAACACCGCTACGCCCTGGCCGCGGCCCTGGTGCACCTGCGCCGCTCGCCCGGCGGCTTCCTGTTCAACATCTTGGTGGTGGCGATCGCGCTGGCGCTGCCGTTCACCGGCGTCACCCTGCTCGACAACGTGCGCCCCATGTCCGAGCAGCTGTCGGTCGATCCCGAGATCAGCGTCTTCCTCAAGCAGGACACCCCGCGCGAGCAGGCCGAGGCGCTGGCCGTGTCGCTGCGCCAGGCGGTGCGCGACAAACAGGCCAAGATCGTCTTCACCCCGCGCGAAAAGGCGCTGGAGCAACTGAAGGACAAGAGCGGCCTGGCCGACGTGCTGACCACGCTGGGCGAAAACCCGCTGCCCGACAGCTACGTGCTCAAGCTGGACGCCTTCCGCAACGCCCAGGCCGGCGGCGACGTCGACCAGCTGGCCGCGCAGATCCGCGCCCTGCCCGGCGTCGACACGGTGCAGGTCGACTCGGCCTGGGTCAAGCGCCTGGCCGCGCTGCTCAACGTGCTGCGCCTGGCGCTGCTGCTGCTGGCCGCCACGCTGGGCACGGTGGTGGTGGCGGTGATCTTCAACACCATCCGCCTGCAGGTGATGACCCAGCGCGAGGAAATCCTGGTGTCCAAGCTGATCGGCGCCACCGACAGCTTCATCCACCGCCCCTTCTACTACACCGGCGCGCTGCTGGGCCTGTGCGCGGGCGGCGTGGCGCTGGGCGCCGTGTCACTGGCGCTGCGTCCGCTCAACGTGGCGATCGCCGAATTCGCCCGGCTGTACGCCTCCGAGTTCCAGCTGGCGCCGCTGCCGCCGCTGGCCATGGCCGGCCTGCTGGCCCTGTCGGCCGGCCTCGGCCTCATCGGCGCCCTGCTGTCCGTGCAGCGCCACCTGTCCCGCCTCAACTGATCCCTGATCCCTTTCCGTGCGCCCCCGCACGGAAGGGTTGCCCCCGCCGAATTAGCATTAAGCCCGGCCTAAGCTCCAACGCGCATGCTGCATTAATCAGATGCCATGATGCCTAAAAACGTCATAGTATTTTTACTATCAAAGCGATTAATATCCGATGATTGGCACTCAACCAAGGAGAGTGCTAATATACGTGAACTGAAGAGCAAACAATTCTCTACAGAACCAAGAATCGTTAAGAACAAGCAACATCATCGAGCGAAGGAATGAACATGACTATGTCCGCACCGACTGCATTGGTCCCCGCCACCAATCGCGCCCTGGGACTCGGGTTCACAGGCAACCTGGGCAACCTGGACGCCTACATTTCGGCCGTCAACCGCCTGCCGATGCTGACGCACGACGATGAAATCTCGCTGGCCAAGCGCCTCAAGGAAAAGAACGACCTGGGCGCCGCGCAGGAGCTGGTGCTGTCGCACCTGCGCCTGGTGGTGTCGATCGCGCGCGGCTATCTGGGCTACGGCCTGCCGCACGCCGACCTGATCCAGGAAGGCAACATCGGCCTGATGAAGGCGGTCAAGCGCTTCGACCCGGACCAGGGCGTGCGCCTGGTGTCGTACGCGATGCACTGGATTAAGGCCGAGATGCACGAGTACATCCTGAAGAACTGGCGCCTGGTCAAGGTGGCCACCACCAAGGCCCAGCGCAAGCTGTTCTTCAACCTGCGCAGCCACAAGACCGGCCTGGACGCCATGACGCCGACCCAGATCGACAGCCTGGCCAAGATGCTGGACGTCAAGCGCGAGGAAGTGATCGAGATGGAAACCCGCCTGAGCGGCCGCGACATCGCGCTGGAATCGCCCAACGACGACGAGGACGACAAGTTCGCGCCGATCGCCTACCTGTCGTCCGAGGCCAGCGAGCCGACCCGCGTGCTGGAGGCCGAACAGGTGACCCGTCTGCAATCGGAAGGCTTGGAGGAGGCGCTGGGCAAGCTGGACGCCCGCTCGCGCCGCATCGTGGAAAGCCGCTGGCTGGCCAACGACGACGGCTCCGGCGCCACCCTGCACACGCTGGCAGAGGAATTCGGCGTCTCGGCCGAGCGCATCCGCCAGATCGAAGTGGCCGCGCTGAAGAAAATGAAGGGCGCGCTGGCCGCCTACGTGTAAGCGGCCGCGCGCTGGCGTAAAAAAAGCCCCGTCCGGGGCTTTTTTTACGCCGCCAGCGCTTGCGCCAGCAGCTCGCCGACCAGCTGGTTCAGGTCGGTGTCGCCCTGCTTCGCCCTGGCGTGCAGCCGCTGCACCAGGTCGCCATTCAGCTTGACCGCGAACGGCACCAGCCCCAGCGCCTGGTCGCGCTTGCGCTGTTCCCGCTTGTCGACCACCTCGGCCACCTTGCCGAAGCTGGCGGCGCCAGGGGCGGACATCTGGCCCATTAATTTTTTAGCGTCGCTTTTCGCCATGCCGGTCTTTTTCATTTTGTTCGATCAATGTGATTCAGGGCCCCCATTCTACGGCACATAGTTTGACCCAGCGCTGTAAAGCTGCGGTTCGTGCGACATCGACGTGATCTTTTTGCTAAGCTTGCCGTCTACTCTGAAGGAAGAGGATGCCAATGAAATCCACACTCACCAGGCAGTTGATCATCCTGCCGCTGCTGGCGGCCGTGCTGGCCATGCTGCACGCCTGCGGCTCGGCGTCGGCCGTCGGCCGCCCCGCCGCCGCGCCGCAGCCGTTCGCCCAGACCTATGTGCTGACGCAGGGCGCCAGCGTGGCCATCGCGCCGGCCGCCGCGCCCGGCATCAGCGGCGCCACCGCCGGCGCGCCCAGCCTCAAGCTCGAGCGCGTCAACGACAGCCGCTGCCGCGTCGGCGCGGTGTGCGTCTGGGCCGGCTACATCAGCTACAGCTTCGCGCTGACCGCCGCCGACGGCACCACCAGCAACTTCGTGCTGTCCGACAGCATGCCCAACGCCCGCCCCAGCGTCACGCAAAACGGCCTGACCTTCACGCTGACCGGCGTCGAACCGCAGGCGGTCCCCGCCAAGAATGAAGCCACGCCGGATTATCGGGTAAGCTTGAGGGTGAGCAACGCCCCCTCATCCTAACCCGGACCCCGCGCCCCCATGACCCTGTCCCGACGCCCCGCCCGCACCGTTCTCGTTTCCACCATCATCCTCACGCTGGTCCTGCCGCCGGCGGCCTGGGCCAAGACCCCGGTCGCCACCGGCAGCGGCGGCGCGGTCGCCACCATCAGCGAGCCCGCCTCCAAGGCCGCACTGGCCATCCTCAACCAGGGCGGCAACGCGGTCGACGCCGCCGTCGCGGCGGCCGCCACGCTGGGCGTGACCGACCCGTTCAGCTGCGGCATCGGCGGCGGCGGCTTCATGGTCATCTACCTGGCCAGGGACAAGCGCGTGATCACCGTCGACCACCGCGAAACCGCGCCGGCCAGCTTCACGCCCACCGTGTTCCAGCAGGACGGCAAGGAAATGGACTTCGACACCGTGGTCGCCAGCGGCATGGCGGTCGGCGTGCCGGGCACCGTGCGCGGCTGGCACGAGGCGCTGGACCGCTACGGCTCAATGTCCTTCAAGCAGGTGCTGGCGCCGGCCATCGCCGTGGCCAGCGAGGGCTTTTCCGTCAACGCCAACTTCTCGCGCCTGGTGGAAGAGAGCCGGGCCAAGTTCAGCATGTTCCCCGACACCGCCGCGCTCTACCTGCGCAACGGCAAGGCCATCCAGCCCGGCAGCATCCTGCGCAACCCCGGCATGGCCAAGGCCTACCGCGAACTGGCGGCCGGCGGCGTCAAGGTTTTCTATGAGGGCAAGATCGGCCGCGCCGTGGTCGACGCCGTCAACCAGCCCAAGGTCGCCAGCGGCGTGCAGGTGCGCGCCGGCCGCATGACGATGGCCGACCTGGCCAACTACGAAGCGCGCCTGCGCCAGCCGGTGCACAGCACCTACCGCGGCTACGACCTGTACGGCATGCCGCTGCCGAGCAGCGGCGGCATCGCCATCGCCGAGGCGCTCAACATCCTCGAAGGCTACGACCTCAAGGCCATGCCGAAGGACAAGGCCGAACACCTGTACCTGGAGGCCAGCCGCCTGGCCTTCGCCGACCGCAACGCCTACCTGGCCGATCCCGAGTTCGTCGAGGCGCCGGTGGCCGGCCTGCTGAGCAAGGACTACGCCGCCCGCCGCCGCGAGCTGATCAACCCGGACCAGGCCAGCGTGCAGGCGCCGGCCGGCGATCCGTACCCGTTCCAGAACGACCCGAGCGTGCCGCTGCGCCCCAACGCCAACAAGCTGCTGGCCGAGGGCGCGCACACCACCCACCTGACCGTGTCGGACAAGGACGGCAACATCGTCTCCTACACCTACACCATCGAATCATGGGGCGGCAGCGGCATCGTGGTGCCGGGCTACGGCTTCCTGCTGAACAACGAGATGACCGACTTCAACTTCTCCGGCCCGGCGCCCAACGTGCCGGAAGCGGGCAAGCGGCCGCGCAGCAGCATGTCGCCGACGCTGGCGTTCAGGAACGGCAAGCCGGCGTTCTCGATCGGCAGCCCCGGCGGCGCGACCATCATCACCACCGTGCTGCAGACCATCTTCAACTACGTCGACCTGGGCATGAGCATGCCGGACGCGCTCAACGCGCCGCGCCTGTCCGAGCGCAACGGCATGGCCACCGACGTCGAGCCGGGCTTCGCCGGCACCGCGCAGGCCGGGGCGCTGGAGAAGCGGGGCCAGCACTGGAACAAGCCGGAGGAAATCGGCGCCGCCAACGCGCTGGTGTTCAACCCGGACGGCACCGTCACCGCCGTCAGCGAAGGCCGGCGCCACGGCGCCGGCAGCGCGCTGGTGCAGAAGTCGGCGCACTAGCGCGCCCCCGCAACAGCTAGCCCGGATTGCGCCGCAACTCGCTGTCGCTCAAGACGTAGTCCGGGTTGTCGGCCAGACGCTCGACCGCCAAATCCACAAACGCGCGGGCGCGCGCCGGTTGTGAAGTCTTGCTGCCGAAATAGACGAAGTAACCGGCGATGTCCGGCATGTGCTCGGCCAGGATGGGAATCAAGCGCCCCGCCCGGATGTACGGCGCCGCCGTGACGCCGGCGAGCTGGCCCAGCGCCTTGCCCGCGAGCACAGCCTGGAGCTCGAACAACTCATCGTTGCTGCACAGCGCCGGCACCACCGGCTGGTCCACCGTCTGCCCGTCCAGCTTCACATGCCACGGCACCACCTTGCCCGTGCCGGGATGGCGGAAAGCGCTGCAGCGATGCGCAGCCAGCACCGCCAGGGTCTCCGGCACGCCATGCCGCCCGAAATAGGCCGGCGCGCCGCAGATCACCATCTGCAACGGGAACAGCCGGCGCGCAATGACGCCCTCGTGGGGCGATGCCGCCAGGCGGAATCCCACATCGACGCGGTCCTCCACCCAGTTGCCGACGCGATCCTCCAGCAGCACATCGGGCTGGATGCCAGGATGCATGTCGCAGAACTCCTCGACCAGCCGCCAGAGTATCGGCTGGAAGGTGGTCCGGGGACCGGCGATGCGCAACGGCCCGGCGAATTCGTCCTTTGCCGTCCGGGCGTTGGCCAGCGCGCGCTGCATGCCGAGCACGGCCGGCTGCACCTCCTCGAGCAGGCGCAGCCCCGCGTCGGTCAGCGACATCACCCGCGTCGTCCGATGGAACAGGCGCGCGTCCAGATGAGACTCCAGCTGGGCCAGCGCCTTGCTCGCCGCCTGCGGGCTGATGCCCAGATCCTGCGCCGCCTTGCGCAGGCTGCCCAGTTCCGCCGCCCTGATGAAGGTCGTGATAGACCGAAGCTCGTTGATCGCCATAAAGGGCATCCTCCTCCCCGATTATCCCCAATTGAATGCGGATAAATCAACCGGTTTATCACTATTCAGATGTCGGTTGTTTGTCTAAAGTGAATCCAGACCAACCACCGAAGGTAGCGCCCCATGAAACATGTCACCCTGAACAACAATCTGCAGATGCCCCTGGTCGGCTACGGCGTGTTCCAGATCGCCGACGCCAACGAGTGCCAGCGCAGCGTCATCGACGCCATCGACACCGGCTACCGGCTGATCGACACCGCCGCCTCCTACATGAACGAGGAAGCCGTGGGCCTGGGCCTGCGGGCAAGCGGCGTCGCCCGCGAAGAGCTGTTCGTGACCAGCAAGCTGTGGGTCCAGGAGACGGGCTACGAACGCACGCAGCAAGCCATCGAGAAATCGCTGCGCCGGCTGCGGCTCGACTATCTGGACCTGTACCTGATCCACCAACCCTTCGGCGACGTCCACGGCTCGTGGCGCGCCATGGAGGATGCCTACCGCGCCGGCAAGGTGCGCGCCATCGGCGTCAGCAACTTCCACCCCGACCGCCTGATGGACATCATCGCGTTCAACCAGATCGCGCCCGCGGTCAACCAGATCGAGGTGAATCCCTTCCAGCAGCAGCTCGAGAGCGCAGCCTTCATGAAGGAGGTCGGCGTGCAGGCGGAAGCCTGGGCGCCCTTTGCCGAAGGACGCAACGGCCTGTTCCAGAACGCCGCGCTGCTGGCCATCGCCGCGCGCCACGGCAAGACGGTGGGCCAGGTCGTGCTGCGCTGGCTGGTGCAGCGCGGCATCGTGGCCCTGGCGAAGTCGGTGCGCAAGGAACGCATGGCCGAAAACATCGCCATCTTCGACTTCGAACTCGACGACACGGACATGGCCGCCATCACCGCGCTCGACACCAACACCAGCAGCTTCTTCTCGCATCGCGATCCAGCCATCGTCAAGTGGATGTCCGAACGCAAGCTGGACATCTGAGCGCAGGCCATGCACAACACCGCCGCCCTTGCTCCGACGCGACACGCCAACATGGTGCTGGCCATCATCGTCGCCAGCTACCTGATGAT
Source organism: Duganella sp. BJB480 (assembly GCA_003416985.1). GTDB lineage: Bacteria > Pseudomonadota > Gammaproteobacteria > Burkholderiales > Burkholderiaceae_D > Rugamonas > Rugamonas vulcania_A. Next base: position 250,662 of record QVIN01000005.1, on the reverse strand, counting down.
CGTGGTCGACATCTCCATCGTCATCACCGGCCTGCCGCGCATCCAGGCCAGCCTGGGCTTCAGCGCCGCGCAGCTTTCGTGGGTGACCAACGCCTATACGCTGGCCTTTGGCGGCCTGCTGTTGCTGGGCGCGCGGGCGGGCGACATCCTGGGCCGGCGCCGCATGTACATCGCCGGCCTCGCGCTGTTCACCGTGGCCTCGATGGCGATAGGCCTGGCGCAGTCTGCGCCGTGGCTGCTCACGGCCCGCGCCATCCAGGGCGTGGGCGCGGCGGTGCTGGCGCCGTCCACACTGGCGTTGCTGTCCACCCATTTCGCCGAAGGGCCGGAACGCACGCGCGCCCTGTCGATGTATGCCGCGGCGGCCGGCGTGGGTGCCACGCTGGGCCTGGTGCTGGGCGGCCTGTTCGCCGACCTGGTGTCGTGGCGGGCGGGGTTCTTTGTCAACCTTCCCATCGGCCTGCTGCTGATCGCCGCCGCGCGACGGCATATCGTGGAAACGCCCATGCATCCCGGCCGCTTCGACATGGCGGGCGCGGCCTGCTCCACCGCCGGCATGAGCGCACTGGTCTACGGCCTGGTGCGCGCGGCGGAGGCCGGCTGGCATGACGCCTTGGCGCAAGCCTCGCTGCTCGCCGGCGTGGCGTCGACCATCGTCTTCGTCGTGATCGAACGCCACGTCCGGCAGCCCATTCTGCCGCTGCGCTTGCTGGCCAGCCGCGCACGCGCGGGAGCGTATCTGTCCCGCATGCTGTTCCTCGGCGGCGCGGTGGGCTTCTGGTTCTTTTCCACCCAGTTCCTGCAGGGCGTGCTGCATCTGCGGCCGATGCAGGCCGGCCTCGCCTTCCTGCCGGTCACGCTGCCCAACTTCGCCTCGGCGATGGCCGTCCCCAGGCTGGCGCGCCGCTTCGACGCCCACTGGCTCATCCTCGCCGGCTTGTCGCTGGGCGCCGCCGGCCTGTTCTGGCTGGGCCATGCCGACGCCGGCGCCGGCTACTGGACGGACGTGGCGCCTCCCATGCTGCTGATCGGACTGGGCCAGGGCTTGCTGCTGGGTCCCTTGACCGCCGCCGGCGTGGCGGGCGTTGCGCGCGACGATGCCGGCGCCGCCTCCGGCCTGGTCAACGTCGCCCATCAACTGGGCGGCGCCTTGGGGCTGGGCTTGTTGGTGCTGGTGTTCTCCAGCGCCGCTCCTGCCGCCCTCCATGACAGCCAGGCGCTCGCGCATCGGATAGCGGCGGTCATGAACGCCGCCGGCCTGCTGCTCGTGCTGGCGATGATCGTGTCCTGCGCTGTCATCGTCCTGCCCCATCGCAAAATCAAATCGCAGCGGCAGGAGGGTTACTCGTGAAATCGATGATGCACATCGCGCTGTGCGCCATGGCGGCCCTCGCCGGCGCAAACGCCGCGGAGGCGCCGGTCCTCCCGCAAGTCCTCGCAGTGCGCCCGGCCGCAGCCCAGCCGATCGCCACAGGATCGACGGAGAACTTCACAGGCATCGTCCACATCGGCACACCGTTCCAGGCGCCGCCGCCTGGGCGCGCGGGCGGCGCCGCCGTCACTTTCGCGGCGGGTGCCCGGACCGCATGGCACACACATCCGCTGGGCCAGACATTGATCGTCACTGCCGGCCTCGGCCTGGTTCAGCAGCAGGGTCAAGCTGCTCATCTGATCCGCCCGGGCGACGTCGTCACCATCCCGGCCAATGTGCGCCACTGGCACGGCGCCGGTCCCACAGACTCGATGACGCACATCGCCATCGCCGAAAAATCGGACGGCAACTCGGTGGCCTGGCAAGGCAAGGTCGCCGACCAGGAGTACCAGGCCGCGCTGACCAGCACCGGACTCACGCCGGCTGCCGCAGCGAGGCAGATCGGCGACGCCGACAGGACCGCCCCATCGGATCGGCTGTCCGCCAGGCAGCAGGCCATTCCACTGATCGCATCCTTCGCGGCGGCCAGCGACATGCCGCGACTGCGCGCCGCCTTGAACCAGGGGCTCGATACCGGATTGACCATCAGCGAAGCCAAGGAAATCCTGGTGCAGCTCTACGCCTACGCGGGTTTTCCGAAAAGCCTGAACGCGCTTGGCGAACTGATGCAAGTTGTCGAGGCACGCAAACAACGCGGCATACACGACGCGCCTGGCCGCGAGCCAGGCAAAGCCATCGCGACCGGAAACGCGCTGGCCGCGATCGGCAAAGCGAACCAGTCCGAGATTTCCGGCGGCCCGGTAACGGGCCCCGTGTTCGACTTCGCGCCCATCATCAACCAGTACCTCCAGACGCATCTGTTCGGCGACATTTTCGAGCGCGACAACCTTGACTGGCGGAGCCGCGAACTGGCCACGCTCGGCGCGCTCGCCGCCACGCCCGGCGCCGAGGCGCAACTGCGTTCGCACATGCGGGCCGGCATGCGCGTAGGCCTGAGCGCGGCGCAGCTGCGCCAAATGATGCAAGTCCTCCTCAATCATGGCAGCCCGGAGGCCGCAAGCCGCGCGGACGACGCGCTGACGCAGGCCCTTGCCGCCGGCCCTATGCTGGTCCAGGCACAGGGGAGCTTCGCGGCGGGCGGGACGGAACTCCGGCAAGGCGCGGATGGAGCGAGCTTCCACGGAGACCACCTCTACGCCTTCTATCAGATTCCACAGCACCCCAAGGCCCTGCCCATCGTCATGCTGCACGGCGCATACCAATCGGCGCGCAGCTGGGAAAGCACGCCGGATGGAAGGGAAGGCTTCCAGAACTTGTTTTTGCGCCGCGGCTTTCCGGTCTATCTCGTGGACCAGCCGCGCCGGGGACGAGCCGGCAACAGCACCGTCGCCGCATCGGTCGAACCTACGCCCAACGACCAACTTTTCTTCGACCAGTTCCGCATCGGCAAATGGCCCAACTACTACGACAACGTGCAGTTCGACCGCCAGCCACAGACGCTCGATCAGTTCTTCCGCTCGGTGACGCCCAACACCGGCCCCTACGACGCCGGCGTTGTTTCGGATGCCATGTCGGCCTTGTTCACCAGGGTCGGGCCGGCGATCCTGTTCACGCATTCGCAGGGCGGCGGCCCGGGCTGGCTGACAGCGATCAAGAACCCCAATGTGAAAGCGATAGTCGCCTTCGAACCCGGCAGCGGCTTTGTCTTCCCGCAGGGCGAAGCGCCGCCGGCAATGCCTAGCGCCGCCGGAACACTGTCGCCCGAGGTGGTGCCGCCGTCCGATTTCCAGCAACTTACCCGCCTGCCGATCGTCATCTACTACGGCGACAACTTCCCGGAACAGCCGAGCAAGGAGCGCGGTCAGGACAACTGGCGGGTACGGTTCGCCATGGCGCGGCTATGGGTCGACGCCATCAACAAGCATGGAGGCGATGCCCGCCTGGTCCACCTCCCGGAGATCGGAATTCGCGGCAACACGCATTTCTTGATGTCCGATCTGAACAACGTCCAAATCGCAGATCAAGTGTCCCAATTCCTCGCGGAGAAAAATCTGGACGCGCTTCCCTAACCGGCCGGTGGACCAACCTCCCGTCCAAAGACAGGCACGCGGGCGTTGGGCGAGCGGCGATAGCTCCAGTTCAGCGTCCGCAGCAAATCCGGGGGCGCCTTCGTCATCAACGCCTCCATCGCGCCGGTGGCGAAGGCGCAGGCCAGCGCCTGGCCCGGACAGGCATGCGCACCGTGGCCGAAGCCGAACTCTCGCCCCTCGCCGCGCGGATCGCGGTTGGCGGCGGCCAGGACCAGCAGGACCGTTTGTCCCGCCAGCAAAGGCACGCCGCCGATCTCGCAAGCGCGCGCCACGAAGCGGCGCGTGTTCTGGATCGGCGAATCGAAGCGGCTGACCGCCCGCACCAGCACGGCCGCATCCTCCGCGCCGCTGCGCTCCTCCTCCGGCTGGCGCGCCAGCGCCAGCACGCTGTTGCCAATCAGCCCAGCGGTGGCCTCGTACGTCTGCGACAGCAGGCCGACCAGATTGGCCAGCAAGCCGTGCGACTCGCTCCACCCCACCGCCTCCGCCTCGGCGATCACCTGCGACAGCAGGCTGCCCGATGCCGCACCGCGCATCAATTCCTTGAAGCCCGCCAGCAGCGACAGCGCCGCCGCATGCGCGCGCCCGATCTGCCACGCATCGCTGTACGGCGACAGGCAGGCCACGAACTCGCCCATCCACGCCGCCACCGCCGGCAGCTGGCTGTCCGCGAAGCCGAGCAGGCTGGCCATCGCCGACACCGGCACCTCGACCATCCACGACGCCAGCCCATCGTCGCGCCACAGGCGGCCGCCGATCCGCCGCGCGTGCAGCCGGGCGGCCTGCGCGTCCACCCCGGCCAGCGCCCGCTGCAAAGCCAGCTTCGGTTGCGCGTGACGCTCGCCGTCGTTCATACGCACCAGCGCGCCGAACACCTGCCCCGCCGCGCCGCCCGCGATCGCCGCCGGCACCGGCTCGGTCAGCGGCCGCACGCGGCAGTCGGGATGCCGCATCACCGCCACCACATCGGCGGCGCCGGCGGCGATCCACAGGCCAAGGCCGGCGTCGAAACGCAAGCCTTGTGCCGCCGCCAAAGCGTCGTAATATGGATAGGGGTCGGCATGCGTCACCGCGGCCAGCGCGTCTTGGGGATAGGTAGCATTCATGCGACAAGGATGCCACCAATTTCACCGCGATAGTTAGGCCGGCGCCGAAGCAAGGCCGCAGCTAAGCCATGTTTAAGAATCGGCCAACAAACTGAGGCACCGACACCACTCTGGGGAATGCAATGAAAAACTGGGCGCGCGCCAACAAAGGCTTCTTACTGTTCCTGATGCTGTTCGGGATTTTCCGCACCGCCATCGCCGACTGGAACCCGATCCCCTCCGCCTCGATGCATCCCAACCTGCTGGAGGGCGACGTGGTGTTCGTCAACCGCCTGGCCTACAACGTCAAGCTGCCGCTGACCGACGTCGTCCTCGGCACCACCGGCGAGCCGCAGCGCGGCGACATCGTCACCTTCTCGTCGCCCAAGGACGGCACGCGGCTGATCAAGCGCGTGATCGCGCTGCCGGGCGACCGCGTCGAAATGCGCAACGAGCAGCTGATCATCAACGGCCAGCCGGCCGGCTACGCGGCCCAGGGCGAGTCCACCGAAACCGTCAAGGGCTTGGGCCAGCTGGATGCGCTGCGGTTGGGCGAATCCATCGCCGACGCCCGCGCCCATTCGATCCAGCTGATGCCGCAGGTGCAGGCCCGCCGCGATTTCGCGCCGCTCACCGTGCCACCGGGCGAGTACATGATGTTGGGCGATAACCGCGACAACAGCGCCGACTCGCGCTACATCGGCCTGGTGCCGCGCGCCCTGCTGATCGGCCGCGCCGAGCGCGTGCTGGCCTCCGCCGACATCACCGGCAACTGGCATCCGCGCACCGAACGCTTCGGCATGAGCCTCTACCCGGCGCAGTAAAGCCCCTCTCGCCGCCGGTTCCCGGCAATGCTATGATGAGTAGAAAATCTCATAACATTGTCGAGGCAAACATGATCGAATTCAAGGGACTGTCCAAAGTCTACGGCGGCTTCAACGCCGTCAAACCCCTGAACCTGACCGTCAAGCGCGGCGAAGTATTCGGCTTCCTCGGCCCCAACGGCGCCGGCAAGACCACCACCATCCGCATGATGATGGGCATCCTGGTGCCAAGCGCCGGCCAGGTGCTGATCGACGGCCTCGATTGCCACAGCGAGCCGGCCGAAGTCAAACGCCGCGTGGGCTACCTGCCCGACACCCCGATCTTCTACGACTACCTGCGCGGCCGCGAGATCCTGCAGTTCGTCGGCGAGATGCACGGCTATCCGCACGCCGAAGCGGTCGAGCGCAGCGCGCGCCTGCTGCGCGAATTCGGCCTGGAGGAAGCGGGCGAGGACTACGCCGTCAACTATTCGCTGGGCATGAAGAAGCGCCTCGGCCTGGCCTGCGCGCTGATCCACGATCCGGCGGTGCTGATCCTCGATGAACCGATCAACGGCCTCGATCCGCGCGCCTCGCGCGACGTGCAGGAGCGCCTGCTGGCGGCCGCCGCGCGCGGCGTCACCATCTTCGTCTCCACCCACCTGCTGGACATGGCCGAGAAGTTGTGCGACCGCGTCGGCATCATCCACCACGGCCAGCTGGTGGCCACCGGCACGCTCGACGAAATCCGCGCCGAGGCCTCGGCCAGCGGCTCGCTGGAGGACGTGTTCCTGAAGATCACCGACGAAACCGCGGCGGAGCGCGCACAATGACGCAGCAGGCGGCCCAGCCGGTGACGCAGGCGCGCGCCATCTGGCTGATGACCAAAATGCGCCTGACCCGCCAGCGCAACATGCTGGCCAATAACCTGTTCGGCAAATTCCGCAAGAAGAAGGCGCGCGACGGCATCGCCGGCAAGAAGAGCAGCCTGTGGGTGCTGACCGCGCTGCTGGTGCTGGTCATGTCGTTCTCCTTCACCGGCCTGTCGCGCAACGTGCTGCTCAACATGAACTGCCACCTGGTAGCCAGCAGCCACTGCAACGTGGTCGACCAGGACCACGCCCCCTTTCAGAATGTCGAACTGGCCGCCGCCGAACTGCGCAAGGCGCCGTTCCAGCCGGAGCTGTTGCGCGGCCTGACGATGGTGCTCACGCTGTTGTTCGGGCTTGCCGTCCTGCTCCCGCTGGGCAGCAAGGAACTGGCGCAGCCGGACTGGGATCTGGAGTGGCTGGTGACGATGCCGGTCGAACGCCCCACGCTGCTGTGGGGACGCCTGCTGGAACGCAGCGCGGCCAACTTCAGCGGCGTGTTCGCGCTGATGCCGCCGCTGGGCATGATCGCGTGGTACTCGGGTTTGGGCTGGTTCGCGCCGCTGGCGGCGCTGGCGGCCTTGCTGGTGCTGCTGCCGCTGGCCGCCCTGCTGCACACGCTGGCCGACACCGGACTGCGTATGTGGCTGCCCGCATCGCAGCTGCGCAACCTGCAGGCCATCACCGGCTTGTTCAGCATGCCCTTGATCTACTTCGTCATGGCGCTCGGAATGCCCAACGCCAGCGGCTTCGTGATGGACTGGGCGCGCGCCTTCCCCGCGTGGACCGGCTGGACGCCGCCGGGACTGGTGCTGCAAGCGATGCAGGCATCCAGTCTGGCGCAGGCCGGACAAGCCATCGCGCTGCTGCTGGCGCAGACCGCCGTACTGTTGTGGGCCGGCGTGGCGCTGATGCGCCACCAACTGCGCAACGGCGTGGTCAACGCCGGATCGCGGGAAAGCGTGCGTCGCAAACCGCAGGCCGCGCCCACCGCCGGCCGCAGGCTTTCCGAAGCGTTCACGCCGATCAAGCGCCGCGAACTTCGGCTGTTGAGCCGCGACCGCAACTTCCTGGTCCAGACCTTGCTGCTGCCGGTGATTATCGTGGTCAGCCAGTTGGTCTTCAACGGCAAGCTGAATAGCTTCGCGGAGCTGGGCGTAAATCACGTCACCGCCGCCACCATCGCCTTCGGCATCGGCGTCTACATGCTGATGCTGTCGGCCTTCCAGACACTGAACAACGAAGGCCAGGTGCTTTGGCTGCTGTACACCGTGCCGCGCTCCATCGAAAGCGTATTGAAGGAAAAGGCGCAGCTGTGGGGCATGCTGACGTTGATCTACCCGCTGATCATCGTCGGCATCAGCGCTTGGTACACAACGCACTTCGAATGGAGCATGCTGGCACTGCTGCTGATCGTCTTCGCCGGCATCCCGATCTACTCGCTGATCGCGGTCTCGCTCGGCGTGTTCGCCTGCGATCCGCTGGCGGTCGACGCGCGCGCCCGCGTGCGGCCGACCTACATTTACCTGTACATGCTGCTGGCCAGCTTCTACACCTGGTCGATCTACAGCGATGTGTGGTCGCAAAAACTGGTGGTGATGGTGCTGGTCGCGTCGATGGCGCTGGCGCTGTGGCAGAAGGCGCGCGACGCCCTGCCCTATCTGCTGGATCCTGCTGCCGCGCCGCCGCCGCGCGTGTCCACTTCCGACGGCCTGATCGCCGCCACCGCGTTCTTCATCATGCAGGGATTGATCGCGTTGTTCATGATGCGCGCCATGGAGATGCCCGCACAGCCAGCGGTGACGATCGCCTTCGCCGCGGCCGGCCTGCTGGTCTACCTGCTGATACGCTTCATCTACTGGCGCAGCAAGACCGCCGGCGTGCCGGCCGTCCTGCGCGGCGGCGACATGAAGCTGACACTGGGCTATGGCGCGATGGCCGCCTTCATCGCATCCGCCGTGGGCCTGGCCTACCTGACCGGCCTGCAGCATTCGGCGCTGTGGGCGGACATCGCCAAACAGTCGGCGGCATCGGCATCGACATTCTCGCGCGGATGGCTGCTGGCCTTGGCCGTGCTGGCCGCGCCGTTGTGCGAGGAGTTCATCTTCCGGGGCCTGATCTACGGCGGCTTGCGCCGCTCGATGTCCGCCATGCCCGCCATGGCGATGAGCGCTGCCATCTTCGCCGTGGTCCATCCGCCGACGTCGATGCTGCCGGTCTTCGTGCTCGGCCTGTGCGCCGCGTGGACCTATGAGCGCAGCAAAACCCTGCTCGGCCCCATGCTGGTTCACGCGGTGTACAACGCCGTGGTGCTGTCCTGGCAGTTCTGGATGTAGGCGCCGCCGAAAACTAGTCCTTGTACTGCGGTCCGGACATCAGGAAGCCGCCGCCCTGGTAGATCGTCGCCACATCATCCTTGGGTGGATACACGCCGGTGTCGGGGAAGCTGGCGGCGAAGCGCGTCGAGCTGTCCTTCGGCTTGAAGCCCAGATGCGAGGCCTTGCTGTTGTCCCACCAGCTGCCCGGATTGGCCGACGCGCCGAACAAAATCGTATGCCCCACGCGCGGCGTGAACAACGAGCAGCGCAGCGACTCCACCAGGTCGTCGTAGCTGAACCACGTCACCATCATGCGCGGATTGACCGGCTCCGGGAACGAGGAACCGATGCGCAGGCACACCGTCTCGATGCCGGTGCGGTCGTAGTAATAGCGCGACAGCGACTCGCCGAAGCACTTGCTCACGCCGTACAGGCTGTCCGGCCGCATCGGGCTGTCGGCGTCGATGTAGTCGGTGGTCTTGTAGTAGCCGATGGTGTGGTTGGAGCTGGCGAACACCACGCGCTTGACGCCGTGCTTGTGCGCCGCCTCGTACAGGTTGTAGGTACCGGCGATATTGGCCGCCATGATGTTCTCGAACGTGTTCTCGGTCGAGATGCCGCCGAAGTGCAGCACCGCGTCCACCCCCTCCAGCAGCTTGAGCACGGCGGCCTTGTCGGCCAGGTCGCACTGGACGACCTCCTCGCCCTCGCGCGCCGCGCCCATGTCGCCGATGTCCGACAGGCGCACCACATCGGCCCAAGGCTTGATGCGGTCGCGCAGGATCTTACCCAGGCCGCCGGCGGCGCCGGTCAGCAGCAATCGTTTGAATGGCTTGGTCATGTCTCAGTCTCTGTTTTGTAGTTTTATCAGGTCACCGGGGCCGGGTTGAACAGCACCAGTGCGTTATGCAGCTTCCATTTTTCCGCCCACGTACGGCGCCCGCTGGCGACATCGAGCAGCAGCTGGAACATCTCCCAGCCGACATCGGCGATGCTCGCCTCTCCGCTGGCGATGCGGCCGGCGTTGATGTCCATCAGGTCGTGCCAGCGCGCGGCCAGCTCGTTGCGCGTGGCGACTTTAATGACCGGCACTTCGGCCAGGCCATACGGCGTGCCACGGCCGGTGGTGAAGACGTGCAGGTTCATGCCCGCCGCCACCTGCAGCGTGCCGCAAATGAAATCGCTGGCCGGCGTGGCGGCGTAGATCAGGCCCTTCTGCGTCAGCTTCTCGCCCGGCGACAGCACGCCGGAGATCGGGCTGCTGCCGGATTTGACGATGGAGCCCATCGCCTTCTCGACGATGTTCGACAACCCGCCCTTCTTGTTACCCGGCGTGGTGTTGGCGCTGCGATCCACGCCGCCGCGCTTGAGATAACTGTCGTACCACTCCATCTCGCGTATCATCGCCTGCGCCACTTCCGGCGTCGACGCGCGCGAGGTCAGTTGATCGATCCCGTCGCGCACCTCGGTCACTTCGGAGAACATCACCGTGGCCCCGGCGCGCACCAGCAGGTCGGTGGCAAAGCCCACCGCCGGATTGGCGGTCACGCCGGAGAAGGCGTCGCTGCCGCCACACTGCACGCCGACCACCAGCTCGGAGGCCGGCACGGTTTCGCGGCGGCGCTTGTCCAGCGCGGCCAGGTTGATCTCGGCCTGCTTCATGATCGACTCGATCATCGACATGAAGCCCACGTGGCCCGCGTCCTGTAGGCAGACCAGCGCCGGCTCCGCGCCGCCGCCGTTCTGGATCGGAATCGAGCCTTTGGGGAACAGGCGCGCCGGCTGCAGCTTCTCGCAGCCGAGGCTCACCACCATGGCCTGCCCGCCGAAGTTCGGATTGAGGCTGATATTGCGCAGCGTACGGATGGGCACCATCGCGCCCGGCGCGTCGATCGCCACGCCGCAGCCGTAGGTATGCTCCAGCCCCACCACGTCGTCGACGTTGGGATACTTCGGCAGCAGCTCGTCCTTGATGCGCTTGACCGCAAACTCCACCACGCCCGCCACGCACTGCACGGTGGTGGTGATGGCCAGGATGTTGCGCGTGCCGACGCTGCCGTCGGGATTGCGGAAGCCCTCGAACGTATAGCCTTCCAGCGGTTCGGCCGGCGGCGGCAGGTTGGTCGATATCGGCAGGTTGACCAGCTCGCGCGCCGGCGGCATCTCCACCTGCGGCTCGGCGACCCAGCTGCCGGCGGCGATATCGCACGCGGCGTAACCGATGGTGACGTTGTAGCGCCGCACCGGATCGCCCTTGGCGATCGCGCACAACGCCACCTTGTGCCCCTGCGGCACGGCCTCCAGCAGCGCCAGGCCGTTGGCGAATACCGCGCCCGCCGGCAGGCCGCCGTCGTTGACGACAATGGCGACGTTATCGTTGTCGTGCATGAGGATGTAGCGCGGCGTGCCCGCGCTGGTCGGTGTCGTCATTTGTCTTCCTTTTCCGGGCGCTGCGTCCCGGCGAACGTTGTTTTTTCGCGGTGTTTGGTGTGCTGCAAAGTGGTCAGGCCAGTTTCGGAATGGCCGGCCAGGCGCCGTTTGTGGCCTGCGTGCCACAGGCGGAAATGGCTTGTTTGCGGGGCTACAGCCCTGTAAACTCCGTCTTCCCGCGGCTGCATGACGATTTTAGTATGACAGCTAAAAATTAATTTGGCTAGTCCACATTGCATATTTGGTCTGACCACCTTAGAATGGCCTGACCAGATGGCGATATCAAAGAAGCCACACCACGAAGACGAGACACAGATGCTGAAAAAGACTTCCGTCCCTGCCGACAGCAATGCCCACGAACCGCGCCTGTACCGCGTGGTGGCGGACCGCATCCAGCAATTGATCCGCGACGAGCACATCGCCGGCGGCGAGCGGCTGCCGTCCGAGCGCGACCTGGCCACCAAGTTGAGCGTCAGCCGCGCCTCGCTGCGCGAAGCGCTGATCGCGCTGGAACTGGGCGGCGTGATCGAAGTGCGCGGCGGCTCCGGCGTCTACGTCAGCGAAGTGCCGGAACCATCGGCGGCCGACCTGCCCGAGGCGGGCCCCGGCCCGTTCGAAGTGCTGTCCGCGCGCCGCCTGATCGAATCCGAGATCGCCGCCATCGCCGCCCGCGTCGCCACCGACGGCGCCATCGACGCCATCCTCAAGGCCGTCGTCGAGATGGAACAGAACCACGCCAATTATTCGAGCAACGAGCAGGCCGACCGCAACTTCCACCTGGCCATCGCGCGCGCCACCGGCAACAGCGCGCTGGTTGGATCGCTGAACTACCTGTGGGACCAGCGCGGCCGCCTGTGGCACAAGCTCAAGGAACACTTCCAGACCGAGGAACTGCGGCAGGAAACGCTGAAGGACCACCGCCGCATCCTGGAGGCGATCGCCGCCCACGATCCGGCGGCGGCGCGCAAGGCCATGCGCGCCCACCTCGAACGCGTGACCCGCACCTTCTCGCGCGGATAACAAAGAAGTAGCAGCAACGTAGTAGCGCAGGACCGGCCTCGATGCCGGTCCGCGAATAAAGCAATAAGTTATCGACCGTCTCGACCTCGGCCCGTGCTTGCCAAAGCGGCCCTCGTCACAGCGGCACGGAGCACGCGAGGTGCTCCACTCACGTCCAGTGCTTTTCCAGCACGGCGCATAACTTTATTCAAAAAGACGAAGGAGACTAGCATGAACACGTCCGATCACTCGGTCCAAAACCGTTACGCCCAACCCCGCCTGCTGCTGTCGGCGATCACCATCGCCGTGCTGACGCTGGCCAACCAGGCGTCCGCACAACAGAGCGGAGAACCGGCGATGACCCGCGTCGAAGTGACCGGCTCCAGCATCAAGCGCCTGGCCACCGAGGCATCGCTGCCGGTCAGCACCGTCAAGGCCGAGGACTTCATCAAGCAGGGCATCACCACGCTGGCCGACGTCATGATGTCGCTGCCGCAGTCCGCGTCGCTGGCGCCATCGAACGCCGGTTCCGGCACCAACATCAACCTGCGCGGCCTGGGCGTGAACCGCACCCTGGTGCTGCTCAACGGCCGCCGCATGGCCAACGAGGCCATCGCCGACGGCTACGCCAACCTGGATGTGATTCCGATGAGCGCCCTGTCGCGCGTCGAGATCCTGCGCGACGGCGCCTCCTCGATCTACGGCTCCGACGCCATCGGCGGCGTGGTCAACTTCATCACCAAGACTTCGTTCGAAGGCCTGTCGCTGACCGGCCAGGAAGTCCAGCCGGAGAAGCACGGCGGCGGCGACGAGCAGCGCGCCAGCATCACCTGGGGCAAGGGCAACCTGGAGCGCGACGGCTGGAGCATCTACGGCACCATCGACGCCCACCAGCGCACCCGCCTGGCCGCGCGCGACCGCGCCGACCTGAGCTCCGCCGACCTGCTGACCTCCATCGGCCGCGCGCCGACGCTGGGCACCGGCGGCAACGCCACGCCGGCCAACTTCACCACCGCCACCAACAAGACCGCGCAGAACCCGTACGCCGCGAGCGGCTGCCTGGCACCCTACTCGATCGTCGGCCAGAAGGGCACCTGCGTACTCGACGCCAACGAATACGGCACCGCGCTGTATGCCAACCAGCAGGTCACGTTCTACGCCCGCGCCGCCAAGAAGCTGAGCGAAGACCACGTCATCTCCGTCGATTACTCGCGCGGCGAGGAATTCATCCTCGGCACCAAGAACCCGACCAATGCGCTGGCGGTCAACGGCGTCAACGCCACGCTGCCTTCGACCAGCAAATGGTATCCGGGTAAAAGCGGCGGCGTGCCCGCCGTCGCGGGCCTGAACAACACGCCGCTGACCGTCACCTGGGCCGTGGCCGACCTGGGCCTGGCCACCACCAAGGACGTGCAGCTGAACCAGCGCCTGTCCGTCATGGACGAAGGCACGCTGTCGGGCTGGGACTACAAGGCCGGCCTGGTGGTCGGCATTTCGCAGCGCGACAACTACTACCAGTCCGGCTACGCGCGCGGCCAGGGCCTGCTGGATGGTTTGAAAAGCGGCGTGCTCAATCCCTTCGGCCTGCAGGACGCGGCCGGCCAGGCCTACCTCGACACCATCAAGGTCGACGGCGCCAAGAACCGCACCTCCAAGTCGACCTTCACCGGCGTCGACCTGACCGCCAGCCGTGCACTGATGGAGCTGGAAGGCGGCTCGCTGGCGCTGGCGCTGGGCGCGGACTTCCATCGCGATACCACCGAAGACACCAAGCTGCCGCTCAGCGCCGACGTCACCTACGCCAATGCGTCGCCGTCGCACGGCGAAGGTTCGCGCAACGTGGCCGCGCTGTTCGCCGAGCTGAATGTACCGATCACCAAGACGCTGGAGCTGAACGCCGCCGTGCGCGACGATCATTTCAGCGACTTCGGGAACACCATCAATCCAAAGATCAGCTTCCGCTACGAGCCAACCAAGCAGCTGATGTTCCGCGGCTCGGCCAACACCGGCTTCCGCGCACCGACGCTGTTCGACCGTTACGGCTACCGCCTGCCCGGCGCCACCGGCCTGACCGCCGCCAAGTGGGACGATCCGGTCCTCTGCCCCGGCGGCACGCCAGGCGTGGCCGGCACCGGCAAGCCGCTGCCGGGCTACGTCGCTTCGACCGTCTGCAACACCACGCTGCCAAAACAGACCGGCTCCAATCCGGACCTGGTGCCGGAAAAGTCCAAGGGCTTCACGCTGGGCACCGTGTTCGAGCCGACCAAGTCGTCGATGGTGTCGATCGACTACTGGAACATCAAGATGACCAATATGCTGGCGAACTTGCCGGAGCAGGTCTACTTCCTCGATCCGGTCAAGTACGCGTCGTACTTCGTGCGTAACGCCGACCGCACCATCAGCTACATCAAGAACACCACGATGAACCTGGGCGGCCAGAAAGCGGCCGGCATCGACGTCTCGGGATCGTATGCCTTCCCGCATACCTCGTACGGCGACTTCAAGGTGGCGATCGACGGCACCTACCTGACGCAGTTCGACAACCAGCTCGATAACGGCAGCCCTTACGTGTCGAACATCGGCCAGTTCGGCCTGGCCAGCAACGGCACCACCAGCAGCCTGCCCATCATCACCTTCCGCTGGAAGCACACGCTGAAGCTGAACTGGGCCGCCGGTAACTGGAACACCCAGCTGACCCAGAACTACAACTCCAAGTACACCGACCAGAACCTGGTGGCGCAGCAGTACTGGCGCAACATCAACTCGTACAAGGTATGGAACTGGACCACGACCTACAACGGCTTCAAGAACATCCAGGTCACGGCCGGCATCACCAACCTGTTCAACGTGAATCCGCCGGTGACCAACAGCAGCCTGTATAGCTTCGGTTACCTGAGCAGCGCCGCCAGCCCGATCGGCCGCGCCTACAACGTCCGCGCCACCTACACCTTCTGATGAGAGCACAGATGCATAAAGACGAACAGCAAGGCGGAGGCCTCGGCCGCCGCCGCTTTCTGCAGGCCTTGTCGGCGGCCGGCCTGACCGGCGCCGCCGGCCCGGCCGCGCTGGCGGCCGGCGCCAAGGCGGCCGATCCGTGGAAGGAGGCGCAGGCCATCATCGACCGCTTCAAGCAGCCGTTGAAGTTCCGCGACGAGGACTTCGTGGTGACCGCCTTCGGCGCTGCCACCTGCGAAGTGAAGCCGGTGACGGCGTGGACCTCGTTCACCGAATCGGCCACGCTGCAAACCCCGGCGGCCGGCTCGCCCGACTGCTACCCGGCGATCGCCAAGGCCATCGAGGCCTGCCACAAGGCCGGCGGCGGCCGCGTGGTGATCCCGGCCGGGAACTGGCTGTGCGCCGGCCCTATCGTGCTGCTGTCGAACGTGAACGTGCACCTGAAGGCGGGAGCCCACGTCTACTTCAGCAACAACCCGGCCGACTACGCCAAGTACGGCGCCTACGATTGCGGCAAGAACGGCAAGCTGTCGATCACGCGCTGGGAAGGCAACGACCTGCTGAACTACTCGTCGATGGTGTACGCGCACGGCCAGGACAACATCGCCCTGACCGGCGAGGACTGGACCAGCATCCTGGACGGCCAGGCCGGCGTGGCCTTCGACGGCGACCCGGATTGCTGGTGGTCGTGGAAGGGCCGCGAGAAACCGAATTGGGCCGGCGACATCGCCGCCGGCGCGGGCAACTACGTCAAGCACACCAAGGGCAAGACCGAAGTGCATGTCAATCCGGCCAACCCGGTCTCGCTGCGCGAAATCGCGCCGCACCTGAACGAGGCGGAAGCCGCGTTCATCCAGGGTCCGAACGACAAGTGGCGCACCGACTCCTACTATCTGCGCTCGCTGGCGGAAGCCCGCGTGCCGGTGGAGAAGCGCATCTTCGGCATCGGCCATTACCTGCGTCCGCACATGGTGCAGTTCATCAGCTGCACCAACGTGCTGTTCGAGGGCTACCAGACCACCAACACGCCGTTCTGGCAGCACAATCCGGTCAACTGCCACAATATGCATGTGAAGAAGGTCTACGCCAACAGCATGGGCCCCAACAGCGACGGCTTCGATCCAGAATCGTGCACCAAGGTGTTGATCGAGGACTGCCACTTCAACACCGGCGACGACTGCATCGCCATCGACTCGGGCAAGGGACCGGACATCCAGTTCGGGCCCGCCAAGGACATCGTGATCCAGAACTGCAAAATGCAGAGCGGCCACGGTGCGCTCACGCTGGGCAGCATCATGTCCGGCGGGATCGAGAACATCTACGCGCAAAACCTGGTGTTCGAGAACAGCAACTGGAAAACCGATCCGCTGAACATCGCGATCCGCCTCAAGACCAATATGAGCCGCGGCGGCTACCTGCGCAATATGCATGTGCGGAACGTGCATATCCCGAACGGCATCCGCACCACGCCGGCGTTCTATTCTTCGCTGCCAGGTTCGCTGATCCCGACCAAATCGGTGGCCACATCGGCCGGCGGCATCATCACCATCGACTGTGGCTACGATCCGGTCAACGACAACGTGCGTATCCGTCCGCCGAGCGTCAGCCATGTGCGGATCTCGAACGTCACTTGCGCCAACGTCGCGACCAAGGATGGCAGTTATTCCTGCTACCAGGCCATCGTGATCCTGGGGCCGGTGGCGTCGGACTACAACGGCCCGGGCAAGCCGAAGGTGCTGCCGGTGTCCGACATCGAAATCAGCGACTGCGACCTGGGCACGCCGGTCAACGCCGACAAGCCGATGTACCTGTACAACGTCAAGGGATTGAAACTGAAGAACGTCAAGATCGGCGGCAAGGCCGTGAATCAAAACTTCTCCGCCTGAGTCCAGGCGCCGGACCGCGACGCGGCCGGCGCCTTTTTTTTGTCCCGGATACCGAACATGAACCTCCACAGTCTCACCATCGCCACTGTCCTGATGCTGGCCGGCGCCAGCCACGCCGCCGAAGCGCCGGCCAAGCCTGTCCGCGTGATCCTGGTCGGCGATTCGACGATGGCCAACAGCAGCGGCTACGGCGACGCCTTCTGCGCGCGCATCAACCGCGCCAACACCTGCCTCAATCTGGCCAAGGGCGGCCGCAGTTCCAGCAGCTTCCGCGCCGAAGGCCGCTGGGACGAGGTGGAAGGCCTGCTGCGCGGCTCCGCGGCCTATCGCGCCACCTATGTGCTGATCCAGTTCGGCCACAACGACCAGCCGGGCAAGCCTGGCCGCTCGACCGACCTGAAAACCGAATTCCCCGTCAACATGACCCGCTACGTGCAGGAGGTCAAGGCGCTGGGCGGCATCCCGGTGCTGGTCACGCCGCTGACGCGCCGCAGCTTCACCAACAAAGTCCTGGAAAACAACCTGCAGCCCTGGGCCGACGCGGTGCGCGCCACCGCCGCCGCGCAGCACGTCGCGCTACTGGACCTGAACGCCGACAGCTACGCCGCCGTGCAGGCGATGGGCGAGGACGAGGCGGACACGCTCGCCGTGGCGCCGCGTCCCGAAAAAATCCCCGAGGCCGCGCTGGCGGCCGGCAAAGTGGAAGTGGCCGGCGCGGCGAAATCCGCGTTCGACCGCACGCACGTCGGCGTCAAGGGCGCAGCCTACTTCTCGCGCATGGTGATGGAGGAGATGAAGCGCGCCTTGCCGGAGACGGCCGGCCAATTCAAGCCGGAGAGCGAGCAATGACGAGACAGTTGTCGCCGGCGGGCATCGCCTTCCTGCTGGCCGCTTCCGGCGTCAGCACCGTGTACGCGCAGGATGCGCGCAAGGTCGTGGAGCCCGTCGCGCCCCCGGCTTGCGCCATCCTGACGGCCACCGGCGATAGCGCCGCCGCCGGCAACGACGATACCGCCCGCATCCAGAACGCCATCGACAAATGCGCGGCCGGGCAGGCGGTGCGCCTGTCCTCGCAAAACGAGAAGCGCGGATTCGTCGCCGGGCCGCTCGTGCTACGCAACGGCGTCAGCCTGCTGATCGATGCCGCGACCACGCTGTACGCCAGCACCAACCCCAAACTGTTCGACCGTGGCGCCGGCACTTGCGGCACGGTGGACAAGCTGGGTAGAGGCTGCAAGCCCTTCATCACCGCCGACAAGACCAAGGGCAGCGGCATCCTCGGCGAAGGCACCGTTGACGGCCAGGGCGGCCACGTGGTCGACGGCATCAGCGAATCGTGGTGGCAGCTGGCCCGCCGCGCGCAGAAGGAGGACGCCCGCCAGAACGTGCCGCGCCTGATCGAAGTCACCGGTTCGCAGGACTTCACGCTGCACAAGATCACCTTGCGCAATTCGCCCAATTTCCACGTCACGCTGAACAATGTGGACGGCTTCACCGCATGGGGCATGCGTATCGATACGCCGGCCACCGCGCGCAATACGGACGGTATCGATCCCATCTCGTCGCGCAACATCACCATCGCCTACAGCCATATCCGCACCGGCGACGACAACATCGCCATCAAGGCCGGCGGCAATGGGCCGACGGAAAACATCTCCATTTTGCACAACCACTTCTACAGCGGCCATGGCATGTCCATCGGCAGCGAGACCAACGGCGGCGTGCGTCGCGTTCTGGTGGAGGACCTGAGCATGGACGGCACCACGTCCGGCCTGCGCATCAAGAGCGACGTCTCACGCGGCGGCGTGGTGGACCAGGTCAGTTACCGGAACGTCTGCCTGCGCGACGTCAAGACGCCGATCGACATCAGCACGCACTACAATCCAAACGCCGAGGGCTCGCAGATTCCGGTCTACACCAATATCGCCTTCGACGGCGTGCATAGCGTGACGCCGGGCCGCGTGATCATGCAAGGCTACGACGCGCAACATCCGCTGCAGGCCACGCTGCGCGACGTCGACATCGCCGGCAAGGCCGACAGGCGGGTCGAATTCGCGGAGCTCAGGGGCGACATCATCTCCGCGCCTGCCGCCGCTTGCACCGACCGTTTTACCGCCTTCCCTGCCGTCGCAACGATCACCACGCGGCCGCAACTCAGCATCGAACAATCCAGGCAGTATGCGTACGCCGAAGTGCTGAAGTATGTCGGCGCCGCCGGCAATGAAACCATCGACCCGTGGGATCCGCTGGCGGACCCGCTGGCGAAAGGCGCGGCCTTCACTCCCGACTACATCGTCGACAAGGCCGCCAAGGCCGACGGCGTCAAACTGTTCCACACCGTGCAGGAAGCCGTCAGCCGCGCGGTCGCCGACAGCAGGGACCATCCCGCAAAGCGGCTTTACATGCTGCTCAAGCCGGGGACCTATCAGGAGCTGGTCTACATTCCCGCCTCCGCCGCACCGATCACCATGTACGGCGAAGGCAAGGACGCCAGCGCCACGAAGATCACCGCCAAACTGGACGCCTCCAACACCGGCGCCGACTACGCCCGGCAGTACGACGCGCAATTCGCCAAGGCCGCGCCGGCGGTGCAGGCCATGTACGCATCCATCAAGGACCGCGCGCAGATCGGCACCTTCGGCACCGCCACCGTCTGGGTTCAGGACAAAGGCTTCCAGGCCCGCAACCTGACGTTCGAAAACGGCTACAACAAGGACACCGGCAACGCCCGCGCCGAGGCGCTCCCCAACATCAACAACATCCACCACCAGGCGCTGGCGCTGCAAGTGGACGGCGCCGACAAGGCGCAATTCGAAAACATCCGCCTGATCGGCTTCCAGGACACGCTGTACCTCAAGTCCCCACAGATCGCGACCACCTCGCGCAGCTTCTTCAACAAGTCCTACATCGAAGGCGACGTCGATTTCATCTTCGGCGACAGCACCGCCTACTTCCACCAGACCGAAATCAGATCGCTGGGCGACCGTGGCCTGTCCTACGCCGCCGCGCCGGACACCCACGTCAAAACCCGCTACGGCTTCGTCTTCGACAATTGCCGCTTCACGCACGACGCCTCGCCCAATGCGCGCAACGGCGCGTTCTACCTGCTGCGCCAATGGTTCCATAACTCGCGCTGCACACCCTACGACAAAGTCCCCGTCGATGGCTATGCATGCACCTTCGGCCCAAGCAACGGCTACCAGGCGCCCAAAGGCACCATCGCCAGGAACTCGCTGGAAGCCGTCGGCAAAATGGTGGTCATGAATTCGCGCATCGGCGCGCACATCAACCGCACGTCGCCGTGGTCGGACTGGAACAAGAAGGGAACGCTGGCCTACCGCCCGGTCCAATACAACTCCGACGACCATTGGAACAACCTGGTCAAAGCCGGCATCGATCCCGTCACGGATCTCGGCTACACCGCAAAACCATCGCCGGCGGAAGTCTTCCTCGGTGAGTTCAACAATTCGGACGAATAGGAATCACCGCATGACGATCAATACCCAGCGCCGCAACCTGATGAAAGTCCTGCCCGCAGCCGCCGGCCTGTCGCTCGGCGTGCCGGCGCGCGCCGCCACCGCGCCCGATCCCTGGCTGCAGGCGCAGGCCATCATCGACCGCGTCTCCAAACCGCTCACCTTCCGCAAGCAGGACTTCACCATCACTGCCTATGGCGCGCGCACCTGCAAGATGGCCAAGGTCAAAGCCTGGATCTCTTTCGAGGAACAGGACACCGTCGACACCCCGGCCGCCGGATCGCACGACTGCTACGCCGCCTTCAAGGCCGCCATCGCCGCCTGCCATAACGCGGGCGGCGGGCGCGTGCTGGTCCCCGCCGGGAACTGGTACTGCGCCGGCCCGATCGTGCTACGCTCGAACGTCAACCTGCACCTGAGCGCGGGCGCCCACATCTACTTCAGCAACAACCCTGCGGACTACGCCAAGTATGGCGACATCGATTGCGGCAAGCAGGGCAAGCTGACGATCTCGCGCTGGCAGAGCAACGACTGCCTGAACTTCTCGTCGATGATCTACGCCTACGGCCAGGACAACATCGCCCTGACCGGCGACGACTGGACCAGCACCCTGAACGGCCAGGGCGGCGTGCCGTTCAACGATCAAGGCGACTGCTGGTGGACCTGGAAAGGCAAACTCAAAACGCTGAACGCGGTCGCGCAAGGCTCGACGCCCAATTTCACCAAAGGGAAAATGTCGGAGAACACCGAGAATCCGATGAACGCCGAATCGCTGTCCACCATCGCGCCGCAGCTCACCGAAGCGGAACGCCTGCTGATACAAGGCGAAGGCGCCCGCTGGCGCGCGGACGCGCAGTACCTGCCGGCGCTGTCGGAAGCGGGTGTGCCGCTGTCCCGCCGCGTGTTCGGCCTGGGCCACTACCTGCGGCCGCCGATGATACAGCTGATCGGCTGCACCAACGTGCTGCTGCAGGGTTACCACGTCACGCACACGCCGTTCTGGCAGCACCACCCTGTCCACTGCCGCAACATCGTCATCCGCAAGGTGCACTGCGAGAGCCTGGGCCCCAACAGCGACGGCTTCGACCCCGAGGCCTGCGACCATGTGCTGATCGACGGCTGCACCTTCGACACCGGCGACGACTGCATCGCCATCAAGGCCGGCAAGGATCTCGATACGCAGTATGGGCCGTCGCAGAACATCGTGATCCAGAACTGCACCATGCAGAGCGGCCATGGCGCCGTCACGCTGGGCAGCGAGATGGCGGGCGGCATCCAGAACGTCTACGCGCAAAAGCTGGTTTTCCAGAACATCAACTGGGCCACCAATCCGCTCAACACCGCGATCCGTTTGAAGACCAATCTCAATCGCGGCGGCTACCTGCGCAATTTCTATGTGCGCGACATCTCGATACCGAACGGCGTGCAGACCAGCCCCTCGTTCTACGCATCGCTACCAGGGTCGCCGATTCAATCGAAGACCGTCGCCACGGCGGCCGGCGCCATCGTCACCTTCGATTGCGATTACACGCCGATCAGCGACAATGTCCGCACACGGCCGCCGGTGGTCAGCAACGTCCACATCTCCAACGTCAAGGTCGGCGATGTGAAGACCAAGGACGGCAAGATGGTCTCGTGCTACCAGGCGATCGTGATACTGGGCCCGGTGGCCTCGGACTACAATGGCCCGCTGCCGATGCCCGCTGTCGTTCCGGTCACCGGCGTCACCATCGCCGACTGCGACTTCGGCACGCCGGCCAACCTGGAACAGCCCTGGTACCTCTACAACGTGCAGGGCCTGAAGCTGGACAATGTCGCCATCGGCGGCAAGGTCCATAACACCACGCTGTCCGCCTGATGTTCAACGGTGTCATTACGAGTTGGTAATTAATTATTGATTGACGATTTCGATATCAAAAAATTAAACTATCCGGCATGAGTACGACGTCGTCGCACTTTAACTGGAGGGTATGGTTATGTCGCAAACAGGGCAATTCGAAATCAACGTGCGGCCGGTGGTACGCGGCGGCGGTTTCTCCACCTGGCGATGCTGCCTGGCGGCGGGCGTGCTGCTGGCCTTTTCATCCGCAAGCTACGGTAACGACGCCAACGTCAAACAACTGCCGCAGGGATGGACGACGCTCGCACCCGACGCGGGTCTGACGGTATCAGGCACATTCCAGCAGCCTGGCCATACCGACACCGCTGTCGTCGTGCAGAACGGCCAGGCAGGCGCCTACGGCCTGGCCGTGCTGCCGGGCGCTGCGGGCGATGGCGCCGCCAGCATCGTCAAGACCTTCAAGGACATCAAGGCCAATCCGCCGCATCTGTCGCTGGTTAAGCCGGGCAGTTACCAGCCCGTGTGCCATGGCGGCGAAAGTTGCGCGCCGCTCGCCATCGCCAACGAGTCGATCGGCTTGTGCTTCGGCGAGGCCAGCTGCGAGATCATCTACTACGCGGAAGGCGCGTATCACGAGATCTACATAACGGACTGAGCCCACCCGTGGCGTGAGTGGGATTCGTCTATACCGGCGGGACATTCACGTCCGGGGATCGGCCATGCGTTCACTGCTCTTGCTGCTGTTGTTGCCCGCCGCCGCGCAGGCGGCTCCCGTCGAGGCGCTCAAGCCGATGGGCTTTCTGGCTGGGCATTGCTGGAAGGGCGACTTCCCGGAGGGGAAGCAAAGCGACGAGCATTGCTTCCAGTGGCAATACGAAGGCAACGTGCTGCGCGATGTGCATACGGTGCGCGCGCCGGGCAAGCCGGACTACGTCGGCGAGACGATCTACTACTACGATTCGGCGGCCAAGCAGGTGGCTTTCCTGTACGTGGAAAACGGCGGCGGCTACAGCCGAGGCACGATGGTGCCCACCGCCACCGGTCTGGAATTCCCCGCCACACAATACGTCGCCGACGGACAGTCGCTCACCTACCGCGTCCGCTGGACGCCCTCCGGCCCCGATGCCTACGAAGCCTTCAGCGAAATGTACATCAAGGAAAAGTGGGTGACGCAGTTCAAGCTGGTGCTAAAAAAACAGTAAGTGGTTACGCTCACTTCTTGGAGCCGTTGGTGAAGTAAAACGAGATGACGAGTGTGACCAAGGGAAACGCTCCTATCTTCACCAGCTCAAACACCTGTACCAGCGCCCGGTTCTCCGGGTAGTAGGCATAACCAGCCATGGCGCTGGTACACAGCAGCGCCAGTCCCAGCAGTATCTGCTTGGCGAACTTCAGCCGTTCACTTTCGCTGATGTTAACGGCTGTAGGCGTCTGATATGTCGCCCCAGCCACGTCATACTGACGCTCACTCGGATGTCCATTCATATCCCCGTCACCACGCCCAAGGCTTCAAGCGTGTTATCGGGTCGTCGACGAACAAAACCAAGTGAAGAGCCGTCACATTTCTGTCGTTCTTCGTAGGCGACTTTCAGTAAAGCAAAGGCGCGCCTCATCGCCTCGCCTTTACTGATCCCTCTCGCGCAAGCAATCATGGTCAGGGTATCGTCGATCTCCGGGGACATTTCCACAGTCATGCTTCTCATGATGCACCTCCGTCGCAGCACACGTAGTGAAAATTATACTGCGCCTTTTTCGGTCGCTTTGTTTGAGAAAAACCAAACGGACAGACTAGGGTGTGACGTGGAAATAGTCGATGTCGACGTGGCCGCCGCCCATGGCGAACAGGCCCATTTGCGCGCCGACCCACCGGCCCATGCGGGCCGTGAAGGGCTTGCCGATGACGGTGTAGTTCTGCTCATCGCGGCTGTACGAGAAGGTCGTTACGCCGCCCGGCCGCACCTGCATGCGCAGCCATAACTGCGGCCCCGCCAGCTCGGCGCTGGCCTCCTCGCGCTCGACGCACGCGGCTTCGGTTTTGTAGCAGCTGACCAGCGCCAGCCTGGTCTTCCCACCTTCGCGACGCGCGCCCAGCCAGGCGTAATCGGCACCGTACATGATCAGGCCCGCCTTGCCGCCGTCACCCAACGCGCCCACGTCCATCCGCGTCGTGACGGTGAACGATTCGGCCGGCAACTTTTGCAGCAGCAGCGACGGCGCATCCCACAGATTACGCCCATCCTCCTCCGGTTGACCATGCAAGCGCAGATACCCCGCGCGCGCGGACAGCGAATACCACTCCGGCTTCCAGTTCGCGTTCCACTGCCATTGAAGACCGAGCGACGCGCCGTCGAATTCGTCGCTGGTGGCCGGTGCCGCAGCGGCATGACCCGCCACCGGCTTGCGATACCGCGACACCGGCTGGCCTGCGCCGCTGCTATCGACATCCTCGCCGATCACCGGCCAGCCGTCGCGCCAGCGCATCGGCTGCAGATGCACCACGCGGCCATACGCACGCTTGTCCTGGAAGTGGAGGAACCAATCGTCTCCCGCCTGCGTACGCACCCACGCGCCCTGATGTGGACCATTGACCGGCGTGCGCCCTTGCGCCATGACGATCCTGTCCTCATACGGGCCATCGATTCGGCGCGAGCGGAACACCGACTGCCAGCCGAATTCCACACCGCCCGCCGGCGCGAACACGTAGTAGTAGCCGTCATGCTTGTACAGCTTCGGCCCTTCCAGCGTGGTGTAGTTGGGCAGGCGGTTGCCGTCGATGACGGTCTTGCCCGCGTCGTCCAGCATGCGGCTGGCGTCGGGCGCCATGCGGCGCAAGGTCAGTTGATTGGCGATGCCGGCGCGGCTCTTGGCCCACGCGTGCAGCAGGTAGGCTTGGCCGTCGTCGTCCCACAGCGGCGTGGGATCGATGATGCCTTTGCCCGCCAGCAGAAGGCGCGGCGCGGTCCAAGGTCCGGCGAATTCCGTCGCCGTCATCACGTACACGCCGAAATCGGGATCTGGATAGAAGATCCAGAACTTGCCGTCGTGGTAGCGCAGGCATGGCGCCCACACGCCCTTGCCATGCTGCGGCGAGGCGAAGACATCCAACGGCACCTGCTGCGGCAAGGCGTGGCCGACCAGCGTCCAATTGACCATGTCCGGAGATTGCAGCAGCGGCAGGCCCGGTGCGTTGTTGAAGCTGGAGGAAGTCAGGTAGTACATGTCGCCGACGCGTATCGCATCGGGATCGGAATAGTCGGCGTGCAGTACCGGGTTTTGATAGCTGCCGTCGCCCAGGTCGGGCATCCACGCCTGCTGCGCCGGTCGCACTGAAGGCGCTGCGCCGCAGGCCGCAAGCAAGGCCGCAAACAACAAGGGCAGTAGCCTGTTCAGCGCCTGCCCCTTCATCACAACCCGAACGGCGTTTCCGCCACGCCCTGCACGCCAGGCCGCAGCAGCACGACCGCGCCGCCCCACTCCGCATCCTCCGGCTTGCCGGAGACGATGGAGGTGACCATCAGCGTGTCCAGGTCCTTGCCGCCGAACGCGCACATGGCCGGCTTGAGCATCGGCACATCGATGCGGCGATCCAGCTTGCCCTCCGGCGTGAAGCGCAGCACGTAGCCGCCGTCGTTCCCGCAGATCCAGTAGCAGCCATCACTGTCGATGGCGGCGCCGTCGGGGCGGCCCGCATATGCAGCCATGTCGGCGAACACGCGGCGGCCGGAAGGAACGCCGTCGTCGATGTCGTAGTCGAAGGCCCACACCATGCGCCGCGCCGGATGCGAATCCGACAGGTACATGGTGCGCCCGTCCGGCGAAAACGCCAGGCCGTTCTGCGTGATCAGCTCCGACACCATCGGCGCCGAAATGCCGCGCGCGGCGTCATAGCGATACAGCTCGCCGACCGCGCGCGCGGCCGACATGTCCATGAACATGGTGCCGCTCCAGAAGCGCCCCTGACGGTCGCAGCGGCCGTCGTTGAAGCGCATGCCTTCACCCAGGCCGGCGGCGGGCGCCGCCAGCTTGACCTGCGCGGCGGCTTCCGCCTCGCCGAGTTCAAGGCTGTAGATGCCCGTCTCCATGCCCGCGATCAGCCCACCGCCCGCCTTGGCCGCCACGCAGGCGGCCATTTCGGTGGTGGTCCAGAAACGCACCGCGCCGCTGGCGCCATCAAGGCGCCAGACACGCTTGGCGGGAATATCGACCCAGTACCAGGCCGATTCCGCTCTGCTCCACGTTGGGCTTTCGCCCACCGTGCAGCGGATGTCGCTTACCCGTTCCATGCCAGGTCGCCGTTGACGACGCGCGGGATGTTTTGCGGGTTGGCGTCGGCCAGCGATTCAGGCAGCAGATAGGACGGCACGTCCTGGTAGCACACAGGGCGCAGGAAGCGGTCGATGGCCGAGGCGCCGACGGACGTCGTGCGGCTGTCCGAAGTCGAAGGGAACGGGCCGCCGTGCACCATCGCGTGCGACACTTCCACGCCGGTGCCAAAGCCGTTGAACAGGATGCGGCCCACTTTGCGTTCCAGCACAGGCATCAGGCGCGCGGCCAGTTCGCGGTCGTCGGCGGTGGCGTGGACGGCGGCGGTCAGCTGGCCTTCCACGTGTTCGGCCACGGCCAGCATCTGCGCTTCATCGTCGCAGACGACCAGCAGCGAGGTCGGTCCGAAGATCTCGCCTTCCAGCGCGGTGTTGGTCAGGAAGGACTTCGCATCCACCTGGTACAGGAAGGCTTGCGCCGCGCATGGCGCGTCGGTGCCCTGGCCTGCGGCCACCTGCTGCACGCCGTCGACGGCGGCCAGGCCGCTGACGCCGGTGACGTAGGCCTTGTGGATGCCAGGGGTCAGCATGGTGGTCGCGCTCTTCGCGCCCAGCGTGCCGGCGGTGGCGGCGACGAAGGCTTGCAGCTTGTCGCTCTTCAGGCCAACCAGCAGGCCAGGGTTGGTGCAAAACTGGCCCGAGCCCAGCGTCAGCGAATCGGCGAACGATTGCGGCAGCTTGGCGTTGTCCAACGCGCCCGGCAGCAGGAACACCGGATTGATCGAGCTCATTTCGGCGTAGACAGGGATCGGTTCCTTGCGCGCGGCGGCGGTACGCATCAGGGCCAGGCCGCCGGAACGCGAACCGGTGAAGCCCACGGCCTTGATCGCGGGATGGCTGACCAGGTTCTGGCCGATGGTCTGGCCGGAGCCGATCAGCATCGAGAACACACCTTCCGGCATGCCGCATTCCTCGGCGGCCTTGGCGACAGCCTTGCCGACCAGTTCAGAGGTACCCAGGTGGGCCGAGTGGGCCTTGACCACGACCGGGCAGCCGGCCGCCAGTGCCGACGCGGTATCGCCGCCGGCCACCGAGAACGCCAGCGGGAAGTTCGAGGCGCCGAACACGGCGACCGGACCCAGGCCGATCTTGCGCAGGCGCAGATCGCTGCGCGGCGGCGTGCGTTCCGGCAGCGCGCTGTCCAGCGTGGCCGATTGGAAGCGGCCATCGCGTACCACTTTCGCGAACAGGCGCAGTTGATTGCAGGTGCGTCCGCGCTCGCCTTCGAGGCGCGCTTGCGGCAGGCCGCTTTCCTGCATCGCGCGTTCGATCAGCGCAGGGCCGATGTCCATGATGCGGTCGGCGATCGTTTCGAGGAACTTGGCGCGCGCTTCCAGGCCGGTGGCGCGGTAGACGTCGAACGCCTGGTCGGCCAGTTCGCAGGCGCGCTGCAGGTCGGCGGCGCTTGCCAGGCCGAAGGCCGGCTCGATTTCCACGTTGCGCGACGGATCGATCGCCTTCATCGTGCCTTCTTTGCCCAGGACCGCGCTGCGGCCGATAACCATTTCACCAGCAACTTGCATAATGACTCCTCAAAGTGTGAAAAGCGCGGACGAGCCGCGCTTGTTTTATATTTGTCGCCGCCGCAGGGATTACTGAGCGCCTTGTTTGCGGATCAGTTTATCCAGCATGTCGCATTCTTCCGCGGTCAGATCGGTCAGCGGCGCGCGCACCGGGCCCGCGTCGTGGCCCACCAGGCGTGCGCCCGCCTTCACGATACTCACTGCGTAGCCGGCCTTGCGGTTGCGGATCTCCAGGTATGGCAGGAAGAACTCGTCCAGCATGCGGTTTTGTTCGGCGTGGTTGTCCGACGCGACGGCATGGTAAAAGTCCATCGCCAGTTTCGGCATGAAGTTGAATACCGCCGACGAGTATACCGGAGTACCCAAAGCCTTGTACGCGGCCGCGTAAACTTCGGCGGTCGGCAGGCCGCCCAGGTAGCTGAAACGGTCGCCCATCTTGCGCCAGATCGAGACCATCAGCTCGATGTCGCCGACGCCGTCCTTGAAGCCGATCAGGTTCGGGCAGCGGTCGGCCAGCTTGGCCAGCGAGTCCGGGGTCAGGCGGCAGTTGGCGCGGTTGTAGACCACCACGCCCAGGTTGGTGGCCTTGCAGACTTCAGCCACGTGTTCGATCAGGCCGTCCTGGCTCGCTTCGGTCAGGTAGTGCGGCAGCAGCAGCAGGCCTTGCGCGCCAACGCGCTCGGCTTCCTTGGCGTAGGCGGCGGCCACGCGGGTCGGGCCGCCGACGCCTGCCAGGATCGGCACTTGGCCGGCGCAGGTGTCGACCGCGGTCTTGATGATGTCGGTGTATTCGTTGGCCGTCAGCGAGAAGAACTCGCCGGTGCCGCCGGCGGCGAACAGCGCGCTGGCGCCGTAGGGAGCCAGCCATTCCAGGCGCTCGATGTAGGTCGACTTGCGGAAGTTGCCTTCAGCGTCGAAGTCGGTGACCGGGAACGACAGCAGGCCGGAGGAAAGAATTTTTTTAAGGTCATTCGGTTGCATAAGGTCTCCAATAATCGACAGCTCAGGACGGGGGTTCGACAGCTTTGCGCCATCTGTTGTATGACATCGTACAACTATAAGCGCTTGTGAGCAAGCGATTTAGCGAAATCCGCCGAATCGCCCTGCTGTCGTGGTTTTTATGCCGGCTGGTCGGCGGCGAAGTTTTCCTGCGCGCGGCGCAGGCGCTCGCGGCTGTTGCTCAGGTGGGTACGCATGGCGGCGCGGGCCGCCTCGGCATCCTTGCGCAGGATGGCGTTGTAGATGTCGTCGTGCTCGCGGTTCAGGCGCTCCACGTACACGGCCGGATCGTCGTGCGCCAGCTGCGCCGAGTTGACGCGCGCGCGCGGGATGATGGCGTTGCCCAGGTCGCTGAGGATGTCGACGAAATAGCGGTTGCCGGTGGCCTGCGCGATCAGCAGGTGGAAAGCCACGTCCGACTCGACCGAGCCGGGACGGCCCTGCGCGGTTTGAATG
Organism: Duganella sp. BJB480; assembly: GCA_003416985.1. Lineage (GTDB taxonomy): Bacteria > Pseudomonadota > Gammaproteobacteria > Burkholderiales > Burkholderiaceae_D > Rugamonas > Rugamonas vulcania_A. The sequence continues at coordinate 221,179 of QVIN01000005.1, read as the reverse complement.
CGCTTGAGCACGGCGCCCATCTGCTGCACCTGTTCCTCGGTGCGGCGGGTGGCCGCCAGCCAGGCCGCCTCGGTTTCCAGGCTGATGCGCAGCTCCAGGATGGCCAGCACGTCGCCGATGGTGCGGATGGTGTCGGCCGAGATGCGCAGGTTGGCCGGCTGCGGCTCCAGCACAAAGGTGCCGATGCCGTGGCGGGTCTGCACCAGCCCGGCCGCCTGCAGGTGCGAGATGGCCTCGCGCACCACCGTGCGGCTCACGCCGTGCATCTCCATGATGACCGACTCGGTCGGCAGCTTCTCGCCCGGCTTGATCGTGCCGGCCTGGATGCTGCCGGTGAAGGCTTCGACCACGCCCTGGGCAAGGTTGCGGTGCTTCTTCTTCGGCACGAGGACGGTGGGAGCGGTCATGGTGGCAGCGGCGGTATGGTTCATGTTCTCTGATTGTTGTATGACGACTGTTAGCATACACGCTTCCGGCGTGTCGCACGATCCGCATATTGCCAGACTTTCGGCAATAATTGTGCCTTAGACATTATTTTTGGCGCGATTAGTGTCCGGAGCCTAGCTTGGAAACAACTCCAAACAACACTCAGGCCAGCAGCGCGGCGCTCATGGAGGCGGCCTCGTCGGAGGAATCGAACAGGATTTGATCCAGCGCGGCGTTGTCGTCCACGAAGCCGGCCAGGCTGGCGTGCTCGCGCTGCGGGGCCAGCGGCGACGGCACGGGGGCCAGGTGCTTGGCGATCAGCAGCGTATCGCGCAGGCCCAGCGGGGGCGGCGTCAGCGTGGCGCCGCGCAGCGAGACGATGGCCTGGCTGACCGGCTCCGGGATCGCCATCTTCTTCATGATTTCGCGGGTGATGATTTCCTGCGCCGCGCCCATCCAGTCTTCCGGGTCGTCGAGCAGGCCGGGGATATCGTCGGCGCGGGCCAGCAGGTAGAAGCCGCCGGCCTCGTGGACGATGCCGGCGAACAGCGCGGTATCGGCGTCGGTGCGGGTCAGCTTGCGGGCGATCACGTGGGCCAGCGCGGCCACGTGGGCCGAGTGGCGCCACAGTTGTTCGGCCTGGGCGCGCAGGGCGGCGTCACGGATGCGGCTGCCGAACTGGCGCACCACCATCGCCGCCGCCATCGTGTACAGGTTGCGGAAGCCGACCCGCTGCACCGCCGCACGCACGCTGGTGACGGGCGCGCCGCCGCGGTTGAACACCACCGCGTTGGCCAGCGCCACGGTGCGCGCGGCCAGCAGCGGCTCGCCCAGCACCTTGCGGATCACATCCTCGGTATCGCAATCGGGATCGGCCAGCGCCAGTTGCAGGCGCAGCGCGGCATTGACGCTCGTAGGAAAAACCAGCTCCCCTTTCGAAGCTTGAGCAACAATCTCGGCATAGTCTCGCAGTTTTTCCATGGAAACATTATACCGCGTTGGGGTCAAGTCTGACATTCGGACACGGGCTCTTCCGTAGCGGCCGCTACGGAAGAGCCCGTGTCCGAATGTCAGACTTGACCCCAAATTGCTGGTGTTACAAGTGGGCGGCGATTTGCGGCAGCAGTTCGTCGAAGGTGCGGCCTTTGCCGTTTTCGCCGATGGCGTGCATCTTCCATTCGCCGTTGTGGCGGTACAGCTTGGCCATGATCTGCGCCGAGTGCGGTCCCTGCACCGACAGGTTGAAGCGCGCCACTTCCTGGCCGCCGCTGGCGTCCAGCAGGCGGCAGTAGGCGTTCTCCACCTGCGCGAAGGTCTGGCCGGTGAAGCTGTTCACCGTGAACACCAGGCTCTTGACCGTGGCCGGCACCGCGTTCAGGTCGACGTTGATCTGCTCGTCGTCACCGTCGCCGGCGCCGGTGCGGTTGTCGCCGGTGTGCTGGATGCTGCCATCCCTGCTCTTCAACTGGCGGAACCAGATCACGTCCACCGGCGCGCCCGATTCGTTGAACATCACGCACGAGGCGTCCAGATCGACCGCCTCGGTCTTCGAGCCAAAGCCCAGGAAGCCCTTGCTCTTGATCGCGTCCCAACCCAGGCCCATGGTCACGCGGCCCAATGCGCCGCCCGATTCCTTGGCCAGCGAAATTTTCTGGCCCTTGCTTAAACTGACTGTCATCTTGAATCTCCTGTGAAGTTACTGCGCAACGCCGCGCTGCGCCCAGGCCTGGAACGCCGCGCCGTTGCGCGAGCAGATCAGGATCTTGCCCTGGCCGGAAAAACGCAGCACCATGCCTTCGCCGCTGGTCTGGCTGTTGACCAGATTGCTCAGAAAGCCGCTGTTGCCGCCGGTGGTGACTGAGATTTCGTAGCGCAGCGCGCTGTCCCATGCCACCACATGCGAGTTATCGATAATCACGTCGCGACCCGGCACGACGTCCAGCTGCGAGATCGAGCCGAAGCCCGATACCGCGACCTGGCCGACGCCCGCGGTCTCGGTGATGAAAAAGCCGCCGCTCTGCGCGAACAGCGCATTGCCCAGGCTTTGGGTACGCACCTTCAGCTCGACGCTGGAGGTGGCGGCGACGAAGGCGCCGTCGCTCAGCATGTACTGCCGCTGGCCGACGTCGAGCACCTGCATCGCTCCCGGCAGGCGCGGCGCCAGCAGGCAATCGCCCTCGCCGCGCACCGCCTCGATGTGCTGCTGGAAGAAGGACTCGCCGTTGGCGAAGCGCCGCATCAGCGCCGCGCCGATGCCGCCGGTGACCTTGCCCTTCAAATCGAGCGCCGCTTCCATCATCACCATCGCATCCGACTCGCAGTAGATTTTTTCACCGTGAGCCAGCGAGACATGCAGGAAGGGATCGATGTCGCCGGTGATCGAAAATTTAGGCATGATTGAGTCCTCTCTTATTCCATCAAATTAAACGCGCACGCCGAACGACGATGCCAACGGCCCCAGGCCGCCCTTGAAGCCCTGGCCCACGGCCTTGAACTTCCAATCGGCGCCGTTGCGATACACCTCGCCGAAGATCATCGCCGATTCGGTCGAGCCGTCTTCGGACAAGTCGTAGCGGGCGATCTCGCCGTTGCCGGCGCCGTTGACGCAGCGAATGAAGGCCTTCTGCACCATGCCGAAGTTCTGGCGGCGCTCGTCGCCTTCGTGGATCGTCGCGCAGATGGCGATGCGTTCCACGTCGGCCGGTACCTTGGTCAGGTCGATGGTGACCGTTTCGTCGTCGCCATCGCCGGCGCCGGTGCGGTTGTCGCCGGAATGCGTTACCGACTGGTCGGACGATTTCAGGTTGTTGTAGAAGATGAAGTCGTTGTCGGCGCGGACCTTGCCGTCCACCTTCAACAGGAAGGCCGAGCCGTCCAGGTCGAAGTCCTTGCCGTCGGTGTTGCGCACGTCCCAACCCAGGCCGACCACGATTTTCGACAGGCCTGGAGCTTCCTTGCTCAGATTAACGTTGCCGCCTTTTTGCAGACTGATTGCCATGATGTGATGCTCCTAAAAAGAGAACCGGACTTTGGGTACTACAGGCGGCGGGCCGTGTCCGTAATTAACGGCCCGCCGAATTCTTTACGCCGCGATGGCGATGGTGGCTTCCTGCTTGCGGCGGTGGCGCACCGAGGACCACAGCGAGGCGCCGATGAAGGCCACGCCTATCAGGCCGGTGAACAGTTCCGGGATGTGGAACTTCATACTCGCCAACATGATCGCGGCCAGGATACCGATCGCATAGTGCGCGCCGTGCTCCAGGAAGACGAATTCGTCGAGCGTGCCTTTCTTCACCAGGTACACCGTCAGCGAGCGGACGAACATCGCGCCAATCGCCAGGCCCAGCATGATGATCACGACGTCGGTGGTGATGGCGAACGCGCCGATCACGCCGTCGAAGCTGAACGAAGCATCGAGCACTTCCAGGTACAGGAAACCTCCGATACCGCCCTTCTTGACCAAGTCACCGACATTGCTGCCTTCTTCTTCCTTCTCCAGCAGGTTGCTGACCGCGTCGACGCCGACGTAGATCAGGATGCCCCACAGGCCGGACACCAGCACCACCAGCTTCTGCGCTTCGCCTACCAGGCCCATGGAGCCCAGTAGGACAGCCAGCGCAATCATTACCGAGATCGAGGACACCTTGCCCAGCGAGCCGAGTTTCTTCTCGACGTTGCCCAGCCAGTGGACCTCTTTCTCGTCATCGAACAGGAAGTTCAGGAACACCAGCAGCAGGAACATGCCGCCGAACGCCGCTACTTCCGCGTGGTGGTTCGTCAGGTGCATCGAGTATGTTTTCGGGTCGTTCAGCGCCAGGTGCCACACGTCCATGATGCCGATGTCCGCGGCCACCGCCACGATCACCAGCGGGAACAGCAAGCGCATGCCGAACACCGCGATGATGATGCCGACGCCGAGGAACAGCTTCTGCCAGTAAGCGTCCCAGGTCTTCAGCACCGAGGCGTTAACCACCGCGTTGTCGAACGACAGCGACACTTCCATCGCGGCCAGGATCGCGGCGATACCCACGGCGGACAAGGCGCCGCTCCATCCGGTCAGTTCGTAGCCCCACCAGCCCGCAGCCGCAAGGCAGAGGAACGTGACGAGGAAAGACACTTTGAAGTGCTTCATGTTTTTCTCTCTTGGTTGTAAATCGATGGGATGCAGTGTAGAGAACAAACGGTTTTTAAAAAATAGAAGATAATTGAAGTATTACTTCGTAAAAATAGAAGATTATGAAAACCAGCGGACTCAATTTCCGGCATCTTTACTTCTTCTGGATGGTGGCCAAGGAAGGCGGCGTCACGCGCGCGGCCGAGCGCCTCGGGCTGGCCGTTCAGACCATCAGCATGCAACTGGCGTCGCTGGAACAATCGATCGGCAAGCAGCTGCTGGAGCCTCAAGGCCGGCGCCTGGTGCCGACCGAGGCGGGCAAGCTGGCGCTCAGTTATTGCGACCAGATCTTCCTGCTGGGCGACCAGCTGCAGGACGCGCTGGACGAAGCGGAGGCGGACAAGATGCGCCTCACGGTCGGCATCTCGGACTCGCTGCCCAAGCTGATCGCCTACCGCCTGCTGCAGGCGACGCAGCAGCTGGAGCAGCGGGTACGGCTGGTGTGCATGGAGAACGAATTCGAATCGCTGCTGGCCGATCTGGCGCTGGGCAAGCTGGATGTGGTGCTAACCGACCGCGCGGTGCGCGCCGGCGGCAGCCTGAAGGTGTTCAGCCACTTGCTGGGCGAAAGCGACATGAAGCTGTACGGCGTGCACAAGCTGGCGCGCAAGTACCGGCGCAACTTCCCGGCCAGCCTGCACGGCGCGCCGCTGCTGCTACCGACCCGCAACAACGCGCTGCGCGGCCGCATCGACGCCTGGTTCGTGCAGCACCAGGTGCGGCCGGACATCGTCGGCGAATTCGAGGACAACGCCATGCTGAACACCTTCGGCCGCAATGGTTTGGGATTGTTCTTCGCGCCGTCGGCGCTGGCGCACGACATCGAGGAACAGTTCGGCGCCGTGCTGGTGGGCGACGCGCCCGAGCTGCGCGAACAGTTCTTCGCCATCTCCAACGTGCGCAAGATCACGCACCCGGCCATCGAGGCCATCCTGTCGGCAGTCCATAGCGGGCCCTTCGCCATCGCCGAATAGTTTAAGATAGCCGTTTTCACTACCTGGGCCGATGCCCGGACCCTATGCAAAACCTTCTGCTTGTCGTGCTCGCCGTTTTCCTAGTCGCGCTCAATGGATTCTTCGTGGCGGCCGAATTCGGCATCGTCACGCTGCGCAAGACGCGCGTGCGCGCCATCGCCAAGACGCAGGGGCTCAAGGGCCGCATCCTCGGCAAGGTGCACGGCGAACTGGACGCCTACCTGTCCGCCTGCCAGCTCGGCATCACGCTGGCCTCGCTGGGCCTGGGCTGGGTCGGCGAGCCGGCCTTCGCCGGCCTGCTGGAGCCGCTGCTGCACGCGGTCGGCGTCAGCTCGCCGGAAATCGTCCACGGCGTGGCCTTCGTGTTCGCCTTCTGCGTGATCTCCTTCCTGCACATCGTGGTCGGCGAGCTGGCGCCGAAGTCGCTGGCGATCCGCATGCCGGAAGCGATCGGCCTGTGGAGCGCGCTGCCGCTGTACGGCTTCTACTGGGCCATGTATCCCTTCATCTGGGTGCTCAACGCCAGCGCCAGCATGGTGCTGGGCCTTGCCGGCCTGGCCGGCAAGGGCGGCCACGACAGCCACTACTCGGTCGACGAGCTCAAGCTGATCCTGCGCACCAGCCAGCCGGGCGGCAAGTTCAACGAGGACGAGCGCAACATCCTGGCCCATTCGCTCGATTTCAGCGACCTGGCGGTGTCCGACCTGATGCGCCCGATTAACGAGGTGATCGGCCTGTACGCCAACCGTCCGCTCAACGACAACCTGCAGACCATGCTGCGCAACCGGTTCAGCCGCTATCCCTACTACGACAAGGACGGCGAGACGGTGCTGGGCGTGGTGCACCTGAAGGACCTGTTCTTCGCCCAGCAGTCCGGCAAGCCGGTGACCGACCTGGTGCCCTTCCTGCGGCCGGTGGAGACGATTTCCGCCCGCACGCCGGCGCTGGAGCAGTTCCGCCGCTTCCGCGACGGCGCGCCGCACTTCGCGCTGATCGGCGAAAAGGGCAAGCGGCCGCTGGGCTTCATCACGCTCGACAACCTGCTCGGCGCGATGGTGGGCGAGATCCACGACGAGTTCCGCCTCAACGAGAACGACTGGCTCAAGCAGCCCGACGGCACGCTGGTCGGCAAGGCCAGCTTGCCTATCTTCTCGCTGGAGCGCACACTGGGTATCGATATCGAAAATGAAGAGCTGGGCCTGGAAGAGGTAGAATCCGTGGGCGGCCTGATCATGCTGAAGCTGGGCGACATCCCCAAGCAGGGACAACGCATCAGCTTCCGCAATTTCGACATCGTCGCGAAAAAAATGAACGGCCCGCGCATCCTGCTGGTCAAGGTCATCCCCAAGGATGACACCGAGGACAACGCGGACCAGGACTAACCTGCCAGGAGGCGCCGTGCTCGGCCGTCTGATCCTTTGCTGTGCCCTGCTCTGCCCCGCCGCCCCAGGCGTGGCGGCGCCGCGCGGCGGCTGCGACCACCTGCGCGTGGCCTTCTACGAGGACGGCGCGCTGTTCTACCGCACCGCCGGCGGCGGTTGGACCGGCATCGACAAGGATGTGGTCGACGAGCTGGCCCGCCGGCTCGATTGCAAGCTCGATGTCAGCGTCGACTCCAGGGTGCGCATCTGGGCCGGGCTGGCCAACGGCAACGTTGACATATCGGTATCCGCCATTCCGCTGCCGGAACGCGAAAAAATCGGCCGCTTCGTGCCCTACATGATGGACCGTAATTTCGTCCTGCTGCACAAGGGGCTCGGCGCGCGCCTGAACGGCATGGACAGTTTTCTGGCCGATCCCCAATACAAAATCGCCGTGGTCAAGAGCTACAAGCACGGCCGCGCCTATGAGGCGTGGCTGGCCAAGCTGCGGGAACAGGGCCGCGTGTACGAGACACCCGACCACGTGTCGATGATGCGGCTGTTCAAACTGGGCCGCGTGGACGCCGTCATGGTCACGCCCACCAGCTGGTATCCGCTGGTCAAGCAGGAGCAGCTGGCCGGCACCTACAGCGTGATGGATTGGGCGCCGCGCGAGAACATGGTGTCGGGGCTGGTGCTGTCGCGCCGCAGCGTCGACGAGGCCACCGTGGAGCGCTTCCGCCAGGCCGTGCGGGCGATGCGCGAGGACGGCACGCTGCGCCGCATCTTCGAGCGCCACACGGACGCCGAGCGCGCCGCGCAGATGATCAACTTCTAGGCGGCTTCGCCGGTCCAGTTGCGCAGCAGGCCCAGGCCCACGGCCAGCAGGGTCGGGCCGATGAACAGGCCGACGAAGCCGAACGCCAGCACGCCGCCCATCACGCCCAGCAGCACCAGGATGAACGGCAGGCTGCTGCCTCGGCTGATCAGCATGGGCTTGACCACGTTGTCGACGCCGCTGATCACGAAGAAGCCCCACACCAGCATGAACACGCCCCAGCCGGTGCGGCCCTCGCTGAACAGCCAGGCCGCCGCGCCGCCCCAGATCAGCGGCGGGCCGACCGGGATCAGCGACAGCAGGAAGGTGGCCACCGACAACAGCGCCACGGCCGGCACGCCGGCGATCAGGAAGCCGACGGCGGCCACGCCGGCCTGCGCCAGCGCCGTGCCCAGCAGGCCGTACATGACGCCGCGCACGGTGCGGCTGACGGTGTCGGCCACGGCCGCGCCCTGCTCGCCGATCAGCTTGTCCAGGCCGGTGGCCAGCGCCGCCAACAAGGTTTCGCCGTCGCGGTACAGGAAGAAGCTGACGAACACCGCCAGGCTGACCTGCGCCACGCCGCTGCCCAGCACCATGCCGCCGCCCAGCAGGAAGCGGCGCGCCGGCTCCAGCAAGTTCCTGGCGACGTTGAGCAATTCCTCGCGGCTGCCCAGCAGCTTGCGCAGGTAGGTGTCGGCCGCCTCGCCGACCAGCGGGAATTCCTTCAGCCAGGCCGGCGGCACCAGCGTGCCGCTGCCCAGGCTGGCCTTGATCTGTTCATAGAATTCGGTGGCATTGTCGGCAATGTTCCAGGTGACCAGCGCCAGCGGCACGATGATCAGCACGGTCAGGCCGGCGCTCATGGTGGCGGCGGCCAGCCAGCGGCGCTGCTTGCAGCGCGCCAGCAGCCGCAGGTACAGCGGCCAGCTGGAGATGGTGATGGCGGTGGCGAACAGGATGGCGGCCAGGAAGGGCCGCAGCACGGTCAGGCAGCCGATCACCAGCAGGACGATGGCGGCGAGCCGGGTGTAGGGCTGGAAGCGCGGATGCATGCGCGCGCCGTCAGGGCTGGGCCAGCAGCAGCTTCAGGTCGTGCACGATGGGCGCCGGGCCCTGGCCGGCCCGCACCAGCAGGCGGATCTTGCCCTGCTTGTCGAACACGTAGCTGGCGGCCGTGTGGTCCATCGAATAGCTGCCCGGCGTCTTGCCCGGCACCTTGGCGTAGTACACCTTGAATTCCTTGCCGACGGCGGCGGTCTGCTCGGCCGTGCCGTACAGGCCCAGGAAGCGCTTGTCGAAGGCCGGCACGTATTCGGCCAGCAGCTGCTGCGTGTCGCGCTCGGGGTCGACGGTGACGAACAGCACCTGCACCTGCTCGGCCTGCGGGCCCAGCTCCTTCATCGCGGCCGACATCTCGGCCATCGTGGTCGGGCACACGTCCGGGCACTGGGTGTAGCCGAAGAACATCAGCACGACCTTGCCCTTGAAGTCGGCCAGCGTGCGCGGCTTGCCGTTGTGGTCGGTGAGCGCGAAGTCCTTGGCGTACGGCAGGCCGGTCAGGTCGGTGTTGGTGAACTCCAGGCGCGGCGCGGCGGGCCTGCGCTCGCAGGCGGCCAACAGAACGGACAAGGCCATCAGGCCGACAGCGAGCAGTTTTTTCATCAGAATTTATAGTAATGGTCCACCAGCAGCGCCACGAACAGCAGCGACAGGTAGATGATCGACCAGGTGAAGGCCTTGCGGGCGATCAGGTCGGTGTAGTGGCGGTAGATTTTCCAGGCGTGGTGCAGGAACACGGCGTTCAGGACGACGGCGCTGGCCAGGTAGATCAGGCCGCTCATGTGCACGGCGTACGGCAGCAAGGTGGTGGCGGCCAGCGCGATCGAGTACAGCCAGACGTGGAACTGCGTGAACTGCATGCCGTGCGTGACCGGCAGCATCGGCAGGCCGGACTTGGCGTAGTCGTCGCGGCGGTACATGGCCAGCGCCCAGAAGTGCGGCGGCGTCCAGACGAAAATGATCAGCACTAGCAGCCAGGCTTGCATCGGCACGTCGTTGGCGACGGCGGCCCAGCCCAGCGCCGGCGGCATCGCGCCCGACAGGCCGCCGATGACGATGTTCTGCGGCGTGGCCGGCTTCAAAATCATGGTGTAGATGATGGCGTAGCCGACGAAGGTGACGAAGGTCAGCCACATCGTCAGCGGGTTCACCAGCGCGTACAGGATCCACATGCCGGCGCCGCCGATGACGGTGGCGAACACCACGGTCTGCATGACGCTGATGTCGCCCATGGCCATCGGGCGGCGGGCGGTGCGCGCCATGCGGGCGTCGATCTCGCGCTCGGCCAGGCAGTTGACGGCGAAGGCCGCGCCGGCCAGCAGCCAGATGCCGACCGTGGCGGCCACCAGCAGGCGCCAGTCCGGCATGCCGTCGCTGGCGAGGAACATGCCGATCACGGCGCAAAAGACGGCCAGCTGGGTGACGCGGGGCTTGGTCAGCGCCCAGTATTGCGAGGCGCGGCTGACGGATTTGGTGGTGGCGGTGTGTGTGGTCATTAGCGATGCGTAGTGTGCAGGGATGCTGCGCCAGAGACTGCCTTTTTGGCAAGATCGTACTGGTACTTAGCCTTGTAGTTTAACATGGTCAGCAAAAGCACCAGCAGCGCCGCACCGGCGTTGTGCAGCACCGCGATCGCCAGCGGGAAGCTCAGGTAGATGGTGGCGATGCCGGTGGCGATCTGCGCGCCCAGCGTCAGCGCCAGGTAGCGGGCGGTCTTGTGCAGCGCCGCGTGCTCCCACGCGCGCCAGGCCGTGTAGCCGGCCACCAGCGCGACCAGCAGGCCGAAGTTGCGGTGCACCCAGTGGATGGCCGTCAGCGCGGAGAACGGCAGGTAGTGGCCGGCGGCGGTCTTGCCCAGCTCGCGCCACAGGGTGAAGCCGTGTTCGAAGTCCATGTCCGGCACCAGCTTGCCGCCGCACAGCGGGAAGTCGGTGCAGGCCAGCGTGGCGTAGTTGGTGCTGGTCCAGCCGCCCAGCGCCAGTTGCGCCAGCAGCAGCACGGCCGAGGCGGCCGCCAGCAGGCGGATGTTGCGCATCGCCGGCGGCGAGGCCGTCACCGTGCGCGTCGGCGCGATCAGCTGGTTCTGGCGGCCGCCGAACCAGGCCAGCAAGGCCAGCAGGCTCATGCCCAGCAGCAGGTGGATGGTGACGATCACCGGTTGCAGCTTCAAGGTGACGGTCCAGGCGCCGAACGCGCCCTGCACGCACACGCACAGGAAGGCCGCGGTCGGCAGCGCCGGCGCGTATTCGGTGCGCCGCGTCTTGAGCCAGCGGTACCAGGCCTGCGCCATCAGGGCCATGGTCAGCAGGCCGATGGTCATCGCCAGGTAGCGGTGGATCATCTCGATCCATGCCTTGAGCACGGTCACCGGGCCGGTCGGCAGCAGCGTCTCGGCCGCCGTGATCTGCTCGTGCGCCAGGAAGGGATTGGCGGCGCCGTAGCAGCCCGGCCAGTCCGGGCAGCCGAGGCCGGAGTCGGTCAGGCGCGTGAAGGCGCCGAACACGATCAGGTCGAAGGTGATGAAGACGCACACCCAGACCAGCTTGCGGTATTTGTTGACGTCGGACGAGGTCCACACCAGCGACAGCGGCAACAGCGCGATCAGCACGGCCGTCACGGCCATTTGGGCGAGAGTCAGGTGCATGGGTCAGCCTATCGCGGAAGCCTTGAGCAGCTTGCTGATGTCCTTGTGGACCTTCTTGACCTTCTCGGTGTCGCTGGAGACGGCGCCCTTCGGGAAACGCATCATCAGGTTGCCCAGCGGGTCGATCAGGTAGACGTGGTCGGCCGCGCGGTCGCCGGCGCCCTGCTCCAGCGGCAGCCATTTTTCGACCACGGCGGCCGGCGCGCGCAGCATGCGGGTGCCGTCGTTGACGCGCATGAGCAGCGTGTCGAGCGGCTGGTCGTCGGTGATCAGCCACACGCGCTCGATGCGCTCCATCTCCTTGCCCTGCATGGTGCGCAGCTGGCGCATGGCGAACAGCTGGTCCTGGCAATCCTGCTTGCAGTCGGACGGGCCGACCTTGAGCATGATCCACTTGCCCTTGTAGTTCTCCAGCGTGGCCGGCTTGCCGTCCAGCGTGGTGCTGGCCATGGCCGGGATGGGATGCTCGCGCGGGTCGATCAGCGCGCCGTAGTTGGTCACGCCGCCCTTGGGCTTGATGACGTAATACGTCAGGTAGGACCCGACCAGCGGCGCGGCGCACACGGCCAGCACCAGCAACAGTTTCCAGCGTCCACGGCCTTGATTACTTTTGTTTTCCACGTCTGAATCCGTTCACCACAAAGAAGATAACAGCCATCGCCGACAGTGCGTACCACTGGAAGGCGTAGCCCTGATGTTTTTCCACGCCCAGCGCCGGCGCCGGCCAGTCGCGCACCATGCGCGTATCGTCGCCGGCCGGCTTGGCCGGGCCGGCCTGCTCGATCAGGAACGGCTGCATGGTCAGGCCGCTGTCCCTGGCCACTTGCAGCGGATCGGCGTTCTGCACGATGATGCCGGGCGTCAGCGGCGGCGCCTTGCCCAGCTCCATCACGTGGCCGGCGTCGATGCGCGCCATGCCCTCCAGCGTGACGGGGCCGGACGGCGTGGCGTAGGCCGGCAGTTTGGCGCGGTCGGCCGGGTCGCGCGGCAGCCAGCCGCGCGCCACCAGCACGTGCATGCCCGATCCCGCGATTTTAAACGGCATCAGCAGATAAAACCCGGAGCGGCCGGCCGACGGGCGGTTGTCCAGGTACAGCGGCCAGTTGGCGACGAATTCGCCGGTGACGGCCACGCGGCGGAATTCCACCGCCTCGGCGGCCAGCGGCGCGCCGTCCAGCACCACGGGCGCGCTGGCGTTGCCCTGGGCCAGCTTGGCCTGCAACACCAGCTTTTGCGCCGCACGGCGCTCCTGCCAGTTGCCCAGCTGGATGCCCAGCGTGACCACCAGCACGGTCGCCACGAAAGGGATCAGTTTAAAACGGAACGCAATACCCATTACAATGGAACCTTCATCAATTCACTCCCCCTGCCACGCCATGAAAATTGCTGTCGCCATCGCGTTCATCCTGATCATCGGCAGCCTGGCTTCCGCGTTCTTCTTCCTGATGCGCGACAAGGGCAAGAGCAACAACACCGTGCGCGCGCTGGCGGTGCGGGTCGGCCTGTCGATCGCGCTGTTCATCGCGCTGCTGGTCGCGTACAAGCTGGGCTACATCCAGCCCACCGGCATACGCAGCTAACAAAGCAGCTAATAAAAAAGCCGCATCCGGTGTCGACCCGATGCGGCTTTTTCTTCAGCGCCGCAGCGGCATCGCTGCGGCATTATAGCCCCGTTACAGCCAGTACACGACCACGTACAGGCCCAGCCAGACCACGTCCACAAAGTGCCAGTACCAGGCCGCGCCTTCGAAGGCGAAGTGGTGGTCGGGCGTGAAGTGGCCGCGCAGCACGCGGTACAGCACCACCGACAGCATGATCGCGCCCATCGTCACGTGGAAGCCGTGGAATCCGGTCAGCATGAAGAAGGTCGAGCCGTAGATGCCCGAGGTCAGCTTCAGGTTCAGTTCGGTGTACGCGTGGTGGTATTCAAAGGCCTGGAAGCCCATGAAGATCGCGCCCAGGGCGATGGTGGCGAACAGCCAGAACGCGGTCTGCGCACGGTGGCCGGCGCGCAGCGCGTGGTGCGAGATGGTCAAGGTCAGGCCCGAGGTCAGCAGCAGCGCGGTGTTGATGGTCGGAATCGGGAACGGACCCATGGTCTTGAATTCCTGCACCGTGCCGGCGGGACCGGTGTTGCCCCAGTGCGCGGCGAAGTCCGGCCAGATGAATTTGTGGTCCAGGTCGCCCAGCCACGGCATCGAGATCGAACGGGCGTAGAACAGCGCGCCGAAGAAGGCGCCGAAGAACATCACCTCCGAAAAGATGAACCAGGCCATCGACCAGCGGTAGGAATGGTCGACGCGCTGGCCGTACTGGCCCGCCTCGGATTCCTTGATGGCGTCGCCGAACCAGAAATACAGCACCGAAATGATGGCGGCCAGACCCACGAAGTTCACGATCGGCCCCCACGACAAGTCATTGACCCAGGCCGAAGCGCCGATCATGGTGGTCAGCAGGGACATGCCTGCCAGCAGCGGCCATTTGGATGGACCAGGCACGAAGTAGTACGGTGCCGCGGCGTTTTGTGAACTCATCTTCATCTCCCTAAATTTATTTTGAAACTACAACCTTAACGATAGTGATCAGCAGTCCAATAAAACACGCCACGCCGATCAAGGCCGCGATGATGATGTGCACCGGATTCAGCTTGGCCGAATCGGTATCGAAATCGCTCTTGCGGCGCAGGCCGAAGAACGACCAGAACACCGCTTTCATCGAATACATGAACGACGCTTGCTTCTTGTTCTCTTCCATGGCGCCCCCTTACCTGGCCGCGGTCTTGGTTTTGTCCAGACCGCCCACCTCGAAGAAGGTGTACGACAGCGTGATGGTCTTCACGTCCTTCGGCAACGCCGGGTCGATGAAGAACACCACCGGCATCTGCCGCGCCTCGTTCGGCTTCATGGTCTGCTGCTTGAAGCAGAAACACTCGACCTTCTTAAAATGCGGCATCGCGCTTTGCGGCGCGTAGCTCGGGATGGCCTGCGCGCTGACCTCGCGGTTCTGGGTGTTGACCACCTCGTACATCACCGTCGCCAGCTCGCCCGGATGCACGCTCATGCTGTGCGTCACGGGGCGGAAACGCCACGGTCCCTGCGCGTTGCCGTCGAACTCGATGGTCACGCTGCGCGTCTTGTCGATCTGCGTGTTGGCGTCGACGCTGACCGTGCCGTCCTTCTGGGTCAGCACGTTGATGCCCAACGCCTCGCAGATCTGGCGGTAGAACGGGTTGAGCGCGTACGCGAACCCGAACATCAGCACCGCCACCACGATCAGCTTGCCCAGCAAGGTGCGGTTCAAGCCGCCTGTTTCCCGGTCGTCGCTCACGTCAGCTCAGCCACATCCGCTTGACAAACACGGACAGGAAAAAGAACAGGGCCACGCCGGCCAACAGCAGGCCGGTCCTTGCGTTATTCGGCTTCTTCTGTTCGCCCATGATCATTTGAACTGCGGTGGCGTTTCGAAGGTGTGGAACGGCGCCGGCGACGGCACGGTCCACTCCAGACCCTCTGCGCCATCCCATGGCTTGGCTTCGGCTTTCTTGCCGCCACGGATGGTCGGCAGGATCACGAAGAACAGGAAGAACACCTGCGACAGGCCGAAACCGAAGGCGCCGATGGACGCGATCATGTTGAAGTCCGTGAACTGCGCCGAGTAGTCGGCGTAGCGGCGCGGCATGCCTGCCAGGCCCAGGAAGTGCATCGGGAAGAAGGTGATGTTGAAGGTGATCAGCGACAGCCAGAAGTGGGTCTTGCCCATCGCTTCGTTGTACATGTGGCCGGTCCACTTCGGCGACCAGTAGTAGAAGCCTGCGAACAGCGCGAACAGCGAGCCGGCCACCAGCACATAGTGGAAGTGCGCCACCACGTAGTAGGTGTCCTGCAGCTGGATGTCGATCGGGGTCACGGCCAGGATCAGGCCGGTGAAGCCGCCGATGGTGAACACGAAGATGAAGCCCACGGCGAACAGCATCGGGGTTTCAAAGGTCATCGAACCCTTCCACATGGTGGCGATCCAGTTGAACACTTTGACGCCGGTCGGCACGGCGATCAGCATGGTCGCGTACATGAAGAACAGCTGCGAGGTCACCGGCATGCCGGTGGTGAACATGTGGTGGGCCCAGACGATGAACGACAGGATGGCGATCGACGCGGTGGCGTACACCATCGAGGCGTAGCCGAACAGCTGCTTGCGGGCGAAGGCCGGCAGGATCTGCGAGACGATGCCGAAGGCCGGCAGAATCATGATGTAGACCTCGGGGTGGCCGAAGAACCAGAAGATGTGCTGGTACATGACCGGGTCGCCGCCGCCGGCGGCGTTGAAGAAGGAGGTGCCGAAGTGGCGGTCGGTCAGCGTCATGGTGATGGCGCCGGCCAGCACAGGCATCACGGCGATCAGCAGGTAGGCGGTGATCAGCCAGGTCCAGCAGAACATCGGCAT
Organism: Duganella sp. BJB480; assembly: GCA_003416985.1. Taxonomy (GTDB): domain Bacteria; phylum Pseudomonadota; class Gammaproteobacteria; order Burkholderiales; family Burkholderiaceae_D; genus Rugamonas; species Rugamonas vulcania_A. Next base: position 205,281 of record QVIN01000005.1, on the reverse strand, counting down.
TTTCATCAAGGTCATGCCGGGAGCGCGCATGTTGAGGATGGTGACGATGATGTTGATCGAACCCATGATCGACGAGGCGCCCATCAGGTGCATCGCAAAGATCGCCATGTCCATGCCTGGGCCCATCTGGGTCGACAGCGGCGCATACAGCGTCCAGCCGGCCGCGGTGGCGCCGCCGGGGACCAGGAACGAGGTCGCCAGCAGGATGGCGGCCGGTGGCAGCAGCCAGAACGAGAAGTTGTTCATGCGGGCGAAGGCCATGTCGGACGCGCCGATCTGCAGCGGGATCATCCAGTTGGCGAAGCCGACGAAGGCCGGCATGATGGCGCCGAACACCATCACCAGGCCGTGCATGGTGGTGAGCTGGTTGAAGAACTCGGGCTGGAAGAACTGCAGGCCCGGCTTGAACAGCTCGGTGCGGATCATCAGCGCCAGCACGCCGCCGGACAGCAGCATGATGAAGGAGAACCACAGGTACAGCGTACCGATGTCTTTGTGATTGGTGGCGAACAACCAGCGCGACAGACCATGGGGATGGTCGTGAGCGTGATCGTGATCGTGTGCGTGATCCAAGGTGCTTGTGCTCATTTGTAACGCTCCTGATTACTTACGTGCAGCCACAACTTCGGCTGGTTGAACGATGTTTTCGGCGGCCTTGTTCGACCAGCTGTTACGGGTGTAGGTGATGACAGCCGCAATATCCGTATCCGACAGTTGCTTCCACGACGGCATTTCCGAAGCGCCGTACTTGCCGGTCTTCTTGCCATGCAGCAGAACGTTGATCTGTTCCGCCTTGGGACCATTGACCACTTCCGAACCGTCCAGCGGTGCGAACGCGCCTGGCACGCCCTTGCCGTTGGCCTGGTGGCAGGCCACGCAGTTGGTCGAGTAGACTTTCTCGCCCTTGGTTTTCAGCTCGTCGATGGTCCAGGTCTTGGTCGGATCGTCGGCCAGCGCGGCCATTTCTTTTTTCTTGCCGTCGACCCAGGTCTTGTACTCGTCGTCATTGACCACGCGCACCACGATCGGCATGAAGGCGTGTTCCTTGCCGCACAGTTCGGAGCAGTAGCCGCGATAGGTGCCGGTGTGCTCGGCCTTGAACCAGGTGTCGCGCACGAAGCCGGGAATCGCGTCCTGCTTGACGCCGAAGGCCGGGATCGACCACGAGTGGATCACGTCGTTGGCGGTGGTGACCAGACGGATTTTTTTATTGACAGGAACGACGACTTCATTGTCGACTTCCATCAGGTAGTTGTCGCCGCGTTTCTCGGTCGGCTCGAAGCCGGGCGAGCCCACTTGCGCGCGCGGGGTCGACAGGTTGGACAGGAAGGAAATGCCCTCGCCGTCGCCCTTCAGGTAATCGTAGCCCCACTTCCACTGCATGCCGGTGACCTTGATGGTGATGTCGGCGTTGGAGGTGTCCTTCATGCCGACCACGGTGCGGGTGGCGGGCAGCGCCATGCCGATGACGATCAGGAAGGGCACGACGGTCCAGGCGATTTCAACCGCGGTCGATTCGTGGAAGGTGGCCGGCTTGTGGCCCAGCGACTTGCGGTGCTTGAAGATGGAGTAGAACATCACGCCGAACACGCCGACGAAGATGACCAGGCAGACCAGCATCATCCAGGTGTGCAGGCTGTAGATTTCGGATGCGATCTGGGTCGCCGGAGGTTGCAGATTGAGCTCGCCGGCGACGGGGCCGCCGGTGCCGCCGGTCGCCGCAGTGTAGGTACCTGCCGCGGATGCCGCCTTGTCAGCCGCCCACGCTGGGATACTTGCCGCCGTTACCGACAGCCCGAGCATCAACGATTGAAGTCGCTTCGCATGTTTCATGTTTTCCCCAACCACCCAAGAAATTAAAATATTTTTTTAACGACTCCGGATTTCGGTGAACTGAACCGGCGCCGCGCTCCTTAAACAACTTCAGGCCCCATGCCAGCCTCGTCCGAAAATTTCTTCGCGACGCGACCCCGGCGGGACCTTGAGGCTTGCCGCTTCATCCCCAGATACTGCCCAGGGACAACGCGAAAGCCTGATTCTGCTTAATTCAACTGCTCGTTCGTGCTCGTCCTTGCCTGCCTGTCGCTCCGTTTGCTGATTTATAGCTGGCGGCGTGATCTGCTGGCAAAATTAGTGAATGATTATATATAACAAAAACGATCCACATCAAGAAATAATCCAAATCACAACTATGGCGTAGCCCGGGGCGCCACAGTGCGCCCGCAAACCCGCTACTGGCGCGGCTTTCGTGGTAAATCGAAACGGATGATGGCCTCGCCCTTGGAGGTCGTTTTGGGCGCCGGACGGAAGGCGTGGCCGTAAATCACCTCGAAAGTCAGGCCCAGCTTGCCATCCGCGCGGCGGTTTTTCTCCAGCGTGTCCAGCATGCGGCGCCACGCCTGTTTGCCCATCAGGCCGCGCCGCAGCGTGCCCAGCGGGTTGCCGCCCAGCGCGCGCACGTCGGCCAGCAGGGCCTGCGGCGTGTCGTAGGTGACGGTGATGACCTCCATGTCCAGCACCGGCGTCGAAAAGCCCGCCTCCACCAATTGGTCGCCGAAATCGTGCATGTCGACGAAGGGCAGCGCGTGCGGCGCCAGGTCGGCCTCGGCGAAGGCGGCGCGCAGCTCGCGGAAGGTGTCCGGACCGAAGCAGGAGAACATCAGCAGGCTGTTCACGCGCAGCACGCGGCGCCACTCGGCGAACACGCGGTCCGGCTGCGGATGCCAGTGCAGCGCCAGGTTGGACCAGACCAGGTCCACCGAATGCGGGCCCAGCGGCAGTTCGGCGAAATCGCCGCACAGCGTGTCGATGCCGGTCTTGGCCGGCAGCAGCTTGCTCAGCAGCTGGTTCAGCGACGAGGATTTCGCCGCCGGTCCCTGGGCGGCACGCACCATGGCCTCGGCCGCGTCGATGCCGACGATGTGGGCGGCGGGATAAGATTTTTGCAATAGTGCGAGATCGGCACCGGCGCCGCAGCCGGCGTCCAGCACGCGCTGGGGCGCGAGCTTGATCAGCTCCAGGCGGTCGAACATGCGCGAGGCGATTTCGCGGCGCAGGAAATCGGACGGCGCGACGCGCTCGGGGTGGGCAAACAGCGCGCGCACGCGCACCTGGTCGATCGGGGCGCTCAGTTTAGGGGGTTTTGCGGGGACTTCCATGATGTCGTTCGATGTAGTGCGATAATGTCGGCAGTGTACATGGTTGAACGCAAACGCGTCCTGGAGCGTCGATGCTGGCTATCCCGACAATCGGCACAATGCGCGCCCTGCTCCATCGCGGCGGCGCGGCCTTGTTGCGCGGCGTGTTGCCGGCCTCGTGCGCGTTGTGCGCGGCCGGGGGCGACGAATTGCTGTGTCCGGACTGCGCCGCGCAGTTCTTCGGCGTTGCCGCCGTGCGCTGTCCGCGCTGCGCCAATCCTTTGCCGGACTCGGCGCGGGGCCAGTTGTGCGGCGCCTGCCGCGCCGAGCCGCCGGCCTTCGACGTCACGCTGGTCGCGGCCAACTACGCCATGCCGCTGGACCAGCTGGTGCTGCAACTGAAATTCGGCCACCGCCTGGCGCTGGCCACGCTGTTTGCCCGCCTGATGCGCGACGCCGTCCTGCAGCAACCCGGCTTCACGCTGCCCGCCCTGCTCTGCCCGGTGCCGCTGGGGCCGCGCCGGCTGGCCGAACGCGGCTACAATCAGGCCCTGGAGATCGCGCGGCCGTTGGCGCGCAGCTTGGGCGTGGCGCTGCATCCGCGGCTGGCCTGCCGGGTGCAGGAGACGGCGGCGCAGAGCAGCGTCACGCCGGAGCGGCGGCGACACAACATCGCCGGCGCGTTCGCGATACCGGACATGGCGCTGGTGCAGGGGCGGCACATCGGCGTGGTCGACGACGTGATGACCAGCGGCGCCACGCTGAACGAACTGGCGGCCACGCTCAAGCGCCACGGCGCGGCGCAGGTGAGCAACCTGGTGTTCGCGCGCACGCCGCCGCATTGAATTTGATAGAGGAGAATTGTTTTGTTTCACGTCGTACTGGTCCAACCTGAAATTCCACCGAACACCGGCAACGTGATCCGGCTGTGCGCCAACACCGGCGCGCAATTGCACCTGATCGAGCCGCTGGGCTTCCCGCTGGAAGACTCCAAGCTCAAGCGCGCCGGCCTGGACTATCACGAATACGCGAAGATGAAGGTGCACGCGGACTGGCAAGCCTTCCTGGCCGAAGTGCAGCCCGACCCGTCCCGCATGTTCGCCATGACCACGCACGGCTCCTCGCCGTTCGCCGACGCCGCCTTCCGGCCGGGCGATGTGTTTGTGTTCGGCTCGGAGACGCGCGGCCTCGATCCAGCCTTCCGCGAAACGTTCCCGCCGGCCCAGCGCATCCGTTTGCCGATGCGTCCCGACAACCGCAGCCTGAACCTGTCGAACACGGTGGCGGTGGTGGTGTTCGAAGCGTGGCGCCAAAACGGCTACGCTGGCGGCGCATAATTTTTAGCGGAAATACAGCAGGCGGGTGAAGAAGGTGTGGTCCGATTCCAGCCACATCAGCCAGGCCAGCACCAGCAGGCACGCCGGCGGCGCCAGCACCACGTAGATCAGCGCCGCCCGCTCCCAGCGCAGGTGCATGAACACCGCAACGATCAGCCCGGCCTTGGCCACCATCAGCAGCAGGATCAGCATCCAGCGCAGATATCCTGCGACGTGGAAGAAATCGACCAGGTAGGAGAACGTGCTGAGCACGAACAGCAGCAGCCAGACCTTCAGGTACAGGCCGATCGAATGGGTGGCGGCTTGCATGGCGGCTCCTACCAGAGATAAAACAGGGCGAAGATGAACACCCACACGAGGTCGACAAAGTGCCAGTACAGGCCGGCGATCTCGACGATGTCGTAGTTGCCGCCGCGCTCGTAGTGCCCGCGCAGCACGCGCCGCGCGACAATGCCCAGGTAGATCACGCCGGCCGTCACGTGCAGGCCGTGGAAGCCGGTGATCATGAAGAAGCAGGCGCCGAACTGCGCCGCGCCGTCGGGATTGGTCCACGGCCGCACACCTTCCGCGATCAGCTTGCTCCACTCGAAGGCCTGCATGCAGACGAAGGTCGCGCCCAGCGCGGCGGTCAGCAGCATCAGCGCGGCGCAACGGGCGCGCTCGCGCCGGTAGGCGTAGTTGACCGCCATCGCCATCGTGCCGCTGCTGGTGATCAAGACGAAGGTCATGATGGCGATCAGGATCAGCGGCAGCCTGGCGCCGCCGATAGTCAGCGCGAACACCTCGCTGGGGTTGGGCCAGGCGGCCGTGGTGGCGACGCGCACCGACATGTAGCCGGTCAGGAAGCTGCCGAAGATGAAGGTGTCGCTGAGCAGGAAGATCCACATCATCGCCTTGCCCCACGGGACGCGGAAGGCGGCGCGGTCGCCCGACCAGTCCGCCACCATGCCCTGCCAGCCCGCCGTCTCGCCACGCTTGTTCATGGTCCGCCTCCACAGATCTGATCGACCAACGCCGGTGTCACGCCGAACAGCAGGCCGAACATCGCCAGCCACAAGGCCAGCAGGAAATGCCAGTAGCGCGCGCACAACTGCACGGTCACGCCGTCGCGCCCGAGGTCGCGGTATGCCCAGCCGGCGGCCGCCAGCCCTCCGACCACGTGCAGGCCGTGCAGGCCGGTGATCAGGTAAAAGAAGCTGTTGGCGGGATTGGCGTCCAGCGTGAGCCTGGCGGCGTCCATGGCCCGCCAGGCCCACAGCTGCGACGCCAGGAAGGCCAGCGAAAAGACGCAGGCCACGACATAGGCCGCACGCACCGCCCTCGCCCCACGGACCTGCGCGGCGCGCTGCCAGGCCACGCTGGCGGCGACCAGCAGCCCGGTGCTCAGCCAAAGCTGCGCCGGAACGAAAGGCAGCGGGCGCCAGTCGGACGCCGACATGCGTATCACGTAGGCGCTGCCGAACAGGAAGAACAGCATGCCGACCACGCCCATGAACACCCACAGGCCGGTGCGCCGCCGCAGCGTGTCGGCATGGTCGCCCACGAGGTGGAGGCTGGGATTCATGGCGCCTCTCCGCACGCCGGCTCGGCCGGGCGGACCTGGTCAGGTGGCTGGTCTTGCGGCAGATAGTCGCTGTCGCCGTCCTGCAGGCCGTACTCGTAGGCGCCGCGATACACCACCGGCGAGCGCTCGCCCCAGTTGCCGTGCGCCGGCGGCGTCTGCGGTGTATGCCACTCCAGGCTGGCCGCGCGCCACGGGTTGCCGCCCGCCTCGCGGCCACGCACCGCGCTCCACCACAGGTTCAGCACGAACAACAGTTGCGTCGCCCCCACCACCAGGGCGACGATGGTGATGAAGGCGTTCAGCGTCTGCGCCGACGCGGGAATGAAGGCGTAGTTGTCATAGGCGTAGTAACGCCTTGGCATGCCGAGCAGGCCCAGGTAGTGCATCGGGAAGAAGATCAGGTAGGTGCCGACAAAGGTGATCCAGAAATGCACCCTCCCCAGCATCACGTCGTACATGCGCCCTGTCACCTTGGGGAACCAGTGATACAGGCCGCCAAACACCGCCAGCACCGGCGACACGCCCATCACCATGTGGAAGTGGGCGACGACGAAATAGGTGTTCGACAGCGGAATGTCGACGCTGACGTTCCCCAGGAACAGCCCGGTCAGGCCGCCGATCAGGAAGGTGCTGACGAAGCCGACGGCAAACAGCATCGGCACGGTCAGGTGTATGTCCCCGCGCCACAGCGTCAGCGTCCAGTTGTAGACCTTGAGCGCGGTCGGCACGGCGATCACCAGCGTGGTGGTGGCGAAGAAGAAGCCGAAGTAAGGATGCATGCCGCTCACGTACATGTGGTGCGCCCAGACCACGAAGCTCAATGCGCCGATCACGACGATGGCCCACACCATCATCTTGTAGCCGAAGATCCGTTTGCGCGCGTGCACGCTGATCAGGTCGGAGATGATGCCGAACGCCGGCAGCGCCACGATGTACACCTCCGGGTGGCCGAAGAACCAGAACAGGTGCTGGAACAGCAGCGGGCTGCCGCCCTGGTGCGGCAGGTGCTGCCCCATCGACACCACCGCCGGCACGAAGAAGCTGGTGCCCAGCGCCTTGTCGAACAACATCATCACGCCGCTGACAAACAGCGCCGGGAACGCGAACAGCGCCAGGATGGTCGCGGTGAAGATGCCCCACACCGTCAACGGCATGCACATCAAGGTCATGCCCTCGGTGCGCGCCTGCAGCACGGTGGTGACGTAGTTCAGCCCGCCCATCGTGGCTGCCGCGATGAACACCAGCAGCGACACCAGCATCACGACGATGCCCCACTCCGTGCCCGGCGTGCCGGGCAGGATGGCCTGCGGCGGATACAGCGTCCAGCCGCCGCCGGTCGGCCCGCCGGGGACGAAGAAGCTGGCCGCCAGGATCAGCACCGCCAGCAGGTAGAACCAGTAGCTGAGCATGTTCAGGAAGGGAAAAACCATGTCGCGCGCGCCCAGCATCAGCGGGATCAGGTAGTTGCCGAAGCCGCCCAGGAACAGCGCCGTCAGCAGGTAGACGATCATGATCATGCCGTGCATGGTCATGAACTGGTAGTAGCGGCCGGCGTCGATGAAGGCGAAGCGGCCGGGAAAGCCCAGCTGCAAGCGCATCAGGTCCGACAGCACCATGCCCGCCAGCCCGATCGCCAGCGCCGTGATGGTGTACTGGATCGCGATCACTTTGTGGTCCTGGCTCCACACGTAGCGGGTCCAGAAACTGTGAGGATGCTCGCCGCCGTAGCCCATGCCCGCCTCCCTATTTGATGGTCTTGATATAGTCGACCAGCTGCGCCACCTCGGCCGCGCTCAGCTGCTGCGCCGGCATGATGGGCTGGTAGCCCCTGACGATGCGCTCCGAGGGCGTGACGATGGACTCGCGCAGATAGGCGTCGTCCACGCGCACGGTGGCGCCGTCGTTCATCGTCTCGCTCTTGCCGAACAAGCCCTTCCAGCTCGGCCCGACGCCGGCGCTGCCGTCGACGCTGTGGCAGGCCACGCAGCCGCGCGCCTGCGCCAGCAGGCGTCCCTGCTTGCCGGGTTCATCGCCGGCGGTGGCCGCCAGCCCGGCAAAGGTCGGCTGCGCCGCCAGCCAGCTCCGGTACGCCGGCTCGTCGTCGACCACCACATGGCTGCGCATGTTGAAGTGGCCGATGCCGCACAACTGCGCGCACATCACCTCGAACCGCCCGAGCCGCGACGGCGTGAACCAGAACGAGGTCACCATGCCCGGCACCATGTTCATCCGCGTGCGGAATTCCGGCACGTAGAAGTCGTGCAGCACGTCCTGCGCGCGCAGCAGCACGCGCACCGGCCGGCCAATCGGAATATGCACCTCCTGCCCTTCGACCAGCACGTCGTCCTGGCCGCCGGGGTCGGCGGGATCGAGGCCGTAGGGATTGGTGTTGCTGATGAAGCGCACGTCGGTGCCGCCCAGCTTGCCGTCCTTGCCCGGCAGGCGGTAGTGCCATTGCCATTGCTGGCCCAGCACTTCGAACACCGTCGCATCGGGCGGCGGATCGATCAGCTTGGCGTACACGGCCAGCCCCGGCGCCAGCAGCGCGACGATGCCCACCGTGGTCGCGCCGACCAGCCACCATTCCAGCCGCGCGCTGGTGTGCGTGGGCGCCGCGCGCACGCCGTCCTGGTGCTTGAAGGTGACCACCGCGTACGCCACGAACAGGTTGATGACGACGAAGGCCACGCCGGTGATGGCAAAGGTGAGCAGCAAGGCGTCGTCCATCTGCTGCCAGTTGGAGGCGATGGGCGTGAGCCACCATGGACTCAGGTAATGAAATTCCAGGGCGCCAACCACGATCAGGATCAGTATCAAAGCCAACGCCATGGTGCCTTCCGAGAGCTATCGGGGCCTGTCCGGCCCTTCCAGCTTGAGGTAAATGAAGGCTGCGGCCATGCCGAAGATCACATGGGCGATGGCTGTCGGCCAGCCCCGCAGCGCCACGAACCATGTATAGACCCCGGCCATGCCGTAAAAGTTCAGCACATACAGCAGCAGGCCGAACGCCGCGCCGGCCGCCAGCGCCATCGGCGTGCTGGAATCGAGCCGGAACGGCGCCATGATGGCGGCCAGCATGATGCCGAACACCACGCCGAGCACGTAGTGGACCAGCAGCGCGGCGACCGTGACGCCCAGGCTGTAGCCGCTGGTTTGCAGCACGTCCCAGCTCATCACCAGCGCGGCGATCAGGTGCGTGGCCAGCCAGGGATCGGTGGCGCCAGTCAGGGACGACCAGCTGAGCTCCAGCAGCATCAGCACGCCGCCCGCGCCGAAGCCCGCGACCGCTGCGGCGGCCCAGTCCGGCCAGCGGGCTTGCCAGTGATGCGATTGCAGATGCAGTTCCATGATGTCCTCCGTAGACGCCAATGCGGCAATCAGTCTAGGAGTTTTTTCAGGCCCTGTCAGCCCGCGCGCGATTGGAACGGAAGGAGAAACCCAACAGCAAAGCCAGCCCCGCCGCGCCGACCGCGCTGACGCAGACCGTGCTGGCGACGGCCAGCGCGGCCGGATTGCGCAGGCCGAGCAAATCGGCCGCGAAGGCCAGCGAGACCGTGGCTATCAGCTGGGCCGGATACAGGAAGCGCAGTTGGCGGAAGGCGCGCGCGTCGCCGCGCCGCCAGTAGCGCAGCGCGACCGCGAACGCGGGCCCCCACAGCACGCCGAGGAACACCAGCGCCGCGAAGGCGGCGATCAGGAGACGCATATCACGGACGCTGGGCGCGCACCTTGGTCAGCAACTTGGTGGTCGAGCGGTCGTGCTCGAAATCGATGGCGATGGCTTGGCCGCCGTAGGCCAGCACGGCCTGGCCTTCGGGGATGGCGTCCATTTGGTAGTCGCCGCCCTTGGCGTAGATTTCCGGCCGCGCCTGTTGCACCACCTCCAGCGCGGTGTCCTCGTCGAAGTCCACCACCAGGCTCACCGATTCCAGCGCGGCCAGCACCGCCATGCGGTCGGCGCAGTTGTTGAGCGGACGGTCGTCGCCCTTGCCCAGCCGCTTGACGGAGGCGTCGGTGTTGGCGGCCACCACCAGCGAGGCGCCCAGCGCCCGCGCCTGCGCCAGGTAGGTGACGTGGCCACGGTGCAGGATGTCGAACACGCCGTTGGTCAGCACCACCGGCTTGGGCAGGGCGGCAACGCGCTCGGCCAGTTGTTCACGGGTGCAGATCTTGGTTTCAAATTGAGGCATGGGGTTCTTCGGTTATTTGGTTTCTTCGTCTTCCGGCTCGTCGTCGATCTGCATGCTGAGCGTATCGGCGGTGGCCGGACTATTGTCGCCGGGTTCCTTGCGGTCGCCGCGCAGCTTAATCTGCAGCCGCAGGCCGTTGGCCGAGTCGGCGTTGCGGATCGCCTCTTCGTAGGCGATATAGCCCTTATTATAAAGTTCGTACAGCGCCTGGTCGAAAGTACACATGCCGAGCTCGCGCGACTTGTGCATGATTTCCTTGATCGCCTGGAAGTTCCCCTTGAAGATCATCTCGGCGATGGTGGGCGTGTTGAGCAGGATTTCAATCGCCGCCTTGCGGCCCTTGCCATCCTCGGTACGCACCAGCCGCTGCGAAACGATGGCGCGCAGGTTGGACGACAAATCCATCAACAGCTGGTTGCGCCGCTCCTCCGGGAAGAAGTTGATGATGCGGTCCATGGTCTGGTTGGAGTTGTTCGCGTGCAGCGTACCCAGGCACAGGTGGCCGGTCTCGGCGAACGCGATCGCGTGCTCCATGGTCTCGGTGTCGCGGATCTCGCCGATCAGGATCACGTCCGGCGCCTGGCGCAGCGTGTTCTTCAGCGCGTTGTGCCACGACAGCGTGTCCACGCCCACCTCGCGGTGCGTGATCAGGCAACCCTTGTTCTTGTGGACGTACTCGACCGGATCCTCCACCGTGATGATGTGGCCGGCCGAGTTGGCGTTGCGGTAGTCGATCATCGCCGCCAGCGTGGTCGACTTGCCGGAGCCGGTGCCGCCCACCACCAGCACCAGCCCGCGCTTGGTCATGATGACCTCCTTGAGCACCTCGGGCAGGTCAAGCTTTTCGAAGTTCGGGATTTCCGAGGCGATGGTCCGTATCACCATCGCCACGTTCTGCTGCTGCACGAAGACGTTGACGCGGAAGCGGCACACGTCCGGCAGCGAGATGGCGAAGTTGCATTCCAGCTCGGCCTCGAACTCGCGCTTCTGCTTCTCGTTCATGATCGACAGCGCCAGCGCGCGCGTCACGCTGCCGGTCAGCTTCTGCTGGCTCAGGGGCTTCATCGCGCCCTGCGACTTCATGCTCGGCGGGAAATCGGCGGAAATGAACAAATCCGAGCCGCCGGTATGGTGCATCACCTTCAGCAGCTTGTGCAGATAGGCTTGCGCTTCTTCTGGACCAAATGTGGAGGACATGCTTGCCTTTCGATGGATGACACCAACATACGCTGCATTATATCGACACCATTCGCTACAATATGGGTTAATTATTGCATCCCAGCATTGCCTGTGTTCAAATACATTCATGACACTGACCGAACTGAAATATATCGTCGCCGTTGCTAGAGCGAAACACTTCGGACATGCGGCCGAAGCTTGTTACGTCGCGCAGCCGACGCTTTCGGTCGCCATCAAGAAACTGGAAGACGAGCTGGGCGTGGTGCTGTTCGAACGGGGCGGCGCCGAGATTTCCGTCACCCCGCTGGGCGCGCAGATCGTCGCCCAGGCCGAGCGCGTGCTGGAACAGACCGCCGCCATCAAGGAACTCGCCAAGCAGAACAAGGACCCGCTGGCCGGCCCGCTGCGCCTGGGCGTGATCTACACCATCGGCCCCTACCTGCTGCCGCCGCTGGTCAAGGGCATGATCGACAAAGTCCCGCAGATGCCGCTGATCCTGCAGGAAAACTTCACCGTGCGCCTGATCGAGATGCTGCGCCAGGGCGAGCTGGACGCCGCCATCATGGCGCTGCCGCTGCCCGAGCACGGCATGGCCATGCAGGCGCTGTACGACGAGCCCTTCGTGGTGGCGATGCCGTCCCAGCATGCGTGGACCAAGCGCCGCACCATCCCGGCCGACGACCTGAAGACTGAAAACATGCTGCTGCTGGGTAACGGACACTGTTTCCGCGACCAGGTGCTGGAAGTGTGCCCTGAAATGGCGCGTTTTTCGGCGCCGGGCAACGGCATGCAGCGCACCTTCGAAGGCTCGTCGCTGGAGACCATCCGCCACATGGTGGCCAGCGGCATCGGCCTGACCGTGCTGCCGCGCGCCTCGGTGCCGGACATGGACAGCAAGGACGGCATGCTGCAGTTCCGCCCGTTCGACGCGCCGGCGCCGTCGCGCCGGGTGGTGATCGTGTGGCGTAAAAGCTTCACCCGCAAGGCCGCCATCGACGCCGTGTGCGAAGTGGTGGCCGCCTGCAACCTGCCCGGCGTCACCCCCCTCTGCGCCGGCGATTAATGTGGCCACCGCGCTGGCCGCGCCAGGATTTGCGATAATCCTGATCTTTCCCTTCAAGCGGCACTATCCATGAACAAGCTGGAGTTGTATTTTCGCCTGGTCAGGCTGGACAAACCCATCGGCACGCTGCTGTTGCTGTGGCCGACCCTATGCGCGCTGTGGCTGGCGTCCAACGGCAAGCCCAGCCTGACGCTGGTGCTGATCTTCTCGCTCGGCACGCTGTTGATGCGCTCGGCCGGCTGCGCGATGAACGACTACGCCGACCAGGACATCGACAAATTCGTCAAGCGCACGGCGCAGCGGCCCATCACCAGCGGGCGCATCAGCGGCAAGGAAGCGCTGGCGATCGCCGGCACGCTGGCGTTGCTGTCGTTCTGCCTGATCCTGCCGCTGAACGCGCTGACCAAGCAGCTGTCGGTGGCGGCCGTCATCATCGCCGGCACCTACCCCTACTTCAAGCGCTTCTTCGCGATTCCCCAAGCCTACCTGGGCATCGCCTTCGGCTTCGGCATTCCGATGGCGTTCGCCGCGATCCAGAACACGGTGCCGGCGGTGGCCTGGGTGCTCCTGCTCGGCAACGTGTTCTGGGCGGTGGCCTACGACACCGAATACGCCATGGTCGACCGCGACGACGACCTCAAGATCGGCATCAAGACCTCGGCCATCACCTTCGGCCGCTACGACGTGGCGGCGGTGATGCTGTGCTACGCCGTGCATCTGGGCCTGCTGCTGGCCTGCGGCTGGCAGCTGGGCATGGGCCAGTGGTTCGCCGGCGGCGTAGCGGTGGCGGCGGGCATCGCCTGCTACCACTACACGCTGATCCGCGGGCGCGAGCGAGATCCCTGCTTCTACGCCTTCCGCCACAACAACTGGCTGGGCGCGGCGGTGTTCGCGGGCGTGGCGCTGGACTACGCGTTGAGGTGACACGATTGAGGCAGCGCAAAGCGCCGGCGCGGGTGCTGCCTACAATGGCTATCCCCTTCCAACCGACATCCGATGAGGTCACCATGGATCAGATTCAACAGAATGGCAAAGACGTCGCCGACAACCAGGCCGCCAGCACCGCCGCGCGCGACAGGCTGATGAACGAACTGAAGCACGCCATCGGCGAGGCCGAGGATTGGCTCAAGGACGCCGCCAAGGACCCCACACCCGCCTCGGAAAACCGCGCCCGTTTCGACGACACGCTGCGCACCGCCAAGACCGACCTGCGCAAGCTGGAGGACAGCCTGATCGCCCGCAGCCGGGGCGCGGCCGAATCGGCCAACGTCTATGTGCGCGACAATCCGTGGAAATCGGTGGGGCTGGGTGCGGCGCTTGGTGTCGTCGTCGGGCTACTGATCGCCCGCAAGTAATTTCGAGGCATCTCTTCGTGCATGCAGCACGGCGAAAACAAGCAGACGAGATGGCTCCAAGCGGAAATATACAAAATAAGGAAAACGCTTCAATGGAATTCTTCGTGCATCCTTGTGCACACAAGGATATTGAAGCGGATGTCGAGCAGCAAGCGAAACGCGTTGCTTAAGCTCAGCCAAAAATTCGGTGCCCAAACCCTGGGGCTTCTGCTCGTACCACCTTGCTGCCTCGGCGACTTGCCCGCTCGCCGCCTGAGAGAACGTAACAGGGAGCGTCATTGGCGCATGCGTGCAATGGCTGCGGCTTCAACCTCATCCCACGTTAACACATCATTCGGGCTTGCATCATGCTCAGCTAAAAGCTGATCCAGCTCGGCTTTTAGCGCCGCAGTTGGCTGAGGTGCGTCGCCATTACGGACGATTCCGTCCCAGATGGCCTCGACCAGGGCAAGCTGATCTTCCACGGTCAGCTCGCTTACTTGCTGCAGCAAATGGCTATTCATGATGTGCTCCCCAAGGGATACCAGTCTACCACCACGGCGCAACCGGAACGCGAACGGGGTTAAACGTCTACGTCAGCCGAACGAGGTACACCAGCCGCCGGCCGCCACCAGCTTGCCGGGGAAGATGGCGCAGCCGCCCATGTTGTTCGGGCCGTCCTCGTAGATCTGGCACTTGCTGCATTGGTCGCCCGCCTTGAAGTCGGGGAATTTGTGCCCGTCCACCTTGGCCGCGTCAATCACATAGTTGAACTCCTTGGCCAGCGGCTCGTCTTCCTTGAGCGGCACGCGGTCCTCGGCCCAGGCCATGCAGCCCAGCGTGGCGGCGGCCAGCCCGGCACAGGAGTTCAAAATAAATACCCGGCGATTCGTCATCTTTTTTCCTTTCCGTCGCTGTCGCGCCACATGGTACGAACCCGGCAATGATACGCGGTTACGGCCCAAAACATGCTGCTATACTCAATGTTGCCAAGCACTCTACATCTAATAATTAGCATGAGGGGACGACATGTACAAGGCCATACGCGCAGTTGCTCTTTGCGGTACGATCAGCGCCCTGCTGGGTGCTTGCGGCAAGACCGAGGCGCCCGTCTCGGCGGAACAAGCCAGCGCCGACGCGGCGTTCCAGAAGAAGCTGCAGGAGCAGCTGCTCGACGCCAAACCCGGCAGCGTGGTCGAGATCCCGGCCGGTACCTATCATCTCACTAGCGGCCTGACCCTGCGCGGCAACGGCGTGACGGTGCGCGGCGCCGGCATGGACAAGACCATCCTCTCGTTCAAGGGCCAGATCACCGGACCGGAGGGCATGCTGGTCTACGCCAGCAACTTCACCATCGAGGGCCTGACCATCGAGGACTCCAAGGGCGACGGCCTGAAGATCAACGACGGCGACAACATCACCATCCGCAAGGTCAAGGTGCAGTGGACCGGCGGCTCCAAGGTCACCAACGGCGCCTACGGCATCTACCCGGTCAAGACGCGCAACGTGCTGATCGAGGACAGCGTGGCCATCGCCGCCTCCGACGCCGGCATCTACGTCGGCCAGTCCAACGGCGTCGTGGTGCGCCGCTGCCGCGCCGAGCAGAACGTGGCCGGCATCGAGATCGAGAACACCATCAACGCCGACGTCTACGACAACGTCGCCACCAACAACACCGGCGGCATCCTGGTGTTCAACATGCCCAACCTGTCGCAGCCGGGGCACAGCACCCGCGTGTACAAGAACAAGGTCGACAAGAACAACCTCGGCAACTTCGCCGCGCGCGGCACGGCCGTGGCCAGCGTGCCGGCCGGTTCCGGCATCGTCATCAACTCCAATTCGAAGGTGGAGATCTTCGACAACGACGTCACCGACAACCAGACCGCCAACGTCATCATCTCCAGCTACCACTCCACCGGCTACTACACCGAGAAAGGAGTGGCCGCCGGCTACGACCCGTATCCAAAGGCGATCTACGTGTACGGCAACCGCTTCAAGGGCGGCGGCGATTCGCCGGACGGCCTCGATCTGAAGGCGCTGAAGATCGCCATGTACGGCATCGGCGGCCACCTGCCCGACGTGCTGTGGGACGGCTACGTCGACACCAAGCTGCTGGTCAAGGGCGTGCTGCCGGCCGAGCAGCGCATCTGCATCCAGGACGGCGTGGACGTGCTGAACGCCGACGGTCCGAACAAATACAAGAACCCCAGCAAGGACACGGCGCCGTTCCGCTGCGAGCTGGCCAAGCTGCCACCGGTGACGATCACCCAGCTCGCCGCGCAGTCATGATGGCGAGACTGAGCGCAGTGGCGTGCGCGCTGATGCTCGCGGCGTGCACGCAGCCCCAGGCACCGGTGAGCTTTATCACCGAAGGCAATCCGGCCAGGTTGAGCGACTGGCACCTGATGGCCGTCTCCGGCGGGCGCCTGAACCTGAACACCGGCGTGGTGCCCTATGACCTGAACACGCCGCTGTTCACCGACTACGCGCAGAAGCTGCGCACAGTGTGGATGCCGAAGGGGCAGAGTGCCGTCTACAACGCCGACACCAGCTTCGATTTCCCGGTCGGGACCATCATCAGCAAGACCTTCTACTATCCGAAGGCGGACGGTCCCGCCAAGGCGGTGCTGGCCACCTACGACACCAGCAAAACCGGCGGCGACAAGCTCGACCTGGCCAACGTGCGCCTGGTCGAAACGCGACTACTGGTGCGCCGCGCCGACGGCTGGATCGCCCTGCCCTACGTCTGGAACGCCGAGCAGACCGAGGCCGTGCTCGCGCGCACCGGCGACCAGGTGCCGCTGGAGGTGGTGCACGAGGACCGCAGCCGCAAGCCCCTGATCTATGTGGTGCCCAACGTGAACCAATGCGCGTCCTGCCACGTGGCCGATGTGAAGTCGCGCCAGTTCCAGCCGATCGGCCCGAAGGCGCGGCATATGAACCGCAGCTACAGCTACGACGGCGTGAGCGTCAACCAGCTCGATTACCTGGCGCGCATCGGCTACTTGACTGGCGTGCCGGCCAACGCGGCGACGGCCGCGCCGCACAACGCCAACTGGCGCGACCAGGGCCAGACGCTGGACGCGCGCGCCCGCGCCTACCTCGACATCAACTGCGCCCACTGCCACAACGACAAGGGCGCGGCCAACACCACCGCGCTGCACCTGAACATCGGTGCGCCGGCGGACCTGCATCTGGGCTTGTGCAAGCCGCCGGTGGCGGCGGGCGCCGGGACAGGCGGCCATGGCTACGGCATCGCGCCGGGCAAGCCGGATGAGTCGATCATGGTCTACCGGCTAAGCTCCGACCAGACCGGCATCATGATGCCGGAACTGGGGCGCGGCTCGGTGCACAAGGAAGGCGTGGAACTGATACGCGCGTGGATCGCGGCGATGAAGCAAGGCTGCGACGGCGCCTAGCTTATGGCGCGACACGCTTGTCCTTGAAGAAGGTCCAGGTTTCGTCGGCGTATTCGATGTCGCCGTTTTGCTTGCCGAGTATCGACAGCATCAGCGGCGGCAGGCGGTGCGCGGCGCTGGGCTGCACGTGGCCAGCGTTTTCCATCTTCAGGAATTCGACCTGCACACTCTTGGGATCAGCGCCCCATACATAACGCACCAGCGACGTCTTGTCGGCCGCATCGCGATGCGGCACCTGCGTGACGGCCGGCGCGGGAGGCAGCTGCGCCAGCTCGCGCCAATACTTCACCGACTCATCTGCGTTCATATTGGAGCCGCGCCCCGTCAACAGCGAGTGGCCGACTTCGCCGCCGGCGTAAGGTACGATCTTGTCCTCGGTCCCATGCGCCACCAGCATCGGCAAGGCGCGCTTGGGAGGCGGGCACAAATTCTTGACCGGCATGAGCATGTTCGACGCCGCCACCGCCGCCAGGCGCGGCCCCAGCTCGATCGCCGCCCGGTACACCATGCCGCCGCCATTGGACATGCCGGACAAGTACACACGCGACGGATCGGCGTTGTGCTGTGCCACCGCCTGGTCGATCAGCGCGGCGATGAAGCCGACATCGTCGGTCTTGGGATTGGAGGGAGCGTCGGCGCGGCAGTCGTTCCAGCCGCGCTGTCCGTCGCTGCCCTTGGCGCCGTCGGGTGCGATGAGCAGCAAGCTTTCGCGGTCGGCCACGTCCAGCCAGGCGGCGGCCGGATCGTCTATCCGGCCCTTGCCGAGGGTGAGATTGGCGGAACCCATGTGGCCATGCAGCAGAATCACCAGCGGCAGCTTGCCCGCCGCCGGCGACGCCGGCTGCGCCAGCAAATAGGTGCGCGGTCCTTCCGGCCGCTGCATCGTCTCGGCGACGATGGTCGCGGCGCCCGCCTGCAAAACGGTGAAGGCTGCAATCAAGGGGAGATATCGAACTACCGTCATCATGCAGCCTTTCGTCTCAGTTGGAGGAACCCAGCTCGTCGCCCATCTCCTTGCCGCGCTGCCGGGCCGCCTTCATCGCCTGGATGATCGCGCCCTTCACGCCGCTGGCCTCCATGCTGGTCAGCGCCGCGTAGGTGGTGCCGCCTTTCGACGTCACGCGCTCGCGCAGCAGCGACACCGGCTCGGTCGACTGCACCGCCAGCTGCGAGGCGCCGGCAAAGGTGGCCAGCGCCAGTTGCCTGCCCTGTTCCGCGCTCAGGCCCATGTCCTGCGCGGCCTGCTGCATCGCCTCGATGAAGTAGAACACATAGGCCGGGCCGCTGCCCGACACCGCCGTCACCGCGTCGATCTGCGACTCGTCGTCCAGCCACACCGTCGGGCCGACGGCGCGCAGGATATCGTCCGCCGCCTGCTTCTGCTGCGCGCTCACGCCGAGGGTGCAGGCCATGCCGGTGATGCCCATGCCGATCAGCGCCGGCGTGTTGGGCATGCAGCGCACGATGGCAGTGTAGCCGCCCAGCCAGCGCGACAGGTCCACGATGCGGATGCCGGCCGCGATCGAGACGACCAGCGGCTGCTTGGATTTGTCGATCAACGGCAGCAGCTGGGCCGCCACTTCGCGCATGCTTTGCGGTTTGACCGCCAGCACGATCACGTCCGCCGCCGACACCGCGGCATCGGCGGCGCCGGCCGTGGTCACGCCGAACTGCTGGTGCAAGCGGGCCAGCGCTTCCGCGTTCGGATCGGCCACGTGGATGTTGGCGCCGGCGGTCAGTTTGTTGGCCAGTCCCGCGATCAGGGCGGAGGCCATGTTGCCGCCGCCGATAAATGCTATTTTCATCATCAAGCCTTGTTGTAGTTTCGTGAACCAAAAATGGCGCTGCCGATGCGCACGATGGTCGCACCTTCGGCGATGGCGGCGCGCAGGTCGGCCGACATGCCCATCGACAGCGTGTCGAGCGCCAGGCCTTCGGCGCGCAACTGCTCGTACAGCACGCGCAGCTGGGCGAACGCCGCCCGCTGCTGCGCAAAGTCTTCGGCCGGCTCGGGGATCGCCATCAGGCCGCGCAAGGTGAGATTGGGCAGCGCCGCGACCTTGTGGGCCAGCGCCGCCAGTTCCGCCGGGGCCACGCCGCTCTTGCTGGCTTCCCCGCTGATATTCACCTGCAAGCAGATCTGCAGCGGCGCCATGCCTTCCGGCCGCTGCTCGGACAGCCGCTGCGCGATCTTCTCGCGCTCGACCGTGTGCACCCAATCGAAGTGCTCGGCGATGGGGCGCGTCTTGTTGCTCTGGATCGGGCCGATGAAATGCCACTCGAGCGCGGGCGCGCCGGCCGCCTTCAGCGCCGCGATCTTGTCCAGCGACTCCTGCAGGTAATTCTCGCCGAAGGCGCGCTGGCCGGCCTGCACCGCCTCCAGCACCGCCTCCGGCCCGAAGGTCTTGGAGACGGCCAGCAACTGCACCGATTGCGGCGCACGGCCAACATCTTGGGCTGCGGCAACGATTGTCGAGGTGATTGCTTGCAAGTTCTGGGGGATCGGGGACATAATCATCGAGTAAAAATCGTTAAAAACAAGGGCAGGCGCCGCAGCGGGCACCTCACCAACGTCAGGCACAGGGATTATAAATGGACATCTCCGAACTTCTCGCATTCTCCGTCAAGAACAAGGCCTCGGACCTGCACCTGTCGGCCGGGCTGCCGCCCATGATACGTGTGCACGGCGACGTGCGGCGCATCAACCTGCCGCCGCTGGAGCACAAGGATGTGCACGGCATGATCTATGACATCATGAACGACGGCCAGCGCAAGGCCTATGAAGAGATGCTCGAATGCGACTTCTCGTTCGCCATTCCGGGCCTGGCGCGCTTCCGCGTCAACGCCTACAACCAGGAGCGCGGGGCGTCGGCGGTGCTGCGGACGATTCCATCCAAGATCCTCAGTCTGGAGGACCTGAACGCGCCCAAGATTTTTGCCGAGTTCGCGCTCAAGCCGCGCGGGCTGGTGCTGGTGACGGGGCCGACCGGCTCCGGCAAGTCGACCACGCTGGCGGCGATGGTCAACCACCTCAACGAAAACGAGTACGGCCACATCCTGACGATCGAGGATCCGATCGAGTTCGTGCACGAATCGAAGAAATGCCTGATCAACCAGCGCGAGGTGGGGCCGCACACGCTGTCGTTCAACAACGCGCTGCGTTCGGCGCTGCGCGAGGATCCGGACGCCATCCTGGTCGGCGAGCTGCGCGACTTGGAGACCATCCGGCTGGCCTTGTCGGCGGCCGAGACCGGGCACCTGGTGTTCGGCACGCTGCACACCTCGTCGGCGGCCAAGACCATCGACCGCATCGTCGACGTGTTCCCGGCCGATGAGAAGGAGATGGTGCGGGCGATGTTGTCCGAATCCTTGCAGGCGGTGATCTCGCAGACGCTGCTCAAGACCAAGGACGGCAACGGCCGCGTGGCGGCGCACGAGATCATGGTGGCGACGCCGGCGATCCGCAACCTGATCCGTGAAGCCAAGATCGCGCAGATGTACTCGGCGATCCAGACCGGCAGCAACGTCGGCATGCAGACGCTGGACCAGAACCTGACGGACCTGGTGCGGCGCAACGTCATCAGCGCCGCCACCGCCCGCAACGCCGCCAAGACCCCGGACAACTTCCCCGGCTAAAAAATGGGGTCAAGTCTGACATTCGGACACGAGCTCAACCCAAAAAATGGGGTCAAGTCTGGCATTCGGACACGAGCTCAGCCCTAGGCAGCGCCTACGGTTGAGCTCGTGTCCGAATGCCAGACTTGACCCCAAGCCCAAGACTTGACCCCAAGCCCACGGCAGAGGTCGTGTCCGAATGTCAGACTTGACCCCAAAGTTGTTAACGAAAAAGGACACATCATGGAACGCGACCAGGCATCCAAATTCATGTTCGACCTGCTGCGGTTGATGACCAGCAAGAAGGGCTCGGACCTGTTCATCACCGCCGGCTTTCCGCCCGCGATCAAGATCGATGGCAAGATGACGCCGGTGTCGTCGCAGGTGCTGACCTCGGCCCACACCATGGACCTGGCCCGCTCCATCATGAACGACAAGCAAACCGCGTCCTTCGAACTGACCAAGGAAGCCAACTTCGCCATCAGCCCCGGCGACCTGGGCCGCTTCCGGGTGTCGGCGTTTGTGCAGATGAGCTCGGTTGGGATGGTGCTGCGGACCATCACCAGCGAGATCCCCAAGCTCGAAGACCTCGGCCTGCCCGAGGTGCTCAAGGACGTGGTCATGTCCAAGCGCGGCCTGGTGATCATGGTCGGCGCCACCGGCTCGGGCAAGTCGACCACGCTGGCCGCCATGGTCGGCTACCGCAACGAGAACAGCTACGGCCACATCATCACCATCGAGGATCCGGTCGAGTACGTCCACCCGCACAAGAATTGCATCGTCACCCAGCGCGAGGTCGGGGTCGACACCGACGACTGGGCGGTGGCGCTGAAGAACACGCTGCGCCAGGCGCCGGACGTGATCCAGATCGGCGAGATCCGCGACCGCGAAACCATGGACCACGCGATCGCCTTCGCCGAGACCGGCCACCTGTGCCTGGCCACGCTGCACGCCAACAGCGCCAACCAGGCGCTCGACCGCATCATCAACTTCTTCCCCGAGGAACGCCGCCAGCAGCTGCTGATGGACCTGTCGCTCAACCTGAAGGGCATGATCTCCCAGCGCCTGATCCCGCGCAAGGAATCCAAGGGCCGCGCGGTGGCCATCGAGATCATGCTCAACTCGCCGCTGATCTCCGACCTGATCTTCAAGGGCGAAGTGCACGAGATCAAGGAGCTGATGAAGAAGTCGCGCGAGCTGGGCATGCAGACCTTCGACCAGTCGCTGTTCGACCTGCACGAGGCCGACATCATCAGCTACGAGGACGCGCTGCGCAACGCCGACTCCGTCAACGACCTGCGCCTTGCCATCAAGCTCGAAGGCAAGGCCGCCAAGAACCGCGACCTCTCGGCCGGCACCGAGCACCTGGGCCTCATCTAAAACCAAAGGAACACTTTTGAACACACTCTACGACATCACCGCCGACAGCCTGTCCGGCGCCCCCGTCAAGCTGGACCAGTACAAGGGCCAGGTCCTGCTGATCGTCAACACCGCCAGCAAGTGCGGCTTCACGCCGCAATACCAGGGCCTGGAGGCGATCTACCAGCAGTTCAAGGACCAGGGCGCGGTGGTGCTGGGCTTCCCCTGCAACCAGTTCGGCGCGCAGGAGCCGGGCCAAGCCGACGAGATCGGCGCCTTTTGCCAAAAGAACTACGGCGTCACCTTCCCGCTGTTCGCCAAGATCGACGTCAACGGCAGCAACGCCCATCCATTGTTCATCAAGCTGAAAAAGGACGCCCCCGGCATCCTCGGCACCGAGGCCATCAAATGGAACTTCACCAAGTTCCTGATCCGCAAGGACGGCAGCGTCTACAAGCGCTACGCCCCCGCCACCAAGCCCGAGGAGCTGGCCGCCGACATCGCTAAACTGCTGGCGGAATAAGACAGTCCCGGCGACAGGACATAAAAAATTGTAAAAAGAGTGAAAACGTTTTCCAAAAAACGTGCTTTCGGTTAACTTTTCGGTAATAATGGCCGTTGGTCATTTCCAAGAATCGAATCCGTCGCCTATGTCGTTGTTTGGAAAACTACTGTCGCGCTGGATGCGGATGGGGACTTACTCCCGCTTGTTCGTCCCTATCTTCCTCATCATCGCCGTCGTGGTGGGCTTGCGATATACCTTGTTGTTCCAGTCCGAAACCGCCTACGCCAACGCCCGCTACCAGAAGGACGCCGGCGAACTGGGCGTCTACCTGCACAAGGCGCTGCTGCCGGCCCTGGCCACGCCGGACCGCGCCGCCCTCGACAACACCCTGGCCGGCGCCCTGCTGCTGGAGGCCGACCTGATGGCGGCGCGGCTGGACTACGCCGGCGGCCATCTCGAAGCGTTGCGCAGCGCGGCGCCGCCGCCCGACTACCCGGACTGGTTCCGCAACCTCGACGGCCTGCAGCCGATCAACCGCACCGTCTACATCGGCAACGCCAGCCTGGTGCTGGCCTTCGAACCGACGCTGCCGCTGGCCCAGGTGTGGCGCACGCTGCACCAGCAGGCCATCATCTCGCTGATCAACATCTCCATCATCTACACACTGCTGGGCATCATCATCTTCGTCAACCAGCGCATGCTGCAGCGCGTGACCGAGACCACCACCCGCTTCCAGAACGGCGACCACGGCGTGCGCCTGCCGGTGCGCGGCACGCCCGAGGCGCGCATGCTGGCCGTCACCTTCAACAACATGGCGCAGCGCGTGCAGGCACTGGTGCACAAGCTGCAGCAAAGCCAGCACAAACTGAGCGAGCAGCTGGCGCAAACGCTGGAGGCGCAGGCGCTGCTGCAGGTGGAGAAGGAACGCATCGAGGTCACGCTGGCCTCGATCGGCGACGCCGTCATCACCACCGATTTGAACGGCAAGATCGCCACCGTCAACGACGTCGCCGAGCAGCTCACCGGCTGGTCCGAGGCATGCGCGCGCGGCATGGAGCTGCACCAGGTGTTCGTGTTGGCGAATAACTTCGGCCAGCACTCGCTGCTCAAGGCGATGGCGCAGATCTACGCCGGCGGCGACGTGATCAAGGTCGGCAACCAGAGCCTGCGCAACCGCCTCGGCGAAATCGTCACCGTCGAATACACCGCCAACGCGATCCGCTCCGCGCACAACGAGGTGCAGGGCTCTGTGCTGGTGTTCCGCGACGTGACCGAGCGCCGCCAGCTGATGCAGCAGATCTCCTGGCAGAGCAACCACGACATCCTGACCGGCCTGCCCAACCGCGCGGCGCTGGCCAGCCGCTTCGAGCAGGAGGTGGCGCGCGCCCGCGAAGAGGGCTACCTGCTGGCCGTGTGCCTGTTCGACCTCGATCACTTCCAGCACGTGAACCAGACCATGGGCCAGCACGTCGGCGACGAGATCCTCAAGCAGGCCGCCAGCCGCCTGCACGATTTCGCCGGCCAGCGCCACTACGCGGCGCGCCTGGGCGGCGACGAATTTGTGCTGCTGCTGCCGGAGATGAACGGCCGCGCCGCCGTCGAGCAGGCGCT
Source organism: Duganella sp. BJB480 (assembly GCA_003416985.1). Classification (GTDB taxonomy): domain Bacteria; phylum Pseudomonadota; class Gammaproteobacteria; order Burkholderiales; family Burkholderiaceae_D; genus Rugamonas; species Rugamonas vulcania_A. Next base: position 180,968 of record QVIN01000005.1, on the reverse strand, counting down.
GGACCGCCTGATGACGGCGCTGTCGCGCGACTACGTGTGCGCGGGCAAGGCGGTGGGCATGTCGGCCAGCGCCGGCGTGGCGGTCTACACCGGCAACGAGATCAGCGCCGACAGCCTGCTGCGCCACGCCGACCAGGCGCTGTACCAGGCCAAGATCATGGGCCGCCACCGCTATCACTTCTTCGACGCCGACCTGGACGAGCAGGTACGCACCCACCACAACCGCCGCACCGAGGTGCGCGCCGCGCTGCGCGCCGGCGAGCTGCGGCTCTACTACCAGCCCAAGCTGGACATGCGCAAGGGCCGCATCGTCGGCATGGAGGCGCTGCTGCGCTGGGCGCATCCGCTGCGCGGCGTGGTCGGACCGATGGACTTCCTGCCCATCGTCGAACACAGCGATGTGATCGTCGACATCGGCGAGTGGGTGCTGCGCGAGGCCTTGCGCCAGCTGCAGTTCTGGCGCGCGTTCGACGCGCGCTGGGTCATCAGCGTGAACATCGCGGCGCGCCATTTCCAGCGCGCCGATTTCGTCGCCCGCCTGAAGGGCATCCTGGCCGAGTTCCCGGACGTGCCCCCGCACATGCTGGAGCTGGAGATCCTGGAGTCGTCCGCGCTGAGCGACATCGCCCATGTGCGCAGCATTATGCTCGATTGCCAGGCGCTGGGCATCAGCTTCGCGCTGGACGATTTCGGCACCGGCTATTCGTCGATGTCCTACCTGAAGCGGCTGCCGGCGGACATGCTGAAGATCGACCAGAGCTTCGTGCGCAACATGCTGGTCGACCGCGACGACCTGCACCTGGTGAGCGCCGTCATCGGCCTGGCCAAGTCCTTCGGCCTGGGCGTGATCGCCGAGGGCGTGGAGACCATCGAGCATGGCGCCATGCTGATGCGCCTGGGCTGCGACCTGGTGCAGGGTTACGGCATCGCCCGGCCGATGCCGGCGGACGACGTGCTGCCCTGGGTCGCCAGCTTCAACACCGCGGGCGTGTGGCAGGCGGCCGCGCAGCTGCCGCCCATCCTCAGCCTGCACGGCGAGCCGGCCGGCGGCACGGCGCAGATGCCGCTATTTATTCAGGGCTGAGTCGAGCAGTTCGATCCAGTGGCTGACCGGCGTGTCCGTGCCCGATTGCAGGTGCGCGGTGCAGCCCACGTTGGCCGAGACGATGGCGGTGGCGCCGGTGTCGGCCAGGTTGGCCAGCTTGCGGTCGCGCAGCTGCAGCGACAATTCCGGCTGCAGCAGCGAGTACGTGCCCGCCGAACCGCAGCACAGATGGCTGTCCGCGCACAGCACCACGTCCACGCCGACCGCGCGCAGCACGCCCTCCACCTTGCCGCGTATCTGCTGGCCGTGCTGCAGCGTGCAGGGCGGATGATAGGCCACGCGCTCCCTGATGCTCACGCGGCGCGCCAGCTCCTCCTCGAATTGCGGCATCACCTCGCTCAGGTCGCGCGTCAGCTCGGAGATGCGCTGCGCCCTGCCGGCGTAGGCGCTGTCGTGCGCCAGCAGGTGGCCGTATTCCTTGACCGTGACGCCGCAGCCGGATGCCGTCATCACGATGGCCTCCACCGCGCCGTCCTGCACGTACGGCCACCAGGCGTCGACGTTGCGGCGCATGTCGTCCAGCGCCGCCTCCTGGTCGTTGAGGTGGTGGCGCAGCGCGCCGCAGCAGCCGGCCTTGGGCGCGACGACCAGCTGCACGCCCAGCGCGTCGAGCACGCGCGCGGTGGCGGCGTTGATGTTGGGCGCCATCGCCGGCTGCGTGCAGCCTTCCAGCACCAGCATCTTGCGCGCGTGCTGGCGCGACGGCCACACGCCGGCGCCTTGCATCGCCGGGATCTTGTCCTGCATCGCCGGCGAGAGCAGCGGCCGGAACACCTGCCCCGCGCGCAGCGCCGCCTTGAACAGCGCCTTGCGCGGCAAGCCTTCCTTCAATACCAGCCGCTTCATGCGCTCGGCGAACGGGCGCTGCACGCGCTCCTCCACCACCTTGCGGCCGATGTCGATCAGGCGGCCGTATTTGACGCCGGACGGACAGGTGGTCTCGCAGTTGCGGCAGGTCAGGCAGCGGTCCAGGTGGGTCTGGGTCTTGGCCGTCACCGGCGCGCCTTCCAGCACCTGCTTGATCAGGTAGATGCGGCCGCGCGGGCCATCCAGCTCGTCGCCCAGCAGCTGGTAGGTGGGACAGGTGGCGGTGCAGAAGCCGCAGTGGACGCAGGCGCGCAGGATGGCGTCGGCCTCTTCGCCTTCGCGGGTGTGCTTGATGAAATCGGCGAGATTGGTTTGCATGAGGTTCGCTAGTACATGCGGCCGGGATTGAAGATCCCCGCCGGATCGAAAGAGTGCTTGAGCCGCAAGTGGATCTTCGCCACGGCCGGCGCCAATGGATGGAACACGCCGACGCTCTTGTCGCCGCCGCGGAACAGCGTGGCGTGGCCGCCGGCCGCCGCCACGGCGCGGCGTATGCCGGCCGCTTGCTCCGCGTCGGTGGACTCCACCTTGAGCCAGCGCTGCGCCCCGCCCCACTCGATCAGCTGCTCGCCGCGCAGGATGATGGCGCTGGCCGCCGGCGGCACCGACAGCCGCCACAAGGCGCCACCGTCGAAATGGCTGTGCGTCTGGTCGCGCAATGAGGTCCAGAACGCCGCGTCGTCCTCCAGCGGTGCGCCGCCCAGCTTGCGCTGCGCCGCTTCCACCGCCGCCTCGGCGCCGGACAGGCGCAGCGTCAGCACGCCCTGGTGCCAGCAGCTGGCCGATATCGGCAGCGGCTGGCCGGCCCATTCGTTCAGATGGCGCAGCGCCTCGATCTCGCTCATCTCGAAGCGCAGGCTGGCCTCGCGCAGCGGCATCGGCAGCACCTTGAGCGACACCTCCAGTATCAGCCCCAGCGTGCCGAGCGAACCGGCCAGCAGGCGCGAGACATCGTAGCCCGCCACGTTCTTCATCACCTGGCCGCCGAAGCGCAGCGCCTCGCCATGGCCGTCCATCAGCACCGCGCCGAGCACGAAGTCGCGCACCGCGCCGGCGCTGGCCCTGCGCGGACCGGACAAGGCGCTGACCACCACGCCGCCGATGGTCGACGCGGCGCCGTGGCGCGGCGGCTCGAACGCCAGCATCTGATGGTGCTGGGCCAATAGCGCTTCGATCTCCGCCAGCGGCGTGCCGCAGCGGGCGGTGATCACCAATTCGGTCGGCTCGTAGGAGACAACGCCGGCGTAGGCGCGCGTGTCGAACACCTCGCCGTCCAGCGATTGGCCGTACCAGTCCTTGGTGCCGCCGCCGCGCAGGCGCAGCGACGTGCCGGCGTCCGTGGCGACGCGTATGCGTTCGCTGAACTGCTCGGCGATGTGGGAATACGATTCGGTCGTCATGTCGCTCCGTTCAAAAACGCGGCAGATGGGAGAACGGCAGCATGCCTCCGCTGACGCGCATCTTGCCGAATTCGGCGCAGCGGTTCAGCGTGGGAATGGCCTTGTCGGGATTGAGCAGGCCGGCCGGATCGAAGGCGCGCTTGACCGAGAAGAACGCATCCAACTCCGCCGGCGCGAACTGCGCGCACATCGAATTGATCTTCTCGATACCGACGCCATGCTCGCCGGTGATGGTGCCGCCCACTTCCACGCACAGCGCCAGGATCTCGGCGCCGAAGGCCTCGGCGCGCTCGAATTCGTCGGGGATGTTGGCGTTGAACAGGATCAGCGGATGCAGGTTGCCGTCGCCGGCGTGGAACACGTTGGCGCAGCGCAGGCCGTACTTGGTCTCCATCTGCGCGATCCCCTCCAGCACCTGGCCCAGGCGCTTGCGCGGGATGGTGCCGTCCATGCAGTAGTAGTCGGGCGAGATGCGGCCCGCCGCCGGGAAGGCGTTCTTGCGGCCGGACCAGAACTTGAGCCGCTCCGCCTCCGACTGCGACACCGCGATGGCGCTGGCGCCGGCCGTGTTCAGCACCGCCGACATGCGGGCGATTTCCTCCTCCACTTCCTCGACGGTGCCATCAGCCTCGCACAGCAGGATGGCGGCGGCCTCGGTGTCGTAGCCCGCCTTGACGAACGGTTCGACCATGCGCGACGAGGTCTGGTCCATCATCTCCAGCCCGGCCGGGATGATGCCGGCCGCGATCAGCGCCGCCACCGCGTGGCAGCCCGCCGTCACTTCGTTGAACGAGGCCATGATCACGCGCGCGGTGGCCGGCTTGGGCACCAGCTTGACCGTCACCTCGGTGACGATGCCCAGCATGCCCTCGGAGCCGATGAACACCGACAGCAGGTCCAGCCCCGGCGCGTCGAGCGACTCGCCGCCCAACTCCACCACGTCGCCGTCCAAGGTCACCATGCGCACGCGCAGCACGTTGTGGACCGTCAGGCCGTATTTGAGGCAGTGCACGCCGCCGGAATTCTCGGCCACGTTGCCGCCGATGGTGCAGGCGATCTGCGAGGACGGGTCGGGCGCGTAGTACAGGCCATGCTGCGCCGCCGCCTCCGAGATCGCCAGGTTGCGCACGCCCGGCTGCACCACGGCGGTCCGCGAGTAGGCGTCCATGCGCACGATGCGGTTCAGGCGCGCGGTCGACAGCACCACGCCGTCCGCGATCGGCATGGCGCCACCGGACAGGCCCGTGCCAGCGCCGCGCGGCACGATGGGCACGTTCATCTCGCGGCACACCCGCAGCACTGCGATGACCTGCTCCTCGCTGTCGGGCAGCACGACAATCATCGGCAGCTGGCGGTAGGCGGCAAGGCCGTCGCATTCGTAGGGCCGGGTGTCCTCCGGCTCGGACAGGATGGCGCGGGCCGGCAACGCCTGCTGCAAGGCTGCGGCGACCTGCGCGCGGCGGGCGGCGATATCGGCCGGAGCGGATGTGGCAATGTTCATGGAGCGGGCACCTGGAAGCACATGGTTATGCATCGATTGTAAGCACAAACGTCCCGCAAGGCGAAATACCCGATTAAACTGTTGTATTCTTCCGGGCGCGACTCATCCACTTTTAGGAATCCATATGGGCAATCGACTCTCCAAAATCGCCACCCGCACCGGCGACGGCGGCACCACCGGCCTCGGCGACGGCAGCCGCACCGACAAGGACAGCGTGCGCATCCACTCGATCGGCGAAGTCGACGAGCTGAACTCGCACATCGGCCTGCTGCTGTGCGAAGACATGCCGGCCGAGCTGCGCGAAGAGCTGGTCACCATCCAGCACGACCTGTTCGACCTGGGCGGCGAGTTGTGCATCCCCGGCTACCAGATGATCACCGAGGCGCACGTCGAGCGGCTCGACGCGCTGCTGGCCAAGTACAACGCCACCCTGCCGGCGCTGACGGAGTTCATCCTGCCGGCCGGCTCGCGCGCGGCCTCGCAGGCGCACGTGTGCCGCACCGTGTGCCGCCGCGCCGAACGCGCCATCGTCACGCTGGGCAAGGCCGAGACCATCCACGAGCATCCGCGCCAGTATGTGAACCGCTTGTCGGACTTGATGTTTGTGCTGTCGCGGGTGTTGAACCGCTACGCCGGCGGCAGCGACGTGCTGTGGCAGCACGAGCGCAAGCGCGGCTAAGGATCAGCGGTCCGACTGGAACAGCAGCGCCATGCCCTTGGCCATGCTGAGGCGCGAGGCGCTGGCCGGATAGGCGCTGGACACCAGCGCCATCTGGTCGCCGTCGGACAGCTTGCGGTAAAAGCCGACCATGTCGGCGGCCGGCCAGCCCGCGCGGTGCGCCAGCACCATGCCCAATTGGTCCGCCTCGGACTCCTGCATGCTCGATAGCTTGGATAGCCGGATCTGCACCGACAGGTCGCTCTCCAGGCGCTCCATCACCACCTCCAGCGGCACCACCGGATAGCGGTTCAGGAATAGCGCCTCCGACAAGGTTTCGCGGTGATGCTCGGCCACCGCGTGGGCGATTTCGTGGCCCAGCAAGGTGGCCAGTTCACCATCGCTCAACGCCAGCTGGCGCACGAAGGCGCTGCCCACCAGGATTTTGCCGCCGGCCATGCAGATGGCGTCGACTTCGGCATCGCTGGTGGTATGGAACTCCCACTCCCATCCGGCCACTTCCGGCTTCAGCGCCACGGCGGCGCGGACCAGGCCCGCGCCGATGGATTGCAGCCGCGCCAGCAGCACGCGGTCGTCATCGAGCCGCCCGTCAGCCGCCAGGCCGACCACGCGGTCGATATAGCGATCCTCGACCGTGCTGGCCACTTCCTCGGCGCTGTAGCGCATTTCCTGCGCCCGGCCCGATTCCGGCACCTGCGCGCCCGCCATACCACAGGCGAACAACAACCCAGAAAAATAGCAGGCAGCATGCATGGCGATATAAACCAAATAAACTGTTTATACCAAGATAGGATGCGCCGTCACGATAGGCAAGAAAAAAGCCGCCCGAAGGCGGCTTTGAGCATAACAGCAACGGTGTTTAACCGTTGTTGACCACCAGGCGCGGCTCGGCGGCGGCGTGGCGTTGCTTGATCGAGGCGGTGATGCCGGCGCCGTCCAGTCCCACGCTGGCGAGCAGCTTGGCCGGGTCACCGTGGTCGATGAATTTGTCCGGCAGGCCGAGCATTTGCAGCGGCTTGACGATACCTTCGGCGGCCAGCGCCTCGGCCACGGCGGCGCCCGCGCCACCCATGATGCACCCCTCTTCCACCGTCACCAGGTAATCGTGTTCGGCGGCCATCCGCTTGACCAGTTCGACGTCGAGCGGTTTGACGAAGCGCATGTTGACGACCGTGGCGTCCAGGGTTTCGCCGGCGGCCAGCGCCGGCGCCACCATCGAGCCGAAGGCCAGGATGGCGATCTTCTGGCCCCGGCGCCGGATCTCGCCCTTGCCGATTTCGATCGTGGTCAGCTCCGGCTTGATCGCCACGCCGGCGCCTGCGCCGCGTGGATAGCGGATCGCCGCAGGTCCCTGGTACTGGTAGCCGGTGGTGAGCATCTGGCGGCATTCATTCTCGTCCGAGGCGGCCATGACCACCATGTTCGGGATGCAGCGCAGGTAGGCCATGTCGTAGTTGCCGGCGTGGGTGGCGCCGTCGGCGCCCACCAGGCCCGCGCGATCCAGCGCGAACGTCACGTCCAGGTTTTGCAGCGCCACGTCGTGGATCAACTGGTCGTAGCCGCGCTGCAGGAAGGTGGAGTAGATCGCCACCACCGGCTTCAGGCCTTCGCAGGCCAGGCCGGCGCCGAAGGTCACGGCGTGCTGCTCGGCGATGCCGACGTCGAAGTAACGATCCGGGAACTTCTGCTCGAAGCCGACCATGCCCGAGCCTTCGCGCATGGCGGGCGTGATGCCGACCAGGCGCTTGTCGGCGGCGGCCATGTCGCACAGCCAGTTGCCGAACACCTCGGTGTAGCTCATCTTGCCCGACGCGACGGCCGGCTTGAAGCCTTCGGCCGGGTTGAACTTGCCCGGACCGTGGTACAGCACCGGGTCGGCCTCGGCCAGCTTGTAGCCCTGGCCCTTCTTGGTCACCACGTGCAGGAACTGCGGTCCCTTGAGGTGCTTGATGTTCTGCAGCGTCGGGATCAGCGATTCCAGATCGTGGCCGTCGATCGGGCCGATGTAGTTGAAGCCGAATTCCTCGAACATGGTGGCCGGTACCACCATGCCCTTGGCGTGCTCCTCCAGCCGCTTGGCCAGCTCCAGCACGGGGCCGGGCAGCACGGACTTGCCGACGTTCTTGGCGGCGGCGTAGAACTGGCCCGACATCAAACGCGCCAGGTAGCGGTTCAGCGCCCCCACCGGCGGCGAGATCGACATGTCGTTGTCGTTCAGGATCACCAGCAGATTGACGTCTTCCTGCACGCCGGCGTTGTTGAGCGCCTCGAAGGCCATGCCGGCGGTCATCGAGCCGTCGCCGATCACGGCGATGGCGTGGCGGTGCTCGCCCTTGATCTTGGCCGCCTGCGCCATGCCCAGCGCCGCCGAGATCGAGGTCGACGAGTGCGCGGTGCCGAAGGTGTCGTATTCGCTTTCATCGCGCTTGGGGAAGCCGGAGATGCCGCCCAGCTGGCGCAGCGTGTTCATGCGCTCGCGGCGGCCGGTGAGGATCTTGTGCGAATAGGTCTGGTGGCCCACGTCCCAGACGATGCGGTCGTGCGGCGTGTTGAACACGTAGTGCAGCGCCACGGTCAGCTCGACCGTGCCGAGGTTGGACGACAAATGGCCGCCGGTCTTCGAGACCGAATCGAGCAGGTAGCTGCGCAGTTCATGCGCGAGCGGCGTCAGTTGGGTGCGCGACAGCTTGCGCACGTCCGCCGGGGAATCTATGTTTTCGAGCAATTTCATTTATGCCTTCCGCTGCACGATCAAATCCGCGAGTTCGCGTAACCGCAGAGCTTTTTCTCCAAACGGCGCGAGCGCTGCGTGCGCGTCGAGCCGCAATGTTTCCGCCAGCGCGCGCGATGGCTCCAGACCCAGAATGGACACATAGGTCGGCTTGTTGTCGGCGGCGTCCTTGCCGGCCGTCTTGCCCAGCGTGGCCGAATCGGCCGTGGCGTCGAGCACGTCGTCCACCACCTGGAAGGCCAAGCCGATGGCGCGCGCGTAGGTGTCCAGCGCTTGCAGCTCGGCCGCGTCCAGATCCTTGCCGGCCAGCGCGCCCAGCACCACGGCGGCGCGCAGCAGCGCGCCGGTTTTGAGCTGGTGCATCTGCTCCAGCTGGGCCAAAGTCAGGCTCAGGCCCACGCTGTCGAGATCGATCGCCTGGCCGCCGCACATGCCGGCCGAGCCGGACGCGTGCGCCAGCAGGCGCAACATCACCACCTGGCGCGGCGCCGGGATGGTGTCGGCCTCGGCCAGCACCAGGAAGGCCTGCGATTGCAGCGCGTCGCCGACCAGCAGCGCGGTCGCCTCGTCGTAGGCCACGTGCACCGTCGGCTTGCCGCGGCGCAGTTCGTCGTCGTCCATGCACGGCATGTCGTCGTGCACCAGCGAGTAGGCGTGGATCATTTCCACTGCGGCGGCGGCGCGGCTCAGGATGGCCGCGTCGGCGCCGAACAGCGCGCCGGCCGCGTACACCAGCAGCGGGCGCACACGCTTGCCGCCGCCCAGCAGCGCGTAGCGCATCGCCGCGTGCAGCTTGGTGGGCACCACGGTGGCGGCTGGCAGGAAACTGGATAAATCGTTTTCCGATGCCGCCTGCACGGTCTTCATCCAGTCGTCGAAGGCGCCGTTCATAGTTCGGCCTCGCCGGCTTCCGCGAACGGCTTGAGCATGTCGCCTTCCAGCACCTTGACCTGGGATTCCACCTTCTCCAGCTGGACGGCGCAGAATTTCACCAGCTCCGAGCCGCGCGCGTAGGCGGCCACCGAGGCTTCCAGCGGCAGTTGGCCTGCCTCCATTTGTGCAACCAGCTGCGCCAGTTCCGCCATCGCTTCTTCGAACGAGGCGGGGGCGGTGGTCGCGTCGGCAGTTAATTTCTTAGACATAGTCACTCAGGTAAAAACACGTGCCAGCGCAGTGTAGCCCGTTATTTTAGAACAAACCACCTTATCCGGTGGAACTATAGCGGCACTGCCGACGGCGGAAACTATGGATTTTATCGCAATCGTCACCATATCCCGCACAATCATGTAATTTTCACCATGTTTTGCGCGAAAAACGAGCACATCCGGTCGTCTGACCGGGGCGAAACACGGTATAATCGCCGGTTCTGTCCGAAATACCATTTTCAACAACTTTGAATTCAGGTCTTTACGGATTCTGTCTCTCTTTGGTTTGATGTACATATTAAGGGGGGTTGGGATGTCCGATCTGGCTACCCACGCCAAGCTGGCGCGTTCAAACGCGCAACTTCCGGTTGACGTCTATTTTGACGAAGCGCTGTTGCAGCGCGAAATGCAGCAATTATTCCAGGCCGGCCCGCGCTACATCGGGCACGAGCTGATGGTGCCGAACGTCGGCGACTTCGCGACCCTCGTCTCTGAAGACGAAGGGCGTATGCTGGTGCGCAACGCCAACGGGCTGGAGGTGCTCTCCAACGTCTGCCGCCACCGCCAGGCGCTGATGTTCAATGGCCGCGGCAACGCCAACAACATCGTCTGTCCGCTGCACCGCTGGACCTACGACCTCAAGGGCGAGTTGATCGGTGCGCCGCACTTCCCGGAGACGCCCTGCCTGAACCTGCCCAAGACCAGGCTGCAAAGCTGGAACGGCTTGCTGTTCGAGCAGAACGGCTACGACGTCATGGACAAGCTCAGGGAGCTGTCGGTGACCAAGGACCTGGATTTCTCCGGCTATATGTTCGACCACGTCGAGGTCCACAACTGCGACTACAACTGGAAGACTTTCATTGAAGTCTATCTGGAGGACTACCACGTCGAGCCCTTCCATCCGGGCCTGGGCGGCTTCGTCAGCTGCGACGACCTGCGCTGGGAATTCGGCCGCGACTACAGCGTGCAGACCGTCGGCGTGAACAAGGGCTTGCGCAAGTCCGGCTCCGAGATCTACAAGCGCTGGCAGGAGCAGGTGCTCAAGTTCCGTGGCGGCGAACCGCCACCGTACGGCGCGATCTGGCTGACGCTGTATCCGAACATCATGGTCGAATGGTATCCGCACGTGCTGATCGTCTCGACCCTGTGGCCGGACGGCCCGCAGCGCACCAAGAACGTGGTGGAGTTCTACTACCCCGAGGAGATCGTGCTGTTCGAGCGCGAGTTCATCGAGGCCGAGCGCGCCGCCTACATGGAAACCTGCGTCGAGGACGACGAGATCGGCCAGCGCATGGACGCCGGCCGCAAGGCGCTGATGAAGCGCGGCACCACCGATGCCGGTCCCTACCAGTCGCCGATGGAAGACGGCATGCAGCACTTCCACGAGTGGTACCGGGCCAATATCGATCTCTAGGAAACCGATGCAGTCACTTTGGATGTTGTTCGCCAGTTTCATGTTCGCCGCGATGGGGGTGTGCGTGAAGCTGGCCTCGGAGCAGTTCTCCACATCCGAAATCGTCATGTATCGCGGCGTGGTGGGCGTGGTCGTGCTGTTCATCGCCATCAAACTGCAAGGCGGAAAATTCACCACCAGCATGCCCGGCGCCCATTTGTGGCGCGGGCTGGTCGGCGTGGTGTCGCTGTGGCTGTGGTTCTACGCCATCGCCAAGCTGCCGCTGGCCACCGCCATGACCCTCAACTACATGGCGCCGATCTGGATCGCCGTGTGGCTGTTCGCGATCGGCTGGTGGCATGCCAAAAACCAGGTCAGGTGGCCGCTGCTGGCGGCGGTCGGCATGAGCTTTGTCGGCGTCACGCTGCTGCTGCAGCCGGCCTTCCATTCCAATCAATTGACACCGGCGCTGATCGCGCTCACTTCCAGCGTGCTGTCGGCCATGGCCTACCTGCAGGTGCGCAAGCTGGGGCTGGCGGGCGAGCCCGAGAACCGCGTGGTGTTCTACTTCGCGATCATGAACCTGGTGGCCGGCATCGCCGGCAATTATGCGCAGGCCGGCGGCCAGGGCGTGGTGTGGCATCCCATCACCAGCGTGCACGGCGGCCTGCTGTTGCTGGGCATCGGCATCTGCGCCACCAGCGCGCAGATCGCCATGACGCGCGCCTATCGCCTGGGGCAGACGCTGGTGGTGGCCAATCTGCAGTACACCGGCATCGTGTTTTCCAGCGTGTGGGGCGTGTTCGTGTTCGGCGATGTGTTCAGCTGGCACAGCTGGGCGGGCATCGTCGTGATGCTGGTGTCCGGCGTGGCCACAACGTTTTACAATACGCGTAACACCGAGCGCGGTAAGGCGATCGCCATTACCGATCCGATAGCCAGCGAAGTCTAAGGAAACCCGGAATATGCACACCACTCTGATCAGCGCCACCGACCTTTCCCAGCATTTGACCGACGACAATTGGGTGATACTCGATTGCCGCCATGACCTGATGAATCCGAACGCGGGCCGCGACGGCTTTGCCATCGGCCATATCCAGAACGCGCAGTTCGCCAACATCGATACCGATTTGTCGGGCGCCAAGGTGGGCGCGGACGGCAAGTTTCGCGGCCGCCATCCGCTGCCGGGGCGTGCGGCGCTGATCGAGACGCTGCGCGGCTGGGGCATCAACGACGATACGCAGGTGGTGGCGTATGACGCGCACGGCGGCATGTTCGCGGCGCGCCTGTGGTGGCTGCTGCGCTGGGTGGGTCATCCTGCCGTGGCGGTGCTGGACGGCGGCCTGGCCGCCTGGCAGGCGCAGGGCTTGCCGATGGTGACGCCGGTCGTTGCGCGCGCACGCGGCACGATCGCCGAGCGGGCTTCGCTGGTGCCGACGGTGTCGGTGGAGGACGTGGTGGCCAACCTGGCCACGCAGGCGCGCACGGTGGTCGATGCCCGTGCGGCCGACCGCTATCGCGGCGAGAACGAGACCATCGATCCGGTCGGCGGCCATATTCCGGGCGCGAAGAACCGCTTCTTCAAGGACAACCTGAACGCCGACGGCCGCTTCAAAGGCGCCGCGCAGCTGAGGGAGGAATGGGCGCCGCTGTTCGCCAGCGCGCCGCAGGCGATCATGCAATGCGGCTCGGGCGTGACGGCCTGCCACAACCTGCTGGCACTGGAAGTGGCCGGCCTGCCAGGCGCCGCGCTCTACCCCGGCTCCTGGAGCCAATGGTGCGCCGACCCGGCCCGGCCGGTGGCGACTGGCGCTTAACTTTTGCGCTTCTGGCGTGCCCACCGCGTGACCATGATCGCATCTTCATGGACCCGGTAATCGATTGTATGGCCAGTCTTCGGGATCGGGAATCGGCGTATGCCACGCCTATCGGTAGGCGTACCAATTCCCGGCTGAGCGGCGATCGCATCCAAAGCACTCTGCAAACGCTGCAACACAAGGTCGCCCGCCGACATATCTTGGGCGTTGATGTGAGCAATGGTCTGGTCGAGCGACCTGCGCGCCGTCGGTGACCAGTGTATCGCCAGCTTAGTCGGCTTTGCGCCGGGGTTTAACATGGGCTTCCAGGATACGTCGAGCCTGCGCCATGACCTCTTCATGCGGGATGGTTCGACCGGCCGCAATAGCAGCATCCGCGTCCAGATCGGCCTGGATGCTTTCCTCGACATCGTCGAACCCATATTGCCAAATCTCGGGCCAAAGACGTTCTGGCGCCATCTGAGCCAAGGCAGCCAGGTGTTCCAGCCGCATACGATCGGCAGCGGACAATGCCGCTAACGCTTCAGCCTGCTTTTTTTGTCTGGCGTTCATCATGTCATGCTACTCCCGGCTTGAGCGATCAACTGACGTACTGCCACCATGACTTCGGCGTTATCGATACCGGCGTTGTGCTTGAAATACTCGTCGGCTTCCAGGTCCGCCAGAATTCCTTCCTCAACATCATCAAACCCGTACAGCCAGACATCCTGCCAAAGATCCTCAGGGCTCAGTTGTGCGAGCACAGCCAACCGCTCAAGGCGAGCGCGATCCTCTGCGGTGAGCGCAGCGAATGCCTCAGACTGCTTATTCGGTTTGCTGTCCATGACCGCCATGATACTCCCGGCGCTGCCTGGCGCAAGGCGCGCCGGGTTGAGCAGGCTCAGTGGCCGTGGGTCAGGAACAGGACGATGACCACGCCCAGCGCGATCAGCAGAACTTGGGGAATGGTTTCGCGCAGCGTGGCGCGGCGTTGCATCTGAGGCATCAGGTCGCTGACGGCGATGTAGATGAAGCCCGACGAGGCGAACACCAGCACATACGGGATCAGGCTGCTGGCGCGGTCCAGCGTGTAGTAGCCCAGCAGGCCGCCGGCGATGGCCAGCAGGCTGCACAGCAGGTTGTAGACATAGGCCCGCGTGCGCGAGAAGCCGGCGTTGAGCAGCACGATGAAGTCGCCGATCTCCTGCGGAATCTCGTGCGCGATGATGGCCAGCCCCGTCACCAGCCCCAGCTCGGGATTGGCCAGGAAGGCCGCCGCGATCAGGATGCCGTCGGTGAAGTTGTGCATGCCGTCGCCGACCAGGATCATCCAGCCGGCCTTGCCCGCCTCGCGCTTGTCGTGGCCGTGGTGGTGGTGGTGGCCATCGCCCTCGTGGTGGTGGGAATGGCGCAGGATGGCCATCTTCTCCAGCAGGAAGAAGGCCAGCAGCCCGCCCAGCAGCGTGCCGAACAGGCTGCGCGCGCTGGCCTGCGATTCGAACGCTTCGGGCAAGGCGTGCAGCAGCGAGGTCGACAGCATGATGCCCACCGACAGGCTAACCATGCGCTCCACCACCTTCGACAGCAGCGTAAACGAGAACACCGCGGCAGCGGTGATGCTGACGACGCCGGCAACCGTGGTGGCCAGTAGGATGGAGATGAGTACGGGATCGATGTTATAGCCTCTTGTAGCAGGGACCGTGCCGCTGCGCGCGGGCCGGGGCGTTATTTTACCGCCCAGCCCGGTTTCGTGCTCATCTTTGGCCAAATGGCCGGTAAATCAGCGCTCAATCGGCGTTCAGGACACGCCGTTCTGCTTGAACCACGCCAGCGCGCGGCTCCAGCCGTCCTTGGCGTCCGCCTCGACGTAGCTGGGGCGGTAGTCGGCGTTGAAGGCGTGGCCGGAGTTCGGGTAGACCACGAAGGTCGACTTGTTCGCCCCCTTGGCCAGCGCCGCCTTCATGGCCGCGATCGAGTCCTGGGTGATGCCCGTGTCCTTCAGGCCGTACAGGCCGAGCACCGGCACCGTCAGAGATCCAGCGATATCAATTGGATGCCTGGGAGTCACCGGATTGCTCTCGCCCACCAGGCGGCCATACCAAGCCACGCCGGCCTTGATGCTGGGATTGTGCGCGGCGTACAGCCAGGTGATGCGGCCGCCCCAGCAGAAGCCGGTGATGCCGATCTTGTCGCCGTTGCCGCCGTTGGCTTTGGCCCAAGCCACGGTCGCGTCCAGGTCGGCCATCACTTGCGCGTCCGGCGTCTTGGAGATGATGTCGCGTTGCAGTTCGGCGATCGAGGCGGCCTTTTGCGGGTCGCCTTGGCGCACGAACAGGTCGGGCGCCAGCGCCAGGTAGCCCTGCTTGGCGAAGCGGCGGGCGACGTCGGCGATGTGCTCGTGCACGCCGAAGATCTCCGACACCACCAGAACCACCGGCAGGTTGGCCTTGCCTTCGGGCTGGGCGCGGTACACCGGCACCTGCACGCCGTCCACCGTCAGGGTGATGGTGCCGGCGGTCAGGCCGGTGGTGTCGGTCTTGATGACGTTCTGCGCCACCACCGGCATGGCGGCGGCCGCGAAGCCGGTACCCAGCGCCACCTTCAGGAAGTCGCGGCGGTCGACGCCGTCCGACAGACTGGTCTTGGTCAGCAAACTCTCTGCATCCTGCCTCAAATCATCCATGCGATTCCTCAGATAGTAGTTAGCGGAAGCACATTCTCAATGTGCTTCCTCCCAGTTCTTGCCCACGCCGACTTCGGCGGTCAGCGGAACCTTCAGCTCCGCCACGCCGGCCATCAGCTTCGGCAGCATTTCCTTGACCAGCGACAGTTCGGCGTCCGGCACTTCCAGCACCAGTTCGTCGTGCACCTGCATGATCATCTTGGTTTGCAGCTTATCCTTTTCCAGCCAATCCTGCACGGCCACCATGGCCAGCTTGATCAGGTCGGCCGCCGTGCCCTGCATCGGCGCGTTGATCGCGGCGCGTTCGGCGCCCTGGCGGCGCGGGCCGTTCGGTGAATTGATCTCCGGCAGCCACAGGCGGCGGCCGAACACGGTCTCGACGTAGCCGCGCGCCTTGGCCTGCAGGCGCGTGTCGTCCATGTACTGCTTGACGCCCGAGAAGCGCGCGAAGTAGCGGTCGATATAGCTTTGCGCCGCGCCGCGCTCGATGCCCAGGTTGCCGGCCAGGCCGAAGGCGCTCATGCCGTAGATCAGGCCGAAGTTGATCACCTTGGCGTAGCGGCGCTGCTCGCTGCTGACTTCCTCCGGCGGCACGCCGAAGATCTCGGCGGCAGTGGCGCGGTGGATGTCCACGCCCTCGGCGAAGGCGCGCAGCATGTTCTCGTCCTCCGAGATGTGGGCCATGATGCGCAGCTCGATCTGCGAATAGTCGGCCGAGACGATGTGGCTGCCCGGCGGCGCGATGAAGGCTTCGCGGATGCGGCGGCCTTCCTTGGTGCGGATCGGGATGTTCTGCAGGTTGGGGTCGTTGGAGGCCAGGCGTCCCGTTACCGCCACCGCCTGCGCGTAGTTGGTGTGGACGCGGCCGGTGTCCTGGTTGATCCCCTTGGGCAGCTTGTCGGTGTAGGTCGACTTCAGCTTGGACAGGCTGCGGTATTCCAGCAGCACTTTCGGCAGCGGATAGTCCTCGGCCAGCTTCTGCAGCACCTCCTCGTCGGTGGACGGGGCGCCGCTCGGGGTCTTCTTCACCACCGGCAGCTTGAGCTTCTCGAAGAAGATCTCGCCAATCTGCTTGGGCGAACCGAGGTTGAAGGGCTGCTCGGCCAGCTCGTGCGCCTTGGCCTCCAGCTCGGCGATGCGCGCGCCCAGCTCGGCCGACTGAATGTTGAGCAGCTCGGCGTCGATGTGCACGCCGTTGCGCTCGATCTTTTGCAGCACCACGGCGGTCGGCAGCTCGATGTTGCGGTAGATGAAGTTCAGCTTGGCGTCGTTCTCCACCTCGCCGATCATCGCCTGGTGCAGGCGCAGCGTGATGTCGGCGTCCTCCGCCGCGTACTCGGTAGCGCGGCCGATCTCCACCTTGTCGAAGGTGATCATGCTGGCGCCCTTGCCGCACACGTCCACGAACGGGATGGTGGTGTGGTTCAGGTGGCGCAGCGCCAGGCTGTCCATGTCGTGCGTGCGGTGCGATTCGAACACATACGATTCGAGCAGCGTGTCGTGCTCGATGCCTTGCAGCTTCACGCCGTGGTTGGCGAAGATGTGGCTGTCGTACTTCAGGTTCTGGCCGACCTTGAGCTTGGTGGCGTCCTCCAGCCATGGCTTCAGCCGGGCCAGCACGTGCTCGCGCGACAGCTGCCCGGGCACGCCCTGGTAGCTGTGCGCCACCGGGATGTAGCACGCCACGCCCGGCTCGACCGACAGCGAGATGCCAACCATCTGCGCCGTCATCGGCTCCAGCGAGGTGGTTTCGGTGTCGACCGCGGTCAGCTTGGCGGCGTCGATCAGGGCGATCCATTTGTCCAGCTGTTCGTCGGTCAGCACGGTTTCGTAGTTGGTGCTGAGCTTGGGCGCTTCGCCGAACATGTCCATGTTGGCGGAGACGGCGCCGCCGGCCGCCGGTTCAGCGGCGGCGGCCTTGCCCGGGGCGCCGACCGGCGCCGATGGCGTGCCCAGCTCGCGCAGCAGCGTCTTGAAGCCGTACTTGCCGAAGAAGGCCAGCAAGGTTTCCTTGTCCTCGCCGCGCGCCACCAGCGATTCGCTGATCGTCGCCATGTGTTCGGACAGGTCGCAGTCCAGCTTCACGGTGATCAGCTCGCGGCCCTTCGGCAGCCATTCCAGCGCGCTGCGCAGGTTCTCGCCGACCGCGCCGGTGATCTTTTCCGCGTTGGCGATCACGCCGTCCAGCGAGTCGTAGGCTGACAGCCACTTGAGCGCGGTCTTCGGGCCGCACTTGGACACGCCCGGCACGTTGTCGACCGTGTCGCCGATCAAGGTCAGGTAGTCGATGATGCGGTTGGGCGGCACGCCGAACTTGGCCAGCACGCCCGCCTCGTCCATTTTCTCGTTGGTCATGGTGTTGATCAGCATGACCTTGTCGTTGACCAGCTGCGCCAGGTCCTTGTCGCCGGTGGACACCACCACGTTCATGCCGGCCTGCGCCGCCTGCACCGACAGCGTGCCGATGACGTCGTCCGCCTCCACGCCCTCGACCATCAGGATGGGCCAGCCCATGGCCTTGACCGCCTCGTGGATGGGTTCGATCTGCAGGCGCAGGTCGTCCGGCATCGAGGCGCGCGTGGCCTTGTACTCGGGATACATGTCGTCGCGGAAGGTCTTGCCCTTGGCGTCGAACACGCAGGCGATGTAGGCGGCCGGATAGTCGGCGCGCAAACGGCGCAACATGTTGACCATGCCGTGCATGGCGCCGGTCGGATAGCCGTCCGGGCTGCGCAGGTCGGGCAGCGCGTGGAAGGCGCGATAGAGGTAACTGGAACCGTCAACTAACAGCAGGGTATTTTGCATAGACACTAGATATGGGTGGGGGCGGCGCGCAACAATGTCGGCCAGGCCATGGATGGCGCATTATCGCAGGTTTTGGCCGGGTTTCGCCCGCCCGCCACGGTCTTTTCAAATCAACAACATGGGGAAAACGGCTTTTAAAAACAGCGAAGCGTGTCTGTTTGTTACAATGGATCATACATAAAATTTTGACGGTTTTTCACCGCCGTATTTCACCTCTAAGGCGATTCATCATGACGCGCACCTCTACCCTCTGGCCTGCCCTCCTCCTGACGCTCAGCGCCCACACGGCGTTTGCCCAGTCGACTCCGAGCCAGGCGCCGCCAAAACTGGAAAAAATAGAGGAAGTGGCGGACGATCCGATCACGGTGACGGCCAAGCCGGCGCCGGAACACAAGATCACCGAAAAACGCGACAACAGCGGCCAAGTGGTGGAAGCGACCGTCAAAAGCGGTCCAAGCACCTACACGCTGAAGCCGAACCGCCCGGCCGGCACCGCCCTACCCGGCGATGCGATGGGGGGCGCCAACCGCGGCCCGCAATGGACCGTGATGGAATTCGACATCGGCAAGAAAAAGAAAAAGACCACGGAAGAAGACGGCTCGACGGACACCACCGCGCCGCCCGCCGTGAAATAACGCGCGCCCGCCCTGCGCGGGCGTCCCCCGGCGCCCGCCCCGACGGCGGCGCCGCTCACCGAACCTCATCAAGTTTTCTCATGGCAGTGTTTACCCCGGTCAGCCTGGATGACCTTACCCCGTGGATCAAGCAGTTTCCCCTCGGCCAGCCATTGGCGCTCAAAGGCATCGCCAGCGGCATTGAAAACAGCAACTTCTTCCTGACGACGGAGCGCGGCGAGTTCGTGCTGACGATCTTCGAGATTCTGTCCTTCGAACAGTTGCCGTTCTACCTCAAGTTGATGCACCACCTGGCCGACCGCGGCGTGCTGGTGCCGGCGCCCATCGGCAACGACCAGGGCGAGCTGATCGTCGCCCTGCACGGCAAGCCGGCGTCCATCGTCACCAAGCTCGAAGGCAAGTCGCAGATGGATCCGCAGCCGGTGCATTGCGCCGCCGTCGGCGCCATGCTGGCGCGCATGCACCTGGCGGCGGTCGACTATCCGCTGGCGCAGCCCAATCTGCGCGGCCTGGACTGGTGGAACGAGACCACGCCGCACGTGCTGCCCTTCCTGGACGACAGCTGCGCCCACCTGCTGCGCGCCGAGATGCACTTCCAGGAAGCGTTCGCGGCCTGCGACACCTACCGCCTGCTGCAGCGCGGCCCGGTGCATGCCGACCTGTTCCGCAACAACGTCATGTTCGACGGCGAGCGCCTGACCGGCTTCTTCGACTTCTACTTCGCCGGCTGCGACACCTGGCTGTTCGACGTGGCGGTCACGGTCAACGACTGGTGCATAGCTCTCGACACCGGCGTGCTGGACACGGCCCGCGTGCGCGCCATGCTCGACGCCTACCACGCCGTGCGCCCGTTCACCGACGCCGAGCAGACCGCCTGGCAGCCGATGCTGCGGGCGGCGGCGCTGCGCTTCTGGCTGTCGCGCCTGTACGACTTCCACCAGCCGCGCGAGGCGGAGATGCTGACGCCGCACGATCCGACCCACTTCGAGCGCATCCTGCGCGAGCGCATCGCCACGCCGGCGCCGGGACTGCGCGGATGAGCCGACTTCCCGCACGCACCGGCTGGCACTGGGTCAAGCAGGCCATGCAGCTGTTCCGCAAGCAGCCGGGCGCGCTGATGGCGCTGTTCTTCTGCTGCATGTTCCTGTCGCTGTTCTCGCTGGTGGTGCCCTTCCTCGGCTCGGTGGCGCCGACCTTGCTGGCGCCGATGTTCACCATTGCCCTGCTGCAAGCCTGCGCCGACGTCGACCACGACAAGCGCGCGCTGCCGAACCTGGTGTTCAGCGGCTTCCGCAAGCCGGTGCGCAAGCCGCTGCTGGGGCTGGGCGTGCTGTACCTGCTGGTGATGCTGCTCGCGCTGGCGGTGCTGACCTTGCTGGACGACGGCGTGCTGATCAAGATGGCCACGCGCCAGATCCCGATGGACAAGGACTTGCTGGAGAATTCGCGCGGCGCGCTGTTCGTCTCGTCGGGGATCTACATGCTGGGCTGGATGCTGAGCAGCCTGGCCGCGCCGCTGATCTATTGGCAGAAGATGACCTTGGCCAAGGCGCTGTTCTTCAGCGTGGTGACGGTGTGCCGCGAGTTCAAGGCTTTTTTGATGGCGGCGGTGGTGCTGTTCCTGATGTTCCAGGTCGGCGCGGCGGTGCCGGTGCTGCTGCTGGACTCGGCGCAGCTGCAGGTGATGGTGATCTTCACCATCTTCCTGATGATGGTGGTGCTGATGCATTGCACGCTGTACGCCTGCTACCGCCAGTTCTTCGGCATGCCGGAGGCCAGCGCGCCGCCGGCGCCCGCACCCGGGGCATAAAGAAAGGCGGCCATGGCCGCCTTTCTTATTGCCCGCCTCAGCGGCCCAACCGCTCCAGCTTGGCGATGCTCAGGTCCAGCACCTTCATGCCGTGGCTGCCGAAGTTGATCTGCGCGCGGGCGTTGTTGCCGCTGCCCTCGATGTTGACGATCACCCCCTCGCCGAACTTGCCGTGCGCGACAGACTCGCCGATGCGCCAGCCGCTGCCCGGCGACTTCTGCGCGATCTTCTGCGCGATCGCGTTGTCCGAGCCGACCAGCGGCGCCTCGTCCCAGGACGATTTCTTGTTGGCGAACCAGTGCGACTGCACCTTGGGCGACAGCCACTTCAGCGACTCCTCCGGCAACTCGTCGAAGAAGCGCGACTTCATGTTGTAGCGGGTCTGGCCGTGCAGCATGCGGGTCTGCGCAAAGCACATGTACAGCCGCTGGCGAGCGCGGGTGATCGCCACGTACATCAGGCGGCGCTCCTCCTCCACGCCGTCGTGCTCGCGCGAGCTGCTCTCGTGCGGGAACAAGCCCTCCTCCAGTCCGGTGATGAAGACGTTGTTGAACTCCAGCCCCTTGGCCGAATGCACCGTCATCATCTGCACGGCTTCCTGGCCGGCGGTGGCCTGGTTGTCGCCGGCCTCCAGCGAGGCGTGCGACAGGAAGGCCGACAGCGGCGACATCACGGTCGGCAGCGCGGCGTCGGCGTCGAGGATCTCGAAGCCGTCCTCGTTGACGATGGGCGCGCCGGCCTGGGCCTGCGCCTGCGGGCCCAGGTGGGCCGGGGCGCCTTGGCCGAAGCCCTCCTCGGACACGAACTGCGTGGCCGCGCTGACCATCTGCTCCAAGTTCTCGATGCGGTCGGCGCCTTCCTTCTCGGTCTGGTAGTGGGCCAGCAGGCCGGACGCCTCCAGCACCACCCGCACCAGTTCCGGCAGGGCCATCTGCTGCGTTTCAAAGCGCGCGCCCTCGATCAGCTTGACGAAGCCGCCCAGCGACGAGCCGGCCTTGCCCGCCACGTAGGGCACGGCGGCGTACAGCGAAATATGGTGCTGGTCGGCGGCCGCCTGCAGCGCCTCGATCGAACGCAGGCCGATGCCGCGCGTCGGGAAGTTCACCACGCGCAGGAAGGCCGAATCGTTGTGCGGATTGTCCATAAGCTGCAGGTAGGCGATCGCGTGCTTGACCTCGGCGCGCTGGAAGTAGCGCAGGCCGCCGTACACGTGGTACGGGATGCCGGCCGAGAACAGCGCGTGCTCGATCACGCGCGACTGCGCGTTGGAGCGGTACAGCACGGCGATCTCGCTGCGGGCGGCGCCGTCGGCGATCAGGTTCTTGGTTTCCTCGATGATCCACTGCGCCTCGGCCAGGTCGGAGCTGGCCTCGTACACGCGCACCTGTTCGCCGTGGCCGGCGTCGGTGCGCAGGTTCTTGCCCAGGCGCTTGCTGTTGTTGGCGATCAGCACATTGGCGGCGTCCAGGATGTGGCCGTGGGAACGGTAGTTCTGCTCCAGCTTGATCAGGTTCTGCACCTTGAACTCGCGCTCGAAGGCGCTCATGTTGCCGACGTTGGCGCCGCGGAAGGCGTAGATGCTCTGGTCGTCGTCGCCGACCGCGAACAGCGCGCTGCCGCCGTCGCGCTCGCCGTGGCCGGCCAGCAGCTTGAGCCACTTGTACTGCAGGTCGTTGGTGTCTTGGAACTCGTCGACCAGGATGTGCTTGAAGCGCTGCTGGTAGTGCTCGCGCAGCGGCTGGTTACGGCTGAGCAGCTCGTAGGTGCGCAGCAGCAGCTCGGCGAAGTCGACCACGCCTTCGCGCTGGCACTGGTCGTCGTACAGCTGGTAGAGCTCGCACTTCTTGCGCTCGTCGGCGTTGTAGGGTTCGATCTTGTCGGCGCGCAGGCCCTGGTCCTTGGCGCCGTTGATGAAGTACATCACCTCCTTCGGCGGGAACTTCTCGTCGTCGATATTGTTGGCCTTGATCAGGCGCTTGATGGCCGACAGCTGGTCCTGGCTATCGAGGATCTGGAAAGTCTGCGGCAGCGCGGCGTCGCGGTGATGGGTGCGCAGCAGGCGGTTGCACAGGCCGTGGAAGGTGCCGATCCACATGCCGCGCGTATTAATCGGCAACATCGCCGACAAACGCGTCATCATTTCCTTGGCGGCCTTGTTGGTGAAGGTCACGGCCAGGATGCCGGACGGCGAGACTTGCCCCGTCTGGATCAGCCAGGCGATGCGGGTGGTCAGGACGCGGGTTTTGCCGGAGCCGGCGCCCGCCAGGATCAGGGCGCTTTGTGCCGGCAGGGTCACGGCGGCGAGTTGTTCGTCGTTGAGGTTGTGAAGAAGATTGTGCATCCCGTGATTATACCGGCCTTGGCGGCCAACAGCGGTGGGGTCAAGTCTGACATTCGGACACGAGCTCTTCCGTAGCAGCCGCTACGGAAGAGCTCGTGTCCGAATGTCAGACTTGACCCCAATTTTATGCGGACGGGGCTGGCACCGCTTTGCCGGCCTTGACGGCGTCCTTGATCAGCTCTTTCATGGTGCGCTCGGCTTCGCGGCTGGCCTTGGCTTGCTCGCGGCCCAGCTCGCCCATGACCTGGCCTAATTCAGCCATCGGCTTGCCGGCTTCCGACATTTGCTTGCTCAACGCGCTCATCGGCTCTTGCATGGCCTGGATCTTCGCCAGTTGCGGCGCCATGTCGCGCTGGGCTTTCTCGATCTGGCTTTGCAATGGCGCCATCTCCGCCTGCAGCGCGGCCTGGCGTTCGTGGAAGCGGCGCAGCTTTTCCGAGGTCGGGTCGTCACCCAGTTCGCGCGCGGCCTGCTCGATCCGGCGGCCGATCGCTTCCTGTTGGCGGGCGACGCGTTCAATCAGCCGCTGCTGCCGGTCCGTGTCCAGCTGGGCCTTGCCTTCGGCATCGCGGCCCAGCTTTTCCATCTGTCGGCCCAACGCGTCCATGACCTTGCCTTGGGCATCCATTTTCTTGCCCTGCGCGTCCATCTTCTCGCCGATGCGGTTGACGGCGGCCCAGGCTTCGTCGGCCTTGGCGATCGCGGCCGGATCCTGGATCAGGTAGGCCTTGTCGCCGTCGCGGAACCAGATGAAGTCGCCCTTGACGTTGCGCCGCGCTGCTTCGATCTTCGACAGGTCCAGGTAGGCGGCCGAGACGGTGATGTTTTCCTTGTTGGCGTGCACCAGCGCGTAGCCCGAACGCTGGCCGTCACGGCTTAGGGAAATGTTGTGTTCAAAGTGGCGGCTTTGCGCTCCGGCCGGCGCCGCCGGAATCGGTGGAATAGCCGGCACTGCTGGAATTGCTGGAATCGCCGGCACAGCTGGAATTGCTGGAATCGCCGGCACGGCAGGAATTGCCGGGATCGGCGGCACTGGCAGGATTGCAGGCGCTGCCGGGGCGGCCGGCATTGCTGGCATCGCGGCAGCAGCCATCGCGAGTGCGGGCTTGGCCGGTGCAGCTGGCACCGCAAGTTCGGCGACTGCGACTGCGGCTGGTGCGGCTGGTGCCGCTGCTGCCGCTGGCGCCGCCGGTGCCGCTGGTTCGGCCTCGGCAGCCGGCGCTGCGGGCGGTTGCACCGGCTCGACTTGGCCGACGTCGGCCATCTGGCTGACCTGTTCGACCGTCGCGACGGCGGCGACGTCCGGCGCCGGCGGCGCGGCGTGGGCGTAGAACACCGCGCCGGCGGCAAACAAACCCATCAAGGGTAAGGCCATTTTCCAGCTGACCGGTTCAACATCGGGACGCAGCAGGCGTTTGATACGAGACATGAGATTTCCTCCGTGAGCCGCGTGGGCTAGTTGTGTGGTGTCGAACTGAAACCGATCCAGTTCCGACAGGGCCTGCGCCAGCCGCTGGGGCTGGCCGAGCATGTCCACCGCGAGGTCGTCGGCGATTTGTTCCCGCTCGATCCGTATCCTGCGTGACAAGGCCCAAACACTAGGGTGATAGAACAGCACGATCTCGATCGCGCTTTGAATCAGGTTGACCAGGTAGTCATGTCGTTTGATGTGCGCCAGTTCGTGCGCCAGCAGGGCTTCCAGCAGGTCGGGTGGCATGCCGCTCACCAGCGCGGCCGGCACCAGCACGATGGGACGCCAGCAGCCGGCCGTGATCGGGCTGTCCAGCAGATCGGCCACACCCAGCCGGACATGGCGCTCGATGTCGAAGCGGCGCGCCAGTTCGGACAGGCGCCGCTGCCAGTAGTGGTTGACGGTGTAGGCGCCGGCGCGGGTGCGCTCGGCCACCCATTGCAGTCCCAGCGCCAGGCGCAGCGACATCAGCGCCGCGCCGGCCAGCCACAGGCCAACCACCCACGGCAGTTGGTGGCGCAAGACGGTTTCAAAGGTGGAGAGCGTGCCCTCGCCGAACAGGGCCGGCACGACGGCGGCAGCGGCGCCCTGGTCCGCAGCAGCGGCGCCCTGGCCGGCCGCATCAGCCGCGCCGGCGCCCTGCCCCGCCAGCACGCGCAGGATCCGCGGCGTACCCGCACCGGCTCCGGCGTCCGACAACTGCATCAGGATGCTGGCCAGCGGCAGCGCCGCGCACAGCAGCATGCCGGCGCAGGCCACCGCGTAGCGGGTCTGCGGGCGGGCGCCGCGCAGCGCGAACATCGCCAGCGCCACGGCCCAGCCGATCAGCAGGCCTTGCCAGATGAAGTGCAACAGCGCCCAGCCGACGGCGGGCACCAGGGCGGCCAGGACGCCGTTCATGCGCGCCCCGCCTGCCGTGAATTCGTATGACTGCGTATTGCTTCCATGCCGCACTCCCCAGTTGATGGATGTAGAATAAATTATCTAGATCTCGATGTCTAGAACTTTTTTTCTACATGCATCGCACCGGGATCAGTGGGCGCGCTTGGCGCTGATGGTGACGACTGGCATCTTGACGCCGTCCACCACCGCCATCTTGACCGAGCCGGCGTCGATGGCCGGGGTGGCGCGCCCTTCGGCGCTGGCGTAGCCGGTGGCGCACAGGACGACTGCGCTGGCGACGAAGATCAGTTCCATGTTTTTCAGTACGTTCATGATGTTTCTCCTTCAGTGGTGGGCCTTGCTTCCATGACTCCACTGTAGTCAAACACCTCGCCGAACGCCTGCGGATTGCGACGGAATGCAGCTTTGGCGGAGCCAGCCGCAATCCGTCGCGACGGACGTCAGTAGATCACCACCGAGCGGATCGATTCGCCGCTCTTCATCAGGTCGAAGCCTTCATTGATGCGCTCCAGCGGCAGGCGGTGGGTGATCAGGTCGTCGATATTGAGCTTGCCTTCCATGTACCAGTCGACGATCTTCGGCACGTCGGTGCGGCCGCGCGCGCCGCCGAACGCCGAACCCTTCCACACCCGCCCCGTGACCAGCTGGAACGGCCGGGTGGAGATCTCCTGCCCCGCCGCCGCCACGCCGATGATGATGGACTGGCCCCAGCCCTTGTGGCAGCACTCGAGCGCCTGGCGCATGGTGGTGGTGTTGCCGATGCACTCGAAGCTGTAGTCGGCGCCGCCATCGGTCAGCTGGACGATGGCGTCGACCACGTTCTCCACTTCCTTCGGATTGATGAAGTGGGTCATGCCGAACTTGCGCGCCATCTCCTGGCGGGCCGGGTTGATGTCGACGCCGATGATCTTGTCGGCGCCCACCATTTTGGCCGCCTGGATCACGTTCAGGCCGATGCCGCCCAGGCCGAACACCACCACGTTGGCGCCCGCCTCGACCTTGGCCGTGAACAGCACCGCGCCCACGCCGGTGGTCACGCCGCAGCCGATGTAGCAGACCTTGTCGAACGGCGCGTCCTCGCGGATCTTGGCCAGCGCGATCTCCGGCACCACGATGTAGTTGGAGAAGGTCGACGTGCCCATGTAGTGGTAGATCGGTTTGCCGTCGATGGAGAAGCGGCTGGTGGCGTCCGGCATCAGGCCGCGCCCCTGGGTCGAGCGGATCGACTGGCACAGGTTGGTCTTCTGCGACAGGCAGAATTTGCACTGGCGGCATTCGGGCGTGTACAGCGGGATGACGTGGTCGTCCTTCCTGAGCGACTTGACGCCGGGGCCGACGTCGACCACCACGCCGGCGCCCTCATGGCCGAGGATGGCCGGGAAGATGCCTTCCGGGTCGGCGCCGGACAGGGTGTAGTAGTCGGTGTGGCAGATGCCGGTGGCCTTGATCTCGACCAGCACCTCGCCTTCGCGCGGGCCGCCCAGTTCCACTTCCTCGATCGTCAGCGGTTTGCCCGCCTGCCATGCGATGGCTGCTTTGGTTTTCATTGTTCGTCCTGTGGCTGCGTTGTTCGGGAGACCGGAACGGAGGCCCGTTCCGGTGGTTCGCCATGATAGCAAGCCACGGACGATCTGTGGCGCGGACGATTACTGCGGTTCGGCCGGCATCGCAGCGCCGATGCCCAGCAGCTCGGACACCGTGCGCCACAGCTGGCGCGGCGAGGTCCACGGCTTGGGCAGGAAGGCGCCGCCGGCGTTGTGGCGCTCGGGATGACGCGCCGAGTACGTCAGCACGCGCACATGGGGATGGCGCTGCTGCAGCTGCATCACCAGGCTGGTGCCGTCGCCGTCGGGCAGATCGGGATCGATCACCACCAGCGCGAAGCGGCGCTCCAGCAGCATCAACTCGGCCGCGGCCAGCGAGCCGACGTGGGTGACGTGGGTCTCCGGCACCAGCAGCATCGACAGCACCAGCGCGGTGTCCAGGTCGGCATCCACGTGCAGCACGCGCGGCGCTTCGGCAAACACCGAAAAGCCGATCGCGGCGCCGACATCCTGCTCGCTGAAGGGACGGTAGGTATCCTGGGAAAAATCGGTCGTCATAAGTGTCTCCGCACACAAAACTGAGAGGAATGCGGTGCCGGCAGCACGGGGCGGTCATGGCAACGCGGAAGTCGGCGGAGTTGGGCCGAAGGAACGATGACGGTCGCAGGGGACAGGCGGCCGAGGAGGCGGCAGGCGCAGGTTGGAGGCCCCGCCGCACTAGCACAAAGCGGGCAGGACCGGCCTGCCGCTATAGACACAGTCTACATGAAAGGTGATGCAAAGCAAGAAAATGCCGATAAAAATACCGCCGGCGTTTACTTTTTCAGACGCTGATTGAAGGCGGCGTGCAAGCTGTTCAACATTTCCTCGGCGGCCAGCAACTGGTCCGCCACCTCGTTGACCTTGCGGCGGTTGGAGCGGGCGTGGTCGCGCAGCACCTCGAAGGCGGTGTTGCGGTCGGTCTGGAATTTGCACATCAGCAGGCCGACGGCCAGGCTGGTCTCGCGGCCGGCGGCCAGCGCGGCGTTCAGATTGAGCTCGGTGCGGCGCAACTGGCGGATTTCGTCGGCGCGCGCCAGGCCGGCGGCGAAGGCCGGCATCAGGTGCTTCTCGTCGACCGGCTTGACCAGGAAGCCGACCGCGCCGTAGGACGCGGCCTGCTTGCCGGCGTCGGCGTCGCCGCGGCCGGACAGGAACATGAACGGCACCGAGCTGGTCGCGTGCAGCTGCTTGGCCAGTTCCAGGCCGTTCATGCCGGGCATGTGGATGTCGAGCAGGGCCAGGTCCGGTTCGCGCTGGGCGATATGCTGCAGGGCCTGCTCGGCAGACGAGGCCTTGAGGATGTCGTAGCCGGCGTGGCCCAGCACCTCGCCCAGGAAATCGAGCAGCAATGGGTCGTCGTCGACGATCAGGATCAGACGCTTCTGGCTGGAAGGGACATTCATGTGGCGGCCACCTTAGGCTTAAGCTAACGCCCCAATTATAAGGCGGAAATCCCCCCAAGCCGCTAGCGTTTTATGCGGCCGTCCGATCGCCGGCGTACAGCGCGAGAAACGCGGCCACGGCGGCGCCCGGATCGTCCGCCTGGTAGACGCTGCTGATGGCCGCCACCATGGACGCCCCGCGCGCGGCCAGCGGCGCGGCGTTTTCCGGCGTCATGCCGCCGATCACCACGGTCGGCAGATGGATCGCCGCGCGCGCCTGGTCGAGGATCTCCATCTTGGTAGTGACTGCGTATTGCTTCACGCGCGAGGGGTAGAAACCGCCGAAGGCCACGTAGCTGGCGCCGGCCGCCTGCGCCTGCAGCGCGCGCGGCAAGTCGCCGTAGCAGGAGGCGCCGATGATCTTGTCCGGGCCCAGCCGGGCGCGCACCTGCGCCACCTCGGCGTCGGTGCCGCCCAGGTGGACGCCGTCGGCGCCGGTCTGCTCGCACAGGTCGACGTGATCGTTGACGATGAAGGGCACGCCGTAGCGCCGGCACAACGCCAGCAGCGCGCCGGCTTGATCCAGGCGCTGCTGCGGGCCGGCCTCCTTGTGGCGGTACTGCAGCAGCGCCACGCCGGGCTGGGCGTGCCGGGCGGCGGCCAGCGCGCGCTCGGTCAGCTCCAGCAGCCGGCCGGTGTCGTCCCAGTTGGGCGTAACCAAATAAAGTCCTTGCATGATGTGCTCTCAAATCAGGGGTAGGCGGTGCGGGATGCGCTGGCCTGCGGCCACCGTGTAGGCGCCGCGCAGCGCGCGATAGCAGTACTGTTGCGCCAGTTCCAGCGCGCGTTCCATCGACATGCCGAGCGCCAGCTGGCCGGCGATGGCCGACGCCAGCGTGCAGCCGCTGCCGTGGAACTCGCCGCCCAGGCGCGGCCAGCGCCAGTCGCGGGAATCGTCCTGCGGGGCGGGATCGGACAGGCGCTGCGGCGGCGCCGAGCCGGGGCCGAACCAGCGGTTGACCACTTCCTCGCCGCTGCCGTGGCCGCCGGTGATCAGCACGTGGCGGCAGCCGCGCGCGCGCAAGGCCTGCGCCTGCGCGGACGGCTCGTCGACGCCGGTCAGCGCCAGCGCCTCCGGACCGTTGGGCGTGAGCAGCGTGACCAGCGGCAGCAGCGGCGCCAGCGCCTGCACCGCGTCGCCGCGCGAGAGCAGGTCGCCGTGGCCGCTGGCCAGCACCGGGTCCAGCACCACCGGCAGCTCCGGCTGGCGCTGGCGCAGGCGGCTGATGATCTCGGCGATGGCCAGCGCGTTGGACGCGCTGCCGGGGATGCCGATCTTCACCGCGCGCACCGTCATCTTGTCGACCAGCGCCTGCGCCTGGCGCAGCACCATGGCGCCGTCGACCGGCTGCACGCCGTAGACGCGGTCGTTGTCCTGCACCGTCAGCGCGGTGGCCACGGTGAGCGCGTGCGCGCCCTGCCCGGCCACCGCCTGCAGGTCGGCGGCGATGCCGGCGCCGCCGGACGGATCGAGCCCGGCGAACACCAGCACGCAAGGTCGCGCCACCAGTTGCGCCATCAGCTGCGCCGCCACTTGCGAAGACAAGCGCTCGCTCATGCCAGCCGGCCCGCCATCGGCGAGGACGGCGAGGCGGCGAACTTGCGGGCGATGCGGCCGGCCAGGAAGGCCTCGCGGCCGGCCTGCACGCCCAGCTTCATGGCGCGCGCCATGCGCACCGGATCGCGCGCGCCGGC
The DNA here is from genome assembly GCA_003416985.1 of Duganella sp. BJB480. Taxonomy (GTDB): domain Bacteria; phylum Pseudomonadota; class Gammaproteobacteria; order Burkholderiales; family Burkholderiaceae_D; genus Rugamonas; species Rugamonas vulcania_A. The sequence goes on along the minus strand of QVIN01000005.1, from coordinate 150,980 downwards.
GATGGCCGTGTTCATCAGCACGCCGTCGCAGCCCAGCTCCATGGCGATGGCCGCGTCCGAAGCCGTGCCGACGCCGGCGTCGACCAGCACCGGCACCTTGGCCTGTTCGATGATCAGCGACAGGTTCCACGGATTGAGGATGCCCATGCCCGAGCCGATCAGCGAGGCCAGCGGCATCACCGCGACGCAGCCGATGTCCTCCAGCAGCTTGGCCTGGATCGGATCGTCGCTGCAGTAGACCATGACGTCGAAGCCGTCCTTGACCAGGGCCTCGGCGGCGAGCAGGGTTTCCGGCATGTGGGGGAACAGGGTCTTCTCGTCGCCCAGCACCTCCAGCTTGACCAGCTTGTGGCCGTTGAGCAGCTCGCGCGCCATCTGCAACGTGTAGACCGCGTCCTTGGCGGTGTAGCAGCCGGCCGTGTTGGGCAGGATGGTGTACTGCGACGGCGGCAGCACATCCAGCAGGCTCGGCGCCTTCGGATCCTGGCCGATGTTAACGCGGCGAATCGCCACGGTGATGATTTCCGCCTCGGCGGCATCGGTCGCCTCGCGGGTTTGTTGAAGGTCCTTGTACTTGCCGCTGCCGACCAGCAGGCGCGACTTATAACTCTTGCCCGCGATGGTCAGCAGGTCCTGGGATGATGCGTTCATGTTGCTCTCCTTGTGGGGTCAAGTCTGACATTCGGACACGAGCTCTGCCGTAAGCGGCCGCTTACGGCAGAGCTCGTGTCCGAATGTCAGACTTGACCCCAATTTAATTTAGCCGCCGCCGATGGCGCGGACGATGTCGACCTGGTCCTCCGGCTGCAGCTCGCGCTGCGGCCACTGCTGGCGCGGCACCACCGCGCGGTTGACCGCCAGCGCCAACGCCTGGCCATTGAGCGACAAGGCGTCGATCAACTGGTCCAGCGTCTGCCGTGGCGGTACCCGGTATGGGGCGCCGTTCAATTCGATGTCGATCATGCCGGCCTCACAGCTTGCGGTACAGCTCGGCGCCGTTCTTGATGAACTCCACCGCCTTGACCTGCATGCCCTGCTCCAGCGCCGCGCCGTCCGACATGCCGTTGGCCGCCGCGAACTCGCGCACTTCCTGCGTGATCTTCATCGAGCAGAAATGCGGGCCGCACATCGAGCAGAAGTGCGCCACCTTGGCCGAGTCCTTGGGCAAGGTCTCGTCGTGGAACTCGCGCGCCTTGTCCGGATCGAGGCCGATGTTGAACTGGTCGTCCCAGCGGAACTCGAAGCGCGCCTTGGACAGCGCGTTGTCGCGGATCTGCGCGCCCGGATGGCCCTTGGCCAGGTCGGCCGCGTGCGCGGCGATCTTGTAGGTGATGATGCCGTCCTTGACGTCGTTCTTGTCCGGCAGGCCCAGGTGCTCCTTCGGCGTGACATAGCACAGCATGGCCGTGCCGTACCAGCCGATCTGCGCGGCGCCGATGCCGGAGGTGATGTGGTCGTAGCCCGGCGCGATGTCGGTGGTCAGCGGCCCCAGCGTGTAGAACGGCGCCTCGTGGCATTGCTCCAGCTGCAGGTCCATGTTCTCCTTGATCAGCTGCATCGGCACGTGGCCGGGGCCTTCGATCATCACCTGCACGTCGTGCTTCCAGGCGATCTGGGTCAGCTCGCCCAGGGTCTTCAGCTCGCCCAATTGCGCCTCGTCGTTGGCGTCGTAGATCGAGCCGGGGCGCAGGCCGTCGCCCAAGGAGAACGAGACGTCGTACGCCTTCATGATCTGGCAGATCTCTTCGAAGTGCGTGTACAGGAACGATTCCTTGTGGTGCGCCAGGCACCACTTGGCCATGATCGAGCCGCCGCGCGAGACGATGCCGGTCAGGCGCTTGGCCGTCATCGGCACGTAGCGCAGCAGCACGCCGGCGTGGATGGTGAAGTAGTCGACGCCCTGCTCGGCCTGCTCGATCAGGGTGTCGCGGAAGATTTCCCACGTCAGGTCCTCGGCCTTGCCGTTGACCTTCTCCAGCGCCTGGTAGATCGGCACCGTGCCGATCGGCACCGGGCTGTTGCGGATGATCCATTCGCGCGTTTCGTGGATGTGCTTGCCGGTCGACAGGTCCATGACGTTGTCGCCGCCCCAGCGGATGGCCCAGGTCATCTTCTCGACTTCCTCGCCGATCGACGAGGTGACGGCGGAGTTGCCGATATTGGCGTTGATCTTCACGAGGAAGTTGCGGCCGATGATCATCGGCTCGATTTCCGGGTGGTTGATGTTGGCCGGGATGATGGCGCGGCCACGGGCGATTTCCTCGCGCACGAATTCCGGCGTGATCTCGGCCGGGATGCTGGCGCCGAACGATTGCCCCGGATGCTGACGACCCATCAGGTCGGCCAGGCGCTGGCCCATCGGGCCGGAGTTCTTCAGGTTTTCCAGGTATTCCTGGCGGCGCAGGTTTTCGCGGATGGCGACGAATTCCATCTCGGGCGTGATGATGCCCTGGCGCGCGTAGTGCATCTGAGTGACGTTCTTCCCTTCGCGCGCGCGGCGCGGCTTGCGGTGCAGGTTGAAACGCAGCTCGGCCAGCGCCGGATCGGCAAGGCGCGCCTGGCCGTATTCGGAGGTCGGGCCGTCCAGTTCCTCGGTGTCGTCGCGCTCCAGTATCCACGGCAGGCGCGGGGTCGCGGCCAGGCCGGAGCGGATGTCGATCACCGCGTCCGGATCGGTGTACGGGCCCGAGGTGTCGTAGACGTAGATCGGCGGATTGGCTTCGAAGCCGAACGAGGCCGGCGTGTCGGCCTGGGTGATTTCGCGCATCGGCACGCGGATGTCGGGACGGCTGCCTTCGACGTAGACCTTGCGCGAATTGGGTAATGGCTTGACGGCTGCCTCGTCCACCGTTGCGGTGGCGGAGAGGAATTTGGGATTGGCGTTCATTTGGCTCCTTCGTTAGCTACAGGAGCCAGCAAAGGAGGTTGGACGGCGCCGGCCATCGGAGGTGGCGGCAAAATCCTAAGCTTCCCTTCGCTGGCATTATCCAGATCAGGTTCGGAGGGTATTTCTCACCCGCGCATCGCAATGCGCAGGACCCCTAGCGTGTGCCACCTTGCGGCAGCGGGGCCGATTATACGCCCGGCCGCGCCGCGCGGACAATGTCGGCGTGAAAAAAACCACAATACCCGGTATAACGAGCCGATGTGTAACAGATGTAAAAGCCGCGCGCTATGTGCGGCATCACACATAATAGTTTCTGAAAGGAACTCACAATATCTCCACAGCGACATCCTCGGTCGCCACAACAAGCGCCACACGCGCGATTATCGGGAGATTCATCATGAAGCCAGCACACCCAACCCTTTACTTGGCCGCCGTGGCGGCCCTTACCGCAGCCGGCCTGAGCGCCTGCGGCGGCGGTGGCGGAGGCGGCGGCGACAGCACGCCGGCCAGCACCCTGGGCACGCTGTCCGTGTCGCTGACGGACGCGCCGTCGTGCGGCTTCGACGCCGTCAACGTCACCGTCAACAAGGTGCGCGTCAACCAGAGCAGCACGGCCAGCGACACCGACGCCGGCTGGACCGACATCACGCTCAGCCCGGCCCGCAAGATCAACCTGCTGAACCTGACCAACGGCGCGCTGGAAGCGCTGGGCCAGACCTCGCTGAGCGCGGGCCACTACAACCAGCTGCGGCTGGTGCTCGATCCCAACACCGGCACCGGCCTGGCCAACTCCGTGGTGGTCAGCGGCAGCACCGCCGAGGTATCGCTCGACACGCCGAGCGCGGTGCAGAGCGGCATCAAGCTGGTCAACTCCTTCGACGTGGCGGCCGGCCAGCGGGTAGACCTGGTGCTGGACTTCGACGCCTGCAAATCCATCGTCACCAAGGGCAACGGCAAATACGCGCTCAAGCCCGTGGTGAAGGTGATCCCGACCACGCTCAACGGCATCGGCGGCTTCGTCTCGACCGCGCTGCTGAGCCGCCACGTGATGGTGTCGGCGCAGCAGAACGGTGTCATCGTCAGCGCCACCGCGCCCAACGCCACCACCGGCGAGTTCGCGCTGAGCCGCCTGCCGCTGGGGAACTACGACGTGGTGGTCACGGCCGACGACAGCGCCGCCGCCGTGGTTGGCGCGGTGCCGGTGACCAGCACCTCGGCCACGGTGGCCATCAGCACGGCCGCCGCGCCGATCGCGCTGCCGGCCAGCGTCACTGGCAGCATCGGCGGCACCGTCACGCTGACTCCGGCCAGCAGCACCGCCACCGCCTATGTCGCGGCCAAGCAGAGCTTCATGGCCGGACCGACCGTCACCATCAAGTACCGCGGCGCCGACCTGGCCAGCGGCAGCTACACGCTCAGCGGCCTGCCGGTCGGCGCCCCGCAGTACGCGGTGTACAGCGCCACATTGCCGCTGCAATTCGCCAGCGCCGCCACGGTGCTGCCGGGAGCTGGCAAATACATCGCCGAGGCGTCCGCCGAGGGCTACACCACGGCCAGCCTGCCGCTGGTCGACATCTCGCTGGCCAACCAAAGCAACGTCAACTTCAGCCTGAAACCGTAAACGCGCCGCGCGGCTTGCCCTGCTACTTGAAGGGCAAGCCAGCGACTCGCCCCGCTGACGGTCGCCGGGATAACGCGGCGGCCGTTGCGGGCGCAATCTAAGACTCTCTGCGCGGCAGCAAAACATCCAGTCGAAAAATCAGCTCTGATAGGCGTTAGGCTTACATGAGAGCGATGCAACGAACACTGCGGAAAAAATGTATGCCGCCATGCGCGCAAACCCACAAAACTGGCATCTGCGTGATCTCCAAACGGTCGCAAACCGCGTAATATGACTTGGCATATGGCAGGAAGCCATTGCGTGTGTTTGCCGAGGGAATCTGAACATGGACATCCTTGACGAGTACCCTTACGAGATCCGCCCCCTGACTCAGGACGAGGGAGGCGGATTCCTGATTACCTACACCGATTTCTGGGGATGTTTTTCGGATGGCGAGACCATCGACGAGGCCATCATCAACGGTCGCGACGCGCTGGCTGCCACCCTTGAAGTCATGAGGGCCGAGAACCTGCCGGTACCTGCCCCTCACAGCCGAAGAAGCAGAAAGACGGGATAAGGCGCACCACTCCCCCTGAACGCCGGCGGCGCCTGCTCATGCCAGCCAGCACCACCGGCCCGACTACCTGAAGGGCAAGCCAAGCAGCCGCAACCATTGGCGGTCGCCGGGATATTGCGCGCGGTCGTCGACGCCGAGCTGGCGCGGCGCGGCGGCCGGCAGGCGGAAGGTGCCGAACAACTGGTCCCAGATCGAGACGGTGGCGCCGTAGTTTCCGGCCTCGTCCCGGTTGGCGCTGTGGTGGAAGCGGTGCAGCTCGGTGCCGGTCAGCAGGCGGTTGAACCATCCCGCCCTGGCGTCGACATTGAAGTGCGACACCAGTCCCTGGAAGCCGTTGAACACCGACGCCGCGAACACCGCCTCCGGCGAAAAGCCGAACAGGATGGCCGGCAGCATCAACAGCACGCGCACGTAGGCGCTGTTGATCGGATGTCCCACCACGTGCATGAACACGTAGACCTCGCCGGGCAAATGATGGATCGCGTGCGTCTTCCACAACCAGCGCGCCAGCGGGCCGCGTCCCTCGTGGCTGTAGCGGTGCAGCCAGTACCACAGGAAATCCGACAGCAGCACCGCGCAGACCGCTTCGCCCTGCCAGGGCAAGCTGCTGCGCAGCACCGGCAGCCCGCGGTGATGGGTGGCCAGCCAGGTCACGGCCCAGGTGGTCGCGGCGATGGTCGCGCCGTTGACGACCAGCATCGGCAGGTCGCGCGTGAAAAACGATACTTTGGTCATGTTCCACTCGCGACGCATCGGCATGAGGCGTTCGAGCGTCACCATCGTCGCGATCATGGCCGCCAGGTAGGCCGGATACGCCTTGCCCAGCGGACCGAGAAGGCCGCCGACCGAGGCGTGGATGAAGGCCAGCGTGGCGGCCAGCGCGAGCGGATAAAACAAGTAGCGCGGCCAGCGCGCGGCAGCATGGAAAGAGGACATGGATTACACTCCTGAAGTGGACAGGTGTCCATGATCGCCCCCGCCCGCCGTCCGCGACAGCGCGCAGGCCGGGCCGATGTCCGATAGCAGACAATCCGCCGCTCAATGTCCAGGAACGCCATGACCGACCGCCCACCCGAACCGGACCGCCGCGTCCTCAAGACCAAGGCCGCGCTGCGCGACGCGATGCTGGACCTGATGGCGCTGCGCGGCTGGGACCAGATGACCATCCAGGAGATCTGCGACCGCGCGAACGTGGGCCGCTCAACCTTCTACGTGCACTACCAGAGCAAGGACGAGCTGCTGTCCGAGGGGCTGAACGATCTGCGCGACATGATCGCGGCGCAGACCGCGGAGGCGGGGCACGCGAACGTCCACTTCCTGGACGGCCTGCTGGAGCACATGGCGCAGCAGCGCGACGTCTTCCGCGCCGCCATCGGTCGGCGCGGCGGACAGGGCGTCGCACGCCGCTTCAGGCACATGGTGTGCCAACTGGTGGAGATCGAACTGAAACGGCGGCCCCACCCGGCGGCGGCCCATCCATGGGTGGCCCGCTTCGTGGCCGGTGGCGTGGTCGAGGCGATGACCTGGTGGGTGGACGCGCCCGAACCGCCGCCGATCGCCACCATGCAGCGCGAGCTCGACGCGCTGGCCCAGGCCGCGCTGGGCGGCAGCGCCGCCGGCGCGGCGATTGGACGCTAGTCCCTGAACGCCGGCGGGCGCTTGCTCATGCCGGACATCATCGCCTCCTGCAGGTCGGCCGACATCAGCATGGCGGCGTTCCATGTGGCGTTGTAGTTGAGGCCGTCGGCCACCGAGTGGTCGCGCGCGTAGCTGATCATTTCCTTCACGCCGCGGATCGCCAGCGGCGCCTTGGCCGCGATGTCGGCCGCGATCGCGCGCACGCCCGCACGCAATGCCTCGGGCGATTCGAACACGCGGTTGACCAAGCGGATTTCCTTCGCCTCGGCGGCGTCGACCTTGCGCGCCGTGTAGGCCAGCTCGCGCGCCATGCCCTCGCCGATCAGGCGCGGCAGGCGTTGCAGGGTGCCCACATCGGCGGTCATGCCGATGTCGATCTCCTTGATGCTGAACCAGGCGTCGTCCGCGCAGTACCGCATGTCGGCGCAGCAGATCAGGTCGATGCCGCCGCCCACGCAGGCGCCATGCACGGCGGCCAGCACCGGCTTGCGGCAGCGCTCCAGGCTGGTCAAGGTGTCCTGCAGGTCGAGGATGATGCGGCGCAGGTTCTCGCGCGTGCGGCCGTCGCATTCGTCGCGGATCTGCGCGCCCAGGCCCATCATCATCTGCAGGTCGATGCCGGCGGTGAAGGCCTTGCCCTCGCCCTCCAGGATCGCCACGCGGATCTCCGGCGTGGCGTCGATGTGCTGGAAGGCGCTGCGGATGTCGTTCCACATCGCCAGGTTCATGGCGTTGAGTTTTTCCGGGCGGTTCAGGCGCACGGTGGCGATATGGTCGGCAACGTCGAGGGTGACGGTTTCAAAGCTGGGCATCGGGGTCTCCTGTTGGGTATCGCTCAAGAATAACCCAGATGGGGCGGCCGCAACAAGCCGGCCGCCCCGCCGTCCTCACTGCTGCGGATAGGTGACGGTCAGCGTGTAGCTCGATGCGGCGTAGCCGTTCAGCAGCACGTAGGCGTTGCCGTTGGCCGCGTAGGACACGGTGCAGCTCTCGGTGCTGGTCGGGCCGTCGGACTTGCAGTCGTAGCTGGTGGTGCTGGCCGCGCCGGCCTTGCGCACGTACAGGTCGGTGTCGCCGCTGCCGCTGAGCGCGGCCTTGAAGCTGCCGCCGGCCGCCACCGCGAACGGGCCGTAGGCGCGGGTCTGGCCCCTGGTCAAGGTGCCGGTGTAGGTCTCGGTGTGGTCGGCCGGCGGCGTCACGCCGGGGCCGTCGCTGCCCAGCTCGACCGCGTAGGCCAGCGCCATGCGCGCGAACTTGAGCGCATGGTCGGCCTGGTTGCCGCTGTTGGCGTAGGTGTCGTTGGCGGTGTGGATGTAGGGGTCGTCCTCGCCCATGGCGGTCTCGAACGGCATCGACGTCCAGTAGCCGGCCGCGTTCCACGAGGCGTGGTCGGAGCAGGCGTAGCCGCACTGGTCGTGGCCGATCTTCAGGGTCGGCAGGTAGGTCGTGATCAGGTTGCCGACGAAGGTGTTCTGGGCGCTGTCGGTGTAGTCGGTGAACAGGTAGATGTCGTCGGCCGAGCCCTTGTAGTTGGTCATGTCGAGCTGCATCACGCCGACCACGTTGACGTTGTTGGCCTTGTGGTTCTGCGCGATGTCCTGCGAGCCGCGCAGGCCCACCTCCTCGGCCGCGTAGCCGATCAGCTTGATCGTGCGGCGCGGCTTGTAGCCGCTGGCGATCATCACCCGCAGCACCTCGGTCAGGCTGGCGATGCCGGAGGCGTCGTCGTCGGCGCCGGGGGCCTTGGTGGTCTCGCTGGTGCCGGCCTGGTTGATCGAGTCGAGGTGGCCGCCCAGCACCACCACTTCGTTCGGGTTGTCGGTGCCGGTGATGGTCAGGATCACCGACTTTTGCGGCCAGGACGCGTGCGTGTACTGGGTGACGGCGATGTCGCTGCGGCCGGCGGCCATCGTGGCCCAGCGCTGCATCAGCCAGTTCGACGCGTTCACGCCGTTGTTGGTGGTGTAGTAGCGGTTGGCGTAGGCCGACATGTCGACGATGGTCTGGCCGATGTTACTGGCCTGCATTTGCGTCAGCATGGGATTGACCACGCTTTGCTGGTCGATCACGTACGACGGCCGCGCCACGGCCAGTTGCGCGGCGCCGGCCTTGGACGGCGTCAGCGCGGCGATGCCGGCCGCCTCGCTGGCGTGGTACATGAAGCCGCCGCAACGGCGCAGCTTGCGGTGCACGGCGGCCGACAGCGCCAGCATCTGCTGCTCGTCGACCTCGACCAGGTGGACCCGCTCGTGGCCGGGCCGGACGGCGAAGCTGGCGCGGCTCTCGCGCGCCAGCGCCTGCGGCGCCACTTTCTGCAATTGGGCATAGGCGGCGTCGCCGACGCTGATCCAGATCTTGTCGGACTGGGCCAGCGCGGAAGCCGATGCGCCGGCCAGTAAGCCAGCGACCAGCACAGCAATGAGTCGAGTTGTCATTTCCGTCTCCATGTCAAAAAAACATTGTTGGGACGGGCAACGGTATGCTCTTCGGCGGGGCGAGTCAAAAAACTTGCGGAATTCGACATCCGGGCGGGAAATGTCCAGAGTTTAACAAGCGGCTAATGTGCGCTTGGCCTGCCGCGTCATCTATAATGGTTGTTTCTCCAAATTTAATCAGCCAAATCATGGAATTAGCCAAGTCTTTCGAGCCTGCCGACATTGAACAATTCTGGCGTACCGAGTGGGAACAGCGCGGTTACTACACCGCCACCCTCGACGCCGGCAAACCTTCGTTCAGCATCCAGCTGCCGCCGCCGAACGTGACCGGCACCCTGCACATGGGCCATGCCTTCAACCAGACCATCATGGACGGCCTGACCCGCTACCATCGCATGCTGGGCCACAACACCGCCTGGATCCCCGGCACCGACCACGCCGGCATCGCCACCCAGATCGTGGTGGAGCGCCAGCTGGACGCGCAGAAAATCTCGCGCCACGACCTGGGCCGCGAGGAATTCGTCAAGAAGGTGTGGGAGTGGAAGGAAAAATCCGGCTCCACCATCACCGGCCAGATGCGCCGCCTGGGCGCCTCGCCGGACTGGCAGCGCGAATACTTCACGATGGACGAGCCGCGCTCGAAGGTCGTCACCGACGTCTTCGTGCGTTTGCACGAACAGGGCCTGATTTACCGCGGCAAGCGCCTGGTCAACTGGGATCCGGTGCTGGGCACCGCCGTCTCTGATTTGGAAGTGGTGTCGGAAGAGGAAGACGGCTCGATGTGGTACATCAAGTACCCGCTGGCCGACGGCAGCGGCATGCTGACCGTGGCCACCACCCGTCCTGAAACCATGCTGGGCGACGTCGCCGTGGCGGTCGATCCGACCGACGAGCGCTACCTGCCGCTGGTCGGCAAGATGCTCAAGCTGCCGCTGACCGACCGCGAGATCCCGATCATCGCCGACGAATACGTCGACAAGGAATTCGGCACCGGCTGCGTGAAGATCACGCCCGCGCACGACCTGAACGACTACGCCGTCGGCCAGCGCCACAAGCTGCCGCTGCTGACCATCATGACGCTGGAAGCGAAGATCAACGACGAGGCGCCGGTCGCCTACCGCGGCATGGACCGCTTCGTCGCGCGCAAGCAGATCGTGGCCGACCTGGACGCGCTGGGCCTGCTGGAGCAGGTCAAGCCGCACAAGCTGATGGTGCCGCGCGGCGACCGTACCGGCGTCATCATCGAACCGATGCTGACCGACCAGTGGTTCGTCGCCATGAGCAAGCCGGCGCCGGAAGGCACTTTCTTCCCGGGCAAATCGATCGCCGAGACCGCGCTGGACAAGGTCGCCAACGGCGAAATCAAGTTCGTGCCGGAAAACTGGAGCACCACCTACAACCAGTGGCTCAACAACATCCAGGACTGGTGCATCTCGCGCCAGCTGTGGTGGGGCCACCAGATCCCGGCGTGGTACGACGACGCCGGCAACATCTTCGTCGCCAAGACCGAAGCCGAAGCCATCGCGCAGGCCGCCGCCAAGGGCAGCACCGGCCCGCTGCGCCGCGACAACGACGTGCTCGACACGTGGTTCTCGTCCGCGCTGGTGCCGTTCTCCACGCTCGGCTGGCCTGAGGAAACGCCCGACATCAAGGCCTTCCTGCCATCGTCGGTGCTGGTGACCGGCTTCGACATCATCTTCTTCTGGGTGGCGCGCATGGTCATGATGACCGCGCACTTCACGGGCAAGGTGCCGTTCGAGACCGTGTACGTGCACGGCCTGGTGCGCGACTCGACCGGCCAGAAGATGTCCAAGTCCAAGGGCAACACGCTGGACCCGATCGACCTGATCGACGGCATCGGCGTCGAAGCACTGGTGGAGAAGCGCACCACCGGCCTGATGAACCCGAAAGCGGCCGAGAAGATCGCCAAGGCCACGCGCAAGGAGTTCCCTGAAGGGATCGCCGCCTACGGCACCGACGCGGTGCGCTTCACGATGGCCTCGTACGCCTCGCTGGGCCGCAACATCAACTTCGACCTGGGCCGCGCCGAAGGCTACCGCAACTTCTGCAACAAGCTGTGGAACGCCACCCGCTTCGTGCTGATGAACACCGAGGGCAAGGATTGCAGCGCCAGCGTGGCCGACCTGTCGAACGCCGACAAGTGGATCATCTCGCTGCTGCAAAAGGCCGAGCTGGATGTGGCCAAGGGCTTCGAAGACTACCGCTTCGACAACATCGCCTCGACCATCTACAAGTTCGTGTGGGACGAGTATTGCGACTGGTATCTGGAAGTGGCCAAGGTGCAGGTGCAGAGCGGCACCGAAGGCCAGCAACGCGCCACCCGCCACACGTTGCTGCGTGTGCTGGAAGTGGTGCTGCGCCTGGCGCATCCGGTCATCCCGTTCGTCACCGAAGCGCTGTGGCAGGCCGTCGCGCCGCTGGCAGGCAAGACTGGCGACTCGATCATGATGCAGCCCTACCCGATCGCCAACACCGCCGCCATCGACGAATCGGCCGAGGCGTGGATGCAGCAACTGAAGGCGCTGACCGACGCGACCCGCAACCTGCGCGGCGAAATGCAGCTGGCGCCATCGCTGCGCGTGCCGCTGATCGTCGAGCCGACCAACGCGGCCGACAAGGCGGCGATGGAAGTGTTCGCGCCGTACATCCAGTCGCTGGGCAAGCTGTCCGAGGTGCAAATCGTCGACGCGCTGCCGGAATCGCCGGCCGCCGTATCGATCGTCGGCACGACCAAGTTGATGCTGAAGGTGGAGATCGACGTCAAGGCTGAGCGTGAGCGTTTGTCGAAAGAGATCGCCCGCGTAGAAGGCGAGATCAACAAGGCCAACGGCAAGCTGTCGAATGAAAGCTTCGTCGCACGCGCGCCGGCCGAGGTGGTGGCGCAGGAAAAAGAACGCGTCGCCAACTTCTCCGCCACGCTGGACAAGATGCGCGAACAATTCGCCAAGCTGCCAGCCGCCTGATAGGTTCAGCCAGCAGGCAAAAGCCGCCCGGTGCAAGCCGCGCGGCTTTTTTTTACTCCGAACAACTGGGGTCAAGTCTGGCATTCGGACACGAGCTCTGCGTAACACGGGGGGGTCAAGTCTGACATTCGGACACGAGCTCTGCCGTAACCGCCCGCTTACGGCAGAGCTCGTGTCCGAATGTCAGACTTGACCCCAAGCCCACGGCAGAGGCCGTGTCCGAATGCCAGACTTGACCCCACTTTAGCGATCGATGCGGGTCGTCATCAGGATCGAGGTGGTGGTGCGCTCCACGCCGTCGAGCGCGCCAATGCGGTCCACCACGGCATCGAGCTCTTCCACCGATCCGGCTTCGACGCCGGCAATGAAGTCGTAGATCCCGTTCACCGAATGCAACGTCCGCACGGCGGCGAACTTGCGCAAGGCGCTTTCGATGCCGGGCGTGAGCTTGGGCGTGGCCGTGATCATCACCAGCGCCCGCACCAGCCCGGCACGATGATCCGCGCTGGTGCGCACCGTGTAGCCGATCACGACGCCGGATCGCTCCAGCCGCTCAATCCGGCTCTGTACCGTCGTGCGCGACAGCCCGAGCTTGCGCGCCAGCTCGCTCGTGGTGGCCCGCGCGTTTTCGCGCAACAGGGCAAGCAACTGCTGATCGATATCGTCCATGATTTCCTTTTGCCGAAATATTCGTCATTTTGCTCAGTATATTCCCGCAATTCGTCGGCCTGCGCAATGCAATTTGCCGACGCCGTCCGCACAATGATGCTTCTGAATCCAAGGAGATTATCGATGCGCGACGTGATCATTATCGGCGGCGGCCACAACGGCCTGGTGTGTGCCCACTATCTGGCCAGGGCCGGTCTGAAGGTCACGGTGCTGGAGCAGCGCAACGTGGTCGGCGGCGCGGCCGTGACCGAGGAATTCCATCCCGGCTTCCGCAATTCGGTGGCCGCGTACACCGTGTCGCTGCTCAACCCCAAGGTGATCAACGATCTGGAGCTCAAAAAACACGGCCTGCACATCGTCGAGCGCCCGCTGTCGAACTTCCTGCCGCTGGACGACGGCCGCTACCTGAAGATAGGCGCCGGCCGGACCGAGGCCGAGGTGGCGAAGTTCTCCCAGCGCGACGCCGGCCGCCTGCAAGCCTACGCCCAGCATCTGGAGACCGCCGCCGGTCTGCTGCGCGACACCGTGCTGCAGACGCCGCCCAACCTGGTCCAGGGCGGCTGGCTCAGCGCCCTGCCCGAGCTGATCAAGGCCGGCGGCCTGGGCAACCGCATGCGCAAGCTTCCACTAACCACCCAGCGCGAGCTGCTCGACCTGTTCACCAAGTCGGCCGGCGATTATCTGGACGGCTGGTTCGAGAGCGCGCCGATCAAGGCCGCCTACGGCTTCGACAGCATCGTCGGCAACTACGCCAGCCCCTACACGCCCGGCTCCGCCTACGTGCTGCTGCACCACGTCTTCGGCGAGGTCAACGGCAAGAAAGGCGCCTGGGGCCACGCCATCGGCGGCATGGGCGCGATCACGCAGGCGATGGCCCGCTCGGCCGAGGCGCGCGGCGTCGAGATCCGCACCGGCTGCGGCGTGCGCGAAGTGCTGCTGGATAAGGGCCGCGCGGTCGGCGTGGTCACCGCCAAGGGCGAGCGGCTCGATGCGCGGGTGGTCGTGTCCAACCTCAACCCGCGCCTGCTGTACACCTCGCTGGTCGACGCGTCCGCCCTGCCCGCCGACTTCCTGCGCCGCATGGAAGGCTGGCGCTGCGGCTCCGGCACCTTCCGCATGAACGTGGCGCTGTCGGAACTGCCGGACTTCAGCTGCCTGCCCGGCAAGACGATGGCCGAGCATCACGGCAGCGGCATCATCATCGCGCCCAGCCTGGACTACATGGAGCGCGCCTATCACGACGCCCGCGCGCTGGGCTGGGCGCGCAAGCCCATCGTCGAAGTGCTGATCCCCTCGACGCTGGACACTAGCCTGGCGCCGCCCGGCCAGCACGTCGCCAGCCTGTTCTGCCAGCACGTGGCGCCGCAGCTGCCCGACGGCGCCAGCTGGGACCAGCACCGCGACACCGTGGCCGACCTGATGATAGACACCGTGAACACCTACGCGCCCAACTTCAAGCAGTCCGTGCTGGGCCGGCAGATCATGAGCCCGCTCGACCTGGAACGCACCTTCGGCCTGGTCGGCGGCGACATCTTCCACGGCGCGCTGGGATTGGACCAGCTGTTCTCGGCGCGGCCGATGCTGGGCCACGCCGACTATCGCGGCCCGATCGCCGGCCTGTACACCTGCGGCGCGGGCACCCACCCCGGCGGCGGCGTGACCGGCGCACCGGGCCACAACGCGGCGCACGAGGTGCTGCGCGATTTCAAGCAGAAAAAATATGCCTGATCAATGGCGCAGCAGCTCGGCGTAGCGGTCGATGTCGACATTGCCGCCGCTGATGATCACGCCGACGCGCTTGCCCTGCAGCTGATCCTTCATCGCCCGCGCGGCGGCGAAGCCCAGGCAGCCGGTCGGCTCCACCACCATCTTCATGCGGCCGGCGAAGAAGCGCATCTCGTGGCGCAGCTGCTCGTCGCTGACAGTCAGGATGTCGTCCACATCGCGCCGGATGATGGGGAAAGTCAGATTGCCCAGGTGCTGCGTCTGCGCGCCGTCGGCGATGGTCTTCGGCGTCTCGATGTGCACGATGCTGCCGCTGCGGAACGATTGCTGGCCGTCGTTGCCCGCCGCCGGCTCCACGCCGTAGATGCGGGTCGACGGCGAGATCGCGCGCGCCGCCAGCGCCGAGCCGCTCAGCAAACCGCCGCCGCCCAGGCAGACGAACAGCGCATCCAGGTGTCCCACCGTCTCCAGCAACTCCTTGGCCGCCGTGCCCTGGCCCGCGATCACGTCGGCGTGATCGTACGGCGGGATCAGGGTCAGCCCGTGCTTCTGCGCCAGATCGCGGCCGATCTGCTCGCGGTCCTCGGTGTAGCGGTCGTAGGTGACCACTTGCGCGCCATAGCCGCGCGTGGCGGCCACCTTCGAAGCCGGTGCGTCGAGCGGCATGATGATGGTGGCCGGAATACCCAGCAGCTTGGCCGCCAGCGCGATCGCCTGCGCGTGATTCCCCGACGAGAACGCCACCACGCCGGCGCGGCGCTGTTCGGGCGTGAAGCGCGCCAGCGCGTTGTAGCCGCCGCGGAATTTGAAGGCGCCCATGCGCTGCATGTTCTCGCACTTGAAGAACACCTCGGCGCCCAGCTCCTCGTTGGCGGTGCGCGAGGTGGCCACCGGCGTGTGATGCGCGTGGCCGGCGATGCGTTCCGATGCGGCGACCACGTCGGCGTAGGTTGGGAGAGTCAAATCGTTCATCATAGTCCTTGTCATTGCCATGGCCAGGCCACACTGGTGCCTGTGCCGGTTGCCACGGCGCGCTGCTGCAGCATGCGCGCCACCAAAAGATCCTGCAGGGCGATGCCCGTCATGTCGAAGATGGTGACGGCGCCGGCCGCGACGCCCTGGCGCGCGGGACCGCCGGCCGCCAGCAGGTCGCCGAACTCCTTGCCCGGCGTCTGCGGCGCCCACTGCAGCTCGCCGATGGCGAGCGCCTGCGTCAGGTCGTCGACCCAGACGCTGGCCCGCGCCAGCAAGCCGGCCGGCAGTTCGCGCTTGCCGCGCGTGTCGCTGCCGACGCAGTTCAGGTGGGTGCCGGGACGCACCGCCTGCGGCGAGAACAGCGGGCCGCGTCCGGTGGTGGCGGTGATGACGATGTCGCTGTCGGCCACCATCGCGTCGGCGCCGCCGCCGGGCGCGATGTCGCAGCGCTGCGCGAAGCGCGCCTCGAACTTCGCGTCGCGGCGGCCGTCGGAGGTGCGGTAGCGCACCGTCCGCAGGCCGGGCAGCGCGCGCAGCGCATAGTCCAGCTGCGCGCCGCCCTGCACGCCGGTGCCGAACACGCACAGCGCGGCGCTGTCCGGGCGCGCCAGCGCCAGCAGGCCCAGCGCGCCGGCCGCCGCCGTGCGCTCGGTGGTGACGGCGACGCCGTCGATCAGGCACTGCGGCCGTCCGCTGGCCGGATCGAACAGCATGATCGTGGCCTGGTGGCCGTCCGCGCCGTAGCGGCGGTTGCCGGGCCAGAAACCGGCCGCCTTCATGCCCAGCAGCTCCATGCGCGCCACGCCGCCGGACTTGATGCCGAACACACCCTGCGGCAGCGCTTCGCGCACCAGCGGGAAGTTGCGGCCCTCGCCAACCGCGTGCAGCAGGAAGGCCGCGCGCACGGACGCCAGCACCTCGTCCGGGCGCAGCAGCGCGGCGGCCTGGTAGCGGTCCAGCAGCAACAGTTGGGCGGCGTTATTGGCCATCGCGCACATCGTTGTAGACCGTGGCGCGCGAGACGTTCAGGTAGTTGGCGACGATGTCCATGGCACGGCGCACGTCGCTCAGGCCGGACTCCTTCAGTTCACGCATCAGCGCCTTGCGCTCGTCGGCCTTGAGCGCGCGCGGCGTGGTGGCCAGGCGCGCGGCGAACTGGTCGATGCGGGCCCGGAGGGCGTCGGCGCCGGCCGGCTCCAGCGTCTCGCGCACGGCCGAGTCGTTGTCGACCGCGCTGAACTGGGTCAGCACGGTGTTCAGGCTGCGGAACACCGTCAGGTCGACGTTCATGCACAGCGCGGCCACGTACTGGCCGCTGCTGTCCTTGATGCCGATCGAGGTGCTCTTGGCGCGGCGGCCGTCGGCGAAGATGTTCGGGTAGTTGGCGATGACCTGGGCGACGTCGGGGTCGGCGGCGCGCGCCAGGCCCAGCTCGGTTGCCGGCGCACCGACCTCGCGCCCGGACAGGTTGTTGTGGATCGCCAGGATGGCGTGCTCGGGATTGGTCAGATCGTGCAGCACCACCTCGCAGAACGGCGCCAGGGTCTTGCCCAGGCCGTCGGCGATCTGCTTCAACTGCTCGATCAAATTTTGCTGTTCGGATGTCTTTTTCATTTGCACATATTATCTTGTTTTAGATAATTTGTGTAAACACGATGAAAATAGTACGACCGGTCATTTTTTTGCTACACTCGTTGGATACAACAACCTTGGAGACCCCACATGAAATTCCTCGCTTTGCTCATCACCGCCGCGCTGTCCATCGCCCCGGCCTTCGCCGACGACAGCTCCCCGGTCGGCCTGTGGAAAAACATCGACGACGTCAGCGGCAAGCCGAAAGCGCTGATACGCATCACCGACACCAACGGCGTCTTGCAAGGCAAGATCGAGCAACTGTTCCGTGCGCCGTCCGAAGACCAGAATCCCAAATGCGAGAAGTGCGAAGACGCTCGCAAGAACCAGCCTGTCATCGGCCTGGTGATCATGACCGGCCTGAAAAAGGACGGCGACGAATACAACGGCGGCGAGATCCTCGATCCGGACAACGGCAAGGTCTACCGCAGCAAGATGCACCTGACCGACGGCGGCAAGAAGCTCAGCGTGCGCGGCTACATCGGCGTGCCGATGCTGGGCCGCTCGCAGGTGTGGGTGCGCCAGGAATAAGCACCACCGCGCGAACCAAACCGAACCCCGCAAGTTGCACGTCAACTTGCGGGGTTTTTTCATGGGCGTGGCGGCTTCCACAATATTCCGGCGCAAGGCCCGTCTGCATCAGCATGGACGCGCCCTCCACTCAACCCGAATATTTCACGGAGCCTGAACAATGAACGACATCCTCCCGCCCCCTCTGCAGCGGCGCCCCGGCCGGCTTGAAGCGGCGGTACTGAAACTGTTTACGCGCAACGCGCAGGTGCTGCACGTCGAGGATATCGGCCCCGCCTTCCGCCTCATCACGCTCGGCGGCGAGGCGCTGCGCAACGTCGCATGGACGCCGGGCGACAAGCTCCAGATCCAGCTGGGCGGGTGGGTGCAGCGCACCTACACGCCGATGGATTGGGACGCTGAAAGCGGACGCACGCGCATCCTGGTCTATCTGCACGCCGACGGCCCCGGCACGCACTGGGCGCGCCTGGTGCGCAAGGGCGACGCCTGCACCGTCTTCGGTCCGCGCAGATCGCTCCGGCTGGAGCAGCCGCGCGGGCGCGCCATTCTGTTCGGGGATGAAACGTCGCTGGGCCTGGCGGTGGCCTTGTCCAGCCAGGCGTCGCCGCTGCGGATGGTGTTCGAGGTGGGCGCCCTGGCCGAGGCGGCGCCCGTCATCCGGCAGCTCCGGCTGGATGACGCCCACCTCTGCGTCCGCCTTGAGGGCGGCGAGCACTTCAACGAGCTGGACGCGCACATGTCGGCGCAGCTGCAAGCACACCCGGCGGCGGAGATCGTGCTGACCGGGCAGGCCGGCTCGATCCAGCACATGAGCCGGCTGCTGCGCCAGCACGGTGCGGCGGCAGGGCGGCGTCAAAGCAAGGCATATTGGGCGCCCGGCAAGGCCGGCATGGATTGACGCCGCCCGGCGCGGACTCAGGCGATATCGCCAGCCGCGGCCGTGCCCTGCCCCTGACGGCGGCGCGCGACCACGCCCAGCAAGCCCAGGCCGGCGAACAGCATCGCGTAGGTTTCCGGCTCCGGCACGGCGGTCACCGAAATATCCAGGCGGCCGATGGATTGCTGGCTATTGAAATTCAGCGCGGTCCAGTCGAAGTTGGCCGGCACGTAGTGGCCGTCGTCGACAAAGCTCGGGTAGGGATTGCCGGTAACGACATGCACCACGCCGTGCTCGTCGATGCCCTGGTTGGGGCCGCTCTGGCCGCCGCCGATGCCGTAGGCGCCGTTGGCCAGCGAGTAGGCGAAGTTGTTCTGCTCGGTGCCGGCGTCGTACACATGGCCGGCGCCGCCCAGCGCCAGCGACAGCTTGCCGCCGCCGGCCAGCGACGACAGGTCGATGGCCTTGGCGTTGTCATTCCCGATGAAGAAATCGTTGCTGAGCACGACCATCGCGGCGTAGCTCAGGTAGCGGTTGGCGCCGTTCAGGTCGACGTTGTGCAGCGTGAAGGTGCTGCTGGCGCCGGGGAAGCGCGGGCCGCCCGGCAGCGTGGTCTGCAGACCGCCGGCGACCTGGCTGGCGAAGTTCGACGTGAGCACGCCGGCGTTGCCGTCCTCGGCGGCGCGCTCGATCGCCACCGAGGCCGCGCTGCCGGCGTCGAAGCTGTCGAAGCCGCCGTTGTGCAGGCCCAGCCACAGCGGCGCGACGCCGACCCCGCTGGCCGGCGCGGTGTTGGTGAAGGTGAAGGTGACGTCGGCCGCCTGGGCGGCGCAGGCGGACAGGCCGACGCATGCGGCCAGCGCGGCCTTGGCGAGAGTGTAAGGTTTCATCTGATTGTCTTCCCTGGTGAGTGAACGAGGCCGCGCCGATGCGCGGTCCATGTTGGTCACACGACATCGCCCCGCCCTTACAAAGATTTCATTTTTATATTTTTTGTATCCGTTGTAAGGATGTAGCAGCGAACTCGACTAAGCGCGCCAGCGCACATACCCGCCCTGCCGTGCATGACATCGTGGACCACTTGCCTTGCGCACACCGCGCAGGCCACCAGTCGGTCCACTGTTTCAGCACAAAGGAAGCATCATGAAATTCCTGCCCAGATCCACCAAGGCGCTCTTCTATTCCATCGGCCTGCTGGCCGCCGCCCTGCTCGCAGGCTGCGGCGGCGGCGACCAGGGGCGCGATCCCATCCTCGGCCTGCCGGCCGCCACGCTGGTGTCGCTGGCGGTGACGCCGCCGGCGCCCTCCGTCGCGCTCGGCGCGACCCAGCAGTTCAGCGCCAGCGCGACCTATAGCGACGGCTCGACGCAGGCGGTCACCGCCGCCTGGAGCTCGGCCACGCCGGCCGTCGCCGGCGTCGCAACCACGACCGGACTGGCCACCGGCGCCAGCGTCGGCAGCTCGGTGATCAGCGCCGCCTTCAACGGCAAGACCGCCTCGGCCACGCTGACCGTCACCCCGGCCGTGCTGCTGTCGATCGCCGTCGCGCCGCAAGCGCCGACCGTGCAGATCGCCGCCACGCGCCAGCTGGCCGTGGTCGGCACCTATTCGGACGCCACCACCCACGACCTGACCACCAGCTCGACCTTTGTGTCGGCCACGCCGGCCAGCGCCGGCGTCAACGCCGCCGGCCTGGTCACCGGTGTCGCGCCCGGCACCTCGGTGGTCACCGCCACCAGCAACGGCAAGAGCGCCACCACCACCGTCACAGTGCCTGCCGTCACGCTCACCAACATCGCCGTCACGCCGGCCAACCCCACCGTGTTGATCGGCGGCCAGCAGCAGTTCGTCGCCACCGCCACCTACTCGGATAACAGCACCGCCTTCGTCACCGGCAACGCCGTCTGGAGTTCAAGCAGCCCGGCCATCGCCACCACCGCCGCCACCGGCCTGTCCACCGGCGTCGCCGTCGGCACCACCACCGTGACCGCCACCGTCGGCGCCAAATCGGGCAGCACCGCGCTGACCGTGACTTCCGGCGTGCTGCCACCGGTGCCGCCGGTCGCCCAAGCGGTTCCGCTGGGCAGCGCCGCCAGCTTCGCCGTGCTGGCCGGCACCTCGCTGACCAACAACGCCGGCGGCACCACGCTGATCACCGGCGACGTCGGTTCGCCGTCGCAAACCACCGATCCGACCCTGGCGGCCGGCTACACCAACTACAAGTCCGGCGCCATCCTGGCCGGCGCCCTGGCCGACCTGCAGGTTGCGATCAGCAACGCCAACGGCCGCGGCTGCGACGTCAGCTTCGCCGGCGGCGTCGACCTCGGCGGCCTGACCCTGGCACCGGGCGTCTACTGCTACGCCGGCGCCATCAACATCACCGGCACCCTGACGCTGAGCGGCCCCGGCGTGTACATCTTCCGCACCGCGCTCACGCTCAACTCGACAGCCAATTCCATCGTCGCCCTGAGCAACGGCGCCACCGCGGCCGACGTCAGCTGGCTGCCGGTCGGCCCGACCACGCTGGCCGCCAACAGCGTCTTCAAGGGCTCGATCCTCGGCCAGTCCGCCGCGATCACGGTCGGCGACAACACCACGCTGCTCACCGGCCGCGTGCTGACCGCCGCCGCCGTCACGCTGCGCAACAACCAGATCGCCAAATAAACGCTCACCTCTCAGGACACCATCATGACCATCGCAAAAAAAATCGGCACACTGGGCACGCTTGCCTGCGCCATGCTCGCCATGCAGGCCGCGCAGGCCGAGGAACCCTTCGTCAACCCGGACTGGGCCAACAGCGCCTGGTACCTGGGCGCCGGCGTGGGCCGTTCGCGCGCCAACATCGACCAGCAGCGCCTGACCGCCAGCCTGCAGGCCAACGGCGCCACCGTCACCGCCTTCAACACGGATGAACGCGACACCGGCTACAAACTGTTTGTCGGCCGGCAGCTGAACCGCTACCTGGCGCTGGAGCTGGGCTACTTCGACCTGGGCAAGTTCGGCTTCAACGCCACCACGTCGGGCAACGGCGTGCTCAACGGCGAGGCCGGCTTCCGTGGCGCCAACCTGGACTTGCTGGCGCAGCTGCCGCTGTCCGAGCGGCTGTCGCTGCTGGGCCGGGTCGGCGCGAACTACGCCAAGACCAGCACGCATTTCAACGGCAACCGCCTGGCGGCGGTGACCGGTCCCGACCACAGCGAGCGCAAGTTCAATCCCAAGGCCGGCCTGGGCCTCGAATACAAATTCAACGAAGCCCTGGCGCTGCGCGGCGAGGTGGAGCGCTACCGCGTCAACGACGCCGTGGGCAACCGCGGCAATGTCGACCTGCTGTCGGTCAGCCTGGTCTACAAGCTGGGCCGGCCTGCGCACAGCGCGCCGGTCTACACGCCACCACCGGCGGCCGAGCCGGCCCCGGCGCCGGCGCCCGCGGTGACGCCGCTGCCGCCACCACCGCCGCCGAAGGCGCCGCAGCCGACCTCGGAGAAGGTCTCGTTCGCCGCCGAGGCGCTGTTCGACTTCGACAAGTCGGCCGTCAAGCCGCAGGGCAAGGCCGCGCTGGACGACCTGCTGGCCAAGCTGCAAGGCATGGACACCGAGGTGATGGTCACCATCGGCCACACCGACTCGGTCGGCGCGGCCGGCTACAACCAGAAACTGTCGCTGCGCCGCGCCGAGGCGGTCAAGGCCTACCTGGTGAGCAAGGGCGTGGACGCGTCGCGCGTCTACACCGAGGGCAAGGGTGAAACCCAGCCGCTGGCCGACAACCACACCGCCGAAGGCCGCGCCAGGAACCGCCGCGTGACGGTCGAAGTGGTCGGCACCCGAGGCGCCGGCAAGTAAGCTAGGGCGCGGCGCCCTTGCCGGTGGCGGTCCAGTAGAGGCCGCCCATCAGGTGCGCCAGGTATTGCGGGTCGCGGTACATCTCGCCGCTGTGGCCCAGCGCCGTGACGAACACGCGGCCGTTTTCAACATGGTGGTACCACGCCACCGGGTGATCCTTGCCCATCCCCGTCGCCACCTGCCCCGGCCATATCTTGGCCGGGTCGTAGGTGCTCTCGTCCACGTTCAGCACCGGCTTGACGCTGATGTTGTACGGGTTGGTGGACACATACCATTCATCGCTCCACAGCCAGCGCTGCGGCAAACCGTAGGCGGCCGGGAAGTTCTTGTCGACCACGTCCACCACGCCGGTCTGCAGCATCGGATGGACGCCGATCGCGCGCCCGACCAGTTTCTCGAACCAGGGCCAGGTGTTGGGCGGAATGATCAGCGCCCGGTGCACCAGCATGGCGTTGCCGCCGGCCTTCATGTATTCCTCGAATTTCCTGCGGCGCGGCGCGCTCAGCTCCTCGCCCGGCGTGTTCAGGAAGACCACGGCCGCGTACTGGCCCAGGTCGCCGTCGAACGCCGCCGGCTCGCTGGTGTAGGTCAGCTCGAAGGCGTGCAGCCTGGCCAGCCGTTCGAAACTGTCGCGGGCGATTGGAATGTACTCGTAATGGTATTTGCCGGGCATGGCCAGCACCAGCACCTTGTACTGGTTGTCGGCATGCGCGGCGGCAGCCAGCAGCAACCCGGCGCACAGCGCCGTCAAGATTTTCCTCATGAATCCCTCCAATCAAAGATAGCGCTAACATCCCACGCTGCGGCGCCGCTGTAAAGCACTATCCATGCTGCGCAACAGCATGGATAATGGGGCTCCAGCCCATACGCCTGCTTGAATGAAAATCTTCCTGATCCTGGTCGGCTGCCTGGCTGTCGCGCTGGGCGTGCTCGGCATCTTCCTGCCGCTGCTGCCGACCACTCCCTTCCTGCTGCTGGCGTCGGCCTGCTTCGCGCGCGGCTCGACCCGCCTGCACCATTGGCTGCAGACCAACCGCGTGTTCGGCAAATACCTGCGCGACTATGAAAACGGCAAGGGCATCCCCCTGCGCGGCAAGGTGTGGGTGCTGGTCTTCATGTGGGCGTCGCTGGGCTATTCGATGTGGCGCGTGAACAAGCCTTGGCTGCAGATCATGCTGCCGCTGATCGGCACCTGCGTGACCATCTACCTGACCCGCTTCGTGCCGACCCTGCGCCTGCCCGCGAAGTGATCAAGCCTGGCGCCGCATCTTGCTGATGTGCCGGTCCAGGCTGTTGGCGAAGTTCTGCCGGTCGCCCTGGTTGAAGGCGGCCGGGCCGCCGGTGTCGACGCCGCTGCCGCGCAGCTCGTCCATGAAGGCGCGCATGGTCAGCATCTGCGCGATGTTGTCGTTGGTGTAGAACTCGCCGCGCGGATTGAGCGCGTAGCCGCCCTTCTTCAGCACGTCCGAGGCCAGCGGGATGTCGCCGGTGACCACCAGGTCGCCGGGTTCCAGCAGGCGCACGATTTCCTGGTCCGCCACGTCGGCGCCGGACGGCACTTGCACCGAGCGGATGTGGCGCGACGGCGGCACCCGCAGCAACTGGTTCGCCACCAGCGTGACCTGCAGCGGCACGCGGTCGGCCACGCGGTACAGGATGTCCTTGATGACCGCCGGACAGGCGTCTGCGTCGACCCAGATCTGCATCACAGGTCCCACAGTTCGCCGTTGGGGTTGGTGCGCGGCGGCGTGACGCCGAAGTGCTGGTAGGCGGCCGGCGTGGCGACGCGGCCGCGCGGCGTGCGCTGCAGGAAGCCTTGCTGGATCAGGTAGGGTTCGAGCACGTCCTCGATGGTGTCGGCCGCCTCGCCGATGGCCGCCGCCAGGTTGCCGATGCCGACCGGGCCGCCGCCGAACTTGTACAGCACCGCCTCCAGCAGCTTGCGGTCCATGACATCGAAGCCGACGGTGTCGACGTCGAGCATGACCAGCGCGGCGTCGGCGGTGGCCTTGGTGATGTCGCCGTTGCTTTTGACCTCGGCGTAGTCGCGCACGCGGCGCAGCAGGCGGTTGGCGATGCGCGGCGTGCCGCGCGCGCGGCGGGCGATCTCGACCGCGCCGTCCGGGGCGATGTTGGCCTTCAACAGCGCGGCGCTGCGGGTGACGATCTGGGTCAGCTCCTCGGTGTTGTAGAACTCGAGGCGGGCGACGATGCCGAAGCGGTCGCGCAGCGGGTTGGTCAGCATGCCGGCGCGGGTGGTGGCGCCAACCAGCGTGAACGGTTGCAGGTCCAGCTTGACGGAGCGGGCGGCCGGACCCTCGCCGATCATGATGTCGATCTGGTAGTCCTCCAGCGCCGGGTACAGGATCTCCTCGACCACCGGCGACAGGCGATGGATCTCGTCGATGAACAGGACGTCGTTGGCTTCCAGGTTGGTGAGGATGGCGGCCAGGTCGCCGGGGCGCTCGAGCACCGGGCCGGAGGTCTGGCGCAGGTTCACGCCCATCTCGCGGGCGATGATGTTGGCCAGCGTGGTCTTGCCCAGGCCGGGCGGGCCGAACAGCAGCGTGTGGTCCAGCGCCTCCTTGCGGTTGCGCGCGGCGGCGATGAAAATTTCCAGCTGGTCGCGGATCTTGGACTGGCCGACATATTCATCGAGATGCTTGGGCCGCAAGGCGCGCTCGATCGCCTCCTCGTTCGGCGACGACGGCGCCGCGTCGATGATGCGTTGTTCGGTGAAGCTGTCGGTCTGAATGCTCATGCAGGTGCTGGTTGCCTATTAAAATTTCGGTGTTTGTAGCATGCGGTTGTAATAATTGTGCAACCGTCTTTTGCTTATTCGGAGTTGTCGCTGTTCGCACTCGGTCAACATGCGGTATGGAATGCCCTCTAGCTCCGGAGGAGATTCTATCTTCACCACCAGTGATTCTACCTTGCCTTCAGCGATCAACTGCTTCCAGGCCCTCAATGATTCTTTCAGCTGAGCGAGTTCGGCTAAGATATCGGGCTTCCGACGCGGTGAGGGATTCGAATCCGAAGCCGAACCGATGTCTCCACCAATATTCGATGTGTCCATGCTGCCTCCGTAATTCAGATAGTTTTGCCTCTGTAAGTGCCAACTCCGCTGAGTAATCCTTACCGCTGAGAACCGTGGCGCCGATGACATATCCTTGCTGCGCAAGTATGTGACCTCTAAGGTTGGCGAGAGTTCCTCCCTGACCTACAAAATCGTCCACCAAGAGGTAGTTTAGCCCGATCAAAATGCGCCCGGCAAAAGTCACTTGGCGTTGCAAGCGCTCATAACCGCTTGCGCCGGTGTGGCTCACTTTGTTCGTTTGAATGATTCTGCGCTCCCGCGGCCATTTAAGAAAAGCAGAAATAGCGCGCGCCATCGCATCAGGTATGGCATTGACACCTGAGACTTCCTCCGCATGCGCGTTCACCAGGATGGGTGCGTGGCTGTCAAAGCGTCGCCAGAGCTGCTCCAGTATGTACGGGGACATCGTATCGGCAACGAGCTCCATTGCAGCCAAGCCATCGCCGGCCTTGGCGGCGATATAAGCATGGTGCGTCCGTACAAAGCTCTCCGACGCGTGGATGTAGACAGGTGGGAAGTGGTTCCACGGAAAACGTGTCGGCTGGTCCATGATCGGCGGCTCCGCTTGGCTCGATGGTCGAGCATAGGCGGGGCCGCCTGCGATTCGATTGAGGCGGATCAGCCTTTGGACAGCGCCTTCAGCGCCTGCTTGATGCCGTCCGAGACGCCGCTGCCGGCCGGCACGGTCTTCAATGCCAGCAAGGCTTCCTTGTCGGAATAACCCAGCGCCAGCAGCGCGTTCAGGATGTCCGACTGCGAGTCCGGCACGGCGTGCGCGCCGCCGGCGCCGATGTCCGCGCCCAGCTTGCCCTTCAGTTCCAGCAGCAATCGCTCGGCGGTCTTCTTGCCGATGCCCGGCACCTTGATCAGGCGGCCCGACTCCTGCAGCGTCACCGCCTGCGCCAGGTCGGCGATCGACATGCCCGACAAAATCGACAGCGCGGTGCGCGCGCCCACGCCGGTGATCTTGATCAGCTGGCGGAACACCGCCCGCTCCTCGGCGTTGCCGAAGCCGAACAGCAGATGCGCGTCCTCGCGGATCGCCTGGTGCGTGAACAACACCACTTTCTCGCCCACGCCGGGCAGGTTGTAGAAGGTAGACATCGGCACATCGACCTCGTAGCCGACACCGCCGCAGTCGACCAGCAGTTGCGGCGGATTTTTTTCAAGCAGAATACCGGAGAGACGACCGATCATCGTGTAGTAGCCTTTAAAGAGGAAGGTTTAGCCGACCAGGCGGCCGTTTTTCATGCGCAGGCCGGCCAGCGGGCCGCGCGCGGCCGTGGTCGTGCCCTGGCCGGCGCCGGCGATCAGGGTCAGCGTCTCGCGGCTGTGGGCGTGGCAGATGGCGACGCCCAATGCATCGGCGGCGTCGGTGCCGGGCAGGCCGGGCAGCGACAGCAGGCGCGCCACCATGTCCTGCACCTGCGCCTTGACCGCGCGTCCGGTGCCCACCACCGCCTGCTTGACCTGCGTGGGCGAATACTCGGCCACGCTCAGCTCGGCCGACACGAGCGCGCAGATGGCCGCGCCGCGCGCCTGGCCCAGCAGCAAGGTCGATTGTGGATTGACGTTGACGAAGACTTGCTCGATGGCGGCGTAGTCAGGCTGGTAGAGGCGCGCCACTTCGGCCACGCCGTCCAGGATCACCTTCAGCCGCACCGGCAGGCTGCCCTCGCCACTCTTGATGGTGCCGGAAGCGATGTAGCGCAGCTTGGCGCCCTGCTTGTGGATGACGCCAAAGCCGGTCGTGCGCAAGCCGGGGTCGATGCCGAGAATAATCATTCCCGGATTGTAACCGGGAACATTGAATGCTGTATATAAAAACAGTGCGGCGGATCCGCAGATCCGCCGCACTGTGCAAACTTGCGGGCCTTCTAATGCTAAATGAGGTTGCTGAAACGTGGTCGCAGCGAGGCGCGGCGCCGAAGACAGTGCACTAGCACGGCAAGGGCCACACCACAGGTGTGGCGAAACAACGAAGCTGCGGCCGCGTTTCAGCGACCGATTAGTGGCGGAAGTGGCGGGTGCCGGTGTACAGCATGACGACGCCGCGCTCGTCGGCGGCATCGATCACTTCCTGGTCGCGCATCGAGCCGCCCGGATGGATCACGCAGGTCGCGCCCGCGTCGACCACCACGTCCAGGCCGTCGCGGAACGGGAAGAAGGCGTCCGAGGCCACCACCGAACCGGCCAGCGACAGGCCGGCGTTCTGCGCCTTGATCGAGGCGATGCGGGCCGAGTCGATACGGCTCATCTGGCCGGCGCCCACGCCCAGCGTCATGTTGTTACCGCAGAAGACGATGGCGTTGGACTTGACGTACTTGGCCACGCGCCACGCGAACATCAGATCCTGCAGCTGCTGCGGCGTAGGCTGCAGCTTGCTGACCACCTTCAGGTCGCCGATCAGCACGTTCTTGGAGTCGGCCGACTGCACCAGCAGGCCGCCGCCGACGCGCTTGAAGTCCATGGCGTTGACGCCGTTACCCAGCGGGATTTCCAGCAGGCGCACGTTCTGCTTGGCCGACAGGATCTGCTTGGCCTCAGCCGTGAACACCGGCGCGATCAGCACTTCGACGAACAGCTTGGCCAGCTCGGTCGCGGCGGCCGCGTCCACTTCGACGTTGAAGGCGATGATGCCGCCGAACGCCGAGGTCGGATCGGTCTGCAGCGCGCGCTTGTAGGCGTCGGCCGCGTTGGCGCCCAGCGCCACGCCGCACGGATTGGCGTGCTTGACGATCACGCAGGCGGCGCTCTGGTCGAAGCTGCCCATGCTCTTCACGCATTCCCACGCGGCGTCGGCGTCGGCGATGTTGTTGAACGACAGTTCCTTGCCCTGCAGCTGGCGGTAGTTGGCCAGCGCGCCCTCGGTCTTGACGATGTCGCGGTAGAACGCCGCCGACTGGTGCGGATTCTCGCCGTAGCGCATGTCCTGCACTTTTTCAAACGCCACGTTCAGCGTCTTCGGATAGGCGTTGCGGCTGGCGTGGGCGCGGGTCGCGTCCAGGCTGGTCAGGTAGTTGGCGATGGCGCCGTCGTACTGGGCGGTGTGCGCGTAGACCTTGGTGGCCAGCGTGAAGCGGGTGTCGTAGCTGACGTAGCCGGGGGCGTTGTCGGTGGCCTTCATTTCAGCCAGCACCACGCCGTAGTCCGACGGATCGCAGATCACCACCACGTCCTTGTGGTTCTTGGCCGCCGAGCGCAGCATGGCCGGGCCGCCGATGTCGATGTTCTCGATCGCGTCTTCCAGCGTGCAGGTGTCCTTGGCGACCGTGGCCTGGAACGGGTACAGGTTGACCACCACCATGTCGATGGTCGGGATGTTGTGTTCTTCCAGCTTGGCCACGTGCTCCGGGAAGTCGCGGCGCGCCAGGATGCCGCCGTGGACTTTCGGGTGCAGCGTCTTGACGCGGCCATCGAGCATCTCCGGGAAGCCGGTGTAGTCGGCCACTTCGGTCACGGCCACGCCGTTGTCGGCCAGCAGTTTGGCGGTGCCGCCGGTCGACAGGATGTTGACGCCCATGGCGGACAGCGCGCGGGCGAAGTCCAGCACACCGGTTTTGTCGGAGACGGAGATGAGAGCTTGTTTAATCATGGCTTGAGAGGGCTAGTGGTTGAATAGAGGTACGACGTATTCGGTATTGCGGGTGCGGCAACGGCGGCCGTCCCCAGCCACTCATGCCGGAAAAACGCGCGCTGTTACAACAGGCCGTGTTCTTGCAGTTTCTTGCGCAAGGTGTTGCGGTTGATGCCCAGCATCTGCGCGGCGTGCGACTGGTTGCCGTCGGCGCGCGTCATGACCACTTCCAGGATCGGTTTTTCCACGGTCAGCACGACCATGTCGTAGATGTTCGAAGCCTGCTGCTCGCCCAGGTCGTTGAAGTAATCTTCGAGGCTCTTCTGGACTACTTCCTGGATACTTTCTTTGCTCATTTTATATCGTTCGCTTTTAATCTGTTGACGCTGGTAAATCGCCGCAAGGGCTTGTGGCCCCGGCGCGTACCCTTCTGATCCGACTTTTTTAGGCTCTCTACGCCGTCTTATGCTGCTTCCAATTCTTCCGGGAGGCGGTATTGTAACCGCTCGCCGTGACTCCACTGGGATTCGAAAAATTGATCGACGGCAATCAGTTGTTCTTCGGTGGACTCCAGCAGGTTCATTTTCTGGCGGAACTCCTCGCCGCCCTGCAGGTCGCGCACATACCAGCCGATGTGCTTGCGCGCCGTGCGCACGCCCAGATAGTCGCCATAGAAAGCATAGTGCGCGCGCAGGTGTTCATCCATCAGGGCGCGCACTTCGTCCACATACGGCGCCGGCAGATGGGTGCCGGTGCGCAGGTAATGGTCGATCTCGCGGAAGATCCACGGACGGCCCTGGGCGGCGCGGCCGACCATGACGGCGTCGGCGCCGGTGTAGTCGAGCACGAACCGGGCCTTTTCCGGCGAGGTGATGTCGCCATTGGCCACCACCGGTATGCCGACCGAGCGCTTGACCGCCGCGATGGTGTCGTACTCGGCGTCGCCGGTGTAGCCGTCGGCGCGGGTGCGGCCATGCAGGGTCAGCATGGCGATGCCGGCGTCCTCGGCGATGCGCGCGATGTTCAGCGCGTTTTTATGGGCGCGGTCCCAACCGGTGCGGAACTTCAGTGTGACGGGCACGTCAACCGCGCCCACCACCGCCTCGACGATCTGCCGGACCAGCACCTCGTCCTGCAACAGGGCCGAACCGCACCAGGCGTTGCAGACCTTCTTGACCGGGCAACCCATGTTGATGTCGATGATCTGGGCGCCGCGCTCGACGTTGAAGCGGGCGCAGTCGGCCAGGTCCTGCGGATCGGCGCCGGCGATCTGCACCGCCTTGGGCTCCATCTCGCCGGTGTGGTCGGTGCGGCGCGAGCTTTTTTCGGTCGCCCACAAGCGCGGATTCGAGGCCGCCATCTCGGACACCGCATAGCCGGCTCCGAGCTGTTTGCACAGCTGGCGGAAGGGGCGATCGGTGACGCCGGCCATGGGGGCGACGAAAACGTTGTTGCGCAGTAAATGAGGGCCGATTTGCACTGGCGATACCTGAACGTGAAGAAGGAACCCTCTATTTTAACCGAAGGGGTGCTCAATTAATAAGCACTATTTTTTATGTGGACGACACCTGTGCAGTCTTGACATTAGATGATGTCGTCCATCGCGGCCAGGCTCAGGTGGTCCACCTCGCCCCAGCTGGTGAGCGCCAACTTACCGTCCGACCACGTGAAACGGTTGATGCTGGCATTCTTGACCTGGAAGTCGCGCGGGCTGTCGAGCGACATGCCCACCGCCTCGCGGTAGGCGCATTCCAGCACGCCGCCGTGGGCGACGATGGCGATGGTGCGGCCCGGGTGGCGCCGCGCCCAATCGGCGATGCCGTCGGTGGCACGCTGGTAGAACTGGCGGAAGCTTTCCGCCTCCCGCTCGCCGGACGGCATCACGGCATCGATATCGCGCGCCTGCCACAGCGCGTACTCGGCCGGGTACTGGCGCTCGATCTCGGCGTACAGCATGCCTTCGAACACGCCGTAGCAGCGCTCGCGCAGCTGCTCGTCGGTTTGCACCCGCAGGCCGTCGTACTGGTCGGCCACGGCTTGCGCGGTCTGCATCGCGCGTTGCAGATCGCTGGAGACCAGCACGTCCACCCGCTCGGCGGCCAGCGCCTGCGCCAGCGCGGCGGCCTGGCGGGCGCCCTCGTCGTTGAGCGGGATATCGGTGTGGCCCTGCAGGCGGCGCACGGCGTTCCAGGCGGTCTCGCCGTGGCGTATCAACAAAATGGTGCTGTTCTTCATGCAGTCTTTTTTCTGGACCGGCGCGCCTGGGCGGCCTGGGCCGGGTTCAGCGTGTAGGTGCCGATCAATTGGGCTTCGTCGATGATGTGGCCGTGGATGGCGTTGAGCACGTCGGCGCAGGTGAAGCGCCCCTCCAGTTCCAGGCGGGGCGTGTCCAGCGCGTAGATGCGGAACATGTAATGGTGGACACACTCGTCGTTAAACGGCGGACAGGGGCCATCATACCCGTAATAGTCGCCGGCCATGGCGGGGTCGGCCGCGAACCAGCCGCTGTAGTCGTTCACGCCCTGGCGCACAGTCAGGCCGTCCAGCACGGCGGCCGGGCCGGGCTTGCCGCACGCGGTCACGCCTTCGGACAGCGCGCCCTCCGCGATCGCCTGCACGCCGACCGGGATGTCGATCAGGCTCCAGTGGAAGAAATCGCCGCGCGGCAGGTTGGCCGGCAGAACGCGGTCGGCGCGGTTGACGTCGCTGGCGTCCTGCGGGGCGTCGCCGTCGATGCACAGCAGCACCAGCGATTCGGTGCCGGCCGGCACGTCGCGCCATGCCAGATGGGGATTGCGGTTGGCCGACAGGCTCACCTGCCCGTCCTTCCCCAGCGCGGCAAAGGCGTTTTCCGCCGGAATCATGCCGCCGTTGCGAAAGCTGTCGCTAGAAAGTTTCATGCTCGTCTCCAACCGCCGGTGTCATTTTGCGTTTGTCTGTAGCCAGAACGTCACCGGACCATCGTTGGTCAGCGACACTTTCATATCCGCGCCAAATTGGCCGGTCTGCACCACTTTATGCTTCTGGCGCGCCTGTTCGACAAAATAATTGAACAGGCGCAGACCGTCGGCCGGCGCGGCGGCCGGCGTGAACGAGGGCCGCGTGCCGGACTTGGTGTCGGCCGCCAGCGTGAACTGCGGCACCAGCAGCAGGCCGCCCTCCACGTCGGTGACGCTGCGGTTCATCTTGCCGGCGTCGTCCGCGAACACGCGGTAGCCCAGCAATTTGGCCAACAGCGCGTCGGCCTCCCTCTCCGTGTCGCCGCGCTCGGCGCACACCAGCACCATCAGGCCGGCGTCGATGGCGCCGATGGTGGCGCCGTCCACCACCACGCTGGCGCCGCTGACGCGTTGCAGCAGGCCGATCATGCCGTCAGCGTGACGCGCGCGAACTTGCGCTTGCCCACTTGCAGCACGAAGGTGCCGGCCTCGATCTTCACGGCCTTGTCGCTGACCACGGTGCCGTCGATACGCACGCCGCCCTGGTCGATCATGCGGCCAGCCTCCGACACCGACGCGCACAGGCCCGCCGATTTCAGCAGTTGCTGGATGCCGGCCGGCGCGCCCGGCAGCGTGATTTCCGCCACGTCGTCGGGAATGCCGCCCTTGGAGCGGTTGACGAAGTCGTTCAGCGCCTCTTCGGCCGCAGCCTGCGAATGGAAGCGGGCCACGATTTCCTGCGCCAGCGCCACCTTGGCATCGCGCGGGTTGGCGCCGCCGTCGACGGTGGCCTTGAGCGCGGCCAGGTCAGCCAGTGAGCGGAACGACAACAGCTCGTAATATTTCCACATCATCACGTCGGAAATGCTCATGATCTTGGCGAACATGGTGTTGGCCGGTTCGGTGATGCCGATGTAGTTGTTCTTGGACTTGGACATCTTGTCGACGCCGTCCAGGCCTTCGAGCAGCGGCATGGTCAGGATGCACTGCGGTTCCTGGTCGTAGTCCTTCTGCAGCTCCCGGCCAACAAGCAAGTTAAATTTCTGGTCTGTTCCACCTAGCTCAAGGTCTGCCTTCAAAGCGACCGAATCGTAGCCCTGCATCAAGGGATACAGGAACTCATGGACCGCGATCGGAGTCCCACTCTTGAAGCGTTTGCTGAAATCGTCGCGCTCCATCATGCGGGCGACCGTGTAGTGCGAGGCCAGCTTGATCAGGCCGCGCGCGCCCAGCGGGTCGCACCATTCGGAGTTGTAGCGGATTTCGGTCTTGGCCGGGTCCAGCACCAGCGAGGCCTGCTTGAAGTAGGTCATGGCGTTCTGCTCGACCTGCTCGCGCGTGAGCGGCGGACGGGTGGCGTTGCGGCCGGACGGATCGCCGATCATGGAGGTGAAGTCGCCGATCAGGAAGATCACCTGGTGGCCCAGGTCCTGCAGCTGGCGCATCTTGTTGAGCACAACAGTGTGGCCAAGGTGCAGGTCAGGTGCGGTAGGATCCAGTCCGAGCTTGATGCGCAGCGGTACGCCGCTTTGTTCCGAGCGCGCCAGCTTTTGCGCGAACTCGCTTTCGATCAGCAGCTCGTCGACACCGCGTTTGGTGATGGCGAGCGCCTCCAGAACGCTGTCGGTCAACGGCAGTACTTTCGAGGGAGCCGGCGGTGTCGAAGAAGAGGTAGTCATAATTTTTTGCGGTATTTTTCAGAAAAAGGTAGGCGGCTTCAGGAGTTTGATATAATCCTCGATCCATCAATCTTGCCGTACGAAAACGAACTTTAATAACAATTAGAAGAAATAAAACGTTCCTGAATAGTTCAAGCGGCAAATTTTAACTGATTGCATGAACCAAATACATAAATTCACAAGCTCACGCTTGTTCAGTCTGCTAGGTTCCACGCGCAAGGCGCGCATCATCAGCGCGTCTGCATTGTTTCTTGCAGTGTGTGCTTTTGGTGCAGCCGGCGTGGCGCCGCTCGCCCCGGACGCCTCCGACCTGCCGGTCAAATCGGTGCAGGAAACGGTCGCACTGCCGGACCTCAGCTCGCAGATCTCCGCGCTGGAACAGCAATCCTCCAACGAACACTTCGTCCACGAAGAAAAAATCCGCGCCGGCGACACGCTGGCCGCGCTGCTGACACGTCTCGGCGTGGACGACGAGGCGGCCGAGAACTTTATCAAAAAAGATAAAGTGGCGAAAGGCGTGATGCAGCTCAAGACCGGCAAGCGGGTCCAGGCGCAGACCGACGACGAAGGCAACCTGCAATGGCTGCGCGCGGTCGTGGTGGACGGCAAGGACATCCCGGTCAAGAACATCAAGGTCACCCGCAAGGGCGAAGGCTTTGTCGCGGAAGAAGAAGCGGCCAAGCTGGAGCGCCGCGTGGAAATGCACGCGCGCACCATCAGCTCGACGCTGTATGCGGCCACCGATTCGAGCGAAGACGGCGCCAAGCTGCCGGATACCATCGTCAAGCAGATCGTCGAGATGTTCTCGACCAGCATCGACTTCCGCGGCGACCTGAAGCGCGGCGACCATTTCAACGTGGTCTACGAGACGTTCTGGCAGGATGGCGAGTTTGTGCGAGCGGGCCGCATCCTGGCCGGCGAATTCACCAACAAGGGCACGACGTATCAGTCGGTCTGGTTCGAAGATCCACAAAGCAAACAGGGCGGCGGCTACTACAGCTTCGACGGCAAAGCCCTCAAGAAAGCCTTCCTCAAATCCCCGGTTGAATTCTCCCGTATCTCCTCTGGCTTCGCGATGCGCGTGCATCCGATTTCCGGCCAGTGGAAAGCCCACAAAGGCATCGACTTCCCTGCACCGACCGGCACGCCTATCCGCGCCTCGGGCGACGGCGTGATCGATTTCGCCGGCACCCAGAACGGCTATGGCAACTTCGTCATGATCAAGCACTGGGCCAACTACACCACCGCCTACGCCCACATGAGCCGCTTTGCGCCTGGCATCAAGAAGGGCACCAAGGTCAGCCAGGGTGACGTGATCGGCTACGTCGGCACCACCGGCTGGTCGACCGGCGCGCACTTGCACTACGAATTCCGCGTCGGCGGCGAAGCCAAGGACCCGAGCACGATGAACGTGCAAGCCCAGGCGCCGCTGACGGCCGCCGAGATGTCGCGCTTCAAGGCCTACGCCGCCGACATGTCGCACCGCTTCGCGCTGCTGCAGCCGGGCGGCTCCGGCGGCACCCGCGTCGCGGCGAAGTAAGCCACATCAAGACAGGCCGCAACAGCGGCCTGTTTTTTTATCCGCGTGCGACAGCGCTGGCCGGCTCAGGCAAAATACGGTTTTCAGTTTCGGGGGCAGCTATGTCTTTGTATATCGGTTTGATGTCCGGCACCAGCCTGGACGGCGTGGACGGCGCGCTGGCGCGCTTCAGCGGCGACGCCATCGACACGCTGGCGGCCGCCTACGTGCCCTTCCCGCCCGCGCTGCGCGCCGAGCTGATGGCCCTGCAGGCCGCCGGCCACAACGAGATCGAACGCGAGGCGCTGGCCGCCAACCAGCTGGCGCGGCACTACGCCGACTGCGTGCAGGCGCTGCTGGATGACGCCTCGCTGCAGGCGCAGGACATCCGCGCGGTGGCCGTGCACGGCCAGACCATCCGCCACCGCCCCGAGCTGGGCTTTACGCGCCAGACCAATAACCCGGCCCTGCTGGCCGAGCTGTGCGGCATCGATGTGATCGCCGACTTCCGCAGCCGCGACATCGCCGCCGGCGGCCAGGGCGCGCCGCTGGTGCCGGCCTTCCACCAGGCCTTGTTCGGCAAGCCCGGGCAGACGCGGGTCGTGGCCAATATCGGCGGCATCTCCAACATCAGCGTGCTGGCAGACGGCAAGGTGACCGGCTTCGACACCGGACCGGGCAATGTGCTGATGGATGCGTGGATCGGCCGCCACCAGGGCAAGGAATTCGACCAGGACGGCGCCTGGGCGGCCAGCGGCAAGGAAATCCCCGGCCTGCTGGCCAATATGCTGGCCGAGCCCTATTTCGCGCTGCCAGCACCCAAGAGCACCGGCCGCGACCTGTTCCACATCAATTGGCTGGACCGGCACCTGGCGGCCTTCCCCGCCGCCGCGCCGGCAGACGTGCAACGCACGCTGACGCGGCTGACGGCGCTCACGCTGGCGCAGGCGATACAGGCCCACGGCGCGGGCGCGGACGCGGTCTACGTGTGCGGAGGCGGCGCCTGCAACGGCGTGCTGATGGACGAGCTGGGCGCGGCCTTGGGCGCGCGCGTGGTGGTGGCGTCGACCCAGGCGCTGGGCGTGGCGCCGAACCGGGTCGAGGCGATGGCCTTCGCCTGGCTGGGCTACCGCTTCACCGAGCGGCTGGCCGGCAACCTGCCGAGCGTGACGGGCGCCTCGGGCGACCGCGTGCTGGGCGCGCTCTACCCGCGATAAAACAAAAACGGCGGCACAACCGGAGTTGTCCGCCGTTGATCGCAGCCGGCCGGGGCCGGACTACAGCAACTTACACCGAGAACGACGAGCCGCAGCCGCAGGTCGACGAGGCGGTCGGGTTCTTGATGACGAATTGCGCGCCTTCCAGGTCGTCCTTGTAGTCGATTTCCGCGCCGACCAGGTACTGGTAGCTCATCGAATCGATCAACAGCTGGACGCCGTTTTTGATCATTGTGGTGTCGTCTTCGTTGACGATTTCGTCAAACGTGAAGCCGTACTGGAAGCCGGAACAGCCGCCACCCTGCACGAACACGCGCAATTTCAGATCTGGATTGCCTTCTTCCTCGATCAGCTGGGCGACCTTTTGCGCCGCGCTGTCGGTAAAGATGATGGGCGACGGAATTACTTCTTGCGATTCGGCGACAGCATTCATTTCAGACTCCTACGTGAAAACATTTGATCCATTATAGACCGTTGGCGTAATTCATGCTCCAGAGACCGCCAAAAGCGGCTCCACGCCGGAGCTGTCGCGATGGGTCAATGTGCCCAACACCTGTGCGCCGCCGTGCATTTCCAGCACTTTATAACTGACATCCCCAATGATACGGGCGCTGGGCTGGATTTCAAGCAAATCCCCACTGAAAACACAACCTTTCACCTCGCCATTGACCACCAGATGATCGCAATGTATCTCGCCTTCCACACGGGCGTGCTCGGCGACGACGAGATAGCTCGGATATCCTGCCTCCGCGACAATATTGCCGACGACCTCGCCGTCGATGCGCAGCCCGCCGCGAAACAGCAAGTTGCCTTGCACGCGGGTGGTGGCGCCGATCAGGCTGTCCATGGCGATCATGTGCGGCTTTCTGCTGGCAGGGTGGGCGGGAATTCCTAATCTACTATCCCCGCCCCGCCGCACTTTGATTTACGGCAGCAGCGCGATCTGCGTCAGGCCGGTGGTTTCCTCCAGGCCGAACATCAGGTTCATGCACTGCACGGCCTGGCCGGACGCGCCCTTGACCAGGTTGTCCTGCACCACCAGCACGATCACGGTGTTGCCGTTGTCCGGGCGATGCAGCGCCAGGCGCAGCATGTTGGAGCCGCGCGTGGAACGGGTCTCGGGATGCGAACCGAACGGCATCACGTCGACGAACGGCGAGTCCTTGTACTGTTCTTCGAACAGCGCCTGCAGCTGTTCGTTGCTGACGTCCTTGGTCAGGCGGCCGTACAGGGTCGAGTGCATGCCGCGGATCATCGGCACCAGGTGCGGCGTGAACACCAGGCCGACCTTGTCGGCGGTGAACTTCTGCAGCTGCGCCGAGGTTTCCGGCGTGTGGCGGTGGCCGGCCACGCCGTAGGCCTTGAAGTTGTCGCTCGATTCCGAGAACAGCGTGCCGATCTCGGCTTTGCGGCCGGCGCCGGAGACGCCGGACTTGCAGTCGGCGATCAGCGCGCCGGCGTCGATCAGGCCGGCCTTCAGCAACGGGTAGTAGCCCAGCTGCATGGTGGTCGGGTAGCAGCCCGGATTGGCGACCAGGCGCGCGCCCTTGATGGCGTCGCGGTTCAGCTCGGCCAGGCCGTAGGCGGCTTCTTCCAGCAGCTCCGGGCAGGTGTGGTCGATCTTGTACCATTTTTCAAAGACGGCCTTGTCCTTGATGCGGAAATCCGCCGCCAGGTCGATCACCTTGACGCCGGCCGCCAGCAGCGCCGGCGCCTGCGCCATGGCCACGCCGTGCGGGGTGGCGAAGAACACCACGTCGCATTGGCTCAGGTCGGCCTTGTCCGGCGACGAGAAGGCGATGTTCACGCGGCCGCGCAGCGAAGGGAACATATCGGCAACCGGCAAGCCATCTTCCTTGCGCGACGTGATAGCCGTCAGCTGCACATCAGGGTGGACTGCCAACAGTCGCAGCAATTCCACTCCGGTGTATCCGGTGCCGCCGACGATGCCAACTTTGATCATGTTCTTTCCTTGAATGAGGTAATGCGTGGAGGGGACTGCCATTTTATCAGGCATATGCGACAGACGTATTACGTGTGCCAGATAGCAAAAAAGCCGCCCGGCACAGGGCCGGCGGCTTTTTTGAGGATGCGCCGCAAGCAGCGCACCACAGCGTAAAAATTAACGCTTCGAGAATTGTTTTGCGCGACGTGCTTTGCGCAGACCAACTTTTTTACGTTCAACTTCACGTGCATCGCGGGTAACGAAGCCGGCGCGTGCCAGATCGCCCTTCAGCGCTGCATCGTAGTCGATCAGGGCGCGGGTGATGCCGTGACGCACAGCACCTGCCTGGCCGGACTCGCCGCCGCCGTGAACGTTGACTTTGATGTCGAAACGCTCAACGTTGCCGGTCAGTTCCAGTGGTTGACGAATAACCATCAGGCCGGTTTCGCGGGAGAAGTACTCAGCCGCTGGCT
Source organism: Duganella sp. BJB480 (assembly GCA_003416985.1). Taxonomy (GTDB): domain Bacteria; phylum Pseudomonadota; class Gammaproteobacteria; order Burkholderiales; family Burkholderiaceae_D; genus Rugamonas; species Rugamonas vulcania_A. The sequence goes on along the minus strand of QVIN01000005.1, from coordinate 112,164 downwards.
TGCCGTTAACGATGATTTGGCCAGTGCCAACTTTGATAAACACACGAGCTACTGCACTCTTGCGACGGCCGGTGCCGTAATTGTAGTTACCGATCATGTCAGTTCCTTAGATTTCGAGTGCTTTAGGTTGCTGAGCAGCGTGCGGGTGCGAACCTTCAGCGTACACTTTCAGCTTCTTGATCATTGCGTAGCCCAGTGGGCCCTTCGGCAGCATACCTTTGACGGCTTTTTCCAGAGCACGGCCTGGGAAACGCTGTTGCATTTTCAGGAAGTTGGTCTCATAGATGCCACCTGGGTAGCCCGAGTGACGGTAGTAGGTCTTCTCGGTTGCTTTGGTGCCGGTCACGCGCAGTTTGCCTGCGTTGACGATGACGATGAAATCGCCGGTGTCGACGTGAGGAGTAAATTCTGGCTTGTGTTTGCCGCGCAGTCGGAGTGCCACTTCGCTGGCAACACGTCCGAGGACTTTGTCCGTCGCGTCAATCACGAACCAATCGCGCTGGACTTCATGGCCCTTAGCGGAAAAAGTTTTCATGTTGACTTCCTAAATAATAAAACACGCTCAAATGGTGGTTCCGCCATGGCTTCAGCGGACTCGGCCTTCTTATTTACTTTCCTGAGCGAACGGAAAGCCGACAAGTATAAGCTGGAACCGCCCGCCGAGTCAAGCCGCAATCCCGATGGAATCAGGCGCGGCGGCCTGGTAGCTGAAAACATTGACCACATTGAAAGTCGTGTCGGGCACGTACAGGCGTCCCCGGTCGGCGTAGATGAAGTACGGCATCCACACGCCGCCCGCGTCCGGGTATTTCTTGAACACGGAAATGCCGGACTCGTAATGCAGCGTATCGTCGCCGATGCGGAACATCTTCAGTGCGCGGTTGACCAGGTCGTTGACGATCAGGCGGTCGCCGTCGACGCACACGCTGGCCGGCAGCATGAAGTTTTCGTAGTCGACGTCGACATCGTCGCAATAGCCGAGGTGGCCGTAGCTCCACAGGCTGTTGCCCTCCCGGTCGAACACGCGCAGGCAGTTGTTGAACTGGTCGCAGACGAACAGCCGGTCCCGGTCGTCGATCGCGATGTCGCAGGGCGTGAAGCCATCGTCGTCGCGCCAGCGGAAGTTTTTGCGGAACACCACGTAGCCGGTCGGCTGGATCTGCCACATCGAGATGCGGTTGTTGAGCGAATCGGCGATGTAGATCTCGCCCGCGCTGTTGACCGCGATGCCCTGCGGCGCCTTCAGCGTGCCCTCGCCGCCCACGCCTGCGCGGCCGAACGGCACGCCGTAGTTGATCAGGTAGCCGGCCGGGTTGAACTGGTACATGGTCACCGTGCACAGGTTGAAGTTGGTGACGAACACGATGGGCGTGCCCGGACAGATCTGCCCCAGCGGCGGCGTGTGCGGGTAGTAGACGTCCATCGCCAGGTCGCCCGGCACGAAGAAGCCGCGCATCATGTCCTGCAGCTGGCGGTAGGGATCGCTCTCGGTGCTGAAGGTCTTCATGCACCAGTTGCCGGAATCGATGTTCAGCGAGGCGTTCTCCATGCGCTTCAGCGGATCGAAGCCCAGCTGCGTGCGGAACTGGTCGTACCAGTACTTGTAGATGCTGGTGGTCGCCCTGGCCCAGTAGTCGATCCAATTGCCGCCCACGGCGGCGTCGCGCGGCAGCAGGCGGCGCTCGCGCTTGAAGCCGATCACCGATGTCATGCAGTTGAATTGCGAGGTCGAACGCAGCCGGTTCTGGCGGTTCTGGCCATCGCGCCGGTGGCCGACCGATTCGATCAGCAGCGCGTCCTCCTCGCCCCGCGCGCGCGGGATACGCACCTTGATCACGCTGGATGCGAAGGGCTCGCTGATGAAATACACGTCCGGCTCATCCTCCGCCGCGCAGACCTGGTACGGGCCGACAAACACCACGTCCTCCAGCGCGCCGTAGACCAGGTCCGACAGCGAGTGCACCGGCTCCAGCGTATGGTTCCACAAGGGCAGCAGCCCGTTGACCACGCCGACCTGTTCGCCGGCCAGGTCGTAGATCGTGATGGCGTTCTCGATATGCCCCGGCACGAACACGCGGTCGCCGATCACGCACACCGAGCGCATCACGTTGAACTTGCCGATGCCGCCGGGCTTGCCGTGCTGGTGCAGCATCACCGTGTCGTGCGGCGCCTGCACGCATTCGTCGACGATGGGCCACTCGGTGCTGATCTTCAGCACTTCGTAGTGGCCGGTGTTGGCGAGGTAGAGATTGCCGTTCGCATCGCTGGCCAGGCCCTGCGGCCACAGCAGCTCATGGCGGACGCCCGGCCCGGCCACGTGGCGGAACTGCGCGACGAACTCGCCCTCCAGCGTGAACTTCACGCAGCGGCTGGCCAAGTCATCGGCGGTGTGGAAGAACTCGTCGCAGACATACAGGTAGTCCACGCCGTCGCGCTCGCGCACCACCGTGATGCCGTTGGGATCGGACAGCGGCAGGTAACGGCTGTCGCCCTGGCCGAAGGCATGGCTGAACCAGACTTCGTCCTCGTCATAGGCGTAGGCCACCACGCGGCCGTGGCCCATGTCGGTGCAGTACATCAACTGGTGCGTGGGATGGGGGCAGACGTGGAAGGGCATCAGCAGGCGCGGCGCCTCGGGCGTGTCGTCGCCGGGGCCTTCGATCACGTGCAGCAGCGCGGACAGGTCGGCGGCGAACACCAGCACGCGGCTGTTGCCGGTGTCGCACACCCACAGCCGTCCGTAACTATCGGCATGCACGCCGACCGGCGAATTGAGCGTGAAGTCGTCGGCCAGCGGCCCCGTCGGCGTGGTGCCAGGCGCCGTCAGTTCGCCGTAGGAACAAAGGTACTCGATAGCATGACTCATCGCGGACTCCTTGATCTGGATCATAAAGTATGCGTTCCCGGCGCGCCCACGGCAAGGAAAAAATCCTCATGCAAGCCAGTCCGGCCGGACTCCTTTACAATACGCGCAACGATTTTTAACGGAGAAGACGATGGAATGCAAAGTCAGCTGGAATGGCCCGTCGGGCATGAGTTTCTTGGCCCAGACCGGCTCCGGCCACATGGTCAACATGGATGGCGCGCCCGAGGGCGGCGGCCACAACCTGGCGCCGCGTCCGATGGAAATGGTGTTGCTGGGCACCGGCGGTTGCACGGCCTACGACGTGGTGCTGATCATGAAGAAGGGCCGCGCCGACATCCGCGGCTGCGAGTGCACCTTGACCGCCGAGCGCGCCGACACCGAGCCGAAGGTGTTCACCAAGATTAACTTCCACTTCACCGTGACCGGCAAGGACTTGAAGCCCGAGGCGGTGGAACGCGCGATCACGCTGTCGCACGACAAGTACTGCTCTGCTTCCATCATGCTCGGCAAGACTGCCGAGATCACGCACTCGTTCGAGATTATCGAGGCTTAGATGTAATACGCAGTGCTGGTCATGATTTTGCCCATCACCGCCATCACCGCCTGCACCGGAGCCGGCGTCTGCGAGGCGCCCAGCGCCTGCGCGGCGGCGCCGTGTTCGATTTCATCGATCCGCATCTGCTCGACGATGGCGCGCGACTTGGCGTCCTGCGGCGGCAGCTTGTCCAGGTGGCTGGCCAGGTGCGCCTCCACCTGCCGTTCCGTCTCCACCACGAAGCCCAGGCTGCGCGCATCGCCCAGCACCGCCGCCACCGTGCCCAGCGCGTACGCGCCCGCGTAGAACAGCGGATTGAGCACGCTGATGTGCGAATTCAATTCACCCAGCCGCTGCGCGGTCCAGGCCAGATGGTCTTCCTCTTCCCTGCCCGCCTGCTCGAACTGCGCGCGCATCTGCTCGGTCTTGGCGAAGCGGCCCTGCGAGTTGTACAGCGCCTGCGCGCACACCTCGCCCACATGGTTCACGCGCATCAGACCGGCGCTGTGGCGGGTCTCCGCCTCGCTCATCTGGGCATCGGCCGCGTGCAGCGCCGGCGTCGGGCGCGAAGCCGAGGCGACGCCGGTGATCACGCGCAACGCCTTGTCGGCGCCGGCGATCAATCGGTCCAGCGGGGTGTGGTGGTAGGCGGCCATGGGCAAACTCGCATTCAAAACGAAAGCAATATTATAAGGGCCGCCGCCTCAACTTGCCTCGGCCGCCTCGCGCAACTGGCGCTGGCGTTCGATGTAGTCGGCCACCGGGCCGCGCACGTCGATCTTGGAAATATCCTTCGCCACGCTCAGGTTCAGCCCCAGCAGGAAGGGGATGTTCTCGATCGGCACCTCCGGGCAGTGCTCGGCGAACGCGCGCAGGAAACGCTTGGATTCCACCACCGGCACCACCTTCTCCCCGCTCATGTATTGCAGGATGCTGGTGATGCTGTGGCCCTTGCCGATGCTGTGGTAGATGAAGCGGTTGAAGTCGCGGTCCAGCTTGTCGAAGTCCAGGGTTTCCTTGGTCATCAGGCCGGACAGGTAAAACAGCCCCAGCGCCACGCGGAAGAATCCGGTGGACTCGCGCCGGTCCACGCCACAGTGGGTCACGGCCAAGATCTTTTCCTGCAGTTGAGGATGCATTTTCTGTTCTTCTCCCATATCCGACTATAGCAAGACATTTGTACAACCAGTAGCTTGCGCGTAAGATTTTTTACATGCTACTCTTGAAATTTTCTCAACAAGGACAGAACAATGATTGAGGTCAGGGGTCTCGCCAAGCGCTTCCGCATGGCCTCGCGCGGCGGCAAACCGGCCCAGGCGCGCGATCCACGCGAGCACGACGGCTGGTTCCACGCGGTGCGCGACGTCGGCTTCCGCTGCGCGCCCGGCGAGGTGCTGGGCCTGCTCGGTCCCAACGGCGCCGGCAAGACCACCACGCTGCGCCTGCTGTCGACCGCGCTCAAACCGGACGCGGGCAGCATCCACGCCAACGGCATCGACCTGCTGAGCGATCCGCTGGCCGCGCGCCAGCACATCGGATTCCTGTCCGGCACCACCGGCCTGTACGGCCGCCTGACCGCGCGCGAAAACGTCGAATACTTCGGCCGCCTGCACGGCATGAGCCCGCCCTACCTGAAGCGCCGTTGCGACGAGCTGTTCGAGCTGCTGCAGATGACCGAGTACGGCAACAAGCGCGCCGACCAGCTGTCCACCGGCATGAAGCAGAAATGCTCGATCGCCCGCACCGTGGTGCATGAGCCGCAGATCGTCATCCTCGACGAGCCGACCACCGGCCTGGACGTGATGTCGGCCAAGATCCTGCTGGACTTCATCGCCAGCTACAAGGCGCTGCACGTGCCGCTGATCTTCTCCACCCACCACCTGCACGAGGTGGAGAAACTGTGCGACCGCGTGTGCGTCATCAACCACGGCAAGACCGCCTTCCACGGCACGGTCGACGAGCTGCGCCACCTGGGCGGCAGCGCCGACCTGTACGACGCCTTCGTCGGCGTCATCAACCGGGAGCCCTGAGCCATGTGGATCATCTACATCAAGGAATTGCTGGAGCTGGCGCGCGACCGCCGCACTTTTTTCTTCACCGTGTTCATTCCCGTGTTCGCGATGCCGCTGATCCTGACCGGCTTCGGCTACGTCTCGTCGACCATGTTCAAGCAGGCCAGCCAGGCCGAAATGGCCTACTCGATCTTCGGCAAGGACCAGGCGCCCCACCTGGCCGAACGCTTCGCCAAAGAAAAAGGCTTCCGCGAGGTGGTGCTGGCCAGCCCAGCCGACATCAAGGCCGCCATCGGCGACGACCGCATCAAGTTCGCGCTGGTGATCCCGGCCGGCTTCGAGGCCAGCCTGGCCCGCCAGCAGCAAGGCGTGATCGCGCTGCACTACAACAGCGCCGCGACCGTGGACCTGACGCGCAAGCGCGTGATGTCGGTGATCGGCGGCCAGAACCGCCTGCTGCGCGAGCAGGCGCTGTCCGCGCTCAATCTCAACCAGGAGCAGCTGCGCTTCGCGCTGGACCCGATCACGCTGGAGGACCATTCCACCGCCGACAAGCGCGAGCAGATGGGCGCGGTGGTGGGCGGCATGCTGCCCTACATCCTGCTGATGGTGTGCCTGCTGGCGGCCATGTATCCGGCGATCGACACCGGCGCCGGCGAGAAGGAGCGCGGCACGCTGGAGACCCTGCTGCTGGCGCCGGTCTCGCGCAGCGCCCTGGTGATGGCCAAGTTCCTGATGCTGTTCACCGTCGGCCTGACCTCGGCGCTGCTGATGATCGCCAGCATGGGCGTACTGCTGACCTTCTTCGGCCCGGTGATCGGCAGCGACCTGGCGCAGATGGTGCGCGCCATCGGCCCGCTGGACCTGGCCATGGTGGCGCTGATGCTGGTGCCGACCGCCGCCATCTTCGCCGCCATCCTGCTGTCGATCTCGGTCTACGCCAAGAGCTACAAGGAGGCGGCCGGCCTGATCTCGCCGCTGATCCTGGTCACCGTCATGCCGACCCTGGTGGCGCTGCTGCCCGGCGTCGAGCTGAACTGGAAGTGGGCGATGGTGCCGCTGACCAATGTCTCCCTGGCAATGAAAGAGCTGGTCAAGGGCACGATGGACTACAGCATGTTCTGGGTCATCCTGCTGTCGACCACGCTGACCGCCGGCGCCCTGCTGGCGGTGTGCCGCTGGTGGTTCAACCGCGAGCAGGTTTTGTTTAGAAATTGAATAAGTTGTCTATTCAACCAGCCTGAATTGCGCCGCCGTCTGGTACGCTGTTTTTGCACTCTGGCGCGCGGTTTCCGCCGCCCATCGCAATGGCGCCCCATGTCCTGGGCAAATTCAATACAATGCCATCATGTGAAAAGTGTATGGCCGTACAGAAACGCGGAGCAGGCACCGGCAGAATCATTCAGGAGTTAGCATGGAATTACGCATCAGCAACTTGTCCAAGACCTACGGCAACGGCGTCGTGGCGCTGGACAACATCTCGCTCACCATCCCGGCCGGGATGTTCGGCTTGCTCGGGCCCAACGGCGCCGGCAAGTCGACGCTGATGCGTACGCTGGCGACCCTGCAGGAATGCGATTCCGGTTCCGTCTTCCTGGACGACATCGATGTGCTGGACGAAAAGGACGAGGTGCGCCGCCTGCTGGGCTACCTGCCGCAGGACTTCGGCGTGTATCCGAAGGTGACCGCCTACGAACTGCTCGACCATTTCGCCGTGCTCAAGGGCCTGTCCAACCGCGCGCGCCGGCGCGAGGTGGTGGACGGCCTGCTGCAGCAGACCAATCTGTTCGAGGTGCGCAACCAGCGCCTGGGCGGCTTTTCCGGCGGCATGCGCCAGCGCTTCGGCATCGCCCAGGCGCTGCTGGGCGACCCCAAGCTGATCATCGTCGACGAGCCGACCGCCGGCCTCGACCCGCAGGAACGGGTGCGCTTCCACAACCTGCTGTCCGACATCGGCGACGACAAGACCGTGATCCTGTCGACCCACATCGTCAGCGACGTGGCCGACCTGTGCGCCAACATGGCCATCATCAACAAGGGCCACCTGCTGCTGTGCGGCCCGACCCAGGAACTGATCCACGAGGTCAGCGACAAGATCTGGGCCCGCTTCATCGACAAGCGCGACCTGCCCTCGTTCCAGCTGCGCCACCCGGTCATCTCGTCGCGCCTGCTGTCCGGCCGCACCCTCATCCACGTCTACAGCGAGACCGATCCCGGCGACGGCTTCGAGGAAGCCATCGGCGACCTGGAGGATGTCTACTTCGCCACCATCGCCGGCCGCCACAACGCCGCGGCCACCTGCGACTGAGGCGGCCGCATGTTCTCCATCGCCTACTTTGAAGCGCGCCAGCGCCTCAAGCTGCTGTCCACCTGGGTCTATTTCCTCGGCTTCCTGGCGCTGTCGATGCTGTGGATGGCCGCCGCCGGCGGCGTCTTCAAGGGCGCCTCGGTGGCCTTCGGCAGCCAGCTGATCGATTCGCCGCGCTCGCTGATGTTCACCACCAGCGTGCTGGCCTCGCTGGGCGTGGTGGTCATGGCCGCCATGATGGGCCGCTCGGTGCAGCAGGACTTCGAATACGACATGCAGCACTTCTTTTTCTCGGCGCCGATCAGGAAGCACCAGTACATGTTCGGCCGCTTCCTCGGCGCCTATTTCACGCTGGCGATCATCTTCACCAGCATCGTGCTGGGCGTCTGGCTGGGCAGCTACATCCCCGGCACCGATCCCGAGCGCCTGGGCCAGCCGGGCCTGCCGGGCTACCTGATCCCCTACCTGATCGTCATCCTGCCCGACCTATTCATCTTCGGCGCCGTGTTCTTCATCCTGGCCGCGCTGACGCGGCGCATGCTGCCGGTCTACATCTCCAGCGTGGTCATGCTGATCGGCTACATCGTCGCGCCCGGCCTGGCGCGCGACCTCGACTACAAGACGCTGGCCGCGCTGATCGATCCGTTCGGCACCACCGCCGTGATCCGTCTGACCGAGTACTGGCCCATCTTCGAGCGCAACACCCGCATGTTCTGGCCGGAAGGCGTGTACCTGCTCAACCGCGTGCTGTGGTGCTCGTTCGCGCTGGCCGGCCTGCTGCTGGGCTACTGGCGCTTCCACTTCATCGCCACCATCGACAGCGGCTCCGGCAGCACCAGCCGCGGCGAGGGCGAGACGCCGCTGCACCTGTCGGCCCAGTCCACCAGCACGCAGGAAAAACCCGACTTCGCCTCGCGCAGCCTGGCCTCGCTGCTGTTCAAGATGAGCTGGCTGAACCTGCGCGAGACCACCAAGAACATCTACTTCCTGGTCATCGTGCTGGCCGGCGTGCTGATGATGCTCGCCAGCGCGCTGGACATGGGTTCCATCTTCGGCACCATCACCTATCCGGTCACCTACCTGGTGCTGGAGTCGGTGTCGGAAACCTTCGCGCTGTTCATGTTCGTCATCACCACCTTCTACGCCGGCGAGCTGGTCTGGCGCGAGCGCGAGGCGCGCATGGGCCAGATGCTGGACGCGCTGCCCATCCCGAGCTGGCTGCCGATGCTGTCCAAGCTGATCGCGCTGATCGGCCTGCAGGCCATGCTGATGCTGGTCGTGATGTTGTGCGGCATGGCGATCCAGATCGGCAAGGGCTATTTCATCCTCGAGCCCGGCCTGTACCTGCACCACCTGTTCCTGATCCAGCTGCCGGCCTACGCGTTGTCGGCCGTGCTGGCGATCGCGCTGCAGGTGCTGATCAACCAGAAATACCTGGCCTACTTCGCGATGATCGTCTACTACCTGGCCAGCATCACGCTGGGCACGGTGGGCGTCGACGACCCCATGCTCATCTACGGCACCATGCCGAGCTTCATCTATTCCGCCATGAACGGCTACGGCCACTACCTGGCGCGCGAGCGCTGGTTCGAGCTGTACTGGGCCGGCGCGGCCCTGCTGCTGGTGGTGCTGTCGCTGCTGTTCTGGGCGCGCGGCACCAACGACGGCTGGCGCCAGCGCCTGCAGCTGGCGCGCCACGCGCTGACGGTGCCGGTGCTGAGCACGGTGGCGGCCGGCCTGCTGATCTTTGTCGGCGCCGGCAGCGTGGTGTTCTACAACACCCACATCGTCCACTGCTTCAAGTCGGCCTACCGCAAGGACGCCGAGCACGCCGACTACGAACGCAAGTACAAGAAATTCGCCGTGGTGCCGCAGCCGCGCATCACCGACGTCAAGCTCGACGTCGCCATCGTGCCGAACCAGCGCAGCCTGGTGGTCAAGGGCCGCTACCTGCTGGAGAACAAGACCGCGCAGCCGATCGGCGACGTGCTGGTCTACCAGGACAACACCGCCACGCAATTCAAGGTGCGCTTCAGCCAGGACGCGCGGCCGGGCATCCAGGACGACGAGCTCGGCTTCTACAGCTACAAGCTGGCCAAGCCGCTGGCGCCGGGCGCGCAGCTGACGATGGAGTTCGACGTCGCCTTCGTCCCCGAGGGCATCCTGGGCATGGGCCAGGACACGCCGGTGATCGGCAACGGCACCTTCTTCGACAACGCCGTGCTGCCGCACATCGGCTACCAGCAGTCGATGGAACTGAACGACCCGCGCGACCGCCGCAAGCACAAGCTGCCGGCGCGCGAGCGCATGCTGCCGCGCGACGACCCGGGCGGCCTGGCCAACAACGCCGTCGGCAACGACGCCGACTGGATCAATCTCGACGCCACCATCAGCACCAGCGCCGACCAGATCGCCATCGCGCCGGGCACGCTGGTCAAGGAATGGAGCAAGCAGGGACGGCACTACTACCACTACAAGATGGACCAGCCCATCCTGAACTACTACGCCATCCAGTCGGCGCGCTACCTGGTCAAGCGCGACTGGTGGCAGGACGTGGGCATCGAGCTCTACTACCATCCCGGCCACGAGTACAACCTCGACCGCATGGACAAAGGCATCAAGGAATCGCTGGACTACTACACGCGCAACTTCGGACCGTACCAGCACAAGCTGGTACGCATCGTCGAGTTCCCACGCTACGCGACGTTCGCGCAATCGTTCCCGACGACGATACCGTATTCGGAAGCGTTCGGCTTCATCGCCAAGGTCAACGACCGCAACCCCAAGGACATCGACTACCCGTTCTACGTCACCGCACACGAGGTGGCGCACCAGTGGTGGGGCCACCAGCTGGTGGGCGGCAACACGCGCGGCAGCACGGTGCTGAGCGAGACGCTGGCCGAATACTCGGCGCTGATGGTGATGAAGAAGAATTACGGCGCGGACAAGATGCGGCGCTTCCTGCACTACGACCTCGACCAGTACCTGCTGGGCCGCGCGCTGGAGCGCAAGAAGGAACTGCCGCTGGCCGAGAACGAGAACCAGGGCTACATCCAGTACCGCAAGGGCAGCCTGGCGATGTACCAGTTGCAGGACATCCTGGGCGAGGCCAAGGTCAACGGCGCGCTCAAGGACGTGCTGGCGCAGTTCGGCCACGCGAACGGGCCGTATCCTAGCGTGACGGTGCTGATCGACGCGCTGCGCAAGATCACGCCGCCCGAGCAGGCCTACCTGATCGACGACCTGTTCAACAGCATCGTGCTGTACGAGAACCATGCGATCTCGGCCACCGCGCGCAAGCTGGCGGATGGCAAGTACGAAGTCACGTTCGCGGTCAGCGCGGCCAAGGTGCGGGCCACCGACCAGGGCGCGGAAAAAGACACGGCGTTGAAGGACTGGATCGACATCGGCATCGACGACAAGGACGGCAACAGCCTGTACCGCGAGCGCAAGCTCATCGAGCGCAAGGACAATCTGTACACGGTCATCATCAACGGCCGTCCGGGCAAGGCCGGCATCGATCCCGACAACAAGCTCATCGACCGCAAGCCGGACGACAACATGGTCAACGTGGAGCTGCAAACCCAGTAAACCGGTGGGGTCAAGTCTGACATTCGGACACGAGCTCTGCCGTAGACGCGCGTCTACGGCAGAGCTCGTGTCCGAATGTCAGACTTGACCCCAATTTTATTAGGCGGTGACTTGCAGGGAGCTGACCAGGCCGGCGTTGAAAGAATCGGCGATGACAGTGCCGGCCAGGTTGGGATTGGCCTTGAGCAGCTCCGCCCAGTTGGCCGAGGCCTGCTCCGACAGCCCGCCAACCGTTCCGGCGCCGGTGTAGATGCCCGACGCCGACGGCGCCGAAGCCAAAGAGGAAAGAATGGCCTGATCCTGCGCCTGCTGCGCCGTGGCCGAGGTGTCGACATTGCTGCCTTCAGCGGGAACGGTCACCGGCTCGGTCGCGATGCCGGCCTGCTGCAATGTGTCCAGCAAGCCGGACGGCGTGTAAACTGCGGCGCCGGTCGATCCGCCCAGCGACGCCACCACGGCCGACTCCGCCGACAGGCTGACGGCCGCCGACGACAAGGCCCCCGCCGCCGTACTGGAGACGACGGGCACATACGGCTGGTAGGCCGGACTTGCGCTGACGGAGTTGAGGGCGACGGTCATGATAAGTTCAATATAGTTCCTCGCGCCAAGTGGCGCAAGCGCAAAAAAGCCGGGCGGTTTGGAGGCGCCCGGCTTACTTGATATTTCAGCAATCAGATCTTGGCTGCGTCATGGTCGCGCTTGACCTTGTCGGCGTGGCGCTCCAGTTTCTCGTCGCGGCGCGCCAGTTGCTCCTGATGCTTGTCGGCGCTGCGACGGGCGATCACTTTCTCGTCATGCTTGATAGCCTGCTTTTCCACCTTGATGTTCTGCTGCTCGGCGCGACGCGCCTGGTCCAGCTGCTGGGCGCCGGCCAGGTCGCCCTTCCTCACATCGGTGTGCTCGGCGCGGGCCAGCGCGTTGCGTTCGCCGCGTTCCGCCTTCAGTTGCTGCTCACCTGCCGCCACCTGGGTTTGCTTGGCCGCGATCACCGCGTTGTCGCGCTTGATCTCGCGGGTGTCCTGGTGGATTTCTTTGACGTCCTGGCGTATCTGAGCGTTGTCGCGATGGACTTGTGCCACTGGATTGGTCTGCGCGAAGGCTGCGGCGCTGATCATGGAAAGCACGCCGGCGATCATCAGGGATTTGGTTTTCATGATTGTGTTTCCTTTTCTAGTGGTGGGCAGATCGCTGTTCATCAGCGTCTTGAGCAATTAACGCGACCGCCCCGGCGGCAGACGACCGCATTTCCGTAAGAAAAGTTACGAGTTGTATCCCGCAAGCGAGGCCGCCAGTTCACGCTGCCAGGCGCTGGCCTTGGCGCCATTCCACACCAGCGCCACCTGCTCCACACATTCGAAGGCGCAGTCCGTCACGTGGACGCGGCGCAGCTCGGGGTCGGCCAGCGCGAAGTCCGGCAGGTAGGCCAGGGCCTCGCCGGATTTGACCAGCGCCAGCAACAGTTGCAGATCGTCGGTCCAGTAGCGGATCTTGCGCGGCAGCTGGTCGTCGCGCCAGCCGTCGGAACGCGCGCCGCGCTGCACGCCGCAGAACAGCGAACGCGACGGGCAGGCGAAATCGTAGGCCAGCACCTGCGCCGTGTCCGCCTCCAGCAGCGGCGCCGGCGGCAGCGACGCCACCAGCGGATGATGCTGCCCCGCCACCAGATGCAGGGTCACGCTGCCCAACGGTGTGACCTGCCATTCGTCCGACCAGTGCTCGCCGCGTCCCTCGATGACGTCGCCGGTGACGATGGCGGCGTTGATGTCGCCGCGCAGCAGCGCCGCCAGCGCCTCATCCTCGAACATCGCCTGCATGCGCAGGCTCGCCTCCGGGTAGGCGCGCAGAGCCTGCGACAACATCTGCCCATGCCGCCACAGCAGGATGGCCGGGCCGGCGACGCGGCAATCGACGGCGGCGCGTTCGCCCATCAGGTCGGCCTTGGCCTGATCGGCCAGCGCCAGCAGCGTCTGCGCGCGCGCCAGCAGCAGCTGGCCGCTGTCGTTCAGCACCAGCTGCTTGGCGCTGCGGTCGAACAGCGACTTGCCCAGGCTATCCTCCAGGCGCTTGAGCGCCTTGGACACGGCCGATGGCGTCAGATGCAGCTCCAGCGCGGCCGCGCCCAGCGACGGGCGGCGGGCGGCGCTGACAAAAACCCGCAGGTCGGAAAGATTCATGATGTCCAAACAGGATACGAAAGGTGAATTTAAGTTGCTTTACTGGATACGAAGAGCATCTTACCATCTGGAGCATGACTACCCTCACCCAAAAACAATGGATCTACCGCCGGCAGCCCGCCGGCCAGATCACGGCCGAGCATTACGAGCTCGTGGAACAACAACTGTCGACCGCGCTGGGCGACGGCGAAGTACTGATCGAAGCACGCTGGTTCAGCGTCGATCCGTACATGCGCATCGGCCAGTCCAGCAAACCGACCTACGACACCGAACCGCATCCGCTCGACACCGTGCAGCAGGGCGGCGTGGTGGCGCAGGTGCTGGCGTCGAACGCGCCCGGCTTCGCCGCCGGCGACTGGGTGCAGAGCTACACCGGCTGGCAGACGCACGCGCGCGTCCACGCCAGCGGCCTCAAGCGCATCGATCCCGAACTGGCGCCCGTGACCACCGCGCTCGGCGTGCTGGGCATGCCGGGCCGCACCGCGTGGTTCGGCCTGACCGAATCGGGCAAGCCGCATGCGGGCGAGGTGGTGGTGGTGTCCGGCGCGGCGGGCGCGGTGGGATCGCTGGTGGTGCAGTTCGCCAAGCGCCACGGTGCGCGCGTACTCGGCATCGCCGGCGGCCAGGCCAAGTGCGACTGGCTGCGCGACGAGCTCGGCGCCGACTGGGCCATCGACTACAAGGCCTACGTGGATGCCGATGCGCTGGGCGCTGAAATCAAGCGGCTGACCGGCGGCGTGGACGTGTATTTCGACAACGTCGGCGGCATGGTGACCGACGCCATCATCCCGCTGATCAACCGCCGCGCGCGCATCGTCATCTGCGGCCAGATCAGCCAGTACAGCGGCGGCCTGGAGACGCCGGAACTGGGCCCGCGCCTGCTGCATCACATGCTGTACCAGCGCGCCACGATCCAGGGCATGCTGGCACGCGACTACCTGCACCGCATGGACGAGATGATACGCATCGTCGCGCCGTGGGTGAAGGCGGGCGAGATCGTGTTCGAGGAAACGGTGATCGACGGTTTCGAGCAATTGCCGTCCGCGCTGAACTCGCTGTTCACCGGCGAGCATCGCGGCAAGCTGCTGGTGAAGGCATGAGGCGCGCGCTGCTTGCATTGTCCCTGATCGCAGGCAGCGCAAGCGCGGCGGACGCCACTTATGGCGAGCACGGCATGGCGCTATTCGGCGGCAAGGAAGGCTTGTACGCGTCGCACCTGCCGATGTTCCATGCGCCGCACGACTATCAGGTGATTCTGCAAGTGCATGTGGCCGACACCGCCACCGACGCGGCGCTGCGCAGTCGGCTCGACGGCAAGACCGCGCTATGGACCATCGCACCGGAGAAGTTCGAACTGTCGCGCCTGTCGCCGACGAGCGCCGCGCCGCTCAAGCAGTTCAAGGCCGACCTGGTGCTGGGCCATTTCGAGCAAGGCGGCAAGACGCAGTTCCCCGCCACCACCATCGTGGTCGACAAGGTACTGATGTACCGCCAACTGTCGCCGGCGCAGAAGACCAATGCCGGCGCCGGCTACATGCAGATCGGCAGCGGCCGTCAGCGCTACCTGGTCAAGCGGATCGACAGCCGGCCGGATTTCGACCACATCGTTTCCTACGCGGCGGCGAACGGCGCATCGACCGCTGACATCACACTGAACAAGCAGGCCCTGCAACAGCCAACCGCGCAATCGCTGGCCGACGCGCTGCATGTGCCCGCCAGCGCGATTCGTGGTACGGTGTATTTTTACACCGACGACCTGAAGTGACATGGTTCCAGCAGAATACGTAGGCTTGTGGCGCCGCCGAGGCATCTGGCGCAGCAACGGCAGCAGCGACTTGACCACGCAGGTGTGGTGGTTCCAGGCCGAGCGCTATCACATCGACCTGCGCATTCCGCTCGACCGCGTCGGCATCAACGGCTTCGCCGGCGAGACCGTGGTGGAAGGCGAGCGCTGCACCTGGCATCCCGCCATCGCCTACCCCGCCATCAGTGGCGAGCTCGACGCGGGCTGGATGCGCTTCGACGACGCCGACCACGTCCACGAAACCGGCCTCGACAACAGCTACGAAGAAGACTGGTACCGCGCACCATCCGGCGCCATGCATGGCCGGCGCCTGCAAGCTCCACACAGCGATGAGCTGGCCTATCTGCTGATCAGCGACAGCTGGATGGCCTGGGCCTGCGGCAGCCCAAGCGGCGCCTGCGAGATCACCATCTACCAACGAGAACAGCAGCAATGGATCGCCATCGCCTCCAACCTGGCCACGACCATGCCAGCGACCGCACTCAATAAGAAAGACGCGCTGCAATGGCAGCCGGGCCAATTGGTCGAAGTGCCCATGAAGCCGCGTGCGACCTGGCGCGTTTAGCTCCGGCTACCAGCGCGGTACATCATCAATCCGGCGGCATGATCGATGCGCAGCAGCTCTGGGCGTAGCGGCAAGTCGGCTGGTAACGTAAGATCCCAGGCCAGGCCTGCGCGGCGCATGACGCACAGCACCCACCAGCCTGGGTCCCACTCGCCGGCATGCAAGCCCAAACGCGCAGACCCTGGAAACGCATGATGGTTGTTATGCCAGCACTCACCCATCGTCAGTAGCGAAGTCAGGCGGATGTTGTGGCCTTGCACGGCCGCGCCTTGCACTTCGTAATGCATCTGCCCGTGGTTGTGGGCGAAGTAGCCGATCAACCAGTGGCCAAACACGCCGGCGCTGACTCGCGCGCAGGTGCCGAAGAACACGAACGACCAGCCGCCCCAGAAAAATAGCAGCACCGCCACCGGCAGTTGCTGAAGCATCCAGGTCCGCTCCAGAAATCGATAGAAACGGTCATCGGCGATGCGCGCTTCGATGCGGACGTTCGGCTCGTCCACCAAGCGCAGTTCGCAATTCAGTTGCCACCATGCGTCCACCCATGCCGAGCGGCCATGACGCAGATAGTCGTGGCAGTCCGGCAAGCGCTGCGCGTAGTCGCGCAGTTCGTGCTGGCGCAGCAAACCCAGCGGCCCGGCCAGCCCGACCTGCACACCAAGATAGACCAGCAGATATTCCAGCCATTTCGGACACTGATAACTATCGTGTATCAGCTTGCGATGGCTGCCCAGGGAGTGGCCGAAAAGCAGTACGACGGCGGTAGACACCAGAAACAGGAAGAGGCCAGCCATCGAAAAGGTCACGTACCCGCCGATCAGCGCAGCGGCAGCCATGCCCAGAAACCACAGCGACTTCAACGGCGCATAGTGCACCTCTCCAGCCACTACGCTGCTGGCGGCGGCACGTACACGATGTTGCTCGATGCTGGAAAACGGATGGGACATACTGCAACTCCTTTCGGCAATACGCGGATCAGGTAGCTTTCTTCTTGCCCAGCGCACGCGATTCGCGCTTCAATTTGCTGCCCACCGGGCAGACTTCCAACGCATAACCAGTCAGGGTATTCACCAGGCTGTCGGCATTCAGCTTGTAGAGCACAAACTGCCCCTTGCGCTCGCTGGTGACGAGACCGGCATTCTCGAGTATCGACAGATGACGCGAAATCGCCGGCGCGCTCATCTCAAAGCGCGTTGCCAGTTCAGAGGTCGACAGCTCAAGCTCCGACAGATACGCCAGGATTTGCCGCCGTGGTTTGGAGGCCAACGCCTCGAATACGCGATCCAGTTCCATTGATTAACCAATTAACGAATAAGTTAATATTTAAATCCATTTCGGGCGGTATGTCCACTACTTTTGGCAAGATCAAGGATCGCGTCCGCGTCCTATACTAAAATCACACAAGGACATCAGATTGTGGAGCCGCCCATGTCACCAGCCAAACAACGCGTAATCCTTCGCGTAGTGGTTCCTGAATCGAATAAACAGTAGACGCCGCGCCCGCGATCGCACGCTTCCTGGCGATCAATAAAAAACGGGACCATCAAGGTCCCGTCTTTGTTGGTGCCGCTGAAGATTACTCGCTGATGGCGACAGGTTTTTAGGCCTGCTTGGCGGCGCGGCGGCGAGCCACGCAGGCCAGCAGCGCCAGGCCGCCCAGCAGCATCGCGCCGGTGGTCGGCTCCGGCACTGGCGACTTGATTTCAGCGTAATCGATCGTCAGCGAGGTGTCGTAGATGCTTGCCGCCGCCTGCGAGGTCGGCCCCCATTTCCCGTCCGCGCTCTGGACAACGTAGGCCCAGACCCAGCCATTCAGCGCGAGGTCGAACGAGTTGCCATAATTGATCGCACCGAACTGCGAGCGGAAGGTGTAACCGCCATCGAGGGATTTGTCGCTCAGCAGGACGCGGTTGCCGCCTTCCGCGCCGGTGACGTTCCAGCGCAGGTCCAGGCTGTTGTCGGCAAAGCCCGGTTGCTCGCCCGGCTGCCAATACGAGTGGTGCATCCCATTCGCCACGCCGGAGAACGTCAGGTTGCTGATCCGGTAGCCGTCGTGGACATCGATGTGGAAGACGCTGTAATGGTAGGCGTTGGCCTCGTTCTCCAGCGTGCCGTTCGGCCCGGCGTACGCGTTGCTGAGTTGTCGGTTCAGGGTGTTCATGGCGAACGTGGCCGAGCCGGCCGTCGTGTCCATCAAGCCGATATTCCACTGCGAGGGTTTGGAACCGTCCACATACGAAATGCTAAACGCCGGCGTGTCGATGAAGGTGCTGGCCTGGGCGAAAGAAGCGACCGCCATCAAGGCGCTCAAAGTCAGTTTTGGAATGATGTTCTGCATATTGTTCTCCTTACGAACTCCGGCCGCAAGGCGAATGCAGCAGCGTAACCGGAAGCTCAACCGGAAATCGTAGCGCTTGCCGATGGAATGAACAATATGGTCAACCCGTCACTTTTCCGCGCCATCGGCGTGCTGTGACCAAAAACGGGGCAATACCCCCTGCGCATTAACATAGCGTCGCGCGAATTGATATGCGCAGTTTGGACTGTGGCGCAAATGCCATCGTTGCGGTCGAAAAGTCTGCCGCGAAAACAAAAACGGGACCATCCAGGTCCCGTTTTTGTTGTGCCGCAGAAGATTACTCGGCGGTGGCGGCAGCTTTTTTAGGCGCCGCTTTCTTCGCCGGCGCCTTCTTGGCCGCCGGCTTTTTAACTGCGGCGGCTTTGGCCGGAGCCTTCGCCGCTGCAGCCTTCTTGGCCGGCGCTTTCTTCGCTGGCGCCGCGCCTTCGGCCGCACCGTCCGCGCCTTCGTCCGCTACCACGGCCGCTTTGCCCTTGGCGGGTGCTTTGGCCTTGCGCTCTTCGAACTCGAAGCTGATCTTGCCATCCTTGCCCTTGGTCAGGAAGGCCTTGAACGGACGACGGGTGCGCTGCGAAACAAAGCCCGGCAACAGATCGGTCTTGCCTTCGTTGAGCAGCTTGGCCATCTGCTCCGGCAAAATCTCCTGCTGCAGGATGATGCGGCCGCTGCGGAAGTCGCACGTCTTCGGCTTGGCGACGCTGTTTTCGCAAACATACGCCAGACCCATCTCGTACACGCCACCGGTGCACTTCGGGCAAGGGCCCAGGGCGGTCTGGCCGGTGAAGTCGACCGGTTCCGCATCTTCCGAATCGTCGTTCTGGCCGAAGTCGAACTCCAGCTTGAAGTTCTTGATCTCCTCGTCGCGCACGATGCGCAGGATGGCCGCGAACGGACGTCCCATCTTCGAGCGGAAGCCTTGCAGCGGGCCGATGGTCCGGTCCTTCAGCAACTGCTCCACTTCCTCGATTTCAAACTGGCGGCTGCCCGGCGTTTTGCTCATCGAGAAATCGCACTTGGTGCAGGCGAAGCGGCGATAGTTTTCCTTGACCACACTGCCGCAATTCGGGCACGGCGTGTGCAGCGTATGATAATCGCCCGGGATCGTATCGTTGTCGTATTCCTTGGCGCGCTTGACGATAACCTGCGTCATCTGGGCGATCTCACGCATGAACTCTTCACGCGAGATCTTGCCCTTCTCCATCTGCGACAGCTTGTATTCCCACTCGCCGGTCAACTCCGGCGCGGTCAGTTCGTTCACGCCCAGGCCGCGCAGCAGCGTCATCAGCTGGAACGCTTTCGCGGTCGGCATCAGCTCGCGGCCTTCGCGCAGCAGGTAGCGCTCGGTCAGCAGACCCTCAATGGTGGCGGCGCGCGTTGCCGGCGTGCCCAGGCCCTTGCCGGCCATCGCGTCGCGCAGCTCGTCGTCCTCGACCAGCTTGCCCGCGCCTTCCATGGCCGACAGCAGCGTCGCTTCCGTGTAGCGTGCGGGCGGCTTGGTGACCAGGCCGTTGGCGTTGACGCCGTCGGTGAGCACCTTCTCGCCCTTGGCGACCGGCACCAGGTTGCCGTTGGCGTTGCCTTCCTTGTCGTCGTCGGTCGACGCTTCCTTGCCGTAGATCGCCAGCCAGCCCGGATTGGTCATGACCTTGCCCTCGGTCTTGAACTGATGGCCGGCCACTTCGGTGTAGCGGGTGGTGACCTGGAACTCGGCGGGCGGGAAGAACACCGCCATGAAGCGGCGCGTGACCAGGTCGTACAGCTTCTGTTCCGGCTCGGACAGGTTCTTCGGCGCGATGGTGGTCGGAATGATCGCGAAGTGATCCGAGATCTTGGTGTTGTCGAAGATGCGCTTGTTCGGCTTGACCCACTTCTTGTCCAGGATCTGCTTGGCGAACTGGTGATAGTTCGGATTTTCCTTGACCACTTCCAGCGCCTGCATCACGGTCGGCATGTAGTCTTCCGGCAGGTGGCGCGAATCGGTACGCGGGTAGGTCAGCACCTTGTGCTTCTCGTACAGCGCCTGCGCCAGGCCCAGCGTGTTCTTGGCCGAGAAGCCGAAGCGCGAGTTGGCCTCGCGCTGCAGGCTGGTCAGGTCGAACAGCGCGGGCGCCATCGACGTGGTCGGCTTGGCTTCCTCAGTGACGTTGCCCTGCTTGCCGCGCACGGCCAGCGCGATGGAGTCGGCCGCGGCCTTGCTCCACAGGCGCTCGGCGCGCTTCTCAGGGTCGGTCTCGTCCTTCTTGAACTTGGTGTCCAGCCAGCGGCCTTCGTAGACGCCGGCAGCGCACACGAACTCGGCGCGCACTTCCCAGAAGTCGCGCGCCACGAATTTCTTGATCTTCTCTTCACGCTCGACCACGATCGACAGCGTCGGCGTCTGCACGCGGCCGACGGTGGTCAGGTAGAAGCCGCCCTCTTTCGAGTTGAACGCGGTCATCGCGCGGGTGCCGTTGATGCCGATCAGCCAGTCCGCCTCGGAGCGGCAGCGGGCCGCGTCCGCCAGCGGCATCATGTCCTCGTCGCTGCGCAGGTGGGTGAAGCCCTCGCGGATCGCGCCCGGCGTCATCGATTGCAGCCACAGCCGCTTGACCGGCTGCTTGGCCTTGGCGTTCTGGGCGATCAAACGGAAAATCAGCTCGCCTTCGCGGCCCGCGTCACATGCGTTGATCAGGGTGGTGACGTCTTTGCGCTTGATGAGCTTGTTGAGCACCTTGAGGCGGGCCTCGGTCTTGGCGATCGGGTTCAGCGCGAAGTACGGCGGAATCATCGGCAGGTGGGCAAAGCTCCACTTGCCGCGCTTGACGTCGTGCTCTTCCGGCACGGCGATCTCCAGCAAGTGACCGACGGCGGAGGACAGCACGTACTCGTCGGATTCAAAGTACTCATCGTGCTTGGTGAAGCCGCCAAGCGTCTTCGCGATGTCGTTCGCGACAGAAGGCTTCTCGGCGATGATGAGGGTTTTGGTCATATTTTGTATCTCGTTTTTTAACACTTTGGGTGGGTGCAGCATGCGCATCATACATGGATCGCGTCGCAGTCTGCACTTTTGCGGCGCCGAAGGCAAGGCCGGCACGTGACAGTCTTGTCAAAGCGCAAATGATAAGCGCCTTGCCGGCCACACCGCAAGCAAACAGCGCAATACGGCCGCAATACGGCGTATCGCACGACCGATTGTTGCGTAAATAGTTACTTTGGAGGAAGTGCAGCCCTGCGGCCGCATATATATTAGTGCAACAGGCGGGGCGCCTGGTCTTCATCGGAACCGAACAGGTCATCGAACATCAGCGCGTCCGGCTCCTTGCCTTGGCTCCAGAGCAACATCAGCACGATGACCTTGAGCTTGCCCAGCGACACCGGCGCCTCTTCCAGCGCCAGCGCCCGCTCGATGACGATTTCGCGCTGCAGCGGCGTGAGCACCTTGGCCGACTCCAGGAACTGGATGAAGCCGATGGCGGCCGAACCGAGCACGTCCTGCTCCTCGTCCACGTAGAAACGGGTGCCGGTGGAGGCGGCGGTCAGCGTGTGTTCCACGCCGGCCATCGCGGTCAGGTCGTTGAGCCAGACCAGCGCCTCGGAAATCTCGACATCGTCAAAACCGACCGCCGACAGTTTCTTGGCCAGTGCCGCCGGTTCAGGGCAGGCATCGGGACGGTAGTAGGTCTCGTAGAGATAAACAAGGATGTCGAACATGGCTCTACTCTATCAGCTAAAACAGATCGCGCACAAGTGCCGCACAGATCGCCTTTTTTTCAGGCAATTACCCGCGCAAACGCTGGAACATGCCACCCGGCAAACGCTCGACCAGGCCGGCCAGCTCCAGCGCCAGCAACTGCCCCTGCAGCTCGGCGGCGGACTGGTTCAGGCGCAGCGCCAGCAGGTCGGGCGCGGCCGGATGCTCGCCCAGCGCGGCCAGCACGCGGTCGACGAAGGTGTCGTCCAGCAACGGCCGGCAGCCGGGCGCGCCGGGCGTCAGCCGGCCCAGGTCGGTCAGGATGTCGGCCGCCGATTCGACCAGCTTGGCGCCGTCCTCGCGGATCAGCTTATGGCAACCCTTGGCCAGCGTGGCGTGGATGGAGCCGGGGATGGCATACAACTCCTTGCCCTGCTCTCCCGCCAGTTTCGCCGTGATCAGCGACCCGGACTTGGCGGCCGCCTCCACCACCAGCACGCCGCTCGCCAGGCCGCTGATCACGCGGTTGCGGCGCGGGAAGTTGTCGCGCAGCGGCGGCGTGCCCAGCGCGTATTCGCTGACGATGCAGCCCTCCTCCGCGATGCGGCGCGCCAGCGCCTTGTTGCGGGCCGGATAGATGCGGTCGGCCCCGGTGCCGACGACGGCGACGGTGCTGCCCGGCCCGTTCAGCCCGCCGGTGTGGGCCGCCGCGTCGATGCCCAGCGCCAGCCCGGAGACGATGGTCAGCCCCGCCTCGGACAGCGCCTGCGCCATGCGCTCGGCGTTCAGCACGCCTTGCGCACTGGCATTGCGCGCGCCCACCACGGCCAACGACGGCCGCTCCAGCAACTCGGCCCGGCCCTTGATGTACAACAATAGCGGCGCGGCGGCGATCTGGCGCAGCGCTTCGGGATAGTCGGGATGGCCATAGCTCAGCAGCAGATTGCCCGGCTGCTGCTGCCAGGCCATGGTCGCGTCCACCAGCGCCGCCAACTCAGCGGGCGGCGCCCGCAGCAGCGCGTCGGCCTGCTCCGGCTTGACCTCGTCCAGCAGCGCGGCGCGCCCGGCGCCGAACACCGCCTCGGGCGTGGCGAAGCGTTCCAGCAGCCGGTGCGCGCTGACCAGGCCGACGCCGTCCGTCATCTGCAAGCGCAGCCAGCCGGCCAGCGCGGCGGCGCTGACGGGCTGGGACGGGGTGTTGGGGGTATCCGTGGCTTGCACGGCGCGGCTCACTCCGGCGACTTGGCGACGTCGCCCACTTCCACCGGCGCCGACACCTGCATGATCAAGCCGTAGGAAATATGCTTAAACACGCGGAAGATAAACAAGCTGCCCACTTCCTCGTCCGGCAGCTTGACCTGCTGTTCGCGCATGCCCAGCCAGCTCTTGGCGGCCGTGGTGTCGCTGACAGTCTTCCCCGCATGGTACAACTGCAGCACGGAGCCGATGTCGAGTCCATCAAGCTTTCCGCGATTAATGCTGACCACCTGGTTCTGGCCGGCGTGCGTGACGCCGCCGTAAATGGCCACCACCCGCGCGCCCACCTTCTGCTCGGGCGGATGCGGCACGTAGTTCTGCATCGGCATCGGCGGAATCGCGCGCAGCTGGTCGCCCTTGCCCATCTCCTCCTTGGCGCTGGCGACCACGAAGGTGTGGACGTCGCTGCCGCTGCCGGGCTGGGCCTCGGCCTGCAATTTCAATGTGCCAAGATAAAACGCCTCGTAGCCGATCACGGCCTTGGTGACCGGATCCTTCAGCGGGCTGCCGGGACGGAACACCTGGAACGAGCTGCCGCCCTTGAGGTCGCCTCGCACATAGGCCTTGTCGTCCTTGCCCAGGAACACGTGCCCGTCCTGCGTGGCCACCACGCGCGGCGCACCGGCCAGCTCGTCGTTTTCGATGATCAGCGGCTGGGTCAGGAAGGGTTCGATCACGCCGGCCGGGATGGACGTCACGGCGTCCTTGCCCAGGCCCTCGGTGCGCAGCTGCGGCTTCAGGCGCAGGTTGGAGGCGCTGTTGCCGCCGTCGCCGGCGTCGATCCGGTTGCCCAGGCGCAGACGGCCGGCGGCGCGGTCGAACCAGATGATCTGTCCCGGATAGATCCAGTGCGGATTGGCGATTTCCTCGCGGTTCATGCCCCAGACAGTGGGCCAGCACCACGGGCGTTCCAGGAAGCGGCCGGAAATATCCCACAGCGTATCGCCCTTGACCACCTGGTGCTGGTCCGGCGCGTCGGCGCGGAATTCACATTTAAGCGGCTCGGCGGAGGCCGCCGTCCAGCCCGAAAAAAGCGCCGCCAATACTAAGCGGGTGCCGACTGTGCTAAAATTTTTCATTAGTAGATCCAGTAAATGCGCAAACGGCTGCGCAGGCACACCCTAGCAAGAAGCGCCCTATCGACGGAAAAGGCTTGCTAAATTGAATCAAATTCTGCCCATAAAACCCTGAACTAGCAAGAGAAACCGCGCAACGGTAGCCGGCGCGGTTGTTGCGTTTTTGATCGGGAAAATGACGGCGGCGACGCCCACGGCGCGGCGCGCGTTATCAAGGCATACACTTAGTTTTCACATAGTTATCAACACAGTCACAGCATATGGCCATCTTAAATATTTTGCGTTACCCCGATCCGCGCCTGCATAAAGTCGCCAAGCCAGTCACCGTCTTCGACGCCAAGCTGGAGCAGCTGGTGGCCGACATGGCCGAGACCATGTACGAGGCGCCCGGCATCGGCCTGGCCGCGTCGCAGGTCGACGTGCACGAGCAGCTGGTCGTGATTGACATCTCCGAGACCAAGGACGCGCTGGTCGCCTACATCAATCCGGAAATCATCTGGGCCAGCGAAGAGAAGCAGGTCTACGACGAAGGCTGTCTGTCGGTGCCGGGCATCTACGACGGCGTCGAACGCCACGCCCAGATCAAGGTGCGCGCGCTGGACGTCAAGGGCCAGCCGTTCGAAGTGGAAGCGGACGGCCTGCTGGCGGTCTGCATCCAGCACGAGATGGATCATCTGCTGGGCAAGGTCTTCGTCGAATACCTGTCGCCGTTGAAGCGCAACCGCATCAAGGCCAAGCTGGTCAAGGAAGAGCGCGGCATGGCGCGCGAAGCACAGCTGCGCGCCGCCGGCCGCCGCTTCTAAGCCAGACAGGGAAACCGCATGAAAGTCATCTTCGCCGGCACGCCGGAATTTGCCGCAGTCGCGCTGCAGGCCCTGCACGAGGCAGGCTTTGAGATTCCGCTGGTGCTGACCCAGCCGGACCGCCCGGCCGGACGCGGCATGCACCTGCAACCGTCGGCCGTCAAGCAGTACGCGCTGGCGCAGGGCATCGAGGTGCTGCAGCCGCTGTCGCTGCGCACCGACAGCAAAGACCCGGTGCGCGCCGAGCAGGCGAAGGAAGCGCATGCGCGCCTGCTGTCCACGCCGTACGACGTGATGGTGGTGGCGGCCTATGGCCTGATCCTGCCGCGCGCCACGCTGGACATCAAGCCCTGCCTGAACATCCACGGTTCGCTGCTGCCGCGCTGGCGCGGCGCCGCGCCGATCCACCGCGCCATCGAGGCCGGCGACAGCGAAACCGGCATCACCATAATGGAGATGGAAGAAGGCCTGGACACCGGCCCGATGCTGCTGATCGAGCGCATCGCCATCGGCGCGCAGGACACCACCGGCATGGTGCACGACAAGCTGGCCGCCCTGGGCGGCAAGATGATCGTCGAAGCGCTGCGCAGGATGCAGCACGGCCAGCTGGAAGCCGTGCCGCAGCCGGAAGCGGGCGTCTGCTACGCCGCCAAGATCAGCAAGGAAGAAGCGGCGCTGGACTTCTCGCAATCGGCGGCGGAAATCGGCCGCAAGATCCGCGCCTTCAATCCCTTCCCCGGCGCGCATGGCACGGTCAACGGCGTCAACGTCAAGCTGTGGGGCGCCGAAGTGCTGGAAGCCGACAGCAAGGCGCCGGCCGGCCAGGTGCTGGCCGCCGATGCGCAGCATGGCATCGTGGTCTCGTGCGGCAGCGGTTCGCTGCGCCTGACCGAGCTGCAAAAGCCGGGCGGCAAACGCCTGCCGGCGGCGGAATTCATCAAAGGCTTCCCGCTCGAAGGCTTGAGCTTCGCCTGATCAATCAGCCCACGCTGCGAGGTAAGCGATGAAAATGGAATTCTGGTTCGACTTCGCCAGCAACTACAGCTACCTGAGCGTGATGCGTATCCGCGAGCTGGCGCCGGACGGCGTGGTGTGGCGCCCCTTCCTGCTCGGCCCCATCTTCAAGGACGCCGGCTGGAACAACTCGCCCTTCGTTCTGCAAAAGGACAAAGGCGCCTACGTGTGGCAGGACATGCCGCGCCAGTGCGCCAAGTACGGCCTGCCGTGGCGGCAGCCGTCCACCTTCCCACGCAACTCGCTGCTGGCCGCGCGCATCGGCATCCTGTGCGAAGCGCAGCCGTGGATGACCGACTTCTGCGAACGCACCATGCTGGCCAACTTCGCCGAGAACCGCGACATCGGCAGCGAACCATGCATGACTGAGATATTGGCCGCGCTGGGCCAGGACGCCGCAGCCATCCTGCGCGCCGCGCAATCGGACGAGAACAAGGCCAGGCTGCGCGAACGCACCGAACAGGCCAAGGCCCGCCACATCTTCGGCGCGCCCACCTTCCTGGTCGGCGACGCCATGTTCTGGGGGAACGACCGGCTGGACGACGCGCTGGCGATGTCGCTCAGTTCACCGCAAAGTTCTTCCGGCACGGCGCGCTGACGCTGTCGTCCTCCAGCAGCACGCGCAGCGCCAGCAGGTCGCTGTGCTGCTGCGCCAGCGTGGCCTGCTGCTCCTCGATCTCGCGCAGGCGGATCTCCGTCAGCGCCAGCGTCTTCGTTTTCGAACACTGCCCGCTTTCCGTGAACATGCCACGGATGATATCGAGCGAGAATCCCAGCCGCTTCGACGCCTGGATCATATACAGCCTCTCGGTGGCACTGCTGGCGTACTCGCGATAACCGCCAGCGGTGCGCGAGATCGGCGACAGCAAGCCCTGCTCCTCATAGAACCGGATCGCGGACGGGGTCAGGCCGGTTTTCCGGGCCAGTTCACCTATTTTCATTTTTGTCTTGACTCTCAAGTTAGCTTGAAACTTATTATAGATCGGTACTCCAGAGCTTGCTGGCTGGGGGCGCATTCACGATTTAACACTTGGAGTCCCACATGACCGAAGTAATTGACAAACTGAACTGGCGCTACGCCACCAAGAAGTTCGACCCCGCCAAGAAGGTGACCGACGAAAAGCTGGAACGCATCCTGGAAGCGATCCGCCTGGCGCCGACCTCCAGCGGCCTGCAGCCGTTCGAAGTCTTCGTCATCACCAACCCGGCGATCCGCGCCAAGATCCAGGCGGTGGGCTGGAACCAGGGGCAGATCAGCGAGAGCTCGCACCTGCTGGTGTTCGCGGCATGGGACAACATCACCGCCGACCGCGTCAACATGATGTTCGACCTGACCAACGAGCAGCGCGGCTTCATCAACGAAGGCTGGGAAGCCTATCGCAAGCAGCTGCTGGGCATCGTGGCCGCGCGCACCGAGCAGGCCAACTTCGACGCCGCCGCGCGCCAGGCCTACATCGCGCTGGGCGTGGCGATGGTGGCCGCCGCGTTTGAAGGCGTGGACGCCACTCCGATGGAAGGCTTCGATCCGGCCGCCGTCGACGAGATCCTGTCGCTGAAAGAGCGCAAGCTGCGCAGCGTGGTGCTGCTGCCGATCGGCTACCGCCAGGCGGAAGGCGATTGGCTGGTCAACCTGAAGAAGGTGCGCCGTTCGCGCCCGAATCTGATCACCGAGATCGCTTAATCCCGTAGCGATACCACCTGGTCGCCCTCGCCCGGCTTGCAGCCTGCGGCGACGGGCGTCCAGCCGCGATGGATGACGATCCGCTCATCGTCGTGGCATAGCTCGACGCGCGTGCTGGCCGGATAGCGCTGATGCACAAACGCTTCCACCGTCGAAGGCAAACTAACGCGCAGCTGCATGGCCGAACGGTCCTCGTCCGGATGGTCGTCCAGGTGCAGCAGCGGCACGAAGTGCGACGCCAGCATCAAAAAGCGCGAGCCCACCTGCACCGGTTGCGGCGTGTAGCGCTCATCGCGCAGCCAGGCCTGCGCGCGCTCGCGCAGGTCGTCGCCGTCGGGCAGCTCGCCCCAGCCGGCGGCCAGCATCTCCATCACCCATTGATTGCAATTCTGGTAGCGCACGCTGAACGCGTAGGCGCTGGCGCTGTATTTGGCCGCCAGCAGATGCTGCACGCGCGGGCCGTCGAGCAGCGCTGGCCGCAGCGGCGCGATCGCCTCGGCCGGCAATCGCACGATGGAGACATAGCCCAGCGCCGGATCGTCGGTGCCGAGCGCGAAACCTGCCAGGCCCTGGTCGAAGATGCGGGGACGGCTTTCATCGCAGGCGTAGTACAGCTGGCGCGCGGACCAGGCGCCGGTGTCCGAGCGCCACGCCAGCGCGGCATGCGAATAGCGGATATCGAAGCGCGACAAGTCCAGGCCGGAGCGGCTGACCAGCGCCACGCCGTCGCCGACGTCCGCCAGCTCCTCGCGCAGCACGGCGGCAAAGCGCAGCAGCCGGTCTTGCTCGGCGGCGGTCAGCGGCTGGCCGCGGTCGCAGAAGCGCGAAGCGCCCGACGAGCCGCCGGCCTGCGCCGCCCCCGCCGCGCACAACGCCGCGCAGGTCAGCGCGGCCAGCGCCAGCGCGCGGACTGGCTTCAAAGAGAGACCGGACGCGAAGCCAGCTCGCCGTACCACTCGTCGGCCAGCACCAGATAGAACGGCTGGTGCGTATCGCCGCGACCGAACTCGATGCCGTAGGCGCGGTTCTGCGCGTACATCGCGTCGCCGACGGCCAGGCGCTGCTTGTCGAAAGTGACCTGCGGCAGGTCCAGCACCACGCGCTGCTGCGGATCGTTGGCCTGCATCGTGACGCGGGTGCGGTCGGCGCGGTCCGGCGTGGCGGCGATCTGGATGATGCGGTACTCGCCGTCGGCGACCTTGCGCTTGTCGCCGCCCGAGCTGTTGCTCGAACCGTTCAGCGAATCGGAAATGCTGCCGCTGGACGCGGAGCCGGCGCTCGACGCCGAGGAGACGAAACTGTCGGCGTTAGCCTGCAGGGCCAGGCCCAACGCGCCGGCGGCGGCGATCAGGCGGAGTGGGAGGGAAATGCGCATTGGATGTCCTCAATTTTTCAAACGGCAAGTATAGATGTTTTCAATTGAACGCGGCGAGCAGCTCGTCCGCGCCGTTCCGTATGCCGGCCTTGGACGCGTCCATCGTACCCAG
This sequence comes from Duganella sp. BJB480, assembly GCA_003416985.1. GTDB lineage: Bacteria > Pseudomonadota > Gammaproteobacteria > Burkholderiales > Burkholderiaceae_D > Rugamonas > Rugamonas vulcania_A. Next base: position 82,962 of record QVIN01000005.1, on the reverse strand, counting down.
GCTGGCCGGGATGTTCATCGGGCTCGGATACTGCTTGGCGATGTAGGCGCTCACCAGCAGGTTGGTGCTGGCGTCGTACAGCTCCACCGCGTAGCTCACCGATCCCGTGAACGCGCCCTCCTTGCCCCGGATGCTCTGGACGATGTTGTACGGGCCGCCGACCAGGTCGAAGCGCGAGACGGTGCTGAGGAAGCGCGTGCTGGATTTGGCGCCGGTCAGCGTCAGCTTCAGGCGCAGCGTTTTCCAGCCGGCGTCGCGGCTGATGCGCAGACGGTTGCGCAGCCGCGATTCGAACTCGCCCTGCATGTAAGCGGCCAGCATGGCCTTCTCGTCGTCCGTCACCTCTTCGAACTGGCTGTCCTGGCCGCGATAGACCTGCACCGGATCGATGATGATGCTCGAATAATCGCGCAGCGTGACGGCCGTCGAATAGCTGTAGGGAACGCGCCCGGTCTTGTCGCCGGCGTTGGGGCGCAGCTGCTCGGCGGACGCCAGTCCGCCATACGGGACCGGCTGGGAGGTGGCACAACCGGCGATGGCGCCGCACAGGACGAGGACGAGCGGAAGCTGCATTTTTAGCGATGAGTGCATGGCGAGACCTTATTTGAGGGGGAAGAAGGCGGGCGTCCAAGATTTTTCATAACTGAACACATGCGTACAGTATTGAATGATCAGCCACTACTGTCAAGCGTGTTTTGCGCATAAAATGTACGACGGGGTTCAGATATGGAGCAGGAATGAAGGTACGTACCGAGGCGCGCCGCCAGGCCATCGTCGAGGCAGCCGATGCGCTGTTTCAGGAGGCAGGTTATGAAGGCGCGACGATGAGCGAGGTGGCCAAGCGCTGGGGAGGATCGAAAGTCACGCTGTACGGCTACTTCCCGTCCAAGGAGGCGTTGTTCATGGCGGTCGTGGAATCGTGCGCCACCGGCCACCTGGCCGACGCGACGCGGGAACTGTCGACCGCGCCGATGAGTCTGGCCGGGCTGGAGGCGGCGCTGGAGCATTTCGGCGTGCGGATGCTGGGCGTGCTGGCCAACGACAAGAGCGCGCTGGCGGTCTACCGCATGGTGGTGGCCGAGTCGGGCCGCTCGGACGTCGGGCAACTCTTCTACGACGCCGGTCCCAGGACTTCGGTGGAAACGCTGGCGGCGGTGCTGTCGGGCGCCATGGAGCGCGGCGACATCCGCAGGGCCGATCCGCAGGTGACCGCGCAGCAGTTCCTGGCGCTGCTGACGGCGGAAGCCGACGTGCGCCTATACCAGCGCAACCCGCCGCCGCTGTCGCCGCAAGAAATCCGCGCGATGGTCAAGCGCGCCACCGAAATGTTCTTCGCCGGCGCGACGCCGAGACCTACGCCGGCAGGTTGAAAAGCGACTCGTCGCAAATCCGCGACTCGCGCGGCAGCACCAGGCGGCTTTGACGCACTTGCCGGTTCCAGTCGTGGTTGGCGCGCTCCAGGTCGGCGCAGTAGTAGCTGCGGCCATGGTCCAGGTGCAGGCTGACCAGCGTATGCCGCGCACGCACGCCGCGCACGCCGATGTGGTTCAACCGCAGTCCCATGTTCAGGTCGCCGCCTCCGTAAGCCATCCGCTCGTCGAAACCGCCCACCGCCAGCACATCGTCGCGCCAGGCGCAGCTGTTGGAGCCGCTGAAGGCGTTGCGCTGTGTGAGCAGGTCCAGCGCGCGCGCCAGCCAGCGGTTGCGGATCAGCCGGTTCGCGCTCTTGCTAAAACCCGGTATCGCGCGCAGGTGACGGTAATCGAATAGGCTCTGGTCGCGCACCGCCTCCAGCAGGTCGTGCCGCAGGTGGTAGGCTTCCGGGATGCTGACATGGCTGCCGCCCGACAGGAATATCCCCCGCCGCATCAGCCGCACGAAGTTGGCCACGTAGTCGTCGCGCGGGATACAGTCGCCGTCGGTGAACAGCAGCAGGTCGCCGCTGGCGGCCAGCACCGCGCGGTTGAGGGCCCGGTACTTGCCGAAGCCGCGCTGCTCCTGGTTCTGGTACAGCAGCGGGATGGTCCAGCCTCGCCGCCGCACCGCCTCCAGCGCGGCGCCAATCGCGGGATCGCGCCCGTCCTGCGCGATGATGACCTGATCGGGCCTGCGGCTTTGCATGGCGTAGCCGGTCAGCACGCATTCGAGCTCGCGTCCTTTGCGGTGCGCCGAAATTATGACGGTGATTTTCATCGTGGCGCGCGGTGAATGGAGGGGAGTCCATTCTCGCGGCCCCATGTTGCAGGCGGATTGCGCACTGTAGCGCCCCGGTATCGCTGTGTGTCGCAATGCTGCGCGATGTAAAAACAAGCAAATTTGGCAGATTGTTGCTGCGCTGAGGCGGTCCGCTGAAGCAAGTTCCGCGATGCCGTATAATTTTAGGCCGCCAGCCATCCCCGGCGCGCTCGCCCATGATCTCAGAAAGTAACAAATGAACAACAACGTGTCCCGCCCCGTCATGTCCAAGACCGATGCCCAGCTGCGCGAGATCCTCGCGCGCCGCATCATGATCCTCGACGGCGCGATGGGCACCATCATCCAACAGTACAAGCTCGATGAAACCGCGTATCGCGGCGGTCCCAACGGCCGGTTCATCGATTTCGCCGCCCCCGTCGATTCCGGCGCGCGCGAGCTGTTCGTCAAGGGGAACAACGAGCTGCTGACGCTGACCCAGCCGCAGGTGATCCAGGAGATCCACGAGCGCTACCTGGCCGGCGGCGCCGACCTGATCGAGACCAACACCTTCGGCGCTACCACCATCGCGCAGGACGACTATCACATGGGCCACCTGGCCTACGAGATGAACGTGCAAGCGGCCAAGCTGGCGCGCGCAGCCTGCGACAAGTACACCAGCGCCGACAAGCCGCGCTTCGTGGCCGGCGCGCTCGGGCCGACGCCCAAGACCGCGTCGATCTCGCCGGATGTGAACGACCCGGCCGCCCGCAACATCACCTTCGACCAGCTGGTCGACGCCTACCACCAGCAGACCAAGGGCCTGATCGAAGGCGGCGTCGACGTGCTGCTGGTCGAGACCATCTTCGACACCCTGAACTGCAAGGCCGCGCTGTTCGCCATCGACAAATTCTACGAAGAGAACCCCGGCGTGCCGCGCCTGCCGCTGATGATCTCCGGCACCGTGACCGACGCCTCCGGCCGCATCCTGTCCGGCCAGACCGTGCCCGCCTTCTGGAACTCGGTGCGCCACGCCAAGCCGCTGACCATCGGCCTCAATTGCGCGCTGGGCGCGGCGCTGATGCGCCCCTACGCCGAGGAGCTGTCGCAGATCGCCGACACCTACGTCTGCATCTACCCCAACGCCGGCCTGCCCAACCCGATGAGCGACACCGGCTTCGACGAGCTGCCGGCCGATACATCCGCTCTGCTGAAGGAGTTCGCCGAAGCGGGCTTCATCAACGTCGCCGGCGGCTGCTGCGGCACCACGCCGGACCACATCAAGGCCATCGGCGAGATCCTCGCCACGGTCAAGCCGCGCACCGTGCCGCACGTGCCGGTGGCGCAGCGTCTGTCCGGCCTGGAGCCGTTCACCATCGACGACGACTCGCTGTTCGTCAACGTCGGCGAGCGCACCAACGTCACCGGCTCCAAGGCCTTCGCGCGCATGATCCTCAACGAGCAGTACGACGAGGCGCTCAGCGTGGCGCGCCAGCAGGTGGAAAACGGCGCCCAGGTCATCGACATCAACATGGACGAGGCGATGCTCGACTCGCAGGCGGCCATGACGCGCTTCCTGAACCTGATCGCCTCCGAACCGGACATCTCGCGCGTGCCCATCATGATCGACTCGTCCAAATGGTCGGTGATCGAGGCGGGCCTGAAGTGCGTACAGGGCAAGTCCATCGTCAACTCGATCTCGATGAAGGAAGGCGAGGCTGAGTTCATCCGCCAGGCCAAGCTGTGCCTGAGCTACGGCGCCGCCGTCATCGTCATGGCCTTCGACGAAAAAGGCCAGGCCGACACCTTCGAACGCAAGATCGAAATCTGCGAGCGCGCCTACAAGCTGCTGGTGAACACGGTCGGCTTCCCGCCGGAAGACATCATCTTCGACCCGAACATCTTCGCCATCGCCACCGGCATCGAAGAGCACAACAACTACGCGGTGGACTTCATCAACGCCACCCGCTGGATCAAGGACAACCTGCCGCACGCGAAGATCTCGGGCGGCGTGTCGAACGTGTCGTTCTCCTTCCGCGGCAACGACCCGGCGCGCGAGGCGATCCACACCGTGTTCCTGTACCACGCCATCAAGGCCGGCATGACCATGGGGATCGTCAACGCCGGCATGGTGGGCGTGTACGACGACCTGCCGGCCGAGCTGCGCGAGCGCGTCGAGGACGTGGTGCTGAACCGCCGCGACGACGCCACCGAACGCATGATCGACATCGCCGGCACGCTGAAGGCCGGCGCCGGCAAGCAGGACGCGCAGAACCTCGAATGGCGCAACGCCCCGGTCGAGAAGCGCCTGGCGCACGCGCTGGTGCACGGCATCACCCAGTTCATCACCGACGACACCGAAGAGATGCGCCAGCAGGTGCTGGCCGCCAACGGCCGTCCTATCCACGTGATCGAAGGCCCGCTGATGGATGGCATGAACATCGTCGGCGACCTGTTCGGACAGGGCAAGATGTTCCTGCCGCAGGTGGTCAAGTCGGCGCGCGTGATGAAGCAGGCCGTGGCCCATCTGATCCCCTACATCGAGGAAGAGAAGAAGGCCGAGGAAGCGCGCACCGGCATCGTCGCCAAGCCGAAGGGAAAAATCGTCATCGCCACCGTCAAGGGCGACGTGCACGACATCGGCAAGAACATCGTCTCGGTGGTCCTGCAGTGTAATAACTTCGAGGTGGTGAATATGGGCGTGATGGTGCCCTGCTCCGAGATCCTGGCGCGCGCCAAGCTGGAAAACGCCGACATCATCGGCCTGTCCGGCCTGATCACGCCGTCGCTGGAGGAGATGGCCCACGTGGCCAAGGAGATGCAGCGCGACGAGCACTTCCGCATGATGAAGATCCCGCTGCTGATCGGCGGCGCCACCACCAGCCGCGCCCACACCGCCGTCAAGATCGCCCACAACTACGAGGGGCCGGTGGTGTATGTGCCGGACGCGTCGCGCTCGGTGTCGGTGGCGCAGTCGCTACTCACGCCCGAGAGCCGCCAGCAGTACATCGACGAGATCGAGCAGGACTACGTACGCATCCGCGAGCAGCATGCCAACAAGAAGGCGCTGCCGATGCTGTCGCTGAAGGACGCGCGCGCCAACAAGATGAAGCTGTCGTTCGCGCCGGTCAAGCCGAAGTTCATCGGCCGCCGCGAGTTCAAGAACGTCGACCTGGCCACCATCGCCAAGTACATCGACTGGGGTCCGTTCTTCCAGACCTGGGATTTGGCCGGCCCCTTCCCCGCCATCCTGACCGACGAAGTGGTCGGCGAGGCGGCGACCAAGGTGTTTGCCGAAGGCCAGGCGCTGCTGAAAAAGCTGATCGACGGCCGCTGGCTGACCGCCAACGGCGTGGTCTCCCTGCTGCCGGCCAACAGCGTCAACGACGACGACATCGAGATCTACACCGACGACACCCGCAGCACCGTCGACTTCACCTACTACGGCCTGCGCCAGCAGGGCGTCAAGCCGGTGGTGGACGGCGTGCAGCGGCCCAACCAGTGCCTGGCCGACTTCATCGCGCCGAAAGAGTCGGGCATCAAGGACTACATCGGCATGTTCGCCGTGACGGCGGGCCTGGGCATCGAGAAGTACGAGCAGCGCTTCGAGGACGCGCATGACGACTACTCGTCGATCATGCTCAAGTCCCTGGCCGACCGCCTGGCCGAAGCCTTCGCCGAATACCTGCACGAGCGCGTACGCACCGACCTGTGGGGCTATGCCGCCGGCGAGGCGCTGAGCAACGACGACATGATCGCCGAGAAGTATGTCGGCATCCGTCCGGCGCCGGGCTACCCGGCCTGCCCGGAGCACACCGTCAAGCGCGAGATGTTCAACACCATGCAGGCCGAGGAGATCGGCATGGTGTTGACCGAGTCGTACGCGATGTATCCCGGCGCGGCGGTGTCGGGCTTCTACTTCGCGCACCCGGAGTCGAAGTACTTCGTGGTGGGGAAAATCGGCGAGGACCAGCTCAACGACATGGCCGCCCGCCGCAAGGTGGACAAGGCCGAGATGGAGCGCTGGCTGGCGCCCAACCTGTCCTGATTCAGAGTTCGGCCACCGCCATGGTGGCCATCGCGCTGGCTGGCTTCGCCAGCAGCGTGGACTGCGGCGGCAGGCTGGCCTGGAACAATCTCAGGGCCTCCGCCGTCAGCGCCACGAAGGCGTTCTGATGCGCCAGCAACTGCTGCGTCATCCACTGCCAGCCCTCGTCGGTTTCATGCAGCCATACGGTGCCGTCGGGGAAGGCCAATGGAACGGCGTCGGGCGGCGCCTGCACCACGATGCTGCTGCGCGGCCCCCACAGGAAATCCGGCGGCAGTTCGCGCTGCCAGCCGTAGCCGTTCTTGACCGCGTAGACGTGGTTGTGACGGAACGTCAAATCAATCACTTCGCATTCGGCGATCAGGTCGTCGGCCGATTCGATCCAGCAGTGATAGGAGCCGCCGGCCGGATTGGCGAAGGCGTCGTTGTCCATCATGCGCATCAACTGGCCGCCGCCGCAATCGACCGCGGCCAGCCCCGCCACCGGCCGGTACACCCTGCCCAGCACGATGCTGGCCAGGTTGGAGCCGATGACGGCGTAAACGTGGCACAACGAACAATATTGCTCAGGGTAGTACTGACGGATCACCTGGTTCACGCAATGCGCGATCAGCGCTCTGACGGATAACGGCATTAAAAAAACTCACGAAACGATTTGTATCCTTATGTATCGGATTGTTTCGTGGAAACTTTAATCTAGAGCACTACTTATGATCGCTGAGGAACTTCCAATCGGCGATGCCGCCAAACACGGCCGCGAAGCCCAGTTGCACGGCGATCGGCATCAGCGCGCCTTCCAGGCCCAGGCCGCGCCAGGTGACGGCGTCGAAGCCGTCGATCGCCCAGCGCGTCGGCACCAGCAGCGTCGCCTGCTGCACCCATTCCGGGAACACGAACGACGGCACCCAGGCGCCGCCCAGCATCACCATGATCAGCGTGGCGAAGACGGCGATGCCGCGCGCCGCTTCCGGTGTCTTGCCGAAGGCGGCGATCAGCAGGCCGAAGGCCGCCGTCATCAGCGAGAAGCTGGCCGCGATGCCGAGGAAGCCCCCCAGGCTGCCGATCTCGACCTTGAAGATCAGCATGGCGCAGGCGAACATCGCGCACATCAGGCCCATCGCGATGAGGGCGCCGGAAATGGCGCGGCCCCACAGCACCGTGGTCAGCGACACCGGCGCCGCCAGCAGGCGGTTCCAGACGCCGGTGCGGCGCGCCAGCAAAATGCCCACGCCCATGTCGATGCCCATGAACAGGATGAACTGCACGCCCATGCCGGCGAACGAATGCGCGTAGCCGTTGTACTTGGGACCGCTGCTGAGCGCCTGGTCCTGCGTGGTGTAGGGCATGGTCATGCCGACCGGTTCGGCGGCCGGCGCCGGCTTGCCGCTGGCCTTGGCGGCGGCCTCCTTCTCGGCCTCGGCGGCGGCGCGCTGGTCCTGGAACTTCTTCAGGCTGGTGAGGAAATCGCCCAACTGCGCGTTGTCGGGATTGTTGGCGGTGCTGGCGCTCAGCGCGTCGAGCTGCTTCTCGATGGTCTTGCTGCCCTTGGGGCTCATGACGGCGGCGCTGGTCACCTGCATCACCTGCTGCGTCAGCAGGCCCTTGACCATGGCCAGCACGGTCGATTGCGACGGGTCGTAGTAGACCGGCAGCTGTGGCTTGTTCTTGCCGCCGAATAGCGCGTCGGACGCCTGTTCGCCGAAGCCGTCGGGGATCACCACGGCCACCGGCAGCTTGCCGGCGCGGACCCTGGCCTTGGCGTCGTCGGCGCTCAGCTCGACGATATTGAGCGCGCTGTCGGCTTTCAGGCCGGCCGCGATTTTCTTGCCGCTGTCGGACTGGTCCAGCTGCACCAGGCCGACGTCGATCTTGCTGGTCTTGGCTTCCGAGCCGCCGCCGAACAGCGAACCGAAGAACGCCGCCAGGATGACCGGCATCAGCAGGTGCAGCATCAGCGCGCGCTTGTCGTTGATGTAGAGGATCAGGTCCTTGCGGACCAGGGCGATCAATGCAGTCATGGAGATTCCTATCAGTCGCGCAGGCTGCGGCCGGTCAGGTTGAGGAAGATGTTTTCCAGCGAGGTCTTGGCGGTGGCGAAGTGCAGCAGCGTGACGCCCTGCTCCACCAGCCAGGCCAGCGTGGCCGGCGCGTGCGCGGCGTCGGCCAGGCCGATGTCGAGCGCGTTGCCCTCGCCCTGCACGCCGGTCACGCCGGGCAGCGCCCGCACGCCCGACAGCAGCGCGGCCGACGGCGCGGCGGACAACTCGGCGCGCAAGGCGGCCTGGGCCGGCAAGCGGCGATACAGCGCGGCCGGGGTTTCGTCGGCCAGCACCTTGCCGTGGTCGATGATGACGATGTGGTCGGCCAGCCGTTCCACCTCCTCCATGTAGTGGCTGGTGTAGATCAGCGAGCGGCCCTGCGCCTTCAGCGTTTCCAGCGTGTCGAAGATGGCGTTGCGGCTTTGCGGATCGACGCCGACGGTGGGCTCGTCCAGGATCAGCAGTTGCGGATCGTGCAGCAGCGCGGCGGCGATGTTCAGGCGCCGCTTCATGCCGCCGGAATAGGTGGACGGCTTGTCGTGGGCGCGGTCGGCCAGGTTGACCAGCGCCAGCGCCTGCTCGCAGCGCTGCTTCAACAGCGCGCCCTTGAGCCCGTACAGCGCGCCGAACAGCTTGAGGTTCTCCAGCGACGACAGGTCCTCGTACAGCGCCAGGTCCTGCGGCACGAAGCCGATCTTGCGCTTGGCCTCGCTGGGCCCCTGGCCGATGGCCTCGCCGTCCATGACGATGCCGCCGCTGTCGCTGCGCAGCAGGCCGCAGATCATGCCGACCGTGGTGGACTTGCCGGCGCCGTTGGGGCCGATCAGGCCGACCGTCTGGCCCTGCAGCACCTGGAACGACACGCCGTCGACCGCCTTGCGCGCGCCATACGATTTTGAGACTTGATTCACGCTGAGTAAAACCGATGCCATACGCCATCCCGTCGTGTATTTTCGATAAGCGGCAAGCATAGCGGTACGATACTTTTATGGCAAGCCCATCGAAGCGGGAGAGTGAACTTTTACGTTTGCGGGCGGCCTAAGAATGAACGTCGCCAGCCGGCGGCATTTTGACTTGTGAGCAAGGAGGCGCATATGGCAACCAATCCAACCGTCAAACGCTGGCAGGATCAGCTGATCCTGCTGCTAGGGCTGTGGTTCTTCATTTCACCGTGGGTGTTTGCATATCCGATACCGTCGATCCAGGCGTGGACCGCGTTCATTTCCGGCGCGGTGGTGGCGCTGCTGGCGGCCTTCGATCTGTACAAGACCTACTTCTGGGCTGTGGTGCTGAATTTGCTGGTGGGGATATGGATCGCGGTGTCCCCGTGGGTGCTGCGGATCGCCGACAACCGCGAGCTGATGTGGAACTCGGTGGTGGTGGGCATCGCCGTGGTGGTGCTGGCGCTGTGGGAGATGCAGACCGATCCCGAGCTGCACAAGCACTGGCCGGGCGCGGGCCACGCAACGTGACCCGCCCGCAGGTGGTGAGCTGATGCGGTGGTGCGTTACAGCGCGTAGCGCACCACGTTGTCGCTCCATTCGAAGGCCGACATCTCCAGCTCCACCAGTTCATCGGTGGAGATGGCGAGGTCGTTCAGCGCCGGCATGATCTGGTCGTCCATGTCCTCGATGCGTTCGATGCATTCGGCCAGCTTGAGCAGGTCGCCGAAGAAGCCAGCGCGGTGCAGCAAGGCTTGCGACACCTCGTCGTTGACCGGGATCTGCGCCAGGATCTCGGCCATCGGCATGCCGAACAGCGTGTCCATCAGCGACATGATGCCGACCGTGAAGGCGATATCGGCCACATGGCGGTGGCTGGGGCGCAGCTTGCCGGCCAACAGTTCCAGCAGGCGGCCGCGCGTGGTGGCCAGCATCAGCAGCGGCGTCATGCTGTGGCCGCGCTTGCTCGGTTCGGCGTACAGCATGATCTGCAGCCAGCGCTGCAGCTGGCGGCGGCCCAGTATCGTCACCGCTTGGCTCAGCGAATCGATGCGCTGGCGCGCGCCGACCGCCGGCGTGTTCACCAGGCGCAGCAGGTTCAGCGCCAGCGACACGTCGCGCTTGATGGCGCGCTCGATTTCCTGGTTGTCGGCGTCCGAGGTGACCAGGGTCATCAGCTCCATCACCGCCAGCTGCGACGGCGACAGCTTCTTGCCGCTCATGATGACCGGCTTGGAGAAGTAATAGCCCTGGAAGTAATCGAAGCCCAGGTCCAGGCAGGTCTTGAATTCGTCGCGGGTCTCGACCTTTTCCGCCACCAGCTTCTTCTGGTCCTGCTGGAAGCGCGGGGCCAGCCTGGCCAGCGTGGACGGCGGCAGCGCGCGCATGTCCATCTTCACATATTCGGTCAGCGGCAGCAGCGCGGCCATGTTGGCGCCGTCGCCGCTGAAGTCGTCCAGCGCGAAGCGGAAGCCGTGGCCGGCCAGGTCCGTCATGCGCGCCAGCACCTGCGGCGTCAGCGGCATGCTCTCTGCCACTTCCAGCACCACTTTTTCGCGCGGCAGGAAGGAAAAGATGTCGGTCATCAGCACGTCAGCATCCACATTGACGAAGCCGAGCGCGTCGCCGATGGTCTTTTCCATGCCCAGCTGCGAGGCGTGCGCGATCACCGCGGCCGTGGCCGACAATTCATTGGTGATGTGGGCCGGGCCGACCGGGGCGTTGCGGAAAAGCAACTCATAGCCGAACACGGTCTGATTGCGGTCCAGGATGGGCTGGCGCCCCAGATAGAACTCGCGCACGCGCAGGCTCCGGGGGCCGGTATCGTGTAGGGTAAGATCGATCATCGCTTCTGTCAGTACAAAACATGGGGCTGATATTTCGCCGTACTAATATTCTGACAGCAATATCTAGCCCTGTCTTGGATAATTTGGCTCAGCTTTCGGCCTGCGGAACGCCGTCGATGAACAGTTTCAGCTCGCCGGCGGCGAAGGCCGTCCACCGCTCGTTGGTGGTCAGGGGCTGGGTGACGATGATGGCCACGCGGTCGTTGGGCGTGGTCACCTGCGAGAAATCGACGCTGACATCCTCGTCCGACAGCCTGGCCGTGTCGAACGGATATTGGCGCACCAGGTAGTACAAATTGGTCGAGCAGTGAGCGAACAGCTCGCCGCCGGACGACAGCAGCATGTTGAAGGTGCCGTAGCCTGCGATCTCGCGCGTCATGTCGGCCAGCGCGGCGCGCAGCTCGGCCAGCGGCGGGCGTTGCTCGCCGAAGCGGGCGCGCAGATGCTGCAAAATGTAGCAGAAGGCCAGCTCGCTGTCGGTGCTGCCGACCGGGCGGTAGGCGCCGTTGAGCACGGGCGCGAACTCCTTGAGGTCGCCGTTGTGGGCGAACACCCAGTACTGGCCCCACAGCTCGCGCACGAAGGGATGGCAGTTCTCCAGCGCCACCTGGCCCTGCGTGGCCTTGCGGATGTGGGCGATGACGTTGGTGGACTTGATCGGGTAGCGTTTGATCAGCTCGGCGATGGGCGAGGCGATCGCGGCCTGGTGGTCGACGAAATGGCGCACGCCGGCGCCCTCGAAAAAGGCGATGCCCCAGCCGTCGTGGTGGGTATCGGTCTGGCCGCCGCGCATGGCGAAGCCGGTAAAGCTGAACACAATGTCGGTCGGGACATTGCAGTTCATTCCTAGAAGTTGGCACATGGTTGGGTTCTCTGTTGTTACAGCAGAACCATACCATGCGCCGTCCGCTTTGCTTAGTGCAGCAGCACCGGCTGGCTCATGAGCTCATCGTAACTGCCCAGGAATTCATCGATTTCCGCCATGGTCGGCTCGCCCGCGATCAACTCGTTGACGTCGCGGCGGAAATGCTGCGCCAGGATGCCGTTGATGAAGATCTCGCGCTTGCCGCCTTTGTCGACTATCTCGTAGCCGCCGAAACGCAGCGCGTCCAGCGTACGGTCCGCGCCGAATTCGACAACACTATATTGCTCGCTGTTATAGATGAGGTTCATGTTGCTTCCTTTCACAAGGGGGCGTAACACTACTCGGTTGCGCCTTCAGTACCGAAATGGGGCTGAAAGCGGACGATTCAAGGCCAAATCAAGGCCGATCAGCGGGCGGGGCTTAGGCCGCGATGTCGGATTGCAAATCCAGCAAGTCACCGTAGGGCGCCTCGGACAACCAGGAACGCAGCAGTTCGAGGTGCTCGGCGGATGCCAGGCTGATGTAGAGCCGCGCGGGTGGATGGCGCAGCACACGATTCAATGTTACTCGCAAAATGAGATTGCCGCTGCAATGAAGGCAGCCGGGGGCGATACGCAACACTTGCGGCGCGGGATCGTAGGGAATGGGATCGTCGAAGGCCAGCGCCGAACCGCCGTCGGCCAGGCCTTCCAGGATGGCGACGCAGGACACGCCCGTTTCCAGGCGCGCCGCGATGGCCGCTTCGCGCTCGGTGGCGCGGGAGCCCGTCACCAGCCAGGTCGGCACCGGCGCCCGCTTGACTGGGGCTGCACCGGTGGACATGGGTCCGGTCACGGGCTCAGGCGCCCTTTTTTGCGAGTTTGCCCGGCTCCACGCCCAATTGCTTGAGCTTGCGATACAGGTGGGTGCGTTCCAGGCCGGTCTTCTCGGCCACGCGCGTCATGCTGCCGCCCTCGCGGCCCAGGTGGTGCTCGAAGTACATGCGCTCGAAGGCGTCGCGCGCCTCGCGCAGCGGCAGGTCGAACGACAGGTTGAACATGTGGTTGTCGGCGCCGGCCACGGTGGCGCCGCCGCGCACGGAGATCGCCGCCGCCGGGTTGGGCTGGTTGAAGCCCTGCGCCTCCTCGGGCTGGGCCGCCGCGACAGGGCGCGGCGCCAACGCCGGCGCACGCACGGTTTCCTGCGCGCGGGTCAGGCCCTGCTGGACCGCCTTGAGCAGCTTTTGCAGCGCGATCGGCTTCTCCAGGAAATTGAGCGCGCCGATGCGGGTCGCCTCGACTGCCGTATCGATAGTCGCATGGCCCGACATCATGATCACCGGCATGGTCAGCAAGCCGTCGCGCTGCCATTCCTTGAGCAAGGTGACGCCGTCGGTATCCGGCATCCAGATATCGAGCAGCACCAGGTCGGGCGCGCCGCCGGCCCGCGCCTCGCGCGCCTGCTGGGCGTTTTCCGCCAGTTGTATCGCATGTCCCTCGTCGCTCAAGATTTCCGAGAGCAACTCGCGGATACCCATTTCATCGTCCACTACCAGAATATTTGCCATCTTCCCTTGCCTTCCTCATTTCGCCGGCTCATGGCCGGCAATGATTTTTTTAATCAGTGCTACTCAGATATTGTGCGGCGTCGGTGCTAACTTTAACAGCAAAATCAATACCGATGCGCCACTTCTATCGACATGGTTCTGGATATCGATCCGTCCCCCGTGTTCATCGATAATTTTCTTCACCATCGCCAAGCCCAGGCCGGTGCCCTTGGCCTTGGAGGTGATGTACGGCTCGAACGCCCGCGCCAGGATCTTGGGCGCGAAGCCCGGGCCGTTGTCGGAGATCGCCAGCCGCACCGCCGTGCGCGTGGTGCCGTCCGCGCCCTGATAATGAATGGCTTCGCTGATCACGTCAATGCGCGCTTGCGGCGAACCGGCCGGCAGCTCGGCCATCGCGTCCTGCGCGTTCTGCAGCAGGTTGTGGATCACCTGGCGCAGCTGGGTCTGGTCGCCCATCACCAGCGGCAGGCCGGGCGTCAGCTGCGGATGGATGATGTCGTCGCCCTCGCCGCGCAGGTACAGGTGCAGGATCTCCTCGACCAGCGCGTTCAGGTCCAGCGGTTCCAGCACGGCCGGCGGGGTGCGCGCGTAGTCGCGGAAATCGTCGACCATGCGCTTCATCGCCGCCACCTGGTTGACGATGGTTGCCGTGCCCTTGTTGAGCAATTCATTGTCGGCGGCCGACAGCTTGCCGTCCAACTTCATCTGCAAACGCTCGGCCGACAGCTGGATCGGCGTCAGCGGATTCTTGATCTCGTGCGCTAACCGGCGCGCCACCTCGCCCCAGGCGATCGAGCGCTGCGCCGAGATCACGTCCGAGATATCGTCGAACACCACCAGGTAGCCGCTGCCGCCGCCCTCGACCGGCAGGCGCGAGCCGCGCGTGAGCAGGGTCAGGTCGTTGTCGTCCAGGCTGGCCGAGCGGCGCGGCACCTCGATCTGGCGCTGCCAGTGCATGCGCTGCAGGTTGCGTCCGGCCGCCGACTGCGCGCTCTGCGCCGCGAACCCCGCCACGATGGCGCCGCCGAATTCCTGCAGGCCCTCGATCTCGTCGAGCTTCTGGCCGATCATCGTCACGCCGGCCTGCTGCAGGATGCGCTCGACCGAGTCGTTGCAGCTGATCAGGTGGAACTCGTGGTCCAGCACCATCACGCCGGCCGACATATTGGCCAGCACCGATTCCAGGTGGGCCTTGGCCTGCTGCAGCGCGGCGCGGTTGCGCTCGACCGCGCTGCGGGCGTCCGACAGCTGGCGCGTCATGGTGTTGAACGATTGCGTCAGCGTGCCCAGCTCGTCCGAGGTGGCGACGATGGGGCGCGGCGACAGGTCGCCCTCGGCCACCGCGCGGGTGCCCTCGGCCAGCAGCAGCAGCGGCTGCGCCAGGTCGCTGGCGATCAGGAAAGCGCTGGCGATGGCGCCGAACACCGCCAGCAGCAGGGTCAAGGTCAAGGTCACGATGTACATCTTGCGCAGGCCCACGCGCGCCACGAAGCGCTCCTTGTAGTCCGAATAGGCGCTGCGGATGGTCTCGCCGTCGGCGGCCAGCTGGGCCGGCGCCAGCTGGATCAGTTGCAGGTAGCGCGGCGCCAGGTGGGTGCCGTTGGCCTGCACCCGGTCCGGGATGGCCATCACCACCCGCAGCCGCAGCTGGGTGGCGTTGTCCTGCGGACTGGCCGGCGCGTTGATCAGGTTGCTGCGCAGCTCGCTGCCGCCCTCGGGCGCGCCGTAGCCGTCACCGTCCTTGGCCTTGGCCATCATTTCGCGGGTCGGCAGGTCGGCGCTGAGGTTGCCGCTGCGGCTGGCGCGGGCGCTGATGATCAGGCCGCCGTCGCCGTCGACGATGATGGCGTTCTGCATGCCGCCGTGCTCCTTGACCAGGCCGGCCAAGGCGGCGCGCTCGGTGCCGTAGGGCTGCTCGGACAGCTGCTGCACGGTCTGGCTGGCGGTGGCCGTGAGCTCCTTGAGCGCCGCGTCCAGGCCCGCGCGGCTGAGGTTGATGCCGGACTCCAGCGCCTCCTCGACCGGCACGTTGAACCACGAATCGATCGAATGCGAGACGAACTGCACCGACACCAGGAAGATCACCAGCCCCGGCAGCACGCCAATGGCGGCGAACAGCAGCACCAGCCGCGTCATCAGCTTGGAGCCGAACTTGCCGCTCTTATAGCGGCCGTAAAGCCGGAACAGCGACACCACCACCAGCAGCAGCAGCGCGCCGGCCACCGCCGCGTTCAGGCCCAGCAGCCAGGCGTAGTAGCGGTCGAAGAAGCCGGAGTTGTCGGAGGCCGAAGCGAGCAGGAACAGCAG
This sequence comes from Duganella sp. BJB480, assembly GCA_003416985.1. Taxonomy (GTDB): domain Bacteria; phylum Pseudomonadota; class Gammaproteobacteria; order Burkholderiales; family Burkholderiaceae_D; genus Rugamonas; species Rugamonas vulcania_A. Next base: position 67,197 of record QVIN01000005.1, on the reverse strand, counting down.
GATACTGACGATGGCGCCGCCGACGACGGAAAAGTACCGCAAGGCAGTGCTCACTTACTCCGCCTTGTACTGGAAGATTTTCTTGTCGGACGCCAGGCGCCATTCATTGCTGTTGAGCGCCGTGACCTTGAGCGGCTTGGACACATAGTTCGGGTCCAGGCCCATGCTCAGCTTGACGTTGTAGGTCTTGCCGACCTCCAGCTGGCCGCGCTGCGCCACCAGCCAGCGGTTGGGGCTGCGGATCAGGAACAGCGCGTCGTCCAGCGACGAGAAGGTCTGGCGCACGTTGCCGTCCACCGTCACGTGGTACTGGCGGGTCAGCACGTTGTACGACAGGCTGATGGTCTGGCGCTTGACGATGGCTTGCGCGTCGAACCAGTACCAGCGAGGCCGCGTGAACTCGATCTCGGTGGTGAAGTACAAGGTCACGCCGTACTGCAGCGTGTCCTCCATGTCGTGGGTCAGCTCGAAGCCGTAGCGGCCGTTGAGGCGGTAGCCGTCGTCGCTGGCCTCGATCTGCCAGCGGCGGATTTCCACGCCTTCCGCGGCCGCCGTCTGCGGCAGCAGGCAGGCCATCATCAGCAGCAGGGGTCCGATCAGGAGGCGGAAAAATCGTGATGTCACGTGGGGGCCGGTGCTCAAAAGGTCCGTCGGTAGCAAAGAGGCGCCTAAGTCGGCAACTAAACAGGCAAAACGGTTACGCATTTTTCTGGAACAGCGCGTAGAACAAGCCATCGTGATCCTGCCCTGTGCCACCGGCGGGGAGCAACTGGCCCGGCGCGTCGAGCCGCACAGCCTGGTTGCGTACTGCGAACGCGGCTGCCTGCGCCTCGGATTCCTGCGGCCACAAGGAACATGTCACGAATAGCAATTTACCACCCGGTGCCAGCATCTGCCAAAGGTTGTCGAGGATTTTGGACGAAAGTGTTGCAAGTTGGAGCGTGTCGCCCTTGCGGCGCAGCCAGCGGATATCCGGGTGGCGGCGCACGATGCCGGACGCGGTGCACGGCACGTCGGCCAGGATGCGGTCGAAGGGAACGCCGTCCCACCAGCCGGCGCTCTGGGCGTCGGCGGTGCGCAGCGTGGCCTGCTGGCCGAGGCGCTCGAGGTTCTCGCCGACCCGCGCCAGGCGCTTGGGATCGGCGTCCAGCGCGGTCACGCGGGCGTCGGCCAGCTCCAGGATGTGGCAGGTCTTGCCGCCGGGCGCGGCGCAGGCGTCCAGCACCCGCATGCCGTCCTGGACATCGAGCAGCGGCGCGGCCAGCTGGGCGCCGGCGTCCTGCACCGACACCACGCCGTCGGCGAAGCCGGGAATCAAGGTCACGCCGACCGGCTTGGCCAAACGCACCGCGTACGGGCCGATCTGGGTGGCCGCCATGCCGGCCGCGTCCAGCGTGGCCAGGTATTGTTCCATCGTGGTCTTGCGGGCGTTGATGCGCAAAGTGAGCGGCGGCGCGCTGTTGCCGGTCGCCAGCACACCCTGCCAGTCCTGCGGCCAGGCCGCCTTGGCCGCGTCGATCCACCACTGCGGGTAGTTCCACTTGGCCACCGGCTGCAGCAGCGCGGACTCCAGCAGCGCCTTGCGCTCGCGCAGGAAGCGGCGCAGCACGGCGTTGACCATGCCCTTGGCGCGCGCCGTGTCCGGGTGGGCGTCGGCCGCCGTCACGGTCTGGTCGACCACGGTGAATTCCTCGTAGGGCTGGACCTCGTCCGGCGCCGTCATCAGCGCCAGCGCGCAGGCCAGCAGGGCCGCCACCAGCGGCTCGGGCGCCTTGGGCGCCATCAGGCCGATCAGCGCCTCGCTCTGGCCCAGCTGGCGCATGCAGCGGTAGGCGATGTCCTGCATCGCGCCGCGCGCCTGCGGGCTGGCGTCGCCCTTGGCCCAGACCTGGGCCAACGCCTGCGGCAGGTTGGTGCCGGTGCGGACCTGGGCCACGGCCTGGGCCGCGCCGATCAGGCTATAGGCCAGCGAATCGGGCTTGAGGCCGGTCTGGAAGCTGGTTTGCAGCGCCGGTTTCAGGTCGCGCGCATGGCTGGCGCGCAGCTTGGGCGCTGCCGCCTTGGCGGGGGACTTCAAAGAGAGCGTCGGGCGCTTGTTCATATGCTAATTCCAGGTCTGGCGTGCGGGCGTGATCGCGCAGTATACAGCAGTGCATATGACAAGGGGATGAAGCTGATTGTAACGCTTGTAACGATCGCGTCCCGCTGCGGTGACCCGGCTGCGGCAAACCAGTATAATTACCGCTGTTTGGCCGGTGCCAGCGCGCCGGCCGTTTTCGCTTTCGGATGTTTTTACACACGCGGTTCAGCCGCCACTTTGCTCATGCTCGCCCAACAAAAACAAGATATCACCGCCCTGTTCCAGGCCGCCCTCGCCCCCATCCTGGCCGGCACCGAAGTCGCCGCCAACGTTGTGCTGGAGCGCCCCCGCGACCCGTCGCATGGTGACGTGGCCTGTAACATCGCCATGCAACTGGCCAAGCAGCTGAAAATGAATCCGCGCGAACTGGCCACCAAGGTGGTCGACGCGCTGCTGGCCAATCCGGCCGGCAAGGGCCTGGTGGAATCGGCGGACATCGCCGGCCCGGGCTTCATCAACCTGCGCGTGAGCGCCGCCGCCAAGCAGGCCGTGGTCAAGACCGTGCTGGAGCAAGGCGCCGCCTTCGGCACCGCCGATGCCGGCAAGGGCAAGAGCGTCATCATCGAATTCGTCTCCGCCAACCCGACCGGCCCGCTGCACGTGGGCCACGGCCGCCAGGCGGCGCTGGGCGACGCGCTGTCGTCGCTGTTCGGCTCCCAGGGCTACGCGGTCACCCGCGAGTTCTACTACAACGACGCCGGCGTGCAGATCCAGACCCTGGCCAACTCGGTGCAGGCGCGCCTGCGCGGCTACAAGCCGGGCGACGCCCAATGGCCCGAATCGGCCTACAACGGCGACTACATCGCCGACATCGCCGAAGACTTCAAGCTCAAGAAAACCGTGTCGGCCTCGGACGGCTCGCCGGCCACCGCCTCGGGCGACGTCGAAGACATCGAATCGATCCGCCACTTCGCCGTGACCTACCTGCGCAACGAGCAGGACATCGACCTGCAGGCCTTCGGCGTCAAGTTCGACAACTACTACCTCGAATCGTCGCTGTACGCCGATGGCAAGGTCGACGCGGCCGTCGACATGCTCAACAAGTCCGGCAAAACCTACGAGGAAGAAGGCGCGCTGTGGCTGCGCACCGAGGACTACGGCGACGACAAGAACCGCGTGATGCGCAAGAAGGACGGCACCTACACCTACTTCGTGCCGGACGTGGCCTACCACATCGTCAAGTTCCAGCGCGGCTACACCCAGGCGATCAACGTCCAGGGTTCGGACCACCACGGCACCATCGCCCGCGTGCGCGCCGGCCTGCAGGCGGTCAACGTCGGCATCCCGCAGGGCTACCCCGACTACGTGCTGCACAAGATGGTCACCGTGATGAAGGGCGGCGAAGAGGTCAAGATCTCCAAGCGCGCCGGCTCCTACGTGACCGTGCGCGACCTGATCGAATGGTCGGGCGGCGGCGACATCGAAAAAGGCCGCGACGCCGTGCGCTTCTTCCTCATCTCGCGCAAGGCCGACACCGAGTTCGTGTTCGACGTCGACGTCGCGCTGAAAACCTCGGACGAGAATCCGGTGTATTACGTGCAGTACGCCCACGCGCGCATCTGCCGCATGCTGGAGCAGTGGACCGGCGACGAAGCCTCGCTGGCCAACGTCGACCTGTCGCCGCTGACCGCGCCGACCGAAGCGACGCTGCTGGCCACCCTGGCCGCCTACCCTGAAACGCTGGCGCGCGCGCAAGCGGAACTGGGCCCGCACCAGATCGCGTTCTACCTGCGCGACCTGGCCGCCAACCTGCACAGCTTCTACTTCGCCGAGCGCGTGCTGGTGGACGACGAGGCGCTGAAGGCGGCCCGTATCGCGCTGATGGTCGCCACCCGCCAGGTGCTGCGCAACGGCCTGGCGCTGATCGGCGTCTCCGCTCCCAACAAAATGTAATTGCGAAGGACATCCCGCACAATGAATTTCCGCTCCCGCCTTACCCCACGTTCGCGCCAGCACGGCAACACCATCATCGGCATCGTCATCGGCCTGATTATCGGCCTGGCGATCGCCGTCGTCGTCGCCCTGGTGATCAACAAGGGCGCGACGCCTTTCACCGACAAGGGGCGTAGCAGCAAGGCGGTGGAACCGACCGCGGGACAGGCCGCCGATCCGAACAAGCCTATGTACGGCAACAAGGACGCGGTGCGCGAAGCGGCCAAGGACTTTGCCAAGGACACGCCGAAGGAGCCGCCTAAAGCGCCGCCTCCGGCCGATCCGCTGCAGGCGGTGGTCGACAAGATCCAGGGAACGCCCGCGCCGGCCGCTCCGGCTCCGGCCGAGAAGCCGAAGGCCGCCGCCGTCACCCCGGGCGCGACCAACGTGGCGCCGACGCCGGCCAAGCCGGCGACCGCCGCCGCGGCCGACAACGGCGACGACAAATTCATCTACTACCTGCAGGCCGGCGCCTTCCGCGAGATCGCCGACGCCGAGAGCGCCCGCGCCAAGCTGGCCTTGCTGGGCTTCGAGGCCAACGTCTCCGACCGCGCCACCGACACCGGCGTGCTGCATCGCGTGCGCCTCGGCCCCTTCAATCAGGTCGAAACGATGAACAAGGTTCGTAGCAAGTTGTCCGAAAACGGCGTCGACGTCGCAGTCGTGCGCAATCAAAAATAAGCCAGGAGTATCCAGATGCGATTCATGAAATTCGTTGTTGGTGCATTGATGTTGAGCGTAGCTGCCCTGTCGTCGGCCTCCCCGGCCGCACCGAAAAACGGCGTCGAATTCAAGACGCTGGCCACGCCGCAGCCGGTCGACAGCGGCAAGAAGGTCGAAGTGATCGAATTCTTCGACTACGCCTGCCCGCACTGCTTCGCCTTCGATCCGACGCTGTCGGCGTGGGTCAAGAAACAGGGCGACAACATCGTCTTCAAGCGCGTGCACATCTCGCGCAGCGGCACCGACCTGCCGCAGGAGAAAATGTTCTTCACGCTCAGCGCCATGGGTCTGCTGAACGACGCCATGAACACCAAGATCTTCACCGAGATGCACGTCAACCACAACCGCATGAACCGCGACGAGATGGCGTTCGACTTCGCGGCCAAGCAGGGCGTGGACCGCCAGAAGTTCATCGAGACCTATCGCGGCCTGGGCGTGGGTGGCAGCGTGCGCCGCTCGGCATCGATGATGGATGCCTACGGCATCGATTCGTGGCCGATGATCGCCATCGACGGCAAGTACGTCACCTCACCGACCATGGCCAATGAAGGCTCCAAGTCCGCCACCAATGAGGCCGAGCTGCACGCGCAGGCCGTGCAGGTGATGGACTTCCTGGTCGCCAAGGCGAAAGCGGAAAAGAAATAAACATGAACAAGCAAGGCGCCGGGCCGGAGCGGGTCTTCATCACCGGCGCCTCAAGCGGCCTGGGTGCGGCCCTCGCCGCCGAATATGCCGCGCAAGGCGCCACACTGGGCCTGCTGGCCCGCCGCAGCGAGATGCTGGACCAGCTGATCGCCACCCTCCCCAACCCTGAACGCCACCGCGCCTACGCGGTCGATGTGCGCGACCACGCCGCCATCGCCGCCGCCGCGCAAGCCTTCATGGCGCACGCCGGCGGCATCGACGTGGTGATCGCCAACGCCGGCATCTCGGTCGGCACGCTCACCGAGTTCGCCGAAGACATCCCCGTGTTCGAAGCCGTCATCGCCACCAACGTGGTGGCCACCGCCGCCACCTTCGCGCCCTTCATCCCGGCCATGAAAACACAAGGCACGCCGGCACGCCTGGTCGGCATCGGCAGCGTGGCAGGCATACGCGGCCTGCCCGGCGCCGAAGCGTACAGCGCCTCCAAGGCGGCGGTGATCAGCTACTGCGAATCGCTGCGGCTGGAGCTCAAGCCCCACGGCATCCGCGTCGTCACCATCTGCCCCGGCTACATCGACACGCCGATGACGCAGGTGAATCCCTACCCGATGCCCTTCCTGATGGCGCCCGACAAATTCGCCGCCAAGGCCGCGCGCACCATCGCCGCCGGCAGCAGCTACAAGGTGATCCCGTGGCAGATGGGCATCGTCGCCAAGGTGCTGCGCATGCTGCCGAATCCACTGTACGACCTGGCCTTCGCCAAGGCGCCGCACAAGTCACGCAAGGCCGCGCCATGAGCCTCGACGCCGCCGCCATCCACGGCCACTGCGCCACCAGCGCCACGCACGTGGCGATAGAAACCGTCGCCGAAACCGGCTCCACCAACGCCGACCTGCTGGCCCGCGTCGACACGCTGGCCGGCCCCGTGCTGCGCATCGCCGACAACCAGACGGCGGGCCGTGGCCGCGCGGGCCGCAGCTGGCTGTCCGCGCCCGGCGCCGCGCTGATGTTCTCGCTGGCCTGGCGCTTCAAGGGACCGCTGCACCGGATGTCCGGCCTGCCGATGGCGGTCGGCGTCGCGCTGGCCGAGACCATCGCCTCGCTGGGCGTGCCGGTGCGGATCAAATGGCCCAACGACCTGCTGCGCGACGGTAAAAAACTGGCCGGCATCCTGGTCGAAACCCAGACCTCGCGCCACGACGGCGCCATCTGGGCCGTGATCGGCGTCGGCATCAACCTGGTCATGCCGGACGAGCTGGAGGCGCAGATCGGCCGCGAAGTGGCCGCCGCGCCATGGCTGGCCAAGATGGACCGCAACCAGCTGATGGCCGCGCTGCTCAGCCGCCTGGCCGCCGTGCTGGCCGAATTCGACGACACCGGCTTCGCCCCCTTCGCCGAGCGCTGGAACGCGCTGGACGCGTGGAGCCGCCAGGACGTGGTCATCCTCGACAACGGCAAAGTGCTGCAGCAGGGCCGCGCCGCCGGCGTCGACGCCATCGGCCGCCTGATGCTCGACACCGAGCAAGGCCGCGCCGAAGTGCTGTCCGGCGACGTCTCGCTGCGCTTATCCTCTACTATCGGACTATCATGATTCTACTGATCGACGCCGGCAACACCCGCGTCAAATGGGCGCTGGCCGAATTGGGCACGGCGCCCGGCACATGGATCGCCCACGGCGCCGTCATGCACGCCGACCTGCAGCAGCTGGAACTGCACCTGAGCGAAGCGGTGGCCGACCGAGGCGTCGACCGAATCGTCATCGCCAACGTGGCCGGCGGCGCCCTGCGCGTGCAACTGGAGTACGTGCTGCAGCGGACCTTCCCCGCCATGATCCTGCCGGAGCACGCCATCGAATGGTTTGCCTCCTTGCCGGCGCTGGCCGGCGTGACCAACGGCTACCGCAATCCCGCGCAGCTGGGGTGCGACCGCTTCGCCGCCGCCATCGCCGGCCACACGCTGGCGGCCGGGCGCGAAGTCATCGTCGCCAACTGCGGCACCGCCACCACCATCGACGCCATCACGGCCGACGGCATGTTCCTGGGCGGGATGATCCTGCCGGGACTGGGCCTGATGGCCAGTTCGCTGGCGCGCAACACGGCGCAGTTGCCGCAAATTGCCCAAGACGGTAAGCTGCCGGACGGATTCGCCGACAATACCGACGACGCCATCCTGAGCGGCTGCCTGGCCGCGCAGAGCGGCGCTATCGAGCATGCGTACGCGCGGCATGGCGCGAGCGAGTGCATCATCTCCGGCGGCGCGGCGCCATATATCGCGCCGATGCTGAAGGTGCCTTACCGTATCGTCGAGAACATCGTGTTAATCGGTTTGCATGCTGCCGCCGGCAGCGCCGAATAAGCTCGCAAGGGAAGCTCCGTGCTGAAATTTATTTTCTGGTCGCTGGTCGCCATCAATGCCGCGCTGTTCGCGTACGGCAAAGGTTATCTCGGCCATTTCAGCGGCAACGAGCGCGAGCCGGAGCGCATGCTCAATCAACTCAACGCCGGCAAGCTGTCCATCATCTCCGCCGAAAAAGCCAACGACGCCTCGGCCGCGACGGCCGCCGCGGCCAGCGCCGCCGCCAGCGCCAAGCCGGCGCCCGAGGTGCTGGCCTGCGTGGAAATCGGCAGCTTCGTACTGGCCGATGCGCGCCGTTTCGAAACCCAGCTCGCGCCGCTGAATTTGGGCGACCGCCAGTCGCGCCACAACCTGCCGGGCAGCGAGGTATCGAGCTATATCGTTTATATGCCGCCGCAGGGCAGCAAGGAAGGCGCCGACAAGAAGGCCGCCGAACTGCGCGCGCTGGGCGTGACCAACTACTTCATCATGAACGACAACTCGCCGCTGCGCTGGGGGATTTCGCTGGGCGTGTTCAAGACCGAGGGCGCGGCGCAGAACCAGCTGGCGGCGCTGATGAAGCAAGGCGTACGCACCGCGCGCGTGGCGCCGCGCATGAGCGGCAGCAAGCTGCTGGCCTTCCAGTTCCGCGACGTGGACACGGAACTGAAGACCAAGCTGGAACAACTGCGCGCCGGCTACCCGAACGCGCAAAGCCACGCCTGCAAATAAGGTCAGCGGCGCAGCATGGCGACGACGTTCTGGCCTTTGGCGTTGTAGGCGTCCCGGCGCCGCTTGAGAAAATCGGGTAGCTCAGCGTCGGCCGCCAGCTCGAAACCGGCGGCGGCATAAAATTTCACAAGGTGCGCGTAGGGCAGGCAGAACGCCTGCCGCCTTTCGAGGATGGGCTGGCAAGCCGCCAGCAATCGGGCGCCGATGCCCTGCCGTTGAAACGCGCTTCGGATCTGCATTCCGCGCAGGACCGTGACTCCCTCTTCGGTGCACAGGCGCACCGCGCCGACAAGTTCCCCGTGAACTTTCGCCATGATGACGGTATCGGCAGGATCGATGGCGGCGCCATACCCCGCCTCTGCGTACAGGTTCGCGACATCCCCGAGGTCCGACTGGGCGGCTTCAAAAATCTCTATCAAAATTCACCTTCAATAATCTGCGTGTGGTCTGGCCAGCGGACTTAGGGGGACTATTGATGCTGCACTTGGTCCCCCAAGACCGCCTACAGCGGCCGGCCCAGTAACTTCTCCACCTGGGCGCGTTCCCATTGGCCGTTGAAGTATTTATCGAAGACGAAAACTGTCAGCGTATGGGCCAGAAGGCCGAGTCCCCAGAACAAAGTCAATCCGATGAACCAGATTTTTCCGGGGGTCGTTAAAAGGTTAACCGCGATGCACCCAAGATTCACCACCAGATACATCAGCAGGTGCAAATAATAGTCGCGGATACGCCTTGCCCTTTTAAAGGCGATGCGTTCCTGGGTGGTTTGGGCGTTGATGCCGTCGTCTGTCATGATTACGTCCTTGGTAAGGGTTGAGAAATCAACTTCAAAGACCGCAGCGATAGACTTTAGCGACTCCACACTGCCAGGATGACCAGACTCGATCCGTTGAACGGTACGAGAGCTTAAACCGCTGGCATCCGCCAGCTGTTGTTGCGACCAACCTCGTTTGAGGCGCATTTTTTGAATCGACATAAATATCTCCTTCTGCGGAGCCGCCAGTATGATCATTGGATTTCAACCTGCAACGACAGGAGCACGACAACGGCACGACACCGCCATGACAGCGCCTTTCACCGACTTCCCCATTTGCTCGTACACCGCGTCGAGGTGTTCCGCCATGCCATCCGTATCCTTAACCGGTCGGGGGTGATTAAATGCTGCGGCGGGAAGCTTAGCATTTCGTCCCGGCGAAAAGTACACGGATTATCACCACCTGGCGCTTTGCCGGAGGCCGATACGATCAGGACGCACCACCGGATAATCTGGCAAACTATCGGCTATTGCCTTCACGTTTATACATATGGAACAATTCATCGTCCTGATCTTCCCCGTGTTTTTCCTGCTGATCGTGGCGGAATTCGCGTATGGGTGGGCGAAACGGCGCAACACGTATCGCCTCAACGATGCGCTGAGCAGCCTCAGTCAAGGCTTGATCAGCCAACTCGTCGCGGTGCTCACGCAGCTGTTTCAGATCGGCCTCTATGCCTGGGTGTTCGACAAGGTCCGTCTGGTGACGCTCACTGAATTTTGGCCGACGTGGTACGGCTGGATCGCCGCCGTCGTGCTGTTCGATTTTTGCGACTACTGGCTGCACCGCATGGGCCACGAGTGCGCCGTCATGTGGGCCGCGCACCAGGTCCACCATCAAAGCCAGGACTTCAATTTCTCCACCGCGCTGCGGCAGGAAAGCTCGGTGATCTTCATCGGCTGGGCGTTCTACCTGCCGATGGCGCTGCTGGGCGTGCCGCCGGAGCAGTTCGCGGTGGCCGGCCTGATCGTGCTGCTGTATCAGTTCTGGATACACACCGAACATATCGGAAAACTCGGCTGGTTCGACCGCGTGTTTTCCTCGCCGTCCAACCATCGCGTGCATCACGCGGTGAACGACCAATACCTCGACAAGAATTATGGCGGCATGCTGGTCATCTGGGACCGCATGTTCGGCACCTTCGCCGAGGAGCGGGAGCCGTGCGTGTACGGCACCCGCAGTCCGTTGAACAGCTGGGACCCCGCCTGGGCCATCGTGTCGGAATACTGGGTCTTGCTGAACCTGTCCCGGCAGGCGGAGCGTTGGTCCGACAAAGTGAAGATCTGGTTAAAGCATCCGGGCTGGCGTCCGGCGAACCTCGCACTGCCAGCCAAGCCGTTCGACCTGGAAGCCGCCAGGCAAAGCTACGACCCGCCGCTGACGGCGCGAAAGCGCTGCGTAGCGGCGGCGCAGTTCGGCCTGTGCGTGACGGCCGCCGCCGCGTGCCTGTGGCATTCGGCGGCGCTGTCCTACGCGCGTTCCGCGCTGGCGATTGCGACGGCGATGGGAGGCTTCTGGGCGCTGGGCGCGTACATGCAAGGACGCTTGTCGGCGGCCTACATGCTGGCCGTCGATCTGGTCGAGGTGGCGACAACGGCCGCCGTATTGTGGCCGGTCCTGTGATTAGCTCAGCGCTGGACGACGATGGGCTTGAGGTGCAACGCTGACGGCAGGCCTTGCGCCGCCTGGAGCGCTTCCTGGCGGGTCGCGAACGGGCCGGTGAACAGGCGGTACACGGCGCCACCCTGCATCACTTCCAGTCCATTCAATCCCTTGCCGGACAATTTGCCGCGCACCGCTTCCGCGTTCTCGGCGCGCGAGTAGGCGCCCAGTTGCAGGTAGAAGCCACCCTTGGCGGCGCTGGAGGCCGGCGTTTCGGCATCGGCCGGCGCGCGGTCGGTCAGCATCAGCGCCGCCGCATCGGAGGATGCCGCTGCCGGCATGGCCTTCGGCGCCAGCACCAGCGGCTCGCCGCTCAAGGTTGTCGATGGCGTCAGCAACAGCGGGCCGCCACCCAGGCCACTCGACGACTCCGGCCGCGACGACGATTGCGACTGCAGGCGCGGCGACACCGTACCCGAAACGCCGGCGCGCGTGGCCAGCATGCGGTCCACCTCATCCGGCAGGATGCGTTCGATCTGGAGTTCGTGGCTGCCCTTGCCCAGCAAGCCCAGTTTGAGCGCCGCCGTGTACGACACGTCGATGGCGCGGTTGGCATGGAACGGCCCGCGGTCGTTGATGCGAACGACAACCACCGCACCGCTCACCAGGTTCGTCAACCGCGCGTAGGAAGGAATCGGCAGCGTCGGATGCGCGGCCGTCATCTTGTACATGTCGTAGATTTCGCCGGACGAGGTGCGCTGGCCGTGGAACTTCTTGCCGTACCAGCTGCCGATGCCGATCTGCGTGAACGGCTGGTTGCCGGTGATCGGCGTATAGGTCTTGCCGAAGACGACGTAGGGACGGTTGGAGTACGGCAGCAGCGGATCGTTGCGCACATCGGCGTCCGGCACATCGGCCAGGTTGGCTGGCGGGGCGTCGCCGGGACCGTCGTCCTGGTAGTAGCCGCCGCGTCCCGAATTCGCCGGCGGCAGCGCCGGCAGTCCGCTATCGGGCTTGGCGTTGGAGGGCGCCTTGATCACCGGCTTGGATGTACGGGGCGTCTTGGACAGCGTGCCGGTATCGGTGACCGTCGGCGCAGTGCCGCAGCCGACCAGCGCCAGCATGGCCAGCGTGGTGCAGACATTCAAAATACGGCTACGGGTCATACGCATCACTTCATCCTTACGGTTTTTTACGCGCCGGCGGCACTGGCTGCACGGTCGGCGGCGCGGCTGCCGGAGCAGGCGCGGTTGGTGCCGCTGGTGCAGGCGGTGTCGCTGGCGCCGCCGGCGCGCGCCGTTCGAATTCGGCGGCCGCGGCCTGCTCTTCCAGCGTCTGCCCTTCGACCGGCAGCACCGTCTCGGCGTCTTCCTTCGGCACCTTGGTGGTGTCTTTTTCAGCAGGGCGCTTGCCCAGCAGGTAGTAGTCCAGCGCCTTGCGGGCGATCGGCGCCGCTTCCGCGCCGCCCTTGCCGGCGTTTTCCACCACCAGCGCCAGCACGATGCGCGGCTTGTCCGCCGGAGCGAACGCCGTGAACAGCGCGTTGTCGCGCAGGCGCTCGGCCAGCCTGGCGGCGTTGTACTTCTCGCCCGAGCGGATCGTGATCACCTGCGCGGTGCCGGTCTTGCCGCCCACCGTGTAGCCTGCGCCGGCGAAGGCGCGCACGCCGGTGCCCCCCGCTTCCGTGGTCACGCCGACCATGGCATTCTTGACAAAATCGATATTCTCCTGCTTCAGCGGAATCCGATAGCTTTCCTTTGGCACCGTCAGCTTGCGGCTGCGCGTCGTGCTGTCTTCCACAATCTTGACCAGATGCGGCTTCATCACCACGCCGTTGTTGGCCAGGTTGGCCACCGCGTGCGCGATCTGCAAAGGCGTGTAGGCGTTGTAGCCGGAACCGTTGCTGACCGAGATGGTATCACCACCCACCCACTTCCCTGCCGCACCCTTGAACCGCTTGCGCTTCCACTCCTGCGACGGCAGCACCCCGGTCTTTTCGTTTTCCAGGTCGATGCCGGTCTGCTGGCCGAAGCCAAAGGGCTTCATGAAATCGCTGATGGCGTCGATGCCCATGTCGTGGCCCAGCGCGTAGTAGTAGGTATTGCAGGAGACGACGATGGACTTGTGCATGTCGACCGCGCCGTGGCCGCCGACCACGTCGTCGCGGAACTGGTGGCCGCCGAGGTTATAGAAACCCGGATCGTAGGTCACCTGGCTCGGCGTGCGCTTGCCCAGTTCCAGCGCGGCCAGCGCCATGAAGGGCTTGAAGGTGGAACCCGGCGCGTAGGTGCCGGACAGCGGACGGTTCACCATCGGCCGGTCCAGCGAGGTATTGAGGTCGTTCCAGCTTTGCGCGTCGATGCCGTCGACGAACAGGTTCGGATCGTAGCCGGGCCGCGACACGTAGGCCAGGATGTCGCCGGTGGACGGCTCGATCGCCACCAGCGCGCCTCGCCGCTCGCCGAAGGCTTCCTCCACCACTTTCTGCAGCTCGATGTCGATCGACAGGATCAGGTTACTGCCCGCCACCGCCGCCGTGCGCGACAAGGTGCGGATGGCGCGGCCGCCCGCAGATACCTCCACTTCCTCGTAGCCGGTGGTGCCGTGCAGCTGCTTCTCGTAGCTCTTCTCCAGGCCTTCCTTGCCGATATGGTCGGTGCCCTTGTAGTTGGCGGCATCGTCGGCGTCCGCGATGGCCTCGGCCTCTGCGCGGCTGACGCGGCCGATAAAGCCGATCACGTGGGACGCCGTCTCGCCCAGCGGGTACTGGCGGAACAGGCGCGCCTGCACCTCCACGCCGGGGAAGCGGAAGCGCTGCGCCGAAAAGCGCGCCACTTCCTCGTCGGACAGGCGGGTGCGCAGCGGCACACCCTCGAAGCCCTTGGATTCCTCCAGCAGCTTCTTGAAGCGTTTGCGGTCCTTGACCTCGATCTCGACCAGCTTGGACAGCTCGTCGATGGTCTCGTCCAGCGTCGCCGTCAGCTTGGACGGGGTGATCTCCAGTGTGAAGGCCGAGTAGTTGCGCGCCAGGACCACGCCGTTGCGGTCCAAAATCAATCCGCGATTGGGCACGATAGGCACGAGAGCGATGCGGTTCTCCTCCGCCTTGACGGCGAAGTCGTCGTGCTTGACCACCTGCAGCCAGATGAAGCGCGCCAGCAGCAGGCCGAAACACAGGAACACCATCGCCCCCAGCACCGTGATGCGGGCGCGGAACTGCTGGAGCTCGCGCTCCGTATCCTTAATCTCCGTCATGCCGCCGCTCCCCAGGCCTGCGGCGCGAGCCGCCCGTCCTGCACGCGCATCAGGTCTGCACCAATTTGCGGTGGCGCTGGATGCTCATCAGGATGCCCGCGCCCAGGCCCAGCGTCAGCAGCGCGGTGCCGCCGTAGCTCATGAACGGCAGCGGCACGCCGACCACCGGCACGATGCCGCTGACCATGCCCATGTTGACGAAGGCGTAGGTAAAGTAAATCATCGTGATGGAGCCGGCCAGCAGGCGGGTAAACAAGTTGGGCGCGTTCCCGGCGATCATCAGGCCACGGCCGATCAGCAGCAGGTACAAGAACATCAGCACCAGGTTGCCGGTCAGGCCGAACTCCTCGGAGAACACGGCGAAGATAAAGTCGGTGGTGCGTTCGGGGATGAATTCAAGGTGGGCCTGCGTGCCGTGGGTCCAGCCCTTGCCGGACACGCCGCCCGAGCCGATGGCGATCATCGACTGGATAATGTGGAAGCCCTTGCCCAGCGGTTCGAGATACGGATCGATCAGCGTCAGCACGCGGTCGCGCTGGTAGTCGTGCATCCCCACGGTCCAGATCACCGGCAGGCTGGCGAGGGCTGTGGCGAACAGCGCGATCAAAGCCCGCCACGCCAGGCCGGCCAGGAAGATCGCGCAGAAGCCGGCGGCCACCACCAGCAAGGCGGTGCCCAGGTCCGGCTGCTTGACGATCAGTGCCACCGGGATCGCCAGCAGCACGGCGGCGATGGCGTAATCCTGCCAGCGCAAATGGCCGGCGCGCTGCTGGAAGAACCACGCCAGCATCAGCGGCATGGCGATCTTCATGAATTCGGACGGCTGGATGTCCACGCCCACGTGCAGCCAGCGCCGCGCGCCCAGCTTGACGGTGCCGAACAGCGCCACGGCCACCAGCAGCGCCACCGCGACCACATAGGCCGGCACGGCGATCCGCATCATCATCTGCGGCGTGATATTGGCCACGAACCACATCACCATGAAAGCCAGGAAGATGTTGCGCATCTGGTCCTCCACCTTGCCGGGAATGCCCAAGCCGGCCGAGTACAGCGTCACCAGGCCGACCGACAGCAGCGCGCAGATGATCAGCATCAGCGGCAGGTCGAACACGGTGAAGTACGGGCGAAGGCGGCGCCCCAGGGAGCGCCTTTCGTTGATACGCATGCTGGTCCTTTATTCCTTGTTGCCGGGGGTTTCGGCGCCCGGCTTGTTGTCGTCGCTGACGCCCTGTTCGGCCTGGACGTCCTGGACGGAGCGCAGCTCGGCGTCCTCCTTCGGCACGCGGGTGGTTTCTTTTTCGTTCGGGCGCTTGCCCAGCAGGTAGTAGTCCAGCGCCTTGCGCACAATGGGCGCGGCCACGCCGGCGCCGAAGCCGCCGTTCTCCACCACCACCGCGATGGCGATGCGCGGCTTGTCGGCAGGGGCGAAGGCGGTGTAGAGCGCGTTGTCGCGCAGGCGTTCGGCGATCAGGTTGGCGTTGTACTTCTCGTTCTTCTTGATCGCCACCAGCTGCGCGGTACCGGTCTTGCCGCCCGAGGTGTAGCCGGCGCCGACGAACGCGCGCGCCGCGGTGCCGCCGGTGGTCACGCCCACCATGGCGTTCTTGATGATGTCGATGTGCTCCTGCTTGAGCGGGATGCGGTAGCTTTCCTTGGGCACCGTCAGCTTGCGCGCGCGGGTGACGCTGTCCTCGATGATCTTCACCAGATGCGGCTTCATCACGATGCCGTTGTTGGCCAGGTTGGAGACCGCGTGCGCCATCTGCAAAGGCGTGTAGCTGTTAAAGCCGTTGCCGATGGCGATGGAGATGGTGTCGCCGCCGACCCACTTCTGCGCGGCCGCATTCTTCTTGAAGCGGTTGCGCTTCCATTCCTTGGACGGCAGCACGCCCTGCTTCTCGTGTTCCAGGTCGATGCCGGTCAGCTGGCCGAAGCCGAACGGTTTCATGAAGTCGGTGATGGCGTCGATGCCCATGTCGTTGCCGAGCATGTAGTAGTAGGTGTCGCAGGATTCGACGATGGACTTGTACATGTCGACCGTGCCGTGGCCGCCCGGTTTATCGTCGCGGAACTTGTGGCCGCCCAGCGTGAACGAGCCCGGATCGAAGATGGTCTGGCCCGGCGTGCGCTTGCCCAGCTCCAGCGCGGCCAGCGCCATGAAGGGCTTGAAGGTGGACCCCGGCGGATAGGTGCCCGACAGCGGACGGTTCACCATCGGCTTGTCCAGCGAGGTATTGAGGTCGTTCCAGCTTTGTGTATCGATGCCGTCGACGAACAGGTTGGGGTCGTAGCCGGGGCGCGACACGTAGGCCAGAATGTCGCCCGTTTCCGGTTCGATGGCGACCAGCGCCCCGCGCCATTCGCCGAAGGCCTCCTCGATCACCTTCTGCAGCTCGATGTCGATCGACAGTATCAGGTTGCTGCCCGGCTTGGCGGGCGTGCGCGACAAGGTGCGGACGGCGCGCCCGCCCGCCGACTTCTCCACTTCCTCGTAGCCGCTGACGCCGTGCAGCTGCTTCTCGTAGCTCTTCTCCAGGCCTTCCTTGCCGATATGGTCGGTGCCGTTGTAGTTGGCGGCGTCCTCGCCGTCGGCGATGGCCTTGGCCTCCGAGGTGTTGATGCGGCCGATGTAGCCGATCACGTGCGAGGCGATCTCGCCCAGCGGGTACTGGCGGAACAGGCGCGCCTGCACCTCCACGCCGGGGAAGCGGAAACGCTGCGCCGAGAAGCGCGCCACTTCCTCGTCGGTCAGGCGGGTGCGCAGCGGCACGCTCTCGAAGCCCTTGGATTCCTCCAGCAGCTTTTTGAAGCGCTTGCGGTCCTTGGGCTCCACCGTGATCAGCTTGGACAGCTCGTCGATGGTTTCGTCCAGCGTGGCGCTCAGCTTGGACGGCGTGATCTCCAGCGTGAAGGCTGAGTAGTTGCGCGCCAGGACCACGCCGTTGCGGTCCAAAATCAGCCCGCGATTGGGCTCGATGGGGACGAGGGCGATGCGGTTCCCTTCGGCCTGGGCGACGTAGTCGCTATGCTTGTAGACCTGCAGCCAGACGAAGCGCACCAGCAGCGCGGCGAAGCAGAAGAACACCAGCGCGCCCAGCACCGTCAGGCGCAGGCGAAACTGGTGCAGCTCGCGTTGGTTGTCCTTGAGTTCAGTCATGGTGCTTGGTCGCTGCCCGGCCGGGGCGTCAGATCGGGCGGGTGTGGTCGCGGTCGACCGCGCGGCGCTGGGGAGCCAGCAGCAGCCAGGTCGCCAGCGGCCACAGGGCCACGGCGATCACGCTTTCGACAAAGTAGAACCAGCCGGGGAATTTGCCGGACACGAAGAAGCGCACGATCAGCTGCACCGATTGCGCCATCAGCAGCAGCGGGAACACGTGCATGGCCTGCGTCAGCAGCGGGAACCACAGCACCCGGCGGTGCAGCATGATCGCGAAGTAGGACAGCAGCGTGTAGGCCAGCGCGTTCTCGCCCAGCAGCGTGGAGTCATGCACGTCCATCAGCAGGCCAAGGAAGAAGGCGGTGCCGATGCCGACCTTGCGCGGCTGGTGCACACCCCAGAACACCAGCACCAGCGCCACGAAGTCCGGCACGCCGATGAAGTTCCCCCAGGGGAGCAGGTTCAGTAGAAACGCGCAGAACAGGCTGAAGGCGATGAACAGCGGGCTGACCGGCAGCAGGATATAGTGGGGACGATTCATCGTGCCGGTTCCTTCGGTTTGGTGGCTGCAGGCGCGCCTGCGGCTGGCGCGGCGGCGGCAGGCGGCGCGGCGGCCGGTGCGGCACCCCGCGCGGCCGGCGTTGCGGCGGCTGGCGTACCGGTACCGGGCGTCGCGGCGCCGGGCGCCGCAGTGGTGGTGGCGGCGGCAGGCGCAGGTTTCGGCGCGGGCGGCGGCATCACCGGCATCAGGCCGGGCGGGCCGGCCGGTGCGGCTGCGGGCGCGGTGCCGGCGGGCGCCGGATCGACGCCCTCTTTCGGCGCCTCCTTGATCGGCGCCATCTTGTTGTTGTGCTTCTTGAGCGTGCGCGCTTCCTCATCCGGCGGACGCGGAGGCATCTCCGGCGCCGACATCAAAATCAGCAACTGCGTATGGTTGGAGATGCCGGCCAGCGGCTGGCACACCACGCCGCCGAACGATCCGGCCCCGCTGTTTTCCACCTGGCTCACACGCGCCACCGCCAGGCCGGCCGGATAGACGCCGTCCAGGCCCGAGGTGACGACGATGTCGCCCACCTGGATGTCCGCGTTCGGCGCCGTGAAGCGCAGCTCCAGCGCGCCGGACTTGCCGCGGCCATAGGCCACGCTGCGCAAGCCGTTGCGCAGCAGCTGCACGGGAATGGCCTGCTCCTTATCGGTCAGCAGCGTCACTTCGGAGGTAAAGGGGAACACGCGCGTGACCTGGCCGACCACGCCCTGGTTGTCGATCACCGGCAGCCCGAGGGCCACGCCCTGCTGCGTGCCACGGTCGAGGATCACCTTGCGGCTGTTGACGTCGCGCGCGTCGTACAGGATCTCGGCCAGCATGGATTTGACCGGCAGATGCTCGCGCGCGTCCATCAGGCGGCGCAGCTGGTTGTTTTCAGCCGTCTGGAGCTGGGCCTGTTGCAGCACCAGCGCGCCGGCGATCTGCTGGCGTTTCAGCTCGCGCACCTGCTTTTCCAGCGACGACAAAGAGGAGAAATAATCGCCGACGCCGTAGATGGCGTCGCGTGGCAGCAGGGCCGCCATTTGCAGCGGATACAGCACGGTACCCGCAACCTTGCGCACCGTTGCCAGCGTGTGCATGCGTGAATCGACCAGCAGCAGTGCAATCGAAATGCACGCAAAAACCGTCATCTTGACGCGGGCGGAGGCGCCTTGCTTGAAAAGTGGCGGAGGACTATATTCCATGACTTCCAATAATCCGGCGCTAGCGCGCCAACGAGACTGTCAACCCATCCCAATGCATCGGGGCCGCTGTTTCGCGGCCCCGTCTTGTCAGATCATTCGTAGGAGAAGATCGAGCCCAGTTGGTCCATCCGCTCCAGCGCCATGCCGGAGCCGCGCACCACGCAAGTCAGCGGATCTTCCGCCACCAGCACCGGCAAGCCGGTTTCCTCCATCAGCAGGCGATCCAGGTCGCGCAGCAGCGCGCCGCCGCCGGTCAGCATCATGCCTTTTTCCGCGATGTCGGCGCCCAGTTCGGGCGGCGTCTGTTCCAGCGCGTTCTTCACGGCCGAGACGATGTTGTTCAGCGGGTCGGTCAGCGCTTCGAGGATCTCGTTGGACGAAATCGTGAACGAGCGCGGAATGCCTTCGGACAGGTTGCGGCCCTTGACTTCCATTTCCTTCACTTCCGAACCAGGGAAGGCGGAACCGATGGCCTTCTTGATCGCTTCCGCAGTCTGTTCGCCGATCAGCATGCCGTAGTTGCGGCGGATGTAGTTGACGATGGCCTCGTCAAACTTGTCGCCGCCCACGCGCACCGAACCCTTGTACACCATGCCGCCCAGCGAGATGATGCCCACCTCGGTGGTGCCGCCGCCGATGTCGACCACCATCGAGCCGGTGGCATCCGACACCGGCAGGCCGGCGCCGATCGCCGCCGCCATCGGCTCTTCGATCAGGTAGACCTGCGAGGCGCCGGCGCCCAGCGCCGATTCGCGGATCGCGCGGCGCTCGACCTGGGTCGAGCCGCACGGCACGCAGATGATGATGCGCGGCGAAGGACGGAAGAATTTGGAGTCGTGCACCATGCGGATGAACTGCTTGAGCATTTGCTCGGTGACGGTGAAGTCGGCGATCACGCCGTCTTTCATCGGGCGGATCGCCTCGATGTTGCCTGGGACCTTGCCCAGCATCTGTTTTGCTTCTTTACCGACCGCCTGGATCGTCTTCTTGCCGTTGGGGCCGCCTTCCTGGCGGATCGCGACTACCGAAGGTTCATCGAGGACGATGCCCTGGCCGCGAACGTAGATCAAAGTGTTGGCCGTGCCCAAGTCGATGGCCAGATCGGTGGAAATATACCTGCGTAAAAAACCAAACATGTGTGTCCTGTGGCGCTACTGGTGTGCGCGTAAGCCGTTAGAAAGAAATCCTGTGGTGAGGCGGCGGCTGCAATGATTCAGCGCCGGCAACGCATCAACCCGCCATTCTACCTTATAATTTGAATGCGATTTGCCGAAAATCCCGCCAAAAGTGTATCGGTTGAGTCCGCGAATTAAGCGGTAATCCTTTGCTTTTGCCAGCGAATAGGCAGAATTTCCAGTTTTTTATCAATATTACAATTAAACCTTGCGCGGCCCGTCCGCGCCATTCGCCATGTCCCTGACCCTATCCGACGTAACCCGCATTGCCAAACTGGCACAACTTGAGATGAGCGAGCAGCAGACCGCCACGGCGCTGGATCAATTGAATGGCATCTTCGCGCTGGCCGAACAGATGCAGGCGGTCGATACCGAAGGCGTCGCCCCGCTGAGCCATCCGCTGGCCGCGCACATGAACAACATCGCCCTGCGCCTGCGCGAAGACGTGGCCACCGAGGCCAATCGCCGCGAGGACTACCAGGCCGTCGCACCCAAGACCCAGGACGGCCTGTACCTGGTGCCGAAAGTGATCGAGTAAGAACGCCGCCGACGTCCCGACGCCTTCCCGATCACCGAATCTGAATTGAAACGCCATGCACACCAAAACCATTAAAGAGCTGTCCGCTCTGCTGCAAAGCAAAGCCATCACCGCCACCGAACTGGCGACGCACTTCCTCGACCGCATCGAAAAGAGCGACTTGAACGCCTTCCTGCACGTGGACCGCGCGCTGACCCTGGCGCAGGCCGCCGAGGCGGACGCCCGCATCGCCGCCGGCACCGCCACGCCGCTGACCGGCGTGCCGATCGCGCACAAGGACATCTTCGTCACCCGCGACTGGCGCTCGACCGCCGGCTCGAAAATGCTGGCCAACTACGTCAGCCCGTTCGACGCCACCGTGGTGGAGAAGTTCCGCGCGGCCGGCATGGTCACGCTGGGCAAATTGAACTGCGACGAATTCGCCATGGGCTCGGCCAACGAGAACTCGGCCTTCGGCGCGGTGAAGAACCCGTGGGACAAGAACGCCGTGCCTGGCGGTTCGTCGGGCGGTTCCGCCGCCGCCGTGGCCGCGCGCCTGGCGCCTGCCGTCACCGGCACCGACACCGGCGGTTCGATCCGCCAGCCGGCCGCGTTCTGCGGCATCACCGGCATCAAGCCGACCTACGGCCGCGTATCGCGCTTCGGCATGATCGCCTTCGCCTCGTCGCTGGACCAGGGCGGCCCGATGGCGCAAACCGCCGAGGACTGCGCGCTGCTGCTCAACGCCATGGCCGGTTTCGACGAGCGCGATTCGACCTCGCTCACGCCTGAAATGGGCGGCATCGACGAGGACTACACCCGTGAACTGGGCCAGCCGCTGGCGGGCCTGCGCATCGGCGTGCCGAAGGAATACTTCGGCGAAGGCCTGGCCAAGGACGTGGAGGACGCCGTGCGCGCCGCGCTGGCCAAGTACGTCGAGATGGGCGCGACCCTGGTCGACATCTCGCTGCCTAACACCGCGCTGTCGATCCCTGCCTATTACATGATCGCGCCGGCCGAAGCATCGTCCAACCTGTCGCGCTTCGACGGTGTGCGCTACGGCCACCGCGCCGCCGAGTACAAGGACCTGTCGGACATGTACCGCAAGACCCGCGCCGAAGGCTTCGGCGCTGAGGTCAAGCGCCGCATCATGGTCGGCACCTATGTGCTGTGCCACGGCTACTACGACGCCTACTACCTCAAGGCGCAGAAGATCCGCCGCCTGATCGCGCAGGATTTCGAAGCGGTGCTGAACGGCCCGAACGCCGTCTGCGACGTCATCATGGGACCGGTCGCGCCGACCGTGGCCTGGGACCTGGGCGACAAGTCCGACGACCCGGTGGCCGCCTACCTGGCCGACATCTACACGCTGTCCACCAGCCTGGCCGGCCTGCCCGGCATGTCGATCCCGGTCGGCTTCGGCGCCAAGAACCGTCCCGTGGGCCTGCAGATCATCGGCAAGCATTTCGGCGAAGCGAAGCTGCTCAACGTCGCCCACCAGTACCAGCTGGCGACCGACTGGCACACCCGCGCACCTGCCGGCATCTAACACACCAAATACAGCGAGAACAATATGGAATGGGAAGTCGTCATCGGTCTTGAGAACCACGTGCAGCTCACGACCGAATCTAAAATTTTCAGCGGATCGCCGATCAAGTTCGGCGCTGAACCCAACACCCAGGCCAGTCCTGTGGACCTGGCGCTGCCGGGCGTGCTGCCGGTGATGAACAAGCAGGCGGTGGACCGCGCGATCCGCTTCGGCCTGGCCGTGGGCGCGAAGATCGCGCCGGCGTCCATCTTCGCCCGCAAGAACTACTTCTATCCCGACCTGCCGAAGGGCTACCAGATCAGCCAATTCGAAGACCCTGTGGTCATCGGCGGCGCGCTCACCTTTGGCTACGAAAAGGACGGCGAATTCGTCACCAAGACCGTCAACCTGACGCGCGCCCACCTGGAAGAAGACGCCGGCAAATCGCTGCACGAAGACTATGCCGGCATGAGCGGCATCGACTTGAACCGCGCTGGCACGCCGCTGCTGGAAATCGTCTCCGAGCCTGAGATCCGCAGCGCGGCCGAAGCCGTGGCCTACGCCAAGGCGCTGCACTCGCTGGTGATGTGGCTGGGCGTCTGCGACGGCAACATGCAGGAAGGCTCGTTCCGCTGCGACGTCAACGTCTCCGTGCGTCCGAAGGGCCAGAAGGAATTCGGCACCCGCTGCGAAATCAAGAACCTGAACTCGTTCCGCTTCATCGAGGAAGCCGTGCACGTCGAAGTGCGCCGCCAGATCGAGCTGATCGAAGACGGCGGCAAGGTGGTGCAAGCCACGCGCCTGTACGATCCGGACCGCAAGGAGACGCGCGAAATGCGCAGCAAGGAAGACGCGCAGGACTACCGCTACTTCCCGGACCCGGACCTGCCGCCACTGGTCATCTCCGACGAGTGGATCGCCAAGGTGAAAGCCTCGATGCCGGAACTGCCTGGCGCGATGCGCGAGCGCTTCGTCAGCGAATACGCCCTGCCGGAATATGACTCGCTGGTGCTGACCGCGTCGAAAGCGATGGCGACCTACTTCGTCGCCGTGGTGGAAAAAGCCGGCAAGGAAAACGCCAAGGCCGCCGCCAACTGGCTGATGGGCGACGTTTCCTCGACGCTGAACCGCGAAGGCGTGGACATCGCCGACGCGCCGGTCTCGCCGGCGCAACTGGCGCTGATGTTGAAGCGCATCGCCGACGGTACCATCAACAACAAGACAGCCAAAGAACTGTTCGGCGACATGTGGGCAGCCAAGTCGTCCGACGACAACCTGGTCGATGTGCTGATCGACACCAAGGGCCTGAAGCAGATCTCCGACACCGGCGCGCTGGAAGCGATCGTCAACGACGTCATCGCCGCCAACGAAAAATCGGTGGAGCAGTACCGCGCCGGCAAGGAAGCGGCGATCAACTCGCTGATCGGCCAGGCGATGAAAGCCTCGCGCGGCAAGGCCAATCCGGCGCAGCTGACCGAGCTGCTGAAGGCCAAACTGGCCGGCTGACAGCCTCCCTTCTGAAAAAACCGTCCGCCTGAACGCGTACAAGATCGCGTTCGGTGCCGACGGTTTTTTTTCGCCCCCCGCACGTCCGTGAGAATGCGCGAGTATTCACGGATCGCAAACTGCTATCCTGTTCAACCTTAAGACTACAGATCAAATTCAATGACCGATACGAGAATACGCCTGGCGGTTCCCGAAGACGCGGCAGCCATCGCCGCGATGGCCGTGGCGCTGACCGAGGAAATCTCCCTGCGCCTGGGCGCGAAGACTTTCAACCTTGAGCTGCAAAAAACCGCCAGCTTGTGCCACGCCCTGCTGCGCGAGGAAAAATACTTGGCGCTGATCGCCATCGCGGAAGGCGAGGCGATCGGCTTCGTCGGCATCTCCGAAGGCCGCGCGCTGTACGCGGAGGGCGCGCTGGCGACCATGCAGGAATTCTTCGTCTCCCCGCCCTTCCGCGCGAACGGCGTCGGAGGGCTGCTGCTCAACGCCGCCGCCGAACTGGCGCGCAAGCGGCGCTGGAACCGACTGGAAGTGTGCACGCCGCCGCTGCCGGAATTCGACCGCAGCCTGGCGTTCTATGAGCGCCATGGCTTCGAAGTCACCGGCGGCCGCAAGATGAAGCGCCTGTTCACGGAAGCCCAATGAAAAAACTGATCGCATTGCTGGCATTGACGCTGTCCGCGCTGGCCCACGCCGATGTCGTCGACTGGCCGCTGAGCTATGACGGCCAGTCCACCAATACCCTCATCTGGGACAAGCGCGCCAAGCCGCTGATCCAGACGCGCGTACCGTCCAAGCTGTCCAAGGACGTCATCGCTGGATTGGGCGGTCCGCCGGATCCGGTGTTCGTGGTGGACAAGCGCTACGTCAGCGCATCGGCATGCGAGGCGCACGCCTGCCCGGAAAAGGGCTTCTTCTGGATCGACACCCAGACCGGCCAAGGCCTGGGCGCGGTCATCTACGATGGCGAGCTGCGGCTGGGTTCCAACAGCCTGGGCGCGGCGCAGATACCGGCTGCCGCGCGGCGAGCGCTGATCGACTGGACGAGCGCCAACGACATCACGGTGACCAGTGTCGAATTCATCGACCGCACCGGCGCCAGCGCCAGCATCGACGCCGCGCAATTCAAGCCGGCGCCGCACTTCGAGCCTGCGGCCGGAGGTCCATCCTATGACTGCAAGGCCGCCGCCACGCGCGTGGAAAAAACCATCTGCGCCGATCCGGCATTGGCCAGCCAGGACCTGGCGATGGCCAAGCATGTCAAGGAGCTGCGCCAAGGGTACGCCACCATCGCCGACCGCACCCTGCTGCGCGACTTCCAGCGCAAATGGCTGAAAGAGCGCGACGCCACCTGCGCCACGGTCGCCGACATCAACGCCTGCCTCGCCAAGCAGTACCAAGTGCAGGATGAGCGGTTGAGGAACTGGATTCCCGGTCGCTGAGCGATATTTAGTCTGAACCAGGGATCTTAGATCGGCAATTGGGAAAACACGCCAATGGCCTCCTTACTCAACGCTTTGCTTTTTCTGCTTCTGGTGGTCGGGTCGCGCCTCGCGTGCGCTTCGGCGCCGCTGCTCACCGAGTACACCCATACCGCATGGACCGAGCTGAATGGCGCGCCGACGAGCGTGACCAAGTTCGCCCAGGGCGCCGACGGCTGGCTGTGGATCGCCACGCCTACCGGCCTGTTTCGCTTTGACGGCGTGCGTTTCGAACGCGCCGATAAGGTCTACGGTCATCCGCTCGATTCCAGCAACATCATGGCGCTGACCACCGCGCCCGATGGCGCGCTGTGGGTCGGCTACCGCGTCGGCGGCGTGTCCGTGTTCAGGAACGACGGCGCGCACACCTATGCGGAACGCGACGGATTGCAGCCGGTCGGCGTCATGCATATCGAGGCCGCCCCGGATGGCGCGATCTGGGCGGCGATGCGCGACGGCGTGGCTGTATTGGCGCCGGGCGCCAGCCGTTTCCGCCACCTGGGCCCCGAGGCGGGACTGCCAACCCTGGGCGTGTTCCAGATTATGTTCGCCCGCGATGGCACGACATGGATCGGAACGAATTCGGGCGCCTACTATCGCAAGCCGGGCGAGACCCGCTTCACGCAGGCGTGGCCGCATGTGGCGCTGGTCTGGCTCTGCGAAGCGCCGGATGGCACCATATGGGGCAACGACTTCAAGGACGGCTACTACAAGGTTCGCACTTTGGCGCCCGCCGCCAGCGAATCGCCCAAACCGGAACTCGATGGCTACGGCATGATCTTCGACCGCCAGGGAACGATGTGGATGCTGCATACCGATAACCTGGAGCGCAAGGTGGCGCCGGCCGAATCCAGTCCGCCGGAACAGCGCCTGTCGAAGGAAAATGGACTCAGCGGCCCGATGCTCAGCACGAAGTTCCTGGACCGCGAAGGCAATCTGTGGATCGGCACCTCGCGCGGAATAGACCGGCTGCGGCCGAACCGCTTGCGGACCATGCCCGTCGTCAAACAGCTGGAATACCCCGCGCTGGTGGCCGGCCCTTCAGGCGATGTCTGGGTGGGAGACTATGCCGCCGACCTTTGGCGCTACAACCTCGAAGGACGCGTCAGCCGCGAGGTCGCAGGTCCGCTGACGGCCAGTTACACGACGCCGGATGGCGTCCTTTGGGTGGGCGGAACGGAGTCCCTGCAACGGCGCGATCGTGACGGCACACTGACCTCGATTCCCTATCCGCCCGAACTGAAAGGCCTGCGCGTCCACGCCCTGCAGCAGGACCGCGATGGTGCCTTGTGGGCCTCGTTCGCATCGGGCAAAGGCGTGTACAAACTCGTTGCGGGCCAATGGACCAAGTCGGGCGGCTCGCAAGGCATCTCCGATCTGCTGGCGACGTCCATGGCCCGCGATGGCCAGGGCAGCTTGTGGATGGGCCATCTGCGCAACCTGGTCACGGTCATCGACGGCGACAAGTTGCGCACACTGGGCCCTGCGGACGGCCTGCAGCTCGGGACGATCATGGATCTGTACTTCGACGGCAGCGCCATGTGGGTGGGCGGAGAACAGGGCGTCGCGCTCTATCGCGATGGCCGCTTCGCCGCCCTGCACGGCGAGCGCGGTGAAGATTTTCGCGGCGTCTCCGGCATCGTGCGGCTACCCGGCGGCGACCTGTGGCTGCACGGCGCCGACGGCCTGTATCGCATCACCGCCGCCGATATCGCCGCATGGTTGAAGAACAGCCATACCGCCGTGGCTTTCGAACGCTTCGACGCGCAGGACGGCATGCAGGGCCACGCGCCGCAACTGCGGCCGGTACCGTCTCTGATGCGCTCACGCGACGGCATGCTGTGGTACGCGACGACGGCTTCGATCGGCACCATCGACCCGGCCCATATCCTGCGCAATACGCTGCCGCCGCCGGTGGAGATAACCAGCGTGGTGGCCGACAACGCGCGCTACGCCATCCCGCAGACCCGCGCACTGACCCTGCCGGCGGGCACGCAGAATCTGCAGGTCGACTTCACGGCCCTGAGCCTGTCGATACCCGAGCGGGTACGGCTGCGCTACAGGCTGTCCGGCCTCGATCCCGCTTGGCAGGAACCGGTAGGCCGCAGGCAGGCGTACTACACCAATCTGGCGCCGGGCAAATACCGGTTTGAGGTCATCGCGTCGAACGAGGACAATCTCTGGAATGCCAAGGGTGCCGCGCTGGAGATAGAGATCCCGCCGACGTTTGTGCAAAGCGGCTGGTTCAAACTGCTGCTGGTGGCGCTTGGCCTGCTGCTGCTCTGCTCCGCCTACGCGTTGCGGATCCGCTTCCTGACGCAGCGGATGCAGGAGCGCTTGCAGGAACGCCTGGCGGAGCGCACGCGCATCGCGCGCGCCCTGCACGACACACTGCTCCAAAGCATACAGGCGCTGCTTATGTCTTTCGATTCACACAGCCGCCACCTGAAGGAAGGCACGCAGGAGCGCACCCGCCTGGACCAGACGCTCAATCTCGCGGAACAGCTGCTGGTGGAGGGACGGGACCAGATCATGGACCTGAGGGCATCGGCCTCGCCGGATGCGCTGGAGCTGACGCTTGAACACTTCGGCAAAGGATTGGCCGAACATCGCTCGCATGCCTTCGACATGACGATCGGCGGTACGCCGAGGCCATTGCGTCCCAAGGTACATGAAGAGATCTACGCCATCGGCCGCGAGGCCCTGTTCAACGCCTCGCGCTACGCGGGCGCCGGCCGTATCGAACTCGCGCTGGAATACGGGGCCGGCGCCTTCGTCATGCGCGTGCGCGACAACGGCTGCGGGTTAGACGAATCGGTCGCCACAACCGGCCACCGGCCCGGCCATTGGGGCCTGACGGGAATGCGTGAGCGCGCACATGCCATCGGCGCCAGCCTGGATATCGACAGCAAGCCAGGCGCCGGCACGCAAATCACGGTGACGGTTCCCGGTAAGACGGCTTACTGAGCTCCCGATGACCATGAGCCTCCCACCCTCCTCGCTGACGCAACGCCTGATCGACATGGTCCGCTCCTCGGCGGAGCTGATGGCCGCGCTGTCGGCCGCCCGCAGCCTCGGGCTGGAAAGCTGGTGCATCGGCGCGGGCGCCGTCCGCACGCTGGTGTGGGATGCGCTGCACGGCCACGCTAGTCCCACGCCGCTGGCCGACGTCGACCTGGTCTACTTCGCCCCGCATGCGCCGCCGCGGCACGACGCCGAACTGGAAGCGCGGCTGCGCCAGCTGATGCCGGCGCTGGAATGGGAGGTGACCAACCAGGCGCACGTCCACGCATGGTTCATGCGCGAATTCGGCCGCGAGGTCGCGCCGCTGCTATCGCTGGCGGATGGCGTGGCGACCTGGCCGGAGTACGCAACCTGCGTCGGCGTTGCACTCGACGCGGACGACACCATCCAGGTGATCGCTCCACACGGACTGGAAGATCTGTTCGAACTGCGCGTGCGGCACAATCCGGCCCGCGCCGATGCCGACACCTACCGGCACCGCATCGCATCCAAGCGCTTTGCGCAGCGCTGGCCGCTGCTGGTGATCGAATCACTCAAGTAAAGCCGCAATCGCCAGCGGCGTGCTGCTGGTGACGATCTGCCCCGCCTCCGGCAGCGCGGCGAAGCGATAGACGAACACCCTGAACGTGGCGACGACATCGCCGCTGAAGGCCGGCCCCTCTTTCGCCGCCAGCATGGTGACGGCGCCACCGGCCGCATGGAACTGCACCTGCGAAGCATCGTTCTTCGGATACGAGAACTGTACGCCGGCGCAGCTCTTCCCGGCGGCCTCGCCGGAGTAGCGCAGATAGGCCAGCAACTGGTCGCAGGCGGTGCGCAGGTCGGCGGCCGCGTAGACGCCGTCCGGCCGCGTCACGATGGACACCCAGGCGCCGGACTTGAGCTGCCCCGCCTTGCGGTTCACGGTCAGTTCCGCGTTGTCGTCATAGGCCGCCTTGGAGAACGGGAACACCGCGCGCCCCAGCGCATCGAGCGGCAGCGCCACGTGCGTGGCCTTGCCGTTGAGCGTCAGCCGCAGGCCGTCCGTCGGCACGCTCTTGTCGCGTGGACGTATCCGGAAGTGGTTCTGCAAAAACTGCTTGGGCTTGCCGTACTTTTCAAACCAGATCATCTGGCGATAGGCGTCGCGATACTCGATCCAGTCGGAGTCCTCCTGCGCTCCGGCGAACGCCGGCAGCAAGGCTAGACCGAGTAGGAGGAGTTTGAACATGCCGCTTAGAACCGGTAAGCCAGTCCGCTGGACCACGTGATGAAGTTGCGGCGGTCGACGAAGGGCGCTTCGGCCGGGCCGTTGCCCAGCCGCGCGCCGGTCACCGTGCTGTTGATCAGCCACTTGCTGCTCAAGGCCCAGTTCCAGTTGATGCCCACGCTCACCGACATCACGCCGGCGGAAGGATGGTAATCGCGCACGCCACCGGTGGCGGTGCGGACTTCATACAACTCGCGCATCACCGGATCGCTGGCCAGCGAAACGCCGGCCGACAGCGTCACCGTATGATGCGGCGCCGGCGACGGCAGGGTTTTCTGCACGCCGACCTGGCCACGGAAACCGCGGGCGCTGGTGTCGTACACGAGGTTCGATGTCACCCGCGCCTCGTCGCCAAGGTAGTGGTTATAAAATCCGCCGACATCGGCCGAGCCGCGAACAGGATGCGTGCCGCGCAGGCGCCGGCTGTCACCGGGATTGCGCGTATCGCTGCCGAGTATCAGCGGCCCATATTCCACGCCAGCCGTTTCGGACAGGTGCATCCCGAGCACGCCGTTGGCCGAGACAAAGATCCCGTTGCTCCACTGGACCTGGAACAGCGGCCGCAGGATCACTGGGCGCGTCTCGCC
Source organism: Duganella sp. BJB480 (assembly GCA_003416985.1). Taxonomy (GTDB): domain Bacteria; phylum Pseudomonadota; class Gammaproteobacteria; order Burkholderiales; family Burkholderiaceae_D; genus Rugamonas; species Rugamonas vulcania_A. Next base: position 37,067 of record QVIN01000005.1, on the reverse strand, counting down.
CTCCGCCGCCGCCGTCCTGGTGGTGAAGGCCAGCCCCGCGTACATGTCCTTGCTCCCATCGGGCATCATCAACCCGGTGGTGTTTTCGGCCAGCGCCGGAGCGCACGCGGCCAACAGCAAAAGTAGCGGGGATAGCTTATTCATGTATTCCTTAAAAATCGAAACGCACGCCCAGCGCGAAACGATCTGTCTTGGCGGTGAAGCCGTCATGTTCGAGTTTATTGGTGTGTTCCAGTTCCAGCTGCAGCGCCACATCCCTGGTGACCAGGTAGGAGGCGCCCGCGCTCAGGTACAAGCCGGTCTTGTTAACCGACTCGCCAGCCGGAGCGTTCTTGCCGCTGATATCCATCTTCAGCCGCCCCTGTCCGACGCCTGCCTTGCCGAACAGGGACCAGTCCTCGCTCAGCTTCCACGTCCCTCGCGCCGCCAGATAGGCGGTGCTGACGCGCGTCTTGAGCCGGTAACCGGGGCTGAGATCGAAGCTGGTCGAGCCGCCGTCGGTGCGGTAGCCGGCTTCCAGCGCCCACACCGGCGACAGGTCATATCCCGCAAACAGACCGATTGGGGTCGCCCTCTTGGCGGCACTGTGCTCGGTCGTCACACCGTTCTCGGTGTATTTGATATTGCCATCGGTCCGGGAGCTGACATTGGCGCCCACATACATCCCTTCGGCATGCGCCAGCGAGCTTGCGGCCAGAGCGACGAAAGCGGTGCAGATGATTTTTTTCATGTTCGGAATCCAGGTTGAAGTAGGAGCCTCCAATGTTAGGCACCCATCGCCACGGAATCCGCCTCGGTCTGTCGTTGAATTGTCCTCAATTTGTAGGCGCCATTTGTATAGAAAGTGTACGAATGTGTACCCGATTGTCGAAAATGCCACATGAGCGCCGCGCTCCACTACAATACCCACGAAAACGGAGGCGCGATGCAGCGTGTAATGCTGGTGGAAGACGATGCGCGGCTGGCCGCGCTGGTCAAGGAATACCTGGACGAATACGATTACGCCGTCGACGTGGTGACACGCGGCGACCGCGCGCTCGACCATTTCCGCGATACCCAGCCGGACCTGGTGATACTCGACCTGACGCTGCCCGGCGTGGACGGCCTGGTGGTGTGCCGCCAGCTGCGCCAGCTCAGCGCCGTGCCGATCCTGATCCTGACCGCGCGCGAGGACAGCTTCGACGAAGTCTCCGGCCTCGAACAGGGCGCCGACGACTACGTCAACAAGCCGGTGCAACCGCGCGTGCTGCTGGCCCGCCTGCGCGCATTGCAGCGGCGCGGCAGCGGCGTCGCCAGCAGCGACATCGTCATCGGCCAATTGCGCATCTCGCGCGAGAACCGCACGGTCCACTGGCGCGGCGGCGAGGTGGCGATGAACAGCACCGAGTTCAAATTGTTCGCGATCCTGGCCGGCGCCTCCGGCAAGGTCCTGTCGCGCAACGACATCCTGGTCAAGATGCGCGGCATCGAATTCGACGGCCTCGATCGCAGCATCGACAACTGCATCTCCCGCCTGCGCCGCAAGTTCGGCGACGGCGGTTCGGAGCGCATCAAGACCGTCTGGGGCGAAGGCTATCTGTTCAGCCCCTCGGCCTGGGAATGAACCGGCTTTTTTGGCGCTTCGCATTGCTGGTGGTGCTGGCCATCACGCTGGCCACCTGCGCGATCTACGTCACCTTCAGCCGCCTGTTCGGCGACCCGCTGGAGGAGATCGCGCGCCGCCAGGCCGCCGGCCAGATCTTCCTGCTGGAGCAGTACATCGACAAGGCGCCCGCCGACGAATGGCTGCCGCGCCTGAACAAGGTGCGCGAGGTATCCGAGGCCACGCTGGAACTGCAGCCGCTGAAGGAGGCGCTGGCGGCGCTGCCCTCCTCCAAACGCGGCCAGCTGCGGCAAGGCGCGGTGGTGATCGACGTCGGCGGCAAGGGCTTCTACCGCCGCGTCGACACGACCGGCGCGCGCTACATCGGCAGCGACGATGACGTGATCCACGCCCAGCGCCTGCCCATCGACATCGGCCGGGCGCTGGGCATGGAGGCCATCCGCTTCGGCGTGATCGCGCTGTTCCTGCTGATACCGATAGGCTGGTGGTCGCGCCGGCACTGGCGCGGTTTGCTGGCGCTGTCGAAGGTGGCCGACGATTTCGGCCAGGGCGACCTGGCGGCGCGGGCCGAGGTGCGGCCCGCGTCCAGCATCGCGCCGCTGGCCGGCCGCATCAACGACATGGCCGAGCGTATCGGCTTGCTGATGGAAGCGCGCAAGAACCTGCTGCATTCGGTGTCGCACGAGCTGCGCACGCCGATCGCGCGGCTGGAGTTCGGTCTGGAGCTGCTGCGCGAGCGCCACGCGGACGACGATCCGGCGCTGCAAAAGCGCATCGCGGCCATGGAGACCGATGTCGAGGAATTGAAAACGCTGGTCAACGAGCTGCTTAGCCTGACGCAGCTCGACCAGGCGCAATCCATGCCGCGTCAGACGTTCGAGCTGGCGCCGTTGCTGCGGGAGTGCACACCGCCCGCCCACCTGCACCAGCGGTTCAACGCCAGCATCGCCGGCGACCTGGGCGAGTTGCAGGGCGACGCCCGCCTGCTGGCGCGCGCCGTCAACAACCTGCTGGGGAACGCCGCCAAGTACGCGGTGGGTCGCATCGTGCTGTCCGCCGCGCGCGACGGCGGCGCCCTGCGCATCGCCGTGGAGGACGACGGCCCCGGCATCCCATCCGAAGCGCGCGAGCGCGTGTTCGAGCCGTTCTACCGCCTGGAGCGCGAACAGGACTACGCCGCCAGCGGCTACGGCCTGGGCCTGGCCATCACCGCCAAAGCCGTCCAGCTGCACGGCGGCGCCATCGCCGTCGACGATTCCCCGCTGGGCGGCGCGCGCTTCACCATCACTTTATAGACAAACCTGTCTACACAAAGCAACACGTCGCAGCGGCGCTGAAAACTAAAGTATACATTTTTGTCTAGACAGACTAATCTACAAATACTTTAGCAAGCCGACAAGAGACACCCATGAGCATACCCAAACCAACCGCCGCCGAACTCGATCTGCTGCAGGCCCTGTGGCCGCTCGGCTCGGCCACCGCCAAGCAGGTACACGAAGCCATGCTGGAAGAGAAGCCGGACCTGGCCTACGGCACCGTGCTGCGGCTGATGCAGATCATGCACACCAAGGGCATCCTGATCCGCGACGAGAGCCAACGCTCGCACGTCTACGCGCCGGCACAGGCGCAGGACGCGCTGCAAACCAATCTGCTGAAGGACTTGATGCAGAAGGCCTTCGCCGGCTCGGCCAAGGCGCTGGTGCTGGCGGCGCTGCGCTCCGGGATCTCGAAGAAGGAGCGCGAAGAGATCGAGAAAATCCTCAAGGATGAGAAAAAATGAGCCCTTTCGTTTTCGCCCTCGGCCTGACGCTGATGCACTTCCTGTGGCAAGGCCTGCTGCTGGGCTGCGCCACCGCCATCGCCCTCACGCTGCTGCGCAACAGCCGCGCCGAATACCGCTACCTGGTGGCCTGCTCGGCGCTGATGGCCTGCCTGTGCTGGCCGGCGGTCGAGCTGTATCAGCGCCTGTACTGCGCCACGGACGGCGCCACCGTCATCGGCGCCGGCCTGCTGCGCCAAGCCGCACAGAGCATGGTCGGCGGCGGCGAACCATTCGACTTGCGCGACTCGATGCGCGGCATCGTCAGCCTGTGGGCCTTGTGCGCCGTGCTGCTGTCGCTGCGCATGATCCTCGGCCTGCTGTGGATAGACCGCGCCGCCAAACAATGCGACTGCGCCCACCGCCAGGACCAGTTGCGCTGGGAAGCGCAGCTGCAACGGCTGGCGGCGCGCTTCGGCGTGGACCGCGCGGTGCGGCTGCGCATCGTCGACTCCATCGCCAGTCCAATCACGGCTGGCTGGTGGCGTCCGGTGGTGCTGCTGCCGGCCGCGCTGGTGGCGGGCATGCCGCCCGATCTGCTGGAGGCGCTGCTGGCGCACGAAATGGCGCACATCCAACGCCACGATTACCTGGTCAACCTGCTGCAGAACGTGATCGAAACGCTGCTGTTCTACCACCCTGCCGTCTGGTGGATCTCGAACCGCATCCGCGTCGAGCGCGAACTGATCGCGGATGATTTCGCAGCAAGGCAGCTCGGCGAACCGCGGCGCCTGGCCCTTGCACTTTCGGAGCTGGAGCGTCTCCAGTTCTCAACTCACCACCTGGCCCAAGCGGCCAATGGAGGAAATTTGATGGATCGTATTCAACGTTTGTGCCGCCCTGCACCGCAGGCCTTGAACTGGAAAGCCGCCGTGCCGATGCTGGGACTGGCGCTGGCCTGCATGTCGATCTACGCGGAGGCCGTGGCCGCCGACAAGGTCGCCGAGCAGACGGTGCACGCCCTGGCCGACTTCAGCACCTGCGACAAGCCGAAATGGCCGGAGGGCGCGATGGCCCGCAAGGAAAGCGGCACCGTTACGCTGAAGTTCCTGGTCGGCGCCGACGGCAAGTTCAAGAAATCGCAGGTGCAGAAATCCAGCGGCCATCAGGACCTGGACGAAGCGGCCCGCGCCGGCATCGAAAAGTGCGGCTTCAAGCCCGCCCTCAAGGCCGGCAAGCCGGTGGAGTCCTGGATGCAGTTGCAGTACGTCTGGGTGCTGGAGTAAGCCTCAGTGGGCGGGGCTTAACGCCATCCAGTCCAGGATGTCGGCGAAGACCTGCTCGCGATTGAGTTCGTTGAAGTTCTCGTGGTAGTTCTGCGGATGCCGCTGGTAGGTCAACAGCGCCGGCGGCACCGATTTCAGCATGCGCTCCGCCGCGTCGGCGTCGGCCAGCTTGTCGTCGCCGGCCACCACCGCGAACAGGCGGTGTGACCATGCGGGCATGCGCGTCGCCAGTCCCTGCTGCGCATGCGTCAGCGCGTTGGCGAAACGGACCGTGATTTCCGTGGCGCGGATGCCGTCGCGCTCATCGTCGTGATGGCGGGCGGTGATGGCGCTGTCGTGGGTCAGCAGATCGGTCAGCGGCGCCAGCGGCACCTTCATGCGCGGCGCCAACGCGCCCAGCACGCCGGCCATCGCCTGTAGCACCGGCGACACCTTGATCGCGTTCACGTAGTACGGCGACGACAGGATGAAGCCTTTGATGGCGGGATCGCCGGCGAAGTGGCCCAGGCCCAGATGGGTGGCGATCAGCGCACCCATCGAATGGCCCATCACGTAGACCGGCACACCCGGATACTGCTGCTTGACCCACTGCAGGAATACCACGCTGTCGTCCAGGAAGACATGGAAGCCGGGGATGTCGACGCGGCGCGCGTCCTGGTGTCCGCACAGGTCGTAGGCCACGGTGGCGATGCCGTGCTGGCGGAAGTACAGCGCCGGCGTGACGTAGTCGCCCGCGTGCGCCATGCCGCCGTGGATGGCCAAGATCACCGCGCGCGGCGCAACGCCGGCCGGTTCCCAGATGTGGACGCGGCGCTCGGCCTGCGGGCCGGCGCGGAAGCTGGCCAGGCGGTCTTCGGCAAACCGCATCAGGCGGTGATGCTCAGATTGATGCCCATTTCGACCAACAGCTTCAGGTCGGCCAGCGAGAAGTCCAGGCTGGGGGTGGCTTCGCCGCGTTCGGTGGTGAAGGAGATGCGCAGCTCGGCGTCCACGTCGGAACGCTCGAAGTGGATGCCGCGTGCCTGGCACTCGGCCAGGTAGTGGCGGATCTGCTTGAGCAGCGCGTCCGGGTTCATGTCGGTGCCGACCGCGACGTAGAAGCCGGAATCGATACGTACCCGGCCGTCGGGCTTGACGTCGCCCTTTTGCCAGTCGCTGTCCGGCTCGGTCGGCAGGCCGTCGCGGACGTCGATCAAACCTTCGTCGTCGCCATGCACCTTCAGGGTTGCGATGTTCATGAATTAGCCTTTATCGTCTCCGGAATACCGAATTAGGTTACACCAAAGAAATTTCAAAGTCTAGCAATATGGCTTGTTAGACAATACCGTAACGGGTGCGGTAGGCGGCCACCGCATCCTTGTATTGCAACAGCTGCGGATCGGCGCCGGCGCCGTTCAGGTAGCTGAACAGGTCGTCCAGGTTGCCGATCGAAATCACCGGGATGTTGTAGGTCTTGGCCACTTCCTGCACCGCCGAGTTGGGCGACAGCTGGCCGTCCTTGCCCGAGCGCTCCATGCGGTCCAGCGCGATCAGCACGGCGCACGGTTCGGCGCCGGCGGCGCGTATCATGTCCACCGATTCGCGCACCGAGGTGCCGGCCGAGATCACATCGTCGATGATGACGACCTTGCCCTGCAGCTTGGCGCCGACGATGGTGCCGCCCTCGCCGTGGTCCTTGGCTTCCTTGCGGTTGAAGGCGAACGAGGTGTTGCGGCCCTTGCCGGCCAGCGCCACCGCGGTGGCCGAGGCCAGCGTGATGCCCTTGTAGGCGGGGCCGAACAGCATATCGAACTCGACGCCGGAATCGAGCAGCGTTTGCGCGTAGAACTGGGCCAGCTGGGCCAGCGTGGCGCCGTCATGGAACAGGCCGGCGTTGAAGAAGTACGGCGACTGGCGCCCGGCCTTGGTGGTGAATTCGCCGAAGCGCAACACACCGGTCTTGACCGAAAATTCGATAAATTGCTGACGTAAGCTGTCCATACTGCCTCATTTCTGTAAAGTGCCTGTATTTTACCGCTACACTAGCGCATTCCAAAATTTACGCATTGAATCGACCATGCCAAAAATCATCTCCGCCAATCTGAACGGCATCCGTTCCGCCTCGAGCAAGGGCTTCTTCAAATGGATGGCCACGCAGGACGCCGATTTCGTCTGTGTGCAGGAATTGAAGGCCCAGGCGCCGGACATGACGCCGGAATTCCTCAACCCGGGCGGCTACCACGGCCACTTCCACTATGCAGAGAAGAAGGGCTATTCCGGCACCGGCGTCTACAGCAAGATCGAGCCGGACCGCGTGGTGATCGGCTTCGGCTCGCCGGAGTTCGACGCCGAGGGGCGCTACGTGCGTTGCGATTTCGGCAACCTGACGGTGATTTCGGTGTACTGCCCGTCGGGTTCGTCGGGGCCGGAGCGCCAGGAGGCCAAGTTCCGCTTCATGGACCTGTTCCTGCCGCACCTGCAGTCGCTGCACGCCGAGGGGCGCGAAGTGGTGATCTGCGGCGACTGGAACATCGCCCACAAGGAGATCGACCTGAAGAACTGGAAGGGCAACAAGAAGAATTCCGGCTTCCTGCCGGAGGAGCGCGAATGGATGACGCGCATCTTCGACGAGGTGGGCTTTGTGGACGTGCACCGCGGGCTCGATCCGCGCGAAGAGCAATACACCTGGTGGAGCAACCGCGGCCAGGCCTACGCCAAGAACGTCGGCTGGCGCATCGACTACCACGTCGCCACGCCTGGCATCGCCGCCAAGGCCACCACGGTAGCGATCTACAAGGAAGAAAAGTTCTCCGACCACGCGCCGTTGACCATCACCTACGCCTAAACTGTTGCAAAAGCGGTGGGGTCAAGTCTGACATTCGGACACGAGCTCAACCGTATGCGGCGCATACGGTTGAGCTCGTGTCCGAATGTCAGACTTGACCCCACCGCTTTTAAAGGCTGCGGTGGCTGCGGAATTCGCGGCGTTCGCCGGTCAGCGGGTCGTTGAAGGCGACGCGGCGGGCCAGCAGCTTCAGCGGTTGCGAGACGTCGTCCTGCTTGCACGGCAAGGCTACCGGGTAGAACGCGTCGTTGATGATGGGGATGCCCAGCGATGACAGATGCAACCGCAACTGATGCTTGCGCCCGGTGTGCGGATGCAGCCGGTACAGCGTGCAGTCGGCCCGGTGCTCGATGACGTCGATCAGCGTTTCCGAATTCGGTTCGCCCGCCTCTTCCTTCATGATGAAGAACTTGTCGCCGTCGACCATACGGCTGCGGTAGGTAAAGGGAAACTCGCGGCCATGCAGGCGCGGCGCCAGCGCTTCGTACTCTTTCTCGATCACGCGCTTCTGGAACATCGACTGGTAGGCGCCACGGCTGTCCTGCCGGCGCGAGAAGATCACCACGCCGGCCGTCTCGCGGTCCAGCCGATGGATCGGCGTCAACTCCTGCTCGCCCAGCTTCTTCTTCAGCCGCACCAGCAGCGTCTCGTGCAGGAAGCGCCCGGTCGGTATCATCGGCAGGAAGTGTGGCTTGTCCACTATCACCAGATGCTCGTCCATGAACAGCACCTCCTCCTCGAACGGAATCGGCGTCTCGGCATCCAGCTCACGGTAGTAGAAGATCCGCATGCCGCGCCGGTAGGCGCTGTGCGGCGTGAGCGCGTTGCCGTCGCTGTCCACCACCTCGCGCCGCGCCATGCGGTCGCGCCACGACGCTTCCGTCACGTCCGGATAGCGCGCCACCAGGAAGGTCAGCATGTCCGGCCACTGCCCTTCCGGCAGCCACAGATAGCTCGGCGCGACGCCGTCGCGCATCGGCAGTGGTGCGCCCGGCATTACGAGCGTGGCAGCGCCAGCGAGTGGTACGGCGGCAGCGCGTCCGGGTCCAGGCCCTTGGCGCGCGCGTACACCGGCAGCACCAGGTACATATTCTTCTCCATGTCCTCGATGCGCTTGCTGCCGCTCGGGTGCGTGGACAGGAAGGGCAGCGGCTGGCTCTTGTTCACCGCGCTCATTTTCTGCCACAGCGCGATGCCGGCGCGCGGATCGAAGCCGGCCCGCGCCGCCAGGTCCAGGCCGACCAGGTCGGCCTCGCTCTCGTCGCCGCGCGAGAAGCTCAGCGCCGCGCCCTGCGCCACCATGCCGGCCGCCGCATCCCCCAGGCGCGGATCGACGCCGAAGTAGGCCGAACCCAGCGCGCCGGCGATGCGCGCGCCGACCGAGGTGATGGTGTTCTTGCCGGCCTGCTCGCGCGCGTGCTCGCGCAGCGCGTGGGCGATCTCGTGGCCCATGACCATCGCCACCTCATCGTCGGTCAGGTTCAGCTTGACCAGGATGCCATTGTAGAAGGCGATGCGCCCGCCCGGCATGCAGAAGGCGTTCACCGTCGGCGAATTGAGCAGGTTGACTTCCCACTTCCAGTTGGCCGCGTCCGGGTTCCAGCGCGAGGTGAACGGGATCAGCCGCTTGGCGATGGCGCGCAGCCGTATCAGCTGCGGATTGCGGTCGGTGGCGACGGCGTCCTTCTGGTGGGCCTGGGCCAGCATCTGGTCGTACTGCAGCTTGGATTGCTGGTCGAATTGGCGGGCGTCGCCGCCGATGCCGCGCAGGCGCGACATGCTGGTCACGGGGATGCCGTCATCCTGCGCGTGGACGGCTACGGGCGCAACGGCGCCGGCGCAGCAGACCAGCGCCAGCAAGGCGGCGTTGAATTTAAGCTTTTTCATTCCTGGTATTCCATGGTGCGATTTTCGGTAGCATCATCATGGCAGGAAACGCCAGGATGAAGCACACAATAAAGAAGCCGAACCAGCCGGTTTCCGCCACTATATACCCGACCGAGGAGTTGATGAACGTGCGCGGCACGGCGGCCAAGCTGGAAAACAATGCGTACTGGGTGGCAGTGTAACGCGGATCGGTGGCGCGCGACATGAACGCCACCAGCGCCGCCGCGCCCAGCCCCGGGCTGGCGAAGGCTTCGAAGCCGAAGACGGCGCTCAGCAGCAGCGGATCGGGCCCGGTGCGCGCCAGCCAGGCGAAGCCCAGGATGGCCAGCGCCTGCATCACGCCGAACACCCACAAGGCGCGGTTGATGCCCAGCTTGATCATCCAGATGCCGGCGACGGCGCCGCCGGCCAGCGCCGCCCACCAGCCGGTGGCGTTGGCCGCCAGGCCGATCTGCTTGGTGGTGAAGCCGATATCGAGGAAGAACTTGGTCGACAGCGCGGTGGCCATGCTGTCGCCGATTTTATACAGCAGCACGAAGGCGATGATCAGCAAGGCCTGCTTCCAGCCGTCGCGCTGCACGAATTCGCGGAACGGCAGCACCACCGCCTCCTGCAGGTTCTTCGGCGGCGAGCCATATACGGCGGGCTCCTTGGCCAGCAGCGTGCAGACAAAACCCGGCAGCATGAAGGCGGCGACGATCCAGAACACCGCCTGCCACGACATGCTGTCCGCCAGCACCAGCCCCAGTGCGCTCGGTATCAGGCTGGCGGCCTTGTAGGCGTTGACGATGATGGCCGCGCCCAGGCCCTGCTCGTTCTCGGCCAGGATCTCGCGGCGGTAGGCGTCGATCACCACATCCTGGCTGGCCGACAGGAAGGCGATCAGGAACACCCAGCCGGCGATCAGCGTCAGCTCCTGTTTCGGGTCCAGCATGCCCAGGCCGCCGATCACCAGGAACAGCGCCAGCTGCGTGAGCGCCATCCAGCCGCGCCGCCGCCCCAGCGAGCCGATGGCGTAGCGGTCCATGAACGGCGCCCACAGGAATTTGAAGGTGTACGGGAAGGTCACCAGCGCGAACAGGCCCAGCGCCTTCACGTTCAACCCGGACTTGGCCAGCCACGCCTGCATCAGGTAGATCAGCGTGTACAGCGGCAGCCCGGAGCTGAAGCCCAGGAACAGGATGGAAACGGTGCGGCCGTTCAGGTAGTTGCGCAAGCCGGTTGGCTGTTCCTGGATCGTCATCAGTGACTGGCCTTTTTACGCAGGCGGAACACAGCAAGGTCGCCGCGCAGGTTGGGCAGGAACGAGACGCGGTGCCCTTCGGCCAGCGCCACGCATTCGATCACTTCCAGCCCGCACTCCTCCGCCAGGTCGCGGAAATCGGTGATGGTGGCGCAGCGTACATTGGGCGTGTCGTACCACTCGTACGGCAGCGATTCCGACACCGGCATGCGGCCCTTGAGCAAGGCCACGCGGTGCGGCCAGTAGGCGAAGTTGGGGAAGGAGACGATGGCCTCCTTGCCGACGCGGACGATGTCGCGCAGCAGCGGCTCCACATGCTTCATCATCTGCAGCGACGACAGGCACAACACCGTGTCGAAGCTGTCGTCGCCGAACAGGGCCAAGCCCTTCTCCATGTCCTGCTGGATCACGCGCACGCCGCGTTTGGTGCTGTCCAATACCTTGTCGTCGGCGATCTCGATGCCGTAGCCGCTGCACTGCTTGTCGCTCTGCAGATAGTCCATCATCACGCCGTCGCCGCAACCCACGTCGAGCACGTGGGCGTTCTTGGGTATCCAGTGGGCGATGAAGGCCAGGTCCGGCCGGGCGCTGCTTAAATCGTTGAAGTTCATGCTGCCGCTTTCTCGTTAATGTCGTTCCACACCTGGTCGTAGTAGGCGCGCACCAGCTTCATGTAGCGCGGGTCTTCCAGCAGGAAGGCGTCGTGGCCGTGCGGCGCGTCGATCTCCGCGTAGGTGACCTGGCGGCGGTTGCAGATCAGCGCCTGCACGATCTCCTGGCTGCGCTCCGGCGAGAAGCGCCAGTCGGTGGTGAACGAGGCCAGGAAGAACCTGGCCTTGGTGCCGGCCAGCGTCTTCGCCAGGTCGCCGCCGTGCGCGCGCGCCGGGTCGAAGTAGTCGAGCGCCTTGGTGATCAGCAGGTAGGTGTTGGCGTCGAAGTACTCGCTGAACTTGTCGCCCTGGTAGCGCAGGTAGGATTCGATTTCGAAATCGACGCCGAAGCCGAACTTGTAGTCGCCCGCCTCGGCGGCGTCCCTGAGCTTGCGGCCGAACTTCTCGGCCATGTCGTCGTCGGACAAATAGGTGATGTGGCCAACCATGCGCGCCACGCGCAGGCCGTTCTTCGGCACCACGCCGTATTCGTAGAAATCGCCGCCGTGGTAGTCGGGGTCCGACAGGATGGCCTGGCGGGCGACGTCGTTGAAGGCGATGTTCTGCGCCGACAGCTTGGCGGTGGACGCGATCACCACGCAGTGGCGCAGGCGGTCCGGGTACATGATGGACCAGGCCAGCGCCTGCATGCCGCCCAGCGATCCGCCCATGACGGCGGCGAACTGCGTGATGCCCAATTCATCGGCCAGGCGCGCCTGGGCGTTGACCCAGTCCTCCACCGTCACCACCGGGAAGGCCGCGCCATAGGGCTTGCCGGTGGCGGGATTGACGTGCATAGGCCCGGTCGAGCCGAAGCACGAACCGAGGTTGTTGATGCCGATGACGAAGAACTTGTCGGTGTCGAGCGATTTGCCCGGGCCGACCATGTTGTCCCACCAGCCCTGGCTTTTCGGCTGGCCTTCATATTCGCCGGCCACGTGGTGCGAGGCGTTGAGCGCGTGGCAGACCAGCACCGCGTTCGATTTGTCGGCGTTGAGGGTGCCGTAGGTTTCATACATCAGCATGTAGTCGCGCAGCGAGGCGCCGCTCTGCAGCGCCAGCGGCTGCGCAAAATGCATGGTTTGCGGAGTAACGTATCCTAAGGATGGCATGTGGTTTAGTTTTTATAGGGGTCGGCCCCGCGGGCCATCTATCAAGGTGGGACCGCGAGGATGGGTCCCACCACTTGCTACATCAACTGTAATTGTTCGACCGCGTCTGCAATTACACTTGGTTCCATCGAGCGCATGATCTTGCGCGTTTGCGGCGTGATGAGCGCAAGGTCGCTGTTCAGGATTTCCTGCTTGACCGACAGCAGCTGCGCGGGATGCATCGAGAATTCGCGCAAGCCCATGCCCAGCAACAGGCGCGTGAGCTTGACATCGCCCGCCATCTCGCCGCACACGGCCACGTCGATCCCGGCTTTATGCCCGGCCGCAATCGTCATCGAGATCAATTGCAGCACAGCCGGATGCAGCGGATTGTAAAGGTGCGCGACCTCATAATCAACCCGGTCGATTGCCAGCGTGTACTGGATCAGGTCATTGGTGCCGATGGACAGGAAGTCCATCCGCTTGACGAACATCGGCAGCGCCAGCGCGGCGGCCGGGATCTCGATCATGGCGCCGACGTCGACGTCGTCGTCGAACTTGACGTTCTGCTCGCGCAGCTCGGCCTTGGCCTGGGCGATCATCGCCAGCGACTGGTCGATCTCGAACGCGTGCGCCAGCATCGGGATCAGGATGCGTACCTTGCCGAACGCCGACGCGCGCAGGATGGCGCGCAGTTGCGTCAGGAAGATCTGCGGCTCGGCCAGGCAGTAGCGGATCGCCCGCAGGCCCAGCGCCGGATTCAGTGCCGTGTGCTCGGTCTGGTCGAGCGGCTTGTCGGCGCCGATGTCGAGCGTGCGGATGGTCACCGGCCGGCCCTTCATCGCCACCACGGCCCTCTTGTACTGCTCGAACTGCTCGTCCTCGGACGGGATCTTGCTGTTGCGGCCCATGAACAGGAACTCGGAACGGAACAGGCCCACACCGTTGGCACCCGCCTCCATCGCGGCCGGGCAGTCGTCGGGCAGCTCGATGTTGGCCATCAACTGGATCTCGACGCCGTCCTTGGTGACGGCCGGGGTCTTCTTGAGTTTATTGAGCTTCTTGCGCGCGCGGGCGGCGGCGCCCTGGCGGTCGCGGTACTGCTCCAGCACCAGCGCGCTCGGATTGGCGATCACCACGCCGGCGTCGCCGTCGATGATCAGCCAGTCGTCCTGCTCGATCAAGGTCGAGGCGCCGGACATGCCGACCGCCGCCGGGATGTCCAGGCTGCGGGCGACGATGGCCGTGTGCGAGTTCTGGCCGCCGACGTCGGTGACGAAGCCGATGAAGGAGCGGTCACGGAACTGCAGCATGTCGGCCGGCGAGATGTCGTGCGCGACGATGATCATCTGCGCCTGGAAGCCGTCCTCGCCGGTGGTGGCGGGCAGGATCTGCGCGGTGCCCATCAACACCTTCAGCACGCGCTCGGCGACCTGCTGGATGTCGGCCTTGCGCTCGCGCAGGTAGGGGTCTTCGATTTCGTCGAACTGCGCCGACAGCTCGTCGATCTGGGTCAGCAGCGCCCACTCGGCGTTGTAGTGGCGGGTGCGGATGATGTCGAGCGGCGCCTCCGAGATCATCGGGTCGGACAGAATCAGCGCGTGCACGTCGATGAAGGCGCCCAGTTCGGTCGGCGCATCCTTCGGCAGCTCGTTCCACAGCGTTTGCAGTTCCTTGTGCACCTGCGCCAGCGCCTGCTGCAGGCGCGACACCTCGGCCTCCAGATGCTCTTCCGCCACCAGGTAGTGCTTGACGTCCAGCGCCGCCGGCGCGAGCTTGTGCGCGCGGCCGATGGCGATGCCGCGCGAAACCGGGATGCCATGCAGCGTGAAGGAAGCCATAGGCGGACCTGTGGGGGTACGGGGACGGCTGCGTTCCGCCGGCATTACTCGCCTTCGCCGAACTTGTCGTTGACCAGCGCCGTCAGCGCGGCGATGCAATCGCCCTCGTCGGCGCCGTCGGCTTCCAGCATGACCTTGGCGCCCTTGCCGGCGGCCAGCATCATCACGCCCATGATGGACTTGGCGTTGATGCGGCGCGCGTTGCGGGTCAGCCAGACGTCGCTCTGGAACTTAGCTGCCAACTGGGTGAATTTGGCGGAGGCACGCGCATGCAAACCAAGCTTGTTGATAATCTCAAGTTCTTGTTGAATCATTTTTCTTTTGTCTCAATCAGAAATGCGCACTGCAAAAAACCGCCGCCATGCCCTGCACGCGGCGGCCACATAAATCCGGCCTCAGGGCTGCCCGACCCTGATCCGGTTGTCGACGCGCACGGCCCCGCTCTGCGCGCCGGCCAGGGCCATCTCGACCACCACGTCCAGCGTGTCGCGGCGGTAGGTGATGGCGCGCAGCAGCATCGGCAAACTGATGCCCGCGATGACCTCCACCCGGCCGGCGTCCGCCAGACGGTTACAGCAATTGGCGGGCGTGCCGCCTTTGACGTCGGTGATGACCAGCACCCCGTCGCCCTCGTCGAGACGCTTGATCGCCGCCGAGGCCAGCGCCTGGACTTCGGTGAGGTCCTGGTCAGCGACCACGTCGATCGCCTCCAGGCGCTCGGTCGGACCACGGAACACATGGGCGCAGGCGGCAATGAAAGCCTGTCCCAGTGGAGCGTGCGTCATAAGCAGTATGCCAACCATATTCTTAAACCGCCAGTGAGCGCGGACGTTTTTTGACGGCGTCCGGCATTATTGTTAATTTTTAAGTTGTTTGCCCTGCGCCACGGCCGCTTCGACGGCGTCGACGAACATCGCCGCCACCTGGAAGCCCGTTTGCTGGGTGATTTCCTGGAAGCAGGTTGGACTGGTGACGTTCACTTCCGTGAGGCAATCACCGATAACATCTAATCCTACCAGCAACAGGCCACGGGCGGCCAGTATCGGGCCCAGCGCGTTGGCGATTTCAGCGTCGCGCTCGGTCAGCGGCTGCGCCACGCCCATGCCGCCGGCCGCCAGGTTGCCGCGCACTTCGCCGTTCTGCGGGATACGCGCCAGGCAATACGGCACCGGCTTGCCGCCGATCACCAGGATGCGCTTGTCGCCCTGCACGATTTCGGGAATGTAGCGTTGCACCATGATGGTGCGCGCGCCGTTGTCGGTCAGCGTTTCGATGATGGAGCCGAGGTTCATGCCGTCGGCCGTGACGCGGAACACGCCGGCGCCGCCCATGCCGTCGAGCGGCTTGAGGATGATGTCGCCGTGGTGCTTCTGGAACGCGCGGATGCGGGCTTCGTCGGAGGTCACCAGGGTCGGCGAGGTGTACTGGCTGAACTGGGCGATCGACAGCTTCTCGTTGTGGTCGCGGATCGCCGACGGCTTGTTGAACACCTGCGCGCCCTGCTTTTCGGCCAGCTCCAGCAGGTAGGTGCCGTAGATGTACTCCATGTCGAACGGCGGGTCCTTGCGCTGGATGATGGCGTCGAAATCGCCCAGGTTGGTCTCGTGGGACGGCGCCGCGCGGTACCAGTCGTGGCTGTCGCCGGTCATAGTGATCACGGCCGCGTTGGCGTAGACCACGCCGCCGTCCAGCGCCATGTCGTTTTGCTCGAAGGCGTAGACGGTGTGGCCGCGCTTGGCCGCCTCCACCATCATGGCGTAGGTCGAGTCCTTGTAGGTCTTGAAGCTGGCCAAGGGATCGGCGAGGAAAGCTATTTTCATGGGCGCATCCATTCTGGGTAATGCCTGATTTTAGCCGAGATTCGCCGGCGGCACCGGGGAGCAGACCAGTCCGCTCCCCGGGCGCTTAGTAGACTTCGGGGTTCGGATCGGTGCGCTCCATTTCCAGCGACGCCGCCAGCAGCGCCAGCCGCGCCACCACGCCGTACACGTAGAAACGGTTGGGCGCGGCCGTGCCCGGCTTGGCCTTCAGGTCCGGCACCGCGTGCTGCTGGGCGAACGCCAGCGGCACGTACTGCGAGCCGGGCGCGTTGAGGTTCTGGTCGATGCCCTTCTCGGCGTGCACGCGGTAGAAACCGCCCACCACGTAGCGGTCGATCATGTAGACCACCGGCTCGGCCACCGCGTCCTTGATGCTCTCGAAGGTCGGCACGCCTTCCTGGATGATGAAGTCGGTCACTTCCCTGCCATCCTTGATGACGATCATCTTGTCGCGCTGGGCCTGGCTCAAGTCCTTGATTTCACTGGAATCCTTGATCGTCAGGATGCTGGTGCCGTAGGTCCCGGCGTCCGGCTTGACGATCACAAACGGCTTCTGGTCCTTGATGCCGTATTCCTTGTACTTCTTCTTGATCTTGGACAGCAGCGTGTCTACATTGGCGGCCAGGCAATCGTAGCCCTCGCCGGTGCGGAAGTTGACCGCGTCGCACTTGGCGTGGAAGGGATTGAGCATCCACGGATCGACACCGATCAGCTTGCCGAACTTCTTGACCACCTCGTCGTAGGCGTTCATGTGGTTGCTCTTGCGGCGCAGGGCCCAGCCGGCGTGCAGCGGTGGCAGCAGGCTTTGCTCGTGGATGTTCTGCAAAATGTCAGGAATGCCGGCCGACAGGTCGTTGTTCAGCAGGATCGTGCACGGGTCGAAATCCTTCAGGCCCAGGCGGCGGCCGTTGGCCGAGCGCACCAGCGGCTCGACCACCAGCATGTTGCCGTCCGGCAGGGGCAGCGGGGTCGGCTGGGTGATTTCCGGCGACAGCGAACCCAGGCGCACGTGCAGCCCGGTCTGGCGGAAGATCTGCATCAGCCGGGCCACGTTCTGCCAGTAGGTCGGATGGCGCTCGTGCACCTCCGGGATCACCAGCAGGTTGCGGGCGTCCGGGCAATATTTGTCGATCGCGGCCATGGCGGCCTGCACCGACAGCGGCAGCATTTCGGTCGCCAGGTGGTTGAAGCCGCCGGGGAACAGGTTGGTGTCGACCGGCGCCAGCTTGTAGCCGGCGTTGCGCATGTCCACCGAGCAATAGAACGGCGGCGTGTGTTCCTGCCACTCCAGGCGGAACCAGCGCTCAATGGCCGGCGTCGCGGCCAGGATTTTTTCTTCGAGGTCGAGCAGCGGTCCGGTCAGGGCCGTGGCGAGATGGGGAACCATGATTACTTCCTTAAATGATGCGGGAGGACGACCCTCCAGGCACGCAGAACATCGGATATTACCGTGCAGATAGCCCAAATCGGGGCGAAAACCCTATTTTAAAGGCGGGAAATAAAAAAAGCGCCTACAAAGAGGCGCTTTCGAGGGGCCCGCCGTGGCGGGCCTGTGCAACGTTATCAATCAGGCATGGTAGGCGGACTCGCCATGGCTGGTGATGTCCAGGCCTTCGCGTTCCTCTTCTTCCGGCACGCGCAGGCCGATGACGATGTCGACCAGCTTGTAGGCGATCAGCGATACGACAGCCGACCAGATGATGGTGGTGCCGATGGCGGTCGCCTGGATGGTGACCTGGCTGACGATCGAGTATGGATCGGCCGACATTTTGTTGGTGACGTAGTCGAAGATGCCCTGGCCGCCCAGCGATGGCGAAGCGAACACGCCGGTCAGCAGCGCACCCAGGATACCGCCGACGCCGTGCACGCCGAACACGTCCAGCGAGTCGTCAGCGCCCAGCAGGCGTTTCAAACCGTTCACGCCCCACAGGCAGATGACACCGGCCAGCAGGCCCATGATCAGCGAGCCCATCGGACCGACGTAACCGCAGGCCGGGGTGATGGCCACCAGGCCGGCAACGGCGCCCGAAGCGGCACCCAGCATCGAAGGCTTGCCCTTGACGATCCACTCGCCCAGCAGCCACGACATGGTGGCGGCGGCGGTGGCCAGCAGCGTGTTGACGAAGGCCAGCGCGGCGACGTCGCCCGCTTCCAGCGCCGAACCGGCGTTGAAACCGAACCAGCCCACCCACAGCAGCGAAGCGCCGATCATGGTCATGGTCAGCGAGTGCGGCGCCATGGATTCGCGGCCGTAGCCGACGCGTTTGCCCATCATGTAGGCGCCCACCAGGCCGGCGACTGCGGCGTTGATGTGCACCACGGTGCCGCCGGCGAAGTCCAGCGCGCCTTTTTGCCACAGGAAGCCGGCCTTGGCGGTTTCGGTCGCCAGCGTTGCCGCATCCTTGATCGCGTCAGGGCCGGTCCAGAACCAGACCATGTGGGCGACCGGCAGGTAGGCGAAGGTGAACCACAGCACGACGAAAGCCAGCACGGCGGTGAACTTGGCGCGTTCGGCGAAGGAACCAACGATCAGGCCGCAGGTGATGGCGGCGAAGGTCGCCTGGAACACCACGTACACGAACTCGGGAATGACGACGCCTTTGCTGAAGGTGGCGGCGGTCGAGAACGTGGCCTTGGCCGGATCCCAGATGCCGTTCAGGAACAGACGGTCGAATTTACCGATGAAGGAATTGCCTTCGGTGAAGGCCAGCGAGTAGCCGTACACGCACCACAGCACGATGATCAGCGCGAAGATGGTGAACACCTGCAGCAGGATGGACAGCATGTTCTTGGAACGGACCAGGCCGCCGTAGAACAGCGCCAGGCCGGGAATCGACATCATGATGACCAGGATGGTCGACACCATCATCCAGGCGGTGTCGCCCTTGTTCGGGACAGGTGCGGGTGCTGCGGCAGGCGCTGCGGCGGCAGCGGGAGCCGCAGCTGGGGCAGCAGCGGCCGGCGCCGCTTCAGGCGCAGGTGCTGCCGGTGCGGACGCAGCCGGTGCGGCGGCCGCAGGGGCCGAGGCGACCGGCGCCGAAGCCGCCGGCTTGGCGTCCTCGGCGTGCACCGGCGCGGACAGCGCGAACAGGACGGCAACCCCAGCCAGCAACGTTGTTATAGTTTTTTTCATCAATCTTCCCCTTAAAGAGCTTCGTTGCCGGTTTCGCCGGTACGAATACGTATGACTTGTTCCAGGTTGTACACGAAGATCTTGCCGTCGCCGATCTTGCCGGTGCGGGCAGCGCCTTCGATGGCTTCGATCGCCTGTTCAACGACGGCGTCGTCCACCGCCGCTTCGATCTTGGTCTTGGGCAGGAAGTCCACCACGTATTCCGCACCGCGGTACAGCTCGGTGTGGCCTTTCTGGCGACCGAAGCCCTTGACCTCGGTCACGGTGATGCCTTGCACGTTGATCGCCGAGAGGGCCTCGCGGACCTCATCGAGCTTGAACGGCTTGATAATGGCGGTAATCAGTTTCATACAGGCCTCGCTTAGAAGGTTTTGGAAATGGTCAGGACAGCCCCGGTTTTGGCCAGGTTCTTCCCGTCCGGTCCGACGTAGGCTTTCGTGTCGGCATAGACCGCCGCCAATGCCACCGTCACTACGCCGAAATCTTTGGTCACGCCCAGCTTGTAGTCGGTATAGCTGGAGGCGCCGTTGTGTTTTACGTTCTGGTGGCCGGCGTGCGCGTTCAGCACATAGCCGTCGGTCAGCTCGAAGTTGCCGGAGGCGTCGAGGTAGCCGCTGTTCTTGCTGTCGGAGAAGCCGAACAGGTTGGTGGTCGACTGCGAATATTTCAGCGTGACGGGACCGTAGCCGATCTGGCCGTACAATTCGAAGGTGTTGGCGTTCGGGTGCAGGCCGTTGGACGGATAGTAGTAGTACAGGCCGCCGACGTCGTAGCTGACGTCCTTGACGATCTCGCCGCGCTTGCCGGCGTACAGATCCCATTCGACATTGCCGTCGCCGCCCGCATCCTTGGTCCATTTGATGGTGGACAGCCAGGTGCCGGCGTAGAAGCCGGTCGGATTGTGCGTGTAGTCCGCGCCGCCCTGCAGTGCAGGTTTCAGGCGGCTCTGCGATACGCCGCGGTAGCGGTAGTCGCTGACAACGGCAGCGTTGAAGCTGACTTCGTTGTCTGGTTTCGCTTCCGGCGCGGGTGTCGCGTCTTCGGCGCGCGCCAGGCTGGCGCTCATGGAGGCGAATGCTAATGTCAACGCTGCAATCAGGGTGAAGTTCTTGCTCAAGCTTTTCATAGTTGTTTTCCTTGTGTAGTTGAACTTAATTAGCAGTTGCGGTTTAAAATCCTTCTGTGAAGCGAAGCGATAAAGCGTTCATGGCTTCTTTAGCAGAATGCGTGCCAGCTAATCTTGTCGAGGTGATAGCAGCCGTAACGACATCGGCAACGGGACCGCATTTGAAAGAAATGTGAGAATGGGATGGGTGCGGCGGTGATTTTTCCGAATTTCGCACCACAATAAGGCCGAGGCGCACTGCAATGGTGCAGTGCCAGGCCGGTTAGATCAAGGAATATTATGGATATGAACACTTTTTTCAATGACTTGCAAAGCAAGATCAATCAGGCCATCGAAAACTCACCAGCAAAGGACATCGAGAAGAACGTCAAATCGATGATGACCCAGGGCTTCGCCAAGCTGGACCTGGTGACGCGCGAGGAATTTGATGTGCAGGCGCAAGTGCTGGCCAAGACCCGCGCCAAGCTGGAAGCGCTGGAAGCGCGACTGGCGGAACTGGAAGCCAAGGCCGGCCAGTAAGTGGGGATGTAGTACATGCCTGCGCCCGCCCATCCGGGCCGGCGCAGGCGCGGCGGCGGGCTGCCTCAGAACTTGTGGTGGATGCCCACGCCGTAGAAATTGACCGACGTCGCCGCCTTGCGGTTGGAGGCGTCCGTGTACAGGAAGGTGCGCTTCGACAGTCCGTATTCGTAGCCCAGCCCTATCTGCTTGGTCGGCACGGCGCCATCCGGCGTCTTGCGGCCATAGCCCGCCAACAGGGTCCCCGGACCGATATCCAGGTTGGCGCCGACCACCCACGCCTTGGTGACCGAATTCACGGCCACCGTATGCTCCTGATCCTGGCTTTGATACGAAGCCACCAGTTTCAGGTCCGGCCGCGCCTGCACCGAGCCGGCCACCGACCACAGTTTTGTTTCAGCCGCGTTGCGTTCGGCCGCCAGCATCGCCGCGAAGATGCCGGCGCGGTAGGTGGCCGAAACCGAGTACGGATTGCTGGTCAGCGCGGCGTTGGCCGCGTACTGCGGCGCCGCCTGCGTGCCGCGGCCGATCAACGCCGGATTGCCGTTGGCCTCGCGCGTCGCGACGGTGACGTTGAGCTGCAGGCCGGCGATCTCCGGCGAGTTGTAGAACACCGCGTTGGAAAACCGGTTGGCCGACGAGCCGGCCGGATCGAGCGGCTGGCTGGTGTAACCGGCCACCATCAGGTCGGTGATGAAGCCCGCGGTGCT
Organism: Duganella sp. BJB480; assembly: GCA_003416985.1. GTDB lineage: Bacteria > Pseudomonadota > Gammaproteobacteria > Burkholderiales > Burkholderiaceae_D > Rugamonas > Rugamonas vulcania_A. The sequence goes on along the minus strand of QVIN01000005.1, from coordinate 15,575 downwards.
GGGCGTGCCGCGAAACGGTTCGAACGCCACGTTCGAGTCCTGCAGCGCCGTCAGGCCGCGCCCGATGCGCAGCGTGCCGAAGCCGCCCTGCAGCCCCACCCTGCTCTGGCCCTGGAACAATGGACGGCTCGTACCTTCGATGGTGCCGACGTCCGGGTCGTAGCGTATCTCCAGCTGGAACAGCGCCTTCAAGCCATCGCCCAGATCCTCGACACCCTTGAAGCCGAGTCGGTTGTTGTCGCGGCGCCCTTCGCTGAGCGTGGAGCCGGTCTTCTTGAACACGCCAAGGTCGATGTTGCCATACACGGTGACGACCGACTGGGCCTGCGCCACACCGGCGGTGGCTGCCAAAACGGCCAACGCGGTAAACGATTTATACGATTTGTTCATAGATCCCTTTTCTTTTTCTGGAGGTGGTGGTGGTGCGATGGATAAATCAGCCCGGCTGTCCCGCCGCCGCGTCGAGCTTGAGCTGCTCGGCGTCGTAGCGCTCGATGGCGGCGCGGTTGTCGTTCAAGACCGCGTGGGCGCGCTCGCGGTCGATGTCCTTCTCCCAGGCGGCCACCACCACGGTGGCCACGCAGTTGCCCAGCAGGTTGCCGGCGGCGCGGGCGATGCCCATGAACCAGTCCACCGACAGCACCAGCACCAGGCCGACCACGGGAATCGCCGGGATGGCCGTCAGCGTGGCCGCCAGGATCACGATCGCCGAGCCGGGCACGCCGTGCGCGCCCTTGGAGGTGATCAGCGCGATCGCCAGGATCGCCAGCAGGTCGCCGCCCGCCAGCGGCGTGTTGGTGGCCTGGGCGATGAACACCGCCGCCAGCGTCAGGTAGATCGAGAAGGCGTCGAGGTTGAAGGAGTAGCCGGTCGGGATGACCAGGCCGACGGTGGCATCCTTGATGCCCAGGTACTTCAGCTTGCGCATCACCTGCGGCAGCACGCTGTCGGACGAGGCGGTGCCCAGCACGATCAGCAGTTCCTCGCGCAGGTAGCCGATCAGCTTGAGGATGTTGAAACCGGCCAGCCGCAAAATCGTGCCGAGGATGCCGAACACCAGGATCGCCACCGCGCCGTAGAACAGCAGCACCAGCATGCCCAGCTGCTTGAGCGAGCCGATGCCGTATTTTCCGACGGTGAAGGCGATCGCGCCGAACACGCCCAGTGGCGCCAGCTTGATGATGAAGGACATGCACTTGAAGAAGGCGGCGGCCAGGCCGTCGATCAGCGTGGCCACCGGCGCGGCCCGTTCGCCGACCAGCGACAGTGCGCAGCCGAACAGCACCGAGAACAGCAGCACCTGCAGCACATCGCCCGAGGTGAACGCGCTCACCGCCGTGGACGGAATCAGCTTCATGAGGAATTCGCTGAAGCCGGTGTTCCTGACCGTGTTGGCGGTGCTGACGTAGTTGCTCATCGCCGAGGCGTCGAGCGTGGCGGCGTCGATGTTCATGCCGGCGCCGGGATGGAACACATATGCCAGCACCAGCCCCAGTGCCAGCGCCACGGTGGTGACGGCCTCGAAATAGATCAGCGCCTTGAGCCCGACCCGGCCCACTTTCTTCAGTTCGCCCGCGCCGTGGATGCCCTGCACCACCACGCAGAACACAATGCACGGTATCAGCATCTTGATCAGCTTGATGAAGCCGTCGCCCAGCGGCTTGAGGCTCTGGGCGAACGCCGGATACATCATGCCCACCACCACGCCGATACACATCGCCAGCACGATCTGGCCAAATAGTGATTTGAAAAATCGCATTGCTGTTACCCCTTGTTGACTACGTTGAACTGAAAAGTTTTTGGTACGCCTCCGGGGCGGCCGCTCAGCGCGGCGCGTCGGCTTGCAGGAAATCGAGCAGGGTCATGGCGACCACCTTGGTGGCGCGCCGCAAATCCTCCAGCACCAGATGCTCGTCGCCGCGCTTGGCGTTCGACTCCGGCACCGTGCGCGGACCGGCACCGTACAGCACGGCCGGGATGCCCTGCGCACCGTACAGGCGGGCGTCCGCGTACAACGGCGTGCCTACCGCCGGGATCGCCTCGCCGAGGACGTGCTGCGCGTTGCGCTGCAGGCTGGCCAGCAACGGCTGCACCGCCGGCAGCGGCCGCAGCGCCTCCGACAACAGCAGCCGCTTGATGTCGATCCGTATGCCTGGTACGCCTTCGACGGCGGCCGCGATCAGCGTGCGCAGCTGCATCTCGACCTCGGCCGTGTCCTCCTCGGGGATCATGCGGCGGTCCAGTTTCATCACCACCTTGCCGGGCACGACGTTGGTGTTGGTGCCGCCGTCGATGCGCCCCACCAGCATGGTCGGCGAGCCGATGCCCGGCACTTGCGAGCGGATGTCGCGCAACACCGGCAGCTGGGCATAGACGGCGTTGAGGATGCGCGTGGCGGCCTGCAGCGCGTCGTGGCCGGTCTCGGGCATCGCGCCGTGGCCGGACTTGCCGTGCACGGTGACCTCCAGTTGCAGGCAGGCGTTGTGGGCGGTGACGATCTGGTAGCTGAAGCCGGCAGCGATGACGAAATCGGGATGGCTGAGCCCCTGCTCCAGCAGCCAGCCGGGGCCAAGCAATCCGCCGAACTCCTCGTCGTAGGTGAAGTGCAGCTCCACGCCGCCATGCAGCGCGACGCCGAGCGCCTCCAGCGCGCGCACCGCGAACACATAGGTGGCGAAATCGCTTTTCGAGACGGCGGCGGCGCGGCCGTACAGGCGGCCGTCTTCGATCACCGCGCCGTAGGGCGGACGGGTCCAGCCCTCGCCGGGCGGCACCACGTCGCCGTGGGCGGTGAGCGCCAGCGTCGGCCCCGGCGCGGCATAGCGGCGGCGCACGATCAGGTTGGTGATGGTCTCCATGCCGTAGGCGCGCACCGCTTCCTCCGGAACCGCGTGCCGCTCGACCGACCAGCCCAGTTCATCCAGCATCGCGGCCACCGCGTGCGCGTGCGGAGCGTTGTTGCCGGGCGGCGTATCGGTCGGGATGCGGACCACGTCTTGCAGGAAGGCCACCTCGGCGTCGAAGTGGTCGTCGATCCAGCTGGCCAGGCGGGCCTGGATGGGAGTGAGTGTCATGCTGTGTGTTCCTTGCGGTCGGAGGATGGCTGGAAGTGTTCGATGAAGTCGCTCACCACGCGGGCGGCCAGCGCGGCGTCTTCGGCGGTCATGGTTTCGAGCGGATTGTGGGAGATGCCGCCGTTGCCGCAGCGGACGAACAGCATCGCCATGTCGGTGCGGGCGGCCATCACCATGGCGTCGTGGCCGGCGCCGGAAGGCAGGCGGCGCACGGGCCGGCCGGCGCGTTGCAGCGCCGCCTCCAGTTGCCCGCACAACGCGGGCGCGCATGGCACGCTGCGCGCCTCGTGCGTCTGGCGCACCTGCGTGGCCACGCCACGGCGCGCGGCGATGCGCTCGATGGCGGTGAGGATGTCCGCCACCGCCGCTTCACGCTGCGCATCCTGTTCGGCCCGCACGTCGATGGAGAACAGCGCGCGGCCCGGCACCACGTTGGCGGCGCCGCCCGGCACGTCGAACTGGCCGACCGTGCCCACCAGTCCCGCGATACCGCCGCAGCGCTGTTCGATCACCAGCGCGATTTCCGCCGCCGCCATCGCGGCGTCGCGGCGCCCGGCCATCGGCACCGTGCCGGCGTGGCCGGCCACACCGGTCACCTCCACCTGCATGCGCGTGGCGCCGGCGATGCCGGTGACCACGCCCAGCGCCAGGCCGGCATCCAGCAGCACCGGGCCCTGCTCGATGTGCACTTCCAGGAAGCCCAGCATCCGCGCCGGCGCCATCGCGGCGGCGGCCAGATCGGCGCAGCTGTAGCCCAGGCCGGCGGTGTCGATGGCCTGGCGCATGGTGACGCCGGCGGCGTCGGTGTTGTCGAGCACGCGCGGGTCGAAGGCGCCGGCGATCGCACGGCTGCCCAGCAACGTGGCCTTGAAGCGCACGCCCTCCTCCTCGGCGAAACCGATCACCTCGATGGCGTGGGCGAAGCGCCGTCCCTGCGCATGCCAGCGGGCGACGCAGGCGATCGGCAGCAGGATGCCCAGGTTGCCGTCGTAGATGCCGCCGTTGGGGACGGTGTCGAAATGCGAACCGGTCAGCAACGCCGGCGCATCCGGCTCGATGCCCTCGTAGCGGCCGATGACGTTGCCGACGGCGTCGCGGCGCACGCTCATGCCGGCTTCGGCCATCCATGCGGCCAACTGGGCCGCGGCCGCGTGGTGGGCCGGCGTGAGGAAGCTGCGCGTCATCATGCCCGGCGCCTCGGTGTGGGCGGCCAGCGCCTGCGCGCGCGCCATGATGCTGGCGCCCAGTTCGGTATATCCAGTACTTGTGGTGCAGTCCGACATGTCCATTGGCATCTCCGGTAAATTATTTTCTTTGATTTGTTTTCATTGAAAATCTTTTTTCACGTCGAGTCAATCATTTCACACGCCGGTCACGGAAATAGCGGCTGGATAGTCGCGTGACGTCCACACGTCGGGTCTGGATGGCTTTAAAATGCCTGCCATGACAAAAGAAACCTCCTCCGCCGCCGACCTGTCGAGCTGGATACAGCAACATCTGGACCAGCTACCGCAGGCGGAAAGGCGGCTGGCGATTGTCATCCTGGAAGCGCCGGGCCAACTGGCCAGCTATTCCGCCTCCGAGGTGACCAGAATGGCCGGCGTCTCGAACGCGACCATGACGCGGCTGGTGCAGCGCCTGGGCTACGAGAACTACGACCAGATGCGGCGGCTGTCGCGGCAGAACATGGACTGGGGATCGCCGCTGTACTTGCTGGACCGCAAGGCAGCGGACGACGAGACGGCAGAGGCGCAAGGGCCGTTCGAACAGCACGTCGCGGCCAGCGTGCAGAACATCCAGGGCACTTTCGCCGGCATGTCGGCCGCCGACATCGACGTCATCGGTGATGCGATCGCCGAGGCGCGGCAGGTGCGGGTGTTCGGCCAGCGCAACAATTATTTCTTCGCGGCGTATCTGCGCTGGCAATTCATCCAGTTCCGCAACAACGTCTACCTGTTGCCGGTCTCGGGCGAGACCATGGGCGAGTACCTGGTGGGTTTGCAGCCGGACGACCTGTTCATCGTGTTCGGCCTGCGCCGGCGCACGCCGGGCCTGGCGGCGCTGATCACGGCGGTCAGCCGGGCCGGCGTGCGCACCCTGCTGATCACCGATTCGGCCAACCGCAGCGACCTGGGCGCGACCTGGGTGCTGAAGTGCGACACCACCAGCACCACGCCGCTGGACAACCACGCCGCCGTGATGGCGCTGTGCCACGTGCTGGCGTCGCAGGTGATCGACAAGGCCGGCGTCGCCGGGCGGCAGCGGCTGATACGGATCGAGGAACTCCACACGGAGCTCAAGGAGTTGTAGGCCCGTTTGGGCTAGCGCAAAGCACGGTGGCGGGCCTGGGCTACGCTGGCCGTTGGTTATCCCACTGGTGTCCGCTAACCCATGAGCCTAGCCGTACTTAAAAGCCGCGCCCTGGCGGGAATGGAGGCGCAGGAGGTCAGCGTCGAAGTGCATCTGGCCAATGGGCTCCCGGCCTTCACCATCGTCGGGCTTGCCGACACCGAGGTCAAGGAAGCCAAGGACCGCGTCCGCGCCGCCATCCAGAACGGCGGGTTCGAATTTCCCGCGCAGCGCATCACCGTCAATCTGGCGCCGGCCGATTTGCCGAAGGAATCCGGCCGTTTCGACTTGCCGATCGCGCTGGGCATACTCGCCGCCTCCAAACAGATCCCCTCCAACCGCCTGCACCAGTACGAGTTCGCCGGCGAGCTGTCCTTGTCCGGCGAGCTGCGGCCGATACGCGGCGCGCTGGCGATGTCGCTGGCCACGCGCCGCGACGGCGGCACCCTGGCCTTCATCCTGCCGCTGGCCAACGCCGACGAGGCGGCGCTGGTCGGCAACGCCGCCATCTACCCGGCGCAATCGCTGCTGCAGGTGTGCAGCCACTTTGCCGCCAAGTCGGTCGAGGCTATGCTGTCGCGCCATGATTCAGCGCCGCTGGTGACGCGGCAGGAGTATCCCGACTTCGCCGACGTCAAAGGGCAGCTGTTCGTCAAGCGGGCGCTGGAGGTAGCGGCGGCGGGCAACCACTCGGTTCTGCTGGTCGGTCCGCCGGGCGCGGGCAAGACCATGCTGGCGGCGCGCTTCGCCGGCCTGCTGCCGGAGATGACCGACGAGGAAGCGCTGGAGGCGGCCGCCGTGCAATCGCTGACGGGCGGCTTCCGCATCGAGCACTGGAAGCGCCGCCCGTTCCGCTCGCCGCACCACACCTCGTCCGGCGCGGCGCTGGTCGGCGGCGGCAGCGTGCCGAGGCCGGGCGAGATTTCGCTGGCGCACCGGGGCGTGCTGTTTCTCGACGAGCTGCCCGAATTCGCGCGCAGTGTGCTGGACGTGCTGCGCGAGCCGCTGGAGTCGGGCCGCATCACCATTTCGCGCGCCGCCCGGCAGGCCGACTTCCCCGCGCATTTCCAGCTGATCGCGGCGATGAACCCCTGCCCCTGCGGCTACGACGGCCACATCAGCGGCGTCTGCCGCTGCTCGCCGGACATCATCCAGCGCTACAAGGGCCGCATCTCCGGCCCGCTGCTGGACCGCATCGATATCCAGATCGAAGTCGGCGCGGTCGATCCCGAGATACTGGCGGCCGACGCCGACGGCGAACCATCGCGGGTGATCGCCGCCCGCGTGCAGGCCGCGGCGCATATCCAGCTGCAACGCCAGGGCAAGCGCAACCAGTATCTGACCACGCGCGAAATCGACCAGTATTGCAGGCTCGACCGCCACGGCAAGGCCAACCTGAAGCAAGGCATGGAGCACTTCCACTGGTCGGGCCGCGCCTACCACCGCATCCTGCGCGTGGCGCGCACCATCGCCGACCTGGCCGGCAGCGAGCGCATCCTCGCAACCCATGTCTTCGAAGCGATCCAGTACCGGCGTGCGCTGCGCGACCGTTGAACGCGCCGCGCGCGAAGCCAAGCCATCCCCATGCTAAATTCTGCCGATGCCGGCGCTAAGCATCACCTCTTCGCCGGGCTTGCTGCTATATTGCTTGCTGCCCTTACAACCCGACGGGAAATCGATGACACGCCTGCCCCTCTACCTTGCCGCCGGCGCGCTGCTGGCCGGCTGCGCCAGCACCCAGCCGCCGCTGACCGACTTCACCGGCAATTCCGGCAACCCGCGCGCGCCTGAACAACTGGCCGTCACGTTCGAGCAGGCCGACCTGGCGCTGCGCGTCGATCCCGCCACCCGCAGCATCAGCGGCGACGCCGCGCTGACTTTCCTGGCGAGCGCTCCGCTGACCCGCATCGCGGTCGAACTGGACCGCAACCTGCCCATCGATTTCGCCAGCGTGGACGGCGTGCAGCTGGCGCCGTCGGCGATCAGCAATCCGGAAGGCCGCCTCTACCTGACCTTGCCAACGCCGCTGGCGGCCGGCGCCCGCACGACCGTGCGCATCCGCTACCACGGCGTGCCGCAAGTGGCCTCGCACGCGCCGTGGGACGCCGCCTTCACCTGGAGCAAGACCGAGGACGGCCAGCCGTGGATCGCCACCACCGTCGAGGGCGAAGGCTGCGATCTGTTCTGGCCCTGCATCGACCACCCGCAAGGCAAGCCCAAGCTGATCGACCTGCACATCAGCGTGCCGTCGCCGCTGGTGGTGGCGGGCAACGGTGTCGCGCTCGGCATGGATGAGAAGAACGGCTGGCGCACCTACCACTGGCGCGCCAAGAACCCCAGCACCTACGGCGTCGCGCTCAACATCGGCCCTTACGAACTGCTGTCCGGCGAATACGACAGCCGCTATGGCAACAAGATCCCGCTGCGCATGTGGTACCTGAAGGGCCACGACAAACAAGCCCAGGGGCTGTTCGCCGAGTTCGCGCCGATGCTCGATTTCTTCGAGGCCCGCATCGGCCCCTACCCGTTCGGCGACGAGAAAATGGGCGTGGTCGAGACGCCGCACCTGGGCATGGAGCACCAGACCATCAACGCCTACGGCAACGGCTACGCCAAGTCGCCGATGGGCTACGACTGGCTGCTGCATCACGAACTGTCGCACGAGTGGTTCGGCAACCAGATGACCAACGCCGACTGGGACGACATGTGGCTGCATGAAGGCTTCGGCAGCTATATGCAGCCGCTGTACCTGGAGCATCTGCGCGGCGAGCGCGAGTTCCAGGCCGAGCTGTTCACGCAGCGCAAGTCCCTGCTCAACAAGGTGCCCGTGGTCAGCGGCAAGAGCAAGCGCGTCGAGGACGTCTACGAGGACGAGCGCGGCGGCCCCGGCAACGACATCTACACCAAGGGTTCGCTGATCCTGCACACGCTGCGCAACCTGATCGGCGACGACGCCTTCTTCGGCGCCACGCGCCGCCTGGTCTACGGCACCGACGCGCCCAAGCCGGGCAACTTCGCGCCGCGCTACGGCAGCACCAAGGAATTCATCACCTTCGCCAACGAGGCCAGCGGCCGCGACCTGGGCTGGTTCTTCGACGCCTACTTGTACCACGCCGCATTGCCGGAGCTGGTTGAGGAACGCCACGGCCAGCAGCTCAAGCTGAGATGGAAGCTGAAGGATGGCGGCGCCTTCCCGATGCCGGTGGAGGTGCGCGTCAACGGCCGCATCGAGAAACTGGCCATGGCCGACGGCACCGGCGAGCTGACGCTGCCGCCACAGGCGCTGTACACCATCGATCCGAACTCCCGCGTGCTGCGCCAGCAAGCCCAGATCGACGACTGGCGACGCCAGGAAGAACAACGTAAAAAGAAAGCCAAGTCCTGATGAAAAAAATCTCCCTGGCGCTGATGCTGGCGGCCGCCCTGTCGGCCTGCAGCCCGCAATACGATTGGCGCGACTACCGCAGCAGCGACGCGCCCTACGCCGTGCTGTTCCCCGGCAAGCCGGCCAGCCAGACCCGCAGCATCCAGCTCGATACGCTGGCGGTGAACATGACGATGACTGCGGCCGAGGTCAACGGTGTGATCTTCGCGGTCGGCAGCGCACAGTTGCCGGACGCGGCCCAGGGCCCGGCCGCGATCGAGGCGATGAAGACCGCGCTGGTCAGCAACATCGGCGCCACCGTCACCAGCAACAAGTCATCGGCCGACGGCAGGCAGGCCACGCTCGATGTCGAGGCCAAGGGCAGCCAGAACGGCGAAACGATGCGCCTGATCGGCCATTTCATCGCCCGCGACAAGCGGATCTACCAGGTCATCGTCATGGGCCGCGACAAGAATATCGTGCAGGACACGGTCGAGACCTATCTCAGCTCCTTCAAACTGAACTGAAACGAGGCCGTGGACTTAGGAAGGACTTAACGATGTGCGCTACCGCTCATACAGACGGGTTCGCCTCTTGTATAGTAATGCCCAGGGCCTAATGTTTCGATTACGGCTACCGCCAAGGCAAGATACGGTGCTCCGTGCTATCGTTCCACTACAAGATTAAGAAAGCACACTATGTTAATTTCCTTCAAATCGAAGTCCAGTCCAGAAGTCCTGATGTATCAGGAACATGCCCAGCGCATCTTGGACTTGCTCCACAAAAATCCTACGCGCGGTGTCATCACGGCGGCGGAAGCGGCCCAGGCCTTGTCCTTGCTGGAGAGCGAAGTTGCCGCGAGCAAATTGCACCCTGAAACGGACGTCGAGCACGACGTGCACGCCCACGAGCAGGAAGACGGCGAAAGCGTCGAGCATGCCGTCATGCAACGGGTCGGCTTTGCCGCCCGCGCCTTCCCGCTGCTGGAAATGCTGCGCTCGGCCAAGCAGGAAAACGAGAGCATCATCTGGGGCGTCTGAGCCCGCCCTTCAGTCTCCCGCCAGCGTCGCTGTCAGCGGGAGATCGAGCGTAAAACGCGTGCCCACGTCGAGCGCGCTGTCGACCCGGATGCTGCCGTCCAGCAGCGAGGTGACGATGTTGTAGGTGATGCTCAAGCCCAGACCGTTGCCGCCCTGCCCCAGCTTGGTGGTGAAGAAGGGGTCGAAGATGCGCGCCTGGTGTTCCAGCGGAATGCCCTTGCCGTCGTCCTGGAACACAATCCGTACCCGGTCCGGCCCCAGCCGCACCGCCCATATCTTGATGACGCCGCCGCCGCGTCCCTCGAACGCATGCAGCAGCGCGTTGTTGATCAGGTTGATGATGACCTGGCCGTAGGGGCCGGGGAAGCTGTCCATCTGTATATCGTCGGGCATTTCCAGCTCCACCTGATGGCCGGCCTTGCGGATCTGGTTCTTCATCGTCGTCACGATTTCCTGGCTGGCCTGGTGCAGGTTGAAATGGCGCCGCTTGGCGCTGGCCTGGTCCACCGCCACTTGCTTGAAACTATTCACCAGTTCCGCCGCGTTGTGCAGGCTGCGCATCAGCAGCGTCGACGCTTCGCGCGACGCCTCGATGAAGTTGCTCAGGTCGGAACGGCGCAGCGTGTTGCCCGCCTGGCGCTGCTCGATCTCCTGGGTCTTGTCCTCCAGCGTGCTGGCGATCACCAGGCTGTTGCCGATCGGCGTGTTCAATTCGTGCGCGACGCCGGCCACCAGCGAACCGAGCGCCGCCAGCTTTTCGCGCTCCACCAGTTGCTGCTGCGTGTCGCGCAACTGCCGGTAGGAATCCGCGTTGGCGAACGCCACCGCCACGTAGGAAGCCAGCGTGGTCAGCATGTCGAGATCGATGCGCTGGTAGGCGTGGCTGCGGTAGCTGTGCACGGTGATCACGCCGCGCACCTGGCCGGCCACCGAGATCGGCACATAGATCAGCGAGCGCGGCTCGGTCGGCAGCGAGCCGTCTTCCAGCGTGCCCATGTCGTCGGCGCCGGAGACCAGTGCCAGGTGGCTGATGTAGCGCTGGTATTCATGCTCCAGGTCGTTGATGAACACTTCCTGCGCATGGTTGGTGCACCACACCGCCAACTGGTTGGGCTCGCGCATGCTGCGCGTGTACGGCGCGTAGCGCTTGCCCTTTTCCATCGCGAACGGATATTCGATCAGCTCTTCCTTGGGCCGGTAGATGCCGATGCCGAACACGCTGGCGTCCATCAGCGCGTGCACCTGCTGGTACAGCATCGACATGATGGCCTCGCTGTCGAGGTTGGCCGTGATGCGGCGGCCGATGTCCGACAGCAGCGAGATGTTGCGGTGCGCCAGCTCCACGCTCTCCTTCTGGTGCTCGACTTCGCGCTTCTGCCGCTCGATCGATTCCTTCTGCTGCACCAGCTCGCGTGTGCGGTTGCCCACCTCCGCCTCCAGCGCGTGCTTCTGGCGCACCAGCATGCGGATGCGGATGCGGAACAGCAGGTACACGCTGCCCAATGCCAGCGTCAGCATCAGCAGCCGGAACCACCAGGTCTTCCACAGCGGCGGCGCGATGATCACCTCCACCGCCACCGGCTCGCGGCTCCAGACCCCGTCCTTGTTGGCGGCCTTGACGCGGAACACGTAGCGGCCGGCGTCGAGATTGGTGTAGGTGGCGAAGCGCTTGCCGGCGTCGGCCGTCACCCATTGCGGATCGAAGCCCTCCAGCTGGTAGGCGAAGCGGTTGCGCTGCGGATCGGCGTAATGCAGGCCGGCGAACTCGAACGAAAACACGGCGTCGCGATAGCCGAGCCTGAGCGTGCGCGCCTCGTAGATCGGCCCCTGCTCCAGCACATCGGCGCGCGGCTGGCCGGTCAGGATGGATTGGTTGAAGATGGAAAAATCCGTGATCGATACCGGCGGCGCGTGCGGGTTGTCGCGGATGCCCGATGGATGGAAGGCCGTCAGGCCGGACAGGCCGCCGAAGAACAACATGCCGTCGGCGGCCTTGTACCCTGAGCCGATGAAGTAGGAACCGTCGATCAAGCCGTCGCGCGAGGTGTACTCCTTGAACGCGCCGGTGGCGGGATCGAGCATCGTCAGGCCGGCCGTGCTGCTGATCCACAGATGGCCGTGCTCGTCGGCGAGGATGGCGCCGACCGGGTCCGGCGCGCGGCCGCCGCTGGTCGGATAAAAGCGGAAATGCAGTTCGCCGTCGGCGCCCTGCTCGGCGCGGCACAAGCCGGCGGCCGTGCCTATCCACAGGCGTCCCTTGTCGTCCTCGTAGGTGTAATGCACGCGCTTGTTGCTGAGGCTGTCCGCCTTGCCGGGCTGGTGGTGATAGTGGCGGAATGTTCCGGCGGTGCGGTCGAAGCGGTCGAGACCGTTTTCCGTGCCGAGCCACAGCACGCCGTGGCTGTCCTCCATCAGCGAATAGATGCGGCCGTCCAGGCTGTTCGGGTCGGCTGGGTCGTGGCGCCATGTGCTGATCGCGCCGGTTTGCGGATCGACGCGGTGCAGACCCGCGCGCGACGCCACCCAGATCACGCCGGCGTGGTCGAGCAGGACGCGCTGTATCGTTGCCGAGGCGGGATCGGCGTCCAGCACCACGCGCGTGAACGGGCCGCCTGCCGCATCGCGCCGGGCCAGCCCGGTTGAACTGCCGACCCACAAGCGACCGCGCTGATCGATCTGGAGCGCCTGGATCTGGTCGCCCGGCAGGCTGGCCGGGTCGCGCTCGTTGTGGCGCCAGACCTCGGTGTCGCCCTTGACGATGTCCAGCAAGGTCAAGCCGTTGCCGGTGCCCAGCCAGAACTTGTTGGGTCCCGCGCCGATGACCACCCGCACCTTGTTGTTGCTGATGCTGGGCATCACGCCCGGATACTCGGTGTAGCGCTCGAAACCGCCGCTGGTCAGGTCCACCCAGTCCAGGCCGGTGTACCAGGTGCCGACCCACAGCGTTCCGGTGCGGTCCTGGTAAAGCGCGCTGATCTGGTTGTCGCCCACACCATGCCGGTCCTGGCTGTTGTGCCGATAGGTGTAGAAATGCCGCGTCGCCGGATCGCGCCGCTTCAGGCCGTCGGCATAGCTGCCGGCCCACAGCACGCCATCGCTGTCATGCAGCAGCGCCGTGATGCGTTGATCGTGCAAGGCGTCGGCCGGCGCCAGCGGGATGCGCTCGGCGTTGTCGCCGCCCAGGCGCCAGGCTTGCAGGCCTTGCAGCGTGCCGGCCCACAGCACGCCGTCGGCGCCGATCGACAGCGCCTGGATGTTGTTGAATGGCGCGGCGCCGTCCTGCGGCGACAAGTGGCGGAACTTGCTGCCGCCCGCCACCAGCATTTCCACGCCGCTGGCCGTGCCCACCAGCAGATTGCCGTGCTGGTCGCGCGCCAACGCGCCGACGCGATCATCGGCGATGCTGTCGACATCGGCCGCCGCGTGGCGCAGTGACCGCACTTCGCCGCTGGCGATATCCAGATGCTGCAAGCCGTCGCTGGTGGACAGCCATAAACCCTGCCGACCATCGCCGACGATGCTCAATACGGTCAGGTTGCCGCTCTTGCTGGGCTGGTGAATGAATGATTGCGTGGCGGGATCGTAGCGGTCCAGGCCGCCCTTGCTGCCGATCCAGATCGTGCCGTTGCCGTCTTCATACAGGGCATGGACATAGTTGTCGAGCAGGCTGCGGGAATTGGCGGGATCGTTCTTGAACGCGGTCGTGCGGTAGCCATCGTAGCGGTTCAGGCCGGCCTGCGTGCCCAGCCACATGTAGCCGTGCCGGTCCTGCAGGACGGCGGTGACGGACTCCTGGGTCAATCCCTGTTCGATGCCGAGATGTTCAAACCGCAGACTGAGCGGCGCGGCCTCCGCGACAGGCATTAGCGCCGGCAAGAGTAAGCCGCATAAAAGGAAAAAACGTATTGCGTAACCTGGCATAGGGCTGCGTCTCCTAGATGCAAGCCATTCTAATGCACAAAGGTAAAAAAACCCCACCAATTCACTGGCGGGGTTCGCAACCGGCTTATTCCTGCGACCAGAGCGACACTGCGCCCGCGCCGGTGGGCTTGCCGCTGGCAGGGTCGATGAGCGTTTCCTTGAGTACGATCGCATACTTGACCGCCCCGTCGCCCTTGCTATAACGATACGCACGCAAGGACCACTCCGATGCCCCCATGCCAAACGTCTTGGTGTTCAAGCCTTGCTTGACTTGACTGGCGAAAGCCTGGTAATCCTCACCGGGCCTGGTCATGTGCACAGCGCCGGTCGCGTTGAAGGTCATCAGGTTGTCGTTTTGGGCAGCGCAGTCCTGACGATGGAAGGCAAACGTCTGGCCGGCAAGCTCGCTTGGGTCCCGCAGCAATGTGGCGGTTTTGAGCACCAGCACGTCCGTCGACCTCGCTTGCGTTGTTCCGCTCGTAATCTGGCACAACATCAATATGATGGGCATCCTGCCGTCGGCATTGTCCGATATGGCGAAGGAGCTGGAGACTGGTGCACCATAGATCACGGCGCCGGTTTGATTCGGCAGCTGGCTAAAGCCGATTTCCCTCTCGCCGAGTCCGAATGTCAGCTTGCCGCCAAAGACCGGCACGACGCCACTGCCGCTCGAATAGCGATACAGGACGTTGGTCGAAAGCGCAGAATAGTTTTCCTGATAGTCGGTATAACGCAGCGTGTAGGTTGGTGCGGTTTCGCTCCGCTGCGTCTGCACAGCGGCATCGATCGATGTCTGGAAAGCCGCCAGGTCCGTATCCTTATTCACCAGCGCCGGCAAGTCGTGTCCGACAACACTGAGCGGCACATCGTTGCGGATCCCCGCCGCCGCTAACTGCGCCAGATAGCGGGTAACGATTTCATTCTTTTTGCTCATCGCCAGCTGGTCGTCGGCCTGGGCTCCGCCCATGATTTCGAGCACCATCACCGGCCGCGTAATTTCATTTCGATCCAGTCTGCCCGCCCAGTATGCGACACCGCCAACCTCGGCATAGCGACCGAACAAATTCATATAAACAGTATTAACGAAATCCGCATTGCTCCCGCTATTGAGCGCTTGCGCCTCTGGACCGGACATGAATCCATCCACCACCGACTTTGCCCAGCCGTTGTTATTGTAGTCAGAGATCAAGCCAGCGGCGGTGGTTGGTAAATTGAGTGTTTCGAAGGAATTATTCCAGAAAGCGAAGCCGCCGTTGTCCGGCGCGCGTCCGAAGTAGGCCAGATAAAGGCTCTGCACCATGAGCGCGTGCGCAGTCGCTGTCGGCGGCGCGATGGGAGCGGATGCGCCCAAGCGCAGGCCTGCTGTACGCGTCGTTTCAGCACCGCCCCCACTGGAGCTGCCACAAGCTGCCAATACCGAAGCCAATAAGCTGGCTGATACAAGTTTTAACCACGACATATTTTATCTCCTGATGTAGTTGCCAAATAATACATTAACAACAATAGGATTTCAAAATAAACAATATCGCGAGCGCAAAACGGGCCACGGAATGCGAAAAGCCCCCACCTGCACAGAACGCGATCTTGAGCGCGTTCTGGCTGGTGGGGGCTTTTCTATAGTGAAGCGCGGCAGTGCCGCGCTGAACAAATGGCCGCGAAATGCGAAAAGCCCCACCCAGATCACTGGGCGGGGCTCTTCTATATAACTAGCCTGACGATAACCTACTTTCACACTGGTTGCAGCACTATCATCGGCGCAGAGTTGTTTCACGGTCCTGTTCGGGATGGGAAGGGGTGGGACCAACTTGCTATGGTCATCAGGCATTG
>QVIN01000004.1 GCA_003416985.1 Duganella sp. BJB480 | reverse complement strand
CCTGCGGCGCTCCTGGCTTATCGTTACAACCTCGATTGTTTGCTTGTTCCTAGTCATATGCACAGTCCTATTCCTATCCGTAAGAATAGCGCATAGGCTGTGTCCGGTGAATCAGGGGGCTATTTCATGTTGTTCGGGTCTACCACTATCAACGACACTTCTTTGCCGGAGTAATTGATAGAGTAAACGGCGACGCCAAGATCTTTTGGCGGCGCAGATTGCGTATGCGCGCAGCCGGCCAGCAACGCTGTCATTCCCGCGAACAGGAAAACGATACAGAAGGTCGTTTTCAGATTCATGATTTTCTCGCTGATTCGATCTGCGATAATCGCAATGTGAGAGTGACCATCCGCCGGAGTAGCTAACATTGAACTCATGGCTGATTTTCCTCTAGCAAGCGTATGCTCTCTTTGGTATTCGCAATAGCTGACTTCAAGCTTTCAACATCGTTGGTCGGCCAATCTTTCGCTTCGGTAGCGAGCCCTTTTTCAAATTTCGCCAACATACTTTTTTCAAATTTCAACATCTCACTTCGTCTCTTCGACAAGTAATCTTTGGACGGAATCGGATAACCTTTAATCTTTCCCGGCCATTCTGGTCTGGTTGGGTCAAAGCTTGAAACCACTGCCTCTGCGCGGCCGTCTTCGTGCATGGCCAGCCATATTTCGCCAGCGATTCCTTCGGGATATGGCGGCACATCGACCAACTGCTCCAGCCATGCCGGATCGGGATAGAAGTTATATTTCACGATCACTTGCAGCCCAGGATGCCATTCCGCCGGAATCGCAAAACAACAAATCGTTCCTCCGGAACTGTAGGGGTTGAGCGCATCACCGCCCCCGCCGTTGTGCTTGTCTTGCGGATCAATCGCCATCAACACCACTTCCTTACCGGAGTAGTTGACAGAGCGAACGGCGACACCAACGCTTTGGGGCGCGGCTGGTTGTGTATGCGCGCAGCCTGCGAGCAGCGCGGTCATGCCTGCGATCAGCAGAACAACGCGTACTGCGGATTTCAGGTTCATGATTTTCGATGCGCCCGTCATGACAGCAGCGCGCAGGTTTCATCCAGCGTGCGCGGCCCAACGCCGGGCTCCAGCAAGGCCAGATAGCGTTCATCATTCAGCAGCCCAGGCTGCTCAAGGCCAAATTGGCAAAGCGCCAGGCGGTCCTGATGGCCTTCGATGCGCACGCGATCCGCCACGCGCAGCCATTGAACGATCATGGCATGTGCATCATGAGCGGCGTACGCGGCCAGCGGCTTGCTGATGTATTGCCCGAACTGGAACACCATGCTGTCGGCTTCGGATGCCGCCATCAGCGCCGCCACTTGTTGCGCCGTCAGCTCGACCTGATCCGCCGGCGGCAGCGCCTGCTCGGGCTCCACCGGCAGCTCCTGCCAGCAGGCATCGCGGCCCGTATAGCGCCACCGCAGCGCGGGACCAAGCAGCAGTCCGCGCTGCTCGGGCATCAATGCGGCCACCAGTGCCGGCAAGATGCGCGTGTCGGCGAACGCCAGCGCCAGCGTGTAGCCGTCCGCGTCCACCACGCACCATGGGGCCAACCGCGCCGCCAATTGCTCGATTGGCTCCGGCGTGACGATGATGCTGAGCGCCGGCATGCCGTCGGTCAGCTCGATCAACGCATCCCATTTCTTGTGATGTACGCTGCTGTACTGCACCAGTATCGGCGCTAGTCCCAGCGTCTCCTCGTCCGCGGCCGGGGCCGAGGCGTATAGCGACTGATAACGGAAGCACTCCGCCTTCTTCAACTGACGATAGAACGATTCGTTGTGCACACCGTCCACCAAGGCATAAACATTTTCTGCGCAGTCTTGCAGGCTGGCGTGCAAGGCCTCTTTCCAGCCGGCGGGATGTCGATTGATCAGCATGGCGTGTTCAACCCTCCACCAGCGAGAACGGCGCGCCGGACTTGGCGGCGTCGCGTTTGCATTTTTTGCAGATCGAGCGCGGCAGCGGTGGCAGGGCGTAGCCCAGCTTCGCCGGCCCGCCGAAGTTCTTGGCCCCTGCGTTAATGGTGATCTTGCCCGGACACTGCACGGTGATATTGCCACCTTCGATGGTGATGTTGGCGCCGCCCCCCGTGGACAGGCTGATGCGCTTGGCCGCCGCCCAATCGACATAGGCGTTGGCGCTGACCAGGTTGATCTCATCGCGCGCCTGCACTTTCAATTCGTCGGCCTGCGCCTGGAGATCGACGGCGTCCTTGGTCGCGATCAGCTGCAGTCCCACGCCCTGCTCGCCAGCCTTGACCGCGCCGCCCAACACACCGATGGCCTGGCCGCTGTGCAGCCGGAACTGGCCGCCCGAAACGTACTGACTGTCGCCTCCGCTCATCAGCGACAGCGTCTCGCCGCTGGCCAGCTGCAGCCCCTGCCCGGCCGTGACGCCCAGGCCGCTTCTGGCGGAGACCGCGATGATCGCCGAACTGCTGTGCGGAAGCTTGCCCTTGCCGGGGCTGCTGTCCTTGCCTGCGGCGTCGGCCTGCGCCGCCTCCAGGCCGGTGTCGCCGACCATGCCGGACACGGCCGCCAACAGCGCCTTGAGCGGCGCCGACTTCTGATCGAGCACACTGGCATCGGCCTTGCCGCTGCCGACGTGGCTGGCGTAGGCGACCGTCGCATGCGTGCTGGCCGCGTCGCTGAAGGCCTGCCCCAATTGCGCGGCCTGCTTCATCAGCGCGATGCCGGCGCTGTTGTCGCCCATCGGCTCGCGCTCGCCGGCGTTGTGGCTGATCTGGTAGCTGGTCAGCAGCAGGCCCGCAGCACCGCGCACCACGCCATAGGCATCGGTGCGCAGTTCGGCGCCTTGCCCGCGCAGACTGCCGCGATAGTTGTCGGCGCCATGGATCAGGTGGCCCAAGGTCAGCTCACTGGCGGCGTACGTCGAGCGCAGTTGCACGCGGCCTTGCGCGTCGGTGTCGTCGAACAGCAGCTGGTTGTAGCCGGATGCGCCGAACTCCTTGCTGCGTATGCCCCACTGGGCCGCGCCATTGCCATGCCCGGCGCTATCTGCCGAAGCGCCATGCCACGCCGGGCTGTTGCCCCCGGCAAGGTTGCCCTGCCCCGACACGGCGTGATCGCGCGCCGCATCGAACACACCGGCACGCTGGTCCGGCGCCGGCTGCCCGCCCGGCGTTTGCGCTACGCCGCCCTCGCCCTGGCCGTTGTACAGCGCGCCGACGATGATGGGGCGGTCGATATCGTTTTCCAAAAACTGCACCAACACTTCCTGGCCTATGCGCGGCAGGAACTGGCTGCCCATGCCGCCGCCGGCCGAGCGCTGCGCTACCCGCACCCAGCAGGTGGCGTTGTCGTCCTGCCAGTGGAAGCGGATGCGCACGCGGCCCAGTGCGTCGCAATGCAGTTCATCCGCGCCGCTGGGCTGGTCGCCGCCGTCGGCGCCGACCACGATGGCGCTCTGGCTGCCGCGCGCTGTTGGCTTGGCATGATGGCGCGCCGGGCCGCCGTCCGGCATCGGACGCCAGGGCAGGTCAGCTGGCAACGCCTCAAAGCAGTTGGCGTAACCGCTGTCGCGCGCCTGTTGCAGTGCCAGCCCGAACTCGTCCGGCAGCCTGGCGCAGCGTTCACGCGCCACCTCCTCCAGCAGCTCCGGGATGGGGCCGAACAACTCGGCCAAACCCTCGCGCGCGGGCGCAGGCAGGTTGTTGACGCCGACGCTAAATACACGCAGCACCGCATATGCCGGCGCCTGCCCGGCGTCGTCGCCCGCGAGTGGTCCCTGCGTCAGCATGAAACGGGTGCCGGCACGCAGCGTACGCACCGTCGAGCGGGCTTGCCATAATTGGCCGTATGCTTCGTGCGCCTGCATCTGCAGGTTGGCGTAGCGCTGCGCCTGGGCGCCGCTGGAGTAGAAATATTGACCAGGGTGATCGTAGCTCTCCAATGCCGGCGCCTTGCCGCTGCCTGCCGCATGCCGGGTCGGCACGCTGGCGGCCACCGACCGGCGGGCTTTGTAGTCGTAGCTCAGCAACGTAACCAGGCTGGCGTGCAGACGGCGGTTGGCGCGCAACCATTGGATGCTGTCCTGGGTTTCGCCGACGCGCGCGGCGTGGTAGCGCAGGCCGCCGCCGGCCGCGCTGCTGGCGTCTACGGCCAGCGCGCCGTCCTGGGTGCTGTCGGCGAACAGCACCATGCAGGCGCCGTCCTCCGTCTCTTCGAATCGCCAGCCCAGCCCCTCTTCGGTCAGCAGGCGGACGATGAAGTCGTAGTCGGACTCGCGGTACTGGCAGCAATAGCTGCGCGGCTCCGACTCGGCCATGAAGGCGGCGACCTCGCCGCTCCAGCGCCACAACGCGTCCGGCGCATAGCCGCCCAGGACGGCGTCGACGATGTCGGTCACGCTGCTATCCTGCCACACGCGGCTGTTGCGCACATGCCGCAGGAACGACAACCATGGCGTGAGCACGATGCGGTAGCGCGCCAGGCCGCCTTCGCTGCCCAGCATGGCGATCCTGCCGACATGGCCGCTGAAGCGCGTGCGGCTGCCGTCGGCCAGGCTGACGTCCAGCCCCATGCGCTTGCCCAGGAAGGATGCCAGGTCAAGATGGGCGCTGGTCGACAGTGCGATGATGTCGCGCTCGCCGCTATCCAGCAGCTGATCGGCGGCAAAAAATGCCTCCACCATCAATGTATCGGCCGATGTCTCGCCGCCGTCCGCCACGAGCGCGTAAAGGCGGCGCTCGCCGGCAAAGCCGGCCAGCACGGCGCGCAATGGCTCTGGCACTGCTGTCATTTGCATAGTCAAACGGTATAAACGAAATTGCTGATTTGGCATTATCCCATTGACCAGCGGAATCCCGCGCCCGCTTGCAATGTCACGAAATGTCACGCGGATTTGGTAAACTACGCCATGTCCAAAATACCCGCCTCCGCCGCCCGCTTCGACGCGCCCGGCCACCCTCCCGCCACCATCACCGAATACCAGGGCGTGCGCAGCCTGCACCTGGGCACCTCCTGGGTGCAGGGCGCCATGCGCCTGGCCAAGCCGGACAACATCGAGCTCGAATATGTGCAGATGATGATGATGTGGCTGCTCTTCAACGACCAGCCGCGCCACATCGTCCAGCTCGGCCTGGGCAGCGCCGCGCTCACCAAGTTCTGCTACCGCCGCCTGCCCGGCGCGCGCGTGACGGCGGTCGAACTCAACCCCAACGTGATCGCCATCTGCCACGCGCAGTTCGCCCTGCCGCCCAACGACGAGCGCCTGAACGTGCTGGAAATGAACGCCATGGATTTCGTGCTCGACCCGGCCAACCACGGCGGCGTCGACATCCTGCAGGTGGACCTGTACGACGAGGAGGCGCGCGGCCCGGTGCTGGACTCGCCCGAGTTCTACCAGGCCTGCTTCGACACCCTGCGCGACGGCGGCATGATGACCACCAATGTGTTCGGCGACTTCGCCAACTACGACAAGAACCTGCAGGCGATGGAGCAGGTGTTCGACGCCGTGGTCTGGCTGCCCGAGGTGCACGACGCCAACATCGTGGTGATCGCCTTCAAGCAGTCGCCGGTGCTGGATTTCAGCGTGCTGTACGAGCGCGCCGGCGCCATCAAGAAGAGCCTGAACCTGCCGGCCAAGTCCTGGGTCAACGGTTTGAAGGGGTGGATGCTGGACCAGCAGTAACGCACCAGGCAAAGCACCGTACTGATGCGCCCGCACCACAGTTTTGCACCGTTTTGCGGCGGCCCGTCGGCCAGATTACGACAAGTCGTCCCATAACGCACGCAATATTGTCGAATGTGCAGAATATGCAACATGATGGTGCATGCCGCGTTGCCGCTCAGTTCGCGGAAACGATAGTATTTTTCTCGCCCGTGCTATCCGCGCGCGTCCACAACAACGAGAGAGATACATGACAAGAGCACCGCACTTCAAACGCACGCTGGTCGCCAGCGCGATCCTGCTGCTGGCAGCAGGCCAGGGCAGCGCCCAAACCGCCTCCGCCGACACCACGGCGGCCCCCGAACAAACCGTGGTCGTGCTCGGTTCGCGCTCGGTGGCCAAGACCGCGCTGGACACCTCGGCCCCGGTCGGCCTGATCAGCCTGAAGGACATGCAGACCGCCGGCCCGCTGGAGCTGGGCAAGCTGCTGCAGACGCTGGACCCGTCGTTCAACTTCTCCAGCACCTTCATCAGCGACGGCACCGACTCGATCCGCCCGGCCACGCTGCGCTCGCTCGGCCCCGACCAGGTCCTGGTGCTGGTCAACGGCAAGCGCCGCCACCAGCAGGCGCTGGTGAACGTGCAGCAGACCATCGGCCGCGGCTCGGCCGGCACCGACATCAACGCCATCCCGCTGGGCGCCATCCACCACATCGAGGTGCTGCGCGACGGCGCCGCCGCCCAGTACGGCTCGGACGCGATCGCCGGCGTGATCAACATCGTGCTCAAGTCGCAGGTCAACGAGACCCAGCTGAGCGGCAGCTACGGCACCACCTCCGAAGGCGACGGCGACCTGTACTCGGGCACCGCCAACACCGGCTTCGCGCTGGGCCAGGACGGCGGCTTCATCAACCTGACCGCCGAGGCGCGCAAGCGCGGCGAGACCAACCGCGCCGGCCCCGATTCGCTGCGCGTCAATCCACCGCGCGTGACCCAGCACATCGGCGACAGCAACACCAAGGACGGCTACCTGTGGTGGAACGCCGGCCTGCCGATCGACAAGGCCAGCGAGTTCTACGCCTTCGGCGGCGTCTCCAAGCGCAAGAGCGATTCGTACGGCTTCTTCCGCTCGGCCGGCGACGACCGCACCATCCCGTCGATCGCGCCGAACGGCTACCTGCCGGCCATCCACACCGACATCAAGGACGCCTCGTTCGCCTTCGGCTACCGCCGCGACCTGGCCAACGACTGGAAGGCCGACGTCAGCATCAACTACGGCGCCAGCGAGCTCGGTTTCCACGAGTCGGACAGCGTCAACGTCAGCTACTGGTGGGAGAAGAAGGCCGACGGCACCATCTACGGCGAATCGCCGCGCGACGCCAACACCGGCACGCTGAAGTTCAACCAGCTGACCTTCAACGCCGACGTCAAGGGCCCGGTCAAGGTCGGCGACGGCAGCATCTTCCTGGCCACCGGCTTCGAATACCGCGCCGACAACTACCAGATCGTCGCCGGCGACCCGGTCTCCTACCAGTACGGCCGCACCAACAACCCGGCCATCATCATCAAGACCCCGAGCGGCGCCACGGCGGCCTCCGGCATCCAGGGCTTCCCCGGCTACACGCCGGCCACCGCGGTCGACTCGGGCCGCCACAACATCGCCCTGTTCCTGGACGCCGAACACAAGCCGCTCGACAACCTGACCCTGGCCGGCGCCGTGCGCTACGAAAAATACTCGGACTTCGGCAGCACCGTCACCGGCAAGCTGAGCGCCCGTTTCGACCCGACCAAGGAAATCGGCTTCCGCGGCAGCCTGTCCACCGGCTTCCGCGCGCCGAGCGTGCAGCAGGAGTTCTACAGCTCCGTGTCGACCAACCTGAACAACGGCGTGCTGACCGAAACCCTGACCGCGCGCCAGGGCAGCGCCGTCACCCAGGCCTTCGGCATCGCGCCGCTGAAAGAGGAAACCTCGACCAGCGGCAGCGTCGGCATGGTGCTGCGTCCGGCGAAGAACATGTCGCTGACCGCCGACCTGTACGAGATCAAGATCAAGGACCGCATCGTGTTCTCGAGCGAGATCGCACCGGAGGCCAACGGCGGCCCGATCGCCAACATCCTCAAGCCGCTGGGCGTGGGCCAGGCGCAGTTCTTCACCAACGCGGTCGACACCCGCACGCGCGGCCTGGACATCGTGGCCGAGCACACCTCGAAGTTCGCGGCGTCGACGCTGGTGCTGTCCGGCCAGCTGGGCTTCAACAAGACCGAGGTCACCAAGCGTCATTCGACGTCGTCGGTGCTGACCGGCGAGCAGCTGTTCGACAAGTCGCAGGTGACCCTGATCGAACACGGCCAGCCGCGCAAGCACCACGTGGTGGCGGCCGACTACACCGCCGGCCAGTGGAACGTGAACACCCGCGCCAACTACTACGGCGAAGTGGAAGCTGAGAACTTCAGCCCCCTGCAGAAGTGGGACGCCAAGTGGCTGGTGGACGCCTCGGTGCGCTACGCCTACACCAAGCGCACCTTCTTCAGCATCGGCGTGAACAATATGTTCAACCAGCTGCCGTCGGAGTGGACCAACGGCGGATCGTTCCCGAAACTGGGCTTCACCCGCTGCTGGGAAACCTGCCCGATCGGCGTGAACGGCCGCTCGATGTACATCCGCGCCGACACCGCGTTTTAATGTCGTCCTGAACGGTTGGCGGCGAAGGCCGCCAGGTGCAGTATCGCCGCCAACTGTTTGACCAGTCCCTCCATTTGCTCGGCCGGCACTTGTGCGTAGCCGAGCATCAGCCCCTTCCAGCCCGACGTACCCTGCGTGTCCTTGCCGCTCAGCGCCTCGGCCACGATGCCGTGCTCCAGCGCCTGCGCGCTGATCGCATGGTCGTCCAGGTCCGCCCGCGTGAGGCGCAGCGCCAGGTGCATGCCGGCCGAGCCGCCGTGCACCGTCGCCACCGATCCCAGATGCCGTTCCAGCGCCGCCACCAGCGCGTCGCGCCGTTGCCGGTACAGCCGCCGCATGCGCCGCAGGTGCAGCGCGAACTGGCCGCTGCGCAGGAACTCCGCCAGCGCCAGCTGCTCGGCCACGCGCCCGCGCGCGGACGACTGCGCGCGCATCCGCGCGAAGTCGTCCGCCAGCCACGGCGGCACCACCACGAAGCCGATCCGCAGCGACGGGAACATGGTCTTGCTGAAGGTGCCCAGGTAGACCACCGGCGCGTCCGGCGCCAGGCCCTGCATGGCCGACAGCGGCGCGCCGTCGTGGCGGAACTCGCTGTCGTAGTCGTCCTCGATGATCAGGGCGCCGGCGTCGCGCGCGGCGGCGATCAGCGCCATGCGGCGGCGCAGACTGAGCACGCTGCCCACCGGGTACTGGTGCGACGGCGTGGTGTAGACCAGGCGCGGTGGCCGCAGCAGCCAGTCGGCGGCGGCCGGCGCGATGCCGTCGTCGTCGACCTCGATGCCGGCCACGTTCAGGCTGGCCGCGCGCGCCGCCGCCAGCGCGCCGCCGTAGCCGGGGTTCTCGATCCAGATGGTGTCGCCGACATCGGCCAGCGCGCGCACGCACAGATCCAGGCTGCTCTGGGTGCCGTCGGTGATGAACACCTGCGCCGCCTCGCACACCACGCCGCGCGCCGCGCGCAGATGGTCGGCGATGGCCTCGCGCAGCTGCGGCTCGCCGGCCGGGTCGCCGTAGTTGAGCTGCTCCACCGTCAGCGTGCGCCAGGCGCGTTCCAGCATGCGGCGCCACAGCGTCAGCGGGAAATGGTCGAGCGCCGGCACGCCGGGCACGAAAGCGCCCATCATCTCGGCCGGTCCCTGCGGGGGGCGCAAGGCGCGTGCCCGCTGCGACAGGCCGGCCTGCGGCGCGGCCGCCTGGCGCTGCGCGGCGGGCTTGCGGTCGGGCGCCACGGCGGCCACCACGGTGCCGCGCCGGTCGGTGGTGACGAAGCCCTCGCTGGCCAGCTGCTCGTAGGCGTACAGCACGGTGTTGCGGGCCAGGCCCAGCTCCTCGGCCAGCGCGCGCGACGCGGCCAGCCGCGTGCCCGCAGCCAGCGTGCCGTTGCGAATCGCCGCGCGCAGGCATTCGTGCAGCATGCGCTGGCGCGGCCAGCCGCGATGACAGTTCTGCGCGGCATAGCCGTCGATCAGCAAGGCAAAGTCCATTCGTGGCTCCATGAAAATGACGATTGCTGGACCTGTTTAAGGGGCCAGCCAGCCATTATATTGCGGCTTCAACCTTTTTGGATGGAGATCATGACCGAACCAGCAAGCCACGCCGCACCGAGCGAACGCACCCGCGTCCGCCGCATTCCGACCAACGCGCATTACGATACCGCCACGCTGCACGCGATCATCGACGACGCCTATCTGTGCCACATCGCCTTCGCCGACGACAAAGGATCGCACTGCATCCCGACCGCCTGCTGGCGCGAGGGGAACCACCTGTACATCCACGGTTCCAACGGCAGCCGCATGCTCAAGCGTTTGACGGAGAGCGAGACCTGCGTGACCATCACGCACCTCGACGGCCTGGTGATGGCGCGTTCGGCGTTCAACCATTCGATGAACTACCGCTCGGCGATGGTCTACGGCCGCTTCGAGGTGGTGGCGGACGAGGGCGAGCGGCGCCGCACGATGGAGGCGTTCATGGAGAAGCTGGCGCCGGGCCGCCAGGCCGACATCCGGCCGGGATCGGACAAGGAATACGCGGCCACCACCATCATGCGCGTCGCGCTCGACGAAGCGGCCTGCAAGGTGCGCGCCGGCGCTCCGGAGGACGACGAGGAGGACATGAGCTGGCCGGTGTGGGCGGGCGTGCTGCCGTTCGAGCGCGTGCAGATGAAGCCCATCGCCGATCCGGCCTGCACCCATGCCGCGCCGGCCTATGTGGTCGGCTGGCAGAAGTGGTAGCGCACTTTTTTACTGGCGCTGCCGGGACTCGCGATACCACAAGCCCAACATGCACAGGGTAAACGCCAGTGCGAAGGGCGCAATCGGCAAGAGACGCCCGGCGGAGGCCACGTCACCGGCGCGGGCGGCACGCGCCGCATAGGTCGTGGTGGCGTCGCGCCGCAAGGCCCGCTGCCACGCCGGCCAGTCCTTGACGTCGTAGACATATTCCAGCGCCGGCGCCTCCATGCCGGCCGCATCGAACCTCATCCACCCAGCGCGGCGCGGCCACCATGCGCCGCATCGGGAATCGGCCTTGTCGGCGCGTGCCAGCAGCGGCAGCGCGGGGCCGCCGTCGGCCGGCTGCGCGCTTGCCGCCGCGCCTCCCTCGACGCAGACTTCGCTGCGCAAGCCTTGCAGCGGCATAGGGTCCGGCATCCGCCAGATGGTTTTTTGAACGCCCGCCAGCGCGATCTTGTCCATCGCACCCTGCCACCATAAGGCCAGTGCTTGCGGCGAGTTGATGGCGTAGCGGTGCCAGTCCGATACGCCTATCCACACCACTCGGCCCTGCTGCAAATCGCGCTGCCAGAGCCAGGGCTGCTTCCTGCTGTCGCGCGCCGCCACGGACCACGGCGCAACGGCGTTATCGTCGGGATTCAAGGCGGCGGGCGGCATCGCCAGCACGGCGCCGGCGACGGTGAACTGGCGCGTGTCCTCCTTCTCCGTGGTGGGCGATTGCGGATGCAGGCGCAGGCCGAACTCGCGCTGCCACATCGCGGCATCGGCGGCGTTCGCGCCCAGCACAACCAGCGGCACGCCTTGCCGTGTCTGGGCCAGCAGCGCGCCGCGCGCGGAAGGGTTCATGTGTTCCACGTAGGCGGCATCGACAAACATCGCGTTCGGCGCCGTCAATGGAGCGCGCGCGGTTTCGCTGCGTGCAACGGCCTTGCCCAGGGTGACACTCCAGTCCAGCACCGCGTCGCCGTCGGCCAGCAGCTGGTTCAATGCGCGCGCGTCGAACGATGGCGCATCGAAGCGGCCCTGTATCTGCAAGGGCATCGGCTCCTTTACCTGCAATGGTATCGGGCCTTGGGCGATCGCCTTGCCGGCGGCGTCCAGCAGGCGCGCCTGCAATACCATGGCCTCCGCCACCGGCGGCAGCCACTGAACGCTCAGCGACGACGTGCTCGCGCCGGACAGATTGGAATCCGCCAGCACCTGCTTGTTCTCGGCCAGCAGCTGCAAGCGCCATCCCGCCTGCGCCGGCGCGCGGCGCACCGTCAGCGTGAAGATGCGGCCCAGCGATATCGAGCGCGGGAAGTCCAGCCAGAGCTGGTCGGCCGCGCCTGGCGTCCATTGCACGCGGCGCGCTGGCAGGTCGCGCCACTCCGCCTCTCGCAGGCCATCGCCGCTCAGGGCGATGGTTTGGGCGCGCGTTATCGCTTGCAGGGATGCTTCGCCGATGCCGCCGGATGCGTCGGTCGTCACCTTCGCGATATTCTCGCCGGCCTGCGGCAAGCGTATATCGGCCAGTGCGACGGCCAACGACGACGAGGCCACCAAGACCAGCGCGGCGTCGATCCATTTGCGCTTGCGGCCATACAGCATGCCGCTGACTGCGCCGGCGGCCAAAACTGCCACGAGAACGGCGACGGCTGTCAATTCCATGTTCATCATTTCGACGGCTCCTTGCCGCTCCAGGCCTGACGGAACGGTGTATCCGTCGATGTCCGTGCTTGCAGCAGCACCGGGGCGTCCGTCAGCGTGCCGCGCAACCATGCGCGCAATTCGCCGCGACAGGCGGCACAGCCGTCCTGCACATCCTGCACCGCGCGTTGCGCGCTCAGTTTCTGTTCCGGATCGGCGATGCGGGCGGCGATGGTGTCGCGGGCGGCCTTGCTCCACAGGGCCGGCAGCGCGCCGTCCTGCGACAAGACCTGCACCAGTTCGCGCACTTCGGCAGGCACCGTTTCGCCGGCGGTGCCTTGTGCGCGCTTGTAGCTTAATACGCCGACGATATCGCCGCTCATGCGCTTCTCTTCCTTCAGCGCGGGCGGCACGAAGGCGGTGCGGTGCAGGTAGATCCGCTCCGCAGCCTGCAGCTCCTTGATCGCGTCCAGCGCTTTATATTCTGGCGGCAGTGCGGGCTTGGGCGAGATCGCGCGCAGTGACTTTTCCGCGTCCCACATGGCGGACAGTGCGCGCTTCAGTATCGCCTTGGTCTTGGGGTCGAAGATGGTGGCGTTGTCTTCCTGGTCGTGCGCGTGGCCGAACTCCTTCACCACCGACATCTCGCTGCCGAAGGCCGCCTTGCCGCCGTGGTGTTCTTCGCCTTCGTGGTCGTGCTCATCGCCGAACAGGCTGGATTCTTCGCCGAGGAATTGGCCGTAGCGCAGGCGCAGGCTGGCCTGGTCCGATGCGATGGCTTCGCTGCGCGCGCGCACCGTGGCCGCCGGCATGCCGGGGTGGGCTTGCATGTCGGCCACCAGCTGTTCGGTGTCGATGATGATCTGGCGCTGGCTGCGCAGGTTTTCGGGCTTGGCCAGCGATGGCAGCGCGGTGGCGTCCAGGCTTTCCGCTTCCGGTGCGGGCAGGCGCAGAGTGTAGGTGGGCGATTGGGTGGTGTGCGGATTGTCCGGCGAGTTGTCGGTTACGCGCACGAAGAAATACAGTTCATCGCCCGGTTCCATGCCGAGTTCCGCCAGCGTCCATTGTTTTTTCCAGTTGCGGGTTTTCGGATCGGCCGATTGGGGCAGCGGCACTTCGCGGTCGGTGAAGCGGATATTCTCGCCGCTGCCGCGCGCCAGCGTCATGTGCAGACTGGCGCGGACGATGGCGTAGTCGTCGCGGGCGCTGACGGCGATCTGCGCGGTCTTCGCATCCTTGGCGAGGATGTGTATCAGTTCGTTCGGCTCGATGATGGTCACTTGCGGCGCCTGGTCGGGTGTGACGCGGATGTCGTAGCGGGTGCTGTTCTTGCCGCGTGCGCGCCAGAACGTGGATTCTTCGACGCGCCTCATCGCGCAGGCTTCGGTGACGGGCAGGATGACGCCGTCGCCCAGCTCCACCGCCGGCTGCGCGCCGCTGGGGTTGCGCACGCACCAGCGCACTTCGGAGAATTGCGGTGCCTGGATGTCGCGGGCTGCGGTTTCAAACTGCTTGGCGCCGGTGTAGACCGGCGGCGTTACGCGCAGGTAGATTTCGCCGTCGACAATCGGCCTTGGCGCCTGGCTGGCTGCGGCTGGCGCGCTGGCGGCGGTTTGCTTGCCGTGGTAGCCCCATGCGGCGCCTGCAGCGGCAAGGCTTAGCAGGATGGGCAGGATGCTCATTCGCACACGGTTGCGGGCGATGCGGCGGTAGTCGTCGTCACCCAGCACGGCGGCCAGGCGGGCTTGCAGGCGTTGTTGCTGTAGCCTGGCGATCGGCGTGGTGGCGTCGGCCGCCAGCAGCGTGCTGCTGTCTTCCAGCGCGGGGATGGCGGCGTTCAGCCAAGAGGTCCATTCGCGTTTGATGCGCTGGCGCCAGCGGTAGATGTCGACGGCCAGCCAGGCGGCCCATGGCAGCATGGCCGCGATCACCAGCGGGCGAGCCGCGTGCAGCAGGACCAGGGCTGCGGCAAGCGGCGCCAATGCGGCCAGCCATTGGGGGACGCGGCGGCGCAGGACGGCGGCCCACAGGTGGCGGCGCAGGGTGTCAGCTTCGCCGTGCATGGCTCAGTATCCGTTCGAGTAAAAACAGCGCAAGCAGGACAAGGGCGAGCCAGGCGGCGGGCTTGGCATCGGTGATGGCGGGCAGCGCGCTGCGGGTACCGCCCAGGGTTTGCGATGGCATCGGGTAGGCCGGTGCGGGGGCGGGGCTTAGCTGTTGCCACGCTTCGTAGAGGGCGCGGGCGGTGTCGGCGTCGCGCGGGGGGAAGGCGTCCGAAGTCCACAGGCGGCCGCGCGGGGAGTCGGCGTATTTCAGGGTGAGGCCGTTGATGTTCAGCGTGGAGGCGTTTGCCAGTTCGGGAAACGCGGGGCTTGGCGCGGCCAGCCACCAGTGCGGGGCGCGCCAGTTGGCGGGCGGCGCGGATGGGGATTCCCAGATGATCAGCTCCGTCGCAGTGGCCGGTTCGGCGGCGAGCGTGTAGCGTTCAGCGCCATCGCCGGCGCGGGCAAAGGCGGCGAGCAACGAACGCCAGGCGGCGCCCTGCTCCTGCGCGCCGGCCAGCACGATGTGATGTCCGCCCCGCAGCGGTCCGGCAGGCGCGGCCGACGCGGCGGCGGTGGGGGCGGCGGCGGGCGGCAGCTTGGTGCGCAGTTCGACCTGGTGGCTGAACGGCGGCACGCGGGCCGGCATCGCTATCTGTTCGCCACGTGCGACGATCAGAAGGCGCGCGCTGGGGCGCCAATCGCGCTCGTGCTGGCGCAGCCATTGCAGGCCGTTCGGCGGCAGTTCGATGCGCTGGGCGGCGCTCATGCCGGCGGCGGTGATCTGCTGCTCGGCCCAGGCCTTGTCCACGCCGGCGTCCAGCAGCACGGTGTCGCCGCGCCATGGGAAGATGGTCGCGGCCAGCCAGGCGATCAGCGTCACCAGCATCAGGCAGCGCACCAGCAGCAGCAAGCGGTCGCGCCATCGCCATACGCGCAACTGCTCCGGCGCGGCCGATGGCAGGAAGCGCGCGGTCGCCAACGGCTCGGCCTTCAGGCGCTGGCGTTTTTGGCGATGCCACCACACCGGCAGCAGCAGCACCGGCAGCGCAAGCCACCACAATGGATAAGAACTCAACATCATTTTGCGCGCGCTCCCGCCAGCTGCAACCAGCTGCGCAGCACTGCGCCCAATGGCTGCTCGATGCGCGCCTCGTAGTGGACGATATTGTTTTGACGGCAGCTGGTCGCCACCGCGTCGAAATGCGCGCGGCTCTGCTGCTTGTAGCTTTCGCGGTCGGCGTTGCTCATGCGGTGCAAGCCGTCGCTCCGCTCCGGGTCGCGGTAGGCCGCGCCGGCCTTGAAGCTGGCATCGACTTCCGCTTGCGTGCGCAAGGTCAGCAGCCGCACGTCATGCCGCAGGCGGCGCAGGCGCAGCAGCGCTTCGCTCAGCGGCGATGGCCAGTCGAGGAAATCGCTGGCGGCGAATATCAAACTCGGTGAGCGGGCGAAGTGCAAATTCGCTTTCAGCACCTCGGCGCCGGGCAGGCCGCCTTCCGGCTTGGCCTTGGCCAGTTGCGCCAGCACGCGCTGCAACTGGCGCGGCCCGCGCGAGGCTTGCGTGAATTCGACCTTGCCGCCGCTGCACACCACCAATCCGAACGCGTCGCCCTGCCGCTGCGCGATGGCCGCCACGCAGGCCAGCACGGTGCGCGCGAACCACAGCTTGTCGACACCGTTGATCTCGCGGCTGGGCTCCGCCATCGACGCGCTGGCGTCCAGCCACAGCCAGGTGGCGACGTGGCTGTCGCGCTCCGCCTCGCGGACGAAGTAGCGGTCGGCCCGCGCCAGCAGCTTCCAGTCGACGCGGCGCCACTCGTCGCCCGGCGCATAGGCGCGGTACTCGGAGAACTCGACGCCGGCGCCGCGCTCGCGGCCCGCGTGCAGGCCGTGGCCCAGCCCCGCCAGCACGTGGCGGATCACCAGGTCCAAGTCCTTGGTCTGCGCCATCATCGCCGTCATGGCGGCGGCAGGCGAGGACGTCCCCGGCGCGGACGGTTTGAAAGTCGATTGCATCGCGGCTTAGTCTGGGCGGATATGCTCGCGCAGCGCCAGCAAGATGTCGGCGATCGCCACGCCATCCGCCTCCGCTTCGAAATTTCGAATGACCCGATGCGCCAGCACCGGCAGCAGCATCTCGCCGATGTCCTCGCGCGTGACTGCGAGGCGGTTGTGCATCAGAGCGCGCGCCTTGGAGGCCAGCACCAGCGCCTGCCCCGCGCGCGGGCCCGCGCCCCAGCCCACATGCTTCTTCACCGCCGGCACCGTGGTCAACGCCGGACGGGTGGCGCGCACCAGGCGCGTCGCATAGGCCAGCAGATGGTCGCCGATCTCGATGTCGCGCACCAGCTGCTGCAGGCGCAGAAGCGTCTCCACGTCCATCACCGGGTCGGCATCCTTCAAGCCGGCGTGGGTGGTGGCGGAGACCATCGCGATTTCCTCTTCCTCGGTCGGATACACCACGTCGATGCGCAGCAGGAAGCGGTCCAGCTGCGCCTCCGGCAGCGGATAGGTGCCGGCCTGCTCGATCGGGTTCTGCGTCGCCAGCACGAAGAAAGGCTTGGGCAGTCGGTGCGTCTGGCCGGCGAAGGTCACGCTGCGTTCCTGCATCGCCTCCAGCAGCGCCGATTGCGTCTTCGGCGGCGCGCGGTTGATCTCGTCGGCCAGTAGCACCTGCGTGAACACCGGCCCTCGCTGGAAGCGGAACTCGCGCTTGCGCGTCGCATGGTCCTCCTCAAGGATCTCGGTGCCGACGATATCGGACGGCATCAGGTCCGGCGTGAACTGCACGCGGTGGAAGTCCATGTCCGTCGCCTGCGACAACGATTTGACCAGCAGCGTCTTGCCCAGTCCCGGCACACCCTCCACCAGCGCATGGCCGCCGGCCAGCAGGCAGATGATCAGCGAATCGATCACGTTTTCCTGGCCGATGATCACACGGGACATGCTCGCCTTCAGCGCCGCCACCTTGGCGCTCAACGCGCCGATTTCATTTTCGCTCCAGGCGATTGCACTATCCAAGATCAGGCTCCCAACGCATATTGAATGATATTGACCGCGAAGCGGGTGTTGTCGACCACCAGCCAGCGCTTATTGCGGAAGTCGTAGTCCCACTCGCAGCCGTAGTCCTTGTTGCTGTACAAAAGCCGCACGCGGCCACCGACTTCCACCGCCTTCAGGTAGTCGTGCACCAGATCGTCGCCCCAGCCGTTGAGCTCCACGCTGGTGTTGGGCGGGCCGTCGAAATGGAAGAAGCTCGAATACACGGGATGCGTGTTCGGAATCTTGTGCAGCGCCTTCGGCCCGAAGATGCGGGCGATTTCGGCCTCGAACGATTTGGCGAACAGGCCGTCGATATCGTGGTTGCAGTCGTCCACGAACAGGAAGCCGCCGCCCTTGATGTAGCGCTCCAGGTTCTTGCGCTCGGCCGGCGTGAACTGCACCAGCTTATGGCCGGCGAAGTAGCAGAACGGTGCCTCCAGCATCTTCGGGTCCGACAGCGCGACGATGCGCTCGACGGGATCGACCCGCAAGGTCGTGTATTCGACCAGCGAATTGAGCACGTTGCTCGGCATGCGGATATCGACATCCCAATCGCCCGACTCGTAGGTCAGGCGGGTGAAGTAAAAATCGTAGTTGGCCACGGCCCTGCCTTACACCGCGTCCGACAGGGAGGTGAAGTTGAAGTCGCGTACCTTCATCGGCGGGATCAGCATCTGGAACCGCACCTCGTCGCCGCCGATCACCACCGGCTTGCCCAGTTCATCGATATTGTTCAGCATCGACACCGGGCTTTCGTTGAAGCGGAAGTTCTTGATCGGATGCTTGATCTTGCCGTTCTCGATGTAGAAGGTGCCGTCGCGCGTGAGGCCCGTCAGCAGCAGCGACTGCGGATCCACCATGCGGATGTACCAGGTGCGCGTGACCAGCACGCCCTTCTTGGTCGACGCGATCAGCTCCTCGGTCGACTTGCCGCCGCCCGCCATGATCATGTTGCCGTGCCGGCCCGACGCGCGCTGGCCCTGTTTCTCGGCCCAGTAGCGGGTGTAGTCGAGCGAGGCCACCTTGCCGCCCTTGATCACGTCCGCGCGTTCGCGCGCCAGCATCGACGAGTCGTCCCACGCCAGCACCGGCACGTCCTTGTCCCAAGGGTCGGCCCAGACGTTGACCTGCTCGTCGAACAGCTTCTCGCCAAGGCGGTTGCCGCCGCCCTTCTTCGACAGGAAGCTGCGGCCCTCGTCGGCGCGCCGCGCGTCGAAGGCGCCGAACATGCGGCCGATGATTTCCGATGTCGCAGCCGGCTCCAGGATCACCGTGTAGCGGCCCGGCTCCAGCGCCTTGGCGTCCACCGATTTCAACGCCTTCTCGATCGCGATCTCGGATGCCTCGCGCGCATCGAACTTCTTCGCATCGGTGGCCGAGCGCGTGGCCCAGCCGGAGCCGCGACCATCCTCGGTGCGGGTGGTGATGGTGAAGCCAAGATTGCTCAAGGTCTGGTGGCCGAACACGCCGTTCGAGTTGGCCACCGTTTCAAAGCCGGTGGTGTCGCTGAAGAAGCCCGCAGCGACCAGCCCCTGCTTGCGGCAGGCGTTGATGCTGGCCGCCGCCACTTCGGCGCGGTATTCGGGATCGATGGCGGCGGTGGCCTCGTTGTACGTGGCGGACGGCTTGTACTCCTGCTTCTTGATCGCCGGCTGGAACTCCGGGTTCTCCGGCGCCAGGCGCGCCACGTCCTCGGCGCGGCGCACGGCGCGCTCCAGCGCCTTGTCGTCGAACTCATTGATCGAGGCCGTGCCCTGGCGCTTGCCGAAGGCGACGCTGACGGTCAGCTGCGTATTCTCGGTCAGGCCGGCGGTCGACACGGCGTTGCGCGCGTAGCGGATATTGCCATTGCGGCTGCCGCTGATCTGCACGCGGCACTCGTCGGCCTTGGACAGCGACATCACCTTGTCGCAAATGCGTTTTGCTTCTTCCTGATTCAGCATCTTCATTGTTTATCCTATCTTGCGAGCGGTGTTGATGACGTTGATGCCGTTGAAGCGCGTGGTCGGCGAGCCGTGCGATACAGCGCTCACTTGCGAAGGCTGGCCTTTGCCGTCGAAGAAGGAGCCGCCCATGCGCCAGTCGCGTTCATCGCACAACGCCGAGCAGGCGTTCCAGAACTCCTGCGTGTTGGACTGGTAGGCCACGTCCTCCAGCTGGTTGGTGATCTTGCCGTTCTTGATTTCGAAGTACAGCTGCCCGCCGAACTGGAAGTTGTAGCGCTGCTGGTCGATCGAGTACGAGCCCCGGCCCAGGATGTAGATGCCCTTCTTGATGTCCTTGACCATGTCGTCCGGCGTGAGCGGCTTCCTGCCCGCCTCCAGCGACACGTTGGGCATGCGCTGGAACTGCACGCTGCTCCAGCTGTCCGCGTATGAGCAGCCGTGCGATTCCTTCTCGCCGATGATGGCCGCCTGGTCGCGCGTGGCCTGGTAGTTGACCAGGATGCCGTTGCGGATCAGGTCCCAGCGCTTCGATGCCACGCCCTCGTCGTCGTAGCCCACGCAGCCCAGCGAGCCTGGCGTGGTCTTGTCGGCGACGATGTTGACCAGCTCCGAACCGTACTTGAAGTTCTTGCTCTTCCACTTGTCCAGCGTGGCGAAGCTGGTGCCGGCGTAGTTGGCCTCGTAGCCCAGCACGCGATCCAGTTCGGTGGCGTGGCCGACCGACTCGTGGATGGTCAGGAACAGGTGTTCCGGCGACAGCACCAGATCGTATTTGCCCGGTTCGACGGTTTTCGCGGTCAGCTTCTCGCGGGCCTGGCGGCCGGCGGCGCGCGCGTCCTCGATCAAATCGTAGGCGCCCTTGTACAGCGTGGTGACGTTGCCGGCCGCCTTGATCTTGTTGGCGTCCTTCGCGTCGAAGAATTCATAGCCCATGCTGGCCGGCGACGACAGCCCGTCGCGCGTGCGGAAGCGGTTGGTGGCCTTGTCGACGGCGGTGGCGGTCAGCGGCGCCCACAGGCGGTGGATGTCCTGGTCGATGTAGGAGCCGTCGGTGGAGGCGAAGTACTTCTGCTGGTTCACCTGGAACAGGTTGGACGACATGAAGCTGGCGCCCGCGTCCAGGCCGGCCTTGTTGGCGGCGATGAGCATCTCGGCCTTTTCCTTGATCGG
Organism: Duganella sp. BJB480; assembly: GCA_003416985.1. Taxonomy (GTDB): domain Bacteria; phylum Pseudomonadota; class Gammaproteobacteria; order Burkholderiales; family Burkholderiaceae_D; genus Rugamonas; species Rugamonas vulcania_A. The sequence goes on along the minus strand of QVIN01000004.1, from coordinate 708,669 downwards.
CACGGTGCGCCAGTCCTTCTTGAACTGCGTGGCCCACGCCACTTCGCCCACGCCCTTGACGGGGGCCAGCACCACGGGCTCGGTTTGCAGCCTGGCGTTGGCGCGCGCGATGGCGACCGCCTGGCGCGCGGCGGCGGCCACCGAGTCCGGCGTCATCACGTTGGTCGAGCAGAAGCCGTAGGCGCCGTTGGCGATCACGCGCACGCCGACGCCGGAGGATTCGGTGTTGACGATATTTTCCACGTTCAGGTCGCGCGTGGTGACGAACTGGTTCAGGTAGCGGCCGATGCGGACGTCGCAGTAGCTGGCGCCGGCCTTGGTGGCGGCGTTCATCGCGGCGTCGGCCAGCGATTTCTTGAACTGCACGGCCATGGGGTTGAGCAGCTCCTCGGCCGCGATGGCGTTGCCGAAGACCGGTATCAGCAGGCTGCCGCCCGCCGCCGCGCCGATTTTTAGAAATGAACGTCGTTCCACTTTGACTCCCTGATGAACGTAACAGGGCCGGAATCGGATCCGGCCCCTGATGCCTTACACCGCGTCCGACAACGAGGTGAAGTTGAAGTCGCGTACCCGCATCGCCGGGATCAGCAACTGGTACTGCGACTCGTCACCCGCCAGGATTTCCGGCCGGCCCAGTTCCTCGATGTTGTTCAACATCGTCACCGGGCTTTCGTTGAAGCGGAAGTTCTTGATCGGATGCTTGATCTTGCCGTTCTCGATGTAGAAGGTGCCGTCGCGCGTCAAGCCGGTCAGCAGCACCGACTGCGGATCGACCATGCGGATGTACCAGGTGCGCGTCACCAGCACGCCCTTCTTGGTGTTGGCGATCAGCTCCTGGGTCGACTTGTTGGTGCCGGCCATGATGATGTTGCCCGGCGAGCCGACGGCGCGCTTGCCCTGCTTCTGCGCCCAGAAACGCGAATAATCCAGGTTGGCCACCTTGCCGCCCTTGATGATGTCCATGCGTTCGCGGGCCAGCATGTTCTGGCCGTCCCACGGCAGCACCGCCACGTCCTTGTCCCACGGATCGGCCCAGACGTTGACCTGCTCGTCGAACAGCTTCTCGCCCATGCGGTTGCCGCCGCCCTTCTTCGACAGGAAGCTGCGGCCCTCGTCGGCCTGGCGCGCATCGAAGCCGCTGAACATATAGCCCAGCAGGTCCGAGGTCGCCGCCGGCTCCAGGATCACCGTGTAGCGGCCTGGCTCCAGCGCCTTGGCGTCCACCGATTTCAAGGCCTTCTCGATCGCCACGTTGGACGCTTCGCGCGCGTCGAACTTGCCAACGTCGCCCACGCTGCGCTTGACCCAGCCCGAACCGCGGCCGTCTTCCGTACGCACGGTGACGGTGAAGTCCAGCCCCGTATCCTGCTGGTAGCCGAACACGCCGTTGGAGTTGGCGATGGTGGTGAACTGCGCGCTGTCGGTGAAGAAGCCCGCCGCCACCAGCTTGTTCTTCTTGCTGTTCTCGATGCTGTAGGCCGCCACCTGCGCGCGGAATTCGGGATCGATGTCGGCGGTCTTCTGGAAGAAGGTCTGGCTGGCCTTGTATTCCTGCTTGGTCGGCGTCGGCATGAACTCCGGATTCTCCGGCGCCAGGCGGGCCAGGTCCTCCGCGCGGCGCACGGCTTTTTCCAGCGACTTGTCGTCAAACTCGTTGATGCTGGCGATGCCCTGCTTCTTGCCGAAGGCGACCGACACGGTCATCTGCGTATCCTCGATCAAGCCGGCGGTCGACACGGCGTTGCGCGCGTAGCGGATGTTGCCCTTGCGGCTGCCGGTGATGTTCACTTCGCACTGGTCGCCCTTGGAAAGGGACAGTACCTTGTCGCAGATGCGTTTTGCTTCGTCTTGACTCAAATTCTTCATCTCGTGGTCTCCAGGGCTTAGCCGATTTTGCGTGCGGTGTTGATGACGTTGATGCCGTTGAAGCGCGCCGTGCTGGCGCCATGCGACACCACCGACACCTGCGAAGGCTGCCCTTTGCCGTCGAAGAAGGAGCCGCCCATGCGCCAATCGCGCTCGTCGCACAAACCGGCGCAGGCGTTCCAGAACTCCTGGGTGTTCGATTGATAGGCCACGTCCTCCAGCATCTCGCCGATCTTGCCGTTCTTGATTTCGTAGAACAGCTGGCCGCCGAACTGGAAGTTGTAGCGCTGCTGGTCGATCGAGAAGGAACCGTCGCCGACGATGTAGATGCCCTTCTTGACGTCCTTGACCATCTCGTCCGGGGTCATCTTCTTTTTACCCGCCTGCAGCGAGACGTTGGGCATGCGCTGGAACTGCACGCTGCTCCAGTTGTCCGCGTACGAGCAGCCGTGCGATTCCTTCTCGCCGATGATGTGGGCCTGGTCGCGCGTGGCCTGGTAGTTGACCAGGATGCCGTCCTTGATGATGTCCCAGCGCTTGCACTGCACGCCCTCGTCGTCGTAGCCGACGTTGGCCAGCGAACCCGGCGTGGTCTTGTCGGCCACGATGTTGACCAGGTCCGAGCCGTACTTGAATTTCTTCGACTGCCATTTGTCCAGCGTGGCGAAACTGGTGCCGGCGTAGTTGGCCTCGTAGCCCAGCACGCGATCGAGCTCGGTCGGGTGGCCGACCGATTCGTGGATGGTCAGCCACAGGTGCTCCGGCGACAGCACCAGGTCGTACTTGCCCGGCTCGACCGACTTGGCGGTCAGCTTCTGCTTGGCCTGCTTGCCGGCCGCGCGCGCGTCCTCGATCAGGTCGTAGGACTTGGTGTACAGCGTGGTCACGCCGCCGGCCGCCTTGATCTTGTGCTCGGGCCGCGCGTCCAGGTATTCGTAGCCCATGCCGACCGGCGCCGACAGGCCCTGGCGCGAGCGGAACTTGTTGGTCTTCTGGTCGACGGCGGTGGCGAACACCGGCATCCACAGGCGGTGCATGTCCTGGTCGATGTAGGAGCCGTCGGTGGAGGCGAAGTACTTCTGCTGGTTCACCTGGAACAGCAGCGACTGCATGAAGCTGGCGCCGCCCTCCATGCCGGCCTTGTTGGCGGCGATCAGCAGCTCGGCCTTGTCCTTGATGGCGACGGTGCGCCAGTCCTTGACGATGGGCGTGGCCCACGCCACTTCGCCCACGCCCTTGACCGGCGCCAGGATCACCGGTTCGGTCTGCAGCTTGGCGTTGGCCTTGGCGATGGCGACCGCCTGGCGCGCGGCGCCGGCCACGCCGTCCGGCGTCATGTCGTTGGTGGCGGCGAAGCCGTAGGCGCCGCCGGCGATCACGCGCACGCCGACGCCGGCCGATTCGGTGTTGACCACGTTTTCGACGTTCAGGTCGCGGGTGGTGATGAACTGGTTCAGATAGCGTCCCACCCGCACGTCGCAGTAGGAAGCGCCGGCCTGGGTCGCCGCGGTCATCGCGGTGTCGGCCAGCATTTTCTTGAATTGAAGGGCGACTGGCTTGAGCAGCTCTTCCGCCGCGATTGCGCGGCCGAAGGCGGGCAGCAACATCGTGCCCAGGGCCAGACTACTAACATTGAGGAATGCACGTCGTTCCATCGTATCTCCAAAAACGTAACAGCAAGGATAGGATTGCGGGCCGGTCGCCCGGGATTCTGCTTTTTATTTGCTCTTCCAGCTGGAACTACTTCGTTACCGCTCGTTGCTTCGCACTACACCTGAATATCCGCCGCCGTTTCCGCGGGTTTTGCAATATTAGCGCCGGATTAAGGAACGAGATAGGCAAAATGTGTGCCACGGGTTTTCATGTTGCAAGTTGGTGCATTTGCCATGTTTGCCGTGGCCCGGGTGTCCGCCGGACTGTCCGCGCGAGTGTCCGCGAGTGTCCGGAAGTGTCCGCCAGGTGTCCGCCGGCCGCGCGGTCACTGCGGGATGGAGCGCCGTCCCAATTCGCTTGACCAACTTGCAAGGTTGGCCGATGATCGCGCTGGGCGAGCGGCTGCGCGTCGCCACAACCATGATCCATCAGGAGACCCTGCATGAAACGAACCGTACTTGCCGTCCTCGCCACCACCATGCTGATCGCGGGCGGCGCCTTCGCCGCCGAGGACGCGGCGCTGAAGGCCGCCATCGCGGCGCCGTCGCGCACGCCGGCCAATGTGGAGCGCGACGTCTATCGCCATCCGTACGAGACGCTGAGCTTTTTCGGCATCAAGCCGACCATGACGGTGGTCGAGCTGGCCCCGGGCGGCGGCTGGTACACCGAGATCCTGGCGCCCTATCTGCGCGACCACGGCAAGCTGATCGCCGCCGGCGACGACCTGGCCTCGCCCGACGCCAACGAACGCAAGGGAGCCGAGCGCTTCATGGCGCGCCTGAACGCCAAGCCGGAGGTGTACAACAAGGTGGCGCTGGGCGTGTTCTCGCCGCCGCGCAAGTATGAGTTCGCGCCGGCCGGCAGCGTCGACATGGTGCTCACGTTCCGCAATGTCCACAACTGGATGGAGACCGGGCCGGACAACCTGAAGGTGCTGTTCGGCAGCGTCTACGCCAGCCTGAAAAAAGGCGGCGTGTTCGGCGTGGTCGAGCATCGCCTGCCGGCTTCCAAGACGCAGGACAAGGATGCCAGCACCGGCTACATGCACGAGAAATATGTGATCGGCCTGGCCGAGGCGGCGGGCTTCAAGCTGGCCGACAAGTCCGAGGTCAACGCCAATCCGAAGGACGACGCCGAGCACAAGAACGGCGTGTGGGCGCTGCCGCCGACCTACGCCAACAAGGACGAGGACCGCGCCAAGTACAAGGCCATCGGCGAGAGCGACCGCATGACGCTGAAGTTCGTCAAGCCGTGATCAGAAGCGCGTGAACTTGGTCTCGTCCGGCGCGCCCTCGGCCACCAGGTCGAGCTTGCGCGACGGGCGCGACGGCGCCGGCTTGGCGCCCGGCCTCAGCACGGCGGCCCGCCGTGGCGCGGCGCGCGGCGCGGTGTCGACCGCGTACTGCTTGAACACCGCCATCAACAGGCCCAGCTGCTCGGCCTGGGCGCTCATCTCCTCCGACGTGGCCGCCAGCTCCTCCGAGCTGGCCGCGTTGACCTGAGTGGTCTGGCTCAGCTGACCCACCGCGCTGTTAATCTGCCGCACGCCGGAGCTCTGCTCCTCCGACGCCGCCGCGATCTCCTGCACCAGTTCCGACGTCTTGCGGATATTCGGCGCCAGCGCGTCGAACATCTGGCCGGCCTGCTCGGCCAGCTCCACGCTGTCGGCCGCCACCTTGCCGATTTCCTGCGCCGCCACCTGGCTGCGCTCGGCCAGCTTGCGCACCTCGGCCGCCACCACCGCGAAGCCCTTGCCGTGCTCGCCCGCACGGGCCGCCTCGATCGCCGCGTTCAACGCCAGCAGGTTGGTCTGGTAGGCGATGTCGTCGATGATGCCGATCTTGCCGGCGATCTGCTTCATCGCCATCGCCGTGGCCTTGACCACCTCGCCGCCGCGCGCCGCGTCCACCGCCGCCTGGGTGGCGATGCCGTCGGTGACCTTGGCGTTCTCGGTGTTCTGCGCGATCGACGCCGTCATCTGCTCGATCGAGGCGCTGGTCTCCTCGACGCCGGCGGCCTGCTCGCTGGCCGCCTGCGACAGCGATTGCGCGGTCGAGCTCACCTCCTCGGAGGCGCCGGCCAGGCTGCCGACCACCATCTGCACCTCGCGCACGATGCCCGACAGGCTGCGCGCCAGCCACACCGCCAGCACGCAGCCCAGCACCGAGATCAGGATGTCCATGCCCAGTATCAGCCGCTTGGCCGAGTCGGTCACCTCGGTCATGGCGGCCGACTCGCCCCGGGTCTCGCCGTCGTTGACCTTGAGCAGCTTGCGGAAGGCGCTGGCGATGGCCTCGTCCGCGCCCTTGATGGACTTGTCCATCTCCTGCGCCGACATGCCCTTCTCGTGCATGGCCTCCAGCTGGGTCATGCTGTCGCCGTAGCTGCGGGTGGCGGCCACCACGTCGCTCAGCAGCGTCTGCTCCTCGGGCGTGAGGCCGCCGGCCCCCTTGTAGTCGCCCATGCTCTTGTCGATGGCGGCCAGGTCGGCGCGGAACTTGCTGTTGTAGTCGCCGCCGCGCAGCATGTAGTTCTTGAAGTGATGGACCGCCTCGCCGTGCGCGGTGACGCCCTCCAGCACCGCGTTCTTGCGCGCCAGCGTGATGGTCTCGAAATCGTTCCAGTGCGCGTGCAGCGAACTGAGCTTGGCGAACGCGATCACGCCCAGCAGCACCACCAGCAGCACGATGCCGCCAAAGCCGGCATGCAGCCGGGTTTCCATTTTCATCTGTTTGAACATGAGCGCTTTCTCCAATCGGCGGGGAGGGTCACGAGTCATTGTGAACCAATCGGCCGCCGCAATTCTCACCAATTCCCACCTGTGGCGCGCATCCCACGCGGCCACCGGATGGGCCCGCTAGGAAGCCTGCGCCAACGCGCCGCCCTCGGCCAGCGCGGCCAGCTCGCTGGCCGCCACCACGTGCTGCACGTTGAGCAGCAACACGAAGCGGCCGTCCACCTTGCCGATGCCCTGCAGCAGCTCGGCACGCACCTGGGCGCCGAAGCTGGGCGCCGGCTCGATCTCGGCCGGCGGTATGTCGAGCACGGCGTTGACGGCGTCGACCAGGATGCCGATCACGAAGGCGCCATCCCCGCCGCTGTCGACCTCGACCACGATGATGCAGGTGCGCTTGCCGATCGGCGACGGCGCGCGCTCCAGCCGGCGCGCCAGGTCCAGCACCGGCACCGCCGTGCCGCGCAGGTTGATGACGCCGCTGATACAGGCCGGCATCTGCGGCACCGGCGTCACGCCGGCGTACTCGAGAATCTCGCGCACCGCCAGGATGCCGATGGCGAACATCTCCTGGCCCAGCATGAAGCTGAGGTATTGCGCCGGTGTGGTCATGGTGTTCATCTGCGCCTCGCTCAGAATTTGACGAAATGCGATTCATCCGGATCGCTCATGTCGGCCATGCGGTGGCTGCCGCCGCGCGGCCGCGCCGGCGCCTTGCCGGCCGGCCCGGGCTTGTCCGGCCTGCCCGGCTTGCGCTCCCCGCCCGCACGCGCCGGCCGCGAAGCGCCGGCCAGCGTGAAGAAGGACATGGTCTGCTGCAGCTGCTCGGCCTGGCCGCTCATCTCCTCGGCGGTGGCGGCCAGCTCCTCGGAACTGGAGGCGTTCTGCTGGGTGGTCTGGCTCAGCTGGGTGACGGCGGCGTTGATCTGGCCGACGCCGGCCGACTGCTCCTCCGACGCCGCCGTGATCTCCTGCACCAGGTTGGACGTCTTGCGGATGTTGGGCACCATCTCGTCGAGCAGGCGGCCGGCCTTCTCGGCCAGCTGCACGCTGCTCGACGCCACCTGCTCGATCTCCTGCGCCGCCACCTGGCTGCGCTCGGCCAGCTTGCGCACCTCGGCCGCCACCACCGCGAAGCCCTTGCCGTGCTCGCCCGCGCGGGCCGCCTCGATCGCCGCGTTCAGCGCCAGCAGGTTGGTCTGGTAGGCGATGTCGTCGATGATGCTGATCTTCTTGGCGATCTGCCGCATCGCCGCCACCGTCGACCTGACCGCCTCGCCGCCCTCGGCCGCCTCCAGCGCCGCCTTGCTGGCGATGCCGTCGGTGACCTTGGCGTTTTCCGTGTTCTGCGAGATCGAGGCGGTCATCTGCTCGACCGAGGCGCTGGTCTCCTCGGTGCCGGCGGCCTGCTCGCTGGCGGCCTGCGACAGCGCCTGCGCGGTGGCGCTGACCTCCTCGGAGGCGCTGGCCAGCGACTCGGCGCCGTTGTTCACCTCCTGCACCACGTGCGACAGCCTGGCTATCATGCCCTTCATCGCCGCCAGCAGGCTGGTGCTGTCGCCGTTCCTGAGCGCGACGTCGGCGCTGAGGTCGCCCTCGGCCACCTGCCGCACGATCTCGGCCGCGTAGGCCGGATCGCCGCCCAGCTGGCGCATGATGCCGTTCAGGATCAGCAGGCCGATCGCCACCAGCAGCGCCAGCGCCACGCCGCCGGTCGTGTACATCAGGTTGAGCGCGTGCGCCGACGAGGTGTCGGCCTGGCGCACGGCGGCGTCGCCGTAGCCGACGTTGAGCGCCACCAGCTTGTTCAGGCTGTCCTCGGCGTCGTGGAAGAACGGCCCGGCCTCGACGACCGCCTTGTGCAGCGCGACGAACAGCTCCTTGCGCTGGCCGGGGGCGGACCGCGCGATCCGGCCGGCCGCCTCGCCGATGATCACGTCGCGCGCCTTCCAGGCATCCCACTGCTTGACGAACACCTTCCACAGCGCCTCCTCCTCGGGTTCCTGCGGCAGCGGCTCGTAGATCTTCCAGCCCTTGTCGATGCCGGCCCAGATCTCCTGCTTGCGCTTGATCTGTTGCGCGATCTGGTCGAAGTTTTCGGGATAGGCCGCCACCGCGTCCATGGCGCGGTTGGCCGAGCGTACCGCGGTCTGGCCCTCGCTCACCTGCAGCAGCCCCTGCACCGAGGGCAGCCGGTTCCTGCCGACCTCCGCCAGCATGGCCGCGTCCTGCTTCAAGCCGACGAAGGCGATCGCGACCACCGCCACCAGCGCCAGCACCGCCACCGACAGCAGGATGATGATCTTGGCCCTGACCGTTAATGTAGACAACATATCGCCTCCCAGTTGATAAAACCGTACGGACCTGCCGGACTACGGTTGCTCCGCCAGTTCGCGCAGGCGGCGCCGCTCGTGGCGGATCCAGGCCACCAGCTCGCCGGCCGGCATCGGCTTGGCCAGCAGGTAGCCCTGCGCCATGTCGCAGCCCAGGCTGCGCAGCAGCCGCCAGTCGGCCAGCGTCTCCACGCCCTCGGCCACGGTGGCCACGCCCAGGCTCTGGCCGAGGTCCAGCGCGCTCTTGAGCACCATGTGCCGGTTCGGCCACTGCCACGCGCCGTGGACGAAGGCGCGGTCGATCTTGAGCTCGGTGAACGGGCAGCGGGCGAACTGCTGCATCGACGAGTAGCCGATGCCGAAGTCGTCCATCGCCAGGCCGAAGCCCATCAGCCGCAGCCGCCCCATGTTGGTCAGCGCCTGCGACAGCTGGCGCATCACGCTGGTCTCGGTCACTTCCCACACCAGCGCCGACGGCGGCACGCCGGAGCCGCTCACCAGCGCCATCAGGCGGTCGATGAAGCCGCGCTCGGCCAGGTTGTCGGCCGACAGGTTGACCGACACCGTCAGCGGCGGCAGGCCGTGCCGCTTCCACTCCAGCAGCCGGTCCAGCACCTGGCGCACCATCAGCAGCGTGAACTCCTCCATCAGCGGCGTGCCCTCCAGCGCCTCGATGAAGTACAGCGGCGCCAGCAGCCCGCGCGTCGGATGCTGCCAGCGCGCCAGCGCCTCCAAGCCCTTCAGGTGGCCGTTCTGGATGGTCACCTTGGGCTGGAAGTGCGGGACGAATTCCTGCCGCGCGATGGCCTGCTCCAGCTCCTCCGGCGGCGGCATCTCCGGCCGCGCGCAGGCCGGGCTGACGATGGTCTTCTTGCCGGCGCGGTCGAGCAACATGGCCAGCGCGTCCAGCTGCACCGGCTTGAGCAGGGTGCCCAGCAGGTCCATGCAGGCGTCCTCGAAGTTCATGCTCTCGATCACCTCCAGCAGGCGCGGATCGCGCGCGCTGACCACGATCAGGTTGCGCGCCAGTTGCCGTTCGCGCAGCTGGCAAGTCAGCTCGATGCCGTCCATGCCCGGCATCTCCAGGTCGGTCAGCACCAGGAACACGCCGTCGCCGCCCAGGCGCTCCAGCACCGCCAGGGCTTCGACGCCGTCGGCCGCCTCCAGCACCTCGCCGAAGTCGAGCTGGCGCAGCAGGCCGCACAGGTAACCGCGCTGCACCAGGCTGTCCTCCACCACCAGCACGCGCTGGCCGCTCCACACGTGGAGCGGGGCGGCGGGGCTGGCGGACAGGATGGAGGTGCTCACGATGGCCGCCGTCAGTAGGAAAGCTGTTGCAGGATTTCGCGGTAGATCGCGTTCAGCGGCAGCGACTTCTCCACCCCGCCTCGCTTGACCGCCTCCTTGGGCATGCCGTACACCACGCAGCTGGCCTCGTCCTGGGCCACGGTGCGGGCGCCGGCCTTGTGCATCTCCAGCATGCCGGCGGCGCCGTCGTCGCCCATGCCGGTCATGATCACGCCCAGCGCGTTGGCGCCGGCCGCGCGCGCGGCCGAGCGGAACAGCACGTCCACCGAGGGCCGGTGGCGGTTCACCAGCGGCCCGTCCACCACCTCGACGTAGTACTGGGCGCCGGTGCGGCGCAGCAGCATGTGCTTGCCGCCCGGCGCGATCAGCACCAGCCCCTGCAGCACGCGGTCGTTGTTGGCCGCCTCCTTGACCCGCACCTGGCACACGCTGTCGAGCCGCGCGGCGAAGGCGGCGGTGAATTTCTCCGGCATGTGCTGCACCACCACGATGCCGGGCGAGACGCGCGGCAACGCCGTCAGCACCTCCTCCAGCGCCTGGGTGCCGCCGGTCGAGGTGCCGACCGCCACCACGCGCTCGGTGGTGGTGGTCATCGGCCGGTATTCGGACGGCGGCAGGATGGCGTCCGCGTTGAGCTTGGCCGTGACCGGCGGCGGCGCCGGCCGGTTGACCAGCTTGCCGACGCGGGCGCCGGCCGCCGCCCGCACCGCCGACACCAGCTCGTCGGCGGAGTCGTGCAGGAACTGCTTGAGGTCCAGCCGCGGCTTGGTGATGATGGCCACCGCGCCGGCGGCCAGCGCCTCGACCGAGGTCTGGGCGCCCTTCTCGGTCAGGGTCGAGCAGATCACCACCGGCGTCGGCCGTTCGCCCATGATCTTGCGCAGGAAGGTGATGCCGTCCATCTTGGGCATCTCGACGTCGAGCACGATCACGTCCGGCCACTCGGTCTTCATGCGCTCCATCGCCAGCAGCGGATTGGCCACCGCGTGGCCGACCTTGATGCCGGGCGCCGCGTTCAGCAGGCTGCTGAGCACCTGGCGCACCACGGCCGAGTCGTCGACGATCATCACGTTGATTGCGCTCATAGCTTCTCCTTGTGCGGCGATGCCGGGCGGGCGGCCAGTTCCGGCGGCACCTGCCGGCTCAGCACCTCGCCGCTGCGGATGGTGAAGATCAGCTGCCGGTGGCCCTCGCCGAACAGGCTCTCGGACACCACCCGGATGCCCTGCTGCTGCAGCAGGCTGCGCGCGTAGTCGCCGTTCTGCAGGCCGATGTCGCGCACCTTGATGGAGCGCGGGAACATGGCGCCGCCGCCGAAGATCTTGCCCTGGCACTGGGCCAGCGGCACGCCGTGCCGCAGCATGCCGCGGATCAGCAGGTCCATGGCGTCGGCGCCGTACATGCCGGGCTTGTCGTGGCGCTTGCGGGCGCCGCTGCCCGGCAGCAGGAAGTGCGACATGGCGCCGATGCGCAGGCCCGGGTGCCACAGCGTGACCGAGACGCAGGACCCCAGCAGCGTACGCACGCGGAACTGCTCGTCGCCGACGAAATAATCGCCGGGCATCAGGAAGATATCGATGAGCTTGGAGTCGGGCATGGTCGGCGTCGCGATCATGGTTTGCGGTAGATCGAGGGGGCCACGGCGACCAGGGTGTCGTTGATGTCGTTCAGCGTTTCCGAGTGGCCGATCAGGAAGTAGCCGCCCGGCCGCAGCAGCGCCAGCAGGCGCGCCACCACCTGGCGCTTGGTCGCCAGGTTGAAGTAGATCATCACGTTGCGCAGGAAGATGACGTCGAAGCTGCCCAGCTTGGGCAGCGGCTCGTTCAGGTTCAGGTGGCGGAACTGCACCCGCTGGCGCAGCGGCCGCTCGACCAGCAGCGTGCCGTCCTCGCTGCCCTGGCCCTTGAGGCAGTAGCGCTTCAGGTAGGCCAGCGGCATCTGGCTGGCGCGCTCGATCGGATAGTGGCCGCAGCGGGCGCGCTCCAGCACGCGGGTGCTGATGTCGGTGCCCAGCACCTCCCACGGCGCCTCGTCCAGCACGTCGGCCAGCACCATGGCCACGCTGTAGGCCTCCTCGCCGCTGGAGCTGGCCGCGCTCCAGACGCGCATGGTGGCGCGCTTGTCGCGCGCCTCCAGCGCCAGCTCGCGCAGCAGCGCGAAGTGCTTGGGCTCGCGGAAGAAATAGGTCTCGTTGGTGGTCAACAGGTCGACCGCCACCTGCAGCTCGGCCGGCTGGGCGCGGCTCTCGAGCAGGCGCAGGTAGTCGCCGTAGCTGTCGAGCTGGTAGTGCGCCAGGCGCTTGGCCAGCCGGCCGCTGACCAGCGCCTGCTTGCCGTTGGCCATGCAGATGCCGGCCGCCTCGTAGATGAAGCGCTGGAACTGCAGGAACTCGCGCTCGGTGATCATGACGACTGCCATGGCGCCGCCTCAGGCGTGGTAGCCGGCCACGGTGCCGCGCGCCATCTCGACGATCTCCTCGCTCGACAGCACGCGGCCGATGTCGAGCAGGATCACGAACTTGCCGTTGCACTTGCCGATGCCGGCGATGAAGTCGGGCCGGATGCGGGTGCCGAAGGACGGCGCCGGCTCGATGTCGCCGGCAGCGATCTCCACCACCGCGTTGACCGCGTCCACCAGCATGCCCAGCACCTGCTTGCCGTCGCCGCCGTCGACCTCGACGATGACGATGCAGCTGCGCTTGCCGATCGCGCTGGGGCCGCGCTCGAAGCGGGCCGACAGGTCCATCACCGGCACCACCGCGCCGCGCAGGTTGATCACGCCGCGCACGCAGGACGGCATCATCGGCACCGTGGCCAGCGCGCCGTATTCGATGATCTCCTTGATGTGCAGGATGCCGACCGCGTACGGGTCGTCGCCCAGCATGAAGGTCAGGAACTGGCTGGGCAGCGCGGCGCCGCTCTGCAGCGCCACGATGGCACTGCTGCCGTAGGTGACCGCGTTGGCGGCCAGGTTGTTCGCTGCGGTGTGCATGGTGTCCTCTCCGGGGTTAGGCGGCCAGCGCCGCGGCGGCGCCCTTGCCGCTGACGGTGTGCATCAGCGCGGCCACGTCCAGGATCAGCGCCACCTCGCCGCTGCCCAGGATGGTGGAGCCGCTGATGCATTTGACTTCGCTGAACAGGGGGCTGAGCGGCTTGATGACGGTCTGGAATTCGCCCAGCAGGGTGTCGACCACCAGCCCGGCGCGCTGGTTGCCCAGCTTGAGCACGACGATGCTCTCGCGCCGCGTGGCGGCGCCGTCGATGCGGAACAGCGAACGCAGCCGCACGAACGGCAGCACCTGGCCGCGCAGGTTGCAGTAGTCCTGGCCCGGCTCGGTGGCGTACTCGATGCACTCCTCGATCATGTCGAGCGGGATCACGAACACCGAGGCGCCCACCTGCACCAGGAAGCCGTCGATGATGGCCAGCGTCAGCGGCAGGCGCACGGTGACGGTGGTGCCGGCGCCCTCGCGGCTGGAGACGTCGACGCTGCCGCGCAAGGCCGTGATGTTGCGCTTGACCACGTCCATGCCGACCCCGCGCCCGGACAGGTTGGTGATCTTCTCGGCGGTCGAGAAGCCGGCCTCGAAGATCAGGTTGTAGATCTCGCTGTCGCTCAGCTTGCGCTCGGGGTCGACCAGCCCGCGCTCGACCGCCTTGGCCAGGATCTTCTCCTTGCGCAGGCCGCCGCCGTCGTCGCTGACCTCGATGACGATGCTGCCCGATTCGTGGAAGGCGTTCAGCTTGATCATGCCCTTGGCCGGCTTGCCGGCCGCCACCCGCGCCTCGCCCGGCTCGATGCCGTGGTCCATGGCGTTGCGCACCAGGTGCATCAGCGGATCGCCGATCTTCTCCACCACGGTCTTGTCCAGTTCGGCATCCTCGCCGTCGACGATCAGGCCGATGTCCTTGCCCAGCTCGCGCGCGACGTCGTGCACCACGCGCTGGAAGCGGTTGAAGGTGGCGCCGATCTTGACCATGCGCAGCTCCAGCGCGGCGTCGCGCACCTCCTCCACCAGGCCCGACAAGGTGGAGGTGCATTCCTGCAGCTCGGTGTTGTGGATGTGCTGGCCGATCATGTCGGCGCGCGCGCCGGCGATGATCAGCTCGCCCACCAGGTCGATCAGGCGATCCAGCTTGTCGGAGTCGACGCGGATCGAGCGGCTCTCCTGCGCCTTCTGCTCGCTGACCTGCTTCTGCTTGGCCAGCGCGGCCTCCACCACCACCGGCGGCACGTTGCCGGCGCCGACCAGGATGCTGCCCAGCTGCTGCGGCGGCGCGTCGTCCTGCGGATTGGCGGGATGGGACTGCTGGTGCAGCGCGCCCTCGAGCTCGTGCGCGGTGACGCTGCCGCAGCGCACCAGGATCTCGCCCAGGCGCGCGGCCTGCTCCGGCAGCGCGCGGATCAGGTCGACGTAGTGCGACACCTTGCTGTGCGGCGGGATGATGCGGATCTCGCAGTCGTCCTGCACGAACTCGAACACGCCGGCGATGGCCTCGCGGTCGGCCGTGCTGTCGAAGGCGATCTCGAAGCCCAGGTAGCACAGCTCGGCGTCCATGTCGTCGGCGGCCGGCAGCGCGTCCGGCACGGTGGCGATGCCGACGATCCGGCCCAGCTTGGCCAGGTAGCGCAGGAAGGCGATCGGGTCCATGCCGTTCCGCAGCACTTCGCGGCCGAAGCGCAGCGAGATGTGCCAGTAGTCGCTGTCGCCCCTGTCCTTGTCGATGCGCTCGACGCCGGGTTCGGCGTGCACCGCCAGCGGCGCGTCCGCCGGCGCCGCGTGGGCGTCGGCCGAGCCGCCCGCCATGTGGCGGCGCAGCTGCTGCAGCAGCATCTCGCCCTCGGGCGCGGTGTCGGGGTCGGCGTCGAGCCGGCCGGCGGCCAGCGCGTCGGTCATGCCGGACAGATAGTCGCAGCACGACAGCAGCAGCACGATCATCTCGTCGTTGAGCGTGACGCGGCCGTCGCGCACCTCGTCGAGCAGGCTCTCGACCACGTGGGTGAAGGCGACGATGTGGTCCAGGCTGAACAGCCCGGCCGAGCCCTTGATGGTGTGCGCCGCGCGGAAGATGGCGTTGATCGCCTCGCCCTGCTCGCCCGCGATGTCGACGTTGAGCAGCGCGTTCTCCATGTCTTCCAGCAGCTCGCGGCTTTCGGTGATGAAGGTCTGTAGTGCTTCGTCCAGGTTCATGGTCATGCCCTCGGAACAAAATTAAACAGATGAAACGCGGATAAAACGATCAGGCGTGCATCAGCAGCGCGTCGCCGAAGAAGGCGCCCAGGTCCAGCATGTCGAAGACCTCCAGCACCGCCGGGCTGTGCTTGACCAGGCGCAGTTCGCGCTGGTCGGCGTGGGCGGTCTGCTTGGCCAGCATCAGCACCTGCAGGCCGGCCGTGTCGAGCTCGGTGACGCCGGACAGGTCGAGCTCCAGCACCCGGGTCTTGCGCAGCGCGTCGAGCACGATCGCCTTGAGGTCGGCGGCGCGGTAGATGGTCATCTCGCCGTCGAGGGCGACGCGGGCCACGGCGGCCCCGTTTGCATCGGACATGGCGTCCTCCGTCAGGTTATGGCATCACAAGTTTGGCCACCGCGCCCAGCAGCACCTCGGGCTTGAACGGCTTGACCACCCAGGCCTTGGCGCCGGCCGCCTTGCCCTCTTCCTTCTTGCTCTCCTGCGACTCGGTGGTGAGCATGATCACCGGCGTGAACTTGTACAGCGGCAGTTGCTTGAACTGGCGCACGAAGGTGATGCCGTCCATATTGGGCATGTTGACGTCGCACACGACCAGGTGGATCTTCTGGCCGGTGCACTTGGACAGCGCGTCGACGCCGTCGCGCCCTTCGATGACGTCGTAGCCGGCGCCCTTGAGCGCGATGCCGACCACTTGCCGCAGCGAGGCCGAATCGTCGACCACCATGATGGTTTTAGCCATGTCCTGCTCCCCGTTTAAACGTCAGAAAAAGGTGATCTCGTCGGCCGCCGCGGCCACCGGCGCGGCGTGGCTGGAGCCGCCGTGCACCGCGTGCTCCTCGGCCATGGCGTAGGTCTTCTGCAGGTCGTTCAGCAACGGCTGGGCGTCGAGCGGCTCGAGCACCTGCCCGGCCTCGTAGCGGTCGCGGTTGTCGCGCAGCAGCGCCGGCAGCTGCTCCATGTTCTCGCGCACGTGCGCCATCACCTGGCTGACGCGGTCCTGGAACTGCAGCTGCACCAGCGCCTCGCCGACCTCGCCCTGGATGCCGATGCTGTCCTGCTTGAGTTTGTCGGACGACTGCACCAGCGCGTCGGTCATCGCGCGGAAGTCCTGCAGCACGGCGGCGATCATGCCCTCGGCCGACTGCATGGACTTGTCCTCCTGCTCGCTCGACAGCTCGGCGGCCTGGCTGGCGGCCAGGATGGCGCTGCTGATCAGGCCGACGCGGTTGGAGATGTTGCGGCCGGTCTCGGCCGAGCGGCTCGACAGGTTGCGCACCTCGGTGGCCACCACCGCGAAGCCGCGCCCGGCCGGGCCGGCGCGCGCCGCCTCGATGGCGGCGTTGAGCGCCAGCAGGTTGGTTTGCGCGGCGATGCTGGCCACGCCCTCGGCCATGTCGCGCAGCTCGCGCGTGAAGCGCTCCAGGTCCTTGATCTGCGCCAGCATGGCCTGCTTGGACGACATGGCCGACTTCATCGACGTCACCACCGAGCCCAGCTGGGTTTCGCTGCGCGAGAAGATCTCGGTCATGGCGTTGCCGCCGTGGCCGCTGTCGTGGCTGGACACGTGGACCGCGTCGTCGAGCTTGTCGACGATGCTGGAGAAGCGCCCTGCCAGGTCGGCCACCGCCTCCTCCATCTGGCTGCGGGAATTTTCGATGTGGCGGCACCAGATCGGCAGCACGGCGTCGCCGAAGCGTTCGCGCGCGGCCAGGTAGTCCTCGATCATGGCGCGCTCGCCGCCGCCGGGCAGGCCGGCGCCGCGCACGCTCCAGGCCGCGGCGGCGATGAGCAGCGCCGCCCACAGGATGGTGTACCAGCCCCACGCGCTCCAGCCGGCCGCGATGGTCCCCAGGGCGCCCCCGCCGGCCAGGCCGAAGGGAAGCAGCATCTTACCGTCGAATCCGCTATTGTTCTTCACTGGACGCCACCCCACTGTAGTGTGCCGGCGCCGCGTTCGCAGGGCGCCGTGCATCCAACTGTATCCCAGAAATAAAGCACGCGCCACAATGTAGGTGGCGATTCAATTGTATCGGTTGTTTTACGCGACAGGATTTTAAATAGCTTCCGAAGGGAAATAATTTAACGTTAAGATGTGGCCCGGTGGGCACGCTCCCCGCGCGCCTGTTGCACCCGCGCAACCGCGCGCCGGACGCCAAATTACTATCATGCTGGAAGCCGCCTATGCCCGCCTTGAATATCGATCCGACCCTGCCGCTGCTGGTGGTGGACGACAACCAGCAGATGCGCTCCGTGGTCAAGGGCATCCTGTCCGACCTCGGCTTCGTCAGCGTGTTCCTGGCCGGCAGCGGCGAGGAGGCCTGCCGCATCCTGAGCGAACGGCCGATCGCCGCCGTCATCGCCGACCTCGACATGCCGGGCATGAGCGGCCTGCAATTGCTGCAGTGGGTGCGCGCCAACATGGCCGACGCCGAGCTGCCCTTCATGCTGCTGCCGAGCGAGGCCAACCGCGAAGGCTTGCGCGCGGCGGCCCAGGCCGGCGTGACCGATTGCCTGATCAAGCCGTTCACCCTGGCCACCTTCCACAGCAAGCTGCAGGCGATGTTCCAGTCGCGCGGCGACGCGGCGGCGCGCCGTGCGGCGCTGCGGCGCGCGGCCATGCCGGCCGCCGCCGTCGCGGCCGCGCCGGCGCCGCTGATCGGCATGGAGCGGCCGCTGGAGGAGCGGCTGCGCGAGGCCACCGTGCTGGTGGTGGACGACATCGCCACCAACATCAAGGTGATCGCCGGCATGCTGGCCGAGGAAGGCTACGGCGTGAAGGTGGCGATCTCCGGCAAGAAGGCGCTGGAGATCATCCCCGTGCACCGGCCCGACCTCATCCTGCTCGACGTGATGATGCCGGAGATGGACGGCTTCGAGGTGTGCCGCCGGCTCAAGGCCGATCCGGCCACCGCCGACATCCCGGTGATCTTCCTGTCGGCCAAGGACCAGGCGGACGACATCGTCGGCGGGCTGGAACTGGGCGCGGTGGACTACGTGACCAAGCCGGTCGACCCGGCCATCCTGAAGGCGCGCCTGCGCACCCACCTGCGGCTGGCCGGCACCATGGCCGAGCTGCGGCGGCAGAACAGCGCGGTGGCCGACAACGCCCAGCTGCGCGAGGAGCTCGAACGGCTGAGCCGCTACGACCTGGCCGCGCCGCTGGCCGAGGTGCTGGCCGCCAGCGGGCAGCTGCTGGCCGATCCGGCGCTGGCGGCCAGCCCGGCGCACCGCGCCCGGCTCGACACGCTGGACCAGGCCGCGCGCCACGCGCTGCGGCTGGCAGGGCTGTCGCTGGAGCTGTGCCGCATCGAACAGGGCGCCTGCCAGCCGCGCGCCGCGCCGGTGGCGCTGGACGCGCTGCTGGCGCGCGCCACCGCCGCCGTCGCCCGCAGCCATCCGGTGATGCTGCCGGCGCAGGCCGCCACGCTGCTGGCCGACCACGCGCTGTGCCACATGCTGTTCGAGCACCTGCTGCTGAACGCGGCGGCGCACACGCCGGCCGGCACCTCGATCGTGCTGGGCGCCACGCTGGACGACGGCGGCTGGGCGCTGACGCTGGAATACGCCGGCGTGCTGCCGGCCGCGCAGCGCGCCTGCCTGCACGGCCTGGCCGAGCGCCCGGCCGCCGACGCCACGTTGCCGATGTACGCGGCGCGCCTGCTGGCGCAGGTGCAGGGCGGCGCGCTCAGCGCGCTGGACGACGGCGCCCGCACCCGTTTGCTGCTGCGCATGCCGTCCGCCTGAAAACTCTGCACTCGACTTTTTCGCGCTTCCCGGTTAGATTGCCAACGTTGCATGGAAATGATGCAAAATCGACTATCTTATTATGGGGAATCAAATGAAACAATATGGCGCGGAATTTTTCGGAACGTTTTGGCTGGTGCTCGGGGGCTGCGGCAGCGCGGTGGTGGCGGCGGCCTTTCCCGGCGTCGGCATCGGCCTGCTGGGCGTGTCGCTGGCCTTCGGCCTGACGGTGCTGACCATGGCCTACGCCATCGGCCACATCTCGGGCTGCCACCTGAACCCGGCGGTGTCGATCGGCCTGTGGGCCGGCGGCCGCTTCCCGGCCAACAAGCTGCTGCCCTACATCGTGGCCCAGGTGCTGGGCGCGATCGTCGCCGGCGGCGTGCTGTACACCATCGCCAGCGGCAAGGCCGGCTTCAACGTCATGGACGGCTTCGCCTCCAACGGCTACGACGCCCACTCGCCGGGCGGCTACTCGCTGCTGGCGGCGCTGGTGACCGAGGTGGTGATGACCATGATGTTCCTGCTGATCATCCTGGGCGCCACCGACGAGCGCGCACCGAAGGGCTTCGCGCCGCTGCCGATCGGCCTGGGCCTGACGCTGATCCACCTGATCAGCATCCCAATCACCAACACCTCGGTCAACCCGGCGCGCAGCACCGGCGTGGCGCTGTACGTGGGCCACTGGGCCACCAGCCAGCTGTGGCTGTTCTGGGTCGCGCCGATCGCCGGCGCCCTGCTGGGCGCGGCGATCTACCGCTTCATCGGTTCGCCGGAAAAGGCGTAAACCGTTTAGATTGTTTTAAGCCAGCACGGGGCGCGCGCGCCCCGGCACCGGAGGGCGCCGCAGCGCGGCGTCGTCCAGCTTGAAGATGCTGACCGCGGCCGCCAGCTGGGCCGCCTGCTCCTGCATCGCGTCGGCCGCCGCGGCGGCCTGCTCCACCAGCGCGGCGTTCTGCTGCGTCACCTGATCCATCTGCGTGATCGAGCTGTTGATCTGCTCGATGCCGTTGGTCTGCTCGCCGCTGGCGGTGCTGATCTCGGCCATGATGGCGGTCACCCGGCCGATGCTGCCGACCACCTCCTCCATCGTGCTGCCCGCCTGGCCCACCAGGCGCGTGCCGGCCGCCACCTTGCCGACCGAATCGTCGATCAGCGCCTTGATCTCCTTGGCCGCGCCGGCCGAGCGCTGCGCCAGGTTGCGCACCTCGGAGGCCACCACCGCGAAGCCCCTGCCCTGCTCGCCGGCGCGCGCGGCCTCCACCGCCGCGTTGAGCGCCAGGATGTTGGTCTGGAAGGCGATGCCGTCGATGACGCCGATGATGTCGACGATCTTCTTGGACGAGGCGTCGATCGAGGCCATGGTCTGCACCACGTCCGACACCACGGCGCCGCCGCGCTGCGCCACGTCCGAGGCCGACGCCGCCAGCTGGTTGGCCTGGCGCGCGTTCTCGGCGTTCTGCTTGACGGTGGCGGTGAGCTCCTCCATCGACGAGGCGGTCTCCTCCAGCGAGCTGGCCTGCTGCTCGGTGCGCGAGGACAGGTCGAGGTTGCCGGCGGCGATCTGCGACGAGGCGGTGGAGATGGCGTCGGTGCCGCTGCGCACGTCGCCGACGATGCCCACCAGCGCGGCCGACATGCGGTGCAGCGCCTGCAGCAGCTTGCCCGGCTCGTCCTCGCTGTAGCTGGCGGCGCTGCGGCCGCGCTCGACCAGGTCGCCGGCGGCCACGCACTCGGCCAGCGCCACCGCCTCGTTGATGGGGCGGGTGATGCCGGTCGTCAGCCACCACGCGAACGCCACGCTGAAGGCCACCACCAGCGCCGCCATCGCCATCAGCAGGTTGCGGCTGTCCTTGGCCACCTGGTCGATGCGGGTGGCGGCGGCGTCAATCTCCTTGCGCTGGTGGTCCAGCATTTTCTGCAGCATCGCCTCGTAGGTCTTGGCGGCCGGGATGTAGGCCTCGTCGAGCAGGCGGGTGGCCTGGTCGGCGTCGCCAGCGGCCTTGGACTTCATGACGCCGTCGCGCGCGGCCACGTAGGCCTTGCGGGTGTTGACCAGGTCGGCCATGAGCGCCTTGTCGTCGTCGGTGGCCAGCTCCTCGATCTTCTTGATCAGGCCCTGGGCGTAGGCGGTCGAGGTCTTAGCCTCGTCGGCGAAGAAGGTGGCCAGCACCGGGTCGGCGCTCTTGGCCACGGCGGTGGTGCGGCGGATGCCGGCGAACACCACGCGGTACCAGTCGGCGATCAGGCGCTCCTTGGCCAGCGGCAGCTCCATCATGGAGCGGGTGGATTCGGCCACGCCCTGCAGACGGTAGATGCCCAGTCCGGTGTTCAGTATCAGAATCGCCAGGATGACGGCAAATCCCAGCGATAAACGCCGTCCGATGCTGAGGTCGCTTATTTTCATTCCATTCTCCGTTCGCTTGAGGTGGGGGGCCGATCTTGAATTGCCGGCTGGCATTTCGTTAGTCTATGGTAACGCCAATTTGACAACACGTTCAACTGGTTGAAGTTTCAAATATATTTTCGATTTACATTCCAATTCACAACAAAACTTGCGTTGTGGACTGAGAAAACGTTTACACTTCCGGCTGATTATCGGCGGCCATTTGCATGCCGGGACGCGGACCACCACCAAACATGAACCAGGCATTCTTAGATCACAGAGCAAAGTACCGGGAGACAGTGGCCCGGCGTTTCAAAGTCACGCCGGACATCTATGACGAGGTGACGCGCCTGTTGGCGCCGCTGGCGGTGGCGGTCAGCCTGCGCAAGGGCGAGTATCTGCAGCGCATCGGGGTGGTGGCCTCCAGCGTGCACTGGCTGCACAGCGGCGTGGCGCGGACCGGCTTCATCACCGAGACCGGCAACGAGGTGACCTTGCATTTCCTGACCGACGGCGAGACCGCGGCCGCGCACGACGACCTGCTGCGCGCGCGCGAGGACGAGCCGGCGCTCAATTTCGTGGTGGCGGAGACGGCGGTGCACGGATACCGGCTGGACTGGCTGGAGATCAGCAAGCTGGCGCACAGCAACGGGCTGCTGCGCGATTATTATTTGAAAGTGTCGGAGCGCGGCATCATCGACCAGAGCCGGCGGCGCTACCAGAGCGCCTCGCCTGCGCAGGGCAGGCTGAGCGCGTTCCGCCGCGAGTATCCCGGGCTGGAGCAGCGCATCTCGCAGAAGGTGGTGGCATCCTTCCTGGGCATCACGCCGCAGTACATGTCGCAACTGCTGCGTAACCAAACGTAATTTGGGGTCAAGTCTGACATTCGGACACGAGCTCTTCAGTAGCAGGCGTTACTGAAGAGCTCGTGTCCGAATGTCAGACTTGACCCCAAGTTGGTTTATTTCATGCCTTTGATCTTGTTCTTGTCGTCGACGAACACGACTTTCGGCTTGTAGTCGCGGGCCTGCTCTTCGCTCATCGGCGCGTAGGTGCAGATGATCAGCAGGTCGCCCAGTTGGGCGCGGCGCGCGGCGGCGCCGTTCAGCGAAATCTCGCCCGTGCCGCGCAGGCCCGGGATCGCGTACGTGGCGAAACGCTCGCCGTTGTTCACGTTGTACAGCTCGATCTTCTCGTTGACCCAGATATCGGCCGCGTCCAGCAGGTCCTGGTCGATCCCGCACGATCCCTCGTAGTTCAAATCCGCCTGCGTGACCGTCACCCGGTGCAGCTTGGAGCGCAGCATAACTCGTTGCATAGACATCTTCTTCTTCCCTCAATTATTAAACATTCAAGCTTTGCATCCACACAAACCGCCGTGCCGTGACGCGAGGCCGCCATCCTACCATTAGCCGCACACAGCCGTCTCATTTCAAGCCGAGACCGCCCTCAACAACCACAGCGGCCGCGCTTTATGGCATATTGCCAACTAGCAAATAGGAATGCAGGTTGGCAGCAATGAGATTAACCCGATTATTCGCCCTCACCGGCGCCGTGCTGGCGTTGCTGGTGTGCGGCATGCTGGGCCGGCTGTTGTGGGGCGAATGGCTGCACTACCGCGCCGCCGGCACCGGCCACCAGACGCTGCAACTGATGCAGCGCGCCATGGTGGCGGCCGAAAAACTCTCCTTCGAACGCGGCCCGGTCAACGCCGTGCTGGGCGACCGCGTGCCGCCCGACCCGGCCTACCGCGAGCGGCTGCGGCGCGCCCGCGCCGACACCGACCTGGCGCTGGCGCGGCTGCGCGACGAGCTGGCCGCCGACAGCGGCCCGACCATCCCCGCCACCGCGCTGGCGCCGCTGCACGCGGCGCTGGCGGCGGCGCGCCGGACGGTGGACCAGCTGGCCGCGCTGCCGCCGCCCGAGCGCACCCCGGAACGCCTGGACGCGGCCGTCGAGCGCATGTTCGCGCTGGTGCCGCTGGCGCTCGACGCGGTGACCGGCTACACGCGCGCCTCGGAACAGATCTACCCCAGCATCGCCCGCATCCTGATGAAGGCCCGCCTGGCGGTCGAGCTGCGCGAGTACGCGGGCCGCCTCGGCTCGGCGCTGACGGTGCCGCTGGCGGCCGCCCGTCCGCTGGCCGAGAGCGACCATGCGCGGCTGCAGTTCCTGCGCGGCCGCATCGAGCAGCTGCGCCAGCTGATCAAGCTCCCCGGCAGCGACATCGACGGCGAGCCGCGCGTGCTGGCGGCGGTGGCGCGCATGGACCAGGCCTACTTCGGCGCCGGCCTGCAACTAGTGGCCGACGTCGAGCAGGCCAGCCGCGCCGGCCGTCCCTACGGCATGAACACCGGCCAGTTCGCGCAGCGCTACGTGCCGAACATGGCGCCCATCCTGGCGCTGCGCGACGTGCTGCTGGACGAGGCCCAGGCCCAGGCGCGGCGCGACTTCGAGACGGCGCGGCGCGAGCTGATGCTGGCCCTGATGGTGGGCGCGGCCATCCTGCTGGCGCTCACGCTGCTGCTGCTGATCGTGCGGCGGCGCGTGGTGATTCCGCTGCTGCGCGCCACGCGCGCCGTGGTCCGGCTGGGCAACGGCGACTTCTCGCCGCCGCCCACCGGCGCCCGCCGCGACGACGAGATCGGCGACATGCTGCGCGCGCTGGCGACGCTGCGCGCCAACAGCATGGACCGCCAGCGGCTGGAGCAGGAGCGCGTGCGCCTGATCGAGGAACTCCGGCTGCGCGCCGACACCGACTACCTGACCGGGATCCTGAACCGGCGCGCCTTCACCGCGGCCGGCAACCTGCGCCTGCGCGGCGCGCGCGAGCACAATGAATCGCTGGCGGTGATCCTGTTCGACGTCGACCACTTCAAGTCGGTCAACGACTCCTACGGCCACGACGCCGGCGACCAGGTGCTGATCCGCATCGCCGAGGTGGTGCGCGACAGCCTGCGCGACGGCGAGATCGTGGCGCGCTACGGCGGCGAGGAGTTCGTGGTGATGCCGGCGGCCTGCGGACTGGAGGCGGCGCGCGCGCTGGCCGAGCGGCTGCGCGAGGCGATCGCGCGCGAGCCGCTGACGCTGAACGACGGCCATATCCTGCGCGTGACGGCCAGCTTCGGCGTGGCCGTGGCGCACGGCCCGCACGCCGCGCTGGACGACCTGTTCCACGCCGCCGACCTGGCGCTGTACCGCGCCAAGCACAATGGCCGCAACCGGGTCGAGAGCCAGGTCTAGCCTACTTGGCCGGGTCGGATTTGGGCGGCTTGACCGGCGTGAAATTCAAATCGCGGAAGTCGTAGCTGAAGTCCGTCTCCATCGACACCGGCGCCATTTTCATGCGCTCGATGCTGGCGTCCGGATTGAGCGCGAACGTCACATAGGCGTCGGCGTTCAGGTTGCGCTCCTTCCAGCGCACGATGAAGGTGTCGTGCTGGAAGTGCTCCAGCTCCCCCGTCAGGTCCGGCGTGCGGGTGAAGCTCATGATGCGCTTCTTGCCCTCGGCGCGTATCGTCACCTTGCCGTACCACGGGTCCTCATACTCGCCGTCGTAGGACGCCAGCGGCAGCGACGGCGTCGACTTCGCGGCGCGCGCGCCGGCCTCCTTGCCCTGCCGTTCCAGCTCCTCCTTGTGCGCGGCCGCCTCCTGGTCCGCGTACAACTTGATCCAGTCGCTGGCCGGCACGTCCAGGTACTGGTCCAGGATGCGCCAGTACAGCGACGCCATCGCCGGGCTGTTCTCGGCGTTGGTGAGGATGGCGATGCCCAGCTTCTCTTCCGGCACCATCAGCACCGTCGAATAAAAGCCCTGCAGCGCGCCGCCGTGCATGGCGATCTTGCGGCCCTTGTAGTCGCGCAGGCTGAAGCCCAGGCCATACGCCGAGAAGTTGGGCTTGGTCGCGGCCAGCGCCGGTTTCGGTTCGCGGATACGCATCGGCGTCTGCTCGGACCACATCTCGCCCAGCTGCTTGGCGCTGATCAGCTGCGTGCCGTTTTCCAGCTTGCCGCCACCGAGCAGCATCGTCATCCAGCGCGCGATGTCCTCGGCGTTGGTGTTGATGCCGACCGCGCCCACCGCGTTCTCCACCGGCATGGGCTTGACCACCGCCGCCTTGTCGTCGATCTTGCTGTGCGGCGCGGAGTAGTCGCCGCTGGCCAGCATCCCGGCGACGTCGGTGGTGGTGCCGTTCATGCCCAGCGGCGCCAGGATGCGGTCGTGGATGGCCGCGCCCCACGGCTTGCCCGCCTTGGCCGCGACGATCTTGCCGGCCACGATGTAGAGCAGGTTGTCGTAGGCGTAGCTGTTGCGGAAGCTGGTGGCCGGCTTCACGTAGCGCAGGCGCGCGATGATTTCGTCGGTGCTGAAATTGGTGGTCGGCCACCACAGCAAATCGCCCGCGCCCAGACCCAGGCCGCTGCGGTGCGTGAGCAGGTCGCGCACTGTCATCGCGCCGGTGACGTAGGAGTCGTACATCTGGAAGTCCGGCAGGTGCTTGGTGACCGGATCGTCCCAGGCGATCTTGCCCTCGTCGACCAGCATCGCCAACGCGGCGGCGGTGAAGGCCTTGGAGTTGGAGGCCACTTCGAACAGGGTCTTGCCGTCCACCGGCGTCGGGTCGCCCAGCTTGCGCACGCCGTAACCCTGGGCGGAGATCACCTTGCCGTCCTTGACGATGGCGATCGCCATGCCGGGCACGTCGAAGGTCTTCAGCGCGAGCTTGACGTCGGCGTCGAGGTTGTAGGCCGGCGCGGCGGCCCGCGCCGGGACGGACACCGCCAGCACCACCAGTGCGGCAGCGAAAGTACGAGAGAATTTCAGCATCGTTATTTTTTAAATTGTTTGTCGACCGATCCCTGGGTGACCGGGTGATAGTGCTCGCGCGCCTTGGCGTAGACCGCCTTGGCCCATTCCCGGTCGCCCGGATTCTTCAACAGCGCGGTGTACAGCGGCACCACGAACTTCTGGCGGCCCACGCTCATCAGGAAGCTGTTGAGCGGCTCGCGCACGTTGTAGCCGGCCTTGATCGAGGCCAGGTAGAAGCGGTAGGCGATTTCGTTGTTGCCGCTCTTGCCCAGCGCGAAAGCCTGGTCCAGCTCCTGCAGCTGCGTGGCGTTGGCCTTGCCGTCGATATCGTTCAGGAAGTGCATCCACTCCAGCGCGATCCAGTTCTTGCCGTTCAAATCCCTGGTCGGCAGCTCGCCCTTCAGCCACGCGGTGCGCTGCGCGTCCAGCGCGGCCAGGCGCGGCGAGGCCGCGTGCTTGGCGCTGGCCGGAATGCCGGCGCCGTACAGCCACTCGTCGAGCTCCGCCTGCGACATCACGTCCGGATGCGCGTCCAGCAAATTTTTCTTCAGGTAGGCCACGAATTCGTCGGTGGTGGCGGACTTGAACGCGTGCTGGTCGAACCAGCCGCGCAGGAAGGGATCGAACACCTCGCGGCCGGCGCGCTGCTCCAGGGTGCGCAGCAGCCACGCGCCCTTCGGATAAACCAGGCCGCTGTCGGTGTAGCTGGCGGCGCTGGTGTCGGCATCGCGCGTGACCAGCGCCTGCTTGGCCGCCGGGATGGACGGCAGCGAAGCCAGCGCCTCCTCCTGCTCGACCTGCAGGTTCATCTCCGCCACTTCCTCGCCGTACAGCTTCTCGACGATGCGGGTGGTGACGTAGGTGGTGAAGCCTTCGTTGAGCCAGAAGTGCTTCCACGAGGCGTTGGTCACCAGGTTGCCGGACCAGGAGTGCGCCAGCTCGTGCGCGATCAGGTCGACCAGGCTGCGGTCGCCGGCGATCATGGTCGGCGTGAGGAAGGTCAGGCGCGGGTTCTCCATGCCGCCGATCGGGAACGACGGCGGCAGCACGATCATGTCGTAGCGCTCCCACCGGTACGGGCCGTACAGGCCCTCGGCGGCGCTGATCATTTTCTCGGTGTCGGCCAGCTCGTAGGCGGCGGCGTCGATGCGCGCCGGTTCGGCGTAGACGGCCGAGCGCGGGCCGAGATTGCGCACGTCGATCTCGCCGATGGCGATGGCCAGCAGGTAGGACGGAATCGGCTGCGCCATCTTGAATTTCCAGCCGCCGGCGCCGGTCGCATTCTGGTCGTTCTCGGCGCTCATCACCACGCGCATGCCGGCCGGCGCCTCGATGCGGGCGCTGTAGGTGAAGCGCACGGCGGGCGTGTCCTGCACCGGCGCCCACGAGCGGGCGTTGATCTCCTCGGACTGGCTGAACATGAACGGACGCTTGCCGGACATGGTCTGCTGCGGCGACATCCACTGCAGCGCGGCGGCCGACGGCGCGGTGCGGTAGTACACGCGCACCTTCTGCGGCTGGAACGACAGCGCGATGCGCAGCGCCCGGCCCTTCTCGGCGTCCGGCTTGTCGAGCATGAAGGAGGCGGCGCTCCAACGGCCGTTCGGGTTGAGCACCTGCACCTTGGCGATATTGAGTTCGTTCGTGTCCAGCACCAGCGTGCGGGCGGATGGATCGATCCAGTTCAGCGTCAGCTCGGCGTAGCCGGCCAGCGTCTTGTGGCCGAAGTCGGCCTTCAGGTCCAGATACAGGTCGCTGGTGCGTACCTGGTCGTAGCGCGCGTAGCTCAGCGGGTCGGCGTGGGCGACGCCCAGCGCCGCCAGGGCGGCCAGGACGAACGCGGACAGTTTTTTCTTGATAGGCATGGCGGTCTTTTCAATGTTGACTGAAGCGCGAAGCAGAATAGCATAGCCATGTATCGAAGATGTGTACATCCGCACGCCTATGCTATCATTCGCTCCGTAAGTGGGGAGTAGTCGGCTTGCGTCGTCCCGGCGCAAGAACCTGTGTCAACATAATCGGTCCGCAGACCGTGGTGCAGGTGGTTGAAAAACTTGACGAGACCATGATCGAGGTGCGGCCATGATGGGCCGGAGTCGCGCCTGGATCATTGGTTAATCGTTTCCGGCCCGCGTACCACTTAAAATCCCATGGAAGCCTTCCTCGTCTCTACCGGTATCGTCGCCCTCGCGGAAATCGGCGATAAAACCCAGCTGCTCGCCTTCTGCCTGGCCGCCAAGTTCCGCCGCCCGCTGCCCATCGTCGCCGCGATCTTCGTCGCCACCATCGCCAACCACACGTTCGCCGCAGCGATCGGCGCCTGGATCACCAGCCTGCTGGGTCCAGACATCCTGCGCTGGGTGCTGGGCGCGTCCTTCCTGGCGATGGCCGCGTGGACGCTGGTGCCGGACAAGATCGACGACGACGACATGCCGCTGGCGAAGTACGGCGTGTTCCTGACCACGCTGATCGCCTTCTTCGTCGCCGAGATGGGCGACAAGACGCAGGTGGCCACGGTCGCGCTGGCGGCGCGCTATCACAGCCTGGTGGCGGTGGTGTGCGGCACCACCTTCGGCATGATGCTGGCCAATGTGCCGGCGGTCTACCTGGGCGACCGCATCGCGCACCGCGTCTCGCTCAAGCTGGTGCACGGCATCGCGGCGCTGGTGTTCGCCGTGCTGGGCGTGGCGACGCTGCTGGGCGCCGGGTCCAGCCTCGGCGCGTAGGGTCAAGTCTTTATGCCCCGCTCCGTGTGTTACCGCACGGATGCGGAGGAATTAACAATCTATTATACTTGTCACTTCATTATTGGCAGGGGCAAGGAATGCGATTGATGAGCAAAATTGCGGCGCTGGTGTTGTGCGCCTCCGCGTTGAACGTTCAGGCTTATGCGGCAGAACCGGCGCCGGTGGCGGCACACGCCACCAGCGCTTCCGGCATCGCCAAACCGGTCAAGCCGGCCAAAAAGGCCGACATGGTGTCGGTGCCGGAGCCGGTGAACTACAAGCTGATATTGCTCGGCATCGGCGTGCTGCTGCTGTTCGCGCGCAACGGCAAGAAGCGCGAACAGCCCTGGACCAACTAAGCGCGCTTACTGCACGTTCAGCGTGACGTCGTCGATCAGGAACGCGGTCGACACCGTCGAACCTTCCACACCCTCGAAGTATATCCTCACCGTCTGGCCCTTGTAGGCCGACAGGTCGAAACTCTTCTGCACATACGTGCTGCCCTTGTTCAGATTCGAATACGTCGCCAGCGTCGCCAGCACCGCGTTGGCGCCGCTGCGCACCTGCACCTTGAGCGTGTCGTAGGCGGTGGTGGTGGTGGTCTCGTCGGACACCACCTGCAGCCAGAACGCCAGCGTGGCGCTGGTGGCGTCGGCCGGTATCGTCACGGTCTGGTACAGCGTGTCCGTGTGGGCGCTGCCGTAGCCGTCCAGCCAGGCCTTGTAGCTACCCGCATGCGCGGCCTGGCTCGCGTCGTTGCTGATCACGCCCGACGTCGCGGTCCACGATGCGGCGCCCGACTCGAAGCCGCCGTTGACGATCAGCTGCGTGGCCGTGGGCGGCGTGGTGGTGCCGCCGCCGCTGGTCTGCGTGACCCACACCGGCGCCGACCACAGGATGTTGCCGTCGTTCTGGGTGATCTTGGCGTAGTAGAAGTGCTCGCCCACGGCCGGCGTGATGGTGGTGCTGGCGGTGGCCGACAGCTGCGTCACCGTGCCGTTGCGGCCCGGGACACCCTCGTACATCTTCACCGACGATACCGTCTTGCCGCTGCTGCTGGCGAAGTTGGCCACCAGGTTCAGGGTGCCGCTGTTGGTGAAGCGCTCGCCCATCACGTGGCCGTTGGCGGTCAGGATCAGCTGCGAGGTCTTGTCCATCGTGGCGAACACGCGGCGCGCCTTGATGGCGGCGATCATGCTGGCGGTGGTCAGCGGCGTGCCGGTCGGCAGCAGCACGCCGGTGCGGTTGGTGTAGGACGCGCCCCAGTTGGCGCAGTGGTTGTCCTGGTCGCTGGAGAAGGCGACGTGGTAGCCCGCCTCCAGCGCCTTGTTGCAGGCGCCTTCGTAGGTGCTGCGGCCGGTCTCGCTCTCGCTGGTGTTGGTGGAGAAGGCCGAGGTGTTGAGCACTTCGCACAGCGCCATCGCCTGGTCGCCGTCGGCGGTGTAGCCCAGCGCCGTGCCGTTGACCAGGAACTGGCCCGACGATTCGGGATGGTTGAACTGGCCGATGTAGCCGCGCTGGCGCATCAGCGTGTACAGCGCGGCGTAGTCGTTCTTCGGCGTCAGCGTGTCGGCGATCAGCTGGCCGCTGCTGTTGCTCTCCCATCCCAGCAACTCGGTGGTGTTGAAGATGTTCATATGGCCGCCGTTGTTGATCACGCCCCACTCCAGCCCATACATGCCGAGGAAGTTGGCGTGCGCGCTGTTGAAGTTGGCGGCGGCGGTCAGCCCGGACTGGAACAGCGCCTTGGCGGTGGCCGGATCGGCCGAGGCGTTGGTGCCGTCGGAACCGTCGTACATGTGATTGTGCTCGGAGGCCATCAGGAAATCGAGGCCCTTGTTCATGGCGTACTGGTAGGCGTCGGCCGGTCCCAGGGCCGCGCTTTGCGGCGCCTGCGCGCCGGTGCAGCTGCCCAGCGGGCCGCCGCCGTCGCTGTGGTTGGTCTGGCTGTGCAGGTTGCCGAGGTAGATGGTGTACGGCAGCGACGATGTCGCGGCCACGCTTTGCGCCACCAGGCCGGCCTGGCGCGTCGGGCGCGCCCGCGCGGTGTTGGTCGGCAGCGCTTTGAAGGCCGGCATGGCCTGCGCAGGATTGCGGCCCACCGAGATGTCCCAGCTTTGTTCGACCGTCTCCTCGCCGGTGACGGCCTGCATGCGCGCCAGGTAGACGCCATCGGTCAGGATCAAGCCATCGGCCCGGCCGTCCCACGCGATGCTGACGTCGACCGGCTTGCCGGCGATGCGCTGCACGCCCTGCCACTGCTGGACCACCACGCCGTCCGGGCTGACCAGCTCCAGGCGCCAGCGCACGTCCTGTTCGCGCTCCAGCAGCGGGAAATCGAAGGCGAGCTTGAAGGTGCGGGCTTCCGGCCGGTCCTGGTCGGCGCCGTCGGCGGCGAAGGGCGCGTGCAGCGTGGCCTCGAATTCGTGGTGGTCGGCCTTGGACGCGTGGACCGCGCCAATCGCGCCGGAGGACAGCATCAACATCATCGCGAGCCGGGACAGCATCTTAGATTTGTTCATCAGGTTCTTTCTCTCTGCGGTTGGGGATCCAAAATATTGGCAACTATGCATGACAGGAAGATGACGAACCAATTCGAATTTGCTTGGCTATTCAGAGGTCTTTGGAATAAATGCGGTGGCTACTGGGCGCGCACGCGACAACGGCGCGAAACTAAATTTTCGCGCCGTTGTACCGATGATGAAAATGTCCAGAATGGGACACTCTGTTAAGAATTTAACTTGGCCGGCATGAGCAGTTCGACCTTATGGATGCTGGCGGTATCGTGCAGGTCGATCGCCAGCGCCAGCTGGCGCACGCCGTCCACCGTCAGCACCGGCGCGGCGGTTTCCGCCGACTTCACCACCCGGATCACATACGAGCCTTCGCCATGGCGGTACGTCAGCGTGAAGTGATCCCATTCGGCCGGCATGCGCGGCGCCAGCGTGATCCGGGTGGCGGTGCGCGTCAGGCCGAGCAGCGACTCCAGGATCAGCCGGTACATCCAGCCCGACGAACCGGTGTACCAGCTCCAGCCGCCGCGCCCCACGTGCGGCGCCACGGCGTAGACGTCGGCCGTGACCACGTAGGGCTCGACCTTGTAGCGCGCCATGCCTTCCGGCGTGCCGCCGTGCTGCACCGGGTTGATCATGCGCGCCAGCTCCCACGCGCGCTCGGTGTCGCCCAGGCGGGCGAAGGCCATCGCGGTCCAGATGGCGGCGTGGGTGTACTGGCCGCCGTTCTCGCGCACGCCGGGCACGTAGCCGCGAATGTAGCCCGGGTTCGGGCCGGCCTTGTCGAACGGCGGATCGAGCAGCTGGATGATGCCCGAATCGCGCCGCACCAGGCGCTGGTTGACCTGCTCCATCGCGCCGCGCACCCGCACCGGGTCGGCGGCGCCGGACAGCACGCCCCAGCTTTGCGAGATCGAATCGATCTGGCATTCCTCGTTGGTGTGCGATCCGAGCGGCGTGCCGTCGTCGAAATAGGCGCGGCGGTACCACTGGCCGTCCCACGCGTTCTGCTCGACGTTGTATGCCAGCTTTTTGGCCTCGCTGCGGCATTCGGTGGCGAAGTCCACGTCCTGCATCAGCTCCGCCACCTCGGCGAAGCGCTGCAGCACCTCGCACAGGAAGAAGGCCAGCCACACGCTCTCCCCCTTGCCATGCTCGCCCACCTTGTCCATGCCGTCGTTCCAGTCGCAGGAGCCGATCAGCGGCAGGCCATGCTCGCCGAAGCGCAGGCCGTTGCGGATGGCGCGCACGCAGTGCTCGTACAGCGTGCCGCTTTCGCTGGAGCGGCCCGGCATGTCGTAGTAGGAGTCCTCCTCCGGCTTGACGGCGCGGCCCTCCAGGTAAGGCATGCTTTCGGCCAGCACGCCGGTGTCGCCGGTGGCGATGACGTAGCGCCAGGCGCCCAGCGGCAGCCACAGGTAGTCGTCCGAGCAGTGGGTGCGCACGCCGCGGTCGGACGGCGGATGCCACCAGTGCTGCACGTCGCCCTCCAGGAACTGGTGGGCGGCGCACAGCAGCAGCTGGTCGCGCAGCAGCTGCGGTTGCGTGTGGATGGTGGCCATCGCGTCCTGCAGCTGGTCGCGGAAGCCGAATGCGCCGCCGGACTGGTAGTAGCCGCTGCGCGCCCACATGCGGCAGGCGATGGTCTGGTACATCAGCCAGCCGTTGGCCAGCAGGTCCAGCTCCGGCTCCGGCGTGTCGATGCGTACCGCGCCCAGGGTTTTCTCCCAGTGCGCGTGCACGGCGGCCAGCGCCTCGTGCGCGGCGCCGGCGCTGCGGTGCTTCTGCGCCAGGCTGCTGGCGTCGGCGTTGCGGCGGCCGGCCACGCCCAGCACGAAGACGATCTCGCGCTCCTGGCCGGGCAGCAGGTCGAACGGCACCTGGATCGCGGCGCAGGCGTCCAGCCCCGCGCCGATCTTGCCGGACAGGCGAGAACGGCGCAGCGCCGCCGGCGCCGCCAGCGTGCCGTTACGGCCCAGGAATTCGCTGCGGTCGGCGGTGTGGGTGCGCAGCGTGGCGTCGCAGTTGAAGAAGGCCACGCGGCCGGTGAACTCGGTGTTGTAGGGATTCCTGGCGAACAGCGCGCCGCTGACCGGATCGGCCTCGGTGACGATGTGCATGCCGGACTTGGAACGCATGTCGCCCAGCACCCATTCGACGTAGCCGGTGGCCGACAGGCGCCGCGCCACCAGCGAATCGTTGCGCACCTTGAGCACCGTGTACTTGATCGGCGCGTCGGTGGCGACGAAGACGGTCATCTCGGTGGCGATGCCGGTCTCGGTGTGTTCGAACACGCTGTAGCCGAAGCCGTGGCGCGTGACGTAGCCGCCGTTGCCGCGCGCCGGCAAGGCGGTCGGCGACCAGAAGCGGCCGCTCTGCTCATCGCGCAGGTAGAAGGCCTCGCCGCTGGCGTCGCTGACCGGATCGTTGTGCCACGGCGTGAGGCGGAACTCGTGCGCGTTCTCGTGCCAGGTGTAGGCCTGGCCGCTCTCCGAGATCACGCAGCCGAACTGCGGGTTGGCCAGCACGTTGGACCACGGCGCCGGCGTGCGCCGCGCATCGCTGGTGGAGATGACGTATTCGCGGCCGTCCGGCGTGAAGCCGCCGATGCCGTTTTCCAGCATCAGCGGGCGCACCGCCGGCGTGGCGGGGCCGGCGTCCGCGTAGTCGCCGCGGTTGTCCGTCATCAGCGGCGGCATGCGCATGGCCGGCGCGCCGGGACGCTTGATCTGCTCGGCCAGCGTGCCGCGGCTGTCGCTGAGGATGGCGCGCGCCACCGATTGCAGCAGCACGCGGTCCTCGTTGGCGATCTGGTCGGCCAGGCGCACGAAGATGCCGCCCGGCCGGTCGATGGCCTGGGCGTCGATGCCGGAGGCGATCAGGCCCATGATCTGCTCGTGCAGCAGCTGGCGGTAGCCCGACTGGTCCTCGTACCAGATCACCAGGTCGACCACCAGGCCTTTCAGGCGCCAGTAGGCGTGCGCCTGCACCAGCTGGCGCGCCAGCTCGATGTTGGCCGGGTCCTTGATCTGCAGCAGCACGATCGGCAGGTCGCCGGAAATCGCGTAGGCCCACAGGCCGGACTGGCCGCGCTGGTTCTTGGCCAGCGTGCCGGCGTCGGCGCGCAACGCGGCGTTCGGGTAGATGACCGAGTTGGCCAGGCGGCCGTATAGCTGGGCGTCCGCCTCGCTGGCGTTGAGCTGGCGCAGCACCACCTGGCTGTGGGTCCACGCCAGTTCGAACACGCGGTCGGCCAGGTGGCGGTCCTGGTATTTGTCGATCAGGTGCAGCGCGGCGTCGCGCTGCTCGGTCATGCCGGTGACGATGTCGACGATGGCCGTCTGGTCCGGCTGCAGCGTGATGGTGTGGCGGATCGCCACCACCGGATCGAGCACCGAGCCTTCTGCGCCGCTCAGCGGTTCGCCGCTCAGCATGGCGTCGGGCGCGGCGGCGGTGTTGCCACGGCCGATGAAGCGCGAGCGGTCGGTCTCGAACGAGACCTCCGTGACGGCGGCGTCGTGCACCATCATCGAGTGCATCAGCCACGGCATCACGTCGGCCTGGCCGCGCGGGCGGCGGGTGCACAGGATGGCGTTTTCGTCGCGCAGGATCTCGGTCTGCACGAACAGTTTGCTGAAGGCCGGGTGGGCGGCGTCGGCGGCGGCCGGCGCCATCACCACCTCGGCGAAGCTGGTCACCTCGATGGTGCGCACGCGGTCGGACTTGTTGGTGATGCGGGTGCGCCGCAGTTCGATGTCGTCCTCCGGCGAGACCACGATTTCCGTGTACAGGTCGATGTTGCGGTCGGAGCGGCGGAACTCGGCGCGGCCCTCGGAGAAGATCACCTCGTGCTTGCGCGGATCGACCAGCGTGGGCTGGTAGGTGGTGGACCAGAAGCGGCCATCTTCCATGTCGCGCACGTAGCAGAAGTTGCCCCAGTTGTCGCGGGTGCTGTCCTCGCGCCAGCGCGTCACGGCCAGGTCCTTCCAGCGGCTGTAGCTGCCGCCGGCGTTGGTGACCATGACGTGATAGCGGCCGTTGGACAGCAGCTGGGTTTCCGGCACCGGCGTGGTGTGCTGGCTCAGGATGCGCATCGGCATGGCCTGCTCCGGCACGCTGGAGCGGATCGCCGCCAGCTCGCTGGTGTTGGAGTAGAAAGCGCCCGCCTCCGGACTGCGTTCCTGCAGCACCAGCAGCGTCGATTGCAGCAGCGGATCGGATTCGAAGCGGCGCTGCATCGGCCGGTCGTGCAGCAGGTAGCTCAGCGCCAGCAGTCCCATGCCCTGGTGGTGCACCATGAAGGAGCGGATCACTGCGGAGGCCTGGCCGCGCGGCAGGCGCGAGGCCGTGTAGTCGACCGCCTCGAAGAAGCCGTAGCGGCCCATGTAGCCCAGGCCCGCCATCTTCTGCAGGTTGAGGCAGGCCGCTTCCGGCCGCACCATCAGTCCCAGCATGGTGGCGTAGGGCGCGATCACCAGGTCGTCGGCCAGGCCGCGCTTGAGGCCCAGGCCCGGCACGCCGAAGGCGCGGTACTGGTAATTGAGACTGGCGTCGACGGTGTTGTAGCCGGATTCGGAAATCCCCCACGGCACGTTGCGGCGCTTGCCGTAGTCGATCTGGGCGTCGATCACCGCGTTGTAGGTCTGGTCGAGCAGCGTGCTCGGATAGTTGGGCATCACCAGCAGCGGCATCAGGTACTCGAACATCGAGCCGCTCCAGGACAGCAGCACCGGCTTGCCGGCCACGATGCACAGCTGGCGGCCCAGCGCGAACCAGTGCTCCTGCGGCAGCTGGCCCTGGGCGATGGCGACGAAGCTGGCCAGCCGCACTTCCGACGCCAGCAGATCGTAGTAGCTGGCGTCCAGCCGGCGCTCGGAGACGTTGTAGCCGATGGCCAGCAGGTTGGTGGTCGGATTGAACAGGAAGCCATATTCCATCAGGGCGTATGCGCCGCAGCGCTGCGCCAGGCTGGCCAGCTCGCGCATGCGTTCGTGGGCGGCGGCGGCGCCCTGCGCGCACAGGCCGGCCAGCGCCAGCTGGCGATCGCGCTCGGCCGGGGCCAGGTCGTTGGCCAACACGGCGGCCGGTTGGTCGATCATGGCGGCCAGTTCGCGCAGCGTCGGCACGCGCGATAGGCTGGTGTCGAACACGGCGTCCGCCGGCAGGTCGACCCAGGGCGCGAGCAGCGTCAGGTCCGCCAGCGCGGCCTGGCATTGCCGCACCAGCGAGGCGGACCACATGGCCGCCTCGCCGTGGGCCTCGGCTTCCGCCAGCGGCGGCAGCTGGCCGGCGGCGGAAGCCACGCGGGTCAGCCAGGCGTGCATCTGCTGCAGGTTGCCGGCGTCCGGCGCGGGCGCCAGCGCGGCCAGCAAGGCGTTCATCGCGGGCGCCTCGGCGCCGGCCTGCGATTGCTGCAGCACCTCGCAGGTGGCGACGACGCCGTCCACCGTCTGCGGCCCGAGGATGGGCTGGTCGTACAAGCCGGTCAGGCCGGCCTGCAGGGTCAGCAGGTGGCCGGCCAGGTTGCCGCTGTCGACGGTGGAGATGTAGATCGGGTGCAGCGGCTTGAGGGTCTGCGTGTCGTACCAGTTGTAGAAGTGGCCCTGGTGGCGTTCCAGCTGGTCCATCGTGGCCAGCGTGCCGGCGGTGCGCTCCATCATCTGGCCGACGGTGATGTAGCCGAAATCGCTGGCGCTCAGGTTGGCCAGCAGCGCCATGCCGATGTTGGTCGGCGAGGTGCGGTGCGCCACCACATGCGCCGGATGCTCCTGCATGTTATCGGGCGGCAGCCAGTTGTCGTCCGGGCCGACGTAGCGTTCGAAATAGGCCCAGGTGCGGCGCGCCAGCTGGTGCAGGAAGCGCTGCTGGTCCGGCGTGAGCTGGGCCTGCCGGCGCACGATCGGGCGGCTGATCCGGTCCGCGATGGCCGGCGCCAGCAGCCACGCCAGCAGGAACAGCGCGGCCGGCGCCAGGCTGGTTGGGCGCCAGCCCAGCAGCGCGCCGCCGACGAACAGCGCCAGCACCGGCGACACCCACATGGTGCGCCACACGCCGGTCGCGCCGTCGGCCGCGCGCGTCAGCGCCGAGGCCCGCCATTCCAGCAGGTGCTTGTGCGAGACCAGCAGGCGCCAGCCGCTGCGCAGGATGGCGTCCAGGCTGAAATAGGCTTCGTACGGCAGGAACGCCAGCATCAGGATGGCGTGCGCGAACTGCATGCCGCCGCGCCGCAGCGCGGCCCGTATGTGCTGGCTCCACAAGGTGTCCTCCGGGCGGTGCAGCAAGTCGTGCGCGGTGCTGGCCAGCGGCGGTACGAAGATCACGGCCAGCACGGCGCCGGCCCACAACCACGGGTCGGGCAGCCAGCGCCATGCGGTGATCAGCGACAGCACCAGCGCCGGCGCGGTCAGGCTGCGGCGCAGGTTGTCGAACAGCTTCCAGCGCGACAGCAGCGACAGCGGATTGCGCTCGCGCTTGCGGTTCGGGCCCGGCACGCGGCCGAACAGCCACGAGGCCAGCTGCCAGTCGCCGCGGGTCCAGCGCTGGCGGCGGCTGACGTCGTCGCTGTAGCGGGCCGGGTAGGCCTCGTACAACTGCACGTCGCTCAGCAGGCCGGCGCGCAGGTAGCAGCCTTCCAGCAGGTCGTGGCTGAGGATGCGGTTGTCCGGCAGCCGGTCGCCCAGCACCTGCTCGTAGACGTCGATGTCGTAGATGCCCTTGCCGATGAAGGAGCCTTCGAAGAACACGTCCTGGTACACATCGGAGACGGTGCGGGTGTAGGGGTCGATGCCCGGCTCGCCGCCGCACAGTTTTTCGTACAGCGAGGCGTTCTCGCTCGGCAGGCTGACCGTGACGCGCGGCTGCAGGATGCCGTAGCCCTCCACCACGCGGCCGCGCGCGCTGTCGATGCGCGGCTGGTTCAGCGGGTGCCGCATGGCGGCGATGAACTGGCGCGCGGCCTCGCGCGGCAGCTGGGTGTCGGTGTCGAGCGTGATGACGTACTTGATGTCTTCCAGTTCGCCGAGGTCGCCCACCACCAGGCTGAATTTGTCGCGCGCACCGCCGCGCAGGAAGCGGTTCAGGTCCTGCAGCTTGCCGCGCTTGCGCTCCTCGCCCATCCACACGCCTTCCTGCGGATTCCAGCGGCGCGGGCGGTGCAGCAGCAGGAACGGCGACGCGGCCTGGCCGTTGGCGTGGGTGGCGTACTTGCGGTTCAGTTGCTCCACGCAGCGGCGCATCTGCTCCATCAGCGCGGCGTCGGCGGGCAGGGTTTCGGCGGCGGCGTCGGCGAAGTCGGTCAGCAGGCAGAATATCAGGTTGGGATCGCGGTTGGCGAGGAAGCGCACCTCCAGCTGCTCGCACAGGTCATCGACATTCTCGCGGCTGTAGACCAGCGTCGGCACCACCACGATGGCGCGGGCGTCGGTCGGCACGCCGTCCTTGAAGTCCATGCGCGGCAGCGGATTGGGACGGGTCACCAGCGTGGCGATCCAGTTCACCAGGCTCAGTGCCAGCTGGCCGCTGCCCGCCAGCGCCAGCACGCCGAGCAGCACGATCACCGGGCCGTGCACGCCGTTGCGCGCGGCGCGCTCCAGCAGCAGCGCGGTCGACACCAGCGAGATGGCGGCGATGGCGCCGAGGTAGGACGTCAGCGGCGAGGCGCGCGAGGTCTGCTGCAGCGCCTCCAGCCAAGGGCGGCGCATGCCGGTCTGCTTTTCCAGCGCGGCCAGACCGCCGCCGATCAGGTAGAAGCCCACATGGCCGTGGCGCGCGTCGCCGCCTTCGAAGTGGGCCTGCGCCAGCTGCAAGGCTTGCTGCGCCACTTCGACTTCGGAATAGCGCGAACGCTTGGCGATCTTCTCGATCGCGTGGCGGTATTGGTCGCGGGTGGCGAATTCCATGCGGCCGTAGACGCCGGCCGGGTCCTGGCGCAAGGTCTGCTCGACCACGCTCATGGTCTCGACGAACTCCTGCCAGTCCATGGTGCCGAGGAAGCGCAGGCTGCCGATGCTGTTGGCGATCGAGACCTGCTCGGCCGCCTGCTGCTGGATCTCGGCCTGGATCTGCTGCTCGATGGTCTGGTCCGATTCGGCCAGGCGGTGCGTGATCCACGACAGCGCCAGGGTCAGCGCCGGGCTTTGTCCCTGCAGGCGGCGCGCCAGTTCGGCCACGAAGGCGCTGGTGATGGGCGGGTTGGAGCGCGCCATGTCGGCCACCATCAGTATCAGGCCGCTGGGATTTTTTTCGGCGACGTCGGTCATCTGGTCGGCCCAGGTGTTGGCCAGGTCGCGGTGGATGCGGTTGTCGGCCACGCGCGCGGCCACGCGGCGCAGGTTCTCGATCAGCGCCAGGCGCAGCATGATGGGGATGGCCCACAGCTCGCCCAGCTGCAGCGTGGCCACTTCCTGGTAGGCGTCGACGAAGCGGCACAGCGATTCGGGATCGACACGGCCGTCGCCGTGCGCGATGATCTCCAGCGCGATCTTGTACACGCGCGGCGTGCCCTCCGGCGCGCCCTTGCCCAAGCGCGGCAGCTGCTTGCTGTAGTTCTTGGGCAGGTGGCGGCGGGCGATGCGGATCTGGTCTTCGATCAGGTAGAAATTGTCCAGCAGCCATTCGGAGGCGGGCGTGATCTGGCGGCCGGCCTTGACGGCGGCGGTCAGCTCGTCGCAGGTGGCGTCGATGACGGCGGCGTTTTCCGCCAGCCGCGCCAGCAGGCGGTCGCGGCCGCCGCGCTTGCTCAGTTCGTGGTGCGTGGCCAGCGTCTTGCCGTGCGCGGCCATCTGCGCCGCGCTGAACAGCTCGGCGCGCAGCGGCAGGTCTTGGTCGTCTTCGTCGGACAGCAAGGCGCCGGAGGGAGATTCGCGGAAGCCCAACGCGATGTCGGGCATGAGGGGGGCGGACTTGTTCAACGGTGTACCTCGTTTTGATTCTGCGAATAGGAAATTATCTGCCTAGGCATCCTACGGGGGCGCACGGCACGCGACTGTGCGCTGACGTACATACAGAATTTCCACGAAAAAAAAGGCCGCTTGCGCGGCCTTGTAAAGGAAGAAACCTTGATCTGATCAGGCCGCCTTCGCGAGCGGCGCCAGTGCCAATCCGCCGCTGAGGCTGTATGCCTGCGCGTGGCCGAGCCGGTGCAGCAGCTGCGCGGCCTTCTGGCTGCGGTTGCCGCTGCGACAGAAGAACACCAGCGGTGTGCGCTCGCCGCGCAACCAGTCGCTGGCGTGCTCGGCCAGGCGGCCCAGCGGCACGCTGAGGGCCTGGCGTCCGCCCGGAGCGGGCGCGGTCGTCGCGGCGAATTCATACGGCTCGCGCACATCGACCAGCTTGGCGTCCGGATGGGCTTGCAGGAAGGCGTCCAGCGCGGCGCTGTCGAGTTGCATGTCCGCAGACGCGCCGGCATTGGCGGGCGTGGCCATGCCGACGCAGAACTGGTTGTGTTCGTCGCGCGTCGGGCACAGCAGCGTCTGCGCGCAGGTCAGCGGACGCAGCGCGTCCACGGCGGGCCGCGCGCTGAAGGCGAAGCGCACCGCGCGCGGCGCCAGCGTGTCGCCGTCGGCCACGCCCAGCAGGTAGTGGCGCGCGGCGCCGTCCGCCACGCGGGCCAGCGTCTGCGCGCCGAGCTTGATGGCGGCGGCGGCAGGCCAGCCGTAGGCGTCGGTCGCGGCGCGGTGGTCGAAGTGGCGGCCGAGCGCTTCGATCAGCACGCCTCTATCGACGCCGGTCGTGGTGCTGACGATGGCCTGCACGTGGTAGTTCTGGCAGCGCACATAGGATTCGATGCGTCCGGTCATTTCCGGCAAGGGATCGATGACGATGCAGCTGCGGCTGGCGGCGTCTAGCACCAGCCAGCTGCACGCACCCTCGACGCCCAGCTGCAGCAGGCCGTCATGCGGGACGGCGGTGCGTTCGGACGGGATCAGGCAGCTGGCGCGCAAGGCCGCGCCGCAACGCTCGATGCGGCGGCAGGCGTCGGCTATGGTGGCCTCGTCGGCCAGCGGGCCGAAGGACATGCGGATGGCGCCGGCGCTGCGCCACAGCGGCGCGTGCATGGCGTCCAGCACGTAGCTGGGCGCGGCCTTGGCCGCCGAGCAGGCGCTGCCGGAGCTGACGCGCACCTGGGCGGCGTCGAACACGTCCATCAGTTCGCGGCTCGACAGGCCGGGCACGGAAAAGTTCAGCGTGGTCGGCAGCGATTTGTCGAAGGGGTGATTGAACACCACGCCGGGCAAGGCGGCGCGCAGGCTCTCGGCCAGCCGGGCGCGATAGCTGGCCAGCTGGTGATGGCTGCGGAAGGTGTCGCCGCGTTCCAGCGCGGCCAGCACCACGCCCAGCGCGGCGATGCCGGCCATGTTCTCGGTGCCGGAACGCTGGCCGCCCTCCTGGCCGCCGCCCATGATCAGCGGCGTGAACGGCGCGCCGGCGCGCACGTACAACATGCCCACGCCTTTCGGCGCGTACAGCTTGTGGCCGGAGAACGGCGCGTAGTCGATGCGGGTGGCGGCCAGGTTCAGGTCCAGCTTGCCCAGGGCCTGCACGCAATCGACCAGCCAGTAGGCGGGGCTGCCGGTCTCGGCCAGCACGGCCTCGATGGCGGCCAGGTCGGTGATAACGCCGGTTTCGTTGTTGGCGGCCATGGTGCACACCAGCGCGGCTTGCGGCGCCAGCGCGCGCAGCTGGGCCAGGTCGTGCGCGCCGTCCTGGTCGACCGGCAGTTTGTGCAGCGTCAGGTTCAGGCCCAGCAGGCGGTTCCAGTGCGCCAGGCTTTCCGGCACGGCCTTGTGCTCGGTCGCGCCGTAGACCAGTAGGCTGCCGATGACCTCGCCGCGCTCGCGGCGTTCGCGCAGCGCGACCAGCGCCGACAGCACGGCGGTCTGGATGCCTTCGGTGGCGCCGCTGTTGAACATCAGGCGGCCTTCGCCCACGCCCAGCAGGCGGATCGCGCAGGCGCGCGCCTGGTCCAGCAGGACTTTGGCCTTGAGGCCGGTGCCGTGGCTGCTGCTGGGATTGCCGTAGCGCTGGCCCATGGCGTCGGCCGCGGCGGCGATGGCGGCCGGCAGCACGGCGGTGGTGGCGTTGCCATCGAGGTAGATTTCGGTCGTCATGAAAATGCCTGTGTCATCAATGCCTACAGTTTACTCAGCCGCGTGGAAACAGATGTACTAAAATACCCTTGATACGCATCAGATTCAGCATTTTTATGCTCCATTTTAGGAAATAATAGAATGAACCAACTCGATCGCTACGACTATGCAATTTTGTCCGCATTGCAAGGCGACGGCACGCTGTCGATCGCCCAGCTCAGCGAGCGGGTCGGGCTGTCCACCACGCCGTGCTGGAAGCGGGTGCGGCGGCTGGAGGAGGAAGGCTATATCGAGAACCGCGTGGCCATCGTCAACCGCCGCAAGGTGGGCTTGCCGGTGACGGTGTTCGTCAGCGTGCGGACCAGCCAGCACGACGACAAATGGCTGGCGCGCTTCGCCGCGGCCGTGGTCGCCCTGCCGGAAGTGCAGGAGTTCCATCGCATGAGCGGCGACATCGATTATCTGTTGAAGGTGGTAACGAGCGATATCGAAGGATATGA
The DNA here is from genome assembly GCA_003416985.1 of Duganella sp. BJB480. Lineage (GTDB taxonomy): Bacteria > Pseudomonadota > Gammaproteobacteria > Burkholderiales > Burkholderiaceae_D > Rugamonas > Rugamonas vulcania_A. The sequence continues at coordinate 665,814 of QVIN01000004.1, read as the reverse complement.
CAGGTTTTACAAGAAGTTGATCAAGGTGGCGCAGCTGTCCGGGGTGTCGTCGGCGTTTTCGATGGAGCAGATCAAGATCACGACGGCGTTGCCGCTGGAGCTGGTTTCGCACCAATAATGTGCAGTGGCGGGCCGAGCATGGGATAATATTTGTCCCATATCAAATACTTGATTAGCCCATGCGCGCACTGCTCGACCGCTGGCTGCCCAGCCCCACCACCGCCAGCCGCCGCGAACAATTGCGCGCCGCCGGCGGCGCCCTGTTCGGCCTGCTGCTGACCGCGCTGCTCGGCCAATCCATGGCGCCCGGCGCGCTGTTCCTGGTCGCGCCGATAGGCGCCTCGTCCGTGCTGCTGTTCGCGCTGCCGGCCAGTCCGCTGGCGCAGCCGTGGTCGGCCATCGGCGGCAATGTGGTCAGCGGCCTGATGGGCGTGCTGTGCGTGCGCTGGTTCGGCGACGTGCTGTCGACGCCGCTGCTGTGCGCGCTGGCCGCCAGCACCGCGATCGCCGCGATGTTCGCGCTGCGCTGCCTGCATCCGCCCGGCGGCGCGGTGGCGCTGACGGCGGTGATCGGCGGTCCGGCCATCCACGCGGCCGGCTTCGCCTTCCCGCTGGTGACGGTGCTGGTCGACACGACGCTGCTGGCCGTCATGGCCATGCTGTACAACAATCTGACCGGAAGGCGCTATCCCCATGCGCAGCAAGGCGCGCATCCGAACCCGCACGCGACCAGGGACGCCGTGCCGACGGTGCGGCTGGGCTTCAAGCCGGAAGACCTGGACGCCGTGCTCAAGCAGTACAACCAGGTGCTGGACATCAGCCGCGACGAGCTGGAATCGCTGTTCATGCAGACCGAGCAGCGCGCCTACCAGCGCCGCTTCGGCATCATCAGCTGCGCCGACATCATGTCGCGCGACATCATCAGCGCAGAGTTCGGCACCAGCCTGGAGGAAGCCTGGCAGCAGATGCGCGCGCACCGCGTGGCCGCGCTGCCGGTGCTCAACCGGGCGCGGCGGGTGATCGGCATCGTCACGCAGACGGATTTCCTGGAGCACGGCGGGCTGGACGACTATCGCAGCATCCGCCATCAACTGCAGCGATTCCTGCGCAAAAGCGGCGTCACGCACACCGAGAAGGCCGAAGTGGTCGGACAGATCATGACCCAGCATCCGACCACCGCGCGGCTGGACACGCCGATCGTCGACCTGGTGCCGCTGATGGCCGACTCCGGCTTCCACCACATCCCCATCGTCGACCACGAACAGCGCTTCGCCGGCATCATCACCCAGTCGGACCTGGTGGCGGCGCTGTACGAAAGCCGTTTCGCCGAAGCGGCGGCCTGAAATAAAAAAGGCCGCGCCCGAGGGCAGCGGCCAGGCTGTGCTGCTTTGTTATGCTTGTATCAGGAAGCGGCCTTGCGGCGGCTGACCACCGCGCCCAGCAGGCCCAGTCCGGCCGCCAGCATGGCGTAGCTTTCCGGCTCCGGCACGGGGGACGTGATGGCCGCCCCTACCGTGGCGCCGTAGTAGTACTCGCTGTTGGGGGTAACGAAGCTGATATCGGTATAAGTTCCGCTAAATTTCAGCAAACCGTTCCCTTCGTAGCCGGTGACGGTCAGGCCGCTGCTCACCAGCGTACCGCCGCCCCAATGTCCGGCGCCCTGGCTGAGGATGGTGAAGCTGCCGTTCTGGAACACAAAGCTGACCGGCACGCCGCTCTGGCCGACGCTGAACATGTCGATGTACGGATCGACCACCGCCTGGCTGAAGTGGAAGTGATTGACGGTGGCATTACCGCCCGTCATCAGGATGGTGCCGTTGCTGCCGGGTGTGTTGGTCACTTCAGCGTTGGTGAACGACGAGGGCACGTCGTAGATGTTGGAACTGTAATCGAGGCCTATCGTGTCGCCCGTATAGGTGACGTTGATCGTCTGCGCGTTCTGCGTCAGGCTGCCGCTGCCGGCGTTGACCCAGGCCGTCCAGCTGACGGTCGGCGTTACCGCGGATGCCGCCAACGGTGCGGCCAAGGCCAGTGTCCATGCGGCTTTCATGATTTTTTTCATGCCATCCCTCCCTGTGTATAGTGCGGTGCAAGTTACGCGACCGAGTTCTCAGCATACGCCGGTTTTTTATGCTTTTTAAACAATTATATTTGCAAATTTGAATTTAGCATTTCCATGGAAAAACAATGTATCGCCGATACAAAAATTGTCCCAGCGCCGCCCCGCAATGGCTTATGCTAGGCGCCAATTTTGTGACATCCCGAGGACGTAACCATGACGTATCGCCGCAACACCCTTGCTACTCTTGCCCCGCTCGCAGCGGCCGTGATGCTGGCGTTCGCGCCGTTGGCGTCCAGCGCCGCCGCGCCGGCCATCGCTGTTCCGCAAGTCAGCGCCGCGCCCGCCCACAAAGCGCTGCGAGCCCTGGCCGACCAGTACTATGACGCCAGCGCCCGCTTCGAGCCGCTCAACGCGACGGAAAACGGCGACAACCGTTTCGACGATCAACTGGGCCTGAGCATCGCCCCGGCCAAGCGCGCCCAGCAGTTCAAGCTGTATCGCCAGTTCGCCGCCCGCCTGAAGACGATCAAGCGCGCCCAGCTGGACAACGGCGACCGCATCAACTACGACATCCTCGGCTATGAGCTGAACCAACTGCTGGCGATGGAGAAGTTCCCCGAACATCTGCTGCCGATCAACCAGATGGACAGTGTGCCCGTGACGCTGGCCAACTACGCGGGCGGCGAAGCCTCGCAGCCGATCGGCACCGTCAAGGAATACGACGCCTACCTGAACCGCATCAGCCAGCTGCCGGCCTGGATAGACCAGGCCATCGCCAATATGCGCGAAGGCATGAAGCAAGGCATCACCGAGCCGAAAGCCATCATGGAATCGGGCTTGCCGCAGTTCCAGAAGCTGGTCAGCGCCACGCCGGAAAGCAACATCTTCTCCACACCGATCACCAAGCTGCCGGCCGCCTTCGACGACGCCGACAAGCAGCGCCTGACCGCCGCCTACCGCAAGACCGTCGGCGAGCAATTGATGCCGGCGCTGGCCCGCCTGGCGACCTTCCTGGAAAAGGAATACGTGCCGGCCTGCCGCACCACCACCGGCCTGGGCGCGTTGCCGAACGGCGCCGCCTGGTATCAGGCACGCGTTGCCGGCGCCACCACAACCTCGCTCAAGCCCGATGAAATCCATGCCATCGGCCTGAGGGAGGTCGCGCGCATCCAGGCCCAGTTCGAAGTGCTGGGCCCCAAGCTGGGCTATACCGGCCCCGCCTCGGGCCTGCCGGTCTGGGTGGCGGCGCAGCCGAAATTCTATCCGTTCAAGACCGAGGACGAAGTCCAGGCCGTCTACCGCAAGCTGAACGATGTGCTGGACACCAAGCTGCCGCTGATGTTCACGCTGCTGCCGAAAGCCAAGCTGGACCTGCGCCTGGAACCTGAACTGAGCCGCGCCACCGCGTCGGACCACTACACGGCGCCGGCCGGCGACGGTTCGCGCCCGGGCGTGTTCTGGTCGGTGGTGAACGATCCGGGCAAATACGGCAGCACCGGCATGACCACGCTGTTCCTGCATGAGGGCAAGCCCGGCCACCACTTCCACATCGCCCTGATGCAGGAGCTAAATCTGCCTAACTTCCGCAAATATGGCGGCAACAACGCCTTTACCGAAGGCTGGGCGCTGTATGCGGAAACGCTGGGCAAGGAAATGGGCTTGTTCGACGATCCGGCCCAGTACTTCGGCCACCTGAACGACGAACTGCTGCGCGCCACCCGCCTGGTGGTCGACACCGGCATGCACGCGCAAGGCTGGACCCGCGAGCAGAGCATCCAGTACATGCACGACACGCTGGGCTATGACAATTCCGCCAAGACCGAAACCGAACGCTATATGGCCTGGCCCGGCCAGGCGCTGGGCTACAAGATCGGATCGCTGAAAATCGTCGAACTGCGCCAGCGCGCGGCCAAGGCGCTGGGCGACAAGTTCAGCCTGCCGAAGTTCCATGCCGTGGTGCTGGGCGACGGCACGTTGCCGCTGGCCCTGCTGGAGGAAAAAGTCGACCGCTGGATCGCGGCACAGAAGTAATCGCAACAGGGCGGGCCGCGCGGGCCCGCCCTATCCTGCTATTTGGCGTAGCGTTTGATGCGGGCGATCACCAGTTCGGGCAGGGCCGTGATCTGCTTTGCATGGTTGGCAAAGACGATCTGCTGGCGCCCCACCGACACCGGCTTGCCATCCGCATAAAAGCGGAACTCCAGCCAAAACGAACACTTCCTCACATCAAAAGCATTCAACTCGCAGTGGACTTCCTGGAAAGGGAAGGTCTCCCGCAGGTAGTCCTGCTCGGCGCGCTTGGTGATGAACACCCCCTCGTTTTGCAGCATGTCGCGCGAAATACAATCAAAAAACCACTTCTCACGGCAAATGCCCTGCCACTCGAAATACCGCGCGAAATACGTATTGCCGTAGGCGTTGGAGTCCTTCAGGAAAATCGTCAGGGCGTGGGTGAACGTCTGCTTGGCGTTGATGGCGTTCGCAGCGGTGATTTCGGACATTTCTACTTCGGTGGCGTGCAGCAGCATGGGAATTCCCCTTTAAGATGAGTTGGACCGCCCTGGCCTGCGGCCGAGAACGTTTGCCCGCAAGCCGGGCAGGAACACTTAAAGGGGATTTCCCATGTGCTTGTTTGATAAAACGCAAACACCTATTCAATACTCAAGCGAGCTAGATCAACACGCGCAATACTTCGACCTAATCGTACCCAGTTCGTTGGAAAAAGCGCATGCATTCCCTACTGCCCGCCGTGGTCTCCCTGCTCTTCCTTTGCTACGGCGCGTACGTGCTGCATTCGCGCGGGGTGAGCCGCATCAGCCTGACGTTTTTCCTGCTGTGCGCCACCACGTTCTGCTGGCAATTCACCTGGGCCGTGCTGTTCCAGATCCACGACGAGCATGAGGCGTTGGCGCTGGCCAAGCTCGGCTATCTGCTCATCCTCTTCCTGCCGACCACGCTGTACCATTTCGTTGCCGAGTTGACGGCGCAGCGCAGCGAGCGGCGCTGGGTGGACCTGTCCTATGTCGGCGCCGGTTTGCTGGGCGTGGTCATGCTGAGCACCGATTGGCTGATCGCCGGCGTGTATCCCTATTTCTTTGGCTTTTACCCCAAGGCGGGGCCGCTGCACGCGCTGCATCTGCTGCAAACCGGCCTGGTGGTTGGACGCGGCCTGTGGCTGCTCTACCGGCGCCAGCAACTGGCCGTGTCGACCGAGAGGAGCCGGCTGCGCTACTGCCTGGTCAGCCTGCTGATCTACTTCTTCGCCTCGGTCGACTATTTGTGCAACTACGGCGTGCAGTTTTATCCGCCCGGGGTGTTGTTCGTGGCGGCCAGCTTGGGCCTGATCGCCCAGGCCATGGTGCGGCACAACCTGCTGGCCGACCCGATGGAGGTGGCCGCCACCATTGCCCACGAGATGCGTACGCCGCTGGCGACCATCCGCAACCAGTCACGGGTGCTGGCCAAATGCCTGCCGGATCTTTTGGCCGGCTATCAAAGCGCGGTGGAGCATCACCACATCCAGCCGCTGCTGCAGCCGGCGCAACTGAATTACCTGAGCAAGCTAACCCAGCATATCGAAGCGGAAATCAGCCGCTCCAATTTCATCGTCGACATGATGCTGGCGTCCGCCCGCGCGGGCAGCCTGAACCGGAACGACTTCGCCAATCATTCAATCAAGAAATGCGTGGATGAGGCCCTGGCCTGCTATCCGTTCGAAAGCTCGATGCGCGACAAGGTCGTGGTGAAGGCGTCCGAGGACTTCACGTTTTTCGGCTCGGATGTCTTGCTGGTCTATGTGCTGTACAACCTGTTTAAAAACGCTTTACACGCGATTAAATCGGCCGGCCGGGGCGAGGTTGAAATTGCTTTCTTTACCAATGGAGATAGCAGGCAGTTATTGGTGACGGATACCGGAGCGGGAATACCGGACGATGTATTGCCGCATGTATTTGAGCCTTTTTATAGCACCCGGCATAATGGCGGCGGCACCGGAATGGGATTGGCATTCTGCCAGCGGGTAATTACCGCATTTGGCGGAAAAATACAGTGCGAATCTCAGGCCGGGCATTATACGAGATTTTCCCTATTATTCCCGCAGCGCCAAGCATGGACTGGCGATCAGATACCGGATTAATTTACGGCGACTTCTTCGCCACTGATCTTTTCCAGATCGGTTTCATCGCCCAAAACATATATTTTCTGTTCCCGCAACACCTGGAGAATAAAAGGCTGTTGCTCGCGCAGACGGCGTTTAAAGTCCGGAATGGAATACAGATTGGGATTGATTTTACGCCGCAATAAACGTTCGGCGACCGGCAGGCGGGATAATAACTCGCCGTAGCTGGTATTATCGCCGATCAGCATTAATTCCACGGGCGTATCCATGCCCTCATGTTCCTTGGCCGTGGCGCCATAAACAAAGGCCACATTCAGCACATGCTGCAGCGGCGCCAGCGCCGAATTCAGCACGCTCACCAGGCCGAAGGTTTTCTTGACCAGGTTGCTTAACTCCCCGAATACGATGCATTCCTTGTTGGGCTTAAAACGGCGCACGTTGCCAATGCGCTCGGACACGATGACGCCCGACTCATGCAGCCGTTTCAGCTCCCGCTGGGCCGAGGCGCTGCCCAAACCGGTCAGGCGCATGATCTCGTTCAAGTGGAATCCTTGATTGACACGTACAAATAGCAAACCCAGCAGCTTCTGCTGGGCAGGGGTGAAGAGTGCTTGAGCGATCATGAGCCAAATCTTAGCATGAACACACCACAGTCTGGCGTGTTTAAACGTAGGGTTTTCCTGGTTTACTTGCAAGTGGCAAGCCGGTGCGCCATCGCCGGCGGATACGGCCGCCGCTGATGGCCAGGCCGGCACGCACCGGGGGCGACCATACCAACGACCGCCGCAGGGCGAATTCCATATTAACCCCGCTTGTCGCGAGTGGAAGCGGCAAACAGGCCGCGATTAACTCCTCTTCTCGAAAAGGCGATATTCAGATGAATTATATTTAAAAGCACACCGGCCATTTAAAACGCGGCCTTAAATAAAAAAACGGCACCCGAAGGTGCCGTTTTTATTTGCGGGACTAAAAGCTGAATTACGCTTCGCCGTCGTGCGGAATAACCGATTCGGTCGTTTCCACATCGCTGCTGGACATCGAGGCTTTCTCGGCCAGCAGCAGAGCTTGACGCTCTTCCACTTCCCACTGCTCTTTCTCTTTGCGAGCGCGGTGGAATGCCAGACCGGTGCCGCCTGGAATCAGACGACCAACGATGACGTTTTCTTTCAGACCACGCAGACCATCGCGCTTGCCCATAATCGCGGCTTCGGTCAGAACGCGGGTGGTTTCCTGGAACGATGCGGCCGAGATAAACGAATCGGTCGACAGCGATGCCTTGGTAATACCCAGCAGAACGTTTTCGTAGGTTGCAGGGATCTTATTCTCTGCAATTACGCGATCGTTTTCATCCAGCAGTTCCGAACGCTCAACCTGCTCGCCAACGATATAGTTGGTGTCGCCGGCATTAACGATCTGAACGCGACGCAGCATCTGACGCACAATCACTTCAATGTGCTTGTCGTTAATCTTCACGCCCTGCAGACGGTACACGTCCTGCACTTCGTCAACGATATAACGCGCCAGCGCTTCGATACCCAGCAGACGCAGAATGTCTTGTGGATCGGCAGGGCCGTCGACAATCATCTCGCCTTTGTTCACCACCTGGCCGTCGTGGACCAGCACTTGCTTGTCCTTGGTGATCAGGAACTCGTGCTTGTTGCCGTCCATGTCCGTGATTTCCAGACGCTGCTTACCCTTGGTTTCTTTACCGAAGGCAACAGTACCGGTCACTTCCGCCAGCATACCTGCGTCTTTTGGCGAACGTGCTTCGAACAGCTCGGCAACGCGCGGCAGACCACCGGTAATATCGCGAGTCTTCTGCGATTCGGTCGGGATACGCGCCAGCACTTCACCGACGGACACTGCCTGGCCATCCTTCACCATGATCAGCGCGCCGACCTGGAAGCCGATCGCCACAGCGTGTTCGGTGCCGGCGATCTTCACTTCGTGACCATCTTCGTTCAACAGTTTGACCTGTGGACGCAGGGTCTTGGTCAGCGAACCGCGACGCTTGGCATCGATTACCACCAGGGTCGACAGACCGGTCACTTCGTCCACCTGACGGGCAACGGTCACGCCTTCTTCGACGTTCTCGAAACGCACCGTACCGGCGTACTCGGTGATGATCGGGCGGGTCAGCGGATCCCAGGTCGCCAGGGCCGTACCGGCCTTGATGACCATGCCGTCCTTGACGATCAGGGTCGCGCCGTACGGCACCTTGTGACGCTCACGCTCACGGCCGTGGTCGTCGGTGATCAGCACTTCGCCCGAACGGGAAATGACGATTTGCGCGCCCTTGCCGTTGGTGACGTAACGCATGGTCGAGGTGAAGCGGATGGTACCGTTCGACTTCGCTTCCACCGACGATGCCACTGCCGCACGCGACGCCGCACCACCGATGTGGAAGGTACGCATGGTCAGCTGGGTACCTGGTTCACCGATCGACTGCGCTGCGACCACACCGACGGCTTCGCCGGCGTTGACCAGCATGCCGCGGCCCAGATCGCGACCGTAGCACTTGGCGCACAAGCCGAAGCGCGTGTCGCAAGTCAGCGGAGTGCGAACCTTGACTTCGTCGATCGACAGACGTTCGATCTCTTCGACCATGTCTTCGTCCATCAGCGTGCCGGCTTCGTACAGCGTAGCCTGGGTCTCTGGATTGACGACGTCGTTGACCACCACGCGGCCGAGGATACGGTCGCGCAGCGCTTCAATAACTTCACCACCCTCGACCATCGCCTTCATCAGCGTGCCGTTAGAGGTGCCGCAGTCGTCTTCGATCACAACCAGATCCTGGGTCACGTCGACCAGACGGCGGGTCAGGTAACCCGAGTTCGCGGTCTTCAGTGCCGTATCCGCCAGACCTTTACGAGCGCCGTGGGTCGAGATGAAGTACTGCAACACGTTCAGGCCTTCGCGGAAGTTCGCGGTAATCGGCGTTTCGATAATCGAACCGTCCGGTTTCGCCATCAGACCACGCATACCTGCCAGCTGGCGAATCTGCGCCGCGGAACCGCGGGCGCCCGAGTCGGCCATCATGTAAATCGCGTTGAAGGATTCCTGGGTGGACTTGGTGCCGTCACGCTTGATGACGTCTTCCACTTTCAGTTGATCCATCATGGCCTTGCCGACTTCGTCCGAGGTCTTGCCCCAGATGTCGACCACCTTGTTGTAACGTTCGCCGGCGGTGACCAGACCCGAAGCGTACTGTTGCTCGATCTGCTTGACTTCGGATTCTGCGGCCGAAATCAGGGTCACTTTCTGAGGCGGTACCAGCATGTCGTCCACGCAGATCGAAATACCGGCGCGGGTCGCCAGGCGGAAGCCCGACTGCATCAGCTGGTCGGCAAACACCACCGTCGCGCGCAGGCCGCACTTACGGAAGGACGTGTTGATCAGCTTGGAAATCTCTTTCTTCTTCAGCGCGCGGTTCAGCACGGAGAATGGCAGGCCTTTCGGCAGGATTTCCGACAGGATGGCGCGGCCAACCGTGGTCTCGTAACGGGTCACGGTGCGAACGAATTCGCCCGTCGCTGGATCTTTTGGATTCTCAACGATACGTACGGTGATACGGGTGGTCAGTTCCACTTCCTTGTTGTCGTAGGCACGGATGACTTCCGACACGTCAGGGAACAGCATGCCTTCGTTTTTCGCATTGATCGCTTCGCGGGTCGCGTAGTACAGACCCAGCACGATATCCTGCGAAGGAACGATCGATGGTTCGCCGTTCGACGGGAACAGGATGTTGTTCGAAGCCAGCATCAGCGTGCGGGCTTCCATCTGTGCTTCGATCGACAGCGGAACGTGAACTGCCATCTGGTCACCGTCGAAGTCGGCGTTGAATGCCGCGCAGACCAGTGGGTGCAGTTGGATCGCTTTACCTTCGATCAGAACCGGTTCGAAAGCCTGGATACCCAGACGGTGCAGCGTAGGCGCACGGTTCAGCATGATCGGGTGTTCGCGGATCACGTCTTCCAGGATGTCCCAGACGACCGGTTCCTGGATCTCGACCAGCTTCTTGGCGGCCTTGATCGTGGTAGCCAGGCCCATCAGTTCCAGCTTGTTGAAGATGAACGGCTTGAACAGTTCCAGCGCCATCAGCTTCGGCAGACCGCACTGGTGCAGTTTCAGCTGCGGACCCACCACGATGACCGAACGGCCCGAGTAGTCGACGCGCTTACCCAGCAAGTTCTGACGGAAACGGCCGCCCTTACCCTTGATCATCTCAGCCAGCGATTTCAGCGGACGCTTGTTGGCGCCGGTCATCGCTTTGCCGCGACGGCCGTTGTCCAGCAGCGAGTCGACCGCTTCCTGCAGCATGCGCTTTTCGTTGCGCGTAATGATCTCTGGAGCGCGCAGCTCCATCAGGCGTTTCAGACGGTTGTTACGGTTGATCACGCGGCGATACAGATCGTTCAGATCCGAGGTCGCGAAACGGCCGCCGTCCAGCGGGACCAGCGGACGCAGTTCCGGCGGCAGCACCGGCAGCACTTCCATGATCATCCACTCAGGCTTGATGCCCGAACGCTGGAACGCTTCCAGCACTTTCAGACGCTTGGCGTATTTCTTGATCTTGGCTTCGGACTTCGATTCCTTCAGTTCCACGCGCAGGGTCTCGGCATCGCGGTGGATGTCGATCGAGCGCAGCAGTTCGCGGATACCTTCAGCGCCCATGAAGGCGGTGAAGTCGTCGCCGTACTCTTCGTACTTGGCGGCGTAGTCGTCTTCCGACATGATCTGGCACTTCTTCAGCGGGGTCATGCCTGGATCGGTCACCACGTATGCTTCGAAGTACAGCACGCGTTCGATGTCCCGCAGGGTCATGTCCAGCACCATGCCCAGACGGGATGGCAGCGACTTCAGGAACCAGATGTGGGCGGTCGGCGAGGCCAGCTCGATGTGGCCCATGCGCTCGCGGCGCACCTTGGCCAGCGTGACTTCGACGCCGCACTTCTCGCAGATCACGCCGCGGTGTTTCAGGCGCTTGTACTTGCCGCACAGGCATTCGTAGTCCTTGATCGGGCCAAAGATCTTGGCGCAGAACAGACCGTCGCGCTCAGGCTTGAAGGTGCGGTAGTTGATGGTTTCCGGCTTTTTAACTTCGCCGTAGGACCACGAACGGATTTTTTCAGGCGAAGCGAGACCGATCTTGATCGCGTCAAAGGTCTCGTTCGTCTGTACTTGCTTGAATAAATCGAGCAGTGCTTTCATGTATCACTCCAGGTAGTGATGAATTCTTTAAACTGCCCCGCCGGCAACGACCGGCGGGGCCCGTGCTTGATGTCTTAGTTGCGTTCCAGGTCGATATCGATACCCAGGGAACGGATCTCTTTCACCAGCACGTTGAACGATTCCGGCATACCGGCGTCGATCACGTGGTCGCCTTTGACCAGGTTCTCGTACACTTTGGTACGGCCGTTCACGTCATCCGACTTAACGGTCAACATCTCTTGCAGCACATACGATGCGCCGTATGCTTCCAGTGCCCACACCTCCATCTCACCGAAGCGCTGGCCGCCGAACTGGGCTTTACCGCCCAGTGGCTGCTGCGTCACCAGCGAGTACGGACCGGTCGAACGCGCGTGCATCTTGTCGTCGACCAAGTGGTGCAGCTTCAGCATGTGCATCACGCCGACGGTGACCTTGCGCTCGAACGCTTCGCCGGTGCGGCCGTCGTACATCGTGACCTGATTCTTCGACGGGGTCATGCCCAGCTTGTGAGCGATGTCGTCCGGGTAGGCCAGGTCCAGCATGCGGCGGATTTCCGACTCGTGCGCGCCGTCGAACACCGGAGTAGCGAACGGAACACCCTTCTTCAGGTTGTTCGCCAGCTTCATGATCTCTTCGTCGTCGAACTGGTCCAGATCTTCCGGACGGCCGTTTTCGTTGTAGATCACGGTCAGATACTTGCGCATCTCTTCGGCTTTGGTGTGCACGGCCAGCATTTCGCCGATACGGATACCCAGGCCCTTCGCTGCCCAACCCAGGTGGGTCTCGAGAATCTGACCCACGTTCATACGGGAAGGAACACCCAGCGGGTTCAGCACCACGTCGGCCGGCGTACCGTCGGCCATGTATGGCATGTCTTCCACCGGCACGATACGGGAAACCACACCCTTGTTACCGTGGCGACCCGCCATCTTGTCGCCCGACTGCAGGCGGCGCTTGACAGCCAGGTAGACCTTGACCATCTTCTGCACGCCAGGTTGCAGTTCATCGCCCTGGGTCAGCTTCTTGCGCTTCTCTTCGAAGGCCAGGTCGAACTGGTGGCGCTTCTCGTTGATCGATTCCTTGATCGCTTCCAGCGCGGTGGCCGATGCGTCTTCCGCTGGGCGGATGTCGAACCAGTGGTACTTGTCCAGATCAGCCAGGTATTCCTTGGTGATCTTGGCGCCCTTGGCCAGCTTCTTCGGACCGCCGTTGACGACTTGGCCGATCAGCATTTTCTCCAGACGCTGGAAGGCATCGCCTTCCACAATACGCATCTGGTCGTTCAGGTCCAGGCGGAAACGCTTCAGTTCATCGTCGATGATCTGTTGCGCGCGCTTGTCGCGAACGATGCCTTCACGGGTGAAGACCTGGACGTCGATCACGGTGCCGATCATGCCCGATGGCACGCGCAGCGAGGTGTCTTTCACGTCCGACGCTTTTTCGCCGAAGATCGCGCGCAGCAGCTTCTCTTCCGGAGTCAGCTGGGTTTCGCCCTTAGGCGTCACTTTACCGACCAGGGTGTCGCCCGCTTGCACTTCCGCGCCGATGTAGACGATACCGGACTCATCCAGACGAGCCAGCTGGTTCTCAGCCAGGTTCGAGATGTCGCGGGTGATTTCTTCCGCGCCCAGCTTGGTATCGCGTGCCACGACGGACAGCTCTTCGATGTGAATCGAGGTGTAGCGGTCGTCTTTGACGACGTTTTCCGAGATCAGGATCGAATCTTCGAAGTTCAGACCATTCCATGGCATGAAGGCCACGGTCATGTTCTGGCCCAGAGCCAATTCACCCAGGTCGGTCGATGCGCCGTCGGCGATCACGTCGCGCTTGGCCACACGGTCGCCCACCTTGACGATAGGACGCTGGTTGATGTTGGTGTTCTGGTTCGAACGGGTGTACTTGATCAGGTTGTAGATGTCGACACCGACTTCGCCGGCGGTTGCTTCGTCATCGTTCACGCGGATCACGACACGGCCCGCATCGATGTAGTCGACGATACCGCCGCGCAGTGCCTGCACGGTGGTGCCCGAGTCGACTGCCACGGTGCGTTCGATACCGGTACCGACCAGTGCTTTTTCTGGGCGCAGGCAAGGAACTGCCTGGCGCTGCATGTTGGCACCCATCAATGCGCGGTTCGCATCATCGTGTTCGAGGAACGGAATCAGCGATGCCGCCACCGAAACGATCTGGCCCGGCGCCACGTCCATGTACTGGATGCGCTCTGGGGACACCAGGATGGTTTCGCCGGCTTCACGGGCCGAGACCAGCTCGTCGCTCAGCATGCCGTTCTTGTCGATGGTCGCATTCGCCTGGGCGATGATGTAGCGGCCTTCTTCAATGGCGGACAGGTAGTCGATCTGGTCGGTGATCTTGGAGCCTTCGACCTTGCGGTACGGGGTTTCCAGGAAGCCGTATTCATTCAGGCGGGCGTACAGCGCCAGCGAGTTGATCAGACCGATGTTCGGGCCTTCAGGCGTCTCGATCGGGCACACGCGGCCGTAGTGGGTCGGGTGCACGTCTCGTACTTCGAAGCCTGCGCGTTCGCGGGTCAGACCGCCAGGGCCCAGGGCGGAGACACGGCGTTTGTGCGTGATTTCCGACAGCGGGTTGGTCTGGTCCATAAACTGCGACAGCTGCGACGAACCGAAGAACTCGCGGATTGCGGCCGAGATCGGCTTCGAGTTGATCAGGTCGTGCGGCATCAGGTTGTCCGCTTCGGCCTGGCCGAGGCGTTCCTTGACGGCGCGCTCAACGCGCACCAGGCCGGCGCGGAACTGGTTCTCCGCCAGTTCGCCGACGCAACGTACGCGACGGTTGCCCAGGTGATCGATATCGTCGACTTCGCCGCGGCCATTGCGCAGTTCCACCAGGATCTTGATCACGGCCAGCACGTCTTCGTTCGACAGCGTCATGGCGCCGGTCAGTTCATCGCGGCCGATGCGGCGGTTGAACTTCATGCGGCCCACGGCCGACAGGTCGTAACGGTCGGCGCTGTAGAACAGGCCGTTGAACAGCGCTTCGACGGAGTCTTCCGTTGGCGGTTCGCCAGGACGCATCATGCGGTAGATCGCGACACGGGCGGCCATCTGGTCGGCGGTGTCGTCGATGCGCAGGGTTTGCGAAATGTAGGCGCCCTGGTCCAGGTCGTTGGTGTACAAGGTCTGGATTTCGGAGATGTTGGCTTCGCGCAGGCGGCCCAACACGTCTTCGGTCAGCTCATCGTTGGCGGACGCGACAACTTCGCCGGTCTCCGGATCGACGATGTTCTTGGCCAGCACGCGGCCCAGCAGGTAGTCTTCCGGCACGGAGATGTGCTTGATGCCGTTCGACTCGATGTCGCGCACGTGCTTGGCGTTGATGCGCTTGTCCTTCAGGACCAGCGTCTTGCCTTCCTTGTTGACGATGTCGAAACGCGCGACTTCGCCACGCAGGCGCTCGGCGACGAATTCCATTTCCGCGCCTTCGGAGCGCAGGTTGAAATTGTCGAACACGAAGAAGTTCGCCAGGATCTGCTCGTGCGACATGCCGATCGCTTTCAGCAGGATCGTCACCGGCATCTTGCGGCGGCGGTCGACGCGGAAGAACAGGATGTCTTTCGGGTCGAACTCGAAGTCCAGCCACGAACCGCGGTAAGGAATGATACGCGCGGAGAACAGCAGCTTGCCCGACGAGTGGGTCTTGCCGCGGTCGTGCTCGAAGAACACGCCAGGGGAGCGATGCAGCTGCGAAACGATAACGCGCTCGGTACCATTGATCACGAACGAACCGGTGGTGGTCATCAGGGGCAGTTCGCCCATGTAGACTTCCTGTTCCTTCATCTCTTTGACAACCGGCTTGGTCGGCGATTCCTTGTCCAGGATCACCAGGCGCACCTTGGCGCGCAGCGGCGACGCGAACGTCAGGCCACGCAGTTGGCATTCCTTGACGTCAAAGGCGGGGTCGCCCAGGACGTACGACAGGAATTCGAGACGCGCAAAGCCATTGTGCGAAACGATAGGGAAAATCGAGGTAAAGGCCGACTGCAGGCCGTCGTTCTTGCGTGTCGACGGTGCTACGTCTTCTTGCAAGAAACTATGGTAGGACTCGAGCTGGGTAGCCAGCAGGAACGGAACGTGGTGAACGTTGGCGCGCTTCGCGAATGATTTGCGAATGCGTTTCTTCTCAGTAAATGAGTAGTGCATGGACACTCCGTGAGTGACAGAAAGGATAAAAAATTCAGGTTTTGCCAGTGCACTATTAGCCACTTCAGCAACAAGATCGGCTGCATGTCACACAGACGAAACCTGAAACTTCTACCATTTCCAGCTGATTCGATAAAACTGCGGCGTTGGACAAACGCTACAAATACGACGAGGACGACAAAGGAGCCAAAGCCGGATTTCCTCCCTTTCAGAAGGAAATCCGCAGCTTTGGCTCGAGGCGCTAACTAGCCGCCGTACAACTTGATTACTTCAGGTCGGCCTTGGCGCCAGCTTCTTCCAGCTTCTTCTTAGCGGCTTCAGCGTCAGCTTTCGACAGGGCTTCTTTAACGGTCTTAGGAGCGCCATCAACCACGTCTTTGGCTTCTTTCAGGCCCAGACCGGTGATTTCGCGAACTGCTTTAATAACGCCAACTTTGTTTGCGCCGACTTCGGTCAGAACAACGTTGAACTCGGTTTGCTCTTCAACTGCAGCAGCAGCTGCGCCGCCAGCTGCTGGAGCAGCCATTGCAGCGGCCGAAACGCCGAATTTTTCTTCGAAAGCTTTGACCAGTTCGTTCAGGTCCATTACGGACATTTCGCTAACTGCGTTCAGGATGTCGTCTTTGCTAATTGCCATTTGAAACTCCAATAATTTTTTGATTCGTTAATACATCAGATTGGTACTTGAGAAAAAAACCGGCGGCTGCTATTAAGCTGCTGCTGGCGCTTCTTCTGCGGCCACTTCGGCAACAGCTGGAGCACCTTCGGATTTTTTCGCTGCCAGAGCAGCCAGACCACGTGCAAAGCCCGACACCGGAGCCAGCATAACGCCCAACAACTGCGAGATGAGAACTTCACGGCTAGGAATGCTCGCCAACGCTGCAACAGCTGCTTTATCCAGCTGCTTGCCTGCGTAGTTACCTGCAGTGATGACCAGTTTGTCGTTGGTTTTAGCGAAGTCAGCGATGACTTTAGCTGCTGCAACGGCATCGTCCGAGATCGAGTAGATCAGAGGACCGGTCATGCTGTCTGCCAGGCTGGCGAACTGCGTGCCTTCGACGGAGCGACGAGCGAGGGTGTTTTTCAACACTCGCAGGTACACGCCTTGAGCGCGCGCTTTGGCACGAAGTTGCGTCAAGTGAGCAACCTGGATGCCACGATATTCGGCCACGACGATAGTTTGCGCAGTTGCTACTTTTGCGGAAACTTCGGCGACAACGGCCTTTTTGTCATTCAGATTGAGACCCACGGTCAACCTCCTTAAATGATGACGGGCAAACTGCCTGCCATCGGTTCGAACAACGGCGTCCGAGGTTTAGGAGTCCAATGGACTACGAAACTTGATCGGGTACACCATCTGCGTTGGGTGAAAAATTCAATTAACCGGTTGCCTGCCTGATGCACCCGGCCCAACGGTCTTTGATTGCCTGGCCGCCGCTGCAAGCAACGGCGACCAGCCCAAAGAACTGCCCCGCGCCTTGCAGCACAGGGACTTAAACTTTTAAAACTTAGGCAGCCAGGGTAGCCTGGTCAACACGGACGCCAGCGCCCATGGTCGACGACAGCGATACCTTGCGCAGGTAAACACCCTTGCTGGTGGCTGGCTTGGCTTTGTTCAGTGCGTCGATCAGGGCAACCAGGTTGCTCTTCAGATCTGCGTCAGCGAACGATTTGCGGCCGATGGTCGCGTGGATGATACCGGCTTTGTCGGTACGGTACTGAACTTGACCGGCTTTCGCGTTTTTCACGGCGGTAGCGACGTCAGGGGTTACGGTGCCGACTTTCGGGTTAGGCATCAGGCCACGTGGGCCCAGGATCTGACCCAGGGTACCAACGATACGCATGGTGTCTGGCGAAGCGATGACGATGTCGAAAGGCATGTCGCCGGCTTTGACGCGCTCGGCCAGGTCTTCCATACCAACGACGTCGGCGCCGGCTGCTTTAGCCTGCTCTGCTTTTTCGCCCGAAGCGAACACAGCAACGCGAACGGTCTTGCCGGTGCCGGCTGGCAGCACGACGGAACCGCGAACGACCTGGTCCGACTTCTTAGGATCCACACCCAGCTGTACCGACACGTCGATCGATTCGTTGAACTTGGCGGTAGCCAGTTCTTTGATCAGAGCGACTGCGTTGTCGAATGCGTAGGTTTTGGTGCTATCAACTTTGGCTTTGATAGCTTTAGCGCGTTTGGACAGTTTTGCCATGATTACAGACCTTCCACCGTGATGCCCATCGAACGTGCGGAACCAGCGATGGTGCGTACAGCGGCATCCATGTCGGCAGCGGTCAGATCTGGGGTTTTCAATTTAGCGATTTCTTCAGCTTGAGCGCGGGTCAGCTTGCCGACTTTGTCGGTGTGTGGCTTGGCCGAACCTTTAACAACGCCCGAGTGCTTCTTGATCAGGAAGGTTGCTGGTGGGGTCTTCATCACGAAGGTGAAGGACTTGTCAGCGAACGCGGTGATCACGACTGGGATAGGCATGCCTGGTTCCATACCTTGGGTCTGCGCGTTGAACGCCTTGCAGAATTCCATGATGTTCAGACCGCGTTGACCCAGAGCTGGACCGATCGGTGGGGATGGGTTTGCTTTACCAGCTGGCACTTGCAGCTTGATAAAACCAATGATTTTCTTTGCCATGATGGCTCCTATCTTGGATATGAGTAGTAGCGCCCCACCATGCGCAATTGCAGGGCGGGGCTCCTCTTTGCCAGATTTGTCAGGTTTTTACACCGTCGCCCGTTCTGGCGAACGGTCCTGCTTATACTTTTTCTACCTGGCCGAACTCAAGTTCCACCGGAGTAGCGCGGCCGAAGATGGTGACCGAGACGCGCACTTTGGATTTTTCGTAATTGACTTCTTCGACATTGCCGTTGAAGTCGGTGAACGGGCCATCCTTGATGCGGACTTGCTCGCCCACTTCGTACAGCACTTTTGGCCGTGGCTTCTCGACACCCTCTTGCATCTGCTGCATGATCTTGTCGATCTCGCGCGCTGGAATCGGGGTCGGCTTGTTCGATTTGCCGCCGATGAAGCCGGTCACCTTGTTGGTGTTTTTCACCAGGTGCCAGGTTTCGTCGGTCATTTCCATCTCGACCAGCACATAGCCAGGGAAGAAACGACGCTCGGTGACGGACTTTTGACCGTTGCGGACTTCGACGACTTCTTCGGTCGGCACCAGGATCTGGCCGAACTGATCCTGCATGCCCGCGCGCTCGACGCGCTCCATCAGGGCGCGCTGGACGCTTTTTTCCATGCCGGAGTATGCGTGTACAACATACCAGCGCTTATTGCTGACAGGTACGCTGATTGGCGCTGCGCCAGCATCTTGTGCCGGAACTTCGCCCGGCACTTCATCTTGCACATTTTCGCTCATTATTTTCGTATACCCAGAATGACGTCGTACAACAGGAACTCGAGTGTCTTATCCGTGCCCCACAGGAACAGCGCCATCACCAGCACGAAGGCAAACACGATGCCCGTGATCTGGGTAGCTTCGCGACGAGTAGGCCAGACGACCTTTTTCGTTTCGCGTACGGCTTCTTTGGCGAAATTCAGGAATTCACGGCCAGTCGTCGAGGTCCACAAGAGCAGAACGGCAAAAGCCAAACCAGCTACAAGTGCGCCTGCGCGTACGAGAGCTGGTTTGTCTGACAGGTAATAAAACCCGACCACACCTGCGATTGCAACGGCTATTGCCAGAGCAACCTTAATCTTGTCATTCGACGTGCTGACGGTCTGCACGGATTGATTTGACATTTATATTTACTTTCGGTGCCCTGCACCTGAAAACGGTGGCAGGGACGGAGGGCATCGAACCCCCAACCTTCGGTTTTGGAGACCGACGCTCTGCCAATTGAGCTACGTCCCTACGTAAAACTACAAAGGATATCGATTATACCACCAGAGACGCCCCTGGTGGTACGACCTTATTCCTTAAGCGATGATCTTCGCTACAACACCTGCACCAACGGTACGGCCACCTTCGCGGATTGCGAAGCGCAGACCTTCTTCCATCGCGATCGGGTTGATCAGCTTGACGGTGATCGACACGTTATCGCCTGGCATAACCATTTCTTTGTCCGCTGGCAGTTCGATCGAACCGGTCACGTCAGTCGTACGGAAGTAGAACTGTGGACGATAGTTGTTGAAGAACGGGGTGTGACGGCCGCCTTCGTCTTTCGACAGAACATAGATCTCGCCGGTGAAGTGGTTGTGCGGCTTGATCGAGCCTGGCTTCGCCAGAACTTGACCACGTTCCACGTCTTCACGCTTGGTACCGCGCAGCAGCAGACCAACGTTGTCGCCAGCTTGACCCTGGTCCAGCAGCTTGCGGAACATTTCCACGCCGGTGCAGGTGGTCTTGACGGTGTCTTTGATGCCGACGATTTCGATCTCTTCGCCGACCTTGATGATGCCGCGCTCGATACGACCGGTCACAACGGTGCCGCGACCCGAGATCGAGAACACGTCTTCCACTGGCATCAGGAAGGCGCCGTCCACTGCGCGCTCTGGCGTAGGGATGTAGCTGTCCAGTGCTTCGGCCAGGGCCATGATGGCCTGCTCGCCCATTGGGCCGGTGTCGCCGTCCAGCGCCATACGGGCCGAACCTTTAACGATAGGCAGGTCGTCGCCTGGGAAGTCGTACTTCGACAGCAACTCGCGCACTTCCATTTCAACCAACTCCAGCAGTTCTGCGTCGTCGACCAGGTCGCACTTGTTCAGGAACACGATGATGTATGGAACGCCAACTTGACGGGCCAGCAGGATGTGCTCGCGGGTCTGTGGCATTGGGCCGTCGGCTGCGGAGCAAACCAGGATCGCGCCGTCCATCTGTGCTGCGCCGGTGATCATGTTTTTGATGTAGTCGGCGTGGCCTGGGCAGTCAACGTGAGCGTAGTGACGGCCGGCGGTTTCGTATTCGACGTGAGCGGTGTTGATGGTGATGCCGCGTGCTTTTTCTTCTGGAGCAGCATCGATCTGGTCGTATGCTTTAGCTTCGCCGCCGAATTTCTTCGACAGAACAGTTGCGATCGCAGCGGTCAGGGTGGTCTTGCCGTGGTCGACGTGGCCGATGGTGCCGACGTTAACGTGCGGCTTGGTCCGCTCGAATTTCTCTTTTGCCATTTTAGACTCCTAACGATTTGGTGTGATTGCCTGGGCGTACGCCCGACTGTCTTTGATAGTGCTGCGTATTAAATATGCTGCCGGTGCTGCGGGATACTGCGAATTCTGGTGCCCTTGACGTGGATTGAACACGTGGCCTCTCCCTTACCAAGGGAGTGCTCTACCACTGAGCTACAAGGGCTTATGGGGTACATCTGCATTGCAACAACACTGGAGCGGGTGAAGGGAATCGAACCCTCGTCGTAAGCTTGGAAGGCTTCTGCTCTACCATTGAGCTACACCCGCGAGGATTGTTCAATTCTTACTTCATCTACTTGCGTCACCCAGTCTTCTTGCAAAAACTTGGTGGAGGGGGCTGGATTCGAACCAGCGTACTCGAAAGAACAGATTTACAGTCTGTCGCCTTTAACCACTCGGCCACCCCTCCGCGAGGAACCGCAGAGTATGAAGCAACTTCTTCGACCTGTCAACCCTGCATCGCGTTTTTTACTGCCTATTTCACGCTGTGCGGATGAACCGTCTGCTTCGGGGCGAGATTTTAACTGCACCAACTGCAAATGTGCAAGTGTTGTTTTTACGTTCAACGAAATCCTATACAATCGCCTGACGATACTGAGACCTGGAGCCCCGCAGTTGAACAACCGTAGCGGTAGTTTGCGCAGCCTGGTGCTGGCCAATCTGGGCCTGTTGGCCTGTTATTTCGTCGCCGGCCGCCTCGGCCTGCTGTTGGCGCTGCCGCCCGGCTACGCCTCGCCGATCTTCCTGCCCGCCGGCCTGGCGCTGGCCGGCTGCGTGATCGGCGGCGCCCGCCTGTTGCCGGCCGTGGCGCTCGGCTCGCTGGCGGTCAACCTGGTCTATCCCTTCCTCAGCCCCGGCGGCGTCAGCGCCACGGCATTCGCCGGCGCCTGCTTCCCGGCGCTGGGCGCCTCGCTGCAGGCCTGGGCCGGCAGCGCCCTGTTCCGCCGCTATATCGACCCGGCCATCGGTTCCGGCCGCGACGTGGTGCGCTTCGTCATGCTGGCGGCCGGCGTCACCGTCATCAACAGCACCGTCGCGCTGACCGGCATGACCCTGCTCGGCATCCTCAGCTGGGACACCGTCGCGCTCGACTGGCTGGCCTGGTGGATGGGCGACACCATCGGCATCCTGCTGGCCGCGCCGCTGACCTGGATCGTCATCGGCCGCCCGCGCGCGCTGTGGTCGCGCCGGCGCCTGCTGGTCGGCCTGCCGCTGCTGCTGTCGGCCGGCGCCTTCATCGCCATCTACCTGCAGGCCGACCGCTGGGAAAACAACCAGCAGATGCAGACCTTCCGCCTCAAGGCGCAACAGACCGGCGACCTGCTGCAGGCCCAGTTCAGCGAACACGAGCGCTTCGTCTACGCGATGGCCAAGGCCCTCAACGATCCGCGCCGCACCCTCAACGCCGAGGACTTCGGCAACCTGGCGCACGGCTACCTCGACCAGCGCCCCGAGCTGCTGTCGATGGCCTGGCTGACGCCGGTGGCCGGCGGCGAGCGCGCCGCCTTCGAGGCCTGGGGCCGGGCCCAGGTGGCGCCCGACTTCGCGATCCGCGAACGCGCCGCCGGCGACACCCTGGTGGTGGCCGCCCCGCGCCAGCGCTACTTCGCCGCCACCTACATCGAGCCGGCCAACAACCGCCTGTTCCAGGGGCTGGACTTCCTGTCCGATCCGCCGCGCCGCGCCGCGCTGGAGCGCGCCATCCAGTCCGGCCAGCCCACCGCCACCGAGCCGCTGCAGCTGATCGGCGGCCCGGCCAGCGCCGGCCTGCTGCTGCTGCAGACGGTCTACCCCAACAACAACCGCCACCAGGCCATCGGCTCGCTGCTGATCTCGATGCAGTTCGACGCCTACCTGGACCAGGCGCTCAAGCGCTCCGAGTTCGGCCACTTCCTGATGCGCTTCGAGGACATGGACGACGACGGCCCGCGCCGCGCGGTGCGCGACAGCCTGGGCCGCGCCGCCGGGCCGGGCGACTTCCAGCGCCAGCTGCACTTCGGCGGCCGCATCTACGAGCTGACGCTGGCGCCGACGCCGGAATACCTGCGCCAGCAGCGCGGCTGGCAGAGCTGGACGGTGCTGACCTGCGGCCTGCTGCTGACCGGCCTGCTGGGCACGCTGATGATGCTGATCAGCGGCGAGCGCGCCCGCATCCAGGCCCAGGTCAAGGACAGCACCTCGCGCCTGCGCGAGCGCGAAGCGCGCCTGCAGGCCATCCTCAACAAGGCGGCCGACGCCATCCTCACCATCGACGGCGACGGCCTGCTGATGTCGGCCAACGCCGCCGCCGGCCGCCTGTTCGGCTACGCGCCGGAGAACATGACGGCGCTGCCGCTGGACCGCCTGATCCCGGTCGGCGTGGGCGAGGCCGCCGGCCTGGACGCGGCCGGCCTGCTGCGCATGATCGCCTGCGGCGTCACCCACGAATACGAGCTGACCGGCTGGCGCAGCGACGGCAACGAGTTCCCGCTGGCGATGTCGGTGAGCGAGGTCGAGCTGCCCGACGAGCACCTGTTCGTCGCCATCCTGCACGACCTGACCGCGCAGCAGATGGCGCAGGAGCGCATCCACCGCCTGGCCCACCACGACACCCTGACCGGCCTGGACAACCGCCTGTCGCTCAACCTGCGGCTCGACCAGCTGCTGGCCCAGACCCGCCGCGCGGGCGGCGCGGCGGCCGTGCTGTTCATCGACCTCGACCACTTCAAGAAGATCAACGACACCCACGGCCACCAGACCGGCGACCTGCTGCTGGTGGCCGTGGCCCAGCGCCTGCAGGAGCTGCTGCGCGAGGTCGACACCATCGCCCGCCTGGGCGGCGACGAGTTCATCGTGGTCACCTCCGGCAGCGTGACGCCGGACGAGGCCTCCAACATCGCGGTACGCATCGTCGAGTCGCTGGGCGCGCCCTACCACCTGGAGGGCAAGACCGTGCACAGCGGCGCCAGCGTGGGCGTCGCCATGTTCCCGTCCGACGGCGAGGACGGCAGCACCCTGCTGCGCCACGCCGACACCGCCATGTACGCGGCCAAGAGCCAGGGCCGCGGCAACTTCCAGTTCTTCTCGGCCGAGATGAACAGCGCCACCCACGAGCGCCTGATGCTGGAGAACCGCCTGTGGCAGGCGCTCGAGCACAACGAGTTCGAGCTGTACCTGCAGCCGCAGGTCGAGCTGGCGAGCGGACGCATCATCGGCGCCGAGGCGCTGCTGCGCTGGCACCATCCGGAGCTGGGCATGGTGGGGCCGGACCGCTTCATCCCGATCGCCGAGGAGTCCGGCCTGATCCTGCCGCTGGGCGACTGGGTGCTGCAGCGCGCCGGCCGGCTGCTGGCCTCGTGGCGCGCGCCGGGGCTGGCGCACCTGCGGCTGGCGGTCAACCTGTCGGCGCGCCAGTGCCACGGCGCCGGCCTGCTGCCGCTGCTGGACCGCCTGCTGGCCGCGCACGGCATCGACCCGGCCCTGCTGGAGCTGGAGATCACCGAGTCGGCCGCGATGCAGGATCCCGAGCGCAGCCGCGCGCTGCTGGTCGAGCTGCGCTCGCGCGGCATCAAGGTGGCGATCGACGACTTCGGCACCGGCTATTCCTCGCTGAGCTACCTGAAGCTGTTCGAGATCGACCGCATCAAGATCGACCGCGGCTTCGTCAAGGACATCGAGAGCGATCCGGACGACGCCGTGATCGTGGCCGCCACCATCGCGCTGGCGCACTCGCTGGGGCTGGGCGTGGTGGCCGAGGGCGTCGAGACGCTGGCCCAGCGCGACTTCCTCAGCGCCAAGCAGTGCGACGAGGCGCAGGGCTATCTGTACGCGCGGCCGATGCCGGTGGCGCAGTTCGAGGCCATGGTGCGCAGCGAGCGCGCCGACGCCGCGTAGGGCGCGACACTCAGGAACCCGGGGTCAGCGCCACCAGCACCTGGCCCTTGAGGGCGCGGATCAGCGAGGTCTCGTCGGGCGGCACGCCCTCCGGCGCCGGCAGCGCGCGGTCCGCGTAGAACAGGCCCAGCTGCACCGAGTTGACCACCAGCGGCAGCACGATGAAGCTGCGCGCGTCCGGCAGCAGCCTGCGGTGCCACTCCGGCAGCAGCGCGCGGATCTTGGGCGCGCTGGCGTCGGCGATCATCAGGTCGGCGTTGTTCTGCATCGCCAGGTGGAACAGGTCGTCGCCGGCGGCGGACGGAAACACGAAACCGGCTTGGCGCTCCGCGTGGCGCTCGCCGAACGCCACCCGCGCCCGGTACTGGCCGCTGCGCACGTCCTTCAGGCACACGGTGGCGAAGCGGAAGCCCATGCCGCGGTACAGCGTCTCCAGCACCGCCTGGATGATGTCGTTGACCTTGCCGTGGCCGCCCGCGCGCATCTGCGTCACCTCCTGCACCCCGGCCAGCAGCAGCTCGCGCGCGTTGTGCGGCTTGCCGCTCGGATGGCTGCCCTGCGGCGCCTCGCCCGCGCCCATCGCCGCCTGCGCCAGCACGCCCGGCAGGCCGGGGCGGCCGTCGTCGGGGTCGGCCTGCGCGCCCATCTGCAAGCTCTCCAGCAGGCCGTCCATGTCGCGCGAGACGGTCGCGAACAGCTGCGCCAGGCGGTCCTGGTCCAGGTTGAGCGCGGCGCCGTAGCGCTGCTCCAGCGCCCTGCCCTCGGCGCTGTCGGCGCCCAGGCGGCGCGCCAGCAGCCGCGCCGTCTCCATGCTGAACGACACCACCTGCCGCATCCACTCCTGGCGGCCGGCGGCCGGCTTGCACGGCCCCGGCGGCAGCGGCGCCAGCGCGCGCACGATCACGTCCGGGATCTTCCACTCGTGCAGGATGGCGGCCGACAGGCTGTCGTAGCTGCAGCCGAGCACCTGCAGCGCGGCCTGCGCCTCGGTCACCTTGCCGGCCGCCGCCAGCACGCCGATCTCGCGGAACAGCGCGTGCTCGTGCGAGGCCACCACCAGCGCGCCGATGTTCTTGAACAGCGCGCCGATGGCCGCCTCCTCGGCGCCCTGGTAGACGCTCAGGCGCGCCATCTCGCGGCCCACCAGGCTGGCGCACAGCGCCGCCTCCAGCTCGATGCGTACGCTGTGCGCGTGGCGGCTGTTGGCCAGCGTATCGACCAGCAGCATGGCCATGGCCGTGGTCTTGACGTTGTCGAAGCCGAGCAGGGAGATCGCGCGCGAGATGGTGGTGACGGCGGTGCCGCCGGCGGCGCGGTAGGTCGGCGTGTTGGCCAGCCGCAGCACCTTCTGCGTCAGCGCCACGTCCGACAGCACGTAGTAGGCCAGGCTCTGCGTGCCCTGGTCGTCGGAATCGGCCAGCTGCACCACCCGCGCCACCGAGGCGCCCAGCGCGAACATGCCCTCGTCGCCGCTGAGCTTTTTCAGCAGCGCGCCGCGCACCGGGCGCTGCTCGCTGTCGGACGGATGCGGATTCGATGGCATGACTTGCTCCTGGCGTCCGACCGCGCGCCCGCGCCGACGCGGCTAGTCCGGCGTGTGGCCGATGGTGGGGTCGCGCTCGATCAGTTCCAGCAGCGCGGCCACCACCTCGGGGTCGAACTGCTTGCCGGCGCGCTCGGTGATGTAGGTCATCACCTCGGTGTGCGGCCATGGATCCTTGTACGGCCGCTCGTGCAGCAGCGAGTCGAACACGTCGACCACGGCGACGATGCGCGCCGACACCGGGATCGCGCGCCCCGCCAGCTGGTTGGGATAGCCGTTGCCGTCGAAGTGCTCGTGGTGGCCGCCGGCGATCTCGGCGCCGTAGGTCAGGTAGCTGACGCCGTCGACCATGTTGGCGGCGCGCTCCAGGATGGAACGGCCGACCGCCGCGTGGGTCTGCATCTGGGCCCGTTCCTCGGGCGTGTGGATGCCCGGCTTGAGCAGGATGTGGTCCGGCGTGGCGACCTTGCCGACGTCGTGCAGGATGCTGGCCAGGCCGATCATCTCCAGCAACTGCGGCGTGAGCTCGTCGGCGTACACGCCGCGCGCGGCCATCCGCTGGGCCAGCGAAGTCGACAGCATCTGCACGCGCCGCACATGGCCGCCGGTGCCGCTGTCGCGGAACTCGGCCAGGTCGGCCAGCGCCACCACGGTGGCCTCCTGCGCCTTGCGCAGCTGGCCGAACATGTACAGGTTGTCGAACGCGGCCGCGATGCGCTGGCAGAACACCTCCAGCAGGTCGCGCTGGATCTGCGCCAGCGGCCACGGCGGCGTAACGGAAATGGCCACCTCGCGGTTTTCCTGCGTGTGGATGAACAGCACGTTGGCCGGATGCTCGAACTGGCTTTTCTTTTCCGCGAAGGCCTTGGCGATGGTCGGCCACAGCGGATGGCTGACCGGCATCAGCTCGGACTCGCCCAGCGCCGCGTAGCCGCCGGTGGCCGCCACCACGCTGGTGACGCCGGTGTCGCCCTGCATCAGGCACAACACGCCGTCGGCGCCGACGTCGAGGATGGCGCTGACCTGGTTCAGCACGCCCGAGGCGAACTCGCGCAGCGAGTGGATCTGGTACAGGTTGGTGGCGCCGGCCAGGATCTTGCCCAGGCCGATGCGGCTGCGCTCGAGCATGTTCAGGCTCTCGTACGCGCGCAGCGCCGAGATCACCGTGGTGAACAGCTTCTGCGTGGTCAGCTCGGTCTTGGCCTTGTAGTCGTTGATGTCGTATTCGATGATCACGCGCTGCTCGGGCGCCTGGCCCGGCTGGCCGGTGCGCAGCACCACGCGCACGATGGCGTTGTGCAGCTCCTCGCGGATGCGGCGCGCCAGCAGCAGGCCGGCGTCGTCGGTTTCCATCACCACGTCCAGCAGCACCAGCGCGATGTCGGGCGTGTCGCGCAGGAACTCGTAGGCCTCGCGCCCGCTGTAGGCCGAGAACAGCTCCAGCTCGCGGCCCTTGAAGGAGACGTTGCGCAGCGCCAGCCGCGTGACCGCGTGCACATCGACGTCGTCGTCGACGATGAGCACCCGCCACAGGCGCTGTTCCGGCGACCCCGTTCCGTCAACCGGCGCCGGCTCCTCGTCTTCCTGGATCAGCCAGTTGTCGTCTGCGGCGGTGGAATCGGTCATCACATCTCCTGGCGCTAAGCCCGTGGCTGTCTTAGGCCTAGCATAATCAGATTCCCCCCCTGTGACAACCCCCTTCGGAATTGATAGCAACAGGCGTGCGTTTTTCGCCCGTGCCGGGCTTTGCCGCGCTCGTCAGCGGGCCGCGAACCTGATACGCTAGCGCCGTCATTGTAAGGATTGCGGCGCGGTCGCCGACCAAGGCGATATCGCGATCAGATCAATATTTCAAGGACCACCATCATGCAAGAAAACGCATCGGACATCGCCGGACGCGAGTTCCTCGCCTTCACCCTCGGCGCCGAGGAATACGGCATCGACATCCTCAAGGTGCAGGAGATCCGCGGCTACGAGGCGGTCACCCGCATCGCCAACGCGCCCGAGTTCATCAAGGGCGTGATCAACCTGCGCGGCATCATCATCCCGGTGGTCGACATGCGCATCAAGTTCAAGCTCGGCGAGCCGGTGTACGACCAGTTCACCGTGGTCATCATCCTCAACATCGGCGGGCGCGTGGTGGGCATGGTGGTGGACTCGGTGTCGGACGTGACCACGCTCATGCCCGACCAGGTCAAGCCGGCGCCGGAGATGGGCACGGCCTTCAACTCCGACTACATGATCGGCCTGGGCACCATCGACGAGCGCATGCTGATCCTGGTCGACATCGACAAGCTGATGTCGAGCGCCGAGATGGGCCTGACCGACGTCGTCGCCGCCAACTGAACCCTACCCAAGCGCCCTTATGAACCTGACCAACTTCAAAATCAAAACCCGCCTCGGCGCCGGCTTCGGCGTGCTGGTGCTGCTGATGCTCATCATGATAGCGACCGCCATCGGCCGCTTCGGCGCCATCAGCCAGAGCGCCAAGGGCATCGTCGAGCGCGACTGGCCGAGCGCCTCGGCCGCCGCCACCATCGACGCCGCCGCGCGCGAGGATGCGCGCCGCGTGCTGGCCCTGTTCGTCATCAGCGACAAGGCGCAGCGCGCCAAGAGCTACGAGAAGATCGACCAGGACAAGAAGACCATCGACGCCGCGCTGGTCGCGTTGGGCCAGCTGACCGAGACGCCCGACGAGAAGGCGCTGCTGGCCAAGATCCAGGCCGCGCGCGCCACCTACAACACGGCCTTCCTGAAGGTGGCCGACCTGGTCGAGGCGGACGAGCGCGACAAGGCGTCCGAGCTGATGAACCGCGAAGCCTTCCCCGCGCTCGACACGCTCGAGGAGCTGACCGGCGCCATGGTCAAGCAGCAGAAGACCGACATCGAGGACGGCGGCAAGGTGGCCACCGGCCACATCGACTTCTCGCGCACGATGATGATCGTGCTGGGCGTGGTGGCGCTGATCGTCTCGGCCGCGCTGGCGGTGTGGATCACGGCCTCGATCACCGGCCCGCTGGAGGAGGCGGTGGCGATCGCCAAGTCGGTCGCGGCCGGCGACCTGAGCACCCGCATCGAGGCGCGCGCCAGCGACGAGACGGGCGAGCTGTTGGAGGCGCTGCAGCACATGAACACCAGCCTGGCGCGCACCGTGCACGAGGTGCGCAGCAGCACCACCACCATCAACCGCGCCTCGGCCGAAATCGCCAGCGGCAATATGGACCTGTCGGGCCGCACCGAGTCGCAGGCCAGCTCGCTGGAGGAGACCGCCAGCACCATGGAGGAGCTGACCTCCACCGTCAAGCAGAACGCCGACAACGCCCGCCAGGCCAACCAGCTGGTGATCTCGGCGTCGTCGGTGGCCACGCGCGGCGGCGAGCTGGTGGCCCAGGTGGTCGACACCATGGGCTCGATCAAGGCCAGCTCCAGCAAGATCGTCGACATCATCGGCGTGATCGACGGCATCGCCTTCCAGACCAACATCCTGGCGCTCAACGCCGCCGTGGAAGCGGCGCGCGCCGGCGAGCAGGGACGCGGCTTCGCGGTGGTGGCGTCGGAGGTGCGCAGCCTGGCGCAGCGCTCGGCCACGGCGGCCAAGGAAATCAAGGTGCTGATCGACGATTCGGTGGAGAAGGTGGACGGCGGCAGCGCCGTGGTGGACGAGGCCGGCCAGACCATGGGCCTGATCGTCACCTCGGTGCAGCAGGTGGCCGACATCATGGCGGAGATCACCTCGGCCAGCCAGGAACAGAGCATGGGCATCGAGCAGGTCAACGAGGCGATCTCGCAGATGGACGAGATGACGCAGCAGAACGCCGCGCTGGTGGAGCAGGCCGCAGCCGCCGCGCAAAGCATGCAGGACGAGGCGGCCACGCTGTCGGCCTCGGTCAGCGTGTTCAAGCTCGATAGCAGTTATGCGGCGCCTGCCCCGGCAGCGGCGGCCCGTCCGGCCGTCGCCGAGGCGGCCGCCGCCGCGCCACGGCTGGCGCCAGCCGGCAAGCCGGCGGAGGCCGAGCCGGCAGCCCGTCCGGCCGCGAAACCAGTCGCCAAGCCGGCAACCAAGACCGCCAAGCCCAAGGCCGATCTGAATTCGGAGTGGGAAGAGTTCTAGTTGTTGACCGGCGCCGGCGCCGTGCTGGCCGCCGCCGTGCGGCTGGCGGGCGCGCAGCCACTCTGGTTGGCGCCCACGTCCAGGTTCTGGTAGCGGATCTCGTACTTGCCGTTGGCGAGCTTGTCGACCACCAGCTTGTCGTGCGCCTGCACGTAGGCGTAGCGCACGTTGGAACGGCGCTCGGTGTCGTAGATCTTGATGAACACCGCCGACGCGTTGCCGGCGTTGTCCAGCGTGAGCTGCATGTCGTCGCCACGGTTGGCGACCGGGAAACCGGTCATGTAGCCGGACTGCGTCGGCCACGGCTCGCCATTCGGCGCGACCAGGGTCTGGGTTTCGCTTTCGCAATCGGCGGTGGCGTTCGGCAGTATCACCTGCGACAGCGCCTGCACCTTGATCGCCGCCGGCCGGCTGCTGTTCGCCTCCGGGTAGTACGGCTGGGCGCCGGCCCAGGCCTCGCGCATCTCGGCCTTGGGATCGCGCGCCACCGCGCGCGGTTCCGCCGCCCTGCCGTTATTGGCTTTGCCACCCCACGCCGCCGCCAGCGCCGACGACACCACCTGCGTTTCGGATACCATCGTCACGCCGGCCACCCAGCCCACCACCAGGCTGGCCGCCAGCCCGCCCCACCACTTCCACGCGCCGCGCCGGTGCGCGCGCGGCAGGTCGTCGACCGGCTCCGGGCTCCAGGCCCGCTCCGCGCCATCGTGGCGGTGCTTGTCGCCGCGATGACCGTCCTCGTGGTGGGTGCTCTCCAGCCATTCGATTTCCCACTCCTCGGCCGCGATCCATTCGTCGTGCTCCTTGCGGCGCTGGGTGTCGGACAAGGTGTCGTAGGCGCTGTTGAGAATGGCCATGATGCGCGCAGCCTTCTCATCCCCCGGATTTTTGTCCGGATGGTATTTTTGACTGAGCGCCTTGTAGGCGGCACGTATGACTTCCTGCGGCGCCATGCGCGACACCTTCAGGTTGTCATAGTGAGTGTGTATCTTTGCCATCGTTCCAATAATTGTCCGCGAGCGTGCGTTATTCATCATAGCCGATCTGGCGCGCCGTAACTCAGCGATCAAACAAGGTTTGGCCTTGCTGTTTTGATCACTGTAACATTTAATCTACAGGCGGTGGGTGCGGTCATGGGCGGCAATGGCGTCCGGCAAGGCGACGTTCTTGCCGATCACCAGCACCTTGAACAATTCCCCCATCTCGGCCGGCGACAGCAGCTTTTGCAAGGCCTTGGCCTGCGGCAGGTAGCGCAGCGCGTCGGACGGGTCGGTGCGCAGCAGCAGCTCGCCGGCGCCGGCGCCGATCAGGAAGCCGGCCTGGTTCAGGTAGGCCAGCACGTCGGCGCCCGCCTCCTGCGCGGCCAGCGCCATCGCCGTGAAGTCGACGTGGGCCGTGATGTCCTGCAGGCCCGGATAGTAGAACGGGTCCGGGTGCGAATGGTGGCGGTAGTGGCACATCAGCGTGCCGGTGGCGCGCTGCTCCAGGTAGTACTCGTGCGCCGGGAAGCCGTAGTCGAACAGGAAGGCGGCGTTGGCGCGGCCGTTGCGCAGCATGCGCGCCAGGGTCGCCATGAAGCCGCAGGCCACGCCGTGCACCTCGGTCACGTAGCCGACCGGCAGGCTGTCGTGGTCCTGGATCTGCAGCGCGATCTGCGCCAGCAGCTCGGGGCCGGCCGGCGTTTCGAGGTAATCGAAGCGGCCGTCGCGCACCGTCACCCGCAGTTCCTGCCAGCCTTCCGGATGCTTGGTGATCAGCTGGACCGGCATCGCGTCGAGCACCTCGTTGCCGACCACCACGCCGTCGAAGGCGTCGGGGAATTCGTCCAGCCACTCCACCTGCGGGAAATCGCGCAGCTTGTCCTGCTGGCGCGCGCGCAGTTCGCCGGACAGCTCGACGATGAAATAGCGCTCGATCGCCACGCCGGCGAGCGCCATCTCGGTCAGGATGTCGAAGGCCAGCTTGCCGGTGCCGGCGCCGAATTCGAGGATCCGCGGCGCGCTTTGGGCGATAATAGCGGCTGCGGCCTGTGCCACGGCGGCGCCGAACAGCGGCGTGAGCTCGGGCGCGGTTGTAAAATCGCCATCTTTGCCGAGTTTGGCGGAGCCGCCGCTGTAGTAGCCCAGGTCGGGCGCGTACAGGGCCAGCTCCATGTAGCGGGCGAAGGAAATGGCACCGTCGTTGCGCGCGATTTCGGCGGCGATCAGGTGCTGCAGGGCGTGGGACGCGGCCAGCGCGTCACTGGTGGGAACAGGTAGGGACATAACCGGCATTGTAGCGAATCGGCGCGCCGGGCCGCCACTTTGACATTCAGACAGCACATGACGACAGCAGAACAAACAGCAACCGGCGCCCCCGTGGCGCCAGTGGCGCTCGTGACCGGCGCCGGCCGCCGCATCGGCCGCGCCATCGCGCTTGGCCTGGCGCGCGCCGGCTGGGACGTGGCGGTGCACTACCGCGCCTCGGCCGACGAGGCGCGCGCGGTGGTGGCCGAGATCGAGGCGCTGGGCCGGCGCGCCGCCGCCCTGCCCTGCGACCTGGCCGACGAGGCGGCGGTGCGCGCGCTGCTGCCGCAGGCGGCGGCCGCGCTGGGCGCGGTGCGCTGCGTGGTCAACAACGCCTCGCTGTTCGAGTACGACAGCGCCGCCGACTTCACCGCCGCCCGCCTCGACGCCCACATGCGCGCCAACGTGGCCGCGCCGGTGATCCTGGCGCAGGCGCTGCACGCGGCCCTGGCCGACGGCGAACAGGGCGTGGTGATCAACCTGCTCGACCAAAAACTGTACAATCTCAATCCTGATTTTTTGTCGTACACCCTGTCCAAGGCGGCGCTGCACACCGCCACCACGATGCTGGCGCAGCAGCTGGCGCCGGCGGTGCGGGTGGTCGGCATCGCGCCCGGCATCACGATGGTGTCCGGCGACCAGACCGAGGCCGGTTTCGCCAACGCGCACCGGCAAACCCCGCTGGGCCGCTCCAGCACCCCGGAAGATATCGCCGACAGCGTGGTCTACGCTGCCACGGCGCGCGCGCTGACCGGCACCACCCTGCTGGTCGACGGTGGCCAGCACCTGATGCCGCTGCCGCGCGACGTGATGTTTTTGGCCAAATGAATACCATCTCTAGAAAGTGAAACTATGCTGTCCGCCCTGATCCACCCGCAACTGAACGACTGCCGCCGCCTGTTCCTGCGCAATTACGAAGTGCTGATCAACATCGGCGTCTACGAGTTCGAGAAAAAGGGCGAGCAGCGTTTGCTCATCAACGTCGACCTGTACATCCCGCTGGCCGTCTCGACCCCGGTCAAGGACCAGCTGGAGGAAGTGGTGGACTACGACTTCATGCGCGACTCCATCGCCAAGCTGATGGCGCGCGGCCACGTCCACCTGCAGGAGAGCCTGTGCGACGACATCGTCGCCGCCATGCTGGCCCACCCGCGCGTGCGCGCGGCCCGCGTGTCGACCATGAAGCCGGACGTCTATCCGGACTGCGAAGGCGTCGGCGTGGAAGTATTTAAAATCAAGGAAACCGTATGAACGCAGTACTCGACAACGCAGCGGCCGCGCCGGCCGGCAAATCGGCCGAGAAGATCGCGCTGGAAAACAACAAGCTGCACAAGCGCCTGTGCCGCCTGGTCGGCCAGGCCATCGGCGATTTCAACATGATCGAAGACGGCGACAAGGTCATGGTCTGCCTGTCCGGCGGCAAGGACAGCTACGCGCTGCTCGACATCCTGATGACGCTGCGCGAACGCGCGCCGATCAATTTCGAGCTGGTCGCCGTCAACCTGGACCAGAAGCAGCCCAACTTCCCCGACCACATCCTGCCGGCCTACCTGAAGCAGCTGGGCATCCCGTTCCACATCGAGAACCAGGACACCTACAGCATCGTCAAGCGCCTGATCCCGGAAGGGAAGACCACCTGCTCGCTGTGCTCGCGCCTGCGCCGTGGCATCCTGTACCGCGTGGCCGATGAACTGGGCTGCAACAAGATCGCGCTGGGCCACCACCGCGACGACATCCTCGAGACCTTCTTCCTGAACATGTTCTTCGGCGGGAAGCTCAAGGGCATGCCGGCCAAGCTGGTGTCCGACGACGGCAAGCACATGGTGATCCGCCCGATGGCCTACGTGAAGGAAGAGGACACCGAGCGCTATGCCGAGGTCAAAGGCTTCCCCATCATCCCGTGCGACCTGTGCGGCTCGCAGGAGAACCTGCAGCGCAAGCAGATCAAGGGCCTGATGCGCGACTGGGAAAAGAAATTCCCCGGCCGCGTGGAGAACATCTTCTCGTCGCTGTCGACGGTGGTGCCGTCGCACCTGATGGACCGCGACCTGTTCGGCTTCAAGGACATCAAGGCCGACGGCCAGGCCAATCCGCTGGGCGACATCGCCTTCGACGAGGAGCCGTGTTCGACGCCGTCCACCGTGCCGGGCATCATCCCGCTGCAGCGGACCTGATCGACGGCCGATATTCTTCGTCCCCCTGCTAGTGTAAATTACGCTATATTGCGTAAATAACCACTACCAGGGAAAACCAGGATGAAAATCGATACCAAGGCACTCGGCAGCGCCAGCGCGGCGGCCTTCGCCACGAACAGAAAATCCGGCGGCGCCGACTTCAAGGCGGTGCTCGAGACCAAACAGCAGCCGCCGCAGCAGCCGACCGCCGCGCAGGAGCTGGATACCTACATGAAAAAATCGCCGGCCGAACGGATGGCGGAAATGATCCTGAAAAGCCTGGGCGAGACGCCGGAATCGCTGGCGGCCAAGTCGCCCGAGGAACAGGCGTCGATCATGGCCAAGGTGGCCGCGCTCATCAAGCAGAAGATGGAAGAAGCCACCGCCAAGGCAAATGGCGGCGGCGATGGCGGCGGCGTTAGTGGCGCCAGCGGCGTTACCGGCGTCAGCGTCTCCGTTTAAAACTTCTGCGCGGTACGCATCACCGGGTAGAGGTTGTAGCGCTCGTCCCACGACGCGTGGCGGCGCGCGAAGAACTCCAGCCGCTTGGCCTGGCTCTTGTTGAACTCCGCGTCGCTGTCGAGCTTTTTCTGGAACTCCTCGCGCAGCGCCGGATCGGCCTCCAGCTGCGCGCGCGCCACGTCCTCCGCCACGTACTCCTCCATGTATTCCTTGCGCTCGAAGGCGTTATTGAATTCGCCCCAGGCCAGCAGCGAATCGGCGCCGCGCGGCTCCAGCATCGTCATCACCAGGCGCGCCTTCGGCTGCGCGATCGGCACGAACAGCGCGCCCTTCGCCAGGCTGCGGCGCTCGCGGCCCCAGTCGCCCTCCACCGCCAGCGATTGATGGCCCTCGAACGACTGCGCGCCGAACTTGGTCTTGGTCGCGCGGAAGGTCTCCACCTCGGCCGCCATCTGGTCCGACGCCAGCACCTTGAAGACGATGCCGTGCTGTTTCAGCTTGGCGCCGATGCGCGCGGCGTCGGCCAGCGGCACCAGGTAGCCGCCCTTGGGCGCGGCGATCTTCAGGTCCGGCACAACTTCATCGCGCAGCGGCACGCTCCACATCTGCGGCTTGCTCTCGTCGTAGTGCGTCATCAGGCCGCCCGACACTTCCGAATAGCCGCGCGTGTATTCGTAGCCGGGGAACTCGATGGTCTTGGCGTTGAAGGTGGTGCGGTAGCTGATCGGGAAATCGGCGCCGGCCATGGCGGTGGCGCGGGCGTCGGCGTCCTGCGTCAGCTTCTGCCATTCCTTGCCGTGCGCGGCGACCTGCGACAGCAGCGAGACGATGGTGTTGCGGGTGATACGCACGCGGGTCGGGTAGTCCTTCCACGAATGGGTTTCGACCAGCATGGCGAAGCGGTTCCGCAGCGGGAAGTAGCCGGTCGAGAAGCGCGGCGTCGCCATGCTGTCGACGAAGCCGGAGGTCGGATCGTCGTCGGCCGCGAACGAGATGTAGTACGGCTTGGGATCGGAGCCCTGCGCCTTCAGGTCGGCCATCACGGCGGTCTGCAGCGCCGCACCGGCGCGCTTGAGTTCCTCGTCGCCGCCGTGCACCGGCTCGACCTGGATCGAGACGTCGGGCTGGAACTTGGCGCCGTCGGTCACATGCAGGTCGATGTAGGCCAGCGGATCCCAGGCGTCCACCAGCGCCAGCATGGACTGCATCTCCGGCGCGTCGGCCTTCACGTAGTCGCGATTCAGGTTGTAGTTCTGCGCCGTGGTGCGCCAGCCCATCTCCACCGGGCCGCGCTGGTTCGGACGGTTCCATTTGCCGAAGCGCTCATGGCCATCGACGTTGAACACCGGGACGAACAACAGCACTTGCTTGTCCAGCGCGCCCGGCGCGGCCTTGTTCTCCAGCGCCTCGCGCAGCGCCAGGAAGCCGGCGTCCTTGCCGTCGATCTCGCCGGCGTGGATGCCGCCCTGCACCAGCATCACCGGCAGGCCGCGCTTCTTCGCCTGCTCGGCGGTCAGCGCGCCGGTGCGCGAGACGGCCAGCGCCAGCATGGGCCGGCCCTCCGGCGTGCGGCCGAATTCAAAGCAGCGCACCTGCTTCGGATACGCCTTCTGGAAGCGCGCACACAGGTCGACGACTTCGTCGTAGCGGCCGGTGTTCTGGAAACCGGAACGTTCGGCGATGGTGCTCAGGGAGGTGGCGGCGGGCGCTGCGACGGCCAGCGTGGAGGTGGCGGCAAAGGCAAGCAGAATGGCGGAACGTATCATGGACAGGCTTCCAGCAAGGGTTGAATGGCCGATGCCCGGCGGGAGCGGCCCGCCGGCATCGGATGCGCTGGAAATTATAGTCGGCTTTGCGCGTCAGCGATTGCGGATCGCGATTTCCTTCACCGGCGGCCGCACCAGCTGCATAGCGCCTTCCTTGGCGCCGGCCTGCATGCGGTTGCCCTGCGGCGCCACCGGACAGGCGCCGCTGGCGCGGTAGCTGAGCGCCGCCGCGAGCATGTTCTCGGCCGGGTCGCCCAGCGTCTGCGTCAGGTCGTCGCCGGCGCGGCAGGTCGGCGGGAAGCCGTCGGCGTAGTCGCCGAAGCCCTTGTTGTTCACGCCCTGGTACTGGATCGAGAAATAGGTGGTGCCGCAATTGGGAGACGGAATAAAGGCATACGGCTTGCCGCAGGTTTCTCCGCCGATCAGCGTGACCTCGATGTCGATTCCACGCAGGCTATTGATGACGGACTCGCTGGCCGAACAGGTGCCGGGCGTGGTCAGGATGGTGACCCGCTTCAGGCCAAGGTAAGGCAGCGGTGTGCCCGGCGGGAGCTGATCCGGCGACTTGAAACCGCTGGTGCTGGTCAGGAATTTCGACGGCGGGTCCTGCTTGGTCTTGTCGTTGGCGCGCAGCTGTTCGAAGGTCTTGCCGGCGGTCGGTCCCGGACCGGCGATCATGTAGGCCAGCTCGTTGGCGATGTCCAGCAGGCCGCCGCCGTTGTAGCGCATGTCCAGCACCAGGTCGGCGACGCCGGCGCTCTTGAAGCCGTTGAAGGCTTTCACCAGCTGGCCTTCGGCCACCGCATTGTGCTCGTTGAATTGCAGGTAGCCGACCTTGCCGCCGGGCGTGTCGAGCAGCTTGACGTTTTGCACCGGCGGCACGGCCAATTGCTGCGACGTCATGGTGACCGTGCGCGGGACGCCGTCGCGGTTCAGCACCATGCGATGGGATTCGCCTGCCTTGACCGGGAACAGGCCGGCGTTGAGCGCGGCCAGGCCGGCGGTGCTGGTGTCGCCGATGGCGACATCGTCGACCGAGACCAGCACGTCGCCGCGCCGCAGGCCGGCCAGGGCGGCCGGGGAATCCGGCGCCACCATCGTCAGCGTCCACACGCGCCGGGTCGAAGTGTCGGTGCTGCGCAGCCAAGTCAGGCCGTAGCCCAACTCGACGCCGGAGTCCGACAGCGCCCGCCAGGCGTCGGTCGGATAGGTGAAGTGGAAGCGGTCCTTGGGCCGGCCGGACGCGGTGATCACCGGCGTTTTCAGGTCGGCGAAGTAGGCGGTCGTGCTCTTGTAGCTCTCGATCTTCAGATCGGCAGGGATCTCCTTGTACCAGAGGTAGGCGTTCTCCTGGACGGAGCGCAGCCATTTCAGCTCGTCCATCAGCGTGCCCTGCACCTCGACCGAGGAGCCCGGGCGCGGCTTCTCGCAGTGCGAGGCCAGCACGAACCAGTCGCCGGTGTAGTCCAGCGGCGGCGTGACGGGAGGCGTGACGGGAGGCGTAACCGGCGGGGTCACTGGCGGGGTCACCGGTGGGGTCACGGGCGGCGTCACGGGTGGAGTGACCGGCGGGGTGACCGGTTCGACCGGCGCAACCGGGGTGGCCGGCGCTGGCGGCGCATCGCCGCCGCAGCCGCTCAGCAAGGGCAGCGCCAGCGCGGCCGCGAAGGCAAGGGGAGTCATTTTCATCGCGAAATTATAATCCGCAATCCACGCCGGCGTATCTATTTGGCAATCTTTCTTACAATTTAGGCCTGCAGGTCGGGATCGGCCTTGAACACGCCGGCGATCCAGTCCGCGAACACCCGCAGGCGCGGCGACGCCATGCGTCCCTGCGGGTACAGCAGCGAGATCGGCATCGGCGTGGGCGGGGTCGCGGCCAGCACCTCGACCAGCGCGCCGCTGGCCAGATGCTGGCGCACCTGGTAGCGCGCCGCCTGGATCAGGCCCATGCCCTGCAAGGCGCAGATGACGTAGGCGTCGGGATCGTTGACCGCGATCGCGCCGGGCACCTCCACCATCGTCACGCCGCCGTCGACCACGTAGTCCCAGGCGAAGGCGCGGCCGGTGCGACCTGAGAAATGCGTCACGCCGCGATGCGCCGCCAGGTCGACCGGTGTTTGCGGCACGCCGTGCGCGGCCAGGTAGGACGGCGCGGCGCAGGTCAGGAAGCCCATGTTGCCCAGGCGCCGCGCGACCATCGCCGAATCCTGCAGCTCGCCCACGCGCAGCGAGCAGTCCAGGCCTTCCTGCGTCAGGTCG
The DNA here is from genome assembly GCA_003416985.1 of Duganella sp. BJB480. Taxonomy (GTDB): domain Bacteria; phylum Pseudomonadota; class Gammaproteobacteria; order Burkholderiales; family Burkholderiaceae_D; genus Rugamonas; species Rugamonas vulcania_A. Next base: position 626,624 of record QVIN01000004.1, on the reverse strand, counting down.
GTGAGGCGCTCGTTCAGGCTGATCACCAGCTCGATGTCGGGATACTCGCGGCAAAAGCCGGCGATGTGCGGCAGCACCGCGTGGCGGCCCACCGCGCCCGGCAGCTCCACCCGCAGCTTGCCATGCGGCTTGCCCCGGCCATGGCCGCGGAACGCGCCCTCGGCGTCCTCCACCGCCTGCAGGATCTCCAGGCACTTCCTGAAATAGTCGGCGCCGTCGGGCGTGAGCGACAGGCGGCGCGTGGTCCGCTGCAGCAGCTGGGTGCCGAGGAAGGCCTCCAGTTTCTTGATGGTCGCCGTGAGCGCGGCGCGCGGCAGATCCAGCGTTTCGGCGGCCCGCGTGTAGCTGTTGGCCTCGACGATGCGCACAAAGGTCTGCATGGCCTTGAGTCTGTCCATGATTGTTCACATTATGTGAAAAGTATAAGGGCATTATGCCCTAATTATCTTTGCCGCGGTTTTGCCTAGAATCTGCCCATCCCCACTTACTTACGGAGTCATCATGAGCAATCCCGCACAAGACGACATCAGCCCCGGCATGGTGCTGCTGCTGGCCGCCGCGACCGGCCTGATCGTCGCCAACCTGTACTACGCACAAACGCTGGTCGGCCCGATCAGCGCCGCCACCGGCCTGTCGCCGCAGGCGGCCGGCCTGATCGTCACGCTGACGCAGATCGGCTACACCCTCGGCCTGCTGTTCGTCGTGCCGCTGGGCGACCTGCTGGAAAACCGCCGCCTGATCGTCACCGGCCTGCTGTTCACCTCCGCCATGCTGATGCTGGCCGCGTTCAGCACCAGCGCATGGATGTTCCTGAGCGCCGCGCTGGGCATCGGCCTGGGCTCGGTGGCGGCGCAGATCATCGTGCCGTTCGCCGCCCACCTGTCGAAGGAAGCCACGCGCGGCCACACGGTCGGCAAGGTGGTCAGCGGCCTGCTGCTGGGGATCATGCTGGCCCGCCCCGCCGCCAGCCTGATCGCCGACGCCAGCAACTGGCACGTGGTGTTCGGCGGCGCCGCCGTGCTGGTGCTGGCCGTGGCGCTGGTGCTGCGCGCCAAACTGCCGCTGCGCGTGCCGACCGCCACCATCAGCTACCCGGCGCTGATGGCGTCCCTGTGGCACCTGTTCCTGCGCACCCCGGTGCTGCGCCGCCGCGCCGCCTACCACGCCGGCCTGTTCGGCTCCTTCAGCCTGTTCTGGACCGTGGCCCCGCTGATGCTGGCCGGCCCGCAGTTCCACCTGTCGCAGACCGGCATCGCGGTGTTCGCGCTGGTCGGCATGGCGGGCGCGGTGGCCTCGCCGGTCGCCGGGCGCCTGGCCGATGCCGGCCACACGCTGACGGCAACCGCCGCCGCGCTGGCGCTGGGCGTGGTGGGCTTCGCGCTGCCGATGGTGGCGCCCGAATCGCGCAACGTGGCGCTGGCGATGCTGGTGATCGCATCCATCGTGCTGGACATGGGTGTGGCGGCCAACCTGGTGCTGGGCCAGCGCGCCATCTTCTCGCTGGGTGCTGAGGTGCGCAGCCGCTTGAATGGCGTGTACTTCGCGCTGTTCTTCGCCGGCGGCGCGCTCGGCTCCGCGTTGGGCGGCTGGATGTACGCCACCCACGGCTGGCACGCCGCGCTGTTGACCGGCATGGCCTTCCCCGGCCTGGCGCTGCTGTACTGGCTGACCGAGTATGCCGCCCACTCCTCGGCGCTCAACGCCGGCGTGAAAGTCTAAGGCAGCGCCAACGCCGCCGCGTGTGCGGCGGCGAATCCGCCGGGTGCCACGCCCATCTCGCGGCGGAACATGGCGATGAAGGCGCTCAGGCTGTCGTAGCCCAGCTCCAGCGCCACGGCGGTGACGGCCTGCCCGGCCGCCAGCAGCTCCACCGCCCGCATCAAGCGGGCGCGCTGACGCCAGTCGGTGAAGGACAGTCCGGTCTCCTCCGCAAAGCGCCGCGTCAACGTGCGCGGGGCGATGGCGGCCCAATCGGCCCACTCATTCAATGAACGCGCATCGGCCGGATCGGCGGCCAGCGCCAGCGCGATCTTCAACGCGCGGCGGTCGGTGGGCATGGTCAGCACCAGCTGTTCGCGCGCGGCGGCCGCCAGTTCGTCAAGGACCACCGCCACGATGCGCTCCTGCGCGGCAGCTGGCGCGGGTGCCTGCGGCCATGCGCTGGCGCGCAGCACCGCCTCCCTCAACAAGCCAGATACCTGGAACACCTGCGGCAGCGCGGGCAGCGCGGCGCAGGCGTCCGGCGCGACGTAGACGCTCCAGCCGCTGGTCGGCCCGTGTGCATCGAGTCCGTGCGGGTGATGCGGCGGCATCCAGATCGCATACCCCGGAGGCACCACCAGCCGCTCGCGCTCCGTGCCGATGGTCAGCAAGCCGCTCAAGGCGCCGATGGCCTGGCCGCGCGCGTGGCTGTGCGTGGGCGTGTGCCGCATGTCGCCGCCCGACAGCGCGGCGAACAGCAGCGGGCCGCCATCGGCATCGGCGCGGGCGGGATCGATCAGTGGAGATGGTTTGGCTTGCATGCGACACATTATGGCATCGCCGCGCAAGCCAGGCCACCGGCGCGCTGTCAAGATGAAGTCCCCATCAACCCACAAGGAGTTTTCATCATGCGAGCACAAGACGTACTGCCAGACCACATCAACAGCGGAGAATTCAACGGCGTCACCGTGAGGAAGGGCACCGTTGGCGCCTTCCTAGCCAACGCCCGCACCTTGCAGGCGAAGGACAGCTCGGAGGAGGCCCGCGCCGAAGCGCGCGCCGACATCATCGACGGCCTGCCGGGGATGGAGGCGCTGGGTGTCTTCGATATCTTCGAGATCAGCGATCCGGCGCTGCGCGAACTGGTCGCGCAGCACCGGCCGGCTTAGGAGCCGAAGTGGTAATTCAGCTCGACCCAGCCCTGGCGGCCGGTCGGGTTGTAATTACCGACCGGGTAGTAAGGCCAGCCGCCGCTGGTGTCGGCCTTGACCTTGTTGAACAGATTGTTGACTGCCACCGACACCGTGGTGCGCCGGTTTAGCTGATAGACGATGCTGGCGTTGGCCAGCGTGGTCGGCGACAGGAAGGCCGTACCGGCGCCGTTGGGCACCTTGCCGTAGCGTTGCAGGAACAGGGTGTTCGACCAGTCGCCCACGTTCCACGTCAGGCTGGCATTGAGCTTGTCGCGCCAGTCGGCGTTGCTCAGGTCATCCAGGTCGTCGATCACCTCGTCGCCGGCGAACTGGCGTGACTTCTTGTTCAGCGTCTTGGAGTAGGCGCCCTTGGCGATCCATACGCCGTATGCCTGCGTGCGCAGCACGTACTTGCCGCTGATGTCGATGCCGCTCACGCTGGTCGATGCGGCGTTGATCGGGCTGACGCGGATCTGCCGGATCTCGCCCGGCTTGTTCAGCGCCGTCAGCGGATTGCGGACCACGCGCGCGATGGTGTCGGCGCAGGTCGGCGAGGTCAGGTCGTTGGTGGTGCGGCAGTGGGCCTCGTCGCGCAGCAGCTTGTCGGCGCTCAGGTTCGTGACCAGGTCGTCGATCTTGATGTTCCAGTAGTCCAGCGTCAGGTCGAAGTTGGCGCTCGGCGACCACACCGTGCCCAGGCCCGACGAGCGGCCCTTCTCCGAACGCAGGTCCTTGCTGCCTGACTGCTCGTAGTCCGCGCCCGGCGACACGTTGGCGAACTCGCATTTCTCGACCGGCTGGCCGGCCTTGGCGCAGCGGTAGTAGTCGGTGGTGGAAGAGTAGTAGCCGGTGCCGCGCGCCTTGAAGATGTAGTTCATGTCCGGCGCGCGGAAGCTGGTCGAGTGGTTCCCGCGCACCAGCAGCTGCGCGGCCGGGCGCCATTCCAGGCCGGCGTTGTAGGTCAGCTTGCCGTCGCTGCGGCCGGCGAAGCTGTAACGGTCGTAGCGACCGGCCAGCGTGGCATCCAGCTTCTGCAGCAGCGGCACGTTAGCCTCCAGGCCCAACGCATAGCGCTTGCGGGTGCCGGCGGTGACGTCGGACGGCGTCACCGTGTTGAAGTAGCCCTGGTTGATGCGCGGGTCCGGCGTGTTCGAGAAGCCCTGCTTGCCCACCTCCGCCACCGTCGCCAACTTGACCGGGCCGGCCGGCAGCTGGAAGGCCTCGCCGTTGGCGCTGATGCTGGCGGTGTTGGTCCACGACTTGTCGTTGCTGACCGAAGTGCCGGTGATGCCGTCGAATTCCGCCGGCGTCAGGCGCCGCGTCAGGCGCGCTGGATCGGGTGCGTAGATCGCCACGCCGTCTTGGTCGACGCCCAGCTTGGGACCGAGGAAGAAGCTGTCGATGTTCGACAGCGCGCGCGGCGTGTGGCTCTCGCTCTTGTACTGCGAGGCGGTGTAGCCGGCCTCGTACTGCCAGCCGGTGCCGGGTATGCGGCCCTTGGCGCCGAGGGCGATCGAGCTGGCCTGGTCGTCCCAGCTGCGGTTGTAGCGCTGCACGCCGCCGATTTCCTCCGGCGCGATGTAGCGGTTCCAGGCTTCGTAGGTGCCGCTGTTCCTATTCCAGAAATAGCTGTCGGCGGTCGACGCCGATGTCCACGACGGCCCGCGCGTGTTGTTGGCGCTGCGGTTCTGGCCCAGCAGTGCTTCGGCGAACAGCGTGGTGTCGGCCGACAGCTCGTAGTTGGCGCTGCCGAACAAATTCTGGCTGCTGTTCTTGGTCTGCGTGGTCCAGTAGGTCGGCCCCACCTTGCCGCTGCCGCAGTAGCTGCCCGACTTGCCGGTGTACTTGACGGTACTGCCTTCGAACAGGTCGCCCAGGTTGGCGCAGGCGTCGCCCGGATCGACATACTTGCCGGTGTTGACGTTCTTGCGGCCCAACAGGGGAGTCGGAGCCACACCGACCTTGGCGCTCATGAATTCGCGGTCGCGGCTCCACAAGGGATCGCGTTCCAGGAACTCGGCGCTGAACAGCGTATTGAGCTTGCCGAAGCTTTGGCCGCCGGTCAGCTGCAGGCGCTGGTCGCCACCGCCGCCGCGCGAGGTGCCGCCCACTTTGACGTTAACGTCCACTCCCTCGGCCTGTTTTTTCAGGATGATGTTGACCACGCCCGCGATGGCGTCCGAGCCGTAGACGGCGGAGGCGCCGCCGCTGAGGATCTCGATGCGCTCCACCACGCTCGATGGAATGTTGGCCAGGTTGGTGAAGTTGACCGTGCCTTCGTACGCGATCGGGAAGTCCGCCATGCGGCGGCCGTTGAGCAGCACCAGCGTGTGGTTCGGCCCCAGGCCGCGCAGGCTGATGGTGTTGGCCGACGGCGTGAAGGTGTTGCCATAGTCCGCGCCTTGGGTGAAGCCGCTGTTCTGCGTCAGGTTGCTGAGCGCATCGAAGACGTTCTTGTAGCCTTGCTTGGTGATGTCCTCGCCGGTGAGGATGGTGACCGGAGAAGGCCCTTCCAGGCTGGCGCGCGGAATGCGCGAGCCGGTGACGACGACGGCGGGCGGTGCATCCTGCGCTTGTGCCAGCGCAGGATCGGTAGCCCCGCACAGCAGCGCGATAGCGCCTGCCGCCAGAGGCTTCAATTCAAATTTTGTTTTCATTGAGGTGATCCGGGTGAAGAATGGGACGCCACCTTAGCAAGCAGCCGTTCAAACCTGAACGAATGAATTCGCGATTGCTTATGCATTATTTTGTGGTCTAATCCCAGGACTCGCGCCCCAAGGAACACACCCATGACCTCCACCACCTCCGGCCCCAAATGGGGCATGGCCATCGACCTCGAACGCTGCATCGGCTGCCACGCCTGCTCGGTAGCGTGCAAGGTTGAAAATTCGGTATCGCTCGGCCACTTCCGCACCAAGGTGTACTACTACGATTTCGCTTCGGTCAATCCGTACAACCACCAGCCGACCACCAAACGCGCCTTCCTGCCGACGCTGTGCATGCAGTGCGAGGACGCGCCCTGCCTGGACGCCTGCCCCAACGACGCCATCGTGCGCGGCGCCGACGGCATCATCCACATCGACGATACCGCCTGCGACCGCAGCCGCGACTGCATCAAGGCCTGTCCCTACGGCGCCATCCACATCGACCCGGTGGCCGAGGTGGCCGACAAGTGCGACTTCTGCTCCCACCGGCTGGCGGCGGACATGGAGCCGGCCTGCGTGGAGGTATGCCCCGCCGATGTATTCGCGTTCGGTGACCTGAACGATCCGGCCAGCCCGGTCAGCCGGTTCCACGCCAAGCACCGCCAGCAAGTGGCGCCGCTCAAGCCGGAGGAGAAGACCAAGCCGCTGGTGCAGTACCGGGGCCTGGGCGGCGTGGTGCCGCGCGCGATGGCGCACAAGGTGCCCAAGGGCCGCAGCCACGACCCGTTCTCCTACGAGATCGACACCTGGGACCAGCTGAAGTCAGCGTTCTCAAAACCGAAGGGAGCATGAACATGGACCGTCGGGGATTCATCAAAAGCGGCATCGGCTCGATGGCCGGACTGGGACTGGGCGAGACCATCCTGTTGACGCCCAACGCCGCGCAGGCGCTGAACTACCGGCCGCTGGCCAACGGCGACCAGCGCAAGGTCAAGAACGACTACCGCAACGCCAAGCGCGTCACCAGCGTATGCCTGAACTGCTCGACCGTGTGCGGCATCGAGGCCTTCGTCCAGGATGGCAAGGTGATCAAGATTCGCGGCAATCCGCTCGACCCCAACATGGGCAGCCACATGACCTGCGCCAAGGGACAGTCCGCGCCGACCATCAACGACTACCCGGAGCGCCTGCTGTACCCGCTCAAGCGGGTGGGCGCGCGCGGCGAGGGGCTGTGGAAGCGCATCAGCTGGGACGAGGCCTACGCCGAGGTGGCGGACCGCATCAAGGCCAGCATCGCCAGCGGCCACCCGGAGCGGGTCGCGCTGCATCAGGGCCGCTCCCGCATCGACGCCGAGATCAATCGCTTCCTGAGTGCGATCGGCACGCCGGTGCAGCTGAACCACCGCGCGCTGTGCTCCTCCAACAAGCGCGCCGCCAACTACGTTTCGCTCGGCGAGACCGACTGGGAATCGATCGACGCGGAGCGCTGCAAATACTTCCTCAACTTCGGCGCCAATTTCTACGAGGCGCACCAGGGCGGCCTGCATCTGGTGAGCCGCATCGTCAAGGCGCGCTTCGACCATGGCGCCAAGCTGGTGACGTTCGACGTGCGCCTGTCCAACACGGCCGGCCGCAGCGACGAATGGCACCAGCCCTTCCCCGGCACCGATGGCGCGGTCGCGCTGGCGATGGCGCACGTGATCGTGCGCGAGAACGAAATCGACCACGACTTCATCGACAAGTTCGTGCAACCCGGCCTTGAGACCATCCGCAGCTGGCTGGCCCCGTGCACGCCGGCGTGGGCGGCCAAGCTGTCCGGCATCGCCGCCGCCGACATCGAGCGGCTGGCGCTGGAGTTTGCGCGCAAGCGCCCCGCCGTCGCGGCCTTCACCAATCGCGGCACCGGCGCCCACTACAACGGCTTCAACTCCGAGCGCGCGGTCGTCATGCTCAACGCGCTGGTCGGCTCGGTGGCGCGGCCCGGCGGCTACTGCTACGGCCTGGAGGAGAAGCTGTCCGCCAGCCGCTATCCGCTGCCGCAGCCCTCGCCGCCCGCGCCGAAGATCCGCACCGACCTGGAGGATCCGCAGGAATGGCCGCTGGCCAACCGCTGGCAGAAGATGAAGGTCGGCCAGATCGTTTACGACTATCTGCGCCAGGGCCGGGCCAAGCTGGACGTCTACCTGAGCTACACCATCGCCTCGCCGATGACTTGGCCGGAGGGCCGCAGCACCACGGTCGAAGTGCTGAAGGATGAGAAGCTGATCCCCTTCCACGCCTGTTCGGATGTGGTCTACTCCGAGATGGCCCACTACGCGGACCTGATCCTGCCCGATGCGACCTTCCTCGAGCGCTGGGGCCTGGACATCCGCAACAATCTGGAGCTGACGCACTTCGTCACGCTGCGCCAACCGCTGGTGCCGCCGCCGGGCGAGGCGCGCAGCTTCGCCGATGTGCTGTTCGATATCGGCCGCCGCCTCGGACCTGATCAGGCGAAGTACTTCCAGTTCGGCAGCCACGAGGACTTCGTTCGCATCCAGTGCTCGAAGCTGCCGGCCACGGGGCCGGACGGCAAGCAGTTCAAGGACGGCTTCGAATACATGAAGCACTACGGCGTGTATGTCGATACCTCCCAACCGAAACCGTACGAGGTGTTCCAGAAACCGCTGAGCGGCAAGCAGCTTGACGGCAGCCGGGTGGACGCCGCCAGCGGCGTGATCTACCGTCCCAACGACAAGGGCAAGGACAGCGCCATCGGCCTGATGGCCGGCGGCGCGCCGGTGCGCGGCTTCGCCACACCGTCGCGCAAATTCGAGGTGCACGCGCCGGAGGTGACGATGGTGGCGAAGACGCGCGGCTTTGAGGACGACGGCATGCCGACCTTCGTTCAGATCCCGTCGCACCGCGACCTGCCGGCGGACCGCTTCATCCTCAGCACCTTCAAATGGAACGTGCATACGCAGGGCCGCACCGCGTCGCAAAAATACCTGAGCGAGATCGTGCACGACAACCCGATGTGGATCAACGTCGCGACGGCCAAAAAACTCGGCTTGAAAAGCGGCGACATGGTGGAGCTGACCACCTACCGGCCGTTGTCAGGGCCGGCCGATCAACCGGGCCTGCAGGCGTATCGCGGCAACGGCGAGAAATTAGGCTCGACGCGGATGCGGGTGTTCGTCACGCGCGGCATCCATCCGCGCGTGGTGGCGGTGTCGAATTCGCTGGGCTGGATCAGTGGCGGCCGCGCCGCCGAAGGTCGCAATGGACGGCGTGTAGAGGTGGCGGCGCAGGGAATAGGCCCCGAGGCGGCCAAGGCCTACGGGCCGGCGCCGGCGATCGATGACCTGAACGCCGGCGTGTGGTGGGACAAGAAGAACGGTGGGCGGGGAAATGGCGTCAACATCAACGCCCTGCTGCCGATCAACCCGCAACCGCTGGTCGGCATGCAGGCCTGGTTCGATACCGTCTGCTCGCTGCGCAAGGTGTGAGCCGGACGCCCAGGCGAAAAAAAACGGCCCCGCGAGGGGCCGTTCCTTATGCAGCGTTGGTGTGGCTGCCTGCCGGCTTGCCGAAGGCAGCCAGCAGCGCCGCCTCCTTCTGCTTGGCCGCCTTGAAGTGACGCTCCTTCACGTGGCCATAGCCGCGGATGTCTTCAGGGATGCTGGCGATGGCCACGGCCTGCGACAGGTTCTCCGCCGTCAGCTTGGGCAGCAGCGAGGCCACCGTGTCGCGGTACTCGCCGATCAGCGCGCGTTCCATCTTGCGCTCCGCCGTGTAGCCGAAGATGTCCAGCTTCGAGCCGCGCAGGCCCTTCAGCTTGGCCAGCACGCCGAACGCCTTCATCATCCACGGGCCGAATTCCTGCTTGACCAGGTGGCCTTCGGCATCGTGCTTGGCAAACAGCGGCGGCGCCAGGTGGAACTTCAGCGTGATGTCGCCTTCGAACATGCCGGCGATCTTCTGCTGGAACGCGCCGTCGGTGTACAGGCGCGCGACTTCATACTCGTCCTTGTACGCCATCAGCTTGTAGTAGTAGCGCGCCACGGCTTCGCTCAGGCGGGTGGACTTGCCCAGCTTGGCCTCTTCCGCGCGAACTTGGTCGATAAACGATTTATACTGTTTAGCATAATTCGCGTCCTGGTAGGCGGTCAGCAGCTCCACGCGGCGGGCGACGATGTCGTCCAGCGTCTGGATGCGTTTGAACTCGATCACCTTGGCCGGCGTGGTCAGCTTGGTCACGGATGCCAAGTCGTGCGCGGCGGTGCGGCCCCAGTTGAAGGCCGCCTTGTTGAAGCCCACCGACACACCATTAAGCTCGATCGCCTTGATCAGCGACGCTTCGCTCAGCGGCACGTGGCCCTTCTGGAACGCGTAACCGAGCATGAACATATTGGTGGCGATCGAGTCGCCCATCAGCGCGGTGGCGATCTGGCCGGCGTCGACAAAGTCCACCAGCTCGTTGCCGCAGGCCCTGACGATTTCGCCGCGCGAGGAAGCGTCCGGGAACTGCCAGTTCGGATTCTTCACAAACGCCGCCGTCGACGAGCCGGTCGAGTTGATCATCGCGTGCGTGCGGCCTTCGCCCATGCGCGACAAGGCGTCGCGCGAGGCGGTGACGATCAGATCGCAGCCCACCACCAGGTCGGCGCTACCGGTGCCGACGCGGGTCGAGTGCAGGTCGGACTGCTTGTCCGCCAGGCGCACGTGCGACATCACCGGGCCGCCCTTCTGGGCCAGTCCGCTCATGTCCAGCACGATGGCGCCCTTGCCTTCGACGTGCGCGGCCACCGCCAGGATCTGGCCGACCGTCACCACGCCGGTGCCGCCGATGCCGGTGATCAGGATGCCGTAAGGCGTCTCTGTCGACGGCAGCACCGGAGTAGGCAGCACCACTTGCGGCGCCTCGCCGACAGCGGCCTTCTTCGGCTTCTTCAGCGCGCCGCCTTCCACCGTCACGAAGCTTGGGCAGAAACCGGTGGTGCAGGAGAAGTCCTTGTTGCAGGACGACTGGTTGATCTGGCGCTTGCGGCCCAGCTCCGTCTCCAGCGGTTCCACCGACAGGCAGTTGGACTGCACCGAGCAGTCGCCGCAGCCTTCGCAGACGGCTTCGTTGATGACGGCGCGCTTGGCCGGATCCGGATACTCGTTGCGCTTCCGGCGGCGGCGCTTCTCGGAGGCGCAGGTCTGGTCGTAGATCATGGCCGACACGCCCGGCTTGTCGCGCAGCTCGCGCTGCACGTCCATCAACTCGCTGCGGTGGCGCACGGTGACGCCCTCCGCCCATTTGTAATCGGACGGGTATTTTTCCGGCTCGTCGGTGACGACGATGATCGGCGTGACGCCTTCGGCGGCGATCTGGCGCGAGATCATGCCCGGGTCCAGCGGACCGTCGAACTGCTGGCCGCCGGTCATGGCGACGGCGTCGTTGAACAGGATCTTGTAGGTGATGTTGACCTTGGCCGCCACCGCCGCGCGGATCGCCAGGATCCCGGAGTGGAAGTAGGTGCCGTCGCCCAGGTTGGTGAAGACGTGCTTCTCGTTGGTGAACGGCGCCTGGCCTACCCAGGTCACGCCCTCCGCGCCCATGTGGGTGAAGGTGGAGGTTTCGCGGTCCATCCACAGCACCATGTAGTGGCAGCCGATGCCGGCCAGCGCGCGCGAGCCTTCCGGCACCTTGGTCGAGGTGTTGTGCGGACAACCGGAGCAGAAGAACGGCGTGCGGTCGGTTTCCGGATTCGGTTTGGACGGCAGCGTTTTCAGCGCCAGCTCCTTCGCCTCCAGGAAGGCCACGCGCTCCTGCACACGCTGCGCCACCGGATGGCCGGCGCAGTAGTGGGCGATGCGCGAGGCGATGGCGCGCGCGATCTGCGCTGGGTTCAGTTCATAGGTGGCCGGCAGCAGCCAGTCGCCGTGACCGGTCTTGCCCTTGTTGCTCCACTCGCCGGTGTCGTCGAACTTGCCGACCACGCGCGGGCGCTGGCCGTCCGGCAGGTTGTACAGCTCTTCCTTCAACGCGTATTCGAGGATCTGGCGCTTCTCTTCCACCACCAGGATCTCGTCCAGGCCCTTGGCGAATTCGTGCACGCCATCCGCCTCCAGCGGCCAGGTCATGCCGATCTTGTACAGGCGGATGCCGATGTCGGCGGCGGCCTGCTCGTCGATGCCCAGGTCGGCCAGCGCCTGGCGCGTATCCAAGTAGGATTTGCCGGCGGTGATGATGCCGATCTTCGGCTTCGGCGAATCCCAGATGATCTTGTTCAGCTTATTCGCGCGGCAGTAGGCCAGCGCGGCGTACCACTTGTAGCTGTTCATCCGCACTTCCATATCGAGCACGGTGTCCGGCCAGCGGATATTGAGGCCGCCGGCGGGCAGCTCGAAGTCGGTGGGCAGCTTGATCTGCACGCGGTCGGGATCGAAGTCCACCACGGCGCCGGATTCGATGATGTCGGTGACGCACTTCATCGACACCCACAGGCCGGTGTAGCGGCTCATGGCCCATGCGTGCAGGCCGTAGTCGATGTACTCCTGCACCGACGACGGATACAGCACAGGGATGCCGCAGGCGTTGAGGATGTGGTCCGACTGGTGGGCGGTGGACGAGGACTTGGCCGCGTGGTCGTCGCCGGCCAGCACCAGCACGCCGCCGTGCTTGGCGGAGCCGGCGTTGTTGGCGTGCTTGAAGACGTCGCCGCAGCGGTCCACGCCGGGGCCTTTGCCGTACCACATGGAGAAGACGCCGTCGTATTTGGCGTCCTGGAAAAGATTGGTTTGCTGCGTTCCCCAGACCGCGGTGGCGGCCAGGTCTTCGTTCATCCCGGGATGGAACTTGACGTGGTGGGCATCGAGGTACTTCTTGGCTTTCATCGCCGTCATGTCGACGCTGGTGACGGGAGAGCCGCGATAGCCGGTGATGTAGCCGGCGGTGTTCAGGCCTGCCTTCAGGTCCCGTTCGCGCTGCATCATCGGTAGCCGGATCAGGGCCTGGGTGCCGGTCATGAAGGCCCGGCCGCGTTCCAGCGTCCACTTGTCGTCCAGTGAGATTTCGTTGTCCGAGTGCGTGCCCGGCTCTAGCTGCGAGCCCTTGTGAGGTGCGTTCATTGTGTCTCCATTATTCTTTAAGCCATGCGCTACAGGGCCGGATTGGCCCAGTAGCGCGCGATCCGCCGGCCCTTGTGGAGACGACGGAACGGAAAAATGCGGTTTTTTTATAGGGTACCACAGGCCTGCGCCCCGTTCTGTGCGGGGCTGCGGGCTTTACACCCTTGTTCCTTATGCTGCGCTAGGGTCTTTCAATACGCCGCGCTTGATCTGATCCAGCTCGATCGATTCGAACAATGCGCGGAAGTTGCCTTCGCCGAAACCTTGATCGCCCTTGCGCTGGATGATCTCGAAGAAGATCGGTCCGATGACGTTCTGGCTGAAGATCTGCAGCAGCAGTTCGCGCTCGTTCTCGTTGCTGTGGCCATCGATCAGGATGCGCAGGCGGCGCAGGTCTTCCAGGCGCTCGCCGTGGTTCGGCAGGCGGCGGTTGACCAGCTCATAGTAGGTCTCGATCGTGTCCTGGAAGACGATGCCGGCCTTTTTCATCGTCTCAACGGACGAGTAGATGTCGTCGGTGCCCAGCGCGATGTGCTGGATGCCTTCGCCGTGGTACTCGTCCAGGTATTCGGCGATCTGCGACTTGTCGTCCGACGATTCGTTGATCGGGATGCGCACCTTGCCGCACGGCGAAGTCATGGCCTTCGACTTCAGGCCGGTCAGCTTGCCTTCGATGTCGAAGTAGCGCACTTCGCGGAAGTTGAACATCTTCTCGTAGAAGTCCGCCCATTCCTTCATGCGGCCGCGATGGACGTTGTTGGTCAGGTGGTCGATGTAGGTCAGGCCATGGCCGACCGGGTTGGCGACCGCGCCGGGAATCGCGACGAAGTCGACGTCGTAGATGCTGATGTCGCCGATGGCGCCTTGCTCGCCGCCGTTCTTGCCGCGCCAGCGGTCGACCAGGTAGATCAGCGAATCGCCCACGCCCTTGATGGCGGGGATGTTCAGTTCCATCGGGCCGGTCTTGTTGTCGAAGCCCCAGGCGCCCTGCTCCAGCGCGCGCTTGTAGGCGAAGGCGGCGTCCTTCACGCGGATCGCGATGGCGCACACGGACGGGCCGTGGTGACGGGCGAAGCGCTGGGCGAAGGAGTCCTGCTCGGCGTTGATGATGAAGTTGATGTCGCCCTGGCGGTACAGGGTCACATCCTTATGGCGGTGGCGGGCGATCGCGGTAAAACCCATGCTCTCGAACAGCGCGCCCAGTGCTTTGGGATCGGGTGCGGCGTATTCGACAAATTCAAAACCATCGGTCCCCATCGGGTTGTCCCAAGGCGTAAATTTCATGCAAGTCTCCTTCTTAGAATAGCGCACAGTATAGTCTCGGTCCGACAGCAGTAAATTGCAAACAATTCCCATGGACGGAGGTTTTGCGCAATAATATTGCCTGAACCAAGAATTTTTGAGGTGTTTATGACCAAGATTACGCTGGACAAAACGGACCGTAAGATTTTGTCCATCTTGCAGGCGGACGGGCGGCTGTCGAATCAGGACGTGGCGGAGCTGGTGGCCTTGTCGCCGTCGCCGTGCCTGCGCCGCATCAAGCGGCTGGAGGAGGCGGGCGTGATCCGCCAGTACGTGGCGCTGCTGGACCCGGACAAGATCGGCCTGGGGCTGCTGGCCTACGTCAACGTGCGGCTGGAGAAGCACAGCGACGCGGCGGCGCACAGCAACGCGCGCGCGCTGGGCGCGCCGAACGCGCCGGTGTCGCCGCGCGCGGATTTCGCGGTGTCGGTGGAGCAGTGGCCGGAGGTGGTGGCCTGCTACGCGATGACGGGCGAGATGGACTACCTGCTGCGGGTGCACGTGGAAGACATGGATCACTTCTCGCGCTTCATGATGGCGACGCTGCTGCGCCACCCTGCGGTGCTGGACGTGAAATCCTCGTTCGCCCTGCAGCGCATCAAGGACACCACCGCGCTGCCGCTGGTATAAAGGAGGTTCGCCGGCCGGATGCGCGGCCGGCCGGATTTCAACCCGGCAGCAATGGAGGATGGCAATGTTCCCACTTTCCCATGTCTCAAAGTACTTCTCGGACGACGAAATCCGGCGCATTTGCGAGGAGATGCCAATCAGCATCGACAAAAACCCGCATCTATCCGAGCGCAGCAAGCGAATCATAAAATCCGTATTTCTCTCGGATGAAGACCTGAAGCAGATCCTGGTCGAGTTGGCCAGCGAGAAGGCAAAGGAGTAGCCTGTGTTGAATATCTACGCCTCGCTGGTAAAAACCGAGTACGACGTCCCCGGCCCCTCGCTTACTCAATCTACAAGCGCTGTAAAGCAGAGTGGCGAGCGGGCTTTCCCGCCACGCACGACGGCAACGAGCCGACCACTGAAGATGAGGCAGAGTTCATTTCCATTTGTATGCTCCCGGAAAATCTGGAGAATCTGAAGCAGCGCGGCGCAAAACTTGCGCGTGATTTCGCTGCCAAGTCTCTAGAAAAGAGAATGGCGGAAGTAGCCGACGAAGTCGCGGAATCGGAGGTCATACGCCAAATCTTCTTGCTCGAAAACCGCATCAAAGTTGGGTTCGACAACGTTGAAAAACAGCTGCACGAAAAAAAGACTTTGCGGGCTTGGGGGCGGGATATTGTTACGGCCTTTATCGCCGGCCTTGGTGTGATACTTGCGGTCGGCCTGCTGTTCAACGGGTATGTGCGCTTTGCCGCGATCAATGCCACTGCCGAGAAGGCGGTGGGCATTGATCTGGAGACTCCGCAGAGGAATGCCGCGCCGCTCAGGAAGTGAGGTGGCGGCTCAGGTGCTGGACGAAGGGCTCCGGCGCCAGGAAGCCGATCACACGGCTGTTCGGGATCTCCTTGCCGCCGTTGAAGAGGATGATGCCCGGTGGCCCGAACAGGCCGAAACGCTTCATCAAAGCCTTGTCGTCGGCGCTGTTGGCGGTGACGTCCACCTGGATCAAACGCACCTGCTTCAACTTGCCGCTGACGGCCGGCTTGGAGAACGTGAAGCGCTCCATCTCCTTGCAGGACACGCACCAGTCGGCGTAAAAGTCCAGCATCACCGGCGTGGTGCTGGAAGCCAGCACCTGATCCAGTTCGGCCACGGTCTTGATGCGGCTGAAGCGGATCTCGTCGCCGGCCGGCGCGGCGCCTTCCGCGTGGGCGAGGCCCAGGTGGCCCAGCGGTTGCAGCACGTCGCGGCCGGAGCTGGCGGCGCCCGCCAGTTCAAACAACCCGGCGAGCAGGAACGCCAGTCCCAAGGTCTTGCCGACATACGCGCCCAAGCCCGCGCCGCGTGCAGCAGGCAGCGGCTCAAACACATGCAGGAACACTGCGCACAGCAGCGCGAACACGCCCCACAGCGCCATCATCACCGGCACCGGGAACACCGGCGTCACCATCCAGATCGCAACCGCGATCAGCAGCAGGCCGAAGATCTTCTTCACACCGTTCATCCACGCGCCGGCACGCGGCAGCAGGCTGCCGGCCGAGATACCGGTCAGCAGCAGCGGCACGCTCATGCCGACCGCCATCGAGAACAAGGCCCAGCCGCCGGTCCAGACGTTGCGCGTCTGGCTGATGTAGAGCAGCGCGCCAGCCAGCGGACCGGCCACGCACGGGCCGACGATCAGCGCCGACAAGGCGCCCATGACGAACACGCCGGCGAAACGGCCGCCGCCCATGTTGCCGCTGGTCGCGCTCAAGCGGCTTTGCAGTGCGCTTGGCAGCTGCAGCTGGTAGACGTCGAACATCGACAGCGCCAAGCCGACCAGCAGCGCGCCGAAGGTCAGCAGCACCCATGGCTTTTGCAGTGCGCCGGCCAGGCCTTCACCGGCTAGGCCCGCGCCCACGCCGAGCGAGGTGTAGACCAGCGCCATGCCCAGGCAATACGCCAGCGCCAGCGTGAAGCCGCGTCCGCGCGACACCGCGCCCTCGCCCACGATGATCGAGGACAGGATGGGCACCATCGGCAGCACGCACGGCGTGAACGACAGCAGCAGGCCGAAGGCCAGGAAGGCCAGCCCGATGCGCCATGCGCTGCCGCTTTGCAGCGTGCGCTGGGCGAGGGAGCTGTCGTCTTCGTGGGCCGGCGCGGCCGCCTCCGTTCCCGGCGCGGTAGCGGCTGCGGTGGCGGTGGTGGCGTTGACTGCCTCACCGGCCGGCGGTGCATCCACCGTCACCAGCTTGCCAGGCGCCGACGGATCGACGCGATAACTCTGCGTCGCCGGCGAATAGCACAGGCCCGCATCCGCACAACCCTGATAGCCCACCTGCAGCGTGAACGCCGCAGCCGCCGTCACCGGCACGTTGACCACCAGCTTGTCCTGGTAAGTCTCCATCTCCTTGTTGAAGTTGGTGTCGAACTTGCGCAGCCCGGCCGGCAGCGACGGCGCGGCGATCTGCGCGCCGTCCGACTTGAAGCTCAAGCGGTCGCGATACAGGTGATAGCCCGGCGCGATCGCCCACGACAGCCGCACCGTATGCGCGTCGACCAGCTCACCCTTCAGCTGGAACGCCTGGTCCGGCTCCAGAAAATCATCCGCCCGCGCGCCGGCGGCCAGCGCCAGCACCGCCACCATCAACGCCATCAGGCGCGTCATCCAATTGTTCATCATTTCCATCCTATTCAAACATCCCTGAACAGCATCTGTCCCTGATCGTTCACGGCCAGATACCCCATATCGGACGCATTCAAAAAATTCAGACCATCCTGCTGCTTCAACATCGCGATGGTGGAACAGCTGCCGGCGGCGATCGCCATCGGCGCCAGCACGCTCACCGAACGCCAGTACCGCACCGGCATGCCGTCGCGTGGATCGAGGATGTGGCAGTAGCGCTGCCCATCGAGCTCGAAGTAGCGCTCATAATCGCCGCTGGTGGCCAGCGCGCCCTGGCTGACCGGGATGCTCGCCACCACGCTGTCCGGATCGCGCGGATCCTGGATGCCGATGCTCCACGGCCGCCCGTTCAGGCGCGGTCCGATGAAGCGCATGTCGCCGCCCAGGTTCACATAGCCATGCCGCACGCCCGCATCGGCCAGCAGCGCCGCCGCGCGGTCGGCCGCGTACTCCTTGCCGAAACCGCCGAAATCGATCTCCATGCCGGCCTGGCGCAGATGGATGTCCTCCGCGCCGCAGTCCACCTTGTCCCAGCCGACCAGCGCCAGCAAGGGCTCCAGCACTTCCTTGCCCGGCACCCTGGGCTGGCGAAAATCCCAGGCCCGCCGCAGCACGCCGGAGGTGATGTCGAACAGCCCCTCGCTGGCGCCGTGCAGCGCCGCCGCATAACCGAGCAGCGACATGGTCTCGGGGTCGCAATGCACCGCCTCCCTGCCCGCCGCCGCGTTGATGCGCGAGACGATGCTGTCCGGCCGGTAGCGCGAATACTTGGTTTCGATACGCAGCACCTCATCCATGGCGCGCTGCGCCAGCAGCGCCGCCGTGTGCGCGTCCGGCGCGGCGAACCGCAGCTCGCAGCGGCTGGCCATCGCCTGGAACGTGGTGCGGTGTATCGCGTCTACCATTTCGCTTCTACCACTGCCGGTTGATCGCTATCTGCACCGTCTGCGCGCGCAACGCATCCAGCCCCGGGCTGCCTTCGTGGAACAGGCGCCAGCTGCCGCGCTGCTGGTACACCGATGCCTTCACGTCGACGGACCACAGCTTGTCCAGCTGCTTGCTGACCTTCAGGCCCAGCGTCACCGCGCCGAAGCCGGACAGGCGCTGGTCGGCCGTCATGTAGCCGTTGCCGTTGTAACCCGGCGGGAACGGCGCGCCCAGCTTCGAGTCGTAGAGCGGATCGTAGTAGAAGCTGGCCGCGCTCTGCGAATACAGCCGCGCTTCCGGCGTCACGGTCCAGCCCTGCGACAGCGGCTGCACATACTCGGCGCCCAGCGTATGCCCGCGCACGCCGAAGCTGTCGCGGTAG
This sequence comes from Duganella sp. BJB480, assembly GCA_003416985.1. GTDB lineage: Bacteria > Pseudomonadota > Gammaproteobacteria > Burkholderiales > Burkholderiaceae_D > Rugamonas > Rugamonas vulcania_A. Next base: position 608,096 of record QVIN01000004.1, on the reverse strand, counting down.
TAGCGGTAGGACAGCCGGCTGGTGCCGCCGGTCGAGGCCAGGTGATGGTTCCAACGCGCCAGCAAGGTGGTCTCGTCGCGGCTGCGCGGGCGATTGTCGAACGCCTTGTACGGATCGGAGAAATAGCCCTCGCCCTGGCTGTGCGTCAGCGTCAGCTGGGCGATGTCGCTGACCGTCAGCACCTGCGTCACGCCCAGCAGCAGGCTGGTGCTGCGCTTCTTCTCGTTGCTGACGATCTTGTTGACCGGGTTGATGTGGTCATCCGCATGGCCGATGCCGACGGTCCACGTAGTGTTCTTGCTCTCGCTTTCCAGGCCGCCCTGCAGCGACAAGGCGCGCGACAGGTAATCGTGCTCGTTCGAATACGCCACGCCCGCCGTCACCGTGCCGCGTTCGAAATAGCGCGTGGCTGACACATCGCCCGCCGTGCGGTGGTCCTGCATGTGCGAGGCGCCCGAGATGGCCGTGTGGTAGCGCGGCGAAGCGCCCGACACATCGTCCGACACCACCGAGGCGCCGATGTTCCACACGCCCGCCACCGGCGCCGTGATCGACACCGACGGCGAATGCACGGTGATGCGGTCCAGGCCGGACTGGCTATCCTTGTAGTTCAAATAGCCCAGCGTGATGGTGCCGTTGGCCGGCGGCGTTTCGGCGTGCGCCTGCACGCCCGGCAGCATCAGCGCCGCCGTCATGATGGAAGCGGCCAGGCCGCGCCCGGATGCCTTGTCTTCGTTACTCGTCATGGTGGTCCTCAATTGCAGCCGCAGCCGCCGCCGCCCACACCGGCACCGCCGGACGAGGCCTCGCGGCTGGTGTAGATATGGTCGTCGAAGCGTGTGAACATATGGCCGTCGCCGAAGGTCATCTCGGTGCGCGCCAGCGTGCCCTTCTCCCAAGGCTGCACATTGCCCAGCGAGGCGCAGCCGGACAGCCCGGCCGCCAGTGCGATCAACAATAGCGCCTTCATTTGACGGCTCCCAATGCGTTCTGGATCTTGCTTTCCAATTCGGCGCGGTCGGCTTCGCGGAAGCCGGAATGCTCCAGCAGCACCTTGCCGTCCGGGCCGATCAACACGCTGCTCGGCATGCCCTTGATGCCGTAGCTGCGCGGCGTGGCGCCTTGCGGGTCGAAGCCGATGGCGAAGCGCGCCGGGGTCGTCGTCAGGAACTGGCGCGCATCGGCGCTGTTGGCGTCGACGTTGACGCCGACGATCTGCAGGCCCTTCGCGCCATACTTGGCCTGCATCTCGTTCATCCACGGGAAGGACTGGCGGCACGGACCGCACCACGAGGCCCAGAAGTCCACATACACCACCTTGCCCTGCAGCTTGGCCAGCTTCACCGCGCCCTCCAAGCCTTGCAGGTCGAACTGCGGCGCTGCGGCGCCCTTCTCCAGCGCCCAGGCCGGGGCGGCGCCCAGCGCCACGGCCATCAGCATTGCGATCGATATCGGTTTCATGTCAGCCTCCAATGCGTTTGGTTTGACGACGGCGCCAGCCGATGGCGATCGCCGCCGAGATAATCAGGAACACCATCATCGGATCGTTGACATCGTCCGAGGCCGAGCAACCGCCACCGCCCTTGTTGACCGGTGCGGCGTTGCTGGCCGCAGCCGTGCCCTGGCCGCTCAGCGCGATGGTCCAGCCGCTGCCTGCCACGGTAGACTGCAGGGCCACGCTGCCGCTGCTGGCGCCGTTGGCCGGCGTGTAGCTCACCACCAGGTCGCACGAGGCGCCTGGCGCCAGCGTGACCGGGAAGGCGGCGCAACCGGTGTTGTCCGCCACGGCGGCGAACGGACCGGTAAAGGTGGCGCTGGCAAGCGTGACGGCTGCCGCGCCGCTGTTGGTCAGCGTGAAGCGGCGAGTTGGCGCCGCACTGCCGATGACGACCGAGCCATAGTCAAAGCTCTGCGGCGCTATCGTCAGCGACGGCGTGGTGATGACAACCGCCACGCCATTACCGTTCAGGGCCAGGTGGAACTGGGCGCCACCGTCGGTCACCAGCAGCAGGTCGGCGCTGCGGGCGCCGGCGGCGACTGGTTTGAACGCGGTGGTCAGCGTGCAGCTGGAACCCGGAGCGACGGCGGCGCCGGCAACGCAGGTCCCGCCGAGGACGAAGTCACCGGGATGATTTCCGCCCAGCGTCAGCGTGGCGATCGACAACGAAGCGTTGCCGCTGTTGGACAGCGTGGTCGTGTGAGCCGTGGCGCTGCTGCCGACTTGCGTGTCGGCGAAGACGATAGGACCGGCTTCGGACAGCACCGGCGTCGCGGTAGCCTGCTTGGTGCCGGTGCCGGTGATGCCGACTTGCAGCGCAGTCGCGTTCGAGGTCACCGCCAGCGTGGCCGAGACAGCGCTTTCCGCCGCCGGCGCGAAGCGCACCGGCACCGAGCAGCTGGCCCCCACCGCCAGGGTGGCACCGCAATCGCTGGCGCCCAGGGTGAAGCTGGCCGCACCGCCGGCGCTCAAGCCGATCTTGTTGAAGGTGATGACCACATTGCCGGTGTTGGCCAGCGTGACCGTCTGCGCCACTGCCGCCGCGCCGATGGTCTGCGTGCCGAAGGCGATGGCCGACGGCGTCGCCGTCAAGGCCGGCGCCGGCGTGGCGGCCGTACCGGACAGGCCGACCGTGGCGTTGCCGTTGGAGGCATTGGACGCCAGCGCCAGGCTGGCGGAGAACGCGCCCGCAGCCACCGGCGACGCTTGCAGCGTCACCGTGCAGCTGCCTGCCGCGGGCACCGGCGTGGCGACGGCACAGGTGCCGCCCAACGTGAAGATGCCGGCGTTGGCGCCGCCCAGCGCGATGGAGCTGAAGGTCAGCGCGGCCTGCCCGCTGTTACTGACGGTGATGGTCGACACGGCGGACGGAGATCCCGTCAGCAGCGTGCCGAAATTGACGCTGGCCGCCGACAAGGCGATGGTGGCCTGCGGCGTGGCGTTGCCGGTGCCGCTCAGCGCGACGACGCTGCTGCCGCCTGTCGCGTTGTGGGTGATGGTGAGCGAAGCAGCGCGCGCACCCGCCGCCGTCGGCTTGAAGCTGGCCTGCACGGTGCAGCTGGCGCCCGCCGCGACCGCGCCGCCGTTGGCGCAGCTGCCGCCGGCGACGCTGAAATCACCCGCAGCCGCGCCGCTGAGAGAAATGGTGCCGATGTTGAGCGCGGCGTTGCCGGTATTGCTCAAGGTGGCGGACAGCGGACCGGCCGTCTGGCCGATACTGGTGCCGCTGAAGGTCAGGCTGGCCGGCGCCAGCGAGGCTGCCGGCGCGGCCACCACGTTCGGGTTGCCGATGAAGGCAGCCAGGTCGGCCAGCTCCGCCGCGCTGAATTTGCCGTTGAACAGGCTACCCATGCCGCCCTTGTTGGTGGCGATGGCGTTCTGGATCACCGACGGCTGGTTGGCCGCCGCCAGGATGCCGCTGACGTTGTTCGCCGGCGAGGCGGTGTGGCACGAGGCGCACGTGGCGCCGCCGGACACCGGCCCGTTCAAATACAGGCTCTTGCCGTTCAGCGCATCGGCCGCGTTGGCGCCCTGCCCCATCACACCGACCAGCAGGACCGCAGTCCACCGAAGCCGGAACACCTTTGCTAACAAGCCTGTCATCACATTCTCCTGAAGTTTGATCTAGAAATTGATCTGTAATTCGCAGACAGAGATCGCAAAGGCATTCATGCCGCTGTGCGCCAGGGCGCACCAGGTCCAGCTTCGGGTGCGCTGGTAAAGCAGCGCCAGCGCCAGTCCCGGCGCCAGCACCGCCAGCGCGTGCTGCCAGCCGGAGCCTATATGCAGCAAGCCGAAAACCGCCGTCGACACCAGCACAGGTCCGCCCCGCGTCAAAGGCAAGCCGCCGTTACTGGCCGCCAGCTGGCGCGTCATCCACTCCTGCAGCCCTGCCCTGACCACACATTCCTCCAGCGCAGGCGAGAGCAGCAGCAGGCGAAGGCAGACGGCAAGGTCCGGCGCCTGCAACTGCGAGCTGCAAAAATGGGTAATCGACGACACGGGATATAGTGGTTTTGCTGCCGGTTGCGTATCTTGTCCGACCGTTCATACCCGGCCGCGCAGCAAAGGTTCTAACGAAGGGAGATTTATTTTCGGCCGCGCAGGCGGTCGAGCCATTTCACGGCGATGCGCTTGTTGGCTTTGAGGGTGTAGTCCAGCGTGGCGAATTGCTCGTCCAGCGCTTCCTGCAGCACGCTGGCCGGATTGGCCGGGGGCAGTTTCAGATAGGCGTCCGCCTCGCCGTAGTCGCGATGGATTTCCATGCCGGCTTTTTTCGCGATGTGCATCATCGTCTTGTTGGACGACAGGCAGTGCATATACAAGGTATCGACGTCGTCGTTGCGGCAGTGGATGGCGGCGCGCTCGAACAGCTTGGAGCCGATACCCAGGCCACGCGCCGAGCGGCTGACCGACACGCCGAACTCCGCCACCCGCTCCTTCTCGGTGACGGCACTCTTCGATTCGTCGCGCGGCGCGAAGGCCAGGTGGCCGACCGCCACCAGCTTGAACACGCGGTTGTACACGCCGAACACCATGTCGCGCGAAAAGTCGATGCGGTTGACGTAGTTGGCCACCTGCTCGTCCGGCAGCACGGTGCCGAAGCGCAGCAGGCGGTCGCTGTCTTCCAGGTCGAGGAAGTGCTTGACCATGCGCCGCCGGTCACGCTCGCGCAGCTCCTTCACCAGAACCGTCGGACGGCGCTTGCCGTCCTTGTGCTTGCCCCAACGGCGCAACGGGTTCTGGAAAAGGTCGATCGAGCTCATATTTCCGCCGCGGCCCCGTCATCGTCGTCGTCATCGCCTGCGCGCAGCGCCACCTTCACCGCCGTCACCCGCGCGCGGTGCACCAACTCCGGGATGCGCTGCGGGTTGGCGGTGCTGGCCAGGGCGATCTCGCCGGCGTTGACGCCGCGCGCGGCCGCCAGCGCCGTCTCCAGGTGCGCCAGTTGCGGGAACGGCGCGTCGCGGAAGCTGGCGTTCGGGCCGATGCGGCCGCGCGAGTCGCATTCGGTCGCCAGCAGCATCTGCGAGAAGCGCGCCGGCTTGCGGAAGGCGTCGCAACGCTCCAGCAGCGTGACGATGGTATTGGACCGCAGTTGCAGGGCGCGGCCGACGTTGCCGTGTTCGCGCGCGGTCATCACGGCCAGGTCGCGGCATTCGGTCGGCACCTTGAGGCGCTTGCAGACCTGCTCCACCAGCTTGACGCCCAGCCCTTCGTGACCGTGGTGCGCGGGCCAGTTTTCCGGCGGCGTGGCGCCCTTGCCCAGGTCGTGCATCAGGCAGGCGAAGCGCGTGGCCAGTTCGTGGCCAGCTTCCGCCGCGCAGTCGATCACCTGCAGCATGTGGGTGCCGGTGTCGATTTCGGGATGCCATTTTTCCGGCTGCGGCACGCCCCACAACACGTCCAGCTCCGGCAGGATGCGCGCCAGCGCGCCGCAGTCGCGCAGCACTTCCAGCATGCGCGAGGGCTTGGCTTCCATCAGGCCGCGCGAGAGTTCCTGCCACACGCGTTCCGGCACCAGCGCGTCGACTTCGCCCTGCTCCACCATCTGCCGCATCAGCGCATTGGTTTCGGGCGCCACGCGGAAATCGCTGAAGCGGGCGGCGAAGCGGGCCACGCGCAGGATCCGCACCGGATCTTCGGCGAATGCGTCGGAGACGTGGCGGAAAATGCGCTGCTCCAGATCGCGCCTGCCGCCATAAGGGTCGGTGAGCGTGCCGTCATCCGCGCGGGCGATGGCGTTGATGGTCAGGTCGCGGCGTACCAGGTCGTCTTCCAGCGTGACGTCGGGCGAGGTGTGGAACACGAAGCCCTTGTAGCCGGGCGCGGTCTTGCGCTCGGTGCGGGCCAGCGCGTATTCCTCCTGCGTCTTCGGATGCAGGAACACCGGGAAGTCCTTGCCGACCGGGCGGAAACCCTTGGCCAGCATGTCGTCCGGCGTGGCGCCGACGACGACGTGGTCGTGGTCCTTGACGGGCAGGCCAAGCAGTTCATCGCGCACCGCGCCACCGACGACATAAATCCGCATCATCGTCAGTCCGGCATTTCGGCGTCGTGCTTAGGCGCCATTTCGGTTTCGGCCATCGCCTCCTCGACCCAGCGGGCCACGGCGGGATGGGCCAGCACGCGCTGGCAGTAGGCGTCCAGCGCCGGCGCCAGCGACACGCCGTAGGTGCGGAAGCGCAGCACCACCGGCGCGTAGTAGGCGTCGGCGATGGAGAAGTCGCCGAACAGGAACTGGTGGTGGCCGAAGCGCGACAGGCATTCCTCCCAGATCTCGCTGATGCGGCCGATGTCGGCCTGGGTGCCGTTGGTGCGGCCCTTGCCCGGATAGCTGGCGCGGATGTTCATCGACATCGAGTTGCGCAGGTCGGAAAAGCCGGCGTGCATCTCGGCGCAGACCGAACGCGCCATCGCGCGCGCGGCCACGTCCTGCGGCCACAGGTGCAGCTCCTGGAACTGTTCGGCGAGGTATTCGCAGATCGCGAGGCTGTCCCAGATCGTCATCTCGCCGGCCAGCAGCACCGGCACGCGGCCGCTGGCCGAGTAGCCGCAGATGCGGTTGGCGGTGTCGTCCTGGTCGAGCAGCACGCGCACTTCCTGGAACGGGATGCCGAAGGCGGTCATCGCCACCCACGGCCGCATCGACCACGACGAGTAGTTCTTGTTGCCGATGACGAGCGTCAGGCCCGGCTCGCGCGCGGCGGCCAGGGTTTGCGACAGGCTGGGATCTAGTTGTGTGCTCTGCATGGTGCGTCCAAGGTGGTTGTATGGGTCAACGCGAGCCGAAGCTCGACTCCTGCTGTTCCTGTTCGGTGTAGCCTCGCGGCGCGACGGTGCCCAGGCGCGCCTTCAACGATTGCGGCCGGCCTTCGAACAACGCCGCGTAATAGGTGGTGTTCGACATCACGTTCTTGACATAGGTGCGGGTTTCGACGAACGGGATCGACTCGATGAAGACCGCGCTGTCCATCGGCTTGGTCAGCGTGGAGCGCCACGAGCGCAGGCGGCCCGGCCCGGCGTTGTAGGCGGCGGTGGCCAGCACCTGCGAGCCGTCCATGTTCCCGAGCACCATGTTCAGGTAGTTCGCGCCCAGCAGGATGTTGGTACGCACGTCGCTCAGCATCTCCTGGGCGAAGTCGGTCAGGCCGATCTTCTTGGCCACCCAGCGGCCGGTGGACGGCATCACCTGCATCAGGCCCGAGGCGCCGACGTGGGATTGCGCGTCCATGATGAAGCGCGATTCCTGCCGTATCAGGCCGTAGACCCAGGCCTTGTCCAGGCCCAGCGTCTGCGTGGTCGGGTGCATGATGTCGATGTGCGGCGACGGGTAGCGCTGCGTGTAGTCGACCTGGATGCGGGTGCGGTCCGAGGTGTTGACCATGCGGTCGAGGATATTGTTCTGGCGCGCGAATTCGGCGGCGGCCAGGTGTTCGCGTTCGCTCAGGCCGCGCAGGCCCCAGTTCCATTCGCGCGTGCCTTCGAAGCGCAGGCGCATGCCGAAGAACTTCAGGGCCCGCTGGAAGTTGGGATTGGCGGCGATGGGCGCGATTTCGGCCTGCGTGATCGGCAGGCCTGGCAGCGGGATCGTAATCAGCTTGCCGGTTTCCTCCAGCGCCAGCAGGCCGTAGAAGTTGGACTGGTCCGAGATGCTGCGGAACAGCTGCATCGCTTCGCCGGTGGCCTGGATGGAACCCGCTTGCACCATCAACGCGCGGCCCAGCCAGTAGACCCAGGCCGGATCGGCGCGCAGCGACGCGGGCATGGCGCGGATGTTCTTCTCCACCTGCTTCCAGTCGCCGTTGCGCAGCGCGATGCGGGTCTTCCATTGAATCTGATCGATCGACAGCGCGGCGCCGTTCGACTTCTGCCAGTACTCGGTGGTCTCCGGCGACAGCGAGTACGACGATTGCAGCGCCACCGCGGCCCACGCCTCCTGCTGCTCCTGCGGGCTCAGTTTGGACGCGGCCTTGTTCAGCGCCAGCACCGCCAGCTTGGCGCTGGTCTTGGCCATGCGGCCGATGGCGACGATGTAGATTTCGTGTTCGCCGCGGCCGCTGCCCACGCCCTTGGCCAGCGCGATGGCCGGCAGGTCGACCGCCTGCACGGCCTTCTTCTCGTTCCCGTCCAGCAGCGCGACGATGCGGCGCGCCTGGCCGGTGGCGTTGAATTCGCCGGACAGGCGCAGTTGCGCATACAGGTCGTCGAGGTTGAACTGGCCGGCCTGGTACAGCGTGGCGATCAGGCCCGCGCATGGTTCGCCGTAGCCGTTCGGCGCGGTGAGCAGCTCGCGCGCCTCGCCGGCCACCTTCTGGCCCTTGAGCGCGCGCGATTGCAGCGCGTAGCATTTGACCTGGGTGTCGTCGTTCAGCACGAACAGCGGCAGCTGCTCGTCGAAGGTGGCCCAGTCGCGCTTGCGGCCCAGGTCCAGCAGCCAGTCGTTGCGCAGGCGGTCGACGATGGCCTGGCCCTCGTAGCGCTTCATGAAATCGCGGATTTCGGCGTACGGGGCATCCTTCAGGCGCGGTTTCAGCCGATAATATTCAACGTAGGATGGAATGGAGTAATCGCCCAGGCGGGCGGCGTAGAAATCGGCCTTGGATGCGTCGTCCTGGCGCACGGCGTCGCGCAGCAGCAGGAAGGAGTCGTCCGCCCGGTGGCCGTCATCGCCAAGGTCGTCGGCGCGGGCCAGGGAGGTCGTGGCCACGGCAGCAAAGGCGGCGGCGCCAGCAATCCATTTTAAAGCGGAAATCAATGTGCAACTCTCTAAAGTCTTGAAAATCTGAACCTATGACCAGCGACCCTAGAATACCACGCGCCGCGACTGAACCACCAGCCCCGGTAGCCCCGCAAAAGGCCGATTTACGCAAGCAATTGCTGACCGCTCGGCGCGCGCTGGACGCGGCCACGCGCGCGGCGTGGGACCACGCGATCGGCACGCAGGTGGTCGATTGGTGGAAGGCGGCGCGGCCGGCGGCGCTGGGCGTGTACTGGCCGCTGCGCGACGAGCCGGATCTGCATGCGGCCTATGCGGAACTGGCGCGGCTGGGGGCGCGGCTGCTGCTGCCGGTGGTGGTGGAAAAACACGCGGCGCTGGAATTCGCCGAATGGCGCATCGGCGAGGCGATGGTCAAGGATGCGATGGGGGTGGCGGTGCCGGCCGACCTACGCCTGCAGGAGGCGTATCCGCCGGCGCTGCTGGTGCCGTGCCTGGGGTTCAATCCGCAGGGCTACCGTCTGGGATACGGCGGCGGTTTCTACGACCGCACGCTGGCGCGCTCGCCGCGTCCGCAGACACTGGGAATCGCTTACCAGTGCCTGCAGGTGCGGTTCGATGGCGACGGCCACGATGTGCCGCTGGACCGCATCATCACCGAGTAGTTACACCAGGCGTTGCCACAGCGCCGTGGTGGCCGCTGCCTGGTTCATGCTGTAGAAGTGCAGGCCGGGCGCGCCGCCCGCCAGCAGGCGTTCGCACAGCGCGGTCACCACGTCCAGGCCGAAGGCCTTGATCGAGGCGCTGTCGTCGCCGAAGCTGGCCAGCTTCAATCGCACCCAGCGCGGGATCTCGGCGCCGCACATGTCCGAGAAGCGCATCAGCTGCGTGTAGTTCGTGATCGGCATGATGCCGGCCACGATGGGCACGTCGATGCCGATCTTGCGGGTCTGCTCGACGAACTGGAAGTAGGCGTCGGCGTTGTAGAAGTACTGGGTGATGGCGGCGTTGGCGCCGGCCTTGATCTTGCGCTCGAACGCCAGCAAATCATCCTGCGGCGACTTGGCCTGCGGGTGCACTTCCGGGTAGGCCGCCACTTCGATGTGGAACCACTCGCCGGTCTCCTGGCGGATGAACTCCACCAGCTCGTTCGCATAGCGGAACTCGCCGGCCGCGCCGTAGCCGCTCGGCAGGTCGCCGCGCAGCGCCACGATGCGCTTGATGTTGTGCGCCTTGAATTCCGCGAGGATCTCGCGGATCGATTCGCGCGTGCCGCCCACGCAGGACAGGTGCGGCGCGGCGTCTTCACCGGCGGCGAGGATTTCCACCACGGTGTCGAGCGTGCCGCGCTGCGTGCTGCCGCCGGCGCCGAAAGTCACGGAAAAATATTTGGGCTTGAGCTCGGACAGCTTGGCGCGCGTGACGCGCAGCTTTTCCGCGCCCTCCGCCGTCTTGGGCGGAAAGAACTCGATACTGAAATTATGATTAGCCATCTGACGTCTTCAAAAGTAAGGTAGACAGGGCCCAGGAAATCACGCTGTACAACAATGCGCCACCAATCGCCGACGCGAAACTGTCGACGTGGAAGCCGTCCACCCATTGGGCGACCAGCCAGAACATGAAGCCGTTGATGATGAAGATGAACAGGCCCAGCGACACCACGGTCACGGGCAGCGTCAGCAACAACAGCACGGGGCGTATCAGCGTGTTGACCAGGCCCAGTACAAGGGCCGCGACGAGGGCTGCGCCTATGCTTGTGACATCGACGGAATGCATCAGGTAGGGAACTGCCAGCAAGGCAATTGCATTGATTAACCAGGTAAGGACCAAACGCATAAGATGAGCTCGCTGCAAAAAAGAACTGGATAAAAACGGGGCCGGCGAGTTGCCGGCCCCGCTTCACACCGGCAGATTAATAACGGTAGTGGTCAGGCTTGTACGGACCTTCTTGCGTCACGCCGATGTAGGCCGCTTGCTCTTCGGTCAGCACGGTCAGCTGCGCGTTCAGTTTCTTCAACTGCAGGCGCGCCACTTTTTCGTCCAGATGCTTCGGCAGCACGTACACGCCGACCGGATACTTGGCGGTGTTGGCGTACAGCTCGATCTGGGCGATGGTCTGGTTGGCGAACGACGACGACATCACGTACGACGGATGGCCGGTGCCGCAACCCAGGTTGACCAGGCGGCCTTCGGCCAGCAGGATGATGCGCTTACCCGACGGGAAGATCACGTGGTCGACCTGCGGCTTGATGTTCTCCCAGGTGTACTTCTTCAGCGCGGCGACGTCGATCTCGTTGTCGAAGTGGCCGATGTTGCAGACGATGGCCTGGTCCTTCATGGCCAGCATGTGCTTCTCGGTCAGGATGTGGTAGTTGCCGGTGCAGGTGACGAAGATGTCGCCGTGTTCGGCGGCGTAGTCCATGGTCACGACGCGGTAGCCTTCCATCGCGGCCTGCAGCGCGCAGATCGGATCGATTTCGGTGACCCACACCTGCGCCGACAGCGCGCGCATGGCCTGGGCCGAGCCCTTGCCGACGTCGCCGTAGCCGGCGATCACGGCGACCTTACCGGCGATCATCACGTCGGTGGCGCGCTTGATGCCGTCGACCAGCGATTCGCGGCAGCCGTACAGGTTGTCGAACTTGGACTTGGTGACGGAGTCGTTGACGTTGATCGCCGGGAAGGCCAGCTTGCCTTCCTTGTGCATCTGGTACAGGCGGTGCACGCCGGTGGTGGTTTCCTCGGTCACGCCCAGGATGTGCGGCAGGCGCTTGGAGTACCAGGCCGGGTCGATCGCCAGGTGGGCCTTGATGGCGTTGAACAGGCAGATCTCTTCTTCCGAGCCCGGCGCGGCCAGCACGGAGATGTCTTTTTCAGCGCGCGCGCCCAGGTGCAGCAGCAGCGTGGCGTCGCCGCCGTCGTCGAGGATCATGTTCGAGTAGACCGCGTTGCCGGCGGCGTCGGCTGGCCACTCGAAGATGCGGTGGGTATAGTCCCAGTATTCGTCCAGGGTTTCGCCCTTGATGGCGAACACCGGGGTGCCGGCGGCGGCGATGGCGGCGGCGGCGTGGTCCTGGGTCGAGTAGATGTTGCACGAGGCCCAGCGGACCTTGGCGCCCAGTGCTTCCAGCGTCTGGATCAGCACGGCGGTCTGGATGGTCATGTGCAGCGAACCGGTGATGCGCGCGCCCTTGAGCGGCTGCGACGCGGCGAATTCCTCACGGATGGCCATCAGGCCAGGCATTTCGGTTTCGGCAATCTTGATTTCTTTGTCGCCCCAGGCGGCCAGGGAGATGTCGGCGACCAGGAAGTCTTGTGCGGATTTGAGTACGGCGTTCATCACGCCCTCCTTTCATGTTGAAAAAAGTAACGTGAGCGCGGTTTGGGACTCCGAGCCTGGCGAATTCATGATTCGTCGCAACGCTCCTCGGAAGGCGCATTTTAGCACCGTTGGGCTGGAATGGTGAACTGCGGCGCCAATAAAGTCCCGTTTGTGGTGGATCAAACCAACGGCGGCGGCACCCGGCTACGCTGGATTTTTCAGGTGGTGATCCATCATGACTATCGATCCGCGCGATGCGATCTGGAATGAAGCCCAGGATCTGCTGTACCGCGCCAGCTATGCCGGCGAACTCAAGACCGCCCTGCTGGCGCGCTGGGTGTGGCTGGACAGCGCGACCAAGATCGCCGTGGCCATCTCCTCGGGCGGCGCCGCGCTGGCCGGCCTCGTATTCTGGAAAAATAGCGACTATACTTTTCTATGGCCGATGTTCACGTCGGCCAGCGCGCTGCTTGCCATCGTGTCGCGGCAATTGTCCGTCGCCGAAAAAGTGCAGGCGCATGCCACATCCGCCGTCAGCCTCAGCTTGCTGGTCATCGAAATCGGTTCGCTGATTGTGCGGATGAAGGTCAACCCGAGCTTTTCCATTGCGGAGTTCGAAAAGAAGCTGCTGGCTTTCAGAACCAGGTACGGCACCGAAGTCAGCAAATTTCCATATGACCTGCTGCTGACGCAAAAGCTGCGCGTCACGACGCAGGCCGCCGTCAATCAGGCGCTGGGCCGGCAACCGAAGGAGGGAATATGATACCGAAAGACGATCCTCGCCGCAGATATGAACCGCCCAATCCAATACCGCCGCCGCCCAAGCGGCCGACGTAGTTAGTCCAGATGCGACAACGCCCCGGCATGCGGGGCGTTGTCGTTTAGTGCGAGGCGATTACTTCAGGCCGGCCGCGGCGCGCAGGATGGCGGCCTTGTCGGTGCGCTCCCACGTGAATTCCGGCTCTTCGCGGCCGAAGTGGCCGTAGGCGGCGGTCTTGGCGTAGATCGGACGCAGCAGGTCCAGCATCTGCACGATGCCCTTCGGACGCAGGTCGAAATGCTCCATCACCAGCGCGGCGATCTTCTCGTCCGGGATCACGCCCGTGCCTTCGGTGTAGACCGTGATGTTGATCGGACGCGCCACGCCGATCGCGTAGCTGACCTGCACCTGGCACTGGCGCGCCAGGCCGGCGGCCACCACGTTCTTGGCCACGTAGCGGGCGGCGTAGGCGGCCGAACGGTCCACCTTCGTAGGATCCTTGCCGGAGAACGCGCCGCCGCCGTGCGGGCTGGCGCCGCCGTAGGTGTCGACGATGATCTTGCGGCCGGTAAGGCCGCAGTCGCCCTGCGGGCCGCCGATGACGAAGCGGCCGGTCGGGTTGACCAGGTACTTGGTGTCCACCAGCCACTCGCGCGGCAGCACCTGCTTGATGATCTCCTCGATCACCGCTTCCTCGATCTGCTTGTGCTGCATTTCCGGCGCGTGCTGGGTCGACAGCACCACGGTGTCCACCGCCACCGGACGGCCGTTGACGTAGCGCAAAGTGACTTGCGATTTGGCATCCGGACGCAGCCACGGCAGGCGGCCGTCCTTGCGCAGCTGCGACTGGCGCTCGACCAGGCGGTGCGCGTAGTGGATGGCGGCCGGCATCAGTTCCGCGGTTTCATCGCAGGCGTAGCCGAACATCAGGCCCTGGTCGCCGGCGCCTTGATCGAGATCAATCCCCGCGCCCTCGTCCACGCCCTGGGCGATGTCCGGCGACTGCTTGTCGTAGGCCACCAGCACGGCGCAACCCTTGTAGTCGATGCCGTAGTCGGTGTTGTCGTAGCCGATGCGCTTGATGGTCTCGCGCGCGACTTGAATATAATCAACGTTGGCGAACGTGGTAATCTCGCCGGCCAGCACCACCAGGCCCGTGTTGCACAAGGTTTCGGCGGCAACGCGGGCTTTCGGGTCCTGGGTCAGGATGGCGTCCAGAATCGCATCGGAAATCTGGTCGGCGACCTTGTCGGGGTGGCCTTCCGAGACGGATTCGGAAGTAAAAAGATAATCATTTGACATCGCAAGCTCCTGTGATTGGTTAAGAATGTTTTGTCGCTAACCAATACGGCTTGCGACGCTTTAGCGACATTTATATTCCGCTTCGCAAGTTGTCTGTTAACTCAGCGGTTACTGCATACGTGGTATTTTACGCTTCTTAAAAAATTTTGGCATGGCAACGGCGGCCAAGAGCACCTTCTACTAGAACAATTACTCATGCTTGTACCCATTTTTCGCTTTCTCTCCATCTTTCCCTTGCCATTTTTACACGCGCTGGGCGCGGCACTGGGCTGGCTGGTCTACCTGAGCTCGCCATCCTACCGCCGCCGCATGCGCGACAACATGGCGCAGGCCGGCTATTCCGCGCACCTGTCGGCCGCCATCGCCGAAGCGGGCAAGAGCATCGTCGAACTGCCCTTCATCTGGTGCGCCGATCCGACGCGGGTGTCGCGCCACGCCACGGACGAGAACTGGGCCATCGTCCAGGCCGAGCTGGACGCCGGCCGCGGCATCGTGTTCCTCACGCCCCACCTGGGCTGCTTTGAGATCGTCGCGCAGGAAATCGCGCTGCGCACCGAGCTGATGGTGATGTACCGGCCGCCGAAAAAGGCCGCGCTGAAACCGCTGATCGAGGGCGCCCGCGCGCGCGACAACCTGCTGCTGGCGCCAGCCAACATGTCCGGCGTGCGGATGCTGGCCAAGTGCCTGAAGAAGGGCAAGCCGATCGGCCTGCTGCCGGACCAGGTGCCGCAGGAAGGCGAAGGCGTGTGGGCCACCTTCTTCGGCCGCGCCGCCTACACCATGACGCTGCCCGCCAAGCTGGCGCAGCTGGGCGACGCCACCATCATCGTCACCTACGCCGAGCGGCTGCCCGGCGGCAAGGGCTATGTGATCCGCTTCGTGCCCTTCGACGGCACGCTGGAGGGCAGCGCCGCCGAGCAGGCGCAGGCCATCAACCACGCCATGGAACGCCTGATCGCGCGCAGCCCGAGCCAGTATTTCTGGAGCTACAACCGCTACAAGGTGCCGGCCGGCATAGACGCGCCAGGTGCGGCGCCAACGGCGGGAGAACAGGCATGAAGCTACTGTTGGGAATCATGTGGCTGCTGCACTGGCTGCCGCTGCCGGTGCTGGGCCGCTTCGGCGACGCCGTCGGCAGCCTGCTGTTCCTGGTGATGCGCTCGCGCCGCCACATCACGCTGACCAATCTGCGCCTGTGCATGCCGGAGCTGAGCGAGGCCGAGCGCACCGCCATCGGCCGCCGCCACTTCCAGGCCTATTCGCGCAGCGTGTGGGAGCGCGGCATCCTGTGGTGGGCGTCGGAGGAACGGCTCCAGCGCCTGATCAAGGTCGAGCCGGGCCCGGTGCCGGTGGAGGCGATGACGTCCCAGCCGACCATCCTGCTGTGTCCGCACTTCGTGTGCCTGGACGTGGCCGGCGCCTCGATCGCCATGGTGACCAGCGCCTCGTCGATGTATGTGCAGCAAAAGAACGCCACCTTCGACAAGGTGCTGCGCGCCGGCCGCGCCCGCTTCAAGCCGGTCAAGCTGTTCACCCGCCAGGACGGCATCAAGCCCATCCTGCGGGCGCTGCGCGACAAACTGCCCTACTTCATGCTGCCGGACATGGACTTCGGCGAGAAGGACGCCGAGTTCGTACCCTTCTTCGGCATCGAGGCCGCCACCTTGACCGCCACCGCGCGCATCGCCGCCACCACCGGCGCCCAGGTGATGCCGGTGATCGCCACCTTCCTGCCCGATTACCAGGGCTGGCGTGTGAAATTCTATCCAGTGTGGGACAATTACCCTGGTCCCGACATGGTTGCCGCCACCCGCCGCATGAACGAGTTCATCGAGGAACGCGTGCGCGAAGCCCCGGCTGAATATTTCTGGACGCACAAACGGTTCAAGACGCGCCCGAACGGCGAAGCTTCGCTGTACCAGCGTTCCAAGTAAACACAGGCAGCAGATGAAACTCAAATTCACCAAAATGCACGGCGCCGGCAATGACTTCGTGGTCATCGACGGCATCAACCAGCACATCGACTTCTCGCCCGCGCAATGGCAGCTGCTGGGCGACCGCCGCTTCGGCGTGGGCGCCGACCAGATCCTGCTGGTGGAAAAACCCACCGAGCCGGGCTGCGATTTCCGCTACCGCATCTTCAACGCCGACGGCGGCGAGGTCGAGCAGTGCGGCAACGGCTCACGCGCCTTCGTCAAGTTCGTGGCGGAAAAAGGCCTGACCGCGCAGCGCAGCATCACCGTGCAGACCAAGGCCGGCGTGATCGCGCCACGGCTGGAGCTGGACGGCAGCATCACGGTCGACATGGGCGCGCCGGTGCTGGAGCCGCAGCGCGTGCCGTTCGACGCCGAGGGCCTGCACGGCGAGCGCCAGGGCGAAGACACGCTGTGGCCGCTGGTGCTGGAGCTGGGCGGCGCGCGCGAGAGCGTGCTGATCTCGGTGGTATCGATGGGCAATCCGCACGCGGTGCAGATCGTCGACGACGTCGACGCCGCGCCGGTCGAGCTGACCGGGCCGCTGATCGAGCACCACGCGCGCTTCCCGAACCGGGTCAACGCCGGCTTCATGCAGATCGTCGGCCGCCACCACATCAAGCTGCGCGTGTTCGAGCGCGGCGTGGGCGAAACGCTGGCCTGCGGCACCGGCTCGTGCGCGGCCGTGGTGGCCGGCATCCGCCGCGGCCTGCTCGACAGCCCGGTGCGCGTCGACGCGCGCGGCGGCCAGCTGTCGATCAGCTGGGCGGGCGTGGGCCAGCCGGTATGGCTGACCGGCCCTGCCGTGACGGTGTTCGAGGGTGAGATAGAAATTTAAAGCTGGCTCAGGCCGCCAGCCGCTCGTCGGTGCCCGGCAGCCAGGTCTTGAGCCGGTACAGGCGCTGGCGGTAGTTGCCTTCCAGCCCGTCCGGGCCGTTGTCGAGATGCTCGAACAAGCGGCCGATGCGGTCCAGCGCCTGCCGCTCGCGCGCGGTGCGCAGCAACACCAGGCGCCGCTTGCTGCGGCCGTAACTGGCGCGGATATCCACCACCAGGCAATGGCCCTGGTCGGCCGCCTTCACATCCAGCAACAACGCTTCCGCCCGGCTCAGGCCGAACAACTGGGCCAGGGTCAGGCGCGCCGCCAGCAGCGGCTGGCTTTCCAGCGCCTCGCGCGACATGTGGCGCAGGATGGCTTCGGCCCAGTCCGACTCCTTGGGCGCCGCGCCGATGCGCGCCAGCGCCGCCTCGGCCTCGTCGCAGCCCTGGGCCGCGGCCTTCTGCAGCCAGTAGGCCGCGCGCACGTCGCTGTGCTCGTCGGCGCGGCGGTTGCGCCAGGCGTACATGCCGCACTCCAGCTGCGCGGCGCAGTGGCCCATGTCGGCCGCCCGCTCCAGGTAGCCCTGGGCCTCGGCCACGCAGCGCTGGGAAAATTCCGGTTTCAGATAAATGCGCGACAGCGCGTACCAGGCATCGGCCAGGCCCTGCTCGCCCGCTTGCGTCAGCCAGCGTATGGCGCGCTTGAAATTGACGGCGGCGATGCCGTTGGCCTGGCGCCGGCCGTCGCCGTCCATGCGGGAGAACCACAAGCCCAGCGCCAGCTGGGCCTGGCGGTCGCCGCCGTGCGCGGCCAGTTCGCGGCAATGATGCAGTTCGTCCCGGAACGCGGCGTCGCGGCCGGCCTCCTCGTCGAGCAGCGCGGCGCAGCGCGCCAGCAGCGTCAGCTGGGCCGGCTGGAGCGGCCAGTCGACCGCGCGGGCCGCCTCGGCGTCGGCCGGGGCGCCGTCCAGCAGCTTGCGCGCCAGCGGCAGCGCCCGTTGTAAAAACGCCGCGCGGTCGCCGTGCCAGGCTTGTTCCAGCACCGCGTACTGGGCGGCGGCCAGGCCGCCGTCGGCCGCCCGGTCCAGCCACTGCTGGCGGGCGTTGGCGCGCTGCGAAGGCGGACCGCCGCGCCGCGACGGCAGCGGCGCCACCGGCGCCGGCGACGGCGCGCCGGTCTGGTGCGCCAACAGCCATTGCGCCTCGGCCGAGCCGCCGCGCGCGGCGGTCTCCAGCGCCAGCAGCGCCTTGTCGCGCAAATGCAACGCTTCCGGCGGCGCGGCGTGGTTCAACACCAGTTGCGCCAGCACCAGGCCGGCCTGTTCGACCCCGGCGTCGTAGGCGCGGTCGTACCAGGACAGCGCAGACGGCAGGCAATGTTGTGCGTGCTCGAATGGAACGTAGTTGCCGATCAGCATCCAGGCCTCGTCCTGCTCTTGCAGCGCGGCGCGGTTCAGCCAATGCAGCGCCGTTGGCAGGCTGAGCGGCAAACCCGCGCCGCCGAACAAGTAGAGCTTGCCCAGCGCCAGTTGGCAGACCGCGTCTCCCGCGCGCGCCCCCCGGATGATCCCTAACTCTTCTCGATTTGCCATCGTCTCACTATTAGTCCGATTCATCGAAGCGGGCGCAGCCGTGCTGTCTGTGCAGCGTAGGCGACCGTTGCTACTTATGAGTGTAGCGTGCGATCGGCGCCACATCCTAAACAATCTGCGGTTCGCTTTGATTTTGCACAAGCGCCCTACCCCGTTTGGCCCTGTACGCTAAGAGCTGTTTTGGTGCCTGAATGAAAGGAAATAATGCGTTAAACCGGCCTTGGTGGCCTGCGTATCAAGCGTTTCAAAAATACAACAAGAAGCCCGGTTTCTTGGGCTTTCGACCAAAACTAGCCGTCATAATCAACCATTCCAGCGTTTTTGGCCTGGTGAGATATTAAGGTTCCTCTCATCGAGGGTTGGCTTGGCGACCCGCTAGCTTTGGCTGTATGCATGTTCACTCATAAAGGAATAACTCAAATGAAAAAATCTTTAGTGGCTCTGGCTCTCATGGGCGCATTTGCTGGCGCATACGCGCAATCGTCCGTGACCATCTATGGCACTGTGGATGCAGGCATTTCCAAGCGTACCGGCACCACCACCCAGGTGGGCAAGCGCGACAACAACAAACTCGGTTTCAAGGGCGTCGAAGACCTGGGCAGCGGCCTGAAGGCCATCTTCCAGCTGGAGATCCGCTACGAGCCGGATACCGGCGCCGTTGAAAACACCACCGCCACCACCAGCCGTCCACTGTTCCAGGGCCAGAGCCGCGTCGGCCTGCAGGGTGACTTCGGTACCGTGCGCCTGGGCCGTGGCCTGACCGCCTTCCAGGAAACCAGCACCGCCTTCGAGCCATGGAGCGGCATGCCTGGCGTGGCCGGCTACCAGACCGACCTGCAAGTGGCCGGCTACACCAGCGATCCGATGAGCCCGGTCGGCAACTCGAACAACCGCTTCTCGAACGCCGTGTTCTACAACACCCCGATGATCGCCGACATGTTCCAGTTGAACGTCACTGTGGCAGCCAAGGAAGCCAACGGCAATCCGGCCATCGTCGGCAAGGGCACCACGCTCAATCCGCAGTTCCCGGCCAACACCGCTCCGCTGACCACGCCTTACTCGCTGAGCGCCACCGCCGCCAACGGCCCGTTCGCCGCTTACGCCGCGTACGAGAAAAACGCCATCGAAACCAAACTGTGGTCGATCGGCGCGTCGTTCAAGCCAATCAACGACCTGAAACTGATGGGCTCCTACCAGAAGCAGGACCAGAGCAGCAGCACGCTGATCAATCCGAACACCAAGGCCTGGCTGCTGGGCGCCAACTACACCGTCGGCGCCGGCATGATCCGCGTTGGCTATGGCCAGAAGACCCCGGACAACGCGCTGAACAATCCAGCGCTGGCCAAGACCAAGCAAGCGTCGATCGGCTACGACTACAACCTGTCGGCCCGCACCTACCTGTATGTCGATGCCTCGAACAAGAAGGCAGCTACCACGCTGAATTTCTACAGCCTCGGTATCCACCACAACTTCTAAGCCGCGCAGTCGGCAAGAACTGCCGGCGCTTGGGTTGGGGAATGACGGGCATGGGCAACCATGTCCGTTTTTTTTCGTTTAGAATGACTCTTTCCACCCTCGTAAATAAAGTACCTCCATGACTGTCCCACTGGATCACACCCTCGTCGCGCAATACCTGACCGAACACCCGAATTTCTTCGAAGAGCATGCTGAATTGCTGGGAGAGATCAAACTGGCCAGCCCGCTGACGGGACGCGCCGTGTCGCTGCAGGAGCGCCAGATGGAAGTGATGCGCGACAAGTACAAGGCGCTGGAATTGCGCATGAGCAATCTGATGCGCCTGGCGTCGGAAAACGAAGCGATCGCCAACAAGTTCCACCGCTGGACCAAGGTGCTGCTGGAAGCCGAGGATGTGGGTTCCATGCCACACGCCGTGGTCAGCGGCCTGAAGACCAGTTTTGATGTGCCGCAGGTCACGCTGCGCATCTGGGACACCGCGCCGGACTACCTCGGCGAATGGTTCGTCAACGGCGTGTCGGAAGACGCGCGCATCTTCGCCAACAGCCTGATGGCGCCCTACTGCGGTACCAACAAGGATTTCGAGGCGGTGCGCTGGCTGCAGGACGCCACCGGCATCACCTCCACCGTGATCATTCCGCTGCGCAAGCCGGGCAACAAGAACGCCTTCGGCCTGCTGATCATGGGCTCGGCCGACCCGGCGCGCTTCACCTCGCTGATGGCCACCGACTTCTTGGTCCACATCGGCGAAACCACCAGCACCGCGCTGGCCTGGCTGCTGGCCTGAGCGCCGCCATGAGCGCCGGCCCGGACAGCAAGCTGGCCTGGATCGACGCTTACCTGGCCCAGCTGCGCGACCAGCGCCGGCTGTCGCCACACACCGTCAGCGCCTACGCGCGCGACCTGCAGGAACTGGCCGGCCTCACCGCCGGCCAGGACTGGCCCGGGATCGACCATTTCGCCATCCGCCGCCTCACCGCCAAGCTGCACGCGCGCGAGCTCGATCCGCGCTCGATCGCCCGCAAGCTGTCGAGCTGGCGCGGCTTCTTCGACTGGCTGGGCGGCCAGACCGCGCTGGCGGCCAACCCGGTGCAGGGCGTGCGCGCGCCCAAGCGCGCCAGGACGCTGCCGCGCGCGCTGTCGGTGGACGACGCGGTGCAACTGGTGGCGCCGTCCCGGCCCAGCGCCGGCGCCGCCCCGGTGGCGGCCGAGCTGTGCAACCGCGCCATGTTCGAACTGTTATATTCCAGCGGCCTGCGGGTGTCCGAGCTGGCCGGGCTGGACCTGACCGCCGGCAAGGACGCGCTGGGCTGGGTGGCGCTGGACAATCGCGAAGTCATCGTCACCGGCAAGGGCAACAAGCAGCGCGTCGTACCGGTGGGCAACGCCGCACTGGAGGCGCTGGCGGCCTGGATCGCCGTGCGCCCGGCGCCCGCCGACGGCGGCAACGCCCTGTTCCTGAGCACGCGCGGCACGCGGGTGTCGCCACGGGTGATCCAGCAGCGCCTGCAGGCCCATGGCGTGGCCCACGGCGCGCCGGTGCATGTGCACCCGCACATGCTGCGCCACTCGTTCGCCTCGCATGTACTGCAATCGTCGGGCGACCTGCGGGCGGTGCAGGAGATGCTGGGCCATTCGAGCATCAGTTCGACCCAGGTCTACACCGCGCTGGATTTCCAGCACCTGGCCGAGGTGTACGACAAGGCCCATCCGCGCGCCAAAGTGAAATAGCGCGGCCCGTACTGATGTTGCTCAATCCGGCGAATTGCTAGCGCCGGCCAAATTCCGGCATAATCGCCCGGTTGCATTTCCGCATTTGATCCCCATCTAGGGTTTCCTCCTAGACCAGACTGGTAAGCACCATGGCACTGATACCGACCACCATCCTCACCGGCTTCCTTGGCGCCGGCAAGACCACCCTGCTGAACCGCATCCTGCAGGAGCAGCACGGCATGCGCATCGCCGTCATCGAAAACGAGTTTGGCCAGGAAAACATCGACAACGAAATTCTGGTGCAGGACAGCGGCGAACAGATCGTGGAAATGAACAACGGCTGCATCTGCTGCACCGTGCGCGGCGACCTGATCGTCGCCCTCAGCGGCCTGGCGCAGAAGCGCGAAGCCGGCGAGCTGCAGTTCGACCGCGTGGTGATCGAGACCACCGGCCTGGCCAATCCCGGTCCGGTGGCGCAGACCTTCTTCGTGGACGAGGAAGTGGGCACTCACTACATGCTGGACGCCGTGGTCACCGTGGTGGACGCGCGCCACGCCATGGACCAGCTGGACCAGCACGAGGAAGCCCAGCGCCAGGTCGGCTTCGCCGACAAGCTGCTGCTGTCCAAGACCGACCTGGTCAGCGCCGAGGACGTGGCCGCGCTGACCGCCCGCCTCAAGCGCATCAACCCGCGCGCGCCGATCAGCACGGCGGACTTCGGCCGCGCCCCGCTGTCCGAGGTGCTGGACCTGAAGGGCTTCAACCTGAACGACAAGCTGGAGCTGGACCCGGATTTCCTGGAAACCGACCAGGCCCACGACGACGACCACGTGCACGACGAGCACTGCGGCCACAACCACGATCACGAACACGGCCACCACGGGGACCACGGCCACAACCACCACCACACCCACCACAGCGACGACATCGCCGCGTTTGTGTTCAAAAGCACACGCCCGTTCGACACCGCCAAGCTCGACGAGTTCCTTGGCGGCCTGGTAAATGTCTACGGTCCTCGCATGCTGCGCTACAAAGGCGTATTGTTCATGAAGGACGCCGATCGCAAGGTCGTGTTCCAGGGCGTGCACCAGATCATGGGCAGCGACCTGGGCGCCAAATGGGGAGAAAACGACGTTCGAGGCAGCAAAATGGTGTTTATCGGTAAAAATCTGCCGAAAGATATCTTTATTAGCGGTTTAGAACAATGTCTGGTATAAACTATCCGGGTTTTGTGGGGATGGCTAAAAAGCCACAAATTCCGGGCTGATTAATTGAAAACTCTGTCGTATCGAAGGTAAGCGAAGTTATGACCACCAAAACTAATAAATCGACCCCCGCCGCCGCCGACCGCATCCTGACCGAAGAAGAAATTCTGAAGATGGATGAAAAGGATTATATGAATCCGGCGCAAATGGCCTTCTTCAAAGCCAAGCTGCAAGCGCTTGAAAAGGAACTGCTGAAGAACGCCGGCGAAACCACCGAACACCTGCGCGAAACCGTGCTGGTGCCGGACCCGGCCGACCGCGCCACCATCGAAGAAGAGCACGCGCTGGAACTGCGCACCCGCGACCGCGAGCGCAAGCTGCTGAAAAAAGTCCAGCAATCGATCGTCGCCATCGACGGCGGCGACTACGGCTGGTGCGAGGAAACCGGCGAGCCGATCGGCATTCCACGCCTGATCGCCCGTCCGACCGCGACGCTGTCGCTGGAAGCCCAGCAGCGCCGCGAACTGAAGCAGAAACTGTACGGCGATTAATTCGCCCGGACCTTAAAAAAAGCACGCAACCGCGTGCTTTTTTTACGGCAGCTACCGAGGTTCAGACGAGGATCGCGTGGGACTGTTCTCCATCTTCAAGAAGACCGACGCAACGCCCGCCCCCGCCCCCAGCGACGATGACGAGGCGGCGCGGCTGGCCGCCAACAGCGAGACCGAACGCCAGCAACAACAGGCGCGCCAGCGCGAGATCGCCCGCGCCACCGCGATGAAGATCGACGCCATCGAATCGGCGATGACCTTCGACATCTTCAACGAGCCGGAACCGGCCTGGGGCAGCCAGCGCGCCGCCCGCCCGGCCAGGCCCAGGGCCGCCGCCCACGCCGGCCCCGACACGCAGGCGCTGGACGACCTGCCCACCACCCTCCTGCTGCGCGACGACGACCTGCCGCAGCAGGCCGTGGCCGCCGAGACCGCGCCGGTGGTGGAGGAAATCGCCATCCTGTACGCCAACGGCCAGGGCGCCGTGGCCGAGCAGCTGCTGACCGCCAGCGTGGCCGAGGCCGGCGGCGACCGCACCGTCTGGTGGATGCTGTTCGACCTGTACCAGGTGAGCGGCCAGCGCGAGCGCTTCGACAACCTGTCGATCGACTACGCCAGCACCTTCGAGACCTCGCCGCCGCCGTGGAACGCGCCGGCCGAACCGGCCGCAAGCTCGTCCGGCTGGGCCGGCCTGACGCCGACCGAAGCCTTCGCCGGCGTGCTCGACGCGCACATCGACGCCCAACTGGAGCGCCTGCGCCAGGCGGCCGCCGCCAGCCCGGTGCTGCGGCTGGAATTTTCCCGCGTGACGGCGGTCGAGCCGGCAGGCTGCGCGCTGCTGCTCGACACGCTGCGCAAGCTGCAGGCCCGGCAGCGCGAGCTGATCCTGGTGGGCGCCGACGCCCTGGCCGCGCTGATCCGCGACGGCATCGCGGTCGGCCGCCGCGACGACACCGAGGCGCCGTGGCTGCTGCTGCTGGAGCTGCTGCAACTGCTGAACCGCGAGAAGGAATTCGAGGAAACCGCCATGGACTACTGCGTCACCTTCGAAGTGTCGCCGCCGTCGTTCACCGCGCCGCACAAGGTGGCCACCGCCGCGGCCCGGAAGGTGTCGGCCTCGCCGGACCGCTTCATGCTGCCGCCGCTGCTCGAAGGCCAGCTCGGCCCTTTACTCGGCCAGATCCAGCACTATGCTGATCAGTACCAGACCCTGGTGTTCGACTGCTCGCGCCTGGCGCGCATCGACTACGCCTGCGCCAACCAGCTGCACGCCAACCTGGTCCAGATGGACAAGAAGATCGAGTTCCGCGACGTCAACCACCTGGTCACGGCGCTGCTGCGCCTGCTGGGCTTTGCCGACATCGCCAGGATCTACCCGCACAACTACTGAATCTTGCAATTTTCGGGACCAGCCCCACTTTTCAGTCTTGTAGCAGTCCGCGTCTTTACTTTGAGGTAACTATGGAACAATTTCACGGCACCACCATCCTGTGCGTGCGCCGCGGCAAGCAGGTCGCGCTGGGCGGCGACGGCCAGGTCACGCTGGGCAACATCGTCATGAAGGGCACGGCCCGCAAGGTGCGCAAGACCTACCAGGGCAAGGTGCTGGTCGGCTTCGCCGGCGGCACGGCCGACGCCTTCACGCTGCTCGACCGCTTCGAGGGCAAGCTGGAAAAACACCAGGGCAACCTGCTGCGCGCCTCGGTCGAGCTGGCCAAGGACTGGCGCACCGACCGCGTGCTGCGCCGCCTGGAGGCGATGCTGCTGGTGGCCGACAGCGAATCGACGCTGGTCATCACCGGCAACGGCGACGTGCTCGAGCCCGAGGACGGCATCGGCGCCATCGGCTCCGGCGGCACCTACGCGCAGTCGGCGGCCAAGGCGCTGGTGGAAAACACGGAACTGTCGCCGGCGGAAATCGTCAAAAAGTCACTGACCATCGCCGGCGAATTGTGCATCTACACCAACCTGAACCACATCATCGAGACACTGGACCCAGCATGAACATGACACCGAAGGAAATCGTCGGCGAGCTCGACAAACATGTGGTCGGCCAGGGCAAGGCCAAGAAGGCGGTCGCCATCGCGCTGCGCAACCGCTGGCGCCGCCAGCAGGTGGAGGAGCCGCTGCGCCACGAAATCACGCCGAAGAACATCCTGATGATAGGCCCGACCGGGGTCGGCAAGACCGAGATCGCGCGCCGCCTGGCCAAGCTGGCCGACGCGCCCTTCATCAAGATCGAGGCCACCAAGTTCACCGAGGTGGGCTACGTCGGCCGCGACGTCGACACCATCATCCGCGACCTGATCGACATCGGCGTCAAGCAGACCCGCTCGGCCGAGATGGCCAAGGTGCGCGCGCGCGCCGAGGACGCCGCCGAGGACCGCGTGCTCGACATCCTGCTACCGCCGGCGCGCGACTTCGGCTTCCACCCGGCCACGCCGGCCGACGCGCCCAAGGAAGGCAAGGAAGGCGACAGCACGCGCCAGACCTTCCGCAAGCGCCTGCGCCAGGGCGAGCTGGACGACAAGGAAATCGAGATCGAGCTGGCCGAGAACGGCCCGCAGATGGAGATCATGGCCCCGCCCGGCATGGAGGAGATGACCGAGCAGATCAAGTCGATGTTCTCCGGCATCGGCGGCAACCGCAAGAAGGCGCGCAAGGTCAAGATCAAGGAAGCGATGAAGGTGCTGATCGACGAGGAGGCCGCCAAGCTGGTCAACGACGAGGAGATGAAGCAGAAGGCCATCCAGAACGTCGAGCAGAACGGCATCGTGTTCCTCGACGAGATCGACAAGATCGCCTCGCGCTCGGAGGTGGGCGGCGCCGACGTCTCGCGCGCCGGCGTGCAGCGCGACCTGCTGCCGCTGGTCGAGGGTACGACCGTCAACACCAAGTACGGCATGATCAAGACCGACCACATCCTGTTCATCGCCTCGGGCGCCTTCCACCTGGCCAAGCCGTCGGACCTGATCCCCGAGCTGCAGGGCCGCTTCCCGATCCGGGTCGAGCTGGAGTCGCTGTCGATCGCCGATTTCGAGCGCATCCTCACCAGCACCGACGCCTGCCTGACCAAGCAGTACGAGGCGTTGCTGGCTACCGAGAACGTCACCATCGAGTTCGCGCCGGAAGGCATCACGCGGCTGGCCGAGATCGCCTATTCGGTCAACGAGCGCACCGAGAACATCGGCGCGCGCCGGCTGTACACGGTGATGGAAAAGCTGCTGGAGGAACTGTCCTTCACGGCCAGCGACGACAGCGGCAAGGTCATCACCATCGACGCGGCCTACGTCAACGCCCGCCTGGATGCGCTGGCGGTCAACGAAGACCTGTCGCGCTACGTCTTGTAAGGAGCGGGGATCATGGCGAACAAGGCACTGGCCACGCGGCAGAAGATGACGATACGGGTCGAGCCGTCGCAGAAGCCGCCGCGCAACCCGGTGGCGCTGGCGGCCAAGGCGCGCGCCGGCGGCGCCGGGCCGCACGCCAAGCCCCAGTCGGTCGACCGGCAGGCCGCCAAGCGCCTGCTGGCGAAGATCAGCCTGAAGCCGGATCCTGAGGAAAAGTAACCGTTAGCGGACGCCGGTGGTGGCGCCCGCTCTCGGGTTATCCGGTGCCGTCCCTGCTGCGAGGGACAGCGTGCCGCAGTGTCCCGCACTTCGGCCCGATGTACCAATCGATTATTCCAAGCGCCGCTTTTCACGCCGGCAAGTACCGTGCTACGATACCTTTTGTTAATTTACCAAGGCAGGGTATGAGCTCACCGGAATTGCTGCTGCAAGTGCTGCGGACCCAGATGCGGGCCGCCGGCGTCACCTACAAAATGCTGGCCGAGCGGATCTCGATGAGCGAGTCCAGCGTCAAGCGCATGTTCGGCCAGCAGGACATGTCGCTGTCGCGGCTGGCGCAGATCTGCAAGGCGGCCGGGGTGGCGATGGAGGACGTGCTGCGCGGCGCCGCCGACGCCACGCCGCAGGCGGACGCGCTGACGCTGACGCAGGAAAAATCGCTGCTGGCCCAGCCCCACCTGCTGCTGATGGCGATCTGCTGCCTGGGCCACTGGACCCTGGAGCAGGTGCTGGAAACCTACAATCTGACCGAACCCGAATGCATCCTGCTGCTGGCCGAGCTGGACCGGCTGGGCGTGATCGAACTGAAACCGCTGAACCGCTACCGCCTGCGCGTGTCGAACGCCTTCCGCTGGCTGCCGGACGGGCCGGTGCAGCAATTCTTCCGCGAGCACGCGGTGCACGATTATTTCAGCGGCAGCTTCGACGGCGCCGGCGAGACGCTGCTGTGCCTGCCCGCGCGGCTGTCGCTGCCCAGCGCCGAGGAGCTGGTGGGCCGCATCCAGCAACTGGCCGGCGAGCTGGCGCGGCTGCACCAGGGCGACCGCAAGCTGGCGCCGCAGGACCGCGACGGCTTCACCTTGCTGGTCGGCTTCCGCTCGTGGGAATTCGCCGCCTTCACCGCGCTGCGGCGCGCCCCCGCCGCTACCAAATAGGTCCGAGGAACAGATAGGCGCTGCTGTTGCCGCCCTTGGTGGTGCCGGCGCCCAGGTACAGCGGGCCGAAGCGCGTGTCGACCGCGAAGAAGCCGCTGGCCGCCTGGTGCAGCGAACCCCAGCGCAGCGGACTGGTCGGGCTGTACGCGCCGCCCGCCTCCAGCGAAAAGCCCAACCGCACATCGCCGCCCAGCGCGGCCGGCATCGCGCCGATGCTGCGCGCCATCACCACCCGGCCCAGCAGCGTGCGGTCGCCGATGATCGATTGCGGCGTCGATCCCGACAGGCGCAGGAAGCCGCCCAGGGTGTTGGCCGACGCGCCGCCCTGGCTGCGCGACCATTCCGCGTACACATGGCCGGCCCAGCGGTCCACATGGAAGGCCTGTAGCCCCTGCACCGCCTGCGTGGTCGGCACGGCGCCGGTGGAACCGCTGTGCATCAGGCGCTGCCAGCCCAGCGAGAACAAGGTGCCTCGGGTCGGGAAGGCCACCGTGTCGAGGCTGTCGACATTGAAGGACAGCTGCTGCACCGTCTGCATGTCCGAGCCCTCGGTGCGGTCCTCCGGTATGCTTTGGTGGTACACCTGCTTCTGGCGCGACACGCTGTAGCGGATATCGCCCCAGCGGCCCAGCTGGCGGCCCAGCGCCAGCTCGCCGACCTGGCGGTTGTAGGCGTAGCGCGCCTGGCGGAAGCCGCTCGCGCTGAAGATGTCGACCGCCGACGAGTCGTATTGCAGCCCCGGCGCCACATACCACTGCGAGCCCGCGCCCAGCGGCTGCCAGAACTGCACGCCCAGCGCGCGCTCGGTGCCGACCCGGCCGACCGTGCGCAGCTCGGCGCCCCAGTCGTTGAGCGACGACAGCACATGCATCACCTTCAGCTCGAACGCGTTGTTCTCGGAAAAATCGCTGGTCAGCTCCAGGCCCACGCGCAGGCGGCTGCGCGCCCAGTCGGCCTCGGTCGGCTTGATCAGCACGTTGCGGCCGTCCTTGTCGTCATGGACCTCGGTCTCCACCCGCGCCAGGTCGCCGCGCCCGAACAGCGCGTTGCCGGCCGCCTGCGCCTGCTCGTTGGTGACCGGCTGCCCCACCTTCAGGCCGGACTGCACCTCCAGCTCCTTCGGATTGATGCGCCCGCTCGGCGCCACCTCCAGCTTGGCCAGCCGCACCGGCTGGTCGATGCCCACCGGCGCCGACAGGCGCTGCAGCTCGTACGCCGCGTACTGCGACTCGGGCAGGGCCAGCTTGACCAGCTTGGCGCTCATGGCCCGCACCGCCGCCTCGCCGGCCTTCATGGCGCGGTCGTGGCGGGCGAAGTCGAGGAAGCCGATGCCGCCCAGGTCCGGCGCCACCAGGATGTCGTCGGGGCGCAGCTCCTTGAGCGAGCGCTGCACGTTCTGCTCGGTCAGGATCTGCAGCATCTGCTGCGCCACGCTGACCGCGCTGATCAATTCCTTTTCCTGCGCCAGCGGCGTGCCGACGTTGACCGCGATGATGACGTCGGCGCCCATGTCGCGCGCCACGTCCACCGGCAGGTTGCGCACCAGGCCGCCGTCCACCAGCAGCCGCTGGTTCACCCGCACCGGCGCGAACACGCCCGGCACCGCCAGCGAGGCGCGCATCGCCAGGAACAGCGGCGTGTCGTTCAGTTCCACCAGCTCGCCCGTCACCAGGTCCGACGCCACCGAGCGGAACGGCAGCTGCAGCAGGTTGACCGGTTTGTCGCGCGCGCCGTGCGGCAGCACGCGGGTCAGCGCCAGCTCCAGCGCCTCGTTGCCGGCGGCGGCCGGCGGCAGCGAAACGCCATCGAGCTTGGCGCCGAACTCGATGCGCGACGGCAGCAGCAAATCCTCCTCGCGGCGGCGGTACACCAGCTCGTCGCGCGGCGGACGGTCGGCCACCACGGCGTTCCAGTCGGTGCGGCGCACCAGCTGCTCCAGCTGCTCGACCGAGCTGCCGGCCGCGTAGGCGCCGCCGACCACGCTGCCCATGCTGGTGCCGACCACGAAGTCGACCGGCACGCGCAACTCCTGCAGCGCGCGCAGCACGCCGATGTGGGCGAAGCCGCGCGCGCCGCCGCCGGACAGCACCAGCGCGACCTTGGGACGGGCTTTGAGCGCGCCTTCCGGCGCAGAGATTTGTGCGTTCGTTTGCGCGGCGGCGGGCGCGCCGATCACGGCCGCCAAGAAAAAGCCGCAGCAAAAAGCTGCGGCCAGGGTACGGGAGATCACCATGGGACGGCCTATTGGGTACGGTCGGGGGCGACCATTGTGCCGGAAACGCTGGAGCGTTGCGGCGGCTGCGGCGGTTGCTGTTGCGGCGGTTGCTGCTGTGGCGGCGGCGCCAACGGCGGCGCGATCGGCGGCAACGGCTGCTGGCCCGCGCCGGGCAGCAGCGACGGCGGCGCATTGGCGCCCGCGCCAGGGCCGGCATCGCTGGCCAGCTCCACGCGCTTGAGCGCACCGCCCTCGGACAGCAGCACGTAGTTCGGATGGACTTCCTTGACGGTCACGCCGGGCACCACTTCGCGGCCCACGCCCAGCGCCAGCGGCGGCTGGCCGTCGACCACGATGATGGCCGCGCTGTCCTCGCCGCGCGCGGCGACCACGCCCCGCAACTGGTAGTTGCTGACGGCGGCCACGGTGATCTGGCCGCCGAACAGGCCCTTGGCCGCCTCGATGTTCAACGGCGCGGCCACCTGCCGCGGCGGCGCGGCGATGGCGCGCTGCTGCGGCTTGAACAACTGCAGGCCCCAGTAGGCCAGCGACGCCGACAACAGCACCACGGCAAGGACGGTAACGAATAATGGCAAACGCTTCATGGTTCTCTTTACTTCCTCAGCGTACCAGCTGATTAATTTCGATGATAGGCATCAGGACCGCCAGCACGATCAGCAGCACCACCACGCCCATCGCCAGGATCAGCGCCGGCTCCAGCAGGCCGGCGATGGTCAGCGTGCGGCGTTCCAGGTCGGCCTCCTGGGCGGCGGCGGCGCGGTCCAGCATGGCCGGCAGCTCGCCGGTGATTTCGCCGGCCCGTATCATGTGGATCAGCATCGGCGGGAAGTGCTTCTGCGCCGACAACGAACGCGCCAGGCTCACGCCCTCGCGCACCGCGTCGCTGGCCTCCTCCACCAGCTCCTGCATGGCGACGTTGGACAGCGTGTCGCGGCTGGTCTCCAGCGCGCGCAGGATGGGCACGCCGGAACCGGTGGTGATCGCCAGCGTGCTGGCGAAGCGCGCCGTGTTCAGGCTGCGCTCGAATTTACCGTACAGCGGCGCGGTCAGCAACCAGGTGTGCCAGCGCCGCTTCAGCGCCGGGTTCTGCAAGGCCCGGCGCCACATGAACCACGCGCCCACCAGCAGGATCGCCACCACGATGCCGTAGCTGCGCACGAAGTCCGACACCGCCAGCATGATGACGGTGAGGATGGGCAGCTTCTGCTTGGTGTTGGCGAACACCGAGACGATCTGCGGCACCACGTAGGTCAGCAGGAAGATCACGATGGAGAACGCCACCACCGTCACGATGGCCGGATAGGTGAAGGCCAGCCGCACCTTCTGGATCAAGGCGTTGCGGCGCTCGATGTAGTCGGCAAGGCGCGACAACACGCGCGACAGCTGGCCGATCTGCTCACCGGAGGCGACCAGCGCGCGGTAGATCTCGGCGAAGTCGCGCGGATGCCGTCCCAGTACGTCCGACAGCGAGGCGCCGCCGATCACCTCGGAGCGGATGGAGGCGATCAGGTCGCGCATGTAGGGGCGCTCGGCCTGCTCCAGCAAGGCGGTGAAGGCCTGCTCCAGCGGCAGGCCGGCCTCCAGCAGGCTGGCCAGCTGGCGCGTGAACAGCGCCAGCTCGGTGGCCGACAGGCGCTCGCCGAAGCCGCGGCTCTTGGCCACGCCGGCGGCGTCGACCTGCGCGGCGATGGCGTCCACCTTCAGCGGCACCAGGCCTTGCGTGCGCAGCTCGGAACGCGCCGAGCGCGCGCTGTCGGCATTGAGCACGCCCTTCTTGGTGGCGCCGCCGGCGTCGACGGCTTCATAACGGAATGCGGGCATCGTCGGTCGCCTAGTCTTTGGTCACGCGCAGCAACTCGGCCTGCGTGGTGATGCCGGCGGCCAGCCAGCGCTCGCCGTCCTCGCGCATGGTGTGCATGCCGCCCGCCAGCGCCGCCGCCTTGACCTCGGCCTCGGACGCGCGGTTGTGGATCTGCGCGCGGATCTGCTCCGTCGTCTGCAGGAATTCGTACACGCCCACCCGGCCCTGGTAGCCCGTGTGGCCGCAATGCTCGCAGCCCACCGCGTGCCACTGCTGGCCGTCGAAGGTCTTGCAGCTGCCGCACAGTTTGCGCACCAGCCGCTGCGCCAATACGCCCAGCAGCGACGACGACAGCAGGAACGGCTCGATGCCCATGTCCAGCAGGCGCGTGACGGCGGCGGCGGCGTCGTTGGTGTGCAGCGTGGCCAGCACCAGGTGGCCGGTCAACGAGGCCTGCACCGCGATCTGCGCGGTTTCCAGGTCGCGGATCTCGCCGATCATGATCACGTCCGGATCCTGGCGCAGGATGGCGCGCAGCGCCTTGGCGAAGGTCATGTCGATGCGCGGGTTGACCTGGGTCTGGCCGACGCCGTTCAGGTCATATTCGATCGGGTCCTCCACCGTCATGATGTTGGTGGTGGCCGCGTTCAGCAGCGACAGCGCGGCGTACAGCGTGGTGGTCTTGCCCGAGCCGGTCGGCCCGGTCACCAGCACGATGCCGTGCGGCTGGTTGATCAGCGCGTCGAACTGCGGCAGCATGGTCTCGCTCATGCCCAGGTGGTTCAGGTCCAGCCGGCCCGCTTCCTTGTCCAGCAAACGCAGCACCGCGCGCTCGCCGTGGCCGGTCGGCAGCGTCGACACGCGCACGTCCACCGGCTTGCCGCCGATGCGCAGCGTGATGCGGCCGTCCTGCGGCAGGCGCTTCTCGGCGATGTCCAGCTGCGCCATGATCTTGATGCGCGAGATCAGCGAACCGTGGATGGCCTTGCGCGGACGGACGATGTCGCGCAGCGAACCGTCGACGCGGAAGCGCACCACCGAGGTCTGCTCGAACGGCTCGATGTGGATGTCGGAGGCGCTGTCGCGCAGCGCCTGCGTCAGCAGCGCGTTGATCATGCGGATCACCGGCGCGTCGTCGGACGATTCCAGCAGGTCCTCGATGGCCGGCACGTCCTGCAGCAGCTTGGTCAGATCGAGGTCGGCGTCGAACTCCTCGGCCACCATCGAGGCGTTGCCGCCCGAGCTGGCGTAGGCCGCGGCGATGGCCGTTTCAAGGTCGGCGCGCGGCATGCTCTTGAGCTGCACGCGGCCGAAACGGCGCGACACTTCGGCGATGGCCGCGGGCGCGGTGGCGCCGCAGACCAGCACGTCCACCGTGTGTTCGGCTTCGTCGCTGTGCTGCGCCAGCACCACGAAGTCGCGGGCGAAGGCGTAGGGAAGGAGATTGCTCATATCACTGCTGCTTGGCTGGTTCGGCGGCGCCCGGATCGCGCACCGGCGCCGGCGCGGGCGGAATCGGACGGACAAACGCGCCGCCCAGCGGCGTGCCGTTCTGCAGCGCGGGCACTTTCGGCTGGCCGAGATCCCGAACCAGGATGCTTTCCTGCAGCTGGATCGCGTCCTGCTGCGCGCGCATGTAGTCGTAACGGTCGGTCGCCAGCGAGGTGCTCTGCTCCTTGCTGCGGATGACCACGGGGCGCAGGAACACCATCAGGTTGGTCTTCTTGCGGCTGCGGGTCTGGTACTTGAACAGATTGCCCAGCACCGGAATGTCGCCCAGGCCGCGCACCTTTTCCACGCCATCGCCTTCGGTGTCCTCGATCAAGCCACCGAGCACGATGATCTGTCCATCGTCGGCGATCACATTGTTCTCGATCACGCGCTTGTTGATGGTGATGCCGGCCGTGTTCTTCAGCGACGTCGCGTCGACGCTGGAAGTCTCGTGGTAGATCGCCAGCTTGATGGTGCCGCCCTCGGAAATCTGCGGACGCACCTTCAGCGTCAGGCCCACTTCCTTGCGGTCGATGGTCTGGAACGGATTGTTGTTGGTGCCGGAGGTGGTGGTGAACTGGCCGGTCAGGATAGGCACGTTCTGGCCGACCGAGATGGTGGCCAGCTCGTTGTCGAGCGTGATCATGTTAGGCGTCGACAGCACGTTGGCGTTGCCGTCGGTTTCCAGCGAGTGCGCCAGCGCGCCCAGTCCCAGGCCGCCCGCCACCTGCTTGAACACGCCGATGGACAGGCCATTGCCCGGCAGGCTAGGCGCGGTGGTCGTGGTGGAGGACTTGTTGAGCAGCTGCGTGGCCAGCGTGCCGATGTTGTTGCCGCCCGAGGAGTACGATTGCAGGCCGCCGACGCGGTAGGTGCTGTTCTCGTTGCCGGTCGCGCCCACCCACTGCACGCCGAATTCGGACGCCTTGTCGGAGCTGACTTCGACGATCAGCGATTCGATGTAGACCTGCGCGCGGCGCACGTCCAGCTGGTCGATCACGGCGCGCAGGTTGCGGTACACCGATTCCGGCGCGGTGATGATCAGGGTGTTGGTGGTGGAATCGGCCTGGATGTAGCCGGCCGTGCCGCCGCCGCCCTGCTGCTGCTGGTTGGAGCCGGTCAGCAGCGGATTGGATGGGCCGCTGCTGGTGCCGGAGTTGCTGCCGCCGCCCATGCCGCCGGTGTTGCTGCTTTGGCCGCCCAAGCCGCCCTGACCGAGACCGCCCTGGCCGGACTGGCCGGTGCCGGTGCCGCCGACGCCCGTGGCGTTGGCCGCCGACGTGTCGCCGGACACCACGCTGCGCAGCGTCTGCGCCAGCTTGGCCGCTTCGGCGTTCTTCAGGTAGACCACGTGGACGTTGCCCAGTTCCTGGGTCGGCTGATCGAGCTTGGCGATCAGCGACTTGGCCAGGTTGGCGCGCGCCGCCGACGGCGCCCGCAGGATCAGCGCGTTGGTGCGCGGATCGGCCAGCACACTGACCTTGCCCGCGTCGCCGGCGCCCGCGCCGGTGTCCATCAACTTGTTGACCATCGACGCCAGGTCGCTGGCGATGGCGTAGCGCACCGGGATCACATCGAGGTCGGCGACGGCCGGCGCGTCCAGCGCGGCGACGATTTTGGCCAGGCGCTTGACGTTGTCGGCGTAGTCGGTGACCACCACGGTGTTGTTGCCAGGGTTGGCGTTGATGGTGTTGTTGGGCGAGATCAGTGGACGCAGCACCGTCACCACGTTGGCCGCCGACTCATAATTCAGATGGAAGATCTGGCTGACGATCTGGTCGCCCTTGGCCGAGGCCTGGCTGGCGCCGACCTGGGTCGGCCCGGCCTGCAGCTTGGCGTCCGCCTCCGGCACCACCTTGGCGTAGCCGTCGCCGCTGACCACCGCGTAGCCCTGCAGGCGCAACGCGGAAGTGAGCAGGCCGAACGCCTGCGACTTGGTGACCGGCTTTTCCGACACCACCGTCAGCGTGCCCTTGACGCGCGGGTCGATCACGAAGGTGATGTTGGTGTAGTGGCCGACCGCCTTAATCACCGACTCGATGTCGGCGCCGACAAAGTTCAGCGCGGCGTCGTCGGCCGCGGCTTGCGCGCTGGCGGGCAGCAGCACCAGCAACGGCGTCACGACTGGCACGACGCTCGTCGCACAGCACAGCATCGCGCCCGCGCTCAGGCGGCGCAGCGCGGGAAGGGTGGATTTGCTCACGGACTGTTTTTTCATTGTCTGAACTTTTATCTGAACTTAGTGGAACTCTAAAGCGATGATGTTGCGGTCACTATTCGGTTTGCGCTGGCCCAGCAAATTCAACAGGTTGGCCAGCTGCTCTTCAAATCCTTTTGCTGCCTCGGCCTGCCCGGAAAACCGCAGGCGGCCGTTATTCAGGTTGCCGGAACCGCTCAACAACAGCGGCCCCTTGACGGAGTTGAGCGTCAGCGCCGCCGACTGCCCATGCCAGTCCAGCGCCAGCGTGTAGCTGCCCAGCGGCCGCACCGACGACAGCCGCGAGGCCATGTCCGTCATCTCCAGCGCGGTGCGGCCGTTGATGGCGATCTGGCGGTCGGCCAGCGCCAGCTCCAGCGCGGTCCACGACAGCCGCATCGTGCCGCTGGGCGCCACAGTGTTGAGCGGCGCGCCCAGGCCGGCCAGGCCCTCGGCCGGCAGCAGCAGCGCCGATGGACTGAGCTGCCATTGCGACCAGCTACCCTTGAAGGTCAGCGGCTGCGCCAGCGCCTCGCTGTTTTCCAGCTGCAGGTCGACCATGCCGACCAGCGCCAGCGGCGAAATCCTCCAGCTGAAACGGCCCGGCAGCAGCGGTGTGACCGGGCTGTTGCCGCTGGCCGCGCCGCCGATGAAGGCCGAACCGCGCCACAGCGTACCCTGCGCGTCCCCCAGCGTCAAACGTCCTCCCGTGCGCGCCTCCACCAGCGATCCTAGCCAGGCCGCCGGGAAGAACACCGCCAGCGTCGCCGCCACGCTCAGCGCGATGGTCAGCAACCATAGCACGAGGCGCTTCATGGACAGCCTTTTCGCATCACCGGCCGCCCGCGTTCTGGCGCAGCGTCAGCGTGGCGTTGACCATGCCGGCGGTGTCCTGCGCGCTGATGCTGGCCTCCGAGACGGCGATGCGGCTCTCGGTGCGGATCGCGTCCAGCCAGGCGATCAGCGCCGGGAATGGCACGCCGTTCATCTGCACCTTGGCGTATTCGCCGGTGACGGACACCGATTGCGTGGTCAACCCGCGCGCGGCGAGGCCGGCGTTGAGCATCTCGCGCGTCATCGGCGCCGGGGCGATGGTGTTCTGGCCGCGCAGCGCGGCCGCCTCCAGCGCCAGCCCTTGCAGCTCGGCGGCCTGCTGGCGCAGCTCGGGCAGCGACTTGCGCAGCTTGGCGCCGCCGTCCAGCGCCGGCGCGATCAGCACCGAATAAAACAGCGCCACGCCCAGCACCGCGCCGCCGACGCCGAGGAACTTGCGTTCCTGCTCGGTGCGTTCGATCCAGAAGGCCGAGGCGCGGGCGCGGTAGTCTTGCATCGTTTGGGTCAGTTTGTTCATGATTTTCCTCCGCCCGCGCCGCTCGCCGGACGTATCTGCCAGGCGCCCGGATTGGTTTCCGACAGGTCCAGCTTGCGCGCGGCCAGCGCGGAGCGCAGCTGCGCCAGCGTGCCGCTATCGACGGTGTTGGGCTTGACCTTGATCTGCAGGGCGCGGTCGCGGTACTCCAGCGTGGCGATGATGTCCTTGCGCGGCAGGGCGCCCAGCGCCTCGCCCAGGGCGGCGCTCAGCGCGGTGAATTCGTCGGCGGCGGGCTGGCCGCCGTCGGCCTTGGCCAGCGAGATATTCTTGCGCATCTGCGCGGCCGGATCGAGGATCACCGGCTCGTTCGGATAGGCGGCCTTGAAGGTCTGCAGCATGGACTGGCTGACCGCGGCGGCCTCGCGCTTGAGGCGCAGCCATTCGACGTTCAGCCCGACCACGTTGACCAGCAGCGCCAGCGCGGCGATGCGCAGCGGCCAGCGCCAGCGCTGCCACTGGCGCGCGTTGGCACCGCTGGCGCCCAATGCCGGCGCCAGGTCCAGCCCCGCCGAGCGCGAGGCGGCCACCCAGTGCGCCCAGTGGTCTTCCATCAGGGTGACGCCGTGGCCGGCGTCCGCCGTGGCCACCAGCGGCGCGAACTGCGCCATCTGCGCCGGCGCCAGGTACAGCGTGACCGGCTCGTCGCCCGCCATCGCGCGCAACGTTTGCAGCGCGGCCTGCGGCTGCGCCGGCAGCGTCAAGCCCATGCCCATGGTCTGCGACTGGCGCAGTATCAGTTCGAAGCCGGCGTCGCCGGTGGTCAGCGCGGCCGACACGGAGCCCGGCTGGAAAGGGAGACACAATTGCGCCGGCAGCACGGAGATGTGATGCGCGCCCTGCGCCAGCAGCGCCTTGACCAGCACCTCGATCCAGCTGCGCTGCACCACGGCCACGGTGCGGCCGCCGTCGGCGTCGGCGGCGCCGGCCGCCAGCACGCAGTCGG
The DNA here is from genome assembly GCA_003416985.1 of Duganella sp. BJB480. GTDB lineage: Bacteria > Pseudomonadota > Gammaproteobacteria > Burkholderiales > Burkholderiaceae_D > Rugamonas > Rugamonas vulcania_A. The sequence continues at coordinate 570,122 of QVIN01000004.1, read as the reverse complement.
CCGGATCGCCCAGCACCTGTTCCTCCACCAGCGCCGGCAGCGCGGCCTTCAGGCGCGCGGCGGACAGCGGCGGCGCCACCACGCGCAGCAGCGTGACGTCGGCGGCGGCCAGCAGCAGCACCACGCGGCGGGACGATGCCACCAGGTCCGACAGGTTGCCCAGCGGGGAAACGCCCTGCTGCAGCAGGTTGCCGCCATCGCCCACCAGCGCGAACGGGCAGGTCTGGGCCGCGCCGCTGTCGACGCTGGCCTTGGCCGGATAGCGGATAAGTAGTGTAGTCAAAGGGTCTCGCTTTCGTTCATGCCAGTTCTAATATTCCCGTATCCAAACCACCGTCGTGATGCCATTGCTCGCCCGTACCAGCAGGGACTGCGCGTCCAGCGCCGCCCGGTCCAGCCTCACCCGGCTGTAGGCCAGGAAGTAGCGGCTCTTGACATCGTATTTCGTCTTCGGCAGCTTGTCGCTGCCGGACACCTGCGGCAGCGCGTTGAAGTTCGCCTTGTCGCGATAATAAACGCGCTGCCGCGCATTCACCATGGCTGCCGCATCCGACAACGACAGCTGCTGGCACATGGCCGAAAGCAGTTCGGCAGACACGGTATTCACGTTCAATTCCGTTCCGCGCTCCGGCAGGATGATGACGAAGTCGCGCAGCCGCTCTATCGACTGGGGCGTAAAGCCGCTCACCGCCAGCAGATCCTCCACGCGCAGCAGGTCGATCGGCTGCGGCCCCGAGGTCTGCACCGGCTGCTGGCCCTGCCCTTGCTGCCCCTGCTGCGGTGGCGGCGCCGTCTGCGCATTCGCCACCTGCGTGGCCACCGCCTGCGCCAGCGACGGATCGAGCCGCAGATTGGTCAGCAGGCGCTCGAACACCTTCACCTCGTCCCCCTGGATCGCATGGTTCACGGCCAGATTGGCAAGATTGTAACGCGACTGCGCGTCGATCATCTTGCCGGACAGCGTGGCGTTGAAATTCTCCGCCTCGGCGCGTTCGCGTTCGATGTAGTCGTCCAGCCGCGTTTCCTCCAGCGGCGTGGCCCAGACCCCGTTGAGCTGCGTGACCGTTGGCGAATCCAGGGAGTCTTGATACAGCACCAGCCGGCTCAGGTCCAACGCGCCGCGCACGATCCAGCGGGTCTGCAGTTGCAGGCGCTGGTTCTCCATCGAGCGCACCTGCACCTGCTGCTGCCAGAACAAGCTGGCGACGATGGTCACCGCCAATGTGGTCAACAGCAGCGCCGTGATGACGGCCACGCCGCGCTGGCGCCGCAGCCTCACAGTGCCCCCAGCAGGAAGGATTTAATCATCGGCACTTCCACGCCGTCCAGGTTCATCGACACTTCCATGCCGCTCGGCGCTCCCACCGCCGGGGCGGGGGGAGCCGGCATCACGCCGGCCGCCTGCACCCAGCCCTGCGTGGTCCAGAAGCGCATCGTCATGCGCTGCACGCCCGACTGCAGCGCCACGCCATCGGCCGGGTCGGCGTCGCCGGTGGCGGCCTGCCACAGCGTGTCGAGCTGCACCAAGTCGCGCGTGCCGGCCGATTCGCGCCGCGTCAGCACGCCGTCGCGCACGCGGTAGGACACCACCTGCAAGCGCGTCGGCTCGTTCTCGCCCAGCGACACGCGCACCAGCGTGATGCGGCCATCCTCCGCGCGCAGGATGGCGCGGGTGCCGATCAGCGCCTGCGGCACCAGGTTGGCGCAATCGCTTTGCAGCTGGGCGAAGGCCAGCTGCAGGCCGCGCGTCTGCTCCATCTGCGCGGTCAGCGCACCGCGCGATCGGATGATGCCGTCCAGCCCACGCCAGCCCAGCACCGCGACGATGGCGAGGATAGAAATCGCCACCAGCAACTCGATCAGCGTGAAGCCGCGCGCGCGGCGGCGCATCGGGGCCGTCATTGATTCAGCACCAGTTGGACCAGCTTGATGATGCGCCGCTCCGGCGCGGCCTGGTCGTAGACGCTGACCTCCACCCGGCGGAAGCGCGGGTTCGGGCTGGCGATCACTTCCTCCTCGCACATCAGCTTCATGTCGCCCTGCGGGCATTCGAAGGTCTGCTTGCCGACCGCCGGGAACTGGCGCGTCAGGCGCAGCTGCACCAGCCGGTTCTCGGCCGACCAGGTGGCCATCATGGCGCCGCGCAGGCCATTGCTGTTCTGCGTCAGGCTGCCGACCGCGCGCAGGGAGGCGCCCAGCGCCGTGCCGACGATCACCAGCGCCACCAGCACTTCCAGCAGGGTAAAGCCGCGTTGTCGTTGAAGGCGCATCTAGTCCACCGTGAAATGGCCGATGCCGTCGGCGTGGATGGCGATGCTGGCATCGCCGCCGCTGAGCGTCAGCACAAAGGGTTTGTCGACCGGCTCGCGGCCGAAGACGATGCGCAGGTTGCCGGCGTCCGGAATGCTGGGCGGCGGGTCCAGCATCAACGTGATGGGGCCGTGCTTGAATTCGCGCTCGCGCAGCAGGTCGTCCTGCACCGCCAGCGTCCATTCCCGCTCGTTGCGGATCAGGAAGCGGTAGCCGTCCGGCCCCGCCTCGAAGGCGATCTGGCGGTTGCGCACGATCGCCTCGTCGCGCGCCAGTTGCAGCAGCAGCGCGATGCGCTGCGCGTCCTCACGCAAGGACTGCTTCTGGCCCGGCAGCGCGTTGAGCGACACCAGCCCAAGCGTGATGCCCAGGATGACCATCACCACCAGCAGTTCGATCAGCGTGAATCCACGCTGGCGGGCGGCGCGCATGAGCCGTGGTCCCCCTGCGATCAGTTATCCCAGGAGCCGATGTCGGCGTCGTCGCCGGTGCCGCCCGGCGCGCCGTCGGCGCCGTAGGAGAACACATCGACCTCGCCCTTGATGCCGGGCGAGAGGAACTGGTATGGATTGCCCCAAGGGTCCTTCGGCATTTTTTCCAGGTAGCCGCCGGACTTCCAGCCGTTGGCGGCCGGACCGGTGGTCGGCTTGGTCAGCAGCGCCTGCAGGCCCTGCTCGGTGGTCGGGTAGCGCTGGTTATCCAGCTTGTACAGCTTGAGCGCCTGCATGACGGTGGCGATATCGACCTTGGCCGCGGCGACTTTCGATTCGCCGGTGCGGCTGAGCAGCTTGGGCACCACCAGCGCCGCCAGCACACCCATGATGACGACGACCACCATGATTTCAATCAGCGTAAAGCCACGCGCGGCGGCACGACGGGGGACGAAGAGTTTTTTCATATTCGATAACAAATAAAAGTGAGTGCAGAGTATAAGGCCGAATCGCCGCCGCCAGCGAAACCCGAGAACGATTTTTGCGCCGGCAGGCTTAAACAGCGCTTAACCGGACGCGCCTCGCGCCCGGTTTTTACCGTGATTTACTCAATCGCGCTGACGGGCGCTGGCGTCGATGCGGCGCAGCGCGCCCTCGTTGCCGGCACCGTTAATCTCCGCCACGGCGGGCGCGGTTCTCACCACCTGCGGCGCATCCTGGACGAACGGCGCGATGCCCAGCGCGCTGTCGATCTCGCGCGGGTAGATGACGTAGCCGCGCGTGATCACCGCCGCCACCTTGCGGACGTCGGCGATGTCCCTGGTCGGATCGCCGTCCACCAGCACCAGGTCGGCCAGCTTGCCGGCCGCGATGCTGCCACGGTCGTTGCTGGTGCGGGTGTAGCGGGCGCCGTTGCGGGTCGCCACCTGCAGGGCCTGGGCCGGGGTCAGGCCGGCCTTGACCAGCAGCGCCAGCTCCGAATGCAGCGTGAAGCCGGCGATGTCGTCGGTGCCGGCCACGATGGGCACACCGGCCTTGTACATGATGCCGACGAATTCCACCATCTTGGCGTAGGACTTCCGGTAGCGCTTGAGGGTGGCGTCGCCGTCGATCTTCATCGCGCCGACCGCCAGGCTGCGCGCCACGTCCGGCGGCATGTTGGCGGCGAAGGCGCGGTAGGGCTCATTGAGGTCGCCGTCCTTCTGCTGGATGAAGGCGAAAGCCGACATGGTCGGGTCGATCGAGATCTGCTTTTTCACCAGGCCGGCCACGAAGTCCTTGAACGGCTTGGTGTTGAAGTCCATATCTGCCACTTTTTCAGCCGGCAGCAGGAAGCGGTTCAGGTTGCGCGTCTCGGTGTCCGGCTTGACGAGGAAGTTCAGCAGCACCTGGTTGATGTGCTGGATCTCGTCGTAGCCGGCGTCCAGCGCCTCCTGCGCGCGCAGGCCCGCCGGGATGTGGCCGGACACGCGCATGCCACGGCTGTGGGCATAGGCCACGGTGTCCTTCAGGATCGCTTTCGGGAAGGAGTTGTAGATCTTCAGCTGCGGATAGCCGCGCTCCGCGTACCAGTCGATGGCGTCCTTCGCGCCCGCCAGGTCCTTGATGACGAAGCCGTTGTTGGCGCTGAACGGACTCTCGCCCTCCAGGAAGCCGGCCGGCACCACCTGCGGCGCCAGCAGCTTGCCGGCCGCCGTTTCGTCCAGCATGGCCTGCAGCTGCTTGTTGTCGTTGCCCATGTCGCGCACGCTGGTCACGCCGGTGGACATGTTCAGCGCGCCGGACCAGCGGTCGACGTGGCCGTGCATGTCGAACAGGCCTGGCAGCACGATGCGGCCGGCGGCGTCGATGGTGTTGTCGGCCTCGCGCACCGGCGAGCCGGCCGGCAGCACGGCGGTGATGCGGCCGCGCAGCACGTAGATGTCGGACGGCGCGCCGACGGTGGCCTTGTCGCTGTCGAACACGCGGGCGTTGCGCACCAGCGTCAGGCCGGTGAGCGGGTGCTGCAGCTTGGCCGCCAGCTCCTCCAGCATGCGGCTCTCGGCTTTTTTCTGGCGCACGGCCAGCTCCGGTGCGGCGCCCTGCCAGCCCTCTTCCAGCATGTTGGCGAAGCCGGGGATGATCACGCCGAACAGGCGCGGACTGGCGCCGGTGGTGGCCCAGTAAAACCCCGGCGACATGCCGACGCCGGTCTGCGCCACCAGCTGCACGGTTTGTTTCGCGCCGCTGCCGCTGCTAACTTCCGCAGTATCGAGCACGGTCTGCGACAGCGTGCCCGATGGCAGCAGGGCCAGTTTATGCTCGGGCGCCGCGGCCAGCGCGCCGATGTAGGTGGAGACGACTTCGAAGGAACTGTTCAGCGGCAGGTAGCCGGCCGGGCCGCTGACGGCCTTGCTGCCCTGCTCCGAGGTGGACTTCCATTCGGCCTGGCCGTCCTTGCGCGCGAAATGCTCGTCGACCACCGCGCCGAAGGTGGAGTTGCCCTTGACGCTGTACTCGGTCATCACGCCGTCCGCGCCCATGCGGAATTGCTCCGTCAGTTCCGGGCCCCGGCCGTTGTCCTTGTAGATGAAACGCACCTTGGTCAGGCCGTCGTCCTGGCGCTCGACGGCCTGTTCGCCGATCTGCTTGCCGTTTTCCGAGATGATCAGGTATTTGGTGTTGGTGGCTGCCTGCGCGGCGAACGCCATGGACAATGCCAGCGGCAGTACAGCGAGTCGTTTCATCAGCAAGATCAAGTCTCCTTCCGGTTAGTGTTATTTTTTTGCGCAGACCGGGCAATCGCCGTTGCGCCCCACACCGATGCTGGTCCACTCCATGTGCAGACCGTCCAGCATCAACAGGCGCCCGGCCAGCGAGGCGCCCACGCCCATCAGCAGCTTGAGCGCTTCGGCCGCCTGCATCGCGCCCACCACGCCCACCAGCGGCGCGAACACGCCCATGGTGGAACAGGCCACGTCCTCGAACTTCTGGTCCTGCGGGAACAGGCAGGAATAGCAGGGCTGCGCGCCGCCGCGCGGATCGAACACGCTGATTTGGCCGTCGAAACGTATCACCGCGCCCGACACCAGCGGCTTGCCCAGCGCTACGCAGGCGCGGTTGACGGCGTGGCGGGTGGCGAAGTTGTCGGTGCAGTCGAGCACCACGTCGGCCTGCGCCACCAGTTCGGCCAGGCGGGCGTCGTCCACGCGCTCGTTCAGCGCGGTGACTTCGATTTCCGGATTGATCTGCGCCAGCGTGATGCGCGCCGATTCGGCCTTGGACTGGCCGACCCGCTCCGTGGTGTGGGCGATCTGGCGCTGCAGGTTGGTGAGGTCGACGGTGTCGTTGTCGACCAGCGTGATGTGGCCGACGCCGGCCGACGCCAGGTACATGGCGGCCGGCGATCCCAGGCCGCCGGCGCCGATCACCAGCGCATGCGCGGCCAGCAGCTTTTGCTGGCCTTCGATGCCGATTTCGTCGAGGAGAATGTGGCGCGAGTAGCGCAGCAGTTGCGAGTCGTTCATCGTCTCAGGCCGGCGGCGCGCCCGCCGTTATTGGGTCACGGGGTGTTTCAAGGCCGGCTTCTTGTCGCTGGCCTTGGGTTTGGGATCCGGCTTGGCGGCCGGCTTGATGTCGGTCTTGTCGGACTTGCTGTCCGACTTGATCTCGCCAACCTCGCCGCCGGCGGCGGGTGTCGCCTCCACCTTCGACAGCTTGACCGGCAAGCCCTTGAAGTGGTTGATCGCCTGCGCCAGCTGGAAGTCGTCCTTGGAGCCGAATTCCACCGGCTTGGCTTTCTTCGCCAGCGTGGCGGCGCGCTGGTCGTCTTCCAGCTCGTCGCGCTGCGCGGTCAGGGCCTTCTGCGCGGCGCCGTCACCGTCCGGATCCTTGTCGTTGTTCAGGTGCTTTTGCAGGTCGGATTCGCGCACGCGCAGGCTGTTCAAGCCGTCGCCGTCGGCGGTTTCGTCGACCATCAGGTCCGGCACGATGCCGCGCGCCTGGATCGAGCGGTTGTGCGGCGTGTAGTAGCGCGCGGTGGTCAGCTTGACCGCGGTGTCGGCGGTGAGCTGGCGCAGCGTCTGCACCGAGCCCTTGCCGAAGGTCTGCGTGCCCATGATGGTGGCGCGCTTGTAGTCCTGCAGCGCGCCGGCGACGATCTCCGAGGCCGACGCCGAACCGGCATTAACCAGCACCACCATCGGCACGTCCTTGAGCGCGGCCGGCAGCTTGGCCAGCGGATCGTTCTTGGGACGCGCGGAATAGAACTCGCTGCGGCCGTAGAAGGTCTGCTTGGAGTCGAGCAGCTGGCCGTTGGTCGAGACGATCACCGAGTCCTTGGGCAGGAAGGCGGCCGAGACGCCGATCGCGCCAGGCACCACGCCGCCCGGATCGTTGCGCAGGTCCAGCACCAAGCCCTTGATGTGCGGGTCCTGCGCGTACAGCGCGGTGAGCTTGCGCGCCATGTCCTCGACGGTCGGCTCCTGGAACTGCGAGATGCGCAGCCACGCGTAACCCGGCTCGATCATCTTGGCCTTGACGCTCTGCACGCGGATCTCCTCGCGCACGATGGTCAGGTTGAGCGGCTTGTCCTCGTCCTTGCGGCTGATGGTGACGGTGACCTTGGAGTGCGGCTCGCCGCGCATCTTCTTGACGCTTTCGTCGAGCGTGAGGCCCTTGATCGGCGTGCCGTCGATGCGGGTGATCAGGTCGCCGGTCTTGATGCCGGCCTTGAAGGCGGGCGAATCCTCGATCGGCGAGACCACCTTGATGTAGCCGTCCTCCATGCCGACCTCGATGCCGATGCCGACGAATTTGCCGGCCACGGTCTCGCGCATTTCGCGGAAGGCCTTCTTGTCCAGGTAGACCGAGTGCGGGTCCAGCGAGGCCACCATGCCGGAAATGGCTTCGGTGAGCAGCTTCTTGTCGTCGACGTTTTCGACGTAGTCGGTCTTGATCAAGCCGAAGACGTCGGACAACTGGCGCAGCTCCTCCAGCGGCAGCGGCGAGCCGGTGACCTTTTGCGCGATGGCGGAAAACTGCAGGGAGACGGCGACACCGGCCACCATCCCCAGGCCGATCAGGCCGATGCTCTTGACTTTGTTGCCCATTTTTTCCGCAAACCTTAAAACTTGACCCAGCCAGCCGGATCGAATGCCGTGCCCTGATGGCGAAGCTCAAAGTATAGCCCCGATTCCTCGTTGCCGCCGCTGTTACCTGCGCTGGCGATCGAGTCGCCGGGTTTGACGACGTCGCCGACCCGCTTGAGCAGCGACTCGCAATTGCCGTAGATGCTCCAGTACTGGCCGCCGTGGTCGACGATGATCATGTTGCCGAAGCCGCGCAGCCAGTCCGAGAAGATGACCTTGCCGCCGGCGATGGAACGGATCTCGGCGCCCTCGCCGGTGCGGATGAACACGCCCTTCCAGCTTGGGCCGTCGCCGCGCTTGGTGCCGAACTTGGCGGCCAGCTTGCCGCTGACGGGCGCGCGCAGCTGGCCCTTGAGGCTGGCGAACGGCGCGCCGGACGGCACGGCGGGCGCCAGCGCGATGTCGGCCGGCTTGGCGGCCGGCCTGGCCGGTTCCTCCTCGCGCGGCGGCGGCTTGACCGGCTCCGGCGGGCGCTGCGCCACTTTCGGTTCGTCGGCGTCGATGGCGTCGGGCTTGGACGGCGGCGGCTTGATGGTGCCGGACTTGGCGGCGTTGGCCTTGGCCAGGCGCTGGCGATCCGCCTCGGCCGCAGCCTTGGCCTTCGCCAGCGCGCGCGCGTCGGCTTCGGCCTTGGCCCTGGCTTCCGCTTCGGCCCTGGCGCGGGCGGCGGCCAGCTCCTGCCGCTTCTTCTCGGCGGCTGCGGCGATCGCCTGCTCCTGGATCAGCTTGCCCAGCTTGTCGACCAGGCCGGTCAGGCGCTGCTCGTCGCGCTCGACGTTGCCGGCTTCCTTGCGCTGGGCCACCAGCTTTTTCGACAGCGAGGCCAGCAGCGCGGCGCGGCGGCCCTTCTCCTGCTCCAGCTTGGCCTTCTGTTCCATTTCCTCGGCCGCGATTTCCTGCAACTCGTCCTTGGCGTTTTGCGCCTCGGCCTGGTTGACCTCGACCGCCTTCAGGTTGGCGCGCAGCGAGTCCAGCAGCCGGGCCTGCGCCTGCGACACGTAGGACATCATCTGCAGGTCGCGGTTGATGCGGTTGGGATTGTCGCCGGACAGCAGCAGCTTGATGCGGTCCTCGTTGCCGGCCACGTACTGCTCGCGCAGCAGCTTGGCCAGCTGCTGCTTCTGCTGGGCGACCGTGGCCGCCAGCTTGTCGTGTTCGACGGCGAGCTGTTGCAGCTTGGTGTTGGTGTCGCCCTGCTCCTGCGCCAGGTCGCGCAGCGAGCGGTTGGCGTCCGAGATCGCCTGTTCGGACTCGGCCAGCGTGTCGGCGGCGTCGTCCTTGGCGCTCTCGGTCTTGCCGATGTCTTTCTTGAGCGCGCTGAGTTTCTGCTGCAGGCTGGCGCGCTCGGCCTCGGCCGCCGCTTTCTGCTTGCTGCGCTCGGTGGTCTTGCTGAACGGCGCGGCGTGCGCGCCGTTCAGCATCAGCAGCATCAGCGCCGCACTGGTGGCGGCGCCGCGCCAGCCTCGGAAAGAAAAATGCGACAAATTACTTGGCCTTGCCCTGGTTGGCCACGGCGGCTTGCGCTGCGGCGATGGCGTCGGCGTCGCCGAGGTAGTAGTGGCGGATCGGCTTCAGGTCGGCGTCCAGTTCGTACACCAGCGGCTGGCCGTTCGGGATGTTCAGGCCGACGATGTCGTCATCGCTGATGCCGTCGAGCATCTTGATCAGCGCGCGCAGGCTGTTGCCGTGGGCCGAGATGATGATCTTCTTGCCGGCGCGGATGGCCGGGGCGATTTCCTCGTCCCAGGCCGGCATCACGCGCGCCACGGTGTCCTTCAGGCATTCGGTCAACGGGATCTGCGACTTGTCCAGGCCGGCGTAGCGCGGGTCGTTGAAGGAGGCGCGGTCGTCGTTCTCGGCCAGCGGCGGCGGCGGCGTGTCGTAGCTGCGGCGCCATACCAGCACCTGGTCGTCGCCGTACTTGGCGGCGGTCTCGCCCTTGTCCAGGCCCTGCAGCGCGCCGTAGTGGCGCTCGTTCAAACGCCAGTCGTTCTTGACCGGCAGGTACATCATGTCCATCTCGTCCATGGTCAGCCACAGCGTGCGGATCGCGCGCTTGAGCACCGAGGTGTAGGCCAGGTCGAAGGTGTAGCCGGATTCCTTGAGCACCTTGCCGGCCGCCTTGGCTTCGGCGATGCCCTTCTCGGTCAGGTCGACGTCGGTCCAGCCGGTGAAGCGGTTCGACAGGTTCCAGGTGGACTCGCCATGGCGCATGAATACGATTTTATACATTTGAACTATCTTCAAAAAGGATTGAACGGGACGGAAAACCGGTACTGCGAGAACTCTTCCAGCTTCTATTTTATAATGCGCGCATTGACTTAAACCATTGGAACCCCGTGAAATTCTTCATTGACAATATTTTCATCATCGCCATCGTGCTCCTCTCGGGCGGCGCCCTGCTCTGGCCGGTACTGACGCAGCGCGGCAAACGCGCCAGCGCGCAAGAGGTGACGCTGTTGATCAACCGCAGCAAAGCCACCGTTGTTGATGTTCGTGAAGCAACGGAATTTGCCGCCGGTCATCTGCCGGACGCCAAGAACATTCCGCTGGGCGAGCTGTCCAAGCGCATTGGCGAACTGGACAAGTTCAAGAGCAAGAGCGTGGTCCTGGTCTGCCAGAGCGGCGCGCGCGCCAACTCGGCGGCCGGCGTGCTGGCCAAGGCCGGCTTCGCGGACGTGGTCAACCTGGACGGTGGCATTGCTGCATGGCAAAAAGCCGGCCTGCCGCTGGCCAAATAAGGAGGTCGAGATGACAGCCCGTGTAATCATGTACACCACCGCCGTGTGTCCCTACTGCGTGCGCGCCGAGCGCCTGCTGGAAGCCAAGGGCGTGACCACGCTGGAAAAGATCCGCGTCGACCTCGACCCGGAACAGCGCATGCTGATGATGGAAAAGACCGGTCGCCGCACCGTGCCGCAGATTTATATCGGCGAGACCCACGTCGGCGGCTTCGACGATTTGTATGCGCTGGAGCAAGCGGGCGGCCTGACCCCCTTGTTAAACGGCTAAGCGCCCCAAAATAACAACGAGAGGGCCGCAGAAATAGTTTGAAATCTTAATGGTTTTGATACAATTGCCCTCGCGTTTGATTTGAGCTCCATACCAAGCCAACATATTCCGAGCGGCGCGTGCCGCTCGTTTTCACTATAACGAAAGCGTTCCATGTCTGACGAAAACCTGCAACCAGTATTCCAAATCCAACGCGTCTACCTGAAAGACATGTCGCTGGAACAACCGAATTCCCCAGCTATCTTCCTGGAACAGGAAGCGCCATCGATCGAAGTGGCCCTGGACGTCGGCGCCGAGCCGCTGGCCGATGGCGTGTTCGAATCGACCGTCACCATCACCGTGACCGCCAAAGTCAAAGACAAGGTCGCCTTCCTGGTTGAAGGCAAGCAAGCCGGTATCTTCGAAGCGCGCAACATCCCAGCCGAGCAGCTCGATCCGCTGCTGGGCATCGGTTGCCCGAACATCGTCTACCCTTACCTGCGCGCCAACATCGCCGACGTGATCACCCGTGCCGGCTTCCCGCCAGTGCACCTGGCCGAGATCAACTTCGAAGTGTTCTACCAGCAGCGCATGCAAGCGATCGCCGACGCGGCCGCCGCAGCACCGGCAGCAACCGACGGCGCCGCGACCACGCACTAAGCCGTTTCTGAAGTATTACGCTGCCGGGCGCCACGTCCGGCAGCGGTATCATCCCGACACGCCGCGCCTTCGCGCGCTGTCCCTCTGCAAGGTAAGCCATGACATTTCCCCGTTTGATCGCCAGTCTGACCATGTTGTTGGCCATGAGTGCCAGCCACGCGTTCGACTTCAAAACGGTGGGCGCCGCGCCCGTGATCCTGTACGACGCGCCATCGACCAAGGGCGGCAAGCTGTTCGTGGTGCCGCGCGGCGCGCCGCTGGAAGTGGTGCTGGCCTACGGCGAATGGCTCAAGGTGCGCGACGTCAACGGCGAGCTGGCCTGGACCGAGGCCAAGGGCCTGACCGCCAAGCGCAACGTCATCATCCGCACGCCCAACCTGAAGATCCGCGCCACGCCGGACGACAGCGCCGCGCCGGTGTTCGTCGCCGACAAGGGCGTGCTGCTGGAAGTGACCGAATCGGCCGCCGGCGGCTGGCTCAAGGTGCGTCACCGCGACGGCCTGGTCGGTTACGTCAAGAATTCCGAAGTCTGGGGCATATAATTGCCGTAGCGGCGCCATCCGGCGTCGAATGAGGTCCCATGCAAGATAATCCAAACAAAGCCGCGGGCACCGTCCGCAAGGTGGCCGTGCTCGGCTCGGGCGCCTGGGGCACCGCCGTGGCCATGGCGCTGGCCCAGCGCCATGACGTCATGCTGTGGGGCCGCAACCGCGACGCCATGCAGGACATGGCGCGCACGCGCGAGAACACCGGCTACCTGCCCGGCCATCCCTTCCCCGCCGGCCTCCAGGTCACCGACGATTTCGACGCCGCGCTGGCCCATGTTTCCGGCCCGGACAGCCTGCTGATCGCCGCCTGCCCGGTGGCCGGCCTGCGTCCGCTGCTGGAGCAGTTGAAAACGCGTGCGATCCCGAACGTGGTGTGGCTGTGCAAGGGCTTCGAATACGGCACCGGCCTGCTGCCGCACCAGATCGTGCGGCAGGTGCTGGGCGCCGGCGTGGCCGGCGGCGCCTTGTCCGGCCCGTCGTTCGCGCAGGAAGTGGCCAGGGGCCTGCCGTGCGCGCTGACCATCGCCTCCGACTCGGCCGCTCTGCGCGACTGCGTGGTGGCGGCCGTCCACGGCGGCAACATCCGCGTGTACTCCAGCGAAGACCTGGTCGGCGTGGAAGTGGGCGGCGCGGTGAAGAACGTGCTGGCCATCGCCACCGGCGTGGCCGACGGCCTGGGGCTGGGCCTGAATGCGCGCGCCGCACTGATCACGCGCGGGCTGGCGGAAATCACCCGCCTCGGCACCGCGCTGGGCGGGCAAACCGAGACCTTCATGGGCCTGACCGGCATGGGCGATTTGATTTTGACCTGCACCGGCGACCTGTCGCGCAACCGCCGGGTCGGCCTCGGGCTAGCGCAGGGCAAGCCGCTGGACGCCATTGTGCACGAGCTGGGCCACGTGGCCGAAGGCGTGCCGTGCTCCAAGGCCGTGCGCGAACTGGCGGCGCGGATGGGCGTCGACATGCCGATCACCAACGCGGTGGCCGGCGTCCTGTTCGACGGCGACCAGCCGCAAGCGATGGTCTCGCGCCTGCTGGCCCGCGATCCCCGCGACGAATAATATTGGGGTCAAGTCTGACATTCGGACACGAGCTCTGCCGTAGTGCGCGCGCTACGGCAGAGCTCTTGTCCGAATGTCAGACTTGACCCCAATTTTTTAACGCAAATTTTTTTATTCTTCCTTGGCGGCGCGCATCCATTCGACCAGCGGGTAGGCGTCCTTCAGGCCGCCGGCGATCATCGGCACCAGCAGCTCCGGCTGGTTCAGCGGCAGGTCGATCTCGGTCCAGACAAAGAAACTCTTCAGCTTGATGTATTCGATGTGCTCGTGCTCGGGGTCGTAACCCTTGGGTGGGCGCATCAGCTTGCCTTCGTTCTGGATGTCGCCGAAGGTGGCTTTCAATTTCTTGTTCTTTAGCACCTTGCTGAAGCCGGCCGCGTCCTCGACCATGTGCTGGCGCAGCGCCTTCAGCCGCGCCGGCGGCGGCATGTATTCGCCCGCGCCGAACAACAGCTTGCCGCTGCCGTCGATCTGCATGTAGTAGGTCGGCCCGCCGGCCTTGCTCGGACGGCGCAGGTCGTTCGGCGCCACCGCGGCCGAGAAGCGCGTCTTGTACGGGCTCTTGTCATGCGCGAAGCGCACGTCGCGGTTGATGCGAAACATCGCCTTCTTCGGATTGCAGAACTTGACGGCGGCGTCGAACTTGCCCAGCTCGGCGATCATCTCCGTCACCACCTGCAGGAATTCTTCGCGCAGGATGTCGTAGCGCGGTTTGTTCATGATGAACCAGGGACGGTTGTTGTTGTCCGCCAGTTCCTTGAGAAATTGTGTCAGGTCGCGCAGGTGCATTCAGGTTCCTTATTTGGCGCCAGCCGGCCGCTTGCCGACCGTGATGTCGAGCGTGGTCTCGCGGCTCTTGCGCAAGATCCGCATTTTAGCGCTTCCGCCGGGAACGAGTTGGGCGATCAGATTCAGCATGTCGTTGGTGTCGGCCACCGGCTTGTCGTCCACCGACAGCAGGATGTCGCCCGGCTTCATGCCGCCCTTGTCGGCCGGGCCGTTGCGCACCACGCCGGCGATGATGGCGCCGCTCTGGCGCGTCAGCCCGAAGCTCGACGCCAGCTCGGGCGTGATCTCCTGCGTCTCCACGCCGATCCAGCCGCGCACCACGTGGCCGGACTTGATGATGGCCTCCATCACCGACTTGGCGGTCGACACCGGAATGGCGAAGCCGATGCCCACCGAACCGCCCGACTGCGAATAGATCGCCGAGTTGATCCCCAGCAGGTTGCCGTTGGCGTCCACCAGCGCGCCGCCGGAATTGCCGAAGTTGATCGCGGCGTCGGTCTGGATGAAGTTCTCGAAGTGGTTGATGTGCAGGTTGTTGCGCCCCAGCGCGGAGATAATCCCCATCGTCACGGTCTGGCCGACGCCGAACGGATTGCCGATGGCCAGCACCACGTCGCCCACCCGCGCCTGCTCGGCCTGGCCCAGCACGATCACCGGCAGCTTGTCGAGCGCGATCTTGATGACGGCCAGGTCGGTCTCGGGATCGGTGCCGACCACCTTGGCGGCGGCCTTGCGGCCGTCGGCCAGGATCACCTCGATCTCGTCGGCCGCCTCGACCACGTGGTTGTTGGTCAGGATGTAGCCTTCGCCGGACACGATCACGCCCGAGCCCAGGCTGGACTCGTCGTCGTCGTTCTCGCCGTCGTGGTCGCGGTCGCCGAAGAATTTCTTGAAGAAGGGGTCGCGCAGCAGCGGATGCTTGCCGCGCCTGGGTTTCTTGCTGGTGATGATGTTGACCACGGCCGGCATGGCCCGCCCCGCCGCCGCCCGGTAGGAACCAACCGCCACGCCGGGCGCCTTGCCCGGCGCCGCCTCCAGCGTCACGGCCGGATGGTCGGCGCTGCCGATCTGCTGGGAACGCACCGGCGCGAGCCGCTCCGGCCCCACCGCCGTGTAGACGAAATACAGTGCCAGTACGACGGTCACCGTTTGCGCAAACAATAACCAGAGTCGTCGCATAGCGTTCAGCCTGCCGCCCGGTGGACGGCGTTCCTTGTTATTTCTTCAGAGAGTCGCGGATTTCGCGCAGCAGCACGATGTCTTCCGGCGTCGGCGCCGGCGCCGCGGCCGCTTCCGCCGCCACTTCCTTGGTGTTGAGCGTGCGCGCCTTGTTCATCAACCGCACCATCTGGAAGATCACGAACGCCAGGATGACGAAGTTCAGCAGGATGGTGGCGAAATTACCGTAGGCGAACACCGCGCCCAGCTTTTTCGCTTCGACCAGGCTCAGGTGCGGATCCTGGCCGTTCAGGCCGATGTAGTAGTTGGCGAAATCCAGCCCGCCAAACAGTTTGCCGATCGGCGGCATGATGATGTCGGCCACCAGCGAGTCGACGATCTTGCCGAACGCGCCGCCGATGATCACGCCAACGGCGAGGTCGACCACATTGCCCTTCATCGCGAATTCTTTAAATTCCTGCATCATTGCCATTCTTCTATCCTCGCTCTGTGGTCATTTGTGAACAAAACTGCGTCTGGATCATACTATTTTTTCAATTGGATTCCAAACTCGCTCGCGCCATGCGCGTTGGACACCGAATTACGCTATAAATTTGTCTTGCATCAATATCTATCGCCTGCGCTCCGCCAGTAGGGGATGGGCCGGCAAAATTCAAGTCCAAAACGGTGCGCAAATGGCGGCAATTGGGGTTACGGCAACGTTTTTGCTTTAATTCGTATCACGCTTACCTTATAATTTAAGGTTGCTAGAAGCGATATTCGTGCTTCAACAAGTTTCAGATTTTGTTCGCGGTTTTCGGATTTTGTTCGCACTTTGACTGATTGGGGTTTGTATGAGTATCGAAAAGCAGGTCGATTCGGGCCGACGCGGATTGCTCGTCGCAACAGGCGCGGCGGGTGGCGTAGTGGGCCTGGCAACCGCCGGGGCACTGGTAAGCACGTTCCAACCGTCCGAGCGCGCCAAGGCCGCCGGCGCACCGGTGGAAGTGGATATTTCCAGCCTCAATCCCGGTGAAATGAAAACCGTCGAATGGCGCGGCAAGCCGGTCTGGATCATCAAGCGTACCCCAGAAATGGTGGCCTCGCTGAAAAAGACCGACGGCAAAGTGGCCGACGCCGATTCCAAGCGCAACCCGGACGAGTTCACGCCGGAATACGCCCGCAACGAATGGCGCTCGCGCAAGCCCGAGCTGCTGGTCGCGGTCGGCATCTGCACCCACCTGGGCTGCTCGCCCTCGTCCAAATTCACCCCCGGCCCGCAGCCATCGCTGCCGGACGACTGGGAAGGCGGCTTCCTGTGCCCATGCCACGGCTCGACCTTCGACATGGCCGGCCGCGTGTTCAAGAACAAGCCGGCGCCGGACAATCTGCAAGTGCCGCGCCACATGTTCCTGAGCGACACCAAGCTGATCATTGGCAAAGACGAGAAAGGCGAGGCGTAAATCATGGCGGCTTTCAAAGAGACTAAATTCCCGGCCGATGCACCGGCCGCACAAAAAGCACTGGGCTGGGTCGACGACCGCTTCCCGCTGACCAAGCTGTGGAACGATCAATGGGGCAAGTACTACGCCCCGAAAAACTTCAACTTCTGGTACATCTTCGGCTCGCTGGCCATGCTGGTGCTGGTGCTGCAGATCGTCACCGGCATCTTCCTGACCATGCACTACAAGCCGGACGCCAACCTGGCCTTCGGTTCGGTCGAATACATCATGCGCGAAGTACCGTGGGGCTGGCTGGTGCGCTACATGCACTCGACCGGCGCCTCGGCCTTCTTCATCATCGTTTACCTGCACATGACGCGCGGCCTGCTGTACGGCTCGTACCGCAAGCCACGCGAACTGATCTGGCTGTTCGGTTTCGCCATCTTCCTGTGCCTGATGGCCGAGGCCTTCTTCGGCTACCTGCTGCCATGGGGCCAGATGTCGTACTGGGGCGCCCAGGTGATCGTCAACCTGTTCGGCGCCATCCCGCTGATCGGCCCCGACCTGTCGCTGTGGATCCGCGGCGACTACGTGGTGTCCGACGCCACCCTGAACCGCTTCTTCGCCTTCCACGTGATCGCCATCCCGCTGGTGCTGCTGGGCCTGGTGGCCGCCCACCTGATCGCGCTGCACGAAGTCGGCTCGAGCAACCCGGACGGCATCGAAGTGAAGGAAAACCTGGGCGCCGACGGCCACCCGGTCGATTCCATCCCTTCGCACCCTTACTACACCGTGCACGACCTGTTCGGCGTGTCGATCTTCCTGCTGATCTTCAGCACCGTGGTGTTCTTCGCCCCGGAAATGGGCGGCTACTTCCTAGAATATAACAACTTCCTGCCGGGCGACTCGCTCAAGACCCCGCTGCACATCGCGCCGACCTGGTACTTCACCGCGTTCTACTCGGTGCTGCGCGCCACCACCGCCGACTTCATGTGGGTGTTGATGTTCTTCGTGGCCGGCTACGTGGTGTTCATCTGGCTCAAGTCGCGCCTGTCGAGCGCGGTGAAGACCGCCGTCGCCGCGATCGCGCTGGTGGCCATCGTCGGCATGCTGCCGCAGGTGCTCGACGCCAAGTTCTGGGGCGTGGTGTTCTTCGGCGGCTCGGTGGTGATCCTGGCCTTCCTGCCATGGCTGGACAAGTCGCCGGTCAAGTCGATCCGCTACCGTCCGAGCTGGCACAAGTATGTGTACGCCGTGTTCTTCTTCTGCTTCCTGTCGCTGGGCTACCTGGGTACCCTGCCGCCGACCGAAGGCCGCACGCTGTTCTCGCAAGTATGCACCCTGCTTTACTTTAGCTTCTTCCTGTTCATGCCTTGGTGGAGCGCCATGGGCACGTTCAAGAAGGTCCCGGACCGCGTAGTGTTCCACGCGCACTGATCGCCGCCTCCCGCTAAAGTACACAAAGGACATTACATGAATTTTTCTAAAAAACTGCTCGCCATCCTGGCCCTGGTGCCAGGCCTGGTACTGGCCAACGAAGGCGGCGTCGCCCTCGACAAGGCGCCCGACCGTTCGAATAACATGGCGGCGCTGCAAAACGGCGCCAAACTGTTCGTCAACTACTGCCTGAACTGTCATAATGCGTCCTCGATGCGCTACAACCGTCTGCGCGACCTCGGTCTGACGGAAGAGCAAATCAAGGCCAACCTGCTGTTCACCGGCGACAAGGTCGGCGAAATGATGACCACCACGATGAACCCGAAGGATGCGAAAGCATGGTTCGGCGTGGTGCCGCCGGACCTGTCGGTGATCGCGCGTGCGAAAGCCTCGGGCGCCGGCAGCGGCGGCGACTACCTGTACACCTACCTGCGCACCTTCTACAAGGACGACACCCGCCCGACCGGCTGGAACAACCTGGTGCTCAACAACGTGGCGATGCCGCACGTGTTGTGGGAACTGCAGGGCGTGCAGAAGCTCAAAACCAAGGAAGTGGCCGACCCGCACGAGGAAGGCAAGAAGATTCATCAGTTTGACGGCTTCGAAGTGGTCACGCCGGGCAAAATGCAAAAGCTGGAATATGACACTGCGGTGGCCGACCTGGTCGGTTACATGGAGTGGATGGCGGAGCCTGCAGCGCAGACCCGCAAAAAACTGGGCGCATGGGTGGTGCTGTTCATGGCCGCGTTCGCCTTCCTGGCATGGCGCTTGAACGCGTCGTTCTGGAAAGAAGTTAAATAATCGAGAGTGCCGGCTTGCCGGCGCTTGTTTTGCGATGCCCGCGTTGGCGGGCGATCGATCCGGGGTGATCCGTTCGCGGCTTCACCCCCTTTGTTCTTCTAAGGAACTATAAAAATGATGGTTCTCTATTCGGGTACAACCTGCCCATTTTCGCAACGCTGCCGTCTGGTCCTGTTTGAAAAAGGCATGGACTTCGAAGTGCGCGATGTCGACCTGTTCAACAAGCCGGAAGACATCTCGACCATGAATCCCTATGGTCAGGTGCCCATCCTGGTGGAACGTGAATTGATCCTGTACGAATCGAACATCATCAATGAGTACATCGACGAACGCTTCCCGCACCCGCAGCTGATGCCGGCCGATCCGCTGATGCGCGCCCGTGCGCGCCTGATGCTGTTCAACTTCGAGAAGGAATTGTTCGTCCACGTGCACGTGCTGGAAAGCGAACGCGCCAAGAGCAACGACAAGAGCCACGACAAGGCGCGCGCGGAAATCCGCGACCGCCTGACCACGCTCGCGCCGCTGTTCCTGAAGAACAAGTACATGCTCGGCGATGAGTTCTCGATGCTGGACGTGGCGGTCGCGCCGCTGCTGTGGCGCCTGGATCACTACGGCATCGAACTGTCGAAAACCGCCGCCCCGCTGATGAAGTACGCCGAGCGCATCTTCTCGCGTCCTGCCTACATCGAAGCGCTGACGCCGTCGGAAAAGGTCATGCGCCGTTAATCGGACGCAGACCGATTTACTTGAAGTCCATCGGCGCGTTTGCCTGCCTTAGCGGGCGGCGCGCCGGGTTCTACTGCAGTCTGGAAGACCATGTCTGAAATCTCAACCAAGCCCTACATGCTGCGCGCCATTTATGAGTGGTGCACGGACAGCGGCTATACGCCCTACCTCGCCGTCAAGGTCGACGCCTCGACCACGGTGCCGATGGAATATGTGAAAAAAGGCGAAATCGTCCTCAACATCAGCTTCGGCGCCACCTCGGGCCTGAAGATGGACAACGACAGCATCCGCTTCCACGCGCGCTTTGGCGGTGTGTCGCGGGAGATCTACGTCCCGGTCAACAACGTCATGGCGATCTACGCCAACGAGAACGGTCAGGGGATGGCGTTCGAGCCGCAACTGGGCTTTGCCGAGCCGCCTGCCGACGAGGAAACCAGCGCACCGGCGCCGGTGCTGGCAGCCGTTCCAGCGCCCTCGCAAGAGGCCAAAACCGAGGCGCCAAGCGCCCCGGACGACGATAGCGACCCGCCAAAAAAGGGTGGTCGGCCTACTCTCACGCGAATTAAATAGCGTATAATTCGCCCCGTACAAGTTTCGCCGACTTAGCTCATTTGGTAGAGCAGTTGATTTGTAATCATCAGGTGGCCAGTTCGAAACCGGCAGTCGGCACCATATAAAACAAGGGCTTACAGCAATGTAAGCCCTTTGTTTTTGGGCGAGTGTCAACCAACTGTCAACCGCGTCAACGGGTTCAACATTTTGGCTTCCTGAAGGTGTCCAGGGCTGAGGTGGGCGTAGATCATTGTGGTTTGCAGGCTGGAGTGGCCAAGCACCTTTTGCAGCGTCAGGATATTCCCGCCATTCATCATGAAGTGGCTTGCGAACGTGTGCCGCAGGACGTGCGTTAGTTGGCCAGGTAACAGCTCGATCCCCGATTCCTTGACAGCCATACGAAACGCTCCGACGGAGCTTTTAAAGATCCTACCGGAAGCATCCCTACTTCCTGTGCTATGGAATTCCCGTATCTCTTCGGCAAGCGCATCATCGATTGGGACCGATCTGTTCTTATCAGTCTTCGTTTGGGTGAAGTGAATCATGCCGCTATGGAGCTGAGAAATACGCAGCGATTCGCCTTCGTTCCATCGAGCGGCAGATGCCAGGCAAAGTTTTGTAATAAGAAGCGCATCACGATCCTTGCGTGCTTCCAAGGCTGCCAGCAGCGCACGTATCTCATCGTCGTTAAGGTAGGACAGCTCTCGCTCTGCGATCTTAAATTGCCGAAGCCGCGCCAGCGGATTATTCTCGCTCCAGAAACCAAGACGAATTAGCTCATTGAACACAGCTCGAAGGTAAGCATGCTCACGATTGATCGTGTTGGCCGTCACGCCTTCAGCCAAGCGGGCTGACCGGTAAGCAGCAAAATGCTCAGACTTCAGGTGCTCAGCTATCGGATTGCCAAGCGCTTCGCAAACTCGCAGTAGGGTGCCGTAGGTCCGCGTATGGCGTAACTGGATACCGTGGTGCGACTGCCATAACTCGATAAGTTCCGACAGCCGGGTAATATTTTTCTTCGGCTTTACCCACCCATCATTTTGTGTGACCTGCGTCTTAGCCCAAGCCTCAAACTGAAGAGCTTCTGCCTTCGTCGTGAGTGTCTTGCGGATTCGCTTGTGCCCCCTTCCGCCTGGTTGGATATCTACGAGCCAACCACTCTCCACCTTCTTAACCGTCATGCCTACTTTCTAAGTACGGAGTTTCGGACGTTGTTTCTCATAATCAGCATTCATCCGTTCCCACGAGTCGCGGAAGTGTTCTATCTCTACCCACCTTCGTGCTGAGGACCTTGTGGCTAAGCTCGACAGGCTAAAACAAGAATCACCGCCTCAAAAATCAACTGAGTAAGCTTTACAGCCTTACTGGCCAAGGATAGTTGAAACAATTTGTAACAGGAACATCTCCCGTTATCGCCCGAATTAACAATCATTCGCGCAATACTTGCCTTAGATGCAACACCAAGCATAAGTGGTTGATTCCATAAAAATGCTTATTCCCAAAATTGCATTCTTGAGCTCCCGGAAATAAAAAACCGGGTAGCTTGCCCTACATAAATTCCAGAAAACTTTCCGAAAATCTGCGAAACATTCGCGATTTATGCGTAATTGACGCCCAAGTTCCGTCAAATTACATTGGCTTCCATCAACAAATTGGAGCCGGAAATGACCACTGAAGAAATCCTGATTCACCGCTACGGCGTACTGCTTTCCCTCCGTGACTGTGCCGAACTATTTTGCCGAAGCGCAGAAGGGCTGCGGGTCACTCTCTCTGGCGATAACGAATTCGCCAATCGTCTTCGCCCTGCGAAAGTGAAGATCGGCCGGCGCATCTTGTTCAAAGCCAGCGTCATCAGCCAAATCTTGGATGACACCCAAGGGCAATGAGTATCCGTGCCATGAACTGGGCCTGGTCACAAGAACTCGCACCTACGCCAAAGCTGATCTTGATGGCATTGGCGGATGCCGCCAATGACAAGGATGAATGCTGGCCTGGAATTCCTTTCATAGCCCGCAAATGCTGCGTCTCTGAACGCACAGTTCAGCGGGTTGTACAAGATTTCGACGCCACGAATTTGATGTCTATTGAACCTCAGTTCGATCCCAGGAACGGCCGACGTACGTCCAACAAGTACCGCCTGAATATCAGCCCTCAAGCCTACCCCGACAATTTGTCACCCCACCGCCAATCCAACGAAACAGCGGGTGACAATTTGTCAGGGTCGATGGTGTCAGGTCCTGTCACCTACGTAGGTGACATAGCTGCGTCACCACTAGAACCACAACATGAATCTGAACAACAACCACTACACATTCCGAGCACGTTATCCAAGTTAGAACGACAAGGAATTTCATCGCTCGCACGTGCAATACCTCGGGAAGACGCGCAAGCCTTGCTAGATGAGTTAGCTGACGCTTTGGAGACGGCCACCATCAAAACCAACGCCATGCGTTGGTTCCGCGGCCTGATCACGAGGTATCGCAAGGGCGAATTTGTAGCAGTGGGAGGGATTCGTGTCGCTTCGCGACGGGCACGCCAAGAAGAATCGTCGTCGGCTGTTCGTGATGCCATGTCACGACCTACAGGCCAGGCAGCAGCGAAGCAAGCACTGGCTCATATCAAAGGGATGGTTGCTAGCCATCGCCCACCTGCACACCAGCCTTCAGTCAACCAAAGTAAGGAGTGAATCCATGAATAAGAAAGCACTGCTTCCATATCTCGCGCTTGCCATTTCATCCATTGCCAGCGCTGGTAGCGTCGCCGGTTTTGGTGGATCAACAGAGATAACGCAAATTCTCAACAACGTCGAGCTAGTGAACCAGTCGGCGCAGATGTATCAGCAGGTCCAACAAACGCTGCAGCAGGTGATGATGGAGAAGCAGCAGCTACAAAACCTAATCGCTGCGCCATCGCAAACCTGGGGCCAGGCGCAGCAGGAACTAGCCGCGCTGGCTGACCTGGTGAACAAGACAGCCGCCCTATCCTATGCCGGCGGGAACATCGACCAGCTGTTCAAGACGAAATTTCCGGGTTACGCCAAGACGGCCGGCAATACCAACTTCGGCGGCAAGTTCCAGAGCTTGGTGCAAACCCAGCTGGATGGTCTGAATTCTGCCTTGCAGGCCGCTGGCTTGCAGTCCTCGCAGTTCGCCAATGAGCGCATGGCCATCCAGCAGATTCAAAGCATGTCGGCCGGCTCGCAAGGCGCGCTCTCGGCGGTCCAGGCCGGGAACATGATTGCCTCGCAGCAGGTCGACCAGCTGCAGAAGCTGCGCCAGCTCTACATGGCACAGATGCAGGCGCAAAACTCGTTCATGGCCGGCCAGGCGCAGAACCAGGCCGACCAGGTGGACGCCGCCCAAACCTTTATGAAACAGGGTAACGGAACCGTGCGAGCACCTGGCAGCACGAATTTTCAATCGTTTTAATTCATCACGCTCAAGGACCAAATCATGACCTTCAACCAAAAAAAAATCCTCTCCCTCGCCCTCGCTGTCGTCATCGTTTCCCTGCTGTCGATGTTGACCGGCCGCAGTAAATCGGACGCCGAAAAGGCGGCCGAACAGCAGAACGCCGCAAACAAGGCCACGCAGGAAATGATGAAGCAGGGCGACGGCAAAAAGGCTGTGCGCAAGCCAGGCGAAAGCGGATTCAAGTCGTTCTAACCAGACCAAGGACGCCGACCATGACCAGTAACCAGAAAGGCCGCCTGCTGCTATTGACCGGCTTGCTGCTTTTAACTTCACCCGCGTTTGCCGATACGCCGACCGGCTATGACCTCGGAACGATCATGAATAAATACCATGATGCGGCTGCCGCGTTCGGCGCGAACATCACTTCGATCGCTCTGTCGCTGTGCTACAAGCTGTTTGCGATTGACCTGGCGTGGACACTCATCGGCCGCCTGCTGAAAGGTGCAGACGCCGTAGAAATGCTCACGGTCGTCGTCATGCGCGTGATGTGGATGGGGCTGATCTTGTGGGTAATGAATAACCCCAGTATTCCGCTATCCGTGGTCAACAGTTTCATCCAGATCGGCAAGGATGGCGCGCACACTTCGGCGATAAGCCCCGGCGAGGTATTTTGGCAAGGCATCGACCTGGTGAACCTGATGATGTCGAAGCTGGCCGACAATTCTAGTATCGCCGGCATACCAGTACCGGCTGGCGTAGCGGCCATGACCAATCCTTTCGCGGCCTTCCTGGTGGGCGGCGCGCTCATCATCATCATTGTGTGTTTCGGGATGCTGGCGGCACAGTTCGCGGTTGCATGGATTCAGCTCTGGTTCTACATCGCCGTGTACCCGATTGCCTTGGCCTTTGGCGTGATGAAGTGGACCAAGGACATCGCCATGAAGATCATCACAACGCCCCTGGTCTACGGCATCCGGTTCCTGGCCATCTACTTCGTTATTGCCGTCGGGACCGGCCTGGCTGCGGATTTCGGCACGGAGATATCCAAGCTGTCCCTGACCGACTTGACCCCGATCTGGACGGTTCTCTCCGGCTCGGTGATGCTGCTGGTCCTGGCAATGAAGGTGCCTACCTTGGCGTCCGACCTGCTGGGCGGGACTGCTTCGACATCGGCGGCCGATGGCGTGGGCGCTGTAGTTGCTGGCGGCGGTGCTATAGCCGCCGCTGCAGGAGGCATTTACGCCGCCGGCAGCATGGCTAAAGGTAGCGTCGGATCGGCCATCAAAGCCGGCGCTGACGCGATCAGCGCAGTAACTAGCATGGGTCGCGGCCCAGGCCAGGCCGCCGTCGACGGAGTTGGTACGGCAAGCTCGATCCCTGGTGTTGGTGGTAACGGCTTTACGTCGCCGGCGAGCAGTGTGCCCGGTGCAGTGAATCCGGGAGCCGCGCCTGCTGCACCAGCTACGCCTGCAGCACCGCAGAACGGTGTAGTAGAAAGTCAGGCACAACCGGCAGCGCCGGCCGAAACGCAAAATAGTGACGCACGAGCCGCAACTGGCAACAGCCCTACCGCATCGACTCCGGCCGCGCCGAGTGCGCTTGCGCCAGCTGCGCCGCAAGTCGAGCGGCCTACGCCACCAGCGCCTGCGGTGGCAGCAGTGCCGGCTGCACCTGCTGCGCCGACCAGCTCCGCACCAGGTCAGCATGCGACGGCCGCGCCGCAGACCAGTACGCCGGATCAGACCGCGCCGGTATATCAACCACCAGCCCCAAGTGCAGCAAGCAGGAGCGCTTACGCGGCTCAAACGGTTCTGGACGAAATGCAAAAGACGAATGGCGGCGGCGCTGGCATTCAGACGCACCACGGCGACGAATAGGGCAATAAGCACTAGGGTCGCAAATCTTTAGGACCGCGTAAGTTAAATGAGGGAGTAGATGATGAAACGAATAGCACGAATCGATGGCTTCAAGGTCGAGGTATTCGAGTCGGTCAGATCGGGCAAGGTTTACTTTGCCGTCCGACTGATTGACTACCCAAGCGCCAAGGCAGAAGCCAACTCGCTTCCCGACGCCTTGGTGCAACTGCGCCTGAAGTGGATCGAAATCAAAGAAGCATACCAAAATCAAGGATTCAAGCCTCCGAGGCCGCCGCGTAGTCGCGGCAATCAGCGTGCCCTGGCAACTCTTCGCTGGCTTGCCTCTCGGCCGCCACTCTCACCGGACATTCTTTGAAATTCATGGCGTGTACACGCGTTGCTTTTGCTGTCCTTGATGTGGCGGGCGCGAAGTAAGTTTTTTGTTGAGTATTTGTAGAGTTTCTGTTGTGGCGTGTAAGTTTTTTGTTGAGTTTTTGTTGAGTCACCTCAGCCGCATGTAAGTTTTTCGTTGAGTTGTTGCATCCAAAGTGCATCCCTCAATGCGACTTTTCGCGCAGCTGGCTATCCGCCGCTGCTGCAGTGGCCCCGGAGGACTGTACACAGCGAGATCGGCAACGAAATGCATTTCACAACAACCCCATGAATAAGGTAGTGGAACATAAAGGGGGTAATACGCCCCGGTAGTGTTTTTGTGGTTTGGGCTAGGCAACAAGCCGTACTCGGCGTGTTGCATTTTCTTGAAGTGCATTGCGAACGCAATGCGAAATCGTAATACAGAACTGGAGTGCATTATGGCAACGAAGCGGACCTATTCCGTCCGTCTGGAAGACGCTCAGCGGGAGCAGCTGGAGGAGCGAGCTGCAAAGATTGGCTTACCGACCGGACATCTAATTCGATCAGCGATAGATGACTTTCTGCGACAGCAAGAAGAGAAGGACTATCTGGGCGAGGTGCAAGCCGCGATCAGCACCTCACTCACCAAACTTGCGCGCCAAGTCGAAAAAGATAGAGCCGAGCAGCAGCTGGTCGTTGGGGTATTGGACCATCTATGTGAATGGCTGGCGTTCGTGCTCCCATCCCCACCCGATTTGGCGACCGCCAAGGAACTCTGCCTGGAGCGACGCGAAATCTTTTACAGAGAGCTGCCCGCCCGATTCGTCTCGCAGAGCCGGGCGCAACTAACAAAAATGATGGATGACACACACACCGGCTCTATTCATTGCCCTGCCTGTGGCACAGGTCAACTGAAGTCAAAGCCGGACAGGAAAGGCCGCTTGTTCTGGTACTGCAGCAACTGGAATGCATCTGATCACAAGTGCACTGCAAGCTTCGCTGATGACTTGGGCAGGCCAGAGATTTTCGGTGATTCAATTAATTTAGGTTAAGCATTGGAGGAAAAAATTATGATGGAAACAAGGGAAATTCGAGCAGCAATCCTACGCTTGTCCAGCATCGAACAGATTCCTTACCACTATGACCCGGCCGGAGAAGTATTCGGTGACGGCCCCATCCATTTTCTGGTCGAGGTGGGCGACCAGCTTTTCGTGGCATGGGGGGACAACGAAACGCGAACGATAGTCGTAAATCCTATTTTGCGCTTTGAGCTTCACGAGCTTGAGGAACTAGGCTTTGAAGAAGCCTGGACGGTGGTACGGGTTCCGGCCACAGTGACCGAAGGCATTCAGTTTCGGGAGATTGACAATGCTGAGCTAAGCACTTCATACCTGCGGATGAACGACGAGAAGGCCGCCGCCTTTGCTGCGATTAGCCGTTAGCCCCGGCCCGCACCCTATCATGCCTGACCGATCCGCCTGCAGCTCATGATACGAGGCGTACTGTGAGCTGTTGCAACCATCCCGCCGAAAGTCGAACTAATAATTTAGTGCCAAAAATTCATGTTATTCTAGAGAAATGTATTTCCACTCCTCAGGATCATGGCCGGCGAGACAAACCCAACTGCTGAAATCGCAGACAAGATTTCAAAAGAACTGGTGAAGTGGTTCCGATGGACCAGGTTGCCACCA
This sequence comes from Duganella sp. BJB480, assembly GCA_003416985.1. Classification (GTDB taxonomy): domain Bacteria; phylum Pseudomonadota; class Gammaproteobacteria; order Burkholderiales; family Burkholderiaceae_D; genus Rugamonas; species Rugamonas vulcania_A. The sequence goes on along the minus strand of QVIN01000004.1, from coordinate 542,773 downwards.
AAAGACCGTAACTTCGATTGCTTGAAGCAGGAAAAGCACGCTCACGCCAACAAGAAGCAAAAGCACACCCATCCAACGGATGTCGTGCTCCAATACGTGGACCCGTACCTCAACCGCACAGTCTTGTTGAATACAGACCTCAAGAGCTATGGAAAATCATCCATAGGCGCGCCAAATATCCGCTCGGCGTTAAAGTCACTTGCTCAAACCATAGACTGTGCTCGTGTAAGCAGTGAGTGGAGAGAACGATATGATATTCAAGGCGACGGGGACTCGGAGGTTCGCGGACTCTTGTTCGTTTACAACCACGACGCCGAATTCGATGGGAATTTCGAAAGATTCTTGTCCCCTCCTAAGGCCACGGTGGCGGAAGATGGCACATCGGGCAACATAAATAACCTCCCGTTAGAGGCTGGGCAACTAATCCACTTGATGGAGCCCAAAACTATCGCATACTTACAAACAATCATTACCGACGCGGCAAGGCTTCATTTAGCCGGCGCATTTCCAGTACAAGGGTATTACTTTCATTATCCAGATCAAAAACTGCACAAGGCTCATCTTGAACGATTTGATCGGCCCGCGACGGTCGAACTGATGTGCGGTCCTTATATGATTATTGGGCATGAAGCCATTTCGAAGTACGACGAGGGATCAAAAGAAGTAAAACAAACCTTTGCTGCCGGTTACGTTATCTATTACAACCGCCCAGGCGCAAGCCATTACGAATTTATGTATTTGTTTGATGTACTTTCGAATTACCAACTGCTGGATGGTGATAATCAGATACGAATTCGAGTAGCACATAACGCGCCCAGCGCGCAAATAAAGAGCAATTATTTAAAAGCAATCGAGTCTTATGTAAAAGATTGGGGTAACGATGCCTACTTAAGGTCAAAACTTGAAATGATTAATTTTGAAGTTTTGGATGTCATGAAGCAATCGTTCTCGAAAACTAACGTTGGATGGGACCCTAAAGAATGACGCTAGGCAGCATTTACAGCGCGACGGACAAAGCCTTGTTCGATGCCATTAATCAAAAATCTGTTACTGCGCAGGATTTACGTGAACTTTTTCTCAAGCATGGAATAATTATATCTAGATCAACACCTAGGCATATTCTAGCAATGCATTTTGCACGGTTGATGCATGATTACCAGGACTTCGAAAGTCTGGCATGCTTGTTCGATACCGTTCAGCGAAGGGAACGCCTCAGTTCATTACGTCTGGCGTCATCGGCCAACGCTGAGGACATTGAGACAGCAGCACATGAGGTGGTGGCGAAGCTGAAGGAAGCAAGCGATGTCGCAAGCGTGACGGTCCAGGCGGACGGTTCACTACAGCTCCTTGTACGTTATCGCAAACTGCATTTTAACAAAAGCGAATTTCGACAGGTTGAGGTTAAAGAAGCCATCGTTACATTGGAACGAGAAGGCGATGTAATCATCGTTCGCGGCCCACAGAATGAGAAGGTGGATGAAATTTGCAATGAGCTAATTTCAAATATCGAAGCCAAGGCTGCGGGGGAGGTAAAGATCGAGCGAATCGACTTGCAATCTTTCCCTGACAGCAAAGCTCGCACTCAATTTTTCCGCCATTTAATCGATGATGTTCCTGGATATAAGCGTAATGACGTAACTGATGTTTTCTTATTCAACCCGACAAAAGATATACGGAGCTCGGATGACGCCGAAAGCGATAACGAGGATTCTGAGATAGAACCGGAAACCGATCTAGGTATACATATTTCTCGTGCGAGCCTCAAGGGTGGCCAAGTTCTTGAATCAACTGAAATGAAAGACCTTTTAGCGAAAGGTTTTTACGTCTCCAAGATCGTTTGGAAAGCCCGTGAAGCCAGCTTCGACGCAGACCTTGTTGAATTTGAAGCTCAATTTTCCGAGCCTGAAACTTGCACTAAGTTTTCTTACCTAGTCAAGGGCTACCTAGAATATCAGGAAGAAGGAAAGTTCAGCGACCACCGCAAGCAATTTGGTTCTACTAGAGATCGAGAAATCGGAAAACTTATTGAAACTTCTGCGCGCACGGCCATTCAGAAGCTTAGGAATAGCGAGGGAATATCGTGACACGAATCAAGTGGGTTGAAATCAAGACTGATGCGTCAATGAAAAACATTCCGATGCAATTGCAGGAGTGCAGCTACAGCCCTAAAATCAATCTCTCCGGTTTCGAGTTGCTTGAGGTATCCAAACGTGAGATAAGAGCTAAGTTTATTCAGGAGTCTACACAAAGCGAAGTTCAAATCGATCCGTTTGGGAAAGAAGTCACGAGTACATTTACCCGATACTTAACGACAATATTTAGTATTGTTGAACTACGTGGTTTAAAGCTTTTGCGAATTGACCGCCCTCCGAGATCGTTAAAAGACCTCGTACTGGCACTCTCTAAAGCATTGAATGGAGACTTCTTTGCTCAGGAGGTTCCCCTAGATGTAGGTAAATTTCTAGAATACCTAAAATCCAGGCGTGAACTAGGAAAATTACGCATCCGGTCTGCTTTGTTCGTCGATGTTCCACTGACGGAGTCCTCCACAGGACGTATATTGGTTGAGTCTTCGCAGGACGCGATCCGTGATTTCAAAAAACGCCTTAGTGGAGGCCGTTTGGATCGTGTCAACCTTGAGCTCCAGAACGAATTCGGCATATCTCCTCTTGAAGTTACTAATCGCGGAAGTATGGTAGTCAATGACTGGCTCTATGAAGCGGCATTATCTGAATTTGATGCTCACATCGCAGAGCAAATCGCGGATCGGGGCTAGATGAGCGAGGAATTAAATATTGCCGCCGCCCTGCAATGGCTATTCGAAGTATCCGAGGACCCTTCGGAGCTAACCGGCCGCATTGAGCGTGCGCGCGCTTTCTACCGAGCAGAAACGGATTTTAGCAGCGGTCGCTGGAGCACGCGATGGGCGTTCGATGGGTTTGACGACCGGATGGCAATTATTCTGGTACAGGCCGTTTCCGCGCTCCATGATCGTCGGACCTATGACGTACAACTCGCATCAGAAACTTTACCGTTTTTGATGGTGATAGGAGCGCAAATCGATGTGCTCCGCCGCATGCCAGGTGCGAGTGAGCGTGCCAAGCGAATGCTGAGCCCAACGGAGGAGCATCCGGACAGTGGAATATTTGAACTAATTACAGCTTTACGTTACGCCAAGGAGCCAGGGCTTCGGGTGGAGTTCAATTCAGAAGGCTCCGCACGGTCTGCCGATTTTCGTATCGGCCTGGACCTTGATGACGATCCACTTGATATTCACGTTGAGTGCAAACGACTTCGCCCTAGCACCTATGAAAAAAACGAGAATCGACGGGCACTGTCGATCCTAAATCACGCTAACGAATTTATTCACTTTCAACAGATTAGTCTTATAGCTGATATTACTTTTTTAGTGGAACTCGCTGGTGTTCCAGATGATTACATTTTAAATCACCTAAGAACAATTGACGAATCTCAAATTATTCTTCATGGTGTACATTCTTGGACAGACGAATTTGGCGAGGGTGTTATTCGAACCGCCGACTTAGAATCGGTCCATGCCGATACAAAGGATAGCTCGCTCCTTCTTGGCTCCAAGCTTGCCCGTTTGCTAGCTGGGGGCAACAAGCCTCAAGAACAATTTCATCTAATTTGCGGAGGGACTCCTCGCTTGGAAGACACTCGATTCATCGATAAAATCGATTATGGCTCAGTGATCTTCTGGCGATGTTTAGCCGAGTCATCAATCGAGGCCAGAGCCCGTTACATTTTATCTAAACTTGCAGACATTGATCGACAAGTAGCGAACGCTCCGTTCTCGATTGCCCACATCGGTATGGATGTGGAGCGAGACAACCGGACTGCAGATCTTCGCAGAAAGCGAAATATGGACGCTACAACTGGCTTTCTCGCACATTCCAATCTAATTGAAGTAGATCTGCACTACTTTATGCCACGCGTATCCGAGATCGCAAACTGGATTATTGACGAGACCGTTGAGCCGTACAGCCGAATGGATGGCCCATTTTTGCCCGGCACATCGAGGCTCCTAGGAGGAACCGCTGACGGCCTCATCGAGCATGAACCCGCCTGGAGACAACGCCCTCCCCTATAGCCTAGATTGCTATTCCCAAAACGGTGTGTCAACACAAGTGCATAGTACCCACTAGCGCTTATATACTTCCGAAAGAATCGTTACTATCATAGGCTCAGCAACCTCGTAGATAAAAGTTTCATCATCCGTTGTAAGCAGGTATTCGCCAATTTTCACATGGGCTATTGAACATCTGAAACGGTAAATAATGTACGCAACAAATTTGCTAAGATTATCATAAGAAGTTCCCATGCCATTCCCAGACCATGTAGCCGCATCGTAACCCGCTGCAACAGCGGTAAGAAATCTTGCCGATTCCAGTTTATAAGGATTCGATTCCTTGGTGTACTCAATTAGCATTTCCGCTAATTGGGGATGGTATTGAAATTTAGAGAACGCAGCGCGCAGTATATCCTCAAAGAAACCGCTATTCACTGGCGAAGCCTTACGAACTATCTTTAGGAGCCGTTCGAATTCCTTATCGTTACCAAAGCTCTTCAGGAGCTTTCCAATACCTTTCAAATCAGTACCCAGGGCATTGATAGCCGAAACGATCTGAACATCAAAATCAATTTCTAAGAGATGGTAAAGTTTAAGAAATCGTTCCAAGGGCGAAGCATAAACAACCGCTCTAAAGGCCGTGTCTTTGACGATCGAATTAGATAAGCTTAAGTTCGGTTTAGCAATAATCAGCGCAGAATTAGAAAGATGCGCAACGATCCGATTAGGTTGTTCGTCCGAATGAACAAAAGATCCCCAAATCGCGCTTCCTTCTCGATAACGGGTCAAATAATCTGCAAAATCTGCAATATTGACCACTAAGTAGCTATGACTGAAAACTTGGTCCCGCTTAGCGTCGCCATCGACCTGCATTACTTGTGCAGACGCCTCTTCCAGGTACGAGGCAACAAATTGCGCACTTGCCATTCCATATCCAAATTCCTGGCCTTCACAATTCACAAGATCGGCGAACACACGAATTCCATCGGAAATTGGAACAACATCCCCAGGCGCATATTTTGGTGATACGGACGTGAGCCTTAGCGCAACAAGATCATTAACGGCGCATTTCCCCTGAAAGTCACTTATAGTTAGACTAGGATCAAAGCCAAAATCAAAGTCGTCCTCCAGCAGCTGCGAAAATTCGGCGAAATTCATTCTGCTTCGCGTTGCCAGATTTCTGCAATATCGCTATCACCTTCATCGCGGAAATATTCTTTGAAGGCGGTATTTAGAAGTTTTCGAGTACCGAAACCTACGTTCACTTTGCGAACCGGCAGTCCCTCAATTATTCGTTGAAGTACAACTAGGCCCAGTGGGTCCGTTCCAACCTGAGCAGTTTGGAGCTTCTGAAGCAATACCGCGAGCGCTCGATCTATTCGATCCTTACGAGCTGGACTTGAACCAAAGTCAGATACCGACGAGAAGAAAGCATTCATGACGTTTTCGTTTCCGAACCATGCAGCTCCAGTTGGAGCAGCAGCTATACTTCCGTCATATACACGGCATATTTCGTCGTCGAGCGCTGCATATTGTCCTAGATAGTGCTGGAACATGGCGAAATCCTCCCCAAGCTTGGTTTCATCTTGCGAGAGAACCGATTCTTCAGAAATCTTTTGAGCAACGATATTTTGCTTTTCCACTTCTGGTGATTTCAAAAGATACGTGTGGTAAGCAGTTGCTACCTTATCTAATGCGTATCTTCGTGCACGAGTACGCCGGCCTTCTTCATTTTCAGAAATGAGTTCGAGCCTGTCGATAGTCCGCTCCAAAGTGGAACGGAAGGCAGAGAAAAGTACTTCTATCTGATGCCTCATGGACATCGGTTTTTGACCAGCATTTAAGACAATAATTCGATAGATCAGGTTGTCGAGGTTCTCCTCGATACGAATTTCAAGGTGCACAGTCTGCTCAACGGCAAAAACATGCCCCTCCTCTTGGAGATCCGCAAGGATGTACGTCCGTTGAAGGCCATCGAGAATGTTTACGCCGCCGACAACCGTCAAGCGTTGCACAAGATTCGGAAAATCTCGCTCTTGGCACAGGCGTTTTAAGTCCTGTGCCGCTTCGAGCGCAGCCGATAAGGTGATTGTCGGCAATAGCGCTCCAGCTCGAATATCATCCTTCATGCGGTTGTATGCCGGGTGCTTTTCGCGTCGGCGCTGGATCGAAAACTTATCGAAGTCTCGGCCGACGAGTTCCAAGTAGTCACGTATTGGCATCTGCGCGTAAATTACCGGGGTTGCTGTACGGATGTCTTGTTGCGGCTCGCCTAGAAGCGTAATTTCCATGAAGATCAAATCCTTGCGTTATCGTGTAACAATGTTAGTGCAACTGTAATCAATCTTGCTGATGATACGCCTTTGGAGACCGATTGTGGGACCGCCGTCGCTCACTCAACCAATGTGTACAGTACAGGTACATTGACAGGATTCTGAAGGTTTCGATAAATTTCGCTAAGTTACTGATACTAAAGTACTTTCCCTTGCTCAGGATTACGGTATAATTCCCTTAATAATCAAAGACATATGGTATTCTTTGCTAATTTGTAATCATCAGGTGGCCAGTTCGAAACCGGCAGTCGGCACCAGCAATATCCTGCAAAAGCCCAGCCCTCACCGGCTGGGCTTTTTGTTTTTCAATGCAGGCCGCTACCGTCGGTAAGACGATCTCGTTGCCGCACTACTCCTGCATAATGGCCTCCGCCAAATCCTTTGGATAGGCGCTTCGTCCGTCGGCAATAACTGAATGGCCCCAGCACAGTCGCGGCCGATCGCCGCAAGCAGCCGATAAGGCTCAGTCCCCTCCGTTCTGAAACGCTTCGCAATTCGCCGACGTATCCTGTCGCTGTCGGGCAGCAGATTGTCGAAATAGTTTTCCACCACCGGGCCGCGATGCGGCGCATTCCCCGGCTGGAAAGGCAATGAAAGCGACAGCGGACGTCCCCGCTCATCGCCACGCCACTCGTCAAAATAGGTCAACGTATTGCTTGCGGCCGTGGCATCCCAGTAGCCGAAAGGAGTGCCGTTGAGCCAGATATTCAGCCGCTGGACATGCGCGCGCCGTCCCATGCTACCAAGGCTCCATCTTCTTGGTTGGCGGGAGCACTTTGGATGGCGCGGCCACACTCACCTTCTTGGACTTGGTTGCTGGTACAGGCCGGCTACCTGCCGGCGCACGATCCGGCAAAGCATCCAAGATCGCCGTTTCACCGGGCTCACCGTTTTGAGCCAACACGATCTCCCCGCCGAGCAGGCGCAGAATCGTGAACAGCCGCTCGACGCTCGTGGCGGCTGGGTTCGCCTCGATCTTTGCGTAGCTCTGTTGAGTCACTCCAAGCAATGCGGCCACCTGCGCCAGTGACATGCCGGCATGCTTACGGAAGCCGACAAGTAGTGGCCGTATCTGCTGCAAAGTTCGGATGGGGTAATCCATGACCAAGCTCCATTCATCCCTTACTGGGTAGGAGCTGTAAATTCAATTTACAACTTATAAGGTGTAACTATGTCCCCGGTCTGATCCAAAACCGGCAGCCGCATCCTTTCGCTTGGGCCGAGTGACCCACTGCTATCGCGCCACGTCCGCTGCTTGTTCAGCTGGCATGGACGGGCCGATATTTCGTCCCAGGAAAGCTTCGATGTGCTTCCACAGATCGATGCGGTTGGCCTGGGTTTTCCAATCGGTCACGCTGGGCGCATAGGTCAGCCATTCCACGCGGGGATTGGTGGCGCTGAGCTTTTCGTAGAACTTGAGGCCATCGGAGAACGGCACGCGTTGGTCTTCCTTGCCGTAGGCGAGCAGCACTGGCTGGTGTATGCGCGCTGCGTTCTGTAGCGGCGAAGCGTCGTTGAACTGTGCCGCGTCCAGCTTTGGATCTCCAACCATGGCGTGGAGCTCCGTCGTTGGGCGTGCGACGGCAAGACTATCCCCATAGTACTTGAATATGGCGCCGATATCGGTGATGCCGGACCAACTGATGCCGCATTTGAATACCTGCGGATCGCGGATCAGTCCCATCATCGCGGCATAACCACCGTAGCCCGGACCCGCGATGCAGACGCGCGCTGGATCGGTATAACCCTGCTGCACCGACCATTTGACTGCATCGGCAATATCGTCCTGGATGGCGCGCCCCCATTGTTTGGCGCCAGCCGCACTATGGGCGCGGCCAAAGCCGGCCACGCCTCGCGGATCAGGCCGGAGCACAAGATAGCCGCGCGACGCCAGGAACTGCACTTCGTCGTTCCAGGCCCAGGAGCCATTGCGCGTCCACTGCGTCTCCCCCATCAGCACGACGGTCGGCAGCATCTTCTTCGGTCCTGCGGCGGGAACGGTGACATAGGCCGGTATCTTCATGCCGTCACGTGCTGGATAACGGATCATCTCCGAGGTCGCCATGCGCGTGACGTCAAGGTCGGGATGGGCTGCGCCCAGCATCAACAACGTCTTGGTCTCCCGTTTGTAGAGCAGGTAGATATGGCTGTGCACATCCAAGTAGCTATCGATGACCACGAAAGGTGTCGTATTGTGATCGCCGTACGAGAGATTGTTGACCCTGCCGGGCAGCAGCGCATCGACGTCGGCCTGCAGCTGCTTCATTTCTTTGTCGAACCACACCGTGGTTTCGCTTTCGAGATTGAGCCTAAAACCCAGCATCCGTTTTTCGTCCACCAGGAAGTGACCATTCGCGTCGAAACCTGGCGCCGTGATGAGCGGCCCGGGAATGATGGCATTTTTTTTCAGGTCGTAGCGATAGACGGACGATTCGTTGGCGCCGTTGTAGGCGCGTATGTACAGCATGCCATCGGCGAACAGCAGCGGCTCGAAAGCTTCCGGGCTCAGCGGGCTAAAGGCGGCGATCTGGCGCCAGTTGCCGTCGTCCTCGTAAAACACAACGTTTTCGTCTTTGCGCCTCGCTACGGCGATGCGCGGTTCGCCATCGGCGTCGATCAGCCAATTGAAGGTTTCGAGGGGCGCACGCATGGCGGTGCGCGCGCCATTGCGGGTGTTGAGACGCACCAGCTCGACCCGGTCCTCCCAGCTCTCCACCGCGAACATGGCCTCCTGCTTGCGCGCGGCGAAACCATGAAACGCCGAGCCTGTCAGCGTGGTGTTGTTGTAGGAGGAATCGGTATCGGCAAAGGAGCGTGGCGGCTTTACGGTTTTCGCCAGCGTGGAAAACTTGCCGCCGTCGCGGTCAACCGCATACAGGCCCGGTACGCCGATGCCGCCACCATGATCGACGTTGATCACCGAAAAGGCCAGGCGCTTGTCGCTCAACCAATAGAAGTGTTCGATATCGGCGTTGGCATAGTTGGCCACAGCTTTCTGCTCGCGCGTCTCAATATTGAGGATCACCAGCATGCTGCGGCCATTTGGCGACTGCGTGCGCATCGCAACGTAATGGCCATCGGGGGAGATGGTGGCGCCCGTCATGACGGGTCTTTTGAAGAAACCCTCGATCGGAAGGAGAGCGGGCTCCGCAGCTAGCGCCCCGCTGATTGCGAGCGAGCAGGCGATGAGCACGGCCGAGCGCCAGGGGGCTGAAGTCATTGTTGATAAATATGGATGCTGGGAAATTAATTTTAGCAGAATACCAGCCCAGCAAAAGGCTTTTAACATCAGCGCCTGGCATGCGCCATGACAGGCAGCGCACAGCCCGAGGCACACGATTAAACGCGGATTAAGGCAAAAGCCCAGCCCCCCGCCGGCTGGGCTTTTTGCTTTCCATATAGTCAAAAATGCAATAGCATGACTGCACCTTCGACCACTGGAACACCACTCATGCCGCCGTCCCGCACACTGATCGACCGCAGCCTGCGCACCGCCATCTTTGCTTCCTTGCTGGCTTTTTACGGACTGGTCGTGGTGCCGGCCACAATGAAAGCCATCCACAACGGCGAAAAGATGGCCGAACCGCTGCCGCTGGCCGAGCGCGATGCGCTGGTCGACCGCACGCTGTTTTCCGTGCGTGAAAATTACGTCCTGCCAGAGAAAACCCCGCTGGTCGAAGCCGAGCTGCGGCGCCGCCAGGCAGACGGTAGTTACGCCGAGCTGGACGAGGGCCACGGCCTGGCCCACAGCATCTCGGAAGACATGCAGGTGGCTGCGTCGGACCGCGAATTGCAGTTAGAATATCTGCCCCTGCCGGCCGCCAGCGAAACGCCGCCCGGGACGGTGCGGGATGTCGAGCCGGTCGAGCCGTGGCCGCAAAGCTGGCTCACCGGCGCGCAGCGCGCCATGGACGACGGCGGCGTCTGGAACGTGCAGATACTGGAAGGGAATGTCGGCTTCCTGCAGATCCTCAAGTTCGATCACTTCTACAACGCGCGCGACAAGTACGCCAGCGCGATGGACAAGCTCAAGGGCACGCGCGCCATCATTATCGACCTAGGCCAGAATGTCGGCGGCTGGCCCGAGGCGGCCAATACCTTCGCGAGCTACTTCTACGACCAGCGCACGCACCTTGGCGACATCTACTACCGCAAGGACAAGCTGACCGTGCAGAACTGGACCGATGCGCAAACGATCGGCGCCCGTTATGGCAGCCAGCGGCCGGTGTACATCCTCACCTCGCGCAATACCCACGGCACGGCGGAGGCGCTGGCCTATGCGATGCAGCAGACGGGCCGCGCCACCATCGTCGGCAATCCCACGATGGGCAGCGCCCACCTGGCGGACCGCTTCCCGTTGTCGGAGCATTTCCAGGCCTGGGTGCCGGTGGCACGCGCCATCGATGCCGCCACCGGCGGCGACTGGCAAGAGAGCGGTGTACGCCCCAACGTGGAATGCCAGCGCTGCGATCCCAAGCGTGTCGCGCACAATCTGGCACTTCGCGGGACGAAAACTCCGTAGCAAAGCCGGCCTGCGGCGAACAGTTACTTCTGCTGCAGCAAGGCCAGGAATACCTCGGCGACGTGTTGCGGGCCCTGGTCGATTTGACGGCCGCGTCCCAGCAACATGCTGCCTTCCAATGCGGACAGCAGGAAGTCGGCCAGCATCTGCGGCGGACAGGTGAGCTTGATCTCGCCAGCCTGCGCGCCCTGCTTCAGCACATCCGCCAGCCACGCGGCGTTATGCTCAAAAAACCGCCGCACCTCGACATGCACCACGTCGGGAATCGCGTTCGATTCGGCGCCGAGCATTCCGCAAATGCACAGGCTGCGCTCAGCGGCAAAGGTTTCCGAGAACAGATCGCAATACGCTTGCAGCCGGCCGGCCGAACTCGCGTGACGCCGGACTATCTCCTCCAGCCGCTCCGCAAAGCGATGCGTGTAGCGCTGCACGACAATCACGCCCAACTCGCCTTTAGTCGGAAAATGATGATGCACGCTCGGCTTGCGTATCCCCACCATCCGGGACACATCCTCATACGAGAAACCGTTGTACCCCACGCTCCGGATCAGGCTTTCCGCCGCATCGACGATGCGTTCCGCCGCCGGCGTAATTTCGCTGAAGTGCTTCATCTGCCTCGTCATCCCGGGTGAGCCTGCTAACTAGTTGGCAGGATTGTATAGAGCCGCTTTTTCAACGTCAAACCACGGCGGCGGAAAGCAGCCGGCCTTGCCACGCAAGGCGCACGGTCCCGAGCAACAGGCCTCCGACGACCAGGCTGGCGCCGGCCAGCGTCAACGGGGCCAGCACCGCTGTCAGCGTGCCCGGCGACCGTTCATGCAGGCGCAGCGTCAAGTTGGCCAGCGCCGCCACGCCAAAGCTGAACGACCAGTACGACGGCGCGAAACGCTGTTGCAAAATCCACGGCAGCAGGCGCAGTGCGAGGGCAGCCTGGTATAAGCCATAGCCCAACAGCATCTGCACGAAAAAATCGGCCGACTCCGGCCGCAGGCTGGTATAGCAGACGCCGGCCACCACCGCCGGTGCGAGCTGTATCCCCAACAGCGGCCGCTGCGCCTCGGGCAACGGCGTATGCGTGGCTGCGCGGCCGAGTATCATCGATTCCAGCGCCAGCCATGAGAACATGCCGGCGCCGAAAAATAATACGCCGAGCTCGGTCCATCCAAACGCCGCGCTGGACATGCCCGCCACCAGGTTCTGCCCCACCGCCGGCAGATAGACTGCCGCGGTAACGTTCGCCGGCGCATTGCCGCCTTTCCAGAAGCGTCCGTATATCCACAGCCCCAACACCATCTGCCAGGCCAGCGCGGCGATCCACAGCGCCAGCCCCGCCGGCCACGACCAGGCCAGCAGCGTCACCGAGGCCAGCATGGTCGATATCGGCCCCAGCGTCGCCAGCGACGAAGTCAGCGGATCATACAACTCCGACCAGGCGGCTGCGCGGCGCACGCACCACTTGCACAAATAGGCCAGCAGCAGCACCGCCCAGATCAGCAGCCCCGCCGCACCAAGCCAGTGCGAAGGATGCGCCATGCCGGGCCATAGCCGCCCCGCCACCAGCCACGCCTGCGACAGCGCCAGCACGCCGACGGCCATGCCGAAGAAGGCGACCGGCACGCCGGCCAAGCGATCGATAATTTCGGACACGGAATTCGGCATTGTTTTTCCTTTGAAGATGCGACAACGCGCACGGTCCGTCAAAGGGACCATGCGCGCCAGTCAACCAAGCTCAACAGTATCACGCGCCTTGCTGCAGGGCGGCGTGGGCTTCCAGCACGCGAGCCGTATAGGTCAGTGCGGCGCCCGCGTTCAGCGCGATCGCCACGCCCAGCGCTTCGGAGATTTCCTCCAGCGAGGCACCGTGTTCAACCGCCTTCTTCGTGTGAACGGCGATGCAGCCATCGCAGCGCGTGGTCACCGCCACGGCCAGTGCGATCAACTCATGCATTTTCGGTTCCAGCTTGCCGGTCTTGACGGCGGCGCCTTCGACGGTCGCCAGGCCGCGCATGACGTCCGGGGTGATCTTGGCGTAGTCGCCCACTTTGGCCACCAGCGCGTCGCGATATGCGTTCCAGTCCTGCATCATGATGTGTACTCCCTTCGAGGTTGTAAGACCCGCGCCTTCAGGCGGCGCGGGCCGGGCGGGCTGGCTTTACGCTTTGAGGCGGTCGGCCAGCGCCTGTGCCAGTGGGGCGGCGGAGGCAGGGCTCTGGCCGGTCATCAGCGGACCGTCCACCACCACGTTCGGCTCCCAGTTGGCCTTGCTCAGGTAGTTGGCGCCACGGTTCTTCAGCTCGTCTTCCAGCGAGAACAGCAGGTGCTTGTCCAGCTCGATCTCGGCATCTTCGGCGTTCTTGAAGCCGGTCAGGCTCACGCCCTTGACCAGGTATTCGCCGTTGTCCTTCTTGACGTCACGCAGGATGGCCGGTGCGTGACACACCATCGCGATCGGACGCTGGGCGGCGTGGAAGTCCTTGATCAGCTTGAGCAGGAACGAGTCCGACGCCAGGTCCCACAGCAGGCCGTAGCCGCCCGGCACGAACAGCGCGTCGAAGCCGGTGTAGTCGATGTTGCGCAGCTTGCGGGTATTCTTGGCCGCGTACAGCGCCACCGGATCCTTCAGGAAGCGCTCGGTGTATTCGGTGGTGAACGGTACTTTGTGGCTCAGCAGGTCGATCGGCGCTTCGCCCCCCTGCGGCGAAGCCAGCACCACTTCGTAACCGGCTTCGGTCAGGATGTAGTACGGTGCCGCCACTTCGGTGAACCAGGTGCCTGTGTGCTTGCCGCTGATGCCCATTTCGTCCAGCGAGCTCATCACCAGCAGTACGCGTTTTTGTTTGTTTCCAGTTGCTTTCATGATCTTACCCTTTCGATAAAGCGCTTACATACCAACTAGTAGGTAGGTTTCTGCGCGAAAAAAACACCATCACCGCCACCCGAAGAAAAACTACTTGGAGCCATTACCGCGTTGCGTTGACAGGTACCCATTATGTCCTTGCAGAGCCTGACAAACAAACCACTTAATCTGTCAGGCGCTGAAAGAAAAACTTTATGCTTCGGCCGCCAATAGGCCGATGGAGGAAAATCCCAGGTGATGCATAAACTCACGCAGGATCAACAGCGTGGCGGCAAACGCGTTGTCGTCGGGGATGCCTTCATGCGCCGCCGGCTTCCCCTGCACGACCGCCGCCAGGCGGCTGAATACGCGCTCCATCGCATCCAGGCCGAGGGACATGTCATCGCCCTCCGGTACGCCGGCAAGCAAGGCGATGCGACGCAATTCGCCATCCGCCGAGTACAGCTTCGACGCCGGCGGCAACATGCCGTGTGCCTTGATGATTTCATCTTCGACCGGTTCGATGGCGATCTCGAATTCCAGCCGGCCAGGCGGCGACTGCTTGAAGTAACCGCGCGAGGTCCGCATCGAACCTATCGCCAGCGTGCGCACCGCGTCCGCGGCCGGACCGCCGCCGACGGCGACCGCAATTTCCTCCTCGCCGATATGGAGTACCGTAATCTGTCCGACGCTTCCAAGCCGGGAGCGTATAGCTGCATAGTGCTGAGAGATATTCATAGTTGTTTAACGCATGGAGACGAATTCTTCCGCAGCGGTCGGATGGATCGCCACGGTGTTATCGAAGTCCCGCTTGGTCGCGCCCATCTTCAGCGCGACGGCAAAGCTGTTTCATGGTCAACACCATCCGGAACTTGACGTCGCCCGACTTCATCCGGCTGTAGGCCTCGGCGGCCTGCTCAAGCGGCATGATCTCGATGCGCGGCCGCACGCCGGCCAGCACGCTGAAGTCCAGCGTCTTTTCATTGTCGTATGGCGAGCCGGTGATCGAGCCTTGCACGCTGCGCTCGCCAACCACCAGATGGCCGGTAGAGACCGGCAGCGGATCCTTGCCGGCGCCCAGCACCACCAGCCTGCCTCCCGGCGCCAGTCCGCCCATCACCGCCGCCACGGTGGCGGCATGGGCCACCGTCGTGACGATGGCTTGCGCGCCGCCCATGGCTCGCAGCTCGGCCGCCGCGTCCGTTTCATTGCTGTCGATGTAGACGTGCGCGCCCAGCTCCAGCGCATCCTGGGCGATGTCGCTGCCGCGCCCGACGGCGATGACGCGGAAGCCCATGCGCCGCGCATATTGCAAGGCCATGTGGCCCAGTCCGCCGATGCCGAGGACAACCACCGTATCGCCGGCCTGCGCGCCGCTCTTCTTGAGCGCGCTGAACGTGGCCAGCCCTGCGCACAGGATCGGCGCGGCTTCCTCGGCATCGAGCTGATCCGGAATCGAGACCAGTCCGGTGGCGCGGGCCAGCATCATCTCCGCATAGCCGCCGTCGCGCGAGGCGCCGACGAAGGGCTGGTTCCGGCACAACTGGAAATGGCCTTGGCGGCATTGAGCGCATTCATTGCAGTGCCCACCCAGCCGGCCCACGCCCACGCGCTGGCCGACCTTCCAGATGCCCGGCGTGTGCTCGCCCAGCGCCGCGATGCGGCCCACCACTTCATGGCCCGGCACGCGCGGCGGTTGCAGCGCCGGATCGGCACCCTCGATGTCGCCTGTGTCGGCGCCGCAGATGCCGCAGGCCTCCACCTCGATCAGGACTTCGCCGATGCCGGGCGCCGGCGTCGGGCGTTCCACCAATTCCAGCACGCCCGGGCGGCTGATCTGCATGGCGCGGTAGGTTTGCTTCATGGTCGTTACTCCTTGGATGTAAAGTTGTTCACGCCGATAGCGGCCGCCTCAATGGCCCCCGCCACATAACCGGGAAAGCGTGGCGACCATTCGCTGGCGATGCCGGTCAAGCGTCCCTGCCATGGACCGGTGTTGGCGGCCGCCGCAGGCGCGTGGCCGTGATCGCCGCCGGCGTCGAGATCGGCGGCCGTGGCGGTCCAGCGATCCTGCGCCCAGTCCTTGATGATCTCGAAGCGCGGCTCCGCCGCTTGCGGCCCGAACAGCCGGCCCAGTTGCGCGCGGCACAGCGTCAGCAGCGCATCCTCGGACAGGCGCTGGCGGGTGCGCGCCGGCACGCCCAGGAAACCGAACAAGGCCGCGCTGCCATCGGGCATCGAAGCGTCATGGATCTCGCCCATCGGTCCGCTGCCGCTGCGCGCCGAGCCGGACAAGCCCTGCCCGCGCCAGAACGGCGTGTCGTAGATGGCGAGATACTTCGCGTGCGGGGCCATCCAGGTCGCCGTCCCGCGCCACTCGCGCACCAGCGGCGCGGGCAGGGCCGGCTCGAACGCGATGGCGCCGGCGGCCAGGCGCGGCGGCAAGGCCAGCAGCACGTGCGCGACGCGCCAGGTCATGACGTGGCCATCCGCGTCTTCGCTGTCAAGCTCGACGTGCGTGTCCGTGTTGCGCACGCGGCGCACGGCCTGGCCGGTGACGATGCGCGCGCCGTCGAGCGTGGCGTACAACGCGTCGGTCAACGCATTCATGCCACCGACCAGGCGCATCGATTGCGGCGCGCTGACGTAGCCGCGCATGCGCACCGGCGCCTCGCCGGGTGCGCGCTCAACCATCATGTCGCCTTCGTCATGCTGGGCGAAGCGTTGCAGGCCCAGCTCGTCGATGAGGTCATGCAGCTCGCGCTGATGGTCGGGCCAGAACCAGGTGGGGCCGAGGTCGAAGCGGTCGATGGCGGCGGCGCCCGATGTGCCGGGCGCGTGCACGGCGGCGATGCGGCCGCCGATGACATCCCGCGCTTCCAGCAGGACGACGTCGCGGATGCCACGGCGCTCCAGCAAGTGCGCGGCGTACAGGCCGCTCAATCCCGCGCCGACGATGACGATGCGTGCGTGTTCCATGCTTATCCTTTCAAGCGCATATTGGCCAGATGGCGGACCTTCAGGTAGACGGTCGCCCCCTGTTCGCCGGCGACGATGGCGGTCAAGGCTCCCGCAGGCAAGCGCATCCAGCTGCGCGGTGCGTAGGTTTGCTGCTGCGCGACGACATCGCCTTCCAGCACCAGCAATTCCAATCCGCCCTCGGCGTCGGCCAGCAGCGCACCATGCGGCGCAAGACGTTGCAGGCTGACCTGTTCGGACGCGTCGGAAAACAGCGGACAAATCTCGCGTCCCTGTTCGACCCGCCAGGAGGTCGGATCGCACGTATCGATGCGCACATAGGGCTGCTCCGGCGTCGACATCTGCCGCAGTTTCACAAAGATGATGGCGCCTTCGCCGCTGGACGGCTGATGGCTGGAGCCCGGCGGATTACGCAGATACCAGCCGGCGGGATAATCCAGGCCGCCTTCGGAGAAGGTGCCGTCGAGGACCAGTATTTCCTCGCCACCGGGATGCTGATGGCGCGGGAACGAGGAATGCGGGGCGTAGCGCACGATGCTGGTGGCGCGGGCCTGCTCGGCCCCGACACGGTCGAGCATCACGCGCTCCACGCCATCCTGAGGCGAGGCCACCCACTGGTACTGGTGGGGCGCCATCGCGACGGGACGGGAGAAGTCGGCGTTGATCAGCATGGCGTTTAGCTTGCGTAGACGCGCACGTCGGGCGCGGCGTCGAGCAATGACTTCAGGCCGCCCACCACATCGGCGTTGAACAGCGCGCTTTGCAGATAGGCGTTGGCGTGTTCCACGGTGTCGAAGCCGTGCAGCACTTGTACATCCTCATCGCGGACCAACAGTTCCTTGGATTGCGCGCCGGCGATGGTGTCGAGGAAGGGCGCCTTGTACTTCTGATAGACGGCAGCGGCGGCGGCGCGGTTGGCGTTGGCGATCTTGAGGATGATTTGCAGGTAGGCCATGTGATGCTCCGGTTGAGTTAAGAAAAACCATTGTGCGCCGCCTGGACAGCCCGGACAAATCAGATTAACTGCTAGTCATTGAAAGAAAATATTGATCGTGAAAATTGCCCCGCGCGTAGAATGACGTCATGAAAACACCCATCCACCTGAACGCCTTGCGCGCCTTTGAAGCCAGTGCCCGGCACCAGAGTTTTTCGGCGGCCGCTGCGGAACTCAACGTCACGCCGGCGGCGGTGGGGCAACTCGTGCGCACTTTGGAGGACTGGCTCGGCGCACCGCTGTTCCACCGGAACGCCGGCGGCAAGTCCCGGCTGGTGACGACCGAAACCGCCGAGCGCGCCCTGCCCGACCTGCGCGCGGGCTTTGACAAGCTGGTGTCCGGCCTCGAACGCCTCAAGGAGGGCGGCCTCGCCGGCGTGCTGACGGTGACGGTCAGTCCGGCCTTCGCCGCCAAATGGCTGTTGCCGCGTATCGAAAGATTCCACGCCATCTGCGCGGACACCGATGTGCGCCTCGATACCAATCTCAAAGCCGTGGACTTCGTCGCCCAGCGCATCGACATCGGCGTGCGATACGGTACCGGAAGCTGGCCGGGACTGACGGCGGACAAGTTGCTGGACGAGGAAATCTATCCCGTCTGCTCGCCGGAATTCCTGCGCAAGAACCCACGCTTGCGCAAACCGGCGGACCTGGCGCAGCACATGCTGATCCATGACCTGTCGATGGACGGCCATGCCGATTTCCCCACCTGGGATGCATGGCTGCGCAAAGCCGGCGTCAGCAACGCCGCCGCCGCACGCGGCATGAAGATCAACAACTCGGCGGCGGTGCTGCAGGCAGCGGCGGAAGGCCAGGGCATCGCCCTCGCCCGCAGCGTGATGGCGCGTGACGACCTCACCTCCGGACGGCTGGTGCGCCTGTGCGGCGACATCAGCTTCCAGTCGCCGCTGGCCTACTACATCGTCTACCGGCCCGAATCGGCCAACTTGCCGAGGCTGGCGACGTTTCGCCGCTGGCTGCTGGACGAAGCTTATGCGACGCCTTTGGCGACCACCAGCTTCAGCGGCGAGATATCCAGCGGGGACGCCAGGTAAGGTGGCACCGTCGCCATGATTTGCGCGGCGGCTGCATCCTTGTAGTGCGCGTCGCGGCCGGCGGCATCGGTAAAGACATCAACGATATAAACGGTATCCGGATCGGTTTCCGATTGCAGGATCAGCCACACCAGCAGCGGCTGCTCCGTCTTGGCATGCGGCAGGGCGGCCGCGACGAGGCGGGCGACTTCATTGCCCTTGCCCGGCTGGGCTTTGAAAGTAACGATTGCGGCGGTTTGAGACATGGTATTTCCTTTGAAGTGGGTTTTCTGTCGATGCCCAATTCGCATTGGGGCAGGACTTCATTCTGAAGTCCGGTCCAAAGTAACGGGGGTGGCAATCCGGCCATATTTCGTGCCGTATTCGCCAACTTGGTTTCCGGAGGTGAGATGAAGGTGGTCATACTTGGCTTTGACGGATGCATGTCGTCCGCAATGGTCGGCTTGCTGGACATGTTCGAATTGGCCCGCCACGCGGTCAGCCGGTCCGATGCCTCGGACAAATCCGGCCAGAGCTTGCCAAGGCAAAAGTGGGAAGTCGTGTCCGCGACGGTGGATGGCAATCCCCTGCGCGATGGGCAAGGCCGCGAGGTGGCCGTGAACATGGCGGCGACCGACATCAGCCGCTGCGACGCGGTGCTGATACCGGGCCTGGTCCCGGGCCTCGACGGGCTGCCTCAGCGATCGCCGGAAATGCGGCAGATCGGCGCGTGGCTGCGTGCCCAGCACGCTCACGGCGCATTGATCGGCGGCTCTTGCGCGGGTGTCTTCGTGCTGGGCGAGGCGGGACTGCTGGACGGACGTCGTTGCACCACCACCTGGTGGTTCCAGGACGAACTCAAGCAGCGCTATCCGAAGGCCGTTTTCATGTGGGGCTCGCCGCTGTTGGAGGACAGGCGTGTCGTGAGCGTGGGCGGTCCGCTCTCGTGGGTGGATCTTGCGCTGCATTGCATCCGGCAGCTGGCCGGGCCGGAGGTGGCCCGCATCACCGCCGATTTCGCCGTGGCCGACAACGCGCCCTTGAATCATGTGGTCTATGCGCCCAACGGTTATGTGCGGACCCGCGATCCCTTCCTCTTTGAAGCCGAGAACATGGTCCGCCAGACGCCGCATCTTTTGACGGCAAGCGCCCTGGCGGCCTTGCTGGCGACCAGCGAACGAACGTTGCACCGGCGGCTGAAGGCCCTGGTCGGCGAATCGCCTAAAGCCTTCATCACCCGCGTCCGCCTTGAAACGGCGCGCGTGCTGCTGGAAAAAAAGGCCAGCAACGTCAAGCGCATCGCCCAACAAAGCGGTTACGCCGATGAGAGCAGCTTCCGCCGCGCCTTCACCCGCTTCATGGGCATGAGCCCCAACGCGTATCGGCAATGGGTTCAGCAGAGGGATGGGAACGGCGTCTGAACGAACCAGCGGCGCAGCGCTTCCTGCAAACCATTGATGCCGTCTTCTGCGGCGATCCAGGCGACGCAGGCATCGGGACGGATCAGCATTGACGGCCCGGCCTCGACCGCGACGCAGCGTATTCGTGGCGTCGCGGCGGCAACCAGCCGGGACGCCTCGCCTCCGCTTGACGCGTCGAGCAGAACGCCCATGCCATCCTGCATGCAATCGTAAAGCGTAACGCCGGGGCCTGTCTCCCGGTCGCCCAGCAGGCGGCCGACGCCGTCCTGATCCGACTCCAGGTCGTAACGGGTGGACAGCCCGCTCATCAAACCGCCGATCAGCCGGTTGACGTCATCGAATTGCATCAGATTCGCCATCAGGTCCCGCATCGCGCCCGCTTGCGGATCGGGCCGCATGATCGCGAGCTGGGCCAGGGTGTTGGCCAGCACCGCCTCGGCGGCGGGGCGGCGCTCGGCCGTGTAGGTGTCGAGCAGGTTGTCGGGCATTTCGCCGCGCACCACGGCGGCGAGCTTCCAGCCGAGATTGGCGGCGTCCACCAGCCCCAGGCTCATGCCCTGGCCGCCGAACGGCGTGTGGATATGCGCCGCGTCGCCGGCCAGCAGCACCCTGCCCCGGCGATAGCTGTCGACCAGGCGCGTGTTGTCGGTCCACCGGTTGCCGCTCTCCATCGTCCGCACCCGCACATCGGCGCCGCTCACACGGCGCAGCACGGCCTCGATCTCCTCGCGCGTGACCGGCCCCTGCCGGTCCTCCGGCGGACCGCTGAAGTCCAACATGAACAATCGGCCCTGGAAGGCCCCGAACGAGAACACGCCGCCGGATGTGCGCCGCCAGCCTGCCGGCAGCAAGCGGTCGGGATGGTCGATCTCGACCACGGCCTGGTAGAGCGTCAACGTGGGCGGCGTGCCGGGGAAGTCGAAGCCGGCCATCTTGCGGATGAGGCTGCGCCCGCCGTCGCAACCGAGCAGGTAGGAGCAATGGATGCGTCCCTCGCCGGCCGGCGCGGTCCACGCCACTTCGACGCCGTCCGCCCGCTGGTCAAAGCGGATGACGTCGTGCTCGCGCCGCACCTCGATGCCCAGCGCGCGGGCGCGCTCGGCCAGCATGGCTTCGATGGCGTGCTGGTCCGCCGGGTGGGACCGACGTTCCGGCTCCGCCTGCGCATCCTTCCGGATCAGCGACAGGCCGGCGAAATGGCCGCTGAATTTCGACGTGCGGCCACGCAACTGCGCGACCGCCGGCCCCATGGCCTCGAAGCTGCGCGCTTCTGCGTCGGCGATGGCCGCGCCCATGCCCCGGCGCCGCAGCGCTTCGCCGCCCAGCGGCCCCATCCCCAAGGCCTTGATGACCATGCTCGGGCGCGCCAAGCGCTCCAGCACCACCACGCGCACGCCGCCCAAGGTCAGCTCGATGGCGGTCAGAAGTCCGACCGGTCCCGCTCCCACAACGACTACATCGACCTTCATATACTCAATCCCAATATGTACTAAGTATATGTAAACTATGCTATCATCTGCCGCATGTCAACCGATCTTCGCTCCCGCAAACGCCTCGCCACACGGCAGGGCATTTCCAATGCCGCCACGCGCCTGTTCTTCGAGCGTGGCTTCGATCATGTGACGGTGGATGAAATCGCGGCGGCGGCCGACGTTGGACGGATGACAGTGTTCAACCATTTCCCGCGCAAGGAGGACATGTTCTTCGACCGCGACGAAGAGGGCCGCGAGCTCCTGCGCGAGGCATTGCAGCAGCGCGATCCCGGCATCGCACCGATCGAGACCTTGCGCCTGCTCGCCCATCGACTGGCGGAGGAGCAGAGTCCGTATGTCTGTTTCACCGCCGGCAGCCAAAGCTTCATCGAGACCATCGACAGCAGCGAGACCCTCAAGGCCCGGGCCAGGGCGATACGTGACGAGATCGCGCAAGTGGTGGCGGTGGCGCTGTCCGAATGCGCGGGCCGGCAACCGGATGACGCCGACGCCCAACTGGCGGCCTCACTGCTGCTGGCGACATGGAGCGTGGCGCTGCTCCAGGCGCACCAAGCCTATCGGCGAAGCCAGGATCCAGCGGCGGCGAAGGCCGTCTTTCTCGCGATCGTGGACAAGGGAACCATTGGATTAAACGTTGCGCTGGCGGATACGCCCTACGTTTAGCATTCCGCGAAACAGTCCAGCAGATTGAAAGCAGCATCAGCTTCGAAGATCCCGCCGATCTGCACAAGTTATTGGCAATCGTCGACGAACTTGAATTGGCAACGTCATCGCGACATCACGAACGGTGATCCTGGCCTACTCGTACCGGGCAGCCAGGCGCTGCCATTCAGGATCGTCCTTGAGCTGCCGGATCACCGGCGCGATCTTTTCGTAGACCTCCGCCTTGGCGCGCGGCACCAGGAAATGGCGCTCGGTCAGGCTGGATGGCAGCTCGTGCAGCTGGAACTTGTCCGCCTCCATCGCGTGCACCTTCATGTAGTAGCGCACCACCGACTGCGCGGCGATCACACTATCGACCCGCCCCACCCGCAGCTTCTCCAGGCTGTGCTCGTCGCTGGGAGCGTCGTTGCGGACCAGGCCTTGCCGGCGTATCCATCCGTCCAGCTCGGGATAGCTGTAGCCCAGCACCAGGCCGACCGTGCGGCCGGTCAGCGCGCCGGAGTTGAAAGGCAGGCCCGCCGGCAGCACGATCACATACCGGTCAGTGCCGAAGGCCGCCGTCCACAGGTATTTTTTCTCGGCCACGTCGTTGAACCAGTGCGGCATCATGCCGATGACGATGCCGTCCAGCTCGTTGCGCTCCACTTGCAGTTGCAAGCGCTTGCGCGGCAGGTAAACCAGCTTGAAGCTCAACTGGCCGAGCTTCTTGCGGTTCAGGTAGGCCACCAGGTCGGGGTAGATGCCGCTGCCGTCGCCGACCAACAGGGGCGCAACGCGGGCGCTGGTGTAGACGTTGACGAGCTCGCCCCGCGCAGCTCCGTGGAACACGCCAAAGCACAGCATGGACAGTGTCATCAGGAGCTTTCTCATACTGGCAATATAGCACGGAGGAACCGCAAACACAGGGCCCTCGGGGGGCCCTGTGTTCGTTTTAGGACTGGGCGAACGCCAGGAAGTCGGCGTTGAACTTGTCCTTGTGCGTATCGGTCAGGCCGTGCGGCGCGCCGGGATAGACGATCAGCTTGGCGTGCTTGACGATGGCGGCCGAGGCCTTGCCGGCGGCGTCGATCGGCACGATCTGGTCGTCGTCGCCGTGGATGATCAGCGTGGGCTTGTCGAACTTTTTCAGATCGTCGCGGAAGTCCGTCTCCGAGAAGGCCTTGATCGAATCGTAGGTGTTCTTGTGGCCGGCCTGCATCCCTTGCGCATACCAGGCCTGGATGATGCCCTGCGACGGCTTGGCGCCCGGACGGTTGTAGCCGTAAAACGGCCCCGAGGCGATATCCAGATACAGCTGCGCACGGTTGGCGACCGAGGCGGCGCGGATGCCGTCGAACACGTCCATCGGCAGGCCGCCGGGATTGGTCTCGGTCTTGAGCATCAGCGGCGGCACGGCGGAAATCAAACCCAGCTTGGCGATGCGCCCGGTGCCGTGGCGGCCGACATACCGCGCCACCTCGCCGCCGCCGGTCGAGAAGCCGGCCAGGATCACGTCTTTCAGGTCCAGCGCCTCGATCAGCTGGGCCAGGTCGTCGGCGTAGTGGTCCATGTCGTTGCCGTCCCAAGGCTGGCTGGAGCGGCCGTGGCCGCGGCGGTCGTGGGTGACGACGCGAAAACCATTGTTAGCCAAGTGGAAGGCTGCCGATTCCCAGCTGTCGGCGTTCAGCGGCCAGCCGTGGCTCAGCACGACAGGCTGTCCGCCGCGTGGACCCCAGTCCTTGTAGTAGATCTGGACGCCGTCGCGGGTGGTGATGGTGCTGGTGGTTTGCGTAACGTTTTGCATGATTTTCTTCCTTTTAGTCGATAGATGGAGTTGAGGTGCTGTGCTACAGTTCCTGGCAAATCTGGCCTTGCGATGGGATGAATCTTAGGCCCGCCGCCGCGTTTGCGGAACAGACAGCCCTGCAAGGTGACTTTGCAAAAATGCAGGCCGCCACCACGAACCGACCCCACCCATGCCACCAACCACCGAATTCGACTGGAACGACATCCCGCTGATCCTGGCGCTGGCCCGCAGCGGCAACATGAGCGCCACCGGCCGCCAGCTGGGCGTGGACGCGTCGACCATCAGCCGCCGCATCGCCGCCGCCGAAAAGTCCCTAAAGCTGCGCCTGTTCATCCGCGATAACACCGGCTACCAGCTCACCGACGCCGGCCAGGTCTTCGTGGCGCACGGCGAGGCGGTGTACGGCAACGTCCAGAGCATGCTGCAGGCCTCGTCCCAGGAGGCCGACGCCACCGCCGGCCCGGTCAACATCACCTCGATCGACTTCCTGTTCGACTACTGGCTGCTGGAGCACGTTCCCGCGCTGCACGCCCAGCATCCCCACCTGCAACTGACGCTGCAGGCGGAAAACCAGAACCTGTCCTTCACCCGCCGCGAGGCCGACTTCGCCCTGCGCCTGGGCAAACCCGGCGAGGACGCGGCGCTGGTCATGCGCAGGCTGGGCGACCTGGGCTTCGCGGTCTACGGCCACGCCGGCTTCGCCGGCATCCCGCGCGAGCGCTGGGGCGAGCAGCCGTGGATCGCCTACGACGACGCGCTGGCCGGCACCGCCGAAATGCGATGGCTGGCGGGGATAGCGCCGACGCGCATCGTGCTCAAGGTGAACAGCCTGAGCACGATGGTGCGCGCCTGCCGCGCCGGCGTCGGCATGGCGCTGCTGCCCTGCATCATGGGACGGCAGGAAGGGCTGGTACGCATCGGCGAGGGTGTCGAAGTGCTGCGCGACATCTGGCTGCTCAGCCACCGCGACGCCGGCTCCATCGCCCGCTTCAAGACCGTCTCCACCTGGCTGTCGCAGCTCTACGCCGCCAGCCAGGAGTTATTGTGCGGTGCAGCTTTACCCCCCTAATCCGCATTCTGCCCCCCCGTTTTTGCAGTTCGTCACATCCCGGTGGCTGTGCAGAGGGCCCTTGTCTATAGTTCACTCAACGCAAGACAAAACGCAGTGAAACCAACCACCCAAGGAGCTCAAAATGAACATCGCTAAAAACATGGAAGCCATCTTCGTCGCAGCAATCGTGGTCGCCAGCGCCACCTCGTTCGCCACCGCGGCCGTACCAGCCCTGCACACCGCAGCCCCTGCGGCGGCGGTGGTCGCCAAGGCCGACACCAGCAAGATGCAGGTCGTGACCGTCAGCGCCAAGCGCCTGACCGCCGCCGAAAAAGCAGCCCTGTAATTCACGCCGGACGACGGAGCGCATGATGAAAAAATATCTGAAGGCTGCGATGCTGGCCACGGTACTGAGCAGCGGCGCCCACGCCGCGCTGGCCGCCGATGTGATCAGCGAGAACCGCAGCGTCGATGCGCGCGCCGTCAACATCGATCTTGATGGCGTCATCAGCCTCAAGGTCCGGCAAGGTCCAGTCGCGTCGCTGACTCTATACGGAGAGGCTGACGCGCTGAAAAAAGTGACGGTGGAGCAGACGGGCGATACCCTGCACATCGGCACAGTCAAGAGCCGAGGCTTCAGCTTCGGCTTCGGCAACAAGCGGGAACTGCGGGCGGAACTGACGCTGCCGAATCTGCACCAGGTGGTGTCGGGCGGCGTCGGTTCCACGGAAGTGGACGGCTTCAACGGCGACAAGCTGCGCCTGGCGCTGAACGGCGCCGGCTCGCTCAGGGTCAACGCGCAGTACCGCGACGTCGACGTGAAGCTGGGCGGCGTGGGCAGCATGACCGTCAACGCCGGCAGCAGCGACAGCATCGACCTGCACCTGAACGGCACCGGCCATATTGAAATGGCGGGCCAGACCAGGCAGCTGCACGCCAGCCTTGGCGGCGTGGGCGGCCTCGATGCGCAGCAGCTGCGCGCCGACGCGGTGGACGTCGATTTATCAGGACTGGGCAGCGCGTCGGTGTACGCGAAGACCAGCGCGAACATGAAGTTATCCGGCATGGGCTCGGCCAAGGTGTATGGCAACCCGTCCAGCCGGAACGCCAGCACCCGAGGCATGGGCAGCATCAGCTGGCAGTAAGGAATGCGGTAGTCCGCAGCAGGAAACACATGGGTGTGTTTTTACCGTCCGAGAGGGTCACTCCTTTCGGACGGATTTTTTTTATTTCAGATAGCGTGCCTGCGCCGTGTCGCGCCCCAGCACGATGCGCATGTCGGCGTAGGCCTGCTTGCCGTTCTGCGCCTGCAGCGGCAAGCCCAGTCGCTGCGACAACGCCTGCGCCAGCAACTGCTGGTCGTGCTGGTATTCGATGCGGCTGATCGACACCACGAATGGCTTCACATTGGTCAGGCGCGTGGCCTTGATGCCTTCCGCGTCCAGCGTGCGCGCCAGCCGCGCGGCGGCGCCGGCCACGCCGTTGCCGTTGCTGATCTCCAGCTTGACGCCATGCGCCTCGGCCACCGCCGCCTCGCCGGCGGCGACACGCAACACCTCCACCAGCGCAGCACCGACCTGCCGCACCTCCGTGCGCGGCATCGATGCGTCGGCCGGGGCCGTGACGCCGGCTTGCGCGGCGGCCTCCTTCACCAACGCATAGTCGCGCCGCACATCGTGCGCGCGCAGCGTGGCGGCCTGCCGGAACATGGTCGCCGCGCGTTCATGCTCGCCACCGGCCTCCAGCGCCGCGCCCAGTTGTTCCCATCCGGACGCGCTGGTCGGATCGCGCAGGCAGGCCTGCCCCAGCGCCGCGATGGCGGCGGCCTGCCGGTCCGCCTCCGGTGCCGGCGCGGTCTGCATGCCGCTGCACGCCATCAGTAACGC
The DNA here is from genome assembly GCA_003416985.1 of Duganella sp. BJB480. Lineage (GTDB taxonomy): Bacteria > Pseudomonadota > Gammaproteobacteria > Burkholderiales > Burkholderiaceae_D > Rugamonas > Rugamonas vulcania_A. Next base: position 515,685 of record QVIN01000004.1, on the reverse strand, counting down.
GCCGGTGCACGCGGCGCCCAGGGTACGTTTCATCATCGCCTCCTATTTCCCCATCAAGGTCGGCAGCATCCGGAAAATCTGGATGCCGGCGGGGCCGATCAACACCAGCATCAACGTCGGGAAGATGCAGAAGATCAGCGGGAACAGCAGCTTCAACGCAATCTTGGCGGCCGCCTCCTCGGCGATCATGCTGCGCTTGGCGCGCAGGTTGTCCGAGTGGACCCGCAACGATTCGCCCATGCTGGTGCCGAAGCGCTCCGACTGGATCAGCATCGCCACCAGCGTGTCGACGTCCTCGACGCCGCTGCGCAAAGCCAGGTTGCGCAAGGCCTTCTCCTTGCTAAAGCCCGCGCGCATCTCCATCAGCGCCAGCTGCAGCTCCTGCGCCAGCGCCACGCTTTTGATGTGGATCTCGCCCGCCACCTTGGCCATCGCGCGCTCCAGGCTCAGGCCCGCCTCCACGCAGACGGTCAGCAGGTCCAGCGCATCCGGGAAGTTCTCGAAGATTTCGCGGCAGCGGCTGACGGCCCTGCGCGACAGGACCACGTTCGGCAAGTAGTAGCCGATGGCCGCCGTCATCAACAGCAGGTAGACGAAGCCCTTGTTCACCGCGTTCTCCAGCGTGGCGGCGCCCAGCAGCGCCAGCAGGGACGGAAGCCCCAGCGACAGCAGCGTCTTGGCGGCGAAGTACAGCGATGGCGCCGACGCGCTGCGCCAGCCGGCGTTCATGAAACGGGTGCGCAGCGGCGACCGCTCCCAGCCCTCCTCCGGCAGCGACAGGCGGGAGAACGGCTGCGCCGCATGCGCGACCTTCTCCACCCAGCCGCCCTCCGTCGGCGCCGACGATTCCGCCGGCCCCATGAAGCCATTGAGCCGGTCGCGTATCGGCACCGATGAAAAGCCCAGCAGCGCCACCAGCGCCACGCCCGCCACCACCGCGAAGACGATCAGGAGGAATACGATCTGCCGGATATCCATGCCGCGCTCCTCACACCCGTATGCGTATCAGCTTGCGCATCCACAGCACGCCGCCCGCCGCCATCGCCAGCGAGTACCACGTCAGCGTGATGCCGGCCGGATCGGTCCACAGCACCCGCACGTAGGCGGGATTCACCACCATCATCAGCGCCAGCACGCACAGCGGCAGCAAGCCCAGTATCCACGCCGACATCCGGCCCTCGGCCGACATCACGCGCACCTGCGCCATCAAGCGCAGGCGCGCGCGTATCAGGCGGCTGATGTTGCCCAGGACCTCGGCCAGGTTGCCGCCCGACTCGCGCTGTATCAGCACCGCGATCACCAGGTAGCGCAGATCGGTCAGCGGCACGCGCATCGCCAGGTTGTGCAAGGCCTCGTTCATCGGCACACCGTAGTTGATCTCCTCGTAGGCGAACTTGAATTCGCCGGCGATCGGCTCCGGCAGCTCTTCGCCCACCATCTGCATGACGTTGGCGAAGGAGTGGCCGGCGCGCAGCGCCCTGCCGAGAAAATCGGCGGCTTCCGGCAATTGCTGCTCCAGCTTGAGCAGGCGCGCGCGCCGCGTACGCATCAGCATCGCCCACGGCAGCGACAGGATCAGCGCCGTCAGCGCGGCCCCCGCCAGCGCCGGCATGTGCAGCATGGCCGGCAGCAGCAGGCCGGGTACCAGCAGTACCAACACACAGGCGATGAACTGCGCCACCGACCAGCGCACGCCCGCCTGCAGCAGCAGCCGGTCCAGCGCGGCCAGGCGGCCGACGCGGCGCAACAGCTTCTCCAGCGCCGGATTGCGGCTGTAGCAGCGCTGCTTGAGAATATCGATGCGTTCCCCGCCGCGCTCTCCGCGCGCCGCCATCAGCCGCAGGCGCTTGGCGATGCGCCGCGCCCCCCTGCCGTGCGCGCCCGACCACCACAGCCAGGCGCCCTCGATCAGCAGGATCACGGCGGCGAACAGCAGCACCTCGAAGGCGGTGAAGATTCCGTCCATGCGCTACTCGTAGATCTTGTCGGGGTCGAACGCCGTATCTGCCACCGGCACGCCGAACATGCGCAGGCGGTCGGCGAAGCGCGGCCGCACCCCGGTGGCGGAGAACCTGCCCATCACCTTGCCGTTGGCGTCCACGCCCTTTTGCTCGTAGCGGAAGATCTCGTGCATGGCGATCACGTCGCCCTCCATGCCGGTGATCTCCTGCAGGCTGACCAGCTTGCGCGTGCCGTCGGTCAGCCGCGACACCTGCATCACCACCGTAATGGCGGAGCAGATCTGCTGCCGCGTGGCGCGCGGCGTCAGATTCAGGCCGGTCATGCCGACCATGTTCTCCAGCCGCGACAAGGCGTCGCGCGGGGTGTTCGAGTGGATGGTGGCCAGCGAGCCTTCATGGCCGGTGTTCATCGCCTGCAGCATGTCGAGCGCCTCCGGCCCGCGCACCTCGCCGAGGATGATGCGGTCCGGCCGCATGCGCAGCGCGTTGCGCACCAGCGAGCGCTGATTGACCTCGCCCTTGCCCTCGATGTTGGGCGGCCGCGTCTCCAGCCGCACCACATGCGGCTGGCGCATCTGCAGCTCCGCCGCATCCTCGATGGTGACGATGCGTTCCGCCGCCGGGATGAAGCCGGACAGCACGTTGAGCATGGTGGTCTTGCCGCTGCCGGTGCCGCCGGAGATCAGGATGTTGACCTTGGCCTGGCCCAGCGCCTTGAGCACCTCCATCATCGGCGGCGTCAGGCTGCGGTAGTCGAGCAGGTTCTGCACCGTCAGCGGCGTGACGGCGAAGCGCCGTATCGACAGAATGGGGCCATCGATCGCCAGCGGCGGAATGATGGCGTTCACGCGCGAGCCGTCCGGCAGCCGCGCGTCGACCATCGGGCTCGATTCATCCACGCGGCGGCCCACGCGCGAGACGATCTTCTCGATGATCTTCATCAGGTGGGCGTTGTCGTTGAAGGTGACATCGGTCAGCTCGAGCCGGCCGGCGCGTTCGACATAGACCTGGGCGCAGGTGTTGACCAGGATGTCGGACACGCCGGGATCGGCCAGCAGCGGCTCCAGCGGCCCGAAGCCCAGCATCTCGTGCTGGATGTCGAGCACCAGGCTATGCCGCTCGTGCTGATTGAGCACAATGCGCTCTTCCTCGATGATGCGCTGAACCAGCAGCGCCAGCTCGTGCTTGAACTGCTCGGGCGTGAGCCGCTTCAGGCGTTCCAGGTCGATACGGTCGAGTATCGTCTGGTGCATGCTCTTCTTCAGTTCCTGGTAGGCCACCGCCGCCAGGCCCGGCGGGCCGTTGACGCCGTGGCGCTTGTCGTCCGGGGAAGCCAGCCGTTCGCGTAAGCTCATGTCATCCTCGCTGTCTTGGTCAGTCGTTGTCGTTGCGGCCGAACAGGCGGTCGAACAGGCCCTTGCTCTCCGAAACCCGCCGCGCCGTCACCATTTCCACCAGCTCGGCCAAGCTGCGCGCCACCGCGCTGCTGCGCGACAGCTGCAGCACCGGTATGCCCTGGTTGACCGAGTCCGTGGCCGACAGATAATCGTTCGGCACCGTGTGCACCACGTCCGCGCCCAGCGCCTGTTCCAGGTCGATCAGCCGCAGCTTGCCGCCCTTTTCGTAGCGGTTGACGATCAGCCGGATACGCTCGCCCGGGTAGCCCAGCGAGCGGAAGATGTCCAGCAGTCGGCGGCCGTCGCGGATGTCCGGCAGCGCCAGTTGCAGCACCGGGTGGATCACGTCCGCCTGGTCCAGCGCGCGCAGCGAGATGGCGTCGATCTGGCGGCCCACGTCGAGCACGATGAAGTCGTAGTGCTGGCGCGCCAGGCGCAGGATGGCGTCCATGTGCTCCGGCTTCATGTCGACCGCGTGATTGGGATCGTCGGCCGCCGCCAGCACGCCGAAGTTGGACGCCACATGCACCAGGCAGGAGTCGAGGAAGGCGCCGTCCATGCGGCTGATCTGCGCGCAGATGTCGGACAGCGTCATCCCCGGCTTCTGGTCCGACACGTACAAGGTGGCGTCGCCGAACTGGCCGTGCAGGTCGATCAGCAGCACCTTCTTGTCGGCCAGCGCGGCCAGCGCGTAGCCGAAATTGGTCGACAAAAAGGTCGCGCCGCTGCCGCCCTTGCAGGAGATGAAGGCCAGCACCTTGCCGTCGCGCGTCTGGCTCACGCCCGCCGCCAGCTCGATGCGGCTCATCGACTCGTGGAAGGCGCTGTGCACCAGCGGCAGCTGCAGCACCTCGCGCATGCCGGCGCGCATGGCGCGGATCAGCAGGTCCTGCTGCGGCTCGCGCGCCAGCAGCATGAAGGAGGAGGATGGATACAGCTTGCTCAGGCGCTCGACCAGTTCCCCCTCGTCCGGGCCGACGTCGCTGGCGTCGAGGATCACCAGTTCCGGCATCTCCGGCAGTTGGCGTTCCACCGCGTCACGCAGCCCGTTGCGCGACGCCACCAGCTGCACGGCGGGCATGCGCGCGGAACCCTGCGCGGCGACTTCGGCATGCAGCAGGCTGTCCTTGCTGATCATCAGTGCTTTCATATTCATTCCTCGCTTTATCTGCGCGGCTACTTGGTGCCGCTGACGCCGATGGTGAATGCGGACGGCTGCGCCGGCGGTTCGCTGTTGGCCTTCTGATAGCGCTCATAGGCGGCGTGCGCGGCGCGGCCGTCCATGCCGGCGACCGGATCGCGGTTGCGGCCCGCATCCGCGTCGACGGCCTGCTGCGCCAGCGTGACGCGGGTGACAATGCCGAAGTCCCGGTCCCATTGCGGCGTGGTCGGCGTCAGCTGCAGGGCGCAAGAGGCCAGCATGCATGCCAGCGGCAGGCTAAGTAGATGTCGCATAGTCGTATCCCGTTTATTTGCGGTCGGTGCTCGGGGGCGGAGCCCCCTCCATGCGCCCTTCGAGGAAGAGCTGGGCGCGGGTCGGCGTGGTCACGTCGTCGGTCGGCAGCTTGTAGTTCGGCGGCAGCGGCTTGACCAGGTGCGGCGTGACGACGAACAGCAGCTCGGTGCGGTCCTGCTGGAAGTCGGTGCTGCGGAACAGCGCGCCCAGCACCGGCAGCTCGCCCAGCACCGGCAGGCCGCGGATGTTGGTGGTCTGGTTGTTGCTGATCAGGCCTCCGATGGCGAAGCTCTGGCCATCGAACAATTCGACCGTGGTGGCGGCGCGGCGCGTGGTGATCAGCGGCAGGATGGCGCCGCCCGAAAAGCCGGCCGCCGAGATGCCTATGCCTTCGCGCGACAGCTCCGACACCTCCGGCGCCACGCGCAGGTTGATGCGGCCGCCGGCCAGCACGGTGGGCGTGAAGTGCAGGCCGACGCCGAACTCCTTCTCCTCCAGCGTGACCTTGTTGTTGTCCTGCGCGACCGGCACGAAGATTTTTCCGCCCGCCAGGAAGCTGCCTTCCTGGCCGCTGATCGCCATCACCGTCGGCTCGGCGAGGATCCGCACCAGGCCATCCTGCTTGTCGGCGGCGATGGCCAGGTGGTTGCCAGTGGCCTTGCCTGCGCTGAGCAGGCCTTTCAACGTACCGCTGATGAAGTTCGATGCCAGCGTGGTGCTCCAGCTGCCGCCGCCAAAGCCCATCGAGAACCCGGACTCCAGCTTGTCCAGCAGCGTCTTGGAGACCTCGGCGATCTTCACCTCCAACATCACCTGCTGCGGCGCGCCGACGTTGAGGAAGTTGACGATGCGCGTGGCGCCGGCGACGGCGGCCGCCGCCGGCGTTGGCGGCGCGGCCGTCGCCGCAGGTGAGGCGCCACCGGCGGCGGCGCCCTTCTCGCCCTTGGCCGTTTCCAGCGCCTGCGCCGGGCGCCGCACGAACGCGGAGGCCAGCTCCAGCACCCGCGCCGCCGTCGGCGCATCGTCGACCGTGCCGCTGAGGACCAGGGTGTCGCCGGCCGCGCTGACGTGGATGTCCTTCTGCTCCGGCATCAGCGCGGCCAACGCGTTCCGCAGCGCGGCGGGATCGATGCCGACCACCACCTCGATCACGTTGCACAAGCCGCTGCGTCCCTGCACGATCATATTGCTGCTGCCGATATCGGCGCCGACCACGTACAGCGTGTCGGGCGCCACCAGCATCGCCTGCAGCACGGCGGGATTGCCGACGCTGCGCGCCGCCACCGCTTCCGGCATACGCATCAGCGTCGACTTGCCCAGCGCGAGCGTCAGGCTGCCCGGCGTGGCCGCCTGGCCGCTGCAGCGCAGGCCCACCGATTCGCGCGGCGCCCCATCCGCCGCCGCACGCGCCGGAGCGGCGCCGGACAAGGCCGCCGCCGGGCGGGCCAGCAGCGCCGGCAGATCGGCGCTGTTGTTCGTGGCGGCGGCCGCCGACCACTGGCTCGCCACCGCCAGCGTCAGCGCCGCGTATCGTAGTGTCGTCATGGCGCGCTCACAGGCATTCCTGCGTGCGCTGCACGCCGGCGATCACGCCGACGCAAGGCCGGCTGCGCGGCGCGGCCTGCGCCAGCTGCGCATGCGGCTTGGGCGCGGCCGCGGGCGGTTCGGCCGGCGCCTCGGCCGGAGCTTGCGCCTTGGCGACGCCCAGCAAGGTGCTCTTGGTGGCGCCGTCGGTCACGCCGGGACGCGGATCGACCTGGTTGCGCAGCACCAGCGACAGTGTGCCGACACTGCGCGCCAGGTCGATGTTCTCGGCCTGCGCCGGCGTCACCTCCAGCGTCACGGCGTTGACCACGCGCGGCTTGGTCTCGTCGCGGCCAACTTCCTGCGCCACGGCCAGCACCAGTATCCGTTCCAGCACGATCTTGGAAATCGCGTTCTCGTTGCCGGTGGCGGCGGCCTGCGTGTTGACGATGATGTCGACAAAATTCCCCGGCAACGCGAAACCGGCGACGCCCACCACGTCGTTGACCCGCACGGTGATGGCGCGCTTGCCTTCCGAGATCAGCGCGGACAGGCCGCCCAGCGTGCCGGCCGGCGCCAGCTTGGCCTCGGTCAGGGGCTCGTCGCGCAGCACGCTGGTTTTCAGCACCCGGCCCGCCAGCTTGGTGCCGTCGCGGATGGCGCCGCGCGGCAGGCTCTCGGCCGGCCAGTCGATCGCCTTGAGCATCTCCGGCGTCAGGCGCTGCCCCAGGCTCACATCGGTGGCGGCGACGACGATCTTGTTGGCCGACGCCGGCGTCTGGTGCAGCAGCCAGCGCGAGGCCAGCACCACCGCCACCAGTCCCAGGACGATGGCCAGCGCCATCATCATCAGTGCGCGCCGGTTGTTCATGCTGCCTGCCCGTAGACCGGCGCCGGTGCCGGCGCGCCGGCGGCGAAGATGCTGGTCCAGGCCTGGTCCAGCGTCTCCACGCTCAAGCGCGCCGGCTCGCCCAGGAAGCCGGCGAAGTCGTTGATGCGGCCGACGATCTCGCGCGGATAGCAGGCCAGCAGCGGCAGGCCGCTGCCCGCGTGCAGCTCATCGATCAGGTAGCGCAGCGCGGCTTCATCGAACGTCACGCCGGCGCTGACGCACTGTTGGCGAAACAAGGTGCGGTAGTTGGCCGTGTCCAGCGGCCCGACCGGAATCTTGTAGCCGATGCGGCGCAGCGCCGAGGCGTCGAGCAGCGCTTCCGGCGCCAGGCTGGTGGCGAACACCAGCTGCATGCGGCACGGCACGCTGAAGTGGAAGCCGCCGACCAGCGCCAGCTGGCTGCGCTCCAGCTCCCGCGCCTGCGAGAAGCGGTTCAGCAGATCGGCGGCGGCCATGCGCTGGCGGCCCAGGTCGTCGACGATCAGCAGGCCGTTGTTGGCCTTGAGCTGCGGCGGCGAGCGATAGCAGCCGTTATGGCTGTCCGGTTGCAGCTCCAGCATGTCGGCGCTCAGGTCCGCGTCCAGCGCCACCACGGGACGCTGGCACAGCACCCAGCGCGGATCGCTGCTGCGGCGCTCCTGCGTCGGCCGCAGCTGGCGCAGATGCTGCGGCGACGGCGCGCGGTGCAGCAGCGCGTCGTAAACCTGGACGATCTCCTGCCCCACCACCAGCGCATGCGGCACCGCGATCACGCCCTGCAGCAGACTGCCCAGGCGGCGCGCCAACACCGACTTGCCGCCGCCGGACGGGCCATGCAGCAGCACCGTGCGGCCGGCGTACATGGCCGCGCCCAGCATGCGCTGCACGGCGGGGCTGAGGAAGTCGTCGGCGAATTCGGCGGCCAGTTCGTCGGCGCACAGCTGCGGCGCCTGGACAGCCTGGCGCTCGACCACGGCGCGGTAGGCCTCCAGCGTCACCGGCGCGGGGCCGATGTAGGGGCAGCGGTCCATCCACGCGCTGGCGCGCAGGCGGCCGGCGGAGGTCAGCTGATACTGCACGTCGATGTCCGACTCGCCGCGCCAGGCCACTTCGGCCACGTGTTCGGCCACCATGAAATCGAGCGCCTCGCGCAGCACGTTGATCGACAGGTGCAGCCGCGTGGTCAGCACCGGCAGGTGGATCTTGCCGCCGACCAGGATGGACTTGGCGATCAGTTCGACGATCATCTGCTGCGTCAAGCCGGTGTCGCGCACCGATTTCGGCTGGACCGGCAGCACCGCGGCGGGGTCGGCATGGAGGGCGGAGGTAGGCGTTTCGACGGCGAGCATGACGATCTCCAGCGGTGGAATTAGTTACGTTGAGGAATCAAGTCTATCGGCCCGTGCTTTGTGGATATTGACGCGCAGCAAAGGCGCGGCAGGCGGACCGTCAGCGATGTGCAAGCGCCACAACCGCCATCGTGGCCAGCGCGATCGCCAAACCGTAGGGGATGCCGCCCACGCTGGCGCCCGGCGCCAGCGGCACCGCCTGCAGCGGCACGCCCAGGCTGCGCAGCAGCATCGGCTTGCAGATGGCGGCCACGTTGCGCCAGCCTTCCCGCCAGCGGCCGCTGAACATCAGCATCAGCAGGCCCATCACGCCGCCGATCAGCGCGGCCAGCATGGCCACCTCCAGCGCCATCAGCGGCCCGACGAAACCGCCGACCATGGCCATCAGCTTGACGTCGCCGGCGGCCATGCCGCGCAGCAGATACAGCGGCAGGAATAAAAAAAAGCCGGTCAAAGTGCCGGCCATCCAGTGCGTCAGGGGCGCCCAGTGCAGGCCGCCCAGCAGGTGCAGCATCAGCGCCAGCAGCAGGCCGCTGAGCACCAGCACGTTCGGTATCTTGCGCAGGGCCAGGTCGGTCACGGCCGCTTGCGCAACAAGGCAGATCAAGATCACTTCGAGCGCTATCGACATGAGGGTCTCCAACGTAAGGCTTTCCAGCCCGGACAGCAGCTGGAAAGCCCGGTGGTTACGGCGAGGTGATGCTGGTCGCGATGCTGGTGAAGGCGGTTTTCAGCGCCGGCCCCAGCAAACCGAATGCAGCAATGACCGCGGCGACCATCGTCGCCGCGATCAGGCCGTATTCGATGGCCGTGATCCCGTCCTCGTCCTGCACGAACACTTTTGCTGCTGCAATAAGCGAGTTCATGATTTACTCCTCTGGATGAAGTTAAAAAGTACCCCTGGCACGGGCCGGCGGACTGCCCAATCGCCGGTTCCGGGCCATTAAGGACTACTATACGGATCAGAGTTTTCCGAGAGTTGACGTGACGCAAGTTTTCCGTGCGGCATTATTTTTATGGGTTTGATGAAAATCTGCGCACGGGACACACTTCACGGCTGGCTTATGTCAAACTGCATCAGTTTCCCGGCAGGTAAGCTGGAAGGGGTTACCCGGCTGTCGGAAAAAGGTCGCATTCAGATGCAAGGAAAGTTTTTTTTCGCACACATGAATTGCCTTGATTGCAAAAAGCTATTATCCTGCTTAGCTGTTCTTTGGAAAGGCCCCGTGTTGCAGCTTCACTGTGCGCCTGACTATCAAAGAGATTGGCTTGATAGGCGTGAACGAAACGTGGCTAGACACAAGGTTGTGTGATTATTTTCCAGAGAAGAAAATGGATTCCCTACTGAAACACATGGTGGACATGACCGGCCACCGCGATCACACGATGCTCGACATCTCCGTGATCTCGGCGGTGCAGGAGCTTGCCCGCGCCAGCCAGGCCCGCGTACTGACGCTGGCCACAGTCAGGGGCAAGACTTTCGTCCGGGCACGCGCCATCATCTGCGCCGGCGAGGCCGCGCGCATGGTCGACAGTTCCGACCTGCACAATCCCGGCGAACCCATCGAAAACTTCCCGGCCCTGGCCGAATGCATCGCCAACCACGAATCGGGCGCCGACGTCGCCAACGAGGCGGGCGAACACACGCTGTGGCTGCCGATCTGGCTGGGCGACAAGGCCGACACCTGCCTGGAAATCGTCAACCCCACGCCGTACACCAGCGACACCATCCACGTCATCGGCGGCATCGTCAGCGTCTACCGCAACTTCCAGAACCTGCTGGACTACAGCGAACGCGATTCGCTGACCGGCCTGCTCAACCGCAAGACCTTCGACGACCAGCTGGCCAAGATGCTGGCCGCCAGCACCGAACAGGATTCCGTCACGCTGCCGGGCGAACCGGAGCGCCGCAGCCACCACGAGCAGGAAAAGCAATGGCTGGCCGTGGTCGATGTCGACCATTTCAAGCACGTTAACGACCGTTTCGGCCATTTGTACGGCGATGAGGTCCTGATCCTGATCGCCAACCTGCTCACCTCCTCGTTCCGCGCGCAAGACCGCGTGTTCCGTTTCGGCGGCGAGGAGTTCGTCGTACTGCTGCGTTCGACCACCCTGGACAACGCCAAGAAGATCATCGACCGCTTCCGCATGAACGTGGCGTCGCATGATTTCCCGCAAGTGGGCAAGGTGACGGTGAGCGTGGGCTTTGTCAGCATCAGCGCGCTGGAGGCGCCGGTGATCATCCTGGGGCACGCCGACCAGGCGCTGTACTACGCCAAGAGCCACGGCCGCAACCTGGCCTGCCATTACGACGAACTGGTCGATGGCGGCCTGCTGCACGCCATCGAATCCAACGATACCGCCGAGTTCTTCTAAGCCTTACGCCAGGGTCAGGAAGCGCATCGGATCGACGTTCCACTTGGCGGGCGATTCGTGGCCAACGATCTTGTCGCCACCGCCAAAGCCCAGTCCGCGCGACAAATCGACGGTTTCCGGCTTGATGTAGAGATTTTTCTTGGTGTTGAAGAACACATTGACCTTGGGCGCCAGCAAATTGGTCTCGTGTGGCTCAATTACAACACCCAGCCGCCCCGACTCCAGCATCACCATGGTGCCGACCGGATAGATCCCCACGCAACGCATGAATTCCTGCGCGTAATTCGGATTGAAGTGGAATTTGCTCCACTCATAGATCTTGCGCAGGGCCGCCGCCGCCGACATGCCCTTGTGATAACAACGATCCGCCGTGATTGCGTCATACACATCAACAATCGCCGCCATTTGCGCCAATTCGCTGATGCCGTCGCCCTCCTGCTTGTTCGGATAGCCGCTGCCGTCGCGCCGCTCGTGGTGGTGCAGCGTGATGTCGAGCGGAATCGGGCCCACCTCGGGCGACTTCAGCAGGATGTTGTAGCCGTCCTGCGGATGGCGCTTGATGATGGCGAATTCCTCGTCCGTCAGCGGGCCGGGCTTGTTCAGGATGGCGTCCGGCACCAGCGCCTTGCCGGTGTCGTGCAGCAGGCCGCCCAGGCCGGCCTGGTGGGTGATCTCGGGGTCCATACCGCGCGAGCGGCAGAAGGCCACCAGCAGCGTGCACACGCTCACCGAGTGCAAGAACGTGTAATCGTCCTTGTTTTTGATCCGCAGCAAACCGACCAGCGCGCCTGGATTGCGCAAGATCGATTCGGTGATATTCTGCACCACCGGCTGGACCTGATCGAGTTCGATGGCCTTGCCCAGGCGCGCATCCTGCATCACGGTACGCACCAGGGTCGACGCCTGATGGCGGATCTGCACGGCGCGCTGCATCTCCTCGCCCAGCGAAACGCGGGTGACGACCGGCGCCTTGGCGACGATTTCCACGATTTCGCGTTCGGTCGCCGCCTGCGCTTCATCGACCGAGGGGGCATCCTGCACGTCCAGCCCTTTCGAGTTGTCTATGACAACGTCATGGATGCCGGCATTGATGATCTTGCGGATTTCGTCTTCGCTGGTCAGCAAAAAGCGGTTGCGGACAAACGGGTGGGTCATCCAGTCGCAGCTCAGGTCATGGATGTACATGCCTACTTTTAGCTGGGAAGAGTCGACTTTCTTTAACATACCGGTACCCACTTTGAAGAGGCTGGAAACAGCGGAAAGGGTTGATGCCAGTATAGCAAATAGTTTCCTGTCAGGATTAGATTTACAGGTGCTACCATTTGTTTGTCCAGGTTAAGAACGCTAGCAATTTATGGAATTACGCCAACTTCGTTACTTTGTAGCTATAGTAGACCACGGTTCGCTGTCGCGGGCGGCTGTTGTCCTACATGTTGCGCAACCGGCACTAACGCAACAGTTGCGGCAACTGGAGGAGGAGTTGGGCGTGCAATTATTGCATCGCTCCGCCCAGGGCGTGCTCAGCACGGATGCCGGCAAGATCTTCTATGAACATGCGCAAGCCATCCTCAAGCAGGTGGCGGACGCCCGTTCGGCCGTGGCGCAGTCGGCCGAGCGCCCCAGCGGCAGTGTCACGCTGGGGCTGCCGCACAGCATTTCCGGCGCGCTGGCGCTGCCGCTGCTGACGGCCGCGCGCGCGCAGTATCCCGAAATCACCCTGCAACTGACGGAAGAGCTGACCGGCAACCTGAGCGACCAGCTCAAGTCCGGCCGCGTCAACTTGGCCGTGCTGTTCGACGACGGCCAGCTGGCCCAGTTCGCCACGACGCCGCTGGCGGAGGAGGAGCTGCAATTCATCTGTCGCGCGGACGCCACCTATGCGCGAGGTGAGCAAGCACTCACATTGACCCAGGCGCTGAAAACCACGCTGATCCTGCCCGGCCTGCAGCACGGCGTGCGGCCGCGCATCGAAAGCGTGGCGCGCCAGGCCGGGCTCACGGTGGGTAATGTGATCGAGATCAACTCCATCGCCATCCTCAAGTCCGCCATCCTGGCCGACATGGGCGCGACCATCCTGCCGTCGGCGCCTGTCCTGGACGAGCTCGAAAGAGGCGCCATGCGCGCCCACCGCATCCACAGCCCGTCGATTTCGCGCACGGTGGTGCTGTGCGCTTCCAAGAATATTCCGCTGACCAACGCGGCGGCGGCGGTCAGCCGGTTGGTGCAACAAGTCAGCGCGCAACTGTGCGCAAGCGGCACCTGGCCGGGCGCCACCGTCATCGGCTGAGCGCCGCTCAGGCCATCATTTTTTCTTATACCACCATCGGCATTCGGTATTTCCGTATACGTCAACTCGCGCCCATACTGCGCTACAAAGCAGATTTTTAAGCCTAAAATATCTGCACCGCCGCTAACCATGCGGCCCATGGCCTGATCCTGGCGCGCCTACCCGGCGCCACCAAGTTTGGGCGCGATCTGACACAAAACCGGAGACACCGCCATGCCCGATACCACGGCACACGGCCCAGCAACGTCCGCCAGAGACGACGCCGCCGCCCCATCCCGCCTCACCTCCGTGAGCCTCGACGACAAATACACCGCGATCAAAGGCGACATCTTCCTGTCCGGCATCCAGGCGCTGGTGCGCTTGCCGATGATGCAGCGCGTGCGCGACCAGGCGGCCGGCCTGAATACCGCCGGCTTCATCTCCGGCTACCGCGGCTCGCCGCTGGGCGGCCTGGACGAGAACCTGTGGAAGGCCCAACCGCACCTGGAGTCGCACCACGTGCAGTTCGTGCCGGGCGTGAACGAGGACCTGGCCGCGACCGCCGTCTGGGGCTCGCAGCAGGTCGACCTGATCGGCGAGGCCAAGTACGACGGCGTGTTCGCCATGTGGTACGGCAAGGGCCCCGGCGTGGACCGCTGCGGCGACGTCTTCAAGCACATGAACCACGCCGGCACGTCCAAGCACGGCGGCGTGCTGCTGGTGGCCGGCGACGACCACGGCGCCTACTCGTCGACGCTGCCGCACCAGTCGGACCACCTGTTCTCAGCCTCGATGATCCCGGTCCTATATCCGTGCAACGTGCAGGAGTACCTGGACCTGGGCATCCATGGCTGGGCCATGTCGCGCTTCTCCGGCTGCACGGTGGCGTTCAAGGCGCTGGCCGACACGGTCGAATCGTCGGCCTCCGTCGACGCCGATCCGTTCCGCGTCGAGGTCAAGATCCCGCACGATTTCGTCATGCCGGAAGGCGGCCTGAATGCGCGCCTGTCCAGCATCCCGCTGGGCCAGCAAGCGCGCAATCAGGAAGCGCTGATGCAGGACTACAAAATCTACGCCGCGCTGGCCTATGCGCGCGAGAACAAGCTCAATCACACCACCATCACCAGCCCGAACGCCAAGCTGGGCATCATCGCCTCCGGCAAATCCTACCTGGACGTGCTGGAAGCGCTGGAAGAACTGGGTATCGACGAGAAGATGGCGGCCGACGTCGGCCTGCGCCTGTTCAAGGTCGCCATGCCATGGCCGCTGGAACCGGACAGCGTGCGCGAATTCGCGCAGGGCCTGGACGAGATCCTGGTGGTCGAGGAAAAGCGCCAGATCGTCGAGTACCAGCTGAAGGAACAGCTGTACAACTGGCGCGACGACGTGCGTCCGCGCGTGATCGGCAAGTTCGATGAAAAAGGCGAATGGGTCGCGCCGCGCGGCGAATGGCTGCTCACCTCCAAGGCCGACTTCTCGGTCTCGCAAGTGGCGCGCGTGATCGCCTCGCGCGTCAAGCGTCTGATCTCGGACCCGGTCACCTGCGACCATATCAAGGCCCGCCTGAGCTTCCTCGACGCCAAGGACGCGGTGCTGAAGAAGGCCATCAACACCCCGTTCCGTCCAGCGTTCTACTGCTCCGGTTGTCCGCACAACACCTCGACCAAAGTCCCGGAAGGCAGCTTGGCGCTGGCCGGCATCGGCTGCCACGTGATGGCGACCTCGATCTACCCCGAGTTCAACAAGCTGACCACGCACATGGGCGGCGAAGGCGCGCCGTGGATCGGCCAGGCCGCGTTCTCGAAGATCCCGCACGTGTTCCAGAACCTGGGCGACGGCACCTACTTCCACTCCGGCTACCTGGCGATCCGTGCGGCGGTGGCGGCCAAGGTCAACATGACCTACAAGATCCTCTACAACGACGCGGTCGCGATGACGGGCGGCCAGCCGGTCGACGGCATCACCTCCGTACCGATGATCGCGCAGCAGATGGCGGCAGAAGGCGTCAAACGCATCGCGCTGGTCACCGAAGACCTGAACCGCTACACCGACCGCAGCGCCCTGCCGTCGATCGTCAGCCTGCACGACCGCAAGGACATGGACGCGGTCCAGCGCGAGCTGCGCGAAGTGGGTGGCGTGTCGGTGCTGATCTACGACCAGACCTGCGCGGCCGAGAAGCGCCGCCGCCGCAAGAAGGGCGAATACCCCGACCCTGCCAAGCGCATGGTCATCAACGAAGCCGTGTGCGAAGGCTGCGGCGACTGCGGCATCCAGTCCAACTGCACCTCCATCCTGCCGAAGGAAACGGAGTTCGGCCGCAAGCGCACCATCGACCAGTCGTCCTGCAACAAGGACTACTCGTGCGTGAAGGGCTTCTGCCCGAGCTTTGTCACGGTCGAAGGCGGATCGCTGAAGAAGACCAAGACCGGCGTCACCAAGGACAACGCCGACGACGGCTTCGGCGCCCTGCCGGAACCGGTGCTGCCGTCCTGCGACGAGCCGTACAACATCCTGATCAACGGCATTGGCGGCACCGGCGTGATCACCGTCGGCGCGCTGATGGGCATGGCCGCGCACCTGGAAGGCAAAGGCGCGTCGGTGCTGGACATGACCGGCATGTCGCAGAAAAACGGCTCGGTCACGTCGCACGTCAAAGTGGCGAAGACCCCGGCCCACCTGCGCGCGCAACGCATCGCCACCGGCGAGGCGGACGTGATCCTCGGTTGCGACATGCTGACCGCCGGCGCCGCCGACGCGGTGTCGAAGATGCGTCCGGGCCGCACGCTGGCCATCGTCAACCTGCACGAGCAGCCACCCGGCACCTTCGCGCAGAACCCCGACTGGCAGTATCCGGTGGAGGAAGTGCGCGCGCTGATCGAGGAATCGGTCGGCGCCGGCGCGGCCGATTTCATCAACGCCACCAAGCTGGCCACCGCGCTGATGGGCGACTCCATCGCTGCCAACCTGTTCATGCTGGGCTACGCATGGCAGAAGGGCCGCATCCCGCTGAAGGAGGAATCGCTGCTGCGCGCGATTGAGCTGAACGGCGTCGGCATCGCTTCGAACAAGAAGAGCTTCCTGTGGGGCCGCCGTGCCGCCGTGGATCTGAAGCGCGTCGAGCGCGTCGCCACGCCTACGCAAGCGATCGTGATGCAGATGCCGCAAAGCCTGGAGAACGTCATCAGCAAGCGCGTCGAGTTCCTGACCGCGTACCAGAACGCCGCCTACGCTTCGAGCTACGAGCAGCTGGTGTCGCAGGTGCGCGCGAAGGAAACCGCTCTGGGCCTGGGCAACAAGCTGTCCACCGCCGTCGCCAAGTACGCCTTCAAGCTGATGGCCTACAAGGACGAATACGAAGTGGCACGCCTGTACACCGACGGCCGTTTCGTCGAGCAGCTCAAGCAGCAGTTCGAGGGCGACTTCTCGGTCAAGTTCAACCTGGCGCCGCCGATGTTCGCCAAGAAGGACGCCAAGGGCCACCTGGTCAAGGCGGAATTCGGCTCGTGGATGTGGAGCGCGTTCAAGCTGCTGGCCAAGTTCAAAGGCCTGCGCGGCGGCGCGTTCGACATCTTCGGCTACACCGAGGAGCGCAAGATGGAGCGCGCGCTGATCGTCGAATACCGCGAACTGGTCGCCACGCTGATGGACAAGCTGTCGCCGGAAAACCACGCCACCGCCGTGGAACTGGCCGGCCTGCCGGAGAAAGTGCGCGGCTTCGGCCACGTGAAGGAAAAGGCCGTCGCCACCTTCCGTACCGAGAAGGCCCGCCTGCTGGCGCAACTGGCGCAGCAGCGCGCCGCGTAAGGCATCACGGGGCGGGCTGCGGCCCGCCCCCATATTTCGCTTGACTTGACGTTAACGTAAACGTCATATAATGAACTGAACAAAAGCACAAGGGACACCATGAACGACCTCTCCGCTCCGAAAATCGTGGCAGTGCCGGATCAGCCGCGCCTGAACAACAAAGTCCGTTTCGTCACCGCCGCCTCGCTGTTCGACGGCCACGACGCCTCGATCAACATCATGCGCCGCATCCTGCAATCGAACGGCGTGGAAGTGGTCCACCTTGGCCACAACCGCTCGGTCGACGAAGTGGTCACCGCCGCGCTGGCCGAAGACGTGCAAGGCATCGCCATCTCCAGCTACCAGGGCGGCCACGTCGAATACTTCAAATACATGATCGACCTGCTGCGCCAGCGCGGCGGCGCGCACATCAAGGTATTCGGCGGCGGCGGCGGCGTCATCGTCCCCGACGAAATCGCCGACCTGCATGCCTACGGCGTCACCAAGATCTTCAGCCCGGAGGACGGCCAGCGCATGGGCCTCGTCGGCATGATCCAGTGGATGGTGCAGCAGTGCGACATCGACCTGTCCCAGTACTCGCCAACCTCGCTGGCGCCGTTGAAGGAAGGCGACATCGCCGCCCGCCACCGCCCGCTGGCCCAGCTGATCACCGCGCTGGAAAACGAGAAAGCCTCCCCCGCCCTGCGCGCCGAACTGCTGGCCGCCGCCGAAGGCCTGGCCGTGCCGACGCTGGGCATCACCGGCACCGGCGGCGCCGGCAAATCCTCGCTGACCGATGAACTGATACGCCGCATCCGCCTCGACCAGGGCGACGCCGTCAACATCGCCATCATCTCGATCGACCCGTCGCGCCGCAAATCCGGCGGCGCGCTGCTGGGCGACCGTATCCGCATGAACGCGATCAACCCGTGGAACGGCCAGACGCGCGTCTTCATGCGCTCCCTGGCCACGCGCGAAGCGGGCTCCGAGATTTCGCAGGCGCTGCCGGACGTTATCGCCGCCTGCAAGGTGGCCGGCTTCGACCTGGTGATCGTCGAAACCTCCGGCATCGGCCAGGGCGACGCCGCCATCGTGCCGCACGTCGACGTGTCGATGTACGTGATGACGCCGGAATTCGGCGCCGCCTCGCAGCTGGAAAAAATCGACATGCTCGATTTCGCCGACTTCATCGCCATCAACAAATTCGACCGCAAGGGTTCGCAGGACGCGCTGCGCGACGTCGCCAAGCAGTACCAGCGCAACCGCGAAATGTGGAGCAAGCGTCCGGACGAAATGCCGGTCTACGGCACGCAAGCATCGCGCTTCAACGACGACGGCGTGACCGCGCTGTACCAAGGCCTGCTGCCTAAATTGGCGCAATTCGGCCTGAAGGCCAAGCCGGGCAAGCTGGCGCCGGTGGACGTGCGCTTCTCCAGCGGCAAACACGTGATCGTGCCGCCCGCACGCGCGCGCTACCTGGCGGAGATCGCCGACACCGTGCGCGGCTACCACCGCTTCACGCGCAAGCAGGTGACGCTGGCGCGCGAACGCCAGCAGCTGACCGAATCGAAACGCATGCTGGCCATCGCCCACAAGACCGCCGACTTCGACGACCTGATCGCCGAACGCGACGCGGAAATGGACGGCGGCGCCAAGAAGCTGCTGGCCCAATGGCCGGACATGCAAGCCGCTTACGCGGGCGACGACTACGTCGTCAAGATCCGCGACAAGGAAATCCGCACCCGCCTGGTCCAACACACGCTGTCCGGCACCAAGATCCGCAAGGTGGCCCTGCCGCGCTATGAAGACCACGGCGAAGTGCTGCGCTTCCTGATGCTGGAAAACGTGCCGGGCTCCTTCCCGTTCACGGCCGGCGTGTTCGCCTTCAAGCGCGAGGGCGAAGACCCGACCCGCATGTTCGCCGGCGAAGGCGACGCCTTCCGCACCAACCGCCGCTTCAAGCTGGTCTCCACCGGCATGGACGCCAAGCGCCTGTCGACCGCCTTCGACTCCGTGACCCTGTACGGCGCCGATCCCGCGCTGCGCCCGGACATCTACGGCAAGGTCGGCAACTCGGGCGTATCGATCGCCACGCTGGACGACATGAAGGTGCTGTACGACGGCTTCAACCTGTGCAGCCCGAGCACCTCGGTATCGATGACCATCAACGGCCCGGCACCAACCATCCTGGCGATGTTCATGAACACCGCCATCGACCAGCAGGTTGAAAAATTCGTCGAAGAGAACAAGCGCCAGCCGAGCGCCGACGAAGCGGCCAAGATCAAGGACTGGGTACTGCAAAATGTGCGCGGCACCGTGCAGGCGGACATCCTGAAGGAAGACCAGGGCCAGAACACCTGCATCTTCTCGACCGAGTTCTCGCTGAAGGTGATGGGCGACATCCAGGAATACTTCGTCCACCACCAGGTGCGCAACTTCTACTCGGTGTCGATCTCCGGCTACCACATCGCCGAAGCGGGCGCGAACCCGATCTCGCAGCTGGCGTTCACGCTGTCGAACGGCTTCACGTTTGTCGAAGCCTACCTCGCGCGCGGCATGCACATTGACGACTTCGCACCCAACCTGTCGTTCTTCTTCTCGAACGGCATGGACCCGGAATACACGGTGCTGGGCCGCGTGGCGCGCCGCCTGTGGGCGGTGGCGATGCGCGACAAATACGGCGCCAACGACCGTTCGCAAAAGCTCAAGTACCACGTACAGACGTCTGGCCGTTCGCTGCACGCGCAGGAGATCGACTTCAACGACATCCGCACCACGCTGCAGGCGCTGATCGCGATCTACGACAACTGCAACTCGCTGCACACCAACGCCTACGACGAAGCGATCACCACGCCGACCGACGAATCCGTGCGCCGCGCGCTGGCGATCCAGCTGATCATCAACCGCGAATGGGGCCTGGCCAAGAACGAGAACCCGAACCAGGGCTCGTTCATCATGGAAGAGCTGACCGACCTGGTGGAGGAAGCGGTGCTGCAGGAGTTCGAACGCATCGCCGAACGCGGCGGCGTATTGGGCGCGATGGAGACCGGCTACCAGCGCGGCAAGATCCAGGAAGAGTCGATGCTGTACGAGCACCAGAAGCACGACGGCACGCTGCCGATCATCGGCGTCAACACCTTCCGCAATCCGAAGGCGACCGGCGAGCCGCAGAAGATCGAACTGGCGCGCTCCACCGACGACGAGAAGCAATCGCAGCTCACCCGCCTGGAGGACTTCCACACCCGCAACGCGGAGCACGCGCCACAAGCGCTGGCAGCCTTGCAGCAAGCGGCCATCGACAACGCCAACGTGTTTGAAAAGCTGATGGACGCCGTGCGCGTCTGCTCGCTGGGCCAGATCACGACGGCGCTGTTCGAAGTCGGCGGCCAGTACCGCCGCAATATGTAAGGCGGCTAAGCGGGAGGCGTATCAATGCCTCCCGCCGGCTGATTGCAGCAACCTCCGGCCCTTCTCCGAAACGAAGACCTGGCCGGAGGCCCCTCCTTCGCTCGCGATCAGGCCATCGGCACAAGCGTCCTCCCAGATGGTCAATCTGGGGCAGGAGCTGCGCCATACCTCCATCACCTCGGAATATGAATGTGGCCGCTGCTGCAGCCAGTCCAGCATCTGCAACGTCAAATTGTCGTGCGCGTTCGCCATGGCGCTCTCCCTAACGGTACGGTTCCAATTCAATATAGCCGCAGAGCCGGACTGTAACAAGCCGATTACTTCAATTTTCCGGCACCAGCGTTGGCCTGCACCGAGGTCTGTGCCGCCGTCGCAGTCTGCAGCGCGTACACATACGGAGGCGTCCACAGGTTGGCGGAACTCGGCTGCGCAAGGCCGCACTGGCCGTCGACCATGTTGGTGCCCGACTTGTCGCTGACGAAGACATGGCCGGACGAACGGAAGCCGGTGTAGTCCTTGCCCTTGATGACTTTTCCGCAGAACTCGGACAACTTGAGGCCCGTGAGGTTGTAGTAGCTATTCTCGATCAGCATATTCGAGTGGTAGCGCGCATCGGAGCCGCTTTCGAACTTCACATCGGCATCCTTGGTCGAGACGCTTCCGGTGACAAGGTTGTTGAACATGTGGACCTGGCCATAGCGATTGAGCGGCAAGCGCGTGGTCGCCCCATCCCACCAGTTGCCGGTGAAGGTGACGTGCATGCGGCCCTCGTCGCTCCATGCGCGGCCGGAGTCGCCGTTGCCCACCAGCGTGGTCTTGTGGTGCTTGCCGAAATAGCTGTTGGCGATGGTGATGTAATCGCTGCCGCGCACCACGTCCAGCGCGCCGTCGTGACGTGTGGTGTATGGCGACACCGCCAGCGAATCCGGCGTGTCGCCGTCGCTGATGGTCAGGTGGTCGAGGTAGATGTTCTGGCCACGCGACACGGTCAGGCCGTCGGCATAGGCGTTGCCCGAGTCCTCGGGATTGACGTCCCACGGCGTATCGAGCACCAGGTTGCGCACGATGACGTTGCGCGTCCACGTCGGATAATCGTCGCCGTCCTTGCCGTCGGAGATCCACTTCTTGAAGTCCGTCTCGGGATCGCCGCCGGCCGTCAGCGGCAGCTCGCCGCCGATCAGCAGCGACGTGCCGGTGATGCGCGCGGGGCGCCCCTGCGCGTCGTTGATGCCGACCAGCGTGGTGTTCGACGGTATGCTGATCGAGCCGCCCAGCTTCTGGTCCGAATAGCTGGTGTACTCCTTGAAGACCGTATTGTTCTGGCTCCAGCGCAGATCGATATGGCCGATCACGCGGATGATCTTCGGCTCGTTGCCCGCTTCATTGATGGCGGCGACCAGCTGCTGGCCGTTGTACACCGTGTAGACGCGATTGGCGGTGGCCGAGCCGCCACCAGTCACCAGCACCGGCGTCTTGCGCGTGAGCGCGTGCCAGCCGGTGGCGGGCGCGCTGTCGCGCTCAAAGGTCAGCACGCCGCCGGTTGGATCGGCCGAGGCGAACTGCCACACCGGCAGCTTGGGCGCGGCCGCGTAGTTGGCGGGATCGTGCAGGCCGCCGGTCAGCACCGGGGCCGAGTAATTGCGCACGCCGTATTGGGCGGTCTGCAAAGGCGTGCTGGCGCCGACGAGGGTCTTGGCATCGATGGTTGCGGCCTGCGCGGCCGATGCCAGCAGGATGCCGGCGGCGATGAGTGAATATTTCAAGGTTGTCTCCATTTTTTTGAAAGTGACTGGCTGTGCGAGTGACGATTCGTACCCACGTGTCGATGCAATGCGCGCCTGAGCGAGTCAGGATCGATCGTTGCCAACTGGGTGGGTCTGGATAAACATTCAGCATCCGGACTGCGATGACTGAAACAGGCACCTTGCGTACCTGTCGCCGTTGCGACGAGGGCGGGGAGCCGAGGTCGCGCAGGTCAAGGATCGAAGCCGGCCTAAGGATTCACGCCGACGTCGATTGAATTAATACTAATCCGCCAGAAAAAAATATGCAACAAGCATTCAACGGGACGCGAAATGCGGTCCGGCGCCCTCTTGCGCCAGCGCGTCCTGCGCATTGCGCAAGGGACAGGCTCTCAGCGACAGGCACCCGCAACCGATGCAGCCATCGAGTTGGTCGCGCAATTGCGTCAGCGTTTTGATGCGCTCCTCCAGCTCCTGCTTCCATGCAGCCGACAAGCGGCGCCAATCGGCGACAGTGGGTGTGCGGCCGGACGGCAATGCGTCCAACGCCTGCGCGATGTCCGCCAGCGGAAGGCCGACGCGTTGCGCCACCTTGATCACCGCCAGCCGCCGCAGCACCGAGCGCGCGTAGCGCCGCTGGTTGCCGCTGGATCGAACCGAATGTATCAGGCCCTTCGCCTCATAAAAATGCAGCGCCGATACCGCCACGCCGGCCCGCGCGGCCAGCTCGCCGACGCCGAGTTCCTTCGGAGGAGATGCCATATAAAATCCTTGACCTCAAGTTAAGTTGAGATTTTATAGTGTCTGCACATTCACCGCCTGAAGGACGCCATGAAATTCATCAATCCCCCCGGACTATACGATCCCCGCCCCAACGGTTACAGCCACGTTGTCATCGCCGAAGCACCGGCGCGCATCGTCTACATCGCCGGCCAGGGCGGCGAGGATGCCAGCGGAGTGCTGTCGGAAAGCTTCGAAGCGCAGGTCCGGCAGGCGCTGGACAATCTGCAAACCGCATTGGCCGCTGCCGATGCAAAGCTAACCGACGTCGCCAAGGTCACGGCACTGATCGTCGATCACAGCGAAGAGCGACTGGGCATTTTCAGCAGCGCGCTGCGCACCGCATGGGGCGAACATCCCGCCCCGGCCTGCACGCTGATTCCCGTGCCACGCCTGGCGCTGGATGGCATGCTGTTCGAAATCGAAGCCACTGCCGTCATTTAAACAAACGGATTCAACAGAACGGCACCCGTCGCAGCAAAGTCATGGACATTGCGGGTTACAACCTCAAGTCCATGAACAATCGCAATCGCCGCAATTTGTCTGTCGATTGGATGGCTTGCCTGCGGAGACATCAAACCTCCCCACACCTGAGCGCAACGCACATCAAAATTCAATATCCGATCCGCATACTCGTGGATAACCAAGTCGAGCCAGGTTTCAAGCCGCACTACTTTATCTGGGCCGCCGCGCTTGCGGACATTTTCGATGCCACGTCTGATTTCCCCAATCGTCTGCACGCAAAGATAGCGGTCGCTGGGCCGACTCGTGAGGAAGAACCTTATAACACCTGGGTTCGCCTGTCGTCCCTTGCGTGCTTCGCTGATGATGTTGGTATCAATCAGATACATAGATACATCGCACACTAACTCTTGCGGACATCGAAATCTTCATCGTCACCCACGTTGGGCATGCTTGCCAGCACGTCGGCAGAGGAACGGCTGTGCAGCCGTTGCAGTGCTTTTTTCAATATATCCAGATGTTCTGCTTCAGGACTACGGCCGTTTGCTGCCGCCCTTCGCTTTAGCGCTAGCGCGAGGTCGTCATCGACATTTCGCACAATTAGATTGGTGGCCATTGCAATCTCCCCTAATCATCGATTTCATAATACATCAATGAAAAAGGAAGCGCGCACCAAGAACTATGCGGGTTGAGCCCGCCCAACAGTAGACCCACCCAGGAGCACCGGCTGCCACAGCTCCTGCAGCTCACTGGCCGGCTTGCCGTCCACCAGCGCCAGCAGCATGTCGGCCATGCGGGCGCCGGCTTGGTGCGCGTCCGGCTGGTCGATAGTGGTGACGTCGATGCCGGCCAGCGTGTCGGCCATGCTGCCCCAGACGATCACCGACATCTCCTTGCCGATATCAACGCCCGCATCCAGCAGCGCGCGCACCGCGCCGACGCCCGACAGATGATTGTCGACGATGACCGCAGTCGGACGCGGCGAACACGCCAGCAGCTGCTGCATCGCCTGGTAGCCGCTGCGGCGGTCCAGCGTGTTGTCGATCAGGTAGCGCGTGTCCACCGCCAGCCCGGCCGACGCCATCGCGGCCACAAAGGCGTCCTTGCGCTGGCGGGCGAAGTTCAATTCCAGCGGCGCGCTGACCAGGGCCACGCGCAGGTGCCCCAATCCCAGCAAGCGCTCCATCGCCATGCGGATGCCGGCCGCGTTGTCGTAGTCGAACCACGCGTACGGCGCGCCAAGCTCGGTGCGGCCATGCGCGACAAAGGGAAACTTGGATTTGCTCAGGAAGGCGATGCGCTCGTCGCGCACCAGCGTGCGGCTCACCACCAGCCCATCGACCCGCCGTCCACGCACGATCTGCTGGTACGACGGCTGCTCCGCCGCCGGCGACACCGGCGCGATGATCAAATTCTTGCTGACCCGCTCCAGCGCGGCCGACATGCCGGCCACCACGTCGAGGAACATCGGATCGCCCAGGTCCGCCGGCAGCAGCGGGTAGATGATGCCGAATACATTGGTGCGCCCCAGCGCCAGCGAGCGCGCCATCGGATTGGGCTGGTAGCCGTTCTCCTTGGCCGCCTTCAGCACGCGCTCGCGGGTCCGGCCATTCACCTCGGGATAGCCGTTCAACGCGCGGCTCACCGTGGTCTTCGACATGCCGAGTAAGTTCGCGAGGCGCTCCAGGTTCATAGACAATTGCTCAATGTTGACCGCTGATTATAGCGGACGGGTCGAAACCACCACCACCGTCATCGACCGCTTTTTTGAAAAAATACAACATAATCAGAACGATAGAAATCGGCACCAGCGTCAGGTAGAAGGCGAAGTGGCCGCTGAAATTGCCGAACACGTAGCCGGTGATCAGTGATCCGGTGGTGCCGCCCAGCGCCGAGAAAATCACCAGCAAGCCGGTCATGGCGGAGTGCTGGTTCTTCGGCAGGGAGCTGAGCATCACCGAGTTGATGCCGGGGTAGATCGGCGCCATGAACAATCCGATCAGCGGGAACAGGAAGGTCGCCAGCGGCGCGCTGGACCAGCTGATGTTCGGATCGGCCACCACGTCATGTGTCAACGGCAGCGCCAGCAGCACCATGGCCGCCATGCCGATCACGCAGGCGTTCATCACCGGGTACCAGTTCAACTTGCGCATCAACACGCCGGCCGACAGGCGCCCGATCGCCAGGCAGGCGGCGAAGATGCTGGTCACCTGCACGCTCATCGCCGCCGGGAGCTTCAGGATCTCGTTGTTAAAGGTCGGCAGCCAGGTGCCCACGCTTTGCTCGATCAGCACATACAAGAACGCGGTGATGACGAACACGCACACCAGCGGCTTGAAGAACAGCTTGAGCATGGCCGCGAAATCCTGCGCGATGCCACGACCTTCCGGCAGCGCTGCCATGTCCTCGTTGAAGTGCGTGGTCAGCACCAGCGCGAAGGTCAGCGCGCACAGCACGGCCAGCACCCAGTACACCTGCAGCCAGCTGCGCGACAGCGGATCGGACGAATCGATGAAGTAGCCGAACACCCAGTAGGCGCTTAACACGCCGACCATGAAGAAGCCCTCCAGCAGGTTCATCATGCTGGCATGCTGCTTGCGGTCGGTGGCGATCAGGCCCAGTGTCGAATACACCGACACCTTCACCAGCGCGAACGATACGCCGACGCAGAAGAACAGCAGCTTGGTGGTGGCGAACGACGGCAGCACCGGCATCGCCACGCAGGCGGCGGTGACGATGGCCAGCCCGGCCAGCATGGCCTTCTTGTAGCCGAGGCGCGGCAGGAAGGACGCGATCAGGAAGGACACCGCCGCAATCGGCAAATCCTTGAAGCCTTCCAGCACGCTGGCGCTGGACTTGCTCACGCCGTAGTTGTTGATGATCTGAAGGATGACCGTGCCCACGCTGTTGAGCAGGATCGCGAATACAAAGTAAATCAGAAATAGCGCAAATAGGATGCGGTTGTTCTTCATACTGTCTCCGAATTTTATTATTTATATTATTTAGTATGATTCTAGATTGAAGTCGTTCAGGCTCGTGATCACCACGTCGGCCTGGGTCAGCACAAAGGGATGTCCTATCCCCAGCGCGAACATCCCCGCAGCCTTGATCGACGCCACGCCCGCCACCGCATCCTCCACGCCCAGGCAGTCCTCCGGCGCCACGCCCAGCTCCCGCGCCGCCTTCAGGAAAATCTCCGGGTCCGGCTTGCCGCGCGCGATGGTCGCCGCGTCGACCACGTAATCGAATTTATCGGTGATGCCCAGGCGGCCCAACACCGTAAAGGCGTTCTTGCTCACCGACGCCAGGCCGATGCGCAAGCCCGCCGCGCGCACCACGTCCAGCGCCCGCACCGCGCCCGGCAGCAGATCGGCCGACGACATGGTGGCGATCAGCTCCTGGTAGTGGCGGTTCTTCTCGTCGGCCAGCGCCAGCTTCTCTTCCGCAGTGTACGCCCGCTTGGACGAGGCCAGGATCAGGTCCAGCGATCCCATACGGTCGATGCCCTTCAGGTTCTCGTTGAAGGCATGGTCGAAGTGCACGCCTTGCGATTCCGCCAGGCGCTTCCACGCCAGGTAGTGATAGTGGGCGGTATCGGTGATCACGCCGTCCAGGTCAAAGATAACGGCTTTAAAGCGGCTCATGCAAAGCTCCTCGATTGCGTCGGTTGCGACAGCGTCAGTGCGACAGGTTCGCCGCCGTGGGTGAAGCGCAGCGCATCGCCCTGCAGCAGGCGATAGTCCGCGCGGCCCGGCTCCACGTGCACCTCCAGCAGCGCGCCCTTGAAATGAATCTTGAACGTGTAGTGCTGCCACTGCTTCGGCAGCGACGGCGCGAAATGCAGATCGCCGCCCACCACGCGCATGCCCGCGAAGCCATACGCCACGCCCATCCACGTGCCGGCCATCGCCGCCGTGTGGACGCCGTAGTGCGTGTTGCCATGCGTGTCGTCCAGGTCGAGGCGCGCGGTCTCCATGAAGTAGTCGTAGGCCTTGTCCTGGTAGCCCACCTCCGCAGCGATGATGCTGAAGATGCAGGACGACAGCGACGAATCGTGCGTCGTCACCGCCTCGTAGTAGTCGAAGTCACGGCGCTTGTCTTCCAGCGTGAACTGGTCGGACAGCAGCAGCAGCGCCAGCACCACGTCCGCCTGCTTGCAGACCTGGTGACGGTAGATCACCATCGGGTGGTAGTTCAGCAGCAGCGGATAGTTTTCCTTCGGCGTGTTGGCGAAATCCCACACCTTCTTGGACAGGAAGCTGTCGTCCTGCGCGTGGATCTGCAGCGCGCCGTCGTAGGGAAGATTCATCAGCGATGCGGCGCGGCGCCAAGCGGCTGGTTCGCCCGCATCCAGCGCGGTGGCGGCGGCGATGCGAGCGAACTCCGACGGCGCCTGCGCCTGCAGCTGCTCCGCGATGGAGGCCGCGAAGTTCAGGTGCATCCGCGCCATCGCGTTGGTGTAGTAGTTGTTGTTGACCAGCGCCGTGTATTCGTCCGGCCCCGTCACCTGGTTGATGCAGAAGCGTCCCTCGCGGTCGTAGCTGCCGATGCCCATCCAGATGCGCGCCGTCTCCATCACGATTTCCGCGCCGTGCTTCACCAGATATTCCTGATCGTCAGTCGCCTCCATGTACAGCTTGATGGAGTAGGCGATATCGGCGTTGATGTGATACTGCGCCGTCCCCGCCGGGAAGTAGGCCGAGCACTCGTCGCCGGCGATGGTGCGCCATGGGTACAGCGCGCCGGTGGCATGCGACATCTGGCGTGCGCGCTCACGCGCCTTCGGCAGGCCGGCGTAGCGGTACTCCAGCAGCTTGCGGGCGATCTCCGGCTTCGAATACAGGAAGAACGGGAAGATGTAGATTTCCGTGTCCCAGAAATAGTGGCCTTCGTAACCCTCGCCCGTCACACCCTTGGCGGAGATATTGGTCTTGCCGTCGCGGCCCACCGATTGCAGCAGGTGGAACTGGTTGAAGTGGATGCCTTGCTGGAGCGCGTCGTCGCCGGCGATCTGCACGTCGGCCTGCTGCCAGAAATCGGCCAGGTACTGTTCCTGCGCCAGGCGCAGGTCTTCGAAGCCGCCGGCCCTGGCGGTGGCCAGCGTGTCTTTACTGCGCCACATCAGCTCCGCCTCGGCGTAGTCACGCGACGAGAAATAGCTGCCGTACTTGGTCAACACGATGCGCTGGCCCGCCGGCGCCTGCAGCTCATACGTCTGCGTGAGCCGCTGCTCCACCTGCGCGATCTCGATGGTCGCATCCGCGCCCGCCAACTCGGTATCGGTGGCGCTGACCAGCATGAAGCCGCTGTTGTGCGTGCGCTGCACCAGCGCCGCGAAGCCGACGTTCTGCTCGTGCCCCACCATGTGCAGCGACTGGCCCGACACCGCCGAACCCACGCGCGGATCGTCGCCCGCCTCCTGGTTCTTCACCGCGCCGTCCAGCGACGACACCAGCCGCAGATGACCCGCGAAGTTCAGCGGCGTCACCTCGAACTCGATTGCGAACAGATGCTTGTTCTCGAAGCACACCAGGCGGCGGCTGCACACCTTCACGCTGCGGCCCTGCGGCGAGGTCCACTCCACGGTGCGCGTCAACACGCCGGTGCGGAAGTCCAGAACTCGCTCGTA
This sequence comes from Duganella sp. BJB480, assembly GCA_003416985.1. Lineage (GTDB taxonomy): Bacteria > Pseudomonadota > Gammaproteobacteria > Burkholderiales > Burkholderiaceae_D > Rugamonas > Rugamonas vulcania_A. The sequence continues at coordinate 486,681 of QVIN01000004.1, read as the reverse complement.
CGACTGCACCGAGCCGGCCAGCAGGTCGAAGCGCTCGTCCTCCAGCCACAGCTCGATGCCTTTCGCGTTCGGCACGTTCAGCATGAACTGGTTCACCTTCGCCAGGCCGTAGGCCGCCTCCGGGTACTGGATCGGCTCCGATTCGTAGAAGCCGTTCAGGTAGGTGCCATCGAGCGAGGTGCCGGCCGGGCCGCTGTAGCCCTCCTCGCCGGTGCCGCGCAGGCCGATGTAGCCGTTCCCCAAGGCGAACAGGGTCTCGTCGAGAAAGTGGGAGTCGGTGTCGAAACTGGTCTCGCGGATGCACCAGGCTTCGAGGGGATAGGTGTGTTGTTGCACAGCGTATTCCTTAAAAATGCGATTCAAAGCGGTTTGAATTTTGAAAAAAGCCGGTTTTTCGAGGTTTTCAGCTTAATTCAGGGGAAAACTAGGTCTGGCGTACCATCAAGGTGGTCGGCAGCATTTCGGACGCCACCGGCTGGCCTTCGATCAGGCCCAACATCTTCTTGGCCAACAACACGCCGCCGTCGCGCAGATACTGGTGCACGCTGGTCAGCGGCGGCACGAAACTGGCCGCGCCGGGCGTATCGTCGTAGCCGATGACGGAGACATTCTCCGGCACCCGCAAATTCTTCTCGGCCAGCGCGCGGATCGCGCCCATGGCCAGCAAGTCGCTGGCGGCAAACACGCCGTCGAATATGGCGCCCTTCTTTTTCAACAGCGCCGAGATGCTGTCGAAGCCCGCCTCGAAGGTGAAGGCCTTGGGACGGATGATGTGCACCGTCGCCCGCCCGCCCATCGCGTCGATGAAACCGGCGCAGCGTTCCTGCACCTCGGCGTGATCGACGTCGCCCAGGAACACCAGCTTCTGCCGGCCCTGCGCGATGAAGCGCTCGGCGGCGCTGATGCCGCCCTTCCTGTTGTCCGAGCCGACCACGATGTAGTCGGTGTCGGCTTCCGGCGCGCCCCACACCACCAGCGGCATGCCGGTCTGCTGCAGCGTGCGTACCGCCTCGCCGTGCGAACCCTGGCCCAGCAGGATCAAACCGTCGGCGCCCTGCACCGGCGCGGTGTTCATCAACTGCTTGGAGGTCAGCACCACGCTGTAGCCGGCGGTCGTCAGCTCCTGCGTTATGCCGCCCAACAGCTCCAGCGGATACGGATCGGACATCGGCCGGCCGCGCACGGGTGTCATTTCCACCACAACCGCCACCGAATAACTGCGGCCCATGCGCAGATTGCGCGCGCTCACATTGAAACGGTAACCCTGCTCGTTGGCCAAGGTGCGGATCTTCTGCCGCGTCTCCGCCGTCACCAGCGGACTGTCGCGCAGGGCGCGGGAAACGGTGATCTTGGAGACGCCGGCCAGCTTGGCCAGGTCCTCCATCGTCAATGCTGTTTCGGCTTTGCGGGCTACAGACTTATTCGAAGGCATTGATCGCTCATAGGTTGGAAACAGGGTGTGCGCACGCATTATGACAGAAAATTTTCGTTTGTCGCGAAAAATGACATCGATAACATTTCGATTGACATCGATATCATTTCTTGTTTCAATGGCCCATCTTCACGAATCGTGGAAGATGGGGATGGAACTACCGCAGGCGGTTTTTGCTGGTGGCGCGCCGTCCAGGAGACGATTTACACCATAAGAAAGCACAGACCACATGAAAAGCCAGAACCCGTTCTTGTTATCCGCAGTCACGGCTGCCGTCCTCACGCTCGTCAACCAGACCGCCGCGCAAGCCCAGAGCGCCGCTCCTGCCGAACCTTCCACCACCAAGGAAGTCGCCGCCGAAGTCCAGCAAGTGGTCGTCACCGGCGTGGCCTCGGCGCGCGGCGTGCGCAAGGTCGACTCGGCCTTCTCGATCACCACCGCCACCGAAGAACAGCTCAAGCAAGCCTCCCCCAGCAGCACCGCCGACATCATGAAAATCGTGCCGGGCGTGTATGCGGAATCGACCGGCGGCCAGTCCGGCGCCAACATCGAGGTGCGCGGCTTCCCGTCGGGCAGCGATTCGCCGTTCGTCTCGGTGCAGCTGATGGGCAACCCGATCTTCCCGCCGCCGACGCTGTCGTTCTTCGAAGGCTCGTCGGCCTTCCGCCTGGACGACACGGTCGAGCGCGTTGAAGTGCTGCGCGGCGGCCCGTCCACCATCTGGTCCAACGCCCAGCCCGGCGCGACGATGAACTTCATCCTGAAGGAAGGCGGCGACACGCCGGAGGGCTCGGTGCGCTTCACCACCGGCACCGGCAGCCTGCGCCGCGTCGACATGTTCTACGGCGGCAAAATCAGCGACGGCTGGTACGGCTCGGTCGGCGGCTTCTACCGCAAGACCGATGGCGTGCGCGACGCCGGCTTCCCTGCCGACGACGGCCACCAGCTGACCGCCACCTTGACCCGCAAGCTCGACGACGGCAAGCTGACCATGTACGTGCGCAACACCGACGACAAGAACGCTTTCTACACCGGCGTGCCGCTGATCTCCAGCAACGGCGGCCACACGATCTCGGAATTCCCCGGCTTCAATCCGCTGACCGGCACCCTGATGAGCGGCGAGATGCGCAACTTCACCATCGAGGCGGCGCCCGGCAAGACGCTCAACCGCGACCTGGCGGACGGGCGCGGCCTCAAAGCCACCGTGTTCGGCGCGGACTTCGACCAGAAGATCGGCGAGTGGAGCGTGTCGAACAAGTTCAACCGCTTCGACGGCGACCTCAACACCAACGCCATGTTCACCGGTAACAACCCGCTGTCGATGAACGACTACCTGACGGCCGCCATCGCCTCGGCCAACGGCAACGCGGCCGCGGTCGCGGCGGCCGGCGGCAAGCTGGCCACGGCCGGCACCGCCACCTATGTGCACGGCGGCGCGGTCGACGGCAACCAGCAGGTGGTGCAGGCCGGCCTGTGGTCGGTGGAGAAGAAACTGACTTCGTTCACCGACGAACTGCGCGTCAGCAAGGACATCGGCCACGGCCACACCGTCACCGTCGGCGGCTACTTCGCCGACTACTCGTCGCATGACGTCTGGTACCTGGGCAACAGCCACCTGATGTCGGCCGTGCCGCAGGCCAGCCTGATCAACGTGACCCTGAACAACGGCGTGGTCGTGTCGAAGAACGGCACCGACGGCAATGTGTTCTACGCGCCGGTCGCCTCGTACGACGGCCGCAACACCGCCGGCTTCATCTCGGACGAGTGGAAGGTCAACGACCGCATCAAGGTCGACTTCGGCATGCGCCATGAACAGCAGAAGATCAGCGGCACGATCTCCAACCTGACCTCGGCCGACACCGACAACAATCCGCTGACCGTGTACAACAACGGCACCTCGATGCCGGACGGCTCCAACACCTACCTGAGCCGCACCGACAGCGCCAACTCCTTCACCATCGGCGGCAACTACAAGCTGGCCAAGGATACGGCCGTGTTCGTGCGCGCCAACCGCGGCCACACCTTCATCTCGTTCGACGACCTGCGCGGCGCAGGCAACCAGCAGAGCGCCAACGACCGCAGCATCCTGCCGACGCCGAAAGTGAGCCAGTACGAAATCGGCTTCAAGACCGCGACCCAGCTGTACAGCGCCTACATCAACGCCTTCCACACGGAATTCGACGGCATCGCGTTCACGCAGATCCTGGCCGACGGCCGCGAGCTGCATTCGATCAGCGGCTCCAAGGGCAATGGCCTGGAATTCGAAGTTGCCGTGCGCCCTATCGAGAACCTGCAACTGGCGCTGACCGGGGACTACCAGAAATCGGAATACCGCGACAATCCGCAGACCGCCGGCAAAACCGTGCAGCGCCAGCCGAAGTTGCAGTTCCGCTTCACGCCGACCTACCGGATTCCCTTCGGCGACGGCAACTCGGCCAAAATCTACGGCACCTACACCTCGATCGGCGAGCGCTGGGCTGACCAGGCCAACCAGCAATACCTGCCGTCCTACCGCACCATCGACGCCGGCGTGCTGTTCTCGCTGGGCGACAAGATCGAAGTACGCCTCAGCGGCACCAACCTCAACAACGAACTGGGCCTGACCGAAGGCAATTCCCGTCTGACCGCCGGCGGCACCGGACCGATCAACGCGCGTCCGCTGTTTGGCCGCACCTGGGAAGCATCGGTGCTGTACCGCTTCTAAGCAACCTGTCCCCCTCACAGGCAAGGCGTGGTCAGCCTTGCCTTTTTTGTTTTTGTGGCCTACTCTTCAATTGATCGTACTCAATACGATTCTGCCTTACCATGCCTGGAATTCTTGCTTAGGGGTTAGATCGTGGCTTCCGTAACGTCCGTCAGTGCGCTGCAGGCATCGATTGCACAGGCCGAAAGGCAAGTGCAAACGGACCAGTCGCGCGTGAACCAGGACGCCAGCCGGCTGGAGCAAAGCCGCGTGCAGCTGACCAAGGATAAGCAGACGCTAAGCGATACCCAGCAACAAAGCGCTCAGGCATCCGCGCCGCCGCTGAAGGCGACGCCGGCCCCGAATTTGAACAACGCGATAGAAAAACCGTCCCGCGCCGAGCAAGTGCTGCCGGCCGACCTGACCGCCCCGCCCAAGCCGCAGATCAACGCCCAGGGCGAGACCATCGGCAAGCTGATCAACATCATCGCCTAAGTGGGGTCAAGTCTGACATTCGGACACGAGCTCAACCGTAAAATTGGGGTCAAGTCTGACATTCGGACACGAGCTCTGCGGTAGGCACGCGCCAGCCGCAGAGCTCGTGTCCGAATGTCAGACTTGACCCCATTGTTTCGACCCCATTGTTTTAGCTGGCGGACATTGCCGCCTCCAATGCCTTGACCTCATCCCACCAGCGGCCATCCGCCAGCGGCTGGTGGATATCAAGCGCCTTGCCGATTTCCGGCGTGGCCAGCGGCAGCCGGCGTTCCGCCGCCAGCTCGTGGATGCGGTCGAATGGGTCGTGCCAGGCGTGCAGCGACAGGTCGAAGGTGCCGTTATGGATCGGCAGCATCACCTTGCCGCGCAGGTCGATGTGGGCCTGCAGCGATTCCTCCGGCTGCATGTGCACGTCCGGCCATTGCGGATCGTAGGCGCCGGTTTCCACCATGGTCAGGTCGAACGGGCCATGTCGGCGGCCGATTTCCTTAAAACCGTCAAAATAACCGCTGTCGCCGCTGAAAAACACCTTCACATCCCGATCCTCGATCACAAACGACGCCCACAGAGTCTTATTGCGGTCGCTCAGGCTGCGGCCGGAGAAGTGCTGGGCCGGTGTCGCCACCAGCCTCAGGCCCGCCACATGGGTCGACTCCCACCAGCTCAGCTGCCGAACCTTGGCGGCCGGTATGCCCCAGCTAATCAAGCGGTCGCCCACGCCCAGCGGTGTGATGAAATGCTCGGTCTTGGCGGCCAGCTTGATCACTGCGGCATAGTCCAGATGGTCGTAATGGTCGTGCGACAGGATGATGCCCTTGATCGGAGGCAGCTCCTCGATGCTGATCGGCGCCTGGTGGAAACGCTGCGGCCCGGCCCACTGCACCGGCGACGCGCGCTCGGAAAACACCGGATCGGTCAACCAGAAATGGCCGTTGAGCTTGAGCAGCACCGTCGAGTGTCCCAGGCGGAACAGGCTGCGATCCGGAGCATCCAATAACTGCTGCTGCGTGATCGCATGAACGGGAATGGCCTGGCGCGGCACGGTGTCCTTGGGTTTGTCGAAGGCGAAGCGCAGCATGATGCCCAGCGACTGGATGAAGCCCATCTTGTGCATCTTGACCGGATTGCGGAACTTGCCGTCCCGCGTGCGCGGCGCGCTGGGCACGGACAAGCCGTCGAGGTCGGATTCGGCGATAGCGGATTGATAAGCCATGATGGGCAACTCCAAGGATTGAGAATGTACACTACACAGTGTAGTTCTTATCTTTTAAAAAGTAAACTAGTCGGTGTAAAATAAAGCCATGAACATGCCCCTCAAACTGACCGACCGCAAACGCCAGGCCATCGTCGAAGCCGCCATCGCGGAATTCCGCGTCAGCGGTTTCGAATCGACCAGCATGGACAAGATCGCCGCCACCGCAGGCGTGTCCAAGCGCACGGTGTACAACCACTTCCCCAGTAAAGACGAACTGTTCGCGCAGATATTGCATGAGTTGTGGAATAGTTCGATGGCGCAGGAGCACCAGCCCTACGACCCGGCCGTGCCGATGCGCGAGCAATTACTGGCTTTGCTGTGGAAAAAGATGGCCATGCTCCAGGACAGCTACTTCCTGGATCTGGCGCGGGTGGCGATCGCCGAGTCCATCCACTCGCCCGAACGGGCGCAGGAGATGGTGACACGGCTGAGCCGCAAGGAAGAGGAAGCAACGGCCTGGCTGCGCGCGGCCCAGGCCGACGGCAAACTGCTCAAGGCCGACCCGGTACTGGCGCCGCAAATGCTGGGCGGCCAGTTGAAGACCTTCGCCTTCTGGCCGCAAGTGACGCTCAACCAGCCGCCGCTGGACGCGGCCACGCAGAAAAAAGTGGTCGAGGCGACCGTCGATATGTTCCTGGCTTACGCCAACTAAGCGAAGCTGACCGAGTAAATCGGCGGCAAGGTGGTGGAGATGGTCTGCCACTGCCCGCCGCCATCCTCCGACAACCAGGCCCCGCCGGTGGTCGACCCCATCAGCAGTATCTGCCCGCAATCGCTGACGGCCAGCCCGTGGCGATACACCAAATCATAGCAATGCTGCTGCGGCAAGCCGCCGCGCCAGGCGGTGAAGGTCTTGCCGCCGTCGGTGGTGCGCGTGACCGCCAGCGCCGCATGCGCGGCGTAGCGCTTGCTGTCCGCCTCGGCCGGCACGAACCACGCCGTCTCGCCGTCCGTCGGATGCACCGCCGTCACGAAACCGAAATTGGACAATGGCGCGCTGATCACCTCGGTCCAATTGGCGCCGTTGTCCACGCTTCGCCAGATGCCGTTGTGATGCTGGCACCACAGCTTGTCCGGTTCGCCCGGGCAACGCACGATGCGGTGCGGATCCTGCACCTGCTGTGTCTCGGCCAGTTCCGGCGGCATGTAGCGGGCCAGCATGCCCTTGGCGCGCATGCTCCAGCTTTCGCCGCCGTCATTGGTCAGCCAGGCGCCGCCGCAGGAGATCCCCACCAGCACCGACTTGCTGTTGCGCGGATCGACGCAGATGCTGTGGATGCCCGGCACATCGTAGCCGCCGCCCATCCACTGCGCGCGCTCCGGCACATTCCACAACGACTCCACCAGCTGCCAACTGTCGCCCCGGTCGTTCGAACGGAACAGGCCGCCCGGCAGGGTGCCTGCCCACAGCACGCCCGGCTGGTCCTGCCCGCCCGCCGCCAGCGACCAGATCTGCTTCAGCGTCCACTCCACCGGATCGGTCGAATCCTGCGGCTTGACGGGAAACGCCGGCACCGCCACCTCGGTCCACTGCTCGCTGCCCGGGTCGCGTCGGTGCAGCTTGGCGCCGAAATGGCCCAGGTTCAGCGCCGCGTACAAGGTGCCGTCGCGCCGGTCCGGCAACACCATCGTCACCGGATCGCCAAGGAAATGCTGCCGGTCCAGATGCCACGCCTCGTGCGTGCGGTAGATTTCGAACAATCCTTTGCGAGTGCCGATGTAGGCGCGGTCGGACATGTCAACCTCCAGAAAGAGCTTGCAAGATATAGACTTTGGAATGCGGCGCGAGCGCATCGTTCAATAATTTTCGTTCGCGGGTGCGCTGGCCGTCGATGAAGATGATGACGTTCTCGCGCAAGTGGCCCTGCTCGTCGAGCACATAGCCGCGCAGCCGTGGATGATCGGCGAAGGCGGCGTCGAGGGCGCCGCGCAGATCGGTCGCGCCGGTCTCCACCTGCGGCACCTCCATGAAGCGGGCCAGTTGCTGGGTAAAAATGAGTTGCGCCATCGTTATGCTTGTTGGTTTATTCGACGGGAATTCAGATTCTATGCCTGAATCGCATAAAATAAAACCGCATCAACTAACGGAGCGCCGCATGACGATCACACCGCAAGAGCTGGAACTGTTGATGGAGGAAGTGGAGAAGGAAGACCCGATCGATTTCGCCGACCTGCCGTTCGACGAGCACGATCTGCGCGGCCTGATCTCCAACCACCTGTGCGAAATGGCTGAGGCGATGGAAAGCTTCAGCGAGGAGGACAAGCATCTAACGCTGCTGGCCGTGGCGGCCAAGCTGGTGCTGGAGAACATGGTGCTGAACATCCAACTGATGCGGCGCCACGGCGTGCCGCTCAGCGAATCGACCGACGCGCTGCTAAGCCGCCTGCGCAAACGCGGCGACGACCCTCCCGGCTAAGCCGTACGCGATCGCCTCATGTTGATACCATTTTCTGCTACCATTAACTCATGAAGCGCAAGCACCAACGCGCACTTGAGCATGTGTTTTCCCATCCAACGTCCGCGAATGTTCGTTGGACGGATATTGAAGCTCTGTTCGTCGAATTGGGTGGCCACATTGAGGAGCGAGAAAGCTCACGGGTCTTGGTACGCCTGTTCGGCGAGAGGCGCGTGTTCCATCGACCGCATCCCGAACCTGCGACGGACAAAGGTGCGCTTGCGTCCATACGGAAATGGTTCGAAGATCACGGAGTTAAACCATGAGCATGCAGAACACAATGACAATTGACGGCCACCAAGCGGTGATCACATTCGACCCGGAAATTCAAATGTTCCGGGGCGAGTTTCTCGGTCTGAATGGAGGGGCCGATTTTTACGCGAAGGATGTCAAAGGCTTGCAGCGGGAGGGGAAAATTTCGCTAAATGTCTTTCTGGAAGCGTGCGCCGAAGACGGCGTCGAACCACGAAAGAGTTTTTCGGGGAAATTCTCGCTGCGTGTTGCACCTGCGATCCACGAGGCGGCAGCTGTTGCCGCCGCCGCGCATGGGAAGAGCCTCAATCAATGGGCTGAAGACGTACTACGTAAAGCAGCTCTAGCTTGATGCTTGAAGTAATACGATCGGTATGTGCTCTGCAACAGGTGTCAGAGCAAGTCAAGTGGCGTCGGCCGCTTCCGGCCAGAAACGGTCATACCTCAGATTGCTCTCAAGCGACCTAACATTGGCTTTTCCAGATCTAGAGGATCAACGCAGGCTCTGCATCGTACGCCTGTCTCAGTAGAGACATGAATTGGTGGGATTCCGAAATAGGAGCTGCGCCCATCGCGGTGACGGGGACACCGGGTGTCCATGAATTCATGACTGCAGCGCCGGACAGGCCCGCTAGATCGCTTGGTCTGATATCTCGACTCTGTTGTTCAATTCCCATCCGTGTCAGCTGTCTTTGAACAATGCCCATCATAGTTCCGATAAGGATGTCGGCGCGGGGCCAGACAACGGACTGGCCATCCCATAAAACAAGGTTCCAGATCGTCGCCTCGCTCAAGCGTTCATTTCGGTCGATAAACACCGCATCATCGAAGCCATGTTCAACGGCTTTGTGCAAATAATATGTCTTAGCTCCTTCCCCAACATGCTTGATACTAGCCAGTGATCTTTCGTGTTCAACGACTGCAAGGCGCAGCGGACCTACGGGGCCATTGGAAGGTGGCAAAGTGCGGACTAGGACTGATGGCGGCATCCCCCTGCCGGCCGCAGTGAATTCACCATGTGTCGAATAAATCGTCGCAGTTAGTGACATGCTCGGAGGGCCTGCGTCAATGGCCCGCCGCAGACTTTGGAGAATTTGTTCATCGGGAATCGCGGCTCCAAACAGCTCAACGGACGCATCGCGTAGCCTCCTAAGGTGTAGATCGATGCCCTTCACCCTGCGCTCGCGTACCTGCATTGCGGTAAAATGTGCGAAACCCGAAAATGCAAACGGTATCAGTTCAGAGTCGTGCACAGGCGTGCCGTTAATAATCGTCGGGTAAGGGTGTGTTTGGACAGACATATTTTGCTCCAGTTGCCATTGAGGAGCAGACAGTATCGAGTCTGACAGTGCTGTCAGAGTCAAGGATAAAATGAAAATCGGCGAGCTATCCCTGCGCTGCGAGGTAAGTGTTCGCATGCTCCGCTATTACGAGGCGCAAGGCCTCTTGAAGCCACGGCGGACGGCGAGTGGCTACCGTGACTTTAGTGACGTTGACGTGCAAACAGTCGAGCGCATCAAGCTGCTAGGTTCCGGCGGGATGACTCTCGCCATGATCAGGCAGTTCGCACCATGCGTACGGGGGGATGACCCCATCTTTGAACCATGCGATGAGTTACGCGCTGCACTGCATGATTACCTGCGTTTAATCGATCATAAAGCCGAGGAGCTGCGTAGAACCCGAAACATACTCGAGAAGTTTATGCGCGCTGTGGAGTTATAGGAAAACTTGACAGGCGCGCCAGTAGTTCACCTCCGCTTACGCGGAATGTCTGCAAAGGGGCGGTTGCTATCGGTCACAGCACATCGTGCGTCAGGTCAAGCGGACTTGGAGGCGGCGGGCGCCACGATCACCAGATCGGTTTCGGCGATGGCCACGCAAGGCAGGATATAGCCCTCGCGCTTTTCGTCCGCGCTTAGGCCCGGCCACTCGATCAGATAGCGCACCGTGCCGCTGGTGCTCAGGCAGATACAAGTGCGGCAGGTGCCGTTGCGGCAGGAGCTGGGCAGGCGCACGCCGGCACGCTCCGCGCTTTGCAGCACCGTCGCCGGCGCCTGCGCGTCGATGGTCCATCCCTGCCCCGCCAGCGTTACCCGTACCGCCTTGTCCATGCTGCTTCCCGAAATCCCGCGTCAAACAAGCATGATAAACCGTCAGGCCAGCAGTTTGAGCTTCGGCTTCACCGGGCCGCGCGGCGCGGCGGCGGGACGCCGCACCACCACTCCGCCGCGCAGCTTGAACACCGCCATCGCCTGCGACACGCAACGCGTCTGCTGCGCCAGGTTGCCGGCGGCGGCTGCGGCCTGCTCCACCAGCGCCGCGTTCTGCTGCGTGATGTCGTCGATCTGTATCACAGCCTGGTTGACCTGCACGATGCCGTCGCTCTGCTCGCGCGTCGCGTTCGAAATCTCCTCCACCACGCGCGACACCCGATCCACCGATTCGATCACCTGGCTCATCGTCACACCGGCACTGCTGGTCAGCGCGGCGCCGGCCTGCACCTTCTCGATCGACTGGTCGATCAGGATCTTGATGTCCTTGGCCGCCGTCGCCGAACGCTGCGCCAGGTTGCGCACCTCGCTGGCCACCACGGCGAAGCCGCGTCCCTGCTCGCCGGCGCGCGCAGCCTCCACCGCCGCGTTCAGCGCCAGGATATTGGTCTGGAAGGCGATGCCCTCGATCAGGCCAATAATGTCGAGCACCTTGTTCGACGACGCGCTGATGTCGCCCATCGTCGTCACCACCTGCGACACGATGCTGCCGCCCTGCGCCGCCACAGCGGACGCCCGCTCCGCCAGCTCATTGGCGTTGGCGGCGTTGCTGGCGCTCTGCTGGACGGTCGACGTCAACTCCTCCATGCTGGCCGCCGTCTGCTGCAGGCTCGATGCCTGCGACTCGGTGCGCCCCGACAGGTCCATATTCCCGTCCGCGATTTCACCGGTGGCCAGCGAGATCTGGTCGAAGTTGGCGCGCACGTCGCCGATGATGCTGTGCAGGTTGACATTGGTCTGCCGCAGCGCCGCCAGCAACTGCCCGACCTCGTCGTCGCGCTGGATATCGAAGGCCGCCGTCAGGTCGCCGCCGGCCATCATGCGCGCCGCCCGCGTGGCCTGGCGCAGCGGCAGCGCCACGTTCAGGTACAGGCTGCGGCCGAACCACGCCATGCCCAGCATCGCCATCAACGCCAGCGCGCCCATCCAGCCGCGCGCCGCGACGATGCCCGCGTCGCTCATGCCCAGCAGGGCAAAGGCCAGCAAGGCCAGCACGCCGCCGGTCAGCAGCGTCGCCACGCCGATCTGGCGCGCCAGCGACATGTTCAGCAAACCCGCCAGCCGCGCCACCACGCCGGTCGATACCGCCCGCCCGTTGACGATGCGCAGCCGGCGCGGATTGCCCGCCTTGAACTGACGATACACCTCGTCCGCCTCGCGCACCTGCTCGCGACTGGGCTTGGTCCGCACGGACAGGTAGCCGATCGGCTTGCCCTGCTCGATCACCGGCGTCACGTTCGCCAGCACCCAGTAGTAATCGCCGTTCTTGCAGCGGTTCTTCACCAAACCGGTCCACGGCATGCCCGCCTTGATCGTCCGCCACAAATCGGCGAACGCCTCGACCGGCATGTCCGGGTGGCGCACGATATTCTGCGGCGCGCCGATCAGCTCCTGCTCGGTGAAGCCGCTGACCTCGATGAAATAAGGATTGGCGTAGTTGATATTGCCCTGCAAATCCGTGCTGGAGACGATGGTCTTGCCGTCTTCCATCAGGTATTCGTTTTGGGTGATTGGACTATTGGTTCGCATGGCCATTCCTTTTTTATCGACGGAAGGGGCGTGCCGGGGTCGGGGGAGCGCCATTGGCCAATAGCCAATGGATCCAGAATACGGGAATATCCCTGCGACAAAATCACCAATTGTCGCGGGGAATTTTTACTGCCGGTTTTAATGGTCGAATTTTGACCTGTATCAAATTTTATAAATGCAAATACAACAAATGTCAGTCCGGCTTGAAGTTTTGCCCCAGGGACATTGGCTTATTCAACAATATTGCTTGCGGATTTCGGCAAATGATGACAAGCACCACGATCGTGGCGAGATAGGGCAGCATCGACAGGAACTCCGACGGAATATCCAACCCCATGCCCTGCCCGTGGAACTGCAGCACCGTCACGCCGCCGAACAGATAGGCGCCCACCATCACGCCGCGCGGCTTCCACGTCGCGAACACCACCTGCGCCAGCGCGATCCAGCCGCGTCCCGCCGTCATGCCCTCCACCCACATCGGCGTCAGCGCCAGCGACAGGTAGGCGCCGCCCAAACCGGCCATGGCACCGCCGAACAGCACCGTGCCGTAGCGCAGCCCGATCACCGGAAAGCCGATCGCATGCGCGCTATGCGGCGACTCGCCCACCGCGCGTATCACCAGCCCAAGCCGCGTGCGCGCCAGCACCCAGCCGACCAGCAGCACCAGCGCCACCGAGCCGTACACCATCGCGTCGAATCGGAACAGCAGCGGCCCCACGAACGGCAGGTCGGACAGCAGCGGGAAGTGCAGATGCGGCATGGGCTCCACCGTCTGCCCGACCAGCCCGCGCCCCATGAAGGCCGACAGCCCGATGCCGAACAAGGTCAGCGCCAGTCCGGTGGCCACCTGGTTGGTCTGCAGCGTCAGCACCAGGAAGCCGAAGATCAGCGACATCAGCATCCCCGCCACCATCGCGGCCAACAGCCCAAGCCACATCTGCCCCGTGCCCAGCGTGACGCCGAAGCCCACCACGGCGCCCACCAGCATCATGCCCTCCATGCCCAGATTGAGCACGCCGGAACGCTCGGTCACCAGCTCGCCCATCGAAGCCACCACCAGCGGCGTGGCGGCGCCCGCCGTGCTGGCGAGGAAAGCGATTAACAGTTCGGTGCTGATCATGCGGTTTCTCCAACGGTGACAGGCAGGTGCCGCGCGCGCGGCTTGAAGCGGTAGTGGATGAACAGGTCGGCGGCCAGCAGGTAAAACAGCAGCAGGCCCTGGAACATGCCGGTGATCGCCGACGGCACCTGCAGCTCGATCTGCGCCGTCTCGCCGCCGATGTACAGCAGCGACATCAACAGCGCCGACAGCACCACGCCCAGCGGATGCAAGCGCCCGACATACGCGACGATGATGGCCGCGAAGCCATAGCCCGCCGACACCGACGGCTGCATCTGCCCCAGCGGCCCGGCCACCTCGCCCACGCCGGCGATGCCGGACAAGGCGCCGCTGACCATGAAGGCCAGCCACACGTTGCGCGGCTCGCTGAAGCCGGCGTACAGCGCGGCGGCAGGCGCCATGCCGCTCACCTGCATGCGGTAGCCGGCGAAGGTGTGCTTGCAGAAGAACCAGGCTGCAACCGCCGCCAGCAGCGAGAGGATGAAGGCCGCGTTCACCCGCAGGCCCTCCACCAGCAGCGGCAGGGTGGCCGAGTCGCTGAACATCTTCGACTGCGGGAAGTTGAAGCCGGCCGGGTCGCGCATCGGCCCGTGCACCAGATAGCTCAGCAAGTGATACGACACGTACACCAGCATCAGGCTCACGAGGATCTCGCTGGTGTTGAAGCGCGTGCGCAGCAGCGCGGGAATGGCGGCCCACAGCATGCCGCCCAGCGCGCCGGCGACGAGCATCAGCGGCAGCACCCACCACGCCTGCACCTCGTCGAAATACAGCGCCACCGCGCCGGAGGCGATCGCGCCCACCGTCAGCTGGCCGTCGGCGCCGATGTTGGCGACGTTGGCGCGGAAGCCGATCGCCAGGCCCACGCCGCACAGGATCAGCGGCGTCGCCTTCAGCAGCAGCTCGCCCACGCCGTACAGCGTGGTCCACGGCTTGATGAAGTAGACGTAGAAGGCATGCAGCGGCTCCTGTCCGAGGAAGAAGAACAGCGCGGAGCCGGTCAGCAGCATGGCCGCCGCCGCGATCAGCGGCGACGCCAGCATCATCGAACGCGAAGGTTCCGGGCGTTGTTCAAGCCGCGACATGTTCTGCTCCCTGGTAGTCGAAATCGCCGCTCATCCACACGCCGATCTGGTTGATGCTGGTGCCGCCCGCCGGCACCGCCTTCGACAAGCGCCCGTCCGCCAGCACGGCGATGCGGTCGCTCATCATGAACAATTCGTCCAGCTCCTCGGACAGCACCAGCACCGCCACGCCCTGGTCGCGCATGTCGATGATGGCCTGCCGTATCAGCATGGCGGCGCCGATGTCCACGCCCCACGTGGGCTGCGCGAACACCATCACCTTCGGCGCCAACGCGATCTCGCGGCCGACGATGAACTTCTGCAGGTTGCCGCCCGAAAGGCTGGCCGCCGCCGACTGCTCGCTGCCGCACTTGACGTTGAAGCGCTCGATCACCTTGCGCGCGAATGCGCGCACCGCGCCGCGCTGTATCAGTCCGCGCTTGACCATGCCGGTGTTGGCGGCCGGCAGATAGCCGGTCAGCAGCGCGTTGTCTGCCAGCGACAGGTCGGGCGCGGCGCCGCGTCCCAGCCGCTCCTCGGGCACGAAGCCAAGCCCCAGCTGGCGCCGTTGCGCGGCATCGAGCCTGCCCACGTCGCGCCCGCACAGGCGGACCACGCCGCTGCCGGCGGCCAGCGCGCGCTCGCCGGAGATGGCCTTCAACAGCTCCTGCTGGCCGTTGCCGGAGATGCCGGCGATGCCGACGATCTCGCCGCTGCGCAGCTCCAGGCTGACGTCCTTGAGCCGCGTGCCGAACGGATCGTCGCTGCGCACATTGAGCTTGTCGAGCGCCAGCAGCACCTCGCCCGGCTCGCGCGGCTTGTGCACGCACACCGGCAGCTCGCGGCCTATCATCAGCTCCGCCAGCGACTTGGCGCTTTCCTCCTTCGGGTTGGCGGTGCCGGACACGCGCCCGCCGCGCAGCACGGTGGCCTTGTCGCACAGCGACTGGATCTCATCGAGCTTGTGACTGATATACAGGATGCTGACGCCTTCGGAGGCCAGGCGCCGCAGCGATTCGAACAGCTTGAGCACCGCGTCCGGCGTCAGCACCGAGGTCGGCTCGTCCATGATCAGCAGGCGCGGCGACTGCAGCAGGCAGCGCACGATCTCCACCCGCTGCCGCTCGCCCACCGACATGCTGTGCACCAGCCGTTGCGGATCGAGCGGCAGGCCGTATTGTTCGGAGACTTCGCGGATGCGCGGCGCCAGCGCGGCCGGGGCGATCTTCTCGTCCAGCGCCAGCGCGATGTTCTCGGCCACGGTCAGCGTCTCGAACAGCGCGAAGTGCTGGAACACCATGCCGATGCCCAGCTTGCGCGCGTCGTGTGGCGAGTGGATGTCGACCTGCTTCCCCTCCCACATGATCTGGCCTTCATCGGGCTTGGTCACGCCGTAGATGATCTTCATCAGCGTGCTCTTGCCGGCGCCGTTCTCGCCCAGCACGGCGTGGATCTCGCCCGGCATGACGGTCAGGTCGACCGCGGCGTTGGCCACCACGGAAGGGTAAATCTTGGAGATGCCCAGCATCTTCAGGCGCGGCTCTGTCATCGGCGCTTCCCTCATCGTATACAAATTGAATACAAAAACAGACGCAATTAGCATGCCACACGCGATCCGCCGTAAACGCTCTGTTTTGGACCGGAGAGTGCACTAAATATGACACAGTTTTTCACCAAAAATGTGCGTGACGCTCAAAAATGAGGACAAAACAAAGTATTTTCGTACACAATACAAGACAGCTTCAACGCAGCTTTGTACACGATGTAGTTAGCATGGTTCCTGCTTTATGCAGTGTGAGCACCACCCTCACGGAGAATCGATCAATGCCATTACAAGGCAAACGCAAACCTCGCAAGGCCGCCACCGCGGCCGCCGTTGCGGAAGCGCCTGCCGCCATCAAGCGCGGGACCACCGCCGTCGACCTGCGCATCTACCGCGCGGTCGTCAATGCCGTCATGAGCCACCGCCTGCCACCCGGCACCCATCTGGGCGAAGCCGATTTCTGCGAGCTGTATCAGGTCAGCCGCACCACCGTGCGCAAGGCGCTGCAACGGCTGGCGCACGACCACATCATCGAGCTGCGGCCCAATCGCGGCGCGGTGATCGCCTCGCCCACGCCGGAGGAAGCGCGCGACATCTTCGCCGCCCGCCGCGCCATCGAGCGCGAGATCGTGCCGCTGGTGATCCGCAACGCCACCCCCGCCTCGCTCAAGCAGATCCGCGCCGCGCTGCACGCCGAGGACCAGGCCCGCCGCACCGGCGACCGCGCCGGCTGGATACGCCTCGGCGGCGAGTTCCACATCCTGCTGGCGGAGCTGGCCGGCAACCAGGTGCTGCAGCGCTTCATGGCGGAGCTGGTGTCGCGCTGCTCGCTGATCATCGCGCTGTACGAGGCGCCCGGCGCCACCATGTGCGAGAACGACGAGCACCAGGACCTGGCCACGCTGATCGAGCAGCGCAAGGTCAAGGAAGCCGTCCATTTGATCGAGCACCACCTGCTGGAAATCGAAGCGCGCCTACACCTGCATGAGCAGGACAAGAAAGTGAACCTGGCCGAGGCGCTGTCCGGGTACTAGCGGTATGGCCCGGGAATTGCTAGAGATGTCGATGAGATTGAATCCAATCACAAAAACGAATTGGATACAAAAGAAGTTATTACAAACCGTGTCGTTCCTTATCTCACTGAATGGAGTTCCATGATGTCCCGTCTCGCCTCCCGCACCGCCTTCGCCCTTCTCGCCTGCTGCGCCTGCGCCGCCCACGCCGCCGACTGGAGCGACACCTCGCTCAGCTACCGTTACGGCACCAAGTTCGCCGAACCGTTCAACGACAAGGACATCACCAAGAACATCGTCAACCTGAGCAGCGTCTCCGGCTACAAGTACGGCAAGAACTTCTTCAGCGTCGACTTCCTGATGTCGTCGGAAGTGGACCCGTCGTCGGCCGGCGCCAAGAGCGGCGCGCATGAAGCCTACGCGTTGTACCGCCACACGCTGGACCTGGGCAAAGTCACCGGCAATAGCTGGGCCTTCGGTCCGGTGCGCGGCGTCGGCGCCACGGCGGGCTTCGATTTCAACAGCAAGACCGACGCCGGCTACAACTCCAAGAAGCGCATGGTCGTCGCCGGCCCGACGCTGATGATGGACGTGCCGGGCTTCCTCGACGTCAGCCTGCTCGCCCTGTGGGAGAGCAACGCGCCGTACAACACCTTCACCGGCGCCGCCACTCCGCGCTACGCCTACAAGACCCACCCGATGCTGACCGCCGCATGGGGCATCCCGTTCAACATCGGCATCCCGCTGTCGTTCGAAGGCTTCGCCAACTTCATCGGCACCAAGGGCAAGAACGAATTCGGCGGCGACACCGCGCGCGAGACCAACATCGACATGCAGATCATGTACGACATGAGCGCCGTGGTGAGCGCGCCGAAGAACACCTTCAAGGTCGGCGTCGAGTACCAGTTCTGGAAAAACAAGTTCGGCAACCCGGACACCAACAACCCGGGCGCAACGGCCAAGACGCCGATGGTCCGCGCCGAATACCACTTCTAACCCCTGCCCATCAAAGGAAACCGTATGATCAATCGTCGCAAAGTACTGGCCGTGGCCGCGCTGGCCGCCGCCACCATCGGCATGTCCGCCTCCGTGTTCGCTGCGGAGCCGCTGAAGATCGGCTTCGTCTACGTCGGCCCGGTCGGCGACGCCGGCTGGACCTACGCCCACGACCAGGCCCGCCTGGCGATGGAGAAGGAGCTCGGCGCCAAGGTCAAGACCACCTACGTCGAGAACGTGCCGGAAGGCGCGGACGCCGAACGCGTGATCCGCAAGCTGGTGGCCGAAGGGAACAAGCTGATTTTCACCACCTCCTTCGGCTACATGAACCCGACCGAGAAAGTCGCCAAGACGACGCCGGGCGTGGTGTTCATGCACGCCACCGGCTTCAAGACCGGCAAGAACCTGGGCACCTACGAATCGCGGCTGTACGAAGGCGCCTACCTGAACGGCGTCATCGCCGGCAAGATGACCAAGTCGAAGACGCTGGGCTTCATCGCCTCCTTCCCCGTGCCCGAGGTGATCCGCAACATCAACGCCTTCACGCTGGGCGCGCAGAGCGTCAATCCCGGCGTCAAGACCAAGGTGATCTGGGTGAACTCGTGGTACGACCCGGCCAAGGAACGCCAGGCGGCGGAAACCCTGGTGGCGCAAGGCGCGGATGTGATGGCGCAGAACACCGACTCGCCGGCCACGCTGCAAGTGGCGCAGGAAAAAGGCGTGTACGCGTTCGGCTGGGATTCGGACATGTCCAAGTTCGCACCGAAGGCGCACCTGACGGCGGCCACCAACAACTGGGCTCCCTACTACATCGAAACCGCCAAGGCGGTCATCGCCGGCACCTGGAAAACCGGTGAATACCGTGGCGGCATGAAGGAAGGCATGGTCAAGATGTCGGGGCTGAACGCCGTGGTGCCGGCCGATGCGGCCAAGGCGTTCGAAGAGAAGAAGGCCGCGCTCACCGCCGGCACCTTCGCGCCGTTCACCGGTCCGATCAAGGACCAGTCGGGCGCCATCAAGTACGCAGCCGGCGTGGCGGCGCCGGTGAAGGACCTGCTGTCGATGAACTTCTACGTGCAGGGCGTGGAAGGCTCGATTCCGAAGTGAGCCTTGATCCAGTCCTGTTGAACGACTGGCACCCGGTCGCGCTCTCGCAAGGGATCGCGGCCGGCGCGGTCACGGCCACCGACCTGCTGGACACGCGCCTCGTCCTGTGGCGCGACAGCGGCGGTGTGCTGCACGCGTGGGAGGACCGCTGCCCGCATCGCGGCACCCGCCTGTCGATGGGCGCCCTGCACAACGACACGCTGCGCTGCGCCTACCACGGCTGGGCCTTCGGCGGCGACGGTCGCTGCAAGCACATCCCCGCTTTGCCCGCGCTGGGCGAAGCCAACCTGAAGGCGCAAGTCGCCACCTACCGCGTGCAGGAATGCTATGGCCTGGTATGGGTCTGCCTCGGCGAGCCTGTCGTGGCAAGCCCTCCGCCGTTTCCCGAGTTCGCCGACGCAGCCTTGCGCAAGGTCTGGTGCGGACCGTACGACGTGCAAAGCAGCGGACCGCGCATCGTCGAGAACTTCCTCGACATGGCGCATTTCGCCTTCGTCCACGAGGGCATATTGGGCGTGCAGGAACAAGCCGCCATCGCCAACTACACCGTCGAGAACTTCGACGACGCCGACTACGGCAGCGGCGTCTGGGCCAAACAGTGCCGCGCATGGCAACCGCAGGCCAGCAAGGCAGCCACCGCCGGCGCCGACATCGAATACACCTACCGCGTGGTGCGTCCGCTGACCGCCGTGCTGACCAAGCATCCCGTGGACCTCGTGCGCGAAGCCATCGCGCTGATGCTGCAACCGCTGACCGAAACCACCACCCGCGTCTGGATCATCCTGGCGCTGGACGACTTCACCTCCGGCGACGACGAGCTGCGCCAGTTCCAGGACACCATCTTCCTGCAGGACCGGCCGATACTGGAAAGCCAGAGCCCCGCAAGACTGCCGTTGATACCGGGCGCCGAAGTCTCTGTGGCCTGCGACCGCATGTCGCTGGCCTATCGCGGCTACCTCAAACAGCAGGACCTGCGCTACGGCGTCCTGCGCAACGACCAGGAGAACGCATGACCACCGCCACCGCCCAGGACCACGAATTCCTCACCCGCGTGCTGGCGTTGGCGCAGCGCTCGCGCGACGAGGGCCACCATCCCTTCGCCGCGATGGTGGTCGCCGCCGACGGCACGGTGATCGCCGAAGCGATGAACGCCTCCAGCAGCGACCGCACCGCGCACGCGGAGATGAACGCGCTGCGCATGGCGTCGCAGCGCCACAGCCCGGAGCAGCTGGCCACGGCCACGCTGTACGCCAACGCCGAACCCTGCGCCATGTGCGCCGGCGGCACCTACTGGAGCGGCGTCGGACGCGTGGTGTATGCGATGTCCGAAGCCAGCCTGCTGGCACTGACCGGCAGCGATCCCGAAAATCCCACCCTGTCGCTGCCCTGCCGCGAGGTGTTCGCGCGCGGCCAGCGTCCCACCGAAGTCATCGGCCCCATGCGCGAAGACGAGGCGCGCCTGGCGCACGTCGGCTTCTGGCACAAGTAAATTACTGATGCATTCCAACCGGACCCGGATCATAATTGTGATCCGGGCCGATGAGTCGCGCCCTGGTAAAGCGTGCGTCGTCGTCAATTTTTCTCAAAGATTAAGCAATTTGACAAGTGACGTTTCCAGACGACACTACAAGCCGAACCCTGCAATCGGATTTGATTAATTTCGTCAACAGCGTCACAGTGGCACCACCAGCCATGCGCCAGGCTGAATACACGGCGCGGGGGAGACGATAATGAAACAGTTCATCCACATTGCCATGCTGGCCACAACGATGGCCTGCGCCTGCGCGCACGCTCAAATCCAGCAGCCCCAGCCGGTCTCCGCGCCGGCCATGATGTCGGCGCCGGCCCATCCCGATCCCTACATCCCGCCGGCCATGCGCAAGCCACCGCGCGACGGCGCGCCCAGCCCCATGCTGCAATACCAGTCCATGCAGAAGCTGAAGCAGCGCTTTGAAGACGCCGACGTCGACAGCAGCGGCGGCCTCAGCCGCGAGGAAGCGCACAACGCCGGCCTGGGTTTCGTGGAAAAGAATTTCGACCATATCGACACCGCCCAGCGCGGCGTGGTCACCTTCGAGGATTTGAAGGCCTTCATCATCCAGCGGCGCGAAGAAGCGCGCTCGCGCTGAGCGGCGCGCTTCTCCAGCTTACAGCTTGTAGTTCACACCCAGCAGGAACTGGCGGCCGTAGGTGGTGTAGCGCTCCGGCGCATACGAACCGCCCGAGAACGGATCGCCCTGGCGCGTCTGGTACGGCGAGTTGTTCAGGTTATTGACCTGGAACAGGAACGACAAGCCCTTGTAGCGGCCTTCCTCGATCGCATAACCAAGCTGTAGATCAATTTGTCGCTCGGCCAGGATCTCGCTGAAGGAACGCTGCGCGAACAAACCGGTCACCTCGCCGCGATACGCCGAACGGTAGCGGCGGCTCACCCGCGCCTGATAGCCCGACTTCTCGTAGTACACCGTGAAGTTGGACACCACGCCCGACAAGCCCGGCAACTTCTCCTTGGTGCCCGGACCGTTCGGATGGATAGAGCTCTCGGTGCCGGACATGCTGCCCGTCACGCCGAAGCCTTCCAGCGGCGCGTACAGCAGGCCGCCGTCCAGCGCGCCCGACAGTTCCACACCCTTGACCAGGCCGCCGGCGCCGTTGGCCGGACGGTTCAGCGTGCCGATGTCCTGCAGCGGCACCACGGCCGACGGGTTCGGGAAGCCGGCGAAGCTGAACGCGGTCTGCTGGTTGTAGATGTAGCTCTGCAGTTTCTTGTACCAGAGCGCGCCCGCGATGTAGCTGCGCTTGCCCATGTATTTTTCCATCGACAGGTCGTAGGAATTGGCGCGCCACGGTTCCAGCTGCGGGTTGCCGCCGCTGCCGTTCCACATGCGGGTGGTGGCGTCCACGCCGCCCGAAACGCCGGCGCGCATGTCCGACATCTGCGGCCGGGCCACGGTCTTGGCCGCGCCGAAGCGCAGGTTGGTGGTCTCCAGGTACTTTCCGAGGTCGAAGTTCAGGTTCAGGCTGGGCAGGTAGTCGGTGTAGTTGGAGCCGCCGGTGATCGCGCCCAGCTTGCCGACGTTGACGATGGCGCCGCGCGATTTCTGGTCGACGTTGACCGCCTGCAGGCCGATGTTGCCGCGCAGCGGGAAGGGGCCGACGTCGGTGTCGATGCCCAGGCGGGCGTAGGCGGTGGTGACCTTCTCGGTCACGCCCCAGTCCTGCAGCGCCTGGTCGTCGGGACGGGCCGGCTGCATCGTGTAGTACTTGCCCAGCACGCCCATGACGTCATAGGTCAGCACGCTCGGGATGCCGGCGAAGGCCAGCGAGGTGGACGGCTGGATCAGGTCGGGCGACACCACCGCCGGCGCGCGGCCGTTGTTCAGGTTCCAGTAGTTGTTGGTGTCGGCGTGGGTCTTCTCGCGCTTGCTGTAGTTGACGCCGCCCTCCAGGCTGCGGAACATGCCGTCCAGGTCGCGCTTGGCCGACAGCTTGATCGAGCCCAGCTTGTCCTCCACCACCGGATGGTGCATGTCCGCGTCCTTGCCCCAGCCGCCGACGTCGGTCAGCTTGATGATGGACGGGTCGGCGAAGTTGATGCTCGGCGTGAAGGTCGGCAGGCCGCTGGCGGTCGGGATGCGGAACTGGAAGTTGTTGTCGGTGATGTGCGAGTTGGCCGGGCCCAGGCCGGCGTAGGTTTCCAGCACCTGCTCGCGGCGCTTGGCGGTCGAGTACGACGCGTCGCCCACCAGCGTCCAGCCGTCCTTGCGGTAGGTGTTGTTCCAGCCGACCGCGCCCAGCTGGTCCTTGCGGGTGTTGAAGTCGTTGCGGACGATGGGTTCCAGGTTGACCAGCGAACCGCCCACCAGCAGGCGCGTGCCGCCCACGGTCTGGATCAGCGGGTTGTTGTAGGTGACGTCGCTCCACTGGTGCGAGTTCCACATCATGCCACGCATGGTGGTGTCTTCCTTGAACTCGGAATAGTACAGGTCCAGCGTGGTGCGGAATTCCTTGGTCGGACGGTATTCGATCACGCCCATCAGGCCGTCGCGCTTCTGCTTGCGCGAGGTGGCCGTGACCTCGGCGCCCTTCAACGCCACCACGTCCTCGTCGCCCTTGGGCAGCTTGTTGTCCGTGCCCCACCACCACGATTTGTATTCCTGCTGCTGGCCCGGCGAATCCAGGTGCGCGTAGCCGAACGCCACGCCCAGCGTGTTGTTCATGAACTGGTCCACGTAGGAGGCGCTGACGCGGTTGCCGTTGGCCGAGCTGTTCGAGTTCAGCTTGCCGTTGGAATTGTGCTCGCCGCGCGCGTTGAACACGATGGTGCGCTCGCGGATGTCGAGCGGGCGCACGGTGTGCAGGTCCACCGTGCCGGACAGGCCGCCACCGGCCAGCGACGCGTCCGGCGTCTTGTAGACGGTGACGCCGTTGATCAGCTCGGACGGATACTGGTCGTACTCGGCGCCACGGTTGTTGCTGGTGGAGACCAGCTCGCGGCCGTTCATCAGCGTGCCGGAGAAGTCCGGCGCCAGGCCGCGAATCGAGATCACCTGCGCCCGGCCCTCGACGCGCTGCGCCGTCAGGCCGGCCAGGCGGGCGATGGATTCGGCGATGCTGACGTCGGGCAGCTTGCCGATGTCCTCGGCGGTAATGGCCTCGACGATGGAGTCGGCATCGCGCTTGACCGCCATCGAGGTCTCGATGCTGCGGCGGATGCCGGTCACCACCACCGACTGGACCTCCTTGCCGTCCGCCGTGGCGGACGGTGCCTGTTGCGCCCATGCCGGGGCGGATGCGATCATCAGCGCCGCGCAGGCGGCGGCGATCGGTGTCAGTGCGAGTGCTTGTGTTGGCTTGCTCATCTTCTAGTCTCTCTTATAATTTTAGACGGGTTGATAGTGCTAACGGAAGGGTTGTGGTGCGGTGCTGCTGGTCATCCAGTCCTGCAGGGGCTGGTGGACCTCGTAAGCCTGGGTGCCGAACAACTTGAACAGGTTTTCGATGTCGGTGATGGGCGCCTTGGTGAAGTCGACGGCCGGCACGGCGGCGCCGGCCGCGTTGGTCACGAAGCCCCAGCTGCCGTTGCCCTGGCCGCCGCCGTTGCTGACCACCTTCCAGCTCCACGCCGTGGTGGCCCAGCCGTACTTGGCGTAGGTGTCGAACGAGGCGCGGCCGACCTGGCCGCCCAGGTCCAGGCCCATGCCCATCCACGGCTGGGTCTCGCCGATGAAGAAGGCGGTGTCGACGGCCTTGAGCTTGTTGTCCCATTCGCAGACGCCGCTGTTGCCGCCGCCGGCGCAGGTGAGCCAGTCCTTGTGCACCTGCAGGCCGGTCTGGCCCCAGCCAAACAGGCCGGGATAGAAGTGCATCTCGAACGCGACATTGCTCATGCCCTGGTCGGACGGCTTGCCGTAGGCCGTGATGTTGCCGCTGTTATGGCCGGGCAGGATCACCACGTGGTTGGGATCGACCGCGCGGATCGCCGTGTACAGGGTCTTGACCACGGCGGCCAGGTTGGCGGCGGTGGTGCCCCACGGTTCGTTGAGCACGCTGTAGCCGGCCACCGCCGCGCGGTCCTTGTAGCGGCCCGCGACCTGCTGCCACAGCCAGATGGTGCGGTCCTGGAATTCCGGCGTGGACCAGTACAGGTTCTTGTTGGCGCAGCCGCTGTGCTGCTCCCAGCCCTGCGATCCGACCGCGCCATGCAGGTCGAGGATCACGTACATGCCGCGCTTCTCGGCCTGGGCGATGGCGTCGTCCAGGTAGCGCCAGGCGTCGGCGCGCAGGTGGCGCGGGTTCTTCTCGTCCTCGACCACGCTGTAGATGAAGGGCAGGCGCACCACGTTCAGGCCGAACTTCTGCATCTGGTCCCAGTCGCGGGTGGTGATCCAGTTGTCGCGCAGCAGCTGCATCAGGCGCTGGCGCTCGGCGTAGCCGAAGCGGCTGTCGAAGTTGGCCTCCAGCTTGCACTGGTCGTCGATGCCGGCGCTGCCCTGGCCCATCATCCAGAATTCGTTGATCAGCCAGTTGCCGAGGTTGGTGCCTTTGAGCGCGACCTGGCCGCCGTCCGCCTTCAGCCACTTGGTGCCCTGCGTGTGCAGCATGGTCAGCGGCAGCGCCGGCACCGGCGTGACCGGGGTCGGCTTGATCACGGCCGGCGGCGGCGGCGCCGGCGGCGTCACCGGCGTCACCACCACGCTGGCGCCGCCGCTGCCGCAGCCGGCCAGCAACACCGCACACACCACACTCAGTAACTTGACCATCCGTATCTCCTCTTGTGGAAGCGCTTCCACTCCCGGGTTGAAAAAACTGCCGCGCGGTTGCACGGCAGTGCGTGTCAGGGTTGCCAGGTGAAGGTCGCGACGCTGGCGGCCGGCAGGGTGTAGCTGAAGCTGCGTTGGCCCGGCGCCAGGCGCACCGCGAAGCTGCGCGGCGTCTTGGCCGAGTTCACCACCAGCAGCGCCACCGAACCGTCGTCGGCGTTGCGGAAGGCCACCGTGTCGAGGTCGTCGTAGCCGCTGGTCGAGGCGATGCGGCGCGCGCCCTGGCGCACGAAGCGGCTGGCGTGGGCCAGCGCGTAGTACTCCTCGTTGCGCGTGACCTTGCCGTCGCGGCTGTCGATGGTGACCACGCCACGGCAATCCTTGCAGCCGCCCAGGTGCGGGCCGTCGTTCTCGTCCAGCGCAAGGTTCCACAGCAGCACGCCCTTGGCCCAGCCGCGCGTGGCGCCGATCACCAGCGTGCGGGCGAAGTGGTTCAAATTGTCCGACCACACCGGCGCCCACTTGCCGCCCGAGCATTCGGTGAAATACGTGTCCTTGTCCGGCCAGCGGTCGTGCAGCGCGGCCTGCACGCGCACGTCGCCGGCGTAGCAGTGCCAGGCCACGCCGTTGACGTACTTGCTCGCCACCGGATCCTGCAGCACGGCGGCCGGCGAACCCGGCTCGTCCCAGTTGTGGTCCCAGTCCAGGATGCGGGTCTGCGGATGCTCCCTGGCCAGCAGCGGTCCCAGGTGGCCGCCGATGAAGGCGGCGCGCTGCGCCGGCTCGACCCGCATGCCGGGATAATCCTTGGGCTCGAAATGCGGTTCGTTCTGCAGGGTCAGCGCGAAGATGGGCACGCCCTCCTGCGCATACGCGCCGACGTAGCGCGACAGGTAGGCCGCGAACGGCGCGTAGGCTTCCGGCTTCAGCGTGCCCTGGATCAGGCTGTCGGTGCTCTTCATCCAGCCCGGCGCGCTCCACGGCGAGGCCATCACGCGCAGCTTGGGGTTGATCGCCAGCGCGGCCTTGGTGACCGGCAGCACGTCGGCGCGGTTGGGCTCGATGGAGAAATGCGCCAGCGCGGGATCGGTCTGGCCGGGCGGCATGTCGTCGAAGCTGTAGTGGTGGCGCGAGAAGTCGGAGGCGCCGATGGTCAGCCGGGTGAAGCTGAAGTTGGCGCCGGGCGCCTTGCCGAACAGGTCGTTCATCAGCGCGCCGCGCTGCTGCGGGTTCAGCCGGTTCTGGATCAGCCAGGCCGAGGCGTCGGTGATGGCGGCGCCGAAGCCCACCATCTCCTGGTAACGCTGGGACGGATCGACCTCGATGACGGTGGCGGCCTTGGCGCCCGCGCCGAACGCGGCGTCGGCGCCGCGCGCCAGCAATTGCGCCTGGTCGCCGGTGGTGATCCATGCCTGCACCTTGCCCTGCGCCAGCGCGGCGCCGTGCGCGCACAACAGCAGGGCCGGGATGGCCAGCAGGCACATCAGCCGGCGTGGCGGGCGCTGTGGATGGCGGTCGGGCGAGCGGCGCAAGGCCTGGTCGCCCGGCAGAGCGGGGCTGGCTGTGAGCATTCTGTCTCCGTGCAGAAGGGTCCAGGCCCGTCTGTCTATGTGTTTTTTACGAGTGGAAACGCTTCCACTTATTAAATTCACTATAGCACCGTGAATTCTTGCATGTCAATCGCGGAAAATCGCGGACGGTGTTAATTGGTGAGTTTCTCTGGGAAAAATATGAGCAAAATAATGTTTATCGCCCGTCACGAAACCAGTATTCTTCCCGTGCGCCGCGGCCTGTTTGCCGCTGTCTCGAATTCGCCACGTTGAACCATGCCACCCATGTCACAGGAGCCTTTTCATGTCCACATCCGATCAAACACTTGACCTCGTGTTCTATCTCAACGGCGAGCGGGTCCAGCTGCCGACGGTCGACCCGACCGTGCTGCTGGCCGACTACCTGCGCTCGCCGGAAGTGGGCCTGACCGGCACCAAGATAGGCTGCAAGCAAGGCGGCTGCGGCGCCTGCACCGTCATGCTGTCGAGCTGGAACGAGGACACCCAGCAGGTCGAGCACCGCTCGGTCAATTCCTGCCTGCGTCCGGTCGCCTCGCTGGACGGCATGCTGGTGACCACGGTGGAGGGCACGGGCAGCGTCAAGTCCGGATGCATCAGCAGCGTGCAGGACGGGCTGGCCTGCAACAACGGCACGCAGTGCGGCTACTGCACCCCGGGCTGGGTGATGAACATGACCGCCGCCGTGGCCCAGCGCGGCCCCAAGCCCGGCACCAAGCAGGAGATCGAGGCCATGTTCGACGGCAACATCTGCCGCTGCACCGGCTACCGTCCCATCCTGTACGGCTTCAAGAAAACCTTCGCCTCCGACTGGAATCCGCAGGTCGACGAGGCCGGCTGCATGACGTGCGAGATCGATCCGGCCGAGAAGGTGGAGCGCGTCGCGCCGGTGGAGATCGCCTTCCCCGCCGAGCTGCGCAAGCCGCCGCGTCCGGTGCACTACTCGGCCAACGGCTACCACTGGTTCCGGCCGCTGACGGTGTCCAGCGCCATCGGCCTGATGCGCGACTTCCACGACCGCGCCAACCTGCGCCTGGTCGGCGGCAACACCTCGATCGGCGTCTATCCGCGCACGGTGGAAAATCCGCACGTGTTCATCGACATCTCGCACCTGCCCGAGCTGCACACCCTGAGCCTGGCGGACGGCCAGCTGCGCCTGGGCGGCGGCCTGCTGTACGCCAAGCTGCTGGACTTCCTCGACGCCGCCAACGCGAAGGCGCCCAACGCCGGCCTGCAGGCGCTGGCCTACATGGCCGGGCGCACCGCCGGCGGCATCGTGCGCAACGCCGCCACGCTGGCCGGCAACACCATGCTGGTGGTCACGCACGCCGAGCAGGGCGTGCCCTTCCCTTCCGACCTGTACACGGCGCTGGCCGCGCTGGACGCCACGGTGACGGTGAGCGCGCCCGCGCATCCCGAGCCGAAGACGCTGCCGCTGCTGGACCTGCCCGCCTACTGGCGCCAGCACGCCGAAGGCTGCGTGCTGCTGTCCTACCAGGTGCGCCTGACCGGCGCCGACGAATACGCGCAGACCTACAAGACCGCGCAGCGCGAGGTCAACGCCCACTCCATCGTCAACAGCGGCATGCGCGTCAAGCTCGACGCGCAGCAGCGCGTGGCCGACATCGCGCTGGTGTACGGCGGCATGTCGCCGACCGCCACGCGCATGCCGCACACCGAGCAGGCGCTGCGCGGCCAGCACTGGGACGCCGCCGCGCTGGACCGGGCCATGCCGGTGCTGCGCCAGGAACTGGACGCGCTCGCCGACCGCTACGCCGCCCACTACGCGCAACTGCCCGACGAGGGCTACAGCGCCACCTACAAGCGCCAGCTGGCCGAATCCTATCTGTACAAATTCTTCATCGCGGTCAGCGAGTGGCGCGGCCTGCCGGTGCCGCCGGCGCTGCGCTCGGCCGGCGAGCGCGGCGAGCGGCCGGTGTCGAAGGGCACGCAGGCCTACAAGGCGTACGCCGACCAGTTCCCGGTACACGTGCCCTACGTGAAGATCGAAGCGATGCTGCAGGCCACCGGCGAGGCCCAGTACATCCACGACATCCCGATGCCGCCGACCGGCATGAACGGGGCGCCGGTGCAGAGCATGGTCGCGCTGGGCACGTGCGTCTACCAGGTGCCGGGCGTGGACGGCCCGGCCTCGCCGGCCGAGGTGCTGGCGGCATTGCAGGCCGTGTATCCGGGCGTGAAGGACTACATCACCGCCATCGACGTGCCCGGCAAGGTCATCGACGGCATGGCGATGGACGATCCCATCTTCGCCGTCAGCGTGGCCGCCGCCGATTGTCCGGGCGGCGCGCTGCCGCCGAACTACGACGCGCGCGCGCCGCTGCTGCTGACAGGCTACGGCCAGTGCATCGGCATGGTGGTGGCGCGCAACGAGCAGCTGGCGCAGGAAGCGGCCAACCATCTGCAAACGCACTTCTGCCACTTCACCGCCCAGCGCCCGCAGATCGACCTGCCCGACACCGACGCCGCGCGCAACAAGCTGGTCTACCTGGACAAGCCGGCCGGCGCGCCGTGGTACTCGCACATCTGGAAGATCACCCGCAGCGGCACCAGCCTGGCCTGGATGCGGCCGCGCACGCCCGAGCAGCCGGACCTGTTGAAGCCGGTGGTCGACCACAAGATCTCCATCGACAGCGAGCTGTACGGCCCGGTCAGCTGCACCCGCGTGGCCAGCCGGCAGAAGGTCGGCAGCCAGGTCCACTTCTACATGGAGACGCAGTCGAGCTACGTCGAGCCGGTGGAGGACCGCCAAGTGCGCGTCTACGCCTCGACCCAGGACGCCAACGTGGTGCAGGGCGCGGTGGCCAGCGTGCTGACGCTGCCGGTCAACAAGGTCGACGTGCGGGTGCGCCGCATCGGCGGCGGCTACGGCGGCAAGTGCGGGCAATCGGCGTTCGCCAGCACCATCGCGGCGGTCGGCGCGTGGAAGCTGAACCGGCCGCTGCGCATGGCCGCGCTGCGCCAGGTCGACACCGCCATGTTCGGCCACCGCCACCCGGCGCTGGGCAACTACAACATCGCCATCGGCGACGCCAGCAACCCGCTCACGCACGGCAAGCTGTTCGGCTTCCAGGCCGACTACTGGCTCGACGGCGGCCGCACCTACGACTGCAGCTTCATCATCAGCGACTGCATGGCGCTGCGCAGCGACTCGGCCTACTTCATCCCCAACTGGTCGTGCACCACCGACGTCTGCCGCACCGACAAGACCAGCAACACCTCGATGCGCACGGTGGGCATGATCCAGGGCGCCATCATCGTCGAGGACGCCATCGAGGCGGCGGCGCACGCGGTCGGCCTCACGCCCGAGCAGGTGCGCGCGCGCAACCTGTACGTGCAGGGCCAGGTCACGCCGTACGCCGAACCGCTGGACTCGTGCTACATGCGCGAGGTGTGGGACTACACGCTGCAAAAATCCGACTTCGCCAGACGCGAGGCGGCGGTGGCCGAGTTCAACGCCGCCAACCGCTGGCGCAAGCGCGGCATCTCGGTGCTGCCCGTGAAGTACGGCTCGGGCTTCAACCTGGCGCTGTTGGAACAGGGCGGCGCGCTGATCGAGGTCTATTCGCAGGACGGCACCGTGCTGCTGCGCCACGGCGGCATCGAGATGGGCCAGGGCCTCAACACCAAGATGGCGCAGGTGGTGGCGTACGCGCTCAACGTCCCGATCGGCATGATCAGGGTGGCGGAGAACGACACCGCCGTCGTGCCCAATCCGGAAAGCACGGGCGCCTCGACCGGCACCTCGTTCAACGGCCTGGCCGCGCAACAGGCCTGCGGCGAGCTGCGCCACCGGCTGGAGGCGTACTGCCTGAACCTGCTCACCACCGAGGGCCACGCCTGGTGCGTGAAGCAAAACATCAACTTCTGGGACTACAAGGAAGGCTGGCGCGCCAAGGTCATGCACAACGGCGCGATGACCATGATCTGGAACGTCATCGTCGGCATGGCCTTCAACGAACGGCTCAACCTGTCGGCGCAGGCGCGGGTGGCGATCGAGGGCGGCGAGCACCCCGACGGCAACCTCGAGTTCAAGCTGGTGGACGGCAAGCCGGCCAAGGAGGAAGTGGACTACTTCACCGGCTACACCTACAGCGCGGCCTGCGTGGAGGTCGAGCTCGACGTGCTGACCGGCGAGACCACCATCCTGCGCGCGGACGTGGTGTACGACGGCGGCAAGTGCCTCAATCCGGCCATCGACGTCGGCCAGGTCGAGGGCGGCTTCGTGCAGGGCCTGGGCTACGTGACCAGCGAGGACCTGAGCTACCAGCCGGCCGATTCCAGCACCGCGCCGAGCGCCACGCGGCCGGCGCCGGGCGCGCTGTACACCACCAACACCTGGGAGTACAAACCGCCTGCGGCGCAGTCGATCCCGCTGGAGATGAACATCATGATGTTCCCGCGCGAGCTGGCGCCGAACGCGCCGGAGGAAGGCGACATCCTATCGGCCAAGGAGATCGGCGAGCCGCCGATGACGTTGGCGGTGGCGGCCTTCTTCGCGATCAAGCGCGCCGTGCTGGCGGCACGCCAGGACCGCGGCCACCACGAATGGTTCCAGATGGAGTCGCCGGCCACGGTGCAGCGCGTGCGCGAAGCCTGCCTGGTCGACACCGCCGACCTGCGCGCGGATTAGGGCTCGATCTTATACCTGAAATAGTATAATCCTGCGTCTACTATGGAGCACATTATTCGCGCCAGGCTGAAGGTCGCCGAGGCGCTGGTAAAGGAACTACGGCATGGCGAAGCGCATGATTGAAGGCGTTGAAATTGAAACCGGTTCAGGCAACGTCTTTGCGGACCTGGCCCTGCCCGACGCTGAGAAACTCAAGATCAAGTCGGGGCTTGTGATTGAAATCACCCGCGCAGTGCGTCGTCTTGGCCTGACCCAGGAAGAGGCCGGCCGGCGCATGGGCATCCCGCAGCCGAAGGTATCCGGGATGATGCGCGGCGACTTCACCAACCTCTCCGAACGAAAGCTGATGGAGTGCCTGAATCGCCTTGGCTATGACATCGAAATCAAGGTGAGTCCGACGACCGAACCAGTTGGTCACCTGAAGCTCGCCGTCGCCTGACTAGTGAATCGCCAGCACCGCGCGCACGCTGGCGTCGAGCGCGCTGCGGTCGATATAGCCCACCAGGTTGGGATTGTCGGCCACCAGGCGCTTGATGGCGGCGCTGTCGCCGGACTCCACCGGCGGCTGGCCGCGGCCGGTGAACAGCATGTGGGCCCAGTAGGCCTTCATCTGCGCCGGCGCCTTGCCGCTGCTCTTCAGGTAGAAGGCGTCGCGCACCGGCGAGCCTTCGCTCTGGTCGATCGGCACCGCGTGCAGGCCGTTGGGGAACTCGACCGCCTTGCCGAGGAACAGGTCGGACGCCTGCTCGCCGCTCAGGGCCTTGACCGGATTGCGGGCCGAGACGATCACCACCACCTCGGCGCTGCAACTGCCGGCCAGCAGCAGCGCCGCCAGCAGGCAATGGATGGAGACGGGTATGCGCATGATCGGCCTCCCCGTCAGTAAAGGAAGTCGGCCAGCAGGCTGACCACGTTCACATGGCCGCCGCGCGGCGTGCCGGCCACCACGCTCTGCAAGGTGCCGTAGGAATTGGCGCCCAGGTGCAGCTGGTCCCATTGCAGCTTGAGGTCGAGGTTGCGCGCCACGTCCCAGCGCATGCCGGCCGCGTAGGTGCGCTGGGCCACGGGGATGTTGCCGGTGTCGGTCAGCGGCCGCAGCTCGGACACGGTGACATACGGCGTCAGCGTGCCGAAGCGCAGGCCGCCGTTCACATACCAGGCTTCGCGGATCGCCTTGACGCGCTTGCCGTCGAAGTTGGTGGCCCGCACCCATTCGCCGGCCACGAACCACTCGCCCGGATCCCACGACGCGCCCAGCGACGCGAAACGCCCGCGCGGCGGATTCTGGTTGTCGACATTGCGCTCCTGGTAGGCCGCGTGCAGGGTCAGCGGTCCCTTTTCCAGCGTGTCGAACACGCCCGTCACGGCGGTCGAATGGATGTCGACGCCACGCGTGTTGGTGACGGTGCGCTTGCCGTACAGGATGGTGGTGGTGTTGCTGATGTCGCCGGCGTGGACGCGGTACGAGGCGTCCACGCCATCGCTTTCCTTGAGCGCCAGCAGGCGGTAGACCTCGATCGGCGGACGCGCCGTGATGTTGCTGTAGCCGACCCGGCGCGAATCCGACAGCAGGAAGCTGGCCAGCCCGATCCGGCCCACGCGCACGCTGAGGTCCGGGGTGAACGCGTACTTCAGGTTGGCCCAGGTGACCAGCGGCCGGTAGCTGTCGTTCCAGCGGTACTCGGACACCACCTGCACCACGCCCGACAGCTGCGGCGTGAAGTTGGCGGTCAGCTGCACGCCCAGGCGGCTGTCGACATCGCCGGTCCACTGGCGGTTGCGGCCGGTGCCGTTCGGTTGCAGGTTGTCGAACACATAGTCGGCGTTGTGCTCGTCCGAATGCGCCAGCCCGACCGTGCCGAAGCCGTTGACCGACAGCCACGGCCGCACCGGATCGGACGGCACCTCGGCCGCCCGCGCGGACAAGCTCAGCAATGCCGCCAGCGCGGCCGGGATCAGGTAAGAGATGGCGGTCATCCGGGCTCCAGGCAGGTCGGTCATTGTTCCATGTAATGGTCCAGCAGCTTCTCCAGCTCCCGGGTCTTGGCCAGCCGCGCCAGGCCTTCGTTCAGCGTCTGCAATAGCCTGGCCGCGTCGGCGCCGCCGGCGG
The DNA here is from genome assembly GCA_003416985.1 of Duganella sp. BJB480. Taxonomy (GTDB): domain Bacteria; phylum Pseudomonadota; class Gammaproteobacteria; order Burkholderiales; family Burkholderiaceae_D; genus Rugamonas; species Rugamonas vulcania_A. Next base: position 452,867 of record QVIN01000004.1, on the reverse strand, counting down.
CCACGCCGAAGTACAGCGAACGCAGCGGCGAGTCCGGCAATGGCTGGCTCACCAGCGTGCCGTCCACCAGCAGGCTGCGCAGCTTGGGATTGATCAGGTACTGGCCCGCCATGGTCTCGCGGCTGTCGATGAACAGGTCGCAGCGGCCCAGGTGCAGCTTGCCGATCAGCTGCTCGTAGCCGATGGTGGCGCCGCGGTCGACCTTGCTGGTGGGGATGCCGTAGACCTCGAAGTGATACCCGCCCAGGCCGCACAAGTGATAACGGCCGACGTCGCTCAACTTCTGCAGGCTGAGTCCCTGCGGCCGCGCGCGGCGCGAATAGAAGTACACATTGTGCATGGTGAAGTAGGCGTCGCTGAGCACCAGCTGGCTGCCGGCGTCGGCCTGGCCGACGTTGAGCGCGATATCGACGCGATGATCGGCCACCAGCGCCAGGCAGCGCGCCCACGGCAGCAGCTGCACGCTGACGTCCCAGCCCTGGCGCGCGCCGATCAGCTTGAGCAGGTCGACGCTGGCGCCCACCACCTTGCCGCTGCGCTGGCCGTTGACGCGCTCGGCGAACACGAACGGCGGCATTTCCGCCTGGTCCGCGCACACCTGCACCGTGCCTGCGCAGGCGTAGCCCATGGCAAGGCACAACAGCAAGCATGCGTATAAACGATTCATAACATTGGAGATGCCAGCAAGGATCGAATTCCATTCTAGCAAAATCGCGCCCCGCCGCCCCAACAAGTGTTGCGCCGATGAAAACTTTTTTTGCAGGGCGCCATCGTGGCCGGCGCCTACCGGCCCTGGAAAACACCCTCCCAGTCGAGCTGGAACCGCGCCAGATATTTTTTCAGGCGGTCCGCGTCGTTGGGTTTTGCTTTGGCGTCGCGCGACACCGCATACAACTTTCTGCCTGCATCGGACATCGATCTGGAAGCGCGGCAAACCTTGATGACGGCACGCAGTTGCATGGCGTCGAACAGATCGAGTCCCTCCACCACAGCGGACGGCATCAACTGTTCCAGTTCGACGTCCGGCGTATCGGCCACTTGCGCCTGATGACGCCACAAGCGCTGCAGCCGCGCGATTTCCCCGCTGACGACAGCGTCGTCGATACGGCCAGACTCGGCCAGCGTCGCCATCCGCGTGATCGATGCCGACAGGTCGCGGAAGTTGCCGGCCCATAGCGCATCCGGGGAAGCCGCGAAACGTGCATAGCGTTCGCGGGCCTCCTTGTTGAAGCGGGCGGTCTGGCCCAATTCCGCCCCCACCTCCGCCAGCATGAAATCGATATTCGGCTCGATATCTTCCGGCCGGTCCACCAAGCCCGGCAACTCATAGGTCCACAGATTTATCCGGGCAAACAGGTCCTCACGGAAGCGCCCCGCCATCACTTCCTTCGCGAGGTCGCGGTTGGTGCCGGCGATCAGTTGAAAATCGCTCTGGACCTCGTTGTCGCCGCCTACCGGCAGAAAGCGCTTTTCCTCCACCGCCTTGAGCAGCATGGCCTGCTCATCGAGACCCAGCTCACCGATCTCATCGAGAAACAGCAAGCCCTTGTGCGCGGCCCGCAGCAGGCCGGGCCGGTCCGCCGACGCCCCGGTGAAAGATCCCCGGATATGGCCGAACAGCGTCGATCCGGCGCCATCGCCATGCAACGTTGCACAGTTAATCTCGACAAAGCGGCCGTCGATCTGGTGGCGCGTCTTTTTCAGTTCATATACCCGCCGCGCCAGAAAGGACTTGCCGGCGCCGGTCGGCCCCATCAGCAGCATCGGCGCTTTCGACTTGATGGCGACCCGTTCGATCTCATCGATCATGGCATTGAAGCGCTGATTGCGCGTGGCAATGCCGGACTTGAGGAAGGCCACGCCCTCTTCCTGCTCGCGCGAAAAACGCTGCGCGATCTGGTCGTATTTGGACAGGTCGAGGTCAATCAGCACATGGCTGCCAGGATCGCCGGCGGCATGGCGGCGCGGCGGCGAGGTTTGCAGCAGGCGGCCCGGGAAATAGAACGCTTCCGTCATCAAGAACAGGCAGATCTGCACCACGTGCGTGCCGGTGGTGATGTGTATCCAGTATTCCTCGTTGTCGGGATCAAAAGCATAAGACTTGGCGAAATCAAACAGCGCGCCGTAGACCTGCTCGAAGTCCCAGGGATCGTCCATCGGCACGTCGCGCAGCACCACCTCGGTTTCCGGCGAAACCGTGCCGATATCGGCCGCCACCTCGCTCGCCAGCTTGCTGAAACGGCCGCTGTACAGCAACTCGAAACGGTCAACGACGATATCCGGGTACTGCGTGATGGCGACGCTGGGCCGCCAACGCTCCCAGCGCGCCGCGCCCTTGCCGCTGTCAAGCTGGGTGCCGACAAAACCGATGACCACGATGCGCTTCTTGTTCATTTCAGGATAAATTTTTATCTTATTAGATAACTCGTAACGATACAGGCATTTCGCCTTACTTTCCATATTTCAAAAATATTCTTTTCAATCAATGCGTTACGTGAACAACCCATGGGTGGCACAGCGCTTGCAATAGAAAGGATAAGAAATCAGATAAAGAGGAAATGAAAATGGCAAACGTCCAGTTGTTCCAGTCGCTGAAAAACAAGTTCCTGCCGGTGGCCACCGCCATCAACGCGGAAGGCGCGCCGGCCTATGAGTTGACGCCCAAGCACCGGCTGGCGCAATACGCCGCCACCGGCTGTCTGAATGCGACCTTCTACGCCAGTGCCGAAGCCCAGCTGGCGACGGTGATGGAATTGTGCCTGGACATGGCCCCGCGCTTCATCGCGCAAACCGCCGTGTACTGCCGTGAACGCGGCTACATGAAAGACATGCCGGCGCTGCTGACGGCCGTATTGGCGGCGCAGGGCCGTCCCGAGTTGACCCCGGCATTCAAGCGCGTGATCGACAACGGCAAGATGCTGCGTAATTTCGTGCAGATCATCCGCTCCGGCGCCGCCGGCCGCAAATCGCTGGGCACCCGCTCCAAGAAGCTGGTGCAGGCATGGCTGAACAACGCCAGCGAGAAGGCCTTGCTGGCGGCGACTGTAGGCAACGCTCCGTCGCTGGCCGACGTGGTGAAGATGACGCACCCCAAGCCATCCGAGCCGTGGCGCGCCGCCTACTTCGCCTGGCTGATCGGGAAGCCGTACCAGCCGGAAGCGTTGCCGCCGGTAGTGGCCGCGTTCGAAGCCTACAAGCGGGACCGCACTCAACCCGTGCCGGACGTGCCGTTCCAGATGCTCACCGCGCTGGCCTTGTCGCCGCAGGCGTGGGCGCAGATCGCGGTGCAAGGCGGCTGGCAGATGGTGCGGATGAACCTGAACACCTTTGCGCGGCAAGGCGTGTATGCCGTGCCGGGCGCGGTACAGGCGATCGCCGCCAAGTTGCGCGATCCCGAAAGCATCGCCAAGGCCAAGGTGTTTCCGTATCAGCTGCTGTCGGCATACAAGGCGGCGAGCGACGATGTGCCAACGATGATACGCGACGCCTTGCAGGACGCCATGGAAATCGCGCTGGCCAACGTGCCGGAGATCGAAGGCCGTGTGATCGTGTGCCCGGACGTCTCGGGATCGATGTCCGCGCCAGCGACGGGGTATCGCAACGGAGCGACATCCGCCGTGCGATGCATCGACATCGCGGCATTGATGGCGGCCGCCATGTTGCGCAAGAACCCAGGCGCCGAGGTGCTGCCGTTTGAAGTCGATGTCGTGAAGTGCAAATTGAACAGCCGGGACACCGTCCTGACCAACGCCGGGAAACTGGCGGCCATCGGCGGCGGCGGCACCAATTGCAGCGCACCGCTGGCGCGGATGAACAAGGACAAGGTCAAGGCCGAGCTGGTGGTGTACGTGTCGGACAACGAGTCATGGATCGACGCGGACCGCCGTGGCGGAACGGAAACCATGCGGCAGTGGAATGTGTTCAAACAACGCAATCCCCGGGCCAAGCTGGTGTGCATCGATTTGACGCCGCATGCGACCACGCAGGCGGCGGAGCAGGCCGACGTTCTGAACATCGGCGGATTTTCGGATGACGTCTTCAAGATCATCGCGGCATTCGCGGCCGGACAGTTGGGCGCCGCGCATTGGCTGGGTGAGATCGAAGCGATAGACATTTAGGAGGCCATCGTGGGATGGACGCTCAGTGTAAGCAGTACAGGTTTTGAGCACAGCAAGAATGCTGGTGTGACTACATCCAAACGTCACGTCACACCAATTACTCGTCTGGCAGGTGCTCAATGGAGTTTTACCCCGAATGCAGACAGGACTACATCTGGTGAAGCCGGTTCGATTCCGGCCTGGCAGGCACATCGTGTTTGCCAGCATGTCTTGTCAACCCTGGTCGGGATTGATTAGTGCCGCGCAGTCGACTCAGTTTGGTTAATATGGAGAACATGATGAAAAACGAAGAATACGAAGTACTTGATATCGAAGGTGGCAGTCCGGTCAAGATGTGGACCCGAGGCGTGCCGGTCGAGGCCGAAGCCAAGCAGCAGCTGTCCAACATGGCCAAGATGCCCTTCATCTACCGGCACGTCGCCGTCATGCCGGACGTGCACGTCGGTAAAGGTTCGACCATCGGCAGCGTGATTCCGACCCTGGGCGCGATCATCCCGGCCGCCGTCGGCGTCGACATCGGCTGCGGCATGATGGCGGCCAAGACCACGCTCACCGCCAACGACCTGCCCGACAACCTGGGGCCGCTGCGCAGCGCGATCGAGAAAGCGGTGCCGCATGGCTCCTCGCCACAGCTGCGTGGCAAACGTGGCCGCGATGAGGGCTCGTGGCACTCGCCGCCGCAGCCGGTCGACGCGGCCTGGGCCACGCTGCATGAAGAGTTCGACGCCATCTGCGCCAAAACGCCGAAGCTGAAGAACACCAACAACTACCGCCATCTCGGCACGCTGGGCAGCGGCAACCACTTCATCGAGATCTGCCTGGACGAAGCCGGCGCGGTGTGGTTCATGCTGCACTCGGGCTCGCGCGGCGTCGGCAACGCGATCGGGACCTACTTCATCGAACTGGCGAAGCAGGACATGCGTGCCCACTTCATCAACCTGCCGGACCAGGACCTGGCCTATCTGGCGGAAGGCACGCAGCACTACAACGACTACATCGAAGCGGTCGGCTGGGCGCAGAAATTCGCCCGCACCAACCGCGAGGTCATGATGCACAACCTGATCGCCGCAGTGCGTACCGTGATCGCCAAGCCGTTCGCAACGCACGTCGAGGCGGTCAACTGCCACCACAACTACGTGCAACAGGAACGCCACTTCGGCAAGGATGTGCTGATTACCCGCAAAGGGGCGGTCTCCGCCCGCGAGGGTGAGCTCGGCATCATCCCGGGGTCGATGGGCGCCAAGAGTTTCATTGTGCGGGGACGCGGGAATGCGGAAAGCTTCAACAGCTGCAGCCACGGCGCCGGCCGCACGATGAGCCGCACCGAAGCCAAGCGTCGTTTCACGCTGGCGGACCAGGTCAAGGCCACCGAAGGCGTGGAGTGCCGCAAGGATGCCAACGTGATCGATGAAATCCCGATGGCCTACAAGGACATCGACGCCGTCATGCTGGCGCAGCGCGAGCTGGTGGACGTGGTCCATGTCCTGAAACAAGTCGTATGCGTAAAGGGTTGAATGACATGATAGAACTGGATGGAGCACTGGGCGAAGGCGGCGGCCAGATCTTGCGGACCGCGCTGACGCTGTCGATGATCACCGGTCGGCCCTTCCGCCTGATCAATATCCGGGCCAACCGGCCCAAGCCGGGACTGATGCGGCAGCACCTGGCTGCGGTGCAAGCCTCGGCGCAGATCTGCGCCGCCAGCCTGTCGCAAGCGGAAGCGGGCTCGCGGGCACTGACCTTCACTCCCGGCGCCATCCGGGGTGGCGACTACACGTTCGCCATCGGCACCGCCGGCAGCTGCACGCTGGTATTGCAAACGATACTGCCGGCGTTGCTCTACGCAGGCGCTGCATCGACCGTGACGATCAGCGGCGGCACCCACAATTCAATGGCGCCGCCGGTGCACTTCCTGCAGCGCGCCTATGGCCGCGTGCTTGAACAGATGGGCGCCAGCGTGGATATCAAGCTGAAGCGATTTGGTTTCTATCCCGCAGGCGGCGGCGAAGTCGTGGCGACGGTGGAACCTTGCGCACGGCTGAAGGTCATCGAGCTGATGGAGCGCGGCGAACGGCGCCATGGTTTTGCGGAGAGCTTCATCGCCGGCGTGCCAGCGAGCGTAGCCAAGCGCGAACTGAGCGTTCTCGGCCTCGGCATGGGCTGGGATGAAGAGCAGCTGTTGCAGCGCAGCCTGCCGGCAGAGCAAGGGCCGGGCAACGCCCTGCTGCTCACATTGGAGCATGAGCACGCGACCGAAGTGTTCGCAGGTTTCGGCGAAAAATCGGTGCGCGCCGAAACGGTCGCCAGGCATTTGCTGCAGGAAGTACGCGACTATGTCGCCTCGGGTGCGGCGGTGGGGGAGCATCTGGCGGACCAGTTGATGCTGCCCATGGCGCTGGCGGGCGGCGGACGCTTCACGACCAACCGCCTGTCGCAACATGCGCTGACCAACGCCCAGGTCATCTCGCGCTTCCTGCCGATCGCCTTCGACCTGCAGGAAGGCGAGCATCTGAGCACATGCACCATCATCGAAAGGCCAGGTCTTTGAAACATCTCGTCCCACTTTGGCTGGCGGCAGCCATGTTGAGCGGCCTCGCCGGCTGTTCCCGCCAGCCATCCGAGCCAGCGGCGCCAGCCAAGCCGCCGGCCAGCGCGCCGGCCACCCCCGAGGCCTCGGCAGCGGCCACCGCGCCCCACCCGGCGTCCGACTACGCGCCGCTGATGCAGGTGGTGTTCGGCCCCGCCTACCGCGCGGCGCAGGACGACGCCGTCGCCGACCTGCCCGACCCGGACCAGCCCGGCCACAAGATGCACATGGCGCTGAACGCGGTGGACATGGAACGCCTGCCGTCCGGCGACACGGTGCTGGTGGTGGCCGGCCAGCACGCCAACGCCGCCGGCGACGCCGACTCCGCGCACGTGAGCAGCGGCTACCTGAGCCTGTATCTGCTGCGGCAGGAAGGCAAGCAGTGGAAACTGGTGCGCCGCCACGACAACGTGGCCAGCCTGGGCTCGTCCGGCAATATCGGCGAGCTGCGCTGGATCGAGCTGGCGGCCGGCAGGCCCGGCATCGCGATGCTGCACGGCGGCGTGTGGCAGGGTTACGCCATCACCCTGCTCTCGCTGTTCGACCCGGCCGCCGCGCAGGTTCGCGACCTTGCCGGCGCCATTCACGTGCATTCCGATAATGAAGGCGCTTGCGGACCGTCGACCAAAAAGTGCTGGCAAGCCGAGGCGGCATGGCGCTTCGAACCGGCCACCACGGCGAGCGGCTATGACGACCTGGTGCTGACGTTCTCGGGCGAGGAAAGGACCGCGCGCTCGGCGCCGGCATCGCCCGATCAGAACGAGGACGTGGAGCGCGACGTGCGCCCGTTCAACGGCAGCGCGCGCTACGTGTACGAACGCGGCGCCTACCATTTGCGCGAAGGCGTCAACCCGGTACCGGGGATCTGAACGCTAGCGGGCCGGCTCGTCCCATACGGCCGCCGCCGCGCGCTCGATCACGGGACGCCAGTCCGGCGCCACCGGCAGCAGGAACACCTCGGCCAGCGCCCGCTCGATCTCGTCGGCGCTCAGGAAGCGGCGCTCGCTGGCGCCGTCCGCGCGGCGTATCGTCAGGCGGTTGCGCAGCAGCGCGTGGCGCGCCTCGGGCGTGGAGCGCGCCACGATCAGGTCGTGCCGGAAGTGCGATTGCGGATAGGTCGACGAGTAATAGTTGGCCATCACGTAGTCGCCGTCGCGGCAGGGCGCGGGCGAGACCAGGTAGACCGGCAGCCAGTCGTCGCCCAGCAGCGCCTCCAGCAGATGCTCGTTGCCCTGCGGCGTGATGCGGAAGCGCTCGTGCGGCGTGGACTGCGGCGCCGTCAGGTCGAAGCGGATCGGCGCGGTCAGCACGCAGCTGCCGAAGCCGACGTCGCACAGCCAAGGTTGGCCGTCGACGGTCACCCGCAGCACCATGTGCGTGCGCGGCCGCTGCAACGCTTCCGGGCCGGCCATCCATTGCACCTGCGCGATCAAGGGCTCCACCGCGAAGCCCAGCGCGCACAGCACGCGCTGGAACAGGCTGTTCTGCTCGAAGCAGTAGCCGCCGCGCCCGGCCGCGATCAGCTTGGCGTCCACCGCCGCCGCTTCCAGCAGCACCGGCCGGTCCAGCAGCACGTCGATGGCCTCGAAGGGTATCGCGGCCGGATGCAGCTGCTGCAGGGCGCGCAGCGTGTCCAGCGTGGGGGTGCGCGGGCCGGTGTAGCCGATGCGCGCGCAATATGCGTCCAGTAGTTCCATGTTCCCGCCTGTTTGAAATGTTAGCGAAAGAGCCAGCATCATAGCAGGCTGAATCTGGCGTGCATGGCGCAAGATGTTGTACATTAACGTTATCGAATGAATAAGGATGAACGAATGAAGACCCCTGCACTCTTGATCGCCGCGTTGGCGTTGACGGTATCGGCCGCAAGCCAGGCCAACGGCGGCATCGACCTGAAACAGATCATCAAACAAGGCGTGGACAAGGGCCTGGGCAAAGACCAGGCCAGCGCCACGGCCACCGCCAACGGCGGCGGTACGCAAGCCGCCGCCGCCGCCGGCAGGAGCATGCCGGCGTCGCTGCTCAACTCGGGTGGACCGGATATTGCCGGCATCCGGGTCGGCATCACCGCCAACGAGGCGCGCCAGGCGGTGCAAAAGCTCAATCCCGGTTACAAAATCATCCCCATCATCCAACATGGCTCAAAGCGGGAGATCGGCTTCCAGGCATCGGTCGGAGTCGGACGCGGCGATCCCAAGGGCGCGGATTTCTTCAGTGTGCTGTTCAACGAGGGCGGCACAGTCTGGGCAATCAAACGCGACCAATCCCTGCCACCGGACAGGGCCATACTGAAAGATACCCTGGTCCAGTCGCTGAAGACAAAATACGACCAACCCGGCGGCCAGGTCATGTATCGCGACAAGATCACGGTCAACATGGCGTGGGTGTACGATATGGCGGGCAAGCAGATCGCGTCGTTCAGTACCAACTTCAATTACACTCCCTGCCGTGAAGTACCGTACTCAAGGTACTCCCCGGTTTCAGACAACATGAATGTTTATGATGAGTACGCGCCGACCTGCGCCATGACCATCACCATCGACACCTCGGCTTTGCGCACCGGCAGTCAGGACATGCTCGACCGGTATGCGGTCCAAATCGTCGCGCCGCCGCTGCAGCATGACGTCGGCACGCTCAATGCCGAGGCGGCCGCACGCGAGCAACAGAAAAAGAATCTCGAAAATACCGTGCGCGACAACAAGCCGCAGTTGTAGGACACGACTCCGCTTGAATTATCGAACCATGGCCAGGTTCACCTTGGACATCGGCACCGCCGCCTCCATGACCAGTTGCATCGCGAGGCAGGGGTCGATGACGGTCTTCGCCATCAGGATGACCTCCTGAATGGACAGCCCCAACAGCACCGGCCAGTGCTCGGGGTTCGGACAATATTTGACCACGACCGGCTTGAGCACAGGCCAGAGTGTGCGGACATAGTTGATCGGCTGATCCCGCGGCACATGGTTATCGGGGACGCGCGGTTTGCCGAACGCGTCCGTCCCCACCACTTCCGACGTGTGCCGGAAAATCGCCGCCAGGTCCGGCAGGCTCTTGCAGCCGGCCTCCTGCGCGCCGCCGCCGGCGATGCCCCACACCGAATATCGGGACTCGGCCAATGGCTTGTTGAGATCGTCCCCAAAGAAATAGGTCTGCCCATCCTTGGTTTGAACCGACGTCAACAGCGCGGTTTCCGGCAGCCCGCGCGCGACGGCCTGCGCGCGAACGCTGGCCTGGCACGCATATCCCGCCAGCGCTCCCAGCGCGCACAGCAGCGATTCGATATGGACGCCTTGCGCGGTCTTCATTCCCGCCAGCAGACGCTGGGTGACATCCTTGCCGCCCAGTTTAGCGCCGATCAGGGGATCGGACTTGCTGCGCTCGGCGATCTGGCGCAGCAGCGCCTCCTCGGCGGGCGAAGCGGATTGCGCAGCCTGTTGCACGGCGAGTGAGCCGCCAAAAAAGGCGAGGAGTTTTTTTAACATGACACGTCGTTTAATCTGCATTGCTATGTGAATTCTAGGTACCAAACAAGTTCGCCAGCAGCCATCCTGGCAGGCCGAGATACAGCGCCAGGCGGCCGGCGCGCTCCAGCCAGCCGCGCACTTCGACGGCCCGACCGGGCCGCAGCAGCGCCGCCATCAGCGTGCCGGCCTCGATCGCCGCGCGCAGCAACGCCGCGCTCAGCACAACGCCGATGGACCATGCAGACCACCACAGCGCAAAGGCCACCAGGTAAGCCTTCAGGCCAAAGGTGTAATACTCGCCGAAAGCGCTGCCGTAGGCAATATGCTGATGCAGGTGGAAGGCGGGTATCGCCAACGCCAGCGGCAGCAGCACGAACTTGGCCAGCGGCAGGTCCAGCTTGCGGCGGCGCAGCGCCAGCCGCGCGCGTGCATACACGCCCATCACCGCGCCGGACCGCTCCAGGCCGCGCGGAACGCCGGCGACAGACAGCGCGGCGGCGAACGCCAGCGGGTTCGCCAACGCCAGCCCATAGCGCCAGCGCTGTCCCGAAACCAGCCGCAAGGCGACGCCGGCGCCGGGAACCGGCAAGCGCCACAACTCGACGGCGGCGATGTCGCCCAGCGCAAGTTCGATGCGTTGCGCGCCGCGCGTAAGCACCAGTGCTGCACCGCTGATCGACGCTTGCGCGGAGAACGCCAGCAGCACGCACCACGACGCGGCTTCCGGCGCGAGGAAGAGTCCCGAGAACAAACGAATCTGCGCCAGGGTATTGGTCCGCAACGGTTCGTTCAGCAGCAGCGCCACGCAGATGCCAAGCAGGCCGGCGCGCGCGATGACGCGCAACAGCGCCGCCGCGACGCGCGCCGCCGGCGGCAGCACCGCCACCCGGACAGGAAAGCGCATGGCGGGCTGCGGCGCTGCCTCCGCTTGCGGGCGCCACGACGGAATGGCCGCCCGCGCCGCCAGCAACAGCAGGAACACGACGGCGGCCGGTCCGACCCAGTCACCCCAGCGCACCATCAAGGTCGGCGCCGGCCGGTTCACGCGCAATTCCGCCACCACCAGCGCCGGCTCGCCCATGCGCGTGCCGGCCAGGATGTTGCCGGCCGCGTCGAACACCGCGCTGTAGCCGTTGGTGGTGACGCGGAATTGCGGCAGCCGCGTCTCGATGCTGCGGAACGCCGCCGCGGCCTGGTGCAGCCGCGCGCCTTCGGGATCGTCGCTGAACCAGGAATCGTTCGACATCGTCAGGATGGCTTGCGCGCCCAGCCTGGCGCCTGTGATCGCCAGGCCGGTGTCGACGTCGTCGAGGCAGATCAGCGGCAGCACCGGGATCTCGCGGCCGTCGGCCAGGCGCAGCGGGAAGACGCGCGCGCCATTGCCCGCGCGCCAGTTGCCGGTCCACGGCAGCAGGCGCCGCAGTCGCGGTCCGTCCAGCCACGATGGCACGTATTCGGTGAAGGGGAACAGGCGCGTCTTGCGATAGAAACCCGTCAGGCCGGTGGGCTGCACGAAGGCGGCCGCGTTGTATTCGCCGTCGTTGTCGATATCGTAGGTGCCGAACACGAAGGGCACGCCGGCTTCGCGGACGTTGGCGAGGATCTCGCGGTCGAACTCGGCGCCTGCCTCGCTCTTCGGATGGCCGAAGGTGGTGGGATAGGCGGTCTCCGACCACAGCACCGCGTCGGCGTGGCGACGCACCACGACGTCGTAGCTCATGGCGAAGTGCGTGTCGAGCACCTCGCGCACCACGGCGCGCGCGCCCTTCTGTTGGCGCATGCCCTCATAGTCGACGAGGTTGGATTGCACCAGGCCCATGCGCAGTGGCTTGCCGGTGGCGGCATTGCCGTCCGTCTGCGAGGCCAAGCCGTAACCCGCCAGCAGCAGCGGACCCAGCGCGGCCAGCGCGAGCGGCCGCAACATCGCACGCCAGCCGTCGCGACGCCGCGCCAGCGATGCCGCCACGCCCTCGTTGGCCAGCAACAGCAGCAAGGTCAGGCCGGCCGCGCCGCCCAGGGCCGCGCCCTGGCGCAGCAGCTGCGACGGATACAGTCCGTAGCCGAGCGTATCGCCGAGCAGCTTGGGCAGCAGCCATTCCGCCGCCACCCACGATGCGGCGGCGGCCAGCGCGCGCAGCAGCGGGCCGTGCCAAAGTCCGCTCACATGGCGCACCAGCGCGAACACCAGGAACTGCGGCTGGAACAGCGGCGCGGCCAGCAGCAGCACGGCCAGGCCCGTACCGGCGCCGGCGTGCGTGTAGCGTCCCAACGCGGTGCCGAACCAGGCGAAGGCGGCGGCCGTGAAAGCGAGCGACATCAGATAGGCCCAGCCCAGCGACGCGGCCAACGAACGGCTCGCGTTCAGCGTGCACAGCCACGGCGCCAGCATCACGAAGCCCAGCAGCCAGCCAGGGCCGCCGCGCGCGTACAGGGCCGACAGCACGGCGCTCACACAAATACCGGCCGCCATGCGCGCCGTGGAGGAATTCAAAAGTTGTCGCATGCGGATCAGCGGCCGGGGGCGGCCGGTTCGATGGGAGGAGGAATGACGATGCGCCGTATCGGCAGTCCGGGCGGCGCCAGCTCGGGCGGCACCACGCGGTCCTTGGGCATCGCGATCGGATTGTGGGCGGTGTCGTACAGCTGGAAATCGGGCGCGAACATCAGGATCGCTTCGATGCGCTGGCCGTCGTCGGTGGCCTGGTGGTGGCGCACGTAGCCGGGCGGCAGCTCGAAGTCCTCGGGCACCGCCAGTCCGACCTTGGGCGGACGCGTGCCCGGCGGCGAAAACGCGCCCAGGCCGCTGTACACGCCGCGTTCATGCAGGCGTTCGATCACTTCGGGCATGCTGGGATTGGCGCCGCGCGGCACGTAGCTTTTCAGGTCGCGCGTCGGGTCGGCGTCGCCTTCCGGCGGTCGCTGCGGATTCTGTGCGGAGCCCGACGGCGCGGCGGGCGCGGGGGCGGACCCAAGCGGCGGCCCTGCGGCGGGCGCCGCGCTGGCCGCAACCGGCGCCGGCGCGCCGCCGGCGGCGATGCCGGGATCCGGCGTGGTGACCAGATACACCAGCACGCCGCAGCCGATCACGGCCAGCACCAGCGCCACGGCCAGCAAGCCGGCGCGCGGGCGCCAGGCGCGGTCCGCGCCCGGTGTCTCGCTGCCGGCCTCTGGCCGCTCGGGAGGCTTGTCCAAGGGATCAGCTCACCCACGCATCAAGGCGTGGCGACATTGTAGGTCGACACCGCCCAGCCCATCCGCTCGTGGCCGTACTGGTTCCAGATCGGGTTCTTGCCGGCCGAGAAGGACGTGTAGCGCGGCGCGCCCGAACCGGAGCTGCCGCCGAACAGGCCGGCCGTGACGGTGCTGCCGCTGTAGGTCGGATGGGTGTCGTCGGACTGGATGTAGTCGTAGCTGCTGCCGGACGAAACGAAGTGCGCGTTGGCGTCGCGCAGCGTCGAGCGCAGCGTGGTCGTGATGCGCGTGACATAGCTGGACTGGCTCTCGCCGGCGACGTAGCGCAGCGCCTCGGAGTCGATCTTGCCGTCGCTGTTGCTGTCGTAGTCGGCGCCCATGTACTGCGCGAAGTTGTCCGCGCAGGCGAAGCCCTTCTGACGCGCCAGGTCGCACATGGCGAAGTTGATCCGCGCCAGCGACGGCAGGAACTTGTCCTGCATGTTCACGGTCTTGCCGGTGGAGGCGTCCTTGCACGAGCTCTGGACGTTGTCGGCATCGTAGCCCGGATAGTGCAGGTTGGACACCAGCTTGAGCTTGACGCCGGAATAGGCGTTGGCGTTGATGTAGTCCATCGCCGCACCGACATAGGTCTTGCAGCTGCTTTCGGCGGCGGTCAGCACGCTGTCGTCGCAGGTGCCGGTCTGGCTCTTGAAGGCGGTGCGGGCCTGCAGGCCGTCGTTGCCGCACATCTCGAAGGCCACCACGCGGGTGTTACTCGCTTGCATATACGAACGCTCGGCCACGATCTTGTTGTTGTAGACGTCCGACGCCACCGCGCCGGACTTGGTGCGGCGCACGCTCTCGATGTCGGCGTTCCACAGCGCGGACAGGTATTCCGCGTCCACCGTCGGCGCCGAGTACTTGGCGGCGCTGGTGACGGAGCCGTTGTAGCCGGCGAAGATCGAATCGCCGTAGGCCACCACGCGGTAGACGGTGGAGGTGCCGGCCCGGTCGATGGTCCAGGAAACGTTCTGGTTCAGGGTGCTGGCCGCCGCGTGGTCCGCGACAGCGAGCAGGAAAAGCGAGGACAGCAGCGTAGGCAACGACTTCTTGTGAAAGCGGGTGTACGACATGGGGTGTCTCCGATCAGAGGATGTGCGAGATGGCGTATTGTTGGTTGTTCTCCTGCTACGACTAACAGCAACCTCGCCCGCGCGAGCCATCACGTCGCGGCGGCCTGGTTGCCGTCGTCCACTTCAACTGCGTGATATCGCCTGCCGACGCAATGTTAGCAAGCAGCTCATACTACCCCGCGAGCGCCCCGCGCACGCCATGACCCGCCAGCTGTCTCGCAAGAACAAGCGAATGTCTCCACAGGACCGGCCGCCTGTCGCGCCGCGATCACAGCCTGCGGTGTTGGCACATTGCGTAACGTTAGTGTAAGATCAATGCTTGGGTGCGAGCGTCTCCTTGGAGCGCTCGTTAAACGGGAAACCGGTGAAGCCGCTGAAACACGCGGCCATTCCGGTGCAGCCCCCGCTGCTGTAAGCCAGACGACTCCGTCATCACGTCACTGCATTAAACCGCGGGAAGACACGGAGAAGGACGAAGGCCAGCCAGAATACCGGCCCAAAAAAATCAGCATCATCTCCGCGGGGTGACGGGAATTCGCTATCGATCGTTCGCGCACGTTCCCGTGCCGCCCGTCGACCGTCTTTCATCTCCCGCGTGGTTGTCCGTAAAAACCATTCGACGGGAGGTTTCGAATGCATATCATGGAAGGCTTTTTGCCTCCGGCGCACGCGCTCGGCTGGGCAGCCGTTTCCTTGCCTTTTCTGGCCTGGGGCTTGCGCTCCATCGGCCGCGACCTGCAATCGCATCCCGAGCGGCGCATGCTGCTCGGTGTGGCCGCCGCGTTCGCGTTCCTGTTGTCCGCTTTGAAGCTGCCGTCGGTCACGGGCAGTTGTTCGCATCCGACCGGCGTGGGTCTGGGCGCCGCCTTGTTCGGGCCCGCCGCGATGGTGCCGGTCGGCTTCGTGGTGCTGATGTTCCAGGCGCTGCTGATGGCGCACGGCGGCCTGACGACGCTGGGCGCGAACGTGTTTTCGATGGCGATCGTCGGGCCGTTCGTGTCGTACGGCGTGCTGCGCGCGGCGTCGGCGCTGGGCTTCTCGCGCTCGCCGGCGGTGTTCCTGGCCGCGTGCCTGGGCGACCTGGCCACGTACGTCACCACGTCGATCCAACTGGCGCTGGCCTTCCCCGCCGCAGTGGGCGGCTTTAGCGTTTCGTTCTTCAAGTTCGCCGGCATCTTCGCGCTGACGCAGGTGCCGATCGCCATCAGCGAAGGCCTGCTTACGCTGCTGGTGGTGAATGCGATGGTCCGCTTCAACGCGCACGAGCTGCGCGCGCTGCCGGTGATGACGCTCGGCGCGCGCAAGGGTGGCGCATGAAGGCGCGCACCTGGTTGATCTGCCTGGCGCTGGTGCTGTTGACCGTGCTGCCCCTGTGGCTGGCGACCGCGCCGCCGGCGGCGCCCGGCGGCGAGGCGCCGGCCATCTTCACCGGCGCGGACAATCGCGCACAGCAGGCCATCGGCGCCATCGCTCCCGGCTACAAGCCCTGGTTCACGCCCGTGTTCGAGCCGGCCAGCGATGAAATCGCGTCGCTGCTGTTCGCGCTGCAGGCGGCCATCGGCGCCGGCGTGATCGGTTTTTGGCTCGGCACGTCCATGGCCCGCGAACGCGCGCGCCGCGAGGCCGCCTCCCCGCAGGACCGCCGTGCTGATTGAGTCGACCGCGTACGCCAGCCGCTGGCGCGATGTGGCGCCGTCGGCCAAGGCGCTGTTCGCGCTGGCCGGCGTGGTCGCGGCCTGGGTGGCCCGCAGTCCTTACGCGCTGGCCGCGCTGACGTCCGTGCTGGTGTTGGCCGCGCTGCTGGGCGCGCGCGTTCCTCTGCGCGCCTACGCCGCCACCGTGCTGCCGCCGCTCGGCTTCCTGCTGCTCTCCTGCGCGGCCATGCTATTCGGCCCCGACGCGCAGGGCGACTGGCGCTGGTCCGCCGCCATGCTGCCGGTCGTCGTCCACACCGCATTGCGTTCGCTGGCCATGCTGGCCGCGCTGTCTGGACTGGTGCTCAGCACACCGATGCCCGGCCTGCTCGCGCTCATGCGCCGCCTGCGCATGCCGGAACTGCTGCTCGACATGATGGTGCTGTGCTACCGCATGCTGTTTGTGCTGCGCCAGGCGTGGGACGAAAGCGTGACCGCGCAAAGCGCGCGCCTAGGCTATCGCGGCTGGCGCCAGGCGTGGCGCTCGACCGGCTTGCTGGCCGGGCAAATGGCTGTACAAGTGTGGCAGCGAGCCGCCGCGCTGCAAATAGCGGCCGACGCGCGCGTCTGCCAGGGCGCGCTGCGCTTCCTGCCGGTGGTCTACCCGCAGGCACGCCGCCAGTGCGCAGTGGCAGCGCTGGCCGGCGCGTTGCTGGTGGCGCTGGCCGTGGGAGACCGTCTGTGAGCGCCCCGATACTGGAACTGCAAGCCGTCGCCCACGTCTACCCCGACGGCAGCAAGGGCCTGCACGATTGCAGCCTGACGCTGCACCGTGGCCGCCGCTACGCGCTGTTGGGCGCGAACGGCGCCGGCAAGACCACCGTGCTGCAGCACCTGAACGGCCTGCTGCGCCCCACCGCCGGCCAGTTGCGCATCGACGGCCAAGCCTTCGACTACAGCCGCTCCGGACTCACGGCGCTGCGCAGCCGCGTGGGGCTGGTATTCCAGAACCCGGACCGCCAGCTGTTTTCGGCGCTGGTCGAGGAGGACGTTTCATTCGGCCCGCTCAACCTCGGCCTGGATGCGGACGAGGTGCGTGCCCGCGTGGCTGCCGCGCTGGATGCGGTGGGCTTGCGCGGCCATGCGCGCCGCGCGGTGCATCAACTGAGCTTCGGCCAGAAAAAGCGCGTCTGCATCGCCGGCGTGCTGGCGATGGAGCCGGACGTGCTGCTGCTGGACGAACCCATGGCCGGCCTGGACGCGCCCATGCAAACCGAACTCGCCGTCCTGCTCGACGGCCTGGCCGCGCGCGGCGTCACCGTGCTGCTGTCCACGCACGACATCGACTTCGCCTTCCGCTGGGCCGACGACATCCACGTGATGGCGGCAGGCCATTGCATCGCCTCCGGCCCGGCGCAGACGCTGTGCGCGCAGGCCGACGTGCTGCATGCCGCCGGCCAGCGACCGCCGGCCGCGCTGGCGCTGCACGCGGAACTGGTCGAACTCGGCGTGCTGCCGGCCGGCCCCGCACCTCGCAGCGTCGACGCCTTGCTCGACACGCTACGCGCACAAAAACATTCAGGAGTAATCACCGCATGACATCTCTCGGAAAAATCTGGTTCGTGGGCGCAGGCCCCGGCGACCCGGAACTGATCACCGTCAAAGGCCAGAAACTGCTGTCGCAGGCGGGCGCCGTACTGTTCGCCGGCTCGCTGGTGGACCGCGCCGTCACGCTGTACGCGCCGCCCGGCTGCGCCATCCGCGATTCCAAGGACATGACGCTGGAAGAAATGACCGCATGGCTGATCGAGCAGGCGCGCAACCACGCCACCGTGGTGCGCCTGCAGACCGGCGACCCCGCGCTGTACGGCGCGCTGATCGAACTGGCGCGCCCGCTCGCCGACGCCGGCATCGAATGGTCCGTGGTGCCGGGCGTGTCGTCCGCGATGGCATCGATGGCGGCGGCCGGCGAATCCATGACGCTACCGGAGGTGACGCAGACCGTCATCCTCACCCGCGTCGAAGGCCGCACGCCGATGCCGGAGGGCGAAGACCTCGCCAGCCTGGCCGCGCACCGCACCACGCTGTGCATCTTCCTGTCGATCACGCTGATGCACAAGGTGGAAACCGCGCTGCGCGCCGCCGGCTGGGCCGAGGACGCGCCGATGCTGGTGGTGCACAAGGCCAGTTGGCCCGGCGAGCAGAAGATCGTGCGCGGCTCGCTGGCCGACATCAAGCAGCGCTGCCGGGAGGCCGGCATCGCCAGCCAGGCGATGATCGTCGCCAGCCCCACCCTGGGCGCGCTGCATTGGGAGACGCTGGCGCGCTCCAAGTTGTATGACCCTACATTTACCCATCGTTTCAGAAAGGCGAGCGCATGAACCCAGTAAGCAAGGACACAATCCTGATTGTCGGCCATGGTTCCCGCGAGGACTCCGGCAACCAGGAGATCCGCGAATTCACCAGCCAATGGCGCGCGCGCCGCCCGGATTGGCGCATCGAGTTGTGCTTCATCGAATTCGCGCCGCCGGAGATGAACGCCGCGCTGCTGGACGCCGCGCGCAGTTCGCACCGCGTGCTGGTGGTGCCGCTGATCCTGAACGCGGCCGGCCACGTCAAGATGGAGATACCGGAAGCGATCGAGCACGCCCGGCTGGCCTGCCCGCAGACCGAGATCCTGCTGGCGCCGCACCTCACCGCCTGCGATCCTATTCTGGCGATCCTCAAGCGCCGCCTGCGCAAGGCGATGAACACTCTGGACATGCCCGATCCGACCGGCACCGGCGTGGTGGTGCTGGGACGCGGCTCGTCCGACCGTGGCGCCAACGGCGAGATGGCCAAGATGGCCCGCTGGCTGCTGGAGGAAGGCGACCATGAGCTGGTCGACCTGGCCTTCACCGGCATCACCTGGCCGCGCCTGGAGAAAGTGGTGCAGCGCCAGGTCACGCTGGGCATGCGCCAAATCGTGGTGCTGCCCTACTACCTGTACACCGGCACGCTGATGCAGCGCATCCACCGCCAGGTGGAGCACCTGCGCGGCCAGTATCCGCAGGTGCGCTTCGCCTGCTCCGAGCATTTCGGCTTCGAGAACGAGATCTTCGAACTGATGGACCAGCGCGTGGAAGACCTGCGCGCCGGCGTGCCGGACAGCCGCCTGCCCTGCGACGGCTGCAGCTACCGCGAGATCGCGCATGACCTGGGCCACGGCCACTCGCACGCGCACACGCACGAGGTTCACGTGCACCCGCATCACGACCACGCGGAGGCGCAGCCGGCATGAGCACCGTGAACACCGTTACCGAACAGCTGACCCGCGCCGGCCAGGCGATCGAGCATGACAGCTTCGCCATCATCGACGCCGAAGCCGGCCCGCACGGCTACACCGAAAGCCAGTGGCCCATCGTGCGCCGCATGATCCACGCCAACGCGGACTTCGACTTCAACGGCCTGACCGCCTTCCATGCGGACGCGGTGGAAGCCGGCATCGACGCCATGCTGGCCGGCGGCGCGCCGGTGGTGGCCGACGTGGAGATGATCTGCTCCGGCCTGTCGCAGCCGCGCCTTGCGCACTTCGGCATGAAGACCCACCAGTTCATCAGCGACGCCGACGTCATCGCCACCGCGCAAAAGGAAGACACCACACGCGCCGTGCAGGCCATGCGCAAGGCGCACCGACTGGGCTTGCTGGACAAGGCCGTCATCGGCATCGGCAACGCGCCCACCGCGCTGATTGAGCTGGTGCGCCTGATCCGCGAGGAAGGCGTGCGCCCGGCGCTGGTGGTCGGCATGCCGGTGGGCTTCGTCTCCGCCGCCGAATCCAAGGACTTGATGGCCGAAGTGGGAGACGTGCCGTGGATCGTCATCCGTGGTCGCAAGGGCGGTTCCACGCTGGTGGTCGCCACGCTGCACGCGCTGCTGGCGTTGGCCGAGGCACGTCAAAAGGCGATGGCATGAAAGAGAAAGCGGCTGCCGAACGTGGCACCCGCACCGGTTTCACCACCGGCGCCTGCTCCGCCGCCGCCGCGCGCGCGGCGGTGCTGGGCCTCGTCCACGGACGGGTGCCGGAAGAAATCGAGAGCCTGCTGCCCAACGGCAGTCGCGTGGTGTTCGCCATCCACGACGGCCGTTGCGAGCCAGGCCACGCGCACGCCATGGTCGTCAAATTCGCCGGCGACGACCCGGATTGCACCGACGGCGCCCACATGACGGTCGACCTGCGCCTGCTGCCCGGCCAGGCCGGCGAGGTGACCTACGTGGCGGGCGACGGCGTCGGCACGGTCACGATGAAAGGCCTGGGCCTGGAAGTGGGCGGCCCGGCGATCAACCCCGCCCCGCGCAAGAACATCGCCGACAACCTGCGCGAAGCCGCGCCGGAGCTGCTGGCGCAACACGGCATCGAAGTGACCATCAGCGTGCCGGACGGCCAGGTGATGGCAAAGAAGACCACCAACGCCCGCCTGGGCATCCTGGGCGGCATCAGCATCCTCGGGACCACCGGCATCGTCAAGCCCTATTCAACCGCCGCGTGGCGCGCCAGCGTGGTGCAGGGCATACAGGTGGCCGCCACCGCCGGCCACGGCGTGGTGGCGCTGACCACCGGCGGCCGCACCGAGACCTTCGCCATGACCGCGCTGCGCGCGGAGCGCCCGGAACTGCCGTCGGCCTGCTTCGTGCAGATGGGCGACTTCCTGCGCTATGCGCTGGATGAAGTGGTGGCGCAGGGCATACAGCTGGTGGTGATGGCCGTCATGGTCGGCAAGCTGACCAAGATCGCGCAGGGCGAAACCATCACCCACGCCAACCGCAGCGAAGTCGATACCGACCTGGTGGCCGAGGTGGCGCGCCGCATCGGCGCCACGCCGGAGGACTGCGCCGCCATGGCCGCCGCCGAAACCGCGCGCTTCGGCGCGGAGCTGATGGTGGAACGCGGCCTTGGCGACGCCTTCCACCACGCGCTGGCGCAAGCCGCCATCGACACCCTCACCGCGCCAGACCGCTACGGCCGCGCATTCCAGCTGCGCGTGCTGGTGTGCGATTTCAGCGGCGTGCAGGTGGCCGACGTATGGTCGGCCCCCGCCGAGCCGCATGAGCGGCCCGCCAGCGCCGGCCGCATCGGCATCGATCATCTACCGGAAGCATAAGCATGCATACACAAGACCCCAACCCCTGCCGCGTTATCGGCGTACTCGATGATGGCATCGCCAGCCTGAGTCCCACCGCGCTGGCCTTGCTGCGCAGCGCGGACGTGTTGATCGGCGGCGCGCGCACGCTGGCCCTGCTGGAGCGCGAGTTCAAGCCCGGCGCCATGCGCCACGACCTCACCGGCAAACTGAAGGAAGTGCCCGAGTGGGTGCGCTCCGCGCGGGCCGACAACCTGTCCTGCGTGGTGCTGGCGACCGGCGATCCGCTGTGCCACGGCATCGCGCCCTATCTGGCGCAGCACCTGTGCGTGGAGGCGCTGGACATCCTGCCCAACCTGTCGACGCTGCAGCTGGCGTGCGCGCGCATCGGCCTGGCGTGGCAGGATGCGCGCATCGTCTCCGTGCACGCGCGCGACGCCGGCGAATGGCAGCGCGGCAGCGTGCCTGGCCACGGCCTGTACGCGCTGGCCCAGGCGGCGCGCCAGCATGCGCGCCTGTTGGTGCTGACCAGCCCTGACAATAGCCCCGACCGCATTGCACGGCTGCTGCTGGCCGAAGGCCTGGGAGACGATTTCCTGATGGCGGTGGCGGAGAACCTGCTGCAACCTGAGGAGCGCGTGCTGGCCGAGCTCACGCCGCAACAAGCAGCCGGCATGCGCTTCGCCGCGCTGAACGTGGTGCTGCTATGGCGCGTGACGCCGGCGACGCAGCCGGTGCGCTTCGGCCTCGCCGACGCGGAGTTTGCGCAGCGGCAGCCAGAAAAAGGCCTGATAACCAAGCAGGAGGTGCGCGCCGTGAGCCTGGCGCGATTGCAGCTGCGCGCCGACAGCGTGGTGTGGGACATCGGCGCCGGTTCGGGATCGGTGGGCCTGGAAGCGGCGCGGCTTTGCCCGCAAGGCCATGTCTACGCGACCGAAAAGAACGAAGCCGATTTCGCCATCGCTGGGCAGAACCACGCGGCCTTCGGCGTCAGCAACTACAGCCTGTACCTCGGCAAGGCGCCGGAAGGACTGGATGCGTGGCCCGATCCCGACGCGGTGTTCATCGGCGGCTCGGGCGGCGAGCTGGCCGGCCTGATCGCCGGCGTGGCCGCGCGCCTGCGCCCACGCGGGACGCTGGTGATGAACTTCGTCACGCTGGAAAACCTCGCCACCGCCACCGTCACGCTGGAAGCGATGGAAGGCGTGGAATGGGACGTGCTGCAACTGCAGGCCGCGCGCAGCAAGCCGATTCTGCACATGCACCGCATGGCCGCCGAGAATCCCGTGTGGATCGTCTGCGCCCGCCGCGCCGAAGCGAAGGTGGCAGCCGATGAATGACATGACCAAACCCGGCACCCTATGGGGCATCTCGCTCGGCCCCGGCGATCCTGGCCTGATCACGCGCGCCGCATGGGACGCATTGCAACGGCGCGATACCATCTGGGTCTACCCCGCCCGCAGCGGCAAGACGCCCAGCTACGCGTTCGACATCGTGCAGCGCGCCGGCCTGCCGCCGCCGGAGCAGCACACGCAGCTGCTGTTCCCCATGACGCACGATGGTGAAAAGCTGGGCCGCGCATGGCTCAAGGCCGCCGACACCGTGCTGCCCTGGCTGCGCGCCGGCCGCGACGTGCTGTTCCTGGTGGAGGGCGACGCCAGCACCTACGCCACCTTCGGCCACCTGGCCCGCACCGTGCGCGCGATCGATGAGGAGGTTCCGGTGCGGATCATCGCCGGCGTCAACGCCTTCACCGCCGCCTGCGCGCAGGTGCCGGTGCCGTTCGCGGAGCAGGACGACACGGTCGCCATCGTGCCGGCCGCCTACGGCGTGAGCGCGGTGGACCGCCTGCTGCCCGACTTCGACACGCTGGTGCTGATGAAGGTGAAGCCGTTGATGGATGAACTCATCGACTGGCTGGAACGGCGCGAGCTGCTGGACGGCGCGCACTTCATCGAACGCGTCGGCGCGCCGGACGAACGCCGCTTCAGCGGCAACGACATCCTGTCGCTGCGCGGCACCAAGGTCAGCTACCTCTCGCTGCTGATCGTCAAACACACGCACCGCATACGCGGTGAACGCATCAAGGGCTGCCTGAAGAAGGACGGCCCTCAACCTCTGACGGAGACCGCATGACCACAGCGACCACCACCAACCAGGCCGCCCCGCGCGTATGCCTGGTCGCCATCACCAAACACGGCGCCGCGCAGGCCGCGCGCCTGGCCGCCGACCTGCCGGAGGCGGACATCTGCACCTCGGCCAAGTTTGCCGCCACCTTCGCGGAAGCCTCCAACACCGTGCGCGCCTACGACGGCGCGCTGCGCGACGAAATCGGCCCGCTGTTCGCCGGCTATGACCAGATCATCTTCTTCGTCTCGCTGGGCGCCGTGGTGCGGTTGATCGCGCCGCACCTGCGTAGCAAGGACGAAGACCCCGGCATCATCGTGGTCGACGACGCCGGCCAGTACGTGATCCCGGTGCTGTCCGGCCACGTCGGCGGCGCCAACGAATGGAGCGAGCGCGTGGCCGACCTGCTGGGCGCCGCGCCGGTGTTGACCACCGCGTCCGACGTCGGCCGCACCATCCCGGTCGACATCCTCGGACGCCACCTGGGCTGGAAGGTGGAGGCGCCGAAGATCAACATCACGCGCGTGTCCGCGCACGTGGTCAACGGCGAGCCGATCGCCTTCGTGCAGGAAGCCGGCAGCGCGGACTGGTGGACGCGCCCCACCCCACTGCCGGAAAACATTCACCGCTTTGCACGCTTCGACGAGGTGCCGCTGAACCGTTACGCGGCGCTGCTGTGGGTGACGCACGCCGAGGTGCCGGCCGAGCGCTGGGATGCGCTCAACGAGCGGCTGGTGGTCTACCGCCCGCCGCAGGACAACGCGGCATGACGCGATACGCCATGGGCCTGGGCTGCGACCGCGGCGTGGCGCTCGACACCGTGCGCGATGCGGTGCGCGACGCGCTGGCTGCGGCGGGCGCACAGCCAGCGCAGGTGGTGGCCGCCGCCAGCATCACGCTCAAGAAGGACGAAGCGGCCCTGCTGGCGCTGGCGCAGGAACACGGCTGGCCGCTGCATTTTTATGAAGCGCACGAACTGGCGGCGGTGGAAGTGCCGCATCCGTCGGAGACCGTGCGGCACTACACCGGCACGCCGTCGGTGAGCGAGGCGGCGGCGTTGCTGGCCGCCGGACCCGATACGCCGATGACCGCGCTGGTCGTCGAAAAACACAAACACAAAGGCGCAGATGGCCGCAACGCCACCGTCTCCATCGCAAGGATAGAACCATGAATGAAACAAGCGCAGGCAAGATCATGCTGGTCGGGATAGGCCCGGGCAGCGTGGAGCACATGACCCAACGGGCGCGCGACGCCATCGCCGAAGCCGACGTGGTGATCGGCTACGTCACCTACATCAAGCTGGTGGCCGATCTGATCGAGGGCAAGGAGATCATCCGCAAGTCCATGACCGAGGAACTGGACCGCGCCGTCAGCGCGCTGGAGGCGGCGCGCGCCGGCAAGAAGGTGGCGCTGATTTCGTCGGGCGACGCCGGCGTGTACGGCATGGCCGGGCCAACCTACGAGGTGCTGTTCCAATCCGGCTGGACGCCGGACGACGCGGTGCAGGTCGAGATCATCCCCGGCGCCTCGGCGCTCAACAGCTGCGCGGCGCTGGTCGGCGCGCCGCTCACGCACGACTTCTGCGCCATCTCGCTGTCGGACCTGCTGACGCCATGGCCGACCATCGCGCGCCGGCTGGACGCGGTGGCCATGGCCGATTTCGTGGTCGCGCTGTACAACCCTAAGAGCGGCCGCCGCACGCGCCAGATCGTCGAGGCGCAGCGCCTGTTCCTGCGGCACCGCCGCGCCGATACGCCGGTGGCTATCGTCAAGAGCGGCTACCGCCGCCGGCAGAACATCGTCTTCACCACGCTGGACCACATGGCCGACGCCGACATCGGCATGCTCAGCACCGTCTTGATCGGCAACAGCAACACCTTCGTGCGCCATGGCCTGATGGTCACGCCGCGTGGCTACGCCAACAAGTACGACATGGAGGAAGGCGGCGCCACCCGCGACGGCGAACGCGCTGGCCGTTCGCTGTCCACCGGCCTGCTGGGATGGCTGGACACGCTGCAGGCCGAACACGCGGCCGGCGACAGCATCGAGCTGCTGGCCGCCCGTCACCGCCTGCCGGCCGACTACATCCGCGCCACGCTGGAGGAACCGTGGGAGGCCGAGGCGCCCGCCGCCGAGGAGAGCGAAGCATGACGGACGCCGTCGTCAAGCCGAAGATCGGCAACTACCACCGCCACCTGCTGGTGTGCACCGGCCCGCGCTGCAGCGAGGACGGCGCCTCGCAGGCCTTGTTCGACAGCCTGGGCGGAAAGCTCAAGGAGGCCGGGCTGAATGAAGGCGAGTTGCGCGTCAAGCGCAGCCGCGTGAGCTGCTTCGCCGCCTGTAAGGGCGGGCCTATCGTCTGCGTGCAGCCGGATGGAACCTGGTACTACAACGTCACTTCCGATAATATGGACCGCATCGTGAACGACCACCTGCGCGACGGCAAGCGGGTGGAGGACCTGATTTTCCACCAGGCCGGCGAAAGCTGAGCGCAAGCAGTCAACGAAAGAAGCAAATGGCAGGGAAAGTGTATTTGATCGGCGCCGGTCCCGGCGCCCAGGACCTGATCACCGTGCGCGGCGCGCGGCTGCTGGCGCAGGCCGACATCGTGCTGCACGATGCGCTGGTGACGCCGGAAATGCTGGCGCTGTGCCCGCAGGCCGAGAAGATCGCGGTGGGCAAGCGCAGCGGCCAGCGCTCGGTGGCGCAGCAGGTCATCAACCAGCATTTGCTCGAATGCGCCGCGCGCGCCGGGATGGTGGTGCGCCTGAAGGGCGGCGATCCGATGCTGTTCGGCCGCGCCGACGAGGAGCTGCGGGCGCTGGAGGAAGCCGGCATCGAGGTCGAGATCGTGCCGGGCGTGACCACGGCCGTCGCGGCGGCGGCGGCGTCCAAACAGCCGCTGACCAAGCGCGGCGTGGCGCGCAGCGTGGCGTTCTTCACCTCGTCCACCGCGCCGGAGCACGCGGAACTCGATGCGATCCCCAACACGGACACGCTGGTGCAGTACATGGGCGGCCGCGAAGCCATCGCCACCGCCGAACGCCTGCTGGCGCATGGCCGCAAGCCCGATACGCCGGTGGTGGTGATCGAGAACGTGAGCCGCGCCGACCAGCGCATCCACCGCATGGACATCGCCGCTTTGTCGCAGGGCCTGGGCATGCCCGCCGGCCCGGTGCTGGTGATGATCGGCGAAGCGATGCGCGCCCGCGTGCATCAGCAGGTGGACTAGATCACGGACACGGCGCGGCGCCGAGCGTGGCGCCCAGCGTTTCCGCGTTGGCGATGGCGGTCGCATTCGGCAAGCTCAACGGCAAGCTCACCAATGACAGCAGCGCCTGGTACTGCACGCGGTTGCAGGTGTCCGTCACCGCCGGATCGCATATCCGCGCGCGCACAAAGCGGATGCAGCTGGCATCGTTGGGATCCTTCATGCAGGTGATCCGGTTGTTGACGGTACACGCCGGCAGCGAAGCGGCAGGGATCTCGGTCATCGCCGGCGCGCCGGCGTAGGTCAGCGCCAGGTAGTCGATGCGGACATGCGCGTCCGTGATCGGGGCGCCCAGCATCAGGGTGCCGGCGCTGCTACGAAAGACGGCTTTCTGACGCACGGCGTTCATGGCGGCGGCATCGCGGAAGTCCGCGTTCGCGGCCAGGCTCGCCGCGCGCTGGGTCACCATCTCCAGGGTGTTGTACAGATACATGGCGCGCGCGCATTCGATCACGCCGACGGCCATGACGAGAAACAGCATCAGCACCAGGCTGAACTCAACGGCAACCACCCCGCCTTGTGCCTGGATTTTTTGTTGCGGGAACATATGGCTACCTTCCCACGTAAGGATAGGTGACATTGACCGTCAACGGTATCGTCATCAACGTCACGTTGGAAAAGAAAATGTCCGTCAACTGCAGCTGGATTGCCACGTTGACCGTCGTGGGCACAGCGAAGCCTCCACACTGGACCGCATCGCATCCGATCGTCACGAGAATCGCATCCGGTCCGGGTGCAAGCTCGGCCAGTTCGGCATCCACGATGGACCGGGCGACCGCGGCAAGGGCGGGCGCCCGCGCGGTATTCTTGATCTCGCTCAGCGGTATGACGGAAAGGTAGCGGACGGCATCCTGCGCTGCGCGGTTCATGACGCCGTAGTGCCAGAACAGCCTGCCGAAGAAGAGCGGGAATACCAGCAGTATCAGCAGGACAGGCAATATCAGCGCCAGCTCGACGGCGGCGA
The DNA here is from genome assembly GCA_003416985.1 of Duganella sp. BJB480. Lineage (GTDB taxonomy): Bacteria > Pseudomonadota > Gammaproteobacteria > Burkholderiales > Burkholderiaceae_D > Rugamonas > Rugamonas vulcania_A. The sequence goes on along the minus strand of QVIN01000004.1, from coordinate 425,278 downwards.
TCCCGCGCTGGCGGCCGGTGGCATGGGGGGCGCGGTCCATGGGTCTCATTGAACCAACTCCACCGCGCCGCCCAGCGATTGCTCGGTGGCCAGGCCGCCGAATTCAGCGAAAAGCGTGGTCGTGGTCGCCGGAACGGTCATCAGGAACTTACCTATGCCGAGCACGGTGGCGGTGGTGGTCGTCCCCGCTCCCACCGGGCAAGACAATAAAGCCACATTCAGCAAGCGGCGATTGGCGATGCCTTTGTGGGCGGCGGACGGCGCCTGGAAAAAGCTGACACTTAACGTGGTGTAGGGCGTCAACACGCCGGACGGATAGGAGGCGGTGGCGACCGGCACACCGGGCTTGTACAGCGAGCTCCAGACACTGGTGTTAAAGGGTGTGTAGCCGTTGGCCGGTTCCGCCGCTCCCGGCACATAGGAGCTGTAGGGCACCGCCCGCGCATAGGCCCACAGCGGGCCGTACATCGCCGCGGTCGTGCCCGCGAGGGCCGGCAGGGGATCGGCGACCGTCCACAACTTGCCGCCGCTGGTCGTCGCGGCGGCGCTCTGGGCGCCCGGCGTGGTGGTCATCCACGAGATCGCGGTGTTGTAGACATAGGACTTGATATTCGCATCCGGCGGCGCGGTGACAAAGGAGCAAAGCGATCCGCTGAACTGGTCGAAGCGCGAATTGAGCTGGTTGACCAGCGACGCGAGGGGAAACGGCCGGCCGACCGTGATCGGCGCGCCGGTAACCCTGGGTATCGCCAATTTACCCGTGCAAGCGTAGGGGCCGACAACGCCAGGCGCCGTGTTACTTGCCGTTCCGTAGACACCGGGCGGATCAAACGGATCGACAACGAAATTCTCGGGCGTCGTGCCATTGGGATTGAGCTGCATGAGGTCGTAGGCGACACCGCGCCGGAAACCGTATTCGGTCAATTCGCTGTACGCGGGCGGTCCTGGATTGACGCGTGCGGCGGCGGCGGTGTTGGACAGCGCGCACACCGCGATCGGCGCGACGCCGATCGTCGAGCGGCCGGCCACCGCTGTCACACCGACGCTGCTGGACGTCAGCGCATCCGAAAGGACACGCATGAACACCAGGCTGATGGTGGCAAGCGAGGCGTCCAGCTTGCTGGTGTCGGCCTTGACGAACAGCAGGCCGCTGGGCGCGGCTTGTGCGGAGGCCGCATCGACCCAGCCGCCGGTCGATGAACTGCTGAACGACAGCGCGGCGCTATTCCAGCTGATCGATTGCTGGTTGTACTGGTATTTCAACGCGCTCGCCGCACTGGCGGCCTGGGCAAGCGCGTTCGTCACGCCGGCCGAGGTGCCATTGAGTTGGCGGGCCGCCGCGAGCGCGGTGGCATTGGCCAGGGCCTGGAGATCCAGCTTGCGGTTATACACCCGCCCCAGGTCGAGCGACATGCCCACGAACCCGACGAGAACCACCAGCATCAGGGCGAACATGAGGGCGATGGCGCCCTGCTGCCGATCTCGTCCCTCTCCAAGCGATCCAGCCGTCCCGGTCATGCCGCCTCCAAAAGCCTTAGCTGTCGAATCGAATTGCCGCCGCGAAATACGCGTGCTCAAGCGCCGATTCTAGTCAGTCTGCGGCCGATGGAATTGATAAAAGGCAAGAGGATCCCTGCAATGCCATGCATGGCGACGGGATGCGCTTGGACCCAGTTCAGAATTCCTTAATGTTCGACGACGACGATCAGCTTGTGCCAACGCGGTGCCGCCCTCGATCCGGTCCTGCGGATTGGCAACCAACCTACAGGAGCATCACATGAACGACATTTATTCCGGGGCCACGCCCCCTCAAATTCGCGTCTGGGATCTGCCAGTCCGCATATTTCACTGGCTGATGGCCTTCAGCTTTGCCGGGGCCTACCTGACGGCCGAGGCGGACAACTGGCGCCAGGTCCACGTCACGCTGGGCTACACCATGGCGGCGCTGGTCTGCTTTCGCATCCTCTGGGGATTTTTCGGCACGTACTACGCCAGGTTCGCCAGCTTCGTGCGGGGACCGAAGGCGACGCTGAGCTACCTGCGATCCATGCTGCACGGACGCCCCCAACATTTCACCGGCCATAATCCGGCCGGTGCGGTGGCCATCGTGCTGATGCTGGGCATAGCCATGGCGCTGGCCGGGTCCGGCTGGCTGCTGTACACCGAGCGGGCCGGCGAATGGATGGAGGACGTTCACGAGCTGATCGCCAACCTGATGCTGGCCGTGGTCCTGGTCCACATCGCCGGGGTGCTTGTTGCCAGCTTTATTCACCGCGAGAACCTGGCCAAGTCCATGCTGACCGGACGCAAACACGCCGCGCCCGGCGTCAAGGCACAGGGGCTGCGCACCGGCACCGCCCTGCTGCTCTTGCTCGCGGTGCTGGCGTTGTGGTGGTGGCAAGGGAGCCATGCGGACGCACCGGCAGCCGGCCGCGAGGCCGCGGAACACACCAGGTCTTAATCGATTGCCCACAGCGCGTGGGCGTCAAGCTGCACCCTGGCGCTGGCGGCGACGGCCGCGATCCTCGCGATCTGCGACGCCAGCGCCGCCTCCATCGCGAGGCGGCGGCCAAGCAGCGCTTCGGCCAGCGTGTATTCACCGGCCTTGTAGCCCAGTTCCATCAAGCGCGCCTGGCGGTCGCTCTGCTGTTCGACCGCGCGAAGGCTGGTCCATACCTGGTAGCTGTATTCCTGCTCGGTCACGGCCCGCTGCGCCGCCAGCGCGACCTTGGTTCTTACCTGGGCCACTCTTTCGTCCGCCATCTGCGACCGGATGTAGGCCGCCGAACTCTCGGCGTCGCGGGCGCCACCCGGCAGTGCCATCGACAGCGTCAGGCCGATGGTGCGTTCCTGGCCCGCGCGTTCGCGGCCGGCGCGTATCGCGATCGTCGGGTCGGGCATCCGCTCGCTGGCCGCGCGCTTTGCCTTCAAGCCGTACCACTGGGCCTCCACCTGCGCCAATTCCAGCTCGTGATTGTCATCCAGGATGCGCGCGAGCTGTTCCGGCCGCTGCAATGGCATCGGCTGCGGATCGGGCACCTGGGCGAGCTGCGGCGCCGGCAGACCGGGATAATTGGTGGCCAACAAGGTCAGCGCGTGCTGCACTTGTTGATCGGCCTGCTCGATCAAGGCGTCGGCCCGCCGCAACTCGGTATCGGCCTGCATCAGTTCAAGCCGCGCGCCGTCGCCGGCCTTCACGCGCACTTCGGCAATCGATCTCAACTGCTTGATCAGCGCATGCTGTTCCCTTAAACGCTCAAGCGTGGCTTGCGCCTTCAGGGCCTCATACCAGTCCTGCATCAGCGCGCGGCCCGCCTCATGCCAGGCGTCCGCCCGTTGTGCCTGCGCCAGCGCCATGCCCTTTTCACCAACCGCGCGGTCCTGTTCCGCCTTGCCGAACCAACGCACGCTGCGCTCGACCGCCAGTTCCTGCTCGCGATAGCGGTCTCCATCGAGCACGCTGCGCCGGCTCACGCCGCCCCGCACCACCCATTCGCCGGGGCCTGCGGCCAGTTTCGCCTGCTCCGCGCCGGCGAGCTGGTTGTTGATGGCGCCGATGCGCAGCTGCGGCAATTGCGACAGCAGCTGCCTCACCGTTTGCTCCCGCGGCAGCCCGAACAACATGTCGCCCGCGAGCGGCAATGCCGTCCCACCGGCCCACGCGTTGGCATTGCCCAGTGCCGCCAGGGCGAACGCAAGTTTGACAAGCCGGAGTCTCATGCGAGCCTCCCGCAGGCGGCCAAGGGGCTCAGCCAGTACGTCACGTCGGGGCTGGGAATCTCGCTGGCCAGGGCCTCCAGCAGCAGCTGGAGATGGGCGCCGACGCCGGCGACCAGGACCAGCTTTCGGCCGCTGCGTCCCTGCACCAGCTCCATCGCCGACCGCAGCACGGCGCCCTTCCCCATGCCCTGCGCCGCGACCACGGAGAAGCCCGTCGCCCACTCCGGGTGCAACAGCAGGAAGTCCAGCACGTCCTCTTCAAGGGCGGCCGGGATCGCCAGCGTCAGCAAGCTATCGTTGGAAATTTGTTTCAGCATGACGGTCCCGCTTGGGTTGCTGCCGGGCCCTTGACGCCGAAGCGGCGAAAGAGCAGAGGCAAAAGTATCAGTGTCAATGAGGTCGCGCTGAGCAGCCCGCCGATCACCACGATCGCCAGCGGCTTCTGGATTTCCGAGCCGGGGCCGGTGGCCAGCAGCAGCGGAACCAGGCCCAGGCCGGTGATGCAGGCGGTCATCATCACCGGCCGGAAGCGGCGCAGCGCGCCCTGGCTGACCACCTCCGGCAGCGCCATGCCGCGCGCCACCAGCTGGTTGAAGCAGGTGATCATCACCAGTCCGTTGAGCACGGCGATGCCCATCAGGGCGATAAAGCCGACCGACGCGGGCACCGACAGGTATTCGCCGGTGACGGCCAGCGCCACCACGCCGCCGATCAGCGCGAAGGGGATGTTGACGAAGACCAGCAGCGCCTGCCGCATGCTGTGCAGCGTGCTGAACAGCAGCAGGAAGATCAGCGCCAGCGCGACCGGGACCACCAGCGCCAGCCGTGCGGCGGCGCGCTGCTGGTTCTCGAACTGCCCGCCCCAGCTCAGGCGGTATCCGGCCGGAAGCTGGACTTGCCTGGCGACCGCCAGCCTGGCCTCGTCGACGAAGCCCACCAGATCGCGGCCCCGCACGTTCGCGCGCACCACCGCCAGGCGGCTGCTGTTCTCGCGTTCGATCTTGACGGGGCCGTCCACGTGCCGCAGCGTCGCAAGCTGGCTGAGCGGCACGGACTCGCCGTCGGCAAGCGGCAGGCGCAGCTGTCCGAACAACTCGGCGGAAAGCTGCAGCCGCTCGCCGCCACGGATCAGCAATGGCAGGCGCTTGCCGCCCTCGATCACGACGCCGGCCACGCGGCCCTCGATCAGGGTGCGCAGGTCCGCCTGCACCTGCTCGGCGCTCAGGCCCAGGCGCCCGGCGGCGACCCGGTCGATGTCGACCTGCAGATATTGCACGCCTTCGTTCTTCACGGTCAGCACATCCTCGCTGCCCGGTATCGCCTGCACCACGTTGACGATGCGCGCCGCCAGCGTGCCGAGCGTCCCGGAATCGGCGCCGTAGACCTTGACCGCCAGGTCGCCGCGCACGCCCGACAGCATTTCCGAGGTACGCATCTCGATCGGCTGGGTGAAGCTGATGTTCACCCCGGGGAAGTCGGCCGTCGCCTTGCGCAGGGCGTCGATCAAGTCCTCCTTGCGCTGGCTGCGCCATTCGGCGCGCGGCTTGAGGACCAGGAAGGTGTCCGTCTCGTTCAGGCCCATCGGGTCCAGGCCGAGCTCGTCCGAGCCAAGCCGCGCCACGATGCACCGCACCTCGGGCACTTCGGCCAGGATGCTGCGCTGGATCGCCATGTCGAGGCGCGCCGATTCGGCCAGGTTCACCGACGGCAGCTTTTCGATTTGCATGATGATGTCGCCCTCGTCCAGCACCGGCATGAACGATTTCCCGACCACCATGAACAGGCCGGCGGCCACGGCCAGCGCGGCGACGGCGACGCCGGTCACCAGGCGCTCGTGCCGCAGCGCCCGGCCCAGCAGCGTCCGGTAGCCCTCCTCCATGCGCCGCACCAGGCGCGGCGCCGGGCCATGGTGGGCCTTGAGCAGCAGCGACGACAGCACCGGAATGACGGTCAACGACAGCAGCAGCGACGCCGCCAGCGCGAAGATGATGGTCAGCGCGACCGGCGCGAACAGCTTGCCCTCCAGCCCTTGCAGCGTCAGCAGGGGCAGGAAGACGATCATGATCACCACCATGCCGGCCGTCACCGGCACCGCCACCTCCCGCACCGCGCGGTAGATCACATGCAGGCGCGACATGCCCGGCTGGGCCTTGCCGCTGTGGGCCTCGATGTTCTCCACCACCACCACCGCCGCGTCGACCAGCATGCCGATGGCGATGGCCAGGCCGCCGAGCGACATCAGGTTGGCGCTCAGGCCGTAGTGGCGCATCAGCAGGAAGGTGCCCAGCGCCGACAGCGGCAGGATGCAGGCGACCACCAGGGCCGCGCGCAGGTTGCCGAGAAAGACGTACAGCAGCACCACCACCAGCACGGTCGCCTCCAGCAGCGCCTTGGCGACGGTGTGGACGGCGCGCTCGACCAGGTTGCCCCGGTCGTAGAAGGTGCTGATGGTGGTGCCGGCCGGCAGCGAGCGGCCGATCTCGGCCAGCCGGGCGCGCACCTGGTCGACGACGCTCTGGGCGTTGGCGCCGCGCATCGCCAGCACCAGCGCCTCGACCGCCTCGCCCTTGCCGTTCTGGGTGACCGCGCCGTAGCGCGTCAGCTGGCCGATACGCACGGTGGCGACCTGTCCCACCGTGACGGCGGCGCCGCCACGGTTGATGATAGCAATGGCGGCGACGTCGGCCAGCGTGCGGATGCTGGCGTCGCTGCGGATCAGCAGGGATTCCTCGTTGCTGCCGAGCCGGCCCGCGCCGTCGCTGCGGTTGTTGGCCTCCAGCGCCTGCTGCAGCTGCGCCAGCGAAATGCGCCGTGCCGCCAGCGCGGCCGGATCGGGCACGACTTCGAAGCTCTTGACCTGGCCGCCCAGCGAATTGACGTCGGCGACACCGGCGATGTTGCGCAACTGCGGGCGGATCGTCCATTCCAGCAGCGTGCGCTTTTCCATCAGCGACAGCGGCCCCTCGATGGTGAACATGAAGATCTCGCCCAGCGGCGTGGTGATCGGCGCCAGCCCGCCGCTGACCGACGCAGGCAAGTCCTTGAGCACCGAGGCCAGGCGTTCGCTGACCTGCTGCCGCGCCCAATAGACGTCGGTGCCCTCTTCGAAGTCCAGCGTGATGTCGGCGATCGCGTACTTCGATTGCGAGCGCAGCACCGCCTGGCGCGGTATGCCCAGCAGCTCCTGTTCGATCGGCGCGACGATGCGCGCCTCGACCTCCTCCGGCGTCATGCCGGGCGCCTTCAGGATCAGCTTGACCTGCGTGCTGGAGACATCCGGAAACGCATCGATCGACAGTTCGCCGGCGGCCTTGATACCCGCCGCCACCATCACCGCCGCCAGCACCAGCACCAGCAGGCGCTGCGCCAGGGATAAAGCGATCAGCCGGCCCAGCATCACGGTTTCCCCTGCGGCGCGGGGGCGCCGGCCGGTTCTCCCAGGCCGGCCCAGGCACCCTTGAGCGCAACCAGTCCGCGCACCGCGACCTGCGCGCCGGGGGCGATCGCGCCGCGCACCCAAAGCTGGTCGCCGGCGGCCGCGCCGCTGACGACCGGCACGGCCTGGAAGCCGGCGGCGTTGCGCACGAAGACGTAATTGGCCGTCCCGCGCCGCACCAGCGCGGCGGCGGGCACCAGCAGCGACGCTCCCTGTGCCGGCGGCCTGACCAGGCGCGCCTCCACGAAGGCGTTTATTTTCAGGCACCCTTGCGGTTCGAGCTGGCGGGCGCGCACCTGCGCTGTCTGGTTGGCGCTGTTCACCTGCGGCGACAGCGCGATGATCCGCAACTGGCCGCACTGTGCGACATCGAGCAGATCGCCCACCGCCAGCATGGACATCTGCCGCGCCGACGCTTGCAGCTCCACCCACAGCGCGCCATCGCGGCTGATCTTGGCCACCGCCATGCCGGCGTCAAGCTGCTGCCCCACCGTGACCGGCAACTCGATCAACGTCCCCGCGCTTTGCGCGCGCACGGTCAGCAGCGGACTCGGTTGCGCACCGGCCGACAGCGCCTGGATGGCCGCCGCGTCCAGGCCGCCGGCACGCAGCATCTGCGCCCGCTGGTCGGCCGCCAGCCTGGCCAGCTGCGCGGCGGCGCGGCTTTCCTCCACCCGCGCGCGCGAGATGACGCCCTCGGCGAACAGGCTTTCGTCACGCTGCCGCTTGTCGGCCGCCAGGCGGGACTGCGTGGACAGCTGGACGTATTCGCGCTGCGTTTCCATCCACGCTGGACTGAACAAGGTGGCCAGCGCCGAGCCCGTCCGCACGCGCTGCAGCGAAACACTGTGCACCTGCTGAACCACCCCGCCGGCGGCCGCAGCGGCGAGGACCACCGCATCGGCCGGCGCGACCACGGTGCCCGACAAGACGACGGCGTCGCCGACGGACGTGGCCGCGCCGGCCTGGGCGGCGACCGCCGGCGCGGTCGCGATGCCGGCCCGGCTGATCTGCTTTGCGCTCATCGGCAGCTGGGCCACGGCCTCCGCGCTCCAGGCGCGGGCCGGGCCGGCCAGCAGGGACGCCAAGGCCAGCAGGCGGAGCAAGGCCGCAGGGGATGGAGGGTACATCATGGAGTAATTTCCTTGGAGGGCATCAGTGGGTATGATGGTGGTGAGCAGATATTAAGAAGTTCTTAACAACTGCCGCCTACGCTGGACAGCAGCCAAACGACGAGATCGCATCATGCGTATATTGCTCACAGAAGATGACCCCCAGCTGGGACGCGCCACACAGATCGGGCTGGAACAAGCCGGCTACGCGGTGGACTGGGTGCAGTCGGCCGAACACGCGCACACGGCGGTGCGGCTGCACGACTATGGCTGCATCCTGCTCGACCTGGGCTTGCCGGGTCAGGACGGCATGCAAGCGTTGCATGCGCTGCGCAAAGCCGGCTACGGCGGCGCCATCCTGATCGTGACCGCCCGCGACAAGATCCCGGAGCGCATCGCCGGCCTTGACGGCGGCGCCGACGATTTCATCGTCAAGCCATTTGATCTGGATGAGCTGGCGGCCCGCATCCGCAGCGCGTCGCGGCGCGCCGCCGGGCGGCTGCGCGAGGAGCTGGTGCACGGCGACCTCGTGCTCGACGTCGCCGCCCGCCAGGTGAGCCATGCCGGCAAGCCGGTCGCGCTGACCAGCCGGGAATTCGGGGTCCTGCTGACGCTGGTCGAAAACAGCGGCCGGGTGTTGAGCCGCGAACAGCTGGAGCATCAACTCTACAGCTGGGGCGAGGAGGTCGAAAGCAACGCGGTCCAGGTCCACATCCACCACCTGCGCAAGAAGCTGGGGCGGACGCTGATACGCACGGTGCACGCGGTCGGCTACTGCATCGACAAGCCGGCGCCGGAGGCGGGCGCATGAGCGCGGCCGCCGTGCCGCGCTGGTCGCTGCGGCGCTTGCTGCTGGGCGTGCTGCTGGCGTTGACGCTGACCCTGTGGGGCGGCAGCGCGTTCATCGTCTACCGCGAGGCGCAGCGGGAAAGCCAGGAACTGTTCGACCAGTCGCTGGCGGAAACGGCGCACCTGCTGTTGTCGCTGGCCGAGAACGAGGCGAGGGAGCATGGCACCTCGCTGGCGATCGACCTCAAGATCTCCGAGCACCCGGACCACCACCGCTACCTGATGTTCCAGATCCGCGATGCGCAGCGGCGCCTGCTGTACAAGAACGGCGGCGCGCCCTCCACGGCGTTCTCGGTCGACGCACCGGAGGGGTATTCGTGGGCGCGGGTGGACGGCCACCGCAGCCGCCTCTACACCAGCTGGAACGCCGGCCGCACGGTGCAGATCCAGGTGGCCGAGCCGAGCAGCCACCGCGAGGAGATCAGCACCCGGTTTTTCTACAAGGCCGGCGGCCTTGGCGTGGTGCTGGCGATGCTGGCCGGATTGTCGATCTGGCTGTGCATCGACCGGCTGTTCCGGGTGCTGCAGGTGTCGGCCGACGAGGTCGGCGCGCGCACGCCCAACGACCTGGCCGACGTCCCGCTGGAGGGCGCGCCGAGCGAGGTGTTTCCGCTGCTGCAGGCGATCAACCGCCTGTTTGGCCGGGTCCGGCAAACCATGGAGTACGAACAGCGCTTCACCGGCGACGCCGCGCACGAGTTGCGCACGCCGCTGGCGGCCATCAAGACCAATCTGCAGGTCATGCAACGGGCGCGCAGCGCGGCCGAGCGCGAGGAATTCATCGCCGGCCTGAACGCCAGCGTGGACCGCGCCAGCAGGCTGGTCGATCAACTGCTGACGCTGGCGCAGCTCGATCCGCAGGACAGCCACGGCGTGGCGCTGGAGCAAGCGGACCTGGCGACGCTGCTGAGCGAGGAGCAGGCCCACTGGCAGAGCCTGGCGGCCGGCCATCAATTGCAGGTGGAGATTGCGCACGCGCCGTGCCGGATCGAACGGGAAAGCCTGCGCATGTTGTTGCGCAACCTGGTCGACAACGCGGTGCGCTACACGCCGGCGCCGGGGCGTATCGTGGTCAGCTGCGGCCAGGCCGGGGGGCACAGCTATCTGCGCGTGGCGGACTCGGGGCCGGGCATTCCGCCGGCGATGCGGGAGCGGGTCTTCGAACGGTTCTTCCGCCTGCCCGGCGCGAAGATGCCGGGCAGCGGACTGGGTCTGTCCATCGTCAGCCGGATCGCCGCCATGCACGGGGCCTCGGTCCGGCTCGACGACGGCGTGGACGGTGTCGGGCTGGCCGTCACGGTCAGCTTTCCCGCTTCGGCGGATCACGGCGACGATAAGGAAATTGAGAATCGGCTCAAGATCCGGGTATGAAAATTCATACTCCGGCACCGGCGCCCGGCCCCACCCATCTCAAAAAAACCTCATGTAATCAATGGCATGGTTCAACAGCCCGGCGTGCCATTCCCATGGCATGGATAGTGCTACCTCTGTTGTGAAAAGTTTATTCGATGGCGGTGGTCCGCTTCGAATCGCTTTTTACTATAAATAAAACGGAGACAAAATGAACACAATTATTCCCGCACGAACGCGCAGGCCGGCTTCCTGACGCAAGCGCCGGCACCGCCAGTCCGGCGGCGCCGATCACGCGCCACTCCATCGCTAACTTCACGGCTGACCGAGCCCGGACCTTGGTCCGGCGGGGATCGCTGCATCCTCGATTTCCCGGTCGCGTCGTGACAACCATCGCATAGTCTTATTGGATCGTTTATGAAAAAATCATTAGTAGCTGGCCTCTTGATCGCCTCCGCAGCCGGTGCCGCCTCCGCGCAATCCGGCGTCACCGTCTACGGCATACTGGACGCGGGCATCACCCGCGAAACAGGGGGCGCCGAGGGCGCGGTCACCAAGCTGGCCAGCGGCGTGCAGTCAGGCAGCCGGCTGGGCTTCAAGGGACAAGAGGACCTGGGCAATGGCATGAACGCCCACTTCGTGCTGGAGAACGGGCTCGATCTCGACACCGGCAAGGCGCGCCAGAACGGCGCCCTGTTCGGCCGCCACGCCTATGTCGGCCTGACCACCAGCGCCGGCACGGTCAACCTGGGCCGTCAATGCAATCCGATCTTCATCGCGCTGGACGGCATCGACCCGTTTGAAACCGGCTTTACCGGCTCCGCCACCAATCTGATGAGCATCGGCACGGCGCGCACCAACAACACCGTCAGCTATGCAACGCCCAAGCTGAATGGACTATCGGCCACCGTGATGTATGGCTTCGGCGAACAGCCCGGCGACAGCACCCTGGGCCGCACCATCGCTTTCTCCATCGACTACGCCGCGGGCCCGTTGGTGGGAACCCTGGCCTATGACAGCCTGAAGGTCACTTCGTTCAACACGTTGAAAGAAGTCCTGCTGGGCGCCAGCTACAACTTCGGCCCCGCGACCGTGCACGCCGCGTTTGAAACCGAAAAGGACGACGTCGGCGGCGATTTCCGCGACTTCCTGCTGGGTGCCTCTGTGCCGTTCGGACAGGGCAAGCTGCTGGCCTCGTATGTGAAGAAGCAGGACCGTTCCTCGACCGAGCGGGGCGGAAGACAGTTCGCGGTGGGCTATACCTACGCGCTGTCCAAACGCACCAACCTCTACAGTTCATTCGGCACCATCCGCAACGAATCGGCCGCCACCAACGTGGTGGGCGACGCCTCCAGCGGCGGCAGCGCGCCGGCTGCCGGCAACGGATCGCGGGCACTGTCGGTCGGTATCCGCCATAAGTTCTAAGCCACAAAGCACCACCGGGGTTCGTTCCCTGTCGGGACCAGGCCCCATCCCAAACCACTTGTTTATTTTGGAGACACTATGTTCGTTCCTATTTCCTCCCGTCTGATGTCCGCGCTGTGCGCCATGGCGCTGCTGGCAGGGGCCGTTCCTGCGGTCCACGCCGCCGACGCCGCGCCATCGGCCCATGTGACCATCCTGGCCACCGGCGGCACGATCGCCGGCAGCGGCGCCACCACCACCACCACGGTCGGCTACACCGCCGCCACGGTTGGTGTCGACCGCCTGATCCAGGCCGTGCCGGAACTGGCCAAGGTCGCGCAAGTCAAGGGTGAGCAAGTATTCCAGATCGCCAGCGAAAACATGAGCAACGAACACTGGCTGGTGCTGGCCAAGCGCGTCAACACGCTGCTGGCGCAGCCGGACGTGGACGGCATCGTCATCACCCACGGCACCGACACGCTGGAAGAGACCGCCTTCTTCCTCGACATGGTGGTGAAGAGCAATAAGCCGGTGGTGCTGGTCGGCGCCATGCGTCCGGGCACCGCGCTGTCGGCCGACGGCCCGATCAACCTGTACAACGCGGTGCTGCTGGCGGCCAGCAAGGAAGCCATCGGCAAGGGCGTGCTGGTGGCGCTGAACGACCAGATCCAGGGTGCGCGCGACGTCACCAAGACCAACACCTCGACGCTGGACAGCTTCAAGACGCCGGAGCTGGGCATGCTGGGCTACATCCAGGGCAACAAGCCTTACTTCTACCATGTGTCGACCCGCAAGCACACGGTGGACACCGAGTTCGACATCAGCAAGCTCGACGCGCTGCCGCAGGTCGACATCGTCTACGGCTACGCCAACGTCGGCCCTGTCGCGCTGAACGCACTGGTGGCCGCCGGCGCCAAGGGCATCATCCACGCCGGCGTCGGCGACGGCAGCCTGGCGTCCAAGGTCGCGCCATCGTTGACCGCGGCCCGCAAGCAAGGCGTGCTGATCGTGCGCTCGGCCCGCGTCGGCCAGGGCATCGTGGCCCGCAACGGCGAGGCCAACGACGACGCGCTGGACTTCGTCGTGTCCGACACGCTGAACCCGCAAAAAGCGCGCATCCTGCTGATGCTGGCTCTGACCAAGACCAGCGACAGCAAGGAAATCCAGCGCATGTTCTACACCTACTAAGACTTGGGAAACGCCGGGGGGCCAGTCTGCCCGCCCCGCCGGCGCGTCTGTGCCGTGCTCTACTTGGCGAAGTTCTTTTCGAAAGCCTTACTCCGCTCCTGAGCCGTATTCTTCTCGCTCCGATCCAGCGCTAAGTAGCCCGCGATTAAGGCAAGCAAAACAATAATGGCGATGAGCGGCAGTTTTCGCATGATGACTTCCCCAAATTGAAATCGTTACTGCATTCAGTGCATTAACGATAATGCTGTGTTTTTCACCACACTACCACCAAATACAACTCACACAATTGGGCCGATCCATTATTTCGCTCGCTGCTCTGATGCAAGCTGAAGAGCAGTGGACAATGCCTGAAACGCAACACCGCAACCCCCACAACTTTGGCACAGTTAGTGTGCCAACGTGCGCGAATTAACGCATCACATTGCCGAGCAACGCGATAGTTAAATCATTGATATACATGAGGAATTTTGGTGCGGCTGGCGGGGATCGAACCCACGACCCTTGGCTTCGGAGGCCAATACTCTATCCACTGAGCTACAGCCGCGCTGGGGGAATTTCTGAGGTGTGCCGTAGGATACCGGTTTTATCGAGAGTCGTCCATGGAAAGTGTCGTTTTGAGCATCTTTGCGTTTCCATGCAGGCATTTTTGAGTCTATAATCGCCCGTTTGGTGAAGGTTTTGCAAGGCAGCTGGTTGATACATTTCTTCTCTCGCCACCCGGCTTCGAAATTAGTCTGTTAAGGAAATCATGAGCGACGCACACAACGAACACGAATCCCCCATCAGAACGCCTAAGCAGCTGGTTGCTGCCGTCGTCGGCTTCTTTGGTGTTGTAGTCATCGGTATCATCCTGCTGGTGCAGTACGTCACCACGGACAAGTTGACCGGCGCCGGCTCCAACAGCCAGGCCGCCGAAGAAGTCGCGACCCGCATCGCGCCCGTTGCCGACACCGGCTTTACGCTGAAAGATGCCAACGCACCTAAGGTGCTGCAGACCGGCGAAGCCATCTACACCTCGACCTGCGCGGCCTGCCACGGCAGCGGCGCGGCAGGCGCTCCCAAGTTCGGCGATGCCGGCGCCTGGGGCCCACGTATCGCCCAAGGCTACGATACCGTGCTCAAGCACGCCATCGAAGGCCTGCGCGCCATGCCGGCCAAAGGCGGCAACCCTGATCTGGACAACGTGGAAGTGGCCCGTGCCGTGGTCTACATGGCCAACAAGGGCGGCGCCTCGTTCAAGGAACCTCAGGCACCAGCCCCAGCGGCCGCCGCGCCAGAGGCTTCAGCGCCAGCCAAGTAAGCGCCCGCCTTTCCTGAAGAACCGGCCCCAAGCGGCCGGTTTTTTTACGCCCCGGCTATTTGCGGCCGGCGGCGATCTGGTATTTCTTCAGCTTGTCGTACAGGGTTTTGCGCGGCACCATCAGGTTGTCCGCCGCCAGCGCGACGTTGCCGTCCACCGCCGACAGCGCCTGCACGATCAGCTCCCGCTCGTGCTGGTCGACCTGCTGCGGCAGCGACAACGCCTCGACGGCTTCGGCTGGGGCCGTCGCCGGCACGGCTGCGGCCACACCCAGCACCAACCGCTCGGCGAAGTTGCGCAGTTCGCGCACGTTGCCTGGCCACTCGGCCGCCTGCCATTGCGCCATCTGCTGCGCGCTCCACTGCGGCAGCGGACGGCGGTAGCGGGCGGCCGCGTCGGCGGCGAAGTGGGCCAGCAGCAGCGGAATGTCGTCGGGGCGGTCGCGCAGGCGCGGCAGTTCGATGCCGACCACGCTGAGCCGGTAGTACAGGTCTTCGCGGAACTGGCCCTGCGCGCTCAACTGTAATAGATCAAGTTTGGTGGCGGCGACGATGGTGCAGTCCAGCGCGACGGTGTCGTTGGCGCCCAATCGCTCCAGCCGCCGTTCCTGCAATACGCGCAGCAATTTGACCTGCAAGGCCATCGGCATGCTCTCGATCTCGTCGAGGAAGACGGTGCCGCCCTGCGCGTACTCCAGCTTGCCGATGCGGCGCTTTTGCGCGCCGGTGAAGGCGCCCGCCTCGTGGCCGAAGATCTCGCTCTCGAACACCGATTCCGGCAGCGCGCCGCAATTGATGGCGACGAAGTTGCCCTTGCGGCCGCTGGCGGCGTGCAGCAGGCGCGCCGCCACTTCCTTGCCGGTGCCGGTCTGGCCGTTGATCAGCACGTCCACGCCGGCCGGGGCGATGTTGCGGATCAGGACTTTCAACTGTTCGATGGCGGCCGAGCGGCCGACCAGGTCCGGCATGTCTGGATGCCGGGCGCGGTCGCTGCGCAGCTGGCGGTTTTCCAGCACCAGCCGGCGACGCTCCTGCGCACGGCGCACCGCGTCCAGCAGGCGTTCGGCCGCGAACGGTTTTTCGATGAAGTCGTAGGCGCCGCTGCGCATCGCGGCCACCGCCATCTCGACGTCGCCGTGGCCGGTGACGACGATGACCGGCAGTTCCGCATCCAGCGCGGCGGCCTGCGCCAGCAGCTCCAGGCCGGAGCGGCCCGGCAGCCGCACGTCGGTGACGATCACGCCGGGATAGTCGGCGCGCAGCAGCGCCAGCGCTTCCTCGGCGCTGGCGCAGGCCTGCACGCTGAAGCCGCCCAGTTCCAGCGTCTGGCTGGTGGCCAGGCGCAGCGCGGCTTCGTCTTCGATCAGGATTGCCTGCACTTCAAGTCCCCTCGGTTTGCAGCGGCAGGCGCAGCTCGAAGCGCGCGCCGCCGCCAGGTTGATTATGCGCCGTCAGCTGGCCGTTCATGGCCTGCACGATGGACGACGAGATCGCCAGCCCCAAGCCCAGTCCCTTGCCGGACGGCTTGGTGGTGAAGAACGGTTCGAACAGGTGCGCCACCACCTGCTCGGGGATGCCGGCGCCGCTGTCGCTGATGCTGACCAGCGCGCAGGCGCCGCCGCGTTCGAGGCGGATGGCGACCTCGCGCCGCTCGGCCGTCTCGACCGCGTCGAGCGCGTTGCGCAGCAGGTTGATCAGCACTTGTTCGATACGCACGCTGTTGCCGGTGACGTTCAGGCCGTCGGTCACGGCGATGTCCAGCGCGACGGCGTGGCGGCGGAATTCGCTCTCGAGCAAAAACGCCGAGGCCCGCACCGAGGCCGCCAGGTCGACCACGGCCACCGTCTCGTCCTTGCGCGCGAAGCCCTTGAGCTGGCCGATGATGGCGCCCATGCGCGCGCTGGCCTCGCTAATGTGGCCGAGGTTGCCCTCGACCTGCGCGCCCTGCCCGCGCGCCAGGAACACGCGGGCGTTGTCGGCGAAGGCGCGGATCGCGGCCAGCGGCTGGTTCAGTTCGTGGGTGATGCCGGCCGCCATCTGGCCCAGCATCGCCAGCTTGCCCGCCTGGACCAGCTCGTTCTGCGTGGAGCGCAGCAGGTGTTCGGTCTCCTGCAACTTGGCGTACTTGCTTTCCAGGTGCTGGTTGGTGGTGCGCAGCTGCTGCGTGCGTTCGACGATCTTGTCGTCCAGCTCGGCGGCGGCCTGGCGCAGCGCGGCGGCCGAGGCCATGCGTTCCTCCATGCGGCGGCGGCGCTGGTGCAGCGCCCAGCTCGACGCGGCCGCGCAGGCGACCAGCAGCACCGCGGCCGCCGCCCACTGCATGCCGGCGCGCAACACCCGCTGCTGCGAAGGGAACAGCATCAGCTGCCAGCCCAGCTGGCCGACTGGTTGCGTGACGAATAAATCGGAATGCCCTTTCAGCGGCGTGATCCTCTGGCCTGTGTATTGCTGGGTGTGCGCCAGGTGGCGCTCGGTGGCCGCGTCCAGCGCGTGCAGGCTGCGGTAGATCCAGTCCGGGCGGTTGCTCAGGAAGATGACGCCGGAACTGTCGGCCAGCACGATGGCGTCGTCGCTGCTGCGCCAGGTGCGTTCGAAGTCGGCCAGGCTGATCTTCACCGCCACCACGCCGGCGACCGGGCCGCCTGCCGTGCCGTTGCGGTACACAGGCTGGGCGATGAAGTAGCCGGCCTCGTTGGTGCTGGTGCCGATGCCGTAGAAGCGCCCCGCCCTGCCCTGCAGCGCGGCGTCGAAATAGGGGCGGTAGGAAAAATTCTTGCCGACGAAACCCAGCGGCTGGTCCCAGTTGCTGGCGCCGATGGTCAGGCCGTCGCGGTTCATCACGTAAATGGCGCCGACCTTGGCTTGCTGCTGGATGGTTTGCAGCGTGCTGTTGAGGCGGGTGATGGCCGGCGCATCGGACGGATGCGCCAGCGCTTCGATCAGGTCGGGCTGGAAGCCCAGCACGAACGGCAGGGTTTCGTATTTTTGCAGCAGCGACTGCAGGTCCGGCGCCATCAGTTGCAGTTGACGCTGGCCCTGCTGCCGCAGCTCCTCGCGCGCACGCCAGGTGCCGGCCATGTACGAACCGGCGATCAGGCCCAGCGCGCAGGCGAAGGTGACGACAAACAGCAGCAGGTTTTTTTGGGCGCGCATGGGCAGATTCTACTGCACCAGCTCAGTCCACCGCCGCCATCCGCATCTCGTCGTTGTGGTGGCGCTGCTGTTCCTCCATCACCAGCTGGCCCAGCTCGCGCTTGAGGGCGTTGAACTCGGCGGCGGACGGGTCGCGCAGGCGCGGCAGGTCCACCATCATGTCGCGCTTGACGGTGCCGGGGCGGTAGGTCATCACGACGATGCGGTCGGCCAGGTAGATCGCTTCCTCGATGCTGTGGGTGACGAAGATGATGGTCTTCTTCAGCTCGGCCCAGATGCGCAGCAGCTCGTCCTGCAGGTTGCGGCGGGTGAGCGCGTCCAGCGCGCCGAACGGCTCGTCCATCAGCATGATCGGCGAATCGAGCGCCAGCACGCGGGCGATGGCGACCCGCTGGCGCATGCCGCCCGACAGGTCTTTCGGGAAGCGGTGCTTGAAGTCGCCCAGCGACAGCATGCCCAGCAGCTGGTCGACCTTGGCCGCGATCTCGGCCTGCGGCATGCCCTTGATTTCCAGGCCGAAGGCGATGTTCTTTTCCACCGTCATCCAGGGGAACAGCGCGTACTCCTGGAACACCATGCCGCGTTCCGGGCCGGGGCCGGTGACCAGCTTGTTGTCGGCGGTGATGGTGCCGGACGACGGCAGCGAGAAGCCGGCGATGGCGTTGAGCAGCGTCGACTTGCCGCAGCCCGAAGGCCCCAGCAGGCAGACGAACTGTCCCTGCGGGATCTCCAGGTTGATGTCCTTCAGGGCGATCACTTCGCGGCTGTCGGTCTTGAAGACCTTGTTGACGGCTTTGACTTCGATATGGGTCATGTCAGTTCTCCAGGCCGCGGTGCCAGCGCAGCAAATGATTGTTCAGTTTGTTCATGCCGACGTCGATGATCAGGCCCAGCAGGCCGATGCTGATCATGCCGGCGATGATCTTGTCGGACCAGAAGTATTCGCGCGCTTCGAGGATGCGGAAGCCGAGGCCGTTGTTCACGGCGATCATCTCGGACACGATGACCACGATGAAGGCGGTGCCGATGCCGATCCGCACGCCGGACAGGATGTAGGGCACGGCGGCCGGCAGCATCACGCGGACGAACATGGTGCGCTGGCTCACGCCCAGGTTGCGGGCGGCGCGGATGTAGATGCCGTCCACCTGGCGCACGCCGGCGATGGTGTTGACCAGCACCGGAAAGAAGGCGCCCAGCGCGATCAGGAACACGGCCGGCGCGTTGCCCAGGCCGAACCACAGTATGGCCAGCGGAATGTAGGCGATCGGCGGAATCGGCCGCAGCACCTGCATCAGCGGATTGAACCACGCGTACATGCGCTGGCTCGATCCCATCAGCAAGCCCAGCGGCAGCGCCAGGCCGGCGCCGATGGCGAAGCCGACGATCACGCGGTACATGCTGCTGAATGTGTCGCCCAGCAGCTCGCCGGACAGCGCCCAGGCCAGCCACGATTGCGCGGCCGGATCGTAGGCGGTCAGCGGCAACAGGTATTCGATCCACTTGTGCACCACCGCGAACGGCGACGGCAGCACCTGCGGATTGACCCAGCCCAGCATGGCGCTGGCTTGCCACAGGGCGACGATAACGATGGGCACAACCGCGCCCGAGGCGGCTTGCCGCCAGTCTTGCTTGCTCATGGTGGGTCTCCGTGGTTATTGGATGTTGAGGCTTTTCTTGGCCGCTTCCAGCAGGTCGGTCTTGACCCAGTCCTTGGCCACAGGGGCGGCGCGCATCTTGCCGGTGCCGTGCTTGGCCATCACGTCGGTGGTGATCTGGATGTGCTCGGGGGTGATGTCGTAGCTGTACGGCGAATTGCTGATAGCGTCGTCGAAGTCGTCCTTAGTGATCTGGTTCTTGAAGATCACCTCGCGCACGTACTTCTCGGCCACCGGCTTGTTGTCGATGAACAGCTTGGTGGCCTGCACGAAGCAGGTCATGAACTTGGCGGCGGTGGCGCGGTGCTCCTTGTAGAACTTCTCGCTCATCACCATCGTACGCACCGGCGCGCCGATCGGCGTGTCGTACGGCTTCATCACTTCCACGCCGTAGCCCTTGTTGATGGCCTGCGAGGATTGCGGTTCGCTCTGCATGATGGCGTCGAGGTTCTTGCCCATCAGCGCCTGGTTCAGGTCGGCGAACGCCAGGAACACCAGCTGTACGTCCTTGCCCGGCTGGTCGGAGGCGGTCAGGCCGGCCTGGGCCAGTTCGGCGATCAGCAGCACCTCATGGATGCCGCCGCGCGTGACGCCGACCTTCTTGCCCTTCAAATCCTTGATCGACTTGATGTTGCTGCCGGGACGGGCGACCAGGCGCGCGCCGCCCTTGGCGAAGCCGGCCACAACGTAGATCGGCGCGCCGTTGGCGCGGCCGGAGATGGCGGCCTCCGAGGCGGTGGCGCCGACGTCGAGCTCGCCGGCCAGGATGGCTTGCATCACGTCCGGGCCCTTGGCGAAGACGTGCTCCTCCACCTTGATGCCGCACTTGGGCGCGATTTCCTTGATGTACGAGACGGCGCCGTAGTGGGCGAACTTGAGGTTGCCGAGGCGGACCACCTCCTGCGCTTGCGCGCCCGAGGCGGCCGCCAGCGCGAGGGCCAGCGATAACAGACGGAACTTGGACATGCGTGTCTCCTTTGCGGTTGTAGTTACCGGGAGACATTGCAGCTTCCGTGCCAAGCATGGGCTGCGATTCAAGTCATTGATTTTTAAGGGATGGCGTGCGGAGTTCGCGACATTTCAGGCGGAAATCCGCATGAACCGGGCTCGGCTTATGCGGATTTCCGCCAGCCTACTAACTGCACAGGCCGAAGGCCTTGCGGTCGGCGAAGTAGCGGTAGGTGAAGGTACGCATCGGGTACTTGGTCAGCGCGATCTCGAAGGCGGGCGGGACCACGTCGAAGCGTTCGGGCAGCTTGTTCTTCACGCGCAGGCGCACGCGCCAGATAGTATCGTCGCTGGTGGCGCCGGCCACCAGCATGTCGGGCACCTTGGGGATCACGTCGACGATCTCGGGCCGCGAGTTGGTGGCGCGCTGGTAGAAGCTGACCAGTTCCGCCTTGGCCAGCACCGGCCCCTTGGGCGCGGTGACGAGGTAGTCGCGGGTGAGGAACATGGCGCGCTCGCCGCGCGGCACCAGGTAGACGAAGGTGAACTCGGCGCCGCCGTCCGACAGCGTGACCGGCGGCGTGGTCGACACGCTGATCCCGCGCGGCAGCTGGTAGCGCGAGCCTTCCTGCCAGGTGGAACACTCCGGCGTCCTGGCCATGTAGACATCGACCGGCGTGAACGAATCGCCGCAAGCGGCCAGCAACAGGGGCAAAACGAGGAGTGCGGAATGACGCAGGCGCATGGGGTACCGGTTTCTTATAATTCGAAGCCCGTAGTTTACTCTGAAACGGAAAAGGGCCGCATCGCTAGTCGACGTCATTCTCAACTGGAGACCATCATGCCTGACAATTGCTTGACGCCTGCTGAGGCGGCGGAATTTTTAAACGTGTCGCGCGCCTATGTCCTGAGACTGCTGGCAGAAGGCAAAGTCAGCTTGGCTCTCCCGGACTTGGCGAAATACAAGGGCGAGCGCACGAAGATTTCACAAGACGCGCTCCAGCAACTTGCAGATCAAGCGCAGGAACTAGACCTGGGATATTCAATACGTCATTCCCGCGCACGCGGGAATCCATGCTGAACCGATGCCGCGTTGACGCATACTCAGCATGGACTCCCGCTTTCGCGGGAGTGACGGTGACGGTGACGGCGGCGCTGCCACAAAATGAAAAAGGGCCGCATCGCTGCGGCCCTTTGTCACGTCTATGCGGGTGTTACCACATGATGACGCGGTCTTTGGGTTCCAGGTACATCTTGTCGCCCGGCTTGACGTTGAAGGCGTCGTAGAAGCCCGGCTGGTTGCGCATCGGGCCGTTGGCGCGGAACTGGCCTGGCGAGTGCGGGTCGGTCTTGATCTGCACGATCTGCTGCGCTTCGCGCATCTTCATGCGCCACACCTGCGCAAAGCCCATGTAGAAGCGCTGGTCGCCGGTCAGGCCGTCGATCACCGGGGCTTCCTTGCCGCCCAGCGACAGTTTGTAGGCCTTGTACGCGATCGCCACGCCGCTGTTGTCGGCGATGTTCTCGCCCAGGGTCAGCTCGCCGTTGACGTGGTAGCCAGGCAGCGGGCTGAACTGGTTGTACTGCTCCACCAGCATCTTGGTCTTGGCCGCGAAGTTCTTGTGGTCCTGGGCGGTCCACCAGTCGCGCAGGTTGCCGTCGCCGTCGTACTGCGCGCCCTGGTCGTCGAAGCCGTGGCTGATTTCGTGGCCGATCACGCCGCCGATGGCGCCGTAGTTGACCGCGTCGTCCGCGTCGGCATTGAAGAACGGTGCCTGCAGGATCGAGGCCGGGAACACGATCTCGTTCATTTCCGGGTTGTAGTAGGCGTTGACGGTTTGCGGCGTCATGCCCCACTCTTCGCGGTCGATCGGCTTGCCCAGCTTGGCCAGTTCCTTGTTGTACTCGAACTCGCGCGAACGCAGCACGTTGCCGACCAGGTCGTCCTTGGACACCACCAGCTTGCTGTAGTCGCGCCAGTGGTTCGGGTAGGCGATCTTGGTGGTGAACTTGGCCAGCTTGTCCTGCGCCTGCTTCTTGGTGACCGGGCTCATCCAGTCCAGCTGGTCGATGCTGGTCTTGTAGGCGGCCAGCAGGTTGTTCACCAGCGCCTGCATGCGCGCCTTGCGCTCGGCCGGGAAGTTCTGCTCGACGTAGATCTTGCCGACGGCTTCGCCCAGCGCGCCTTCGGTCACGGAGACGCCGCGCTTCCAGCGTGGACGCTGTTCGGTCACGCCGCTCAGCACGGTGCCGTAGAAGGCGAAGTTCTCGTCGACGTAGGCCTTGCTCAGGTAAGGCGCGCCGGAACGCAGCAGGTGCCAGCGGAAGTAGGACTTCAGCGTGTCGAGCGGGGTCTTGGCCAGCAGCGCGGTCATGCCCTTCAGGTAGCTGGGCTGGCCGACGATCACGTACTTGACCTTGCCGGTCACGCCGGCGTCGGTCAGGTAGGCGTTCCAGTCGTAGCCCGGCGCGACCTTGCCCAGCTTGGCGATGTCGACCTTGTTGTAGGCCTTGACCGGGTCGCGCAGTTCGACCTTGGTCCACTGGATCTTGGCCAGCTCTTTTTCGAATTCCACGATGGCGTGGGCGGTGATGGCGCCATGGGCGTCGCCGGCCATGGTCAGCATCTTGGCGACGTGCAGCTCATACTTGGCCAGCGCGTCGGCCAATTTCTTGTCGTCCGCCTTCAGGTAGTAGTCACGGTCCGGCAGGCCCAGGCCGTCCTGGCCCAGGTCGACCACGTATTTGGTCGAATCCTTGTTGTCCTGATGGATGCCGTAGCCGTACGGCGCGGTCACGCCGATCTTGTTCAGGTGCGCGATCAGGGCCGGCAGCTGCTTCTTGTTGTTCACGGCGTCGATCTTGGCCAGTTCCGCGTTCAGCGGGGTCAGGCCCAGCTGTTCCAGCTTGGCTTCGTCCATGAAGCTGGTGTAGAAGTCGCCGATGCGCTGGGCTTCGGGGCCGCCGGCCTGGTTGGCGGCGGCGCCTTCGATGATGGCGCGCAGTTGCGGCTGGACGTCGTCGCGCAGCTTGGCGAAGCTGCCCCAGCTGGCTTTGTCGGCCGGGATTTCAGTCGTGGCCAGCCATTTGCCGTTCATGTGGGTGAACAGGTCGTCCTGCGCGCGTACCGCTGGATCGATGTATTCCACCGCGATGCCGGAGACCGGTTTGGCGTTTGCTACTTGGGCACTGGCCGGGGCTACACTTGTGGTGTTGTCGGCGGCACCCGCCAGGCCTGCGATCAGGCTCAGGGTCAATGCACTTACGAGATGACGTTTCACGAAATTATCCTCTTGATTGAATAAAGGCCAATCCACGGTGTTTGGCCCTGTTGCGCTTTATATCACAGTGCCGCAATGGCATAAAGGCCTACCACATGATCACCCGGTGTTTTGGCGCCAGATACATTTTATCGCCGGGTTTTACGCCAAAAGCGTTGTAAAAACCCGGCTGATTGCGCACTGTGCCGTTGGCGCGGAACTGGTCCGGCGAGTGCGGATCGGATTTGAGGTAAACGATTTGCTGGGCGTCGCGGATCTTGCTGCGCCACACCTGGCCAAAGCCCATGTAGAAGCGCTGCTCGCCGCTCAGGCCGTCGATCACCGGCGACGGCTGGCCGTTCAGCGAGATCAGGTAGGCCTTGAGCGCGATCGCCGCGCCGGAGTTGTCGGCGATGTTCTCGCCCAGCGTCAGCTCGCCGTTGACGCGGTAGCCCTTGAGCGGGCTGAAGGCGCTGTACTGCTTGACCAGCATCTTGCTCTTGGCCGCGAAGTGCTTGTGGTCGGCCTTGGTCCACCAGTCGCGCAGATTGCCGTCGCCGTCGTATTGCGCGCCCTGGTCGTCGAAGCCGTGGCTGATCTCGTGGCCGATCACCGCGCCGATGGCGCCGTAGTTGACCGCGTCGTCGGCGTCGGCGTTGAAGAACGGCGGCTGCAGGATGGCGGCCGGGAACACGATCTCGTTGAGCTCGGGGTTGTAGTAGGCGTTGATGGTCTGCGGCGTCATGCCCCATTCGTCGCGGTCGACCGGCTTGCCGAGCTTGTTCACCTCCTTGTTGTAGTCGAACTCGCGCGAGCGCTGGACATTGCCCACCAGGTCATCCTTGACCACCACCAGCTGCGAGTAGTCGCGCCACTTGTTCGGATAGCCGACCTTGACCATGAACTTGGCCAGCTTGGCCTGCGCCTGCTCCTTGGTGGCCGGGCCCATCCAGTCGAGCGTGTCGATGCTCTGCTTGAAGGCCGCCAGCAGGTTGTGCACCAGCGCCTCCATGCGGGCCTTGCGCTCGGCCGGGAAGTGCTGCTCGACGTACAGCTTGCCCAGGCTCTCGCCCAGCGCGCCGTCGGTGGCGTTGACCGCGCGCTTCCAGCGCGGCTCCTGTTCCTTGATGTCGCCCAGCACGGTGCCGTAGAAGGCGAAGTTCTCCAGCGCGAACTCCTTGGCCAGGTAGGGCGCGCTGGCGTGGATCACCTGCCAACGGAAATACGCCTGCCAGGTGGCCAGCGGGGTCTGGTCGAGCAGCTTGTTGAAGCCGGTGATGAAGCTGGGCTGGCTGACGATCACGTAATCGACCTTGTCGGCGATGCCGGTGTCGTTGAGCCAGGTGGTCCAGTCGTAGCCCGGCGCCAGCTTGGACAGCCTGGCCAGCGGCACCTTGTTGTAGGCCTTGACCGGATCGCGCAGCTCGACCCTGGTCCACTGGATCCTGGCCAGCTCGGTCTCCAGCGCCACGATGGCCCTGGCGTCGGCCGCCGGGTTGGCGTTGCCGGCCAGGGTCAGCATTTTGGTTACGTGCCGCTGGTACTTGGCCAGCGTGTCGGCCATCTTCTTGTCCGACTTTTTCAGGTAGTAGTCGCGGTCGGGCAGGCTCAGGCCGTCCTGCACGATGTCGGCCACGTATTTGGTCGAATCCTTGTTGTCCTGGTGGATGGCGAAGCCGTAGGGCGCGGTCACGCCGTAGCGGTTGAAATGCGCGATCAGGGCCGGGATGTCCTTCTTGTCCTTGAGCGCGGCCACGCGGTCCAGGTCGGCGCGCAGCGGCATCAGGCCCAGCTGTTCAAGTTTGGCCTCGTCCATATAGCTGCCGAAGAAGTCGCCGATGCGCTGGGCATCCGAGCCGGGGGTCTTGTCCGGATCGGCGGTGGCCGCCTCGATGAGGGCGCGCAGCTGCGGCTTGGTGTCGTCGTCGAGCTTTTCAAACGCCCCCCAGCTCGACTTGTCGGCCGGGATGTCGGTCTTGTCCAGCCACTTGCCGTTCAGGTTGAGGAAGAAATCGTCCTGCGGGCGGACCGCCGCGTTGATACCGCCCAGCTCGACGCCCGAACTTTTTTGCTGCGCCTGGACGCCGGCCGAAGCCAGCAGCGCCAGCATCAGCGCGCTTAACAGATGTGCCTTCAAGACTCTCTCCTGTAAGGGGGTGGGGTCAAGTCTGACATTCGGACACGAGCTCTGCTGTAGACGGCGTCTACAGCAGAGCTCGTGTCCGAATGTCAGACTTGACCCCAAGTTGTGCAACGATAACAAAAAGACCACACGCAGTGGCCTTTTTGTGTTTTTTTGGGGCGGTTAAGCGCTTACCAGATGATCACGCGCTGTTCCGGCGCAACATACATCTGGTCGCCCGGCTTGACGCCGAACGCTTCGTAGAAGCCCGGCTGGTTGACCATGGTGCCGTTGGCGCGGAACTGGCCCGGCGAGTGCGGGTCGGTCTTGATCAGCATGATCTGCTGCTCGTCGCGCGTCTTGCTGCGCCATACCTGCGCAAAGCCCATGTAGAAACGCTGGTCGCCCGTCAGGCCGTCGATCACCGGCGCTTCCTTGCCGCCCAGCGACAATTTATAAGCCTTGTACGCGATCGCCACGCCGCTGTTGTCGGCGATGTTCTCGCCCAGCGTCAGCGCGCCGTTGACGTGGTAGCCCTTGATCGGGCTGTAGCCGTCGTATTGCTTGACCAGCGCGTCGGCCTTGGCCTTGAAGTTGGCGCGGTCTTCCTTGGTCCACCAGTCGCGCAGGTTGCCGTCGCCGTCGGACTGGCTGCCCTTGTCGTCGAAGCCGTGGCTGATCTCGTGCCCGATCACCGCGCCGATGGCGCCGTAGTTGACGGCGTCGTCGGCCTTGGCGTCGAAGAACGGCGGCTGCAGGATGGCGGCCGGGAACACGATCTCGTTCATCGTCGAGTTGTAATACGCGTTGATGGTCTGCGGCGTCATGCCCCACTCTTCGCGGTCGATCGGCTTGCCCAGCTTGTTGATCATGCGCTGGTGGCCGAACACCGAGGCGCGCATGGCGTTGCCCACCAGGTCGCCCTTGACGATGGCCAGCGACGAGTAGTCGCGCCATTTGTTCGGGTAGCCGATCTTGGGCGTGAACTTGGCCAGCTTGGCTTGCGCCTGCTGCTTGGTTTCCGGACTCATCCAGTCCAGCGTGTCGATGCTGCTCTTGTATGCGGCCAGCAGGTTCTTGACCAGCTCTTCCATGCGCGCCTTGCGCTCGGGCGGGAAGTACTGGCCCACGTACAGCTTGCCCAGCACTTCGCCCAGGCTGTTCTCCACCAGGCCCACCGCCGACTTCCAGCGCGGCGGCTTGACGGCCACGCCGGTCAGCACGGTGCTGTAGAAATCGAAGTTGGCGTCGGCGAAGTCCTTCGACAGATACGGCGAGGCGCGGCGCAGCAGCTGCCATTCGAAGTAGGATTTCCAGGTCGCCAGGTCGGTCTTGTCCAGCGCGGCGTTGAAGCCGCCCAGGTAGCCCGGCTGGTTGACGATGACGTAGTCGACCTTGTTGGCCACGCCGGCCGCCGCCAGCGCGTGCTGCCAGTCGTAGCCCGGCGCGAGCTCGGCCAGCTTGGCGATCGACATCTTGTTGTAGCGCTTGACCGGGTCGCGGTTCTCGACCTTGCTCCATTGCGCCTCGGCCAGCGCGCTCTCCAGCGCGACCACGGCCTTGGCGCTGGCGGCGGCGTGCTTGTCGCCGCCCAGCGCCAGGATCTTGGCCACGTGCGCCTCGTATTTAACCAGCGTGTCGGCCAGCCTGGCGTCGTCCTTCTTCAGGTAGTAGTCGCGGTCCGGCAGGCCGAGGCCGCTTTGCGAGATGCCGACCGCGTACCTGGTCGATTCGCGCGCGTCCTGGCTCACGTACAGGCCGTATGGCGTGGCAACGCCGATCTCGCCCAGGTGGGCGATCAGCATCGGGAAGGCTTTCTTGTCCTTGATGGCGCGGATGCGGTTGAGCTCGCCCGCCAGCGGCTTCACGCCCAGCGACTCCAGCTTTTTCTCGTCCATGAAGCTGGCGTACATATCGCCGATCTTCTGGGCGTCGCCGCCGGCCTTGCGGGTCTTGTCGGCCTCGGCCGCTTCGATGATGGCGCGCAGCTGCGGCAGCACGTCGTCGCGCAGCTTGGCGAAGGTGCCCCAGCTGGACTTGTCTTCCGGGATCTGCGCCGTCTTCAGCCAGCCGCCGTTCAGGTAACGGTAGAAGTCGTCTTGCGGACGCACGCCGGCGTCGATGTATTGGGTGTCGATGCCGGACACCGGGGCGGTGTCGGCGGCGCCGGCGAAGGCGGTCATCAGGCTCAGGGTCAGCGCGCTCAGCACATATCGTTTCACTGCGTTTCCTTCTTGGTCAGAATTTCATTTCGTATTTGACGCTCCAGACGACGTACGTCTGGTTGGTCGTGTTGGCCAATTGTGCCAGGCCGTTGGCGGTGACGATATTACTACCGAGCGCGTCCTCCGCCACCAGATTGTTGGCTGAAATGCGGATTTGATGGTGTGAGCTGTATTTCCAGAGCGCGTAGGCGTCGAACGAGCGCTTGCGGCTGGTGGTCACGACCTGCTCGGCGCTGCTCTGGATGATGGTGGCCGGCGTCCAGTTCAGGCTGGCGCCCAAGGTCAGCGGCACCGGTTTCAGGCGCCAGTCCAGGCCGGCGTTGGCGGTCTGCTTCGGTTGCGCGTCGAGCCGGTTGTTGGGGCCGGGTATGCCGTCGACGCTGGACCAGAAGCGGCTGTAGTTGGAACGCAAATCGATCGCCGGGCCGCCCGCGACCAGCTCCTGCAGCTGCAGCTTGGCCTCCAGCTCGATGCCCTTGGTGCGCGCGTGGCCGATGTTGGCCGGCGTCGACACCCAGCGCGGGCCGGTCGGCGTGTTTTGCAGGGTCAGCTCGCGGCGGATCAGGTCCTTGATGTCGCGCACGAAGCCGCCTGCCGTGACGATGCCGCTGCGGCCCAGGTAGTGCTCGTACGCGAAGTCGAGCCCGGTCGCCAGCTCGGGCTTCAGGTCGGGGTTGCCGGTGCGGTCGGGCCGGGTGGCGCTGTTCAGCCGCGACAGCGACGGCAAGGCGATCAAATCCTGGATGTTGGCGGCCTTGTAGCTCTTGGTCAGGCTGGCGCGGATCTGGTCCTTGTCGTGGCCGGGAATGCGGTAGACCCCGTGCAGCAACGGGCTCAGCACGCTGCTGGTGTTGACGATGTCCTGGCCGGCGCGCGTGCTGGTGGTGCGGATGCCCTCCCAGCGCAGGCCGGCGTAGCCCGACCATTGCTTGCTGATGTCCCACTCGTCCTGCGCGAACACGGCCAGGCGGCGGGTGTCGGCGCTCAGGTTGTCGCCGGAATCGCCGAACTGCGAGACGCCGTTCTTGTCGAGCGAGGTCTTGGTCTCGACGCGGTGGCCCAGCTCGATATCCCAGCCGGCCGCCAGCGCGTGCTCCCTGCCGATCGGCGTGGTGTACTTGCCGCCGGTGCTGGCGCTGCGGTCGCGCACGGTGGCGTCGTCGCTGTAGCGCTGCAACAGGTTGCCGGCGTTGTCGTACTGGTAGCGCAGCGAGTCGCTGTCGCTGTGGCCGGCGCCGAAGCCGAACTTGACGTCCAGCTTGGACGCGCCCGCCAGCTTGTGCACCCAGTTGCCGAAGCCGCGCAGGAAGGTCGACTCCGCATGGCTGCCGGTCAGCGCCAGGTTGTATTCGGGCGGCTGTTGCAGGGCCGGCGGCACCAGGCCGAAGTTCTGCGCCAGGTCGCTGCGCGCGTTGCTGTCGCTGCGGTTGACCATCAGGAAGGGCTGGAAGTTCAGCGTGTCGCCGTTGTCGAACTTGTACGACAGGCGCGGCGTCAGGTGCAGGCCGCGCGTGGTGCGCTTGGTCTGGTCGAGCACGTTCTGGTCCTTGAGCACCACGCCGTCGTCGCGGGTGTCGCGGTTGTAGGTTTCGGCCTGGTCGTGCTGGCGGTTCTCGAAGACCGAGCCGGTCAGCAGCCAGGTCAGGCTGCCCGTCTTGCCCGGCACCGTCAGCGAGACGTTGGGCGCGTGGCGGCCCTGCTCGATGGCGTCGGTGAGCTTGAGCTGCTTGTCCTTCTGCTGGTAGCCGTCGCGCAGGATGATGTTGATGGTGCCGGCGATGGCGCGCGTGCTGTGCTCGGCGACCGGGCCGCGCATCACCTCGACGCGCTCGACCTGGTCGGGCGACAGCGATTCCATCGAGAAGCCGGCCGGCGGCCGTTCGCCGTTCAGCAGCACCTGCGTGTAGCCGCTGCCCATGCCGCGCATGCGGACGTCGCCGCCGCGGCCGGGGCGGCCGCCGATGGTCACGCCGGGCAGGCGCTTGAGCACGTCGCCGAGGTTGCTGTCGCCGTTACGGTCGAGCTCCTCCCGGCCGTAGACCTGCTTGCCGGCCACCGAGTTGCGGCGCTCGTCCATGTCGCTGGCGCGGCCGCCGCTGATCGTGACCTGCGGCACCGGCTTGCCGTCCGGTCCCAGCGCCGGCTTGGCGGGCGCGGCGTCGGTTTGTGCGTGGACTTCGGAGGCGCCCAACAGGGCCAGGCAGGCGAGGGAGATCAGTTTGCTCATAGGCTGCACATTCTACCGGCAGCCCCGCTTGCCAAAAGGGCCATGGCCCGATTTTTACTTTACGATACACACCGGCGCGTACCGTTCAACCGCCGCCGCCCGGCAGGCTGATGCTGGCACCGCCGGGGCCGCCAACGCTGCCGCCCATGCCACCCATGCCGCCCTTGCGGCCGCCGCGATGCTGCTCGCCGCCTTCCTGCTTGTGCGGCATGGCGCCGTTGTGGGCGCCCGAGTCCGGCACGCGCTGCAGCTGCTCGGCCACCAGTTGCACCACCGCCTGGCGCTGCGTTTCATTCAAGGCATCGTTGACGGTCAGCCACCATTCGCGCAGCAGCTTTTCCTCCAGCGCGCTGGCGGTGGTTTCCTCGTCGACCGCCTTGGCCAGGTCGCGCAGCTCGACGTTGGCGCCCTGCGCGCCGGCCAGCGTGGCCGCCTGCAGGCGCTCGCGGCGGGCCTGGCGCTCGCGCAGCAGGTTGCGGGTCTTGGTTTCGGTCTGCTGCCACAGGATCTGCTGGTTGGCGTTGAGGTTGAGCGATTTTTTCAGCTCGGCCGCCATCGGCAGCATGTCCTCGGCGCGGATGTCCATGACGGGCAGCGCGCGGGCCGGCAGCAGGGCGGCGCTCAGCGCCAGCGCGATGGCCAGGCGCTGCAACGTGGAAGAGAAGTTAAGACGCATGTCGGCTCCATGGATAAAAAAAAGCCTGCGCTTGGGGCGCAGGCGAAAACCACTTCAGGGTAGAGAGAATTACGAGTTCAGTTTAGGTCGCGCCTCCCGCCGTTACAGGACTTCTTACAATTGCTTACGGTCGTGAGCGTGAAGGATACACTGCGTACAAAACAGCAAAATTGACGTACCGCCAAGCGGGCGCTGGTGTGCTTCAAATGTCAACGCCGGGCGTTGTAAATTCTCGTAAAGGTATAAATCATTTCGCGACGGCCACCATGTTTGCCGAGAATCAGGTTTATACTCGACTCAAGCGCGTTGAGGCGGGATGGCCCGTCGGCGACGGCTGTCGGCAACAGCTTCGATAGGTGAAACATGGGCAAGAAATTAAAGAATTCTGGACTGGTCGGGCTGGGCGTGGTAGCCGGCATCGCGATCTCGCTGCAGTTTTCCGCCATGGCGCAAAAGCCGGTGGACCCGCCACTGCCGCTGGAGGAGCTGCGCCAGCTGGCCGACGTGTTCGGCCTGATCAAATCCGACTACGTCGAAAAGGTCGAGGACAAGAAGCTGCTGACCGAAGCCATCTCCGGCATGGTCGCCTCGCTGGACCCGCATTCCGCCTACCTGGACAAGAAAGCCTACGCCGAACTGCGTGAAGGTTCGCAGGGCAAGTTCGTCGGCCTGGGCATCGAGATCGGCCAGAGCGAGGACGGCTACATCAAGATCGTCGCGCCGATCGAGGACTCGCCGGCCTGGCGCGCCGGCATCAAGGCGGGCGACCTGATCTCGCGCCTGGACAGCACCCCGGTCAAGGGCCTGAGCCTGGACGAGTCGGTCAAGAAGATGCGCGGCGAACCGCACACCAAGGTCAGCATGACGATCCTGCGCAAGGGCGAGGCCGAGCCGCTGGTGTTCAACATCACGCGCGAGGAAATCCACCAGAAGAGCGTCAAGGGCAAAATGGTCGAGCCTGGCTATGCATGGCTGCGCATCTCGCAGTTCCAGGAGCCGACCGTGGACGACCTGGCCGCCAAGATTATCGAACTGTACAAACAGGACCCGAACATCAAGGGCCTGGTGCTGGACCTGCGCAACGACCCGGGCGGCGTGCTGCAGGGCGCGATCGGCGTGGCGGCGGCCTTCCTGCCGAAGGACGCGGCCATCGTCTCGACCAACGGCCAACTGCCGGACTCCAAGCAGATCTTCTACGGCCGCCCCGAATACTACGCGCTGCGCAACGACGGCGACGCGCTGTCCAAGCTGCCGGCCGCGGTCAAGCAGGTGCCGATGGTGGTGCTGGTCAACACCGGTTCGGCCTCGGCGTCGGAAATCGTCGCCGGCGCGCTGCAGGATTACAAGCGCGCCGACATCGTCGGCACCCAGACCTTCGGCAAGGGTTCGGTGCAGACCATCCGCCAGCT
The DNA here is from genome assembly GCA_003416985.1 of Duganella sp. BJB480. Classification (GTDB taxonomy): domain Bacteria; phylum Pseudomonadota; class Gammaproteobacteria; order Burkholderiales; family Burkholderiaceae_D; genus Rugamonas; species Rugamonas vulcania_A. Next base: position 393,245 of record QVIN01000004.1, on the reverse strand, counting down.
GACCGCCGACACCGCCGTCAAGCTGACCACGGCGCGCTACTACACGCCGAACGGCCGCTCGATCCAGGCCAAGGGCATCGTGCCCGACCTGGCGGTGGACGAGAACGCCGACGGCGACGGCCTGAACGCGCTGCGCACCCGCGAGGCCGACCTCGACAAGCACCTGAGCAACGACCGCGACCAGGAAATCGCCAAGAGCAAGCGCGACGAGCTGGAAGAACAGCTGCGCATCGTGGCGCTGGAGAAGAAGCGCAAGCCGCTGGAATACGGCAGCGCCGACGATTTCCAGCTGGCGCAGGCGCTCAACCACCTGAAGGGCCTGCCGGTGCAGCTGGCCAAGCCCGAGACCGCCGTGGTGCAGGCCGACGTCGGGGTCAAGAAAGATCTGGCCATCAAGAAGGACCTGGCCAAGAAATAAGCGGTTTTGATCACCGAATTCAGCGGCGCCTCAAGGGCGCCGCTTTTATTTTCGCCTAACGTGCAGTCATTGTGTAGAATTTGCGTCATTACTGGCGCACGCCATTGCTTAATTTGAAAGTTTAAACATGAAACAAGCGGTCATCAGCGGTACCGGTCTCTTTACGCCAGCCCAGTCGATCTCCAACGAAGAGCTGGTGGAATGCTTCAACGCCTACGCCGAACAGTTCAACGCCGACAACGCCGCCGCCATCGCGGACGGCACCGTCACGGCGCTGGAAATGTCCAGCGTGGCCTTCATTGAAAAGGCGTCCGGCATCAAGTCGCGCTACGTGATGGAGAAGAGCGGCATCCTGGACCCGGCCCGCATGGTGTCGCGCATTCCCGAGCGCGCGGACGAGGAACTGTCGCTGCAGGCGGAGATCTGCGTGGCGGCGGCGCGCCAGGCGCTGGACCGCGCCGGCCGCGTGGCGGCCGATATCGACATGGTGCTGGTGGCCTGCTCCAACATGCAGCGCGGCTATCCGGCGATGGCGGTCGAGGTGCAGGGCGCGCTGGGCATCGAGGGCTACGGCTTCGACATGAACGTGGCCTGCTCGTCAGCCACCTTCGGCATCCAGCAGGCGGTGGCGGCGGTGCAGAGCGGCCAGGCGCGCGCGGTGCTGGTGCTCAACCCTGAAATCACCAGCGGCCACCTGAACTGGCGCGACCGCGACAGCCACTTCATCTTCGGCGACGCCTGCACGGCGATGGTGATCGAGGCGGCCGACACGGCCAAGGGCGCGCACCGCTGGGAGATCGTCGAGACCAAGCTCAAGACCAGCTTCTCGAACAACATCCGCAACAACTTCGGCTTCCTGAACCGCTTCGACGAGTCGGGCATCGGCCAGCCGGACAAGCTGTTCCGCCAGCAGGGCCGCAAGGTGTTCAAGGACGTGTGCCCGATGGCCGCCGAGATGATCAAGACCACCATCGCCAGCGCCGGCCTGGAAGTGCCGCAGGTGAGCCGCTACTGGCTGCACCAGGCCAACCTGAACATGAACCTGCTGATCAGCCGCATGGTGCTGGGCCGCGACGCCGAGCCGGGCGAGGCGCCGGTGATTTTGGACACCTACGCCAACACCTCGTCGGCCGGTTCGGTAATCGCCTTCCACAAGCACTCCGACGACATGGCGCCCGGCCAGCTGGGCGTGATCTGCTCCTTCGGCGCCGGCTATTCGATCGGCTGCGTGGTGGTGCGACGGATCTAAGCGGCGGCGACGCAGTCGTCCAGTTCCCGCTCGACGGCCGCGAATGCGGCCGTTGTCGTTTCCGGGCCGGAGGCGGTGGCCTGCACGGACAGGAAGCTCAGGTTCTTCAAGCCTATCGTCGGCAGCAGCGCGCACAGGTAGGGTTCGAGGAAGTCGGGCTGGCGGGCGCGCTCGCCGGTGCGGTAGCCGCCGGAGCTGACGGCGATGTACACCGGACGATCCGCCAGCGTGCCGACCTTGCCCTCCGGCGTGACGTTGAAGGTGACGCCGATCCGCACCACATGGTCCAGCCAGGCCTTCAGCACCGACGGCACCGTGAAGTTGTGCATCGGCGTGGCGATGACCACATAATCGGCATCGCGCAATTCGGCGATCAGCCGGTCCGACAATGCCAGCGACGACGCGGCGCGCCCATTGGCCGGCTTCGCGCCGCCGCCCAGCGCTGTCGCATAGTCGCCGTCGATATGCGGCAGCGGCTCGGCGCACAGGTCGCGTGTGACGATCTGCGCGGCGGGATGCTGCGTCAGAAGGCGGTCCATCACGCGCTGGGACAGCCGGTAGCTCACCGATTGCGGTCCGCGCGGGCTGCAGGTGATGTGCAGGATCTTCATGCGGCACCCGCTTTCAGGAATTTACCGAAGCGCAGCGCGCCGGTCAGCAGACCCTCGCGGAAGTAGAAGCGCTGCGCCAGCGCGTTGGCCATGCCGGTGTCGAGCACCAGTTTGACGCACTCCGCGCGGTCGCCGTAGGCCGTCAAGCGCTCCAGCAGCCGCGCGCCCCAGCGCCTTCCGCGCGTCTTCTCGCCGGCCACCAGGTCGTCGACATACAGGAAGCGGCCGTACACCAGGTTCTCCTGCAAGCGATAGCCAGCCAGCGCCACCACTTCGCCCTCGTCCCACGCCGCCAGGATGCGGTAGCCATGCTCGCTCATGCGCGTGACGCGCGCGACGAATTCGTCCTCGGTCTCCAGATGCGGGCGCAGTTGCTTCATCACCGGATAGCAAGCGCGCAGCTGCTCCGCCGTTTCCACATCCTTCAGTTGGTCGTCCATGATAGCTCCTTTTAAAACACCATCTTATGGCGGCAATGGCATAATCCACAGAGCCATAAAACGACATATCGACTAGGCCATGAAAACCAAACCAGATTTCCTCCTGCTCGACGGCGCCGCCGCCGAACCGCTCTACCGGCAGATCTACACCCGCTTCCGCGGCGCCATCGCCGACGGCCTGCTGCTGCCGGACGCCCGCATCCCGTCGGCGCGCGCGCTGGCGCTGGAGCTGGGCCTGGCGCGCGGAACGGTGGAAGCGGCCTACTCGCTGCTGGTGGCGGAAGGCTATGTGGAGACACGCGGCCAGGCCGGCACGGTGGTCACGCCGGCGCTGGCGCGCCACGCGGCGACGGCGGCAACGACGGCATCATCGCCGGCAGCGCCGGCGGCCCGCGCCCGGCCGGCGGCGGCCAGCGCGTCTTCCGCGTCGGCGCTGGCCTCGCTGAACCGCCCCTTTCAAATGGGGCTGCCGGCGTTGGACGCCTTCCCGCGCAAGGTGTGGGCGCGGCTGGCGGCGCGCGCTATCCGCGCCACGCAGCCGGACGACATGGTCTGCCCGCCCTACAGAGGCCAGCCGGCGCTGCGCGCGGCCATCGCCACGTACCTGAACCTTTCGCGCGGCATTGTGTGCTCGCCTTCCCAGGTGTTCATCACCTCCGGCTACCGCAACACGCTGGAGCTGATCACGCGCGCCCTGCTGCAACCGGGCGACGGCGTGTGGGTTGAGGACCCCGGCTTCCCGGCCACCACCGAACTGCTCAAGCACGCCGGCATGAAGCTGGCCCCGGTGGCGGTCGACGCGGAAGGCCTGGTGGTGTCGCACGGCGTGGCTACGGCGCCGCGCGCCAGGGCCGCCGTGGTCACGCCGGCGCACCAATGCCCGCTGTGCGTGTCGCTGTCGCTGCCGCGCCGCCTGGCGCTGCTGGACTGGGCGGCACAAGCCGACGCCTGGATCGTCGAAGACGACTACGACGGCGAATACCGCTACGCCAGCCGCCCGCTGCCGGCGCTGCAAAGCCTGGACCGCGACGGTCGCGTGCTGTACGCCGGCACCTTCAGCAAGGTGCTGTTCCCGGCGGTGCGGCTGGCCTACCTGGTGGTGCCGCCGGCGCAGGTGCCCCGCTTCGAGCAGGTCAGCCAGACCTTCGGCAGCGGAGGACCGATCCTGACGCAGACCATCGTCAGCGACTTCATGAACGAGGGCCACTTCGCCCGCCACATCCAGCGCATGCGCCGCCTGTACGCCGAGCGCCGCCAGATCGCCGCGCAAGGTCTGGATGCGGTGCTGGGCAAGCACCTGCGCATCGATCCGCAGCCGGGCGGCATGCACCTGATCCTGCGCATGAAGGGCCGCCACACCGACCGCGCCCTGGCCGAGCGCATGCGGCAGGACGGCATGGCGGCGCTGGCGCTGTCCGAGCGCACGGTGCTGCCGCACGCGGCGTCGGCGTTGCTGCTGGGCTTCACCAACATCGACACGCCGCAACGGGCGCGCGAACTGGGCAAGCGGATACTCAGGCTGCTATGAACATGGCCTAGTCGGATAGCCTATTCTTGGCTCTTCTCGACTGGTCCATGCGCCGGCAGAATAGCGCCATTCGCAACCAGTCAAGGAACAGCCATGGGCAAGCGCCTCGAAGTATTCAAGCACGCACCTGAAGCCTACAAGGGCTTCACCGCCGTCAAACACTACGTGCAAACCTGCGGCCTGCCGGCCGAACTGGTGGAGCTGGTCTACCTGCGCGTATCACAGATCAACAACTGCGCCTTCTGCATCGACATGCACACGCGCGACCTGCTGAACCAGGGCGTCAGGATCGACAAGGTGGCGCTGGTGCAGGTGTGGGAGGAAGCGGCGGCGCTGTTCAGCGACAAGGAGCGCGCAGCGCTGGCCTGGGCCGAAAGCGTGACCCGCGTCGCCCAGACCAATGTGCCGGACAGCGACTATCAAAAGGCGATCGCGGTCCTCAGCGAGAAGGAACTGGCCGACGTGACGGTGGCGGTATCGCTGATGAACGCCTTCAACCGCTTCGGCGTCGCCATGAGGATGACGCCTGCGGCACTGGTCATGTAATCGCCCAGGGCATGATTGTGCTACGCTAGGGTTCATCCACCCTGGCAGGAGCCCCGCACGCATGCCCCACAATATCAGCCTGATCACCACCATCGCGGCCGCATTGGGTTTCGGCCTTTTGTTCGGCTACCTCGCAACGCGCCTCAAGCTGCCGGCGCTGGTGGGCTATCTGGCTGCGGGCATCATCATCGGCCCCGCCACGCCGGGCTTCGTGGCAGATACCGCGCTGGCCGGGCAGCTGGCCGAAATCGGCGTGATGCTGATGATGTTCGGCGTCGGCCTGCATTTTTCCCTCGACGATCTCTGGGCCGTGCGGCGCGTGGCGCTGCCCGGCGCCGTGCTGCAGATCGCGGTCGCCACCGCGCTGGGCATGGCGCTGGCCCACTTCTGGGGCTGGAGCCTGGGCGGCGGGCTGGTATTCGGGCTGGCGCTGTCGGTGGCCAGCACGGTGGTGCTGCTGCGGGCGCTGGAGGAGCGCGGCATCCTCGATAGCTTCAACGGCCGCATCGCGGTCGGCTGGCTGGTGGTGGAAGACCTGGTGACGGTGCTCGTGCTGGTGCTGCTGCCGGCGTTGGCCGGTTCGCTGGGTGGCACGCACAGCGAAAGCCACGGCGTCACCGCCATGGGCGAAGCCAACTTGTGGATCACGCTGGCCATCACGCTGGGCCAGGTGGGCGCCTTCATCGCGCTGATGCTGGTGGTGGGCCGCAAGCTGTTCCCGTGGATCCTGTGGCAGGTGGCGCGCACCGGCTCGCGCGAGCTGTTCACGCTGTGCGTGATCGCCGCCGCCGTCGGCATCGCCTACGCATCGACCTACTACTTCGGCGTCTCCTTCGCGCTGGGCGCCTTCTTCGCCGGCATGGTGCTGCGCGAATCCGAACTGGCGCACCGCGCCGCCGAGGAATCGCTGCCGCTGCGCGACGCGTTCGCGGTGCTGTTCTTCGTCTCGGTCGGCATGCTGTTCGAGCCGTCGATACTGGTCGAGCAGCCGCTCAAGCTGCTGGCCGTGGTGACCATCATCGTGGTCGGCAAATCGGTGGCGGCCTTCCTGCTGGTGCTGTTGCTGCGCTACCCGGCCAAGACGGCGCTGATGGTGTCGGCCAGCCTGGCGCAGATCGGCGAGTTCTCCTTCATCCTGGCGGCGCTGGGCCTGTCCCTGGGCCTGATGCCGGCCGAGGGGCAGAGCCTGATCCTGGCCGGCGCCATCATCTCCATCGCGCTCAATCCGCTGGTGTTCCGCGCCACCAAACCGCTGGAGCGCTGGCTGGGCAGGAACGTGGCGCTGGCGGCCAAATTCGAGCGCCCCGCCGATCCGCTGGCGGAGCTGCCGGCATCGGTGCCGCAGGAGCATCTGTCGGGACAGGTCGTGCTGGTCGGCTATGGCCGCGTGGGCCGGCGCATCGCCGCGGCGCTCGCCGAGCGGGGCATCCCCTTCGTGGTAGCCGAGCAGAATCGCGAACTGGTGGACCAGCTGCGCAAGGAAGGCGCACACGCCGTGGCCGGCAACGCGGGCGAACCGGCGGTGCTGATCCAGGCGCACATCGCACGCGCCGCGATGCTGGTGATCGCCACGCCGGACACCTTCCACGTGCGGACCATGATCGAGACCGCGCGTGCGCTCAACCCCAACATCAAGACCGTGGTGCGTACGCACAGCGACGAGGAGGCGGAACTCCTGCGCGGCGAACGCGCGGGAGAGATTTTCATCGGCGAGCAGGAGCTGGCAAAGGGAATGACCGAGTCCATACTGACCACTATGACCAAGGGCGGAGGCCACCATGCTCACTAGGCGCGCCTTGATGCGCTGCGCGGCGGCGTTGCCGTTGTCGCTGATCGTTGCCGGCGTCGGTGCGTCGCCAACGCGCGTGCAGCTGGAGTTTCACAGCGCGTTCCTGATGAATCTACACCACTTCCTGTACAACCTTGGAGTGCACCCGGAGCTGGTGGAAAAAATCAGCTGGACGGCCACGCCAAGCGCCGACGAAATGACGGCGCTGCGCAAAGCCGTCGCCCACTACCGAGACAACTACGCCAAGCGCAGCCCGCTGTTCGACGACCAGATGGCATCCATCAAAACCGCCTTGAGCGTGGCCGACACGCGGCGCGAGGCCGGCGGCCTGGCGCTGCCGCCGCAACTGGCGGCCACGTTGGACAGCGTCGCGCCGATGTACGCGCACTGCATCTGGGCGCAGCAGGACGCCAGCAACCAGCAATGGATCGCCGAAGCGAAGCGGCTCGACGCGCGTTATGGTGTGGAGGTCCAGGAAGGCATTGCCCGCTACTTGCAAGCGCCCTTTCCGCTCACGCCGATCCGGATCGACGTCGTGGTGGACACCGGCACGCGCCAGGGCGGCTACACCGACACGCAAACCGTGATCCCCAGCGGACGTCCCGACTATCAAGGCCTGGCGTCACTGGAGATGGTGTATCACGAAATTTCGCATATCGCGTCGACCGACAAGCTGGAGAACGCCATCGAAGCGCGCCTCAAGGCCACGCAGCGTAATCCCGATTCGGACCTGTGGCACGGGGTGCAGTTCTACACCGTCGGCACCGTGGTGAAGGACGCATACAAACGCGATGGCATCGCCTACGAACCCTACGCCGACAAGGGCGGCCTGTTCAAAGGCTACTGGTCGCCGCTGCTGCCGCCGATAGAAAGCGAATGGCGCCCCTACATGAACGGCAAGCAGACCTTCGACCAGGCGGTGGCCCGCATGGTCGACCAACTGCCCGCCGGATAAGGCGCTTTACAGGCTGACCGCCAGCTCCGCGCCTTCCTTGATGGCGCGCTTGGCGTCCAGCTCCGCGGCCAATGCCGCGCCGCCGATCTTGTGGAAGCGAGGCCACTTGGCGTTGGCCTTGACCTCCTCTTCCGACGGCATCAACTCGGTCAGGCTGTCCTGGCCCGCGCAGACCACCACGTTATCCACCGACAGCAGGCGCTGCTCGCCGGCGATGGTCACGTGCAGGCCCTGGTCGTCGATGCGGTCGTACTGCACGCCGGCCAGCATCACCACGCCGTTGCGCGCCAGGACCGCGCGATGCACCCAGCCCGACGTCTTGCCCAGGCCCGCGCCCAGCTTCGACACCTTGCGCTGCAGCAGATACAGCTGGCGCACCGGCTCCGGCGCGGAGACGGTCGTCAGGCCGCCCGGCGCGTCGCCCTTCATGTCCACGCCCCACTCCTTGGCCCAGACATCCAACGCCAGCGGCAGCGGGTGTTTGGGATCGTGCAGCAGATATTCGCCCACGTCGAAGCCGATGCCGCCGGCACCGATGATGGCCACGCGCTTGCCCACCGGCGCCTTGTTCTGCAGGACGTCGATATACGACAGCACCTTCGGATGGTCGATGCCTTCGATCGGCGGACGGCGCACCTTGATGCCGGTGGCGACCACCACATCGTCGTAACCGTCGGCGATCAGCTGCTCACGCGTCACGCGCACGCCCAGCTTGACGTTCACGCCGGTCAGCTCCAGCTTGCGGCGGAAGTAGCGGATGGTCTCGGCGAATTCCTCCTTGCCCGGGATCTGCATGGCGATCTTGAACTGGCCGCCGACGCTGTCGCTGGAATCGAACAAGGTCACGTCATGGCCGCATTCCGCCGCCACCGTGGCCGCCGACAAACCGGCCGGCCCGGCGCCGACCACCGCCACGCGGCGCTTCTTCGCCGTTGGCGCGTAGACCAGCTCCGTCTCGTGGCAGGCGCGCGGGTTGACCAGGCAGCTGGCGCGCTTGTTGGAGAAGGTGTGGTCCAGGCAGGCCTGGTTGCAGCCGATGCAGGTGTTGATTTCGTCGGTACGCCCCTGCGCCGCCTTGACGACGAAGTGCGAATCGGCCAGGAAGGGACGCGCCATCGAGATCATGTCGGCGTCGCCGCGCTGCAGGATGCCTTCCGCCTCGGCCGGCATGTTGATGCGGTTGGACGCCACCACCGGTATCGTCACCTCGCGGCGCAGGCGGCCCGCCAGGCTGGCGAAGGCGGCGCGCGGCACCGAGGTCACGATGGTCGGCACGCGCGCCTCATGCCAGCCGTAGCCGGAATTGAGGATGGTCACGCCGGCGTGCTGCAGCGCCTTGGCCACAGCCACCACGTCTTCCCAGGTGTTGCCGCCGTCGACCAGGTCGAGCAGCGAATGGCGGTACATGATGATGAAGTCATTACCCACTTCCGCGCGGATGCGCTTGACGATTTCCACCGACAGCCGCATGCGGTTCTCGATGCTGCCGCCCCATTGGTCGGTGCGCAGGTTGGTGCGCGCGCACAGGAACTGGTTGAGCAGGTAGCCTTCGCTGCCCATCACCTCGATGCCGTCGTAGCCGGCGTCGCGCGCCAGCCTGGCGCAGCGGGCGTAGTCGCGGATCGTCGCTTCGATGCCGGCCTCGGTCAGCGCGCGCGGCTTGAACGGCGAGATCGGCGATTTCTTCTCCGATGCCGACACCACGAACGGCTGGTAGCCGTAGCGGCCCGCGTGCAGGATCTGCATCAGGATCTTGCCGCCCTCCTCGTGCACCGCGCTGGTGACGCGGCGGTGGTTGATCACGTCGCCCTTGAAATTGAGCGTGCCGCCGAAGGGCAGCAGCCATCCGGAGCGGTTGGGCGAGATGCCGCCGGTGACGATCAGCCCCACGCCGCCGCGCGCCCGCTCGCGGTAGAAGGCGGCCAGCTTGCCGTAGTTGTAGAAGCGGTCCTCAAGACCGGTGTGCATGGAGCCCATGACGACGCGGTTGCGCAGCGTCGTGAAGCCGAGATCGAGGGGGGCCAGCAGGTGTGGGTATGGTGAAGTTGTCATTATGGTTGTTAGAGTCAGACGTGGGGCATGAACATGCCCGCATTAAAACGCAAATCTCTAGACCTGGGCTTCTAAAGTCCCGGCTTCCGCTCCTGAATTTGGCGGAGGGTGCGGTAGCGCTCTTGTATTCTGCCACCCTTTCCCTTACGCTGGAACGATGATGCGATTCCTTTTGTTTTTGTTGGTGGGTGTGGCCGCTCCAGTGATGGCACAGACACCCAGGCTTGAATTGCCCAAGCTGGAGGTGTCGGTCAACCGGGTGGAGCTCGATGCGCTGCACATGTACGAAGTGGACGCCACCGGCACGGTGGCGGCGCCACTGCCGAAGGTATGGCGCATCCTCACGGGCTATGAGCGCATGGCGGAATTCGTGCCGGACATGGAGTCGTGCCGGGTTTTGTCACGCAACGGCAATGAGGTCATCATCGAGCAGTTCGGCGTGGCGCGCTTCCTGTTCATGACCAAGTCCATCCACCTGATCGTGCGCGCGACCGAGCAGCCGATGTCGTCGATCGACATCTCGCTGATCTCCGGCGACATGAAGCACTACGAATCGCATTGGGAATTGATACCGGTGCCCGAAACCGGCGGCACCAAGGTGGTCTACAGCGGCAAGCTGATACCGAACTTCTACGTGCCCGGCATCCTCGGGGCGAAGATGATACGCGGCGATATCGAGCGCATGATGAACGCCGTGCTGGCGCGCCTCGACCGCCGCGAGGACGCTAAATAATCAAGCGAGATAGGTGTCGCGGTCGCGCAGCTCCGCGAAGTTTTCCAGGCTGCCGATCTTCACCAGCACCGGATTGAGACTCAGCTTGGCCTGCATGGCGCGCCAGGCGAACTGCCATTCCTGTTCCTGCGCTTCGGCCGCGGTCTTGGTGAAGGCCGCGCCCAGGGCGGCGCGGGTGCCGTATTCCACGGCGCCGTCGATGCCCGCCCAGCTGGGCAAGGTGCGCTGCACCGCGCGGTGCAAACGCTCGCCGAATTCCTCGGTGTTGTGGATGACCAGGCAGCTGTCCGACGAGAACAGCTCGAACAGCTTGCGGTCCCAGACTTGCGAAAAGCTCAGCGTCAGGCAGCTGTTGGCCGGGGTCAGGATGAACTGGCCCTGCGTCAGCGCCAGTTCCAGGTCTTCGCGCACGCCGTAGCGGTACAGGGTCGGAGGGCGTTGGTAGTCGTGCATATCGGTACTCTATTCTTTACAAAGTTATTTGGCCGGGCGGCGCACATGGCGGTGCGCGCGCATCGCCGCCGAGGCAATGAAGATCTCGCGCAGCAGGTAGAAGAAGCTGCCGATCAGGGCCAGCATCGCCACCACGAACATGCCCGCGATGTACTTGTCGAGCGAGATGTTGGTGATGTCGCCCCAAAACAGCATCGCGATCACCAGGCAAATCAGCAGCCCGCAGGCGGTCGACAGCGTGATCGAGACGTTGATCAGGTGCGATCTTCGGTAGAGCACATCGAGTTCGTTCAGGTAGGCGTCGCTGTAGCCGATGTCGAGCCGGTCCTCCAGCACCCGCGAACGGTCGATGATGCGCGCCAGGCGGTTGGTCAGCACCACAAGATTGGTGCAGACGCCGGTCAGCAGGAACACCGGCGCGATCGCCAGCTGGATGATGTGGCCGATATCGCCGACTTGTATATTCATGGGTGCGTGGAAGCTGGAATTATCGATAGTGTATCAGCCCGCGTGGGGTGCGGGCCGATTCCGCGCCGGCTCAGGCGAATCCGCGCGTCTGCTTGAACTGCTCGGTGGCGCCCACCAGCGCGCGCGAGATGCCCTTTTCCATCGCCCCATGGCCGGCGTCCGGCACCACGGTGAGCAGCGATCCGGGCCAGGCCTGGTGCAGCCGCCACGCCGACACCGGCGGGCAGATCACGTCGTAGCGGCCCTGCACGATCACCGCCGGCAGGTGGGCGATGCGGTCGACGTTGCGCAACAGCTGGTCCTCGCTGAAGAAGCCCAGGTTGGCCATGTAGTGCGATTCGAGCCGGCCCACGCCCAGGTCCAGCGTGTCGGACGGCGGATCCTCGGCCTGCGGCATCAGGAACACGCGGCGGCCCTCGAAGCGGCTCCAGGCGCGCACCGCCGGCCAGTGGATGGCCGGGTCGTCGCTCATGATGCGGTTGACGTAGGCCTGCAGCAGGTTGCCGCGTTCGGCCGGCGGGATCGGCGCGACGAATTCGGCGTGCACCTCGGGATGGAACCACTGGGCGCCGTGCAGGAACCAGTCGATTTCCGCCTGCGTGCACAGGAAGATGCCGCGCAGGATGAAGCCCAGGCAGCGCTCGGGATGCGCCTGGCCGTAGGCCAGCGCCAGCGTCGAGCCCCAGGAGCCGCCGAACACCAGCCACTGCTCGATGCCGAACATGGCGCGCAGGCGCTCGATGTCCGCGATCAGCAGCCCGGTGGTGTTGTTGCGGCACTCGCCCAGCGGCAGCGACTTGCCGGCGCCGCGCTGGTCGAACAGGATCACGCGGTACTTCTCCGGATCGAAGAAGCGGCGGTGCTGCGGCGACAGGCCGGCGCCCGGCCCGCCATGCAGGAACACTACCGGTATGCCCTGCGGATTGCCGACCTCTTCCCAGTAGATGGTGTGCAGGTCGTCGACCGCCAGCATGCCGTGGCGCGACGGCAGGACGGGCGGAAACAGGGGCGAGGTCGGGTCGAACATGGCTATCCTTTAAGCATCGATAGCAGATTGTACGAAAAAAAAGCCAGGATCGCGAACGAACCTGGCCCGGGGCTACAACTACACGCCGCTTAGGACATGTGCTGGCCGCCGTTGATGGCGATGTTGGCGCCGGTGACGAAGGCCGCCTCGTCCGACGACAGGTAGGCAACCAGGCCAGCCACTTCTTCCGGCTTGCCCAGGCGGGCCATCGGAATCTGCGGAATGATCTTGGTGTCGAGCACTTCCTGCGGGATCTCCATCACCATCTTGGTGCCGATGTAGCCCGGCGAGATGGTGTTGACGGTCACGCCCTTGCGCGCCACTTCCAGCGCCAGCGCCTTGGTGAAGCCGTGCATGCCGGCCTTGGCGGCCGAATAGTTGGTCTGGCCGAACGCGCCCTTCTGGCCGTTGACCGACGAAATATTGATGATGCGGCCCCAGCCGCGTTCCACCATGCCGTCGCACACCGGCTTGGTCATGTTGAACACGGAGTCCAGATTGGTGGCCATGACGGCGTCCCAGTTCGGCTTGTCCATCTTCTTGAAGGTCATGTCGCGGGTGATGCCGGCGTTGTTCACCAGCACGTCGATCGGACCGATATCCTTGACGATCGCGGCGACGCACGCCTGGGCCGAATCGTAATCGGCCACGTCGCACGGGTATGCGCGGAAATTAAAGCCCTGGTCGCGGGTAGTGGCGAGCCATTGCTCGACCTTCGGATTGCCAGGGGAATACGTGGTGACTACGATATAGCCCAGTGCCGACAGTTTGAAACACACTGCCTCGCCCAAGCCACCCATGCCGCCGGTTACTAATGCAACTCTTGCCATTTTCGTCCCCTCTTAAATTGACACCAAAAATCGTCTGACACCGCGCCGGGACCCGCCCGGCGCGGCACTGCTGCTGCGGATGCTACGGATACGGAATCGCTTATGCGCGCTCGATGGCCAGCGCCACGCCCATGCCGCCGCCGATGCACAGCGAGGCCAGGCCCTTCTTGGCGTCGCGGCGCACCATTTCGTGGATCAGCGTGACCAGGATGCGGGCGCCGGATGCACCGATCGGGTGACCGATGGCGATGGCGCCGCCGTTCACGTTGATCTTGCTGGTGTCCCAGCCCATTTCCTTGTTCACGGCCACGGCCTGGGCGGCGAAGGCTTCGTTGATTTCCATCAGGTCCAGGTCGTCCGGGGTCCAGCCGGCCTTTTTCAGGCACAGCTTGGTGGCCGAGACCGGGCCCATGCCCATGAAGGCAGGGTCCAGGCCGGACGAGGCGTAGGCCTTGACCTTGGCCAGCACGGTCAGGCCCAGTTCCTTGGCCTTGGAGGCGGACATCATGATGACGGCGGCGGCGCCGTCGTTCAGGCCGGAGGCGTTGCCGGCGGTGACCGTGCCGTCCTTGGCGAAGGCCGGACGCAGGCCGGACAGCGCTTCGATGGTCGAGCCCGGTTTGACGTATTCATCGGTGTCGAACACGATGCTGCCTTTTTTCTGGACGATTTCCAGCGGCAAAATCTCATCTTTGAATTTGCCGGCCTTTTGCGCGGCTTCCGCCTTCAGCTGCGAGTTCAGCGCGAACTCGTCCTGCTCGGTGCGGGAAATCTCGTATTTCTTCGCGACGTTCTCGGCGGTGGTGCCCATGTGGTACTGGTTGTAGGCGTCCCACAGGCCGTCGACAATCATGGAGTCGACCATTTTGAAGTCGCCCATGCGGAAGCCGTCGCGCGAGCCGTTCATCACGTGCGGCGAGGCGCTCATGTTTTCCTGGCCACCGGCGATGATGATCTCGGCGTCGCCGGCCTTGATGGCCTGGGCCGCCAGGTGGGTGGCCTTCAGGCCGCTGCCGCACACGTGGTTGATGGTGAAACCTGGAATGGTGTTCGGCAGGCCGGACTTGATGACGGCCTGGCGCGCAGGGTTCTGGCCGACGCCGGCGGTCAGCACCTGGCCGAGGATGGCTTCGCTGATCAGATTGGGATCGATACCGGTCTTGGCCAGCAGGCCCTTGATCACGTGTGCGCCCAGTTCGGAAGCCGGCGTCTTCGCCAGGCTGCCGCCGAATTTGCCGACGCCGGTACGGCCAGCGGCCACGATAACTACATCATCCATTTGACTCTCCAATGCGCCGGCCGGGGCCGGCTTAGTTTAGCAACAACGCGAACTTCGATAATACGCTTCGACGGCGGGGCCGTGCTGGGTTTCGATTGTGCGTCGCCGCGAGAACTTCCCCCGAGGGTGACAGGATTTCTCTAGCAGCATCCATGCCAAAGATCAGCGCTCGGTGGGGACCCATCGTAAGCGTCGCACATCGTGGCATCTTTGACATGTATCAAACCCAACGCAATCATTTTGAAGAAACAGTGTCAATAAGTCACGATAATAATTTGATACCGTCCAGGGTGCTGGCGCACTGTTCGCGTATCACGTTGACGAAGTCGAGCACGTAGGCCTTCTGTTTCTGCGCCTCGGGCACCGAGACGAACAGGTCGCTCCACAGGCCCTGCTCGCCGACCGGCCTGGCGATCACGTAGTCGTAGTCGACATAGTTCTTGATCGCCCAGTTCGGCAGCGCGGCGATGCCGCGGCGGCTGGCCACCAACTGCAGCACCGCCACCGTCAGCTCGGCGGTGCGGCGTTCGTAGTGGATGTGGGCCGGCTGCAGCACCTCGCGGATCAGGTCGATGCGGGTTTCCGGCACCGGATAGGTGATCAGCGTCTCGCCCTCGAAATCGGCGGCCAGCAGGCGGCGCTGGGCCGCCAGCCGGTGTTTCTGCGCCATCACCACCAGGATTTCAAAGCGGAACAGCGGGAAGGTGGCGAACTCCGGCCCGTAGTGCGAGCCGATCACCAGGTCGGCGGCGCCGCTGCGCAGCAGCTCGGCCGGTTCGCTGTGGAAGCCCGAGACCAGGTCGATCTCCACGTCCGGCCAGCGTTTGCGGAACTCATCCATCACCGGCATCAGCCAGTCGAAGCAGGTATGACATTCAAGCACCACGCGCAGCTGGCCGGTGTCGCCCTGGGTCAGGCGCGCCACTTCGCGCTCGGCCGCCTCGATTTCCGGCAGCAGCAGGTCGGCCAGCTTGAGCAGCCGGGCGCCGGTGGCGGTAAACCCGATCGGCACGGATTTTCGCTCAAAAAGCGGTCCGCCGTAGCGATCTTCCAGCAATTTGATCTGATGCGACAGGGCCGACTGCGTCAGGTTCAGCAGTTGCGCGGCGCGCACCAGGCTGCCGGCGGAGCGGAGGGCACTCAGGGTGCGCAGGTGACGTATCTCTAGCATGGTCTATTAAATTTTTTCATGTGAAGCCGCAAAATCTTTCGTTTTGATTATAGACCGGATTGCCGCACACTTTATATCACCAATATTAAATGCGGATGACATCAAAATGACAACATCGAATAAACCCATCCAAAGCCACGTTCCCGGTTTTCCGCGCATCGGCGCGGCGCGCGAGCTGAAGTTCGCGCTGGAAGCGAACTGGCGCGGCGAACTGCCGGACGACGGCCTGGAAGCGGCCGGCCGCGACCTGCGCGCCCGCCACTGGGCGCTGCAACGGCAGGCCGGGCTGGACTTCGTCACGGTCGGCGATTTCGCCTTCTACGACCAGGTCGCCAACCACATCCAGCTGCTGGGCTGCGAGCCGGCCCGCTACGGCTTCACGGCCGGGCAATCGCAGCTGAGCCGCTACTTCGCCATGGCACGCGGCGACGGCGGCCACCACGAGCCGGCCGCCTGCGGCCACGACCACGCGCACGACGACGGCCAGCAACACGCCTCGGCCGCGCTGGAAATGACCAAGTGGTTCGACACCAACTACCACTACCTGGTGCCGGAGTTCACGGCGAAGACCGCCTTCTCGCTGGCCTGCGAGCGCCTGTTCGACGAGGTGGCCGAGGCGCAGGCGCTGGGCCACGCAGTCAAGGCCGTGCTGCTGGGGCCGTTGAGCTTCCTGTGGCTGGGCAAGGCCAAGGACGCGGGCCTTGATCGCCTCAGCCTGCTGGACCGGCTGCTGCCGGTCTACGGCCAGGTGCTGGACCGCCTGAAGGCGCAGGGCGTGCAATGGGTGCAGATCGACGAGCCCATCCTCGGCCTCGACCTGCCGGCGCCGTGGCGCAGCGCGTTCGAGAACAGCTACTGGCAGCTGAACCAGGTTGGCGTGCCGCTGCTGCTGGCCACGTATTTCTCGCCGCTGGAGGAAAACCTGAGCCTGGCGTGCCGCCTGCCGGTGGCCGGCCTGCACGTGGACGGCGTGCGCGCGCCGCATGAACTGACCAGCATCGCCGACTGGCTGCCGGTGCACAAGGTGCTGTCGGTCGGCATCGTCGATGGCCGCAACATCTGGCGCACCGACCTCGACGCGGCGCTGGCCACGCTGGCGCCCATCGCCGACAAACGCGGCGGCAAGCTGTGGCTCTCGACCTCGTGCTCGCTGCTGCATGTGCCGTTCAGCCTGGCCGCCGAGACCGCGCTCGACCAGGAAATCCGATCATGGCTGGCTTTCGCGACCGAAAAACTGGACGAGCTGTACGTGCTCAAGCAAGCGCTGCAAGGCCACCACGACGCCGCCACCGTCAACGCGCTGGACGCCTCGCGCGCCGCCATCGCCAGCCGCCGCGCCAGCCCGCGCGTGCACCAGCAGGCCGTGCGCGAGCGCATCGCCGCGCTGTCCGCCGACGCCGACCGGCGCCGTTCGCCGTTCGCCCAACGCCAGGCCGAGCAGCGCGCGCGCTTCAAGCTGCCCGACTTCCCGACCACCACCATCGGCTCCTTCCCGCAGACGGCCGCCATCCGCGCCGCCCGCGCCGCCTTCAAGCGCGGCGAGCTGAACGCCGGCGACTACCAGGCCAGAATGCGCGAGGAAATCGCCGACGCCGTGCGCCGCCAGGAAGAGCTGGGCCTGGACGTGCTGGTCCACGGCGAAGCCGAGCGCAACGACATGGTCGAATATTTCGGCGAGCAGCTGGCCGGCTTCGTCTTCACGCAACTGGGCTGGGTGCAGTCGTACGGCTCGCGCTGCGTCAAGCCGCCCGTCATCTACGGCGACGTCAGCCGCCCGAAGGCCATGACGGTGGACTGGACCGCGCACGCGCAAAGCCTGACCGGCAAGCCGATGAAGGGCATGCTGACCGGCCCCATCACCATCCTGCAATGGTCCTTCGTGCGCGACGACCAGCCGCGCGCCCGCACCGCGCTGCAGATCGCGCTGGCGATCCGCGACGAGGTGGCCGACCTGGAGCGGGCCGGCATCGGCATCATCCAGATCGACGAGCCGGCCGTGCGCGAAGGCTTGCCGCTGCGCCGCGGCCGCTGGGACGAGTACCTGGACTGGGCCACGCGCGCCTTCCGCGTGTCGGCCAGCGCGGCGGCCGACGGCACGCAGATCCACACCCACATGTGCTACGCCGAGTTCAACGACATCCTGCCGCAGATCGCCGCCATGGATGCCGACGTCATCACCATCGAGACCAGCCGCTCGGACATGGAGCTGCTGAACGGTTTCGGCCGCTTCCGTTATCCGAACGAGATCGGGCCCGGCGTGTACGACATCCACTCGCCGCGCGTGCCGGCCCAGGCCGAGATGGTGCGGCTGCTGCAAAAGGCCAGCGCGGTGATCCCGCCGGCCAACCTGTGGGTCAACCCGGATTGCGGGCTGAAGACCCGGGGCTGGGCGGAAACCGAAACCGCGCTGCGCAACATGGTGGCCGCCGCCCGCCAGCTGCGCGAGGAGCACGCGATCTACTGACCGTCCCATGGCGGCGGCCTGCCGGGCCGCCGCCATCCCGCATTTTTACTGGCCCGGTTCGGCGCCAGCCCTCCCCATCCGTCGTTTTCCACAGTAAAATGCTCGTGCCTGCGCATGCGCGCGAGGTTAACCCTCTAATACTGTCGCCCATGTCCAAGAGCCTGTTTCAAAAGCCCATAGAAATTAAGATTTCCACCGTAGTCGCCGTCTCCGCCATCCTGTCCACCGCGGACCGCCTGGCCCTCGACGCCGCGCTGGCCGAAATGACCGGCGGCACCACCGATTTCTTCGAAGACGACCTGACCGTGATCGACGTCGCCGCCCTGCCGGCCGGCAGCGCCCAGATCGACTGGGCCGGCATCATCGCCCTGCTGAAAAAATACCGCTTGAACCCGGTCGCCGTGCGCAACGCGCCGCCGTCCATGGCCGCCGAGATCGCCGCCCACGGCCTGAGCATCGAAACCGCGACCAAGCCGCGCGACGAGCAGGAAGCCGCGCCAGCCAAGCCAGCGCCAGCCCCGGCTGCGGCGGCACCGGCCCCGGCCGCGCCGGCCGAAGGCTTCCCCGGCAACGCCGGCGTGATGATCATCGACACCCCGGTGCGGGCCGGCCAGCGCATCTACGCGCGCGGCTGCGACCTGATCATCACGGCCGTGGTCAACAACGGCGCCGAGATCATCGCCGACGGCAGCATCCACGTGTACAACACGCTCAACGGCCGCGCGCTGGCGGGCGCTTCCGGCAACGCCGACGCGCGCATCTTCGCCATGACCATGTCGCCGGAGTTGGTGTCGATTGCCGGCGTTTACCGCACTTTTGAAGACGGCTTCCCGGCCGAGTACGCGCGTTCTCCTGCGCAAATTCGCTTGGTCGGGGACCGAATCGATATACTATCTGTCAATTCTGCAAACCGCGCTTGACTAGCAACTCTCTGAAAAGGACTTTTTTGTGGCGAGAATTATTGTTGTAACGTCCGGTAAGGGCGGTGTCGGTAAGACGACTTCCAGCGCCAGCTTCTCCACCGGCCTGGCCATGCGCGGTCATAAAACCGCGGTGATCGACTTCGACGTCGGCCTGCGCAACCTCGACCTGATCATGGGCTGCGAACGCCGCGTGGTGTACGACCTGATCAATGTGATCAACAAGGAGGCCTCGCTGACCCAGGCCCTGATCAAGGACAAGCACTGCGACAACCTGTTCATCCTGCCGGCGTCGCAGACGCGCGACAAGGATGCGCTGTCCGAGGACGGCGTGGAAATCGTGCTGCACGAGCTGATCAACATGGGCTTCGAGTACATCATCTGCGACTCGCCGGCCGGCATCGAGCACGGCGCGCTGATGGCGCTGACCTTCGCCGACGAGGCCATCATCGTCACCAATCCGGAAGTGTCGTCGGTGCGCGATTCGGACCGCATCCTCGGCATCATCCAGGCCAAGTCGCGCCGCGCCCAGACCGGCGGCGAGCCGGTCAAGGAGCACCTGCTGATCACCCGCTACTCGCCCAAGCGCGTGGAAGCGGACGAAATGCTGTCGTACGAAGATGTGCAGGAAATCCTGCGCATTCCACTGATTGGCATCATTCCGGAATCGGAATCGGTGCTGCACGCGTCGAACCAGGGCAATCCGGCGATTCACTTCAAGGGCACCGATGTCGCGGAAGCCTACGAAGATGTGGTGTCGCGCTTCCTCGGCCAGGAGTTGCCGTTGCGCTTCACTAACTACGAGAAGCCTGGCCTGCTGCAGCGTATTTTCGGGAGCAAGTAATCATGGCCCTGCTTTCTTTCCTGTTCCCGCAAAAACCGAAAACCGCCACCGCGGCCAAGGAGCGGTTGCAGATCATCATCGCGCGCGAGCGCAATGGCCGCAGCGGTCCGGACTTCCTGCCGGCGCTGCACAAGGAGCTGATCGAGGTGATCTCGAAGTACACCAAGGTCAACGCCGACGACATCAAGATCTCGCTGGACCGCCAAGGCAACCTGGAGGTGCTGGACGTGAACGTGGTGCTGCCGGACGCCTAAGCGGCGGCGCGCTCACAACGGCCGGCCGACACCGGCCGTCACCAATTCCTGCGCCACCTTGGCGCAGGCGTCCACATGCTGGTAGCCGATCTGGCTGAAGGCCACGAAGCCGATCCCGGCCGAGGCCAGCTGCCCGGCGAACGGCACCAGCTTGCTGGCCTGCCGCGCCACCGACTTCATGCCGGTGCGGCGCAGCAGTTGCAGCACCACCTCCCGCGTCACCAGCTTGCCCACCAACATGCCGCCGACGCCGATCGCGGCCTCGTAGGCGATCAGCCGGAACTTCGGCTGCATGCGCTCGATCTGCTGCGCCGTCAGGCCGAACTCGTGGTTGATGTCGTCGATCAGCAGCGCAAACAGGCGCAGGTCGGACACCACGTCCAGCCCCGGTATCGGCACCGCCGCCACGCCGGCCGACACCATCGCGCGCCGCCGCACCAGCTTGCGGCAACGTTCGCGCACCGCCTCGATGTCGCGGGGGTTGCCCGGCACCAAGGTCCAATTTGTGTCTTTTTTGAGTCCCATGCGTGCTCCCGGCTGCGGCTAGACTTTCTTTCCCTTTTTCAACTTCTTCATTGAATTCGGCGTTTTTCCAGTGTACCGTGTAATGGTTGCGCAAGTGCGTACGGTGTTTTGGTGAGTTGTCCCCGAGTAAATATTAGTGTCTCAAGAAAAATAATTAGCCATTTTGCTAACTTTTTTGTAAATCTCTGTTATATTTGCAGTGACTTCTCCTTAACATTTTCCTACAGGCAGTTGTATGCGAATCGCCGTATTAGACAATGACCGTGGCCAGGCCGATCTGATCTGCCAGGTGCTGACCTCGGCGGGCCATATCTGCCATAGTTTTCAGAGTGCCAAGGACGTGCTCGCGCAGCTGCGCAAGGACAGCTACGACATGCTGATCCTCGACTGGCAAGTGGTCGATCTGGGCGGCGCGGAAGTGTTACGCCGGGCCCGCGAAAAGCTGCCCGACAACGCCCCGGTGCTGTTCCTCACCACCAGCTCGGGCGAGGACGATATCGTGGCCGGCCTGGCAGCCGGCGCCGACGACTACATGATCAAACCCTTGCGCCGCAGCGAGATGGTCGCACGCGTGCAAGCGCTGTTGCGGCGCGCCTACCCGGCCCAGAACGGCGCCGAACAATTGCAATTCGGTCAATATGTGTTCGAAACCCGCCCCGGCCGCTTGTTGATGGACGGCATAGTGTTGGACGTCACCCACAAAGAGTTCTACCTGGCACTGTTATTTTTCCGCAACATCGGACGACCGCTGTCGCGCGCCTACATCCATGAGGCGGTATGGATACGCGAAACCGCCGTGCCCTCGCGCACCATGGACACCCACGTCTCGCGTGTCCGCAACAAGTTGCAATTGAAGCCGGAAAACGGCTTCCGCCTGGTGCCGGTCTACAGTTACGGCTACCGCCTGGAAAAACTGGGGGCCTGATCAGGTCATCGATATGGCCGGTACGCCGTTTGGGCTATGGGCAGATGCCGGCAAGTGAGGGATACTACACGGTATAATGTCCGCTAACTCAACGCACGGACCCGAAATGCAGCTGCTCGCCGTCGGCCTCAACCACAACACCGCCCCTGTCTCGCTGCGCGAGCGGCTGGCGTTCGCCCCTGAGCAACTGGGCCAGGCGGTGGTGGCGGCGCGTTCCTGGTTCGAGCGCATCGACCATCGCGGCAGCGACGAGGCGGCCATCCTGTCCACCTGCAACCGCACCGAGCTGTACGCGGCCAGCCGCGTGCCCGATTCGCTCGACGCCGGCGCCCACTTCCTGGCCGACTTCCACAAGCTGAACTACGCCGAGCTGCGCCCGCACCTGTACCTGCTGCCGCAGCACGACGCCGTGCGCCACACCTTCCGCGTCGCCTCCGGGCTCGATTCGATGGTGCTGGGCGAGACGCAGATCCTCGGCCAGATCAAGGACGCGATCCGCACCGCCGACGAGGCGGGCGGCCTGGGCACCTACCTGCACCAGCTGTTCCAGCGCTCGTTCTCGGTGGCCAAGGAAGTGCGCAGCACCACCGAGATCGGCGCGCACAGCGTGTCGATGGCGGCCGCCGCCGTGCGCCTGTCGCAGCGCATCTTCGACAAGATCGCCGAGCAGAACGTGCTGTTCATCGGCGCCGGCGAGATGATCGAACTGTGCGCCACGCACTTCGCGGCGCAGAACCCCAAGAGCATCACCATCGCCAACCGCACGCTCGACCGCGGCGAGATCCTGGCGCACCGCTTCGGCGGCCGCGCCATCCGCCTGGCCGACCTGCAGGACAAGCTGCACCAGTACGACATCGTCATCTCCTGCACCGCCTCGTCGCTGCCGCTGATCGGCCTGGGCATGGTGGAGCGCGCGATCAAGGCGCGCCGCCACAAGCCGATGTTCATGGTCGACCTGGCCGTGCCGCGCGATATCGAGCCGGAAGTGGCCCGCCTCAACGACGCCTTCCTGTACACGGTGGACGACCTGGGCAAGGTGGTCCAGACCGGCATCGAAAACCGCCAGGCCGCCGTGGCCCAGGCCGAGGCCATCATTGAAACGCGAGTGCAGTCCTTCATGCACTGGATCGACGACCGCGCCGTGGTGCCCGTCATCCAGAGCCTGCACGAAAACGGCGAGGCGCTGCGCCAGCTGGAGCTCGAGCGCGCGCGCAAGATGCTGGCCAAGGGCGAGGACGTCGACGCCGTGCTGGAAGCCCTGTCCAAGGGCCTGACCGCGAAATTCATGCACGGCCCGCAGCAGGCGCTGCATCGTGCGCAGGGCGAGGAACGCGCCCACCTGGCCCAGCTGCTGCCGCAGCTGTTCCGCGGCCGCCGTTAGCGCCACTGCCTTGCCCGCGCGCGCCACGCCGCCGCGCACCCTCCGCCGCCCAGCCGCGGCATCTGCCTCAACCCCCGATACGAATACGAATACGCTATGAAACCATCCATGCTGGCCAAGCTCGACCAACTGGCGAACCGCCTGGTCGAACTCGATGAATTGCTGATGTCCGAAGGCGCGACCAACAACATGGACGCCTACCGCAAGATGACCCGCGAGCACGCCGAACTCGGCCCGCTGGTGGCGCTGTACAAGTCCTACCAGGAAGCCATCGGCGACCTGGACGCGGCGCAGGAGATGCTGGGCGATCCCGAGATGAAGGACTTCGCGCAGGACGAGATCGAAGCGGCCAAGGCCCGCCTGGCGGAGCTGGAACTGGAGCTGCAGAAGATGCTGCTGCCCAAGGACGCCAACGACGAGCGCAACATCTTCCTGGAGATCCGCGCCGGCACCGGCGGCGACGAATCGGCGCTGTTCGCTGGCGACCTGCTGCGCATGTACACCCGCTTCGCCGAGCGCAACCGCTGGCAGGTCGAGGTGGTGTCGGAATCGCCGTCGGACCTGGGCGGCTACCGCGAGGTGATCGTGCGCCTGATCGGCAACGGCGTATATGCCAAGCTCAAGTTCGAATCCGGCGGCCACCGCGTGCAGCGCGTGCCGGCCACCGAAACCCAGGGCCGCATCCACACCTCCGCCTGCACGGTGGCGGTGATGCCGGAGGCGGACGAGGTGGAGGACGTCAACATCAACCCGGCCGACCTGCGCATCGACACCTACCGCGCGTCCGGCGCCGGCGGGCAGCACATCAACAAGACCGATTCGGCCGTGCGTATCACCCACCTGCCGACCGGCATCGTGGTCGAGTGCCAGGACGACCGCTCGCAGCACAAGAACAAGGCGCAGGCCATGAAGGTGCTGGCCGCGCGCATCAAGGACGTGCAGCTGCGCGAGCAGCAGTCGAAGGAGGCGGCCACGCGCAAGAGTCTGATCGGCTCGGGCGACCGCAGCGAGCGCATCCGCACCTACAACTATCCGCAGGGCCGCATGACGGACCACCGCATCAACCTGACCTTGTACAAGCTGGACTTCATCATGGACGGCGACCTGACCGAGCTGACCAACGCGCTGGCCGCCGAGCACCAGGCCGAGCTGCTGGCGGCGCTGGGCGACTAAGCCGGAGTTAACACCGGCCTAAGGCTGAAGCGACAACTTTGTGCGAGAATTGCCCGCTACTCCCATAGCCCTCGAATCGGACCACCCATGATACATACGCGCTCCCTGCTGCTGTCCATCGCCATCGCCTGCTTCGGCGTGATCGGCGTCGCCCTGTATTTGCAGATCGGCCTGGACATGCTGCCGTGCCCGCTGTGCGTGATCCAGCGCTACCTGTTCATCGCCGTCGGCATCTGCTGCCTGTTCGGCGCCTACGGCAAGCCCAAGCTCGGCGCCGGACTCGGCCTGCTGGCCGCGCTGGGCGGCCTGTACACCGCCGGCAAGCACCTGTACATCCTGGCCCATCCCGGCCTGTCGTGCGGCATCGACCCGATGGAGACCTTCCTCAACAAGATCCCCACCGCGACCTACCTGCCCATCCTGTTCCACGCCGACGGCCTGTGCGAGGATGCGCTGGCGCCGTGGTTCGGCCTGTCGATTCCGCAGTGGTCCTTCCTGAGCTTCGGCCTGTGCACGCTGGGCCTGGCCTGGCTGCTGATCCGCCGCGCGCGTTGATGATCACCGACCTCAGCGCCATCGCCGCCGGCGTCACCCTCGGCGCGCTGCAAACGCAGTCGCTGCTGGACCCGCTGGACAACCGCGTGCTGCTGTGCCACGCGCTGGGCCTGTCGCGCGTGAGTTTGATCACCCAGTCCGAGCGCGAGCTCGACGCCGAACAGGCCGCGCGCTTCGCCGCGCTGGTGCAACGCCGCCTGGCCGGCGAGCCGGTGGCCTACATCGTCGGCCAGCGCGAATTCTTCGGCCTGCCGTTCGAGGTCAACGGCGCCGTGCTGATCCCCCGTCCCGACACCGAACTGCTGGTCGAGCTGACCCTGGACCGCCTGCCGCCGCAAGGCCGCGTGCTCGACATGGGCACCGGCAGCGGCGCCATCGCCGTGGCGCTGGCGCACACCCGGCGCGACGCCGCCGTCACCGCGCTCGACGTCAGCCCGGACGCGCTGGCCGTGGCGCGCCGCAACGCCGCCGCCAACGGCGTCCAGGTCAACTTCCTGCAGAGCGACTGGTACGCGGCGCTGCAAGGCCAGCCGCCGTTCGACGTGATCGCCTCCAACCCGCCCTACATCGCCAGCGGCGACCGCCACCTGTCCGAGGGCGACCTGCGCTACGAGCCGCCCGGCGCGCTGACCGACCACGCCGACGGCCTGTCGGCGCTGCGCATCATCGTCGCCGGCGCCGCCGAGCACCTCAAGCCGCAAGGCTGGCTGCTGATGGAACACGGCTACGACCAGGCCGCCGCCGTGCGCCAGTTGTTAACCGATCAAGGTTACAACGAGGTGCAAAGCTGGGCCGACCTGGCCGGCATCGAGCGCGTCACGGGTGCGCGAGCGCGCTGACACCTTTTCCTCATCTGCGGTATTCTGGCTTTCGGGCCCCTTCCGGCGGTATTTGATAAACTAGCAAGCGATCTTCGGCTCCGGGCAACTTTGGGCCGGCGCCGACGCGATTGTCCGTTTTCGGTTAATCTCGCACCTCACGCTTTGATGCAACAGTTGCTGCACTACGAAAGGAAGATCCAATTGTCCAATCTATTGACTCGCCGCCTGGCCTTGCTGGCCCAGCCAGAGCACCGTCCGGTGCTGGGTGGCTTGCGTGGCATCGAACGCGAAACACTGCGGGTGGACGCGCGCGGCCACCTGGCGTCGACGCCGCATCCGCTGGCCATGGGCTCGGCCCTGACGCATCCGCAAATCACCACCGACTACGCCGAAACGCTGCTGGAGTTCATCACCCCGGCAGAGGCCGACATCGGCACCACGCTCGACAAGCTCGACGGCATCCACCGCTACGCCTACAGCAAGCTGGGCGACGAGCTGTTGTGGAGCCAGTCCATGCCCTGCCAGCTGCCGGGCGAGGACGAGATCGAGATCGCCTGGTACGGCACCTCCAACATGGGCACGCTCAAGCATGTGTACCGTCGCGGCCTGGCGCTGCGCTACGGCAAGGCCATGCAATGCATCGCCGGCATCCACTACAACTACTCGCTGGACGAACGCCTGTGGCGCGTGCTGGCCCAGCATGAGGGCAACGAGAAGCGCCTGTCGCCCAAGTCCTTCCAGTCCGAAGCCTACCTGGCGACGATCCGCAACTTCCGCCGCTACAGCTGGCTGCTGATGTATCTGTTCGGCGCCTCGCCGGTGCTGTCGAGCGGCTTCCTGCGCGGCCGCCCGCACAAGCTGGAAACGCTGTCCGACGACACGCTCTACCTACCCTACGCCACCAGCCTGCGCATGAGCGACCTGGGCTACCAGAACGACGCGCAGTCGGGACTGAGCCCGCACGAGAACTGCCTGGACAGCTACGTCGCCACCCTGACCAAGGCTGTCAACCAGCCCTACGAGCCGTACGCGGCGCTGGGCACCAAGCGCGATGGCGAATGGATCCAGCTGAGCACCAATGTGCTGCAGATCGAGAACGAGTACTACTCCACCATCCGTCCCAAGCGCGTGATCCAGACCGGCGAGCGGCCGATCCAGGCGCTGTGCGCGCGCGGCGTGCAGTACATCGAAGTGCGCTGCATGGACGTCGACCCGTTCGAGCCGGTCGGCATCAGCGTGCAGACCGGCCGCTTCCTCGACGCCTTCCTGATGTTCTGCGCGCTGGAGGAAAGCCCGGTCATCCCGCCGGAGGAAAGCCTGCGCCACACAGAGAACTTCGCCCGCACCGTGAAGGAAGGCCGCCGTCCGGGCCTGACGCTCACCAGCGATGAAGGGGAGATCAGCCTGCAAGCGTGGGGCCTGCAACTGCTGGAGCGCATCCAGCCGGTGGCGGCGCTGCTGGACGCGCAGCGCGGCGACACCGTGCACGCCGACGCCATCGCGCAGCAGTCGGCCAAGCTGCGCGACGCCGAGCTGACGCCGTCGGCCAAGGTACTGGCGGCCCTGCGCGCCAACGGCAAATCGTTCGCCACCTTCGGGCTGGCGCAGAGCAAGCAGCACGCGGCCTACTTCCGCAGCCATCCGCCGAGCGCCGAGGAAGCCGCGTACTTCGACGGCCTGGCCGCCGTCTCGCTGGCCGAGCAGGCGGAGATGGAAGCGGCGCCGCAATCGAGCTTCGACGATTACGTGGCCGCCTACCGCGCCAGCAACCTGTGCCACTCCAGCATGGACTGCGACTGAACCAGGAGCCGGCTTGCTCACCTTCTACAACGAACTGCACGCGCAACATCGCGGCCGCTACGAGATCTTCCGCGGCGAGATGGTGCCGTGCTTCGAAAAGCCCGAGCGTGTGGATTCGGTGCTGGCGGAGCTGGGACGGCGCGGCCTGGGCAAGATCGTCACGCCGCACGGCGTGCCGTTGATGTCACTGGAGCGCATCCACACGCCGCGCTACCTGCACTTTTTGCGCGGCGCCTGGAACGAATGGCTGGCGCTCGATCCGGCCAACGCCGGCAAGGACGCCTTTCCTTCCGTCTGGCCGGTCCGCACGCTGCGTGACGACATCGAGCCGGACGATTTCTGCGCCAAGCTGGGGCTGTACTCGATGGACAACGGCACGCCGCTGACCGCCGGCACCTGGACCGCCGCCAAGACCGGCGCCGATTGCGCGGTCAACGCCGCGCACGCGCTGCGGCTGGGCGAGCGTGGCGCCTTCGTGTTGAGCCGCCCGCCGGGGCACCATGCGGGCGCTGATTTTTTCGGCGGCTACTGCTTCCTCAACAACGCCGCGCTGGCGGCGCAGCACATGCTGGACGACGGCGCGCGCAAGGTCGCCATCCTCGACATCGACTACCACCACGGCAACGGCACGCAGAGCATCTTCTACCACCGCGACGACGTGCTGTTCATCTCCATCCACGCCGATCCGCGCAGCGAGTATCCGTTCTACCTGGGCCACGCCGACGAGCGCGGCGAGGGTGCTGGGCTGGGGTTCAACATGAATTTGCCGCTGGCGGCGGGCAGCACGGCGCAGGCGTGGTTCGCGGCGCTGGAGACGGCCTGCATCCGCCTGGGCAGCTTCGCGCCGGACGCGCTGGTGGTGTCGCTGGGGGTGGATACGTTCGCGGGCGATCCGCTGTCACGCTTCCTGCTGCAAAGCGCCGACTACCTCAAGATCGGCGAACGCCTGGCCTACCTGAACGTGCCGACCGCCTTCATCTTCGAAGGCGGCTACGCGGTCAAGGAACTGGGCACCAACGTCGTCAACGTCCTCGAAGGCTTCGAGACCGCGCTCTAATACACGTCGCGACGGTAGCGGCCGGATTCGCGCAGCTCGTCGAGGGCGGCGGCGCCGAGGATGTCTTCCAGCGCCGCATCCACGCCTCCCGCCATGCCTTCCAGACTGCCGCAGACGTAGATCACGGCGCCGTCGGCGATCCAGCCGCGCAGCTGGTCGGCCTTGGCGCGCAGGCGGTCCTGCACGTATTGGCCGTCGGCGTCGCGCGAGTAGACCAGGTCCAGCTCCGGCAGATAGCCGCGCTGCTGCAGGTCCCGGATTTCGGCGGCGCAGATGCCGTCGAATTCACGCTGCCGCTCGCCGAACACCAGCCAGTTGCGCCCCTGACCACCAGCGGCCCGCGCGCGCATGTGCGAACGCAAGCCCGCCATACCCGAGCCGTTGCCGATGTAGATGGCCGGCTGCGCGCCATCATGCATATCGAACGCCGGATTGGCCACCAGCCGCACGCGCACCTCGTCGCCGGGC
This sequence comes from Duganella sp. BJB480, assembly GCA_003416985.1. Classification (GTDB taxonomy): domain Bacteria; phylum Pseudomonadota; class Gammaproteobacteria; order Burkholderiales; family Burkholderiaceae_D; genus Rugamonas; species Rugamonas vulcania_A. The sequence goes on along the minus strand of QVIN01000004.1, from coordinate 364,509 downwards.
TTTGCTTGCGCCGTCAGCCAGCCGGAAGCCAGTCCCATGCCCTGCCCATTCCTCACCTGGCGGACCAGCAGCTGCAAGCAGCCATCCGCCGGCAGCGATGCGACCGAGTAGCGGCGCGCGGCCTGGCCCGGCGCGTAGTGGCCGGGCCACACGTCGAGCAAGGCGCCGGGACGCCAGTCGGCGCCGCTATCCCTCGTCAGCGTGATTTCATGCAGCTCGCCACCGATGCTGCCGGGGTTGAGCAGTTCGCGCCGCGCCAAGCGCCAGCTGGTGTAGTCGCTGTCCGGCGCGGCGGCGGACAACGCGTCCTGCGGCGCCTCGCCGCCGATGCCGGCCAGCTCGCGCAAAGCGTGCGACCAGCGGGCCAGCGCGCCGGCGTCGCCGTTGTCGACTTCAATGATCGGATGCAGCGGCCGCGCGCCCAGTACGCGCAGGCGGGTATCCAGCGTCCTGCCGAAGCCGCAGAATTGCAGGTAGTTGCGGTCGCCCAGCGCCAGCACGGCGTACTGCAAATGCGCCAGCTCCTCGGCGGCGGCGTGCAGCAGGCGGCTGAAGCGGCGCGCGGGATCGGGCGGCTCGCCTTCGCCGAAACTGCTGGCGACGAACAGCACGCGGCGATAATTCCCCAGCAGCGGAGGCGTGAGCTTTTCCAGCGATTGCACATGCACAGCCACGCCGGCCTTTTGCAGCAGGGCCGCGCTTTGCAGCGCCAGCCGCTCGGCCGATCCGGTCTGGCTGGCGTAGGCCATCAACACAGGATCGGCGCTATCGATACTGCCCGTTCCCGCCAGCTTGGCGCGTTCGGCCAGCGCGCTGCGCTTCTGGCGCCGGCGCTTCAGGTACAGCATCCAGCCGGTGACCGCGAAGCCCGGCAGCGACAGGCTGGCGAAGAACATGAACAAACGGCCAGGCAATCCGAAATAAGTCCCGATGTGCAGCGGATAGAACGTCGTCAACGCGCGCGCGGCCACGCCCATCTGCGCATACGGCTCGTGCTTGACGATGGCGCCGGTCTGCTGGTTGATCGACATGCGGCTGCGCGCACGGATGTGCGTCGCGTCGCCATCCAGCCAAAGCACCTGCAGCGGCTGCGTCGCGCGCTCGGGCGGACGCAGGACCACCGTCTTCCATCCCGGCGCCTGCTGCTGGAAGGTGGACCAGGCCAGCGTCAGGTCGGCGGCTTCAGCGCGCTTGGCTTCCTTGGGCATCTTGAGCTTGGGCGCCGATGCCGCGCGCGGTGGGCGGCTCACACCCGCCCAGCCATCGACCGTATCGCGCACCACATCGAAGCTCCAATACACGCCGCTGACGGTGAAGACCAGGTAGGCCGCCAGCGCCCAGGTGCCCGCCACCGAGTGCAGCCCCCACAGGAAGGAGCGGCCGGAGAGGCGCGTGTCAAAGGTCAGCCAGGTGCGCCAGTCGAGCGCGCGGCGCGGCCAGCGCAGATACAGGCCGCTCAACGCAAGCCCCATCAGGCACAAGGCCAGACCACCGACCACCGGACGGCCATCGTCGCGCGGCAGCAGCAGGAAGCGGTGCAGCGATTCCACCCACTCGAACACGTCGTCATAACGCAGGGACGGCAGCATGGCGCCGCTGTACGGATCGACGAAGACGGTCTCGCCGTGCTTCCCGCCCGGCGCCGGCGCCAGCGTGACGCGCGCGGAGGCGCCCGACTCGGCGTACACGGTGATGCTGCTGATGCGCGCCTCGGGATGCGCGCGCTGGACGGCTTTTGCCACCTGCGGCGGCGCCACCATCGGCGCCTGCCGCGCCGCCACGCTGATCACGCCGGGATTGAGCAAGTCCAGCACCTCGTCGCGGAACGCGAGGATGGCGCCGGTCAGGCCGATCACGACCAATACGGTGCCGGCGGTGATGCCGACCAACCAGTGCAGCTGGAACCAGAGTTTTTTCACAAATCGACCTTCAAGCGTCAAGCGCGTCCATATCAGCAGTCATTCTACCAGTTAATAAGAATCATTATCAATTGATGGCATGACTTGACGCCCAAAATCGTCGCCACCATACTTGTCGAATGAACAAACCTCTACCATGGGCCGACGACACGCCGCGACTAAGCCTGTGGTGCGCCGTGCTGTTCTGCTGCTTCAGCGCCGTGCTGGCGGCGGTGTACCTGCGGCCGCAGCTCGCCGGCCTGCTGTGCGTGCTGCCGGTGGCCTCCTACCTGATGCTGGGTCTTCAGATGGGCATGGTGTACAGCGTCGGCTGGTCGGTGCTGGGGCTGGCCGTGGCGTGGCTTAGGCCGGGCAATCCGGCCGAAACGCTGCTCGGCGTCAGCGCCGCCGTGCTGGCGGCAGGCGCGCTGGCCCACCTGCTCGCGCTGCGCCGCGCGGCGCTGATGGCGGCGTTGCGCCGCACCGCCTCGCCCGATCCGCTGACCGGCCTGCACAACCACCTGTACCTGGAATCCATGTTCAGCCAGCTCACGCGCAGCCAACGCGGCAAGCCGCCGACCGTGTCGCTGATGCTGGTCGCGCTGGCGCCGGGCGCCGGCGATGCGCAACTGGTGCAGGCCGCGCGGCAGATCGAGGAAGTGTGCCGCCCCAGCGACTGGGCCTTCCGCTTCGGCGACGACCGCCTGTGCGTGCTGGTGCCGTGGGTGACGCAGGTGCAGGGCCAGCAGATCGCCGACCGCCTGCTGGCCGGCATCAACGCGCAGCAGCCAAACGCCAGGCTTGGCCTGGCCCGCTGGCCGGACGACGCGCCGGCGCTGGCCGCACTGCACACAATCGCCGAGCGCAACCTGCACGGTTAGCGCAGGAACGGCCCCCACACCGGCTGCCGCACATCGCCATCCTGCGCGGTGAGCCGCTGCTTCACGCGGCCATCCACCGACACCACCATCAACGACTTGCGGCCGGCCGACTCGGTGGCGTAGATGATGTACTTGCCGTTCGGCGCGAAGCTGGGCGACAGGTCGTCGGTGCTGTCGGACAGCCGCGTTTCCTGCCCGGTGGCCAGGTCCATCACGTACAGCTGGTAGTTGCCCTCGCGGCGCGAGATGTAGGCCAGCGTGGTGCCATCGGGCGAGATGCGCGGGCTGATGTTGTAGCTGCCGCCGAAGGTGATCCGCTTGGCGTCAGTGCCGTCCGCGTTCATGCGGTAGATCTGCGGACCGCCACTGCGGTCGCTGACGAAGTAGATGCTCTGGCCGTCGGCCGAGAACTGCGCCTCGGTGTCGATGGCGGCGCCGGTGCCGTCGGAGACGCGGCGCAAGCCGCCGCCATTGGCGTTGACGGTGTAGATCTGCGTGTGTCCATCCATCGACAGCGACACGGCCAGCTTGCCGCCATCCGGCGCCCAGGCCGGCGACGAGTTGCTGCCCTTCTCGTTGGCGACCACGGTGCGCGCCTGCGTGGCCAGGTTCTGCACGTACACCACCGGCTTTTTCTGCTCGAACGACACGTAGGCGACCTTGCTGCCATCCGGCGACCAGGCCGGCGACATGATGGGGTCATTCGACACGCGGGCCGTCTGTTCGCCCTCGCCGTCGATATCGGCCACGGCCAGCTTGTAGCGGCTGCCCTCCTGCTTGATGTAGGCCACGCGGGTGGCGAACGCGCCGGGCACGCCGGTAAGCTTGAGGAACACGTCGTCGGCGATCTTGTGCGCCGCCAGGCGGGCCGCCTGCGCCGGTACCGACTGGTCCTGGCGCGACAGCTGGCTGGCCTTGACGGTGTCGAACAATTTGTAGCGCACGTCGTAACGGCCATCCGCCAGCGCGGACACGGTGCCCACCACCAGCGCATCGGCGCCCTTGGCCTTCCAGCCGGCGTAGTCGATGTTGTTGACGTCATTGACGGTGCCGGCGTCGATCACATTGAACAATCCACTGCGGCCCAAGTCGGCCTTGATGATGGCGGAGATCTGCTGCGGCGCCAGCATCTCATCGGCAAAGCCGGCGATGGCGACCGGGATCTGGTTGCTGCCAACGCCGCTGATTTCAATTCGCATCTGCGCCTGCGCGCCGTGCATGGCGGCAGCAAGCGACAGGCCGGTATAAAGCAGATAGTGACTCAGTCTTTTCATAGAACTCAATTTGATTATCCAACCATAAATTATCGGAGTAGTATCCACTCTTGCATCCCTGAAGGCGGCCTCATGCTGCCCCGATTGTTGTTCCTTCATCCGAAAGGTGACAGAAATGGACAATTCCCTAGGCAAGAATGCACACATCGACCGTTGGCAGAAGAACCGCCAAAAGGCTTTCAAGATAGTACCCGAGGATGGCAAGACCTTACGCTATCTGGGCAAGGATTTCCACGTTTTTCCCAACACCTTCTGGCCCTACACGGACAGCCAGCCGCTGGTGCGCGCCTTGCGTGTGAAGGATGGCGACAGTGTACTTGATGTCGGCACCGGCTCCGGCGTGATCGCGGTATTCGCCTGCTACGCCGGCGCCGCCCGCGTGCTGGCGGTCGACATCAACCCCGCCGCGCTGAAGAGCGCCCGCCACAACGCCGAGGCCCACGGCTTCGCCGACATCATGGAGGTGCGCTCATCGAGCCTGTTCGACGGCGTCGGCGACGAGCGGTTCGACGTCATCACCGCCAACCTCCCCTTCCGCAACAAGGAGGCGCACGACGTGGTCGCCCGTTCGCAATGGGACACCGACTTCCATACCAACACCCGCTTCTTCGAGCAGGTCGGCAAATACCTGAAGCCGGACGGTCGCATCTACTTCGCGCATTCCAATTTCGGCGCGGTGAAGGAAGTGCGCAAGCTGGCCAAGGAGAACGGCTACAGCATGCGCCTGATGGCCAGCGTGCGCGCCGACGAGACCAAGGAATTCTACGCCTTCCTCATCAAGCGATCGCCCCAAGCAAAGCCGGTATGAACGACGTGTACAAGACCATCGCCGGCCTGCGCGAGGTCGCGCATGCGCCGTGGCGCCTTGAGGTAAGGCGCGTCGCGGTCATCCTCAGCAACTCGCGCTCGGGTTCGAGCCTGATCAAGCACGTGCTGGCGGAGCACCCCGACGTCGCCTCGCTCGACGGCGAAATGGAGCCCTACCTGCCGCTCACCCACAATGGCTTCGGCATGAACTCCGACAGCGACGCCATCGACGCCCTGGCCCAGCCGGACGCACTGGCCGACAATCTGTTCGCCGACCTCACCGTCCCCAGTCCGGGCCTGCAGCCGCTGGATCAACTGAAGAACCGCTGGCGACGGCGCCTGCTGCTGCAGTTCCCGCTGTGCTTCATCGAGGCGGCGCAACAGCGCAAACTCGACGCGGCGCTGGACGAAGCCATGCGCGGCAAGCAGCATACCGACGCCACGCTCCACCGGTCGATATTGACCGCCGTGTTTCGCGACGAACCATGGCGCATGAATTTCTACGACATGCAGTCGTCATCGTCGCTGCGCGATTTCGGCCTGGGCGCCAGCGGCTACTACGACGAGCCGTTGAAGATCGAAGAACCGCCCTTCGTGCTGCCGCGCAGCTTCCGCCGCGCGTTCACCATCGACGATGCCGCCCACAAGGTCCTGCTGTTCAAATCGCCGAGCGACGCCTACCGCATCGGCATCCACGAGCAGCTGTTCCCGCGCGCCGACATCCAATACATCCACCTCAGCCGCGGCTATGCGCAATCGGTCAACGGCTTGATGGATGGCTGGCTGTCGCCGAAAGGCTTCTTCGCGCAGGACCTGGCGCGGACCGGCACCACGCTGCGGATACACGGCTACTCGGACGCCACGCCGTTCGGCCAGCGCTGGTGGAAGTTCGACCTGCCGCCCAACTGGCGCCAGTTCACCCGATCCACCCTGGGCGACGTCTGCCTGAACCAGTGGCTGGCGTCGCACGAGGCGATCCTCACCAGCCGCGTGCCGATGCTGCGCCTGGGGTTCGAACAGTTCATGGAACGTCCGGCGACGCAGCTGGAACGCATCGGCGCATGGCTAGGCCTTTCCGACCTCTCGCTGCCCGCGCGGTTGCCGGTGACGATGGCCACCGACATCCCCAGCGCGCAGCGCTGGCGCAAGCGCGAACAGGCCTTGCTGGACATGGGCCGGCGCCCGCCGGTGCGGGCCATGATGGAGCGGCTGGGCTACACGATGGATCCGGAATCATGGACTTGAATAATCACTTGCTGGTGCCGTTCCTGATCGGCCAACGCCGCGACGGCCTGCGGCGCGTCGCTGAACTCGACCGCCACGACTGGGACGTCGTCGACGTGCCGGATTTTACCGACGCATCCCTGGCCGATCCGAACGAGAAGCTGCGCAGGATGGGCCGGATCTACGCCGGCTTGGCGCAGCGTGTCGAACAGGTCGTCGATGCGGGCAAGGTCCCGGTCAGCATCGCCGGCGACTGCATGTCCACGCTGGGCGTGCTTGGCGGCCTGCAACGGAGCGGCCGCGCGCCGGAGCGGATCTTGTGGCTCGACGCGCATGGCGACTTCCATACCTGGGCGACCACGCAGACAAAATACCTGGGCGGCATGCCGCTGGCCATCCTGGTGGGGCGAGGCGACCGCCGCAGGCAAAGCCGCGACGCCATCGGCGCGATGCTGGCGACCATCGGCGTCACACCCTACCCGGAACAGCAGGTGATCCTCTCCGACGCGCGCGACCTCGATCCGGGCGAGCTGGAGGCGGTGAGAAGCTCCGGCGTCGTGGTCTGCCCGATCGGCCGGATCGGCGAGCACCTGAGTCCCGACGAGCGCCTCTACCTGCACTTCGACAGCGACGTGATGGACGCCGAATCGGAAATCCCGGCGCTGAAATACCACGTCAAATCGGGGCCCAAGTATGCGGACATCGCCGCGCTGTTCCGCTCACTGCGCGGGTACAACATCGTCGCGGTCTCGGTATCGGCCTGGCATGAAGAGAAGGACCACGACAACGCGGCTGCGCGCGCCTGCCTGGCGCTGCTGCACGAGTTGGAGATAACAGGCGGTTGAGGTAATTTTTAGTTGGTGTCCGCCGTGGGGCCCCCTAGTCCGAGACCTGTGGAAACAGGGTGAAATCGGGCAGCGGATGCGCTTTCAGTTCCGCCTCGCTACCGATGCGCAGCGTGGTCGCCGGCGTTCCGTTGAACACGGGCCAAGCCGGCAGGCCTTTTCCGCTCGGGGCGCCGGTGCTGGCGAACTGGATCACTGTGTCGGCCAGGCGCGAGGCCAACTGCCGGTCCGCTGGTGCCCAAGCGCGTCCGTCGACGTCCAGATTATCGAACAGGTATTGAATTTCCACGCCATGACCAGCGCCGCAACCCCAGTTGCACGGCGTCGGCGGCGCGGCGGGGCGATGGGCGAAGTAGTAGACATACGGTTTGGCGTGGCCGTATTTCGCCTGCAGCGCAGCCCAGTGTTCCATGCGCCAGCCCCACCAGTCGTTGGTCAGTTGGTGAATGGACGCGACAGCCTGTGCGTCGCCGCCGCCGGGGTAGGCCGCCAGCATGCGCTCGGACGGCGCGTGCCCCAGCAGCGCGGTCACCAGTTCATGGTGTCTGGCGCCGTTGATTTCCTGGGTGCCCAGGATTTCTCCGGCCAGGTCCTTGCCTTCTTCGGCGGTCCAGCCCACCAGCAGCGGCACATCGTTCTGACGGTGGTTGCGGTAAATGGTGGTCAGGTCGGCGTGCAGCAGGTAGCCGTCCACATAGGTGCGCGGCAGCCATGCCGGCTTCTGCAGTTCCTTCACACTCAGCTTGCGCAGATCGGCCAGATGTTCAGCGCCGACGGACTTGGCGAGCGCCAGGCCCTTCGCTTCGGCCACGGACTTCTGGTCGAAGCGGTGACTGTCGTCAGGCCGGATCGGCATGGCGTCGTTGCCGCTTTCGGCCACGGCGCGCTGGAACAGGCCTTTCGCCAACGGTGTGGCGACCAGCAGCCCGACCGATTCGCCGCCCGATGAATTGCCCATGATCGTGACCCGCCCAGGGTCGCCGCCAAAGGCCGCGATGTTGTTCTTCACCCAGCGCAATGCCGCGATCTGGTCCAGGATGCCCTGATTGCCGGAGGTGTGCGAGGGCGATTCGGCGCTCAGTTCCGGGTGCGCGAAGAAGCCGAATATACCGAGTCGATAATTGAGCGTGACGACAACGGCCCCGCGCCTGGCCAGATTGGCGCCGTCCTGGACGGGCACCGCGGCGGTGCCGCCATACATGCCGCCTCCGTGTATCCACACGATCACGGGCAGCTTGTGCACCTTTTCAGGCGTCCACAGGTTCAGGTACAGGCAATCCTCGCTTTTCGGATTCGTGATCCAGTCCGCGGTCTGGGCACATGCCGGCGAAAAGCTGGTTGCCAACTTCACGCCCGTCCATGGCACCACCGGTTGCGGCGCGCGCCAGCGGAAATCGCCGATCGGCGGCGCGGCGAACGGGATGCCCAAATAGGTCCTGTAAGCGTCGGCCTGCATGCCGACGACGGCGCCACCGGTGACGTTGACCGGACTGGTTAGCGGGGCGGCATGGGTCGGCGGGGCCGCCAAGGCCAGCAGGCCGAAGGCGGCCAGGCCCAGTGCGCGTACAGACATAGTCATGGATTTTCCTTGCGGTGCGAGAGGGTTGCTGTGGTCTTGACTGGGCCAGACGTTGACGGCGTTGGCCCCGCTTGGCGACGAGCACTCAATCATACTGGAGGGTATAGTTGATAAAATTTCAAATTCCCACAACCGGGATTATGAAATTTGCCAAATTACTTAGCAATTCACACTCCAGGCGCACCACGCGCTCGACCTCGTGGTTCCGGATGCAAAGTGCATTTTCTTCAAGTGACAATTCGATAGATTGTTGGCTATGGCCCACGTGTAAAGTGAAAAAAAATACCAACTTTCAAAAGTCGGAACCGACGTTGATTGTTCCGGGCAGCCTCCATTGCCAATAAATTGGCTTGATATCCAGATGCCATTCAAACCGAATTGCGAATTTACTTATAGGTGACCCATTTAACATCTAGCGAAGGACAATGACGTGGCTATCTTGCAAGAAAGTGGGGCGAAGCAGCTTCTTTTTTTACGCGCATTGCATCTTTTCGGACGAAGCTTGTGGCGGGCCGATACCGTGCTTGATCAGGCAGATGTGTCACTTATTCATGCTTCGATAAGGTGGAACGGCAAGAGCTGGCTATTATTCGACCACAGCCGTAACGGTACTTTTGTTGACCAGAAGGTAGTCGTACCGAACGGCAGTGTTGAAATTAGCGAAGGAAAGACCATACATTTTGGAAGTGACAGGCGACGCAGTTGGACTGTCATCAATCTGGATCCGCCACGTCCGCTGCTGCTACCGCTAGATTCTTTACACCAGCCAATCAGCTTACGGGAACTGCATTTTTTGCCCAGCGTGGATGAGCCGGAAGTCATGATATTTTTGGACGACGGCGGGCAGTGGCTGTGGGAAGACGATACTGGCATCTATGAGCTAAGGGACGGCGACGTGTTGACCTTGGGGCGGCATTCCTGGCGGTACATCAACGGCATGTCTGCTGAAGAGACCGTCGAGCTCGATGTCGGCTTGGCACGCGAACCGGCGAAGGTTTTGTTTTGTTTTGATGTCAGCCAGAACGAGGAGCACGTTGAGCTGCGCATTCAGACCGGTCGGGGCGAGGCGGTGCTCGGCGAGCGCAGCCATCATTACAGCATACTGACGCTGGCGCGCCAGCGCCTGTTCGATGCACAACGAGGCTTTGATGTGCGTAGCCAAGGGTGGCTGGCAACTGAGCACCTTGCCGAAATGCTGAGGCTCGAGCCCAAGCATTTGAATATGCAGCTGCACCGCGCGCGTCATCAAATCAGTACCGCGCTTCCTGCTGAACGCTGTTGGGAACGATTCATTGAGAGGCGGCGCGGTGAATTACGCTTTGGTGACTTCAGCTTCCAGATTATGAGGGGTTCCCGGTTGGAGGCCAGGTTCGATCCGCTTCAAACAGCTCCGGGATAATTCCGCGATAGTTTGCCGCGCCGCTTATTTTGTTAGTAGTTAGTATGCATAGCCGAGCCCAATAATATTGGCCGTTATCCTGCGTTGATCGCTGTTATTTGACGTGGTTGAGTGCCAATTGCGGTCTGAGTAAAGTCTGTCTTTATGACCGGACTTCGCTAAGGCCGCATTGTCATCTCATTCTCCTCTATTAGCTGGCTCCATCGTTGTCAGCATCGCTCGACGTCACTACCGTGTACTTGAGCTATTGGGCGAAGGAGGATTCGGCCAGGTATTCAAAGCGCGGTGTCAGGAGGACGGTGAACTGGTGGCTATCAAGTTTCCCAAAACAGACCAGGATTCCCGTCAATTTGACGATGAAATTACACTTTACCGGCAATTGGCACACCCACACCTGGCGGCTTTATTGGATTGGGGGCCGCACTTCGCCGTATTCGAATTGCTCCATGGTCGCACGCTGCGTGAGCATCTGATCAAGGAAGGGGCGATTGCCGCGATCACCGCGCGTGCGCCGATGTTGCATGTTCTGGAGGCGCTGACTTATCTGCATGAACACGGCGTCGTACACTGTGACGTCAAGCCGCATAACATCATGATTGTGGACGAGGGGGCCAAGCTATTTGATCTCGGTAGTGCGCTGATGATGGCCCCGGGCACGGCAGCCCGCAGGCTGTTTTCTCCCGCTTATAGCGCACCGGAACAATTGCTCGGCACACCGCCGAGCACTAAATTCGATTTATATGCCTGGGGGCTGGTGTGGCTCGAATGTCTCGCTGGGCAGCCGGTGTTCGCCGGCCCAAACGTGGAACGATTGTACCGGCAACAGATCGCCGGTGGTGAGGTGCCGCTGCCGGCCCCGTTGATCGGGCACCCGTTGGGCGAGTTATTGCGGACAGTATTGCATAAGGACCCCCGTCAGCGCGCTGGTGATGCCCAACAGCTCTATCGGCAGCTGCTGGACATCAACTTGCGGGATATTCCGCGCGGCGTCGGCGTTGGCACTTACAGATACGACCAGTCCACCCAGCCTCTGCCATCCCGTTCCGACGTGACGGGATAGTTGGATTGGGCCGGCGGCACTCCTGCGACGTCCTCCAGGTAATAATAGTTCGCTGGATTGACGCCGGAAATTGACGAAATACGTCGCACCAAGGGTCGCCACGGCAGCGTGCTTGTTCGGTTAGCTCCGCCACCCATTTTGTCGAACGTAGCATGATTCTTGTGTATCGCTTCGCTCAACTCGGCTGACTTGGTCTGCACTGCGCACGGGGTTTCAAACAAGGTGCCCCAGTCCGACAGATGTTCCCGCGCCAGTTTGTAGATCAGTTCCGGTACCGGGGCCACGGTGGGATCGGCTTTGCTGGCATCGTACATGCCGTCTGATGTCCTGTTGCCTGTTACTGTACCGTGCCGTCCCCGGCAAGCATAAAGCTGATAGCCCTTGGGTTGCATGCGGCCTGGTTGGAGTCGCAGCGGGTCGGCGCCTTGGTTGTGGTCGGCTAACGTTTTCCACGTCTTCCCTAGTGTGGGCGGCTGTTGGTCTTCCTGGCACTGGCGCGCGTTTGGCCGAGGGACCAGCGCCATGAAGCCGGCATCAAGGCGTCCCCCCACATGGTCCCAGGCATAGATACCGGTGAAATTGACGACGTTCGGGGGCAACTGGGTCAGGATGCCATACCATTCCCCTGAACCGGGAACGGGGTCGATCGCAAAGATGTTGACGGCAACGTCTCGGCGACCGTAGGCGTACAGGAACCAGGCGGCCATGACACACTCAGCCGCGCCCCGGCTGTGTCCAATCAGATTGTATTGCGTGGCGCCGCTGGCGGCCGCGAGATTGGCGCCGTGCAGGGCGAGGGCGACGGCGGCCCATCCATTGATCTGGCTTGGGTAGGAGAACTGGTTACCGCCTGAGTACGGCTGGGCGTACTTGAGCAGATCTGGTGGCACATTGAGCGGGCCGTCAAGCCTGAGCGGCTCGCTATCGTTCCGAGGGGAGGACCAATCGTTTTCACCAACGCCTCGGACGCTGGCGCTGGCACGACCGGGCTCGAGCGTACCCGTGATTTCCTTGTGGATGCGAACCGGGATGTAGCCGGTGTCCGGGGTGTAGATGTCGCGGTCGCTTTCCTTGCGCGACTTTTCTCCCTCATCGCGGGTGCAGGCAGTGCCGCTGAAGCAAACGGTATAGACAGACATGCTGGCGTCCTTTCTGGCGATGGCTTAGTCGAAGCCGGCCTGGCAATCCCATTGAGCGACCGGCGACAGGATGTGACAGATGGATGGGTGTGCGTGCTGCAGTCCCGCAATCACGTTGAAGAATCCTCCCGCGAAGTCTGGATGGCTTGGTATCGGTCCGTGGTACATACTGCGCTGGATGGGCTGAGCCTGGTCCGGCATGGAGCGGCGCACAGGTGTGTGGTGGTGGCGTGTCTTCATGATGTCCTCGCGTGGGTTGATTGGGGGGCGCGTGACGCATCGAAATTCCACCGGCGCCTGGCCAAGGCCGCCGGCCGGTGGAACCCCGTCCCCCTGGTCAAACCGAACGGGGACGTGCGTCAGCGCGCAAACATGCGCTTACAGCAGGGCGCCCGCGACTTTGGCAGCATATGGGGCGACGGTGGAGGCCACGCTCTTCAGCGTATCCCACCAGCCCGATGCCTCGATGCCGCTGGCGTCGGAGATGGCGCCGCCGCCGGCCATGGTGCGATGCACAGGGCTGGCCTGCATAGGCATGCCGATGTGCTGTTTGCTCGAAAACTCGTAGTTCGCTTTTTTCATGATGATTCTCCAAAGTGAGGTTGAAATATGGCTGGATTTCTCCACGAGGGCCTCTTGAGGCGGACCAGCCGCCACCTCCGCTACTCCCCCGTGTCTTCCTGTCCGGCGCAATACGCCGGATATCAGAAGCTGGTTGCCGCCCAGGCTTTCGGATCGCCGATCGTCACGGGCATCACGTCGCTCACGTCTATCGTGTAGCGCACGATGCGCCATGCGCGCTGATCGTTCTCGGGATCGAAGAAGGCCAGTTTGACGTCCCAGCAATCGGAATCGAGACGGCAGAAGGGGCTCTTCTCCACGGCGATCTTGGCCAGTTGACGCGAATGCCCGTTGTCGTCCGGCGTCAGGTTTTCCGCGAACACGGTGATTGCCTGGAAGGCATTGGTGGCGGCAAAATTCATGGCCCGTTCCGAAGACGCGGTGCCGAGATTGCGGAAGTCGTAGTAAATGCGGTTCAGGAACTCGCGCAGGCCGGTCTTCAGCTTGTCGTCCTTGTCGGTGAGGTTGGCTGCCTTCATCGCAGTGTCGATCAGCTTGTTCACGTTCCAGTAGTAGAGGCCACGCGGAACCACCGAGATCACTGGCACCACCTGGCCGGAATACAGCCGCACCGTTTTGCCGGTGAGGTAGCCGGGAATGGAAACGCGCTCGACATAGCCGTCGGAATCCGGCTTCGCCACCTGCCCTTCCAGGGCGCCCACCAGCAGGCCGTACGTGTCGCGTGCGAAGGGCTCGCTTGGTTCGATTGCATAGATGGGGGTCAGGTCGATGTTGAGCGTCCAGATCAACATGCTGGATTCGAACTCGCGGTTTTCCAGATAGGCCAGCAACTGCTCAGGGTTGTAGGGGCTCTGGCCGGCAGGCATCAGCTGAGTGAAGCCGTCGCGGCGGGCTTCGGTACCGAAGTCGTAGCCGATTTTCCCGAGGGCGTAGACCAACGACGACGATGACGGCTTGCATCCGCACGGGCCGGACGGAACGATGCCGGTGGCGCCGGACGGAATGATGCCCGTGGCGCTGGCGGCCACGCTAACGACGCCTGCGGAATCTACGGGCGCCTCGGCCGGCAAGGCGGCCACCGTGTCCAGGGACCCTTGTGGCTCCAGGCTGGACGGTGTGAGCGATACTGTGGATGGGACGCTGGTGTCGGCGTCCGTTGGTTGGTGAGTCATAGCACTTCCTCCATTGAATAGGTGAGCATAGGCCTGTTGAATATTCAGACGCCCGGCCAGGAATCGGCGACAGTCCGACCCCCAGCGGGGATCGCATGGTGAGGCACTCGCGAGAAGTGCCTCACGCACCTGGTTGGGAGAGGCGGGCATGCCTCTCTTCCGTTGTATAGAGAGCAGCAGGGCGGCAACTGCGGACACGAGTGGGGTGGCGAAACTGGTACCTGTCAGGCGGGCGCTTGCGCCATTGGCCTGGGCTCCGAGTATTTCCTGTCCAGGCGCAAGTATTCCTTGCGTGAGGTATTCATTTCCCCAGTTACTGAAATCCATAGGCTGGCCGTTACTGTCCATGGCGCCTACGGCCAGCACATGCGGCAAGCTGGCGGGAATGTGCCGGCATTCGCAGCCGTTATTACCGGCCGCCGCGACAACGAGTATGTTTTTGTCATGGCACTCCTGCACGATGTCGCGCAGCGATGTGTCGGCTTCATTGTTGGCGCTGACGAGCTGGCCGCCGCTGATATTGATCACCTGGGCCTCGTGGTCGATGGCGATACGTAGCGCGTTGACCAGGTCTCTTTGCGAGACGCGATTGCTGGGGCCGGCGGAAAAAATAGGAATCGAAATGCCCTTGCAGCCAGGAGCCCAGCCTTGAATGCCTCCGTCTCCATCACCTTCGCCGAAGATTTTGCTGAAGATGTGCGTCGCATGGTTTGTCGTCGCACCGCCAACCGCACCGGCGGCTCCAGTTGTGATGGATTTGATGTCAGCCGATCGCAGCGAGGGATGAGACAAGTCAGGCACCCCATCAAGTACCGCAATGCGAATATCTGGAGACCCCTTCGAGTCCTTCCAAAGCTCGGCCAGTCCGTTGATTACATGCGTATTCATCACAGGGTTCCATCCATAGAGTGCGTTTGATGGATGAATTGTAGGCAGGACAACATATAAAAACGACCACACCTGATAACCGGTGGGCACCGCAGATAACGGGCGGGATGAGCGGCGACGGTAAAGGCCAAAAATATGTTTAAAAATCGCTTGCTATTCAATCGCACACAATCTATAGTGTGCTCATGGGCGCTGCAAACAGCGTCGGATAGTAGAAGTAAGTAGCTAGCGATTAGATAGTTAATTAAACATCCCCACTCACTGAAAAGGAATCATCATGTCGATCCAACAAGTTCTGTACCGCGCAAACGCAAAAGCAACCGGTGGCCGCGAAGGCCGTGCGGTTTCCTCCGACAACGTGCTGGACGTGAAGCTGACCACCCCGAAAGAACTGGGCGGCGCCGGCGCCGTCGGCACCAACCCTGAGCAGCTGTTCGCAGCCGGCTACTCGGCCTGCTTCATCGGCGCGATGAAATTCGTCGGCGGCCGCGACAAGATCGCCGTGCCTGCGGACGTGTCGGTCGAAGGCATCGTCGGCATCGGCGCCATCCCTACCGGTTTCGGCATCGAAGTGGAACTGAAAATCTCGCTGCCAGGCCTGGACCGCGCAACCGCTGAAAAGCTGGTCGCCGCCGCCCACGTCGTGTGCCCATACTCGAACGCCACCCGCGGCAACATCGACGTGACCCTGACCATCGTCTAATCGATCCAGTCAGCGAACGACAGGCCGGCCCCTCCTCCGAGGCGCCGGCCTTTTTTCACATACAATCGATGTTTTGATCCGCATCGGGACGCGCAATGATTGAGTGGCAATGGCTGGCCTTTGAAGACATCCCCCGCCTGGACTGGTATGAAGTGCTGCTGCAGCGCCAGCAGGTGTTCATCCTGGAGCAGACCTGCTTGTACCCCGACATCGACGGCTGCGATCCGCAGTGCCACCACCTGATGGCGTGGCGCGAGATCGACGGCAAGCGCACGCTGGTCGCCTACCTGCGCTGCGTGCCGCCGGGCGTGAAGTACGACGAGATGTCGCTGGGCCGCGTGCTGACCACGCAGGCCGCGCGCGGCAGCGGCATCGGCCGCGAGCTGCTGGCCAAGGCGATCCCGCTGGCCGAGGCGCTGCATCCCGGCCACGGCTTCCGCATCGGCGCGCAGGCGCACCTGGAAAAATTCTACGGCGGCTACGGCTTCAGGAAGGTCACCGAGCCTTACGACGAAGACGGCATCCTGCACATCGACATGGTGCGCTAGAAGGTCAGCATGAAGCGCGCGCCGGCGCTGACCGAGCGCGCGTAACGCACCGTGCCGCCGTTGGCGTGCACCAGGTGCCGCACCATCGCCAGGCCGATGCCCCGGCCCTGCTTCTTGGTCGAGAAGAACGGCGTGAAGATGTGCGCGGCCAGCGTCTCCGGCACGCCGGGGCCGTTGTCGGACACTTCGATGCGCAGACGTCCGCCCCGGCTCAGGCGCGCGCGCACCTGCGCTTCCGGCGCCTTGCCGGTGATGGCTTCGGCGGCGTTCTTCAGCAGGTTGATGAGCGCCTGCTCCAGCTGCCCCGGATCGATCATCACCGCCAGCGACGCCGGCTCCACCGAGAACGACACGCGTCCGCCCCGCTCCTGCCACTGCGGCGCGATCAGCATGGACAGGCGTTCGAACAGCTCCTCCAGCAGCACGCGCTGCGGCTGCGCCTGGGGCACCGTCGACAGGCTGCGATAGCTGCCGACGAAATCCACCAGGCTGGCGGCGCGGCGCGAGATGGCGTCCAGCGCGGTGCCCAGGTCGGCGTGGATATCGGCCGGCAGGCCCGCCGCAGCTTCGTCCAGCAGGCCGCAGGCGGTGCGCGACAGCGAGGCGACCGGCGTCAGGGAGTTCATGATCTCGTGGGTCAGCACCTGCACCAGTTCGCGCCAGGCGTTGAGGGCTTCGGCTTCCAGTTCGCTCTCCACCGGCATCAGCGCGGCCAGGCGCTGAGGCGCGCCCTGCATCGCCAGCGCGGAGACGGCGACCAATGCGCGCTCCACGCCACGCTCGGTGTCAAAGCTGATCAGCTGTCGTTGACCGGCGGTTTGCGCGGCCAGCAGCTGGTGCAGGTCCTGCGGCGCGCTGGCGCGGCCGGGTGCGAGCAGGCGGCGCGCACTGGCGTTGAGCGGCGCCACCGCGCCGGCGCCGGCCGCGTTCTGGATGCTGAACAGGGCGATGGGCGCGTGTTCGAGCCGGGCTTCCAGTGCGTGGATGGTGTCGGACAGTTCGCGGCCGGCGGATGCGGCGCCATGGAGCATGGTGCTGTCCTGTGTTTCCATGCGCGGGGCGCGGGGGGCCAAGCGGCGCAGGCATTGCCACAACGCGGCGGCCGGCACCAGCGCGGCCAGGCCGCACAGCACGATGCGGCGCGGCTCTGGCGTGGCGGACAGGATGTCGGCAACGACGGTCAGCGCCATCAAGGCGGCGACGCTGGCGGCGGCGCCCAGCTTGAGGGCGCGCTCAGATGCCATGCTTGCCCAGCTTGCGGTACAGCGCTGCGCGGCTCACGCCCAGCGACTTGGCGGCGTGGCTGATATTGCCGTTGAATTGGGCCAGTGCCGAGGCGATGGCCTCGCGCTCCAGCGCATCGAGGGTCATGTCGCCGCTGATGGAGCCGCGCGCGGAAGCGGCAACGATGCCCGGCGAGACGATGAAATCCGCACCGCCGTCCAGCGTCGCCATGCCGGCGCCGAGTCCGAAATCGCTCAAGGAAAATTCGGTTCCCTGGCCCAGGATCACGGCGCGCTCGCAGGCATGGCGCAGCGCGCGCACATTGCCCGGCCAATCGTGGCGCAGCAAGCCGTCCATCGCAGCCGCGCTCACGTTGCGTGCCGGCCGCTCGTACTGCAGCGCGTACAGGTTCAGATAATGCGTCAGCAGCAGCGGAATATCCTCGCGCCGCTCGCGCAGCGGCGGCACGCGGATCACGATGGTGTTCAACCGGAACAGCAAATCCGGCCGGAACACGGCGGGATCGAACAGCCGCGCCTCATCCAGATTGGTCGCGCTGACGATGCGAACGTCGATGGCCTCCGGCTTGTCGGCGCCGATCGGCGTCACCTCGCGCCGCTCCAGCGCGGTCAGCAGCTTGGCCTGCGCCGCCAGCGGCATGTTGCCGATTTCGTCCAAGAACAGCGAACCGCCGCGCGCGGCCTGGAAGCGCCCCGCCCTGTCGGCCTTCGCATCGGTGAACGAGCCTTTGCGATGGCCGAACAACTCGCTCTCGAACGTCGATTCCGGCAGCGCCCCCATGTCCACCGCCAGCAACGTGCCGGCCGCGCGGCGCGACAGCGCATGGATGGCGCGCGCCACCAGCTCCTTGCCGACACCGTTCTCGCCCAGCACCATCACGTTGGCTTCGGTCGGCGCCACGCTGGCGATCAACGCCTTCAGCTCGCGCATCGCCGAGGATTCGCCCATCAGGTCGGGCGTCGTCGCGGCCGGGCCACGCATCGCGGCGCGGCGGGCCAGCGCCTGGTCGATGGCGGCCACAAGCCGCGCGTTGTCCCACGGCTTGGTGATGAAATCGCCGGCGCCGCGCTTCAACGCTTCCACCGCCAGCGGCACGTCGGCGTAGGCGGTCATCGCGATCACCGCCGGCGGCTGCGCCTGGGAGCGCAACAGGTCCAGCACCGCCAGCCCTTCTTCGCCGTCGATGGAGCCGGGTGTGAAGTTCAGGTCCAGCAGCACCACGTCCGGCACGCCCTGCGCCAGCAAGGCGGGCAGGCCCGCCGGATCGCACAGCGTGGCGACCTTGCCATAGCGTCGCCGCAGCAGCAACTGTGCGGCAGTGGCGACATCGGCGTCATCATCGAGTATCAATACGTAAGCGGACATGCAGGCATTCTAGCAGCCGCTCACCGGCTGTGGACATGGCTTGCGGCCGCGCGCCGCACACACACGCGGCAAGTGTTCGGTTCCGAACACCGGCCGCTGTTCATAAGCGGACACCGAATGCCCGGCGCCGGCCAGACAGGCCGTCAATACAGGGTTTTCCGGCTTGGCACAGCGCTTGCTGTATGGCCGGTATGCACATCAAAAAAAATATCGGTCCCACTCCAACTCACCTGCCATCCAGCGGCGCGGCGATGGACGTGGTCGTGCCCCGCAAACGCGGCAAGACCATCGCCATCGGCCTGGCGGCCACGCTGGCCGTCGCGGCGGCCGGCTACGGCCTGTGGGCCTGGATGCCGCGCGGCCTGCAGGTGGACGGCGCCGACCTGCGCATCGGCCAGGCGGAACGCGGCATCTTCGTCGACGAAATCGTGGTGCGCGCCAATGCGGAGCCGCTCAATTCAGTGATACTCGACTCGGTCGAATCGGGCCGCGTCGAGGAAGTCTTCGCCATCGACGGCACGCTGGTGAAAAAAGGCCAGCTGCTGTTCCGCATCTCCAACCCGCAGCGCAACCTGGAGCTGCTGGCGCGCCAGTCGGAACACGCAGTCAGCATCTTCAACCTGTCCAACCTGCGCGTGGCGCAGGAGGCCAGCGCCAGCGACCACCAGCGCCGGCGCGAGGACCTCCAGTTCGCGCTGGAGCAGGTCCGCAAGCAGCACGAACGCAATGTGCGGCTGGCGGCGCAGGGCTACATCTCCGCCGTCGCGCTGGAGGAATCGGCGGACAAGCTGCAACAGCAGCGCCGCCTGCTGGCGCAGGAGGAACGCGCCTCCGGCACAGAGGAAAACGTGCGCCGCAGCGCGGCAACGCAACTGGAAACGGCCATCGAAGGGCTGAACTCCGGTCTGAAACTGGTCTCCGCCACCGTCGACGCGCTGGCCGTGCGGGCGCCGGTCGAAGGCCGGCTGACCAACTTCCGCCTGCAAGTGGGCGAATCAATCAGCACCGGTAAGAACATCGGCCGCATCGACGACCCGGCGCGCTTCAAGCTCTCCGCCAGCGTGGACGAGTACTACCTGAACCGCATGGCGGTGGGCCGGCACGGCAGCGTCAAGCAGGATGAACGCAGCTTCGCGGTCGACATCCGCACCATCTACCCGCAGATCAAGGAGGGCCGCTTCATGGTGGAACTGGTGTTCACCGGCGGCCAGCCGCCGGTGCTCAATCCCGGCCAGAGCCTGGACGCGCGCATTACGCTGGGCGAGCCGGCCAAGGCGCTGCTGCTGCCCAACGGCGCCTTCATCAACGACAGCGGCGGCGCCTGGGTCTATGTGCTGGACGCGGGCGGACGCACGGCGCAGCGCCGCGCGGTGCGGGTCGGACGCCGCAACAACAGCCAGCTGGAAGTGCTCGAAGGCCTGGCCGCCGGCGACAAGGTGATCCTGTCCAGCTACGCGGCCTACGGAAATTCACCACGGCTTCAAATAACGCAGTAAATTCCCATAACCACCAACAGAGGCAAACCCCATGATCAAACTTGTCGGCGTCAGCAAAATCCATCAGGCAGGAGAAATCCAGACCACCGCGCTGGATCGCATCGACCTGGAAATCGAAGCGGGCGAATACGTCGCCATCACCGGGCCTTCCGGCTGCGGCAAGTCGACCATGCTGGGCATACTGGGCCTGCTCGATGTGCCGAGCCACGGCGAATACTGGTTCGAAGGCCAAAATGTCGCCGGCTGGAGCGAATCGAAACTGAACCAGCTGCGGCGCGGCCGCATCGGCTTCATCTTCCAGAGCTTCAACCTGATCGAGGAATTGACGGTGTTCGAGAACGTCGAACTGGCGCTGGAGTACAACGGCACGCCGGCGCGCGAACGGCGCGAGCGCGTGACGGCGATGCTCGCCAAGCTGGGTGTCGGCCATCGCGCCTCGCACCGGCCATCGCAGCTGTCGGGCGGCCAGCAGCAGCGCGTGGCGATCGCGCGCGCGCTGGTGGCCGGCCCCGCCGTCCTGCTGGCCGATGAACCGACCGGTAACCTGGACACGGCGCACGGCGATGAAGTCATGCGCCTGCTGCGCGAGATTAACGCCGAAGGCACGACGGTGGTCATGGTCACGCACTCGCCGGACCACGCCGCGCAGGCTTCGCGCACATTGAATCTGCTGGACGGCCGCATCATGGTCGACGTACTGCAAGCCGCTTAAGCGTCAGGATCACACCAATGAACCTGCGCGATTTTCGCATAGGCTGGCGGCTGCTGTTGCAGCAGCCGGCCTACTCCGCCGTGGTGATCGGCGGTCTCGCCATTGGCTTCGCAGCTTGCTTCCTGCTGTTCGGCTTTGTCGAATTCTGCCTCAACTTCAACAGCGCGATACCGGACAACGACCGCGTGGTCGTGGTCAAGCAACGCATCAACGTCTTCCCGCGCCCGGAATGGCAGGCTTGGGCCTTCATTCCCTTGCGCGATATCGCCATCGCCAGCGGCCTGGTGTCCGAGGCCAGTGTCGCCAAGCCTTTGGACTCGCCACTACGCGCCGGCAACGAGCTGCGTGCGCTGGACCTGCAAGTGGTCGATCCCGCTTTTCGCACCATGTTCGGCATCGCCGCCTTGCAGGGCGACTTGAGCGCGGCGCTGACGCAACCGGACGGCCTGGCGTTGACACGAACTGGCGCGCACAAGCTGTTCGGCGCCAACCCGGCGATCGGGCAGACCGTCACGATCGACGGCACGGCACTGCAGGTGCGGGCGCTGATGCCCGATCCTCCGGCCAACAGCAGCCAACAATACGAGGCGCTGGTCGGCACCGGCAGCAGCGCATGGCCGGAGCGCGAAACCGCGATCAGCAAATGGGGACGCGCCACGATCTACATGAAGCTCAAGCCCGGCGCGTCGATGCAGACGTTGACGGCGCTGCTGCAGGAAGCCAGCGAAAAATCGCCGACCAACCAGCGGGTGAAAAGCAGCGGGATGGGCAAAGGCCTGAATGGCCGCAACGTGGCCGACATCAGCCTGCTGCCGCTGCGCGACGCCTACTTCGACGAGGGCCTGGCCAACAGTCGTGCGGGCGAGGAGTATGGCCGGCGCAGCAGCGTCTTCGGCCTGGCGGCCGGGGGCTTCCTGATCCTGCTGCTGGCGGCGATCAACTACGTCAACCTGGCGACCGTGCGTACCTTGCGCCGCCAGCGCGAGATCGGCATCCGCAAGCTGCTGGGCGCCAGCGCGGCGCGGCTGGTGCGCCAGTTCCTCAGCGAGGCGGCGCTGACCTCCGTGCTGGCCGCCGCCGCCGGCCTGGTGCTGGCGTGGCTGCTTCTGCCCACCTTCTCCGATCTGATGAACCGTCCACTGGCCGGCATGTTCACGCCCTTGCGCTGCCTGATCGCGTTGGCGTTTGGGCTGTTCATCGGCATGTGCGCCGGCGCTTATCCCGCCTGGCTGGCGCAGCACGCATTGCCGGGACCCGCGCTCGCGGGACGCGGCAACGGCGAAACCGCCGCCGGCTTGTGGGTGCGGCGCGTGCTGACGGTGCTGCAGTTTTCCAGTGCGATGGCGCTTTCCGCGACGGCGCTGGCGGTCGGCTGGCAGACGTATTTTGCCAGCCACGCCACACCCGGCTTCGATCCGGCCCACCTGCTGGTGCTGAACCTGCCGTCCTATGGGGAGGACAAGCAAGCCGCCGTCGCCTTCATGGAACAAGTAGCCCGGCTGCCGCGCGTCGAAGGCGTGGCCTCCATTTCGGAAGCGGTGGGCCGTGACGGCATGAAGCTGACCAACACGGTGACGACGCGGGACGGCCGCGAGATCCCGCTGGAGGGCAAAAACGTCAGCGCCAACTGGTTTGAGCTGGTCCGCCTGAAGGCCTTGCACGGACGCCTGTACAACGCGGCGCAGGATGTCGATTACAGCAAGGTCCCGCGTGTGGTGGTCAACACCGCAGCCGCGCTGGCGCTGGGCTATGCGTCGCCGCAGGAAGCGGTCGGCCAGGTGGTACCGGGCGGCATGGAGATCGTCGGCGTGGCGCCGGACGTGCGCTTCCAGGGACTGCACCAGCCGTCGAAGGCGGTCGTGTATTTCGTCCGTCCCGGCGGCGTGGTGATGGTACGCACCAGCGACAGCCTGGAGGCCGCGTACGCCGCGATCGAACCGGTATGGCGCCGACACTTCCCCAACGCCATCATGGAAATGAAAACGCAGCAGGCGGTGCTTGAAGAACGCTATGCCACCGAAAAGCGCCTGATACGGATACTGGCCGCCACCAGCCTGATAGCAATCGCGCTGGCGGCGTTCGGCATCTACGTGCTGTCCGCCTACAGCGTGCAGCGCAGCCGGCGCGAGATCGTGATACGCAAGCTGCACGGCGCCGGCCGCGTCGACATCGCGCTGATGATGGGCCGCGAGTTCTCGGCGCTGGTGGGCGCCGGTGCGTTGATCGGCCTGCCGCTGGCGGCGGTGGCGATCCAGCGCTACCTGGCCGAGTACACGGAGCACGCGCCCATCGGCGCCTGGACGCTGGCGGCCGCGCTGGCGATGGCGATGCTGGTGGCGCTGCTGGCCACCACCCGCCACACGGCGACCGCCCTACGCATGTCCCCCGCGCTGGCACTGCGCGACTGACCGGAGAACAAAATGAAACCAAGCGACTTTCGCATCGGCTGGCGCCTGCTGCTGCGCCACCCACTACAATCGGCCATGGAGATACTCGGGCTGGCGACCGGCTTCGCCGTCTGCTTCCTGCTGCTGGGCTTTGTGGCCTACTCCTTCAGCTACGACAAGGACGTGCCGCAGAGCGAGCGGGTGTTCGTCATCAAGCACCGGCTGAACTTCATCCCGCAGCCTCAGTGGATGGAGTACACGCCGTTCGCGCTGCGCGAGGTGGCGCTGCGCAGCGGGCTGCCGCTGGAGGCCAGCGCCTGGTGGCCGCGCAAAGCCACGCTGCAACTGCAGGGACGCACGCAGGAACTGGACGTGACGGCGGTCGATCCGGCCTTCCAGTCCATCAGCGGCCTGCCCGCGCTGGAAGGCGACCTGCGCGCCGCGCTGACCCGGCCCGACGGCCTGGCCGTGACCCGGCAGACCGCGCTGCGCCTGTTCGGCACTACGCAGGCGCTGGGACGCACCATCGAAATCAATCGCCAGGCGCTGCAGGTGCGCGCCGTGCTGGCGGACCGCCCGGCCAACAGCACGCTGCAATTCAAGGCGCTGGTCGGCTTGGACAGCGCGCTGTGGCCCGAGAAGGAGCGGCAGGAGGCGATGTCCAGCTGGATGAGCATCGGTGGCCGCATCTACGTCAAGCCCGGCCCAGGCACCACGCCACAGGCCTTGCAGCGGGTGCTGCAGGACACGATCGACCACGCGCCGTGGGCCAACCTGGCGACGCCGGAAATGAAGGCGGCGCTGGGCCAGCGCAAGATGGTCGATATCGCCCTCGGTCCGCTGGCCGACGCCTACTTCGACCGCAGCGTCGCCAACACCATGGGCGCCGGTCCGCGCGGCGACCTGCGCGTGGTGCTGGCGCTCGGCGCCACCGGCCTGCTGATACTGCTGCTCGCGGTGGTCAACTACGTCAACCTGGCGACGGTGCGCGCCTTGCGCCGCCAGCGCGAGATCGCCATGCGCCGCGTGCTGGGCGCCAGCACGCATCAGCTGCTGACCCAGTTCATGGCCGAATCGATGCTGCTGTCCACAGCCGCCGCCGCGTTGGGCGTGCTGCTGGCGTGGCTGCTGCTGCCGCTGGCTTCCGACCTGCTGGAGCGCCCGCTGGACGGCGTGTTCACGCCGGTGGCGGTCGGCGCGTGCCTGCTGTTCGGCGCCCTGGTCGGCGCGGCGGCCGGTGTCTATCCGGGCTGGCTGGCGCGCGGCGTCGACATGAACGCCACGCTGGCGCACCGCAGCGGCGAAACCACCGGCGGCGTGTGGCTGCGGCGCGTGCTGACGACGGTGCAGTTCAGCGTCGCCATGAGCATGGGCAGCCTGGCGCTGGCGATACTGTGGCAGACGCAGTTCGCCTCTGCGGCGCCACCGGGCTTCGATCCCGCGCCGCTGCTGGTGGTGGAGATGAAGGACAACCTGCGCGACAGCCCCGCCGCCCGCTCGCTGCGCGACGCCATCGCGCAGCTGCCCGGCGTGGCGGGCGTGGCCGACAGCCGCGACGTCCCGGGTCGCGACGACATGACAGGCACGCACGGCAGCACCACGGTGCTGCGTGCGGACGGCAGCAGCGCGGCGGTGTCGATACATTTTGTGGGGCCGGATTTCTTCAACGTCTACGGGTTGAAGGCGCTGGCTGGGCGCATGTTCGATCCGCGCATCGAAGGCGCCGCCGGCGACGGCGAGCAGAACGTCGTCATCAACCAAGCGGCGGTGCAGGCGCTGGGCTGGCCGTCCGCGCAGCAGGCAGTGGGACAACGCATCGGCGGCACACAGCTGCGCATCGTCGGCGTGGCGCAGGACCTCCGCTGGGAGACGCTGCGCGATCCGGTGCGTCCGACGCTGTACCAGGTTACCCGCGACAATGGGTTGCTGACAGTGCGCATGCGCGCCACGCCGGATGCGCACAGCCGGGCGGCGCTGGAGCGGGATATCGCCGCCGCCTGGAGCCGCTACTTCCCGGCCAGCGAACCGGTGATACGCGCGGCCGGCAGCTACTACGCGCAAGCGTATGCCGAAGACGTGCGCATAGCCAGGCTGCTGGCCTGCGCCACGGCGGTGGTGTTCGCGCTGGCAGCATTCGGCATCTACGTGCTGGCGGCGCACAGCGTGCAGCGGCGCGCGCGCGAGATCGTACTGCGCAAGTTGCACGGCGCCGGTCGCGACGCGATCGCGGTGCTGGTCAGCCGTGAATTCCTGCTGCTGACGGCCGCCGCGGCGGCGGCGGGCCTGCCGCTGGCGTGGCTGGCCATCGAGCGCTATCTGGCGCCCTACACCGAGCGCACACCGCTGGGCGGCTGGGCGCCGGCGGCGGCGCTGGCGTTCGCGCTGCTGATCGTGGCGATGGCCACCATCCGGCACACCGTCGCCGCCATGCGTATAGCGCCGGCGCAGGCGCTACGAGACTAGCCGCAACGCGGGCGAAAAAAAAGCAGCCGATGGCTGCTTTTTTTTCTGCGCGCGAACTGGCTTTTATTTAACGCCAACGAGCACGATATCGAAGATCAACGTCGAGTTGGGGGGAATGGTGTCATGCTGTACCGCGCCGTAACCCAGGCCAGGCGGAATCGTCAACGTGCGCTTGCCGCCGACCTTCATACCCGGTATGCCTTGGACCCAACCGGTGATGACATTGGTATTGGTCAGCACAAAATCTTGCGCCGCAGCGCCAATGGTGGTTTGCACCAGCGGGCCGCGCAAATCGGCACGGGTGCCATCGTACAGATACAGGGCGTAGTTCGCGGTCACCGTCTGGCCGGCGGCCACCGTGGCGCCGGTACCCACCAGCGTATCGACCGATTGCAGCGTCGTCGGCGGAGGCACGACCACCGGCACGGTGCCCTTGACGACATTGACCAGCTCAAAATCGTAGACCATCGGCGAGTTGGCCGGAATCGCCACGTAGCCGTATGGATTAGGGCTCGGCACGTCGCGCGTGCCGGCGCCGTACACTAGGGCGGCAGGCAGGATGGCGGTGCGTTTGCCGCCGATTTTCATCGCGGCGAAAGGCGCCACGCCGAGGATGGACTGGTCCCAGCCGGTCACCACGCTGCCGACACCCACCGTGAACGGCGTGGCTGGCTTGCCGGTATCGACCGAGCTTTCCACTTTGGAGCCTTTGAAATCGGCCTTGGTCGAGTCGTACAGGTAGCCGGTGAAGTTGATCACCACCAGGTCGCCCGCCGCCGCCTGGGTGCCGGTGCCGACCACGGTATCGGTCAATTTAAAGTCCGGCTGCGGCACCACCACCGCCGTCGGGGTTTTCGCGCCGCCGCCGCAGGCGGTCAAGGCCGCTACGCAGGCAACGGCAGCAATATATTGAAACATCGATTTCATGATTACCTTAGATGTGTGTTCGTATTGGTCCCACTTTCGGAGCAGAAGTTTAGCAGACCGCGCCGCTTCCGCTCCGGGCGCTACATTCGGTTACATCATTTAGCGCCGGGGACGTGTTTAAATTTCCACTTGCGTGCCAAGTTCGATCACGCGGTTGGTGGGAATCTGGTAGTAGTCGGCGGCGCCGCGGGCGTTGCGCGACATGGTCACGAACAGGTGCTCGCGCCAGGTCGACATGCCGGCGCCGGGGGTCGAGATGACCGTCTGGCGGGCGATGAAGAACGAGGTCTCCATCATCTCGAACGGCAGGCCGAGGCAGTCGCACTGCGCCAGCGCTTTCGGGATGTCCGGTTCGTCCTTGAAGCCGTAGTGGACGTTCACCTGGTAGCACTGGTGGCCCAGGTCCGTCACCTTCACCTGCTCGGCCTCCGGCACGAACGGCTCCTCCACCACGTGCACCGTGAAGAACACCACGCGTTCATGCAGCACCTTGTTGTGCGACAGGTTGTGCAGCAGCGCGTGCGGCACGCCGTCGCTCTCGCCGCGCAGGAAGATGGCGGTGCCGTACACGCGCGTCGGCGGCGCCACGAACAGCGAGGACAGGAAGTCCTCCAGCGGAATCGCATGCTTCTGCAGATTCTGGAACACCAGCTCGCGGCCGCGCTTCCAGGTCAGCATCACCGTGAACAGGATGATCGCCAGCAGCAGCGGGAACCAGCCGCCGTGGAACAGCTTGAGCGAGCTGGCCGAGAACAGCAGCAGGTCGATCACGATGAAGAAGCCTGTGGCGGCAAAGCACAGCCACAGCGGCAGGTGCCAGCGGTAGCGGATCACGAAGAAGGTCAGGAAGGTGGTCGCCAGCATGGTGGCCGTGACCGCGATGCCGTAGGCGCCGGCCAACTTTTCCGACGAGCCGAATCCGACCACCGCCATCAACACCACCGACAGCTGCAGCCAGTTGACGATCGGGATGTAGATCTGGCCGATTTCGGTGGCCGAGGTGTGCAGCACGCGCATGCGCGGCAGCAGGCCCAGGGCGATGGCCTGCTTGGTCATCGAGAAGGTGCCGGAGATGGTGGCCTGCGAGGCGATCACCGTCGCCACGGTCGACAGCGCGACCAGCGGGTAGACGCTCCAGGCGCCGAGCTGCTGGAAGAAGGGATTGGCGATCGCCTCGGGATGGGCCAGCAGCAGCGCGCCCTGGCCCAGGTAGTTCACCGCCAGCGACGGGAACACGATCATGAACCACGCGACCCGGATCGGCCGCGCGCCGAAGTGGCCCATGTCGGCGTACAACGCCTCGGCGCCGGTGAAGGCCAGCACCACGGCGCCCAGCGCGACGAAGGCGATCATGCGGTTTTCAAACATGAAGCGCAACGCGTGCAGCGGATTGAGCGCCCACAGGATCTGCGGCGCCTGCACGATGTTGATCAGGCCCATGACCGCCAGCGCGGCAAACCAGACCAGCATCACCGGGCCGAACCAGCGGCCGATGCCGGCCGTGCCGTGGCGCTGCACCGCGTACAGCGAGACCAGCACGATGATGGTCAGCGGCACGATGTACTGCTCCAGCCCCGGCGTGGCCACTTCCAGACCCTCGATCGCGCTGAGCACCGAGATGGCCGGCGTGATCACGCTGTCGCCGTAGAACATGGTGGCGCCGATCACGCCCAGCAGCATCAGCGGATAGTGCCAGCGCGGCGCGGTCTTGGTCACGGAATTGAGCGCCAGCGCCATCAGCGCCATGATGCCGCCCTCGCCGCGGTTGTCCGCGCGCAGCACCAGGCTGACGTATTTGAGCGAGACGATCATCGTCAGGCCCCAGAAGATGAGCGAAATAATGCCCAGCAGGTTGTTGCCGTTCAGGGCCAGGCCATGTTCGGGATCGAAGATGGTTTTGAGGGTGTAGAGGGGACTGGTACCGATGTCGCCGTAGACGATGCCTACCGCCGCCAGCGTCAGGGCGACGAGGCTGCTTTTCTTATGTTGCTCGGTCAAGATTGCACCTGTTGTTGTTTTGGTGCATTGCACAATAGGATAAGTATTTGCAAAAGGCAAGGAGATTTTCGCATGGAAGGACGTTCCAAAAATTCAATATCGCCAGTGTACGCTGCTGCGGGCCGAAGCGCGAGGCCGCACAGCGATGGTGCGCCAGATCGGCGATAATGGCAGACCTTGCCTCCGTCCCGCCGTCCTCTCCATGAACATTGGTATTGTTTACGCCACATTCGCGTTCTTTTGCTGGGGCTTGTTCCCGCTGTACTTCCACGCCATCGGCGAGGTGCCGGCGATGGAGATCCTGGCGCACCGCATGCTGTGGTCGCTGTTGTTCCTGGGCCTGGTGCTGACCGCGCGCCAGCAATGGAAGTGGCTGCCGCAGGTGTGGCGCAAGCCGCGCGTGCTGGCCAGCTTCGTGGCCTCGGCGGTGCTGCTGACGGCCAACTGGTTCGTCTACATCTGGTCGGTCAACAACGGCCACGTCATCGACGCCAGCCTGGGCTATTTCATCAATCCGCTGATCAATGTGCTGCTGGGCCTGCTGGTGCTGAAGGAAAAACTGCGCCGCGGCCAGTGGATCGCCATCGGCGTGGCGGCCAGCGGCGTGCTGTGGCTGACCTGGTCGGCCGGCCAGCTGCCGTGGATCGCGCTGATCCTGGGCCTGACCTTCGGCGGCTACGGCCTGCTGCGCAAGACCGCCGCGCTGGCCGCGCTGGAGGGCCTGTCGCTGGAGACCCTGCTGCTGTTCCCGCTGGCGCTGGCCTATGTGCTGTGGCTGACCGCGCACGGCCAGAACACCTTCCTCAACACGCCGTACGACAGCACCCGCTGGCTGCTAGCGGCGGCCGGGCCGATCACCGCGATTCCGCTGGTGATGTTCGCGGCCGGCGCGCGCAAGATTCCGATGTCGGTGCTGGGCCTGCTGCAATACCTGTCGCCGAGCATGCAGGCGCTGCTGGGCGTGTGGGTGTTCCACGAGACCTTCCCGCAGGCGCGGCTGATCGGCTTCGTCATCATCTGGGCCGCGCTGGCGCTGTACGTGGCCGAGGGGCTGTGGGCCTCCCGGCGCGCTAAATAGTGGGCGGGCGGCGGGATTTATCGTATCCTGTCGTCCTTCCTTGCATTTCCATGCAATTAAAAAATTCTGACTGAGATTCTCAATGGCAAATTACGTCTATACCATGAACCGCGTGGGCAAAATCGTCCCGCCCAAGCGCCAGATCCTGAAAGATATTTCGCTGTCCTTCTTCCCCGGCGCAAAGATCGGCGTGCTGGGCCTGAACGGCTCCGGTAAGTCGACCTTGCTGAAAATTATGGCAGGCATCGACACCGACATCCAGGGCGAAGCCGTGCCGATGCCGGGCCTGAACATCGGCTACCTGCCGCAGGAACCGCAGCTCGATCCCGAAAAAACCGTGCGCCAGGAAGTCGAATCGGGCCTGGGCGAAGTGTTCGAGGCGCAAGCCAAGCTGGAGGCCGTGTACGCCGCCTACGCCGAGGAAGACGCCGACTTCGACGCGCTGGCCACCGAGCAGGCGCGCCTGGAAGCGATCATCTCGACCTCCGACGGCGGCAACCTGAACCTGCAACTGGAAATGGCCGCCGACGCGCTGCGCCTGCCGCCATGGGACGCCAAGATCGGCGTGCTGTCCGGCGGCGAGAAGCGCCGCGTGGCGCTGTGCAAGCTGCTGCTGTCCAAGCCGGACATGCTGCTGCTCGACGAACCGACCAACCACCTGGACGCCGAGTCGGTCGAATGGCTGGAGCAGTTTCTGCTGCGCTTCCCGGGCACCGTGGTCGGCATCACCCACGATCGCTACTTCCTCGACAACGCCGCCGAGTGGATCCTGGAACTGGACCGTGGCCATGGCATTCCATGGAAGGGCAACTACTCGTCGTGGCTGGACCAGAAGGCCAACCGCCTGAAGCAGGAAGAAGCCACCGAATCGGCGCGCCAGAAGGCGCTGGCCAAGGAACTGGAGTGGTCGCGCCAGAATCCGAAGGCACGCCAGGCCAAGTCCAAGGCCCGCCTGGCCCGCTTCAACGAGCTGAGCGAGTACGAATACCAGAAGCGCAACGAGACCCAGGAGATTTTCATCCCTGTGGCCGAGCGCCTGGGCAACGAAGTGATCGAGTTCAAGAACGTGTCGAAGGCCTTCGGCGACCGCCTGCTGATCGACAACGTGTCGTTCACCATTCCGCCGGGCGCCATCGTCGGCATCATCGGCCCGAACGGCGCCGGTAAGTCGACCTTGTTCAAGATGATCGCCGGCCTCGACAAGCCGGACAGCGGCGAAGTGGTGATCGGCCAGACCGCCCGCATCTCGCTGGTCGACCAGAGCCGCGATACGCTCAGCGACAGCAAGACCGTGTTCGAGGACGTGTCCGGCGGCGCCGACATGCTCAGCGTCGGCCGTTTCGACATGCCGTCGCGCGCCTACCTGGGCCGCTTCAACTTCAAGGGTTCGGACCAGCAGAAAGTGGTCGGCAACCTGTCCGGTGGTGAGCGCGGCCGCCTGCACCTGGCCAAGACCCTGCTCAAGGGCGGCAACGTGCTGCTGCTGGATGAACCGTCGAACGATCTGGACGTGGAAACCCTGCGCGCGCTGGAAGATGCGCTGCTGGAGTTCGCCGGTTCCGTGCTGGTGATCTCGCACGATCGCTGGTTCCTGGACCGTATCGCCACCCACATCCTGGCGTTCGAAGGCAACTCGCAGGTCACCTTCTTCGACGGTAACTATCAGGAATACGAAGCCGACAAGAAGAAACGCCTGGGCGAGGAAGGCGCGAAGCCGAAACGCATCCGCTACAAGCCACTGACCGTGTAAACGACGAAGGCCACCTCGAAAGGTGGCCTTTTTTATTTCCGCTAGCTGAACTTAGAAGTTGTAGCGCACGCCGGCGGTGATGGCGCCGTTCTTGCGGCCCAGATCGATGTTGTTCTTGCCGTAGTTTTCATACTCCAGCGAGACCTTCACGTTCTTGTTGATCGCGTACTCGGCGCCGACCGAGCCGTACAGCGCGGTCTTGTTGCTGTCGCCCGTGACGGAGGCGATGCCGGTGGTGGTGACGTCGTTGTGGTTGCGTGCCACGCCCAGCTTGCCGAACAGGGCGACCTGGTCATTCACGGTGTACGTGCCCTTGCCGGCGATGTACAGCGAATCTGCCTTGGTCTGCACATGGCCTGGCGCGCCGCCTACCGTGTAGTCGTAACCCTTCTTGCCGAAGTCGGTGTAGCCGCCTTCAATCGCCCAGGTCTTGTCGAAGTTGTAGCCGGCGAAGATCTTGCCGGTGGCCTTGTCGCCGCTGCGGTCGGAGGTGCTGGTCGCGCCGGGCACGTCGAATTTGTAGTGGCTGCCCACGACACCGGCGCCGATGTAGGCGGTGCCGGCGTCATCGGCGGCGTAAGCGGAGGTGCCGGCCAGGGCGGCAGCGGAAGCAACTAATGCGAACAGAATTTTTTTCATGGTCTTGGATCTTTCAGCAGTGATTGTTGGACTTGCTTGGGATCGCAGTTCTCTGAATTGCGATGGAGCCAAGATAGCACTCACGCCAACCCCTGTCCGCACCGATTTAGTAAGAAGTGTGACAGGATGTAAGCCAAATTATGGATGGCTTAAATCAGATTTCGCCAAACTTAAGATCAACTTAAGGTTCGCGCAGGATGTTGCGGAAAGTGAGGTTGATGCGCGGTCCGCGCGGTCCGCGCTCGCTGTTGATGCCGTGCAGCCAGTGATGCTGCAGGCTGCCCGCCATCAGCAGCAGGCAGCCGTCGCCCAGCGCCAGCTTGACGGTCTTCGGCAGGGTCCGGTGCTTGAGGATGAAGGTGCGCGGGTCGCCAAAGCTGACCGAGGCGATGGCGGGATTGCGGCCCAGCGCCGGCTCATTGTCGGCATGGAAGCCCATGCGGTCGCGCTCGTCGCGGTAGTAGTTCAGCAGCAGGCTGTTGAACTGGCGGCCGGTGGCCTGCTCGACCGCCTGTTTAATGTGCAGCTGCAAGGGCGTGAACGGCAGCGGATGGAACACCTTGCCGGAATAGCGGTAGCGGGCGTCGCCATGCCAGGCGCTCAGGCGCGGCTGCATGTGCAGCTTGCCCCAGACCTGGATCTGTTCCGCGCGCCAGTCGGTCTCGTCGAGCAGGCGCCGCATGACCTCGGCCGGCGCCAGGTCCAGCGCCAGCCGCTGCTGGAACCACAGTTCGCCATCCTCGATCGGGATGGGCATCAAGGCGCTGTCGTCGGCAAATAAGTCCATGCGCGGTATGATACCGGCACTACGTCAGCCAGGAGTATTCCGCATGAAAAAACGCCAGTTCCTTGGCCGCGCCGCGCTCGCCGGCATGGCCGCAGCCGCCCTGCCCGCCTCGCAAGCCGCCGCCGCGAACAATGCCGGCCCGGCGCTGCTGACCGTCACCGGCGCGGTCGGCAAGGTCAACCGGGGCCGCTTCGATCCGGTGCGCGACCAGATGATGTTCAAGCAAAAGCTCAGCTTCGACAAGGCGCATGCCTTCGACTTCGCGGCGCTGGCCGCGCTGCCGGCCATCACCATCCAGCCGACGCTGGAATACGACGGCAAGGTCCACACGCTGCGCGGCCCGCTGCTGCTGGACGTGATGCGTGCGGCCGGCGCGTCGCTGGGCGACGCGGGCAAGCTGGTGTTGCGTGCGGTGGATGGGTATGCCGCCGTGGTCACGGTCGCGCAGGCGCGCGCGCAGCGCTACATCGTCGCCACCCATCTGGATGGCGCGCCGATGGCGCTGGGCGGGCTGGGGCCGCTATGGGCGGTCTACGATGCCGACAAGGTCCCCGAGATGGCGGCCAAACCGCTCGCGGAGCGGTTCGGTTCCTGCCCGTGGGCCTTGTATCACATCGAGGTGCAGGTTTAAGCGTAGGCTTCGGCCAGTGTCATCACGCGCGGCGCGATGGTGATGCCGATGCCGCTGAACAGCGCGGTGATGGCGGCCATGTTGGCTTCCATCTCTTCGGCTTTCCAGCCCTGGAACAAGTCGGTGCCGTCTTTCTGGAAGTGCAGGTCCAGCACCTTGCCGCGGTCCTTGTGGGTGTAGCCGCCGCTGTAGGTGTTCTTGAAGCCCATCGCGGCCAGCGCGGCCAGCACTTCGGCCGGCGGATTGTCCGGATCGGTGGCCATGAACACACCAAAGGTTTTGCCGGGTGGTTTAGCGGCGATATCCACGTCGTAAATCCCTGGCGCTTTCGTGACGGTCGTACTCTTCAGAAATAACATGTTCTTACCCCTATCCTATTGGTGCGCCGGCTCAGTGCTAGATTCTTCAAGAAAACATTCTAAGAAACAAGCTTATTGCTAATTCCGTGGTTTGTCGACTAGTCCCGCCACTTATTTGTGAATTCGTACCAATAAAACTGCAACGCCCGGCGCCTGGTCGAACGTACACCTACTTAAAATATAGTTGTTAAGCAGTAATTTGCAAGGAGATAAGAGCCGTTACGGCCCTGGCGGGCTATTTCTGCCGTTTTCGACGCGCCAGATCGGCGGTGGGCGCGACCAGCGCACGGTAGAGCTCGCCTGTCGGCGCGTCCCATTGATCGACCGCCCGTTGTTGACGTTCCACAGTCGCCATGTCGCCGCGCGCGATCGGGCCGCTGAGCGCGGCGGCGGCGCCGAGGCGGAATACATTGGCCATCGACTCGGCGGCCAGCGGCTGCGCCATCCGGCGCGCCACCGGTTCCGGGATGCCGGCCGCCATGTAGGCGCGCAGGGCGGCGTCCAGCACCGTCACCAGGTAGTTGCTGGCGAAGACGGCGGCGGCGTGGTACACGGTCTTGGCCGAGGCGTCGATGGGCACGGGTTGCGCGCCGATCGCCTGCAAGGCCGGTGTAAGCACGGCCAGCGCGGCGGCGTCGCCCTCGATGCCGCAGAAGGTGCCTGCAAATTGGGCGGCCACCGCCGCCGGATCGGCAAAGCTGCGGATCGGATGGACGCTGGCGACCAGCGCGCCCGCGTCGCGCGCCGCCTGCAGCTGGCCGGACGCCAGCGCGCCGCTGCAATGGAACACGACGCTGCCCTTCAGCGGCACCGCCTGCGCCAAGGCGGCGCAAGCGGCGGCGATCTGGTCGTCGCCGACCGCCAGCACGTGTATGTCGGCCGGTTGCAGTTGATCGTAGCGCTCCACCGGCGTGCCGCTGCCGATGAAATCCACAGCCGCCTGCGCCGACGCGGCGGACCGCGTCAGCACCTGCTGCACATGGAAGCCGCCCTGCGCCGCCAGCAGGCGTCCCAGCACGCGCCCGACGTGGCCGGCGCCGATCAGGTTCAGGGCAGCCATCAGAAACCGGACCCCGGCTGCAGCAAATATGCCTGTTCTTCCGGCGTCGATGCACGGCCAAGGATGGCGTTACGATGCGGGAAGCGGCCGAAGCGCTTGATCACCTCGCGATGACGCCGCGCGAAATCGAGCATGCCGGCGAGACCTGGCGTGGTGGGCTCGGCATCGTGCATGCGCTCGAACAGGGCCACGGCCCGCTCCTGCATCGCCATGTCCTCCGCGTGCTCGAACGGCAGGTAGACAAAGCCCCGCTGCAAAGGCGTGAGCATCTCGTCCTGTCGCGCATCGACCATGGCCAGCGCCGCCTGCAATGCCTGCGGATCGCCGGCGAGGGCCAGCGGCGTGCCGCGATGGACGTTGCGGCAGAACTGGTCCAGCACCACGATGCGCGCCAGCGCCGAACGCGGGCCTTCCATGTCCCAGTGCCGCAGATCGCCGGCCAGCGCCTGCTCGATCAACGCGCCGAAACGGCCGGCGATCTCGCGGTCGAAATCGTCGTTCTTCTGGAACCACTCGCGGCGCGGCGCGTCGGCGGCCTGGCCTTCCGAGGGCTGGAACCAGAAATCGAATACCGCCTTGGCTTGTACGTTCATGTTCATGTTCAGTTACGCGCGTGCGACAGTTGGAAGCTGTGGATGCCGTCGAATTGCGCCAGCTCGGCCGACAGCACCGACATCGGCGCGCCGCTACGCTTGCTCAGCGCGATGGCGACAAAGCGCCACTCCTGCATGCCGCCGTCGCTGCCTATCATCAGCGAGCCGCCGGCGATTTCGTAGCCGCGCTGCAGCGCCATGGCGCGCAGCGCCGGCTCCTGCGGCAGATAGCCCGCCTTGAAGCGCATGGTGATCGCGATCGCATGCCGCGAGGGCAGCCAGGCCTCGACCCTGGTCAGCAGGATCATCGCGCCCGCGCTCAGCACCGCCAGCCCCATCGCACCAAGATAGAAGCCGATGCCGACCATCACGCCGATCACCGACGAAGCCCAGATCGAGGCCGCCGTCGTCAGGCCGCTGATGTTAAAGCCTTCACGCATGATGACGCCGGCGCCGAGGAAGCCGATGCCGGTGACGATGCCCTGCACGATGCGGGTCGGGTCGGAGGTAAGGACGGTGTGGCCGGCATGGCCGCCGAACCATTCGGCGGGATAGCCGCCGATCACCGTCAGCGCGGCGGACGCCATACATACCAGCCCGTAGGTACGCATGCCGGCCGCGCGGCCGTGGTACGAGCGCTCGTAGCCGACCATCAGGCCTAGCAGCAGCGCACCGACCAGATTGAGCAAAATAACGCCGTTGGTGGCAACTTCGTGGGCAGACCAGTAGGCAAACAGGGACTCGATCGATGGCATGCTTGGTCTCTTTCAGCGATGGCGCTCAGGGCGCTTTTTTAACGAGCTGCTTTTCAAATGCGACATCGAGCTTGCTGACGCGCTTGGGCGCTGCGGGCGAGATACCGTTGACGAAGGCGACAAAGTCGTCCAGCTCCAGCGGTGCGCACAGCGGCGGCTGGCCGGGGCCTTCGGTCAGGAAGAAATGGCCGCTGCCGGTGCGCGACATCGAATACTTGGCGTTCCCGCTGCGGACCTTGAGGCGGTCGACGGCCGTCGTGGCCCTGGTTGCGCGGCCGCTCATAGCGCCTCCGTGCGGGTTTCGAGCCAAGCCAGCGCATCGCCGGACAGCAGTGGGCGCAAACGCTTGCGCACCGTGGCATGATAGTCGTTCAGCCAACGTTTCTCGTCGTCGCGCAGCAGCGAAGGTTCGATGCAGCGGGTGTCGATCGGGCACAGGGTCAGCGTTTCGAATTCGAGGAACTCGCCGAATTCGGTCTGGCCCGCCGGGCGGTTGAGCACCAGGTTTTCAATCCGGATGCCCCACTGGCCGGGACGGTACAGCCCCGGTTCTATCGATGTGATCATGCCTGGCTCCATGGCGGTGTGCGGCTCCGGCATCGCCGATTGCGAAATCGACTGCGGGCCTTCGTGCACGTTGAGGAAGTAGCCGACGCCGTGGCCGGTACCGTGACCGAAGTCCAGCCCTTCGGCCCACAGCGGCGCGCGGGCGATGGCGTCGAGCATCGGCGATTTGGTCCCGCGCGGGAAGCGCGCCGAGGACAGCGCGATCACACCCTTGAGCACCAGCGTGAAATCGCGTTTGTGCTCGCCCGTGATGGCGCCGACGCCGACCACGCGGGTGATGTCGGTGGTGCCGCCCAAATACTGACCGCCGGAGTCGATCAGCAGCAGGCCGTCGCCTTCGATGATGGAATGCTGGGCTTCGGTGGCGCGGTAATGCATGATCGCGCCGTTGGAGCGGAAACCGGCGATGGTGGCGAAGCTCGGACTAACGAAGCCGGGACGGCGCGCACGGGCCGCCGTGATCTCGCGGTCGATGGCCAGTTCGGTCAGCGGTGGGCGCTGCGGATCGGCCAGCGTCTGTTCCAGCCAGGTGAAGAATTCGCACAGGGCGGCGCCGTCCTGCTCCATGGCGGCGCGCACGTGGGCGGCATCGGCCTCGCTCTTTTTGGATTTGGCGAAGGTGGTCGGGTTGATCGCCTCGATCACGCGGACCGTGGCCGGCACCCACTGGCGCGTGCCGTAGGTGATGCGGCGCGGGTCGATCAGCAGCGTGCTGTCGGCGGGCAGCGCGGCCAGGGCGGCGGCGGCCGATTCGTACGGCGCGACGTCGACGCCGTCCTCCGCCAGCGTGGCGCGCAGCGCGGGCGAGACCTTGCCGTCGGCGACGAACAAGGTGGCGCGGTCCGGCCCGACCAGCGCGTGGGACAGGAAGATCGGGTTGAAATTGACGTCGGCACCGCGCAGATTGAACAGGTAGGCGATATCGTCCAGCGTCGAAATCAGGTGGTGCTGGGTGCCCAGTTGCCGCATCGTTGTGCGCAAATCGACAAGCTTTTCGGCGCGGGTCTGCGATGCGAACGGTGGCAGGTGTTCGTAGACCGGCGCTTCGGGCAGCGACGGGCGGCCGGTCCAGACTTCGTCCAGCAGGTCCAGGTCGGTGCGCAGCGTGACGTTTTTCGCTTTCAGCGCCTGTTCCAGCAGGCGGGCGATGGACAGGCCGAGCACCGCGCCGTCGACCGCCGCCGTCTGGCCGGGTTGCAGGGTCGTTGCCAGCCAGTCAACATATTGGACGCTGGCGCCGGAGGTCAGCTTCATCAGCGCGATGCCGGTGCCGGCCAGTTGTTGTTCGGCCTGGGTCCAGTAACGGGCGTCGGTCCAGACGCCGGCGATATCCGGCGTGACAATAAAAGTGCCAACCGAGCCAGTAAATCCCGACAGCCATTCACGGCCCTGCCAGCGCATCGGCAGATATTCGGACAAGTGGGGATCGGCGGACGGCACGATCAGCGCGTCGATATTCTGGCGGCGCATCGCCGCGCGCAACAGCGCAATGCGCTCGACGACGGGGGAGGTATCTGGAGTATGCATGAGTCGATTCCGGTGTGCCGCCGATGCGGCATAGCTTGTCGCTATGATACTCCGATTGCCAGGGGCGCAGGTTTGGATCTGCCATCACTTAGCCAAGTATGCGAAATGCTTTAATTGCTCTGCTTGTTCCACAGCGCTCCGAAAGCTATAGTGAGAATTATGACCTCGTTTCAGCGGCGGTTTTTCGAAGCGTGAAATTATGCTGAGATACAGCCTTGGACAGACCTGGAGGATTAATGGACATGCATAATCCTCTTCATCCCGGTGAATTCATCCTGGAAGTATATCTGCGGCCACAAAAAATCAGCGGCCGGCGATGTGCCGCGAAACTGGGCGTCGCGCCGTCAACGTTAAGTCGTATTTTAAGCGGTCGTGGAAGAGTGACCGCTTCAATGGCTCAACGCTTGGCAACCGCACTGGGAAGTTCACTAGAAAGTTGGCTTGCCATGCAGGAAATGTACGATCGCTGGTTAGAAAAACAGCGTAATGCAGCATAACGATCCAATCGCCGCTTTATTCGCATAACGCGTGCTCCCGATATTTCCCTTCACTTTCCTGGTCATCGACGACGACGCGGCATTTAGCAGCCGCACGATTCGTGCGCATGACGCAAATCCGCCCTTCCCGCGCTGGTTTTTGGCTCAAACACGCTAAAATTTAGCATGTTTTGAGGACGAAACCTCCCTGATCGGGAATTCAAGGTAACGGGAAGGCGAATTCAGGCCTCGTAGCGGCGCAGGCCTTCGAGATCGAGTATGCGGATGCCGCCGTAATCAAGACTTAATAAGCCTTGTTTTTCCAGCAGCTGCAACGCCTGATTGGCGCGCTGGCGCGAGGCGCCGGACAGCAGGCCTAATTCCTCCTGCGATATTTGCACCAGTTTCTCCAATCCCGGATAAAGATGGGAATTAAACATGGAAACCAGACAACGCGCCACGCGGGTATCGGGATTTAATAAGCGGTCATTTTCCACCATCCCGATAAACTGTCCCAAGCGCTCATTCAGCTGCATTAATAAAAACCGCGTAAATGGCAAACTGGTTTCCAACAGCCAATGAAAAGTAGAAAGCGGCATGCGCGCAATACGGCTATCGCGTAAAGCCATCGCATCGTATTTAAGGTGCTCCCTTTTTAAAAGCGAACCCTCACTGAACCAGCCCCCCGGCGGTACGCCGGTAAATGACACGCTTTTACCCGCCGCCGAGAAATTGGTCATCTTCACCATGCCCTCGATAATACCCAGCCAATGCTCCACCATTTCCCCCTTGCGGCAAACATAACCGCCCTTCGGGACAAAGGTTTCAAAGGTCTCGGCCTCTACGCGCGCCATTTGTTCCGGCGTCAGGCCCTGGGCCCAGATCGCCGTACGCAATGCGTCCTTGAGGGTAATTTGATGTTGATTAGGCATTATTGCAACGCACCATGGAAAGTTCAGCCAAATGTCGCCGAAAAGACAACCTGACTGTCGGCGGCAAGCTACTATCATCACATAAAAAGGCTGCCGTATCAGAAGTTTAACAAGTACGAGCAAATAGCAACAGGAGACACTGGTGCATACACAGAACGACACGTTCCCGCGCTGGCTGCTGGCCCATGGCCAGCTCCGTCCGGGGAAACCCGCTTTCAGGGAAAAATACCTGGGTATCTGGCAAAGCTGGACCTGGGCCCAGGTCAACGACGAAGTGCGGGCGCTGGCCTGCGGCCTGGCCGCCATCGGCTTCCAGCGCGGCATGAACCTGGCCATCATCGGCGACAACCGCCCCCGCCTCTACTGGTCCATGCTGGCCGCGCAGTGCCTGGGCGGCGTGCCCGTGCCGCTGTACCAGGACGCCCCGGCCGCCGACATGGCCTATGTGTTGGAAAACGCCGAGATCCGCTACGCCATCGTCGAAGACCAGGAACAGGTCGACAAGTTAATGGAATTGCAAAGCCTGTACCCGCACATCGAGCACGTCGCCTACGACGATGAACGCGGCATGCGCCACTATCGCCAGCAAGGCCTGCTGTCCTTCGCCCGCCTGCAGGAGATCGGCCGCGCCTGGGACAAGGCCAATCCCGGCATGTTCGACAACGCCGTCAAAGCCGGCAAAGGCAGCGACAACGCCATCATCCTGTACACCTCCGGCACCACCGGCAAGCCCAAAGGCGTGTGCCAGACCCATTCCGCGCTGATCGCGGCCGGCACCGGCGGCGTCGGTTTCGAGCACCTCACCGACGCCGAGGACATCCTGTCCTACCTGCCGATGGCCTGGGTGGGCGACTGCCTGTTCTCCTTCGCGCAGGCGATGACGGCCGGCTTCACCGTCAACTGTCCCGAATCCGGCGACACCGTCATGACCGACATGCGCGAAATCGGCCCTACTTATTACTTCGCTCCGCCGCGCGTGTTCGAGAACATGCTCACCACCGTGATGATACGGATGGAGGACGCCGGCGCCATCAAGCGCCGCATGTTCCATCACTTCATGGCGGTGGCCCGCCGCAGCGGCGCCGCCATTTTGGACGGCAAGCCGGTGCCGCTGTCGGACCGCCTGGCTTATGCGCTAGGTCAGGTTCTGGTCTACGGTCCGTTGAAGAATGTGCTCGGAATGTCACGTGTGCGGGTCGCCTACACGGCCGGCGCCGCGATCGGGCCGGACCTGTTCCGCTTCTACCGCTCCATCGGCGTCAATTTGAAGCAGTTCTACGGCTCGACCGAAACCTGCGCCTACATCTGCCTGCAGCCGGACGGCCAGATCAAGTTCGACAGCGTCGGCCTGCCGGCGCCCGGCGTCGAGGTCAAGCTGGCCGACAACGGCGAGGTGCTGGTCAGGTCGCCAACATTGATGGACTGTTACTACAAGCGTCCCGACGCCACCAGCGAAGCGATCGACGCCGAAGGCTACTTCCACACCGGCGACGCCGGCCTGTTCGACCACGAGGGCCACCTGAAGATCATCGACCGCGCGGCGGACGTGGGCAGGATGAACGGCGGCGCCATCTTCGCGCCCAACTACGTGGAGAACAAACTCAAGTTCTTCCCCTTCATCAAAGAGGCGGTGGTGTTCGGCGACAAGCGCGACGAGGTCTGCGCCTTCATCAATATCGACATGGAAGCCGTGGGCAACTGGGCTGAGCGCCGCAGCATCGCCTATTCCGGCTACACCGACCTGGCCGCGCACCCGCAGGTGTATGGCCTGGTGCGCGACTGCATCGAGCAGGTCAACGCCGACCTGGCGTCCGAGCCGATGATGAGCGACACGCAGATCCACCGCTACCTGGTGCTGCACAAGGAGCTCGATCCCGACGACGATGAGCTGACCCGCACCCGCAAGGTGCGCCGCAAGTTCATCGCCGAGAAGTACGCAGTGCTGATCGAAGCGCTCTACAGCGGCAAGCAATCGCAGTACATCGAAACGCAGGTCAAGTTCGAAGACGGCCGCACAGGGCTGGTGGCGGCGGACCTGAAGATCGAGTCCTGCAAGACCTTCCCTGCCATCCAGGCAGCGGCATGACAGAGGAAGCCACCATGCAAATGAACGAACCAGACACCCACTTCGGGGCGGACGCCGATCCCGATCGCCGCAAGATCGGCCCGGTGATCCTCGACCTGAAGAACATCTCGCTGTCGTTCGGCGGCGTGAAGGCGCTGACCGACATCTCCTTCGACGTGAAGCAGCACGAGATCCGCGCCATCATCGGCCCGAACGGCGCCGGTAAAAGCTCGATGCTCAACGTGATCAACGGCGTGTACCGCCCGCAGCTGGGGGAGATCATCTACCGCGGCGAGCATCGCAAGAACATGGTCTGCCACGCCGCCGCCAAATCCGGCATCGCCCGCACCTTCCAGAACATCGCGCTGTTCAAGGGCATGACGGTCCTCGACAACATCATGACCGGCCGTAACCTGAAGATGAAGTCCAACTTCCTGATGCAGGCGCTGTACTGGGGTCCGGCGCGGCGCGAGGAAATCGCCCACCGCGTCAAGGCCGAGGAGATCATCGACTTCCTGGAGATCCAGGCGATCCGCAAGACGCCGGTGGGCCGCCTGCCATACGGCCTGCAAAAGCGCGTGGAGCTGGGCCGCGCGCTGGCCGCAGAACCGGATATCCTGCTGCTGGACGAACCGATGGCCGGCATGAACGTGGAAGAGAAGCAGGACATGTGCCGCTTCATCCTCGACGTGAACGACCAATTCGGCACCACCATCGTGCTGATCGAGCATGACATGGGCGTGGTGATGGACATCTCGGACCGCGTGGTGGTGCTCGACTACGGCAAGAAAATCGGCGACGGCACTCCCGACGACATCCGCTGCAACCAGGACGTGATCAACGCCTACCTCGGAAAGGCCCACGAATGAACGTTAACTTCTTCTTTGAGGTGCTGATCGGCGGCCTGCTGTCCGGCGTGATGTACGCGCTGGTGGCGATCGGCTTTGTGCTGATCTACAAGGCCTCCGGCGTTTTCAACTTCGCCCAGGGCGCGATGGTGTTCTTCGCCGCGCTCACCTGCGTCGGCTTCGTCGACAAATTCGGCGTGTCGCTGTGGGTGGCGATACCGCTGACCATCGTGGTCATGATCCTGCTCGGCATGGCGATCGAGCGCGTGGTGCTGCGGCCTTTGGTGAACCAGCCGGAGATCACGCTGTTCATGGCCACCATCGGCCTGGCGTTCTTCA
Organism: Duganella sp. BJB480; assembly: GCA_003416985.1. Classification (GTDB taxonomy): domain Bacteria; phylum Pseudomonadota; class Gammaproteobacteria; order Burkholderiales; family Burkholderiaceae_D; genus Rugamonas; species Rugamonas vulcania_A. The sequence continues at coordinate 321,511 of QVIN01000004.1, read as the reverse complement.
TCGAGGGCTTGGCGCAGCTGATATGGGGCTCGCAGGTGCACAAGCTGGAACTGCCGATCGAGGACGTGCCGTCCGAGTACCTGATGAACAGATTTAACATCCTGGTCTCGCAGTTCGACATCATGGCGGCCGCCGTCTGCGGCCTGCTGGTGACGGCGCTGGCCCTGCTGTTCTCCAAGACCAAGGTGGGCCGCGCCCTGCGCGCGGTGGCGGACGACCACCAAGCCGCGCTGGCCGTCGGCATTCCGCTGCAGCGCATCTGGGCGGTGCTGTGGGCGGTGGCCGGGCTGGTCGCGCTGGTGGCCGGCCTGCTGTGGGGCGCCCGCAACGGCGTGCAGTTCGCGCTGACCTTTGTCGCGCTGAAGGCGCTGCCGGTGCTGATCCTCGGCGGCTTCACGTCGATGCCCGGCGCGATTGTCGGCGGCCTGATCATCGGCGCCTCCGAAAAGATGGCCGAGGTGTATATCGGCCCGCTGGTCGGCGGCGGCATCGAAGGCTGGTTCCCGTACGTGCTGGCGCTGTTGTTCCTGCTGGTGCGGCCGGAAGGCCTGTTCGGCGAAAAAATCATCCGCAGAATCTGAGAGGCCATCATGCTCTACCGCGAAGCAGGACAATTCAAAACCAGCTATCAGGCCGACAGCCAGATCTTCCCCATCCTGCAGGACCGCATCGCGCTGTTCGCGCTGCTGGCGGTGGCGATCGTGGTGGTGCCGCTGTTCGCATCGCCGTACACCTTGTCGGCGATCCTGATCCCCTTCCTGATCTTCTCGCTGGCCGCGCTGGGACTGAACATCCTCACCGGCTACGCCGGCCAGCTGTCGCTGGGCACCGCCGCCTTCATGGCGGTCGGCGCCTTCGCCTCGTACAATTTCCTGGCGCGCCTGCCTGGACTGCCGGTGCTGCTGGCCTTCGTGCTGGGCGGCTTGAGCGCGGCGATGGTCGGCATCGCCTTCGGCCTGCCGTCGCTGCGGATACGCGGCTTCTACCTGGCCGCGTCCACGCTGGCCACGCAGTTCTTCGTGGTGTGGTGCCTCACCAAGATCCCCTACCTGACCAACTACAGCACCTCCGGCGTGATCACCGCGCAGAAGATCGCCATCCTCGGCTACCAGTTCGACACGCCGGGCCGCAAATACCTGCTGGTGCTGGGCGTGGTGGCTGTCATGGCGCTGCTGGCCAAGAACATGATCCGCTCCAACGTGGGCCGCTCGTGGATGGCGGTGCGCGACATGGACGTGGCGGCCGAAGTGATCGGCTTCCGCCTGATGCGGACCAAGCTGCTGGCCTTCGCCGTCAGCTCCTTCTACTGCGGCGTGGCCGGCGCGCTGTACGCGTACGCCTACCTCGGCACGGTGGAGCCGGAAGCCTACAACCTCGACCTGTCGTTCCGCATCCTGTTCATGGTGATCATCGGCGGCGTCGGCTCGGTGCTCGGCTCCTTCCTCGGCGCGGCCTTCATCGTGCTGCTGCCGGTGTTCCTGAATATCTTCGCGCACGGCCTGGCGCTGCCCACCAGCGTGGCCTCCAACCTGGAGCTGATGGTGTTCGGTGCGTTGATCGTATTTTTCCTGATCGTGGAACCGCACGGTCTGGCGCGTTTATGGCAAATCGGTAAAGAGAAACTGCGTCTGTGGCCATTCCCGCACTGAACGCAAACAACAATAACCTGGAGGAGAAGACAATGAAACGCATCGCATCCCTGGTACTTGGACTCACACTGGCGGCATCCATTCCCGCATGGGCCCAGGACCAATACGTCGCCCTGCCCTCGTACCGCGTAGGCCCTTATGCGGCGGGCGGTTCCGGCTTCTACGGCGGCATCATCGACTACTTCAACCTGGTCAACCTGGCCGGTGGCGTGAACGGCGTGAAGATCTCGTGGGAAGAGTGCGAGACCGAATACAACCCTTCGCGCGGCGTCGAATGCTACGAGCGCCTGAAGACCAAGAACGGCGGCGCCACGCTGGTCGAGCCGCTGTCCACCGGCGTGGCCTACGGCGTGCTGGATCGTTTGGCCGTCGATAAAATCCCGATGACCATGATCGGCTACGGCCGTTCGGACGCCGCCAACGGCAAGGTCTTCCCCTACGTGTTCCCGCTGATTACCAGCTACTGGAATCAGGCCGCCGCGATGGTCAAATACCTCGGCGACAAGGACGGCGGCATGGCCAAGCTGAAAGGCAAGAAGATCGCCTACCTGTACCACGACTCCGCGTTCGGCAAGGAACCCTTGCCGGTGCTGGAGGCCTTGTCCAAGCAGTATGGCTTCGACCTGGTCAAGGTTCCCGTCACGCCGCCGGGCACGGAGCAGCAATCGCAGTGGCTGCAGATCCGCCAGGCCAATCCCGACCACGTGATCCTGTGGGGCTGGGGCTCGATGAACGCGGTCGCCATCAAGACCGCGCAGCGCAACGGCATCCCGCGCGAGAAGATCCTCGGCGTTTGGTGGGCCGGCTCCGAAGAAGACACCGTGCCGGCCGGCGACGCCGCCAAAGGCTACAGCGCGATGACCTTCAACACCCCGGGCAACTACCCGGTGATGGACGATATCCATAAAAAACTCTACGACGCCGGCAAGGGCAACCTGGCCGACCGCACCCGCATCGGCTCCGTGTATCACATGCGCGGCGTCAGCGCGGCCATCCTGTGGGTGGAGGCGATGCGTACCGCGCAGGAGAAATTCGGCAAGGGCAAGCCGGTCAACGGCGAGCAAATGCGCTGGGGCCTGGAGCACTTGAACGTGGACGAGGCGCGCCAGAAAGCCATCGGCGCCCTGGGCATGCTGCCGCCGGTGAAGACCAGCTGCGACGACCATGAAGGCTCGGGCGCGGTCAAGGTCCAGCAATGGGACGGCAAGAAGTGGAACGCCATCACGCCGAACTGGATCGTCGGCGACAAGGCGCTGACCCGCAAGCTGCTGGAGGAGAGCTCCGCAGCCTACGCGGCCGAGAAAAAAATCACGCCGGCCTGCGCAAAATGATCGCCGCCGCCAGCACAGCGGCCGCTCCGGCGGCGGCGCCCTACCTGTCCGTGAACAACGTGGAGGTGATCTACGACCACGTGATCCTGGTGCTCAAGGGCGTGTCCCTGCAAGTCCCGCAGGGGAAGATCGTGGCCCTGCTGGGCGCCAACGGCGCCGGCAAGTCCACGACGTTGAAAACCATCTCCACGCTGCTGCGCGGCGAACGGGGCGACGTCACCAAGGGCGAAGTCCAGTTCAAGGGCGAACGCATCGACCAGCTCACGCCCAATGAGCTGGTGCGGCGCGGCCTGTCGCAGGTGATGGAGGGACGGCACTGCTTCGGCCACCTGACCATCGAAGAGAACCTGCTCACCGGCGCCTACACCCGCAGCGCATCGCGGGGGGAGCTGAAGGAATCGCTGGAGAAGGTCTACCACTACTTTCCGCGATTGCGCGAGCGGCGCGCCAGCCAGGCCGGCTACACCTCCGGTGGCGAACAGCAGATGTGCGCCATCGGCCGCGCGCTGATGGCCAAGCCGTCGATGATCCTGCTGGACGAGCCGTCGATGGGCATCGCGCCGCAGATCGTCGACGAGATATTCGGCATCGTCAAGGACTTGAACAGCAAGGAGAACGTCTCCTTCCTGCTGGCCGAGCAGAACACCAGCATCGCGCTGCGCTACGCGGACTTCGGCTACATCCTGGAGAACGGCCGCGTGGTGATGGAGGGCGCGGCCTCCGAGCTGGCCAGCAATGAAGACGTCAAGGAGTTCTACCTGGGCGTTTCCGGCGCCGGCCGCAAGAGCTTCCGCGACATGAAATTCTACCGCCGCCGCAAACGCTGGCTGGCTTGAGGAACTGAGGACAACAACGCATGAACATCAAGCAGGCCAAGGCCCTGTGCCGCACCTTCCCCGGCGCGACAGAGGACACCAAGTGGGGCGCGGACCTCGTGTTCTCCGTCGGGACGAAAATGTTCGCCGTCACCGAACTGGATGACAAGGCCAAGGCCATCAGCTTCAAGGTGGAGGACGACCGCTTCCTGGAACTGACCGACCGCCCCGGCATCATCCCGGCGCCCTACCTGGCGCGCGCGAAGTGGGTGCGCGTCGAAGATTTGAAAACCCTCAGCGACGCCGAAGCCAAAGAGCTGCTGACGCGTTCCTATGAACTGGTGTTCGGCAAACTGACCAAGAAGCTGCAACGCGAGATACAAGGATAAACAACCATGGCCGATACACTCGACAGTCTGGAAGCGCGTTCGCCCGAACAACGCGAGCGCGAGCTGATGTCACGCCTGCCGCAGCTGGTGGCGCGTGCCAAGGCGGCAGCCGGCTGGTCACGCATCCTGCACGATGTGAACGCCGCCGACATCAACAGCCGCGCCGCGCTGGCCACGCTGCCGGTGACGCGCAAGTCCGACCTGCACGGATTACAGAAACAGCAGGCGCCGTTCGGCGGCCTCAATACCACGCCGGTGGGCCAGCTGTCGCGGGTGTTCATGTCGCCGGGACCGATCTTCGATCCCGAGGGACGCGGCCAGGACTGGTGGCGTTTCGCGAGGCCGATGTACGCGGCCGGCGTGCGCGCCGGCGGCCTGCTGCAGAACTGCTTCTCGTACCACTTCACGCCGGCGGCCTTCATGGTCGAAGGGGGCGCCGCGCGCATCGGCTGCGCCGTGATACCGGCCGGCGCCGGCCAGACCGAGATGCAGGTGCAGGCCATCAGCCATTTGCGGCCCGATACCTACATCGGCACGCCGTCCTTCCTGAAGATCATCATCGAAAAAGCGCAGGAGCTGGGCGCGGACATCAGCAGCATCAGGCAGGCCTTGATGTCCGCCGAGGCGCTGCCCGAATCGCTGCGCAGCTGGTTCGTCGAGCATGGCGTGCCGCATGTGCTGCAATGCTACGCGTCGGCCGATATCGGCAGCATCGCGTATGAAACCCAGAGCGGCGGCGCGCGCGATCCCGGCATGGTGCTGGACGAGGACCTGATACTGGAAATCGTCCGCCCCGGCACCGGCGACCCCGTGCCCGACGGAGAAATCGGAGAAGTGGTGGTCACCCTCTTCAATTCCGACTATCCGCTGATACGCTTCGCCACCGGCGACCTGTCCGCGATCCTGACCGACGTGCCACCGTCGCCCTGCGGCCGCACCAACACCCGCATCAAGGGCTGGATGGGCCGCGCCGACCAGACCACCAAGGTGCGCGCCATGTTCGTGCATCCGTCGCAGGTGCACGACGTCACCCGCCGCCATCCCGAGATCGTCAAGGCGCGGCTGGTGGTGTCGGGCCAGATGGCGCACGACGTGATGACGCTGCATTGCGAGGTGGCCGATCCGTCCAGCGCCAGCAGCGCGGTCGCCATCACCGAATCGATACGCGACCTGACCAAATTGCGGGGCGAGGTGCGGTTCGCCGCCATCGGCAGCCTGCCCAACGACGGCAAGGTGATCGACGACATCCGCGATTACAAGTAGTTGTGGCGGAAAACCAACGGCATGCGGTGCAGCGGGATATGGCGGATAATAGCGAACTTACCACCCGTTTTTAGAAGCCGAAGAAGACCATGCAAGACTTCCACCACAACCGCGCCCGCGCCCTGCTGGAAAACGCGGAAGAGCTGTTCACCAAGGCAGACGTCGACCACGCCGTCACCGCGATGGCCGAGACCCTCAATACCCGTTTCAACCAGCCGGACAGCGACGCTTTCCCGCTGGTGCTGGGCGTGATGGGCGGCGCGGTGGTCTTCACCGGCAACCTGCTGCCGCAGCTGACCTTCCCGCTCGAATTCGACTACATCCACGTCAGCCGCTACGGCGACGACGACCAGGGCGGACAAGTGGTGTGGAAAGTGGTGCCGCGTTCGAACGTGGCCGGCCGCGTGGTCATCGTGCTCGACGACATCCTGGACGAAGGCGAAACGCTGGCCCACGTCAAACAGCGCCTGCTGGACATGGGCGCGGCCGAAGTGGTGCTGGCCGTCTTCGCCGACAAGGCGATCGGCAAGGCCAAGCCGGTCAAGGCGGACATCGTCGGTATCACCATCCCCAACCGCTTCGTGGTGGGCTTCGGCATGGACGCCTACGGCTACTGGCGCAACCTGCCAGGCCTGTGGGCGATCCAGACCGAGAACTAAGCCTTACGGCCGCAGGCCGTATGCGTCGACGAATTTGCGGATGCCGTCTGGGTGTTCGCGCTTCCACGCCTCGAACTCGGGGCGCCAGGACTCCTTGTACTGCAACAGCATCAGCGCGGTCTCCAGCTGGCCGGCCTTGGCCAGCATGTGCATGGTCTTCAGATTGGGATCGGTGACATCGCCGTTGCCGTTGGCGGCCAGTTCGTCCGCCACCTTCATCGCGCCCTCCCACGACGCCAGCTCGATGGCGAACGGCTTGTCGGCCACCTTGTCTGCGCGGTTCCTGCCGCGCAGGCCGGACTCAGTGGCGGCGAGCATCAGCCATACCCCGCTGTCGGAACTCTTTTGCTCCGGTCCCCTGAGCGCCGGGTCCAGATTGATGGTGAACTTGCCGGTCGCCGGGTCCATGACGGCGCTGGCCTTGCGCTTCATCTGCAGGGCCGTCAGCGGATAGCCTTGTGCGCTGCGCAGGGAGGCCAGCTTGTCCCAGGTGGGGCGCTGGCTGGGCTGCGCGGCGATACCGCTCAACAGCGCGGCTTCGGCGGCGGTGCGCTTGCCCTGCTTGGCCAGCGCATCGGACAGGAAGCGCCACGCCTGGCCGTTCAACGGCTCCAGCTCGGCCGCCTTGCGGAACCAGGCTTCCGCTTCCGGCATATTCTCCTGCACGTAGTAGGTATCGCCGATGAAGACCAGCACCGAGGAATACCGCGGGTCCATCTTCGCGGCCTGCTCGTATTTGACGCGCGCCTCATCGAGCTTGCGCCCGTGGTACAGCACTTCGCCTTCCTGCACCACTTTCAGCACGTCCATCGACGGCTCATGCAGGGGCGCGCTCTTTCCATCCTCCAGGCGGCGCAACACTTCCTGCGCCAACGGGTCGGAGGAATCCAGCTTGAGCGCCTGACGCACGGCGCCCTCCGACTGCTGCCGCAGCTTGGCGGCGTTGGCGCCATCGGCGTTCAGCGACGCCACCATCAACACATGGGCGATATGCGACAGCGGCATCGATGCCGCCGGATCGGCCTTGGCCGCCGCCGAAAACTTGTTCAGCGCCTCCTGGAACTTGCCCTGCGCGGTCAGCACCTCCCCCTCCTGCACCAGCGGCTGGGCCGCCTCGTTGGGCAGCACGGTGGCATAAGCATGGGCGCCGGCCAGCGCCAGCACCATCGTCAAAACACGGATTTTTTTCATCGAACGAAGTTCACCAATTGATAAGATTAGAATTAGTATAATTGCTTTCATCCTCGTAGGGCTCTGTCAGGGAAGTGGTCAGCAATGAGAAAGAACTGTTTGATGGTGCTGCTGATGGGCGTCGAGGTCTGCGGTTGCCTGCGGGCGGAGCCTGTTCAATCGAATGAACTGACTATCCCCAACTTCGACCCGGACAGTCCCGCGTGTGTCATAAAATTCGAAGGCGCGTCGCCGGAATCCCTCCGGCTGAACTTCAGCTGCCTGCCAAAGTCAGCGCCGACCGGATTTGAAAATCCGGCTCCCGGGGTGAAGGTACAGTCCATCCACGGGAAGAACTCCAAGGGACACATGTCGCTAATCGACAATGTGCAGTCCCCCCTCGCCGGCCGCGCGCGGGAATTAAACTTTTGCCTGTATGGCAAACGGAATAATTTCTGCGGCAACGCCAAGGTTGATGGCACCTCGACGATCAAGGCGTGGATTCAACGAATAGAGCTGCTGGATGCCGGTTCACAATGAGCGCATCGATGGATGCAGCCACCTATAGCGGCCCCCCTTGCTGAAGCGGTGGCCATGGCGCAGCATGAGAACGGTGCCGCCGCCGAAGGTCCAGAAGGGATCATCGCGACCGTGCCTGGCGATCTCGCCGATAAGCGTCAGCGCATGGGAGAACAGCGTTTCCCAGGTTCTGGGTATCTCTGGAGCGCCTGCCATCACCAAACCGTTCTGCATACTTTCCATTGCTTTGCCCACAGACTGAGGTGCTTCATGATTTTCTTCGCGGGGACGTCGGGGGTGGCCGCCTCGGCGACGGCTTTCACTACGACCGGCAACGGCGTTTCATCGAGCAAGGCCATCAAGTGCGGCTGGAACTGCTCCGGGGCCACGCCGGAACGCAGCATCGTCGACAGCATGTCGGGCGTAATCGCGTCCCGATAGCTGGTGCTGATGCTACGCGCAGCCACCGCCAATGCACTTTTCAGACCGGATGGCTGCACGGTCTCCATACCGAGGCCCAAAACATCCATCACGGCCTTTAGTTTGGTATAGCCAAGATCCCTTAGTGTTCCATTCTCCAGCTGGTTGATCGTCACGCGGGAGAGACCGGCGAACCTAGCCAAGTGCTCCTGCAGCAAGCCCACCTGGATGCGCTTGCTATGGATTTCGTCACCGATCTGGGCCAGATTCATGGTTTATCTTTTTCGTGTTAAATATATTTAACATTATAGTGCCGATGGCTAAAATTCCAAGGTAGCTTTATGATGTTTCACTATTCCTTGGAAAATGCGAGCATCGACGGAATGTTCAATCTGATACTTTCGTGGCTGTTCCTGCTGGCGATAGGCCAGGCCTTCCTGATGGCGGCATCGCTGCTCAGCGTGCGGCAGCCGGAGATGCGTACCGCTAACCGGCTGCTGTCCGCGCTGCTGCTGGTGTTCGCGGCCATCATCGGCCATAACTGGCTGGGCCTCAATCACCTGTATCAGCAGTATCCGCACAGCGCGCTGGCCATCGTCACACTCGGCCTGGCCGTCGGGCCGCTTCAATATCTCTACCTGCATGCGATGCTGTCGGACCAGCCGCTGGGCCGCCGCGCCCTGCTGCATTTCGCGCCGTTCGCCGCCGCCACGCTGGCAATGACGCCGTTCTACCTGCGCTCGGCCGAGCAGAAGCTGGCGTGGATGCACCACTGGGACGGCTGGCCGTGGTACATGACCGTGGCGGGACTGGTCAAGCTGGCGATCCTGCTGGCCTACATCCGCGCCACCTTCCTGCTGGTGCGCCGCGTGCCGGACGAATCGGACCTGGTGCGCGACCTGCGGCGCCTGATGCGCGCATGGCTGGTCAGCGCTGTGCTGAGCGTCGTCGCGCTGGCGATGGCGGTGCTAAACGTGGAAACGCCACTATCCGCCGACGCGATGGACGGCATCTCGCTGATGGTGTTCGTGTTCGCGACCGCCATCACGGCGATGCGGCTGCCGCTGGGTTATCGTCCGCGCGCGCTGCCGCCGCCCGCCCCCGCCAAACAGCGCTACGCCAGCAAGCAGTTATCCACAGGCGACCGCGATGACTTCCTCGCCCGCCTGACCGCCTGCATGGCGCAGGACCAGCCCTACCGCAACGGCGAGTTGAAGCTGGAAGACCTGGCCGCCCAGGTGGCGATGACGCCGCACGAACTGTCCCAGCTGATCAACGAGAACTGCGGCGGCAATTTCGCCGATTTCCTGAACCGCCACCGCGTGGACGCGCTGAAACTGGCCCTGCACGACCCCGAACAGGCCAACGCCAGCATCCTGGACCTGTCGATGCAGGCCGGATTTAACAGTAAAAGCGCGATGAACCGCGCATTTAAAAAACAAACCGGCATGACGCCGGGCGAGTTCCGCGACCAGGCCAAAACACCCGCGTAGCAGGTGCCAAATCATCATTTGGGACGCAAATCGCTGCCGGCGGCGGCACACTGGGCTCCTCACAACACGGAGCCACGCATGAAAACCACCCGCATTCTCGCCAGCCTTTCCCTGCTCTTCTGCGCCCAGGCCTGTGCGGCCGGGCAGCAGACCTGGATCACCAACGTCAAGCTGGTGTCGCCGGAAAAACTGGACCGCATCGAGACCGGCAGCGTCCTGATCGAAGATGAACGCATCGTCCGCGTCGAGCGCGGCGCCGGCAAAAAGGCGCCGGCCGGCGCCCGCCGCATCGACGGCAAGGGCCAGTACCTGACGCCCGGCCTGATCGACTCGCACGTCCACCTGTACTCCGTCCCCGGCATGAGCTTCGAACAGGCCGACCAGAAAAAGACCATGGCCGCCGAATACTTCGCGCAGATGCCGCGCTCCTTCCTTTACTACGGCTACACCACGGTGATCGACCTGGCTGCGGGCAGCCGCGAGTTCATCGACCGCGTGAAGGCCACGCCGCTGCACCCGGACGTCTACGACTGCGGCGCGCCGCTGGTGTTCGCCAACGGCTACCCCTCGTCGTACGCGCCGCCGGAGACGCGCTTCGAGATGTTCTCCAACTTTATCTACGACCCGGCGCAGGCCGACAAGATCCCGGCCAAATTCAAGCCGGAGGACTACACCCCGGCCAAGGGCGTGGCGCGGGTCAAGGCCGACGGCGCCATCTGCGTCAAGACCCACTTCGAACACGGCTTCGGCACCATGCACAACCTGCCGGTGATGAGCCCCGCCGTGTACGCGGACGTGCGCTCGGCCGCCAGCAAGGACGGCCTGGTGCTGGTCACCCACGGCAATTCGTTCGAGGCGCAGACCTTCGCCGTCAACGGTGGCGTCGACGTGCTGGCGCACGGCATGTGGCACTGGGGAGAATTGGACAAGGAGAAGGAGCTGCCGGCCGAAATCAAGCGGCTGCTGGACACGATCGCCGCGCGCAAGATCGGCTACCAGGCGACGATGCAGGTGCTGCATGGCCTGAACGCCTACTTCGAACCGGCCTATCTGAACAATCCGGCGCTGGCCAAGCTGCTGCCGCCGGCGATGCTGGCCTGGCTCAAGACGCCCGAAGGCCAGTGGTTCCGGCAGGAGATCGCGGAAGATGAAACCGACGCTGCGGTTTTAAAAGGCATGGAGGCGCCGCTGCGCCGCCAGCGGCAAGTGGTGGCCTACCTGGCCGGCAAGGATGCCAACTTCGTGTTCGGCACCGACACGCCGTCCTCGCCGACCTACGGCAACATCCCCGGCCTGAACGGCTACCTGGAGATGCAGGACCTGCACAACGCCGGCCTGTCGCTGGCGCAGCTGTTCAAGGCGGCCACCATCAACAACGCCCGCACCTTCAGGATCGACACGCAGGTCGGCACCATCGAAGCGGGCAAGGTCGCCAACCTGGTGCTGATGAAGATGTCGCCGCTGAACGATATCCGCGCCTACGACAGCATCGATACCGTCTGGGTGCGCGGCAAACAGGCTGCGCGCGGCAGCCTGGAGGTCAAGCAGTAATCACAGCGCCAGGCGTGCGCGGGCCGCGTCGTACTCGCGCTTCAGGCGCGCCACCATCTCGGCGGTGGTCGGCACGTCGTCCATCAGGCCCACGCCCTGGCCTGCGCCCCAGATGTCGCGCCAGGCCTTGGCGCTGCTGGAGCCGAAGTTCATCGAGCTCTTGTCGGCCTGCGGCAGCGCGTCCGGATCCAGGCCGGCGGCGACGATGGATTTCTTCAGGTAGTTGCCATGCACGCCGGTGAACAGGTTCGAGTACACGATGTCCGCCGCCGACGATTCCACGATCGCCTCGCGATAACCATCGCTGACGTTCGATTCCTGCGTCGCCAGCCAGCGCGAGCCGATGTACGCGAAGTCCGCGCCCATGGCCTGCGCCGCCAGGATCGCGTCGCCGGTCGCGATGGAGCCGGACAGCGCGATCGGACCCTTGAAGAATTTGCGCACCTCGCCCACCAGCGCGAACGGCGACAGCGTGCCGGCATGGCCGCCGGCGCCGCTGGCCACCAGGATCAGGCCATCGACGCCCGCCTCCAGCGCCTTCTCGGCGTGGCGGATCGAGATCACGTCGTGCATGACGATGCCGCCGTAGCTGTGGATCGCGTCCAGCATCTCCTTCGGCGGCGCGCGCAGCGACGAGATGATGATCGGGATCTGGTGCTTGACGCAGACTTCCACGTCATGCGCCAGGCGGTCGTTCGACTGGTGCACGATCTGGTTGACGGCGATCGGGCCGACGCGCTTGTCCGGATTGGCAGCCTGGAAGTCGGCCAGCTCTTTTTGCAAATCGGTCAGCCACACGTCCAGCATTTCCGCGGGACGCGCGTTCAGCGCCGGGAAGGAGCCGACGATGCCGGCCTTGCACTGCGCCGCGACCAGGGCCGGGCCGCTGGCGATGAACATCGGGGATGCAATGACGGGAAGGGTAAGGTTTTGCAAGACTGCTGGCAGGGCCATGGCGCACTCGCTGTCGGTAAGTTGAGGAAAATCGATTATAGATCGAAAATAGTACGACCGTGCCGAAACTAGGCGACTTCCTCTACACTTGCCTGGCGTCTACACATTAAGTAAGTGCTCACCCTCGACGCGGGCCGCGCCGGCGCGTACCAGCTGGCCGGCCGCCCAGGTGGCGACTTCTTCCGGCGTCTGCTTCAGGAAGTTGCTGTTGGCCTTGGCGAACACCGGCATCGCCAGCAGCAACCGCGGCACCTCCACCAGCGGAATGCTCTGGCGCTCCAGCAGCAGGAACTTCAGCAGCACCTTCAACGCGTTCTGCGCGTTGCGCAGCGGATCGGCCTCCAGGTAGTCCACCCGCGACCGGGCCCGCGCCAGCGCGCCGGCCACGTCGTTGAACGGCTTGCCATGGCCGGGGATCACCAGCCGCACGTCCAGCCCTTCGATCAGGTCCAACGTGGCGCGTTCCTCGGCAAAGCCGGACTGGCCGTCCAGCTCCGGGAAGATGATGCCGAAGCCGTTTTCCCACAGCGCGTCCGCCGAGATCAGCACACGCTCCTGCGCGCAGTAGAAGATCAGCGAATGCGGATCGTGGCCGGGCGCGCCCAGCGCCTGCCATTCCATGTCCGCCAGTTTCAGCACGTCGCCCGGGGACACGGTGGCGTCGAAGGTGAATCGCTCGCAGCGCTGGCCGGTGGCCTTGAAGCTGAGCGCCTCCACGTCCCAGTGCCGCACCTTGTCCGCCTCGGCCACCGGAATCGAGGTGCGGCTGCCGAAGTGCGCCTGCAAGCTGGCATTGCCGCCGCAATGGTCGGAATGCAGATGGGTGTTGATGATCTGGTCGAGGTGCCGTCCGCGCAGCGCGTGGCGCACCAACTCCAGCGTTTGCGGCGCGTGGGTCATGTAGCCGGTGTCGATGATGGCCGTATCGTCGCGGCCCAGCAGCATGACGTTGTTGGACGACAGCCAACCCCGCTCAAAAACCTGAATCGAATCGGGAAGGGCGTTCATTCGTCCTCGAAGTTGATCAATTGTTCACGGCGGCGGATTTCCGCCCACACGCCGCGCTTGTAGTCGTCGTCGGCCGTGGACCAGGCGACGATTTCCGGGATGGTTCTCATGCAACCCATGCAATAGAGGCGGTCGGCGTCCATTTTGCACAGGCTTACGCAGGGCGACGGCACCGGCACGGCCAGTTCCGGCGCGCCGGGAGGGATCAGGTTGGCGGGTTCACTCATGCCGCCATTATGCCGCGAACACGCTTGACTTGGTGATTTTCAGGCCTATACTACCATCCATGTAGATGGTAACCGGATGGAGACTCATGGCAAAGCAAGAATTAAAACTGAAGACCGCCGAATCGGAAAAGATCACGATCAATCTCGGCCCTATCGACCTGGGGCAGATCGATCTGTTGGTGCAGGAGGGGTTTTACTCCAACCGTACCGATTTGATACGCACGGCGATCCGCAATCAGTTGAACCAGCACGCCGACGTCGTGAAACAGACGGTGGCGCGCAAAAGCCTGGTACTCGGGATGCAGCACTATTCGCGCGCCGACCTGGAAGCCATCCAGGCGGCCGGGGAACGGCTGCAGATCCAGGTACTGGGGTTGGCCAGCATCGCCAGCGACGTTTCGGTCGAACTGGCGCTGGCGACGATCGACTCTATCTTCGTATTGGGATCGCTGCATGCCAGCGCCGTGCTCAAAACCGCGCTGGCCCAACGCATCCATTAAAGGATCATCATGAAACTACCGTTGTTTTCACACATGCGCGAGGCCGCGCAAAAGCTGATGAACCGAAGCGCGTCGGCCGCCATTCAACAGGCGCTGGACAGCCTGCGCGGACATCCGTCCCTGCGGCCGGCCGCACCGGCGCAACCGCCGATGCGCGACATTAATCCGCCGCCGTCCGGGCCAGCGGCGGAAGCCGCGCCCGAAGCCGCCGCGCGGACGGCGTCCGCGCCGGCCACGCCGAATCCGGCCACGCATCCCGCCGAATACGCGCAGGACATGCTGAACCGCATGGGCATCCAGATCGACCTGCAAGCCAACATCGACCGCGCCATGGACGCCGGCGCCTTCATGCATCCGGCGCCGGAAGTGGCGCTGCCGGAAGGCGCGCGGTTCATCAAGGGCAGCTACACCAACCACGCCGGCACCCGCAACTACAAGCTGTACATCCCGGCCAGCTATCACGGCCAGGCCATGCCGCTGCTGGTGATGCTGCACGGCTGCACCCAGAACCCGGACGATTTCGCCGTCGGCACGCAAATGAATGCGCTGGCCGAGGAAAAGGAATGCTTCGTGGTCTACCCGGAGCAGACGCCCAACGCCAACCAGCAGCGCTGCTGGAACTGGTTCAACGCCATCGACCAGCAGCACGGCCAGGGCGAACCGTCCATCATCGCCGGCATCGCGCGGCAGATCATCGACGAATACCCGGTCAACGAGCGCCAGGTGTACGTGGCCGGCCTGTCGGCGGGCGGCGCGATGGCGGTGATCGTCGGCACGCTGTATCCGGAATTGTTCGCGGCGGTGGGCGTGCATTCGGGGCTGCCGTTCGCCTCGGCGCAGGACCTGCCGTCGGCGCTGTCGGCCATGAAGCGCGGCGTCAACTCGCCGCACAAGGCCGGCAACGGCGCGCAACCCATCATCGTCTTCCACGGCGACAGCGACACCACCGTCCATCCGCGCAACGGCGAGCAGGTGATCGAACAGCGCCTGAACGGTCACCGGGGCAAACCGTCGGTGCAGTCGGGCAGTGTGCCGAACGGCCACCGCTACACGCAGACCACGCACACTAAGGCGGACGGCACGCCGCTGGGCGAACACTGGGTGGTGCACGGCGCCGGCCACGCCTGGTTCGGCGGTGACGCCAGCGGCACCTACACCGACGCCAAGGGCCCGGACGCCAGCCGCGAGATGCTGCGCTTCTTCCGCACCGTCAGCTAAGCTTTTTTACAACATCCATCTTGCGCACATTAGGACAACCGCCCTAAAATCTCCCTGCAACTTAACCAACGGGAGACGTGGGCAGGAATGGGGACGCGCGAACAAATCGTGGAGGCCGCGAACCGGCTGTTCTACCAACAGGGGTATGAACGGACGTCGTTCGCCTCGATCGCCGAAACCGTGGGTATCTCTCGCGGCAATTTCTACTATCACTTCAAGACCAAGGACGAGATCCTGGAAGCGGTCCTCCAGGCACGCCTGGCGGATACGCGCGCCATGCTGGCCGCTTGGACCGAAGGCGCGGCCACGCCGCTGGAGCGCGTGTTCCGCTTCGTCGAGATCGTGGTGGCCAACCGCGCCGACATTGAGCATTACGGCTGCCCGGTCGGCACCATGACCAGCGAGCTCGCGAAGCTGGACCATCCTTCGCGGGCGCAGGCCGTGGACATCTTCCGCGTCTTCCGCGACTGGCTGCGGGAGCAGTTCACGGAACTCGGCCACGCGGCCAACGCGGACGATCTCGCGCTGCAGGTGCTGGCGTTCAGCCAGGGCGTCGCGACCTTGTCGAACGCTTTCGGCGAGCGCGGTTATGTGAAGCGAGAAGTGGAACGGCTGAAGACCCGGCTCATGTCACTCGACACTTAGATACTTAGCCAAAGGAGAAACCAATGTACATCGTCCTGCTTCGCTTCTCTGCCAACAAAAGCCAGGCGCCGGCGCACATGGCGGGCCATCGCGAATGGCTGCAAAAAGGAATAGCCGACGGCGTCTTCCTGCTGGCCGGCAGCATCCGGCCCGGATTGGGCGGCGCCATCCTGGCCGCCGGGCCGTCGCCCGAGGCGCTGCAAGCGCGCATCGACCAGGACCCGTTCGTGGTCCACGACATCGTCAAGGCCGAGATCATCGACGTCGACCCTAACCACACCGCCGAGGGCCTGGCCCTGCTGGCCGCTTGACGGTCAACCGGTGAAGCGCTCGATCTTCTCGCGGTTCTTTTCCATGTCGTGGTCGGAGTCCGCGTAGCGCTTGGCGATATCGATGAAGTCCTGCTGCAGCTCCATGAAGGCGTCGACCATGTCGGGATCGAAGTGCTTGCCGCGTCCCTCGGCGATGATGGCCACCGCCGCCTCGTGCGACATGCCGGCCTTGTAGACGCGGCGGCTGATCAGCGCGTCGTACACGTCGGCCACCGCCATCAGCCGAGCGGAGATCGGGATGTCGTCGCCGCTCAGGCCCTCGGGATAGCCGCTGCCGTCCCATTTCTCCTGGTGGCCGTAGGCGATCTCCTTGGCGAACTTGAGGAAGTCCACCTCCAGCCCCAGCTCGCGCTCGGCCTGGCGGATCGCGTCGCGGCCCAGCGTGGTGTGGGTTTTCATGATCTCGAACTCGTTGCCCTCGAAGCGGCCGGGCTTGAGCAGGATGCGGTCCGGGATGCCGACCTTGCCGATGTCGTGCAGCGGCGCGGACTTGAACAGCAGCTCGATGTTCTTATCGGTCAGGAAGGCGCTGAAGCGCGGATTGGTGCGCAGCTTTTCCGCCAGCGTCTTCACGTAATGCGCGGTGCGGCGGATATGGTTGCCGGTTTCGCTGTCGCGCGTTTCGGCCAGCGACGCCATGGTGTGGATGGTCACGTCCTGCAGCGCGACGATTTCGCGCGTGCGCTTTTCGATTTCGGTTTCGAGGAAGCTGTTCTGGTCGCGCAGGAAGTCGTGCACCCGCTTCATCGACAGCTGGGTCTTGATGCGCGCCTGCACGATGGGCGCGGAGATCGGCTTGGTGATGTAGTCCGCCGCACCCAGGCTCAGGCCGAGCTGCTCGTCCACCGTCTCGCTCATGGCGGTGACGAAGATGATCGGAATGTCGCGCGTATCGGGATTGGCCTTGAGCGCCTTGCACACGTCGTAGCCGCTCATCCCCGGCATCATCACGTCCAGCAGGATCAGGTCCGGCTTGGATTCGCCGTTGGCGATCTTCAGGGCGCGCTCGCCGTTGACGGCGATCTTGGTGCGGTAGTCGTCTTCCAGCACGGCGCACAGCAGATCGATATTGTCCGGGATGTCGTCGACCACGAGGATCGTTGGTTTAGCGTTCATCGGCGTTCTCTCTTCACAAAGCGATACCCAGTGCATCGGCGGCGGCCTTCAATTCATCCAGCGCGCCTTCAAAATCGTACTGACCCAGCATGCGCCGCAGCTGGCGCGCATGCTCGGCCTGGCCGGCCGCGGCCAGCGCGCCGCACAGGCGGTCCAGCAGCTTGACGGCGGCGCCGTCGTCCTGCGCCAGCAGGCGCGCCATCTCGTGCGCCACCGCCGCCAGTTCGTCCTTGTCCACCGCCTGCGGCACCGGCGTTGCCTCCACTACGGCCGGCTTGTCGTCCATCGCCATCGCGATGCGCGCCACCAGGTCGTTCAATTCGTTCGCCATGTCGGCGATGGCTTCGTCGCGGCCTTTGGTCGCGCCCATCGCCAGCATCTGCTCCACCTTGCCGGCGGCATCGGCCATGCCGCCCGCGCCGATATTGCCGGCCAGGCCCTTCACAGTATGCGCCTCGCGCGTGGCGCCGGCCAGATCGTTGTTTTCGATGGCAGTGGCGATGCGCTGCATGGCGTCGAACTGGGTTTCGACAAAGCGCGACAGCAGTTTGCGCATCAGCTTAACATTACCGCCCACACGCTGTAGCGCGGCTTCCATGCGCAGGCCGGCGACCACCGGCAGCACCTCGTCGCGGCCCGCGCCGGCCGGCGTTTCGGCCGCCGTTTCAAGCGCCAGCGGATTCTTCACCGTGACCCAGCGCGCCAGCGTCGTGAACAGCTGCGCCACGTCGATAGGCTTGGCGATGAAGTCGTTCATGCCGGCGGCCAGGCACTTCTCCTTGTCGCCGACCATGGCGTTGGCGGTCATGGCGATCACCGGCAGGCCGGCGTTGCGCGGGTCTTCGCGCAGCTTGCGGGTGGCGTCGTAGCCGTCCATCACCGGCATCTGGCAGTCCATCAGCACGCCGTCGTAGTCCGCCACGGCGATCTTCGCCAGCGCCATCGCGCCGTTGACCGCGATGTCGACGCGGATGCCGGCGTCGCTGAGGATCTGCTGCGCCACTTCCTGATTGACCTCGTTGTCCTCCACCAGCAGCAGGTAGGCGCCGCGCATGGCCTCCTCGGCCGCCATGTAGTCGGCGCGGCGGCGCGTGCTGCGGCAGCGGCTCAAGTCCTTGCCGAACACGGTGGATATCGAATCGAGCAGCGTCGAGGAGCTGACCGGCTTATTCAGCATGGCGTCGATGGCGATGCCGCGCGCCTCTTCCATCAGCACGTCGCGGTTGTAGGCGGTGACCATGATGAAGGCCGGCGATTCCGCGCCCGCCTCCTCCGCCTTGGCGCGCAGCGCCTGCAGCGTCTCCAGGCCGTTCATGCCGGGCATCTGCCAGTCCAGCAGCACGACATTGAAGGGCCGGCCTTCGCTGCGCGCCTGCGCGGCCAGGTCGAGGGCGCGCGGGCCGCCGTCGGCGCATGCGGCGGCGAACTGCATGGACGACAGCATGCCCATGAAGATTTCGCGGGCGCTGGCGTTGTCGTCCACCACCAGCACGCGCAGGCCGGAGATGTCCGGCAGCGGCAGCGGCGCCTCGACGGCGGCCACGCCGAATACCGCCGTGAAGTGGAAGGTGCTGCCGACGCCGGGCCGGCTTTCCAGGCCGATCTCGCCGTCCATCAGCTCCACCAGGCGCTTGCTGATGGTCAGGCCCAGCCCCGTGCCGCCGTGGTGGCGCGTGGTGGAGGTGTCGGCCTGCGAGAAGGCCTGGAACAGGCGCGCCTGCTGCTCCGGCGTCAGGCCCGGGCCGGTGTCGCGCACGTCCACCCGCAGGCGCACGCGCTGGTCCGGCAGGCGCTCCTGCACGTGGATGGTCACCACGATCTCGCCCTGCTGCGTGAACTTGATGGCGTTGTTGGTCAGGTTGATCATCACCTGGCCGAAGCGCAGCGGATCGCCCACCAGCGCCTGCGGCACGTCCGGCCCGACATCGAACAGCAGCTCCAGGCCCTTGTCCTGCGCCCGCATCACGGACAGGTCGGCGATGTTCGCCATCACGTCCTCGACGTAGAAATCGACCTGCTCGAAGGCCAGCTTGCCGGCCTCGATCTTCGAGAAGTCCAGGATGTCGTTGATGATGCCCAGCAGGTTCTTGGCCGCGCCCTCCACCTTCTCCAGGTAGTTGCGCTGCTTGGGCGTGAGGTCGGTCTGCAGCGCCAGATGCGTCATGCCGATGATGCCGTTCATCGGCGTGCGGATCTCGTGCGACATATTGGCCAGGAAGTCGGACTTCATCTTGGTCGCGTCCTCGGCCACCATCACCGCGTGGCGCAGCTGCTGTTCGGCGGCCAGGCTGGCCGTCATCAGCTTCAACGCGTGCAGCAGTTCGCCCGTCTCGTCCTGCGAGGTCACCTCGATCACCGAACTGAGGTCGCCCTGCCCGACCCGCTTGGCGATCTCGATCGCCGCCTCCAGCGGCCGCGTGATCGAGCGCACCGAAATGCCGAAGACTATCCCCACCAGCACCGCCGCGCCGCCCATCAGCGAAATCAGCACCAGCGAAAAATTGATGTCGGCGCGCGCGCGATCGGCGCTGGCCATCACCTGGCTTTGCTGCAGCTGGTCCAGCAGCTTGATCTGCTCCAGCAGATGGTCCAGCGCCGGCAGCGCCGCCGCGTTCATCCTTTCCTCGGCCTGGTCGCGGTCCTCGGCCTCCACCATGTCGGCCACGGCGATGAAGCTGTCGTAGTAGGCGGCGCGCGCCTGCTTGACCTTCTCGATCTGCGCCCGCGCTTCCGGCGCGGTGTCCAGTTTGGCCAGCAGCTCCAGTTGGGCGTCGATTTCGAGCTTGATCCGGTCGATGCGGCTGTAGCTGTCGATGCGGTGCTTCTGGTCCTTCTGGATGATCAGCGTGACGATGCGGGTGGCCGCCTCGCGCGACTGCGTGTCGATGGCGTTGATGGCGGCGCTCGCGGCCCAGTCCTGGTGCAGGATATGGTCGCTCTCGGCGCGGATGGCGTAGATGCGGCTCACGCCGACCAGGATCACGCCGATCATCAACAGGATCAGGATGATGTAGCCGCTGCTGATGCGCGCGCGGATACCCATGTCGCTAAAACGGCGCATGCGTGCTTCCTTCAGGCTAGCCGGCCGGCCTGGGCTGGCCGGTGCGTTGGTCCAGGATATGCTTTTTCAGACAATCCGGGCACCAGCAGCTGGCCCCCGGCGCGGACGGAACCGGCAGCGAGGCCGGAAGATACGTGCACCAGCAGGGCTGCGCCGGCGCCGACGAATCGGCATCGGCCATGGCGCAGCTGAATTGGGCGCCGCAGCGCGAGCAGGTGCTCATGGCGCGCCTATGGGTGGTGGTGTTCGGGGTCGTCGTCCAGCGGCGCGCCGTCTTCCGGCAGGTCGAGCGGGAAGCGCCGCATGGCCGTGCGCAGCAGCGACATCTGGCCGTTGAACCGGGTGCAGGCGTCGCACACCATCAAGTGCAGCCGCATGCGGGTGCGCTCGACGAAGGACAAATCGCGGTCCATCCCTTCCGACACCAGCCGGTGCACTTCGCGGCAGGTCGGCTTCAAGCCGGTTTTATGTGGTTCCATGGTCGCAGACAGTAGGTGAAGCAGTAAGTGGCGCCGTCACGTGGCCTGGCGGTTGCCAAACCAGTTCAAGTCCAGGCACTCGCGCAAACGCATGCGCGCACGATACAGGAGCACCCATGCATTAGACGTTGTAATCGCCAGTTCCTTACAAATTTCGTCGGTTTCCAGCTCCAGCCACTCGCGCATCATGAAAATGCGGGCGGTCTTGGCGGGCAGCTTTTCCAGGCAAATCTCCAGCACCTTGAAGAAATCCTTCTGCTCCAGCGTCGCATCCGGATCGCCCCAGGCCATCGGCTGTTCGACGGTGTGGCCGTCCGGCTTGAACAGGGCGTCGATGGCGTCGTCCTCGGACTGGTCCTCGGCGGTGTCGATCTGGCGCTCGCGCGAGCTGGCGCGCAGGCAGTCGATGATCTTGAACTTCAGGATGCCCGTCACATAGGTGCGCAGCGAGGACTGGCCGTTGAAGCGGTCGGGCTTTTCCAGCACGGCGATCAGCGCGTCCTGGACCGCGTCCTCGGCGAGGGCCTGGTTCCGAATTTGCAACTGTGCAAATCGGACAAGCAGGGGGCGCATGACTTCCAGCTGGCGGTGAAGGGTATCGGTAGGGCTCATATGACGGCCAGCGTATCGGATGATCCGGGAAAATACAACCGGATAGCCCTATAATGCATGGTTGATTGCAGCTTGAGGCTGTAAAATTGCACAGAATTTTCTAACCGGACTCGCCATGACCCAACTGACTAACCTTAACTTAGGCATGAATGACGACTTGACCGCGGTGGCGCCGCAGATCAAGGCGCAGATCCTGGCTGAGGCCCTGCCCTACATCCGCAACTTCCACGGCAAGACCATCGTCATCAAATACGGTGGCAATGCGATGACCGACGAGCGCCTGAAACACGGCTTCGCCCGCGATGTCATTTTGCTCAAACTGGTGGGCATGAACCCGGTCGTGGTGCACGGCGGCGGTCCGCAGATCGACAACGCACTGAAAAAAATCGGCAAGCAGGGCACCTTTGTGCAGGGCATGCGTATCACCGACGAAGAGACCATGGAAGTGGTGGAGTGGGTGCTGGGCGGCGAAGTCCAGCAGGACATCGTGATGCTGATTAATCACTACGGCGGCCAGGCCGTGGGCCTGACCGGCAAGGACGGCGGCCTGATTCGCGCCAAGAAGATGGCCATGCCGGACAAGGACAATCCGGGCCAGTTCCTCGACATCGGCTTCGTCGGCGAGATCGACGCGATCAACCCGGCGGTGGTCAAGGCGCTGCAGGACGACGCCTTCATCCCCATCATTTCGCCGATCGGCTTCGGCCAGGACGGCCAGGCGTACAACATCAACGCCGACGTCGTCGCCGGCAAGATCGCCGAGATCCTGAAGGCTGAAAAGCTGATCATGATGACCAATATCGCCGGCGTGCAGGACAAGCAGGGCAACCTGGTGACCGATTTGTCGGCGCGCGAGATCGACGAGATGTTCGCCGACGGGACGATTTCGGGCGGCATGCTGCCTAAAATTTCATCAGCTTTGGATGCCGCCAAGTCCGGCGTCAACACGGTTCACATCATCGACGGGCGAATTGAACACAGTTTATTGCTCGAGGTGTTGACCGAACAGGCTTTTGGCACTATGATCCGGTCTCACTGAAAAAACGGCGGTCTCGCCGAATCGGTGAAACCGCCACATTTGTATGCCCTTGTAGCTCAGTGGTAGAGCACTCCCTTGGTAAGGGAGAGGCCACGTGTTCAATCCACGTCAAGGGCACCATTTCCGCAGTACCCTCCCCCGCTCAGTAAATCCGTTCCACCGACAGCCCGCGTTTGCGCAGCAGTTCCGGTACGCTTCCCTTGCCGATCAAATGCAGCACGCCGATCGCCGCCACGCAGTTGTTCTCGCGCGCCATCAGCTTGACCATGCCGTCGGCCAGCGTGGGATTGCGGCTGTCCAGCAGCACCTTCTGCACGAAGCGGCCGGAGTAGGTGTCGTCCATCTCCGCCTTGAGGGCCAGCGCGTCCAGCGCCACCACATCGGCCTTGCGCCATGCATCGGCGATCTCGCGCGCCTGGTTGGCCTGTTCCTTGTCCTCGATGCCCGCGATGGCCTCCTGCAGGAAGACCAGCTGCTCCTCGGCGCTCATCTGGTCGAACAGCGCCATCTGGCTCTCGGCCGACTCCAGCTCGACCACCTTCTGGCCGCGCTGGTGCGCCTGCTTCGACAAATGGCTGTCCACCGCCAGCGCCGCCTCGTAGCCCTGGGCCGAGAACTCGCTCACCGTCAGCAGGCTGGCCAGCAGCCAGGGCTTCATCGCCGCCACCGTCTCCGGCTCGATGTTGTACTGCTTGAGCAGGCGGTCCAGCCGCAAGCGCCAGTCGGCCGACAGCTCCGGTCCGGCCGGGCCGCCCTTGGCCAGCATGCCGTGGCGCTGCACCGCGCGCATCAGGTTCTGCTGGTCGCCCAGCGGATCGATCTCCAGCGCCAGCACCGGCGCCTTCTTCAGCGCCGCCGCAATGCGCGGCTCCAGCGGATAGAAATCGGGCGCGCCGACGTGGATGGTGCCGAACAGGTACAGCGTATGCCCGCCCTGCTGCACCTTGAACAGGGCGCCGTGGTTGGGCGCCTGGGCTTTGTCCGCGGCCCATGCCGGCATCGACACAAAACAGAACAAAGTCCAGAACATCACTATAATCTGGCGCTGTATGGCTTCCCGCATGGCTTCCTTGAATGACTGACTTGAAGTGAACATTATTACCCGCAAATCCCCGGTGTGGCTATTCGATCTGGATAACACGCTGCACAACGCCTCGCACGCGATCTTCCCGGCGCTCATGGCCAACATGAACGTCTACATCGCCAATGTGCTGGGCGACGGCGTCACGCCGGCCGGCGCGGACGCCGTCAACGCCGCGCGCACGCTGTACTGGCGGCGCTACGGCGCCACCATGCTGGGACTGGTGAAGCACCACGGCGTGCAGCCCGCGCATTTTCTCGACGTGACCCACCGCTTCGAACGGCTCACCGACATGATCCGCGCCGAACGCGGCCTGCGCCAGCTGCTGCGCCGCCTGCCCGGCCGCAAAATCCTGCTGACCAACGCGCCGCACCGCTACTCGACGCAGGTGCTGCGCCACCTGGGATTGCAGCGCCACTTCAACCACCACATCTCGGTCGAGTCGATGACGGTGCACCGGCAGATGCGGCCCAAGCCATCCAAGCTGCTGTTGCGCAAACTGATGCGCCGCCACGGGCTCGCGCCCGGCCGCTGCGTGCTGGTCGAAGACACGCTGGCCAACCTGCGCAGCGCGCACGCCCTGGGCATACGTACCGCATGGGTCACGCAATATCTGAAGGTGGGCGACGCGGTCGGCCTGGCGCATCCGCAAAAAAGGTTAATTCGCCCCGCTTATGTCGATGTCAAAGTAAAATCTGTCAGGAATTTGCCGGCGCGGCTGCACCATCTGCGCTGAAGCCAGGTCAAAAAGACATACCCATTCACTTATCCGCGAGATCACATGGCAAGCACACCGCCGGGCCAGCGCCGCATGCAGATCCTGCAGGCGCTGGCGGAGATGCTGGAACAACCCAAGGGCGACAAGATCACCACCGCCGCGCTGGCGCGCAAGCTGGAGTTCTCCGAGGCCGCGCTGTACCGGCACTTCGCCAGCAAGGCGCAGATGTTCGAGGGGCTGATCGAGTTCATCGAGTCCTCGGTGTTTGGCCTGATCAACCGCATCGCCGAACGCCAGGGCGACGGCCTGGCGCAGGCACGCGACATCGTCGGCATGCTGCTCAACTTCGCCAGCCAGAATCCGGGCATGACGCGGGTGCTGACCGGCGACGCGCTGGTGAACGAGGACGAGCGCCTGCAGCTGCGCATGAACCAGTTCCACGACCGCGTGGAGCTGGCGCTCAAGCAGGCCTTGCGGCTGGCCGTGACCGAAGGCCAGGCGCACGAGGCGGACGTGCAGGCGCGCGCCGGCATGCTGGTGAGTTTCGTCATCGGCCGCTGGCACCGTTACGCCAAGAGTGGATTCAAGAACAACCCTGCGCAGGACGCGCCGCTGCAAATCGCCCTGCTGCTTCCGTACGTTGAAGATGAACGCTGAAGTATTCGCGCTGCTGGACGACGCCAGCCCGGAAGGCACGCAAGCGCCGGGAGCGCGTTCGCGCCTGTACACCGGCCACACCGCCACCCTGCGCTGCGACGACATCGGCCAGTGGCCGCAAGTGCTGGAGCGGATGCGGGCGGCGCTGACGCGCGGCGAATACGCCGTCACCATCTGCAGCTACGAGCTGGGCGCCGAACTGCTGCAACTGGGCGGACACGCGCCAGCCACCGAGGCAGCACAGCCGCCGCTTGCGCAGATCCTGCTGTTCTCGCAATGCACGCTGCTGTCCCCCGCCGAGGTGGGCGACTGGCTGGCGGCGCGCTCCTTCCCGATCGACCGCCCGTCCGGCATCGCCAACATCCGTCCGAACATCGGCCAGGAAGCCTTCAGCGGGGCGCTGGCGCGCATCCACGACTACATCGAGGCCGGCGACACCTACCAGGTCAATTACACGTACAGGCTGCGTTTTGACGCGTTTGGCAGCGTCCACGCGCTGTACGCCCGCCTGCGCGGACGCCAGCCGGTGCCCTACGGCGCGCTGGTGGGCCTGGAGGACGGCGGCGCCATCCTGTCGCTGTCGCCGGAACTGTTCGTGCGCCACGAGGACGGCGTGCTGACCGCGCGGCCGATGAAAGGCACGGCGCCCGCCGCGCCGCCGTCGCAGGCCGCCGAGAACATCCTGCGCGCCACCACGCTGGCCGCCGATCCCAAGAACCGCGCCGAGAACCTGATGATCGTCGACCTGCTGCGCAACGACATCGCCCGCGTCGCGCAGACCGGCAGCGTCGAAGTGCCGGCGCTGTTCGAGGTGCACCGCTACAGCAGCGTGCTGCAGATGACCTCCACTATCACCGCCAAGCTGCGCGACGACGCCACGCTGGCCGACATCTTCAACGCGCTGTACCCGTGCGGCTCGATCACCGGCGCGCCCAAGCGGCGCACCATGGAGATCATCCGCGAACTGGAGCCGGACCCGCGCGGCATCTACACCGGCGCCATCGGCTGGTTCGATCCGCGCAGCGACGGCAAGGTGGGCGACTTCTGCATGTCGGTGCCGATCCGCACACTGATGCTGCAGCCGGCGGACAGCCCGAACGGCATCCGCCACGGCGAGATGGGCGTGGGCGCCGGCATCGTCTTCGACAGCGACGCGCGGGAGGAATACGCCGAATGCCAGCTCAAGGCGCGCTTCCTCACCGGACTGAAAAACGAGTTCGAGATTTTCGAAACCATGCGCGCCACGCGGGCTGGCGGCGTGCGCCACCGCGCGCGCCACCTGAAGCGGCTGGCGGCATCGGCGGCCTGCTTCGGCTACGCCTGGGACGAGGCGGCGGCCAACGCCTACCTGGACACCGCCTGCGCCATGCTGGACGCGGGCATCGACTACCGGCTGCGGTTGGCCCTGAGCGCGGCGGGCGCGTTCTCGGTGCAGCATGCGCCGCTGTCGCCGTTGACCGAGCCGGTGCGCGTGCTGCTGGCGCCGGACGCCACCGAATCGGGCGACCTGTTCCTGCGCCACAAAACCAGCGTCCGCAGCCGCTACGATGCCGCCTGGCGCGACGCCGAGGCGCAAGGCGCTTTCGATACGTTGTTCTTCAACGAACGCGGCGAGCTGACCGAAGGCGGCCGCACCAACGTGTTCGTGCGCGTGGACGGCCGCTGGCTGACGCCCGCATTGAGCTGCGGCCTGCTGCCCGGCGTGATGCGCGGCGTGATGCTGGACGATCCACAGTGGCAGGCCAGCGAAGCCGTCGTCACACGCGCGATGCTGGAGGCGGCCGATGAAATCGTGGTCTGCAACGCGCTGCGCGGCGCCATGCGCGCCGTGCTGGCAAGCTAGGCACGCCACTCCAGCATCTTGTACGGACCGGAGTCGCCGGTCACGCGGAAGCCCAGGCGCTCATACAAACGCTGCGCCGGATTGCTGCCCTCCACCTGCATGCTGATGCCGCCGCCGTCGCGCGCGGCGTCCTGCTGCAGGCCGCGCAGCAGCTGCGTGCCGTGGCCCTGCCCCTGCCAAGGCGGCAGCAGCGAGATGTCGATCACGTGGATCATCCCCGGCAGCCGCGCGACGTAGAAACGACCGATCGCCACGCCATCCAGTTCGACGATATCGAAGCGCGCGTCGGGATAGGCCGCGCGGTAGTGGCGGTCCTGCGCGTCGAACTGCATGCGCAGGAATATCTCGGCCTGGCTGGAGTGCCAGCCGAACAGGCTGATTTCGCCGGCGCGGGTGGAGGCGTACACGCCGCGCAGGAAGGCCTCGTCGCCGGGCTGGCTGGGTCGGCGTTCCAGCATCACAGGTCGATCATCATTTCGAAGCCGCCCCAGATCATGCGCTTGCCGTCGAAGGGCATGTTCTTCGGATCCATGAAGTGGGCGACGCGCGGGTCCTTCATCACCTTGTCGTTGATCTCGTCGCGCGCGGCGCGCGAGGCGTAGACGATCCACGAGAACACCACGGCCTCGCCCTCCTTCAAATCGACGCTGAGCGGGAAGGACGTCACCTTGCCGGGCGGGACATCGTCGCCTATGCACTCGCGGAATTCGAGCGCGCCGTATTCCTTCCAGACCTTGCCGCACTCCAGCGACATTTTCTTGTACGCCTCGACGTTTTCCTTCGGGACCGGAA
The DNA here is from genome assembly GCA_003416985.1 of Duganella sp. BJB480. Lineage (GTDB taxonomy): Bacteria > Pseudomonadota > Gammaproteobacteria > Burkholderiales > Burkholderiaceae_D > Rugamonas > Rugamonas vulcania_A. The sequence goes on along the minus strand of QVIN01000004.1, from coordinate 293,970 downwards.
TCACAAAACCATCTACGTAGGACATGGCCGTCTCCTTTTCAGTGGGAGATTCAGGGTAGCCAAATCCGGCCCGCATGACAAGCGGCGCACCGCTTGCCACGCTTCAGAAGTAGGTCGAGACGTTGAACCAGGCGCGCACGCGGGAGGAGCTGCCGTCGGCGTCGGCGCCCTTGCTGCTGCGGGCCGGATTGCTGCCCACCTTGGCCGCCACCTGGATCTGCACCACGGTGCGCTCCAGCGGACGCCAGCTCCAGCCCAGCCCCACGCCTTTGAGGCTGTAGCTGTTGCCCGGCCCGCCGGCCGCCAGCGCGCCCTCGTACACCTTGTGGTTCAGCGTGATGTGGCCGTAGTCGAAGAAGGCCGCGATGTCGGACTTCAGCGCCGGCAGCTCGTAGTGGCCTTCGAGCGTCATCACATAACCCTCGTCGCCGCTGGCCTCCCCAGCCGGATAGGCGCGCACCCGCCCCGGCCCGCCGAGCGACATCTTCTCGCCCGATTCGAGATTGGCCGTGGCCAGCTGCCCGCTGACGCTGGCCGACACCATCACGCCATCGCGCAGCCGCTGGTATTGGCTGGCCTGGTAGTTGGCGCGGACGAAATGGCCCTGGGTGCCGGCGGCATCGGCCGCCAGCGAAGCCGGGTTGGCCGACAGGTCGACCTTGCCCGGCGTGACATCCAGCGAGGCGCTGGTGTAGCCGCCCAGCCAGCGATACTGGCTGGTGTAGCCGATCCCCAGCGCCAGCGTGTCGACCCGCTTGTCGCTGGTGCGCGCGCCGTTGGCGTCGTTGGTGTAGCGCTTGTTGTCGTAGCCGGCGCGCAGCTGGATGTTGGTGTCGCCGCTGCGCAGCAGCGGATGCGTCACAAGCAGCTGCGCCACCTTGGCGCCACCGAAGCCGTTCAGCGACGCGAACTCCGCGCCCAGCTGATAGCGCAGCGCCGAGTAGGCGGCGCCGACGCGGGTGCCGTGGTCGCCGACCGGCATCACGTAGCCGGCGCGCAGGTACTGGAAATCGGCGCCGGTGGTCGAACCGAGCAACGATGCCTGGCCGCCCGCGCCGCCGATGTCGCTGAAGTTGATCCCGCCCTGCGCGCGCACGCGGCCGGTGTAGCGGTTGGACGAGTTGTCCACGCCGACGGTGCCGCTGACCAGCGGCGCTTCGCTCAGCGCGATATCGAGTTCGGTTTCGCCCACGCGCGCGCCGGGCGCCAGTTCGGCGCGCGCGGTCAGGCCCGGGAAATCGTCTGTGAGCAGCAGCGCGCGTTCCAGCGCGCTGTCGCGCAGCGGCTGGCCCACCGGCGTCAGCGCGTCGAAATAGCGGCGCGCCTGCTCCGGCTTGAGGCGCACGGTGGCGTCGGGCAGCAGCTTGATCTCGCCGACCCGCCCTTCCAGCACGGTGATACGCACCTCGCCCTGGCCCAGCTCCTGCGGCTGCAGCATGGCGGTGGCCAGCAGGTAGCCGCGCTCGCGGTAGCAGCTGGTGACGGCGTTGGCCGCGGCGCTCAGTTCATCGAAGGTCAGTTCGCGGCCGGTGTAGGGCTTGAGCAGTTCCCGCAGCGTCGCTTCCGGCACCGCGCCGGCGCCGTCGAACACGAAGCGGCGCACCATCACGCGCTGCGCGCCGCTCAGTTGCACGCCCTTGCGGGCCTTGCTGTCCGGGAGCACGGGGCCGCCGGTCCTGGGCGGCAGGATCAGCGCCGGCGGACGGTTGGTTTCCAGCAGGCGGCCGGCGTCCGGGGCCGGCGTGGTTTGCGCCAGCACCAGCGCGGGGGTGAGCAGTATCGCCAGCGCCAACGCGCCCGCGGTGTGATTGTGATGCACGTGATTCCTTGGTTTCGTTTGCATTGTTATTCCGGGGTCCGCAGGCCGCCGTCGCGCGACGCCACCTGCGTACCGCCTGGCAGTGTCGCCGTGCCGATGGCGGGGCCGGACGGCGCGCCGAAGGTGGCATTCGCGCCTGTGCCTTCGTTGACGTTCAGGTTGGCCACGGCGGCAATGGACGGCGCCGCACCGGCGCCGGCGGCCGGACCGGTGGCCGCGCTGACGTTCGCCAGGCGCTGCTGCGGCAAGTCCGGCGCGGTCGGCACGGCGAAGTTGCTGACGCCCGGAGCGGCTGGCGTGGCCGGTATCGTCGGCCGCACGATGGAGCCGATGGTGTCCGTCAATGGCACGCGCGGACTGGTCACCGTCAGCACGCCGTCAACGTAGCTGACCTTGTAGTTTTGCAGATCGGCGCCGGCCAGGGTGATCGGATAGGCGCCGGCCGGCGACTGCACCGTGGCGCTGGTGCTGGCCGTGACCGCGCCGACCGCGTCGCCGGCCACCAGCCCGCCGACCGTGTAGCCCAGGACCGGATTGGCGAATCCGGCGGTGCGCGTCAGGCTATTGGCGGTGATGGTCAGGTCCTTGCGCGCGATGGCGGCGGCGGTCGTGGCGCTGGACGAAGCCAGTGCGTAGTTGCGGGCGTCGGCGCCGCCCAGCGACAGGCCGCTGACCGTGACCGTCTTGCCGGCGCCGGCGTTCTTGTCGGCGAAGGCCGCGCTGCCGCCCAACACCTCCAGCACATCGCCGGCGATGCGGTTGTCGGCGACCGAGAACTGCGCGGCCACCGTGCCGTCGTACACCTTGTCGGCCGCGCTCACGCTGGCGACCAGCGCGCGCGGCGTGATCGCCGCGCTGGCCTTGAGACTGGCGGTGTCCAGTTTGTAGTTGCCGGCGTCGGCGCCGGACAAGGCAACGCCGCTCAGGACGATGTTCTTGCCTGCGCCGGCGTTCTTGTCCGCGAACGCGCCGCTGCCGCTGATGCGTACCGCATCGCCGGCCAGCGCGTTTATGCTCAGGGCCACGCTGGCCGCCGTGCCGCCGTCGTAGACCTTGTCGGAGGCCGTCACGCTGGCGCTCAACGCGCGCTGCGCGATCGTCGCGCTGCCCGCGCCACCCACCGATACCGTGTAGTTGGCGGCGTCGGCGCCCGCCACCGTCACGCCGTCCAGCCGCACCTGCTGCACGCCGGCGTTCTTGCTGGCGAAACTGGCGCTGCCGGCCAGCGACAGCTCATCGCCCGCCACGCGGTCATCCTTGAACTGGACGCTGGCGGCCGTGGTGCCGTCGTACACCTTGTCGGCCGCGCTGGCGCTGACGGCCAGCGCGCGCGGCGTGATCGACGCGGAGGCGCTGCCAGTAGTGGTGGTCAGCCTGTAGTTGGCTGCATCCGCTCCGCTCAACGACAGGCCGGACACGGTGATCGTCTTGCCCGTGCCGACGTTCTTGTCGCCGAACGCAGCCGACGACACGAAACTCAAGCTGTCGCCGGCGAGGCGGTTGTCGGTGAACGAGAGCGTCGCGTTGGTGCCGCCGTCGTACACCTTGTCGTAACCGCTGGCGGTAAAGGTCAGGTCGCGCTGGGTGATCGTCCCGCTGCCGTTGGCGGTGGCCGACGCCAGCCGGTAGTTGCCGGCGTCGGCGCCGGACAGCGTCACGCCGCTCACGCTGAGGGCCTTGGCGGCGCCCGCGTTCTTGTCGGCGAAAGCCGCCGTGCCGCCGGTCACCGTCAGCACGTCGCCGCCGATACGGTCGTCGCTCAGCGTGGCGCTGGCGGCGGTGGTGCCGTCGTAGACCTTGCCGGCGGCGTTGGCCGTCACGGCCAGCACGCGCGGCGTGATCGCGGCCCGCACCGGCGCATTGCCCAGCGCGAGCACGTAGTTGCCGCTGTCCGCGCCGCCCAGCGTCACGCCGGCCACGTTGACCGTCTTGGCGCCGCCGGCGTTCTTGTCGGCGAAACTGGCGCTGGCGTTGTAGGCCAGGACATCGCCGCGCACGCGGTCGTCGTTCCAGGCCAGGGTCGCCGCGGTGGTGCCGTCATAAACCTTGTCGACGCCCGCCGCGCCGGCGTTCAGCGTGCGCGGCGTGATGGCGCCGGTGCCGCCGCTGCCCGCCACGTCCAGCACGTAGTTGCCGCTGTCCACGCCGGACAGCGCCACGCCGCTGAAGGTCAACGCCTTGTGGGCATCCACGTTCTTGTCCACATAGCTGGCACTGCCGACGGTGACGTTCAACTGGTCGCCGCCGACGCGAGTATCGGCGAAGGTCACGCTGGCGGCGGCGGTGCCGTCGTACACCTTGCTCACACCCGAGCCGGTGACCGTCAGCGTGCGCGGCGTGATGTCCGCGCGGGTGGTGGCGCCGGTGTTCGACAGCGTGTAGTTGCCCGCATCGGCGCCGGACAGCGCGATGCCGCTCACGCTGACCGTCTTGCCGCTGCCGACGTTCTTGTCCGCGTAGCTGGCGGCGTTGCTGGCGAAGCTGAGCACATCGCCGCCGACCCGGTCGTCGGTCATGCCGACGATGGCCGAGGTGGTGCCGTCGTACACCTTGCCGGCGCTGGCGATGCCCACATTGAGCGCACGCGCCGTGATGCCGCCGCTGGCGTCCAGGGTGGCCGATGCGACCGCGTAGTTGCCGGCGTCCGTGCCGCTCAGGGCGATGCCGGTGATGGTGATGTGCTTGCCGGTGCCGACGTTCTTGTCGGCGTAGCTGGCGGTGCCGCCGATGATGAACTGGTCGCCCACGATGCGGCCGCTGTCGGTGTAGTCGACACGGGCGGCGGCGGTGCCGTCATACACCTTGTCGCTGCCGGTCGCTGCGACCGTCAGCGCCTTTTGCGTGACGGTGCCGGTGCCGTTGGCGGTGTTCGAGGCCAGCACGTAGTTGCCGGCATCCGCGCCGGACAACGCCACGCCGGTGACGCTGAGCGCCTTGCCGCTGCCGGCGTTCTTGTCGGCGTAGGCGGCGGCGCCGCTGGCGGTCAGCGTCAGTTGGTCGCCCTGGACGCGGTTGTCGCCCAGCGTCGCCACGGCGGCGGTGGTGCCGTCGTAGACGCGCGTGACGCCGCTGGCGGTGGCCGTCAGCGTGCGCGCGGTGATGCCGGCGGTGGTGGCGGCGCTGGTGGAGGCCAGCGTGTAGTTGCCCGCGTCCGCGCCATTGAGCGCGATGCCGGTCACGGTGACGGCCTTGCCGGCTCCTACGTTCTTGTCGGCGTAGCTGGCGTTGGCGCCAAAGCCCAGCTGGTCGCCGGCGAGGCGGTCGTCGTGGAAGTCCACATGGGCGGCTGTGGTGCCGTCGTACACCTTGTCCGCGCCGCTGACGCTGAAGGCCAGCGCCTTGGGCGTGATGACGCCGGCGCCGGTGGCGCTGCCCGAGGCCACCTGGTAGTTGCCGGCGTCGGCGCCGCCCAGCGTGATGCCGGACACGATGACGCTGCGGTTGCCGGCGTTCTTGCTGTCGTAATTGGCGCTGCCGGCCAGCGCCAGCTGGTCGCCGGCCACGCGGTCGTCGCCCAGCGTCACGCTGGCGGCGGTGGTGCCGTCATAGACCTTGCCGGCCGCGCCGACGGATACCGTCAACGCGCGCTGCGTGATGACGCCGGTGGTGGTGGGGTTGCCGCCGGCCGCCAGCACATAGTTGCCGGCGTCCGCGCCGCCGATGGTCACGCTGCCGATGGCGACCGCCTTGCCGGCGCCGGCGTTCTTGTCGGCGTAGCTGGCGCTGCCGCCGTAGGTGATGGCGTCGCCGGCCACGCGGTCGTCGCTGTAGGTCACGGTGGCGGCGGTGGTGCCGTCGTACACCTTGGTGGCGCCGGTGGCGACCGCGTTCAGCGTGCGCGCCGTGATGGTGCCGGTGCCGTTGGCACTGGACGAGGCCAGCACGTAGTTGCCGGCGTCGGCGCCGCCCAGCGCCAGCCCGGACGCGGTCACGGTCTTGGCGTTGCCGACGTTCTTGTCGGCGTACGCGGCGGCGGCGGCGGACACGGTCAGCGCGTCGCCGTTGACGCGGTCGTCGCCCAGCGTGACGGCGGCGTCGCGGTTGCCGTCGTAGACCTTGCTGGCGCCGGTGGCGCTGACGTTCAGCGTGCGCGCCGTGATGGCGGCCTGCGTGGTGACGCTGGCCGCGCCCAGCGTGTAGTTGGCCGCGTCCGCGCCGGACAGCGTGATGCCGCCCACGGTGATGGTCTTGGCGGCGCCGGCCTGCTTGTCGGCGTAGCTGGCGCCGCCCGGGGCCAGCACCAGCTGGTCGCCGGCGACGCGGTCGTCGCCCAGCGTCACGCTGGCGATGGTGTTGCCGTCGTAGACCTTGCCGGCGCTGGTGGCGCTGGCGTTGAGGGTGCGCGGCGTGATGCTGGCGGTGGTGGCCGCCGTGCTGCTGCTCAGCATGTAGTTGCCGGCGTCGGCGCCGCCCAGCGTGATGCCGCTGACGGCCACGCTCTTGCCGGCTTGCGCGTTCTTGTCGGCGAAGCTGGCGTTGCCGCTGATGCTGAGCGCATCGCCGCCGATGGCGTCGCTGCTGTAGTTGACACTCGCGTTGCGGGTGCCGTCATAGACCTTGTCGATGCCGGCCGCCGCCACCGTCAACGCCCTTGGCGTCACCGTCAGCGTGGCGCCGTTGCCGGCCAGGTTGATGGTGTAGCCCATCGCGCTGGCCAGCGTGCCCTGGCCGATGGCGTAGCTGCCGGCGTTCCTGCCGCCGCCGGCCACGCCTAGCGCACCGCTCAACGCGGCGGAGACGTCGCCGTCGATATAGCCGCCGACCGAATAGGCCAGCGCGCCAGCGCCCTGGCCGTCATACACCTTGCTGGCGTTGGAGGCGGTGATGGTCAGCGTCGGCGCGATCGAATACAGGAACCAGTTGCCGGCGGCCGCGTAGGCCGGCGTGCCGCCGCCGTAGCTTTGCGCGTAATGCTTGTTGTACGCGGCAGCGGACACGCCCTCCACGCTGGTGGCCGGATTGGCCGCATACACCAAGAAGCGGCCGGCGCCGGTCAGGTTCAAGCCCGCGCCCAGCGGCGTCGCCTGCGCGGAGTTGTTGGTGAACAGGCCACCGCCGGCCGGCCCGGCCACCACTTCGATGGCGGTGCCGCTGCCCGACGCGGACAGCACGCCGCCGGCGCCCAGCGCCACGGTGCCGACGCTCGGCCCCTGGTTCTTCAGGCTGATGCCGCGCGCCGTGACGGCGGCGTTCACCTGCAGCGCGCCGTTGTCGCGGTTGGTCTTGCCGCTGCCGTCGGCGATCGCCAGGCTGACATCGCCGCCGCCGGTGAGCGCGCCGTTGACCGTCAGCGTGGCGGCGCCGGCGTCGCGGTCGGCGTCGACCGGGCCGGTGGACGGCGTCGGCTTGCCGTCGTTGGCCACCACCGTCAGCGAGCCGCCGCCCAGCGTGATGGTGGAATTGAGGACCACGCTGCGGCCGGCCTGCAGCGTCAGCGAACCGGCGCCGGCGCCGGCATTGATCGCGCTGCCGCTGTCGAGCGTCAGGTCGTTGCTGGCCTGGAGCGTCAACGAGACGCCGCTGGCCAGCTGCGCCGCCAGCGCGACCGAGCTGACGGTGGAGGTGCCGCCGCTCGGGTTGGCGTAGGACTGGCTGTCGACCGGCGCCGGCGCCAGCACGAAGGCGTGGACGCTGCCGCTGCCGGCGGTGCCGGCCTGCGCGCCGTCGCTGTACGGCGCGCCGACCACCATGCGGTCGCCGGCGCCGTTGAGCGCCACCGCGTAGCCGAAGCTGTCGTAGTCGTTGAGCGGCACGTCCACATTCGGCGCGCCGCCGTAGCCGCGGCCCAGCGTGGCGCTGAGCACCGGCGTGGCGTAGCCGGTGTCGGCGAAGTCGTAGACGCGCACGGCGCCCGGGCCGAGGGTGGCGCCGCCGCTGGCGGGCGACGATGGCGCGCCCACGGCCAGCCGGGTGCCGGCCGCGTTGAAGGCCAGCGCGGAGCCGAAATATTCGCCGTCCAGCAGCGCCACGTTGGTGTTGCTGCCGCCATTGGCGCCCGCGCTCAGTTTGCGCAGCAGGGCCGGGGCGGCGCTGGTGTCGTACAGGTAGACCGCGCCCCTGCCGTTGCTCTCGCCGATGGCGCCCACGGCCAGGCGGTCGCCGGCGCCGTTGTAGGCCAGCGCGGTGCCGAACAGCGCGTCGCCGCCGCTGCCGTTGACGGTGGCGGTGCGGGTGACCGCGGCCAGGTCGCCATTGGCGTACAGGTGGGCCGCGCCGGCGTTGGTGCCGGCCGTGCCGTCGTACAGCGCGCCCACCGCCAGCTTGCTGCCGTCGCTGTTGAGCGCGACCGCCGTGCCGAAGGCGTCGGCGAACGCGCCGCGCGGATTGGCCACGGTGGCCGTGGTGGTGGCGCCGCTGAAGTTGGCGCCGCTGTAGCGATACTCGTACACCTGGCCGGCGCCGCCCTGCTGGCCCGGCGCGCCCACCGCCAGCGTGCGGCCGTCGCCGCTGAGCGCGACGCTGGCGCCGAACAGCGCGTTGGCCGGCAGGCTGACATTGGTGTTGCCGTTGCCGGTGTAGCCGGCGCCCAGCGTCCCGCGCAGCATGGCGCCGCCGAAGCTGTCGTTGGTGAAGGTGTACAGGCGCACCGCGCCGGCGGCGCCGGTCGCGTTGTCCTGGCCGGCGTCGTAGGGCGCGCCCACCGCCAGCTGGGTGCCGGAGGCGCTCAGCGCCACGCCGGCGCCATAGGCGTCGCCGGAGTCCAGCCCGCCGACATTGACGTTGCCGCCGCCGCTGCGGCCGGCGCCGAGGATGGCCTGGTAGGTCCACTGGCCGGCGTCGGCGCGGATGATCAGATTCTTCGGATCGAGCAGCAGCTGGCCGCCGGCGCCGACCGTCACCTTGTCCAGGCCGATCGAGCGCAAGTCGTTTTTGGACGAGATCTCCACCGCGCCACCGGCGGCCGCGCCGGTCGCCTTGAGCGCGCCCAGCATGGTGGTGATGTCCTGCGACCAGACCACGGCGGTGCCGCCCTGCCCGGCCGCGCCGCGCGCCGACACGTCGATCGCGCTGCTGTCGTTGATGAAGGTGGTGCCGGCGTTGGCGATGGCGGCGGCGCCGCCCCAGCGCGTGACGAAGCGGGCGAGGTCGGGCGCGCCGGCGGCCGGGGTGCCGCCCTGGAAGGCGCCGCCCACGCGCACCAGCCCGCCCCGCGTCTGGCCGGAGGCGTCCAGCACCGCGCTGAACAGGCTGACGTCCTTGCCGCTGGCGTCGATGCGCCCGCCCGCGCCGGCGGCGCCGCGCGCGCTGTGCAGCGCGGACGAAGCCAGGCCGGTGCCGGCGCCCAGCGTGATGCTGCCGCCGTCGGTGGCGCCGTCGGCGCGACTGGCGGCGCTGCTGTTTTCCACCAGGGCCTTGCCGGCCGCGTAGGCGATGCCGCCGCCGGCGCCGCTGGCGCCCGCCGCGCTGGCCGCCGCCGACACCGACAGGTTGCCGCCGGCCCGCGCATCGATGCTGCCGCCGCGCGCGCCGTCGGCGTTGAGCGCGCCGTCGAGCGCGACGAACTGGCCGCCGACCGCGATGGCGCCACCGGCGCCGGCGCGGCTGGACACGTCGAGCGCGCCGGCGTGCACGTCGCCGTCGCCGACCAGGCGGATGCTGCCGCCGTCGCCCGCCAGGCCGCGCGCCTGCACGATGCCGGTGTTGTTGACGGTGGAGCGGGTCAGCGCATCGGCGGCCGCCGCGCTGAGCACGACGCGGCCGGCGTCGGCGCTGATCGCGCCGCTGTTTTCCGCCAACGCTTTGAGCGCGCCGCGCGTGGTACGCACGCCGATCAAGCCGTCGCCGCGCAGGTCGACGCTGACCTGCTCCCCTGCCGCCAGCGCCACGCCGCCCCGCGGCGCGCTGATGCCGCCGTGATTGACCACGGACGGCCCGATCAGCGCCACGTAGCCGCCGGCGGCGACGCGGATGCTGCCGTCGTTGCGCACGGCGCCGGCGCCGCTGCTGCCGGCAAAGTCGTAGCGGCCGCTGAGGAAGGCGCTGTCCGACAAATTCAGCGACGAGGCGCCGAGTGCGCCGACGTCGACCTGGGCGCCGGCGCCGAACAGCACGCCCTGCGGATTGATCAGGAACACGCTGCCGTTGGACGACAGCTTGCCGTAGATCTGCGACGGGTCGCCGCCGATCACGCGGTTCAGCGCCACCGCCGCCGACGAGGGCTGGTCGAAGCGCACGCCGGCGTTGGCGCCGATGTCGAAGCGCTGCCAGTTGAGGATGGCCTGGTTGCTGCCCTGCGTCACCGTCATCTGGTTGCCGCTGGTGGCGATGGACGCCTGCCCGGCCACCAGCTGCGCGCCGGATGGCAGCGCGTTGACGGCGGGCGGCCCCGCCAGCGCCGCGCCGCCGGCCGTCCCCAATGCCAGCAGCATGCCCAGGCGGCGCGCCGCGCGCCGGGTCGAGCCGCGCTTGCCCTGCCCGCGCGCGCCCTCGGCGACGGCGACCCAGCAGGCGTGCACATGACTCCAGACGAGTCGGTAGAAGCGGTTGGCGGAGGCGTGTTTATGCATGGGGTGTCCGTACGGGTTCGGGGTGCGGGGGAAGGGGTGCTCAGGCCAGCAGCAGGCTGAATTCGGCGCGGTAGAGGCGCGAACCGGTGCGCTTTTCGCCTGGGATCAGGTACAGCGCGAAGCGGCCGATCTGGTCGTGGTCCATTTCGTAGTTGCCGGCGGCCAGCGCGCCGCCGGCCGGGCCGGCGAAGTACAGCAAAAATTGCGCGATGGCGGGCGCACCGGCGGCGGCGGCGCGCGCCGGCAGCTCGCGCACCGTCTCCAGCGTCAGCGCGACCGCGCCCTGCGCCGGATCGTTGACCCAGAAGCGCTGGCCGAGCAGCGCGCGGGCACCGTCCGCCGTCCACTGGTGGTCATTGCCGGCGGCCGCCTCGACGCCGGCCGCCGGACCGCCGGCGCGCGCCGGCGCCATCAGGCCCAGGCCGGCCAGCGCCAGCGAGCCGCCGCCCATTTTCAAGAGTTCGCGACGTTTCAACATGGTGGTTCTCCGTTGGTGAGAGGGGTGTCCGGCGCGCGGCATTATCGCGGCGGGAAGTTGCCCATCGTGGCGATGCAGAAGCTCAGCGCCAGGTAGGGCGGCATATTGTTGTGCGGCTGGCTGGCGCCGGCCGTGCCGGTCGTACCGCGCGCGGCCATGCCGCCGGCGGCGCCGGTGTACACAGGCACGGCGCCGGCGTCGGCCAGCAGCGTCGACGGCCCCGGCGCGCTCTGCGTGGCGGCGCCGGTCAGCGCGGTGACGGCATGGATATGCGGCGGCAGGTGACTGGGCTGCAGGGTGACGCTGGCTTCGCCGCCCTGCTCGCCCAGACTGTGCGGGCTCAGGTAGGGCGAAACGCTGCCGCCCACATGCAGGGGCATGCGCCCGCCCAGGTCGGGCAGGCAGAACGTGGTGACGCCATCGCCGCCATAGACCGTGCCCAGCACGGCGAACAGGGCCGTATATTGGCGTATCGCCAGCCGCTGTCCTTCGCACCGGAGCCAGCCCACGGGCTCGAAGCTATACGTGAACATGCGGATTTCGCCGATAAATTGATCGCTCATGGAATTGTCCTGTCACCCGTAGGACGGGTAGATGCCCGTCAGCGCAATGATGAAATTGAGGCCCAGATACGGCGCCATGTTGTTGTGGGGCTGGCCGCTGCCCACCCGCACGATGGTGTCGGCCCGCATGGCGGCGGTGCCGCCGCTGCCGCTCAGTCCGTAGACCGGGACGCCGCCGGTGTTGGCGAAGGCGCCGGCGCCGCCCTGGGCGTAGGCCGGCGTGGCGCGGTCCTGGCTGGCCGGCAGCGCGTGGCTGTGGGCGCTCATGGTCTGCGAGGTCAGCGCCACCGTCTCAACGCCGCCCGGCTGGCCCTGGTAAAAGGGGCGCGGCCCCCCGCCCTGGTTGGCGTGCAGCGGCACGCGCCCGCGCAAGTCCGGCAGCGCGAAGGTCTGCTGGCCATCGCCGCCGTACTGGGTCTGGAGCAGGGCGAACAAGACGTCGTTCTGCGCGATGGACAGTTCGCTGCCGTCGCAGAACGCCCAGCCCTGCGGGGCGAACTGTCCGGCAAACAGGCGGATTTCGCCGATAAATGGTTCACTCATGGGGTCGCTCAGTTTCGAGGTGGGAAAATGCCGGTCAGCGCAATGGCGAAGGTCAGCGGCAGGTAGGGCTGCATGTTTTCGTGCGGCTGGTTGCCGCCGGCGACGCTCAGCGCGGCCGGCGCCAGCGTGGAATTGGCCGGTCCCATCAGGTCGCGGCCAAGGCGGCCCTTGGTCCCCAGCACCGCGTTGGCCGGCGCGCCGGTGACGGCCGGCGCACCGCTGCCCTGCAGCGCGTGGCTGTGGGCCGGCATTTCCGCGTTGGTCAGCGTATGCGCGTCCTCGCCGCCTGCCTGGCCCAGCCAATAGTTGGCGCCGTTGGCGTGCAAGGGAATGCGGCCGCGCAGGTCGGGCAGCGCAAAGGTGCGTATGCCGTCGCCGCCGTAATTCGTCCCCAGCAGGGAAAACAGGGCCTGGTTCTGCTGGATGGAGAGTATCTGTCCATCGCACCTCGCCCAGCCGCGCGGCACGAAATTGAAAGCCATGATCCTGATTTCGCCCAGGTAGGGGTCCATATCGGGTTCCTAGTAAGGAAATGTGAAGGGCGCGCGGCGGCTGCCGCGGCTTGCTTGGATAAAAATGCAGTGTGACTCATTTGACAAGTCAATCTTGTCAATTATAGAGATCAAGTTGCCTAAAAAAAACAGTCCATTTGGACTGTTTTGCGGCTCAGGCGGGGTGGGTGAAGCGGCGGCGGTAGGCGGCCGGCGTGGTCGCGGCCAGGCGGCGGAAGTGGTGGCGCAGCGACTCCTCGGAACCGAAACCGGCGCGCTCGGCGATGCGCGCCAGCGGCAGGTCGGGCTCTTCAAGCATGTCCTTGACCAGGGCGATGCGCTCGCGGATCAGCCATTCGACCGGTCCGAAGCCGGTGGCCTGCTGGAACTGGCGCTGCAGGGTGCGCGGGCTCATCGCGGCGCGCGCGGCCATGCTGTCGACCGTGTGCGCTTGGGCCGGATGGCTGCGCAGCCAATCCATCAGCCGCGACAGCCTGCCCTGCTCACCGCGCGCCATCGGCCGCGGCAGGAACTGCGCCTGGCCGCCCTCGCGGTGCGGCGCCACCACCAGCCGCCGCGCCACCAGGTTGCCGACCTTGGCGCCGTAATCCCGCCGCACCAGATGCAGCAGCATGTCGAGGCCGGCGGCCGATCCGGCGGCGGTGATGACCTGGCCGTTGTCCACGTACAGGTCGTCGGGCTGGACCTGGATCTGTGGATAACGTTGCGCCAGCCGGTCGGCGTAGCGCCAGTGGGTGGTGGCGCGCTGGCCGTCCAGCACGCCGGCGGCGGCCAGCACGAACACGCCCGAGCAGATCGAGCACAGGCGGGCGCCGCGCCGGTGGGCGGCGCGGATCGCCTCCAGCATGGCCGGGGGCGGCGGCTCGTCGGCGTCGCGCCAGCCGGGGATGACGATGGTGTCGGCGCGTTCCAGCAGCTCGGGCGCGTACGGCGCCTGCACGGTGATGCCGCCGGCCGCGCGGATCGGGCCGGGCTCGACGGCGCAGACCGCGAAGTCGTACCAGTCCACGTCCAGCTCGGGGCGCTCCAGCGCGAACAGTTCGACCGTGCAGCCGAACTCGAAGGTGCACAGGCGGTCGTAGGCCAGTGCGACGACCAGATGTTTTTTCATGGCGTGATCTTAACGCAGAATGGCTTGTGCGCCACTGCCGGCGATGCGGGCGGCGCCGCACAATGGCGTCACTGTCCACTCAATGAAGGAGATCACGATGTCCGCCAAGTCCCTCGTCGCCGCCATTCCCGCCGCCGCTAGCGGCGACGCGCTGGCCCGCTTTGAAGCGAGCTTCAGCTACGAAACCGACTGCTGGGACGTGCACGACGCGCTGACCAACGGCCCGCGGGATTTCGTTTTGCTGGATGTGCGCGGCACGGAGAAATACGCGGCCGGCCACGTGCCGGGCGCGCTGGACCTGGCGCACCGCAAGATCATCGGTTCCCGGCTGGCCGGGTTCCCGGCCGACACGCTGTTCGTCGTGTATTGCGCCGGCCCGCACTGCAACGGCGCGGCCCGCGCCGCCGTGCGCCTGGCCCGGCTGAGCCGTCCGGTCAAGCTGATGCCGGGAGGGATCACCGGCTGGCTGGACGAGGGCTTTGCTCTCACGACAGCGGCGCAACCAGATCAAGCCATCGCGTGATGGCCTCTGCAGGAGATCCCGCTTCGCGGATATCGAACAGAATCTCTTTATTCGCGCGCACATGGACGGGAGTGTAGGCCTGCCGCAGCGCACCGCTGTTATCGAACAGAATCGCGGCATCCACAACGTCCAGCGCATGGGCCACCGCCGCCTGAGTACGTGCAAAGCGCTCGACTAGCTTGCGGTGCGCAACTTTGTGGCCACCCTCATGTACCCGCGTCAGCACTCGCCCGATGGAAAGCCCGACATCGGCCAGGCCAACGAACAGCAGCACTACAAAGTAACCGGCGTTGCGTAGTCGCCCTATCAGCTCTATCTTGCTGCGAACAGTCCCGTCAGGCATCGGCTCCCAGTACGAAAACACGGTCTCGAAGGCAAAGGTGGCTTGCCTGGCAATGGCCTCGTCCATCAAACAAGCAATACCATGTTGGGAAATACCCATCCATAAGGCGTTTTGATCGCGAAATCTTCGCGCCCAAGCCGACCAAACTCGACTCTCATGCTGTTCAGGCAATAGCGAAAGCAAGAGCCGATCGGCATTTAGAAGCGGAATTTTGAAATGATCAGCCAGAAACTCGTACCATAAAGTCGATTTTCCCGATCCATTGGGACCGCAGAGGACAATGGCCAGTTGCCTGTTCTCCTGTGGCAGCGCCATGCGTACTGCGCCGCGAACGGTGCGAACCACGCGCACAACATGCTCACTTTATCTCGACAAACTTACCGCCAACAAAGCGGCCACGAGAGGTTTTTCGCCTGAGCTTGCGAATGACGATCGTCGGATCAGAGGGATCAGCGAAAAACAGCGGAGTATCGCTCTTGAATCGCAGATTCAGCTCCGCAGGCAATGCGCCGACTGCCTCAGGTAAGGCCTTGGTTACACGACGACTGTCACGCAGATCAACATTATCCGCCGCCAACGGAACTATCATCTGCATTTTTCTGTTACGCGCCATAGCTTCCTCCAGCACCGGCCGTTAAGCCGCAGAGGCGGCCATTACTGGTAGACCGCTAGCCTATGCAAAAGTTCAATCCGCTTCGATTATAAGACTTCAATAAATCTCCCGGCTTTGAAATAGCCCCTGGCCGCCCTGCCGTCGAGTTCCCGTACCACCAGTTTGGGGTCGAGCGAATCAAGGCTGAAGACGGGCGTGCCGGGTTCAACGGCGATATCGCCTGCGGCCTCGACCAGCATGATGGCGGTCCGCCTGCCTTCGCCGCGCGCCCGCACCAGTTGCCGGGCTGTCGGCATGCTCGGCCGGACGACGATGCCGCCACACGAGATATCGATCGGGCCGCTGGCCACGGCTGCCGCCCTTTTCGCGATACGCGCCATAAAGTTCCCCCTGCTCCAGTGGTTGGGCCGCCGAAGCAGCCATTACTGGTAGACCTGTGCCGTATGCCGAAGTTCAGCATTGCCTGCCCCGCCAGCGCATTTCGCTATACTGGGGTCTCGATATGCAAGATATCCGGGAGCGCTCCATGACCATCAACGCCAGCCGGCCGCTTGCTGCTGCGCTGCTCGCTTGCCTGCTGGCCTCGGCGGGCCCGGCGCAGGCTGGCCCGCTGATCCGGCTGGGCTCGGACGACTGGTGTCCCTACGTGTGCGCGCTCGACGGCAAGCCGCCCAGCGGCTACCTGGTGGAACTGGCGACGATGGCGATGGCTGCGGAAGGCTATCGGGTGGAGCCGGTGCTCATGCCGCTCAACCGCGCCATCACGCAAACGGTGCATGGCGATATCGAGGGCGTCTACGCGCCGCCGATCGACCGGCGCCTGCGCCTGAGCGCGCCGGTGGCGCAATCGCGCGCCTGCTTCTACACGCGGGCCGGCGACGACTGGAGTTTTCATTCCATGAGTTCGCTCAAGACGCAGGTGGTGGGCGTGATCGACGACTACGGCTACGACGACGGGCCGATGGATGCCTACATCGCGGAAAACCGCCATCAGCCCGGCCTCATCGCGCTGGCCTTCGGCGCGTCGGCCGGCACCACCAACGTGCAGAAGCTGCTGGGCGGACGCTATCGCGTGATCCTGGAACATTCCGCCGTCATGGCGCAACTGGGCAAGCGGCTCGACGTGGCCAGCCGCATCCGCCAGGCAGGCTGCCTCGACAACGAGCTGCCGCTGACCATCGGCTTTGCGACACAGGATATCCGCGCCGACACCTGGGTCCGCGCGCTGGCCGACGGCGTGCGCAAGCTGGAAGCCTCGGGCGAACTGAAGGCCCTGCAAAAGCGCTACAAGCTGGACTAGCCCGGCTTACATCGCCAGCGCTTTTTCCACCGCGCCGACCAGCTGCTTGTCCGACGGCGTGACCTTGCTGCCGAAGTTATCCACCACCTTGCCGTTGCGGTCGATCAGGTATTTGTGGAAGTTCCAGGCCGGCGCCTTGCCGGTGATCTTGATCAGGTTGGCGAACAGCGGATTCGGTTCCTTGCCCGACACCACCGACTTGGCGAACATCGGGAACTTCACGCCGTAGGTGTTGTAGCAGAAGTCGGCGATCTCCTTGCTGCTGCCCGGTTCCTGCTGGCCGAAGTCGTTCGACGGGAAGCCCAGGATCACCAGGCCCTTGCTGCCGTACTTGGCGTACATCGCCTCCAGCCCTTCGTACTGGTTGGTGAAGCCGCAGTAGCTGGCCGTGTTGACCACCAAAATCACCTTGCCGGAATACTGGCACAGGTCCTGCGGCGATTCGTCCTGCAGGCGCTTGAAGGTCTGCTTGAGGATGGCCGGGCAGCTCGCCGGCGCGGCGGCGGGGGCGGCCGGTGCGGCGGCGGGAGCTTGCGCAAACACGGAGGCGCTGGCCATCACGGTCAGCGCGGAAAACAGGCATAACTGGGCAAGGGTCTTGGACATGATGGTCGGCCGGAAAAGGGAAAAAACCATTTTATGCCAAACTCGGCCGGCCTGCTTGCCGAGGCTGTGGATAACCCCTTCCCGCCCCGCGCACGATTGAGCGAAATTAAGCGGAATGCGCCCCGCTGCTCCACACTGCATGCCTGACCTGACGCGAGGATGCCATGACGAAGCTGCTCTGCCTGCTGTGTTTGCTGTTGGCCGGCCCCGCCCCGGCGCAAACGGTCACGCTGCCGAACATGACGGCCACCCAGGTCACCGTGTCCGGCCTGTCGTCCGGCGCCTACATGGCGGTGCAGTTCGAGGTGGCCTTCTCGCAGACGGTGCAAGGGGCCGGCATCATCGCGGGCGGGCCGTACTTCTGCTCGCAGGGCAGCGTGCTCATCGCGACCACCAGCTGCAGCTGCACCAGCGAGCTGTTCCCGTGCCGCGTGCGCCCCGGCGGCACCCACATCGCCGAGCTGATCGCCTTCACCGACTGGTTCGCCGGCGCCGGCGGCATCGATCCGCCCGCCGCCCTGGCCGGCCACCACATCTGGATGTTGTCCGGCAGCGCCGATACGGTCGTGCCGCAGCCGGTGATGAACGACCTGTACTTCTACTATCGCCACTACATCGACGCCGACCACATCTCCTACACCCGCAACCTGCCGGCCGAGCACGCGATGCCGACCGACCAGTACGGCAACAGCTGCGCCACGCTGGGCACGCCCTACATCAACAACTGCGGCTACGACGCGGCGGGCGAGCTGCTGCGCTGGATCTACGGCCCGCTCACGCCGCGCAACAACGGCACGCTAAGCGGCCGCTTCATCGCCTTCAACCAGTCGGAATTTTTGCCGCTGCCGGGCTGGCACGGCATGGCGGAAACCGGCTACCTGTATGTGCCCAAGGCCTGCGACGGCAACAACGGCGCGGGTTGCCGCTTGCATGTGGCCTTCCACGGCTGCGAGCAGGACCTGGACGACATCGGCACCACCTTCGTCGAGCGCGCCGGCTACAACGCCTGGGCCGACAGCAACAAGATCGTGGTGCTGTACCCGCAGGCGTCGGCGATCTACCCGTACACCAATCCCAAGGCGTGCTGGGACTGGTTCGCCTACGACGACGCGCGCTATGCGCAAAAATCCGGCAACCAGATGGCGGCCGTCAAGCGCATGGTGGACCGGCTGACCGGCGCGGCGCCGGCCACCATGCTGGTGCGGCTGCGCTAACGGCCGCTAGATCCCGCCCATGCAGATGTATTTGATGACCAGGAAATCGTCCAGCCCGTAGTGCGAACCCTCGCGCCCCAGGCCCGATTGCTTGACGCCGCCGAACGGCGCGATCTCGTTGGAGATCAGGCCGCTGTTGACGCCGACCATGCCGCTCTCCAGCCCCTCCGCCACGCGCCAGATGCGGCCGATGTCGCGCGAATAGAAGTAGCTGGCCAGGCCGAACTCGGTGCTGTTGGCCAGTTCCACCACTTCCTCGTCGGTGGTGAAGCGGAACAGCGGCGCCAGCGGGCCGAAGGTCTCCTCGGTGGCGACGATCATGTCGCTGGTGACGTCGGCGATCACGGTCGGCTGGAAGAAGCTGTGGCCCAGCGCGTGGCGCTTGCCGCCGGCCAGCAGGCGGCCGCCCTTGGCCAGCGCGTCGGCCACGTGCTGCTCCACCTTCTGCACCGCCTTCTCGTCGATCAGCGGACCTTGCGTGACGCCCTCCTCCGCGCCGTTGCCGACCTTGAGCTTGGCCACGGCCGCCACCAGCTTCTCGGCGAACCGGTCGTACACGCCGTCCTGCACGTAGATGCGGTTGGCGCAGACGCAGGTCTGGCCGGCATTGCGGTACTTGGAGGCCAGCGCGCCCTCCACCGCCGCGTCCAGGTCGGCGTCGTCGAACACGATGAAGGGCGCGTTGCCGCCCAGTTCCAGCGACAGCTTCTTGATGGTCGGCGCGCTCTGCTCCATCAGCAGGCGGCCCACCGCCGTGGAGCCGGTGAAGGTCAGCTTGCGCACGGTGGGGTTGGACGTCATCTCGCCGCCGATCTCCTTCGGCGTGCCGGTCACCACGCTGAACACGCCGGCCGGCACGCCGGCGCGCTCGGCCAGCACGGCCAGCGCCAGCGCGCAGTACGGCGTCGATTCGGCCGGCTTGAGCACCATCGGGCAGCCCGCCGCCAGCGCCGGTCCGGCCTTGCGGGTGATCATCGCGATCGGGAAGTTCCACGGCGTGATGGCGGCGCAGACGCCGATCGGCTCCTTGGTCACCAGCAGGCGGCGGTCCGGCCATGGGGAGGCCAGCGTCTCGCCGGCCACGCGCTTGGCCTCCTCGCCGAACCACTCGATGAAGGAGGCGCCGTACGCCACCTCGCCGCGCGACTCGGCCAGCGGCTTGCCCTGTTCGGCGGTCATCAGCTGCGCCAGGTCTTCGGTGTTCTCCAGGATCAGGTCATTCCACTTGCGCAGGATGGCGGCGCGCTCCTTGGCGCTCTTCTTGCGCCAGGCCGGCCAGGCGACTTTTGCGGCGGCGATGGCGCGGCGCGTCTCGGCGGCGCCCATCAGCGGCACGGTGCCGAGCTGCTCGCCGGTGGCTGGATTGGTCACGGTCAGCGTGGCGCCGTTGTCGGCGTCGCTCCACGCGCCGTCGATGTAGGCCTGCTGGCGCAGCAGGGTGGGATCTTTAAGTTTCAGCATGAGTAAGCTCCTTTTACTCGACGGTGAACGAGGACAGGTCGGGATGCGGGTCGGGATAGGCCAGGTCCATGTCTTCCAGGGTCTCCAGCAGCAGGCTGGCGACCACCAGGTTGCGGTGGGTCTTGGAATTGGCCGGCACCACGTACCATGGCGCATGCGGCATGTTGGTCTCGCGGATGGCGCGCTCGTAGGCACGCTGGTAGTCGTCCCATTTCTTGCGCTGTTCGACGTCGGCCGGGTTGAACTTCCATTGTTTGTCGGGATCGTCCAGCCGCTCCTGCAGCCGCTGGCGCTGTTCTTCCTTCGAGATGTGCAGGAACACCTTGACGACCACCGTGCCCGTCTCCGCCAGCATGCGTTCGAAATCGCGGATCTGCGCGTAGCGGCGCTTGCACTCGTCGCCGTCTATCATGCCCTGCACCTTGGTGATCAACACGTCTTCGTAGTGGCTGCGGTTGAAGATCGCGATCTCGCCCTTGACCGGCACCTGCTGGTGCACGCGCCACAGGTAGTCGTGGGCCAGTTCGTTGTCGGTCGGCTGCTTGAAGGCCGCCGCGCGCACGCCCATCGGGCTGATGCCGTTGAACATGACGCGTATCGTGCCGTCCTTGCCGGCGGTGTCCATGCCCTGCAGGATCAGCAGCACCTTCTGCCGGCGCTGCGCATACAGCTTGTCCTGCAGGGCGCCGATGCGGTCTATCAGCGCGGCGGTGCGCTTCAGGTCCAGCGTCTTGGCCTTGGCCTTGCTCAGTTCCGGGTTGGCGGAGCGGCTGGAAAAAGCCGCATCGTCTGCGTCGCTTTCACGCAGTTTCAGTTTGGCGGGGGCGCCGAAGCGCTGGCGGGCGTTATGTGTCATGGGACTAGCTTATCACTTTGCGGCAAGAGTGGCGGCACGGCAGCCCCACCACGCGGCTTCCTCGAAGACCGAGAAGCCCGACAGGTCGGCGTGCGCGAACAGGATGGGGCCATCCACCTCGCGCAGCGCCTTCATGCCGGCGTTGCTGCGGAAGTTGGGGCCGGGCGAGGCCATGGCGTGGCCGCGCAGCGTGATGTCGACCCGCTCGACGCAGGAGGCGAACTGCGATCCGTAGGCTTCCTTCAAATCGGCGCTGGCCAGCGCCAGCAGCTCCTCCGGCGTGGCGGCCTCCATCCAGCGGCGCGCGGCGCCGGGCTTGCGGTCCGACAGCGCGACGTAGGCGCTGAACACGGTCTTTTCCGGCGGCTGCACGCGGATGTCCTGGTGGGTGGAGACGACGAAGCCCAGTCCCGGCTCGCTGTACACCACGTTGTCCCAGGACAGCGGCTGGCTGGGTCGCTCGTCCGGGAAGCGCTTGAGCAGGAAGTTCGCCACCATCCACGGCGCGTATTGCGGCACGTGTTGGGCCGGATCGAAGCCGTAGGCGGCGATGTTCTCCACCACCCGCGCCGCCACGTAGGTCGGCATCGCGCAGATGGCCTTGCGGGCGCGGACGATGTAGCTCGACGGCTGGCCGTTTTCCAGCTTGAAGCACAGCGCTTCGACGCCGTCCGCCGTCGTCTTCAGCGACACGGCGGTGCCGGCCATGCGCTGCACGCCGGACGCGCGCTCGATGCCGGAAGCCAGCGGCTGCAAGCCTCCCGGCCACGTGAGCCAGGCGCCGTTGCCGGCGTTGGCGGCCTGTCCCCAGCGGCTGCAGTAGTAGTGCAGCCCGGCCCAGGCCGAGACCTGGTCGTAGCGCGTGCCGTAGTCGTCGCGGCAGCAGTAGTTCAGGTACCAGTGCAGCGTCGGCGACTTGTAGCCGTTCTGCTCCAGCCATTGCTTGAGCGTGATGCGGTCCAGCGCCTGCCACTGCGGATCTTCCGACGACATCACGGTGGGGAACACGAACACGCGGCGGCCGTCCGCGCCATGCGTCTGGCGCAGCCGCGTCACCTCGGCGAAGAAACGCGTGTGTTCGTCGCGCTCCCACTGCGGCACGCCGTCGGTGGGGATGAAGCCGTCCTGCCAGTGGCCGTTGAACAGCAGCCGCTCCTCCGGCCCGTGCAGGATGTAGCGCTCGTCGTAGTAGGGCTTCTCCGCCATCGCATCCTTCTGGATGATGCCCAGGTCGGCCAGGATCTCGCGCACGTGCACCGATTCCGGCGACGGCAGCGGCAGGTAGTGCGCGCCGGTCGGATATTCGAGGTCGCCGAAGGCGCCGCCGGCGGCGTTGCCGTGCGGCTGAGGGCCGTCGATCATCAGCACGTCGGTCCTGCCGAGTTTTTTCAGCTTCCATGCGGCGGTCAGGCCGGCCACGCCGGAGCCGAGGATGGCGATATCGGTGTGGATAACTTTTGACGGCGGCGGCAAGGCGCGGCGGTCGCGCAGGAAGTGGCCCTCGGCGCGGCCCGGATAATGCACCGTTGGCGTGATCTCCTGCCAGCGGTGAAATCCCGCCACGCTGCCCGCCGCCACCACGCCGCTGGCGCCGGCCCAGACCAGGAAGGAACGGCGCAGCATCAGCGTATCACCCGGCGCCAGTCCTGCTCGAACTCGTGCACCAGCGATTGCGTGTTGAGGCGGTTCGGCTCCATCGGCAAGGCCTTCATATCCGGCGGGAAGACGAACATCTCGCGCGTGGTGTCGGCGTTCAGGTAGCGCATCGGCAGGCGGTATTCGGTGGGCGGCTTATAGTCCGCCTGCGGCGTGGCGAGAATGAAGCCCCATTCGCCGAACGAGGGCACGTAGGCGTGGTACGGGTAGGTCTTCAGGCCAACCTCGCGCAGCGTGGCGTCGATGGTCCAGTAGGCGTGCGGCGCGAAGAACGGCGACGTCGATTGCACCACCATCAAGCCGTTGGCGGCCAAATGCTTCTTCACCATGCCGTAGAACGGCACCGAATACAGCTTGCCCAGCGCGAAACTGGACGGATCGGGGAAATCGACGATGACGGCGTCGAACATGTCGTCGTTGTGCTGCAGCCAGATCGCGGCGTCGGCGTTGATGACGCGCACGCGCTTGTCGCTGAAGGAGCCGTGATTGAGCTTGACCAGCTCCTCGCGCTTGGTGAAGGCGCCGGTCATGGCCGGGTCCAGGTCGACCAGCGTGACCTGCTGGATGTTCGGATAGCGCAGGATCTCGCGCAGCGCCAGGCCGTCGCCGCCGCCCAGCACCAGCACGCGCCGCGCCCAGGGCAGCGGTTGCAGCACCGGATGCACCAGCGCCTCGTGGTAGCGGTACTCGTCGCGCGAGGAGAATTGCAGGTTGCCGTTGATGTACAGGCGCAGGTCGTCCTTCCAGCGCGTGATCACCAGCCGCTGGTAGGGCGTGGTGGTGGCGTACACGATCTCGTCGCCGAACAGGCCATGCTCGCCCCAGTAGGTCATCTTGTCGGCGAAGGCGAAGCCGAACACCAGCACGCACATCACGCTGGCGGCGCGCAGCATGCGGCCGGTGACGTTCTTCAGCTCCGTGCGAAACGCGGTGATGGTCCACAGGGCCACGCCCACGTTCAGCATGCCGAACAAGAATCCGGTCCGCACCAGCCCCAGATACGGCGCCAGCACCAGCGGGAACAGCAGCGACACGGCCAGCGCGCCCAGGTAGTCGAAGGTCAGCACGCGGCTGACCAGCTCATTGAATTCGGTCTTGCGCTCGTTCAGGGCGCGCATCACCAGCGGCACCTCCATGCCGACGAAGGCGCCGATCAGGAACACCATCACGTACAGCAGCGTGCGGAACGGCGCCGCCATCCACGAGAAGGTCAGGAACAACACCGCCGCCGACAGGCCGCCCACCAGGCCGACCGCCAGTTCGATGTCCACAAAGCGCGCCAGCACATCCTCATCCCTGACATACTTGGAAAAGTGCGCGCCCACGCCCATGGCGAACAAGTAGCAGCCGATAATGGTGGAAAATTGCAGGATCGAGTCGCCCAGCAGGTAGCTGGACAAGGCGCCGGCGATTAATTCGTAGGCAAGGCCGCAGGAAGCGACGACGAAGACGGACAGGATGAGAATCTTTTTGGTCATTTAGCTATTTTTGCACTAATATGTTTGAGCGTTAGCAAGTTAACCACTTTAACCCAAGGTGCGCCGTGCCCGCCATCCAAAACTACCTGATTCATCTTTTACTGGCTGCAGTGCTGCTGGCGGTCTTTTTCAAAGCCTACACGTGGATGACGCCTTTCGACGAGGTGCTGCTGATACGGCAGGGGAATTTCGCCGCGGCGCTATCGCTGGGCGGGGCCTTGATAGGTTTTTCCATCACCATCGCCTCGGCGCTGGTGCATACTGCCGATTACCGCGAGTTCTCCGCCTGGGCGCTCGGCGCGATGGTGGTGCAGATGCTGGCCTACGCCATCACCACGCGCGCGCTGAACATGTCGAAGGACCAGATCGAAGGCAACAACGCGGCCTTCGGCGGCTTGCTGGGCGCGATCTCCATTTCCATTGGCGCCATCAACGGCGCCTGCATTTCCTAATCAAGCGAGGACCATCATGGGCTTAGGCAGCTTTATCAAGAAGCAGTTTATCGACGTACTGCAGTGGAACGAGGAAGTCGACGGCGTCCTCGCGTGGCGTTATCCGATGCAGGACCAGGAGATCCAGAACGGCGGCGTGCTGGTGGTGCGCGAATCGCAGATGGCGGTGTTCGTCAACGAGGGCCAGATCGCCGACGTGTTCGGCCCCGGCACCCACAAGCTGACCACGCAGACCCTGCCGGTGCTGACCAACCTGAAAAACTGGGACAAGCTGTTCGACTCGCCGTTCAAGTCGGACGTCTACTACTTCAGCACCCGCGTGCAGACCGGCCGCAAATGGGGCACGCCGCAGCCGATCACCATCCGCGACAAGGACTTCGACATGGTGCGCGTGCGCGCCTTCGGCATGTACTCGTACCGCGTGGCCGATCCGCGTTTGTTCTTCAAGGAGATCAGCGGCACCCGCGAGGCCTACACCCGCGACGAGGTGGAGGAACAGCTGCGCGGCATCCTGATGGCGACCATGGCCAGCTCGCTGGGCAGCGCGCAAGTGCCCTTCCTGGACATGGCGGCCAACCAGGCGCTGATGGCGCAGCAGGTCAAGGGCGACCTGGCCACGGCCTTCGGCCGCTACGGCATCGGCCTTGATGAATTCAACGTCGCCAGCGTCAGCCTGCCGGAGGAACTGCAGGCCGCGCTGGACGAGCGCATCTCCGCCGGCATGAAGGGCGGCATGAGCGCCGACAAGATGGCCGGCTTCACCAAGTACCAGGCGGCCACCGCGATCCCGCTGGCGGCGCAGAACGAGGGCGGCATGGCCGGCATCGGCGTCGGCCTGGGCGCGGGCGTACAACTGGGACAGGTGATGGGCCAGGCGCTGGGCGCGTCGCTGGCGCCGCAGGCCGCGCCGGCGGCCGCCGCACCCGCAGCGCCGGCCGAGGACTCGATCGAGGCGCGGCTGGAAAAACTTAAGGGTCTGCTCGACAAGGGCTTGATCACGGCTACCGACTACGACAGCACCAAGGCCGAACTGCTGAAAAAACTGCTCGGCTAATGCAAATCGTTTCCTGTCCCAGCTGCGGCGCGGAAGTCAAATTCCGCTCGCATGCCTCGGTTATGGCTGTCTGCGAATATTGCAGCACCAGCGTGCTCAAGGACGCCGACTCGGTCAAGGACTTGGGCAAGATGTCGTCCGTGCTGGAGGACTACTCGCCGATCCAGATCGGCACCTCCGGTGTGCTGGGCAAGCGCCAGTTCACGGTGGTCGGCCGCATCCAGCTGCGCTACTCGGCCGGCATGTGGAACGAGTGGTACCTGCTGTTCGACGACGGCGTGACCTCGTGGCTGGGCGATTCGTCCGGCATGTACACCGTCACCGCCGAATTCAAGATCGATCCCGTGGCCGCGACGCAGCTGCCGGTGTTCGAGCATCTGCAGCCCGGCCAGAATTTCCCGATCAACGGCGCGCTGTACACCGCCGCCGAAATCCGCACCGCCGATTGCATCGGCGGCCAGGGCGAGCTGCCGTTCAAGGTGGGCGAAGGCTACCAGGCCAGGGTGGCGGACTTCCGCCGTGGCGGGGAATTCATCACGCTCGATTATTCGGATTCGCCGCGCCCGGTGGTCTACACCGGCCTGGCCGTCACGCTGGAGAGCATGAAGTGCCAGCTGCTGCGCGACGACGACACCATCCAGCGCGCGGCCGGACGCTATCGCGGCAAGCTCGATGCGCTCGACTGCCCGTCGTGCGGCAGCGGCATCAAGTACATCCCCGGCGTGACGGCCACGCTGGTGTGCCCGGCCTGCCACGCGCAGATCGACGCCGCCAGCCCGAAGGCCGAAGTGCTGGCCGCCGGCGAGCGCGTGGCCGCCGTGCCGATGACGATAGAACTGGGCGCGACCGCCAGGATCAACAATCAGGACTTCACCATCATCGGCATGATGCGCCGCGCCGACGACGAGGGCACGCAGTGGAACGAGTACCTGATGTACGGCACCCGCGCCGGCTTCTCGTGGCTGGTGGAGACGGACGAAGGCTGGTCCGGCTCGAACGTGATGGCCGAGTGGCCGGTGGCGTACGCGCCCGGCGCGCCGGAGGTGACGGTGGACAGGTCGCGGTTCTCCCGCCTGTACGACTACGGCTCGGTGGTGACCTTCGCGGCCGGCGCCTTCAACTGGCGCGTGGCGGCGGGCGACCGCACGCGGGTGGAGGAATTCTCCGCCGGCCAGATCCGCCTGGCCGCCGAAAGCACGGACCAGGAAATGACCTGGTCGCGCTCGTCGCCGGTGTCGGCCGACCAGCTCAAGGCCTGGTTCGGCGACAAGTTCAAGGGCCGCGTGGGCGCGCCGGCGGCAAGCAAGGGCGGCAAGCGCCGCTACCGCGATACCGCCAAGTTCATCATCTGGTTCATGCTGGCGATTAACGCGATACCGCTGCTGATGAACTTCTCCGGCACCTGGTTCCTCAGCCTGCTCGGCGCGGCGGCGATCTACCTGCCCGCCTGGTTTATGGATAACGAAGACAAATCATGAGCAAATTCTTCATCTACGCGGTCATCGTTTCCGTGGTCACCTCGGGCAGCAGCTGGATGCGCGCCGTGAGCGGCAACAGCAACTACAGCAGCGGCTACCGGGGCAGCACCTGGAGCTCGAACACCGGCGGTGGCGGCGGCAGCTACGGCGGCGGCTCCGGCGGCGGGGGCCACAAGTGAAACGCGAGGCGCTCCCGGACCGGGCGGCCGTGCATCAGCCGGCCGGCACGCATCTACTGGCGGACCTGAGCGGCATCGCCGCCGAAAAATTGAGCGATTGCGCCGCGCTGGAGGCGTTGTTGCGCGCGGCCGCCGGGGCCGCGCACGCGCGCGTGCTGTTCAGCCATTTCCACGGCTTCGGGGAAGGCTTGGGCGTGACCGGCGTGGTGCTGCTGGCGGAATCGCACATCTCGATCCACACCTGGCCCGAATGCGGCTTCGCCGCCGCCGACATCTTCATGTGCGGCAGCGCGCAGCCCGATGTGGCGCTCGCCATCATCGAAGCGGCCCTGCAGCCGGCCGCCTGCCAGGTCAACACGGTGCGGCGCGCGCCTCCCGCGATCAGTTGACCCTGGCGGCGCTCTGGCTGGGCGACATCAGCTTGAGCGGCACATCGACGACCGGTTCGTTGACGCTCATGGCAGGCGCGGCCAGCGGCTGCATCATCGCCGCCAGCGGTTGCGCTTTGCCTGCCACCACCGATGCGCAACCGGTCATCGCCACGACGGCCAACAGCACGAGCATTGTCTTCATGTATTTCCCCCTGGGTGGACTAAGTGCCAACCAAATTATCACTCAGGAAATAGACGATGACAATATGCAACTGCTATTGTGCGCGGCGTGTTTGTTGCGCCGTGTGCTCAGGTGGCTTGGGCGGCGGCCAGTTCGTCATCCTTGGCGTTGGCTGCGGCAAAAGCGGGCCGGCTGGTGACGCGCGCCACGTACTGCTCGATCACGGGCAGCTTGGGCAGCAGGTCGAAGGCGCCCATCCAGCCCAGCGACGTGGCCCACAGCACGTCGAGCGCGCTGAATTGCTCGCCCAGCATGTACGGCCCCTTGGACAGCTGTTCGATAAAGGTGTTGAACATGGTGTCGAAATCGCCGTAGTGGCAGGATGCCTTGTCGGCCGGCGTGTTCTTCATCCACTTGTCGACGATGGCCGGCTCGAAGCAGCTGCCGTAGAACGCCATCCAGCGCAGGTAAGGCCCGCGCAGCGGATCGCCCGGTGGCGGCGCCAGTTTGGCGTCCGGGAACAGGTCGGCCAGGTACAGGTAGATCGCCACCTGCTCGGTGACGATGGCGTCGCCGTGGCGGATCGCCGGCACCTTGCCCATCGGGTTGACGGCCAGGTAGGCGGCTTCGCGGTTCTCGCCCTTTTTCATGTTCATCACATGCAGCGCATACGGCGCGTGCAGCGCTTCCAGCAAGGCCATCACGCCGCTGGAGCGCGAATACGGGCAGTGGTACAAGGTCAGTTGGGGTGCCATGGTGTTTCTCCTGTCGATGGTGAAGAAACGCCACGTTATCTCTTGCTATGATGACGGTCTTGTAAAAACGCGAACCCGATCATGCAAACCGTGACGAGCCGGCCCAAAGGCGTGGTCTATCCCGCCGCAGCGGAGAAAGCCTTCCGCCTGGAACGCTACCTGCCGGCGCCGGACCTGGCGCCTTTCGTCGAGTACTTCTGGCTGGTGGCGTGGACCTTGCCGGACGGCGTGGTCCACGTGCAGCGCACCCTGCCCTCGCCCTGCATCCACCTGGTGTTCGACGCCGGCCGCACGGCGGTGTTCGGCGTGATGACGGGGGCTTTCGAATACACGCTCAAGGGCAGCGGCCGCATCCTCGGCGTGCGCTTTCTGCCGGGGGCGTTCCGTAGTTTCCTGAAGCAGCCGGTGCAGTCCGCGACCAATCGCGAATTGCCGCTGTCTTCACTGTTCGATTGCGACGACGCCGAGGCCGAACGCAGCGTGCTGGCGGCGCCCGACGACGCCGGCATGGTGGAGGCGGCCAGCGCCATCCTGCGCCGCGCCCTGCCCGCGCCCGATCCGCAGACCGCGCGCATCGCGCAGATACTGGACGCGGTCCAGCAGCATCCCGACATCACGCAGGTGCGGCAATTGGCCGATCACATCGGCATCGGCGTGCGCAGCCTGCAGATGCTGTTCAAGGAATACGTGGGCGCCACGCCGAAATGGGTGATACGCCGCAACCGCCTGCTGGACGCGGCCGATCAGCTGTCGCACGGCAGCGAGGTCGACCTGGCCGCGCTGGCGCAAGCGCTGGGTTACTACGACCAGGCCCACTTCACCACCGATTTCGAAAAACTGGTCGGCAAGCCGCCGGCCGACTATCGCCGCGGTTGCAGGGAGTCGGCGTAAGGGCGGATCACGACGCCGGGTCGGCCGCATCCATCAGGTTGGTGCGCAAATTGACCACCGCTTTCTGCAAAGCGCGGAACTCCTCGGGCGCCAGGCCCGCCGCCTTGGCCGTGATCTCCCGGTAATCGAAGGCTTTTTCACGCAGCGCGCGCCCGGCGTCGGTCAGCGACACGCGCACGCTGCGCTCGTCTTCCGTGTCGCGCTCGCGGCGCACATAGCCCATGGCTTCCAGGCGCTTGAGCATCGGCGTGAGCGTGCTCGGCTCCAGGAACAACTTTTCACTGAGCCCCTTGACCGTCTGCCGGTCCTCCTCCCACAGGCAAATGATGGTGACGTACTGCGTGTAAGTCAGGCCGAGCTGCTCGAGCACGGGCTTGTAGACGCGCGAGTAGGCCAGGTTGGTCGAATAGATCGCGAAGCACATGAAATCGCCCAGTTTCGCGACGTTCTTGCGGGCATGGTGGTCATTGCTCATATGAACTCCAAAATTTATTTATCGAGATAATCATTATCGTACTTGAAAAGCGCGGAATCCCGGTATATATTTACGTTCATAATGATTATCGCGATAAGCAATTCATCTGAAACGATCTGCCAACCCAGGAGTGAACCATGAAGAACATCCGCATCCTCGCCGTAGCCGCCGCCATCGCCACGCAATTCTCCGTGCCAGCCATGGCACAGGAGCAGCAGCCCTTTGCAACGATCAAGCAAGTCGATGCCGGCGTACTGAATGTGGGCTACGTGGATGAGGGACCGGCCAACGGCCCGGTGGTGATCCTGCTGCACGGCTGGCCGTATGACATCCACAGCTACGTCGACGTCGTTCCCCTGCTGACCAAGGCCGGCTACCGCGTGATCGTGCCGCACCTGCGCGGCTACGGCAGCACGCGCTTCCTGGATGCCAAGGCGGTCCGCAACGGCGAACCGGCCGCGCTGGCCGCCGACGTGGTGGCGCTGATGGATGCCTTGAAGATCGACAAGGCCGTGCTGGCCGGCTACGACTGGGGCGCGCGCACCGCCGACATCGTGGCGGCGCTGTGGCCGCAACGGGTCAAGGGACTGGTGTCGGTGAGCGGCTACCTGATCGGCAGTCAGGAGGCCGGCAAGCAGCCGCTGCCGCCAAGCGCCGAGCTGCAATGGTGGTACCAGTTTTACTTCGCCACCGAACGCGGCCAGGCCGGCTACGAAAAGAACCGCCACGATTTCGCCAAGCTGATCTGGCAAACCGCCTCGCCGCAATGGCGCTTCGACAACGCCACCTTCGACCGCAGCGCCGCCTCGCTGGACAACCCGGACCACGTGGCCATCACGGTGCACAACTACCGCTGGCGGCTCGGCCTGGTGTCCGGAGAAGCGCAGTATGCCGGCCTGGAAGCGCGCCTCGCGCAATTCCCCGCCATCACGGTGCCCACCATCACGCTGGAGGGCGACGCCAACGGCGCGCCGCACCCCGAGCCGGCCGCGTATGCCAAGCGCTTCACCGGCAAGTACAAGCATGAAACGATCTCCGGCGGCGTCGGCCACAACCTGCCGCAGGAAGCGCCGCGCGCCTTCGCCCAGGCCGTGATCGAAGTCGACCACCTGTAATCAACAGGCGTCAGAATGTGCGAAGACAATTGACGGCGCCATCATCCGATGAGACACTGAGCGCCTTATCCACCCACAGGAGACCATAAAATGCGCCAAGTAGATACTGCCCTCCTGTCGGCTGCCTGATTACGTCGGGACTCCCCTCTGTAGTGTGTTGATCCGCGCGTTCTCGCGCAGCTGACTTCCCGTATTCGCCACCTATTCGTCCAGTCGCGAAGGGTATTGCTCGTCTTACCGGAATCAGGAAACACACACACCATGATCGACATCGATTTTGAATCGCTGCGCCTTATCGGCTTAACGCAAACCATCGCCAGCCAGCTTTATCTCTTGCACGACGCACCGGCCAACGCCCGGCTGGCGCGCATCACGGAAATCCAGCGCGACTGGCTCACCGTCCATGACGGCCACGAGGAGTTCCGCGCCCGCATACTGCCGGTGCTGCACGACGCCGCGCTGGCCGTCGGCGACTGGGTGCTCAGCACCACGCTGGCCCACGACGAGCGCTGGCTCAGCGCGCTGCTGCCGCCCACCACCCACATCGCCCGGCGCGGCAACGACGGCCGACATCACAGCCTGGTCAGCAATGTCGACACGGCGCTGCTGGTGATGGGGCTGGACCACGACTTCAATCCGCGCCGGCTGGAGCGCTACCTCGCCATCGTCAAGACGGCCGGCGTGGCGCCGGTGGTGGTGATGAGCAAGGCCGACATCGGCGACGAGGTGGACCAGCGCATGGAGCTGCTGCGCCAGCGCCTGCCCGCCGGCATTCCGCTGCTGGCCGTGAACACGCTCAGCGACGACGCGGCGCGGCAGCTGGCGCCGTGGCTGGGTGCGGGCCAGACGCTGGTGTTGCTGGGCTCCTCGGGCGCCGGCAAGTCCACGCTGACCAACACGCTGACGCAGGCCGGCCAGCAGACCGGCGGCGTGCGCAAGGGGGACGGGCGCGGGCGGCACACGACCACATCGCGCTCGCTGCACCGCTGCGCCGGCGGCGCCTGCATCATCGACACGCCGGGCCTGCGCAGCTGGCAGCCCGACGCCGACGAGGCCAGCCTGACGGCCGCCTTCGACGACATCGACGCATTGGCGGCGCAATGCCAGTTCCGCGACTGCCGCCACGCGGGCGAGCCCGGCTGCGCGGTGCGCGGCGCGGTGGACGAGGACCGTCTGCTGAACTACCACAAGCTGCTGCGTGAAGCCCGCCGCAGTCAGCAGACGCCGCTGGACCGCATCGCCGAAGTCGCCAAGTGGAAGGTGATGCAACGCGCCGCCGTGGCCCGCTCGAAGGACAAGTTCGGCAAGCGATAACCGGCATTTGATGCTGCACCAGATCGACTATACTGCCTTTAGGTATAGTCGATCGACAGAGCAGGAGGACATATGAGCCAGCAAGTCATCCATCGTGATCCGGAGATTTATAGCGGCGCCACGGTGTTTGTGGGGACTCGCGTGCCACTTTCGGCACTCTTTGATTACTTGAAAGCCGGAGAATCCCTTCAAGGTTTTCTTTCCGACTTTCCATCGGTATCAAAAAGCGCAGCGATCGCGGCACTAGTGATCGCTGAACAATGTGCGGACCGACAATGCAGATCCTGTTAGATGAGTCCTTGCCACGCCGATTCGCTGCGGAACTGTCTGGCCATCAAGTCAGGACTGTCGTTTCCTGCGGCTGGGGAGGCGCAAAGAACGGTCAACTACTGGCACTTGCAGCGACTGCTTTTGATGTTCTGACAACCGGCGACAGGAACATGCAGTATCAACAAAATCTCAGCACGCTGCCTATAGCAGTGATCGTCCTCGCCACGGCAGATAATCACCTCGACTCATTGCGCAAGCTGGTACCAAAGTTACTCAGTGCACTTACGAACCTGCAACCTCGTAAGTTGATTGAACTTACGCTCTAACGGCCCTTGGCCGCTGCTTACAGCGCGACCACGGCGGCAATTTCGGAATAGTTCCAACAACTCCGGAACAGCAGGGAAGCCCGGCTAACGTGAAAATCTCCACGTAACCCAAACTTCCCCTCGTCAGGAGCCGCCGCATGGAACAGAAGCCCCCTGCCATCATCCTGCTGCACCGTGGCACGCCACGGTTGCAGCCCTGTCACGACGGCGCCGCGTATGGCTGCTTCACCGAGGCGGGCCGGCGCGGCAATCATCTTTCGCTGCGGGCTTATCCAAGCACAGAAAGCGCGCGCGCAGCGCAGGCTGCAACACCGCTAACAGAACACACGATGCTGTTGCAGGCCCCGAATCATATGCACGCCCTCCCGCTTCTGCCACCCGCCGATCCGCTGCGCGAACCTCGCTGCAAGCGCGGCGTGGTGCTGGTCCACCTGTTCCACGGCGCCTGCTTCGAACGCGTCGACGAGCTCGTGGACCGCTACCGCGGCGTCGGCGTGGTGGAGGCGGGCCTACTGGAGGCGGTCGATACCGATTGCGTGGTCTGGATAGCCATCGTGCAAGACATGCAGGCGCTGGCCGCCCTGCACCCTGCCTTGCGCGCGACCGAGGCGGCGCTCGACACCCATGCCGAGTTGCTGCTGCTGGAACCTTGTGCCATGTCACGCATGCGCTGGATCGGGGTAAAGCAGTGATATCCTTACAAGGTTGTCGCCAATGGAGATATCAAGCCATGCTGGACCGCAGCGCCATGCAGGAGATGAATCGCGTACTCGATGTCGCTCCGCGCCTGCGGCCCGACGTGTGCGGCCGTGGCGCATCCATCACCGAGCGTTGGGCCCACAGTGGCTTCACATCCCACGTCGAGCCGATGGCGGACCATGTGGTCATGACCTATTACGGCGCGCCGCAAAGAATCGAATGGCGCGACGGCGGCCGCTACCAGCAAGGCGTCACGCGGCAGAAGGCGATCACGGTGATCCCCAGCGGCCATGAGGCGGCCTGGATGATCGCCGGCGCGATCGAGGTTTCGCATGTTTATTTTTCGGACGCGCGCCTGCAAACCTGCGCCGAGGCGACCGGCCATCGCGGTCCGGCGGTCCAGCTGCTGGACCGGGTGGCGCTGCCCGATCCCACCGCCAGTGCCTTGCTGGAGATCCTATCTTCCGAAGCCTGCCGCGACGATACCGGCAACGGCCTGTTTGTCGAGCAGGCGGTCGACCTGCTGTGCATGCAACTGGTGCGCGCCCACTCGACCACCTGCCACGACCAGGGCAAGCGCGCCAGCGGCTGCCTGGCGAACTGGCAGGTGCGCCGCGTGACGGACTATCTGCGGGAGCGGCTCGATGAGGAAGTGCGGCTGGATGATTTGGCGAAGCTGGCCGGCTTGTCCCGCTTCTACTTCTGCGCCGCCTTCCGCCGCAGCACCGGCCTGACGCCGCATCAATGGCTGCTGAGCCAGCGCATGGCGCGCGCCCGCGCATTGGTGGCCGATCCTTCGATACCGCTGACCCAGGTCGCGCTGGCGGTCGGCTACCAGACCCCGTCCGCCTTCGCCGCCGCGTTCCGGCGCACCGAAGGGATGAGCCCCACGGAATACCGGCTGCGCTGCTGAAGCGCCGCCGGCTACGATGCGGCCGACGGCACCTCCGGCTTGCGCATCAACACCGGCAGGCAGAACACATACAGGCCGGCGCCGATCAGCCACACCAGGCCGGGGAAGCTGCCGCGCGACATGAAGTAGATCGTGCTGATCGCCACCGGGCCGATCACGGTCGCCAGGCTGGCGGTGCTGGCCAGCACGCCTTGCAGTTTACCCTGCTGGTCCGGGCCGACGCTGGCCGACACCAGCGATTGCAGAGCCGGCGCGCCGATGCCGCCCAGGCAGAACAAGGGCATCAGCGCGAAGGCCATCCAGCCCTGGTTGGCCAATGCGATCAGGACATAGGCGCAGCTGTCGGCCGCGATGCCCACCATCAGCGCGCGGCGTTCGCCCCAGCGCTCCGCGATCGGCCCCACGATGAACGCTTGCGCCAGCGCGTGAAACGCGCCGAAGCAGGCCAGCGAAATGCCGATGGTCAGCGAGTCCCAGGCGAACTTGTCCTCGCCGTACAGCACCCACACGGTGCCGCCGATTTCACCGATCACCACCAGCAGGCCGGACGCCCCGATCAACGGCAACAACGATTTGAAGCCGGCCGCCCAGCGCAGGTTGGTCAACGGATTGAAGGACATGCGCCCCGTGGCCCCCACGTCGCTGGCGCGCGCCGCGTGCGATTCACGCACCACCAGCAAGGTCAGCACCAGGTTGACGGCATTCATCGCCGCGGCCGCCAGGAAAGGCGCCCTCACCCACCATTCGCCCAGCAGGCCGCCGATCACCGGACCGATGATGAAGCCGATGCCGAAGCAGGCGCCCAGCTGGCCATAGCGGCGCGAGCGCTGGTCTTCCGGCGTGACGTCGGCGATGTAGGCCGACGTCACGGCCATGCTGGCGCCGGTGATGCCGGCGATCGCGCGGCCCACGAACAGCAAGGCCAGCGTCGGCGCCATCGCCATGAACAGGTAGTCGACCACGGCGCCGGCCAGCGACAGCAGCAACACCGGCCGGCGGCCGATGCGGTCGCTCAGCACGCCGAGGATGGGCGAGAAGATGAACTGCATCAGCGCATACAATCCGGTGAAGGCGCCGAAGCGCCAGCCCAGCTCGGACGTATGGCCGACGTCGCGCATCAGTTGCGGAATGATGGGCATGGTCAGCCCGATGCCGACGGCGCTCAGGACAACGGTGGCAAGGATGGTCAGCAGCGCTCGGTTCATCTGGCTCTTTTCAGGAAGTAGCCGCCGATTGTACGGCGGCCAAGTCCGCAGTGCTGTGCCCGCTGTCACAAACCACCAGCCTTGCTTCACCAATGGCGCGCAAATGGTAGGCTGGAAAAAAGGAGAACGATATGACGATCACAGGAAGCTGCCACTGCGGGAAGACCACGTTTCGTATCGACGGCGAGATTCCCGCCGCCTTGACCCGCTGCACATGCTCGTTTTGCGCCAAGCGCGGCGCACTGCTGGCGTACTACCCGGTTGCCCAGTTTCACGTGACGTCGGCGGCGGCCGACGATGCGGTGTATCGCTGGCATACCAAGCTGGTGGCGCATCATTTCTGCGCCAGCTGCGGCTGCGCCACCTACTCCGATAGTCCGGCGTTCGAGCCGGACGGCAGTTGGGACCAGCATACCCGCCGGCTCGGCGTCAACGCCCGCCTGTTCGATGACTTCGACGCCGCCACCGCCCACATCGAGGTCATCGACGGCAAGCATCTTTGGTAGCGCCGGCGTCCGTCCCGGGCGGCCGCCGAGGCGCCGCCGGTGGTCACAATTTGCTTGCCTCGGCGGACGCGATCGGCGCCGGCTGAACGCGCCAGGCTGCCAGCGCGACGAGGCTCAGCGCGGCGCCGGCCAGCGACACGCCGCTCCACCCGGCGCGGGCGTAGACGTAGGTGGACAGCAAGGAGCCGGTGGCGCCGCCGATGAAATAACAGGTCATGTAGCAGGCCGTGAGGCGGCTTCCGGCGTCGGGACGCAGCTGGTTGATGACGCTGAGGTTCATCACGTGGACCGCCTGCGCCGTCAGGTCGAGCACCAGGATGCCGGCCACGAGTGCGGCGACGGACGTCCTGGCGGCGGCCAGCGGCAGCCAGGACAGCAGCAGCAGGCTCAGTCCCACGCTGGTGACCAGGCCGGCCTTGCCGCGATCCGCCCAGCGCCCGACCGGCGAAGCGGCCAGCGCGCCCGCCGCGCCCACCAGCCCGAACAGGCCGATCGTGCCGTCGTCGTAGCGGTAGGGTTCGGCCGCCAGCAGGAAGGACAGCGAAGTCCACAGCACGCTGAACACGCAAAACACCACCGCACCCAGGAAGGCGCGGATGCGCAGCACCGGTTCTTCCGCGAACAGGGACAGGGTCGAGGCCAGCAGGCGCGGATAACTCAGCCCCGCCGACTGGTGATGCCGGGGCAGCGCCCGGCCAAGCGCGATCGCCGTCGCGACCATCATGGCGGCGCCAAACCAGTACACCGCCTGCCAGCCGGCGGCGGCGGACAAATAGCCGGCGACGGTCCGCGCCAGCAGAATGCCGAGCAGTAGGCCGCTCATGACGTTGCCGACGACCCGGCCGCGCTCTTCCGGCGCGGCCAGCGTGGCCGCGAACGGCACCAGGATTTGCGCCAGCACCGAGAACAGGCCGGTGACCAGCGTACCGGCCAGCACCAGCACCAGGCTGTCGGCGAGCGCCATCAGCATCAGCCCCGCCGCGGACAGCAGGGCCATCACGACAATGAGCCGCTTGCGCTCGAACAGGTCGGCCAGCGGCACCAGCAGCATCAGGCCCAGGGCATAGCCGAGCTGGGCGGCGGTGACGATGCAGCCGGCGCCGGCGTTGGAGATGCCCAGCCGGGCGGCGATGGTGTGCAGCAGCGGTTGCGCGTAGTAGTTGCTGGCCACGGCGACGCCGGTGGCCGCGGACATCAGGACGACGAGGCCTGTGCCGAGCTTGTTGGACGGGATGGTTGCCACGGTCGGGCGCCTTTCGGATGAGTGGCCCACGCCTGCGCTGGCGTGGGCCGGGCTGGCGTCAGTACGGCTTGTTCGGCAGGAACTTGCCGTTCAGGGTGATCACGGCGCGCTTGCCGCCTTCGGGATCGTCCTCGGTCTTGAAGTCCAGCTTGAAGTTGATCGCGCTGATGATGCCGTCGCCGAGCTCTTCGTGCACCAGCGCCTTCAGGGTCGTGCCATAGATCTGCACCATTTCGTAGAAACGATAGATCGTCGGATCAGTGGGGATGCCGCCGGGGATGCTGCCGCGCAGGGGGATGGCTTGCAGTTGGGCGGCGTCGGCCTGGTCCAGGCCGAGGCGCTGGCACACCAGCTCGGCCGCTTCCTTGTTCAGCGTGTGCTGGCCCAGCAGCGCGGCGGTCACGTACGGGACGCTCAGGCCGCTGCCGGCGGCGATCTCTTTCCAGGACAGGTCTTTCAGCGCCTTGGCGGCCAGCACGCGATAGGTGATTTCGAGGCGGGGATCTTGAAATACATTCGACTGTTGCATGGTGATTTCCTTTATTAACGGGGTGGGTGGATGGTCAGGCGGCCAGGGCGCTGTGTTTCGGTGGCGTCGCCTGGGTGTGGGGATGGTCGGCCAGCGGGACGAAGCTGTTGGTCTCGCCGTCCAGCGCCACGATGGAGCCGGTTTCGATGTCGTAGACCCAGCCGTGCAGGTTCAGGCGGCCCTGCTCCAGCGCCAGCGCCACCGAGGGATGGGTGCGAATGTTGACCAGCTGCGCGATGACGTTTTCGCGCACCATGGAGTTGAGCCGCGCGGCCGGCGAGGCGTGGGTGCGGGCGGCGTTGACGACCTTGGCCGAATCCGCGTGGCGCAGCCAGCTGGCCACGGCCGGCAAGTGATCCAGGCACTTGCAGCTGGAGATGGCGGTCATCGCGCCGCAGTCCGAGTGGCCGCAGACGACGATGTCGGTCACGCCCAGCACCGCGACTGCGTACTCGACCGTGGCGGTCACGCCGCCGGGCTCGGAGCTGTAGGACGGCACGATATTGCCGGCGTTGCGGATGACGAAGATGTCGCCGGGATCCTGCTGGGTCAGCAGTTCGGGCACGACGCGGCTGTCCGAACAGGTGATGAACAACGCGCTCGGGCTTTGGGTGGTGGCCAGCTCCTTGAACAGCGACGACAGCGCCGGGAAGGCATGCTGCTGAAATTTGATCACTCCGTCGACGATGGACTTCATGGCGTTTCTCCTTGTGTGATGAGGCAGTGACGTCATGATGAGGCGGCGAAGCTATTACGTCCAAGACTCATATACAATGAAGTCCATAAGCAATACCTATAGTTTTAAGACATGCAACTACGCCATATCCGCTACCTGCTCGCCGTCGTGGAGCACCAGAATTTCACCCGCGCCGCCGAGGTGCTGCATGTGTCGCAGCCGACGCTGTCGCAGCAGATCCGCCAGCTGGAGGACACGCTGGGCGCCCAGCTGCTGGACCGGAGCGGACGGACGGTGCGGCCGACCGACGCCGGAACGGCTTATATCGAATACGCGCGCAGGGCATTGAGGGAACTTCAAGCGGGACAGCGCGCCATCCACGACGTCCGCGACCTGTCGCGCGGCGCGCTGCGCCTGGCGATGACGCCGACCTTCACCGCCTATCTGGTGGGGCCGGCGATCGAGCGCTTCAACGCCCGCTATCCCGGCATCGCCATCAACATCCGCGAGATGGCGCTGGACGCGATCGAATCCGCGCTGGCGGAAGACGAGGTCGATCTCGCCATCGCCTTCAGCGCGGTGCGGTCGGCGGAGCTCGATTGCCGTGCGCTATTTGTCGAGCAGCTCAGCGTGGTGGTGGGCGCCGGCCATCCGTTCGCCGCGCGCGCGGACGGCATCGCCCCGGCCGACCTGGCGGCCGCGCCGCTGGCGCTGCTCACCGCAGATTTCGCCACCCGCGTGCATGTGGACGCGTACTTCCAGGCGCAGGGCATGCGCCCGAGGATAGCCGTCGAGGCCAACACGATCAGCGGGATAGTCGAGATTGTTCGCCGGGGCAGCATCGCGACGATACTGCCGGACGCCATCGCGCGCGAGCACGAGGGGCTGCGGGCCATCGCCCTGACGCCGGCCTTCGCCCACCGCGGCGTTGCGCTGCTGAGCCGGAAAGGCGCTTACCAAAGCGCTGCGGCCAACGCCTTCGCCGAACTGCTGGCGGCCATGGTCGCACTATGAAAAATCACTCAAGTCGCCACGTGTGGAGCGGCATCCGCAGGTGGCCAGCGCCAACGGGCTTCACGCCGCGCCAGCGCAACAGGTTGGGCTGAAAAAATGAAACGATTTATACACTTATTCGCGCTGGCCTCGGCGTTGGCTATCTCGGGATGCGCATCGCATCAACCGCAGGCGCAGCCGAGCGACAGGGCCACTGCCCAGGTCGGGATCGTCAACCATACCGGCAATTATATTTATTCGGCCTCGGTAGATGGCGCCGGCGGCGGGAATATGGCACGCTGGGGACAAGGCTTCGCCAATATCTGCTGCACTTCCATACCGCGTGTGTGGTATCCCGGTATGAAGGTGCTGGTGCGTTGGAATATGCCGATTGGCATTCAAGATGTCATCAAAGAAAAAACGGTGGAAGTCGAGAAGTACGACAAGCCGGGCAGCATCTACATGCACTTCTTCCCGAACGACGAGGTCCGCGTGGTGGTTAGCCCGGTTATACCAGGTAGTCCCGAATATCCCATTCGCCATCTCGGCAATCCTGACGCGCCCCCGGCTTCAAACTGACCACACGCGAAGAAATCATGAGATGAAACGATTTATACACTTACTCGCCGTCGCCTCGGCGTTAGCTATCTCGGGATGTGCATTGCATCAATCGCGGGTGCAGCCGAGCGACAGGGCCAACGCTCAGATCGGGATTGTTAACCATACTGGCAGCTATATTTATTCCGCCTCGGTAGATGGCGCCGGTGGCGGCAATATGGAAAGTTGGGGGGAAGGCTTCGCCAATATCTGCTGCACTTCCATCCCGCGTGTGTGGTATCCCGGCATGCAGGTTTTAGTGCGATGGGATATGCCTGAAGGACATCAACACGTAGT
This sequence comes from Duganella sp. BJB480, assembly GCA_003416985.1. GTDB lineage: Bacteria > Pseudomonadota > Gammaproteobacteria > Burkholderiales > Burkholderiaceae_D > Rugamonas > Rugamonas vulcania_A. The sequence goes on along the minus strand of QVIN01000004.1, from coordinate 253,868 downwards.
GAGAGAAAAAACGGTGGAAGTCGAGAAGTACGAAGCGCCGGGCAGCATCTACATGCACTTTTTTCCGAACGACGAAGTCCGTGTTGTGGTCAGCCGGGTCGCTCCGGGCAATCCCGCGTATCCCATTCGTCATCTTGGCAATCCTGACGCATCCCCTGCTGCGAACTGACCAACGCCGCGCAATAAAAAAGGCAGCCGAGGCTGCCTTTTTGCTGTGATGCTTTGCGTTGCTTAGTGCTTGGCGCGCAGTTTGGCGATCGCTGCCAGCTGGCCGATGGCCGCTGCCAGTTCGGCTTGCGCTTTCGCGTAGTCGATCCCGGAGGTGTTGTTCGCCAGCGCTTCTTCGGCGCGTTTCTTGGCCGCTGCCGCTTTGGCTTCGTCCAGATCCTTGCCGCGAATCGCGGTATCCGCCAGCACCGTCACGGCGCCCGGCTGCACTTCCAGCAGGCCGCCCGCGACGAAGACAAATTCTTCCTCGGCTTGACCTGGTACCTGGATGCGCACCGCGCCCGGACGGATGCGGGTGATCAGCGGCGTGTGCTTGGGATAGATCCCCAGCTCGCCCTGCTCGCCCGGCAACGCGACGAATTCGGCTTCGCCCGAGTAGATCAACTCCTCGGCGGAAACCACGTCAACGTGAATAGTGTTTGCCATGTGTGTCCTGTCGGTGTGATGCGGCCCCGCTTGCACGGGGCCGCGCTCAAAGCTCAACGATTAGTTGAGTTTCTTGGCTTTTTCGATTGCTTCGTCGATCGTGCCAACCATGTAGAACGCTTGTTCTGGCAGGTGATCGAGTTCGCCGGAAGCGATCATTTTGAAGCCCTTGATCGTGTCTTTCAGCGAAACGTATTTACCTGGCGAACCGGTAAACACTTCAGCAACGTGGAACGGCTGCGACAGGAAACGCTGCATCTTACGTGCGCGCGATACCAGCAGCTTGTCTTCCGGCGCCAGTTCGTCCATACCCAGAATCGCGATGATGTCACGCAGTTCCTTGTAACGCTGCAGGGTGCCCTGAACAGCGCGCGCGGTGTCGTAGTGCTCCTGGCCGACGACCAGCGGATCCAGCTGACGCGAGGTCGAATCCAGTGGGTCCACCGCAGGGTAGATACCCAGCGAGGCGATGTCACGCGACAGAACGACGGTCGAATCCAGGTGACCGAAGGTGGTCGCTGGCGATGGGTCGGTCAAGTCATCCGCTGGAACGTAGACGGCCTGGATCGAGGTGATCGAACCGGTCTTGGTCGAGGTGATGCGCTCTTGCAGACGGCCCATTTCTTCGGCCAGGGTAGGCTGGTAACCCACTGCGGAAGGCATACGGCCCAGCAGTGCGGATACTTCGGTACCGGCCAGCGTGAAGCGGTAGATGTTATCGACGAAGAACAGAACGTCCTTGCCTTCGTCACGGAACGCTTCCGCCATGGTCAGGCCGGTCAGCGCGACGCGCAGACGGTTGCCAGGTGGTTCGTTCATCTGACCGTAGACCATCGCCACTTTGGAGTTGGCAGGGTTTTCCAGGTCGACCACTTTGGCGTCAGCCATTTCGTGGTAGAAGTCGTTACCTTCGCGGGTACGCTCACCAACGCCGGCGAACACGGACAGACCCGAGTGCGCCTTGGCGATGTTGTTGATCAGTTCCATCATGTTCACGGTCTTGCCCACACCTGCACCGCCGAACAGACCGACCTTACCGCCTTTTGCGAACGGGCAGACCAGGTCAATCACCTTGATGCCGGTTTCCAGCAGGTCCTGCGATGGCGACAGTTCGTCGTATGCAGGAGGAGTGCGGTGGATCGAGGCGATCTGGTCGTGAGCGACCGGGCCGCATTCGTCGATCGGGTTGCCCAGCACGTCCATGATGCGACCCAGGGTAGCTTTACCCACTGGCACCATGATCGGCTTGCCGGTGTTCTGGATCATCATGCCGCGGCGCAGGCCGTCGGACGAACCCAGAGCAATGGTACGGACCACGCCGTCGCCCAGCTGTTGTTGTACTTCCAGGGTCAGCTCGGAGCCAGCCATCTTCAAGGCATCAAATACCTTAGGCATCGCGTTGCGTGGAAACTCTACGTCCACCACAGCGCCGATACACTGAACGATTTTGCCATCAGCCATGTTCGTTCCTTCAAATATAGTTAAATTCGTTTAAACCGCAGCCGCACCGGCGACGATTTCGGAGAGTTCTTTGGTAATCGCAGCTTGACGGGTCTTGTTGTAAATCAGCTTCAATTCGCCGATCACGTTACCGGCGTTGTCGCTTGCCGATTTCATCGCCACCATACGCGCCGATTGCTCGGACGCCAGGTTTTCCGCCACCGACTGGTACACCAGCGCTTCCACATAGCGCTCCAGCAGCTCATCAATCACGGTCGCCGCGTCTGGCTCGTAGATGTAATCCCAGTTGTGATTACCCGCGTCAGCCTGCGTCTTGGCCGCTGGCAGTGGCAGCAACTGCTCCACTACCGGCTCTTGCTTCATCGTGTTAATGAACTTGGTGTAGCACAGGTAGACTGCGTCGATCTCGCCATTCTGGAACTTTTCCAGCATGACCTTGACCGGTCCGATCAGTTTTTCCAGATGCGGCGTGTCGCCGATCTGCGTTACTTGCGCAACGACAGGGATGCCCACGCGATTCAAAAAACCCAAACCTTTGTTACCGATAGCTACCGCGGCAATCTTGTTGCCGGCTGTTTCCAGCTCACGGGTTTTCGCCGTCACCATGCGCAGGATGTTGGTGTTCATGCCGCCGCACAGACCTTTGTCGGTGGTGACGATCACGAAGCCAACTGCCTTCGCCGTGTCCTTTTGCTCTTCAGCCAGGAACGGGTGGGTGTATTCCGGATTTGCGGTAGCCAGATTAGCGGCGATATTGCGAATCTTTTCACTGTAGGGACGGGCGGCGCGCATGCGATCCTGCGCTTTGCGCATTTTCGATGCGGCGACCATTTCCATCGCCTTGGTGATCTTCTTCGTATTCTCTACGCTCTTGATCTTGCCACGTATCTCTTTGCCTACTGCCATGAGTCCTTACTCCTTCTGCGCTGAAGGCGATCCAGGGTTCAGTCTGGATCGCCGTGCCGATTAATATGCGCCGGATTTCTTGAAGTCAGCAATGGCGGCCGACAGCGTTGCTTCGCCGTCCTTGTCCAGTTGCTTCGACGATTCAATCTTGGACATCAGGTCAGCTTGCTTGGTCTTCAGGTAGGCGTGCAGGCCAGCTTCGAACGGCAGAACTTTCTTGACTGGCACGTCGTCCAGGTAGCCCTTGTTCACTGCGAACAGCGAAGCGGCCATCATGGAGATCGACAGTGGCGAGTACTGAGCCTGCTTCAGCAGTTCGGTCACGCGGGCACCGCGGTCCAGCTGCTTGCGGGTCGATTCGTCCAGGTCGGAAGCGAACTGCGCGAACGCAGCCAGTTCACGGTACTGCGCCAAGTCGGTACGGATACCGCCGGACAGGTTTTTGATGACCTTGGTCTGAGCGGCGCCACCAACGCGCGACACCGAGATACCGGCGTTGATCGCAGGACGGATGCCCGAGTTGAACAGCGAGGTTTCCAGGAAGATCTGACCGTCGGTAATCGAAATCACGTTGGTTGGAACGAACGCCGAAACGTCGCCAGCCTGGGTTTCAATGATCGGCAGTGCGGTCAGCGAGCCGGTCTTGCCTTTGACTGCGCCGCCGGTGAAGGCTTCGACGTAGTCGGCGTTGACGCGTGCTGCGCGTTCCAGCAGACGGGAGTGCAGGTAGAACACGTCGCCTGGGTATGCTTCGCGGCCTGGTGGGCGGCGCAGCAGCAGGGAGATCTGACGGTAGGCCACGGCTTGCTTGGACAGGTCGTCGTACACGATCAGCGCGTCTTCGCCGCGGTCGCGGAAGTACTCGCCCATGGTGCAGCCCGAGTAGGCCGAGATGTACTGCATCGCTGCCGATTCGGCGGCCGATGCGGCCACAACGATGGTGTACTCCATCGCGCCGTGCTGTTCCAGCGAACGCACGATGTTCTTGATCGTCGAGGCTTTCTGACCGATAGCCACGTAGATGCAGGTCATGCCCTGGCCTTTTTGGTTGATGATCGCATCAACGGCCACGGCGGACTTACCGGTTTGACGGTCGCCGATGATCAGCTCGCGCTGGCCACGGCCGATTGGTACCATCGCGTCGATCGACTTCAGGCCGGTCTGCATAGGCTGCGAGACGGACTCGCGGGCGATAACGCCCGGCGCGATCTTTTCGATTGGTGCGGTCAGCTTGGCATCGACAGCGCCTTTGCCGTCGATCGGCTGGCCCAGGGCGTTGACCACGCGGCCACGCAATTCAGGACCGACCGGCACTTCCAGGATGCGGCCGGTGCACTTGACCGTGTCGCCTTCGGAGATGTGCTCGTAAGCACCCAGAATCACGGCGCCGACGGAGTCACGCTCCAGGTTCATCGCCAGACCAAAGGTGTTACCAGGGAATTCCAGCATTTCGCCCTGCATCACGTCCGACAGGCCGTGGATGCGGACGATACCGTCGGCCACGGAAATAACCGTGCCTTGGTTGCGTACTTCAGCGCCGCCATCAAGGCCTTGGATACGGCTCTTGATCAGCTCGCTGATTTCAGATGGGTTGAGTTGCATACTAACTCCTAAAAGTGTTTCTCTCAGCTTGCGCGAGATGAAGAATCTGTTCTAAGCGGCGCTTACGCGACCAGCGCAACACGCATTTGCTGCAACTTGGCGCGGACCGACGTGTCCAGCACCTGGTCGCCAACGACGACGCGCACGCCACCGATCAACGCGGGATCCACGGTCACGACCGGGTTCAGCTTGCGGCTGAATTTCTTCTCCAGCGTGGCGACCAGCTCGCTCACTTGAGCGGCGCTCAGGTCGAAGGCGCTGGTGATGTCGGCGTCTGCCGCACCTTCCACGGCGTTTTTCAACGCCTGGAATTGCGCGCCGATTTCCGGCAGCAGACTGATGCGGCCGTTTTCGACCAGCATCGCCAGGAAGTTTTTCGCTTCCGTGTTGAGCGGCGACTTGACCAGTGCCGTAATGGCGGCGCTCACATCGCTAGCCGAAGCTTTCGGGTTGCGGGCGAATGCTTGCACCTCGGGGTGGGCACCGATCTGGGCCAGCTCGGCCACCAGTTCGGACCACGCCGCGAGGTTGAACGATTCCTTACCTGCTTGGGCTACGCGGAACAAAGCTTCCGCGTAGGGACGGGCGACGGTTGCGTTTTCTGCCATGATTACAGCTCGACAGACAGGCGCGACAACAGATCGGCGTGGGCCGAGGCGTTGACTTCGCGCTTGAGGATTTGCTCGGCGCCCTTCACAGCCAGGTCAGCCACCTGAGCGCGCAGCGCTTCGCGCGCCTTGGCCAGTTGCTGATCGGCGTCGGCCTTGGCTTGCGCAATGATGCGGTCCGCTTCGGCTTGTGCATTAGCTTTGATTTCTTCTGCCACCAGTTGCGCGCGCTTTTCAGCGTCGGCAACGCGTTGCGAAGCTTCTTCGCGTGCACCTGCCAGCGCTTCGCTGGCGCGCTTCTCAGCCACTACCATCGCTTGCTGGCCTTGGTCGGCCGCAGCCAGACCATCAGCGATACGCTTGGCACGCTCATCCAACGCTGCATTCAGCGATGGAAATACGAACTTCATCGAAACCCAGACCAACACCGCGAAGGTGATCATCTGACCGATGAGAGACATATTGATGTCCATACCTTTGCTCCTAACTAAAAGTTTCTCCTAGAAGGGAGCGAATTAATGTGCCGCCAGAACAGCTGCCAGGAATGGGTTGCTGAAGGTGTACAGCAGAGCAACGCCGACGCCGATCATCGAGATCGCATCCAGCAGACCGGCGATAACGAACAGTTTGGTTTGCAGTTGTGGCATCAGTTCTGGTTGACGAGCCGAAGCTTCCAGGAATTTGCCGCCCAGAATTGCGAAACCGAGTGCGGTGCCGATAGCGGCCAGGCCGATGATGATTGCTGCGGCCAGAACGGTCATGCTTTGTACTTGTGCGATCAGAGCTTGCATTGAATTTCTCCTAAGATTTTAAAAAAGACTACGATACTGAAAAGTTAAAAACTATTTGTTGCCTAGTGCCGAATAAAACCGTAGCGAGCGGCGCTAGTTTTGTCCGAGAAGCGGAGCCGTACGCATGTACGGTGAGCATCGGAGGGCAAAAATCGCGCCGCGCAGTAGGTTTGATTCGGTACTTAGTGCTTCTCAACCGCGAGGCTCAGATACACGACAGTCAACGCCATAAACACAAACGCTTGCAGGGTCACCACCAGGATGTGGAAGATAACCCAAGGACCACCCAGCAGCCACTGCGCCCACCATGGCAGCAGAGCGATCAGAATGAACAGCAGCTCGCCGGCATACATATTGCCGAAGAGTCGCAGCGACAGCGACAGTGGCTTGGCCAGCAACTCGATCATCTGGAAGATGAAGTTGACCGGGGCCAGCACGACAGCCATGAAGCCATGGGCGTGGAACGGCGCGGTCAGCAACTCTTTACCCCAGCCGCCGAGACCTTTGGCTTTGATCGAGAAACCAATAATGCACAGCATGACGCCGAACGACATGCCGAAAGTGTGGTTGACGTCCGCGGTCGGCACGACTCGCAGCTTGTGGACGCCAGCGTAGCCAAGCAGCTTAGGCAGCAGGTCGACCGGCAGGAAGTCCATCGCGTTCATCAGCCAAACCCAGCAGAAGATCGTGATGGCCAGCGGCGCGATGACCTTGCTCTTGGCGTGGAATGCGGAATTGACGACTTCGTTCACCAGCTCCATGACGGCTTCGACGAAGTTTTGCAGCTTGCCCGGCACGCCGGCGGTCGCGCGGCGCGAGGCCATGTAGAACACACCGAGGAAAATCAAGCCCAGAATGGCCGAAACCCAGAACGTGTCCAGGTTAAAGGCGCCATCCGCAGACTTCAGATGCGACAGGTGATGCTGAATGTACTCGATGGAGGTGGGCGCTTCGTGTGCCCCTACAGCGTTTTCTGTGGTCATAAAAGTAGTAGATTTTGGTGATTAAATTGCGAGCAGTGAAAACCAATAAGCTAAGGTTGCCACCGCGAAACCCAAGATCAGCCATAACCAAGAGGCCGACTGAAACAGCGCCAGTGCCAAAATAAACAGCACTACCGTGATAAATATTTTTACAACTTCGGCGCGTACATGCGACCGGAAAGCTTTTTTGGCGTCATTTGTTCCGCCCGCAACAATCATCGCGTACATCAGACTCCCGATGACTGCGATTGCTCCGCCATAGGCGGCCGACCAAGCTTTGAGTACTCCGCCCAAGTTCCAGGCGAGCAAGGCGAATCCAGTGGCGATGGCCAACTGGAGGGCGACGACTTTAAAAATCGGCTTGGAAATACTCGTCGAATCATTCATCTGGCGAGCTCCCGAAAAGCCGATAAAACCCAAAGACACGGGATTATATGTGTCTTTACTGTATCACGTCAAACATTGCTGCACCGCAGCAGAGCAATTGGTGCACGAAAGCGACGCTTTTATAAACAATTCCGCGCCGGTTGCACCAAGTTGGAACCAGTTAAGCGTTTTCGTTTTTCGGGAGCATTTTTGGGGTCAAGTCTGACATTCGGACACGGCCTCTGCCGTAACGGCGGTCTACGGCCGAGTTCGTGTCCGAATGTCAGACTTGACCCCAATTTTGTTAGGCGCGCAGGCGGGCGAGGACGCCGTCGAGGATGTCGAGGTCGGCGAAGTCGATGATCATCTGGCCGCGGCCCTTGCTGCCCATCTTGAAGACGACCGGGGTGGCCAGCTTGTCCGACAATTCTTCTTCCAGGCGGACGATGTCGCCGGATTTCTCTTTTTGACGCGCTTCGGCCGGCGGCGCTTTTTGATCTTCCAGCGTTTTTGCCACCAACTTTTCGGTTTCACGCACGGATAACCGTTTGGCGATGACCATGTTGGCCAAGTTGATCTGCGTCGCGGCGTCGACCGACAGCAAGGCGCGGGCGTGGCCCATATCGATGTCGCCGGCCATCAGCATGGTCTGGACCGCGTTGGCCAGGTTCATCAGGCGCAGCAGGTTGGAGACGGCGCTGCGCGAACGGCCCACGGCCGTGGCCGCCTGCTCGTGCGTGAAACTGAAGTCGGTGATCAGGCGATGGATGCCCTGCGCTTCTTCCAGCGGATTCAAATCCTCGCGCTGCATGTTCTCGATCAGGGCCATCGCGGCGGCGGCCTGGTCGTCGACGTCGCGCACCAAAACAGGGAGCACTTCCAGGCCGGCGATTTGCGCGGCGCGGAATCGGCGTTCGCCGGCGATGATCTCGTACTTGGTGGCGCCGGTCAGCTTGTCGGTGCCGACCGGGCGGACCAGGATCGGTTGCATGATGCCCTGGGTTTTGATCGATGCGGCCAGCTCCTGCAGGCCGCCCTCGTCCATGCGGGTGCGCGGCTGGTACTTGCCGGCCTGCATTTGCGTGACCGGCAGTTCGGACGGCGTGTTGGCGTCCGGGGTGGTGATGTCGCCGTCGCCGCCGAGCAGCGCTTCCAGGCCGCGACCCAGGCCTTTGAGTTTTTTGGTTGCCATGTGATTGCCTTACATTTTCTTGATGCGCTTGACCATCTCGGCGCCGAAGGCGATATACGCCTGCGCTCCCTTGGAGGATGGATCGAAGGTGACGCCCGGCAGGCCGTAGGACGGCGCTTCGGCCAGGCGCACGTTGCGGGGGATGATGGTTTTAAAGACCTTGTCGCCGAAGTGCTGCTCCAGCTGGGCCGACACTTGCTGCGACAGCGTCATGCGCGGATCGAACATCACGCGCAGCAGGCCGATGATCTTCAGGTCCGGGTTCAGGTTGGCGTGCACCTTCTTGATGGTGTTGACCAGGTCGGACAGCCCTTCCAGCGCGTAGTACTCGCACTGCATCGGGATGATGACGCCGTGCGCGGCGCACAGGCCGTTCAAGGTCAGCATCGACAGCGCGGGCGGGCAGTCGATCAGGATGAAGTCGTACTCCTTGTCGACCACGGCTAGCGCATCCTTCAGGCGGCGCTCGCGGTTGTCCAGCGAGACCATCTCGACTTCGGCGCCGGCCAGCTCGCGGTTGGAGGGCAGGACGTCGAACTGTCCCGGCTCCGAACGCTGGCGCGCGGTGGCCACGTCGGATTCGCCCAGCATCACCTCATAGGTCGACGCAGGCAGGCCCGCCTTGTTGATGCCCGCGCCCATCGTCGCGTTGCCTTGCGGGTCCAGGTCGACCAGCAATACCCGCTGGCCCAGCTTTGCCAATCCGGCGGCCAGGTTTACCGTCGTGGTGGTTTTCCCCACACCACCCTTTTGATTCGCTACGCAAAAAATTTTCGCCATGTATTTCTTTGTGTTGTGCTTCTTAATTATTTATACTATTAAAACGATATAAACGATTTATACTGTTTATATGGTATGAACCATATAAACCGTTTATATCGTATAAATCATTTACTTGGTTTCGGCCTGGATAAATACCAGGTGGCGCTCCGCGTCCAGCCCCGGCACTTCCAAAGGTTCCAGTTTCTGCACTTTCCATGGCTCCGGCAGCCGCTCGCGCTCCTCTGCCGGCGCCGTCCCTTTCAAGGCGATGAATCGCCCGCCCTCCTGCAGCAGGTGCCCGGACCAGTTGACGAAGTCGGACAGGTCGGCGAACGCCCGCGAGGTGATGACGTCGAACTTGGTCTTCACTTCCAGCTGCTCCACGCGCTTGGTGTACACCGTCACGTTGGCCAGGCCCAGCTCCGCCTTCACCTGGTTCAGGAAGGCGGTCTTCTTGTGCACCGTGTCGATCATCGACACTTTCATGTCCGGACGGCTGATCGCCAGCACCATGCCCGGCAAGCCGCCTCCTGCTCCCACGTCCAGCACGTTGCTTGCGCCGGCGAAAGCGGGCACCGCCGCCAGCGAATCGAGCACATGCAGGGTGACCATCTGCATCGGATCGCGCACCGAGGTCAGGTTGTACACCGCATTCCATTTGTTCAGCAGCGCCAGGTAGTCCAGCAATTTCTCCACCTGGTCGTCGCCGAGGTCCAGCTTCAGACTGTTGATGCCTTGTTTTAAAACATCCGCGAGTACCGCACGGTCAAACACCTTCATTGAACAGCCTCATCTTTTTGATTCACAAAACCGCCGAAACCGGCCTTTTTCAGGTGCACCAGCAGCAGCGAGATCGCCGCCGGCGTCACGCCGGATATCCGCGATGCCTGGCCCAGCGTTTCCGGGCGCTGCGCGTGCAGCTTCTGGCGCACTTCCACCGACAGCGCGGTGATGTCCAGATAGCTGAAACCTTCCGGCAATTTCAGGTTTTCGTAGTGCTCGTGGCGCTCGACTTCCTTGGTCTGGCGGTCGATATAACCCGAATATTTGAGCTGGATTTCCACTTGTTCGCGCACCGCCTCGTCGCTGACACCGGGGCCGGCCAGCTCGCGGCCGTCGATACCGGACAGGCTCATCAGCTTGTCGTAGTCGACGCCGGGACGGGCCAGCAGGTTGGCCAGCGAGTATTCGCGCTCGATCGCCTGGCCGATGACGCGCTCGGATTCGGCCGCTTCCAGGATGCGCGGATTCACCCACGTGGAACGCAGACGCTCCAGCTCGCGCGCGACGGCTTCGCGTTTGGTCTCAAAGGCTTCCCACTGCGCGTCGCCGACGCAGCCCAGCTTGCGGCCGATCTCGGTCAGGCGCATGTCGGCGTTGTCTTCGCGCAGGCTCAGGCGATACTCGGCGCGGCTGGTGAACATGCGGTACGGTTCCATCACACCCTGCGTGACCAGATCGTCGACCATCACGCCCAGGTAGGCTTCGGAACGGGCCGGGGTCCAGGCTTCGCGGCCCTGGGTTTGCAGCGCGGCGTTGATGCCAGCCAGCATGCCCTGCGCGGCCGCCTCCTCGTAGCCGGTGGTGCCGTTGATCTGGCCGGCGAAGTACAGGCCGCCGATGGCCTTGGTTTCCAGCGACGCCTTGAGGCCGCGCGGGTCGAAATAATCGTATTCGATGGCGTAGCCGGGACGCAGGATGTGGGCGTTTTCCATGCCCTTCATCGAGCGCACCAGGTTGATTTGCACGTCGAACGGCAGGCTGGTGGAGATGCCGTTTGGATAGAATTCGTTGGTGGTCAGGCCTTCCGGTTCCAAGAAAATCTGGTGCGATTCCTTGGCCGAGAAGCGGTGGATCTTGTCCTCGATCGACGGGCAGTAGCGCGGGCCGACGCCTTCGATGACGCCGGTGTACATCGGGCTACGGTCCAGGCCGGCACGGATGATGTCGTGGGTCTGGGTGTTGGTGTGCGTGACCCAACATGGCATTTGCTCGGGGTGCATGGCGGCATTGCCCATCACCGAGAACACCGGCACCGGATCGAGGTCGCCGGGCTGTTCGGTCATCAACGAGAAGTCGATGCTGCGGCCATCGATGCGCGGCGGCGTGCCGGTCTTCAGGCGGCCTTGCGGCAGCTTCAGTTCCTTCAGGCGGGCCGACAGCGAGATCGCCGGCGGATCGCCGGCGCGGCCGGCCGAGTAGTTCTGCAGGCCGACGTGGATCTTCCCATCGAGGAAAGTGCCGGCGGTCAGCACCACGGCCGGCGCCAGGAACTGCAGGCCGATCTGGGTGACGGCGCCAATCACGCGTTCGCCCTCCACCATCAGGTCGTCCACGGCCTGCTGGAACAGCCACAGGTTGGGCTGGTTTTCCAGGCGCGAACGGATGGCTTGCTTGTACAGGATGCGGTCGGCCTGGGCGCGGGTGGCGCGCACAGCCGGGCCCTTGGACGAATTCAGGATACGGAACTGGATGCCCGACTCATCGGTGGCGATGGCCATGGCGCCGCCCATGGCGTCGACTTCTTTGACCAGATGGCCTTTGCCGATACCGCCGATGGAGGGATTGCACGACATCTGGCCCAGCGTCTCAATGTTATGCGTGAGCAGCAGAGTCTTCTGGCCCATGCGGGCCGAAGCGAGGGCGGCCTCGGTGCCGGCGTGACCACCACCGACGACGATGACGTCGAATTTTGTAGGAAATAGCATGTTGGAATTGGTTAAAGCGAAGGGATCAAGGTCAGATTATAGAGTCTTTTTGCTGCTGCGACTTTTTTAAGCAAAAAAATATCGGTGGATTGTTCCACGTGAAACATTGAAAAAGGGCTCCGAAGAGCCCTTAAACTTTGTTCCACGTGAAACAGTGTCACCACCGCAACCATGCATCGTAGCCAGTTTTTACGATCAAAACGATGACCACGACCAGGAACAGCTTGCGCACGAATCCGCTACCATGCTTCATCGCCATGCGTGAGCCGATGATGGAGCCGGCGATCTGAGCCACCGCCATGGTCGCGCCCAGTTGCCAGATCAGGTGGCCGCTGTAGCCGAACCAGACCAGCGCGGCAAAGTTGCACGCCACATTGACGACCTTGGCCACGGCCGACGCGCCGAGGAAGTCGAAGCCGAAGATGCGTACGAACAGGAACACCAGGAAGCTGCCGGTGCCGGGGCCGAAGAACCCGTCGTAGAAGCCGATGCCGGCGCCGATCAGCAGCGCCAGCGTCTGTTCCCTGGCGCCCGAGTGCACGGGCGCGTGGACGCTCCCGAAGTCTTTCTTGGCGAAGGTGTAGATCGCGACCGCCACCAGTACCACCGGCAGCAGCAGGCGCATGAAATCGGCCGAGACCTTGGTCACGGTGTAGGCGCCGAGGAAGGCGAAGACCAGCGCGGCCAGTGCGGCCGGCGTCGCCACCGACCAGGCGATCGCGACCCGGCGCGCGTAGCTCACCGCCGCGACGCCGGTGCCGAAGATGCTGGCCAGCTTGTTGGTGCCGATCAGCGTGGCGGGCGCCATGTTGGGAAACACCGAGAACATGGCAGGGAGTTGTATCAGCCCCCCGCCCCCAACCACCGCATCCACCAGACCCGCACCGAACGCCGCCACACCCAACACCAGATAATCGACCATCGCCTTGCCATCCTCAACCATGCAAAGGCTACATTGTACGGAAGAAATTCAAAGCGGCTCATGCACATCCTGCATGGCCCAGGGCGGGCGCAAATCAGGTAATCTTCACGTGAAATCCACCACCTTGGAACCGCCATGACCGACTTCCCAGCGTTCGCCTTCAGCACCGTCGCCCACATCGTTTCCGAGCTCGGCGCCGCCGGCCGGCTCGGCGAGCACATCGCCCAACGCTTCCCGGCGGCCAAGCGCGCCCTCCTCGTCACCGATCCCGGCTTCCTGAAAACCGGCCTGGTCGATGCACCGGCCGCCAGCCTGCGCGCGGCGGGCCTGGCGGTGGCGATCTATTCCAACGTGGTGGCGGACCCGCCGGAGGCGGTGGTGCTTGAGGCGGTTGCAGCCGCCCGCGAGCACCGGGCCGACATCGTCATCGGTCTCGGCGGCGGCAGTTCGATGGACGTCGCCAAGCTGATCGCCGTGCTGGCCGGCAATGACCAGCCGCTCAACGCGATCTACGGCATCGGCAATGTGAAGGGCTCGCGGCTGCCGCTGGTGCAGATTCCGACCACCGCCGGCACCGGTTCGGAGGTGACCAACATCGCCATCGTCACCACCGGGGCCACCACAAAAATGGGCGTCGTCGCGCCGCAACTCTATGCCGATCTTGCATTGCTGGATGCAGAACTGACGCTCGGCCTGCCGTCCATGGTCACCGCCGCGACCGGCATCGACGCGATGGTGCACGCCATCGAGGCCTACACCAGCCGCCATAAAAAGAATCCGCTGTCCGACATCTTTGCGCGCAAGGCGCTCAGCCTGCTGTCCGCCAACCTGATCCGCGCCTGCGAAAACGGCGGCGACCTGGCGGCGCGCCAGGCCATGCTGCTGGGTGCGATGCTGGCCGGGCAGGCGTTTTCCAACGCGCCGGTGGCGGCGGTGCATGCACTGGCGTATCCAATCGGCGGCATCTTCCACGTGCCGCACGGACTGTCGAACTCGCTGGTGCTGCCGCACGTGCTGCGCTTCAATGCGCCGGAGGCGGCAGGGCTGTACGCGGAACTGGCGGAGATCGTCGTGCCTCAGGCCAGCGGCAGCACCGAGGCGAGGGCGGAGGCGTTGGTTGTTGCGATGCAGCAAATAGCCATCATCACGGGGATAGAGCGGACTTTGCAGCAGGTGGGAATCAGGGAAACGGATCTGGACCGGCTGGCGGATGACGCCATGCTCCAGACCCGCTTGTTGGGGAATAACCCCCGCACCGTCACGCGCGACGATGCGAGGGCGATCTACGCGGCGGCCTTGTAGGCCTTAGTTGGGCACATCGACCGTGGTGCCGCTGACCGTGATCGCGTTGGCGCCGGGCGTGGCGGCGATGGGCGGCACGTTGACCACGGTGATCGGCGTGGTGTTGTCGGCCCGCGGCACCGTGCGTACGAGCTGCGACGATGGCAGCGGCGTCGCCGAGCTGCGCAGGTTGGCCAGCATCGCATCCAGCGCGCGGAACAGGTAGACGTGCAACGGCACGATGTTGGCCGGCAGCGCGTTGGTGAAGGAATCGAAGTGGTTGGCGTTGGTCACCTCGATGTAGCGCAGCTTGCTCGCAGAGCCTTCCACCGACGCGTTCAGGCCCACGTAGGCGCGTGAAGCGAAGTTCACCGGAATCAGCGTATCGCTGCGTCCCTGCACGATGATGGCAGGCTTGCCGTGCAGATTGCCGGTCGCCGCCACCTCGGCCATGCCCGCCTTCACGCGTGCGCTCTGCGCCGCCAGCGTGCCGCTCAGCGCGCCGCCGGTGACGGGATCGACACCCGTGGCCAGCGAACGCAGGCACAGGAAACCGTCCAGCGACTGGTCCGCCAGGCTGCTGCTCGGTGACACGCCAAAGTTGTAGGCCTTGGCGCCCCCCACCGAATTCTCGTACACCACGCTGCCGACGATGCCGTTTTGCGTGGCGAAGCTGCTGGCCTTTTGCGCCGCCGTGAACGCCACCGGCGAGCCGGTCGCGTCGGTCGGGGCGAACGAGAATCCGCACACCTTGTCCGTCACCGAGAACTTGCCGTAGGCGTTCGCATACGTCACCGCCACCAGGATGTTGGTGCCGGCGTGCGCCGCCTGCAGGATGTCGGAATCGACCAGCCAGCCGTAGGCCTTCAGGCGCGCCTTGGCGTCCGCCTGCTGCGATGGCAGGTCGGTGCCGGTCAACAAGCCTTTGGCGGCCAGCGCCGTGCAACGGCCCGGCGCGGCGGCGGTGGAGGCGATGCAGGGCTGGTACAGCGCCGCATACGTCGAGTAGTCGAACAGCGCCTTGCCCTGCCCCGTCACGTTGACGCCGCCCTGGCGCACCGTGTAGCCGGTGGCGGTCTTGGGCTGCACCTGCGGCTCGGTGGCCGCCACGCCGCCGATCAAGCCCTTGGTGTCCTGTTCCGCAGCCAGCAGGGCCGAGCCGGCGCCGTTGGAGATGCTGGAGGCGATCGTCACCGTGTTCTTCGGCGTCAGGCGCACGATGTGGCTTTTGTTGTCCTTGGCCAGCACGCCGTACTTTTCGTTGAGCACGTAGAAGGCGAATTCCAGCGATTGCAGGGTGACCTTGCCCCAGTCCTTTTCCGGGTTCTGCTGCGAGTGCGCGTGCTTGAAGGCGATGCGCCCGGGCGACGACGAGGCGAACGCGGCGCGGTCGGCATCGCTCAGCGCCGGAGCGAACATGGCGTTCTTACCGGCCGCGGCGCGGGTGGAGCGCACGCCGCTTTGCAGGTTCACGCTGTCGTCGTCGAAGGTGTAGAGGCCGGTGCCGCTGCCCTTGTCGGCGTACGCCACCGCGCAGTTGTTCTTCAGGCCCCACTCGCCGGCGCTGCCGATGGCGCCGTACACGCCGCGCGATCCGCTCGATGTGCCGGTGACGATGCAGGGGTTGTTGACGTCGAAGCCGTTCGGGATCTGCACCATCAGGGTCACGTTCTGGTTGCCGGTGCCGTCGTCGGAGTAGGCGATGTACTCGGTGCCGGCGATCATGCCCTGCCCTGTTCCGGCCACGCCCCTGGCGTCCACGTTCGGGCCATACAGCGTGCCATAGCCGCTGTTGACGTTGATGTCGAGCACGGCACGGTAGTTGGCGTAGATGGCGTTGCGCCGCAGCTCGGTGGCCGTGGGATTGGACGGATCGGCATACGCCGGCGCGGTGGTGGCGGCCAGGCCGGTCGCGCCCAGGCCAGCGGTCAGCAGGTCGTCGGTGGTGCCGTCGTAGGTCTTGCTGCTGATGGTGCCCAGATACGCGGGCAGCACGTTTAAATCTTCGGCCGTGTCGTGCTCGTTGGCACCGCAGGCGGTCAGCGCAATGCCGGCCAGCGCCAGCGTGATTTTCTTGATGTGCATGTCATCCTCTATGTCGATAAAAAGTTACGGACGGACTACTCCCACTCCGGCCTGCGGCCAGACGAAATGTACTACCGGTGAAATAAAAACGCCGGACAGAACGTCCGGCGTGTGTGCTGCATCAAGCTGCTTTTTTGGCGCCGCCGAGGCCGAACTTGGCGACGATCTCGCCGACTATGCCGCGCCGGAACAGCAGCACGCAAACGATGAAGATGAAACCGATCACCATGTTGACCGCTTCGCCGATGGTGTTGAACCATTCGATGCCGGTGTGCGAAACCATGAAGATGCCGAAATCGCCCAGCTTGTTTTCCAGCGCGATGATGAGGATGGCGCCCAGCATCGGGCCGGCCAGCGTGCCCATGCCGCCCACCAGGGTCATCAGGATCACCAGGCCGGACATGCTCCAGTGGACGTCGGTCAGCGTTTCAAAACCCTGCACCAGCATGTTGGACGCGCCCGCCAGGCCAGCCAGCGCGGCCGACAGCACGAAGGCCAGCAGCTTGTACTTGTCCACATCGTAGCCGAGCGAAATAGCGCGCGGCTCGTTTTCCTTGATCGCCTTCAGCACCTGGCCGAACGGCGAATGCACGGTGCGCACGATCAGCATGAAGGCCAGCACCGCGATGCCCAGCACGAAGAAGTACAAAGCGGTGTCGTTGGTCAGGTCGATGAGGCCCAGCAGTTTTCCACGTGGAACGCCCTGCAGGCCATCCTCGCCGCCGGTGAACTCGCCGGCGCGCAGCGCGCCGAAGTACACCATCTGCGCCAGCGCCAGCGTGATCATCGAGAAATAGATGCCCTGGCGGCGGATCGCCAGCGCGCCCATCACCAGGCCGATGAAGGCGCCGGCCACGACGCCGGCCAACAGGCCCAGCTCGACCGGCCAGCCCCACACCTTCATGGCGTTGCCAGCCACGTAGCCGGCGGCGCCGAAGAAGGCCGCGTGGCCGAACGACAGCAAGCCGGTGAAGCCGATCAGCAAATTGAAGGCGCTGGCGAACAAAGCAAAGCACAGCAGCTTGGCCAGGAACACCGGATAGCCGACAAACGGCGCCGCCAGCGCGATCGCGAAGGCGACGAGATAACCTATGTTTTTATTCATCTGCGGCCTCTTATTTTTCTTTACCGAACAAGCCGGCGGGACGGATCAACAACACGACGACCATCACCAGGAACACCACCGTCGACGAAAACTCCGGGTAGAACACCTTGGTCAGGCCCTCGATCACGCCCAGGCCGAGACCGGTCAGGATGGAGCCCATGATCGAACCCATGCCACCGATCACTACAACGGCGAATACGACGATAATCAGGTTCTGACCCATCAGGGGCTGCACCTGGATAACCGGGGCCGCCAGCACCCCTGCAAAGCCCGCCAAAGCGACGCCGAAGCCGTAGGTCAGCGTGACCATCAGCGGAACGTTGACGCCGAACGCCTCGACCAGCTTGGGATTCTCGGTTCCGGCGCGCAGGTAGGCGCCCAGTTTGGTCTTTTCGATGACGAACCAGGTCGACAGGCACACCGCCAGCGACGCCACCACCACCCAGGCGCGGTAGTTCGGCAGCACCATGAAACCGAGGTCGGTCGCGCCCGCCAACGCCTCGGGCACCTGGAAAGGCTGGCCGGACACGCCGTAGAACGAGCGGAACACGCCTTCCACCAGTAGCGTGATGCCGAAGGTCAGCAGCAGGCCGTAAAGATGGTCCAGCTTGTAGAGCCAGCGCAGCATCGTTTTTTCGATGACGATGCCGAACACGCCGACGATCAGCGGCGCCAGCACCAGCATCACCCAGTAGTTCAGGCCGAGATAGGCCATGCCCATCCAGGCGACAAACGCGCCCATCATGTACAGCGCGCCGTGCGAGAAATTAATCACGTTCAGCAGGCCGAAGATCACCGCCAGGCCGAGCGACAGCATGGCATAGAAGGAGCCGTTGACCAGGCCCAGCATCAGCTGGCTCATAATCATGGGCAAGGGGTAGCCGAATATTTCCATGAGATCACAATATAAAGATCGCCGTCCCGGACGGTGCGGCGTGACGCCAGAAAAAGGCCGGGCAAGGGCGCCCGGCCTGTGTGCAACTCAGCTTATTTCCACAGGGAGCACTTGGTTTCCGCCTTGGTGGCGTAAGCCTGGTCGCCCGGAATGGTGGCGACGACCTTGTAGTAGTCCCATGGATATTTCGATTCCGACGGCTTCTTCACTTCCATCAGGTACATATCGTGGACCATGCGGCCGTCCGGACGGATCACGCCGTTCTTGGCGAACATGTCGTTGATCTTGTTGGCCTTCAGGTAGGCCATGACCTTGTCGGTGTCGTCGCTGCCCACTGCCTTGACCGCCTTCAGGTAGTTGGCCGCCGCCGAGTAGTCGGCCGCCTGCAGCATCGACGGTTCCTTCTTCATTTTGGCGAAGTAGCGCTGCGACCAGGCGCGGGTGTCGGCATTCGCATCCCAGTACCAGCCGTCGGTCAGGTACATGCCCTGGGTCAGGTTCAGGCCCAGCGAGTGGACATCGTTGATGAAGATCAGCAAGCCGGCCAGCTTCATCTTCTTGGTGATGCCGAATTCGTTGGCGGCCTTGATCGAGTTAATCGCGTCGCCGCCGGCGTTGGCCAGGCCCAGGATCTGCGCGCCCGACGATTGCGCCTGCAGCAGGAAGGACGAGAAGTCCGACGCCGACAGCGGATGCTTGACCGCACCCAACACCTTGCCGCCGTTGGCTTTCACCACGTCCGCCGTGTCTTTTTCCAGCGACTGGCCGAAAGCATAGTCGGCGGTCAAGAAGTACCAGCTCTTGCCGCCCTGCTTGACGATGGCGCCGCCGGTGCCGCGCGCCAGCGCGATGGTGTCGTAGGCGTAGTGGATCGTGTACGGCGTGCATTCCTCGTTGGTCAGGCGGGCCGAGCCGGCGCCGATCGAGATGAACACTTTTTTCTTCTCGGCCGCGACCTTGGCCATGGCCAGGTTGGCGCCCGAGTTGGTGCCGCCGATCAGCATGTCGACGCCCTGCTGGTCGAACCATTCGCGCGCCTTGGAGGCGGCGATGTCGGCCTTGTTCTGGTGGTCGGCGGAGATGAACTCGACCTTTTTACCGGCGATGACCACGCCGGCGTCGGCAATCGCCATCTTGATGGCCTCGGCACCGCCGGCGCCGTCGATGTCCGTGTAGAGGCCGGACATGTCGGTGATCATGCCGATCTTGATGGTGTCGCCGGAAACCTGGGCTTGGGCAGCAAAGGACAGGCCGAGTGCGCACACGGCGGTGGCTGCGATGGTGATGGCTTTGAGTTTCATTTTGTCTCCGTTCGTTCAAGAAGTAGTGCTGGTCTATTTTTTGTACACTTACTCAGACACCCAGAAGCTCGGTCAGGACCGGCATCTTGGCGCTCAATTCCGATGCAACAAAGGTCTCGACGATCTGACCATGTTCCATCACATAAAACCGGTCCGCCAGCGGGGCGGCAAACCGGAAATTCTGTTCCACCATGACGATGGTGTAGCCCTTGGCCTTGAGCGTGGTGATCATCCGCGCCAGGCCCTGCACGATGACCGGCGCCAGGCCTTCGGAGATTTCATCGAGCAGCAGCAGGCGCGCGCCGGTGCGCAGGATGCGCGCCACCGCCAGCATCTGCTGCTCGCCGCCGGACAGCCGCGTGCCCTGGCTGTGCTTGCGCTCCTCCAGGTTGGGGAACATCGCGTAGATTTCCTCGACCGACATGCCCTTCTCGCCGGTGGCCAGTTGCGGCGGCAGCATCAGGTTTTCCTCGGTCGACAGCGACGAGAAAATGCCGCGCTCTTCCGGGCAATAGCCGATGCCGAGGTGGGCGATTTTGTGCGTCGGGAAACCGATCGCCTCCACGCCGTTGACCTTGATCGAACCCTTGCGCGCGCCGGTCAGGCCCATGATCGCGCGCAGCGTGGTGGTGCGGCCGGCGCCGTTGCGGCCCAGCAGCGTCACCACTTCGCCGGGCTGCACCGTCAGGTTCACGTCGTGCAAAATATGCGATTCGCCGTACCAGGTTTGCAGGTTGGAGATTTCCAGAGCGGCGGCCATCAGTGGGCTCCTTCCAGCACTGCGGCTTCGGTGCCCATATAGGCTTCCATCACTTGTGGATTACTTGAAACTTCGGCGTATGTGCCTTCCGCCAGCATCGCGCCGCGCTGCAAGACGGAGATCTTGTCGCAGATGCCGGAGACCACTTTCATATTGTGTTCGACCATCAGAATGGTGCGGCCTGCCGAAACTTTTTTGATCAGTTCCGTCACGCGGTGCACGTCCTCGTGGCCCATGCCCTGGGTCGGTTCGTCCAGCAGCATCAGCTCCGGTTCCATCGCCAGCGTGGTGGCGATTTCCAAAGCGCGCTTGCGGCCATAAGGCATATCGACGGTGATGGTGTCCGCGAACTCGGTCAGGTCGACCTCCGCCAGCAACTGCATCGCGCGGTCGTTGAGCTTGTTCAGCGACCGTTCGCTCTGCCAGAAATTGAAGCTGGTGCCGAGCTGGCGCTGCAATCCGATGCGAACATTTTGCAGCACCGTCAGGTGCGGAAAGACTGCGGAAATCTGGAAGGAACGGATCACGCCCATGCGGGCGATCTGCGCCGGCTTGGCGAAGGTGATGTCCTTGTCGTTGAAAAGAATCTGACCCGAGGTGGGCACCAGAAACTTGGTGAGCAAATTGAAGCATGTGGTTTTACCGGCGCCATTGGGGCCGATCAGCGCGTGGATGTGGCCGCGCTGTACTTTCAAATTCACATCATTGACCGCGGTAAAACCTTTGAATTCCTTGGTCAAGTGCTTTGTTTCCAAGATAACGCCGGACATCCTGTCTCCTTGTTATTCTTTTCAAACTACTAAATTTTTTTTAGATCATACACAGTAACAAATTGGCTAACAATACAGTATAACTACGGTCTACTTTTGATCTAGACCTAGCGAACACAGGGTTTCATTTCCACTCTGAACGAATCAGCTCTGAAGCTTTCTCCGCAATCATAATCGTCGGTGAATTGGTATTTCCCGAGGTGATAAACGGCATGACGGAAGCGTCAATCACGCACAATCCTTGTATGCCAATTACACGCAAAGCGCTGTCGACGACGGCGCTCCGGTCATCGACGCGGCCCATTTTGCAGGTGCCTACCGGATGGAAAATCGTGGTGCCAATCGCGCCCGCCGCCGCAGCCAGTTCTTCCTCCGTGCGGTAGTGAACGCCTGGCTTGTACTCCTCCGGCGCGTAGCGTTTCAACGCCGGCGCCGCGACGATCTGGCGCGTCAACGTCAACGCGTCGGCGGCGACTTTGCGGTCTTCCGGCGTACTCAGATACATCGGCGAAATCTTCGGCGGCGCGTACGAATCCGCGCTGGCGATACGTACATGGCCGCGCGAGGTCGGCCGCAGATTGCAAACGCTGGCAGTGAACGCGGGGAAGGCGTGCAAGGGTTCGCCGAATTTTTCCAGCGACAGCGGCTGGACGTGGTACTGCAGATTCGGCGTGGTTTGCGTGGAATCGGAACGCGCAAAAGCACCCAGCTGCGAAGGCGCCATCGACATCGGCCCGCTCTGGAACATCGCGTACTCAAGGCCGATTTTCATCTTGCCGTACCAACTGGATGCCATCGTGTTCAACGTGCGGGCGCCGCCGCCGAGCTTGTAGATCATGCGCAGTTGCAGATGGTCTTGCAGGTTTTCGCCGACACCGGGCAAGTCGGCCAGCGGCTCGATTCCATGCTGGCGCAAACGGTCGGCCGCGCCGATACCCGAGCATTGCAAAATCTGTGGAGAACCAACGGCGCCAGCCGCCAGCAGGGTTTCTTTGTCGGCGGTGGCGGTGAACTGCGTGCCGCCGCCGGTGAAAATCACGCCTTTGCACACCGGCCCGCGATCGCTCATTTCGATCTGCAAACGTTCCACGTGGCAGCCGGTCATGATGGTCAGGTTGGGGCGCATCGACACCGGTTTCAAAAACGCCTTCGCCGTATTCCAGCGGATGCCGCGTTTTTGATTGACGTCGAAATAGCCGCAGCCGGCGTTGTCGCCGCGATTGAAATCGTCCACTTTCTGAATGCCGGTCTGCTCCGCCGCATCGCGGAACGCGTCGAGGATTTTCCACGACAGACGCTGCTTTTCCACGCGCCACGGACCGCCGGCGCCGTGCAATTCGGATGCACCGCCGTGATAGTCCTCGCTCTTTTTGAACAGCGGCAGCACCGACGACCAGCGCCAGCTGTCGTCGCCCGTCAGCTCGGCCCAGCGGTCGTAATCTCCGGCCTGGCCGCGCATGTAGATCATGCCGTTGATGGAGGAACTGCCGCCCAGCACCTTGCCGCGCGGGTAAAGCAGGCTGCGTCCGCCCAGGCCGGGATCGGCCTCGGTGCGGAACATCCAATCGGTCCGTGGGTTATCTATGCAATGCAGATAACCAACGGGGATATGGATCCACACATAATCGTCTTTTCCACCTGCCTCGATCAGCAGGACATTCGCGTTTCTGTTCGCGCTCAAGCGGTTTGCCAATACGCAGCCAGCCGAGCCTGCACCAATGATGATGTAATCGTAAATGCCTGCTGATTCCAAAAACTTCTCCTCCAAGAGCGGTGCTTCGGTCAGGCGGCAGCTATCTCCGCCAACAAGGTTTTTACCAGCTGCGCCGCCGGCATCGGCCGCGCGCGCGCGACGCCGGTTCCGCACCACAGCGACATCAGTTCGGTCTCGCCGCGCTTGCCCGCTTCGGCGCGGATGGCGCCGGTCAAGGCGTTTTGTATCGGGTAAGCCGGAATCTGTTTTTCCACAGCGGCCATTTCAAGCATGAAGCGGTTCTCCAATCCGCGCGCATAACGGCCGGAAAACGTGCGCGTCAGCCGGGTCGGATGATCGCCCGCCGTCAGCAGACGTTGCTTGTAATGCGGATTGATGGACGATTCATCGCACACCAGGAACGCCGTGCCCATCTGCACCGCTTGGGCGCCGCCGTCCAGTGCCCGCTTGATATCGGCGCCGTCCATGATGCCGCCGGCGGCGATCACCGGAATATGCACCACCTCGACAATGGTCGGCAGCAGCTCGAAAGTGGTCAGCTTGGCGTCCTCCTGCGCGCCGATGAAGGTGCCGCGATGGCCCCCGGACTCGGTGCCGGAAGCGATCACCGCATCGGCACCCCTGCTTTGCCAGGCCAGCGCTTCGTCGGCATGGGTGATCGTGCCGATGACGAAAATGCCGGCGTCATGCAAGCGTTGGATCTGCTCCGCGCTGAGGATGCCGAAGGTAAAACTGGCCACGGCGGGCCGCAATTCGATCAGCGTCTCAAACTGGGCGGCGAAGTCTTCGCACCATTTCGCCGGGGTCGGCACCTCGGTCCAGCCCAGCGTCGAGGCGAACGGCTTCAGCCATTCCTTGGCACGGGCCACTTCTTCCGGGGCCGGCTTGGGCGTCTCCAGGACGAAGAAATTCAGGCAAAACGGCTTATCGGTCAGGGCGCGGATCTGCTCGGTCTGGCTACGGATGACATCCGGCGAAAGCAGGGAGCAGGCCAGCGAACCCAACGCGCCGGCATTGGAGACAGCAGCCACCTGCGCGGGATTGTTGTTGCCGCCGGCGGTCGGTCCCTGAATGATGGGATGAGGAAAAATTGATGCCAAATTCATCGGATTTCTCACTAAAAATGGCGTTTACGACATGTGGATAAGTCTATGGATATCCACAGGCACGAAATGTGTGTAAACAAAAAATTTCTGGGGACGCTTTTTCTTATCCCAAAACAGTTCTTTGCTCATACACGGCTTTCTCGCCCGCTTATGCAGTTCGTAAACGCCTGATTTTAATCCAAAATGAACACTTATCCACAGAAAAGTGTCTGCGTTAACAACTACTACTATTTTTATATATACATCTTTAGAGTAAACCATAAACCCAAAAACCACAGGCGCAAGCGCCTGGACAGCCTGATACCCCACTGAAACGGAAATAAGATTTCGCCAACATCTGCTTTCCCCTATACTGAATTCGCAAACAACCAGCCTCAGGCGGAGACATTTTGTCCTCTCAGCGCAAACATCTGCGGTCGCCGGCTTATCTGCGCTTTCGGCGACGTCTGATCACAGGCCTTTTCCTGATGGCTACCCTGGCCATTGCCGTCGTTGTTTCCCAATTCCGCACCACCTACGTTGAACGCGAACTCGCGGTCAAGACCCAGACCGAACATCACGTCAAGGCGATGGAAGCGCATGTGCTGTACTCGCTTCAATCGGTCGACCTGTCCTTGATCGGCTTCGCGAACGCCATCAAGGTTTTGAACGCGCAACAACGGAACTCACCGGAAATGATGTCGGAACTGTTGTCCTCGCGCGGCTCCACGTTCAACGGCGAATACTGGATCACTTTTCTCGACACCAAGGGCGTTGCAATCGCCACTTCGACCGGCAACAACATCAACGGTTCCCGCTACACCGATCGTGATTACTTCAAAGCCCACCTGGATATCGCAATGCGCGGCAAATTGTTCGTTGGGGAACCGGCACTTGGCCTGCGCAGCAGCCAGAGGTTGTTTTTTCTCAGCCGCCGAGTGGAAAGCGCCAAGGGAGAATTTCTGGGAGTGATCGTTGCTCCGCTCAACGTCAGCCGCTATGTCACCGTATTTGAAAATTCGCGCTTCAATTCGGACATCTCGATCGCGCTGGTCCATGCCCGCGGCAAGGTCATCGCTGCCGTGCCAAATTTTGAAACTTCGTTTAGCCGCGACTTGGGATCGACCGACCTGTTCGACAATGTTCGCCGCGCCAGCTCGGGCACCTACAAAACCATCGGCAATGCCGACAAGCTCACGCGCATATTCAGCTATCGCGTTTTTGAAAAACTTCCGTTGATCGTCGTTGTCGGCAGCAGCGATTCCGAGTCGGCCAGATTGCTTCAGCAAAACTCCTTGATTGCTGGCGCTGGTTTGATCTTGTTGCTGATCCTGATCGCAGGCGCCGGTCATTTTTCGCTGCGCACCTACACCAGGCAGGAAGAACGCGAACTGCGCTTCCGCGCGCTCTACTCCGCTAGCCGGGAAATGGAACAAAAACTGCTGGCCAACGAGGAGGAACGCAAGAAAAACGAGGAATCCATGAAGTTGGCGGCCTTGCTTTTCCAGAACAGCGGCGAAGGCATGATGGTCACCGACGCGGATGGCCGGATCCTGACCGTGAATCCTGCCTTTTCCCTGCTGAGCGGCTATACGGAAAAGGAAGTCATCGGCCACCGGGGCTATGAGTTGACGACCACCCGCCAGGACATCAACTTCTACACGCGCATGTTCGAGTCGATCGCCCATACCGGCCAGTGGGAAGGTGAACTCTGGCATCAGCATAAGGACGGCGAAGAGTACCTGGTGGGGATGCGCTTCAACACCGTTTATGACGAATTGGGCAATCCATTCCGCTACGTTGCATTGTTGAGCGACATCACCAAAAGGAAGGCATCGGAAGAACTGGTCTGGCGCCAGGCCAATTTCGATGCGCTGACCGGACTGCCAAACCGGCGCATGTTCCATGAACATCTACGCCAGGAAATGAAAAAGACCGACCGCTCTCATCTGCCGATGGCGCTGGTGTTTATCGATCTCGACCACTTCAAGGAAATCAACGACACCTTGGGCCACGACAAAGGCGATCTGCTGCTCAAAGAAGTGGCAATCCGCCTGTCCGCCGCCGTGCGCGGGACGGATACGGTCGCGCGCCTGGGCGGCGACGAGTTCACCGTCATCTTGAGCGAGCTGCACAACGCCGGCGACGTGGTCCGCACGGCGCAGGAAATCCTTAGGCAGATGAGCACGCCGTTCAACCTGGGCAATGCCGGGGACAAGCATATTGCCCATATTTCCAGCAGCATCGGCATCACGCTGTATCCCGAGGACGGCGCCGATGCTGAAACTTTAATCAAAAACGCCGACCAAGCGATGTACGCGGCCAAGCAGCAGGGCCGGAACCGCTTTAATTATTTCGCCCCGTTCATGCAGGAGGCGACGCGCGTACGCATGACCTTGGTCAACGAATTGCGCGAAGCGGTCAATCACGATGAGTTGCGGATCTTGTTCCAGCCGATTATCGACCTGGCCAGCGGCAAGATCTGCAAGGCGGAAGCGCTGGTGCGTTGGCAACATCCAGTGCGCGGACTGCTGAATCCTGCCGAATTTATCAGCATCGCGGAAAGCAGCGGCATGATTGTCGGCATCGGCGACTGGGTTTTCAAGCAGGCCGCGCGGGAAGTGCAGAAGCTGCAGGCCCTGGGATTGCCCGATTTTCAGATCAGCGTGAACAAATCGGCGTGGCAGTTCCGCGATAACGGCAGCAATTACGAACAATGGCTGGATTTTCTCCAGGAACTGCATCTGGACGCGAACAGCATCATCATCGAAGTGACGGAAAACTTGCTGTTGGATACTGCGAACTCGGTTTCGGAGCGGATGTTGGCGCTTCAACATGCCCATATGCAGATTTCGTTGGACGATTTCGGTACCGGCTATTGCTCGGTAGCCTTTTTAAGGCGATTCGATATCGATTACATCAAAATCGACCCGACTTTTGTGTCCAATCTGTCGAACGGGACCGACGGCATCGTACTTTGCGAGGCGATTATCGCCATGGCGCACAAGCTGGACATCAAAGTCATCGCCGAAGGCATCGAAACACCTCAACAGCTTGCCGCTTTGACGGCCGCCGGATGCGATTTAGGGCAGGGATACCTGTTTTCCAAGCCGATTTCGGCCGAAGAATTGGAAAAACAGATCAAAAACGAGCTTCCACCTGTGAATAACTCGCTGGATATCCACAGGACGACTTGTGAGTAAGGACGAAGTTGTCCAAAGGCCGACATTTTATACAGAATTGCTCCTGAACTGGTACAGCGCTTATGCAAGTGCTTATCTTTCGCGTAAACAAATGATTTGTAAACGTATACATGACTTATCCACAGGCTTTTGCTCGTTTACTATTACTACTATTTTTATATAAATCTTTTGTAAACAAGTAAACCGAATCTGAACGCCTGCTCGCGTTCTGAAAAGACCCCAGAGCACAAAAAACGCCTTAAAATCGACCGTTTTTCGTAAACCTCTGTGGAAAAACCGCTTGAAATCCACAGCCTCCACCTCTGAAAACCAAGGAAAAGTATGCGTTTAGGCATCATCAGTGCATTGGCTGAAGAACAGCATGGGCTGATAGAAGCCCTTGAGAGCCCCTACAAGCTCGTCCACGGCATGCGCGAGTACACGGGAGGGAAGCTCTGGGAAATCGACGCTGTGTGCGTTCTGTCGCGTATTGGCAAGGTTGCAGCGGCCATGACAGCCTCCATCCTTGTGGAAAAGTTCGGAGTTACCCACATCGTCTTCACCGGCGTCGCCGGAAGCGGGGATAAAAATGTAAAAGTCGGGGATATCGTTGTCGCTGAAGAACTGGTTCAACATGATTTCGATGCCAGCCCGCTTTTTCCACAGTTTGAAATCCCATTGACGGGCTTGTCGCGCTTCGCGACCGATACCGGCCTGACGGAACAATTGGCTGCCGCAGCTGCGCAAACCACGCGCGTACACCGTGGAATGATCGCCAGCGGTGATCAATTTATAGGCAAATTGGCCCAGATTCAGGCGTTGAAGGCTGCTTTGCCTGATTTGTTGGCAGTGGAAATGGAAGGCGCAGCCGTTGCGCAGGTGTGTTTTGAGCTGGGCATTCCGTTTGCCGTCATCCGCACGATCTCGGACAACGCCAATGACGATGCGGCCGTCGACTTTATGCATTTCATCAAAACCGTGGCCTCCCGCTACGCTTTTGACGTGATTGAGCGTTTTTGCAGGGAACATGTTCGATCCGTCTGAAATGATGGTTATCCCCGGCGGAACCATCGCCATGCGGGACGATAGAACCGGCCGAGCCTGGGTGGTCGAGCTGCCGTCGTTCGCAATCGGCTGCCATCCAGTCACGCAGGCGCAATATGCCGCCGTTACCGGGTTTTGGCCCTCGGTCCGCGTTTCCGGACAGTGCCCGGTGGAGACCGTCTCCTGGCTCGATGCTGTCCGGTTCTGCAATTTGCTGTCGGATAGCGCCGGTCTGCGCGCTGCTTATGCGCTGGATGACGACGGCATGGGCGCGTCTCGCATTACCGGCAGCAATGGCTATCGCCTGCCCACCGAAGCCGAGTGGGAATATGCCTGCCGGGCCGGCACCAATGGCCCGCGCTACGGTGATCTGGATGAGATTGCCTGGTACCGGGAAAATTCAGGCGGCCGTCCGCACACCGTCGGCCAGAAACAGCCCAATAGCTGGGGCCTGCATGACATGCTGGGCAATGTCTGGGAATGGTGCGAAGACCAGTACGATCCGGAGGTGTATGGGCCGTACCGGGTATTCCGGGGCGGCGGCTGGGCGGATACCGAACGGGGCTGCCTGGCGGCGAACCGCCGCCGCAGCCATCCCACCTTCGCCATCGATGATCTCGGCTTCCGGATTGTCCGGCCATTGGCCTGATCAGGCAAAAAAAGGGCCGGGTTTTATCCCGGCCCGAAAACAACAACAGGTGATAGGTTTATGCGTCCAGCGTCATCAGGCTGGCGTTGCCGCCGGCTGCGGTCGTATTCACGCACAGAGCGCGCTCAGCGAGCAAACGCCACAGGGGGATGGCGCCATCCTCGTTGGTGTCGATCAAGCCCACCAGCGCCCCGCTACGGGCCGCCAGGGAGGCACGCAGGCCACCGACCAGCATCGTCTCCACCAGCGCGATCTGGAAATCGCCATTGAAGCTGTCCAGGCTGCCAATAACCTGGATGCGGTCCTTGACCACCGCGGGCATATCCGCCGGCAACAATTTGGACGATTCAGCGGTCACCAGCGCGATATTGCCGGTCGCCAGCGTCGCCGCGATCTGGTTCAGCAGGCCGGCTTGCGTGCCGGCCGCGCAGACCACGCAGCCGCGCGCGACCAGCGCCAGTGTGTTGCGTTCGCCCGTCGGGCCTGGCAATACCGTCAGGCTGCCCAGCATCGTGGTGCGGCTGTATTGCTCCGCCAGGTTGGCGATGCGCTCGTGGCCGTGCATCTTCGACCAGACGGTCAGCGCGTCCAGGCCCGGCGTCGCCTGGCGTTCGTGTTGCGTGCTGATGATGGCGCCGCGTTGCAGACGCTTCAGGTACAGCGGGCCGCCGGCTTTCGGGCCGGTGCCGGATTTGCCTTCGCCGCCGAACGGCTGCACGCCCACCACCGCGCCGACGATGTTGCGGTTGATGTAGATGTTGCCCACATGCGCGCGCGAGCTGATGTAGTCGATGGTTTCATCGATGCGCGAGTGCACGCCCAGCGTCAGGCCGTAGCCGCTCTCGTTGATCTGCTCGATCAGCTTGGGCAGGTCGGCGCGCTTGTAGCGGATCACGTGCAGGACCGGGCCGAACACTTCCTGCGTCAGCTCGGACAGCGAACGGATTTCCAGCACGGTCGGCGGCACGAAGGTGCCGGCCGTGGTCACGCTGGCCGGCAGGTCCAGCGAGAAGTAATTCAGCGCGGTGGCCTTCAGCTTGTTGATGTGCGCCAGCAGGTTTTGCTGGGCTTCGGCGTCGATCACCGGGCCGATGTCGGTCGCCAGGCGGTCCGGGCAGCCGACTTTCAGCTCCTGCATCGCGCCCTTGAGCATCTTGATGGTCTTGTCGGCGATATCTTCCTGCAGGAACAGCACGCGCAGCGCCGAGCAACGCTGGCCGGCGCTGTCGAAGGCCGACGAGATCGCGTCCTGCACCACCTGCTCCGGCAGCGCCGACGAATCGACGATCATAGCGTTCTGGCCGCCGGTTTCGGCGATCAGCGGGATGTCGGCGTTTTCCGCGACGGCGCGCTTGGCCAGGGTGCGGTTGATCAGCTGCGCCACTTCGGTCGAACCGGTGAAGATCACGCCTTTAACGCGCGCGTCGGCGGTCAGCGCGGCGCCGACCACTTCGCCGCGGCCCGGCAGGAATTGCAGCGCGGCGCGCGGAACGCCCGCCTCGTGCAGCAGCTCGACGGCGCGGTGGGCGATCAGCGGCGTCTGCTCGGCCGGCTTGGCCAGCACCACGTTGCCGGCCGCCAGCGAGGCGGCCACCTGGCCGGTGAAGATCGCCAGCGGGAAGTTCCACGGGCTGATGCAGGTCACCGGACCCAGCGCCAGCGTGTTGGTCGAGCCGTGCACCTCGGCCGCGTAGTAGCGCAGGAAGTCGACCGCCTCGCGCAGTTCGGCGATGGCGTTCGGCAGCGATTTGCCGGCTTCGCGGATCGCCAGCGTCATCAGTTCCATGGCGTTGGCTTCGAACAGGCCGGCGGCGCGGTTCAGCGCGGCCGCGCGTTGCGACGGCTCGGTGGTTTGCCAATCCATGGCGAAACTGCTGGCGCTGGTCAGCGCGGTTTCCACGTCGGCGGCGCTGGCTTCCACCAGCTGGCCGACGATGTCGCTGCGTTGCGCCGGGTTGGTCACGTCCTGCACCGGCTGGCCGGCGCTCAGGCCGCCCGCCAGCAAAGGCGCGGCGTGCCAGCGGCGCGGCGCGGCCAACTCTGCCGAAATTTTACGCAGCACGTCCTCGTTGGCCAGGTCGAAGCCGGCCGAGTTCTTGCGCTCGGCGCCGAACATGTCGAGCGGCAGCGCGATGCCGGTGTGCGGCAGCCCGCCCTGCTCGCGCGCCAGCGCCACCGGATCCTTGATCAGCGAATCGACCGGGATCGCCTCGTCGACGATCTGGTTGACGAAGGAGGAGTTGGCGCCGTTTTCCAGCAGGCGGCGCACCAGGTAGGCCAGCAGCGTTTCATGGGTGCCGACCGGGGCGTAGATGCGGCAAGGCTTGTCCAGGTTGTCCTTGCCGACCACCTGGTCGTACAGCGATTCGCCCATGCCGTGCAGGCACTGGAATTCGTAGTCGGTCACGCCGTCGCGCTTGGCCCAGGTGTAGATCGTCGACAGGGTTTGCGCGTTGTGGGTGGCGAACTGCGGATAGATGACGCCGGTCGAAGCCAGCAGTTTTTGCGCGCACACCAGGTAGGAGACGTCGGTGTAGACCTTGCGCGTGTAGACCGGGTAGCCGCTCATGCCGTCGACCTGGGCGCGCTTGATCTCGGCATCCCAGTACGCGCCCTTGACCAGGCGCACCATGAACTTGCGGCCGCTGCGCTTGGCCAGGTCGATCAGGTAGTCGATGACGAAGGGGCAACGCTTCTGGTAGGCCTGCACAACGATGCCGATGCCTTCGAAACCGGCCAGCGCGGGGTCGTGCGCCAGCGCTTCAATCAGGTCCAGCGACAGTTCCAGGCGATCGGCCTCTTCCGCGTCGATGTTCAGGCCGATGTCGTAGTGCTTGGCCAGCAACATCAACTCGCGTACGCGCGGCAGCAGTTCTTCCATCACACGGGCGCGCTGGGCGCGGCTGTAGCGCGGGTGCAGCGCCGACAGCTTCACCGAAATGCCGGGGCCGTTCTTGATGCCGCGGCCGTTCGAGGCCTTGCCGATCGCGTGGATCGCGGTTTCGTAGGAGGCGTAGTAATTCTTGGCGTCGGCCTCGGTCAGCGCGGCCTCGCCCAGCATGTCATAGGAATAACGGTAGCCGCGCGCCTCGTTGGACTGGCCGTTCTTGATGGCCTCGTCGATGGTCTGGCCGGTCACGAACTGGTTGCCCAGCATGCGCATCGCCAGGTCCACGCCCTTGCGGATCAGCGGTTCGCCGCCCTTGGAAATGAGCTTGGTCAGCGCCGAGCCCAAGCCGGTCTCGCTGTTGGTGGACACCAGCTTGCCGGTGATCAGCAGGCCCCAGGTGGCCGCGTTGACGAACAGCGACGGCGATTCGCCCAGGTGCTTGCGCCAGTCGCCCTTGCTGATTTTGTCGGCGATCAGGCGGTCGGCGGTGGCGTTGTCGGGAATACGCAACAGTGCTTCGGCCAGGCACATCAGCGCCACGCCTTCTTCGGATGACAAGGAAAACTCATGCATCAGGGCATCGACGCCGGAGGCGCGGGTGCGCTGTTCGCGCACCGAGCTGACCAGTTTATGGGCCAGTTGCTGGGCTTGCTGCAGCGTGCCGGCGTCGTTGTTTTTGATCTGTTCCAGCAACCACTGAACGGCGCTGACTTCGTCGCGGCGATAGGCTGCCGTCACTGCTGCGCGCAGGGGAATCGGGTCGCGCAGGATCTCATCCTGCAGGGCGGCGAAAGGGGTGAAACCGGTGGCTGCTGCTGCTTGCATTGAATACTCTCAGAAAGGAAATTTTGGCGCGGTTCATTACAAAAAAACGCTCGACCGGCGAGTGCTGGCGAGCGTGAATCTGTGCGAACTGCTGATGATTCGATTGTAAAGCGATTTCTTCTGGATTAATTCTGGTATTGCAGGGGGCTAGCAATAGATTGTTTTTAGTGCGACAATTTAACCAAATAATATTTATTTGGGAGTTCCCGGAAATGTTAGACAAGATCAGCAAGAAAATCTTGATGGAATTGCAGAGCGATGGCCGCATCAGCAATGTGGAACTGGCGGCGCGCGTGAACCTGTCACCGGCCGCTTGCCTGGAACGCGTGCGCAAGTTGCACGAGTCCGGCTACATCATGGGCTACACCGCGCAGCTGAATCCCCAGCTGCTCGACGTGTCCCTGCTCGTCTTCATCGAAGTGGTGCTCGATCGCACCACGCCCGAAGTGTTCGACGCCTTCAAGCACAGCGTTCAGGTGATCCCCGAAGTGCTGGAATGCCACATGGTTGCCGGCGGCTTCGACTACCTGGTCAAAGCCCGCGTCAAGGACATGGCGGCCTACCGCGAATTCCTGGGTAAAACCCTGCTCCAGAAGGGCGTACGTGAAACCCACACTTACGCCGTGATGGAAGAAGTGAAGAATACCACCAAGTTACCTATAAAATAGCGTCACGGAAATAATTTAGTCGAGACGCCCAAGGCGCCTGGTAAAACGGGGGACAAATGAAGCTTTTGCAGCACAAGCTGGTGCAACGTGGATTGTGGTTATTGGGTGCAACGGCTGGTGGTACTTGCCTGGCATATCTCTTCAAGCTGGCGGCCGGCGACGGTGCCGCATTAGTCTACACGGCCGCGCCGGCGGCGCTGGCCGGGGCCCTGGTGGCGTGGTGGGCCGCCCGGCAGAACAGCGACGAGGGCGGCGTCAAACGCTTCGCTCAAGTGGTCGGCGATGAAATCGATGCCATCATGATCGGCGCGGCGGAAACCTCATATTTCGTCGATTCCGTCAAAAAGAAAATCGAGCTGGACGTCGGGATAGCTGGCGGCATCGCCCGCAGCTCGGCCCACAATGCGCAGGCCACCGCCGCCATTGCGGCCAACGCCGAGCGCGCCGCCAAGATCGCAGCCCAGGTGCGCGGCGAAACCGTGACCGGCCGCGCCGAGGCCGATCACGGTTTGCAGCGCATCAATACGGCGCGCGAGGATGCGCAGACTGCGGCGGCCGTCATGGCCAGCCTGCAAACGAATTCTCGCAAGATTTACGGATTCACCGAGGCCATCAGCGAAATCTCGGCCCGCACCAACCTGCTGGCGCTGAATGCTGCCATCGAGGCGGCGCGCGCCGGCGAGCAGGGACGCGGTTTCGCCGTGGTCGCCAGCGAAGTGCGCCAGCTGGCGCTGCGCACCAAGGAAGCCACCGACGAAATCAGCATCATGGTGCGCGAAATCAATCAGCAGGCCGAGAAGGCCGCCACCGGCATGAATTCGCTGGCGGCCAAGGTGAGCGAGGCCGCCGGCAACGTGGAAACCGTGCATGGCTTGCTGGGCAATATCGAGCGCTCCTCCGGCGTGTCGGAGGAAGAGATCGGCGAGATCGCGCGGGCCTCGCGCGAACATGTCGTCACCACCGATGAAATCGCCGCCGCCATCGCCAGCATCCGCGACAGCCTGTTATCCACCGAGAAGGAATTGCCGCGCGCCGCCAGCTCGGCGATGGCGCTGG
The DNA here is from genome assembly GCA_003416985.1 of Duganella sp. BJB480. GTDB lineage: Bacteria > Pseudomonadota > Gammaproteobacteria > Burkholderiales > Burkholderiaceae_D > Rugamonas > Rugamonas vulcania_A. The sequence continues at coordinate 219,603 of QVIN01000004.1, read as the reverse complement.
CGGAACGGGCCGAAGTCATCACCGGCGCGCTGGGCGAGTCGTCGATCGAAACGTCGCACGACGCCATCCGCGTCGCCGCGCAGCAGGCGGCCGTGCAGGTGGGACGCTTGTTCGAGGCCGCCATCGCCTCCGGCAAGATCACGCGCGAGGCGCTGTTCGACCGCCACTACACGCCGATCCCGAACACCGATCCGCCCAAGCACAAGACCCGCTTCGACGATTTCACCGACCGGGCTTTGCCGCAGTTGCAGGAAGGCGTGCTGGCGGCGATGCCGCAGCTGGCCTACGCCGGCGCTGTGGATAACAATGGATATTTCCCCACCCACAACAAGAAGTTCTCGCAGCCGTTGACGGGCAATTACGACGTCGACATGGTCAACAACCGCACCAAGCGCATTTTCAGCGACCGCACCGGCAAGCGCTGCGGCTCGAACACCAAGCCTTTCCTGCTGCAAACCTACAAGCGCGACACCGGCGAGGTGATGCACGACCTGTCGGCGCCGATCTATGTGAACGGCAAGCACTGGGGCGGTTTCCGCATCGGCTACCGCTCCAGCCACCAGTAATCAATAGGTGTCGTTCTTGGGCGCCGTGCCCGGCGCGGTGCGCTGGGCCACAGTGTTCATGCCTTCCAGGTTCATGCGCAGCCACTTGTGGGCCGGGCTGCGCGCATCGCGCTCGTGCCACAGCATGTCCAGGTGCACGGCCGGCAGCTGGAACGGCAATTCCTTGGAAATCAGCGCGTCGGTCATGCCGGTGGAGGCGATCAGGTGGCGCGGCAGCACCGTGATCAGGTCGGAATTGGCCACCACGCGGCCGGCCGTGAAGAACTGGTTCACCGTCAGCAGGATGCGGCGTTCGCGCTGGATCTGCGCCAGCGCCTCGTCGACCAGGCCGTGCGCGCGGCCGGAGAAGCTCACCAGCAAGTGGTTGGCCTTGCAATAGTTGTCCAGGGTCAGGTCGACCTTGGACAGCGGATGGTCGCGCCGCATCACGCAGACATAATGTCCCGAATACAGGCGCTCGTGGCGGATCGGCGAACCGGTCTCGTACGACAGCTGCGCCGCCACGCCGGGGAAGAAGCCCACCGCCAGGTCGATATCGCCGCGCAGCAGCATCGGCCGCGGCTCGCGCGTGGTCAGCGGCACCATGCGCACGTTGACGCCCGGCGCCTCCCTCTCGATCGAACGCATCAGCGACGGCAGCCAGAAGGCGGCGGTGGCGTCGGCCATCGCCATGCGGAAGGTGGCGTGGGCGGCGGACACGTCGAAGGTCTCCGGCGCCACGGCTGCTTCCAGGCTGGCCAGCGCGCTGCGCACCGACGGCCACAGCGCTTCCGCGCGCGGGGTCGGCTTGACGCCGTAGGCGGTGCGGATCAGCAACTCGTCGCCCAGGCTCTCGCGCAGGCGCTTGATGGCGTTGGAGACGGCGGGTTGGGTCATGGCCAGGTGGCCGGCGGCGCGTGTGAGGTTCTGCTCTGTCATCACGGCGTCGAAGACGCGTAACAAATTCAAGTCCAGCGTCAAAAAGCTCATGTCGGCTCGGGATGTGGGGTTGGGGTCAGTGCAGTATCGAGAAATATGGATTCCCCGTCAATGATAAGACATCCCATTCACCAAACGAATAATTGTTATCGGGGAAGTAAATTGGATACTTATGTTGCGCTGCACTATAGTTACACTTGATTCTAAATGCAGTATAACAACATGTCCACCATCATCTCAGTCGTACAGAATATTTCCTTGATCGCCGCCGGTGAGCTGGCGCTGGCGAGCGGCGTCGTGTGCGCGCTGGCCGTCCTGTTCAAACCGCTGCTGCGCGGCCTGGCGCGGGCCGCCGTGCTGGTCGTCAAACCCAAGCGCAGCAAGGAAGAGCAGCTGCAGCGCCGCCAGATGCGCGATGCGATGATGCTCAAGCGCATGCTCAATTCGATGGAGGGCGACCCGAGCCACGCCGCCGAACTGCGCGCCATGGCCTCGCGTGCCTAAATATTCAGCAGCGGTACCGGCCTCCGGTACCGCGCCGCAACATTACTTCTCGCCCAGCAGGGCGGGCTTCAACGAGCTGTCGACCGGCTTGTCGCCCAGCCAGATGCGCAGCACGGCGTTGTAGAACGCCACGTCCGGCATCAATTCCCCGATTTTCTTTCCGTTCAGATAGCACTGCGTGCCCTCGCCCGGGTTCCAGTCCAGCGTCAGCTGGTCGCCCTTTTTCAGCGTCTGGATCTGCGCGAACACCTCGCCGAACTTCATCGTCTGCGGCAGGATCTTGCTGCGCTCGTTCTTGTCGGTGTTGTTGTTCAGGCCTTCCATGAAGGCCTTGCCGAAGTCTTCCGAGCTCACTTCGCGCAGCATCGTGATCGCCACGCGGCGCGGTCCCTGCGTGGCCAGCACGTCCGGTACGGTGGTTTTCTTTTCGGTCAGGTAGAGGCCGGCGGCGTAGACCTTGAAGATCACCTTGGTCCGCAGGCCCGCGCCGTTGAGCTTGAGTTCCTTGCCGGCGACATTGATGCTGTCGTCGAACTTGACGCCGGCCACTTCCACGGCGGCAAATGCGGGCAGGCTGAAGCTGCCGGCCAGGAAGGCGGCTGCCATCAGGCTCTTGATGATGTTTCTGCGATTCATGAATTGTCTCCGAGGATGGTGAATGCCAGCGTCCCGCCTGCGATGCGGGCGTTGCTGGAATATACCACCGGGAGCGGGGCAAAAACGCGCTGCGGCGCAAATTGGCCGCACGGTCATGCTTTTTTAGGCTCGTCAGGCCTTGGCGGCCTGCAAGCGCTCGAATTTTTCGCGCAGTTGGTCCTCACTCTCGCGCCAGGCGGGATTGAAGGGGATGCAGCTGACCGGACACACCTGCTGGCATTGCGGCTCATTGAAATGGCCGACGCATTCGGTGCACTTGTCCGGATTGATTTCGTAAATTTCGGCGCCCATGTAGATGGCGTCGTTCGGGCACTCCGGCTCGCAAACGTCGCAATTGATACAGTCGTCGGTGATCATCAAGGCCATGCTGGAACTCGCTTATTGCTCGGCTGCGGCGTTGGCGGCAATTTTCTTTTGCAGCCAGCGGTCGACCGATGGGAAGACAAACTTCGATACGTCGCCGCCCAGCACCGCGATCTCGCGCACGATGGTGCCGGAGATGAACTGGTATTGGTCGGACGGGGTCAGGAACAGGGTTTCGACGTCCGGCAGCAGGTAGCGGTTCATGCCCGCCATCTGGAACTCGTACTCGAAGTCGGACACGGCGCGCAGGCCGCGCACGATGACGCGGGCGTCGTGCTCGCGCACAAAATCTTTCAGCAGGCCGGAGAAACTCTCGACCTTGACGTTGGGATAGTGGCCTAGGACTTCGTTGGCGATGGTCAGGCGCTCTTCCAGCGAGAAGAACGGTTTCTTGTTCTTGCTGTCGGCGACGCCCACCACCAGCGTGTCGAACAGACCGGATGCGCGACGCACCAGATCTTCGTGACCACGGGTCAGCGGATCAAAAGTTCCTGGATAAACGGCTACTACCATCGCGGCTCCTTGCAGTGCACCAATATAGAACGCGCATTATGCCTGAAAAACCCTTTCTGCCTTAATTTGGGGCTGCTTGGGGTCTATTTAACGGCAAATACGGGCGTTTAGAGGGCCTTGTGCTTCAACAAATGATAGAACACCATCCCGGCCTTGTCAGCCCGGATCACTTCCCACGGCGCCATCCATTCCGGCACGTCGCCCTCGTCGAACTCCAGCGCCAGGCCGGATTCGGCGTAGATCAGGCCGCCCTCCTTCAAAATGCGCGTGCACAGCGGCAGGCAACGTTCGAGGAACTCCTGCTGGTACGGCGGATCGAGGAAGATCAGGTCGTACTTCTGGCCGCGCGCGGCGGCCGACTGGGCCACGGCCAGCGCGTCGGCGCGCATGATCTGCACGTTCTCGGCCTTCAACTTGGCCTTGATGTCTTCCAGCTGGCGCACCACCGGCACCACGGTGTCGATCATCGTCACCGATTGTGCACCGCGGCTGGCCGCCTCGAAACCCAGCGCGCCGCTGCCGGCGAACAAGTCCAGCACCTGGGCGTCGGCCCAATAGCCGTCGCGCTGGTGATTGATCCAGTTGAACACGGTCTCGCGCACGCGGTCCGGCGTCGGGCGCAGGCCGGAGGCGCTCAGCACCGGCAGCGGCGTGCGCTTCCAGGCGCCGCCGATGATGCGCACCTGGTTGCTGTGCTGGGGACCGTGGACCGGGACTTTGGCGGGTTTCGCTGCTTTGCTGGCGGGCTTCTTTGGCATGTGGCTGTGTTCTAAGTCATTGATTCAACAGGGGCCACTATACCATATGGGCCTTAGCGGGGTTCCGCCGACAGGCTGTTGAAGTCGTCGATCCAGCCCTGCATGCGCTTCTGCGCGTGGGTTTTCTGGGCCGGCGTGGCGATCTTGACGACGGTCAGGACCAGCTGGGCCGTGGAGGCTTCGTAAGCGTCGAAGAACTGTTTGCGCTCGGAATGTTCGAGGCGCTCGAAGGTGTCCCTGATCAGCGTGTGGATCAGCGCCATCGTCGCTTCCTTGTTCAGCTTTTCGCGCTGCACCTTTTGCACCAGGGTCAGGATGTTTTTCTGGCGGCGCATGCGCTCGTCCAGCCAGATGTCGTTGTCCAGCGGCCGCGCGTCGGAGGCCTTGCGGATTTGCGCTTCCTGCTCCGGGCTGAAATTGCCGAACCAAAGCTCGAACTGCTCCATCGATTTTTTATAGCGGAACTTCAGCTGGGCATCCAGGTCGCCCTTCATGTTCTTCTTGCGGAACTCGGCGTTGTTGGCGGCGAATTTCTTTTCCAGCGTGGCGATCTGGTCCGGCTGCAGCGAGCGCGCCAGGTCGGCCAATTCCGGCAGCGCCTTGAACAGCAGCAGTTGCGTGCGGCTTTTGACCTCGTCGTAATCGCCGATCAGGTCGGCTGTCGTCGGGTTGCCGGCCAGCTGGCGCTGCGCCGTCTGCAGGATTTGCGCATAGTCGTGCAGCTGGGTCTTGCGATGCCAGCGGAACAGCTCGTCGATATCCCGCTTGACCCAGGTCTTTTGATCGGAGTTGAGGTCGACGTAGGCGTCCAGCCACCAGTACAGCAAGGTATCGCCGTGGTTGTAGGCCAGGCGCAACGAGCTGCAGCCGGCCAGGACAGCCAGGAGGATAACCATCAAAAGGCGGCGCAGTGCGCGGCTGTGGATAATTGGCATGTTAAACTTTCGCTTTGATTAACTCTCTTTGACTTGGCACCTATGAACGTAGTTATCCTCGCAGCCGGCATGGGCAAACGCATGCAATCCGCGCTGCCGAAAGTGTTGCATCCACTGGCGGGCAAGCCGCTGTTGTCGCACGTTCTGGATACGGCGCGTAGCCTGTCTGCCAGCCAATTATGCGTGATTTACGGGCACGGCGGCGCAGCCGTGCTGGAGATGCTGGCGGCGCAGCCGGAAAAAGTCGCCACCGCGCTGCAGGAACCGCAGCTGGGCACCGGCCACGCCGTCATGCAGGCGCTGCCCGAGCTGGACGACAGCGCGGCCACCCTGATCCTGTACGGCGACGTGCCGCTGACCACCGCCGCCTCGCTGCAGGCGCTGGTGGATGTGGCCGGCAAGGACAAGCTGGGCATCCTGACCGTGGTGCAGGACGATCCCTTCGGCCTCGGCCGCATCGTCCGTGAAAACGGCGAAATCGTCCGCATCGTCGAGCAAAAAGACGCCAACGAAGTCGAACGTGCCATCAAAGAGATCAACAGCGGCATCATGGTGGTGCCGACCGCGCGCCTGAAGCAATGGCTGGGCGCGCTGAAGAACAACAACGCCCAGGGCGAGTACTATTTGACCGACATCGTCGCCATGGCGGTGGCGGATGGCGTGCCGGTGGTGTCGGCCCAGCCGTCGGCGCAATGGGAGGTGGCGGGCGTGAACAGCAAGGTGCAGCTGGCCGAGCTGGAACGCATCCACCAGGCCAATATCGCCTTGAAATTGCTGGAACAGGGTGTGACGCTGATGGACCCGGCCCGCATCGACGTGCGTGGCGAGCTGGTCTGCGGCCGCGACGTCACCATCGACGTCGGCTGCGTGTTTGAAGGCAAGGTCGAGCTGGCCGATGGCGTGCGCGTCGGCCCGCACTGCGTGATCGTCAATTCCCGCATCCTGGCCGGCGCCCAGATCAAGCCGTTCTGCCACATCGAAGAGGCGGTGGTGGGTGAAGTGTCCATCATCGGCCCGTACGCGCGCCTGCGCCCCGGCACCGTGCTGGCGGAGGATGTGCATGTGGGTAACTTCGTTGAAATCAAGAACGGCCAGGTCGCCGCGCACAGCAAGGCCAACCACCTGGCCTACATCGGCGACGCGACGATCGGCTCGCGCGTCAACATCGGCGCCGGCACCATCACCTGCAACTACGACGGCGCCAACAAGTTCCGTACCGTGATCGAAGACGACGCCTTCATCGGCAGCGACAGCCAGCTGGTGGCACCGGTGACTGTCGGCAAGGGCGCCACGCTGGGCGCGGGCACCACGCTGACCAAGGATGCGCCGGCCGGCAAGCTGACGATTTCCCGCGCGCGTCAGCTCACCGTCGAAAACTGGAGCCGCCCGGTTAAAAAGCCGAAGTAACGGCACCACGCTCCACAGGAAGCCGGGACATGTCCCGGCTTTTTTCATTTGTGGATAACGATGTGGAGAAGCCATCGGATAAGCGGTGAAAAAGCCGCGTATAAGCCGGGGAAAACAGTTGCACAACTATGCTAGCAGGAGAAAAGTGACCGCGCGCGACGGCATGCAGCCACGCTTCAGTCCTTGGTGTGGATAAGCCTGTGGGAAATCATGTGAGTAAATCAGGATAACTATTTACTGTGGATAAGGTTGTGTGTAAGCCCGTGCATAGCTGTTGGAAAAGCCGTGGAAAAGACGGGAAAACATTTCCCGCCATCACTCCAGTGTGGATAAACCTGTGCAGAAGCCATTGAACAAGCCCGGGATAAGTCGCTAAACCGCGATCCGCGTCTCGAATTTGCTGCGGAAGGTGGAAAAGTAGGCTTTGACGTTGCGTACATTGGTCTGTGTGGCGAACAGGCGGTGCGCCAGCGCGTGGTAGGCCGGCATGTCCGCCACCTGCACGACCAGCACGAAATCCGGCCCCGGCGCCACGCGGTAGCACTGCAGCACGGCATCGTCGTCGGCCACATGGGCCTCGAACTCGGCCATGCGCTCGGCGGCCTGGACATCCAGCGAGATTTCCACAATCGCCGTCAGGCTGGGGCCGACCTTCTCCGGCGCCACGATGGCCACCTGGCGCTGGATCACCCCGCTTTCGGTCAGATGCTTGACCCGCCGCAAACACGTCGGCGCGGAGACGTGGACCGCCAGCGCCAGCTCGCTGTTTGTCTGTGACGAATCAATCTGCAGCGCATTCAAAATGCGACGATCTATCTCATCCATAAAAATAATCCTCAAAAATGAAATAATATTTCACATGTTCACACTGGTGAAAGAATATTCCAAAATATACAGGATTTAGAAAGCATATTTCAGAAGTCATGCTCTAGCATGGCTACACTTATTTTTAGCGAGGTATTCTATGTGCGGCATCGTCGGCGCGGTAGCGCAACGCAACATCACCCCCATCCTGATCGAAGGCCTCAAGCGCCTGGAATACCGCGGCTACGACTCCTGCGGCGTCGCCCTGCACGTGGATGGCCAGTTGCAGCGCTCGCGCAGCACCTCGCGCGTGGCCGACCTGGAAAAGCAGATCGCCGAAGTCGGCATGCAGGGCTTCACCGGCATCGCCCACACCCGCTGGGCCACGCACGGCGCGCCGGCATCGCACAACGCCCACCCGCACTTCTCGCCGACCACCGAACAGGCGCGCATCGCCCTGGTCCACAACGGCATCATTGAAAACCACGACGAACTGCGCGCCGAACTGACCGCGCTCGGCTACGTCTTCCAGAGCCAGACCGACACCGAAGTGATCGCCCACCTGGTCGACCACATGTACAACGGCGACCTGTTCGACACCGTCCAGCAAGCCGTCAAGCGTCTGCACGGCGCCTACGCGATCGCCGTGTTCGCGCGCGAAGAGCCGCACCGCGTGGTGGCCGCGCGCCAGGGCTCGCCGCTGATCGTCGGCCTGGGCCAGGGCGAGAACTTCGTCGCCTCGGACGCGATGGCGCTGGCCGGCACCACCGACCAGATCATCTACCTGGAAGAAGGCGACGTGGTCGACCTGCAACTGGCCCGCACCTGGATCGTCGACGTCAACGGCAAGCCGGTCACGCGTGAAGTCAAGACCGTGCAGGCGCACACCGGCGCGGCCGAGCTGGGCCCGTACCGCCACTACATGCAGAAGGAAATCTTCGAACAGCCGCGCGTCATCGGCGACACGCTCGAAGGCGTCACCGGCATCATGCCGGAACTGTTCGGCGACGGCGCCTACAACGTCTTCAAGCAGATCGACCGCGTGCTGATCCTGGCCTGCGGCACCAGCTACTACTCCGGCCTGACCGCCAAGTACTGGATCGAATCGGTGGCCAAGATCCCGGTCAACGTCGAGATCGCCAGCGAATACCGATACCGCGACAGCGTGCCGCATCCGAACACGCTGGTGGTCACCATCTCGCAAAGCGGCGAGACCGCCGACACCTTGGCCGCGCTCAAGCACGCGCGCAGCCTGGGCATGGAGCACACGCTGACGATCTGCAACGTCTCGACCAGCGCCATGGTGCGCGAGTGCAAGCTGGCTTACATCACCCGCGCCGGCGTGGAAGTGGGCGTGGCCTCGACCAAGGCCTTCACCACGCAGCTGGCAGCCTTGTTCCTGCTGACCCTGTCGCTGGCGCAAGTCAACGGCCGCCTGACCGACGCCGAAGAAGAGCAGCACCTGAAAGCCATGCGCCACCTGCCGGTAGCGATTTCCGCCGTGCTGGCGCTGGAGCCGCAGATCATCGCCTGGTCGGAAGATTTCGCCCGCAAGGAAAACGCCCTGTTCCTGGGCCGCGGCATGCACTACCCGATCGCGCTGGAAGGCGCGCTGAAGCTGAAAGAGATTTCCTACATCCACGCCGAAGCGTATCCTGCGGGCGAACTGAAGCACGGCCCGCTGGCGCTGGTGACGGAGGAAATGCCGGTCGTGACCATCGCTCCGAACGACGCGCTGATCGAGAAGCTGAAGTCCAACATGCAGGAAGTGCGCGCGCGCGGCGGCCAGCTGTACGTGTTCGCCGACGTCGACTCGCGCATCACCTCGGGCGAAGGCGTGCATGTGATTCGTCTGCCGGAACACTACGGCCTGCTGTCGCCGATCCTGCACGTGGTGTCGCTGCAGCTGCTGGCCTACCACTCGGCGCTGGCTCGCGGCACCGATGTGGACAAGCCGCGCAACCTGGCCAAGTCGGTGACAGTGGAGTAATAGCTGCCGGGAAGCGTTGATTAGTATTCTCGCCAATTAAAGTCATAAATTGTTCATTAAAGTCGTAAATTACGCATTAAAGTCGTAAATGCGAATTTAGAGCGTGATCGGAAAGTATGCGAAATACTGCGAATCTGGGCTCGAGAGAGCTGTTAGCTAGATGTAGTTGAGCGTAACGTGAGATATAAGGTGCGATTTTTGATGCAATGTGTGAGGTTTTTGATGCGTGCAATGAGATCTCTGAAGAACTGTTGAGGGGCGGTGAGACCGCTCCTCGGCGGTCGAACGTGCCTTGCGTGGCATCGCTATAGGCCGCCGCAACTACCTGTTTGCTGGTACCGACAGCGGTGGCGAATGCGCTGCCGCGATCTACTCGCTGATCGGCACTGCCAGGCTGAACGGTGTCGGCTCAGAAGCCTGGTTGCGTCACGTGCTGACGCATATCGCCGATCATCCCGTCAACCGGGTGGATGATTTCTTGCCTTGGAATCGCAACCTGTCCGCAGCCCTCTGAGATAACGCCCCTTCCCAGCGGTGTGATGCCATCATCTATTAAATCGCCGCCCCACTCATGACGTCGTTGAGTAGACGCTTACCGCGAAAGCCGTACTTGACCAAATGAAGCCCGGTGTGCGGAGCATTTATAACAAGCATGAATACGACCGCGAAAAGTGGGAAATGGCCAATAAATTTGTATTAGTAACTTGAGCAAATGGTTGCAATAAGGTAAATTGTCATGATTGTTTATATAACACTGTTCACTTTTCGTGAGTTATTAAGTCTCGCCTAGTGGCAGACCTCGGCAAAGAAAAAGTCTGAATAAGGTGCGCTATGCTTGATATCTTGATTGACACAAATATCTATCGCAAAGACCCAAACCAAACGGGGCTGCCTTTTAAGGCGATTGAGCGCCTATGCAAAGCAGGCGCTCTTCGATTGCACATTCCCTACATTGTGTTGCGTGAGTTTCAGACTCAGCAGCTGGAGCAGTATCGTAAGGAGATGCAGGCGGCGTTCAAGGGCATTTCCACAGTGTTGGATCGGAGGTTGTCCGGTGAGGTGAAATCCCAACTTGCTGGAATCAAGGCAGCTCTTGAGGAAATCATGCCAACGGTAGAGCATGAGGCTCAAGAAGGCTTGGTTAGGTGGGCTGAAAATGCCGGAGCTACTTTGTATCCATTGGATGCCGACGACGCGAGAAGAGCGATGGAGGCGTACTTCATCGGAGAACTGCCATTGCGGGAGCCTAAGTCCCGCAAGGACATACCCGACGCATTCTTATTTCAATCTGCGTTGACGATACTCGGCGCGGTTGAGACGTTGTTCATTGTTTCTGAAGACGGCGCTTTTGGCGAGGCTGCGGTGACGGTGGACGGAATCACCGTCCTGAAGAGCTTGAGCGAGTTCGTCGAGTTGCCGACAGTGCAGGCAGCATTGGCCGCTCAGGACGTGTTAGATAAGGTCGCCTTCGTAATTAATCAATTGTCAGCCGCCCCTGATCAGTTAGCCCTTGCCTTTATGAGCGAGGTGGGAGATCAGGTAATGTGGAAAAAAATTCACTCGCGAACGATCCCCGACGACAATCACGAAGCGACGATATCTTCATTTGGCGATCCAGAGAACATAGAATTTGATTTTGAAGAAGCTGCCTATTTTGGTGAGGGACAGATCGGTTTACCGTTCCGGTGCTTGATGACCGTGTCCGCCATTTATTACCTTTTCAAATCGGACTTCTACATGATGGAAGTGGAAGATCAGCCAAGCGTCTCGGACCACAATGACCACTACTTCGAGGCTGAAGAAGAGTTCGAGGTTGTGATCCGTGGCTCCATTTCAGTTAACGTCGATTTGGACGAGGTCTCGAACGAAAAAGAAGTGGATGAGTATGTGGACTTCGATGCCGTTGAGATTGACGATATTGCCAATATCGAAATAGCCGAATCCTGAACACACTCCCCCGACCCACTATATGAAGCGAAATCCTGTTTTAACCAAATTCTTTGCTGCGCTAACAGCTGAAGAAGCGAAGATCGCTGAGGTCTTCAAGCACGATAAAATTGGTCAGTTGCTGAAGGCGGCGATTTCGGAGATTGACTGGTATAGGTACAACTTTCTACGTACTGACGAAATGTCGCGGGAACGAGAAGAGTATTTTTACATCTTACAAATCGGAATCACGCGCCTTGTGCAACTGGCTCTCAAAATGCGACCTTCGTTCGATTTGCCGGTAGTAACCTTTGTGCGTCATCCATCGATTTCCCTGCCGACTTTGCAAATTCTCGGAGCACTAGGAATGATTGAGCACGGTCGTCGTGTAGCTCAATCGGTCATTGCCGGGATCGGTGAAATAGAACAGATCGGTGATAACGAATTTCGTATTACGTTGCCAGAAAAAGTATTTGATGATGAGCACTACGAACGCGCTGTTGTAGCCCACTACAGCAACCAGTCGCGGCAATTCTTCTCCGAGATCTTCAAGAAAAAAGTTGCAGGCCAGATCCAGGGAGAAGTGGAAGACGCGTTGCATGAACTCGTGTACGCATGGAACGAGCATTTTATTGGATACGGCGCGACACCAATCCTTGATGAGTATTTTTTCAGCGTTGCGTATGCGGAGCTCCAGGTACATGATGGATTCGACTCTTTCAACGGCGCAACCGAGTTCGGTGGCATTGCTTATCAAACCTATTTATTAGCGTTGACATTCATGGTGGCAATTTTCATCCGCCATGAGCGGTTTGCCGAGGCGCTAGTACGCAAAAATCCGACCACCAAATTGGAAAACGTCCTGACCATTACATCGGATACACGGAAAACGCAAAAGCCGCCGCAGGGTTTCGTGGTGCCGCCCTTAATTTAATCGATGGGCGTTAGAATTTACGACTTTATTGAAAAGGCTTTCAGAAATTTGAGTTCGCTTATGAGTCAATTTACGACTTTAGTAAGCTCGTATGACACGGCAATTTCGATTCTTGCCCCAGACCAATTTACGACTATATTAGGTGAGAATAATTAGAGTAAATAAAGTTGGTCGGGCTCGAATAAAGTTGGTCGGGGCAATTTAGCAATTTATGGGCCTAACAATTGAAGTCACCGCTGGTGAACTTCGTTTACTCGCTACTTAAGGCAGGCTAGCATTTTGGCATGAGCTATTACGGCAGATGAGATCAAAGGCTGAATCGCCACGAGTCTTGTAGACGCTCTTGAGCCATAATTCTAGGCAAAAGGAGTGGTCATGAGTGGAAATCGGTACACCGAAGAATTTAAGATAGAAGCAGTCAAGCAGGTCACTGAACGCGGCCACGCGGTCGCTGAGGTCGCGGCAAGGCTCGGCGTCAGTGTTCACAGCATGTACCAATGGGTGAAGCGCTACAGCGTGCCAGCAGAGGAGCGCCTGGCTACGGACGCGCAGGCCGCAGAAATGAAACGCCTGAAGGCCGAATTGAAGCGCGTAACCGAGGAGCGCGATATTTTAAAAAAGGCCGCCGCGTACTTTGCCAAGATGTCCGGGTACGAAACCAGGTGTACTAATGCATACCTCGGCCAAAGCTCGGCATGGAAGTGGTTGTTGTGGTTTGCAGCGGGCAGCATCGGCGGACTCGTGGCGATTCAAACCCTGCGACGGTAATAGCAACATCGATGGTATCCTCGTGCGTAAATCGTCCAGCTATAAAGGCTCCCATGGCCCTCCTGATCAATCGCATCAAGTCATTGTTTGGACGCGGCGACGTTCCCTTGCCTGCAGCCCCGCCCGACGATCCGCTGGACTACGAACAGCTCGTCACCCTGGATGCTGAGAGTTTGGCGGAACAGGGCATCCTGAGTGCGTACCTGGAGTTGTCGGCGCAGCTCGAACGGTATTCGCCCTCGCCGCTTGAGGTCAGGGAAGTCATCGACAATGACGGGCTTGGATACTCGGTGTACGCCGGTGACCAGCAATATGTCGTTTGGGAAGTGATCGATGGCGTACAAAATGTAGATGGCTGGGAACGGGCTACCGTCGCCTTCTTCCAGATCGTGAATGCCAGACTGAAAAATTCTTCTCACCGCTTCTACGCACTCAACGGCGGCAACGATCTCTTTGGTTTGTTTCTCACCGAAGAGGAATTCGCCGCCGCCAGGCGGGCCATTCCCAAGCGCTCCTATTGGCCCTGGATGCCGGATAATGCTCAGCCGGACTACGGCTTTCCAGTCGACTGAGGCCGCGCTCCGTCAAACCAGCGCCCTATCGCCTCGGGCAGGCTGGCGTCGCCTGCATCTCCGGTCCACGCCACGTAGCCGTCCGGCCGTATCAGTATCGCGGCCGGCAGCGGCACCACGTCGGCGACCGGCAATTCACAGACCCCCTGGAAGCTCGCGTCGACAAGCTTGACGCGATCGCCACCAAGGCGTCCCGGTATGCCGAAGTTGAGCAGCACCGGCCGCGCATCATGCAGCAATGCGTAGACGCGGGTTGGCCCAACGGCCGTTTCGATGTCCAGGTCGGGCATGCGGCGGCCCAGCAGCGGATGGCCTTGACCGAGGTCGTAGCGGATGTCGAGGCCCGATATCATGCCGCCGAAGCGCTTGCGCGGCTCGTCCATCGCCAGCATCTCCGTGACGAATTCGCCGAGGACGGCGGTGCGTTCATCCGTCCGCCTCAGCACGCCTTGCGCGATGGTGTTGCGCAGGACGCGCGCAGCGACCGGGTGGCGCTCGGCCTGGTAAGTGTCGAGCAGCGTGGCGGGCGAAACGCCCTTCACCACCTGCGCCAGCTTCCAGCCGAGATTCACGGCGTCCTGCACGCCGAGATTGAGGCCTTGCCCACCCAGCGGCGGATAGATATGCGCGGCGTCGCCGGCCAGCAGCACGCGGCCCTTGCGGTAGGCGTCGGCCTGGCGCGTGGCGTCGCTGAAGCGGGATAGCCACGCGGGCGAGTGGACGCCGAAATCGGTCCCATAGATGTCTTGCAGGCCCGCCGTCAACTCCTCTAGCGACGGCTCGCCCGTGGCGTGCGGATCGCGTCCCGCCAGCACCACGCCGACCGTCTCGCCATCCTCCATCATCGACATCGCGTGGCGGCCGGATGCGTCCTCGTGAAAGCCGAGCACGGGCTTCCCGGTCATCTTCACTTCGGCGATGATCCAGCTGGTGGATGCGTCCCAGCCGGGAAAGCCGATGCCGGCCAGTTTGCGCACGCGGCTGCGCCCGCCGTCGCAGCCCACCAGCCAGCCGGCGCGCATGGCGCCCTGCGCCGTCGTGATATCGACGCCGTGCTCGTCGCAGGCGAAGGAGAGCATCTCCCGGTCGCGATAGACCGGCACCTTCAATTCTTCGACCCATGCCGCGAGCAGCCGTTCGCTGCGTTCTTGCGGCTGCGCGAGCAGGTAGTTGTGCCGGGTCGGGAAGTCGCTGAGGTCGAGAGCGGCGTGAAAGCTGACCTTTGGGTGCATCTTGCCTTGCGCGAGGAAGCGATCGACGATGCCGCGCTGGTCGAGCACCTCGAGCGTGCGTGCATGCAAGCCGCCGGACCGTCCGCCGGCTCGTTGCTGCGTCGGCTTGCGCTCGACGATGGCCACGTCCACCCCCGCGAGCGACAATTCGGCCGCCAGCATCAGCCCCGTGGGGCCGCCGCCGACGATGATGACTTCATGTTCGCTTGCCTGCATCCGGGCCTCCGATGTTCATTGAGCGCTTATCGCGCGACTATCGCACGGCTGACTTTCCCCTGGCGCATCGTTGATCGCAACGGACGCCTTACATCCCTGGCGCCCGGGCGCGTTCGGTCAGCGTTCGATCATCGCGGATTCGCTTTGATCCACAATCGAATTTCTTACCGCGCTCAACAGATCTGCGGTGTATTCGATGGCGTAGTTTTCATCACTGAGGCGCTGGCAGGCATGCCGCACGAAACTGGACAGGCCCGCCGCATAGCTGGTTCCATCGATCGTCTGCTTACGATAGAACAGGCCTCCCTCGATGCCGCATAAGCGCATGCCGTTGGCCGCGTAAGCGCCCTCCTTGTGGCGCCGCACTTCGGGATATCTTTCGAATATCCCCGCCGGCGTCTCATCGGTGCGATAGGCCCATACTTCCACCCAGAGATCGCCTTCCAGCAGAAAGTCTCCGAATGGTTGTCCTCCCCCATAGCCGGAAAAATGGGTGATGCGCGGATGGTTGGCGAAGTCGTACTTGGCCATGTGGAGCAGGTTGGCCACTATCGTTTCGGGCAGCGAGGCATAGCTGTAGCCGTTCAATCCCTTGTAGTCCCCCCAGCCCAGCGCCTTGCCCACCTCGCGTACCCAATCGCGCGACGCAGCGTATTTGTAGGAGCCGGACGATTCGTTATGCCAGTTGGAGAAGGAGGTGTGCGCGTTGCGGCGCACTACGGCGATCAGGTCGTCGAGCGACATGCCTTGCCATTCAAAGGGCTTTTCCAGACCAAGCGCGTCGTACAAGCGATCGACGAGTCCGCGACTTCTGACATTGCTTATCAGGCTGCTATATTCGATGCCCAGCTGGTTCATTGTGGTGAATTGATTGGCGCGGAAAGTATCGATGGCCGTGGCCAGCAGTTCGTCGTCGGATTTTCCCGAATAATTGACCAGCGGCGTCCAGCCGAACGAGGCCATGACGGCTTCCTTGAATTCGAGTTCGATGACCACCGTGCTGGCCTCAGGATAATGCGTGACGAACTCAGACCATGACTGGCTGCCGGTATCCTTCACACAGCCAATGGCATCTTCGACCGAACAGATATCGTAGCCATGTTTGAACCGGAACTTCATCTTTTTAAGGATGCGATGGTGAACCTTGTCGCCGCTCGCGACGCATCGATTGATGTAGTTGTTGACCTCGGCGGTGAGCGCCAGACGCAGCTCGCTGATATTCTCGACGCCGCCGTCAACCGCCTTCTGGAACGCATGCTCAAGCTCATCGTCGGAAAAGTCCCTGGATGGTGTATTTGGCTCCAGCCCCAGGGCATCCCTGATACGGGCATACCTGGACGGCGGCTTGACCCCATCGGCTTCCGGCAGCGGACGCATCAGATAACGCATCGCGCGGGGGAACAGACGCTGTGCATCCGCGAATAGCTTGACTCCCTTATCCTTCAGCAGCTGTATGTAATAGGCGTCCGTCTGCCCTATCTTGTCTTCCTCGGCGTACGTATTCTGGCAATCGGCGTTGTCGCAATAAACGAATCCCTGTACCGGATGTAGTCGTAGGTTCGAGGCTTGTTTTTTCCCTTGCAAAGCTGGCACTCGATTTGCAGCGATTGGCTGCGATCGACCTGCTTGCCCGTCGCCTCCATTTTCAGATTGCCGCCATATGTCATTGCGGCGTCTTCCAGAAACAGGCGAAACGCTTGCAGGGCCTGCTCGGTGCGGGGCCAACAGTGTTCGCAGCGGGACTCGTCCCACTCCTCCAGCTGCGAATACCTGAGCGTGATCTCGCCCTCGCATGGCGCGTGGGTGTAGACGGCTTGATTGACCCGGCGCGCCGGGACGGAGGACGGCGGAATCAACTGCCGCGAAGCGCAGATCTCTTTCAGGACGTCCATCGTGATCGGCCCCGAGCGCGCTTTCCTTCTCGTTCCGTCAGGCTGGAAGAACCCCCCCTTCTTGATCGACAGCGCGCGTTTGCGGACATCGTTCCAGCTCTGGGCCATGATCTGGCCGCCCTTATGCCAGGTGAGCGGATCATCGGCGGAGATTTCCAGGCGTTCCAGCGAAACATTGGCTTCGTCCGGATGTTCCACCTTATCGATGCCATTTTGCGCGGCGATCGACCTGACATGCTTGAGGCTGAGCGCTCCGTGTAAATGACAGGGAATAAACCGGCACCCCCGCTTATTGCTCAACAAGGTCTTGGACGATTTTTCATTGATCATCCCGCACTCGTGCAGCAAGACATGCACGGAAGCGCCGTTCGTGTGCTGGCCACTTAAACGGCGATAGCCGCTGCCGTTGATGATATGGAGGATGTCTTCGTCTTTGTATTCGGATTTGCGTGACATAAGCGCCTGATGAAATTTACCGTGCATCGGAACCCTGGCATGTTAGCGCAAATCCGCTGGAGCGAATTCAGCCTTTTGCGGCTAGCCCCCCGGCTGGCGGCCGGCCAAGGCCACCCCATCCAGGCTGCGCGATTTCTGTCCGACATACGGCAGCAGGCTGACCAGCGCCAGCGCTGCCAGCGCGACGCCCAGCCACAGCGGTGCGCGCAGGCCGTAGCCGGCGGCGATGCCGGCGCCGCCTATCCACGATCCCGCGCCCAGGCCGATGTTGATGACCGACGTGTGCACGGTGTTGACCAGCGGCCCGGGATGCGCGGTCTTCATCACGCGGGCGATGATGGCCGGATTCATCGACACCCCGACCAGCCCGGTCACGACCAGCAGGATCACGCTGATCGTCTTGTCGTCCGCGAACACCGCGAACAGCGCCAGGCTGACGCCCAGCACGATCATGCCCCACACCATGATGAGGATGGTGTGCTGGTCCGCGTAGCGTCCTACCACGCCGTTGCCCACCACGTTGGCGATGCCGTACGCGCCCAGCAGCCAAGGGATGGCCGATGGTGCGAAGCCGGTGATCTGGATCAGGATGGGCGTAAAGTAGCTGAAGGCGGCGAAGATGGCGCTGATGATGAGCGCGCTGGTGGCGTAGGCCGCCCACAAATGCGGATTCCGGAACTCGACCATCTCCTTGCCGAGGCTGATTTGCTCGGACGAGCGCGAGCGCGGCACCAGCAGCACGACCAGCACCATGCACATGCCCGTCAAGGCCACCACCAGCCAGAAGCTGGCGCGCCATCCCACGTGCTGGTCGATGAGCGTGGTGACCGGCACGCCGACCACCGCCGCCAGCATCAGGCCGCCGATCACGACGGCGGCGGCGCGCCCGCGCACTGTGGGGCTGACCACCTCGGCGCTGATCGCCAGCGACATGCCGAAGCACGCCGAGCCGGCCACGCCGGTGGCGACCCGCGCGATGGCCATGACGTCGTAGCTGTCGGCCGAGGCGGCCACCGATTGCGCCAGCGCGTACAGTCCAAGCAAGCCCATCAGCCCCTGCTTGTTGGGCACGCGCAGCTTGAGCAGGCCCACCGTCGCCAGCGGTCCGCCGACCACCATGCCGATGGCGTACAGCGAGATCAGATAGCCGATCTGCGTCACCGGCACGTTCAGCGCCTGGGCCAGCGATGGCATGATGCCGGCCACCATGAATTCGGACGTAGTCAACGAAAATATCGTCAACCCGAGTATGTAGACAACCAACGGCATAAAGGGTTCCTTCGAGATTGGGGGAATGGGCGCAAGCCGCCGATGCGGCCCGCGCCCGGGTTGGATGCGCTGCCGTCAGCGCGAGAAAATGCTGTCCGCGATGTCCCCGGTACAGAAGTTCGGGAAGTCGCGTACCGACTGGTGTTGCGGATCGTTGCCGGTGACCATGCGCAGCAGGCGGTTGCCGCCGGCCTGCAGGTAGAACACCGACGATGCCGCCGGCCGCTCCACCACCCAGGCGTCGGCGGCCTGGCCCAGCACGGTGTGGCGGCCATTGTGCAGCGCGCCGCCGTCGCGCAGGATCGCCTGCGGCAGGAACAGCTCGGGGAAGGACGACAACTCGTCGTCCAGCACGGTCTCCAGCAGCTGCTCGCCGGCCGCCGTGCCTTCCCTCGCATACGCCACTTTCCGCTTGCGGCTCTGCCTGTGCCCGGCGTCGCCGAGCTCCGACATCCACAGCCGGTAGCCCTTCTCCTTTTCCGGCCAGGGGTTGAACAGCCCGTCGATGCGGCAGATGTTGCGGGCGTAGTCGAACCAGCAATAACCGGAGGTGAGCTGGTCCTCCGGCCGCATCGGCGACCAATAGGAGACGTAGGCGCTGCTCCATTGCGTCGGCAGCAGCGGCGGCGTGGCGTGGACTGGCATGGCGGCTCCTATCGGCCCAGCGCGTAGCCGAGGGCGGCCATCAGCGCGTCCTGCAGCGGCGGCAGGTCCTTGCGGCGGGCATCGAAGCTGATGGTCAGCTCGGCGTTGCTCAGGCCGATGCGGTCGTCGACGGTCTCGAACCAGCGGCGGCTGCTGTTGGCGTGTTCCTTGAACAGCTGCACCAGCGGCACCGCGCGGTCGTTGAAGTTGCGCAGCGCGGCGGCGGTGTCGGGCCCGGTGGCCAGCGTCTTCACCAGCAGGTGCGCGACCACTACCGCCATGGTGGTGCCGTGGCCGATCGAGAAGTGGCCCGATTGCAGCGCGTCGCCGATCAGCACGAACTTGCCGTCGCAGGCCAGGTCGTGGCTGAGCGTCATGAAGTTGCGCCAGCCCTGGCCCGGCTGGCTCACCAGTCCGTGATCGCCCAGCTCGGCGCTAAAGGTGTTGGCGATCCAGGCGGCCGCCTCGCGTTCGGTCATGTTGTCCAGCCCGGCGCGCTCGTAGCTTTGCTCGCTGCACTCGACGATGAAGGTGCTCATCGTGTCCGAGTACTTGTAGGCGTGGCCGACGAAGATGCCCTTGTCGTTGCTGCGGAAGACCAGGTTCATCTGGTCGAACAGCTGGGTGGTGCCGTACCAGATGTATTTGTTGCGGCCGAAGTCGACCTGCGCCGCCAGCGCCGGCGGCAGCTCCAGCGATTTGTGGTTGACGCCGTTGGACACGACCACCAGGTCGTACCCGGCCTCCAGCTCCTCCCGGCTTTGCATCGGCGTTTCGTAGCTGATGGCGATGCCGGCCGCCACGCACTTGGCGCGCAGGGCCTGCACCAGGCCGCGGCGCTCGACGCCGCACAGCGTCACGCCGGTGCTCATCAGGTTGGGCTGGTCGCGGTGCACCAGCTTGAACTCTTCGATGAACTGCGGGTTGAGCAGTTCCGGCTGCTCCAGGTAGGACAGCGGATTGGCCGGATGGCGCGGCGGCCGTCCCGGCAGCACCACGCCCCAGCCCAGCACTTCTTCCTGGGTGTTCTTTTCCGCGATGCTGATGTCCCAGCCGGGCTGGGCTTGTTTCATTTGGCTGGCAAAAATCAATCCTGCCGGGCCTGCGCCGATAACGAGAATCTTCATTAATTTACCCTTCCAAGTTTGTACCACACGTTTTGCTTCTTCTGGATTTGCTGCAGCTCATCGTAGGGAACCGATGTGAAGTACAGTTTCTCCGCCATGTCCGGCGGATAAACATTGGGGAATTTCTTGTGCATGTAGCGCGTGTAGCGCGTCTGCAGGAAGAAAATGAAATTGGGGTTGCTCAGCGCCTCGTAGTTGGCGATCGCCATGTCCTGCATGGCGTCCGCCTGCACTTTGCGCTGGCGGGTGAATTCGGACAGCACCACATCCAGCGCCTCGCCGTGCTTCTCCAGCAGCGTGATGAAGACGTACACATCCTCCAGCGCCATGTTCATGCCCTGGCCGAGGAAGGGCGCGGTGGCGTGCGCCGAGTCGCCCAGCAGCAGCACGTTGCCCTTGTAGTGGAAGGTGCTGGAGCGCACGTTGATCAGGTCGTTGCTGGGCAGGGCGATGAACTGGTCCACCAGCGCTTGCCGGCTGGCCTCCGGCAGCATGCTGAAGTAGCGGCCAAAGAACTCCGCCATCGTTTCGCGGTGCAGCGTGGCCAGGCTGGGCATGCCGCTGTAGGGCAGGCAGATGGCGAAGCTGATGCTGCCGTCCGGGATGGTGGCGGCGCGGCCGGCGAACAGGCCCTTGGAATCCATGCCGAAGAAGTACAGCAGGTCCTTGCGGAAGCCCAGTTCCTTGGCGTTCGGCAGCACCAGCGTCTTGTAGCCGTGGCGGAAGAAGCTCTGCTTGAATTCGAAGCGCCGCATGCCGCTCTGCATGGCGCGCCGCACGGCCGAGTGGGCACCGTCGGCGCCGATGATCAGGTCGCCGTGCAGGTGCTGCATGACGCCGCCCTTGCCCTGGATGAGCACGGTCTTGTGCTCGAGGTCGACGTCCAGGCAGCGGTGTTCGAAGTAGTACTTCACGTTGTGCTTGACGGCGTAGCGGTTGAGCAGGCGCTGGAAGGCGTTGCGGTCCAGCGAGAGCGGGAACATGTCTTCCAGCGGGCTCAGTTCGCGCACCTTCAACTGACCGCGCACGCAGAACGCCATGCCGACGATGGCCTCGCCGCATTGCTCCAGTTCCTGCCGGCTGATGCCGGCCGCCAGCACGGCCTTGATGCCGCGCACGGTCATGCTGACGCCGATGGCGCGCGAGCTGACCGGGTCGGCCGTGGCGGAGTTGTCCTGCAGCGGGTCGCTGCGCTTTTCGATGACGTGGATGTCGTATCCGCGCTGGGCCAGGTAGATGGCGGTCAGGCTGCCGGCCAACCCGCCGCCGACAATGATGATGGTTTTTTTCATTTACGCTTCCCTTGACATCCTTCCCCGAGATAAATCGGTCAATTGCTGATTAAAGAACTCCAACATTTCGATCTGCGCCAGGCCGACCACGCCGGCCTGCAGGCCGCGCGCGTACTGCGCCAGCGACTGGCATTTGTGCGCCAGTTGTTCGCATCCCTGGCTGAAGTCGCTGTCGACCTGCGCGCCCGGTGGCATCGGCACCGGCGGCCCGGCGTTGCGGCCCGGCAGGCCGGACGGCATGTTCATCAGCGCCGCCGACAAGGGCCGCAGCAGGCCGGTCATGATGTCGATGGATGCGTTCATCAGCCGCGAACGGCGCAGGCTGCCCAGCGGCTGCTGCGCGAAGTGGTGCGCCATCAGCTGGAAGGTCAGCTCGTAGCAGCCCTGGTACAGCTGCATCAGCGAGCGGGCCTTGTGGTCGGTCACCACGGTGCAGTCGGCGCGCGCCTCCAGCACCGGGTTCTTCAGCGCCGGCACGGCCGGTTCGAACGGCTGGGCGCGGGACGTGTACCTGCCGGCCATGGCGCGCAGCCGTTGGAAATGCGAGGAGGCGAAGTGCGGCGAGTCGACCGCCACGCCCTCCCCTTGCTCGGTGACGAAGTCGATCGCGAACAGCGCGCTGTCGCGGTCGAACACTTCCAGCTGGTAGCCGGGATAGGCGCGATTGGTCAGCTCCTTGAGGAACAGGTGGTGCTCGCCGCCGCGCTTGCCGCCGTTGGGGTCGAACAGCTCGGGCAGTTCGGCCAGCGCCTGGCGGATGGCGATGTAGAAGCTGGCGATGGACTTGCCCGGCGTGGGCAGGTAGTCCGGCCATTCGAAGCGCACGAACCTGGCCAGCACATGTTCGGAGAACGGTTCGAAGGCGAACTCGGTGTCGAGGCCGAAGCGCTGCCGCGCCTGCTCGCCCAGCAGCGGCGTGCCGGCGTGGAAGGGTTCGCCGAGCGCCATCAGCACGTTGTTCACCACCAGGTAGTGGATCATTTCCTCGTGGGCGATTTCCAGCAGCGCGCCGCGCGTGCCGCTGTTGCGGCGGCGGTCTTCGGTGCCGCAGGCCAGCTCCAG
Source organism: Duganella sp. BJB480 (assembly GCA_003416985.1). GTDB lineage: Bacteria > Pseudomonadota > Gammaproteobacteria > Burkholderiales > Burkholderiaceae_D > Rugamonas > Rugamonas vulcania_A. Next base: position 196,797 of record QVIN01000004.1, on the reverse strand, counting down.
TTCGTCCTGCCGCCAGCGGCCGGCCTGCACCAGCTGCGCGCCCTGCTCGTAGTTGGGGATCGTGTAGGCGGCGTACAGGTATTGCAGCATCAGCGACAGTTCCAGGTCGATCGCTGTTTTCAGCTCGGCGATCAGCTCGGCTTTGTTGCCGATGGTGCGCGCCTTTTCGGGCTGCGGCTGCGCGGTCTTGGCGGCGGCCTCGACCTGCGTCAGGTATTTCAGGAACAGGCGCGACTTCGGCAGCGACAGCTCGCGCGTGCTCGGCATGTAGTAGCTCTTGTCGCGGTTTTGCGGATCGCACATCTGCCACATCAGGCGCGAGTAGGTTTCGGTCTTGCATTGGTCCGCCAGGCTGAACACCTTGTCCGACATGAAGGGATAGACCAGCTCGTAGTAGCTCATCACGTGCCGGTACAGGAAGTCGTAGTCGACCTGTTCGGCAGGGACGTCGTCCAGGTGCCAGTCGTCAGGCAGCACGCGCGCGCCGATGTGCTGCGCTTCCCGGCCTTCGCCCAGCACGATGCGGGTGGCGCCGGGGCGGCGGCCGGTGACGGTCAGGTCGACGTAGCCTTCGCCGCATGCGGACGGTTGCAGTTGCAGCGCCAGCATGCCGGCGTCCTGCGCCTGCGCGGTCAGCGCCGGGTGCGCGGCCAGCTTGCCGCGGAAGCGGCTTTGCAGCGTGATCGTCTGTGGATAATCCTGTTGTTGTCCACAGTTGGGCGCTTCCAGGTACAGCTGGTTGCTGTCGGACTGCAGCACCCAGTCGGCCTCGTCCCATTGCGCGTGCGCGCTGCCCAGGCGCAGCGCGCCGGACGGCGTGGCGCCGTGCCGCAGCGGCACGTCGAACACACCGTTGTGGCGCCGGTGGTCCAGGTACAGCTGCTCGGGAATGCGCGCCACCAGCGTGCCCGCCGCGTCGTGCAGCGCGAGGTCGCCCAGCGCCTGCTTGCCTCCGAGCGCGTGCGTGGGATGCTGTTCGGAGACGGCATGGGCGGCGCGCGTGGTGTAGGGGATGGCGGTCGGCATGTTGAGCGAGACGCGGTCCGCGTGCAGCTTCACCATCACCGGCCCCAAGCTGCCCTGTTGCGGCAGCAGCAGGCGGCCGCTGGGGTAGGTGGCCAGCTCGTCGCGGCGCCACAGGCCGATGCTGCCGGCCAAGTCGTAGAACACCGGCGAATCGGGCTTCAACGGCGTCGACATGTTGAACAGCGCGTACTGGATGGTCAGGCCCAGCACGTCGTCGTCGTCCAGTGCGTACTGCAGCGCGCACATGCTGGATGGCAGCGGCGCGTCGGGATTGAACAGGAAGTTGCGGTCCTGCTTGGCCACCGAGAACTGGAACAGGCGCGAACGGCCGAATTCCTCGTCGAGGAAGTGGCCGCTGCGCTCGGTGACGTGGCCGTGGCCGAGCCAGCGCACCGAATGCGCCTGCGGGATGTCGGCGCTGAACAGCGCCGGGGTGTGCGGCGTGGCCAGCTTGCCGCTCAGCGTGAACTGGCCGGCGTAGATCAGCGTGGTGTCCGGCTGGCCCGGGTTGTTGTCGACCCACCGAGCACGGTTGAAGGTGGTGCGCAGGTAGTCGTTGTAGTGTCCCCACAAGGCCAGCCTGGCGCCGACCAGCGCGTCCTCCGTGTCGATGTCCCCTTCCCGCAGCTGCACGCCGGTGATGCGGACGTTCTCCCACGAAAAGTGGTTGTTGCCGCAGAAGTTGTAGCCGGCCGCCTGGCTGAACACGCCTTCCGGGGCCGGCTTGCCGGCGGCGTTGAAGCGGGGCTCGAGCTGCCTGAGGTGCTGGTGGAACTCGGACGGCGGGCGGCTCAGGTCGAACGGCGCGCCCGCCATCGAGATCGCGTTGGTGGCGATGTCGATGTGGCCGTGCGTGTTGCGGTTCGCGGTCGGGACGTTGGCGCGCGCGAAGCCGCGGAAGTGCAGCCGGGGCAGGTCGAGGATGCTCATGCGCCCTCTGCCGACGTGGTGGCCAGCGCATCGGCCTCGCCGGCTGCTTCGGCTTGCTGGCGCAGGCGCTCCAGCAGCAGGCGGGTGGCGTGGCGCGCGCTGATCAGGCTGCCCTCCATCCAGCCGCAGTGCTGGGTGTAGGCGTCCGAGCAGGAGATGATGCCGTCCTGGTGCAGCAGCACGGCCGGATGCGCGCTGTGCGGATCGGTGTAGAACTCGACGCCGTGCGGCCAGTGCTTGTGGAAATGTCCCTTGATCGGCGGCATAGGCTGGCCGTCCAGCGGCAGCGCGTCCTCCAGGTGGCGGCGCACCTGTTCCAGGTAGGCGTCCTCGCCCTGCTCCAGGCATTCCCGCCAATAGCTGGCGCTGTCGCTGTCGTTGTAGAACAGCAGGTACTGGTCGCCCTTGAAGTAGATCTTGCGCAGCGGGTTGTTGGTCATCACCACCTTGTCGGTCAGGCCGAGCGCTTGCCACCAGGCGTGGTCGAAGGTCAGGAAGCCTTTGAACAGGGGCAGGGAATCGTATTCGAACGAGCTCCACGCGGACGGGAAATCCAGGTTCAGCTGCGGCATCGCCGATGGCGGCACGGCCATGATCAGGTGGCGGGTGCGGTGCACCGTGGTATCGCCCTGGTGGCTGAAGACGAGCACGTGGTCGGCGCCGGCGCGTTCGACCGACAGCAGCCGGTGCTCCATCTGAAACTCCACGCCGGCGGCCTGCGCCTGGCGCTGCAGCTGGGCCAGCAGTCCGGCGTAGCCTTCGATGGCGTAGCGCCATTCGTTGCCGGCGTTCTCGGTGAAGCTTTGCGTTTCCGGGTGCTTCTTGATGATGTCGTAGGCCATGGCGCCCGAGACGATGGGCAGCAGCAAGGCGTCGTAGCCGGTGGCCTTGATCATGCGGATGGCTTCGGCCTCGCCCAGGTAGTGGCTGACGAATTCCAGGAAGGACTCGGTCGGGTGTTCCTTCAGCATCGCGCTCAGGCTGTGCAGCGTGGACTTGAGCTTTTCCTGCTCGCGTCCGCCGGCGGCCACCTCGGTGAAGGGATAGGTCGCGTGCTCCAGTCCGCTGTCCTGCATGAGCTCGTCGAAATGCGGATGCAGCTGCGGCGAGTAGCGGGCCGCGCCCAGTTCGGCGACCTCGCCGCCCACCATGCGCGACTGGATGCGTCCGCCGACCCTGGCGTTCAGATCGAAGATGCGGATGCGGAGATGCTTGCCGAAAGCGGCTTTAATCAACTGAGTTGCACATGCCAACCCTCCCAGGCCGGCGCCAATGATGCAAATGTCGGAATACTGTGTCATCCAGGGGTTCCTTTCAGTCGTAGGCAAGCTACTGATGCGGCTCAAAAAAGTTCAAGTTTGACGAGTGGTTTTTCTGCGTCAGATCAAAGACAGGCCGAACGATAACTTACTTGCATGATTGGCGATTTGACAAACGTCAATGCACCAAAACGGGGCATGTGCTACTTTTGTAGCCTTAAATTTCCAAGGGGAAGTGGATTGACGCGACCGGCAATATCAAGCTATTGCGGGTGAGAATTGTGTGGTGCCGTGCGGCTGGGTTTGGAAGGTGCGGGAGGCAAGCCACGCCGCCCGGCGCTCCGGGCGAAGCGCGTGGATCGGGGGGCGGTGGGAGGAAGGGGCGGTTAGGCGATTGTGCGTAGCCGCTTTCGGCGAGCAAGCGCTCGAAATCCCTTCGTGGAAAATATCGACGATGGCTTGTTTCTTGTCAGTGGCTTGCTGATGGTAAGTCTGGCGGCGCAGCTGTTCTTACTCGAGCGCCGCCACCGCTGGTAGCGGCTGATCTGCTGGCTGGGCGTCAGCGGCCGCCGCAGGCCACCGACGAGCCGTCCGGCGAGGCCTGGCAGAAGGATGCCTGGCCGCCGCACGCGACCTCGTGGCCGTTGGCCGACTGTTCGCAGAAGCTCGCCTTGCCGCCGCAAGCCACGTGCTGGCCATCGGCCGATTTTTCGCAGTAGGAAGCTTCGCCGCCGCAGGCCACGGCGCTGCCGTCGGCCGACTTGGCGCAGAACGAGGCCTGGCCGCCGCAGGCGACTTGCTTGCCGTCGGACGAGGTGTCGCAGAAGCTGGCCTTGTATCCGCAGGCGACCGCGTTGCCGGCCGATGATTTCTGGCAGAAGCTGGCGGCGGGGCCGCAGGCCACCGCCTTGCCGTCGGGCGAGGTCTGGCAGAACGCCGGGCCGCCGTCGGCGCCGGTCGTGGACGAGGCATGGCCGGACTGCGGCACGATGGCCACGCAGCCGGCGCACAGCAGGGTGGCAAGGAAGGTCAAGGTGGAACGTGCTGCCTGCGAAATACGCATGGATATCCCCGGAATGGTTGTTGATCTTTTGCTATTATACCCACCGGCGCGCGCGGCGCGTCACCCCGGCTGCATGCAGGCGGCTGTGGTGGCGCCCAGATGCAGCCGCACCGGCACCACGATCTCGCGCAGCGGTCCGCCGTCGATCAACTCCTCGGCCAGGGTGATGGCTTCCACCGCGATGCGCTCGATGTCCTGCACCACCGTGGTCAGGTCGTAGGGCATGCCCGGCAGGCCGTCGAAGCCGACCACCGACACCTGCTCCGGCATCCGCAAGCCCAGGTCTTCAAGCGCGCCGATGGCGCCTATCGCCATCTCGTCGCTGGCGCAGAACAAGGCCGTGAAGCGCAACCCGCCCTCCCATGCGCGCCGCACGGCCCGATAGCCGCCCAGCACCGAGAACTGCCCGTCCAGCTCAAGTTCCGGACGCAGCGCGACGCCGGCCTCGGCCAGTGCCGCGCGGTAGCCGTGCCGGCGGTCGACGTCGGATTGCTGCGCGGTTGGCATGCCGACAAAGCCGATCGCGCGGTGGCCCAGTTCCAGCAGGCAGCGGGTGGCGGCCGCGCCGCCGCCGGCGTCGTCCGGCACCACGAAGGCGGCGTTCGGCTGGTGGCCCAGCACCACCGCCGGCACCTTGCGTTGCGTCAGCAGCGCCAGGCGTTCCTGCACCGCTTCGGTGTTGTGCAGCAGCACCGCGTCCGGCAGCCGGGCATAGGTGTCCAGCGGCTCGTTCATTTCGACAAAGCGGGTGCCGCGTTCACCGGCCACCTGCACCAGGGCGCGCCAGAACAGGGTGAAGTAGGGACCGAAGCCGCCCTTGCTCAAGGAGATGCCGACGCTGTGGCGCGAACGCCGGCTCAATTCGCGCGCGGTCGGATCGGGCGAGTAGCCGGAGGCGTTCATCGCGGCCAGGATGCGTTGGCGGGTTTCTTCGGCCATGCGGCCTTTGCCGTTGAGCGCGCGGCTGACCGTGCCTTTCGACAGGCCGAGATTCAATGCAAGTTGGTCCAACGTCATCTTCACTGCGCTTCCCCCGGCCCTGGCACGCCATCCAAAAGCGGCATGATACCGCCATTTGCCGGTTTCGCCCCATGTGTTGCTAATTGCATCGTTGAAGCGGAATAAATTGCAATTCGGTTTGGAACGCTGCATAATTATTTCGTTGCGCAACCGGTTGCGCACAAATGAAACACCGGTTGCTCAATCGATAATTTCGGAAAACAGCAAGATCCGTCAGCGCCGATCCCCCAGCAGCACCGCAGCGACCGCTTATACAGTTATAGTTAAAAAGATAATAGACGGAGACAAAAATGAAGAATCGCAAGCGATATTTGCTGTCCACCATCACGCTGGCTGTCTGGGCGTTGACTCATCAGGCCCAGGCGCAGGAAGGCGCCGCCGCCCCCGCCGACAACGGTAGCCAGGACCGCGCCGACGACAAGCTCAACCAGGTGGTGGTCACCGGCAGCACCTCGCTCAAGCGCACCGTGCGCGAAAGCTCGGTGGCCGTCACCAGCGCCGACCGCGCCGACCTCGACCGCAAGGCGCCGCGCAGCACCGCCAGCGCGCTGGAACTGATCCCCGGCATGATGGTCGAGGACTCCGGCGGCGAGGTGTCCAACAACTACACGGTGCGCGGCCTGGCCGGCGGCGGCCAGAACTTCGTCCAGCTGTCCGAGGACGGGCTGCCGGTGTTCTACCATCCGGGCCTGGCCGACACCGTGCTCAAGCAGGAACTGTCGATCGACCGCATGGAGGCGGTGCGCGGCGGCACCTCCGGCATCCTGACGGTCAACGGCGCCGGCGCCACCGTCAACTTCATCACGGTGCGCGCCAAGGACGAGCCGGAGGGCGCGCTGCGCCTGACCGGCTCCGACTACGGCACCCGGCGCATCGACCTGCGCTACGGCGGCGCGCTCGGCAATGGCTGGTACGCCGGCTTCGGCGGCTTCTACCGCCGTGCCGACTCGGTGCGCGACATCGGCTTCACCGCCGACCATGGCGGCCTGCTGCGCGCCTACGCGGGCCGCAAATGGCGCGACGGCGAATTCAGCGTCAACGTCAAGCTGGTCAACGACCATAACACCTTCCTGCTGCCGACCCCGTTCCAGAACCCGTCCAACCCGCAGCCGGTGCCCGGCTTCAACGGCAACTACGGCACCCTGCTGAGCGCGGACAACGGCGTGCAGGCCGGCCGCAACTCCAACGGCGTCCAGACCAACGACTTGAACGACGGCGTGGCCACCAAGTCGACCTCGGTCGGCTACGCCTTCGAACAGCGCCTGAGCGACGCCTTCACGGTGCGCTCCAAGGGCCGCTACACCGACTTCAAGAACGACTTCAACGCGGTGTTCACCTTCGACAACAACAGCCTGCGCTCGGCCGCCGACCGCCTGAACCCGGCCACCAACGGCGACATCAAGGCCATGCTGGCGCGCTTCCCCGGCACCACGGCGGCCATCCGCGGCGTGGCCAGCGGCACCGTGTACGCCGGCGCCAATCTCGCCAACGTCAGCGGCAACGGCCTGCTGACGGACAACATCTCGGCCAAGAACCGCGCCTACCGCCAGAACTTCGTCAACGACCTGAGCGTCACCTGGACTGCGGCCGGCAACAGCCTGACCGCCGGCCTGCTGACCATCGACCAGGATGAACAGGGCGGCAACGACGGCAACACCCGCTTCCTGGGCGAGGTGAGGAACAACCCGGCCCGCCTCGACATCGTCGCCATCGACGGCGCCGGCAAGGTGGTCGGCCAGCTGACCGACAAGGGCGTGCTGGAATACAACCCGTGGGGCGTGGGCTTGAGCCGCTCCTCGCTGTCGTCGCAGAACCTGTACCTGAACGACGAGTACCAGTTCAACGAGCGCCTGCGGGTGGACGCCGGCATGCGCCTGGAGCATTTCCACTACCGCGCCTGGCGCCCGCAGGGCTCGACCGTAGCGATACCGGGATCGAGCAAGCCGGACGGCAGCGACGCCGACAACATCATGGTCAACAACACCATGCCGGCCTTCAACGGCCAGTACGACTACGTCGACAACGGCGCCGCCAACCACAGCTCGGCCACGGCCGGCGCCAATTACCTGATCAACGACAACCTGGCGGCCTACGCGCGCTATTCGCAAAGCTACCAGGCCAACAACGAGAACCCGGTGACCCGCATCAGCTTTGGCGAGCTGGGCGCGCGCTACCAGCGGCGCGGCTTCTCGGCCTCGCTGACGGCGTTCCGCACCAACTTCAAGAACTACCAGTTCAGCCGCCTGCTCGAAGGCGACAGCCTGGAAACCAAGATCGGCGGCGACATCATCGTCAACGGCCTGGAGTACGACCTGCAATGGAAGCCGCTGCGCTACGTCCGCGTCAACCTGACCGGCGTGGTGCAGAAGTCGTCGATGAACATCAAGAGCGTCAGCGGGCCGTCGGCGTCGACCGTCAACACCGCCAGCCTGGGCTCGCACCCGGAGCGCTCGCCGGACCAGAACTACACCATCACGCCGGCCCTGCTGCTGCCCGATAACAAGGGGGAGGTCTACCTGTCCTACCACCAGGTCGGCAAGCGCTACGCCGACGCCGCCAACTCCTTCGTGCTGCCGGCCTACCACACGGTGGACCTGGGCGCGAACTACCAGTTGACGCCGACGCTGGCGCTGAACCTGAGCGTGCAGAACCTGACCAACACCATCGGCCTGACCGAGGGCAATCCGCGCGCCGGATTCACCGAGGTCGCCGGCGGCAACTACTTCTTTGCGCGCGCCATCCTGGGCCGCAACATGCAGTTCAGCCTGACCGCGTCGTTCTAATTGTGCGTCCTTTGCCGGCCGGCGCGTGCGCCGGCCGGATTTTTTTCAGGCGGAAGAATCCATCCATGATGAAATACCTTAGCATTGCAGCGTTGCTGGTCAGTTCGGCGGTGCACGCCGGCACGGACGACGACTGGACCATCGTCGCCCCGGCCATCGATCCGGCCCGCTATCACGGCGTGACGGTCGCCAATGGCGTGCTGGGCCTGGTGTCCTCGGCCGAGCCGATGACGATAGGCGAAGTGGTCCTCAACGGCGCGTTCGACACCTACGGCCGCGGCCGGGTCGACAACATCCTGAAGGGCTTCAACTTCATGAACATCAATCTCGACGTCGATGGACAGCGCGCCGACGCGGCCCACGTGTCGGGCCTGCGGCAGACGCTGGACATGAAGCGGGCGCTGCTGATCACCGAGTTCGACCTCAAGGACAAGGTCCACGTCCGCCACAGCATCGCCGCCCTGCGCCAGCTGCCCTACACCGCGCTGGCCACGGTGGAGATCACGGCGCGGCGCGACACCACGGTCACGCCGTCGGCGCTGATCGAGGCACCCGATATCCTGCGCGACGTCAGGCAGCTGTACGCCCAGATCGACCGGCCGCACGCGCGCATTCCGCTCATGAGTTCGGTGGGCAAGAGCCCGTCGGGGCGGCACACCGTCGCCGCCGCCGTCAGCTTCATTTTCGAGCGCGGCTCCCGGCCGGAGCTGGTGCACGAGGACGGCGACTACAACCGCCATTCGGCCAAGTTCAGCCGTTCGCTCAAGGCCGGCGAGACGCTGCGCTTCTCGGTGGTCGGCTCGATGCTGTCCTCGGCCCACCTGGCCGACCCGCACAACGAGGCCGAGCGCCTGACCGTGTACGCCGCGCTGCAGGGGCGCGAGCGCCTGATGGCGGCCCACCTCCAAGCCTGGGAAGCCCTGTGGACCAGCGACATCGTCATCGACGGCGATCCGCAAGCCCAGCGCGACATGCGCCTGGCGCTGTACCACCTGTACGCGTTCGCGCGCGAAGGCACGGCCTTCAGCCTGTCGCCGATGGGCTTGTCCGGGCTGGGCTACAACGGCCACGTGTTCTGGGACGCCGAGCTGTGGATGCTGCCGCCGCTGCTGGCGCTCAAGCCCGAGCTGGCCAAATCGATGCTCGAATACCGCTTCCAGCGCCTCGGCGCGGCGCGCGAGAACGCGCGCAACCACGGCTACCGGGGCGCGATGTTCCCGTGGGAGTCGGCCAGCGAGGGCCTCGAGGTCACGCCGGTGCCGGCGCTGACCGGGCCGTTCCAGCAGCACATCACCGGCTGCGTCGGCTGGGCGTTCTGGAAGTACTACCAGGTCACCCACGACAAGCAGTGGCTGCGCGAGCGCGGCTATCCGGTGCTGAAGGAAGTGGCCGACTTCTGGGCCAGCCGGGTCGAACGCCAGGGGCCGGGCCGCTACGAGATCAACAATGTGATCGGCGCCAACGAGTGGCAGGAGAACATCGACAACAACGCCTTCACCAACGGCATGGCGATCACCGTGCTGCGCTACGCGGCCCAGGCCGCGCGCGAACTGGGCGTCGCGCCCGATCCCGACTGGGAGCTGGTGGCCGCCAACATCCCCATCCTGCGCTTCGCCGACGGCACCACGCGCGAGAACGCCAGCTACGACGGCGTGCCGATCAAGCAGGCCGACGTCAACCTGCTGGCCTATCCGCTCGACATCGTCAGCGACCCGGCCCGCATCGCCCAGGACCTGGCCTACTACGCGCCGCGGCTGGCGCCGGAGGGGCCGGCCATGGGGCTGTCCATCGTCGCGACGCTGTACGCGCGCGCCGGCCAGGCCGAGCAGGCGTACAGCGCCTTCCAGCGCAGCTACCAGGGCCTGCGCCTGGCGCCGTTCGGCGTGCTGGAGGAATACCCCGGCGGCGGCAACCCGTATTTCGCCACCGGCGCCGGCGGCACCCTGCAGGCCCTGCTGTTCGGCCTGGGCGGCCTGCGCATCGACGACCAGGGCATCAGCCAGCGCAAGACCGCGCTGCCCAAGCGCTGGAAGAAGCTGGAGCTGCGCGGCGTCGGCGCCGGCCGCGCGACGTTCACGCTGCCCTAGGCCCGGCATGATTTTGCCCGGCCGGCGTGCGCGCCGGCCGGTTTTCCCCACCCGTTTTTGGAACTCCCGATGGAACAGATCCACCCGCTGCCCGACCCCGCCGAACCCGCCCTGCGCTTCTCGCTGCCGGAGGGCCTGGTCGCCAATGAATTCCTGCGCCAGGGGCCGGTCGCCGCGCACCTGCTGCTGAGCTCCGGCGAGGCGCCGCGCCTGCTGGCCGCCTTCCCGGCCGGGAACAGCGCCACCGGCCTGTGGTTCAAGCCGGACGGGGCGCCGCTGCGCTGGAACGGCGCCGCCCAGATCCAGGCCGTGCAAGGCCGGGACGACCAGGGCCGCCCGCTGTACGGCATCGCCACCGAGATCGGCGTCGACCGCGCCACGCTGACCGTCAGCGGCGCCGTGCTCAGCTCGGCGCGCGTGCTGCGCGACTACCAGCACGACGGCCGCCTGCCGCTCGGCATGCACAACGCCGTCCACTTCACCGGCGACAGCGTGCGCTGGTCGCGCGACCGCCTCGACGGCGCCGCCGGCTACGCCATCGGACTGGAGGTGCTCAACGGCCGCGTCGGCACCGACGCCCACGGCCGCATCACGCTGAGCGCGGCGGCCGGACGCAGCCTGCGCCTGCGGCTGACCGCGCTGTCGGGCGAGCCGGCGCTGCAGCCGCTGCCGCCGGCCCAGCTGTTGCGCGATCCGGCGGCCGGCACGCTGCGCGCGCGCCAGAGCCTGGCATTCCTGAGCTACCGCGACAAGCTGCTGGCCGGCTCGTGGCGCTTCAACACCTATTTCGGGCGCGACACCCTGATGTCGCTGCTGCTGCTGATGCCGGCGCTGACGCCGCAGGCGGTCGAGGCCGGCCTGGCGTCGGTGCTGGACCGGCTCGATCCGCACGGGGCGGTGGCGCACGAGGAGGACATCGGCGAGTGCGCGCTGCTGCACGGCGGCGGCGGCGAGCCGGTGTACGACTACAAGATGGTCGACGACGATTTCATGCTGGCGCCGGTGGCCATGGCCTATCTGCTGGAGCAGCCCGGCAGGGCGGCGCAGTGGCTGGCCGGGCCGGGCGCCGACGGCCAGCCGCGCGGCGCCGCCCTGAGCCGCAATCTGCGCCTGGTGCTGCGGCTGGCCGGCGCCTATGCGTTGCGGCCGGGCGTGGCCGCGCTGATCCACCTGAAGGACGGCCATCCGACCGGCGACTGGCGCGACAGCGCGGACGGCCTGGGCGGCGGCGTCGTCTCGTACAACGTCAACGCCATCCTGGTGCCGGCCGCGCTGCGCGCCATCGCCGCGCTGCACGCCAGCGGCCTGCTGGCGCCCTATCTGGCGGACGATGCCACGGCGGCCGCGCTGGCGCGGCTGTGGGAGGACCAGGTGCCCGGCCACTTCACGGTGCGCCTGGACGCCGGGGCCGCGCGCGCCGGCGTGCGCGCCTGCGCCGCCGAGCTGGGCGTGGACGCCGCGCCGGCCCTGGCCAGCCTGCCCGCCGGCGAGCTGGCGTTCAACGCCATCGCGCTCGACGCCGGGGGCCGGCCGGTGCCGGTGCTGCATTCCGACCTGGGCTTCGCGCTGATGTTGCAGCAGCCGCCGGCCGAGCTGATCGAGCGCGAACTGGCGGCCGTCATGCGGCCCTTCCCGGCCGGACTGATGACCGGGGTCGGCATGGTGGTGGCCAACGGCGCCTACACCGGCGCCGCGCTGCGGCCGCTGTTCGGGCCGGACCGCTACCACGGCGCCGTGGTGTGGTCGTGGCAGCAGGCGCTGCTGGCGGCGGGCCTGGCGCGGCAGCTGGCGCGCGGCGACCTGCCGGACCGCACCCGCGCCCTGCTGGCCGAGGCGCAGCAGGCGCTGTGGGCCGTCATCCTGCCGACCCAGGCGCAGAGCAATTCCGAGCTGTGGTCCTGGACCTGGGCGGACGGCGCCTACCGCATGCAGGCGTTCGGGCCGGGCGCGGCCACCGCCGACGAATCGAACGCGGCGCAGCTGTGGAGCACGGTCTACCTGGCGGTCCGGCCGCCGCTGGCCGCCGGTACAATGTCCGCGTAGCCGCCATGCCGTCCACCATCATGCGCCGATCACGGCCACCGCAGTATCAGGAGACCAAGCAATGAACGATCTACCAGGCCGCCTGCGCGCGGCCGCGCTGTGCGCCGCGCTGGCGCTGGCGGCGCCGGGACGGGCCGCCGAGGCGGTCACGGTGGCCGTCTGGGGCTCGTCGCCCGCCGAGGTGGCGGCCTTCGACCTGGCCGCCGCCGCCTTCACCGCCAGCACCGGCGTCGCCGTGCGCAAGCAGGTCATCGAGGACAAGTACCAGGACGTGCTGAAGTCGCGCTTCGCCGCCAACAACCCGCCCGACGTGTTTTACCTGGACGCGTCCGAGGCGCCGGTGCTGATCGAAAGCGGCGTGCTGGAGCCGCTGGAACTGGACGCGGCCGACCAGGCCGATTTCTATCCGCAGTTCCTGCAAGCCTTCCGCGGCCGCGACGGCAAGCTGTACGGCCTGCCCAAGGATTATTCGACGCTGGCGCTGTACCTGAACCCGCAGCTGCTGAAGCAGGCCGGCCACCGTCCGGACGAGGTGCCGCGCGATTTCAACGGCCTGATGCGCTTTGCCCAGGCCCTGCAGGCGCGCCTGCCGCGCGGCGTGGCGGCCATGATCATCGAGAAGGACCTGGCGCGCCATCTGGCGGCGCTGGAAACGTCGGGTCAGCCGCTGATCGGCGCCGACGGCCACGCCCACTTCACCGGCAACGCGGTCGCCTACGCCTATCTGAACCAGCTGGTCACCGGCCACGTGCTGAAGTACCTGTACTCGCCCAAGGACGACCTGGGCGCCGACTGGCCGGGCGCCGCCTTCGGCACGCGCCGCGCCGCCATGATGATGGAGGGGAACTGGGTGCAGCCGGCGCTCCGGCACGACTACGGCGACGTGCCCTTCATCACGCGCGAGATGCCGACCGTGAACCAGCGCCGGCAGACCATGGCCTTCGTGGTCGGCTACGCGGTGCCGCGCGGCGCCAAAAACAAGGCGGCCGGCCTGCGCTTCGCGCGCTACATGACCGGGCCGGGCATGCGCCTGTGGGCCGGCGCCTCGGGCACGCTGCCGACCCGGCGCAGCGTGGAGGCGGCCATGCAGGTGCGCGCCGCGCCGGCGCTGGCGGCGCACGTGGCCGGCGCGGCCTATGCGACGGTGTGGTCGCGCGGCATCGAGCTGCCGGTGCTCAACACCAATTTCGGCAACCAGTTCCTGGCCGCCTTCAACGGCAACAAGTCGCTGCAGCAGGCGCTGGAGAAGGCCGAAACCGTCTCCAACCGTGAAATCGAGCGCCAGCGATGATGTCCACCCTGCCCAAAATCCCGCGCGGCGCCAGCATCGGCGCCTACGCCTTCCTGCTGCCGGCGCTGCTGGTGATCGGCCTGTTCACGCTGGCGCCGATCGCCTATGCCTTGTTTGTCTCGGTGCAGAAGATGGACCTGGTGTCGGGACGCCACAGCTTCGTCGGCCTGCGCAACCTGGCGTACCTGGTCGAGGACGACAAGTTCTGGGCTGCCTGCCACAACACCATGGTGTACGTGGCGGTGGTGGTGCCGTTGCAGACGGCGATCGCGATGGCGCTGGCCTGCGCGCTCAACGGCAAGATCCGTTTCAAGCGCAGCTTCGTCACGCTGCTGTTCCTGCCGACGCTGACCTCGTCGGCGGCGATGACCATGATCTTCATGTGGCTGTTCAATAACAACGGCCTGGTGGTGCAGTTCCTGCAGCAGCACTTTGGCCACAGCGTCAATTTCCTGGGCGACCCCAAGTGGGCGCTGGGCATCATCATGCTGATGAACGTGTTCTCCACCATCCCCGGCTACATGGTGGTGTTCCTGGCCGGCCTGCAGGAGATCCCGGCCGCGCTGTACGAGGCCGCGCTGCTGGACGGCGCCGGCCCGTTCAGCCGCCACTGGGAGATCAGCGTGCCGCAGCTGACGCCGGTCACCTGCTATGTGCTGACGATGGGGCTGATCGGCTGCTTCCAGGTGTTCGACCAGGCCTTCATCCTGTCCGGCGGCGAGGGCGGGCCGGAGAACGCCACGCTGACCTTCACGCTGCTGATCTACCACTTCGCCTTCAAGAACTACAACACCATGGGCCTGGCGTGCGCGCTGGCGGTGGTGCTGACCGCGATCATCTTCTGCGCCACGCTGATCCTGAACCGCTTTGTGCGGCCGGACGGAGCCAACCGATGAGCCGCCGTTCCTATTCCGCCGGCGCGCTGTACGCGGTGCTGGCCGGCTACAGCCTGCTGACGCTGGCGCCGTTCGCCTGGGCCGTGCTGACCTCGCTCAAGAGCACCCGCGAGATCGCCGGCGCCGAGCAGGTCTGGCCGCAGGCGCCGACGCTGGCGGCCTACGAGGCCATCCTGCACGGGCCGTTCTACCAGTGGCTGTGGAACTCGTTCACGGTGGCGCTGGCGGTCACCGTGCTCAACGTGCTGTTCAACACCATGGCCGGCTACGCGCTGGCGCGCATGCGCTTCCGCGGCCGCGGCCTGCTGTTCCAGACGCTGATGCTGCTGGTGATGGTGCCCAGCCAGGTGACCATGATCCCGGCCTATATGATCGTCGCGCGCATGGGCCTGGTGGACACGCATCTGTCGGTGATCCTGACCTCGGCCGTGTCGATCGCCTACATCTTCATGATGCGCCAGTTCTTCATCAATTTCCCGGTCGAGATCGAGGAGGCGGCGACGCTGGACGGCTCGGGGCCGTTCCACCGCTTCTTCCGCATCGTGCTGCCGATGGCCAAGCCGGCGCTGGCGACCCAGGCCATCTTCGTCTTCATGGGCATCTGGAACGAGTTCATGAAGCCGCTGCTGTTCATCTCCAGCGTCGACCGGTACCTGCTGACGCAGGGCTTGAACGCGGTGGCCAAGCAGTACGCCAAGGCGTCGTCGTGGAACCTGATCATGGCCGGCTCGGTGATCTCCATCCTGCCCATCCTGATCATGTACATCGTGCTCAACCGGCACTTCCTGAACATCAACGACCAGTCCAGCGGCATCAAGTAAAACGGAACCCCATGACGCAAGTTAGCCTCCACCATATCGCGCTGGCCTACAACGGCCAGCACGTCCTCAACGACATCAACCTGGACATCGCGGCGGGCGAGTTCTGCGTGTTCATCGGTCCCTCGGGCTGCGGCAAATCCAGCCTGCTGCGGCTGATCGCGGGACTGGAGCCGGTCAGCGCCGGCACCGTGACCATCGACGGCCTGACCATCAACGACGTGCCGCCGGCGCAGCGCCAGATCGCCATGGTGTTCCAGAGCTACGCGCTGTACCCGCACATGACGGTGTACGACAACATGGCGTTCGGCCTGACCCGCCAGCGGCTGGACAAGGCGGAGATCGGACGCCGCGTGGCGGAGGCGTCGCGCATCCTGCAGCTGGACGCGCTGCTGGCGCGCAAGCCCGGCGCGCTGTCCGGCGGCCAGCGCCAGCGGGTGGCGATCGGCCGCGCCATCGTCAAGAAGCCCAAGGTGTTCCTGTTCGACGAGCCGCTGTCCAACCTGGACGCCTCGCTGCGGGCCCAGACCCGGCTGGAGATCGCGCGCCTGCATCGCGAGCTGAATTCGGCCAGCATGATCTACGTGACCCACGACCAAGTGGAGGCGATGACGCTGGCCGACAAGATCGTGCTGCTGCGGCCGGCCGCCGAGGCGCCGGGCCAGTCCAATGTGGCGCAGATCGGCACGCCGCTGGAGTTGTACCATCATCCGGCCAACCTGTTCGCGGCGCGCTTCATCGGCACGCCGGCCATGAACTTCCTGGACGCCAGCCTGGCCGCCGCGACGCCGCAGGGCATCGTCGCCACGCTGCGGGGCCGCGCCTGCGACGCCGCAGTCGATGGCGCCGGCCTGGCGCCGGGCGCCGCGTTGACGCTGGGCATCCGGCCCGAGCACGTGGTGCTGGGACAGGGCGCGTGGCAGGCGCAGATCGTCCACATCGAGGCGCTGGGCGAGCACAGCTACGTGCATCTGCGCTGGGCCGACGACCAGCCGCTGCTGGTCGCCAAGACGCAGGACGACAGCCTGCGGGCGGGGGCGACGGTGGCGTTCGCGCTGCCGGCCGCCGCGCTGCACGCCTTCCGCGACGATGGCCTGGCGCTGCGCAGGGTGGTGAGCCGCTAAGCAGGCCGGCGCACCGCTGGTGGGCGCCGCATGCTAAGCTTTTCGGCATCGGGGCCAGGCAGGGCCCTATACAGAGAGGAGCGTCCATGCAAGCCACGCAGTCCGACACCCTTGCCGCCGAGGCGGCCTTAATCGACTGGCACCGCGCGCTGGAGCAGCACGACTGGGGCGCGCTCGAGGCCGGCCTGACGGCGGAGTTCGTCATGATCGAGCAGGACCGCATCCTGGAGCGGGCCGCCTTGTTGGCGCTGCTGACGGGCAGCGCCGCGCTGGGCCGGCAGCGGGCCAGCCTGCACGATTTCCGCACCCGGGTGCAGGGCGACGTGGCCTGGACCACGGCGCGCAACGATGCGGTGTGGATCGCCACCGACGGCGCGCAAACCCCCTACGGTTTCCTGGAGACGGCGGTCCTCAGGCGCGAGGGCGGCGCCTGGCGCATCGACCGCTACCACGCGACCCGCCTGGTCGCGCGCTGAATGTTGCAATTTCCGCAGCGTGCGGCAAGAATGGCGGCTGTCTCATTCACAACAGGATCCCCGATGACCGACCTGAGCCAGGATGGCCAGCCGCAGCTGAGCAAGCACCGTATCGAAGCCCTGGTGGATGGCATCTTCGCCGTCGCCATGACCTTGCTGGTGATCGACCTGCGCCTGCCCGAGCACGCGCACCTGGCCAGCGAGGCCGCGCTGCGCGAGGCGCTGGCGGCGCTGGTGCCCAACCTGATCTCGTGGCTGATCAGCTTTTTCGTGCTGGCCATCTTCTGGATCGCCAACCACCGCCTGTACAGCTACGTGCGGCACGCCGATGCGCGCCTGTTGTGGCTGACCATCCTCAGCCTGTCCGGCGCCTCGCTGCTGCCGTTCGCGTCGGCCGTCAACAGCCAGTTCGTCTCCAGCACGGGGCAGGCGATCTATTCCGGCGTGATGATCTGGCTGAGCGTGTCCACGCTGCTGGTGGCGCGTCACATCCACCGCCACCCCGGCCTGTGCGCCCATCCGATGTCGGCGGGCACCTACCGCGCCACCCTGGTGCGCGGCTGCGGCGTGATGCTGATCGCGGCGCTGGCGCTGCTCATCAGCCATGTCGTTCCGGGCAAGGCCAACTATGTGTTCGCGCTGATGGCCGTCCTGCGCCCGCTGGGCGCGCACGTCGAGCGCCGCATGAGCTTGGCCTAGACCTCGCTCCACTGCCGCAGCAGGTTGTGGTAGTGGCCGGTCAGGTTGACCAGTTCCTCGCAGTCGCCCAGGCGCGCGCGCAGGCTCTGGATGTTCTGGTCCAGCTCGAGCAGCATGCAGCGGCGCATGTCGTCGCGCACCATGCTCTGGGTCCAGAAGAAGGAACAGACCCGCGCCCCGCGCGTGACCGGCTGCACCCGGTGGATGCTGGTCGACGGATAGACGATCAGGTCGCCGGCCGGCAGCTTGACCTCGTGCTCGCCGTAGGCGTCGGTGACGATCAGCTCGCCGCCGTCGTAGTCGTCGGGATCGCTGAGGAACAAGGTCGACGACACGTCGGTGCGCAGCCATTGCCCGCTGGCCGCCACGCGCCGCAGCGCGCCGTCGACGTGGGAGCCGTAGTGCTCGCCGCCGGCGTAGCTGTTGAACAGCGGCGGGCAGGTGCGCAGCGGCAGCGCGGCGGCGAAGAACAGCGGACTGGCCGCCAAGGCCGCCAGCACTTCCGCGCCCAGCTCCTGCGCCAGCGGCGAGCCCTCGGCCAGCTGCCGGTTCTGCTTGACCTGCGCGCCCTGGGCGCCGACCGTGGTGCGGCCGTCGACCCAGTCGCTCTGGTCCAGCCGGCGCCGCATGGCGGCCACTTGTTCGCGGCTCAGTACGCCGGGGATGTGCAGCATCATCGTAACTCTCCTTGAATAAAAAAAAGCCCCGCCGGTGTGGGCGGGGCGTTCGTCTTTTCAGACGAACCGTCACAGCATGGCTGGCGCTTAGAACTTGAAGTTGGCGGTCAGGCTGGCCGAGCGCGGCGCGCCCGGCGTGTAGCGGTAGCCCGACTTGTTGATCGCCTGCACGTACTGCTTATCGGCCAGGTTGTAGACGTTCAGGCGCAGGTCGACGTGCTTGTTGATCGGGTACGAGGCCATGGCGTCGTACACCCAGTACGAATCGGCATAGGCCGGGGTGCCGACCGCGCCGTCGGTGCCGCGCGCCAGCTTGTCGCTGAAGCGGGCACCGCCGCCGAGCTGCAGGCCCATCGGCAGCGTGTACGAGGTCCACAGCGTGAACGCCTGCTTGGGCGTGTAGCTCAGCAGGTTGTCGCCGGCGGCGGTCACCACCTTGCCCGACACCACCTGGGTCGACATGCGGGTGTAGCCGGCGCTGACCAGCCAGTTGCGCAGGATCTCGCCGGTCACGCCCAGCTCGATGCCCTGCACGCGCTTCTTGCCGGTCTGGTAGAAGTTGGCGGCGTTGTTCGGGTCGGCTTCGATCTCGTTGCGCACGTCGGTGCGGTAGGCCGTGGCCGACAGCGACAGCTTCTGCTTGAGCAGGTCCCACTTGGTGCCCAGCTCGTAGTTGGTGGTGATTTGCGGATCGTAGTTCGGGTTGGCCGAGCTGTTGGCGGCCGAGCTCAGCGTGAAGTTGGTGCCGCCGGGCGGCGCTTTCGACGTCGCCACCAGGGCGTAGACGCTGCTGTCGGCGGTCGGCTTGTACAGCGCCGACAGTTTGCCGTTGAGCAGGTTGTCCGAGGCCGTCAGCGAGTTCGCCAGCAGCGTGCCGACCGGGATGGTCTGCGGCGTGGCCGCCGCCTGCACGGTCACGCCGTTGTAGGTGGTGTTGTAGTGGTCCAGACGCACGCCGGCGTTGAAGATCCACTTGTCGCCCAGCTTGGCGGTGTCGAACACGTACACGCTCTCGGTGGTGGTGGTGCCGTCGCCGCGCGCGCCGTTGCGCACCAGGCTGACCTGGGCCGGCGTCACCGGCTGGCTGCTGTCCGGATGGTAGATGCTCACCAGCGGCAGGCCGGTCGCGCCCGGCGCGTTGACGTTGGTGTAGTTGGTCTGCTTCTCGTTGACCAGTTCCAGGCCGGCCACCACGGTGTGCTTGAGCGCGCCGCCGTCGAAGTCGGCGGTGACGGTGGTCTGGTTGGTGACGATCTCGTTGAGCTGGTCCTTGTAGGTCAGGTTGGTGCGCGCGATCATCCAGCTGTCCGGATTCGAACCGGCCACGACGTTGCGCAGGTTGGCGCCGGTCGACATGAAGGAGGTCAGCAGGTAGTCCTGCTTGGTGCGGCCGTAGCGGGTGGTGCTTTGCAGCCTGGCGCCGCCGGCGAAGTCGTGTTCGACGCGCACGGTCAGCATGTCGGCCTTGACGCGGTCGAAGTCCAGCACCGAGCCGTAGAAGTTCTTCGGATCGACCGCCGCGGCGCCCGCCATGAAGGCGAAGCTCGGGCCCAGCACGGCCGGCGTGGTGGCGGTGGCCGCCTTCAGCACCACCGGCGCCGGCGGGGTCCAGCCCGGCAGGCCGATGGTCAGCACGCCGCCGTCGGGGATGTTGTCCTGGTCGACGTGCAGGTAGTTCAGGTAGACCCGGGTCGGGCCGTTCAGGCCGAAGGCGACCGACGGCGCGATGGCCCAGCGCTTGTTCTTGACCACGTCGCGCGCCGGGTTGCCGCTGTCCTGGTCGAGCAGGTTGAGGCGGAAGGCGGTGCCGGTGTCGGCGTTGATGATCTTGTTCAGGTCGGCGGTGACGCGCTTTTGCCGGCCGCTGCCGGCGGTGACGGCGCCCTGGTAGGCGTCCTCCATCAGCGGCTTCTTGCTGACCAGGTTGATCGAGCCGGTGGGCGAGCTGCGGCCGTTGTCGGTGCCGGCCGGGCCCTTGAGCACGTCGATCTGTTCGATGTTGAAGGTGTCGCGCGAGATCGAGCCGACGTCGCGCACGCCGTCCACGTAGATGCTGCCGGAGGCGTCGAAGCCGCGCATGTAGACGGCGTCGCCGGTGTTGGTGCTGCCGTTCTCGCCCAGGAAGAAGGCGCCCACGCCGGGGGTGTTGCGCAGCGCCTCGGTCAGCGTGACGGCGCCCTGCTGCTCGATCAGTTCCTTCTTGATGACGGTCAGCGTCTGGGCGGTGTCGACCAGCTTCTCGGTGTACTTGGCGGACGAGGCCTTCTCGGCCTTGAAGTCGTTGATGGCTTCGCCGCGGACCTTGACTTCCTGCAGCGTCTGGTTGCTGCCGGCCACGATGACCGGGTCGGCGCCGGTGTCGGCCGCGTGGGCGGCCACCGGCAGCAGCATCACGGCCAACGCCGCGCTCATCTGTTGGTTGAAGCGCGACTGCGCGTGTTTGCGACTCTTAATCATTTGCAACTTTCTCCGAGAATGTAAGCGGCGGGCTGCGCTGCGCGCGTCTGGCTGCCGGATCGTGACGGAGAATTGTAACAATGAAGTTAACTTATGTAAATGCGAATTATTATCAATAGCGTTCCGCTATATGAAAATGGGGGTCAGGAGGCCTGACCGGCCAGCCAGTCGCGGGCCAGCGCCAGCGTCTGTTCCAGCTCGGCGCGCACGGCCTGGTAGCGCGCTTCCAGCAGCTCGTCGCGCTGGTCGTTGATGGCGGTTTCGGCCTCGACGGTGGCCTGGATCAGGCGCTTGGCGCCCAGCACGCCGACCGCGCCGCGCAGGCTGTGGAACTGGCGGGCGGCGTCGCGCAGCCGGCCTTCCCGCAGCGCCTGGCCGGCCTGGTCGGCCGGCTCCATGCCGATGTCGACCAGGTCGCGCACCATCTTGACCATCACGGCGCGGCCCTTGGCGTCCTTGCCCATCACGCGCATCAGGCTGTCCATGTTGAAGGCGGTGACGTCGGCGGGCGGCGATGGCGCAGCCGCAGCCGGCGCCGGCTGCGCGGCGGCGGCCATGGCGGCCAGCAGCTCGTCCTGCGCGGGCGCCCCGGACGGCAGGTGGCGCTGCAGCACCGCCAGCATCTCGTCCACCTCGATCGGCTTGGGAATGAAATCGGTGATGCCGGCCTCCTGGCTGCGCAGCCGCTCGGAGCCGAGCACGCCGGCCGTCATGGCGATGATGGGCAGCGTCAGGCCCAGCTGCTGGCGCAGCACGCGGGTGGCGGTGAAACCGTCCATCACCGGCATCTGCATGTCCATCAGCACCAGGTCGTAGCGGCTGGCGCTGGTGCGCAGCAGGTCGACCGCCTGGCGGCCGTCGCCCACCACGTCCAGCGTGGCGCCGGCGTGCTCCAGGATGCCGCGCGCCACCATCTGGTTGAGCGTGTTGTCCTCCACCAGCAGGAAGTGGTGCCCGCTCAGGCTGCCGGCGATGCCGGGATCGGCCACCGGTTGCGGCTGGCCGTCGCTCTTGGCCACCAGCGCCTGGTGCAGCGCGTCGAACAGGTTGGAGCTGGTGATCGGCTTGACCAGCACCACGTCGGCCTCCGGCGCGTTGGAGATTTCCTCGGCGTGGTCGCGGGCGAAGGCGTTGACCATCACCACGATCGGCTGCCGGGCGCCGGCGGCCGCCTCGCGGATGCCCTTGGCCGTGGCCAGCCCGTCCATGCCGGGCATGTGCCAGTCGGCCAGCACCACGTCGTACACCTGGCGCGCCTGCTGGCTCTGGCGGTAGCGCTGCAGCGCGGCCGCGCCGGAGTCGACCTCGTCGGCCTGCCAGCCCCACGCGCGGATCAGCTTGGCGATCACCTCGCGGCTGGTGCGGTTGTCGTCCGCCACCAGCAGGCGCAGATTGCCCAGCGCCGGCTTGCGGCGTTCGTCCGGCAGCTCGGGCAGCACGTCGAACGGCAGGCTGAACCAGAAGCGACTGCCCTGGCCGGGCGCGCTGTGGACGGCGATCTGCCCGCCCATCAGCTCGATCAGCCGCTTGGTGATGGCCAGCCCCAGGCCGGTGCCGCCGAAGCGCCGCGTGATGCTCTGGTCGCCCTGCGAGAAGGCCTGGAACAGCTGCGCCAACTGGTCGGCGGTCATGCCCATGCCGGTGTCGCGCACCTCGAAGCGCAGCAGCGCGTGGCCGGCGTCGCGCGCGCTCAGCTCGACTTCCACCACCACCTCGCCCTGCTCGGTGAACTTGATGGCGTTGCCGGCCAGGTTGACCAGGATCTGCTGCAGGCGCATGGCGTCGCCGCGCAGGTGGCGCGGCACCGCCGGGTCGACGCTGATGGCCAGCTCCAGTTCCTTGTCGCCGGCGTTCATGGTCATCAGCGTGGCCAGCGAGTTCATGGTGTCGTCCAGCGTGAACTCCACCGGCGACAGCTCCATGTGGCGCGCCTCGATCTTGGAGAAGTCCAGCACGTCGTTGAGGATGCCCAGCAGCGACTGGCCCGACACCCGCACCATGCTCAGGTACTTGCGCTGCTGCGGCGTCAGCGGCGTGTTGCCGAGCAGGTAGACCATGCCCAGCACCGCGTTCATCGGCGTGCGGATCTCGTGGCTCATGTTGGCCACGAACTCGCTCTTGGCGCGGTTGGCGGCCTCGGCGCGGTCGCGCTCGCGCTCCAGCTCGGCCGCGCGCGCCTCCACCTCCAGCTGCAGGCGGTGGCGCTCGGTGATGTCGGAGATCACCGCCAGCACCTTGGTGCCCTGGTCGGTGCGTACCGCGCTCAGGTTGATCTCGAGCGGGAACTCGCTGCCGTCGCGGCGCAGGCCGAACAGCACCGTGCCGCGCCCCATGCGTACCGGCTCGGCGCTCAGGCGGTCGGTGAAGAAGCGCGCGCGGTGGCCCGCGTGCTGGCCGCGCAGGCGCTCGGGCACCAGCAGCTCCAGCGGCTGGCCCAGCACCGCGTCGCGCAGGTAGCCGAAGCAGCGTTCGCTCTCGCGGTTGAAGGTCTCGATGCGGCCGTCGACGCCGACCACCACGATGGCGTTGGGCGCGAATTCCAGCAGGCTTTGCAGGCGGGCGTCGGCCGCCAGCCGTTCATGCATCAGCTCGTTGAAGGCGGTGGTCAGCTGGCCCACCTCGTCCTGCGCGTGGGCCGGCAGCGGCGTGTAGCGGCTGGGCTGGTCGCGCAGGGCGACGATGGCGTCGCGCAGCCGCACCAGCGGCGCCAGCAGGCGCGAGGTCAGCCAGCCGATCAGCGCGGCCGCCAGCAGCGAGGCCAGGCCGCCCCACAGCATCAGCCGGTACAGCACGCCGGTGAAGGGCTCGAACGCCTCCTCGGCCGGCAGCGAGCTGGCCAGCACCCAGTTGACCGCCTTGAGCGCCTTGTAGCTGTTGAGGGTGCGCTCGCCGGCGCCGTTGATGCTGTCGACCGTGCCCTCGAAGTCGTGCTCCAGCGCGCGCGTGGTGGCGGCGTTGGCGTTGGGCAGGCGCGGCTGCAGCAGGCGGCCCTGTTCGGGGTGCAGCACGTACACCGGCGCCGGCCCGCGGGTGAGCGCGAAGTAGTAGCCGGTGCGGCCGACCTTGGCCTTGCGCAGGTGGCCCAGCAGGTTGTCCTTGTACAGCCGCAACACGCCGACCAGCACGCAGGCCACCTCGCCCCTGGCGTCCAGCACCGGCGCCACGATCTGCACGATGGGCTGGCCGCTGCCGCGGCCGATCAGCGGCTCGGTGATCATCGGCTGGCGGGTACGCATCACGGTCTTGAAGTATTCGCGGTCGGCGGCCTCGATGCCGACCCGGCCCGCCTGCTGCGGCAGGTCGGCGACGATGGTGCCTTGCGGGCTGAGCACCAGCAGGTCGTCGAACAGGGACAGCACCGCGCGGTCCTGGTAGTAGGCGCGCAATTGCGCGCTGGAGCCGGCCAGCGCGGGCGGCTGGTTGCGCGCCGACAGCGCGATGATGTCGAGCAGCATGGTCAGCTTGTCGTCCAGCTCCTCGGCCGCGCGGTTGATCAGGGCGGTCTGCTGGGTGAACAGGACCTTGGTGTAGTCCTCCCGCATGCGGTGGGTCTGCAGCACGGTCACCAGCGCGATCATCAGGACCGAGGTGATGCTGGTGGCCAGCGCAACTTTTGCCTTGATGCCGGGTGACTTCATTTCGTCCTTGTGGGCGGGGTCGGGGCTGCGATAGGAAGAATGCAAAACTGACAGCAAATTCTCCTATCAAAGCCCCGCCTTGGCAATAGGATTAACGCTGGGCGGCGGCGATGATCACCTCGGCCACCCTGGCCGGCTGCGACACCATCGGCACGTGGCTGGTTTTCAGCGTGACGGTGGTGGCGTTGATCTTCTTGGCGAAGGCCTGCTGCAGCGCCGGCGCGATCATGCGGTCGTCGGCGGCGGCGATGTAGTAGTTGGGCTTGGTCTTCCACGCGGCCACGCTGGTGGTGTCGGCGAAGGCCTTGACGCTGATCGGGCCCTGGGTGGCGGCGATCAGGGCGGCGGTGGCCGGCGGCACGTCCGGCGCGAAGTTTTTGGCGACCGAGTCGGCAGGCAGCCACAGGTAGCCGCCGGCGTCGGCCTGCAGCGTGGCGATGCCGGGCGGCACGGCGTAGTCCTTGCCCAGGTCGGCGGTGGCCTCGCCCTCGGACGGTGCGAACGCGGCCACGTAGACCAGCGCCTTCACCTTGTCGCTGGTGCCGGCCTGGGTGATCACGGTGCCGCCCCACGAGTGGCCCACCAACACCACCTTGCCGCTCTGCGCATCGATCACGCGCTGGGTGGCGGCGACGTCGTCGGCCAGCGAGCTCAGCGGATTTTGCACGGCCACGACCTTGTAGCCCTTGGCGCGCAGCAGCGGAATCACCTGGTTCCAGCTGGAACCGTCGGCGAAGGCGCCGTGGACCAGCACGACGGTGGTGTCGGCGGCAGGGGTGGCGGCTTGGGCGCCCAGTGCGGAGGCCAGCAGTGCGGTAGCGATCAGAGTGCGTTTCATGATGTTGTCCTTGTGGTTGAGTAGTTGGCTATCAAATAGTGTGCTACTTGATGAGTTGAACTATAGCTCGCAATTTAATCGTGCGCAAGATAAAAATCTAAAATATTTTGTGATATCCCGCGAATCCAAACGGCGCCGCCGCGCCTCTTAGCTGCCGAGGGACTTCCTCTGCGACAATTAGGAGTGCATGATGTTTTATGTGAAAAACGTACCGAACTGGGAACGCGCGCTGCGCGTGGTGGCCGGCGCGATCGCGGCCTGGGCCGGCATCGCCCTGCTGGGCGGCGTGTGGGGGCTGGTGCTGGCGGCCTCGGCGGCTGGGATCGTGGCGTCCGGGCTGTTCGGCTTTTGCCCGATGTGCGCGCTGGTCGGCCGCCGTCTCGACAGGAAATCATGAGTCTTGCAACACAACACCTGCCCGTGCTGGACGCCGCCCACTGTGGCGATCCGGCCGCGCTGGCGCAGCTGCTGCGGCTGTGCCAGCCCGACATCCGCCGCTACGCCCAGCGCAACTGCCTGGTCGCCGACGTCGACGACGCGGTGCAGGAAGCCTTGCTGGTGCTGTCGCGGCGGCTGTCGTCGGTGCGCGCGCTGGCGGCGTTTTCCGGCTGGCTGTTCCAGGTGGTCAAGCGCGCCTGCCACCGGCTCGGCCGCGCCGCGCTGGGCCACGATCCGTGGGACGACGAGCGCGCCGACCAGTGGCTGGCCAGCCGGGACACGGCCGGCCTGCGGCTGGAACTGGTCAACGCGCTGGAATCGTTGCCGGCCGATTACCTGCGGGTGGTGTTGTTGCGCGATTTCGCCGAAATGTCCATCGCCGAGATCGCCGCCGAGGTGGGCGACAGCAGCGCCGCCGTCAAGAGCCGGCTGCACCGGGCGCGCACCATGGCGCGCGAATACCTGATCGGCTAACTGCGGCATCAGCCCCGATTAGCGACAAATGGTCTACACTGGGGCCATGATACGAGAACTTCCCGAGTTGGTGCTGCCGAGCGCCACCCTTGACACCCTCAAGGCCAGTTGCGCCACGTGCAGCATGCACCAGCTGTGTTTGCCGATGGGTTTGGACAACAACGATATGGACCGGCTGGACCAGATCATCGGCCGCCGCCGCAAGGTGGCGCGCGGCGCCCCGCTGTTCCGCATCGGCGATCCCTTCCAGAGCCTGTATGCGATCCGGCTCGGCCATTTCAAGACCTACCAGGTCAACCGCGAGGGCGTGGAGCAGATCACCGGCTTCCAGATGGCCGGCGAGCTGCTGGGCATGGACGCCATCAGCGCCGACCAGCACCATTGCACCGGCGTGGCGCTGGAGGACAGCGAGGTGTGCGAGATCCCGTTCGGCAGCCTGCAGCAACTGCTGGCCGACATGCCGACACTGTTGCGTCATTTCCACCGCATGATGAGCCAGGAAATCACCCGCGAGCAAAGCGTGATGCTGTTGTTGGGGAATATGCAGGCGACCCAGCGGTTCGCCGCCTTCCTGGTCAACCTGTCGTCGCGCTACGAGGCGCGCGGCTATTCGCCGCATGTGTTCCAGCTGCGCATGTCGCGCGAGGAGATCGGCAACTACCTGGGGCTGACCATCGAGAGCATCAGCCGCCTGCTGTCCAAGTTCAAGAAGGAAGGTCTGCTGCGCGTGAGCAACCGCGAAATCGAGTTGCTCGAGCCGATACGGCTCAAGGCCATCACGGCGGGCACGCAGACCTGTAGTTGAGAATTAATTGTCCGCCGGTTGCGGCAGGTCGGCGTGCAAGGTCACCGAGCGCTGCGCCGGCCAGCTCCAAGTCCCGGCCAGGCGCCAGTCGCGCCGCTCGCCCTCCACCAGCACCACCCAGCGGCTGCGCTCCAGCATCGGCAGGTTGATCTGGAAGGCGCCGAACTCGTCCGGCTGCACCACCAGTTGTATATCCTTTTCCGGCAAGGTCGCGTGCGACAGGTGCACGAACAGGCGCTCGGTCTTGCCCTGGTCGCTGGCGGTGCGGCGCAGCTGGCCGGTCAGCGCGCCCTGGGTGGCGTCGTAGCCCACCTCCACCGACAAGCCCATCGACGCGGCCAGGCGGTCGCGCCGCAAGTCCTGGTTGATGGCCTTGCCCTGCTTGTAGTAGTCGCCCACCACCAGCGCGTCCTGGCGCGAGTAGGCCAGCCAGCCGGTGTAGCTGGCGGCCACCACCACCACGGCCGGGCCCAGCATCAGCAGCCACGGCCAGCGTTGTTTCCACCACGGCGTGGCGGGCGGCGTCATCATCGATACGGTCATATGCTTCCCCTTAGCGCGGCACGAAGAATACCGCGTGTTCTTCCACATGCAGCGACGGCTGGTCGACTGCGGTCAGTTCGATCTCTATCTTGTTCGAGCCCGGCTTGCCGGCGCCGTGCGCGCTGCGCAGGCGGATCGGATAGGCCTTGGTCTCGGTGCCTTCCACCCGCACCTGGTCCGGCGTCACCTGCGTCAGCGTGTCGATGCCGCTGACGCGGATGCGGTAGGTGTGGGCCTGCTCCGAGGTGTTCATGATCTGCAGGCGGTAGACGTTCTCGATCATGCCCTCCTCGACCTCGCGCCCCATGGCGCCGCGGTCGCGGATCACGTCCAGCTTGAGCGGCGTGCGCAGCGACAGCGCGGTGACCACCGCGATCACGATCAGGCCCAGGATGCCGGAGTAGATCTTGACCCGCGGGCGCAGCGTGCGCTGGCGGATCTCGGTCGGCGTGTAGTGCATCAGCAGCGCGCGCTCGGTGCTGTAGCGGATCAGGCCGCGCGGCTCGCCGATCTTGTCCATCACGCCGTTGCAGGCGTCGACGCAGGCGGCGCAGCCGATGCACTCGTATTGCAAGCCATTGCGGATGTCGATGCCGGTCGGGCACACCTGCACGCACAGGCTGCAGTCGATGCACGAGCCGCCCTTGAGTTCCTCGCGTTTCGACAACGGCGCGCGCGGTTCGCCGCGTTCGCTGTCGTAGGTGATGATCAGGGTGTCGCGGTCGAACATCGAGCTCTGGAAGCGGGCGTACGGGCACATGTATTTGCACACCTGCTCGCGCAGCCAGCCGGCGTTGCCGTAGGTGGCCAGGCTGTAGAACAGCACCCAGAACCATTCCCACGGGCCGAAGCTCAAGGTCAGCACCTCGTTGCCCAGCAGCTTGATCGGCGTGAAGTAGCCGACGAAGGTGAAGCCGGTCCACAGCGCGACCGCGCCCCAGGCCAGGTGCTTGGCGGTTTTCTTGCCAAACTTGGCGGCCGACGGCGGTTGCCGGTCGAGCGCCATGCGCGCGCTGCGCGGGCCTTCGATCTTCAGTTCTATCCACAGGAAGATTTTGGTATAAACCGTTTGCGGACAGGCGAAGCCGCACCAGACCCGCCCCGCCACCGCGGTGGCGAGGAACAGCAGGTAGGCGCAGATGATCAGCAGCGCGGCCAGATAGATGAAGTCCTGCGGCCACAAGACCAGTCCGAAGATGTAGAACTTGCGCGCCACCAGGTCGAACAGCAGGGCCTGGCGGCCGTTCCACTGCATCCACGGGCTGCAGTAGAAGGCCAGCTGCGTCAGCCAGACAAACAGCCAGCGCAGCCGGGCGTAGCGGCCCGTGGTTTCGCGCGGGTAGATTTGCTCGCGCTTCGCATACATCTTGATGACTTGTGGCGCAGGATCGTTCATTTTGTTGCCGGGGCGGGTTCTGTCGCCGCCGCGACCGGTGAGGTTTCAACGTGGTTCACGTCGTTCGACAAGCTCCACACGTAGGCGGCCAGCACGTGCACCTTGGCGTCGCCGAGGAAGTCCTCGAACGCCGGCATGGTGGTGGTGCGACCCTTGCGGATGGTTTCCATGATGGTCTCGGCGCTGCCGCCGAACAACCAGATCTTGTCGGTCAGGTTAGGCGCGCCGATGGCCTGGTTGCCGGTGCCGCCCGCGCTGTGGCAAGCCATGCAGGCGCCGAACTTGTCCTTGCCGAACGAGGCCTTGATCGGATCCGAGGTCGAACCGGACAGGCTCAGCACGTAGTGCGCGACGTTTTCCACATCCTTGTCCGAGCCCAGCGCGGCGCCCATCGGCGGCATCATGCCGGTGCGGCCGTGCAGGATGGTTTCCTTGATGGTCTCGGGGGCGCCGCCGAACAGCCAGTCCTTGTCGGTCAGGTTGGGGAAGCCCTTGTTGCCGCGCGCGTCCGAACCGTGGCACTGCGCGCAGTAGGTCAGGAACAGGCGCTCGCCGATGGCGTGGGCCTTGGGATCGGCCGCCACCGCTTTCAGGTCCTGCTTCTGGTATTGCGCGAACAGCGGGCCGTATTCGGTCTCGGCCTGCTTGAGCTCGGCCTGGTACTGGCCCGACGATTTCCAGCCCAGCTTGCCGGCGTAGCTGCCCAGCCCCGGATACAGGAACAGATAGGCCAGGCCGAACACGATGGTGATGTAGAACAACCACATCCACCAGCGCGGCATCGGCGTGTTCAGCTCGCTCAAGTCCTCGTCCCACACGTGGCCGGTGGTTTCGCCGGCCTTGCCCTTGATCTGGGATTGCGAGAACAGCAGGATGCCGCAGCCGGCGATGCCGAGCAGAGTCAGCACCACGATGTACAGGTCCCAGAAGCCGTTGGTGAAATCAGCCATGGCTAGTCTCCTTGTCGTCGTCGTCGAACGGCAGCTGCGCCGCCGTGGCGAAATCGGCTTCCTTGTTGTGGATGAAAGCCCACCACAGGATGCCGGCAAAGGTGATGAAGGAAATCACCGTCATCACGCTGCTGGCGCGGTCAAACAGGTTATCGATAGCCATGCTAGTTCCTCGTCTTGATTAATGTGCCCAGGCCTTGCAGGTAGGCGATCAGGGCGTCTTCTTCGGTCTTGTCCTTGAGCTCGGCCGGCGCGGCGGCGATCTCGGCGTCCGTGTACGGATCGCCCAGGCGCTGGAGCGCCTTCATGTGCGGCACGATCGATTCCGGCACCAGCGAGGTCTTGGCCAGCCACGGGTAGTTCGGCATGTTCGATTCCGGCACCACGTCGCGCGGATTGTTCAGGTGGGTGCGGTGCCATTCGTCGCTGTAGCGGCCGCCCACGCGCGCCAGGTCCGGCCCGGTGCGCTTGGAACCCCACTGGAACGGCCGGTCGTAGACGAACTCGCCGGCGACCGAGTAGTGGCCGTAGCGCTCGGTCTCGGCGCGGAACGGACGCACCATCTGCGAGTGGCAGTTGTAGCAGCCTTCGCGCACATAGATGTCGCGGCCGGCCAGGCGCAGCGGCGAGTACGGTTTCAAGCCGGCCACCGGCTCGGTGGTGGACTTCTGGAAGAACAGCGGCACGATCTCGACGGCGCCGCCGACGCTGACCACCAGCGTCACCAGCGCGATCAGCAGCCAGGGATTTCTCTCGATCCAGTCATGTGAAAATTTCATGCTTTGCTCCGATATCAGGCGTGGCCGGCGTTGAGCGCGGGAATGCGCGCCACGGCGGTCTCGCGGTTACGCAAGGTCATCCAGGTGTTGTAGCCCATCACGCACATGCCGGTCAGGTACAGCAGGCCGCCGGTGAAGCGCACCACGTAGTACGGATAGGTGGCTTTGACGCCTTCGACGAAGGTGTAGGTCAGCGTGCCGTCGGCATTGACCGCGCGCCACATCAGGCCCTGCATCACACCGGCGATCCACATCGCGGCGATGTATAGCACGATGCCGATGGTGGCGACCCAGAAGTGCAGGTCGATCAGCTTGGTGCTATACATTTTTTGCTGGCCGGCCAGGCGCGGCAGCAGGTAGTAGATCGAACCCATGGTGATGAAGCCCACCCAGCCCAGTGCGCCGCCGTGGACGTGGGCGATGCCCCAGTCGGTGTAGTGCGACAGTGCGTTGACGGTCTTGATCGACATCATCGGGCCCTCGAAGGTGGCCATGCCGTAGAACGACAGCGAGACGATCATGAACTTCAGGATAGGATCGGTGCGCAGCTTGTGCCAGGCGCCCGACAGGGTCATGATGCCGTTGATCATACCGCCCCAGCTTGGCGCCAGCAGGATCAGCGAGAACACCATGCCGATCGACTGGGTCCAGTCCGGCAGCGCGGTGTAGTGCAGGTGGTGCGGGCCGGCCCACATGTAGGTGAAGATCAGCGCCCAGAAGTGGACGATCGACAGGCGGTACGAGTACACCGGACGCTCGGCCTGCTTCGGAATGAAGTAGTAGACCATGCCCAGGTAGCCGGCGGTCAGGATGAAGCCCACCGCGTTGTGGCCGTACCACCACTGGATCATGGCGTCCTGCACGCCCGAGTAGGCGGAGTAGGATTTGAACAAGGTTGCCGGCATGCTGGCGCCGTTGACCACGTGCAGGATCGTCACGGCGATGATGTAGCCGGCGAAGAACCAGTTGGCGACGTAGATGTGCTTGACCTTACGCTTGATCAGCGTGCCGAAGAACACGATGGCGTAGGACACCCACACCACGGCGATCAGCAAGGTGATCGGCCATTCCAGCTCGGCGTATTCCTTGCCGCGGGTCAGGCCCATCGGCAGGGTGACGACGGCGCTGAGGATGACCGCTTGCCAACCCCAGAAGGTGAAGGCGGCCAGTTTGTCCGAGAACAGCCGCACCTGGCAGGTGCGCTGTACCACGTAGTAGGAAGTTGCGAAAAGTCCGCAGATGCCGAACGCGAAGATGACGGCATTGGTGTGTAAAGGCCGCAGGCGGCCGTAGGTCAACCATGGAATGTCCAGGTTCAGCGCCGGCCATGCCAGCTGGGCGGCGATAATGACGCCTACCAGCATGCCGACGATACCCCAGACCACGGTGGCGATTGCGAATTGCTTCACAATCTTGTAGTTGTAGTTCTGTGCAAGGTCCACTTGAAGTTCTCCCAAGAACGCTTTGATGATGTGAGTCAAAGGTTACTTAGGTGAGACTTAAAAAACCTTGATGTGAATCAAAATTTTCCGGATCTGGTCAATCGTCTTGCGGCTTGTCGTCATCCTGCAGGATGCGCAGGCCGGGGCCGACCAGGTCGTCGAACTGGCCGTTGTCGGAGGCGCTGAAGAAGATCCACAGCGCGACAAACACCAGCAGCACGCTGAGCGGGATGAGCAGGTACAAGGCTTCCATCATGCACTCCTTCTGAGACGCAGCGCGTTGGCCACCACCACGGCCGAGCTGAGCGCCATGCCGACCCCGGATAGCCAGGGATTGAGCAGGCCCATCGCCGCCGCCGGGATCGCCACCGCGTTGTAGACGCTGGCCCAGCCCAGGTTCTGGCGGATCACGCGCATGGTGCGTCCCGCCACGCGGGCGCTGTCGGCCACCGCGTCGAGGCGGCCGCACAAGAGCACCGCGTCGGCGTGGGCCTGCGCCAGCGCGGCGCCGGCGCCCATCGCGAACGAGACGTCGGCCGCGCTGAGCACGGCGGCGTCGTTGATGCCGTCGCCCACCATCGCCACCACCGCGCCCTTTTCCTGCAGGCGCTTGACGAAGGCCAGTTTTTCATCGGGCAGGTAGCCGCCGATGGTGGTCCGGATGCCGAGCTGGTCGCCGACCTGGCGCGCCAGCACGTCGTGGTCGCCGCTGAGCAGCACCACCGTCTTGCCGGCCTGGCGGAAGTAGTCCACCGTGGCCTGGGCCTCGGGGCGCAGGCCGTCGTGCAGCTGGAAGCAGGCCAGCCACTGGCCGGCCACGCCCAGGTAGACCGGCGTGACGCCGACGCCCGGATCGTGCGGCGGCGCCACGCCGCTGAGCTCGGCCACGAAGCCGGCGCTGCCCAGCCGGTACAGCCGGTTGTGCAGCACGCCTTCGATGCCGCGCCCGGGAATTTCCTTGGCCGCCGCCGGCTGCCAGTCGGCGCGCGCGCCGCCCTGCGCCTCGTCCGCCGCGTGGACGATGGCGCGCGCCAGCGGATGGCCGCTGCCGGCGTCCAGCGCGGCAGCCACCTGCAGGCAGAAGTCGGCCTGCATCAGGCCCAGCTGGTGGACCTGCTGCAGCACCGGGCGGCCGTAGGTCAGCGTGCCGGTCTTGTCGAACACTACGTGGGTGGCGCGGTGCAGCGTTTCCAGCGTTTGCGGTCCGGTCACCAGCACGCCCTGGCGCAGCAGGGCATCGGTGGCGGCGGCCAGCGCGGTCGGCGTGGCCAGCGACAGCGCGCACGGGCACGACACCACCAGCACCGCGATGGCGATCGGCCAGGCGCGGCGGGCGCTGTCGCCGTCCAGCCAGAACCAGAAGGCGAAGGTGGCCAGCGCGAACAGCAGCAGCGCCAGCACGAACCAGCCGGCCACGTCGTCGGCCCACTGGGCGATGCGCGGCTTGTCGCGGCCGGCGCGGTCGATCAGCTGCACCAGGCGCGACATGGTGCTGTCCTGGGCGATGCGCGTCACGCGCGCCAGGATCACCGAGCCGGCGTTGATGGCGCCGCCCGGCAGCGCGTCGCCCACGTCCTTGGCCACCGGCGCGCTCTCGCCGCTCAGCAGCGACAGGTCCAGCACGGTGCGGCCGTCGACGATGACGCAGTCGGCCGCGACCGCCTCGCCCGGCTTGATCATGATGACGTCGTCCACCGCCAGCGCGGCGGCCTTGACCAGGCTGGCGGCGTGGCTGTCCGGGTAGTGTTCCAGCAGCGTGGCCGAGGCCGGCAGCGCGTGCTGCAGCCGTTCCAGCGCGGCGCCGGCCTTGCGGCGCGCGCGCAGCTCCAGGTGGCGGCTGCACAGCAGCAGGAAGATGAACATCGTCACCGAATCGAAATACACTTCGCCCTGGCCGCGCACCGTGGCCACCACGCTGGCGCCGAACGCGGCCGCGATGCCCAGCGCCACCGGCACGTCCATGCCCAGCGTGTGCGCGCGCAGGCTGGCCCAGGCGCCGCGCCAGAACGGCAGCGCCGAGTAGCAGATGGCCGGCACCGTCAGCAGCAGGCTGGCCCAGCGCATCAGCGTGGCCATGCTGTCGTCCAGCGTGCCGGTGTCGGCCAGGTAGGCCGGCGCCACGTACATCATCACCTGCATCATCGACAGCCCGGCCACGAACAGCTGGCGGCCCAGCGTCCTGGCGGCCTTGCGCTGCTGCTCGCTGTGGCGGTCGACGTCGTACGGATAGGCGGCGTAGCCGATCTTGTGCAGCGCGGCCAGGATGTCGCCGGGCTGGCAGGCCTCGCTGCGCCAGCGCACGTACAGGCGCTCGGTGGCGACGTTGAGCTGGGCGCTTTCCACGCCCGGCAGCTTGGCCAGGCGCTGCTCGATCAGCCACACGCAGGCGGCGCAGCGGATGCCTTCGACGGTGAGCGTGGTTTCGCGGCTGTCCTCGTCGAGCGCGAAGCGCGGGTCGGCGTTGTCGTACAGGCGCAGCTCGGGCGGCAGCATCTGCGCGCCCTCGGCGCTGGCGGCGAAGGCCGAGCGCTCGCGGTAGTAGGATTCCTGGCCGAGGTCGACGATGGTCTGCGCCACCGCCGCACAGCCGGGGCAGCACATGGCATGGTCGGCGCCGGCGATGCGCACGGTCCAGTCGGGATGGACGGCGGCCGGGAGCGCCAGGCCGCAGTGGTAGCAGACGCCGGCGGCGGCGGCCGGCGGCGCGAAGTTGCCCATGGCGGCGCTCATTGATGTGGTGTCAGGCATAGGGTATCCATCCAGTCGGGCGCGATGCCGCCGGCCGCGCGGGCCAGGCCCAGCACGCCGAAGGCCAGCACCAGCAGGCCGCAGGCGATGCGTACGCGGCGCTGTTGCAGGGCGCGTTGCACGCGGGCGCCGGCCAGGCCGAGGCCGGTCAGCATGGGCAGCGTGCCCAGGCCGAAGGCCAGCATGACGGCGGCGCCGTCGCCGGCCGAGCCGCTCAGCATGGCGGTCAGCAGCACGCTGTAGACCATGCCGCACGGCAGCCAGCCCCACAGCGCGCCCAGCGCGAAGGCCTGGTGCGGGCGGGTGGCCGGCATCAGCGATTTCATCATCGGCGCGATCACCGGCTGGGCGCGCGTCCACAGCACGCGGCCGCCCTGCTCCAGCACGGCCAGGCCGCGCCAAGCGTCCATCAGGTACAGGCCCAGCGCCACCAGCATCAGGTTGGCCAGCCAGTAAAAGCCCAGCTGCAGCCCGGCCAGCGAGGCGATGCTGTGGGCGCCGCCGGCCAAGCCACCGGCCAGCGCGCCGGCCGTCATGTAGCTGGCGATGCGGCCGGCGTTGTAGGACAGCACCCGCGTCAGCGCGCTGGTCTGCGGGACGGCGACGATGGGGATCACCGTGCGCGGCGGCGGCGCGGTGCCGACCGACAGCGCGCCGACGATGCCGCCGCACATGCCGACGCAGTGGACGCTGCCCGCGAGGCCCACCACCATCACCGGCAAGAGCTGGAGTGCGTTCATGGCCCGCTCAGATCGTCTTGGAGTAGCGCAGCGGTTGCGGGCCTTCGCTGCGCGGCAGGCTTAGGTAGCGGTCGAACACCATGCAGATGTTGCGGATCAGCAGGCGGCCTTTCGGCGTCACCGTGATCCACTGGTCGTCGACCTGCACCAGGCCGTCGTCGGCGAAGGCGCGCAGCTTGTCCAGCTCGGCCGCGAAGTATTGCGGGAAGCGGATCGGATAGGCTTGCTCGATGGACGAGATCGACAGTTCGAAATTGCACATCAGCTTTTGGATGACGATGCGGCGCAGCAGGTCGTCGGTGTCGAGCTTGATGCCGCGCGTGACCGGCAGCCTGCCGTCGTCGAGCTTTTCGTAGTACGCCTCCAGCGTTTTCTCGTTCTGGCTGTAGGTGGCGCCGACCGCGCTGATGGCCGACACGCCGCACGAGATCAGCTCGGCCTCGGCGCGCGTGGAGTAGCCCTGGAAGTTGCGTTGCAAGCGGCCCTGGCGCTGCGCCACGGCCAGCTCGTCGTCCGGCTTGGCGAAGTGGTCCATGCCGATGTAGACGTAGCCGGCCGCGCACAGGCGGCGGATGCACAGCGCCAGCAGGTCCAGCTTGACGGCCGGCGTCGGCAGGTCGGCCTCGGCGATGCGGCGCTGCGGCTTGAACAGGTGCGGCAGGTGGGCGTAGTTGTACAGCGCGATGCGGTCGGGGTTGGCGTCGATGACCTTGTCGAGCGTCTGCTCCATGCTGGCCATGGTCTGCTTGGGCAGGCCGTAGATCAGGTCGATGCTGATCGAGCGGAAGCCGGCCGCGCGCGCCGCGTCCATCACGGCGCGCGTCTCGGCCTCCGGCTGGATGCGGTTGACGGCCTTCTGCACCTCGGGATCGAAGTCCTGCACGCCCAGGCTGATGCGGTTGAAGCCCTGCGCCCGCAGCGAATGCACGCGCTCGACGCTGACGGTGCGCGGATCGATCTCGATCGAGTACTCGCCCTGGGCGTCGGAGGCGAACTGGAAGTTCTCGTGCAGGTGGGTCATCAGGTCGCCCATCTGGCGGTCGCTCAGGTAGGTCGGCGTGCCGCCGCCGAAGTGCAGCTGCTCGATCTGGCCCATGCCGGCGAACAGCCGGCCCTGCATGTCGATCTCCTGCTTCAGGTAGCCGAGGTAGGTGGCGGCCTTGCTGTGGTCCTTGGTGACGATCTTGTTGCAGCCGCAGTAGTAGCAGATGGTGTCGCAGAACGGGATGTGGATGTACAGCGACAAGGGCCGCTGGCTGCGGCGCATGCGCAGGCCGGCCACCGCCTCGAGGAACTGGCCGTAGCCGAATTCCGATTGGAAGCGGTCGGCGGTCGGGTACGAGGTGTAGCGCGGGCCGGACTGGCTCAGCTTGCCGATGATGGCGGCGTCGAATTCGACGTCTGGGAATGCGGCTCCGGTGTGGCTTGCAGTGGTGTTCATGGTCATGCCGCGAGGCGTTTCATCGGTTGAGGTTGAGAGGTGGCGCGCAGCGGACGCACCTTGCGC
This sequence comes from Duganella sp. BJB480, assembly GCA_003416985.1. Lineage (GTDB taxonomy): Bacteria > Pseudomonadota > Gammaproteobacteria > Burkholderiales > Burkholderiaceae_D > Rugamonas > Rugamonas vulcania_A. Next base: position 159,850 of record QVIN01000004.1, on the reverse strand, counting down.
GTGGTGCCGAACTTGAACAGGCTGACCGCCTGGATCAGGCCGCCCGCCTCCATCGCCAGGCTGGCGGTGGCGGCGGCCGCCTCCTCGACCAGCGCGGCGTTCTGCTGCGTGACCTTGTCCATGTGGGCGATGGCGGAGTTGACCTGGTCGACGCCGATGCTCTGCTCGTGCGAGGCCACCGAGATTTCATGCATGATGGCGGTCACCTGCTGCACCGAGGCCACCACCTCCTTCATGGTGGCGCCGGCGCGGTCGACCTGCACCATGCCGGCGCTGACCTTGCCGACCGAGACGTCGATCAGGTTCTTGATGTCCTTGGCGGCGGTGGCGCTGCGCTGGGCCAGGTTGCGCACCTCGCCGGCCACCACGGCGAAGCCGCGTCCCTGTTCGCCGGCGCGGGCCGCCTCGACCGCCGCGTTGAGCGCCAGGATGTTGGTCTGGAAGGCGATGCCCTCGATCAGGCCGATGATGTCGACGATCTTGCGCGACGAGGTGTTGATCTCGTCCATGGTGGCGATGACGTCGGCGACGATCTCGCCGCCCTGCACCGCGACGTTGGAGGCGTTCTGCGCCAGCTCGTTGGCCTGGGCCGAGTTGTCGGCGTTCTGCTTGACGGTGGACGAGAACTGCTCGACGCTGGAGGCGGTCTCCTCCAGGCTGGCGGCCTGCGCCTCGGTGCGGCCGGACAGGTCGGCGTTGCCGGCGGCGATCTGGCGGGTGGCCACGGCCATGGTCTCGACGTTGTTGCGCACGTCGCGGATGGTGGCGATCAGGTTGCTGTTCATCTGCTGCAGCGCGCGCACCAGCTGGCCGACCTCGTCGGTGGCGTCGGTCTCGAACGAGCAGGACAGGTCGCCGGCGGCGATCGAGCGCGCGCCCTGCAGCGCGCGGCCCAGCGGCTGCAGCACCGACACGCGCAGCGTGTACCACAGGAAGACGTTGATCAGCAGGCCGACGAAGGTGGCGGCGAAGATGCCGTAGCTGTTGCCGCCGCCGCCCATCAGCGCGGCCGCGCAGACGATCACCTGCAGCACGTTGACCACGCTGGTGGCCAGCCAGATACGCATGGCCAGCGACACATGGCCCAGGCGCGAGAACAGGGAGCCGGCGCCGGTGCGGATCAGCTGGCCGTTCTTGATGCGCAGGCCGTGCTTGCCGCCCGCGCGGATGGCGCGGTAGGCCTGCTCGGCCTTCTCGATCTGGTGGCGCTCGGCCTTGACCCGCACCGACATGTAGCCGGTGGTCTTGCCGTTGTCGCGGATGGGCGTGATGTTGGCGCGCACCCAGTAGAAGTCGCCGTTCTTGCAGCGGTTCTTGACGATGCCGGTCCACGGCATGCCGCCCTGGATCGAGCTCCACAGGTCGGCGAAGGCCTCGGCCGGCATGTCCGGATGGCGCACGATGTTTTGCGGCGAACCCAGCAGCTCCGCCTCGCTGAAACCGCTCACTTGCGTGAAGTAGGGATTTACATAGACAATATTGCCATTTAGGTCAGTCTTCGACACGATGGCCTGGTCATCCAGGACTTCCACTTCGCGGTTGCTGACGGGCTGATTGTTGCGCATACGAGGCTCCGAGGGATATATTGCTTTATCGCAATTGATACGATCAGTTTACGGAGTCCGGTCGCCAATTTTATTGATGTGGATCAAAATTCCCCGGATTGGGGTTGCCAAGGAAATCATGAAACTTCATCGTCCCATCGGCATTTTCGACGCCGGCATCGGCAGCTACGCCATCGTCGAGCGCGTGCGCGCGGCCTTCCCGGCCCAGGACGTGCTGTATTTCGCCGACCGCGCCAGTTTTCCCTACGGCGCGAAATCGCCGCAGCAGTTGCTGGAAGTGGTGCAACGTGCTACCGCATTCCTGCAGGACCAGGGCTGCGTGGCGGTGGTGCTGGCGTCCAACGCGCCCAGCGTGGTGGTGCTGGAGCCGCTGCGGGCGGCGGCGGCGGTGCCGGTGATCGGCATCTTCCCGCCGGTGGCCGAGGCGGTGCGGCGCTCGGCCAGCGGCAAGGTGGCGGTGCTGGGCGTGCGCTCGATGGTCGACAGCGCCGCCATGCAGGCCTACGCGGCCGCCCATCGCGGCGCCGGCGAGGTGCTGCTGGCGAACGCCTCGGCGCTGGTGGAGCTTGTGGAAAACTTTGACTTTGTCCACAGGCCGCAGGCGACCCAGGCCACGGTCGACGATTTCATCGCCGGGCTGCGCGCCGCCCATCCGCTGGTGGACGTGATGACGATGTCGTCCACCCACCTGCCGTGGCTCAAGCCCTTCTTCGAGGCGGCCGCGCCGGACGTGCAATTCCTCGACCCGGCCGACAGCGTGCTGGCCGAGCTGGCGCCGCACACCAGCGCCGGCGCCGGCCTGACGCGCTGCCTGGCCACCGCCAGCGCCGAGCTGAGCCTGGAGGACTTCAACACCGCGCTGCGCGCGCTGGGCACGCCGCTGCAGGCCGAGCTGGCCGCCGTCGCCTAGTCGTCCACCTCAGTCGCTCACGCTGAGCGGGCGCAGCGTGCCGACCGCGTAGCCCTGGGCGTAGTCCAGGCCCAGCTCGCGCACCACGGCCAGCGTCGGCTCGTCCTCCACGTACTCGGCCACGGTGCTGATGCCCATCACGTGGCCCACCTCGTTGATCGCCTTGACCATGGCGCGGTTGATGGCGTTGTTGGCGATGTCGCGGATGAACACGCCGTCGATCTTCAGGTAGTCCACCGGCAGCGCCTTCAGGTAGGCGAACGAGGACAGGCCGCTGCCGAAGTCGTCCAGCGAGAAGCGGCAGCCCAGCGCCTTCAGCCCGGCCATGAAGTCCTGCGCCTTGATCAGGTTGGCGATCACGGCGGTCTCGGTGATCTCGAAGCAGATCTGCTCGGGCGCGACGTCGTGCTCGACGAACTGCTCGATGATGTAGTCGCGCAGGCCCTCGTCGCTCAGCGAGCTGCCCGACAGGTTGACCGAGTACTGGGCCGGCGCCGGCTGGCGCTGCGCCACATAGGCCTGCTGCGGCCCCGGGCTCTCGCGCACGCTTTGCACGTGGCGGCACACGGCGCGTATCACCCAGCGGTCGATGGCGGTCATCATGTCGTAGCGCTCGGCGGCGGGGATGAAGGCGCCGGGCAGGATCAGCTCGCCCTTGGCCGGCTGGATGCGGATCAGCACCTCGTCGTGCCCGCCGCCTTGCGCGCCCAGGCCGACGATGGGCTGGGCGTACAGCCGGAAGTACTGGTGCTCGAAGGCCTCGTTCAGGCGCGACACCCATTGCATCTCGCCCTGGCGGCGCGCCAGCCGCAGGTCCGAATCCTGGTACAGGTGCACGCGGTTGCGGCCGCGCTCCTTGGCCAGGTAGCAGGCCTGGTCGGCCGCGATCAGCAGCTCGGTCATCGATTTGCTCAGGTGGTTGATCTCGACCAGGCCGATGCTCACGCCCAGCTCGAAGGTGTGGTCGTCCCACACGAAGCGGAAGTTCTTGATCGACTGCCGCAGTTGGTCGGCGATCAGCAGCGCCTGGTCGGGTGGGCAGTGCGGCAGCAGCACGCCCAGCTCGTCGCCGCCCAGGCGGGCCAGGATGTCGCTGTCGCGCATCTGCGTCTGCAGCATCTTGGCCAGCAGCTGCAGCAGCAGGTCGCCGGCGCTGTGGCCGCAGGTGTCGTTGACGATCTTGAACTGGTCCAGGTCCATGTACAGCAGCGCGTGCACGTGCTCGTCCTGCTTGGCGCTGTGCAGCACGGCGGCGATCTGCACCTCGAACTCGCGCCGGTTGATCAGGCCGGTGAGCGTGTCGTGGCTGGCGTTCCACGACAGCTGCTTGCTGAGCTTGCGCTCGTGGCTGACGTCGCGGAACACCACCACCGCGCCCAGCAGCTGGCCGCAGTCGGACCAGATCGGCGCGGCCGATTCCTCCACCGCCACGTGGCGGCCGTCGCGCGTGACCAGCTGGTTGTGCGAGGAGGTGCCGATCGCCTGCTTGAGGCGCAGGCATTGCAGCGCGGCGTGCTCGGGGATGGGGGCGCCGGCGTCGTCGATCAGCTTGAGCGTGGTGGAGATGTGCAGGCCGCGCGCCTGCTCCAGCGGCCAGCCGGTCAGCTGTTCGGCGATGTAGTTGAGGTAGTCGGTCTCGCCGCTGGCGTTGGTGGTGATGACGCCCTCGCCGATCGAACGCAGCGTGACGGCGGCCAGCTCGCGCTGGCGCGCGACGGCCTGCTCGGTCTCCTTGCGCTCGGTGATGTCCCAGACGATGCCCAGCGTGCCGAGCGGCACGCCATCGTCGTCGCAGAACACATGGGCCTTGGCCGCCAGCCAGTGGCGGCTGCGGTCGGGCCACTGGACGCGGTATTCGACTTCGTAGCCGGTGCATTTGTCGACCGCGTCCTGCATGGTGTCGAGCAGATGGTCGCGGTCTTCCGGGCAGACGATCTGCAAAAATGTGGCGAACGGCTGCTGCCGGTCGCCCGGCGGCAGGCCCAGCAGGCTGGTGCCGGCGCCCACCCATTTGACGGTGCTGTCGAGCACCTTGCCGCCCGACAGCTCGGAATCCCAGATCATCATGCGCGCCGCGTCGAGCGCCATGCGCAGATGTCGTTGTGTTTGCTCCATTGCGGACCTCCTACGCCTTTTGAGTGAAAAGGCGGCTCGGAGTTCCGCAGTTTGCCGAATTTTTTAGCGCCGGATCAGCCCGGTTCGCCGGCGCCGCCGGCCTTGACGGCGGCGACGTCGCGCACGTTCTTCTGCACCGCCACCGCCGCGAACAGGCTCAGCGCGAAGCCCATGGCGTAGAAGCCTTTTTCGCTGGGCGCCAGCGTGGCGTTGAACAGGCCCACGCCCAGCAGGCCGATGACCAGCAGGATCGAGGTCCAGCACAGGCTGAAGTACAGGCCGCTGACCGGGATGCCCTCGCTGCGGTCGCGCACCGATTTCTGCAGCGAGACGGCGGCGAACAGGCCGTACATCAGCAGCGTGAAGTAATAGCCTTTTTCATTGAGCGCCATGGTGGCGTTCCACAGGCCGAACAGGTAGGTCAGGGCGCCGGCGATCAGGGCGACCCAGGAGGCGGCGATAAAGGCGCTGGTCGGGCCTTGGTGGGTGGGATGGGCCATGTGTGCTCCTTGCAGTGGGGTGTGGCGGCGCCGGACGGCGCCCGCTGCGGGATCATATCAAAAAGGCCAATGTTATTTTCTGATAATTCGCAACAGTTTTCCGCCCAGCATCACCACGGCCAGGGTCAGCGCGCCGGCGGCGACCCCGGCCAGCGCGTCCAGCGCGACCGGCGCGGCCCAGGCCAGCAGCGGGCCGGCGGCCGGCACCGTGGCCGCCGCCTCGGTGGCGTGGTGGATCAGGTCGTGGGCGCCGGGCAGGCCGTGGGTCAGGATGCCGCCGCCGACCATGAACATGGCCGCCGTGCCCACCACCGACAGCAGCTTCATCAGCTTGGGCGCGGCCGCCAGCAGCACCCGGCCCAGCGCGCGCACCGCGCCGCCGCCGCGCCGGCTCAGGTACAGGCCGGCGTCGTCCATCTTGACGATGCCGGCCACGATGCCGTACACGCCCACCGTCATCACGATGGCGATGCCGGCCACCACCGTCACCTGCTGCAGGAAGCCGGCCCCGGCCACCGTGCCCAGCGCGATCACGATGATCTCGGCCGAGAGGATGAAGTCGGTGCGGATGGCGCCCTGGATCTTGTCCTTTTCCAACGCCACCAGGTCGACGTCGGGATCGCTGACGGCGTCGGCCAGCTCGCCCAGGTGGCGGTCCTCCTCGTCCTTGTGCAGCAGGCCGTGGGCGATCTTCTCGAAGCCCTCGAAGCACAGGTACAGGCCGCCGGCCATCAGCAGCGGCGTGATGGCCCACGGCGCGAAGGCGCTGATGGCCAGCGCGGCCGGCACCAGGATGGCCTTGTTCTTCAGCGAGCCGAGCGCCACCGCCCACACCACCGGCAGCTCGCGGTCGGCGCGCACGCCGGCCACCTGCTGGGCGTTGAGGGCCAGGTCGTCGCCCAGCACGCCAGCGGTTTTCTTGGCCGCCATCTTGCTCATGAGGGCGACGTCGTCGAGGATGGTGGCGATGTCGTCGATCAGCGCCAACAGGCTGGTGCCGGCCATTAACGTTGCTCCTGCGGGTGGTGGGTCATGTGGATTCCTTGGTTGATTAGCAATCTTACCCGATGATCGGCCGGGCGGCGACACGCCAAGCCCGCTACAATGTGCTTTGCCTCGCAGCACGGTGCTGCGGCCCACCGCACGGGACCATCATGAGCTTCGCCACCTGGATCACCTTTTTCATCGCCGCCTGCATCATCGCCGTCTCGCCCGGCTCGGGCGCGGTGCTGTCGATGTCGCACGGCCTGTCGTTCGGCGTGCGCCGCACCACCGCCACCATCCTCGGCCTGCAGAGCGGCCTGATGCTGATTTTCTTCATCGCCGGCGCCGGCGTCGGCTCGCTGCTGCTGGCGTCGGAGGTGGCGTTCAGCATCGTCAAGACGGTGGGCGCGCTGTACCTGATCTACCTGGGCCTGAGCCAGTGGCGCGCCAAGGTCAGCATCGACGCCCAACAGGACCGCGCCGAGGTGGTGGTGCCGGCCGCGCGCAAGCGCTTCCTGACCGGCTTCCTGACCAATGCCACCAATCCCAAGGGCATCATCTTCATGGTGGCGGTGCTGCCGCAGTTCATCACCCAGGGCTCGCCGCTGCTGCCGCAACTGCTGATCCTGGCCGCCACCATGTGCTGCATCGACCTGGTGGTGATGCACAGCTACGCCTTCCTGGCCTCGTCGATGCAGCGCTTTTTCCGCGACGCCGGCGCCGTCAGGAAGCAGAACCGGGTGTTCGGCGGCCTGCTGATGGCGGTCGGTGCGGCCTTGTTCTTCGTCAAGCGCGGCGGTGCAAGTGCCTGATTCGGCTGGGATTTGTAACCCGGTGTAATCCCGGTAGTCGAATCGGCCGGCGCGGCGTTAATCTAAAAACAAACCAGGAGACGCCGCCATGAGCCGCAAAATCATCCGTTCCGCCGTGCTGGCCGCCCTGGCCGGCTTGTGTTCGCTCGCGCTGGCGGACCCGCCGGCCATGGTCGGCCGCATTTCGGCCGTGCAGGGCCAGGTCACGCTGGTCGGCGACGACGAGCCGGTCGCCGCCGGGCTGAACTGGCCGGTCACCGGCGCCAGCCATCTCACCACCGCCAGCGGCGGCCGCACCGAGTTCCGGGTCGGCTCGACGGCGGTGCGGCTCGATGGCGACTCCGACCTGGAAATCACCGAACTGGACGACGAGCTGCTGCGGCTGCGCCTGAATTACGGCAGCGTCAGCATCCGCGTGCGCAGCCCGGAGCTGCTGCGCGATTTCGAACTGAACACGCCGCAGGCGCGCATCACGCTGCTCGAGCCTGGCCTGCTGCGGGTCGATGTCGAACGCGTGGCCGACACCAGCCAGGTCAGCGTGCTGGCCGGCAGCGCGCGGGTGGACGGCGCCGGCTCGTCGGTGACGGTCGGCCCCGGCCGCCATGTGGACGTCAGCAGCGTCGACGTCGGCACCAGCGTGGCGCGGCGCGACGGCTTCGATGTCTGGTCCGACGAGCGCGACCGCGCCGCCGAGGTGGTGGTGGCCTCGCGCTTCGTCTCCACCGGCATGACCGGCTACGAGGAACTGGACCGCAACGGCAGCTGGAGCGACAGCGTCGAGTACGGCGCGCTGTGGACGCCGCGCAATGTCGCGGTGGACTGGGCGCCCTACCGCGATGGCCGCTGGGTCTGGCTGGCGCCGTGGGGCTGGACCTGGGTCGACAACGCGCCCTGGGCCTACGCGCCGTCGCACTACGGCCGCTGGGTGGTGGTCAACCGCCGCTGGTGCTGGGCGCCGGGGCGTCCCGTTGGACGGCCGGTGTGGGCGCCGGCGCTGGTGGGCTGGGTGGGCGGCGACGGCTTCGTGCGCGACCACCGGCCCGGCCTGGGCTGGTTCCCGCTGTCGCCGCGCGAGCGCTATGTGCCGGCTTACCGGGTGTCCCCCGACCACGAGCAGCGCCTCGTGTGGACCCACAACGGCCGGCAGTTCGAGCCGCGCGCGGTGGATCCGGCGCGGCACGAGGGCCTGACCGTGCTGCCGCGCGACCAGTTCGAGGGCCGCCACCGCAGCGTGCAGGTGCCGCGCGGGCCGCAGGTGATACCGACTTCCGCGCTGGCGGCGACCGCCGCGCCGGTGGCGCCGCCGCAACCGGCGGTCGCGCGCACGCTCGACACCAACCGCCGCGACTGGCGAGACCGCGACCATGACGGCCGTCCGGATCGTCCCGGGCGGGTGCTGACCGCGCCGCCGGCGCCGCAACCGGTGGCGCCGCTGCAGCCGGGCCGGCCGCAGGTCAGCACGCTGGCGCCGGGGCAGTTCGGCCGGCCCGACGCGCCGCCGCAAACCATCCAGCCGGGCGACGTGCGTATCGATGTGCGTCCGTACGGCCGGCCGGGGCAGCCGCCGCACATCCAGCAGGCCAGTCCGCCGATCGCGGTGACGCCGAACATCCAGCAGGCCAATCCGCCCATCGTGGCGACGCCGAATATCCAGAAGGCCAATCCGCCGATCATGGCCGCGCCGGTGCCGGCGCCGGCCGTGCCGACGCCGTTCCCGGCCAACCGCGATCGTTACGATCGCGAGCGTGACGACAACCGCCGCCAGTTCCGCCAGCCGGAGGAGCGGCGCCAGCCGCAGCCGCAGCCGGTGCAGCAGCCGCAGCCGGTGCAACGGCCGGCGCCGCAGGTTCAGCCGCAGCCGCAGCCGCGCGAGAACCGCGACAGCGGCCACGACAAGCAGCAGGAGCGCCGCAAGGAGGAAGGCCGCGAGCGCGGCGACAACCGCAACCAGAACCGCCAATGACCGTCTGTTCCGGAAAATGCGGCATCCAGGGCGCCAAATCAACAGTTCATCACATACAGATAGACTTTCTGTATTGTAAAGTGTAATGTTGCAAAATAGACAAACACGGCGGGAAGCGTGAAAACAAGGATGGCGACATCCGCCACGCAGGACCGTCGAGACTGTTCCCCTTTGCCCCAACTATTTTCCGGATTTTTCCCAATTTCCGACCAGAGAATAGTTTTTGCCAGCCTACCAGGCTGGCTTTTTTTTAGCCCTGCTCCGCCTTCAGGCGCAGCCGCGCCCGCCATTCGCCCAGCGCCGACAGCGCGCCCTGGAATTCCCGCTCGATCAGGTCGGCCTCGGCCGGCGTGACCTTGCCGTCGAGCAGCGCGGTCGAGACCGCCTCGGCCACCGCCCCCACCTGGCTCATCACCTTGCACACTGTCTGCGACAGGTCGTCGTCGCCGATGTTGTCCGGGGTCGGCACCACGAAGGCGGCCATGCCGTGGCGCACCAGCAGCGCGTGCAGCGGCAGGTGGGCGTCGGCCACGCCGGCCTGGTGGCACAGGTGCACCACCGTCGAGACCTCCTCGAACGATGGGTAGTGCGAGGCGATGGTCGGCGCCAGCTTGTTGCGCAGGACGTTGACCGAGATGCCCATCGCCTGCGCCAGCGCGTCGATGCCGCCGGGGTAGCTGCGCGCCACTTTGTACAGCGCGTCGTGTTGATTCATGTCCAGGTATTTGCGTGTCATGGTGAAGCTAGCCTTTTATTACCGATGCAGTCGCCGGCGCGCGGCGCTATGCTGATTTTCATTCAACTTCTTTGCGAAAAGACATCATGAAGTTCTTCCAATCTGCGCTGTTACTGACGTTATGCCTTGCGCTCGGCACCAATGTGGTGGCGGAGGCGCGAACGTCTTCGCATTCTGGCACATCGTCGTCGTATAAAAGTGGATTTTCTTCACAAAAGAGCAACTCCACGCGGAGCACGCCAGCCGCGCCGCCGGCCAGCCGCCAGAGCGGTCCCGGCGCGTTCGGCAAGGCCGCCGGTTCGCCGGCCTCGGCCATGCCGCGCAACACCTCGGCCGCCTCGCGCGACCTGGACCAGAGCGCGGCCCAGGCCAACGCCCTGAAAACGCTGGACGCCCGCCGCGCTGCGGCCGCCGCGCCGACCGCGCCGCCGCCGCTGAATGATACGGTTTCGCGGCCGCAGCCGTCGCCGGTGTATCAGGCGCCGCCGGTGTACCAGCAGGCACCGGTCATCGTGCAGCAGCCAAGCAGCGGCCTGATGCACGGCGTGCTGGGCTTCATGCTGGGGCGGGCGATGAGCCAGAGTCATCAGCCGGTGTCGTACCCGACCGCCACCGCTCCCGTGGCCAGCGGCGGCCAGGCCCCGGTCGACAGTTCCGCCGCGCAGGCCGGCATGGTTGGCGGCATGCCGGGACTGGGCGATCCGGTCCCGGCCGCCCCGCCGCCGGCGCCGTCCTTCCTGGCCCGGGTGGCGCGCTGGCTGGTGTGGCTGGGCGTGCTGGGGGTGATGGCGTGGGCGGCGGTGTACACGGTGCGCAAGCTGCGCCGCCTGCGGGCAGGCAATACGACGAATTATTCATTTGAAAGGAATTGAGATGGGCTGGTCGGATGCATACAACTACCTGCGCAACGGCGCGGCCAGGCTGGGCGGGGCCGAGGCGCCGCGCACGGACCGGGACTTGCCGCTGGGCGCGCGCATCGGCAGCGTGATCCAGTTGCAGCAGTCGCCGCTGCTGCGCGCCGCCGGCGACGGCTCGCTGATCACTCTGCCGGACGCGGGCGACAACCGCATCGTGGCGGTGTCGCAGATCCGGCTCAAGCAGAGCGGCGGCCTGTACCGCTACTACCTGGACACCGGCGATCGGGACGCCAAGGAGAAATTCCTGCAGGTGTACCAGGACGCCCAAGGGCAAGTGTCCGAGGTGATGTATTGCACCCAGCTGGCGCGGGTGATCCCGGAAACGGCGGAGGACCAAGAAGCCTACCTGGGCCAGGGCGGCGCCGGCCTGGGCGACCGCAGCTACACGCTTTGGCGCGAACAGCTGGGTGATGCCGGGCTGGACGAGTCCGACCTGGACCTGGTGTTCGGCCAGGGCGACGGCGTCGACTACCGGCGCGACGCCGGCGACCCCAACGCCGAGTTCGTCACGCCGTTCTCCGGCACCGAGACCCGGCTGGACGACGCCAGCGGCCGCACCGGCCTGCGCCAGGAAATGGTGTTCATGCCGTACGTGCGGGAGCTGCGCGGCGGCGGCAAGGAATATTTGCTGATCACGACTGAAATCATCAGCAGCGTGAACGGCGATGCATCGAAACGCGGGATCCATGTCGACTTCGTCATTGGCATCCCGGTTGAGCAGCAACGCGTCGTTATCCAATGACGCGCAACTTTTTAAGGACGACTGACATGAGCAACTTGAATGGCTGGGGTTTGACCGCGCGCTTGATTTCCAAACATTTTGGCGCGCTGGGCGACCGTGTTTCCGAAGCGATCGCCAATTTTGATCCGGAAACGGCCACCGAGGCCGACCGCGACCGGCTGGCCGACAGCCTGCGCCTGACCGCACAAAAACTGGCCGCCGCCCGCGGCTCCTTCGACAAGGAGGCGGCCGACGTGGTCCAGCTGCGCCAGCTGATCGCCACCGACGAGCAGGCCGCCGGCACGCTGGCCGAGCGCCTGGCCGCCGGCAAGATCTCGGAGGCGACCATCACCCTGTTCTGCGACGAGCTGGAGGCGAACAAGGCGCGCATGCCGCAGGAATTGCAGGAGGAGGCCGACGCCCGCCAGTACATGCAGGAGCTGCAGACCATCGTCGACGCGCTGTCCAAGCAGCTGGCGGACTTCGATTCGGCGGCCAAGAAGGCGATGCAGGCGCTGGCCTCGGCCCGCGCGCAGCAGGACCTGCAGAACCTGCGCGCCGAGCGCCAGAGCCAGCTGGCCGGGCTGTCCGGCATGAAGGGCAACTCCAGCGCGCTGAACGCGCTGACCCGCCGCGCCCAGGCCATCAGCAACGAGGCGGCCGGCATGAAGATCGTCACCGACATCGGCCAGCGTCCGTACGAGCAGGCGGCCGAGCTGGAGGCGATCCGCAAGTCGGTCAGCCAGCCGGGCATCGCCAACGAATCGGCGCTGGCGCGGCTGCAGCGGCTGTCCGGCCAGCAGCAGGCGCAGCTGGCCGCGCCGCAGGAGCCGGCCACTTTGGCGCTGGGCAAAGCATAAGCCCGCGCTGAATTAGCTACAATAGAGGCCGGGGGCGCCGTGTTGGCGCCGCCGGTTTTCTTTTTTGATTGGAATGAATATGCAAGCGATCCCGCCGTCAGAGTCCCTCATCGAGTACCCGAGCGACTTCCCGATCAAGGTGATGGGCCCGACTCATATCGATTTCGCCCCGACCATCGTGCTGGTGGTGCAAAAGCATGACAAGGATTTCCATGAAGGCAAAATGGAAGTGCGTCCTTCGGCCAAGGGCAACTACACCGGCCTGACCGTGGTGGTGCGCGCCATCAGCCGCGAGCAGCTCGACGCGCTGTATTCCGAGCTGTCGGCCCACCCGATGGTCAAAATCGTCATGTAATCACGCTTGCTGGCGCTGGAAGGCGGCAATCTCTTCCAGCAGCCAGTCGCGGAAGGCCTGCACCTGCGGCCTGCCGGCCGCGCCGGGCGGCGAGACGAAGAAATACTCGTCCGGGCACGGCGTGGCGGTGTCGAACAGCCGCCGCAGCTGCCCGGAGGCGATCTCCTGCATCGCCACCACATGGCGCACCAGCGCCACCCCGTTGCCGTCGGCGGCGGAGCGTATCAGCATCGACAAATCCTCGAACATCAAGCCGCCGGACGGCTCGGCCATGTCGACCCCGGCCGCGCGCAGCCACGGCGACCACGGCTCCACCGAGCGCAGCAGCGTGTGCCGGCTCAGCTCCTGCGGCGCGGCGGGCAGCTGTCCGCCGCGATAGTGGGGACTCACTACCGGATAGTAGACATCGCCCATCAGCCGCTGCACCACCAGCCCCGGATAGTTGCCGCGCCCGAAGCGGATGCCGACATCGATGCCGTCGCGCGCCAGGTCCTGCAGCTGGCCGCTCGATTGCAGCACCACCTCGATGTCCGGGTACAGCTCGATGAAGCGGCCCAGCCGGGGCGCCAGCCAGCGCGCGGCGAACGATGGAATCGATGAAATCGTCAGCCGCTGGTTGACGGCGGAGGCCCGCATGGCGTCCGCCGCGGCGGCGATATCCCCGAAAGACTTGCCTAAAAACTGGGCAAATTTCAGCGCATCGCTAGTTATTTTCACCTGCCGGCCGTGGCGCACGAACAGCGGCCGGCCCAATTCCTCCTCCAAAGCGCGCACCTGATGGCTGATCGCGCCATGCGTCAGATGCAACTCCTCCGCCGCCCGCGAGAAGTTCTCGTGGCGTGCCGCCGCCTCGAAGGCGCGCAGTGCGGAAAAATTGGGCAGGCGGCGGCTGGCGCTCATCAGGTCGGCATGCTGTGGATAACTATGTGAATAAAATTAGCTAGAATCACGAAAATATAACGTTATACAGGCGCTACGGCAAGGCTTACCATGTGAATAAATCTACTCTAGCCGGAGCCGCCATGCCTTTTGAACTGTACGTCGACAGCCTGTTCACCAGCCCTTACGCCATGTCCGCCTTTGTCGCGCTGACCGAAAAAGGCTTGCCGTTCACCGTCAAGACGGTGGACCTGGAGGCCGGCCAGCAGAAACTGAGCGCCTACGCAACCCGCGCGCTGACCGCCCGGGTGCCGGCGCTGGTCGAGGGCGATTTTGTGCTGACCGAGTCGACCGCCATCACCGAATACCTGGACGAGAGCTTCCCGGCGCCGGAATACATCGCGCTGTATCCGAAGGACCGGCGCCAGCGGGCCCAGGCGCGGCAGATCCAGGCCTGGCTGCGCAGCGACCTGCTGCCGGTGCGCGCCGAGCGCGACACGGAAACCGTATTTTTCGGCAAGGCCAGCCAGCCGCTGAGCGAGGCCGGCCAGGCCGCCGCCGACAAGCTGATCCACGCCGCCAACCAGTTCGTGCGCGAAGGCAGCCCCAACCTGTTCGGCGACTGGTCGCTGGCCGATGTCGATCTGGCGCTGATGCTCAACCGCCTGATCCTCAACGGCGACGAGGTGCCGCAAAAGCTCAAGGACTACGCCGCAGGCCAGTGGCGGCGCCCATCCGTCCAGCAATGGCTGGAGCGTCACCAGCCGGGCTGATTTATAATGTCGGGATGACGTCCCCTACCTCCACCGAGCCGGCGCTGATCCGCCACCTCGGCCTTTCCGACTATGACAGCACGTTCGCCGCGATGCGCGCCTTCACCGACGCGCGCACGCCGGACACCCGCGACGAACTGTGGATCGTCGAGCATCCGCCCGTGTTCACGCTGGGCCTGGGCGCCGACCGTGGCCACCTGCTGGCGGGCGCGTCCGCCATCCCGGTGGTGCAGACCGACCGTGGCGGCGAGGTCACCTACCACGGCCCCGGCCAGGTGGTGATCTACCTGCTGATGGACCTGCGCCGCAACAAGCCGGGCGGCAAACTGTACGCCCGGCAATTCGTCAATAAAATCGAGCAGGCGATCATCAACGTGTTAGGGGCGTATAATCTTGCCGGTGAGCGCGTTGCGGGCGCGCCGGGCATCTACATGGCCGGCGGACCGAAGCAAGGCGCCAAGATCGCCGCGCTCGGCCTGAAAGTGCGCGGCAACGGTTGCACCTATCACGGGCTGTCGCTGAATGTGGCGATGGACCTGGCCCCGTTTTCCTGGATCAACCCCTGCGGCTATGCCGGGCTGGAAACGACCGACATGCGCAGCGTCGGCGCGACCGCCGTGTTGTCCGACGTGCAACAGCAACTGGCCGAGGAGCTGATCCGCGTATTGGCGCAGGCGGCCGAACCGGCAGTACACGAATAACCAAACTTCGCCCGCGAGGGCACGCAGCCAAATGACTTCTGAAACCACCACCAGCGTTGCCCCGGCCTACAACCCGAGCGAAAAGCAAAAAGGCGCCAGCAAGACCGCGCGCATCCCGATCAAGATCGTGCCGATCGAGCAGGTTGAGCGGCTGAAAAAGCCGGAGTGGATCCGCGTCAAGGCGGCGTCGGCGTCGACCCGCTTCTACGAGATCAAGGACATCCTGCGCGAGAACAAGCTGGTGACCGTGTGCGAGGAGGCGAGCTGCCCGAACATCGGCGAATGCTTCGGCAAGGGCACGGCCACCTTCATGATCATGGGCGACAAGTGCACCCGCCGCTGCCCGTTCTGCGACGTCGGCCACGGCCGCCCGGATCCGCTGGACAAGGAAGAGCCGGCCAACCTGGCCAAGACCATCGCCGAACTGCGCCTGAGCTACGTGGTGATCACCTCGGTGGACCGCGACGACCTGCGTGACGGCGGCGCCGGCCACTTTGTCGAGTGCATCCAGAACACCCGCGCGCTGTCGGCCAAGACCCAGATCGAAGTGCTGGTGCCGGACTTCCGCGGCCGCCTGCAAAAGGCGCTGGACATCTTCAAGGACGGCCTGCCGGACGTGATGAACCACAACCTGGAAACCGTGCCGCGCCTGTACAAGGAAGCGCGTCCGGGGTCGGACTACATGCACTCGCTGCAGCTGCTGAAGGAATTCAAGGAGCTGTACCCCGAGGTGAAGACCAAGTCCGGCATCATGGTCGGCCTGGGCGAGACCGACGAAGAGATCCTGCAGGTGATGCGCGACATGCGCGAGCACAATATCGACATGCTGACCATCGGCCAGTACCTGGCGCCGTCCAACAGCCACCTGCCGGTGCGCCGCTACGTGCACCCGGACGTGTTCAAGATGTTCGAGGAGGAAGCCTACAAGATGGGCTTCAAGCACGCGGCGGTCGGCGCCATGGTGCGCTCCTCGTACCACGCGGACGAGCAGGCGCACAACGTCCTGGCCGCAGGCTGATGACAAGGGCTCCGCAAGGGGCCCTTTCCTCATTTACGTAATTTCCTCTGTTGTTTTGATAATTATTGGAATTGTCCCCCGGAGGCATCATCTCTCAAAATGATGTTTCCAATATATAAAGAACTGACGCCCTGGCCATGGCAAAGGCCTTGAGGCGCCGGACTTAGAGGGGACATGCATGGACACCGCGTACAAACGTATCGTGGTCGTCGGTGGCGGCGCGGCCGGATGGATGGCCGCGACGGCGCTGGCGACCGCCCTGCCCGCCAGCACCGTGGAGCTGGTCGAATCCGAGGAGATCGGCATCGTCGGCGTGGGCGAAGCCACGTTTCCGTCGATCCGCCATTTCCACCGGCTGGTGGGCATCGATGAGGCGGAATTCCTGCGTGCCACCAACGGCACCTACAAGCTGGGCATCGAATTTCGCGACTGGCGCATCCAGGGCGAGAGCTATTTCCACACCTTCGGCGACTTCGGCGAGCTGAGCGGACCCGACGCCCTGTGGGGCCACTTCCGCCGCCTGGGCGACGCCGGCCTCGGCACGCTGGGCGAGCAATGCCTGCCGAGCGTGATGGCCAGCCAGGGCCGCTTCCAGGGCCTGGCCTCGGAAGAGAACAAGCCTTTCAACTATGCCTACCATTTCGACGCCGCGCTGTACGCCGGTTTCCTGCGCGCGCTGGCGCTGAAACGCGGCGTGCGCCGCACCGAGGGCCGCATCGTCGACGTGGCGCGGCGCGCCGACGGCGGCGTGGCCAGCCTCAAGCTGGCCGATGGGCGCGAGCTGGCCGGCGACCTGTTCATCGACTGTTCCGGCTTCGCCTCGCTGCTGCTGGGCCGCACCCTGGACGAGCCCTTCGTCGACTTCAGCCACTGGCTGCCGGTGGACCGCGCCTGGGCCGTGCCCAGCGAACCGAGCGGGACCGCGCTGACGCCGTACACGCGCGCCACCGCGCTGGAGGCGGGCTGGGCCTGGCGCATCCCGCTGAGCAACCGGGTCGGCAACGGCCATGTGTTCGCCAGCCGCTACCTCGACGAGGAGCGCGCCCGCGAGCAACTGCTGGCGCAGCTGGACGGCCCGGCGCTGGCCGAGCCGCGCCTGCTGCGCTTCACCACCGGCCACCGGCAGCGCTGCTGGGTGCACAACGTGGTCGGGCTGGGCCTGGCGTCGGGCTTCCTGGAGCCGTTGGAGTCGACCAGCATCTTCCTGATCCAGAGCGGCCTGGGCCACCTGATCCCGCTGCTGGAGCGGGGCGGCGCGCCCACCGCGGCCGAGGTCGGCGACTACAACACCGGCATGACGCGCCAGTTCGCGCGCATCCGCGATTTCATCATCCTGCACTACTGCCTCACGGCGCGCCGCGACAGCCGGCTGTGGCGCGACATGGCGGGCATGGCGCTGCCGGAAACGCTGGAGTTCAAGATCCACGCCTGGCGCCAGGCCGGCGTGCTGCACCAGTACCAGTGGGAAGGCTTCGACGCCAACAGCTGGCTGGCGATCCACGCCGGCATGGGGCACTGGCCGGAGCGCGCCGATCCGGCGCTGGCCGAGCTGCCGCGCGACGAGGCGTTGCAGGCCCTGCGCCAGCGGCGCGAGGCCATCGCCGCCGTGGTCGCGGCCATGCCCACCCACGACGCCTATCTGCGCAGGATGGTGGCGCGCTGAAGCGGCGTCGTCGCGAAGCAGCGTAGCGATCGGACGAGCGGCGCGCAGAAGCCGCCGTGCCGGTCCGGTTTTTCCCGGTCGTCGATGCAAGCGGCGGCGGGACATTTAAGCAAGTACCTCAGAGGAGACAATAATTATGATAAAAGAAGCGATAGGATTCCAGCTGTCGGCCATCGGCCTGGCGGGCGTCGCGCTGCTGGCCGGTTGCGGCGGCGGCGGCGGTAGTGGCAGCAGCGGCGGCGCGGTGCAGACGGTTGCGTTCGACTTTCCCGGCGGGGCGGTCGTCGGGATCCCGCCCGCCGTCGCGACCACCAAGCTGGTGGCGACGGCCAGCTCCGGCGGACCGATCACCTTCACCTCGAATACGCCGACGGTGTGCACCGTCAGCGGCGACACGGTGTCGCTGCTGGTGGCGGGCGAGTGCTCGGTGACCGCCACCCAGCCCGGCTATCAGGGCTACGCCAAGGCCTCGCAGAGCCAGCTCTTCGTCATTCCCAAGCGGCCGCAGATGGTGGCCTTCCGCAATCCCGGCTGGCAGGCGCTGGACGCGCAGCCGGTGACGCTGGCCGCGGCCACCAACACGGGGCAGCCCGTGGTCTTTACGACCAGCACGCCGGCGGTGTGTTCGGTCAGCGGCACCTCGCTGTCCAAGCTCGGCAATGGCCTGTGCGTCGTCACCGCCAAGCAGGACGGCAGCGACATCTTTGCGGCGGCGGCGACGGTCAAGAATATTCCGATCGGCACCGAACAGGCGGCCGCCGTGCCGTTCCTGACCGGCTACAAGGACACCAGCCAAACCAAGGAGCTCGGCAAGGTCAACCCCTACTCGGGCAGCAGCGCGGACGGCTGGTATTGCGGCTCGAACTGGTGCGGCAGCTCGATCTCCAGCGATGGCGGCAGCTTCACGTATTTCTACAATATCCAGCCGAAGGACCCGGCCGGCCTGGGCGCTTATTGGGGCATCAAGCTGTTCGCCGGCACCCTGACCGACCTGGCCACGAACGGCGACACGCTGACCGGCTTGCGCATCGACGCCCAGGCGGCGGTGAAGTTCAACATGGCGATGAACAGCGAATGGTTTAGCACCAGCAACAACGCGGTCAATGTCGACCTGGCCCTCGGCCACTTCGCGCTAAAAGATGGCAAGGCCTGCAACGTCACGCTGCGCGCGGTGGTGAAGCCCACCGCCGCCGCCGCCACGGACTACAGCGTCAGCCTGCGCGACAAGTTCACGATCAACGAATCGTGCGGCCTGACCGGCCTGGACCTGTGGAACGAGCTGCAGGACTACCCGATCTCCAAGGTCGAATTCTCGGCGGCGGGCGTGAACACCTCGGTGTCGACCCCGGGCGCGGCCGCGCTGACCTTCACCACCAAGCTCACGCTGACCGGCGCCATCACCTTCCAATGACGGCGCGGCGCGCAATCACGGCATAAGACAAGAGGACAAATAGAATGAAGAAGATCGAGACACTGGGTAGCAGCAAACCCATCAAGATGACCGCCTTGGCGATCGCGGCGGCGCAGCTGGCGCTGATGTACAGCGGCGGCGCGCTGGCGCAGACCAGCCCCCCGGCGGACGCCCAGGACATGCCGGCGGAAAAGGTGGTGGTGGTGACCGGCCAGCGCAAGCAGCTGGAGACCTCGCAACGGATCAAGCAGGAGGCCGAGCAGATCATCGACTCGGTCGTGGCCGACGAGGCCGGCAAGCTGCCGGACAAGTCGATCACCGAGGTGCTGCAGCGCGTGGTGGGCGTGACCATGGACCGCAACACCTCGCGCACCCGCTCCAACGCGGCCAGCAATCCGCTGTCCTACAACGTCGAGGGCTCGGGCGTGCAGATCCGCGGCCTGTCGTGGGGCTCGTCCACGCTGAACGGACGCGAGGGCTTCTCGGCCGGCTGGCCGGGGCGCGAGCTGAGCTGGGGCGACATCCCGCCGGAACTGATGGCCGGCGTGGACGTCTACAAGAACCCGTCGTCCGAACTGATCGAGGGCGGCATCAGCGGCCAGGTCAACCTGCGCACGCGCCTGCCGTTCGACTCCAAAGGGCAGAGCGGCGCCTTCTCCGCCTCGGACAGCTACACCCCGTTCGGCAAGAAGAACACGCCGTCGTTCTCCGGCCTGTACTCCAACCGCTGGTCCACCGACATGGGCGAGGTCGGCGCGCTGATCGATGTCTCCTACGGCAAGTCCGCGTTCCGCTCCGACTCCTACAGCCTCGGCGCCTACTATCCGCTGACCAAGCCGGTCCCCGGCCAGACGGTGTGGGTGCCGAACGGCACCTCCTGGGGCACCGGCGAGGGCAAGTCTGAACGCGCTGGCGTCTATGCCGCGCTGCAATGGAAGAAGAACGACAAGGAGTCGTCGCTGACCTACTTCGATTCGGGTTTCCGTTCGGAGAGCGTAAGCAGCAGCATCTTCAGCACCGCGTCGGACGGCAATTCCGGCTTGACGCCCTACGACCTCACGCTCACCAACGCCCAGTACGACGCCAACGGCATGCTGCAAAAGGGCACGTTGAGCTATGCGGGCGGTCTGGGCCGCAACCAGTTCGCGACCGGCGGTTTGTCCGCGGGCACGAGCAGCTCCTACGACAATGCACACGGACGCACGCGCGACATATCCTGGAACTTCAAATGGCGGATGGATGAGCGCTGGACCTTCCAGAGCGATCTGCAGTGGGTGCACGCCACCAATGGCGGGGACGGCAACATGATCAACATGGGCACGTTCGTGCCCAGCATGAGTTTCGACCTCACCACCCCGCGGCCCACGGTCAGCTTCGACGCGGCCGCCCGCGCCGCCCTGGCCGATCCCGCCAACTACTTCTTCAACAACCTCCAGCCTTACCTCAACAAGTCCAAGGGCGACATGTACGCGTGGAAGGGCGATGCCAAGTTCGTCTTCGACAGCAACGTGCTGCGCGATCTGCGCTTTGGCGTGCGGTTGACGAAGCGCTCGACGTCGCACGCGATCGGCGTTGGCAGCGGCTGGTATTCCCTGGCCGAGCCGTGGTCGGTGCTGCAGAGCCCGGGGGTGGGCCGCCCGCCGACAGCCGCCGAGTTCGGCAATTCCTGGCAGTCACGCGGCAACTTCGGCTACCTGAGCGATCCGAGGTTTGCGGCCCTTGCCCCCGTGCAGCAGTACGCCTTCCCCAACTTCTTCAACGGCAGGGTGGGCACGCCGCCCACCATCGTGGTGCCGACGATGGCCGCGGTGCGCAACTATCCGGCCCAGGACTTGGCGCTGGTGGCGGTGAAGCGTTTGCAATGCGAAGACGGCAATCGCCTCAAGAACACCAACAACGATTGTTCGACGCAGGGCAGCGACTGGCGGCCGATGAAATTCTCGAGCGACCCCGCCGACATCAACCCGCAAAATCCCTTGCAGGGCGCCCTGTCGACGGCCAGCGAAGACACGCAGTCCCTGTATGGCACGCTGCGTTTCGGCTTCGACGACTTGAAGTACCCGGTGGAGGGCAATGTGGGGGCGCGGGTGGTCAGGTCGAGCGCACAGTCCCACGGCTACACGGTATTCAATCCGCAGTATTCCAACACCACGAATCCCTCCTTGCCACGGTTCGGGGTGTTCAACGAGCCGCTGGATGTCAAGGGCAGTCACGTCGACGTGATCCCCAGCCTGAACATCAAGGTGAGCCTGAGCGACAAGCTGCAGTCCAGGCTTGCGCTGTCGCAGGGCATTTCCCGCCCCGGCTTCGACCAGTTGCAGGAGTATGTCAGCCTGCAGCAGAAGGTGGACAACGCCATCGTCAACGGCATCAGCACCGTCAAGTCGGTCAGCTACGTCGGCACCAACTCGGGCAACGCGAACCTGAAGCCGCTCAAATCGAACAACTTCGATCTGTCGCTGGAATGGTATCCGCAGAGCGGCCAGTCGCTCACGGCGGTGGTGTTCTACAAGAAGATCAAAGACATCATCATGACCGATACCTACACCAGAAGCATCAAGGACCTGGCCGGCAATTCGCAGGAGTTTGTCATCACCGGGCCGGCCAACGCGGCCAAGCTGTGGGAGGGCGGTATTGAAATCGCCGGCCAGACCTACCTGGATAAAGTTCCGGGACTGGCCGGGATACCCGACTGGGCGAAGGGCTTCGGCGTCTCCGCGAACTGGACCTACCTGGACGGCAAGCAGGACCTGTACCACCCGTACACGGCGCCGTATTGCCCCAAGAGCGGTGGCACCGACAATATGACCAATCTCTACGGTTGCGACACCAACGGCCTGCCCTTCAAGGACCTGCCGGTGGTCAACCTGTCCAAGCACGCCTTCAACCTGGGCTTGATGTACGACCGCGGGCCGATTTCGGCGCGGCTGGCGTATAGCTGGCGCTCCCGCACCCTGCTGGCGACCAGCGCGTTCGGCGCCGGCGGCGGCGATGCCGTCAGCGCCGATCCGGCACGCCTCGTCAACGGGGTCGCGCCGACGGACGTGGGTTGGGGACTGCCGGTCTGGCAAGAGGCCGTGGGACAGTGGGACGCCAGTCTCAACTACAACTTCACCGCCAACCTGTGGGCCAGCGCCAGCGTCAGCAACCTGACCCAGACGGTGACCAGGCAGACCAACCAGCAGTTCATCGGCAACACGGGGCGCTCGTGGTTCGATCCGGGCCGCAGCTTCAAGGTGGCGATGGGTTACCACTTTTGACCGGGGAAAATTGCTATCATCGCGGGTGTCGGGCCCAGGCCCCCACTCGCGAAGGATAGACATGGACGCCAGCCAGTTCAACCCGGAATACTTCAACAGCTTCGGCAAGGGCAGCTTGCCGGATCATCTGGGGATCGTCGTCACCGGCGTGCGCGAGGGCGAGATCGTGGCCGAGTTCGCAGTCACGCCGCGCCACCTGGCGCCGAACGGCTACCTGCACGCCGGCAGCGTGGTCACGCTGGCCGACACCGCCTGCGGCTACGCCTGCTTCTCGCACCTGCCGGAGGGCGGGCAGAGCTTCACCACCATCGAACTCAAATCCAACCACCTGGGCACGGCGCGCGACGGCGTCGTGGTGGCGACCGCGAAGGCGGTGCACCTGGGACGCACCACGCAGGTGTGGGACGCCGTCGTCAGCAACAAGGAGACCGGCAAGACCATCGCCCTGTTCCGCTGCACGCAGATGATTTTGTTCCCGAAGCAGGCGTGACGGCATGCGGTCCCTTTCCAGCATAGCCGGGCTGGGTCTGGCGCTGGCATTGCCGCTGGCGGCGGCGCAGACGCCCTACACCGACGACGCCACCTACGCCGGCCTCGGCGGCAAGGACGGCATCAAGCGTATCGTCGACACCTTCATTCCGCTGGTGCTGGCCGACGCGCGCATCAAGGACAGCTTCGACGACTTCGACATGGTGCAGGTGGGCGCGCGGCTGCGGGAGCAGTTCTGCGAGTTCGCCGGCGGCCCGTGCCGCTACACCGGCCAGCACCGCGACCGGACCATGGACGGCGTGGGCACCGTGCGCGACATGACCACCGTGCATCAGGACCTGAAGATCACCGACGCCATGTTCAACGCGCTGACCGAGGATTTGCAGATCGCGATGGAACGCAACCAGGTGCCGGGCCGCTTCGCGAACAAGCTGATCGCGAAACTGGCGCCGATGCGGCGCGACATCGTCACCGAGCGGGCGGCGCAGGGCCGGCCGGACGCGGGCAAATTCCTCGCCACCGGCGGCGTCAGCCAGGTCGAAGGGGCGGGTGGCGGCGGCATCACGCCGTGGGCGCTGATCGGCGGCTATGGCACGCGCGACAGCTGGGGCGCGAACGCGCACTACACACATCTCGCCACCCAGGATTACAAGCTCGACAGCTACGGCGTGGCGGTGGGCATCGCCGACCGGCTGGAGCTGACCCTGGCCAGGCAGCGCTTCCAAGGCAGCCTGGCGCCGCTGAACCTGCTCGACATCCGGCAAGACATCGTCGGCGTGAAAGTGAGGGTGGCGGGCGACGCGGTGTACGGGCAGGACAGCCCGATGCCGCAGGTGGCGATCGGCATGCTCTACAAGCGCAACCAGGGCGTGGACGGACTGGGCGCGCTGGGCGTGAGCAATGTGAAGCAACTGGGCGCCAAGGACGACCACGGCTACGACTACTACGTGGCGGCCACCAAGATCCTGTTCGAGCAGAGCCTGCTGCTGAACGGCACGTTGCGCGCGACCCGCGCCAACCAGATGGGATTGTTGGGCTTCGGCGGCGACCAGGGCGACAGCCTGCGCCTGATGCCGGAAGCATCGGTTGCGTACCTGGTCAACCGCAAGCTGGTGCTGGGCGCCGAATACCGCCGCAAGCCGCACAACCTGGGCGTCGACAACGAGAAGGCGTACTACGACGTGTTCGTAGCCTGGTTCCCGAGCAAAAACTTCTCATTGACGGCCGCGTATGTCTCGTTGGGCGACATCACCATCTTCAACCCGAAGCGGCAGCGCGGCCTTTACCTGTCGGCACAGGCCGGCTTCTAAAATTGGGGTCAAGTCTGACATTCGGACACGAGCTCTGCCGTAGTGGCGTGCTACGGCAGAGGCCGTGTCCGAATGTCAGACTTGACCCCACCCGGGTTAGTAGGATTTGTAGGGCAGGAATTTGCCGCTGAGGACCACTTGCACGCGGTCGCCCTTGGGATCGGCTTCGCGCTGGATGTCCATCGAGAAGTCGATCGCACTCATGATGCCGTCGCCGAATTCCTCGTGGATCAGTTCCTTGATGGTGGTGCCGTAGACGTTGACGATCTCGTACCAGCGGTAGATCAGCGGGTCGGTCGGCACCGCGGTCGGCAGCGAGCCCTTGTACGGCACGATCTGCAGCCACGCCGCTTCTTCGTCGGTCAGGCCGAACAGCGCCTGCGCCTTGTCGGCCTGGGCGCGGCTGAAGGTCATCTGGCCCAGCAGCGCGGCGGTGGTCCACTCCTTGCTCTGGCCGAATTCGGCGGCGAGGTCGGCCCAGCGCAGCTGCTTGGCGACTTTGACGGACAGGATTTTTTGCGTGACTTGGTTGCGATCCATGATGGGCTTTCCGGTGGTTGAGGAGAGCCCTATGCTATGCAAGCGCCGTGCCAGGCGGCGCGGCGTTCCCGGCGCTTAGCCGTGCAGCGATTCTTCCAGCAGCTTGTGCAGCGCCGGGAAGTCCGGCTCGCCCAGGTAGCGCTTGAGGATCTTGCCATCCTTGCCGATGACGAAGGTGGTCGGCGTCATGGCGACGTTGCCGTAGGCCTTGGCGGCCGAGCCGTCGGTGTCGAGCGCGACCTTGAACGGCAGCTGGCGCGTCTCGGCGTAGTTCAGCACGTAGTTGGGTGGATCATAGCTCATCGCCACGGCCACGAACTCCAGCCCCAGCCCCTTGAACTTGTTGTAGGTGTCGACCATCTTCGGCATCTCGCCCACGCAGGTGGTGCACGAGGTAGCCCAGAAATTGACCATCACCACCTTGCCGCGCAGGCTCTCCGGCGAGATCTTGTCGCCCTTGATGCTCAGGAAGGTGACCTCGGGCGCGGCCTGGCGCTTGTTCAGCGACAGGTAGCCGCCAAAGCCGGCCGCGGCGATGACCACGGCGGCCAGCACCGGCTTGATCCAGCCGGGGGAAGTTTTCGTCTGTTGCATGATGGGCTCGGGCTAAAAAGGCGATGGGGCCATTATAGACCCCATCCGGATTACGAGTTGCCGGCCGGCTTGGCGGGTTGCAGGCTCTGCCACTCTTCCTCGGTGATGTATTCGAACACCTTGACCACCTTGTACACGCCGCTCACGCCGCGCGCAACGTCGGCGCCGATCTGGCCTTCGCGCTGGGTCACGCGGCCCTGCAGGTAGACCACGCCGCGCTCGGTCACCACCTGGTAGGAGTTGGCCGAGATGTCCTTCTTGTCGACCAGGCTGGCCTTGACCTTGGTGGTGATCAGCGCGTCGCTGGAGCGCGAGGTGTAGCTCGACGGCCCGGCGATCTCCAGTTCGTTGATCACCGACAGCACGCCCTCGATGCCGCGCAGCTCGCGCTCGGCGGCGGCCTTCATGGCCTCGTCGCGCACCTCGCCGGTCAGCAGCGCCCGGCGGTTGAAACTGTTGATGTTGATGTGACCCGCATCGCCGACGACGTTGTTGAGCTTGATGCCGCCCTTGACTTCGATCGCCCGGTCTTCCGTCTGCGCACCCAGGGTGCGGCGGTCGGTTGCGGCCAGCGTCCCGGAAATGGCGCCGCCCGCGACCAGCGCGACGCAGCCCGACAGCGAGGCCAGCATGGCGCCACACAGCACGCTCATGGCCAGCGGCCGCTGTACTTTTTTCCAGATTTCGCCGGGATTAGTCATTCACATCTCCTCCGAATAGCGCGACGTCGATGCCGTCGCAAATGCAATGTATGGTCACCAGATGCACTTCCTGGATGCGGGCGGTGCGGTCGGCCGGCACGCAGATGTGGACGTCGGCGTCGGTCAGCATCTTGCCGATGGCGCCGCCGCCCTTGCCGGTCATCGCCACCACGCGCATCTCGCGCTCCAGCGCGGCTTCGATCGCGGCCATGACGTTGGCCGAGTTGCCCGAGGTCGAGAACGCCAGCAGGATGTCGCCGGCCTGGCCGAACGCCTGCACCTGCTTGGAGAAGATCTCGCGGTAGCTGTAGTCGTTGGCCACCGCCGTCAGGATCGACGTGTCGGTGGTCAGCGCCATGGCCGGCAGCGGGAAGCGTTCGCGCTCGAAGCGCCCCACCAGCTCGGCCGCGAAGTGCTGGGCGTCGGCGGCCGAACCGCCGTTGCCGCACACCAGAATCTTGTTGCCGTTGGACAACGCCGAGAACATCAGCTCGATCGCTTGCGCGATGTGCGGAGCGAGGACGGTGGCGGACTGGATTTTGAGTTCGGCACTTTCGTGGAAGTGCGAGAGTATGCGTTGATTATTCATAGTGTGCTGATTATAGTGCAGCCGCACAACGAGCCGGACAAGCGCTGTTAAAAATGCTTACATTTCCAGCGTATTTTGTATCCATGACAACTTTTCGCCGTCGATGGCGACCAGGTCGAAGCGGCACGGCGGCAGGCTGCGGTAGCGCTGCAGGTAGAACTGGGCCGCGTGGATCAGCCGCCGCTGCTTGGCCGGCGTGACGCTGGCGGCCGCCCCGCCGTAGCGGCTGCCCGCCCGCCGCCGCACCTCGACGAACACCAGGTGCTCGCCATGCCGCATGATCAGGTCGATCTCGCCGGCCTTGCACAGGAAGTTGCGCTCGACCAGCACCAGCCCGGCCGCGCTCAGGTGGGCCAGCGCCCGGTCCTCGCCGAGCCGGCCCAGGCGCTGCTGTTCGGTCTGCGGCATGGCGGCCTCACGGCGTGACCGGCCGCGCCACGCCGTTCTGGTACACGGCCGGCTGCTCGGTGCGCTCGAAGCTGGCCGCGCCGTCGCCGAACTCCACGCTCAGCCGGCCGGTCACGCCGTCCAGCTGGAAGCGCCCCGCCGGATGACGGCCGATCTCGCGCGCCACGCGGTAGGCGTCGATGCCCAGAGCGTACAGGCGCTCGATGTCGGCGCTGTTCGATTGCAGCGGATGCGGGTAGACCATCACCGCCGGATGGTCGCGCTGCAGTTGCCACGGCAGGTCCAGCAGGCGCACGCCGTCCAGTTCCTGGGTCGGGCTGTTGCTGCCGCTGCCGGGGTTCAGCGCCGAGGTGCCGTAGATCGGCAGGCCGCGCAGCGACGGCGCCGGCGTGGCGGCCGGCGGCGGCGGCGGCAGCGCGTCGGCGGTGCTGAAGATGGGATTGGTCGGCTCGGTGCTGTAGCCGTCGCCGAGGGCGCCGCGCAGCTGGCGGGTCTGGTCGGCGCTCATGGCCGAGAACAGCAGGCCGGGCGGATCGTCGCGCAGGCGGGCGCGCAGCTGCACCAGTTCCGGATCGCTGAGGTAGCCGTCCGGCGCGCTCAGCTCGATCGTTTTGGACGGCAGGCCGTGGCGCTGCCACTGCGCGGCGAAGGCGGCCGCCACGCGCCGCTGCCAGGGCGTGCCGGTGCTGAGAATCAGGGCGCTGCCGCCGGGCTGGTCGGCGGCGGCCCACTGCGCGGCCTGGCGCGCCTCCTCCTCGATCGACAAGCCCATGGCCAGCATCTGCGGCGGCAGCGGCGCGGCGCCCGGCAGGCCGTGGCCGTCCGGATAGTTCAGCGCGACGGTCGGCTTTTGCACCAGCGGACTGGCGGCGATGGCCGCCACGGCCGAGCGCGCCAGCGGGCCGACGATGATGTCGTCCTGCTGCTGGGCGCGGGCGTAGCTGGCCAGCACGTCCTGCGCCACGTCGCCGGTTTCGATCACGTCCACGGTGATGTTGTCGCGGTCGCGCTCCCACGCCGCCAGGAAGCCGGCCCGCACCGACGAGGCGGCCAGGCCCAGCGTCTCGGAACGCAGCGGCAGCAGCAGCGCCATGCGGATCGGCGCGGCGGATCCGGCTGCGGGCGCCTCGGCCATGCGTACCGGGCCTTGGTCGGGGGTGACGGTCAGGCCGGCGCCGGCACGCGGCGGCGCGGCCGGAGCCATGCCCGGCAGCGTGACGGCGAAGGTTTCGGCGGGCGGCGGCGTCGGTTCCGGCGGCGGCTTGGGCAGCGGCGCGGGCGCAGGCGGCGGCAGCGCGGCGGGCGCGACACTTGTATTTGACGAGCCGGGCGCGCACAATCCTCCGGGCGCATTGCAGAACGGCGTGCTGCACGCGCTCATCAGCGCCGCGACCGCACACAGCAGCGACAACTTCACACTATTCATCCTACCCCCACAATGACCGCACAAGAATCCAGCTCCATCGCCACCCTGCCCGTGATGGGCGAAACGGCGCACCAGACCTATCCTAGCGCAACCTTGTATGTCGTGGCGACCCCGATCGGCAATGTGACGGATATCAGCCTGCGGGCGCTGCACGTTTTGAGCCTGGTCGATGCCGTGGCTTGCGAGGACACCCGCAACACCGCCCAGCTGATGACCCGCTTCGGCCTGCACAAGCCGCTGATCGCGGCGCACCAGCACAACGAGCGCGAAGTGGCGGAGACGCTGATCGCCCGCCTGCAGGCCGGCGAGCGCATCGCGCTGGTGTCGGACGCGGGCACGCCGGCCGTGTCCGATCCGGGCGCGCGCATCGTCGACGCGGTGCGGGCGGCCGGACTGCGCGTGCTGCCGCTGCCGGGCGCGTCGGCGGCGGTGACGGCCTTGTCGGCCAGCGGGCTGGTGAACGATCAGTTTTACTTTGTCGGTTTTTTGCCGGCCAAGGCCAAGCAGCGCGAGAACTTCCTCGCCACCTTGCGCGCGGTGACGGCCACGATGGTGTTCTACGAGGCGCCGCACCGCATCCTCGATTGCGCCACGGCGCTGGCGGCAGTGTTCGAGCCGGAGCGCCAGGTGGTGTTCGCGCGCGAGCTGACCAAGATGTTCGAAGAGATCCACCGCTGTCCGCTGTCCGAGGCTGAGGCCTGGATCAAGGCCGACCCGCACCGCGAGAAGGGCGAGTTCGTCGTGCTGCTGGCAGGCGCCCCGCCCGCCGAGGACGAGCAGGATGTGGAGGCCGAGCGCATCCTCAAGATTTTGCTGACCGAGTGCTCGGTCAAGCAGGCCGCCAACCTGGCGGCGCAGATCACCGGCCGCAAGAAGAACGCGCTGTACGACCGCGCCCTGCAGCTCAAGGGCGGCGACTGATCAGAACTTGCAGCCGCTGTCCTTCTTGTCCAGCATCCAGATGAGCGGCGCCAGCAGGCCGCCGCCGCCCTTCCTGCAGTCGGGGCGGGTGGCGCCCTGGATGTCGCGCCCCAGCTTGGATTCGCGTTGCTCGGGATACAGCGGATGGTCATCCAGCTGCGCCACCGGCAGGCCGGCGCGCGCCGGATCCTTGGCGTTGGCTTCCTTGCGGGCGGTTTTCAGCGCCGCGTTCATGTCGAATTTCTTCGGTTGCAGCTCCGGGTGCAGCGGATCGGGCGCGGCGGCCGGCGCCGGCAGCGTGATCGCCTGTGCCGTCACGGCCGCCGGCGCCTCGGCCTTGGCCGGCTCCGGCGTTGCCGGGTTGGCGCGCTTGGCCAGCTGCGGCCGTTCGCGCTTGCGCGGCTGGATGGGTTCCGGCTTGGGCGTGGGCGGCGGCTCCACCTTGGCGACGATGGGCTTGGGCGGCTCGGCCGGCCGCAGCCACACGGTCATGGCCTTGGCCGGCTGCGTCGGTTCAGGCGCGGTGGGCGCCGCCAGCCGGTAGCCGAAGATCAGCGCCGCGTGCAGCACCAACGAAACGGCGATGCCCGCGACGATCCCCGGCCGCCGCATCGGGGCGGGCTGGAATGAGGTCAGGGTCGCACTCATGGCTTTTTAGATAATTTATTCACACCGCCATAATCTCACATTGAAAAAAAATCGCCATGGTCCATACTGATTTCATAGTGGCACTTGACGGATACTGAACCAGCTTGTATTATCTTGCTTCTTCGGAGTGTGGCGCAGCCCGGTAGCGCACCTGGTTTGGGACCAGGGGGTCCAAGGTTCGAATCCTTGTACTCCGACCAGTTTCAGAAAAAAAGACTCAAGAGTTTCGGCTCTTGGGTCTTTTTTTTATCCTCCACGGTTCATCGAGCTATACGAATTGATCATAGATTCGATTGAATACGCAATTGGTTAGCTAGCAAGCTCTTACGTAATATGAAATCAGCGCGGGCAAAACGCGCATAAAAAAAATTACGGAGAGACCATGCATTCGATTACGTTCAGCCGCCCCATCGCCTGCTAGCTCGCCGCGTCCCGCGAGCGCCTGCTATCCAAAAATCAGAGCTATATGCCGAACCAGGCAGGCCTTCGCACATTCTTTCATTCCTAATAAGAGCACGGAGACACAATGAAAATGAATACATCCAAGACAGTCATAGCCGCCCTCATCGCCGAGATGCTGATGATGGCGGGCGCGTCGGCGCAAACGTCCAGCGAGGCCAAGCCGCTCGACACCGGCGCGACCGTGGTGGTCAGCGGCATCCGCGCCTCGCTGTCGTCGTCGCTGACCACCAAGCGCCTGCAGGACGGCGTGGTCGACGCGGTCTCCGCCGAGGATGCGGGCAAGTTCCCGGACACGAACATCGCCGAATCGCTGCAGCGCGTGACCGGCGTGCAGATCCAGCGCAACAACGGCGAAGGCCGCTACATCTCCGTGCGCGGCCTGGGGCCGGAATTCAACAACGTGCTGGTCAACGGCCGCACCATGACCAGCGACACCGGCGGCCGCGAGTTCTCCTTCGACCTGCTGTCGTCCGACCTGATCTCGAAAGCGCTGGTCTACAAAACGTCGCAAGCCTTCCTGCCGGAGGGCGGCATCGGCTCGACCGTGGACATCCAGACCGCGCGTCCGCTGTCGGGCAAGCTGGGCCACACGTCGGTGGTCAACGTGTCGGACTCCTACGACACCAACTCCAAGAAGAACACGCCCAACATCGCCGGCATGTACTCGTTCGCCAACGAGAACCGCACCTTCGGCGTGACCGGCTCGCTCTCCTACACCGACCGCGCGTCCAAGCAGAACAAGGCCGTCAACGACGCCTGGAACTACCGCGACGTCTCGATGATCAACGGCGACCTCAACTCCAAGGGGTTGACGATGGCCGACGTCACCACCAAAAAGCTCTACATGCCGCAGAGCTACGGCTTCCAGCAGGAGAACGAAAGCCGCAAGCGCCTGGTGGGTAACCTGACGGTGCAATACAACCCGTCGCCGACCTGGAAACTGACGGCCGACGCCCTGTACTCGCGCCTCGACCAGAAGAACGACGTGATCGCGTTCAGCGATTGGAACAATCCGCAGCAGCTGGGCATCAAGACCGACTCCAACAACCAGGTCACCAGCTTCCTGCGTCCCGGCTCGATCTTCTACGCGAACAACCCGGCGATCGCCGGCGCTGGCAAGCTGCTGGGCGAGGCCAATTCGAACGACATGATCGTCAAGGGTGGCGACCGCCTGTCCACCACGCAGGCGTTCGGCCTGAACTCGAAATGGGCGCTGGCGCCGGAGCTGAAACTGGAAGGCGACATCTCCAGCTCGCGCACCACCTCCAAGTCGCCGAACATGTGGATCGTGGCCGGCATGGTGCCGAAGAACGGCGACGTGCTGACCTTCGGCAGCACGCCAGGCCTGGTGTTCGGCGACGGCATCGCCGACCCGACCGCCGTGCGCGCGCACGCCGTCTCGTATGGCGACATCCGCAATCTGGACGACCTGCAGGAAGGCCGCTTCAACCTGTCGTGGAACCACGAGATGGGCTACTTCAAGGGCATCGATTCCGGCGTGGCCCACTCGGAGCGCAACGTCGAGCGCACGCAATGGAACAACGACGCATGGAACGCCTTCAGCGGCTACCACGTCTCGCTGCCGTCGTCGCTGTTCACGGTCACTCCGATGGATAACTTCCTGGGCAATGGCGCGCAGATTCCAAGCGCCTATCTCAGATTCAATCCGTATGAGTACATGAACTACCTGAACCAGCCGTCGCTGCTGGCGCAATCGAACGACCCGGCGCTGTACCTGGACAAGAGCAAGTACCCGAACGGCCCGATGGCGATCGACTACACCAAGCCTGACATGTGGGGCGTGAAGGAGAAGGTGTCGAGCTTCTTCCTGGATTCGAAGTGGGAAGGCGAGCACTGGTCGGCCAACGCCGGCGTGCGCGTGGTGCACGTGAACTCGTCGTCGACCGGCATCAGCCGCGTGCTGCTGTCCGCGACCAAGAGCCCGAACGACACGACCTATATCCTGAACTGGGGACCGAATGCGGTCAACACCGTCAGCAACAGCTACAACAGCTACCTGCCGTCGGCCAACCTGAAGATCGACCTGACGCCGGACATGCTGCTGCGCCTTGCCGCGTCGAAGACCGAGACCCGTCCCACGCTGAACCAGATGGGCGTCAGCAATTCCTACGGCGGCCGCTTCGGCGACGTGCAGACCGGCGGCGGCAATCCCTACCTGAAGCCCATGCAGTCGAAGAACTACGACCTGTCGTATGAATGGTATCTGTCGAAGACCAACTACGTCAGCGCCGCCATCTTCCGCAAGGATGTCTCCAACTTCCTGGAGACCAAAATGGTGGACATGAAGATTCCGCAGTACGATGAAATCGTCCACGACACCCGCGTGCGCAACGGACAAGAGGGCAAGATCAAGGGCGTGGAACTGGCCGGCCAGTACGCCTTCGACAACAGCATCTCGTGGCTGAAGGGCTTCGGCGTCGCCGCCAACTACACCTACGTGGACGCCAGCGCCACCCGCGAGTCCGACGCCAGCGCGCCGGCCTGCGGCTACCCTGGCCTGTCGCCGCAGTCGTACAACGGCTCGGTGTTCTACGAGAACGACAAGTTCATGGCACGTGTGAGCTACAACTGGCGCAACCACTTCTCCGTCGATTGCGGCGGCGGCAGCACCCTGCCGCGCAACCGCGCGGCCTACGGCCAGACCGACGCCAGCCTGCGCTACAATCTGACGCCGAAGATGGCGCTGTACGCGGACTTCATCAACCTCTCCAACTCGCGGATGCACGAATATGCCAACAACGAATCGCAGTTCCTCACCCTGGAAGATGTCGGCCGCCGCGCCAACGTTGGCCTGCGAGTGGCTTTCTAAATGATGCGTGCGAACCTGCCCCGCCGACGCCTGCTGCAAGGCGCCGCCGCCGCCGCTGGTGGCGCCCTGCTGCCGATCCACGCCGGCGCGCAAGCGGCGCCGCGCTTCGCGGTCGGCGCCAGCGATTTCCTCATCGACGGCAAGCCGTTCCAGATCCGCTGCGGCGAAATGCACTTCGCCCGCGTGCCGCGCGAGTACTGGGGCCACCGCCTGAAGGCCATCAAGGCGATGGGCCTGAACACGGTGTGCGCCTACCTGTTCTGGAACTATCACGAATGGCGCGAAGGGAAGTTCGACTGGAGCGGCCAGCGCGACGCGGTGGAGTTCTGCCGCCTCGCGCAACAGGAGGGCCTGTGGGTGATCCTGCGTCCCGGTCCCTACGCCTGCGCCGAGTGGGAGATGGGCGGCCTGCCGTGGTGGCTGTTGAAGAAGAATCCGGGCGATGCTTTCCTGCGCACGCGCGATCCGGCGTTCATCGATCCGGCGCGGCGCTACCTGCGTGAAGTCGGCCGCGTGCTCGGGCCGATGCAGGTGACGCAGGGCGGGCCGATATTGATGGTCCAGGTGGAGAACGAATACGGCTTCTTCGGCGAAGACCTTGACTACATGCGCGTGCTGCGCCAGGCGCTGCTCGACGCGCGCTTCGACGTGCCGCTGTTCCAGTGTAATCCGACCAACGCGGTGGCCAAGACCCACCTCGCCGGCATGCTTTCGGTGGCCAACTTCGGCAGCGATCCGGCCGGCGGCTTCAAGGCGCTGGCGGCGGTGCAGCAGGCGCCGTTGATGTGCGGCGAATACTACTCCGGCTGGTTCGACACCTGGGGCAATCCGCACCGCCGTGGCGACAACACCAGCGCCGTGGTCGACATCCAGGCCATGCTGAGGGCGAACGGCTCGTTCAGCCTTTACATGGCGCACGGCGGCACCACCTTCGGCCTGTGGGGCGGTTGCGACCGTCCCTTCCGGCCGGACACCACCAGCTACGACTACGACGCGCCGATCAGCGAAGCGGGTTGGATGGGCACCAAGTTCAACGCCTACCGCGAGGGCATGCGTCCCTTCCTGGCGGCGGGCGAAGTGCTGCCCGAAGCGCCGGCGCGCAATCCCGTCATGAGCATCGACGCGTTTGCGCTGAGCGAATCGGCGCCGGTGCTGGCCAACCTGCCGCCGCGCGCGATCAAGGCCGTGTCGCCGGAGCCGATCGAGCAGTACGACATCAGCCGAGGCTTGGTCGCCTATCGCGTGCAGCTGCCGGCGGGACCTGCGGGCTTGCTGGCCGCCGCCAAGGTGCGCGACCTGGCCTGGGTCTACATCGACGGCAAGCTGGCGGGAACGATGGACACGCGCCACCGCCGCTTCTCGGTCGCCGTGCCGGCGAGCAGCAAGCCTGTGACGGTGGAGATCCTGCTGTACACCATCGCACGGGTTAACTTCGGGCTGGAAGTCCATGACCGCAAAGGCCTGCATGGTCCGGTGACGTTCACGGCCAAGGGCGGCGCCGCGCAGGCGGTGGAGAACTGGGAAATCCGCGCCATCGATTTCGACGCCGACGGCGTGCTGCCGCCGCTGTCGTTCAAGCGCGGACGCGCCAAGGGCCCGGCCTTCTGGCGCGGCGGGTTTGAAGCAAGCCGGCAGGCCGACACCTTCCTCGACATGTCGAGCTGGGGACAGGGCATCGTGTGGATCAACGGCCGGTGCCTGGGCCGCTACTGGAGCATCGGACCGACGCAGACCATGTACCTGCCCGGCCCGTGGATCAAGAAGGGCCGCAACGAGATCGTGGTGCTGGACCTGACCGGCCCGCGCACCGCCCGCATCGCCGGCCTGACGGAGCCGATACTCGACCAGCTCAATCCGGAGCTGGACCTGGCACGTCCACCGAGCACGGTCAAACCAGCGCTGGAAGGCGTGACGCCGGCGCAGGCGGGCGAGTTCGCCCCCGGTGGCGCGACGCAGGATGTGATGTTCGCCGCACCGGTCAAGGGCCGCCAGTTCTGCCTTGAATCGCTGAGCGCCTTCGACGGCAAGCAGTTCGCGGCGGTGGCCGAGATTTCACTGCTGGGCAAGGATGGCAAGACGATCAACCAGCAGTCGTGGACGATCGCCTACGCCAGCAGCGAGGAGTTGAAGAAGGAGGACGGCTCGGCGCTCAACGCCATCAACGGGCAGGCGTCGGACCACTGGCACACGGCGTTTGCCGGCGGTGCCGGCCACCCGCACCAGCTGATCATCGACCTGGGTCAGCAGGTGGAGGTGGCGGGCGTGCGCTACACGCCGCGCCAGGGGACCGACACCGTCACCGGGCGCATCAAGCAGTACCGCATGTACGTCGCGGACAAGCTGGTACGCGAGTGACGTTGGTCTAGCCGGCGCGCTTGGCGGCGATGGCGTTGCCGGCGCGGCTGGCGCCTTTGCGGCCCAGGAACTGCGAGATGAACTGGCCGGCGTCGACCACGATATCGAGGTCGATGCCGGTTTCGATTCCCAGTCCCTGCATCATGTACAGCACGTCCTCGGTGGCGACGTTGCCGGTGGCGCCTTTCGCGTACGGACAGCCGCCCAGGCCCGACACCGACGAGTGGTAAATCGAGATGCCCAGCTCCAGGCTGGCGTAGATGTTGGCCAGCGCCTGTCCATACGTGTCGTGGAAGTGGCCGGACAAACCGTCCAGGCGGAAGGCGCGGATCGCCGTCTCCATCACCGCCTGCGTCTTGCGCGGCGTAGCCACGCCGATGGTGTCGGCGATGTCGATCTCGTCGCAGCCCAGGTCGCGCATGCGGCCCACCACGTCGGCCACCGCGTCCAGCGGCACCTCGCCCTGGTATGGGCAGCCGAACGAGCAGCTGATGCTGCCGCGCAGGCGCAGGCCGTTGTCCTTGGCCGCTTTCGCCACGCCTTCAAAGCGCGCGATCGATTCGGCGATCGAGCAGTTGATGTTTTTTTGCGAGAACGCCTCCGAGGCCGAACCGAAGATCACCACCTCGTCCGCCCTGGCCGCCAGCGCCGCTTCGAAGCCCTGCATGTTCGGCGTCAGCGCCGAGTAGACCACGCCCGGCTTGCGCGCGATCGCGGCCATCACCTCTTTGCTGGTGGCCATCTGCGGCACCCACTTCGGCGACACGAACGACGCCGCCTCGATGTTCTGGAAACCGGCGCTGGTCAAACGGTTCACCAGTTCGATCTTCACTTCGGCGGGTACGCTTTCCTTTTCGTTCTGCAGGCCGTCGCGCGGGCCGACTTCGACGATCTTTACCTGTTTCGGCATACTGCTCATATCAATATCCTCGTTTGCGGTCGACCACGCCGGCGACGGTTTCGCCTTGCGCGGTCTTGCGGATTTTTTCGGTGATTTGCTGCACGCTCTCGCGGCGCAAGGTCAGCGCCGAGATGTGCGGCGTGATCGTGATGCGCGGCTCCTGCCAGAACGGATGCTGCGCCGGCAAGGGTTCGTTGCGGAACACGTCGAGCGTGGCGGCGGCGATGTGGCCGGACTTGATCAGCGTGAGCAGGTCCGGCTCGGCCAGATGGGCGCCGCGCGCCACGTTGATCAGGTACGAGCCTTGCGGCAGCTTGCACATATTGGTGCGGTTGACCAGGTTGTTGGTCTCCGGCGTCAACGGCAGCATGCAGACCAGCACGCGGCTGCCGCGCAGGAAGGTGTCCAGCCCATCGGCGCCATGGAAGCACTGCACGCCCGGCATGCTCTTCTCGCTCCGGCTCCAGCCGCGCAGCGGGAAGCCGAACGGCGCCAATGCCTCCAGCACGCGCGTGCCCAGCACGCCCATGCCCAGCACGCCGACGGAGAAGTCTTCCTTCGGATGCTGGGGCAGCGGCAGCCACTGGCCGGCGCGCGCCTGGGTTTCGTATTCGTCGAAGCGGCGGAAGTAGCGCAGCACCGAGTAGGTCACATACTCCGCCATCTGCAGCGCCATGCCGGCGTCTTCCAGGCGGATGATGGGAATGTGCGGCGGCAGCGCGTCGCTGAACTTGAGCAGCGCGTCCACGCCGGCGCCGGTGACGAAGATCGCCTTTACCTGCGCCAGTTCCGGCAGCATCGCCTCCGGCGGCGACCACACCACCGCGTAGTCGCAGCCCTGGGTTTTTTCGCCGGCATGCCAGATTTCGACTTCGGCTTCCGGCAGGTACTTCGCAAAGTCCTTGATCCACGGTTCGGTCTTGCCGTCCGCGCGATGTAAAAGAATACGCATGATGTCCTCCTTTACGCCGTCTTGAACGCCAGCAGCGGTGCGCCATCGGCCACCTGGTCGCCCACACCGTACAGAACTTCGTCGACCACCCCATCGTGCGGCGCGGCGATGGTGTGTTCCATTTTCATGGCTTCCATGATGACCAGGGCGTCGCCCTTCTTGACTTCCTGTCCTTTGGCGGCCAGCACCGCGACCACCTTGCCCGGCATGGGCGCGGTCAGGCGGCCGCCTTCGGCTTCGGTCTCGCCGGCGTGCGCCATGGGATCATTGTAGGCCAATGGATAGTGTGCACCGTTGGTGAACACGTGCAGCATGTCGCCGTCGCGGCGCACAGTGCCGTGCACGGCCTGCTCACCCAGCTTGATGCTGAAATCGTGGCCGTCCTGCGACATCAGGCTCAGTACCTGCGGCTGAGCCGTACCGACGCTGAACAGCCAGTCGGCGGCGCGGTAGCTGACGTTGACGCCGTACGGCTGGGCCGCCGCTGTGAACTCGTCGCCGAAGGACAGCGCGCGCACGTACGGATGGTTCATGCGCCAGCCCAGCGCCTGGCCCCACGGGTCGGCTGCGTTGGCGCCGGATTGCGCGGCGGAGCGGTCCTTCTCGGATTCGATCAGCGACACGGCGGCCAGCGCCAGCGCGGCGTCTGGCGCCGCGTGCGCGGCCGGGAACAGCGCGTCGTGGTTTCGTTCGATCAGGCCCGTGTCCAGGTCGGCCGTCGAGAAGGCCTGGCCTTCGACCAGGCGTTTCAGGAAGGCGATGTTGGTGGCCAGGCCGACGATCTGGTACTGCGACAGCGCCTGCGCCATGCGGGCCAGCGCCTGTTTGCGATCGGCGCCCCAGACGATCAATTTGGCGATCATCGGATCGTAGAACGGCGAGATCGCGTCGCCGGCGCGCACGCCGGAATCGATACGCACGCCGGCCGGCAGGTTGACGGCGCCGCCCAGTTCAAAGGCGACCGCGCTCGGCGTCTCCATGTGGCGCAAGGTGCCGATCGAGGGCAGGAAGCCCTTCTCCGGATTCTCGGCGTAGATGCGCGCCTCGATGGAGTGGCCGTTGATGGCCAGCTCGTGCTGCTGTTTCGGCAGCGGCTCGCCGGCGGCCACGCGCAGCTGCCATTCCACCAGGTCGGTCCCGGTGATCATTTCGGTGACGGGGTGTTCGACCTGCAGGCGGGTGTTCATCTCCATGAAGTAGAACGAGCCGTCCTGATTGGCGATGAACTCCACCGTGCCGGCGCCGACGTAGCCCACGGCCTTGGCGGCGGCGACGGCCGCTTCGCCCATCGCCGCGCGGCGTTCCGGCGGCATGTTCGGCGCCGGCGCTTCCTCCAGCACTTTCTGGTGGCGGCGCTGCACCGAGCAATCGCGCTCGAACAGGTAGATGCAGTTGCCGAGGGTGTCGGCAAAGACCTGGATTTCAATGTGGCGCGGGCGCTGGAGGTATTTCTCCGCCAGCACCTTGTCGTCGCCGAAGGAACTGATCGCCTCGCGCTTGCAGGACGCCAGCGCGTCCTTGAACTGCGCCGAGTTCTCGATCACGCGCATGCCCTTGCCGCCGCCGCCGGCGGACGCCTTCAGCAGCACCGGGTAGCCGATCTTGTCGGCTTGCGCGTGCAGGAAGTCGGCGTCCTGTTGCTCGCCGTGGTAGCCGGGCACCAGCGGCACGTTGGCCTTCTCCATCAGCTGCTTGGCGGCGGACTTGGAACCCATCGCGCGCATGGCCGACGCAGGCGGACCAATAAACACAAGGCCCGCTTCGGCGCAGGCATCGGCGAATTCGGCGTTCTCGGACAGGAAGCCGTAGCCGGGGTGGATCGCCTGCGCGCCGGTGGCCTTGGCGACGGCGATGATTTTTTCGCCGCGCAGATAGCTTTCCTTGGCGGCGGCGGGGCCGATCAGCACCGCCTCGTCGCACACCGCCACGTGCTTGGCGTTGGCGTCCGCCTCCGAGTACACGGCGACGGTCTTGATGCCCATGCGGCGCGCGGTGGCGGCCACACGGCAGGCGATTTCACCACGGTTGGCGATCAGTATTTTTGTGAACATGGTCTCTCTCTTTGCAGCTTATGGCTGGAAGTTTTTTTATAGTGTGGCGAATCGGCGGGCTGAATCAGCAGCCGCACTTCTCCTTCGGTGCCGAGTCCAGCACGGCGCCACGGGTTTTCAGGCCCAGTTTGTTCAACAACGCGCGGTCGTCTTCCGCTTCCGGGTTGTCGGTGGTGAGCAGCTTGTCGCCGTAGAAGATCGAATTGGCGCCGGCCAGGAAGCACATCGACTGCACCGCCTCGCCCATCTGGCGGCGGCCCGCCGACAGGCGCACGCGCGCCTTCGGCATGGTGATGCGGGCTACCGCGATGGTGCGCACGAATTCGAACGGGTCCAGCGGGTCCATGCCGTACAGCGGCGTACCTTCCACCTGCACCAGGTGGTTGACCGGCACCGACTCAGGATACGGATTCAGGTTGGCCAGTTGCGCGATCAGGCCTGCGCGCTGCAGGCGCGATTCGCCCATGCCGACGATGCCGCCGCAGCAGACCTTCAGGCCCGCTTCGCGAATGCGGCCCAGCGTGTCCAGGCGGTCCTGGTATTCGCGGGTCGAGATCACGTTGTCGTAGAACTCCGGCGCGGTGTCCAGGTTGTGGTTGTAGTAATCGAGGCCGGCGGCCTTCAGGCGCTCGGCCTGTTTTTCTTCCAGCATGCCCAGCGTGGCGCAGGTCTCCAGGCCCAGCGCCTTCACTTCGCGCACCATCTCCTCGACCTTGTCCATGTCGCGGTCTTTCGGGCTGCGCCACGCGGCGCCCATGCAGAAGCGGGTGGCGCCGTTGTCCTTGGCCTGGCGGGCCGCATCGAGCACGGTGTCGATGTCGAGGATCTTCTTGGCTTCGACGCCGGTGTCGTAGCGTGCAGCCTGCGGGCAGTAGCCGCAGTCTTCTTCGCAGCCGCCGGTCTTGATCGACAACAGCGTGGCCAGTTCGACGTCGCCGTCCGGGAAGTTGGCGCGGTGGGTTTGCTGCGCGCGGAACATCAGGTCATTGAACGGCAGGTCGAACAGGGCCATCACGTCTTCCAGCGGCCACGTCGCGGCGGGCGGCAAGGTGATGGCGGCCGTCGGACGGTGCAGCGCTACGGTTTTAGGTTCTTGGAGAGTGTTCTGGGACATCGTGTTTCCTTCTTCGTTCAAAGTTTGTTCTGAGCTGGCCAGTTGGGCAGCTGCGTAAAATCGATATATGCGGCGGCGGCTTGCGCGCCCGGTTCGGCCAGGCGCGGCACGCGGCCCAGCAGCGGTGCGCTGATGCGCTGTTCCAGCGCGGCGACGTTTTCGTCGGCGAAGGCCATGTCGTCCTGCGTTTCGTTGGCGACCCAGCCGGCCAGGCGCAAGCCGCGCGCTTCGATCGCTTCCACCGTCAGCAGCGCGTGGCTGATGCAGCCCAGCCGCAGGCCGACCACCAGCACCACCGGCAGGTCGAGCTGCTCGGCCAAATCGGCGGTGTCGAAATCGTCGTTGAGCGGCACGCGGAAGCCGCCCACGCCCTCCACCACCGAGGCGTCGGAGGCGGCGTTGATTTCGATGTAGGCGGCCAGGATGGGCACCGGCGAAATCGTCACGCCTTCCAGCGCGGCGGCGATGTGCGGCGCGGCCGGCTCCTTCAGCAGGAATGGCGTGGTGATCGACTGCAGCAGGTGGACATTGCCGGCGGCGGCCAGCTGGTCGCAGTCGTCGTTGTGCCAGGCGCCGTCGCGCAGTTCGGCGCCGGCGGCCACCGGCTTCATGCCGCAGGCGCGCACGCCGGCCTGCACCAGCGCGTGCAGCATCGCCGATGAGACCAGCGTCTTGCCGATTTCGGTATCGGTGCCGGTGACGAAGCAGCTGAACCGGGGCGGAATGCCGGTGGCGGTTGGCGCGGGCTGCACCTGCGTTTGAGGTGTGACCACGGCTATGACGGGATCGTCGAGACTCATATCAAGTCCTTTCCAATGCGTTAATCGCGGCTATCAGCTTGGCGACTTCCATGCTGCTATGGCCTGCCGACAGGGTCACGCGCAGGCGCGAGGTGCCCGGCGCCACGGTCGGCGGACGGATGGTGCCGACCCACAGGCCCTGTTCGTACAAGGCCGCGCCGGCGCGCATGGTCTCGGCATTATCGCCGATCAGGATGGGCTGGATCGCAGTCATCGAGGGCATGCGCTGCCAGCGCTTGAGGCGCAGGCCATCGTCCAATTGTGCCACCAAAGCCTGAAGCTGTGCGCGCCGGCTGCGGCCTTCGTCGCCTTCCAGCAGTTCGAGGCTGGTCAGCAGGGCGTGCGCCAGCGCCGGCGGGGTGGCGGTGGTGAAGATGTAGGGGCGGGCTTTCTGGATCAGCGTTTCGATCACCGTCTCGTGCGCGGCCACGAAGGCGCCGCTGACGCCGGCCGCCTTGCCCAGCGTGCCCATATACACCAGGTTGGGCGAGCGCAGGTTGAAGTGCTCCAGCGCGCCGTGGCCGTTGGCGCCTAAGGTGCCGAAGCCGTGGGCGTCGTCCACCACCAGCCAGGCGCCGTGTTGTTCGCACAAGGCCAGCAGCTGCGGCAGCGGTGCGAGGTCGCCGTCCATGCTGAAGACGCTGTCCGTCACTACCAGTTTGGTAGCGGCGTTGGAGGCGGCCAGCAGCTGCGCCAGCGCTTCCAGGTCGGCATGCGGGTAGACCTTGACGTTGGCGCGCGACAGGCGGGCGCCGTCGATCAGCGAGGCGTGGTTCAGCGATTCGGAGAAGATGTCGGCGTCGCGGTCGGCGGCGGTCAGGCCGGTGACGATGGCCAGGTTGGCCATGTAGCCGGTGCAGAAGGTGAGCGCGCGCGGCGATTCCAGGTGGGCGCCGACGAATTCCACCAGCCGTTCCTCCAGCATGGCGTGGGCGCGGCCATGGCCGCTGATCAGGTGCGAGGCGCCGCTGCCGACGCCATACATCGCCGCGCCTTCCTGCAGAGCGAGCTTGATGCTGCGGTGGTTGGCCAGGCCGAGGTAGTCGTTGCTGCAGAAGGCCAGCAGCTCGCGGCCGCCGACCGATACGCGCGGACCGCAGGGCGTGTCGACCGTGCGGCGGGTGCGGATCAGGTCCTGTTCTTCCAGCGCTTGCAATTGGCGTTTGAGTTGGTTCAGCATTTCCATGGTCAGCCCGCCATCACTTGGTTGAACACGGCCAGCGTGTTGGCGGCGAGGCCGTCGATTTCCTCGTCGTTGAGGATATACGGCGGCATCATGTAGACGGTGGAGCCGATGGGGCGCATCAGCAGCTCGTGCTCCACCGCCGTGGCGAAGAAGCGGCGCGAGAAGTCCGGCGTGGCGTCGATGGCGTCGAAGGCCCAGATCATGCCGCGCTGGCGGAAGTGGCGCACCTGCTGGTGCTGTGCCAGCGGTTGCAGCGCTGCGGTCAGGCGCGCGGCCTTCACGCGGTTGGCCGCCAGTACATCGTCTTCCTCGAAGATCTGCAGTGTCGCCAGCGCGGCGCGGCAGGCCAGCGGGTTGCCGGTGTACGAGTGCGAGTGCAGGAAGCCGCGCGTGACGTCGTTGCTGTAGA
This sequence comes from Duganella sp. BJB480, assembly GCA_003416985.1. GTDB lineage: Bacteria > Pseudomonadota > Gammaproteobacteria > Burkholderiales > Burkholderiaceae_D > Rugamonas > Rugamonas vulcania_A. The sequence goes on along the minus strand of QVIN01000004.1, from coordinate 117,021 downwards.
AGGACTGGTAGATTTCGTCGCGCGTCATCACCAGCGACAGCGGCAGGTAGCCGCCGCTGATGCCCTTCGACAGGCACAGGAAGTCCGGCCACACGCCGGCCTGCTCGCAGGCGAAGAAGGTGCCGGTGCGGCCGCAACCGACGGCGATTTCATCGAGGATCAGGTGGACCGAGTGGCGGTCGCACAGTTCGCGCACCAGCTTCAGGTACAGCGGATCGTGCATCGCCATGCCGGTGGCGCATTGCACCAGCGGCTCGATGATGATGGCGGCGATCTTGTCGGCGCGTTCAAGGAACAGGCGCTCGACGTCGGCGGCGGCTTTGCGGGCCATGTCCTCGGCGGTTTCGCCTTCGGCTGCGTTGCGGGCGTCCGGCGACATCACCGTTTGCGAGGCGCGCAGCAGCGGGCCGTAGGCGTCCTTGAACAGGGCGACGTCGGTCACGGCCAGCGCGCCTATTGTCTCGCCGTGGTAGCTGCCCTTGAGGCAGACGAATTCCTGCTTGCCGCTCTTGCCGTTGTTGCGCCAGGAGTGGAAGCTCATCTTCAGCGCGATTTCCACCGCCGAGGCGCCGTCGCTGGCGTAGAAGGTGTGGCCGAGCACATGGCCGGTCAGCGCCGACAGTTTTTCCGACAGCTCGATCACCGGTTCGTGCGTGAAGCCTGCCAGCATCGCGTGTTCCAGCGTGTCCAGCTGGTCCTTCAGCGCCGCGTTGATGCGCGGGTTGGCGTGGCCGAACAGGTTCACCCACCAGGAGCTGATCGCGTCGAGGTAGCGGCGGCCTTCATGGTCGACCAGCCAAGCGCCCTTGCCGCTCTTGACCGGAATCAGGGGCACGGTTTCGTGGTGCTGCATCTGGGTGCACGGATGCCATACGCTGCGCAGGCTGCGTGCTACCCAGTCGCTTTGTTTATTCAATTCCAAAACTGCTCCAGACTTTTTCTAGCTTAGCCAATTTGGCTTGCGCTTCTCAAGGAACGAGGCCACGCCTTCGCGGCCTTGTTCCGAGGCGCGGATATGGGCGATGCGCTCGGCGGTGTCGGCCAGCAGCGCATCGTTGACGGTTTGCCCGACTACTTCGCGCACCAGCACCTTGGCTTGTTGCACGGCGTTCGGGCTGTTGTTGACCAAGGCCTTGACGATCTCCGCCACCTTGGCGTCGAGCGCGTCGGCGGCCACCACCTCGTGCGCGAAGCCGATGCGCAGCGCTTCCTGCGCGCCGAACCGTTCGGCGGTGAGGAAGTAGCGGCGCGACGCGTTCTCGCCCATGGCCTTGATCACGTAGGGCGAAATGGTGGCGGGGATCAGTCCCAGTTTCACTTCGCTCAGGCAGAAGTTGGCCTGGTCGACCGCGACGATGATGTCACACGCGGAGACCAGGCCCATGCCGCCGGCGTAGCAATCGCCCTGCACCTTGGCCACCACGGGCTTGGGACACAGGTAGATCGTGCGCAGCATCTCCGCCAGTTGCAGAGCGTCGGCATGGTTTTCGGCGTGCGTGTAGCCCGCCATTTTTTTCATCCAGTTCAAATCGGCGCCGGCGCAGAAGGCCGGGCCGTTCGCGGCCAGCACAATCGCGCGCAGGTCGTCCTCCGCACCGAGTTCGCCGAAGGCTTGCGTGATCTCGGCGATGGTGGTTTCGTTGAAGGCGTTGCGCACGTCCGGGCGGTTCAGCGTGACGGTGGCGACTTTTCCTTCGCGGCTGATGGTCAGCGTGGTAAAGCTCATCTCTAGTCCTTGATCTTGTATTTGATTTCGGTCGGCATGCCGACGCTTTGCAGGAAGCGCGTGGTCTCCGGCAGCCAGATGGCTACGCCGTCCGGGCTGGAGCTCATGGTGTGCGCGTCGCGCTTGAAAGGTCCATAGGCCACCAGCTGCGCCTTGCCGCCGGCGCCGGTGTAGGCGGCGTACATGTCGGCCGCCAGCCGGGGGCCGAAGTGCGTATCGTTGGCGCCGTAGAACCAGATGGTGGGCGTGGTGCCGACCGCGCCGTAGGCCTTGAAGGCGTTGACCAGCGCGGCCTGCCAGTCGCAGTGCGAACGGCTGTTGACGCCACCGGCGAAGTTGATCACGCCCCGCACGCCGCTGATGTTATGGCTGCCGGCGGCGATGGCCGTCAGGCCGCCGTGCGACTGGCCGGCCAGGATCACGTGCTGCTGGTCGGCCCAGGGCTGCTTCATCACGTAGGCCATCGCGGAGTACAGCGACGCCGCCTGGTCCTCGCCGTTTTCCCGCGCCTGGCAATGGGAGTTGACGTAGCTGCCGCCGGAACCGGCGAAGCCCATGCGCATCGGTATCACCACCGCGTAGCCGCGCTTGACGAACTCGCGGCTGATGACGGGGTAGCGGGCGCGCGCTTGCTGGTGGGCGTCGCCGCCGTCCTTCCCGTGGTTCATGAACAGCACCGGGAACGGGCCGTCGCCCGGCGGTTTGAAGATGGTGGTTTGCAGAGTGATGTCGGCGCCGGCGATCTTCGCGGGGATCGCGATCACCTGCTCGCCCATGCCCGCGTCGACCGCCGGCACATGGATGGCCTGCGCCGAAGCGCATGCCGCCGCCAGCAGCGGCGCGGCCAGTCCTTGTCGGTATCGGGTCTGCGAGGTCATCGTCCGCTTACATCCTGAAGACGCCGAACTTGGTGTCCGGGATTTCGGCGTTGAGCGCGGCCGAGAGGCCCAGGCCCAGCACCATGCGGGTGTCGGCCGGGTCGATCACGCCGTCGTCCCACAGGCGCGCGGTGGCGTAGTACGGGTGGCCCTGGTGCTCGTACTGCTCCTTGATCGGCTGCTTGAACGCGGCTTCCTCTTCCGCCGTCCACGAGCCGCCCTTGCCTTCGATGCCGTCGCGCTTGACGGTGGCCAGCACCGACGCGGCCTGGTCGCCGCCCATGACGGAGATGCGGGCGTTGGGCCACATCCACATGAAGCGCGGCGAGAACGCGCGGCCGCACATGCCGTAGTTGCCGGCGCCGAAGCTGCCGCCGATGATGACGGTGAACTTGGGCACGGCGGCCGTCGCCACGGCGGTCACCATCTTGGCGCCGTTGCGGGCGATGCCTTCGTTTTCGTATTTGCGGCCGACCATGAAGCCGGTGATATTTTGCAGGAACACCAGCGGGATCTTGCGCTGCGCGCACAGCTCGATGAAGTGCGCGCCCTTCAGCGCGGACTCGGAGAACAGGATGCCGTTGTTGGCGATGATGCCGACCTTCATGCCGAAGATGTGGGCGAAGCCGCAGATCAGCGTGGTGCCATAGCGCGCCTTGAATTCATCGAACTCGCTGCCATCGACGATGCGGGCGATCACTTCGCGCACGTCGAAGGGCTTGCGGGTGTCGACCGGGATCACGCCGTACAGTTCCTCGGTGGGGTACTTCGGTTCCGCCGCTTCGCGCAACGCGCCCTGCTGGGGCTTGGTGCGGTTCAGGTTCGAGACGATGGTGCGGGCCAGCGACAGCGCGTGCAAATCGTTCTGCGCCAGATGGTCGGCCACGCCGGACAGGCGCGTGTGGACGTCGCCGCCGCCCAGGTCTTCGGCGGTGACCACTTCGCCGGTGGCGGCCTTCACCAGCGGCGGGCCGCCCAGGAAGATGGTGCCCTGTTCCTTGACGATGATCGATTCGTCGCTCATCGCCGGCACGTAGGCGCCGCCGGCGGTGCAGGAGCCCATTACCACGGCGATCTGCGGGATGCCCTTGGCCGACAGGTTGGCCTGGTTGTAGAAGATGCGGCCGAAGTGGTCGCGGTCGGGGAAGACGTCGTCCTGGTTGGGCAGGTTGGCGCCGCCCGAGTCCACGAGATAGATGCACGGCAGGTTGTTCTGGTCGGCGATCTCCTGCGCGCGCAGGTGCTTCTTGACCGTGATCGGGTAGTAGGTGCCGCCCTTGACGGTGGCGTCGTTACAGACGATCACGCACTCCTGGCCGGCCACGCGGCCGATGCCGGTGATGATGCCGGCGGCCGGCGCGGCGTCGACGCCGTTGGCGTCCTGGTACATGCCGTAGGCGGCCATCTGCGACAGTTCGAGGAAGGGCGTGCCGGGATCGAGCAGCATCTGCACGCGGTCGCGCGGCAGCAGCTTGCCACGGGCGACGTGCTTGGCCGATGCCGCCTCGCCGCCGCCAAGGGCGATCTTGGCGACCTTGTCGCGCAGGTCGTCGACGACGGCCTGCATGGCGGCCGCGTTGGCCTTGAAATCCTCGCTGCGGGGATTGAGTTTGCTTTCGATCTGCGGCATTGCTTTTCCTTTTTTCTGCGCGGTGTCTCCGCCGCGTCCTGATGATTTATTCTGGAAAACTACCGTCAACGTAAAACCAGCGCAGCCCGCCCTCGGCCGGTTCGCGCACAAAGTTGCTGATCTCGTGCAGGCGCTGCGCCCGGCCATTGGTCTTGAACCGGGCGACAAACTCCACCGTATCCTTGGTCGGGTCGGCGTCTTCTGCTTTACGTTGACGTAAACGTAAAGCAGATTTTACCTCAAGTCCCAGCCACTGCAATTTTTCTTCCTTGCTCATGATGGGCTCGGCCGGACGGGTGCTGGCGTGCCAGGTGGCCATCAGGTAGGGCTCGTCGCGCTGCACATAGGCGGTATAGCGCGAGCGCATCAGCGCTTCGGCGGTGGGCGGGATGGCGGCGCCGGCGATGTACGGGCCGCAGCAGCTCGCCAGGGAGGGGCCGCCGCAGGGGCAGGTGGCGGGCGCGGTGGACTTCTTGGACATGTGTTCGGATGGTGGGGCTGGTGTAACGATCCAGCATTATCCGCCATATCGGCTGCGGAAGTACGCCGATGGTTGGCTGGATGATGTGAAAAACCAAGCTTCCAAAGATGGTGTTCTCTCAAATGGGAACTAATTTACAAATTTGCTTACAAAGATGGTTTTTTTGTGTATGATGTGAATGCGTCATGGAAAAACATGGCGCTCTTGGCGGGGGTGACGTCAATGACATGGGAGTTTATCGAAGGACACAAGGGAGAAAAGCATGAAATTATCAGCGTTTGGTTTATGCGTAAGGAAATTACGACTTGAACTGGGTTTGACGCTGCGTGACATGGCTACCGCAGTTGGTGTGAGCTCGCCCTACCTTAGTTCGATTGAGCTAGGTGAAAGGACGTTGACAAGTAAAATTGCTGAAAATGCAATTATTTACTTTGAAAATAAAAATGTTGGTAAGGATCAGATTTCTGAACTACGAATTGCGTGTGATCAGTCTTTTACCGCTGTTCCTGTATCTGCTCTGCAGGCCGACGAACGTAATCTAGTTGCCGCATTTGCACGACGGTTAACCGAAGGTCATGGAGTTCCAAACGATGTCTTAAATTGGCTCAATGGAGGGACTGTAGATGGTCAAAAATGAATGCTCAGTTGGTGGGAGTAAAAAGACGCCAATTGGTTACAAGGTGGCACCTCGCAAACGAACCGTACTTCGTTCGATCAGTGATCAGCTAAGGGCACTACCTGACGTCGCTGCTTGCTACAAGAACGAAGGCGTATTCCTTGATGCGGTGTACCTTCTTGAGAACTTGTTACCTAGAGCTGGATTTAACCTGCATGTTTTAGATGATGATCAACTGAAGGAAACAGCCGGATTCACGATACCTGAAGCTGGTCTGATAGTGCTGAGGGCTAGCATTTACGACGGACTATTTGAAGATGAGCCATTTTCAAGGTACACAGTGGTACATGAGTTTAGCCATATCATTTTGAAGCATGCTGCGTCTCTTCATCGTGGAGCAACACTTGGTGAACATAGCTGGTATGAGGATAGCGAATGGCAAGCGAACAATTTAGCGGCTGAGTTGATGATGCCGGTGGACGTGATACAGCGGCTGGACTGTAAGCCGCTGCTAATTATGGGGGAGTGTGGAGTAAGTGCCTCAGCCACACATTTCAGATTAGACAATCTTAGGAAGGAAGGGCTGATTAAATGAGAACAAAACGTTGTCAAAGTAAAAAGCGCCTGAAGAGTGGGGACTCTAAAGGCGCTTGGGGAAAAGAAAATCAAATGGACTCTGGTTTTCTCTTGAAATGCTTGCTATCGACTAGCAGCGGAAGTTTAGCCGTGAAACCGCTGCATTGCAAGCGCCAAGTTCTATCGTCGGGTCCGCCATACGACGAAAGGAATAGCGATGAAAGTTTGTCTCTATCCAAAAGCCGTGCATGTAAATTCCTACCTGCGTTTCCGTAAAGGAAAACTGGAACGAGTTTGTGAGCACTGCCGCTCCCCACGTAGCTAACGCTATGGAGCCTGTTAGTCAGGCTGAGTGAGCAAAGCAGTCAAGAGCAGCACAGCAAGGGAGTGGTCGCGATGCGATTGCTCCCTTTTTTGTATCGTGTCGGACACGAAAAAAACTTGTCGACTGCGACTTATGAATATTTATCTATGCCCAAAGTCTACATGTTTTCTGTAACGCTATTACACTAGAGGCGTGAGGAGATATGAATGAGCCAGAGCAGTTTTGAATTCAAGGCGGACGCCAACGACAGTACGCCGCTGTACATGCAGATAGCCCGCAAATTGAGCGACGATGTGCACAACGGCCGCTATCAGGTTGACCAGGCGCTGCCGTCGGAGCGGACCTTGTCGGAGTTGCTGAATGTGTCGCGGGTGACCGCGCGCAAGGCCATCGACCAGCTGGTGGACCAGGGGTTGGTGGTGCGCCGTCGCGGATCGGGCAACTATATTGCGCCGCGCATCGAGCAGCCGCTGTCCAACCTGACCAGTTTTTCCGAGCAGTTGCAGCAGCGCGGCCACATTCCCGGCTCGCGCTGGCTCAAGCGCGCGGTGGTGACGCCGACGCCGGAAGAGCAGCTGAGCCTGGGCCTGTCGCCGTATTCCAAGGTGGCGCGGCTGGAGCGCCTGCGCCTGGCCGACGACGTGGTGATGGCGTACGAGGTGTCGGTGCTGCCGCAGACCGTGCTCAACGATCCGAACGCGGTGGGCGCCTCGCTGTACCAGTACCTGGAGAGCATCGGCCAGGCGCCGGCGCGCGCGCTGCAGCACATCCGCGCGATGAACGCTTCGGCCGAGCTGGCCAAGCAACTGGGTGTTCCCGAGGGGCAGGCGGTGCTGTACATTACCCGTATTGCTTATCTGGAATCGGGCGAGGCGATGGAGCTGACGCATTCCTATTGCCACAGCGATCACTATGATTTCGTCGCGGAGATGCGTCGGGCCACGTAACATAAAACCTATGCTAAAAACCGAAACGCCGAGTACACAGCACGCGCAGCTGGACCAATATTCGGTTGAGGCATTGGTGGCGGCGCTGGTCGACGACCAGACGCAGGCGCTGCGCGCGGTGCAGGCAGCCGAGCCGAGCATCGGCGCGGCCGTGCACGCGATGGCGCCGCGCATCGCCGCCGGCGGGCGCTTGATCTATGTCGGCGCCGGCACGTCGGGGCGGCTGGGCATCCTCGACAGCGTGGAGCTGTTCCCCACTTTCTCCTGGCCGCACGAGCGCGCTGTCGCCCTGCTGGCCGGCGGCCTGGGCGCGATGTTCGAGGCGGTCGAAGGGGCCGAGGACGACCGCGCCAAGGGCGCCTCCGACTTGAGGCTGCTGTATCCGGTGTATAACGACGTGGTGTTGCTGGTGGCGGCGTCGGGCACCACGCCGTATGTGCTGGGCGCGTTGCAGGCGGCACGCACGGTGGGCGCGCTGACGGTGGGCATCGCCAACAACCCCGGCACGCCGCTGACGGCCGGCGCGGACATCGGCATCACCATCGACACCGGGCCGGAAGTGATTTCCGGCAGCACGCGGCTGAAGGCGGGCACGGCGCAGAAGGTCGTGTTGAACACCTTGTCGAGCGCGTTGATGGTGCGGCTGAACAAAGTCTACGGCAACCTGATGGTCGACATGCACGCCACCAACGTCAAGCTGGTCGAGCGCGCGGTGCGGCTGACCATGCACGCCACCGGCGTCGACGCCGCCATCGCGCGGGGCGTGCTGGAGCGGTGCCATTTCCACGTCAAGGTCGCGATCGTCGCGCTGCTGAAAAACACCTCCATCGAAGACGCGCAAAACCTGCTCGACGCCTCGGACGGCAATGTCCGCAAGGCCATCAAATAAGTGGGGTCAAATAAGTGGGGTCAAGTCTGACATTCGGACACGAGCTCTGCCGTAGCCGCGCGTCTACGGCAGAGCTCGTGTCCGAATGTCAGACTTGACCCCAAGTTGAAAGGCGGTATGAAGCAACAACGCAATGCCTGGGCCTGGGTGCCCAGTATTTCCTTCAGCCAGGCTGTGCCTTACGTCGCGGTGATGATGCTGTCGACCGTGATGTACAAGAACCTCGGCGTGTCCAACACCGACCTGGCGTTTTATACCGCGTGGCTGTATCTGCCGTGGGTGATCAAGCCGCTGTGGTCGCCCATCGTCGAGCTGTTCGGCACCAAGCGGCGCTGGATCGTCCTGCTGCAACTGCTGACCGGCGCGGCGCTCGCCTCGGTGGCGCTGACCCTGCACCTGCCCGACTTCTTCCGCGTCAGCCTGGCCGTGCTGTGGCTGATGGCCTTCAGCTCGGCCACCCACGATATCGCCTCCGACGGCTACTACATGCTCGGCCTGCCGACCCAGCACCAGCAGGCCGCCTTCGTCGGCGTGCGCAGCGCGTTCTACAAGCTGGCGATGATCTCCGGACAAGGCGGCCTAGTCTACCTGGCCGGCCGGCTGGCCACGTCCAGCGGCGATCCCGCCTGGGCCTGGTCGGTGGTGTTCGGCCTGATGGCGGCCCTGATGCTGGCCCTGGGCGCGTATCACCAGCTGATCCTGCCCCGCCCCGATACCGACCGCAGCCACGCGGCCGGCGGCGCGCTGTGGCAGGATTTCCTGCGCACCTTCCACAGCTTCTTCCAGAAGCCGGGCATCAAGGCCACGCTGGGCTTCCTGCTGCTGTACCGCCTCGGCGAGGCGCAGCTGCTGAAGATGGCGGCGCCCTTTCTGCTCGATGCGCGCGCGCAGGGCGGCCTCGGCCTGAGTACCGAGACCGTCGGCGTGGTCTACGGCACCGTCGGCGTGTGCGCGATGGTGCTGGGCGGGCTGGCCGGCGGCGTGGTGATTTCCCGCTTCGGCCTCAAGCGCAGCCTGTTGCCGATGGTGTTCGTCATGCACGTGCCGGACCTGGTGTTCGTCTACCTGGCCACCGCGCTGCCCACCGACACCACGCTGATCTCCGCCTGCCTGGCGGTGGAGCAGTTCGGCTACGGCTTCGGCTTCTCGGCCTTCCTGCTGTACATGGTGCTGGTGGCGGACGGCGAGCACAAGACCGCGCACTACGCCATCTGCACCGGTTTCATGGCCCTCGGCATGATGTTGCCGGGGATGGTCAGCGGCTGGATACAGCAGCACCTGGGTTATCAGCATTTCTTCATCTGGGCCTGCATTTCGACCCTGCCCGCGTTCGCGATGACCGCGCTGGTGCGCATCGATCCCGAATTCGGCAGGAAATAAACGGCAAGCGCATTACAATACGGGTGCTCAACAGATTCGGGGAATGGTTTTGGTTTTTAATGCAAAGAAGCGGCTGACGCTGTCGGCCGGCGTGGCCGGCGCCCTGGCCGTGTTGCTGGACGGTTGTTCCAGCACACCGATCGCACCCGCCCCGGAGGCCGGCTCCGCGCCGCGTCCGCCGGCGCCCGCCAACACCGCGCCGCCGGCGCCGTTCGATATGAACATGCCGCCGCCGGCCCCGCGTGAGTTCCGCGCCGCTTGGGTGTCGACCGTGGCCAACATCGATTGGCCCAGCCGCAATAACCTGACCATGGCCAAGCAGCAGGCCGAGGCCCTCGCCATCCTCGACCGCGCGCAGGCGCTGCACCTGAACGCCATCGTGCTGCAGGTGCGGCCTAGCGCGGATGCGATCTACCCGTCCGAGCTGGAGCCGTGGTCCGAGTTCCTGACCGGCCAGCAGGGCCGCGCACCCGCCACCGCCTGGGATCCGCTGCAATTCTGGATCGAACAGGCGCACGCGCGCGGGCTGGAGCTGCACGCCTGGTTCAACCCCTACCGCGCGCGCCACGCGACCGCCAAGTCGCCGCTGGCGCGCAGCCACATCGGCAGCACCAATCCCGAGGTGGTCAAGTCCTACGGCCGCTACCTGTGGATGGATCCGGGCGAGGCAGCCGCCTCGCAGCACACGCTGGACGTGGTGCTGGACGTGGTGCGCCGCTACGATATCGACGGCGTCCACATCGACGATTATTTCTATCCCTACCCGATCGACACGGCCGGGGCGGACGGCGTGGTGCTGGACGCCGGCGCCAGCCCGAAGCAGGAGCTGGAGTTCCCGGACCAGCCGTCGTGGCAGCGCTACCTGCTGGGCGGCGGCACGCTGGACCGCGCCGGCTGGCGCCGCCAGAACGTCAATTCGCTGATCGAGGCGCTCTACCTCGGCATCCACAAGGAGAAGAGCTGGGTGCGTTTCGGCATCAGTCCGTTCGGCATCGGCCGTCCTGACCGCCGCCCGGCCGGCATCGTCGGCTTCAGCCAGTACGACAAGCTGTACGCGGACGCCGAGCTGTGGCTGGCCAACGGCTGGCTCGACTACCTGGCGCCGCAGCTGTACTGGCCGGTGGCGCAGGCGCCGCAAGCGTTCGACGTGCTGCTCGACTACTGGCTGGCGCAGAACACGCGCGCCCGCCACGTCTGGCCGGGCCTGTACACCAGCCGCATCGACAACAGCGCCAAGGCCTTCGCGCCGGAGGAGATCGTCAAGCAGATCGGCGTCACGCGCAGCCGTGCCGGCGTGCAGGGCCACCTGCACTTCAGCATCGCCGCGCTGATGGAGAACCGCAAGGGCATCGCCGACCAGCTGCGCGCGCAGACCTACCAGACCGCCGCGCTGGCCCCGGCCAGTCCGTGGCTGGGCGCGGAACTGCCGTTGGCGCCGGCCGTCGCGGTGCGGCGCGAGGGCAATGGCGTTGGACTGAAACTGTCGGCCGGCGCCGGCCAGCCGGTGGCGCACTACGCGATCTGGTCGCGCTACGGTTCGGAATGGCGCTTCGCGGTGGCGCCGGCCTCGCGTCCCGTGCTGCTGCTGCCGGACGACGCTGCGGCGGGCTCGGCGCAGGCGGTGGTGGTCAGCGCGATCGACCGCCTTGGCAATGAAAGCGAACGCGTCAGCGTGATGCGCTGACCATCACGGGAGCGCGACATGGGCGAGCTGGGACTGGGCATCGACGCGGGCGGCACGCAGACCCGCTGGGCGCTGGCCGACGCGGCGGGCGCGATCGTGGCCGAGGGCGCGGTGGCCGGTCTGTCCGCCACGCAGATGGGCAGCACCGCCGGCCGCGACGCGGTGCGCGGCATTTTCTCGCTGCTGGCGGCGCAGGTGCTGGCGGTGGGCAAGCCGCAAGCCGTGTGCGCCGGCCTGACCGGCTTCGACGGCCTGGCCACGCTGCCCGCGCAATGGCTGGCCGAGCTGCTGCAAGTAGCGCCGCCGTCGGTCGCGCTGCGCAACGATGTGGAAATCGCCTACCTCGACAGTTTCGCGCCCGGCGAGGGCTACCTGGTCTACGCCGGCACCGGCTCCATCGCGGCCTGGATCGCCGAGGACGGCATATTCCATCGCGCCGGCGGACGCGGCGTGACGCTGGACGACGGCGGCGGCGGCTTCTGGATCGCGCGCGAAGCGATGCGCCACATCTGGCGGCTGGAGGACGAGCAGCCCGGCGCCTGGCAACAATCGCCGATGGCGCGCGCGGTGTTCGAGCAGGTCGGCGGCAGCGACTGGGCCTTGTCGCGCCAGTTCATCTACGGCCAGGACCGGGGCGCCATCGGCCGGCTGGCCCTGGCCGTGGCCGCCAGCGCGGATGCCGATCCGGTGGCGCGCGCCATCCTCGAACAGGCCGGCCGCGAGCTGGCCCGCATCGGGCTGGCGCTGGTGGGCCGCTACGGACCGCGCCCCCTGGTGCTGAGCGGCCGGGCCGCCACGCTGCACCCGCTGATCGCGCAGGCGATGCGCGCGGCGTTGCCGCCGGAACTGCCGCTGCGGCAAAAAGAAACACAGGCGCACCACGCGGCGGCCCGCATTGCACTACACTCACGGAATTGAAACGTTGCCGAGACCGCTAATGATGAAGCTCCTGCCGCTTGCCGCCCTGTCCACCGCCGTCGCCCTGCTGGCCGGCTGCGCCACCGTGCCGCCTCCCGGGCCGCGCCTCGACACCACGCTGACGGCGCGCAGCCAGAGCGACCGCATCAAGTACATCATCCTGCACTACACGGTCAGCGACCTGCCGCGCTCGATCAAGATCCTGACCCAGCAGGAAGTCAGCGCCCACTACCTGCTGACCGACACCGACCAGCCCTTCTTCTACACGCTGGTGGACGAATCGCGCCAGGCCAACCATGCCGGCCTGAGCAGCTGGAAAATCTACAACCAGCTCAACTCGGCGTCGATCGGCATCGAGATCGTCAATCCGGGCTTTGTCGACACGCCGCAGGGCCGCGTGTACGCGCCGTTCAAGCAGGCGCAGATCGACCAGCTGATTTTGCTGCTGAAGCAGATCGTCGCGCGCCACGACATCAAGCCGGAGAACATCCTCGGCCACAACGACATCGCGCCGCAGCGCAAGCAGGATCCCGGCCCGATGTTCCCGTGGAAGCAGCTGGCCGACGCCGGCCTGGTCGCGTGGCCGGAGCCGAGCCGCGTGGCGGCGCGCTTGCAATTGTTCCAGCAACAGGTGCCGGATGTGGCGTGGTTCCAACGCAAGCTGGCCCAGCACGGCTACGCGGTGCCGCAGACGGGCGAGCTGGACCAGGCTACCCGCAACGTGATGGTGGTGTTCCAGTCCAAGTATCGGCAGTCGCTGTACGACGGCGAGCCGGATGCGGAGACGGCGGCCATCCTCGATGTGCTGACCAGCCCGCTGCCTGTGCAGATGGCGGTGCCACCGACCGTGATGCCGCCGCCGCAACCGGCGCCGGGCACGTTGCCGACCGAATAATCCGTTGGGAGCGCCGCATGGCATTCACCATCACCTGTGAAGAAATCGCCGGCCACCCCGAGTTCCGGCGCCTCGGCAGCATCGCCGGCATCGCCGTCGACCTGCGCTACGCCACGCCGGACAATTTCGTCGGCCGCGACCTGTACTCGCCGCTCGATTGCGCCTGGCTGCACAACGATGCGGCGGCCGCGCTGGAGCGGGTGGTGGCGTGGCTGGGCGAGCGCCGGCCCGACTGCAAGGTGCTGGTGCTGGACGCGCTGCGTCCGCAGCGGGTGCAGGAGCAGCTGTGGCTGGCGCTGCAGGGCACCGAGCTGCTGGGCTACATCGCCGATCCGGCGCGCGGCTCGATCCACTCCTTCGGCATGGCGCTGGACCTGACCCTGCTGGACGCGCAGGGCCGCGAGCTGGACATGGGCACCGGCTTCGACGATTTATCGGAACGCTCGCATCCGGCGCTGGAGGCGGCATTGCTGGCGCGCGGCGAGCTGAGCGCGCAGCAGATCGCCAACCGCCGCCTGCTGCGCGACGCCATGTTCCAGGCCGGCTGGGTCGGCATCAACAGCGAATGGTGGCACTTCGATTGCGGCGACCGCCAGCTGGTGCGACGCGACTACATCCGCGTGCTGTAGCTTTTACCCCGCACGGTAGGCATCAACGATCCACCATCGCCATGCGCTCCTTGCTGTAGCGCGGGCCGGACACCTGCTTCAGCGCGTTGTCCAGCACCGCCATCTCGGTCGCATCGAGCGTGATCTCCGCCGCGGCCACGTTCTGCTCCAGGAAAGTGCGCCGGCGCGTGCCGGGGATGGTGACGATGTCGTCGCCCTTGTGCATGGCCCAGGCCAGCGCGATCTGCCCCGGCGTGACCAGGCGATGATCGGCCAGCTCGCGCACGATGGCGGCCGCCTCCATGTTGCGGTCGAAGTTCTCGCCCTGCAGGCGCGGGTCCAGATGGCGGAAATCGCTGGGCGGATATTCTTCCGCGCGCTTGGCGGTGCCGGCCAGGAAGCCCCGTCCCAGCGGACTGAACGCCACCAGCCCGATGCCCAGCTCGCGCAGCGCCGGCAGCACGTCGGCCTCCAGGTTGCGCTCCCACAGCGAATACTCGCTTTGCAGCACGCTGATCGGGTGCACCGCATGGGCGCGGCGGATGTTGGCCACGCCCGCCTCGGACAGGCCCAGGTAGCGCACCTTGCCCTCGCGGACCAGCTCGGCCATGACGCCCACCACCTCCTCGATCGGCACCAGCGGATCGATGCGGTGCTGGTACAGCAGGTCGATGTGGTCGGTGTTCAGCCGGCGCAGCGAGCCCTCCACCTTCTCGCGGATATGGGCCGGATCGCTGGTCACGCCGACCGTCTTACCGTCGCGGATGTCGAAGCCGAACTTGGTGGACAGGATCACCTCGCTGCGCCGGCCGGCGAAGGCGCGGCCCAGCAGCGCCTCGTTGTCGTAGGGGCCGTATTGCTCGGCCGTGTCGAAGAAGTTGATGCCCAGTTCGATCGCGCGATGCAGCGTGGCGACCGCCTCGGTCTGGTCGGCCGGCCCGTAGGTATTGCTCATGCCCATGCAGCCCAGACCCTGCGCCGATACCGTCAGGCCCTGGCTGCCTAAAGTGCGTTGTTTCATGGTGACTCCCTGCGTGATGTGGTGCTTTCAGTATGGCGATCGCACAAAAAATACACAATCCACATACAATGCAAAGCATTGTTGATGCAGCTGCAAAGGTGGGACAATGGAAATGTTGAAGGAGATGGCTATCTTTGCACAGGTGGTCGATAGCGGCGGTTTCTCTGCGGCGGCGCGGCAGCTGGAGCTGACCACGTCGGCGGTCAGCCGCCACGTTTCGCGGCTGGAGGCGCACATGGGCGGACGGCTGCTGCAGCGGACCACGCGTTCGCTGTCGCTGACCGAGCTGGGGCAGCAGGTGCACGCGGCGTGCGCGCGCATGGTGAGCACGGCGCGCGAGGTGCATGCGCTGGCCGGCAGCTACAGCGCGCGGCCGAACGGCACCATCCGCGTCAGCGCGCCCATCGTGCTGGGGCAGGTGTGGCTGGCGCCCAGGCTGCCGGGTTTCCTGGCGCGCTATCCCGAGGTCGATGTCGAACTGCAGCTGGTGGACCGCAAGATCGACCTGATCGAGGAAGGCATGGACCTGGCGATCCGCATCGCCACCGAACTGGCGCCGGGACTGGCGGCGCGCACGCTGGGGCCGGTGAGCTATGTGCTGGTGGCGTCGCAGCAATATCTGGACGCGCATGGCGAGCCGCAATCGCCGCACGAGCTGCCGGCGCACCAGTGCAGCTACCTGGGCTACGCGCGCTTCGGCGACGTCTGGAGCATGCGGCGCGGCGGCGAGACGGCCAGCATCCGCGTGCCGTCGCGGCTGACGATCAACAACAGCGGGGCCTTGCTGTCGGTGGTGGAGGCGGGCGGCGGCATCGGCCTGGTGCCGGACTTCACGGCCCGTCCGGCGCTGGCGCAGGGGCGGGTGCGGCGGGTGCTGCCGGAGTGGAGCTTCGACCAGCCGTACGCCGGCACCGTGCACGCGGTCTACATGCCCGGCCCGCACCTGGCGTTGAAGGTGCGGGCGTTCATCGACTATCTGGTGGAGGAAGGATTGCCGGGGACGAGCGAGCAAATGCCAAGATCGGCGCAACGTTGTCGTGGCTAACCACGATCACGTTCTTTGCTTTCAACTCAGCGACAATCTCGCCTTGGGCGCGACCGCGTGGAGTAGGCTCATTGGCCTCGGGTCCTTTGACGGCAAAGAGGACTTGAGGGGGCAACAGATCGCGCTTTTTAAGCGAATCAATACGGTAGAGCCATTGGCCGCCGTGGTCTATGATTTTCGCGGCGTCGGTGTAATTGAGGTTGAGCGGCTTGATGATTTTTTCAGGATGCTCTTCCGTGCCCGCCACGAAAGGAAAATGCGCGTGATATTCCTCGTTGCCGATGCGCGCCGCATGGAACTTGTTTTGGAGCCCGGCATCACGCAGCCATCCGCTGACATCGCGTTCCAGCAGCTTTTCCTGATACTCCTTGTTCGCAAAATTGTGCCCGACATAGTAGTCATAGAGCTCGTGCAATTTCGACGTGCAGTCCTCTGCCAAGACCAGGCGTGGTTCGCTAAAGCGCAACATGGTCTCGCGGGGCTTAATCAGCTCTGTCCAAATGCGCAGCAGAGCTTCTTTATCGTAACTGCCGGTCTGGCCCAATATCAAATCGAGCCGTTCCATCTCCTCGTTCAGATCGCCGATAGAGGCTTTGAAAACCTTGGGGTCGAGCCCTTCAAAGAAATTGGTAACGCGAGCGTATCGGTTGACCAAAAGCTTAAAGCCGAAAAAGCGTATGCCAGGCGCAAGCATTACCAGGCCGACATTGGCGAACTCCCCCGTCTCGATGAACGGGGTAAAGCGAACAATGGCGTAATGACAGGCGATATTCATGTGGGTGGCAACTGCCAGAATGCATCTGTTAGAGCGCGCTCCAGAAGTCGCTTAATCTCATCAAACGGGAATTTGGTCGGCATGGTCATTTCGGCGTCGATAAAGTGCCAAGCTAAGGGAAGCGTATCACAAATATCATCCCAATTTTCCAGTGAGGTGGCAAAGCGGGCACGGTACGTGTCGCGCAACAGGAAATTGCTGAACAGATCGGCTACTTCGGCAGAGAACACATGGAGATGAAGAAATTGTATTGGGTCGAAGTCCGCATCAAAAGCCAGATTGTGATCAATCATGACCAAGGACGGCGGCTCGCCGACAGTCCATAGAAGATTGGGATTGCCGCCGATATCTGTTAAGTTGCGATCCGCATTGTGTACCCACCAATCAAACAAGATGATGTCGCGACGCAGACTTTGCTGCACTCGTTTGATATGGCTGCGCATCAGGTTCTTCGCGTTCACTCGGCGTGAAGCGAAGACCGGCCCGGAGCCCAAGTCTTGGTAGGCGCCAGTTAAGTCGGCTTCGACTATTTCGACGGGTACCGTCGCCAATGCATAGTGCGCAATTGGCAACTCTAATGCTGAGCATAATTGAGCGCATATCCACTCGGCGATCAATTGATATCGAGTGGTCGATTTGCCCTTGACGAAGTAGACGTCACCATCATCGCACCGGCAGATGTAAGGACGAGTTTGTCCTTCTTGGGAGCGGCCTAGTATTTCGGTGACGGTTAAGGACATCTCGCAATGTTCCCCAGGACGTTGTGTTCAAATCATTCTACGCGAATTTCAGTTTGGAAAATTACAGCTCATTTGCTGCGGGCCACCCAATCGATGACGCCGTCCAGCACGGTGCGGCCGGCGCCGTTGGCGACGTGTTCGTCGTTCAGGATGGCGACCACGATGCAGGGCTGGTTGTTGGCGTCGGTGACGTAGCCGGCGATGGCGATCACGCTCTTCAGGCTGCCGGTCTTGATGCGGGCGCGCAGCGCGGCCGGGCTGTCCTTGAGGCGCTTGCGCATGGTGCCGTCGGTGGCGGCGATCGGCAGGCTGGACAGGAACTCCGGCATCCACAAGCTCTTCAGGCCGGCTTGCAGCACGCCCGCCAGTTGCGCCGGCGTGGCGCGCTCGGTGCGCGACAGGCCGGAGCCGTTGTCGAACACCAGGCCGTTGGCGTCGATCCGCTGGGCTTGCAGCCAGGCGCGGATCGCGGTTTCGGCGCGCATCGGCGTGCTGGCGGCGCCGCCGTCGGGGGGGATCGGGCGGCTGCCCAGCACGGGGTCGGCTTGCAGGCTGCCCAGCATCAGGAACACCGTGCGGGCCAGGGTGTTGTCCGAGAATTTGTTGATGTCGCGTAGCATTTCCGGCAGCGGGCGGGAGACGTGTTCGGCCAGCAGGCGGGTGGCCGGGGCGGCGGCCGAAGCCGGCGTGGACGGAGTGTCGGCGTTCGCGGCAGGGCTGGCGTCTGCGTCCGGGCTGGCGGCGGGCGAGGTGGCCACGGTGGCGGCCGGCGTGGCCGTAGCCGTGGTCGCGGCTGACGCATCGGCCTCGCGCACCTCGCCGCTGATGCTGCCGCCCAGCTTGCGCCAGGTGGCGCGCAGCAGGCGCTCCAGGTAGTCGTGGTGGTCCATCACGTCGACGCTGGTCGACTTGATGCAGTTCTTCGGGAAGCTGCCATGCAGCACCACCTCGATCTTGTCGCCGCTGCGCGTCACGTCCGGCGAACGCCAGCCGGCCTCCCACGATCCGCACGGCCCGTCGCTGAGCTTCATGTCAGAACGGATGCCGACCTTTTCCATTTCCGGCATCATCACCAGGCCCAGCTTGTTGCCGGTCGAGCGCATTTCCACTTTCAGCAGATTGGTGTTGGTCAGCAGCGCGTCGGGAATCACGTTGTAGTAGGCCCATGGATACTCGTCGAACGGCGGCTGGCCCACGTCCGGGCGCGCCGGCTGGAACAGCTGCCGGTCCAGGATCACGTCGCCCTTGATCTTGCGGATGCCTTGGTTGCGCAGTGCCTGCAGCATGTGCAGCAGCACGTCCTCGTTCAGGTCGACATCGCCGCCGCCCCGCAGGATCAGGTCGCCCTGCAGCACGCCGTTGACCACCTCGGCGCTGGTGCGGAACTCGGTGCGGGCGCGGAAGGCCGGGCCCAGCTGTTCCAGCGCCGTCATCGTGGTGAACAGCTTCATGGTGGACGCCGGCTGCATGCTCTGCTGCGCGTTGTGCGAGACCAGCGTGGTGTCCCCGCGCATGACGACGATGCCGGCGGCCTCCGGCGGAATATTCGCGGCCTGCAGCAGCGCGCTGATGGACTCCGGCAGGTCGGCGGCGTGGGCGGTGCCGGCGGCGATCAGCGCGGCGAGGATGAGGCGACGGAACATGGTTATCCGATTCAATGGAAGAAAACGTAAGCGACAAAAATCGCGGCGATGACGCCGGCCAAATCGGCGATCAGGCCGCAGGAGATCGCGTAGCGCGTCTTGCGTATGCCCACCGAGCCGAAGTACAGCGCGACGATGTAGAAGGTGGTGTCGGCCGAGCCGTTGAACACGCAGGCCAGGCGGCCGACGAACGAGTCCACGCCGTAGGTACGCATGGTGTCGATCATCATGGCCTTGGCGGCGCTGCCGCTGAGCGGCTTCATCAGCGCGGTCGGCAGCGCGGGTACGAAATCGGTGTTGATGCCGAGCTGGACGAACACCCAGTTGAAACCGTCCACCACGTAGGCGAACACCCCGGCGTTGCGGATCACGCTGATGGCCACCAGCATGCCGACCAGGTAGGGAATCACGGTGATCGAAGTCTGGATGCCGCCCTTGGCGCCTTCGATGAAGGCCTCGTAGACGTTGACCTTGCGCCGCAGCGCGCCGATGATGAAGCCGGCGATCACCACCATCAGCACCAGGTTGCTGAAGACTTTGGAGAACGTTTCGATCTCGGTCTTGGTCATGTAGTGCGTGAAGGTCCAGACCATGCCGGCGATGGCGGCCGCCGTCCCGCCCAGCCAGCTCAGCACCACGCCGTTGAACAGGTTGATGCGCTGGCGGATGGCGACGGTGATGATGCCGGTCACGGTCGCCACGTAGGTCGCGATCATGCAGGGGATGAAGATGTCCGAAGGATCGGCCGCGCCCAGGATCGAGCGCTGCGCCATGATGGCCAGCGGAATCAGCGTCAGGCCCGAGGTGTGCAGCACCAGGAACATGATCTGCGCGTCGGTCGGCTCGTCCTTGCTGGGGTTGAGGGTTTGCAGGCTTTCCATGGCCTTCAGGCCGAACGGCGTGGCCGCGTTGTCCAGGCCCAGCAGGTTGGCCGAGAAGTTCATCACCATGTGGCCGGTGGCCGGATGGTTCTTCGGCACGCCGGGGAAGATGCGCGAGAAGAACGGCGCGATCAGCCGCGCCAGCAGGTCGATGGCGCCGGCCTTTTCGCCGATGTTCATGATGCCCAGCCACAGCGTCATCACGCCGGCCAGCGGCAGCGCGATGTCCATCACGCAGGCCCTGGCGGAGTCGAAGGTGCCGTCGATGATGCGTTTGAAAATCTCGGTGTCGCCCGTCAGGAGGAACTGCGCCAGCGCTGCCACAAAGCCGACCAGGAAGAAGCCGGACCAGATGTAATTGAGCGACATATCGAGTATTTTTCCTGAAAGCAGTGGGCGATCCGCAAAGTATAGCGGGTAAGCCCGCCAAAAAAGTTATAAGCTGCCGCTTTACGTATGCGAGGTGGAATGGACCTGATGACCAAAAGTTATGCCGCAGTCGTGCTGGCGCTGGTGTTATCGGCCGGCGGCGCCGATGCCGCCGCGCCGAAAGTCCTGCACGCCTTCCTGAGCACCGGCGAGACCGGACTTGATCCGGCGGTGGCGTCCGACATCGCCAGCCTGAGCCTGCTGGAGAACTTGTTCGACCCGCTGCTGCGCTACGATTACCTGGCCCGCCCCGTCAAGCTGCAGCCCAACACGCTGAGCGCCATGCCGACCATCGAGGACAACGGCCTGAGCTACACCTTCCATCTGCGGCAGGACATCTACTTCACGCCCGATCCGGCGTTCAAGGGCGAGCACCGGCAAGTGACGGCGCAGGATTACGTCTACAGCCTGAAGCGCCTGTACGACCCCACGCTGAAGTCGCCATGGCTGTTCCTGTTGGAGGGCAAGATCGCCGGCGACGAGGCGCTCAAGACCAAATTCAGCTACGACAGCGACATCGCCGGCCTGCAAGCGGTCGACAAGTTCACCTTGCGCATCAAGCTCAACGCGGCCGATCCCAACTTCCTGTTCTACCTGGCCACGCCATCGACCGGCGTGGTCGCGCGCGAGGTGATGGAGGCCTACGGCGCGCAGGCCGGCAACCATCCGGTCGGCACCGGTCCCTTCCTGATGGGCCGATGGAAGCACAGCGACCAGATCACGCTGCTGGCCAACCGCGACTTCCGCCCGACGATGTTCCAGGGCCGCCGCCTGCCGCTGCTGGACCAGGTCGACATCAAGATCGTCGAGGAATACCAGTCCCGCGTGCTGGGCTTCCTGAACGGCGAATTCGATTTCCTCGAACAGCTGCCGGAATCGATGAAGGACATGGTGCTGACCGCCGACGCCAAGCCTACCCTGAAGCCGGCGCTGGCCAGGCAGGGCATGGTGCTGTCACCCTTCCCCGTGCTGCAAACGTACTACATGTGGATGAACATGGACGACCCGCTGATCGGCGGCTACGGCAAGGAGAAACTGGCCTTGCGGCGCGCCATCGCGCTGGGCTACAACAGCGGCGAGGACGTGGCGCTGATGAAGAAGGGCCTGGCGCTGCCGGCCGTCACGCCGCTGCCGCCGAACGTGCTGGGTTACGATCCCGCCTACCGCAGCCCGGTGGCATACGATCCCGCGCTGGCCAACGCGCTGCTGGAGCGCTACGGCTACCGCAAGGCCGCCGACGGCTTCCGCACCCAGCCCGACGGCAAGCCGCTGACCCTGGTGATGCACAGCGAATCCTCCACCGTGGGCCGCCTGCGCGACGAGCTGTGGCGCAAGAACCTGAATGCCATCGGCCTGAAAGTCACATTCAAGAGCGACAAGAAAACCGAGATCATCAAAGCGTCGCGCCTGGGCTCGGTGATGATGTTCGAGACCAACTGGGTCGCCGACTTCCCGGACGGCGAGAACTTCTACCAGCTGCTGTACGGCCCCAACAGCGGCCGCGCCAACTATGCGCGCTTCAACCTGCCCGCCTACAACCAGCGCTACGAGCTGAGCCGCACCATGGGCGACTCGCCGCAGCGCACCGCGCTGTACGACGAGATGGCGCAGCTCATCCACGCCTACACCCCGTGGGTGCTGCTGACGCATCCGATTTCCGCCGACCTGCAACAGCCGTGGCTGAAGAACTACCGGCGCCATCCGGTCGAATTCACCAACTGGCGCTATCTGGACGTCGACGCACATACGCCGCGCTGAGTCATGCGTACAATGTCCGCATGAGACTATTCAACCGCAGGGCGCTGCTGCACGTCAGCGCGCACCCGATGGCTTTCCTGGTGCAATGCGTGAAGGGCTTCCGCGCCAATCAAGGCTTGCTGCTGGCGGGTGCGGTCGCCTATTACTCGCTGCTGTCCATCGTGCCGCTGGTGATGCTGGTGGTGGTCGCGCTGTCGCATGTGATCGCGCAGGACGAGCTGCTGGCCACGCTGGGCCGCTACCTGAACTGGCTGGTGCCGGGCCAGGCCAAGGCCATCGTGACCGAGGTCGGCCATTTCCTTGAACACCGCGACCTGATCGGCTGGGTGCTGGTGGTCAGCATGATTTTCTTCAGCTCGCTGGCGTTCACCGTGCTGGAAAACGCCATGTGCGTGATCTTCAAGCACCGGGTCGAGATACGGCGCCGGCATTTCCTGATCTCGGCGATCATGCCCTACTGCTACATCCTGTCGCTGGGCGTGGGCATGCTGCTGGTGACGCTGGTGGCCGGCAGCCTGCAGGTGCTGGGCGAGGAGAGCGTGCAATTCCTCGGCTACAGCTGGTCGCTGCATGGCGTGTCCGGCGTGCTGCTGTACCTGCTGGGACTGGGCGGCGAGGTGCTGGTGCTGACCTCGATCTACCTGGTGATGCCGGTGGGCCGGCTGTCGCTGTCGCACGCGCTGATCGGCGGCGTGACGGCGGCGCTGCTGTGGGAACTGGCGCGCCACATCCTGGTTTGGTATTTTTCAACCTTGTCGCAGGTGAACGTGGTGTACGGTTCGATGACCACCGCCATCGTCGTCATGTTCAGCCTGGAGATCGGCGCCACCTTGCTGCTGTTCGGCGCCCAGGTCATCTCCGAGTTCGAGCGGGTCGGACGCCACCGCCAGCCGCGCGAAGCGGTGCCGATGACCACCCAAGCTACAGAAGTAAAATAATTTGTGCGTCGCACAAAAAACTGTGTTACACTACGTTCGTGGTTGAGGTTGGAAGGGAGGAATCCCGGACAACAGTCCCACATCCAAGTGGAGCGCCGCGATTCGATATGTGTAAGACCGAACCGCAGTTGACGCGAAACCTGGAGTTGTAATTCCGGATACGATGGTCGATTTACACGTTGGAGGCACCACGCAGATAGCATGGGCGTCCGAGACTCTGGAGTCACTTTGCAGATAGCACTGGATTCCGGCATACGATTAAAGCATTGGTAATACATTGGAACGAAGCCCGCTGAGATGCGGGCTTTTTTTTATGACCGAATCGTTTCAATATTATTTGAAATGTCGAATCGTTTACGGTAACATCGGCCGCATGGATACCAAACAAGCTCTGGCGGCCCTGTCGTCGCTGGCCCAGGAAAGCCGCCTGGCCGTGTTCCGGCTGCTCGTGCAGGCTGGGCCGGACGGCATGGCGGCCAGTAAAATCGCGGAACGGCTCGCCATCTCGCCGTCGTCGCTGTCCTTCCACCTGAAGGAGCTGAGCCATGCCGGCATGGTCAGCTCGCGCCAGGATGGCCGCTTCATCATCTACGCGGCCGACGTGGGCGCGATGAACGGCCTGATCGGCTTTCTTACCGAAAACTGCTGCAGCGGCCTGCCCTGCGGCGTCAATGACTGCACCCCATGAACGTTCTCTTTCTTTGTACCGGTAATTCCTGCCGCTCGGTGTTGAGCGAAGGCGTCTTCAACCACCTGGCGCCGGCGGGCTGGCGCGCCATCAGCGCCGGCAGCCAGCCGGCGGGCGCGCTGCATCCGCGCGCGGTGGCGCTGCTGGCGCGCAAGGGGATTTCCGCCGAGGGCTATTACAGCAAATCGTGGAACGACTTGCCGGTCACGCCGGACATCGTCATCACCGTCTGCGGCAGCGCGGCCGGCGAGACTTGCCCGGCCTACCTGGGCCAGGTGCTGCGCGCGCATTGGGGCGTGGACGATCCCAGCCATGTGGTCGGCCCCGAGGACGAAATCGAGGCGGCGTTCGAGCACGCCTACCGCATCATCCGCGCGCGCATCGAGGCCTTCCTGGCCTTGCCTCCGAGCGCGGACAAGAACCAACTCAAGCAGGAACTGGACCGCATCGGCGGCCTGAGCGTGTCCTGATGGTGGCCGCCTCCCTGATCTTCCTGGCCACGCTGACCCTCGTCATCTGGCAGCCGCGTGGCCTGGGCATAGGCTGGAGCGCTGTGGCCGGCGCCTGCGTCGCGCTGCTGGCCGGCGTGATCCATGTCGGCGACATCCCCGTCGTGTGGCACATCGTGTGGAACGCCACCGGCACCTTCGTGGCCATCATCGTCATCAGCCTGTTGCTGGACAAGGCCGGCTTCTTCGAGTGGGCCGCGCTGCACGTGGCGCGCTGGGGACGCGGCAGCGGCAAGCTGCTGTTCGCGATGTTCGTGCTGCTGGGCGCGGCGGTGTCGGCGCTGTTCGCCAACGACGGCGCGGCGCTGATCCTCACGCCCATCGTCATCGCCATGCTGCGCGAGCTGAAATTCTCCGGCAAGGCCACGCTGGCCTTCGTGATGGCGGCCGGCTTCGTGGCCGACACGGCCAGCCTGCCGCTGGTGGTGTCCAACCTGGTCAACATCGTCTCGGCGGACTACTTCAACGTCAGCTTCGCGCGCTACGCGGCGGTGATGGTGCCGGTGAACTTTGTCGCCGTGGCCGCCACGCTGGCGGTGCTGCTGTGGTTCTTCCACCGCGACATCCCGGCCGACTACGACCTGGCGCAGGTCAAGCGGCCCGAGGACGCGATCCACGACCGCGCCACCTTCGTCACCGGCTGGTGGGTGCTGGGCCTGCTGTTGATCGGCTTCTTCTGGCTGGAGGACCTGGGCGTGCCGATCAGCGCCACCTCCGCCGTCGGCGCGGCCATGCTGCTGCTGGTGGCGGCGCGCGGGCACCGCATCTCCACGCGCGAGGTGATCGGCAACGCGCCGTGGCAGATCGTGGTCTTCTCGCTGGGCATGTACCTGGTGGTGTACGGCCTGCGCAACGCCGGCCTGACCGACTACCTGACGTCTGCGCTCAACGCCTGCGCGCAGCACGGCGTATGGGGCGCTGCGATGGGGACCGGTGTCATCACGGCCATCCTGTCGTCGATCATGAACAACCTGCCGACCGTGCTGATCGGCGCGCTGTCGATCGACGCCAGCACCGCGCAGGGCGCGGCGCGCGAGGCCATGGTCTACGCCAACGTGATCGGCAGCGACCTGGGACCGAAGATCACGCCGATCGGCAGCCTGGCCACGCTGCTGTGGCTGCATGTGCTGGAAAACAAAGGCATCAAGATTTCGTGGGGCTATTACTTCCGCGTCGGCATCTGCCTGACCTTGCCGGTGCTGCTGGTGACGCTGGCGGCGCTGGCCCTGCGCCTTAACTGAGGAATCTGCATGGACCTGCCCAACATCAACCCAGCCCTGCTGGACACGCCGACGCTGGACAAGCTGGCGCCGGTTGGCGACTTCGACCATCCGCCGCGCATCCTGATGCTGTATGGATCGCTGCGCGAGCGCTCGTTCAGCCGCTTCCTGACGGAAGAGGCCGCACGCATCCTGGAGCACTTTGGCGCCGAGGTGAAGATCTTCGACCCGACCGAGTTGCCGATGGCGGGCAGCGTGCCGGAAGACCATCCCAAGGTGCAGGAGCTGCGTGCTCTGTCGCTGTGGTCCGAGGGGCAGGTGTGGTGCAGCCCGGAGCGGCACGGCGCGATCACCGCCGTGATGAAGAACCAGATCGACTGGATCCCGCTGGAGCAAGGTGCGCTGCGTCCGAGCCAGGGGCGCACGCTGGCGGTGATGCAGGTGTGCGGCGGATCGCAGTCGTTCAACGTGGTCAACACGCTGCGGTTGCTGGGACGCTGGATGCGTATGTTCACGATCCCCAACCAGTCGTCGGTGCCGATGGCCTACAAGGAATTCGACGACGCCGGCCGCATGCGTCCCTCCGCGTACTACGAGCGCGTGGTGGACGTGATGGAAGAGCTGTTCAAGATGACCCTGCTGCTGCGCGGCAGGACCGACTACCTGACCGACCGCTACAGCGAACGCAACGAGCGTTCGGTCAAGGCGATCAACCGACAACTTGGGAAGATTTGATGGACCTGCACATCCTGCCAGTGGAACTGGAAAAAGCGTATCGCCTGCTGAACCACGGCCCGACGGTGCTGGTCTCGGCCACGCATGGAGGCACTGCCGACGTGATGGCGGCGGCCTGGTCGTGCGCGCTGGATTTCATGCCGCCGAAGATCACGGTGGTGCTGGACAAGGCAACCAGCACGCGCGCGCTGGTCGAGCGCAGCGGCTATTTCGCGCTGCAGGTGCCGAACATGGCACAGATCGAGCTGACGCACGCGGTCGGCAGCATGAGCCTGGCCGATGTGCCGGACAAGCTGGCCCGCTGCGGCGTCGAGCTGTTCCATGTGGAAGGCCACGAGACGCCGCTGGTGGCGGGCTGCTCGGGCTGGCTGATCTGCAAAGTGGTACCGGAGCCGCACAACCAGCAGACCTACGACCTGTTCATCGGCGAGGTAGTGTCGGCGTGGGGCGACAGCCGGGTGTTCCGCAACGGCCACTGGGAATTCGAATCGGCCGGCCCGGAATGGCGCAGCCTGCACTACATCGCCGGCGGCACGTTCTACGCCATCGGCGAACTCGCTAAAGTCAAAACCTAAACTTGCGGTCAGTAAACTTGGGGTCAAGTCTGACATTCGGACACGAGCTCTGCCGTAAACGTGCGCTTACGGCAGAGCTCGTGTCCGAATATCAGACTTGACCCCAAATTGCTTAACCCCAATGTGGACTTACAGCGCGCGGGCGATCAGCAGTTTCTGGATGTCGCTGGTGCCCTCGTAGATCTGGCAGACGCGCACGTCGCGGTAGATGCGCTCCACCGGGAAGTCGGACACGTAGCCATAGCCGCCGTGCACCTGGATCGCGTCCGAGCACACCTTCTCCGCCATCTCCGAGGCGAACAGCTTGGCCATCGCCGCTTCCTTCAGGCACGGCAGGCCGGCGTCCTTCATCGAGGCCGCATGGTGGATCAGCTGGCGCGCCGCTTCGATCTGCGTCGCCATGTCCGACAGGCGGAACTGCACCGCCTGGTGCTCGAAGATCGGCTTGCCGAAGCTTTCGCGATCGCGCGCGTAGGCCAGCGCCGCTTCATACGCCGCGCGCGCCATGCCCACCGCCTGCGAGGCGATGCCGATGCGTCCGCCCTCCAGCCCGGACAGGGCGATCTTGTAACCCTGGCCTTCCTCGCCGATCAAATTCTCCGCCGGAATGCGGCAGTTCTCGAACAGGATCTGCGCCGTGTCCGACGAGTGCTGGCCCATCTTCTGTTCCAGCCCCGCCACGATGTAGCCCGGCGCCGAGGTCGGCACCCAGAACGCGCTGATGCCCTTCTTGCCGGCCGCCTTGTCGGTGACCGCCATGACGATGGCCACGTCCGCATACTTGCCGCTGGTGATGAACTGCTTCACGCCTTTGATCACGTACTCGTCGCCGTCGCGCGTGGCGGTGGTGCGCAGCGCGGCGGCGTCGCTGCCGGTGTGCGGCTCGGTCAGGCAGAAGGCGCCCAGCATCTCGCCCTGTGCCAGCGGACGCAGCCACTGCTGTTTCTGCTTGTCGTTGGCGTACATCATGGCGATGCTGCACACCGGGCAGTTGTTGACCGAGATGATGGTGGAGGTGCCGCCATCACCCGCCGCGATCTCTTCCAATACCAGCGCGAGCGACACATAATCCATGCCGGCGCCGCCCAGCGCCTCCGGCACCGCGACGCCGAACGCGCCCAGCGCAGCCAGCTCCTTCAGCTCCTCTTTCGGGAAGTGGTGCTCCTTGTCCCAGCGGGCCGCGTTGGGCGCCAGGCGCTCCTGCGAGAAAGTGCGCAGGGCGTCGCGTATCATTTCGTGTTCTTCGCTCAGTATCATGTTGTCTCGTTTATCGTTATTGAATCACCAGCCGATGCTTGTGCCATCGTAGTTGCGATACTCCGCCCGGTCGGACGCGGGTAGCGCCGCCAGCGTTGCGCGTATGCCTGCCGCGCTTTGTTCCACCGAGAGGTCGGCCTCGCCGCCCCCCATGTCCGTACGCACCCAGCCCGGATGCAGGGCCACGCACGTCGCACCCTGCTTGCCGAAGCTCAGCGCGGTATCGATCAGCACCGAGTTCAGCGCCGCCTTGCTGGCGCGGTACAGCGAGCCGCTTGGATTGCTGCGCTCGCTGAGCGAACCCATCTTCGACGACAGCACCGCCAGCTTGCCGCGCACCGCGCACACCATCGGCGCGATGATGGGCAGCAGCCGCATCGCCGCCAGCACGTTGGTGTGCATCACCGTGTCGAAGTCCGACTGCAACGGGAAGCCGTCGTGGCGCGGGCCGTACACGCCGGCGTTGAGGATGGCCACGTTGAGCTCCTCGCCGTCCAGCTTCCAGCCCAGGCCAGCGACGGCCTCGACGTTGGTCACGTCCAGCCCGTGGGCCTCGGCGCCCAGCTCGGCCAAGGCGTCCACGTCCTCCGGCTTGCGCGCGGTGGCGATCACGCGCCAGCCATCGGCCAGGTACTGGCGTGCCAGTTCCAGGCCGATGCCGCGCGAGGCGCCGATGATCAGTGCCGTCGCCATCCGCTTACGCCAGCTCGATGGCCATCGCGGTCGCTTCGCCGCCGCCGATGCACAGCGCCGCCACGCCCTTCTTGCCGCCGGTGCGCTTCAGCGCGCCGATCAGGGTGACGATGATGCGCGCGCCGGACGCGCCGATCGGGTGGCCCAGCGCGCAGGCGCCGCCGTGGATGTTGACCTTGTCGTGCGGGATGTCGAGGTCGCGCATGGCGGCCATCGGCACGGCGGCGAACGCTTCGTTGATCTCGAACAGGTCGACGTCCTTGGTGCCCCAGCCGATCTTCTTGTACAGCTTCTCGACCGCGCCGATCGGTGCGGTGGTGAACAGGTTCGGCTCCTGCGCGAAGGTGGCGTGGCCGTGGATCTTGGCGATGATGGTGGCGCCCAGTTTCTTGGCGGTCGATTCGCGCATCATCACCAGCGCGGCGGCGCCGTCGTTGATCGACGACGACGAGGCGGCGGTGATGGTGCCGTCCTTCTTGAACGCGGCGCGCAGAGTCGGGATCTTGTCGACCTTGGCCTTGAGCGGACCTTCATCCTTGTCGATGACGGTGTCGCCGGCGCGGCTGGTCACGGTGACCGGCGCGATTTCCCACTTGAAGTAGCCTTCGCTGGTGGCGACCTGCGCGCGCTTGACCGATTCGATGGCGAAGTTGTCCTGCGCCTCGCGGGTGAACTCATACTTGGCCGAGCACTCTTCGGCGAAGGTGCCCATCGAACGGCCTTCGCCGGTTTTCTCGTTGCGCGAGTAGGCGTCTTCCAGGCCGTCGTACATCATGTGGTCGAACAGCATGCCGTGGCCGATGCGGTAGCCGCCGCGCGCCTTCGGTACCAGGTAGGGCGCGTTGGTCATCGATTCCATGCCGCCGGCGATCACCACCTCGGCGCTGCCCGCGACCAGCTGGTCGTGCGCGAAGATCGCGGCCTGCATGGCCGAGCCGCACATTTTCGACAGCGTGACTGCGCCGGTCGAGGTCGGCAGGCCGGCTTTCAACAGCGCCTGGCGCGCGGGCGCCTGGCCCTGGCCCGCCATCAGGCAGTTGCCGAAGTAGACGTGCTCGACCAGCTTGCCGTCGATGCCGGAGCGTTCGACGGCGGCCTGGATCGCGACGGCGCCCAGGTCGTGCGCGGCCTTGCCGGAGAAGTCGCCCTGGAAGGCGCCCATGGGGGTGCGTGCCGCACCGACGATTACGATAGGATCATTCATTTTCTAAGGTCTCCATAAATGGCGGCTGGATGGCCGCCGGTGGGGTGGTGTGTTGATTGCAAAAACGGATGTGCTGCGGATACGGGAACACGTCTTCCACGTGGCCGTCGAGGATGCGCTGCTTGCGCGCCTGCCACCAGGCTTGCGTCAGCAGCTCGCTGTGGTGCTTCATGAAATACTTGCGGATCTTGGCGTTCCCCAGCAGGAAGCGGCCGAACTGTTCGGGGAAAACGTCGTACTTGCCGATCGGGTACCACGGCTCGGAAGCCATCTCTTCCTCTTCCGTGCGCGCTTGCGGGATCACGCGGAAATTGCAGTCGGTGATGTATTCGATTTCGTCGTAGTCGTAGAACACCACGCGCTGGTGGCGCGTGACGCCGAAGTTCTTGTACAGCATATCGCCGGGGAAGATGTTGGCCGCCACCAGTTCCTTGATAGCGTTGCCGTACTCCAGCACGCCGTGCTCGATCTGCACGTCGTCGTTGTCCTTCTCGGCGTTGGTCAGCCACATGTTGAGCGGCACCATGCGGCGCTCGATGTACAGGTGCTTGATGACGAGCTGGTCGCCCTCCTCCTCCAGCAGCGACGGCACGAAATGCTTGAGCTCGGCGATCAGCTCCTCGCTGAAGCGGTGGCGCGGGAAGGCGACGTTGGAATATTCCAGCGTGTCGGCCATGCGGCCGACGCGGTCGTGGTGCTTGACCAGCAGGTATTTTTCCTTGATCAGCGCGCGCGTGGTTTCCTTGGGCGCCGGGAAGAAATCCTTGATGACCTTGAACACGTACGGGAACGACGGCAGCGCGAACACCAGCATCACCAGGCCGCGGATGCCGGGCGCGATGTCGAACAGGTCGGACGAGTGCTTCAGGTGCTGCAGGTAGTCGCGGTAGAACAGCGTCTTGCCCTGCTTCTGCAGGCCGAGGATGGTGTAGATCTCGCTGCGCGGCTTGCGCGGCAGCAGCGTGCGCAGGAACTGCACGTAGGCCGACGGCACTTCCATGTCGACCAGGAAGTAGGCGCGCGTGAACGAGAACAGGATGGTGATCTGCTCGTGGTCGAACAGCACGGTGTCGAGTATCAGTTCGCCGTTCTTGTTGTGCAGGATGGGCACGACGAAGGGATATTCCTTGTTGCCGTTGATGCCCTTGCCGACGATGTAGGCCCCCTTGTTGCGGAAGAACAGGCTCGACAGCACATGGATCTGGTGGTTGGGCTCAAGCTTGATGCCGCCGAACAGCGTGCGCAGCCGGCCTTCGATCTGCGCCACGTCACGCGTCAGGTTGGCGAATTTCGTGGCCAGCTGGAAGTTGGTGATGATGCGCTTGAGCGTGTAGTGCAGGCCGTCGGTGCCGGGGTAGTAGACGCGGTAGGTCGGCGCCACTTCCTCGGTTTCGATGTACTCGGTGGAGACCACCGGGCGCACGAAGATGAACTCGTTGTGGAAGTAGCGGCGGTGCAGGATGTTGCAGCAGACCGAGTTGAAGAAGGTCTCGGCCAGCTCGGGCTGCTTGTGGTCGGACAGCATGCCGATGTAGTGCAGCTTGAGTTCGCGCCACACCTCGTCGGTGAGTTCGGCCGGGTCGTACTCGTCCTCCAGCATCTGCACGCATTCCTGCACGCGGCGGTCGTAGAAGCCGATGCGTTCGCGCGCGGCCTGCTGCGCCACGCGCCAGGCGCCCTGCTCGAAGTGCTGCTTGGCCTGCTGGCTGGTGAGCCGGAACAGGCGGTAGTGCTTGTCGAAGCCGTCGCGGATGGTGCGCGCGATGTCGAACGCGATCTGCGAGCGCAGCAGTTTGGGGAAAGCAGCCTGGATCATGGGTCAGCCCTGGTGTGCGTTAGCGGAGGTTCATACAGCCGCCGGTCCAGCCAACGCACACGATGCTTACTTGGTTTCCGCGAACAGTTCGCGGCCGATCAGCATGCGGCGGATTTCGCTGGTGCCGGCGCCAATCTCATACAACTTGGCGTCGCGCCACAGGCGGCCGACCGGATACTCGTTGATGTAGCCGTTGCCGCCCAGCGTCTGGATCGCCTCGCCGGCCATCCAGGTCGCTTTTTCTGCGCTATACAAAATGGCTCCCGCTGCATCCTTGCGCAACTGGCGGACCGCTTCCGGGGTTTTGGCCCGGTCGCAGGCCTGACCGACGGCGTACACATATGCCTTGCACGCCATCATGGTCGAGTACATGTCCGCAATCTTACCCTGCATCAGCTGGAATTCGCCGATCGGCTGGCCGAATTGCTTGCGGTCGTGGATGTAGGGCACCACCGCGTCCATGCAAGCCTGCATGATGCCCAGCGGGCCGCCGGACAGCACGGTGCGCTCGAAGTCCAGGCCGGACATCAGCACGTTGACGCCCTTGCCCAGGCCGCCCAGCACGTTCTCGGCCGGCACTTCGCAGTCCTCGAACACCAGCTCGCCGGTGTGCGAGCCGCGCATGCCCAGCTTGTCGAGCTTCTGGGCCACGGAGAAGCCCTTGAAACCTTTTTCGATCAGGAAGGCGGTCATGCCTTTCGGGCCGGCTTCCAGGTCGTTTTTGGCGTAGACCACCAGCACGTCGGCGTCGGGGCCGTTGGTGATCCACATCTTGGTGCCGTTCAGCACCCAGCGGTCGCCCTTGAAGTCGGCGCGCAGCTTCATGCTGACCACGTCGGAGCCGGCGTTCGGCTCGGACATGGCCAAGGCGCCGACGTGTTCGCCGGAGATCAGCTTGGGCAGGTATTTTTGTTTTTGCTCTTCGGTGCCGTTGCGCTTGATCTGGTTGACGCACAGGTTCGAATGGGCGCCGTACGACAGGCCGACCGAGGCCGAGGCGCGCGAGATTTCCTCCATCGCCACGATGTGGGCCAGGTAGCCCATGTTGGCGCCGCCGTATTCCTCGCCGACGGTGATGCCGAGCACGCCCAGCTCGCCCATCTTGCGCCACAGGTCCATCGGGAACTGGTCGTTGCGGTCGATTTCGGCGGCGCGCGGCGCGATTTCGGCGGCGGCGAACTGTTGCACGGCTTCGCGCAGGGCGGCGATGTCTTCGCCGTGGTCAAAGGTCAGGCCTGGGAGATGGAGCATGTCGTCCTCATTCTTGTGTTTTGGTGGAAGCGTCAATAATACGCCGGTGTGACGTTAACGTAAACGTAAAGCAGCGGTGACGGTGGGCCGTCACGCAATCTTGTTATTTTTGTCAGATGGTGGCCGGCCGGGGCTCGCCGATGGCGGCCAGCAGGCGCTTGCATTCGTCCTCGTGGGCGGTGATCTCGGCCAGCGACATTTCGATGTCCTCGCGCTGCTGCTCCAGCGTTTCGCGGTGCTGCGCCAGCACGCCCAGGAAGCGGTTCATCTGGGCGCTGGTATCCTTGGGCGATTCGTACATGTCGACCAGGCTCTTGATTTCCGACAGCGACAGGCCCAGGCGCTTGCCGCGCAGGGTCAGCTTGAGGCGGGTGCGGTCGCGCGGCGTGTAGACGCGGTTGCGGCCGCCGGCGCCTTCGCGGGACGGGCTCAGCAGGCCCTGGTCTTCGTAAAAGCGGATCGCGCGCGCCGTGATGTCGAATTCACGGGCCAGTTCGGTGATGGTGTAGGTGGGCATCTCTAGGTTTGCGGTAAAGTCGTACAATTTCCGTTTACGTCAACGTCAAGCACATTGTAGCGCGCCTGACTTTCCGAAAGAAGAAAATATGAACCCGCTCGAATCGCAACTGGACTACCCGCTGGGCGACACCATCCCGGCCATCGGCGCCGCGCACGAGATCGCGCCGGGCCTGCGCTGGCTGCGCATGCCGCTGCCGTTTGCGCTGGATCATATCAACCTCTGGCTGTTGCGCGACGGCGACGGCTGGAGCGTGGTCGACAGTGGCGTGGCCGGCGACGCCACCCGCGCCGCCTGGGAGTCCATCTTCGAAAGCGGCCTGGACGGCCTGCCGGTGCGGCGGGTGTTCGCCACCCATTGCCATCCCGACCACATCGGCCTGGCCGACTGGCTGTGCCGCCGCTGGGACGCGCCGTTGTGGACCACCACCGGCGAATACGCGTTCGCGCGCATGATGGCGGCCGCGCTGCCCGGCGTGGATGGCCTGGCGGCGCTGCCGCACTTCCAGCGCCACGGCCTGCGCGACCCGGACATGCTGGAAAAGATGAGCGGCCGGAAAAACTACTATCCGACGCTGGTGCCGTCGGTGCCGTCTGCCTACACGCGCATCCAGGACGGCCAGGCGCTGGCGGTCGGCGGGCGGAGCTGGCGGGTGATCACCGGTTTCGGCCATTCCCCCGAACACGCGGCGCTGTACTGCGCGGAATTGAACGTGCTGATTTCCGGCGACATGGTGCTGCCGCGCATTTCCACCAATGTATCGGTTTTCGCCGTCGAGCCGGAAGCCAACTCGCTGACGCTGTATTTAGAATCATTAAGCAAGTTTGTTGACTTGCCGAATGATGTATTGGTGCTGCCCTCGCACGGCAAACCGTTCCGCGGACTGCACACCCGCATCGCCCAATTGCGCCAGCACCACGTCGAGCGGCTGGCCGAAGTGGTGGACGCCTGCCGCGATTGGCAGTCGGCGGCCGACATCGTGCCGCTGATGTTCAAACGGCCGCTGGACGCCCACCAGCTGAGCTTTGCGCTGGGCGAGGCGCTGGCCCATCTGCACAATTTGTGGCACGACGGTATCGTGCGCCGTCAAACAGGGGCGGACGGCATCATACGCTTCCGCGTCGCGTAGCATCGAAAGTCTGGCCGTAAACTAGCAGTAGTGTTATTGTAATAACTTCACTATTTCCGCTGGAAACGGCTCCGAGGCTCAGGCCCATTTCGCAGCGGGAAACCGAATAAAGTTCGGCGCCTGTTTTTGCGGGCGCTTGCACTTACAGAGGATAAAGTGTTAATTATAAAATCCCATCACGTCACAATCAGATCTTAAAAACAAGAGACTGACTTTCATGACGCAACGTGAAATAGTGCAATTATGAATTCTTCCAATGAACGCGAAAGCTTTAGCCAGCGCTTGCAACAGGCTCTCAAGAACGCCCACTACTCCCCCGACAGTCCAACCAGGTTGGCGCGGGAATTCAACATCCGCTTCGATGGCCGGCCCATCACCGTCCACGCCGCCCGCAAATGGCTGGTAGGCGAGGCGATTCCGACCCAGGAAAAGCTGCGCATGATCGCGCAATGGCTGGGCGTGCCGGCCGAATGGCTGCGCTTTGGCGGTGCCGAGGCGGACGCGCCGGCTGGCGACGGCGGCAACGGCCTGTCGCGCTTCGAGTCGGCCGACGTCAAATTGATCGCGGATTTGCAACGCCTGGACGAGCATCATCGCCAGATCGCACGCGAATTTATACGCATGTTGGTGCGTGTCAACTACCAAAAGTAGTCATTTTATGTACTACTACGGAGTTATTTTTACCGTTTGTGGCTGAAGACTGGACTGTTTCCGTGTGAAACTAGTTTCACGGCAAAGCAAGTTTTTGTTCGGAATGGGCGTCCCCAAGGGGGCGCCTTTTTTATTTTGAGGGGCTTTACGAATTGTCATAGTTTCGACACGGTTTTGAGGCACAATAGGTAATCAGCGCCGCTGAGCCGCAGCATTTACTTCGGGAGCCTAGCTTTTGAGCCGTCTTATGAAAAGTAACTACAGCAATGTCGCGCAGCTAAAAGATTTGATGACCGTCCCCCCGATGACCGCCGCCCAGCACGCCGAGGTGATGCGCAAGCGTATCGCCCATCGCCGCATGGTCGAGGAAGCACGGGATCTGAAGAAGGCCAGCGGATCGCAGTTCGACAAACGCTAGCGTGGCACGGGCAGGTTAGTTTGGTTCGCTGGCGGGCTTCATGCCGTTCCAGCGCGGGGCCAGCGCATGCTCGATGCTGAACAAATCCAGCACCCGGCCCACGGTGTGGTCGACCATCTCCACGATGCTTTGCGGGTTGTGGTAAAAGCTGGGCAGCGGCGGGAAGATGATCCCGCCCATTTCCGTCACCGCCGTCATATTGCGCAAGTGCGCCAGGTTGAACGGCGTTTCCCTCACCATCAGCACCAGCCGGCGGCGCTCCTTGAGCACCACGTCGGCCGCGCGCGCGACCAGGTTGTCCGACAGGCCGTGCGCCACCGACGCCAGCGTCTTCATCGAGCACGGCGCGATGATCATCCCATCCGACTGGAAAGAACCGCTGGCGATGGCCGCGCCGACGTCGCGCACCTTGTGCACCACGTGGGCCAGCGCCTCGACCTCGCGCCGCTGCAAGCCGGTTTCCTGGTGCAGCGTGAGGACCGCCGCGTCCGAGACGATCAGATGCGTCTCCACGCCTGCGGTGTGTTGCAACTGTTGCAGCAGACGCACGCCATACACCGCGCCGGTGGCGCCGGTGATGGCGATAATGATCCGCCGCGGACGATCAGGCATCCAGCAGAGCCTTCAGCTCACCCGACTCGAACATTTCGTTCATGATGTCCGAACCGCCGATGAATTCGCCCTTGATGTACAGCTGGGGAATGGTTGGCCAGTTCGAGTAATCCTTGATGCCCTGACGGACTTCAGGATCTTCCAGCACGTTCACGGTTGCAATGTTCTCAACGCCGCAAGCTTTCAGGATCTGGATGGCGCGGCCGGAGAAGCCGCATTGCGGGAACTGGGCGGTGCCCTTCATGAACAGCACCACAGGGGTGGCGGTCACGGTTTCTTTGATCCAGGTTTGTACGTCGCTCATAGCTGCCTCAGTGAAAAGATGTAATTAGATGCCGTCATTTTATAAGAAATGCGGCCGCCGCGTGGTTGACACGGCGAAAATCATTGGTAGTATAGCGTTTATCGATATATCGATTGACGATATACCGTTTAACGATACAGGGGAGCGGGATGGACGATATCCATTACTCGAAGTATCTGCCGCTGTCGGAGGCCACGTTTTACGTGATGCTGGCGCTGAACGAACCGCTGCACGGCTACGCCATCATGCAGAAGGTGGAAACGATGAGCGGCGGCAGCGTCACCCTGGGGCCGGGCACCTTGTACGGCGTGTTCGGCACGCTGGAAAAGCAGGCGTTGATCGTCAAGGTGGCGGAAGAGGAACGGCGCAAGGTGTACGCGCTGACGGAATTGGGACGCAAGGTGCTGGCCGAGCAGGTGCGTCGGCTGGAAATCATGGTTGGCAACGCCCATGCGTTGCTGCGAGCCGCTTAGGGAGGCAGTGTGGAAAACGGTACCGTAGTGCGGAAGTTCAAGTTGTGGTTTGTCTGGCAGGACGAGAAGCACGAACAATGGCTGCAGCGGATGGCGGCCCAGGGCTTGCATTTACGTGACACCAACTGCATCGGCCTGCATACCTTTGTGCGCGGCGCACCTGCGGATGTGGCCTACCGGTGGGACGTGGGCCGCCAGCGGCGCGACCCGGAATACATGCAGCTGTTCCAGGACGCGGGCTGGGAATACGTGGCGTCGACGATGGGCTGGCATTGCTGGCGCAAGACCCGCAAGGCTGGCGCGGTGATGGAAATCTTTACCGACAATGCGGGCCGGATACGCAAGTACCGGACTGTGCTCCGGCTGCTGGCGCTGGCCATGGTGGCGCAGGTGCCGTCGATATGGATCAACTTCCGGAACTCGCGCGAACTGCTGGCACGGAAGGCGGACATCGCCGCCTTCCCCGCCGCCACAGCGTGGCTGAACGTTGCCGTGCTGTTGCTGCTGCTTTATGCGATCGCCAGAATCGGCGGCCGCGTCCGCAACCTGAAGCGCGCTTAACCCCGCAGCTTGGCGAAGGCGGCCGCCATGCTGCCGCCGATCGGCTCGGACTTGGCGGCTTGCTTCTGGTGCTGGCCCATGCTCTTGCGGTCGTTGCGGTCGCCGCGCTGCTGCGGCTGCGAACCGGCTTGCGGCGCGCTGTCGGTCAGGCGCATGGTCAGGGCGATGCGCTTGCGCTTCTCGTCCACCTCCAGCACCTTGACCTTGACCACCTGCCCGGCCTTGACCACCGTGTGCGGATCCTTGACGAAGGTGTTCGACAAGGCCGAGATGTGCACCAGGCCGTCCTGGTGCACGCCGATGTCGACAAACGCGCCGAACGCGGCCACGTTGGTGACCACGCCTTCCAGGATCATGTCCGGGCGCAGGTCGCGGATCTCTTCCACGCCTTCCTTGAAGGTGGCGGTGGTGAACTCGGGGCGCGGATCGCGGCCCGGCTTCTCCAGCTCCTTCAGGATGTCGGAAATGGTCGGCACGCCGAACTTGTCGTCGGCGTACTTGGCCGGATTGAGCGTCTTGATCAGCGCGGTTTCGCCGATCACGGCCTTGATGTCCTTCTTGATGTCGCCGAGGATCTTCTCCACCAGCGGATACGATTCCGGGTGCACCGCCGAGGCGTCCAGCGGGTTCTCGCCGCCCATCACGCGCAGGAAGCCGGCCGCCTGCTCGAAGGTCTTGTCGCCCAGGCGCGGCACCGACTTGAGCGCCGCGCGCGAGGTGAACGCGCCCTTGACGTCGCGGTAGGCCACGATGGCCTGCGCCACCGAGGCCGACAGCCCCGACACCCGCGCCAGCAGCGGCGCCGAGGCGGTGTTGACGTCCACGCCGACCGCGTTCACGCAATCCTCGACCACCGCGTCCAGCGAGCGGGCCAGCTGGGTTTGCGAGACGTCGTGCTGGTACTGGCCGACGCCGATCGATTTCGGATCGATCTTGACCAGCTCGGCCAGCGGATCCTGCAGGCGGCGGGCGATCGACACCGCGCCGCGCAGCGACACGTCCATGTCCGGCAGTTCGCGCGAGGCGAATTCCGACGCCGAATACACCGACGCGCCCGCCTCCGAGACGACGATCTTGCTCATTTTTTGCTCAGGGAAGCGCTTGATCAGGTCCTGCGCCAGCTTGTCGGTTTCGCGCGAGGCGGTGCCGTTGCCGATCGAAATCAGGGAGACGTTGTGCTTGGCCGCCAGCTTGCCCAAGGTGTGCAGCGAGCCTTCCCAGTCGTTTTTCGGCTGGTGCGGGTAGATCACGGCGGTGTCGACCACCTTGCCGGTGGCGTCCACCACCGCCACCTTGACGCCGGTGCGCAGGCCCGGGTCCAGGCCCATGGTGGCGCGCTGGCCGGCCGGCGCGGCCAGCAGCAGCGCCTTCAGGTTGGTGGCGAAGACGTTGATCGCGTCAAGCTCGGAACGCTCGCGCAGCGCGCCCATCAGCTCGGTTTCCAGGTGCATGAAGCTCTTCACGCGCCAGGTCCAGCGCGCCGTGTCGCCCAGCCACTTGTCGGCCGGACGGCCCTGGTTCTTGATGCCGAAACGGGCGGCGATGCGGCCTTCGCACGGATTGTGCGGCGCATCCCACTTCGGTTTCTCGGCCTCGGTGTCGAGCCGCAGCGTGACGTCGAGGATGCCTTCGCGGCGGCCGCGCAGCAGCGCCAGCGCGCGGTGCGACGGCACCGTGGCGATGGTTTCGGAATAATCGAAGTAATCGGCGAACTTTTCGCCTTCGTCTTGCTTTCCTTCAATAACCTTGGATTCCACGATGCCATGCTCTTGCACATATTCGCGCAGGGATTGCAGCAGGGTGGCGTCTTCGGCAAAGCGTTCCATCAGGATCTGGCGGGCGCCGTCCAGCGCCGCCTTGATGTCGGCCACGCCCGGATTGTTGCCCTCGGCGGTGGTGAAGGCGTCGCGCAGGTACTTGTTGGCTTCCATTTCCGGGTTCAGTTCCGGATTGGCCAGCAGGCCGTCGGCCAGCGGCGCCAGGCCCGCTTCGATGGCGATTTGCGCCTTGGTGCGGCGTTTTTGCTTGTAGGGCAGGTATAAGTCTTCAAGACGGGTCTTGTCTTCTGCATGCATGACAGCATCTAGCAGTTCGGGCGTCATTTTATTCTGCTCGGTGATCGATGCCACGATGGCGGCGCGGCGGTCTTCCAGCTCGCGCAGGTAGCGCAGCCGCTCTTCGAGCAGACGCAATTGAATGTCGTCCAGGCCGCCGGTGGCTTCTTTCCGGTAGCGGGCGATGAAGGGCACCGTGGCGCCTTCGTCCAGCAGGGCGATGGCGGCGGCGACCTGCACCGGTTTGCAAGTCAGTTCCAGGGCAAGACGTTGTTCGATTGAAGGCAACATGTGGGCGATTCCTAAGCAGTCAAGCCCGGAATGATACGCAATCGGCGCGAATGCGCCAGTCTTGACAGTCCAAACGGACTGTGGGCGGCCGAAGTAACACGTTTATCTGCGGGTTTTTGAAGAATCCGCAAACACGAAGGCGTGTATGGCGGATAATATCGCCTGTTGCCGTTTTTGAACCATGCTGACCAACAATGCGACCTATGGATTTTACCCGCGACGACGCCACCGATGTCCCAGCTGCCCCGGCAGCCCCCGTACGCCCTGCGCCGCCCGCGAATCAATTGTCGTACGCCGTAGCCACCTGGCTGCAGCGTGTGGATGCCGCAGCGCATCCAAAAGCCAAACTGAACGCGCCGCCGGTCGATAACGATCCCAAGCAGCAGACCCAATACAAGCTGATCTACGTGATGGCGCCCACCAGCGGCGGCCGCCATGTGGCGCTGTGCCTGTACAAGGCGCGGCTGCGCTCGAACGGCGACGTCGCCGCGGCCAGCCCGGTGAGCG
This sequence comes from Duganella sp. BJB480, assembly GCA_003416985.1. GTDB lineage: Bacteria > Pseudomonadota > Gammaproteobacteria > Burkholderiales > Burkholderiaceae_D > Rugamonas > Rugamonas vulcania_A. The sequence continues at coordinate 76,773 of QVIN01000004.1, read as the reverse complement.
AGATATTTTCGCTGCTGTCGGCTCCGCCGAGCTTCCTCGCGGCCGGCGACGAGGACTTGATCCGTTTCTTTGTTGCAATGCGCAGCGGACAGAATTCCCAGACCGGCTCCGCCACCGAGCCGCGCGGCAAGATCGGCGCGGCCCTGCTCAACATGCTGGCCGAACAGGATAAGTTGCTTTGGGCAAACTCCTGGGCCGATGTCGGCAACGGCCTGGTCTACCCGCTCAAGGGCGGCGTGATGCGCGAAGCCAACCTGGCCTGGCGCGAGGAAGGCAAAGGGCTGAGGCTGGGCTGGCAGGTGCAGGCGCCGCCTAACGCCAAGCATGTCGGCGCCGACCAGGTCGACTACATGCTGCCGACCGATCCGCCGTGGTACATCGACAACCTTTCCTGCGGCGTGCTGCAGCTCAACCAGGGCGGCGCGGCGATCCCGCTGGCCGATCTGCAGGCGCTGGTGGCGCAAGCCCCGCTGCTCACCAACAACGACAAGATGCGCGTGTCGCAACTGCTGCTGGCCCACGGCCTGCAACAGCTGATGCCGCTGCCGCAGCCGCTGCCGCAGCGGGTGCGCGACGACGTCAAGCCGCGCCCGGTGCTGACGCTGGACGCGGCCATGCTGGCCGACGGCTCGCTGCAGCGCTGGCACGACTTCGCCGTGCTGTCCTTCGACTACGACGGCGAGCGCGTCTCCTTCGACCCGTCGCAGCGCGTGGTGCGCCAGAAGGGCGAAGTGACCGAAATCATCCAGCGCGACAGCGCCGCCGAGGAGCTGGCCCTGTCGTTGCTGACCGAGCGCCACTTCCACCCGCCGGTCACCCTGCCGCTGAGCAGCGTCAAGGGCGGCCTGTTGCTGCCGAGCCAGGCCGAATGGATACGCTTCGCCCGCGACGGTATCGACGCGCTCAAGCAAGCCGGCTGGAAGGTCGAGAAAACCGTCAAGTACCGCTACGACGTCAGCGACGTCGGCGACTGGTACGCCGATGTGGTGGAAGATCCGGCCGACGGCGGCCACGCCTGGTTCGAGCTGGAACTGGGCATCATGGTCGAGCAGGACCGCGTGCCGCTGCTGCCGGTGCTGGTGCAGATGATCCGCAGCGCGCCGAACGACTTCAACCCGAAAACCATCGCCCAGCACGGCGACGAGGACCAGATGCTGGCCGTGCTGCCCGACGGCAGCCGTGTCGCGCTGCCGTGGGGGCGCGTCAAGCCCATCCTCAACACGCTGGGCGAGCTGTACTTCAACGACAAGATCAAGACCTCGCTGCGCATGGCCACGCTGGACGCGGCGCGCCTGGACGACCTGGCCCGCAACGTCGAGCTCAACTGGACCGGCGGCGCCGAGTTGCGCGAAATGGGCGCGCGCCTGAACCAGTTCGGCGCCGTCAAGCGCATCGCCACGCCGGCCGGCCTGCAGGCCACGCTGCGCGACTACCAGACCGACGGCTTGTCGTGGATGCAGTTCCTGCGCGAGTACGGCTTCGCCGGCATCCTGGCCGATGACATGGGCCTGGGCAAGACCGTGCAGACGCTGGCCCACATCCTGGTCGAGAAGGAGGCCGGCCGCCTGACCGCGCCGGCGCTGGTGATCGCGCCGACCAGCCTGATGGGCAACTGGCAGGAGGAGGCGGCGCGCTTCGCCCCCGGCCTGCGCGTGCTGCTGTTGCAGGGCAAGGACCGCATGGGCCAGTTCGACCAGATCGAGGAAGCCGACCTGGTGCTGACCACCTACGCGCTGCTGCCGCGCGACGAGGAAAAACTGCGCGAGCACGATTTCCACCTGGTCATCCTGGATGAGTCGCACTACATCAAGAACACCCGCAGCAAGGCCGCGCAAAGCGCCGGCCTGTTGCGCGCGCGCCATCGGCTGTGCCTGTCCGGCACGCCGCTGGAAAACCACCTGGGCGAGCTGTGGTCGCAATTCCACTTCCTGCTGCCGGGCCTGCTCGGCGACGAGAAGGGCTTCAACACCGTGTTCCGCCACCCGATCGAGCGCCAGGACGACCCGCTGCGGCGCGCGCTGCTGAACCGCCGCATCAAGCCCTTCCTGCTGCGCCGGACCAAGGACAACGTGGCCAAGGAACTGCCGCCGAAGACCGAGATGGTGCGCAAGGTCGAGCTGACCGGCGCCCAGCGCGACCTGTACGAGACGGTGAGACTGGCCATGGACCAGAAGGTGCGCGAGGAGATCGACCGCAAGGGCGTGGCGCGCAGCCAGATCGTGATCCTGGAGGCGCTGCTCAAGCTGCGCCAGGTCTGCTGCGATCCGCGCCTGGTCAAGTCGCTGCCGTCGAAGAAGCAGACGGCCGGCTCGGCCAAGCTGATCGACTTGATGCAGATGGTCGAGGACCTGCTGGAGGAAAACCGCAAGATCCTGGTGTTCTCGCAGTTCACCAGCATGCTGGAGCTGATCGAGGAGGAACTGGAAGCGCGCGATATCCCGTATGCCTTGCTGACCGGCGAGACCAAGGACCGCAGCGCGCAGGTGGCGGCGTTCCAGCAGGGCGCGGTGCCGATCTTCCTGATCAGCCTGAAGGCGGGCGGCGTCGGCCTGAACCTGACGGCGGCCGACACCGTGATCCACTACGATCCGTGGTGGAATCCGGCGGCGGAAAACCAGGCCACCGACCGCGCCTGGCGTATCGGCCAGGACAAGCCGGTGTTCGTCTACAAGTTGATCGCCAAGGGCACGCTGGAGGAAAAAATCCAGCTGCTGCAGCAGAAGAAATCCGATCTGGCGCAATCCATCCTGGCCGAAGGCGAGTCGCAGAAAATGGCGCTCACCCAGGAGGACCTGCAGCAGATCTTCGCCCCGCTGGCGGAATAAGTGGCGACCGTCGCCGAACTGCAAGCGGCGCTGCGCCAGTCGCAGGAGGAAGCGGAGCGCTATCGCCTGCTGCTCCAGCACAGCGGCGAGGTCAGCTGGATGGCCGACTGCGCCAGTCTGCGTCTGACGTGGCTCAGCCCCGCCGCCGGGCGCCAGTTCGGCTACACGCTGGAGTCCGCGCAGGCGCTGGCCGCCGGCCTGTTGCAGCAACTGCCGGCCCGGCTGGCGCGCCACGCCAACGGCGACCCGAGCCGCCTTCGCCTGCTGCGCGAAACCGAGCTGCCCCACGCGGACGGCCGCCTGCTGCCGGTGGAAATCGAATCGACGCTGATCCTCGACGAGCAAGGCGCCGCCGTCTCGGTGGTGGGCGTGGTGCGCGACCTGAGCGCGCGCCGCGAGCTGGCGGCGCAGCAAAAGAAATTCGCCTCCATGCTGTCGCACGAATTCCGCACGCCGCTGTCGACCATCGACGGCGCCGTGCAGCGCCTGGAAATGACCGGCGCCCATCACGACGAAGGCACGCGCAAGCGCTACCGCAAGATCCAGACCGCCGTCGACCGCATGCTGGCCATGCTGGACGAGTACCTGTCGCCCGAGCGCATGGCCAGCATCGGCCGCGAGCGCCAGCCGAATGAAATCTCGCCCGCCACGCTGCTGGAATCGGTGGCCGAACAGGCGCGCCGCCGGCGCGACGCGGTCAGCGTGCGTACCGATGCGCTGCCGCAATGGATGCGCTGCGACCCGGCCGGTGTGCGCTTATGCCTGGAAATCTTGGTGGACAATGCAATAAAGTACACGAGCGCCAATACTCCGATAGAATTGATAGGCAAAATGGCAAGCGAGGGCGGCGTCGAGTTCCTGGTGCGCGATCACGGGGCCGGCGTGCCGGCGGCCGAACTGGCGCATGTGTTCGACAAATCCTTCCGCGGCAGCAACGCTGTCGGCGTGGCCGGATCCGGCTTGGGCCTGTACATGGCGCGCGCGGTGGTGGATGTTCACGGCGGCACGCTGACGGCAACAAATGTTTCTGAAAGCGGCGCGGAATTTCGGATTTGGTTGCCGGTTGGGGCCGCTGCCGGGAAAAGCCTTGCGCGGTCGGGTGGCAGCAGTGATAATTCCTTGGACGCAAGCTGAAGCAGCAAGGCAGGACTGAGCACCGTTGCTCAATAATCGATCGAATGGCGCATCAATGACGCAAATACTCATCGTGGAAGACAATCTGGACTATGCCGAGGAAATGGCAGAGTTTTTGACTGAGCTTGAACACGAAGTGCACATCACCAACAACGCCAGCGAAATGTGGTCCGCCCTCAGCCAGGGCAATGTCGGCGTGGTGGTGCTCGATCTGGGTCTGCCGGACGAAGACGGTTTCAATGTGATACCCAGGATGCGCCAGCTGTATCCGCAGATCGGCCTGCTGGTGCTGACCGGCCGGGTCGCGTTCGACAACCGCATCCTCGGCCTGCGCCTGGGCGCCGACCACTACCTGACCAAGCCGATCAAATTCCCGGAACTGGCCGCCCACATCGAGGCGCTGGACCGCCGTGTCGGTCCGCAGGAAACCGTCCCTGCGCCCAGCAAGTGGACGCTGCGCGTCAGCGCCCGCCAGCTGGAGCTGCAAGGCATGGCGATCACGCTGACCGAGAAAGAATGCAATTTCCTTCATTTGCTGACGATTAACACCCGTCCCGTGCCGCGCCAGGTCATCGTGGCCGGCATCGGCGGCGACGATCCCGACGCCGGACGCCGGGTCGACATGCTGGTGTATCGTTTACGCAAAAAAGCCCGCACCGGCCTTGGCCAGGACTTGCCCCTGCGCAGCGCCTATGGCGAGGGCTACAGCCTCTCCGCCAGCTTCAACTTATCTTGAGTCAAACTCAATAGTATTTCTGTACTGTGGAAATCTGTGAGTTTCCTAAGTGCAGCTTTGTCGTAGCATGAATTTTCCACGTATAAAAAACTGGGGAGAATTGCAATGCGCTACAGCGATTGGAAAATTGGGATGCGCCTGGCCGGCGGCTTCGGCTTGGTGATGTTGCTCATCGTCGGCATGGCCATGGCCGGCATGTGGCGCCTGCAGGCGGTGGGCGACCTGACCGAGCAGATGGTGGGCAGCGCCAGCGTCAAGGAGCGCCTGACCGCCGAATGGCATAACCAGATCAGCATCAGCGGCGTGAGCGTGCTGGCCTTCGCCCGCAATACCGAAACCGCCGAATCCCCGGCGCTTGCCGAGAAGGCAGCCGCCACCCGCGCGCGCGTCAACGCCATCCAGAAGCAACTCGAACCCCTGCTGACCAGCACCGAGGAGAAAGCCTTGCTGGAATCGGTCGCGTCGGTGCGCAAGGGCTATGCGGCCAGCCGCGATGTTTTGTTCAAGCTCAAGAAAAGCGGCGACCTCGCCGGCGCCCGCGCGCTGGCCGACAGCAAGCTGGAACCCCAATTCAATGCCTACCTGGACAACGTGCAGAAAATCGGCGACTACGAGGCCGGCGTCGGCCGCGCGCTGGCGGCGGAGGTGCAGCAGCAATACCATTCGGGCCAGCGCTTCCTGCTAGCGCTGACGGCCGGCGCGCTGGCGCTGGGCGCCTGGTTCGCCTACGTCATCGGCATCTCGATCACCGGCCCCATCCACAAGGCGGTGCGGGTGGCGCAGACCGTCGCGGCGGGCGACCTGAGCAGCAAGATCGACGTGCGCAGCAAGGACGAGACCGGCGTGCTGCTGCAGGCGCTGAAGGACATGAACGCCAGCCTGATCAACATCGTCGGCCAGGTCCGCAGCGGCACCGACACCATCGCGACGGCTTCGGGCCAGATTGCCACCGGCAACCTCGACCTGTCGGCCCGCACCGAACAGCAGGCCAGTTCGCTGCAGCAGACCGCCTCGTCGATGGAGGAACTGACCGCCACCGTCAAGCAGAACGGCGACAACTCGCGTCAGGCGCATACGCTGGCGCTGTCGGCCTCGGAGGTGGCGGTCAAGGGCGGCACCGTGGTCGACGAAGTGGTCGACACCATGAGCGAGATCAGCACGTCGGCGCACAAGATCGTCGACATCATCGCCGTCATCGACGGCATCGCCTTCCAGACCAACATTTTGGCCCTGAACGCGGCGGTGGAGGCGGCCCGCGCCGGCGACCAGGGCCGTGGCTTCGCCGTGGTGGCGAGCGAGGTGCGCAACCTGGCCCAGCGCAGCGCCAGCGCGGCGAAGGAAATCAAGGAGCTGATCAACAATTCGGTCGACAAGGTGGAAAGCGGCGCGCGCCTGGTGGCCCAGGCCGGCAGCACGATGCGGGAAATCGTCGTCAACGTGCGGCGAGTGACCGACATCATCGGCGAAATCACCGCCGCCAGCGCCGAGCAGACCAACGGCATCGAGCAGATCAACCGCGCCATCGCGCAGATGGACCAGGTGACGCAGCAGAACGCGGCGCTGGTCGAGGAGGCGGCGGCGGCCTCCGCCGCGCTGCAGGACCAGAGCGGCGCGCTGGCCCGCGTGGTCAGCGTGTTCCAGCTTTCCGGCACTGCGCCGAAAAACAGGGACAGAGTCAGGCCGGTTTTGCTGGGCGCCTGATTAATCGGGGACAGAGTGGTGTAGAATCGGTGTTTCCGATTCCTTTTGCTGAAATTTATGGCACGTCTACCCCGCTTGATCGTCCCCGGCCAGCCGCATCACGTTATCCAGACCGGCAACAACAACCAACCGATCTTCCGCGAGACCGAAGATTACCAGGCCTTCCTAGGCTGGCTGCGCACCGCCGCCAAGAACTACAAAGTGGCGGTGCACGCCTATGTGTTGATGCCGGACCACCTGCATTTGCTGGTCACGCCGGCCGACGAGGACGGCCTGGGCCAGATGATGCAATGGATAGGCCGCTATTACGTGCCCTACTTCAATCAAAAATACGGCCGCAGCGGCACTTTGTGGAATGGACGCTACAAAACCTCGCTGATCGACGCCGAGCAATACTTCATGTCGTGCAGCCGTTATATCGAGTTCAATCCGGTGCGCAACGGCATGGTGGGGCGGGCCGAGGATTATCCGTGGTCCAGCTATCCGCACCACGCCGGCCTGCGTTCCGACGGCCTGATCGTCGACCATCCGAAGTTCTGGGAACTGGGCAACACGCCGTTCCAGCGCGAGGCGGCCTACATCGCGCTGGCCGAGCCGGCCTTGAGCGAGGAAGAGATCACCCTCATCAGCAAGGCGCTGCTCAAGGGCTGGCCGTTGGGCACGGAGCAATTCAAGACGGCGTTGCAGCACAAGGTCAAGCGCCAGGTCTTGCCGGCCAAGCGCGGCAGACCGTTCAAAATCAAGCCTGAAGCGGCCTGAACAACGAGCCAACACCGTGGGAATCGCCGGTTCCCGCGGTTTTTTTAGAATCGCCATCACTCTGTCCCTAATTAAAATTTCCGGCGACTCGGAAAAAATTAATTCGACTCCGACCCTAATTGTTATTGTTGAAGTTTACGCTGCATTGCACTACTCTAGCTTTTCGTTAGTCAAAATTGCAGTGGAGAGCCCATGAAAGCCCAAGGTCTGTACGATCCGTCCAATGAACACGATGCCTGCGGCGTCGGTTTCGTCGCCCACATCAAGGGCAACAAGAGCCACTCCATCGTGGAACAGGGTCTGTTGATCCTGAAAAACCTCGATCACCGGGGCGCCGTGGGCGCCGACGCGCTGATGGGCGATGGCGCCGGTATCCTGATCCAGATCCCGGACCAGTACTACCGCGACGAGATGGCCAAGCAAGGCGTGGAGCTGCCGCCGCCAGGCGAATACGGCGTCGGCATGGTGTTCCTGCCGAAGGAAAACGCCTCCCGCATCGCTTGCGAACAGGAAATCGAGCGCGCCGTGCGCGCCGAAGGCCAAGTCGTGCTGGGCTGGCGCAACGTGCCGGTCGACTGCGACATGCCGATGTCCCCGACCGTGCGCGCCAAAGAGCCGGTGATCCGCCAGATCTTCATCGGCCGTGGCGCCGACATCATGGTGACCGACGCGCTGGAACGTAAGCTGTACGTGATCCGCAAATCGTCCGGGCACGCGATCCAGGCATTGAAGCTGATCCACGGCAAAGAATTCTTCGTGGCCTCGCTGTCGGCCCGTACCATCGTCTACAAGGGCCTGCTGCTGGCGGACCAGGTCGGCGTGTACTACAAGGACCTGCAGGACGCGCGCTGCGTGTCGGCGCTGGCGCTGGTGCACCAGCGTTTCTCGACCAACACCTTCCCGGAATGGCCGCTGGCCCACCCGTACCGCCTGATCGCCCACAACGGCGAGATCAACACCGTCAAAGGCAACTTCAACTGGATGCGCGCCCGTGAAGGCGTGATGAAGTCCGCCGTGCTGGGCGATGACCTGCACAAGCTGTTCCCGCTGATCTACGAAGGCCAGTCGGACACCGCCTGCTTCGACAATGCGCTGGAACTGCTGCTGATGGCGGGCTATCCGATCGCCCAGGCGATGATGATGATGATCCCGGAAGCCTGGGAAAATCACGGTACGATGGACGACAATCGCCGCGCGTTCTACGAATATCACGCCGCCATGATGGAACCGTGGGACGGCCCGGCCGCCATGGCCTTCACCGACGGCCGCTATATCGGCGGCACGCTGGACCGCAACGGCCTGCGTCCGGCCCGCTACATCGTCACCGACGACGACCTGGTCGTGATGGCCTCGGAATCGGGCGTGCTGCCGATTCCCGAATCCAAGATCATCCAGAAATGGCGCCTGCAGCCGGGCAAGATGTTCCTGATCGACCTGGAAGCGGGCCGCATCATCGACGATAAAGAGCTCAAAGACACCTACGCCAACGCCAAGCCGTACAAGGCGTGGATCAACGCGGTGCGCATCAAGCTCAACGAAATCAAGCTGAGCGAAAGCCAGCTGGCGCACAACCGCGCCAAGGACGTCGCGCCGGCGCAGGGAGAAAAAGCCACGCCGTCGCTGCTGGACCGCCAGCAAGCCTTCGGCTACACCCAGGAAGACCTGAAGTTCCTGATGGCGCCGATGGCCGCCGCCGGCGAGGAAGCCACCGGCTCGATGGGCAACGACTCGCCGCTGGCCGTCATGTCCAACAAGCTCAAGCCGCTGTACAACTATTTCAAGCAGCTGTTCGCGCAAGTGACCAACCCGCCGATCGACCCGATCCGCGAAGCGATGGTGATGTCGCTGGTGTCCTTCATCGGCCCGAAACCGAACCTGCTCGACACCAACAACGTCAACCCGCCGATGCGCCTGGAAGTCTCGCAGCCTATCCTGGGCTTCGACGACATGGCCCGCCTGCGCGGTATCAGCGCGCATACCGGCGGCAAGTTCAAGTCTTATGAGCTGAACATCTGCTATCCGCTCGCTTGGGGCAAGGACGGCGTGGAGGCCTGCCTGGCGTCGCTGTGCGCCGAGGCGGTCGACGCGGTCAAGTCCGGCCACAACATCCTGATCGTGTCGGACCGCTCGGTCGGCCCGGACCGCGTGGCGATTCCAGCGCTGCTGGCCACATCGACCGTGCACCAGCACCTGGTCAGCAAGGGCCTGCGCGCGTCCACCGGCCTGGTCGTCGAGACCGGCTCGGCCCGCGAGACCCACCACTTCGCGCTGCTGGCGGGCTACGGCGCCGAAGCGATCCACCCTTACCTGGCGATGGAAACCCTGGTCGAGATGGCGCTGGGCATGCCGGGCGACATGACCGGCGAGAAGGCGGTCTATAACTACACCAAGGCGGTCGGCAAGGGCCTGATGAAGGTCATGTCCAAGATGGGCATCTCGACCTACATGTCCTACTGCGGCGCGCAGATCTTCGAGGCCGTCGGCCTGAACAAGTCGCTGGTCGACAAGTACTTCAAGGGCACGGCCTCCAACGTGGAAGGCATCGGCGTGTTCGAAGTGGCGGAAGAGGCGCTGCGCCTGCACAACCTGGCGTTCGGCGACGATCCCGTGCTGGCCAACCACCTGGACGCCGGCGGCGAGTACGCCTACCGCGTGCGCGGCGAAGACCACCTGTGGACCCCGGATGCGATCGCGAAACTGCAGCATTCGACCCGCAGCAACAACTTCTCCAGCTACAAGGAGTACGCGCAGATCATCAACGACCAGAGCAAGCGTCACCTGACCTTGCGCGGCCTGTTCGAGTTCAAGCTCGATCCGACCAAGGCGATCCCGCTGGACGAAGTCGAGCCGGCCAAGGAAATCGTCAAGCGCTTCGCGACCGGCGCGATGTCCATGGGTTCGATCTCGACCGAAGCCCACGCCACGCTGGCGGTGGCGATGAACCGCATCGGCGGCAAGTCCAACACCGGTGAAGGCGGCGAGGATCCATCGCGCTACACGATGGAACTGAAAGGCATCAAGATCAAGCAGGGCGAGACCATGGCCTCGGTCATGGGCAAAGAGCAGATGGTGGTCGACATTCCGCTGCAGGCGGGCGATTCGCTGCGCTCGCGCATCAAGCAGGTGGCGTCCGGCCGTTTCGGCGTGACCGCGGCCTACCTGAACTCGGCCGACCAGATCCAGATCAAGATGGCGCAGGGCGCCAAGCCGGGCGAAGGCGGCCAGCTGCCGGGCCATAAGGTGTCCGAGTACATCGCGACGCTGCGCTTCTCGGTGCCGGGCGTGGGCCTGATCTCGCCGCCGCCGCACCACGACATCTATTCGATCGAGGATCTGGCACAGCTGATCCACGATTTGAAAAATGCCAACCCGCGCGCTTCGATCTCGGTCAAGCTGGTGTCGGAAGTGGGCATCGGCACCGTGGCCGCCGGCGTGACCAAGGCCAAGGCCGATCACGTCGTGGTCGCAGGCCATGACGGCGGCACCGGCGCTTCGCCGCTGTCGTCGGTCAAGCACGCCGGTACGCCATGGGAGTTGGGCCTGGCGGAAACGCAGCAGACCCTGGTGCTGAACGGCTTGCGCAGCCGCATCCGCGTCCAGGCCGACGGCCAGATGCGTACCGGCCGCGACGTCGTCATCGCCGCCATGCTGGGCGCCGACGAAATCGGCTTCGCCACCGCGCCGCTGGTGGTCGAGGGCTGCATCATGATGCGCAAGTGCCACTTGAACACCTGCCCGGTCGGCGTCGCCACGCAGGATCCTGCGCTGCGCGCCAAGTTCTCCGGCAAGCCGGAGTACGTCGTGAACTACTTCTTCTTCGTCGCCGAGGAAGCCCGCCAGCTGATGGCGCAACTGGGCATCCGCACGTATGACGAGCTGATCGGCCGCGTCGACCTGCTGGACAAGTCCAAGGCGATCACGCACTGGAAGGCCAAGGGCCTGGACTTCAGCAACATCTTCTACTCGCCGGAAGTGCCGAACGGCGATTCCATCTACCACACGATGGAACAGGACCACGGCCTGGACAAGGCGCTCGACCACAAGCTGATCGCGCAAGCGAAGGCCGCGCTGGAGAAGGGCGAGCGCGTCTCGTTCATCTCGCCGGTACGCAACGTCAACCGCACCGTCGGCACCATGCTGTCGGGCGAAGTGGCCAAGCGCTACGGCCACGCCGGCCTGCCGGACGACACCATCCACATCCAGCTGCAAGGCACGGCCGGCCAGTCGGCCTGCGCCTTCCTGGCGCACGGCATCACCATCGACTTGGTCGGTGAGGGTAACGATTACGTCGGCAAGGGCTTGTCGGGCGGCCGCATCATCGTGCGTCCGAACACCGAGTTCCGCGGCTGGGCGGTGAACAACATCATCATCGGCAACACCGTGCTGTACGGCGCGATCAGCGGCGAAGCCTTCTTCAACGGCGTGGCCGGCGAGCGTTTCGCCGTGCGTAACTCGGGCGCCACCGCCATCGTCGAAGGCACTGGCGACCACGGTTGCGAGTACATGACCGGCGGCACCGTGGTCGTGCTGGGCGCCACCGGCCGCAACTTCGCGGCGGGCATGTCGGGCGGCATCGCCTACGTGTACGACCCGGAAGGCGATTTCGAAGCGCGTTGCAACACCGCGATGGTGACGCTGGAGCCGGTGCTGACCGCCAAGGAGCAGGAAGCCCAGAGCGAAACCTGGCACGTGCAGCACAAGGACCACGGCCGCGAGGCGGACGAGGTGATCCTGAAGCGTTTGATCGAGCGTCACTTCAAGCACACCGGCAGCACCCGTGCCCGCCTGTTGCTGGACAACTGGGCCGAAGGCCGCGGCAAATTCGTCAAGGTCTTCCCGAGCGAATACAAGCGCGCCCTGGTCGAGATGGCCGAGGACGTGGCGAACGAAGCCGCCTCCGCGCAGCCGATCGCAGCCTGATGCTGACCGTACAGAACAATATTTAAGGAATTATCGTGGGTAAAATCACCGGCTTCATGGAATTCAAGCGTCAGGACGAGGGCTATCTGCCGCCTGCTACGCGGTTGAAAAACTATTCCGAATTCGTCATCACCCTGACCAACGAGCAGGCCAAGGTGCAGGGCGCGCGCTGCATGGATTGCGGCATCCCGTTCTGCAACACCGGCTGCCCGGTCAACAACATCATCCCGGACTGGAACGACCTGGTCTATCGCGGCAACTACCGCGAGGCGCTCGACACCCTGCACTCGACCAACAACTTCCCGGAATTCACCGGCCGCATCTGCCCCGCGCCGTGCGAGGCCGCCTGCACGCTGGGCATCAACAACGATCCGGTCGGCATCAAGTCGATCGAGCACAAGATCATCGACGAAGGCTGGGAACACGGCTGGGTCGTGCCGCAGCCGGCCGCCCAGCAGAGCGGCAAGAAAGTGGCCGTGGTCGGCTCCGGCCCCGCCGGCCTGGCGGCGGCGCAGCAGCTGGCGCGCGCCGGCCACGCCGTCACCGTGTTCGAGAAGAGCGACCGCGTCGGCGGCCTGCTGCGCTACGGCATCCCCGACTTCAAGATGGAAAAGTCGCACATCGACCGCCGCATCAAGCAGATGGAAGCCGAAGGCGTGGTGTTCCGCACCAGCGTCCTGGTCGGCAAGGACTTCCCGGCCAACGTCAACAACTGGGCCAAGGAAACCATCTTCCCCGAAGACCTGGCCAAGGACTTCGACGCGGTCGTGCTGGCCGGCGGCGCCGAGCAGCCGCGCGACCTGCCGGTGCCGGGCCGCGAACTGAAGGGCGTGCATTTCGCCATGGACTTCCTGCCGCAGCAAAACAAGGTCAACGCCGGCGACAAGGTCAAAGACCAGCTCAAAGCCACCGGCAAGCACGTGGTGGTGATCGGCGGCGGCGACACCGGTTCCGACTGCGTCGGCACCTCGAACCGCCACGGCGCCGCCTCGGTGACCCAGTTCGAGCTGATGCCGATGCCACCGGAGCAAGAGAACAAGCCGCTGGTGTGGCCGTACTGGCCGACCAAGCTGCGCACCTCCTCGTCGCACGAGGAAGGCTGCGAGCGCGACTGGGCGGTGGCCACCAAGCGCCTGGAAGGCAAGAACGGCAAGGTCGAGAAGCTGGTCGCCTGCCGCGTCGAGTGGAAAGACGGCAAGATGAGCGAAGTGCCGAACTCGGAATTCGAGATGAAGGCCGACCTGGTGCTGCTGGCCATGGGCTTTGTGTCGCCGGTCGCCAACGTGCTGGACGCTTTCGGCATCGAGAAAGATGCGCGCGGCAACGCCAAGGCCAGCACGGACGGCGAAGGCTGCTACAAGACTACCGCCCCCAACGTGTTTGCCGCCGGCGACGTGCGCCGCGGCCAGTCGCTGGTGGTGTGGGCGATCCGCGAAGGCCGCCAGTGCGCGCGCGCGGTCGACGAGTTTTTGATGGGCTCTTCGGAACTTCCACGCTAATCCCAGCGGTCCGCGAAAGCCTTCTTCGCGCCGGTGGGAACGGGTGATCCCCGTTCCCACCGGTTTTTTTACGTCCATGGTTTGTGCGGTGCAGCAATGTTACAATTCTTGATAGGTGTAAATTGCTGACTTTGGGTTCAGTAGTGTTGTATTATCCGCTACTTACAATGCCTCTCTCTGTCACAAAAGAAGGAGGCGCCAGCAGAGATTAACCTTTCTGCACTACAATACGGCATTCAAAAAAATGAGTTCAGTCGTGGCTAATCTAGTCGAAATCCGTGATTTACACTTTTCCTATGGAAAGCGCTCGATCTTGTCGGGCCTCCAGATGGACTTCCCACGCGGAAAAGTGGTCGCGGTGATGGGCGGCTCGGGCAGCGGCAAGACCACGGTATTGCGCCTGATCGGCGGCCAGATCCGCCCGCAACGCGGCCATGTCAAGGTGCAGGGCCAGGTGGTGCACAAGCTCAATACCGCCGGCCTGTATCTGCTGCGGCGCAAGATGGGCATGTTGTTTCAGCACGGCGCGCTGTTCACCGACCTGACCGTGTACGAAAACGTCGCCTTCCCGCTGCGCGAGCACACCGACCTGTCGGAAGAGCTGATCCGCAACCTGGTGCTGATGAAGCTGCACGCGGTCGGCCTGCGCAACGCCGCCAAGCTCAAGCCGGGCGAAATCTCCGGCGGCATGGCGCGCCGCGTGGCGCTGGCCCGCTCGATCGCGCTGGACCCGGAACTGATCATGTACGACGAGCCCTTCGCCGGCCTGGATCCGATCTCGATGGGCGTCACCGCCAACCTGATCCGCAACCTGAACACCGCGCTGGGCTCGACCACGGTGCTGGTGTCGCACGACGTCAAGGAATGCTTTGCCATCGCCGACTATGTGTACTTCCTGTCGCAAGGCAAGATCGTTGCGCACGGCACGCCGGACGAGATGATGGTGTCGACCGACCCGTATGTGAAGCAATTCGTCAACGCCGAGGCCGATGGCCCGGTGCCGTTCCACTATCCAGGCAAGTCCCTGGCCGATGACCTGGGCCTGGGAGTGCAAGTATGAGTCTGAAGAACTGGTTGTCCAAGCTGGGCGCGCCGCTGCGCGATTACGTCGAAAGCATCGGCTACGGCAGCCGCAGCTTCGCCAACATGCTGGGCGTGTCGCCCGGCCTGCTGCGCCGGCCGTCGCTGGTGGTCGAGCAACTGCATTTCATCGGCAATTATTCGATGCTGATCATCACCCTGTCCGGCCTGTTCGTCGGCATGGTGCTGGGCTTGCAGGGCTATTACACGCTCAACAAATACGGCGCCGAGCAATCGCTGGGCCTGCTGGTGGCGCTGGGCCTGACCCGCGAACTGGGGCCGGTGATCACCGCGCTGCTGTTCGCCGGCCGCGCCGGCACCTCGCTGACGGCCGAAATCGGCCTGATGAAGGCGGGCGAGCAGCTGTCGGCGATGGAGATGATGGCCGTCAACCCGGTCCAGCGCGTGCTGGCGCCGCGCTTCTGGGCCGGCGTGATCTCGGTGCCGCTGCTGGCGTCGGTGTTCAGCGCGGTCGGCGTGTTCGGCGGCTACCTGGTCGGCGTGCAGCTGATCGGCGTCGACGAGGGCGCGTTCTGGTCGCAGATGCAGGGCGGCGTCGACATCTGGAAAGATATTTACAACGGTTTTGCCAAGAGCGTGGTGTTCGGCATCGCCATCACTTTCATCGCGTTGTACCAGGGCTACGAAGCCCAGCCGACCCCGGAAGACGTGGCGCGCGCCACCACCCGCACGGTCGTGATTTCATCGCTGATGATCTGGTGGCTGGACTTCATGATGACGGCGCTGATGTTCAGCAAATAAGCGTAAAAGTACAAGATAAGAAACTAAGGAATCGCTATGCAACGTAAATCTCTGGATGTCTGGGTCGGTCTGTTCATCGTCGTCGGCGTCGCCGCGCTGATGTTCCTGGCGCTGAAGGCCGGCAACATGGGTTCCATGTCCTTCGGCAAGGCCTACCCGATCACCGCCAAGTTCGACAACATCGGCAGCCTGCGCCCGCAGGCGCCGGTCAAGGCGGCCGGCGTGGTGGTAGGCCGTGTGGGAGAGATTAAGTTTGATGACAAGACTTACCAGGCGCTGGTAACCTTGAACATGGAAGAAGGCTACAAGTTCCCGAAAGACAGCTCGGCCAAGATCCTGACCGCCGGCCTGCTGGGCGAGCAATACGTGGGCATCGAAGCCGGCGGCGACACCAACAACCTGGGTGCCGGCGACAAGATCGCCCGCACCCAGTCGGCCGCCGTGCTGGAAGACCTGATTAACCAGTTCATCTACAGCAAAGCTGCAGAAGGAAAGGACAGCAAATGACGCAACGCACCTCGAAACACCTCCGCAGCGCCGCACTGGCGCTGGGCGTCACCGTGCTGCTGGCCGGCTGCGCCGGCCCCAACCCGCGCGACCCGTACGAGGGCTTCAACCGCGCCATGTTCAGCTTCAACGACACGGTCGACACCTACGCGCTCAAGCCGGCCGCGACGGCCTACCGCAACGTGCTGCCGAACTTCGTGCAGACCGGCGTCAACAACTTCTTCGGCAACCTGGCCGACGCCTGGACCGGCGTCAACAACCTGCTGCAAGGCCATGGCGAAGCCGGCATGTCGGACGTCACCCGCTTCGCGCTGAACTCCACGCTGGGCATCGTCGGCCTGTTCGACATCGCCTCGGAAGCCGGCCTGCAAAAGCACAAGGAAGACTTCGGCCAGACGCTGGGCACCTGGGGCGTGCCGTCCGGCCCGTACCTGATGCTGCCGCTGCTGGGCCCTTCGACCGTGCGCGACACGGTGGCCTTGCCGCTGGACATCAAGGGCGATATCTGGGCCTACAAGGAGCCGGTCTACATCCGCAACACCGGTACCGCGCTCCGCGCCGTCGACCAACGTGCTAACCTGCTCAACGCGACCAGTTTGCTGGAAGACGCCGCGCTGGACCGTTACGAATTCATCCGCGACGGCTTCCTGCAGCGCCGCGAAAGCCAGATTCATCCCGACGGCGACGACGCACCGCGCAAGCCGTCCAAGGATGACTCGGCCGAGCCGGACGTGAAGCCGGAGGCCAAGCCGGAAGCCAAACCGGTCGCCGCCGCACAAAGTTCTACCCCTGTGTCATCCGAATCGGCGCCAAAAGAGTTAAACTCTGGCGCACCGGCTGCGGCAACCGTCAGCCAGTGACCCCGAAGAACCACACAAAGGTAACGACAACATGAAATTGATTAAACAACTTATCGCCCTGGCAACTGTCGCGCTGGCCGTCAACGCCCACGCGGCCGCGGCGCCGTCCAACGAAGCGCCGGACGTGCTGGTCAAGCGCATCAGCCAGGAAGTGATCGAGACCGCCAAGTCCGACAAGGCCATCCAGGCCGGCGACCAGAAGAAAGTGCTGGACCTGGTCGAAAGCAAGATCCTGCCCTACGTCGACTCGCAGCGCATGACCGCGCTGGCGGCCGGCCGCTTCTGGCGCGACGCCACCCCCGAGCAGCAAAAAGCGCTGTCGGACCAGTTCCGCACGCTGCTGATCTTCACCTACTCGGGCGCGCTGTCGCAGATTAAAAACGAAACCGTCGAGTTCAAGCCGATGCGTTCCGACCCGTCCGACAACGAAGTGGAAGTGCGCTCGCAGGTCAACGTCACCCGCGGCGAACCGATCCCGCTGAACTACCGCGTCGCCAAGACCCCGTCCGGCTGGAAGATCTACGACATCAACGTGCTGGGCGCGTGGCTGGTCGAGACCTACAAAGGCACGTTCGCCTCCGAAATCAGCAAGGGCGGCATCGACGGCCTGATCAAGACGCTGACGGAAAAGAACAAGTCGCTGGCCAACAAGCCCCTGAAAACCGTTGCCAAGTAAGCCATAACGCCATGTCCACCGCCGTTTCCGAAGCCGCCGACAACCTGCAGTCCCTCACGACCCTGACCGTGCTCAACGCCTCCGCGGCGCTGGAGCGCGGCTTGGCGGCCCTCAAGGCCGGCCAGACCGTGTTCGACCTGCGCCATGTGTTGACGGTGGATTCGGTGGCGGTGTCGGTCATGCTGGCGTGGCAGCGCGCCGCCCAGGACGCCGGCATCAAGCTGGAACTGAAAAACCTGCCGCCGGCGCTGCAAAGCCTGACCAAGCTGTACGGCGTGTGCTCGCTGCTGTTCCCGACCAGCGTCAAGCTGGACCAGGACTGCGGCGCACCAGCCAATCCCGCCCACGAAGAGTTTGCCCCGGTCGAAGCGCCGGAATCCGTCTTCACCAAAAAGACCGGTCTCGCCGACGACTCGTCTTCGCATCACCATCATTGACCCCCGCCCCACCCCGCCGCCCGTTGTACCTCTGGTAAACAGCCAGTCCGGCTCTGCCGATCCGAATTTCCAATATAATTGAACGTTGCCGCTGCCTGAGAGCCGCGGCGCCCGCAGCATCTTCCGCCATTTGGCACATTTAGGCCACACAGCGCCGGTTCGCGCCGCCGCACCTTACAGATAAGTCAAGCATGACAGCGATCCAAATAAGTAATGTCGAGAAGCGCTACAAGTCGCTCCAGGCACTGGGCGGCGTCTCCCTTTCCATCGAGGAGGGGGAATTCTTCGGCCTGCTGGGCCCGAACGGCGCCGGCAAGACCACCCTGATTTCCATCATCGCGGGCCTGATCCGGCCCGACGCCGGCAAGGTCACCATCCACGGCCATGACGTCACCGGCGATTTCCGCGCGGCCCGCAAGAAGCTGGGCGTGGTGCCGCAGGAGCTGGTGTTCGATCCCTTCTTCACCGTGCGCGAAACGCTGCGCCTGCAGTCGGGCTACTTCGGCTTGCCGAACAACGACGCCTGGATCGATGAAGTGATGCACAACCTCGACCTGACCAACAAGGCCGACGTCAACATGCGCGCCCTGTCCGGCGGCATGAAGCGCCGCGTGCTGGTGGCGCAGGCGCTGGTGCACAAGCCGCCCGTGATCGTGCTCGACGAGCCGACCGCCGGAGTCGACGTCGAACTGCGCCAGACGCTGTGGAAGTTCATCTCGCGCCTGAACCGCGAAGGCCACACCGTGGTGCTGACCACCCACTACCTGGAGGAAGCGCAGGCCATGTGCAAGCGCGTGGCCATGCTCAAGAGCGGCAAGGTGGTCGCGCTGGACACGATGGCGTCGCTGATCCGCCGCATCTCCGGCTCGCAGCTGACGGTCAACCTGGCCGCCGGCGACCTGCCGGAAGACCTGCGCCACCTGGTCACGCACCCGGAAGAGTCGGAGCACGGCAAGAAGTACAGCCTGCGCGTCAACGAATACGCCGAAGTCGAAACCCTGCTGGCGCGCCTGCGCGAATCCGGTGCGGTGATCGACGAAATGCAATTGCAACAAGCTGACCTGGAAGACATCTTCTTGCAGATCATGGACAAGGGGACCGTATGAACTTCATCTCCACCGGCTTCCGCACCCTGGTCTACAAGGAGACGCTGCGCTTCTGGAAAGTCGCCACGCAGACCGTCGCCGCACCGATCCTGACGGCCATGCTGTACCTGCTGATCTTCGGCCACGTGCTCGAAGGCCGCGTCACCGTATACTCGGACGTCAGCTACACCGCCTTCCTGATCCCCGGCCTGGTGATGATGAGCGTCCTGCAGAACGCCTTCGCCAACTCGTCGTCCTCGCTGATCCAGTCCAAGATCACCGGCAACCTGGTGTTCGTGCTGCTCACGCCCCTGTCGCACTGGGAGATCTTCTCGGCCTACGTGATCGCCGCCATGGTGCGCGGCATCGTGGTCGGCTTCGGCGTGTTCGTGGTGACGGCGTGGTTCGCCCACCTGTCGTTCACGGCGCCGTTCTGGATCGTGGTGTTCGCGCTGCTGGGCGCCGCCATCCTCGGCACCATGGGCCTGATCGCCGGCATCTGGGCCGAGAAATTCGACCAGCTGGCCGCGTTCCAGAACTTCCTGATCATGCCGCTGACCTTCCTGTCCGGCGTGTTCTACTCCATCCATTCGCTGCCGCCGTTCTGGCTGACGGTCTCGCACCTGAACCCGTTCTTCTACATGATCGACGGCTTCCGCTACGGATTCTTCGGCCAGTCGGACGTCAACCCGCTGGTCAGCGTGAGCATCGTCTCCGCCTTCCTGGTCGCGTTGGCGCTGCTGGCGATACGCTTGCTGCGCAGCGGCTACCGGTTGCGCCACTAATTTTTAAGGACCCATCATGCCTACCACTCCAGAACTGATCCACGGCTACATCTCGGCCGGCCTCGAATGCACCCACCTCGAAGTGGAGGGCGACGGCCAGCACTTCCAGGCGATCATCGTCTCGCCCGCGTTTGCCGGTAAGCGTTTGATCCAGCGCCACCAGATCGTGTACGCCGCGCTGGGCGACCGCATGCGCGAGGAAATCCACGCGCTGTCGATGAAAACCCTCACCCCTGAAGAATACCAAGGATAAGCATGGACAAGCTCCTCATCCAAGGCGGCAACCGCCTGAACGGCGACATCAACATCTCCGGCGCGAAGAACGCGGCCCTGCCCATCCTGTGCGCCGGCCTGCTGACGTCGGGCGACGTCGAGCTGTCCAACGTGCCGCACCTGCACGACGTGGCCACCATCCTCAAGCTCTTGGGCCAGACCGGCCTGAAAGTGACGCAGGACGGCGACAAGGTCACGCTCAACGGCAGCGCCATCGACAAGCTGGAAGCCCCGTATGAGCTGGTGAAAACCATGCGCGCCTCGATCCTGGTGCTGGGCCCCTTGCTGGCGCGCTTCGGCGAAGCCAAGGTCTCGCTGCCGGGCGGCTGCGCCATCGGCTCGCGTCCGGTGGACCAGCACATCAAGGGCCTGCAGGCGCTGGGCGCGGACATCACCGTCGAAGGCGGCTACATCTACGCCAAGTGCAAAAAGCTCAAGGGCGCGCGCATCGTCACTGACATGATCACCGTCACCGGCACCGAGAACCTGCTGATGGCCGCGACCCTGGCCGAAGGCGAGACCGTGCTGGAAAACGCCGCCTGCGAACCTGAGGTGACCGACCTGGCCAACCTGCTGGTGGCGATGGGCGCGAAGATCGAAGGCATAGGCACCAACCGCCTGACGATCCAGGGCGTGGCCGAGCTGCACGGCGCGAAGCACGCCGTGATCTCAGACCGCATCGAAGCGGCGACCTTCCTGTGCGCGGTGGCTGCCACCGGCGGCGACATCACGATCCGCAACACCCGCGTCGACATCATGGACGCCGCACTGGACAAGCTGCGCGAGATCGGCCTGCAGATGACCATCGGCGACAACTGGATCCGCGCGCAGATGGACAAGCGCCCGACGCCGGTGACCTTCCGCACAACCGAATACCCCGGCTTCCCGACCGACATGCAGGCGCAGTTCATGGCGGTGAACACCATCGCCGACGGCGCCAGCCGCGTGACCGAAACGATCTTCGAAAACCGCTTCATGCACGTGCAGGAGATGAACCGTCTCGGCGCGTCGATTGAAACCGACGGCAACACCGCCTTCATCAAAGGCGTCGAGCAACTGGTGGGCGCGCCCGTGATGGCGACCGACCTGCGCGCCTCGGCGTCGCTGGTGATCGCGGCGCTGGCCGCGCGCGGCGAAACGCTGATCGACCGCATCTACCACCTCGACCGCGGCTACGACCAGATGGAAGTAAAACTGTCCGCGGTCGGCGCCAACATCAAACGGATTAAATAACATGAGCGCATTCCAGCCTAACTCGCAGCTGATCCTCGCGCTGTCGAAGGGACGTATTTTCGAGGACACCCTGCCGCTGCTGGAAGCGGCCGGCATCACCGTCACCGAGAATCCGGAGACTTCGCGCAAGCTGATCCTGTCGACCAACGATCCCGACGTGCGCGTGATCATCGTGCGCGCCACCGATGTGCCGACCTATGTGCAGCACGGCGCGGCGGACTTCGGCGTGGCCGGCAAGGACGTGCTGCTGGAGCACGGCGGCGAAGGACTGTACCAGCCTATCGACCTGCACATCGCGGCCTGCCGCATGTCGGTCGCGGTGCGCAACGGCTTCGATTACGAGACCGCCGTGCGCCAGGGCGCGCGCCTGCGCGTGGCCACCAAGTTCGTGGAAACCGCGCGCGAGCACTTCGCCAAGAAGGGCGTGCACGTCGACCTGATCAAGCTGTACGGCTCGATGGAACTGGCGCCGCTGGTCGGCCTGTCGGACGCCATCGTCGACGTGGTCAGCACCGGCAACACGCTGCGCGCCAACGACCTGAAAGAAGTCGAGGCGATCATGGATATCTCGTCGCGCCTGATCGTCAACCAGGCCGCGTTGAAGCTCAAGCGCGCCCGCCTGCAACCGATTATCGAAGCCTTCGAACGCGCCTCTAAAAAGTAAACCATCATGCCGATTCAAATCACCAAGCTCGATTCCACCCAAGCCGATTTCAAAAAGTCACTGGACGCCCTGCTGGCATTTGAAGCGAGCACCGATGAAGCGATCGAACGCGCCGTCGCCGGCATCCTGGCCGACGTGAAGGCGCGCGGCGACGCCGCCGTGCTGGAATACACCAACCGCTTCGACCGCATTCCGAACGGTGGCGCCGCCAGCATGGCCGCCTTCGATATTCCCGAAGCCGAGCTGCAGGCCGCGCTGGCCGCCATCCCTGAAGCGCAGCGCAACGCGCTGCACACCGCCGCGCAACGCATCCGCGTGTTCCACGAGCGCCAGAAGCAGGAGCTGAACGGCTTCACCTACACCGAAGCCGATGGCACGGTGCTGGGCCAGAAGGTCACGCCGCTGGACCGCGTGGGCATCTACGTCCCCGGCGGCAAGGCGGCTTACCCATCGTCGGTGCTGATGAACGCGATACCCGCGCACGTCGCCGGCGTCGGCGAGATCACCATGGTGGTGCCGACCCCGGACGGCGTGAAGAACCAGATGGTGCTGGCCGCCGCCGCGATCGCCGGCGTCACCCGCGTCATCACCATCGGCGGCGCACAGGCGGTGGCCGCACTGGCGCACGGCACCGAGACCATCCAGCCGGTCGACAAGATCGTCGGCCCGGGCAACGCCTACGTGGCCGCCGCCAAGCGCCGCGTGTTCGGCATCGTCGGCATCGACATGATCGCCGGCCCGTCCGAAATCCTGATCATCTGCGACGGCACCACCGATCCCGACTGGGTCGCGATGGACCTGTTCTCGCAGGCCGAGCACGACGAGCTGGCGCAAGCCATCCTGCTGTGCCCCGACGCCGACTACATCGCCAAGGTGGAAGCGAGCATCAACAAGCTGCTGCCGACGATGCCGCGCGCGGAAACGATCCGCACCTCGCTGACCGACCGCGGCGCGCTGGTGAAGGTGCGCGACATGGCGGAAGCCTGCGCCATCGCCAACAGCATCGCCGCCGAGCACCTGGAGATCTCGGCCGAGAACCCGCAGCAGTGGGCCGACCAGATCCGCCACGCCGGCGCCATGTTCCTCGGCCGCTTCTCGTCCGAATCGCTGGGCGACTACTGCTGCGGCCCGAACCACGTGCTGCCGACGTCGCGCACCGCGCGCTTCTCGTCGCCGCTGGGCGTGTACGATTTCCAGAAACGCTCGTCGATCATCCACGTCAGCGAAGCCGGCGCGCAAACGCTGGGCAAGGTCGCGGCGGAACTGGCCTACGGCGAAGGCCTGCAGGCGCACGCCCGCAGCGCGGAGCTGCGCCTCAAATGAGCGAAGCGTGGATCAATCAGGTCTTCTGTGAGGATGCGCTGGCCGGACTGGCGCGCATCCCGGACGGCTCCATCGACCTGATACTGACCGACCCGCCGTACAACCTGGGCAAGGACTACGGCAACGACTCCGACTCGCAAACGGTGGAGGAGTACCTGCGCTGGACCGAGCAGTGGATCGACGCGGCGCTGCCGAAGTTGAAGCCCAACGGCAGCCTGTACATCTTCCTGACCTGGCGCTTTTCGCCGGAGATCTTCGTGCTGCTGAAAAAGCGCATGACGATGATGAACGAGATTATCTGGGACCGCCGCGTGCCGTCGATGGGCGGCAGCGTGCGCAGCTACTCGTCGGTGCACGACACCATCGGCTTCTTCGTGCGCCGCAAGGACTACTACTTCGACCTGGATTCGGTGCGGATTCCCTACGACGCCGAAACCAAGAAGGCCCGTTCGCGCTCGATCTTCGTCGGCGCCAAATGGCTGGAAGTGGGCTACAACCCCAAGGATTTGTGGAGCGTGTCGCGCCTGCACCGTGAGCATCCCGAGCGCGCCGACCATCCGACGCAGAAGCCGCTGGAGATCATCGAGCGCATGGTCAAGGCCTCGTGCCCGCCGGACGGCGTGGTGCTGGACCTGTTCATGGGCAGCGGCACGACGGCCATCGCCGCCAAGCGCTGCGGGCGCAATTTCGTCGGCTTCGAATTGAATCCCGACTACTGCGCCATCATCGCCGAACGCCTGGCGATGCCGGAGGTGCCCGCACCGCCGGAAAAAAAGAAGAAGTCAGCTGTCAAACGAAGTTTAATCAACTCATAGGAGCCTTAGTAAGATGTCTTCCATCGACACCCTGGTCAACACCACCATCCGCTCCGACGTGCGCGCCATCCATGGCTACCATGTCGCCGACGCGAGTGGCTATATCAAACTGGATGCGATGGAGAACCCTTACCACCTGCCGCATCATCTGCGCGAGGAGCTGGCCAACCGCCTGGTGGATGTGACGCTGAACCGCTATCCGGTCGCCTCCTACGCCACCATCAAGGAGCGCGTGCGCGCCAGGCTGGGCGTGCCGGCCGGTTATGACGTCATGCTGGGCAACGGCTCCGACGAATTGATCTCGATCCTGTGCACCGGCTGCGCGCTGCAGGACCGCCGCGCCGTGGTGCTGGCGCCGACGCCGTCGTTCGTCATGTACCAGCGCTCGGCGCAGTTCGCGGGCATGGACTACGTCGGCGTGCCGCTGAAGGCCGACCTGACGCTGGACCTGCCGGCCATGCTGGCGGCGATCGCCAAGCACAAGCCGTCGCTGGTGTTTCTGTCCTATCCAAACAACCCGACCGGCAACCTGTTCGTGGCGGACGACATCGTCGCCATCATCAGGGCGCTGGACGGCTTCGGACTGGCCGTGGTCGACGAAGCCTACGAGCCGTTCGCGCAGCAGACCTTCATGCACCGCCTGCCGGAATTCGACAACCTGGTGGTGATGCGGACCGTGTCGAAGCTGGGCCTGGCCGGCATCCGCCTCGGCTACATGTCGGCGGCGCCGGAATTGCTGGCCGAATTCGACAAAGTGCGGCCTCCTTACAACATCAACGTGTTGACGCAGGCAGCGGCCGAATTCGCGCTCGACCACGTGGAGGTGCTGAACCAGCAGGCCACCGATTTGCGCGCCGCACGCGCCGATCTGATGGCTGCATTGGCCGCCATGCCCGGGGTGCAGGTCTTCCCGTCGGCGGCGAATTTTATCTTGATACGGGTGCCGAATTCCGATGATGCCTATGCGAAACTGCTGTCCCGCAAGGTATTAATCAAAAATGTAGGTAAAATGCACGATGTGCTGGCCAATTGTTTGCGTATCACGGTCAGCACCCCGGAAGAGAATTCCGCCTTCCTCGATGCCTTCGCCGCATCGCTGGCATCCTGAGACCCATCGCGAGCCTTTCATGAACCGCACCGCAGAAATCACCCGCAACACCAACGAGACGCAAGTGCGCGTCTCGATCAACCTTGACGGCACCGGCCAGCAGAAGCTGAACACCGGCGTGCCCTTCCTGGACCACATGCTGGACCAGATCGCCCGTCACGGCCTGTTCGACCTGGAAGTGGAAGCGACCGGCGACATCCATATCGACAACCACCACACGGTGGAAGACGTCGGCATCACGCTGGGCATGGCCGTGGCCAAGGCCATCGGCGACCGCAAGGGCATCGTCCGCTACGGCCACTCCTACGTGCCGCTGGACGAGGCGCTCTCGCGCGTGGTGCTGGACTTCTCCGGCCGGCCTGGCATCGAGTACCACATCCCGTTCACGCGCGCGATGATCGGCACCTTCGACGTCGACCTGACGCTGGAATTCTTCCGCGGCTTCGTCAACCACGCGCTGGTCACGCTGCACATCGATAACCTGCGCGGCACCAACGCCCACCACCAGTGCGAAACCGTGTTCAAGGCCTTCGGCCGCGCGCTGCGCATGGCGTCCGAGCTGGACCCGCGCGCCGCCGGCACGATCCCGTCGACCAAGGGCAGTCTGTAAAACACACATCATGAAAAAAATCGTAGTAGTTGATTACGGCATGGGCAATCTGCGCTCGGTCGCGCAGGCCCTGCGCGCCGTCGCGCCCGAGGCCAACGTGCTGATCTCCGGCGAAGTGGCCGATATCGAATCCGCCGACCGCATCGTGCTGCCCGGCCAGGGCGCCATGCCGGACTGCATGCGCAGCCTGCGCGAATCCGGCGTGCAGGACGCGTTGCTGGTGGCCGCCAAAACCAAGCCGCTGATGGGTGTATGCATCGGCGAGCAGATGCTGTTCGACGTCAGCGAGGAAGGCAACGCCGCCGGCCTGGGCCTGTTGCCCGGCAAGGTGGTGCGCTTCCAGCTGGACGGCCAGATCCAGGAGGACGGCTCGCGCTTCAAGGTGCCGCAGATGGGTTGGAACCAAGTCCATCAAACCGCGTCTCACCCGATGTGGCGCGATATCGCGGACGATAGTTACTTCTATTTCGTGCACAGCTATTTCGCCCAGCCCGCGCTGGCCGAGCACACCGTCGGACAAACTGTCTACGGTGCGCCGTTCAGCTGCGCCGTCGCCCGTGATAATATTTTTGCGACCCAGTTCCACCCGGAGAAAAGCGCCGCGGCCGGATTGCAGTTGTACAAAAATTTCGTTCACTGGAACCCTTGATTTCATTTACCCCTAAATCTACCTAAACCATCATGCTGCTCATTCCTGCCATCGACCTCAAAGACGGTCACTGCGTTCGCTTGAAACAAGGCGATATGGAACTCGCCACCGTATTTTCCGAAGATCCGGCCGACATGGCTCTGCATTGGCTGAAACAGGGCGCGCGCCGCCTGCACCTGGTCGACCTGAACGGCGCCTTCGCCGGCAAGCCGAAGAACGAGGCCGCGGTCAAGGCCATCCTGAAAGTGGTGCAGGAGTACGCCGAGGAAAACGACCTCGATGAGATCCCCGTGCAGCTGGGCGGCGGCATCCGCGATCTTGACACCATCGAGCGCTACCTGGACGCCGGCATCAGCTACGTCATCATCGGCACCGCCGCGGTCAAGGAGCCGGGCTTCCTGCACGACGCCTGCGGCGCCTTCCCCGGCCACATCATCGTCGGCCTGGACGCCAAGGACGGCAAGGTCGCCACCGACGGCTGGAGCAAGATGTCCGGCCACGAAGTGATCGACCTGGCGCAGAAGTTCGAGGCCTACGGCGTGGAATCGATCATCTACACCGACATCGGCCGCGACGGCATGATGGGCGGCGTGAACATCGAAGCCACCGTCAAGCTGGCGCAGGCGGTCAAGATCCCGGTCATCGCATCCGGCGGCCTGCACAACCTGGGCGACGTCGAAGCGCTGTGCGCGGTGCAGGACGAAGGCATCGAAGGCGTGATCTGCGGCCGTTCGATTTACGAAGGCACCATCGACCTGGCCTCGGCCCAGTTGCGCGCGGACGAACTGAGCGGCGACCTGGAAGAAGACACGGAAGAAAATTAAAGTTAAATACCATGCTCGCTAAACGCATCATCCCCTGCCTGGACGTGACCGATGGCCGCGTCGTCAAAGGCGTCAATTTCACCGAGCTGCGCGACGCCGGCGACCCGGTGGAAATCGCCCGCCGCTACGACGAGCAGGGCGCCGACGAACTGACCTTCCTCGACATCACCGCCACCAGCGACAACCGCGGCCTGATCCTGGACATCATCGAGGCCGTGGCCTCGCAGGTGTTCATTCCGCTGACCGTGGGCGGCGGCGTGCGCGAGGTGGCCGATGTGCGCCGCCTGCTCAACGCCGGCGCGGACAAGGTCGCCATGAACTCGTCGGCGGTGTTGAATCCGCAGCTGGTGTTCGACGCCTCGCAAAAGCACGGCTCGCAGTGCATCGTGGTGGCGATCGACGCCAAGCAGACCTCGCCGGGCAAGTGGGAGGTGTTCACCCACGGCGGCCGCAAGGCCACCGGCATCGACGCCATCGAATGGGCGAAGAAAATGGAACAGCTGGGCGCCGGCGAAATCCTGCTGACCAGCATGGACCGCGACGGCACCAAGTCCGGCTTCGACCTGGGCCTGACGCGCGGCGTGTCCGACGCGATCAACATCCCGGTGATCGCCTCGGGCGGCGTCGGCGGCCTGCAGGACCTGGCCGACGGCATCAAGCTGGGCAAGGCCGACGCGGTGCTGGCGGCCAGCATCTTCCACTACGGCCAGCACACCGTGCAGGAAGCCAAGCGGTTCATGGCGCAGCAGGGCATTCCGATGCGCCTGGTTTAAACGGAAAATGACGATGTCGACTACCCCAAGCGCCTTGGCCAAGGCTAAATGGCTGAAGAAGGTCCAATGGGACGAGCACGGCCTGGTGCCGGTCATCGCCCAGGAAGCGGGCAGCAACGATGTGCTGATGTTCGCCTGGATGAACCGCGAAGCGCTGGCCAAGACGGTCGAGCTGGGCGAGGCCGTCTACTGGAGCCGCTCGCGCAAGAAGCTGTGGCACAAGGGCGAGGAGTCCGGCCACGTGCAGAAGGTGCTGGAGATCCGCCTCGACTGCGACGAGGACGTGGTGCTGCTGAAGATCGAGCAGGCCGGCGGCATCGCCTGCCACACCGGCCGCCATTCCTGCTTCTTCCAGAAGTTCGAGGGCGACGCGCTGGAAGGCGACTGGCAGAACACCGAGCCGGTGCTGAAGGACCCATCGGAAATCTACACCCCCGCCACCGTGGCGAAAACCAAAGCAAAGAAACCGACATGAGCACTATCCTGGACCGCCTGGCCGACATCATCGAGTCGCGCAAACTGGCCAACGGGGGCGATCCCGCCACGTCCTACACCTCCAAGCTGTTCTCCAAGGGCGACGACGCCATCCTGAAGAAAATCGGCGAGGAAGCCACCGAGACCGTCATGGCCGCCAAGGATGCGCGCGCCGGCGGCGACAGCGGCAAGGTGCTGTACGAGGTGGCCGACTTGTGGTTCCATACGCTGGTGCTGCTGGCCCAGTTCGATTTGAAGCCGCAGCAGGTGCTCGACGAGCTGGCGCGCCGCGAAGGCGTCTCCGGCATCGAGGAAAAAGCCGCCCGCAAGGAATAACCCCCCACTCACGGAGTCGTTGTGGAAAACTGCCTGTTTTGCAAGATAGCTGAAAAGAAAATCCCTTCCGCCATCGTCTACGAAGACGATGAGCTGCTGGCCTTCAAGGACATCAACCCGGCCGCGCCGGTGCATTTGCTGGTGATTCCGAAGAAACATTTCGCCACGCTGTCCGACTGCAGCGCCAACGAGGCGCCGCTGCTGGGCAAGATGCTGGCGCTGGCCCCCCGTCTGGCAGAGGAAGCCGGCTGCGGCGTCGGCTATGATGCGGACGGCTCGCCGACCGGCGGCTACAAGACGCTGATTAACAGTGGACCGAATGGCGGCCAGGAGGTGTACCATTTACACCTGCACGTGATCGGCGGCCCGCACCCTTGGCGCGGGCAACGCTAGTCACTTTGGCGGGATATCGCTAGCCACATGACATCTACATGACAGGCTGCGGTTCGCTTATACTGTCGCAGCAGTTCTCGAATCAACGGATAAATTGGGCGCGCGCGCCTTGCAAGGGGAATATGATGGGTTCATTCAGTATTTGGCACTGGCTGATCGTGCTGGTCATCGTGATGCTGGTTTTCGGTACCAAGAAACTGGGCAACATGGGTTCGGACATCGGCAAGGCCGTCAAGGGCTTCAAGGATGGCGTCAAGGGCGAGGACGACAAGCCGGCCACGCCAGCCGCGCCCGGCACCATCGACGTCGACGCTAAAGAGAAGAAGTAAGCCGGGGGAGCGCTGCTCCCTGCCAGGCTGAAACCACCTTATGATCGATCTCGGTCTTACCAAACTTGCTGTGATCGGCGTGGTTGCGCTGGTCGTCATCGGTCCTGAAAAGCTGCCCAAGGTGGCCCGCATGGCCGGGACGCTGTACGGCCGCGCCCAGCGCTACCTCAACGAAGTCAAATCCGAAGTCTCGCGCGAGATCGAACTGGAAGAGTTGAAGAACCTCCAGAAGGAAGTACAGGCGGCGGCCGAGAGCGTGAAGGCGGACGTCGAGAATTCGATGTCGCAGCACGTGGCCGAGGTGGAAAACGCCTGGCACGACACGCCGACCATCCACACGCCGGCCATCAGCAATGTCACCGCCGACGACCTGTCGCGCAAGGCGCGCGAGTTCCGCCGCAAGAAGCTGGTGCGCAATTCGGCCATCCCCGGCTGGTACAAGCAGCGCCACGGCGGCAAGATGCACGTGACCTCCGGCGCCGCGCGCGTGGCGCGCTTCCGCCCCGGCAGCAACTCCTCTTCTTCGTTCTACTAAATGACTACTCCTGAAAAGGGCGAAGAGACCTTTATCTCTCACCTGATCGAGCTGCGCGACCGTCTGGTCAAGGCGTCGATCGGCATTGCCATCGTCTGTATCGCGCTGATGATCTGGCCCGGTCCGTCGCAGATCTACGATTTCATCGCGCGGCCGATGATCGCTTCGCTGCCGGTGGGCTCGAAGATGATCGCCACCGGTGTGATCTCGCCGTTCCTGGTGCCGATGAAGGTGACGCTGGTCATCTCCATCATCCTGTCGCTGCCGTGGGTGCTGTATCAGCTGTGGGCCTTCGTGGCGCCCGGCCTGTACGCGCACGAGAAGCGGCTGATCGCGCCGCTGGTGATTTCCTCGTCGGTGCTGTTCATGTCCGGCGTGGCGTTCTGCTACTTCCTGGTGTTCGGGCGCGTGTTCCAGTTCATCTCCGAGTTCTCGCCGCAGTCGATCGCGGTGACGCCCGATATCGAGAATTATCTGGATTTCGTCATGTCGATGTGCTTGGCGTTCGGCGCGACCTTCGAGGTGCCGGTGGTGGTGGTGATCCTGGTGCGTATGGGGTTGGTCAGCGTGGCCAAGCTGAAGGAGATACGGCCTTACGCCATCGTGGGCGCTTTCGTGGTGGCTGCGATCGTTACGCCGCCTGACGCGGTCAGCATGTTCTCGCTGGCGATTCCGATGTGCCTGCTGTTCGAACTGGGCCTGCTGGTGGCGCCGATGTTCGTGCGCATGTCGACGGCGCCGGAAGAGAAGGCCTGATCTCAGGAAAACAGTTTCACCAGCGTGACTACGTGCAGCAGCAAGGACAGCCCGGTCAGGACATATAGTATGTTGAATCTGGCATCCATATGTGCTTTCAAAGCATCGATTCTCCCTTGCAGGTCGTCACGCAGCTTTTCAATCTGCCCTTGCAGGTCGTCACGCAGCTTTTCAATCTGCGCTTGCAGATCATCACGCAGCTTTGCAATTTGCCCTTGCAGGTCGCCACGCAGCTTTTCGATCTGCGCTTGCACTTCGCTGCGCAGCATCTCTATACGGGCAACAACATCCGTCTTCAGCAATACCAGATCGCCGGGCGTTACAGTGGACTCGGCTAGTGCGTCGCGCAAGGCCAGCGACTGAGCCTCGGCTTGCTGCTGAGGCAGCCCGGCTTCCTCGAGTTTTTTTGCGTAAGCAAGTGTGTCGAATTTGATAGGCATGTCCATCATCACTCCCTGATTAAATAGTAGCAGAAGCCAGCCAAAACGCAGGCCAGCTCCCACCCTATCGAATCAATGGATGAGCCGTTTGCGCGCACGCAAACGGCCGTGATCCTACTGCGTCATCAAGCCCTTGATCACCCGCACCGGCGCGCTGCCGTAGCTCAGGAATTGCTCGTGGAATTCCTTCAGGTTGAACTTCGCGCCCAACTGCTGCTTGCGCTGCTCGCGCAATTCCATGATCTCGCTGTAGCCGCTGAAATAGCTGGTCAGCTGCACCGACGACACCTGCACCCGATGCCACTTCTCCACCGCCTCGCTGCGCGTCTGGAACGCCTGGCGCGTCAGCAAATCGATGGCCTGCTCCTCGGTCATGCCCAGCACGTGCACGCTGTAGTCGAGGATGGTGTTGGTCACGCTGCGCAGGTTCCACTTCGAATACATCAGCCACATCTCCGGCGCATTGTCGCCGTAGCCGGACTCCAGCATCATGCGCTCGCCATACACCGCCCAGCCCTCCACCATCGCGCCGTTGCCGAAGATGGATTTGACGATCGACGGCGACTTGTTCGCATACACCAGCTGCGCGTAGTGCCCCGGTATCGCCTCGTGGATGTTGAGGATCTGCAGTATCCAATAGTTGTACTCGCGCAGGCTGCTCTCGGCCGCCTCAGGCGTCGCGCCGTCGAGCGGCGTCACGTTGTAGTAGGTGCGGTCCTGCGGGCGATACGGCCCCGGCGCATCGATGCTGGCGCCCGCCACGCCGGCCTGGTAGGCAGGCGTCGCGCGCACTTCCAGCTGCTTCTTCGGATCCAGCGTCAGCAGGTTGTGGCTGATCACCCAGTCCTGCAGCACCGGCACCTGGCGGCGGATCTCGGCGAAGAAATCCTCGCGCTTCACATGGCGCTCGGACAGCTTGTCGATCACCATGCCGATCTTGGCAAAGCGGTCGGCCGGCTTGGCGGTGGCGCCCATGGTCTTGTCCCACAGTTCGTCGGAGATGCGCTCCATATTGGCCAGCAACTCCTCGCGCGCGGCCAGCGCCTTCTGGTAGGTCTGCTCGGCCGTGCTGCCGGACTGGATATCGAAGGCGAACTTTTGCTCATACAAGTCTTTGCCCAGGCGGAAGGTGCGGCGGCCTGTGGTGTCCATCTGCTTGTCCATCTCGGTCAGGAAGGCGACGTAGCCGTCCACCGCCGTCAGCGCCGCGTTCACGCGCTGGGTGAACAGTTGCTTCTCCACCGGCGTCAGGATCGACGCCTGCGCCGCCTTGTCCACCTCGGTCAGCAAGGTCTGCACGCCGGGCGCCTGGGCGATCGCCAGGCGGGTGTGTTCGCGCGTCGGGTTGACGATGTTGGCGCGCGCCGCCTCGTAGTAGGCAGGAATGCCGGCGATGCGCTTGAGCAGCGTGCGCAGGCGCTGCGGCTGGGCCGCGTATTCCGTGTTCAAGATCAAGTCGATCGGGCCGGCCACGTTGTAGCTGGCCGGATTCCACTCATATTCCTTCAAGGTGGTCAGACGGAAGCGGTCGCTGTCGAGCTTGTTGATCAGCAGCGCCAGGTCGGTGCGCTGTTTGGCCGACAGCTGGCTGGCGTTGATGGCGCCGAAACGCTGCTTCCACTCGTCGATGAAGGCCAGCTCCTTGGCTTGGCCGGCCTTGTCGGGGATGGACAGCGTGGCGGCGGTGTCGTACTTGCCGGCGTAGATTGCGCTTTCCGAATCGATGCGCCACAGCGCGTTCAGGAACTGGCTGCTCTGGCCGTCGAAGGAGCGGTCCTGGCGGCGCTCCGGCGTGCCGGACGGCTTCAGCGACGGCGCCACTGCTGCGGCGGCCACGGCGGTGGCGGCGACGGCCTTGGTCTTGCCCTTGCCTTTGCTGGTGCTGTGTTTGCTGCTGCCCTTGGCGGACTTGCCGCCGCTCTTGGCGTGCGTGGCGTGCGTGGATTTGGCGCTGCTCTTGCTTTTGGCCGCAGTGTGGGTGGCCTTGTGGTGCGTGGTGGCGCCGGCTGGTGCGACGGCGAGCGTCGTCATCAATACAGCCAGGGCGATTTTTGTCTTGATCATCTTGAACAGCCTTGTCGAAAAAGTGGCCGGGCGTGCCGGGCCGAAGCGATGGAGATTATCACTAATCGGCCCGTTTGAGAGCGCCCGGTTTGTAACTGGACGTCTACTTTCGCATTCCCTCTTGCAGCATATTGAGCATTTCGCCGGCCGACATGCGTCCGCTGACATCGCTGCCTTCGAGCAGGCTGTCGGCCAGGTCGCGCTTGTGCTGGTGCAGCTCGACGATGCCCTCCTCGATGGTGTGGCGCGCCACCAGCCGGTAGATGGTCACCGGCCGCAGCTGGCCCATGCGGTGCGCGCGGTCCGAGGCCTGGTCTTCCACCGCCGGGTTCCACCACGGGTCCATGTGGATCACGTAGTCGGCGGCGGTCAGGTTGATGCCGACGCCGCCCGCTTTCAGGCTGATGAGGAACACGTCGCCCTCGCCGGCCTGGAACAGGTCCACGCGCTTCTTGCGGTCGGCCATGGTGGTCGAGCCGTCCAGGTACTGGTAGCTGATGTTGTTGGCGTCCAGGTGTGCGCGGATCAGCGACAGGTGGTCGACGAACTGGCTGAACACCAGCACCTTGTGGCGGTTCTCCAGCAGGCCTTCCAGCAGATGCGCGAAGGCCGCCAGCTTGCTGCTGGCCAGGCCCAGCTCCGGCGCGATCAGGTTGGGATTGCAGCAGGCGCGCCGCAGCCGCATGATCTCGGCCAGGATCTGGATCGACTTCTTCTCGGCCGGGCCTTCGACCGCGGCCAGGTTTTCCAGCGCGGCGCGGCGCAGCGATTCGTACAGCGCCGTCTCTTCCGCCGACAGGTCCACCTCCATCGTGATCTCGGTGCGCGACGGCAGCTCGGTCAGCACCTGCGCCTTGGTCCGGCGCAGCATGAAGGGCTGGATCAAACGCCGCAGCCGGTTGCGCGCGCCCAGTTCGGCGCGATGGTCCTGCGGCTTTTCGATCGGCGCGGCGAAGCGCAGGTTGAACTGCTCGATGCTGCCCAACAGGCCTGGATTGATGAAGCGGAACAGGTTCCACAACTCGCCCAGGTGGTTCTCCAGCGGCGTGCCGGTGGCGATCATGCGGAAGTCGCCCTTGAGCGCCATCACGGCCTGCGAGCGCTTGGTGGCGCCGTTCTTGATCGCCTGTGCCTCATCGAGCACGATGGTGTTCCACTGCACGCCGGCGAACAGCGCGGACTCCAGCTGCAGCAGGCCGTAGCTGGTCACCACCAGGTCGTAGGGCTGCAGCGTGGACATGGTCTCGGCGCGGTCGCCGGGGCCGAACAGCTTCACGTTCAGCGTCGGCGCGAAGCGCGCGGCCTCGCTGATCCAGTTCATGCAGACGGAGGTCGGCGCCACCACAAGCGTCGGGCCCTGCGGCGCGCGCGACAGGATCAGCGCCAGCGCCTGCAGCGTTTTGCCCAGGCCCATGTCGTCGGCCAGGCAGGCGCCCACGCCCCAGCTGGCGAGGCGCGACAGCCAGTTGAAGCCCTCCAGCTGATAGTCGCGCAGCTCCGCCTGCAGAGTGCTCGGCAGCTGCGGCACGAAGGCCGCCTGCACCTCCATGCGCGCCAGGTGCTCCTTCCACAGCTTGTCCGATTTCAGACCGCCGATGTCGTCGGCCAGCTCCTCCAGCGCGAACGACGCCAGCGGATGCACGCGCACGCCGTCGCCGGTGATCTCGCCGTACACCGACACCTCCATCAGGCGGCGGTGCAGCTCCTCGGTCAGCGCCAGGTAGCGGTTCTCGCCCAGCTCCACGAAGCGGCCCTGGCTCTTCTGCATCAGCTCCAGCAGCGTCTTCAGGTCCATGACCTTGCCTTCGTCGATCTGCAGTTCGCCGCTGGCCGCGAACCAGTCCTTGTTGCTCTTGATGGCGAGGCGCAGCTGCTTGGTCTCCACCTTGGCCGTCACGCGGAAGCTCTCGCCTTCCGGCCAGGCCAGCACGATGCTGTCCGGGTTCATCTCCTGCAGTTCCACCAGCAGCTGCAGGCACAACGCCGGTTGGCCCAGCAGCCATTCGCCGTGTTCCTGCTCTGCCGATTCCAGCACCGGACACTTGGCGATCAGTTCGCGCTCGGCGTCGCGTTCGTCGATCAGCTTGCGGCGCGCCTGCACCGGCTTGCCGTTGACGTCGGCGATCACGCTGTCCGCGCCGGCGCCGGGTGCGTAATACGCGCCATTGGCCAGCGGGCGCACCAGCACCTGCATCTTCAGGCCGTGCTGGTAGGGCAGCAGGTGCAGGTGCAGGCGCATGTCGGCCTCCACCTGTTCCATGTCCGGCGCGGCGCCGCCGATTTCCGACTGCACCGTCACCAGCGACGAGATGGAGCTGATCGCATGCAGCACCTGCTGCTCCGCGTGGGCCGGCACGCTCAGGCCATCGCCGACGATGGCGGCGATGCGGCGGTGCTCGTCGAGGATGGTGACCACCCGCAGGCGGGTCGGCGTCTCCTTGGTGACGATGACGGAGGAGCTGTCGTCCGGGATCGGCGGTTGCAGCCGCAGTTCCAGGTTGCCGGGGCTTTTCTTGATCAGCAGTTCGGGCTCGCCGGCCAGCATCTCCACGCGCGTGTCGGGCGCGTCGGCCCAGAACAGCAGCGGGTGGCCGATCAGCGCCGAGGCGGCGCGCTGCGGATCGATCTCGTAAGCGAGGCCGCTGGACTGGTAGGTGCGGTGCGCCACCGAGATCGCCTCGGAGGCGCGCACGTCCTGCGGCGTGAGGAAGTCGAACTGCTCGGCCTCGAAGCGCAGGCGCTTCAGGCCCACGGCGCGGCCCTTGCTCCACAGGCCGCGCGCGTCGCGCTTCTGCTCCACCGGCGCGACGTCGGTCAGGCCGTGGCGGTTATCGTAGTTCAGCATCCACACCAGGCGCGTGCTGCCGGCGGCGTCGGGGGCGGCGGGCTGCTGCAGGTTGATCAGCGCCGTCAACTGCCGCTGCCACGCTTCCTGTCGCTCGAACCACACGGTCAGGTCGGGGTAGCCGAGGCGTGAGCGCAGCGCGTTCGCGTGGCGCTGCTGTTCGACGTCGCCCAGGTGGCCCAGCAGGCAGGCGGCCTGCCCGGCGATGAACAGGTAGCCGGCGCGTTCGGCGTTCTGCGCCAGCTCCTGCAGCTGCGCCTTGCGCTCGGACAGCTGCGGCAACGACAGCCAGAAATACAGCAGGCACTGGAACATCTGCGTCTGCAGGCCGGTCTCCCACGCCAGCGCGGAGACGGCGGCGGGCGGCATGGTGCCGGCGCGGATCTGGCGCAGCATGTCGATCTGCTGGTGCACGGCGGTGTCGCGGTTCTGCGGCGCGCGCACGGCGATTTCGAGGTAGGCCTCGGCCGCCTTCAGGTGTTTGGGATCGCCGCTGCGCAGCATCGACAGCAGGTACAGGTAGCCGCCCATGCCGGTGAACAGGTGCTTGCGTTTGGCGGTCTCGCGCCGCAGCGTTTTCAGCGCCGTGTCGAAGCCGACGATGGCCGCGCCGCTGGCGCCGCGCAGCAGCACCACGGCGCTGGCCAGGTATTGGCTCTGCGGGCCTGCTGTGCGCTCCAGGTAGCGCTTGGCGTCGTCCAGCCGGCCGCACAGGATGGCGTCTTCCGCCAATGCCATGCGCAGCTCGGGGCTGATGTCGTCCTTGACTGAAAGGCGGCGCTGCATGTGCTGCTCGCAGAATTCGCGTATCACCGGCACGGTGAGGAATTCATGCTGGGCGTTTTGCAGCAGCACCATCAGCACGTCGTCCTGCAGCAGCGGATGCACGCGCGCCAGCATGCCCGGCTCGAACGGGCGGCCGAAGATGTCGACGATGGGGTGCAGCTGCGCCGCCTCGTAGCTGCCAAGGCAGAAGGCCAGTATCGGCTGGATCTGCTGCGGCGCTTGGCCGCGCAGGAGGCCCATGCGCAGGCGCGCCATGCCGGCGCGGTAGCTGCGCGGTTCGACGCTGTTCCAGGTCTGGCGCATCGGCACCAGCTCGTCGTAGGCGCTGCACAAATCGTCCAGCGCGTGCGTGCCGATGGAGGCGCGCATCGCCGGCCAGCGCAGCTTGGGGTTGCAGACGAAGCCGCGTCCCGTCACCACGCTGATGAAGGCCAGCCGTTCCAGCTTGCGCATCGCCTCGTCCAGCGTGCCGACGCTGTAGGCGTTGCCGTCCTTGTCCTCGATGCGCGCGCGGTTCAGGTGATCGAGGATGGAGGTGCGCCCCACCGGCTCGCCGATCAGGGCGAGCAACGCCAGTATCATTTTTTCGTTGAACTCAAGCGTGTCAAATTCGGCGAGCAGCTTTGCGTCGGTCATGCGGGGTCAGTCTTTCAGGTTATCGATGTGTACCGGCGGCGTGGCGGCCGGGTCGTGCAAACCAAACATTCGTTGGTAGAAGTACAGCTCCGCCTCCAGCGTGCGGACGATGTTCTCGCCCTTGCGGAAGCCGTGGCCCTCGCCCTCCAGCGGCACGTAGGCCACCGGCACGCCGCGCGCCTTGAGCGCGTCGACCATCATCTCCGACTGCTGCGGCGGCACCACCTTGTCGTCCAGGCCCTGGAAGAAGATCATCGGGCGCGCCAGCTTGTCGGTATGGTTGATCGGCGAGCGGGCCTGGTACAGCGCCTCGGCCTGCGGCTGCGGCGCGATCAGGTATTCGTTGTAGTGCGATTCGAACTTGTGCGAGTCCTGATCCAGCCCTTTGAGGTCGGACACGCCGTAGTAGCTGGCGCCCACCTTGAACACGTTGTGGAAGGTCAGCGCGCACAGCGTGGTCAGGCCGCCGGCGCTGCCGCCACGGATGATCAGGCGCTCGCCGTCTGCCAGGCCGCGTTCGACCAGCGCCTGCGCGCCGGCCACGCAGTCCTCGACATCGACGATGCCCCACTGGCCCTTGAGCAGGTCGCGGTAGGCGCGGCCGAAGCCGGTGCTGCCGCCGTAGTTCACATCGAGCACGCCGAAGCCCCGGCTGGTCCAGAACTGGGTCTTCAGGTTCAGCGTGTTGACGGTCATGCCGGTCGGGCCGCCGTGGCTGATGACGATCACCGGCGGCTTGCTGCCTGCGGGCGCCGCCACGTCGCGGTTGCGCGGCGGGTAGAAGAAGGCGTGCGCGGTGCGGCCGTTGGCGCTGGGGTAGCTGATGCTGGCGGGGATGGACAGCTGGTCCTCGTCCGGCAGCTCCTCGATCGACTGTGCCAGGATCTCCACGCC
Organism: Duganella sp. BJB480; assembly: GCA_003416985.1. GTDB lineage: Bacteria > Pseudomonadota > Gammaproteobacteria > Burkholderiales > Burkholderiaceae_D > Rugamonas > Rugamonas vulcania_A. Next base: position 38,247 of record QVIN01000004.1, on the reverse strand, counting down.
CTCCTCGGTGAAGTCGATGCGCGCCAGTTCCAGCGGGATGGTTGGGCCGCCGGCCAGCATGGCGATGTAGCCCGGGGCCACGCGCAGTTCGCGGATTTCCTCGTACGGGTTGGCGATGGCTTCCAGCTTGCCGCTGCCCGGCAGCAGGCGCGCCAGGCGGCTCACGCCCTTGTCGATGTAGGTGCAGATGATCTCGGAGGCCGAGCGGAAGCCGTACATCGAGTTCCCGAAGGTCCAGTGAGGTGACGCGAATTCGGTGTCCATCGGGCACAGGCCCTCGGTGCGGTCGCGGCCCCGGCACAGGCGGTACAGGTTCCACCAGCCGCTGCGGTCGGACACGAAGTGCAGCAGGCCGTCCGGCGACCATTCGGGCTGGCATACCGATTCCTCGTCGCCGCCGGCGATGCGCAGCGGCGCGGCCAGCGTGCCATCGTCCTGGACCTCGGCCAGCCACAGGGTGGTGCCCTGCCACGGCATGCGCGGATGGTCCCAGCTCAGCCAGGCCAGCGAGCGGCCGTCCGGCGACAGGCGTGGCGACGAGTAGAAGTCGGCGCCCTGCGCCAGCACGGTCTCGCCGCCATCGGCGTCGATCGCACAGATAGTGTTGGTTGGCTGCGCGTGCGGGTCATCTCCATGCAGCTCGCGCACGCCGATCAGGCGCCCGCGCGCGCGGTCCACCACGAAATCGGCGAAGCGCTGCTTGCCGGCGGCGGTTAGCGCGACCGGCGCGGCGCCGTCGTCGGTCAGATCAAGTTTGTAGACGCGGTTGTCGGCAAAGTGCGAAAAATAGATGGTATCGCCGTCCACCTGGTAGGCGCCGCCGCCGTATTCGTGTACGCGGCTGCGCACATTGAAAGGGGCCGGCGTCAGCTCGCCGGTGGTCACGCCGTGGTGGCGCAGCAGGGTGTTGCGGCCCGCTTCGGCGGCGCGGCCGGCCAGCCAGAAGATATCGCTGCCGTCGGCGCCACCCAGCATCAGCGTGGACAGGGGCGTGGCGCCGGCGGCGACGCGCGCGGCGCTGATGGTCGATGGCCAGGCGCCGTAAGGGGCGGTAATGGGTGGGGCGGATGTCATGGCGTCTCCAAAGTCGGGTGCTACGCATGATAGTGAATGAACGGACGATCATCCAGCAAAAAAAACCCGCGCAGGATGCGATAATAGCTCTTTGACCGATTTCGATTGCCTTCCATGCCACAATTTGCCCCGCTCCAGAACGACACCTTCTTGCGCGCGTTGTTGCGCCAGCCGACCGACTACACGCCTGTGTGGCTGATGCGCCAGGCGGGGCGATATCTGCCGGAATACCGCGCCACGCGCGCCAAGGCCGGCTCCTTCATGGGCCTGGCCACCAATCCCGACTACGCCACCGAAGTCACCCTGCAGCCGCTGGACCGCTTCCCGCTGGACGCGGCCATCCTGTTCTCGGACATCCTGACGGTGCCGGATGCGATGGGCCTGGGCCTGTACTTCGTCGAGGGCGAAGGCCCGAAATTCGAGCGTCCGCTGAAGACCGAGGCCGATGTGATGGCGCTGCGCGCGCCGGAACTGGGCTCGCTGGACTATGTGTTCAAGGCCGTCACCCAGATCCGCACCGAATTGAACGGCCGCGTGCCGCTGATCGGCTTCTCCGGCAGCCCGTGGACGCTGGCCTGCTACATGGTTGAAGGCCAGGGCTCGCGCGAGTTCCACACCATCAAGACGATGCTGTACAACCGCCCGGACTTGATGCACCACATCCTGAGCATCAACGCCAAGGCCGTGGCCGAGTACCTGAACGCCCAGATCGACGCCGGCGCCCAAGCGGTGATGGTGTTCGACTCGTGGGGCGGCGCGCTGGCCGACGGGGCCTACCAGGAGTTCTCGCTCAAATACATGCAGCAGGTGGTGTCCCTGCTCAAGCGCGACAAGGACGGCGTCAAGATCCCGGCCATCGTCTTCACCAAGGGCGGCGGCCACTGGATCGAGCAGATCGCCGACATCGGCGCCGACGCGGTCGGCCTGGACTGGACCGTCAACCTGACCCAGGCGCGCAAGCTGGTCGGCCACAAGGTCGGCCTGCAGGGCAACCTGGACCCGGCCATCCTGTTCGCCAGCCCGGACCAGATCCGCGCCGAGGTGCACAAGGTGCTGGACGCCTACGGCACGCCAGCCGCCGGCAATGGCCATGTGTTCAACCTGGGCCACGGCATCTCGCAGTTCACGCCGCCGGAGAACGTCGCCGCCATGGTCGAAGCCGTTCACAGCTACAGCAAGGCCCAGCGCGCAGGCTGATGTAATTTGCGAACAGAGGGCACGTTTCTCCGGAGGCGTGCCCTTTTTCGTTGGTGCGCGCGGGAAAGCGAATACCGACTTATGCACAATTTTTTTTGCTGCGGAAATATTAGGCAGTGCTTTTTTTCTAGCCCGTGAGCTCCTTGCAAGTCATTGATTACATGGAATAAATTTTGTAGACGAAGAGTCAATAGATGGCAAGTCGTAAACCTTGACTGTGCGCTGAAACTAGTTTATTTCTTCATTGTCCACAAAGTTATCCACAAAAACTGTGGATAAAAAATAAAAGTACTTAGTAAACCGTGACTTAGCCATAATGTTGCTGTTTTGCTTGAAGTGTATGTTGCGTTGCACGATTTTTAGGCAAAGTTTAGACCGCGATAACGAAGTTGCGAACAGACAAACCTTATACATAAAGTACCTGGTGGCTCTTCCATTGAAAGTATTGCATTGTGCTTTGCAATATCGGTGGATAAGCCCCAAAAAGTGCTTGATTTCGGCAAAAAAAGCATCCTAAATACTTCACTTATGCACAGCGGCGGAGAAAAAACGCGAAATTTTCTTCTCCTAGGAAGCATTTTCCAAGTATTTGATTTTAAAGAGAAATAATTTTGAATTTTTGCCCGGTTTACGACGATGCCAAGCCTGAAGTCTGTGCTTTCCGGGGATTAAGATTCCTTTGTCCACAAAGTTATCCACAAAAACTGTGGATACATCAAACCGCCCCGGCGGGCGCGGGATTTGCGCCCAATTGCCGCGGGAATTTTCTACTGTGACGGGATCCATGCAGGGCCTTTTCCACCATTGCATTCTTCAGATTGCGCTCGATACGCCGCTGAACGCGATTTTCGACTACCGCTGGCATTGCGATGCGGCAGAGCAGCCGCAGGTCGGCCAGCTGGCGTTGGTGCCGTTCGGGCGGCGCGAGGTGATGGGGCTGATCGTCGGCGTCGCGGCCGAGACCGACGTGCCGGTGGACAAGCTCAAGGATGCGCTGGCCGTGCGCAGCCAGCTGGGGCCGTTGTCGGCGCAATGGCTGGCGCTGGCAGGCTTTGCCGCCGATTATTACCAGCGTCCGCTGGGCGAGGTGGCGCTGCCCGGCCTGCCGAAGAACCTGCGCGTGCTGACCACGGTGGCGCTGGACCGGGCGCTCAAGAAGCTGGCCAAGCTGGACGCGCCGCACGACGGCACGCCGCTGAACATGCCGGCGCTCAATCCCTCGCAGCAGGAGGCTGCGGACGCGATCGGCGGCGCCACGGGTTTCAAGCCGACCCTGCTGTACGGCGTGACCGGCAGCGGCAAGACCGAGGTCTACCTGCAATCCTGCGCGCAGGTGCTGGCGCGCGAGCCGGACGCCCAGATCCTGATCCTGGTGCCGGAGATCAACCTCACGCCCCAGCTGGAGGGCAACATCCGCGCGCGCTTCCCCGGCGTGATGCTGGCGACCTTGCACAGCAGCCTGTCCGAGGGCGAGCGCATGCTGCACTGGCTGGCCGCGCACCAGGGCAAGGCGCGCATCGTGCTGGGCACGCGGCTGGCGATCCTGGCCTCGCTGCCGAACCTCAAGCTGATCGTCATCGACGAGGAGCACGATCCCTCGTACAAGCAGCAGGAAGGCCTGCGCTACTCGGCGCGCGACCTGGCCGTGTGGCGGGCGTGGCAGCTGGGCATCCCCATCGTGCTGGGCTCGGCCACGCCGTCGCTGGAGAGCTGGCATCACGCGCAGTCCGGCCGCTACCGCAAGCTGGAGCTGCGCGAGCGGGCCGTCAAGAACGCCGTGCTGCCGCAGGTGAAGCTGCTGGACATGGAGCGCGACAAGCCCAAGGATGGGTTGACATCGCAGCTGATAGCCGCGATCAGGCAGAGGATGGAGCGCGGCGAGCAGTCGCTGCTGTTCCTGAACCGGCGCGGCTATGCGCCGGTGATCTGCTGCGAATCGTGCGGCTGGATCAGCGAATGCACGCGCTGCACCTCGTTCATGGTGCTGCATCGTCCCGAGCACCGGCTGCGCTGTCACCATTGCAGCCTGGAGATGCGTATCCCGCGCCATTGCCCCACCTGCGGCAACGTCGACCTGCAACCGCTGGGGCGCGGCACGCAGCGCGTGGAGGAGGGCTTGCAAGTGCTGTTCCCGGAAGCGCGGGTATTGCGCATCGACGCCGACTCCACGCGCAAGAAGGGCAGCGCGCAGGAAGCGTTCGACACCGTGCACCGGGGCGAGGTCGACATTTTGATCGGCACACAGATGGTGGCCAAGGGGCACGATTTTAAGAACCTGACCTTGGTCGGCATCCTGAACCCGGACACGGCGTTGTTCTCGCAGGACTACCGCGCCAGCGAGCGCCTGTTCGCGCAGCTGATGCAGGTGGCGGGCCGGGCAGGCCGCGCCGCCCAGACTGAAGGCGGCAGCGTGAGCGAGGTGTTGATCCAGACCAGGTATCCGCAGCATCCGCTGTACGGCGCGGTGGTGAACCACGACTACGACCATTTCGCCTCGGCCTTGCTGGAGGAGCGGGAGCAGGCCGCCTTGCCGCCCTATCTGTACCAGGCGTTGCTGCGGGCCGAGGCGCCCGAGCTGGCCACGGCCATCGAATTCCTGACCATCGCCCGCGACTGCGTCGAGCATCCGGGCATCACCATCAACGATCCGATACCGATGAGCATGACGCGGGTACACAATGTCGACCGCGCGCAATTACTGGTGGAATCAGCCTCAAGGCCCATGCTGCAAGCGTTCCTGCGAGAGTGGCTACTCACTCTGCGAGAAATGAAGAGCCGCGTGAAGTGGTCGCTGGAAGTAGACCCGCTGGATATCTAATTTGTCTAATTTGGGGTCAAGTCTGACATTCGGACACGAGCTCTGCTGTAGCGCCGAGCTACGGCAGAGCTCGTGTCCGAATGTCAGACTTGACCCCAAAATGGGTTAGAGCAAGAAGCGTTGCGCGGTGGCGACGATTTGTTCGGTCAGCGCGCGGGTGAACGGGGTGTCGAGGTTCCAGGCGTGCCAGTTCAAGGCGACGTCGACGTGGTGGCCGGGCGCCACGTCGACCAGGCGGCCGGCGGTCAGCGCGCCCGAGACCTGGATCTGCGGCATCAGGCCGTAGGCCAGGCTGCCGTAAATGCATTCGGCGGTGGCGGCCGAGTGCGGCATGGTGTGGTGCGGATACGGGCCGTTCAGCTCCAGCACCGTGCGCAGGAAGCCGGTCATCATGTCCTGGTCGCTGATCACGGCCGGAGCCAGCCGCGCCGCTTCCCGCGAGAAGCCGTCGCCGAACCAGTGCCCGGCAAACACCGGCGTGGCCACGCACACGTAGCGCAGCTTGCCCAGCGGCGTGACTTCCGGTCCGTTGGCGTGCTGGTCCGGATGCTCCTGCGCGGCGGCGATGCTGCCGAAGACGCTGCCCTCCTGCACCAGATGCAGCGCCAGCCGCTGGTCGGCCAGTTGCACCTTCAGCTGGCAGCGCGGCGGCGACAGCAGGGGCTGCAGGCTCATGGGGAACCAGGTCGCCAGGCTGGCCGCGTCAACCGCCAGCGCGATCTCCGGCATGCTCACTTTGTGACCCATATCAATGTCGAGCGCCGCCTCCATCAACCGGACGTTGCGGTGGTGCGACACCAGCCGCTGCCCCAGGCCGGTCGGCACGGCGGGCTGGCCGCGCACGATCAGCAGCCGGCCGGCGGCATCCTCCAGCGCCTTGATGCGCTGCGAAACGGCCGATTGGCTGATGCCCAGCGCCAGGGCGGCCTTTTCGAAGCTGCCCTGGCTGGCGACGGCGTCCAGCACGGCCAGCGCGCGGTAGTCCAGTGATCCCATAAGCTGTACTTATAAAAATTGGAAACGATAAGTAATACTAATGCCATTTGGAAATTAAGTAAAACTCGATTACATCCTATCGTGCGCGAAAAGCTTGCTTTTTGGGAGGGAATGCGGTCCGGCCAAACGGTGTAGACTCTTGAAAATGAAAACGCTACGCACCGAAGTCGCGGTGATCGGCGCCGGCACCGCCGGCATGACCGCTTACCGCGCCGCCTCCACCGGCGGCAAGAAAACCCTGTTGATCGAAGGCCATGTCTACGGCACCACCTGTGCCCGCGTCGGCTGCATGCCCAGCAAGCTGCTGATCGCGGCGGCCGAGGCGGCCCATGTGCTGCAGGCGGCGCCGGCGTTCGGCGTCCATCCGGGCCAGTCGCGCATCGACGGCAAGGCCGTGATGGCGCGCGTGCGCAGCGAGCGAGACCGCTTTGTCGGTTTCGTCGTCGAGAGCGTGGACGGCTATCCGGCCGAGGACAAGCTCCACGGCCACGCCCGCTTCCTGAGCCCGACCCGGCTGCAAATCGACGACCACACGCTGGTCGAGGCGGAGCGCTTCGTCATCGCCACCGGCTCGACGCCCATCGTGCCGGACGAGTGGCGCGCGGCCGGTCCGCGCGTGATCAGCAGCGACGATGTGTTCGACTGGGACGACCTGCCGGACTCGGTCGCCGTGGCCGGCACCGGCGTCATCGGCCTGGAGCTGGGCCAGGCGCTGGCGCGGCTGGGCGTGCGCGTGACCGTGTTCGGACGCGGCGGCAGCGTCGCCCAGCTCAGCGATCCGGACGTGCTGGAGGTGGCGCGCCGCGCCATGGCCGACGAGCTCGACGTGCGCTTCAAGACCAAGGTGGTGCGCGTGGTGGCGGACGCCGATGGCCTGGCCGTCACCAGCGAGGACGCCGACGGCGCGCAGCGCACCGAGCAGTTCAGCTACCTGCTGTCGGCCATCGGCCGCCGGCCCAATGTCCACAAGCTGGGCCTGGAAAACACCGGCCTGTCGCGCGACCACCAGGGCATTCCGTTCTTCAATCCGCAGACGATGCAGTGCGGCGACAGCGCCATCTTCATCGCCGGCGATGCCGACAACGAACGCCCGCAACTGCCGGAGGCGGCCGACCAGGGCCGCATCGCCGGCGACAACGCGGCGCGCTACCCGGCGGTCCAGCCCGGCCTGCGCCGCACGCCGCTGACCATCGCCTTCACCGAGCCGCAGATCGCCACGCTGGGCGCCAGCTACGAGGAGTTGTGCGCCTCGCGGAAGGGCCGCTTCGCGGTCGGCAAGGTGTCGTTCGAGAACCAGGGCCGCAGCCGCGTGATGCTGCAAAACAAAGGGATGCTGCGCGTGTACGCCGAGCATGCCACCGGCCGCTTCCTGGGCGCCGAGATGATCGGCCCGCGCGCCGAGCACATCGGGCACCTGCTGTCCTGGGCGTGCCAGGCCGGACTGACCGTCAGCGCCATGCTGGACATGCCGTTCTACCATCCGGTGGTGGAGGAAGGTGTGCGTACCGCGCTGCGCGACCTGGCGCACCAGCTGGCCAACGCGCCGGCCCACGACTGCGCCTGCATCGACTGCACGCCGGCGCCCTAGTTCAAGGATGGGCGCCGTCCCCTACGGCCATGCCGCCCTGCCCACGCAGGCGGGAATCCATAACCCGCGTGCCAGAGGCGCGGCTGGCCGCTTAGTTCAGCAGCGCGTCCAGCCGGCCCTGCTGCGCCAGGTCGCGCAGCACGCGGATGGTGTCGATGTCCGATTCCTGGTAGGCCGAGCGGCGGAAATCGTCGTACATCGCGTTGGCGGCGTCGGTGGCCGCGTCGTGGCCGTCGTCGTACTGGAAGCGCACGTACAGCGTGTCGGCGGTCGGGGTTTCGATCGTCATCGTCAGGCTGGACTGGCTGATGTCCTGCTGCGCCGCCACTTCGTAGCGCACCTCGCGCATCGGCTCCAGCACCACGCGGTCCTCGATGACCAGCTGGCCGTAGCGCAGGCTGCGGCGGAAGCTGAGCTCGCTTCGCTCGGTGATCGTGCATTCGTCCAGATGCGGCACGAACAGCTTCGGCGATTCGGCGCGCAGCACCAGGCCGCTCCACAACTGCTTGATGCTCAGCGCGTCGATCAGCGGGTTGAGCGGGTCGTTAATTTCAATCAAATGTTCGAATTTCATAGGGCAACCATCTAAAAGCCAGGCGCGCGTGCGCCTCATCCCCGCATGGTAACGCAAATGCCGGCACGACCTCTGCGCCCGCTCAGGCAAGGCGCTGTACAATGGCTGGTTGTCACCCTGCCATAGCGTCCTTCGATGTCCAAAGCACCACAATTCGGCCTTAACGTACCGCAGAGCGAAGCGGTCACCTACCTGGACGGCCCCTGCCTGGTGCTGGCCGGCGCCGGCTCGGGCAAGACGCGCGTGATCACCCAGAAAATCGCCCACCTGATCGAGGACCGCGGCTACGATCCGCGCACCATCGCCGCGCTGACCTTCACCAACAAGGCCGCGCTGGAGATGCAGGAGCGGATCGCCAAGCTGCTCAAGCAGCCGCGCCAGGCCAAGCAGCTGACGGTGTCGACCTTCCACTCGCTGGGCGTCAAGATCCTGCGCCAGGAGGCCAACGGCGTCGGCCTCAAGGACCGCTTCTCGATCATGGACGCCGACGATTGCGGCTCGCTGATCCAGGACTTGGCCATCACCACCGACAAGCAGGTGGTGCGCCGCATCCAGACCGACATCTCGCTGTGGAAGAACGGTCTGGTCGATCCGGCCATCGCGCTGCAGAACGCCAAGGACGAGGACGAGGCGCAGTCGGCGCGCATCTACGGCAGCTACGTGGCCACGCTGTCGGCCTACCAGGCGGTGGACTTCGACGACCTGATCCGCCTGCCGGTGGAGCTGTTCCGCAACAACGAGCCGGTGCGCGACAAGTGGCAGCGCCGCCTGCGCTACCTGCTGATGGACGAGTACCAGGACACCAACACCTGCCAGTACGAGCTGGTCAAGCTGATGGTGACGGGCATCGGCAAGAAGCCGATGTTCACCGCCGTGGGCGACGACGACCAGGCGATCTACGCCTGGCGCGGCGCGTCGGTGGAAAACCTGAAGACGCTGCAGACCGACTTCCCCGACCTGGCGGTGATCAAGCTGGAGCAGAACTACCGCTCCACCACCCGCATCCTGCAGGCGGCCAACGCGGTGATCGGCAACAATCCCAAGCTGTTCGAGAAATCGCTGTGGTCCGAGCACGGCCTGGGCGAGCCGATCAACGTGCTGGGCATGGCCAACGACGACCAGGAGGCCGAGCAGGTGGCCATCATGATCTCGGCCGACCATTTCCAGCGCAAGAACAAGTGGTCCGACTACGCCATCCTGTACCGGGGCAACCACCAGGCCCGCATCATCGAGCAGACGCTGCGCAAGGAGCGCATCCCGTACACGATCTCCGGCGGCCAGAGCTTCTTCGACAAGGCCGAGATCAAGGACATCATCAGCTACCTGCGGCTGCTGGCCAACACCGACGACGACCCGGCCTTCATCCGCGCCGTGACCACGCCGCGCCGGGGCGTCGGCCAGTCGACCATGGAAACGCTGGGCACCTTCTCGGGCCAATGGCAGTGCTCGCTGTTCGAGGCGGTGTTCAAGGGCGGCATCGAGGCGCTGCTGAACGATCGCCAGCTGGGGCCGCTGCGCGACTTCTGCAACTTCATCAACAACCTGGAGGCGCGCGCCAGCCGGCCCGGCCCCAGCGGCAGCGGCGACAACGCGGCCCAGGTGCTGGACGACTTGCTCGAAGCGATCAACTACGAATCCTATCTGTACGACATGTTCGACGAGCGCGCCGCGCAGAGCCGGTGGCAGAACGTGCTGGAGTTCATCAACTGGCTCAAGGAGCGCGGCCGTGGCGGCAAGGACCGCGACGGCGAGGAAAAGAACGTGCTGGAGCTCACGCAGATGGTGGCGCTGATGTCCATGCTCGAGGGCCAGGACGAGGATCCGGACGCGGTGCGTATGTCCACGCTGCACGCGTCGAAGGGACTGGAGTATCCGCACGTGTTCCTGGTCGGCGTGGAGGAAGGCATCCTGCCGCACAAGGGCGACCCGGACGCGCCGGCCGAGACCATCGCCGCCCGCGTGCAGGAGGAGCGGCGCCTGATGTACGTCGGCATCACGCGCGCGCAGCGCACGCTGCAGATCACCTGGTGCAAGAAGCGCAAGCGCGCGGGCGAGCAGGTGCACTGCGATCCGTCGCGCTTCATCAAGGAGATGGAGCTCGACGTCGGCAACGCCGTGCCGGCCGAATCCGAAGTGCTGACGCCGAAGGAGCGGCTGGCACGGATGAAGGAACTTTTGACCACACCGAAGACGTAATCCCGCGCAGGTTGTGCTAGCATCGGCACGTGCCGATCCGGCATGCTTCCGTTGGAGATGATCTTGCGTAATCAGTTAATCGCGTCGCTGGTATTGAGCTGTGCCCTGCTGCCGTCGGTGCAGGCCGCCGAATTCGCCACCAAGCCGGAAGCGGAGGCGATGGTGCACAAGGCCCTGAAGTTTTTGAAGGCCAACGGCAAGGAAAAAACCTACAGCGAAATCGACAGGAAGGACGGCCCGTTCGTCGACCGCGACCTGTACCTGACCGTGTACGGCATGGACGGCGTGGTGCGCGCGCATGGCGCCAACCCCAAGATGATCGGCAAGAACCTGATGGAGATTAAGGACGTCGACGGCAAGGCCTTCGTCAAGGAGCGCGTCGAGCTGGCGAAGAAGAAGCAGCCGTTCTGGCAGGACTACAAGTTCACCAATCCGGTCAGCAAGCAGATCGAGCCGAAGACCATGTACTGCGTGCCGGAGGACGACATGGTGGTCTGCGGCGGGGTCTATCTCAAGTAAGGCGGTAGAATGCGGGCTTTCAAGCAGGGAGTATGCCGTGAGCACCACCGAAGACCGCTTCATCGATATTGAAATCAAACTGGCGCACCAGGAGCACATCGTGGAGTCGCTGAACCAGCGCGTCTACGAGCAGCAGCAACAGATCGACAAGCTGGAGCAGATGTGCGCGGCGCTGGTGCAGCATGTGCGCGACCAGGCGCAGAGCAGCGGCGGCGGTGGCGCGCTGGCGCACGAGCCGCCGCCGCATTACTGATTACGCCAGCACGGCGCGCAGCGCTTCCACCATGATCGCATGGTCTTCCGCCTGGCGCAGGCCGGAGACGGTGGCCGTGCCGATCAGTCCCACATTTTTGACCACCACCGGGAACGAGCCGCCAAAGGGCGCGTACTCTTTCGGGTCGAGATACTTCACGTCCTCGAACACCACGCCGCGATTCTTGTAGTCGGTGCCGACGTGGAAGGAACAGCGGCCGAAGCGCGTCACCACATTGCTCTTGCGGCGTATCCAGTCGGCCTGGTCGGGCGTGGCGCCCTGCATCGCGTGGTGGAACAGCACCTTGCCGTTGACGGTCACGTTGACCGTCACGCTCTTCTCGCGCTGCCTGGCCAGCTCGACCACCTTCAGGCCCAGCGCCAGCGCGGTGTCGCTGGTGAAGGCGGTGAATTGCAATTCCTTTTCCTGCTGCGCCAGGGTTTCCAGCAGCTCGACAAAATTTTCCATCATTGATCCTCGTGCGGTACAAGACGGCAGTGTAGCCGAGCCGGCCGACTTAGCGGAACTCGAATCGCGGCGCGGCGGCCTTCCGTTCAGCCTTGTCCCGCCACGCGCTGGCCAGCGCGGCGTCCGGCTTGAGGCCCAGTTCGCCCTTTTCGTAGGCGCTGGCCAGGCGGCGCATGGCGGCCTCGAAATCCAGCGCGGCCGCGCGCTGGTACATGGCGGCGGCCGTGGACGCGCTGCGCTGCACGCCCAGTCCGGCTTCATGCAGCGCCGCCAGGCGATACAGGCCGTCCGCGTTGTTTTGCGCGGCCGCCATCTGGTACTGGGCCGCCGCGCGGACCGGGTCCTGGTCGCCGCCCAGGCCGTGCTCGTACAAGCCGCCCAGCGCCGCCTGCGCGTTGCCGTTGCCGCGGCTGGCGGCACGGAGATACCAGTCGCGTGCGGCGGCGTAGTCCTGCGCGACGCCGCTGCCGGTTTCGTAGGCATAGCCCAGGTTGTTCTCGGCGATCGCATTGCCGCGCTTGGCCGCGGCGCGCTGCCACTTCACGCCCTCGGCCGGATCGGCGGCGACGCCCAGCAGGCCGTGGCTCAACACCAGGCCCAGCCGGATTTGCGAGTCGACGTTCTTGCCTTCGGCCGCCAGCCGCAGGTAGCGCAAGCCTTCCGCGTCGTCGCGCGGCACGCCGTTGCCGTTCAGGTACATCAGCGCCAGGTCGCGCTCGGCGGCGGGGTTGCGCTGGGCGGCCGCGCGCTCCAGCCATTGCCGCGCCTGCGGCAAGTCCTGGGGAACGCCGCGGCCGTACAGCAGGAACATGCCCAGGTTGGCCTCGCCCCAGGCGTTGCCGCCCTCGGCCGCCTTGCGGTACCAGACGGCCGCCTCGGCGAAATCGATGGCGACGCCGCGGCCATAGGCGTGCAGCAGGCCGATATTGTTTTCCGCGACGTGGTTGCCCTGGGCCGCCGCCTTCAGATACCAGGCCATCGCCTCGGCGTAGCTTTGCGTGATGCCCTTGCCGTGTTCGTAGCGATAGCCCAGTTCAAGCTGACCTTCCACCTTGCCGGCCTCGGCGGCCTTGCGATACCAGGCCGTCGCTTCGGCCTGGTCCTTGGGCGCGTTCGTTCCGGTTTCCAGCCGACGGGCCAGCTCGAACTGCGCGTCCGCCAGGTTCTTGTCGAGCGTCTCGCGGAACTGTTGCAGGGTCGTCGCCTGGTTGGCCGCGCCGTTGCTGTAGGCCTTGGCCAGTTGGTACAGCGCCTCGGCATCGCCGGCCAGCGCGGCTGCGCGGTACCGGTTCACGCCGGCCTGGTCGACGTGCAGTCGGGAGACGCCGTCCAGTTCCCACACGTATTGCATCTGCTGCCAGGCGCTGACGGCTTTGCCGTCCACGATGCCGGGCTTGAAGTGGCATTGGCGCAGGCCGGTCGCCGCCGCGTCGTCGAGCAGCGGGAAGCCGCTGGAGCGGGTGATTTTGGTGTCGACGACGCCGCCGTCGGCGTCGACCAGGAAGGATAGCGTGACCGTGCCGCTCTGCTCGTTGCGCAGCGCCTCTTTCGGCCAGACCGGCTTGGCGCAGCTGCTGAAATCGGCGACGGCCAGCGTGCGCGGTTCCGCCGCGCCGGCGTTCAACGAGACAGCGGCGCCGAGCGCCACGGCCAGCAGGGGCCAGGTGGAAAAAATCTGCCTCATGGCGTATCCTTAATATTTCAAATTTGAAAACATGCAGGATAGGCGCTCATAGGGAATTTGTCTATTACTGACAGGATAGGCGCGGCGTGTCGAATTCGCGGACCGTCGTTCGTCGTAGCTGGCAGAGGGATGTCCTCTGATTTATTTTGGAGATACGATCATGACTACGAATACTGTACAACTGCACCGCGTGTTCAAGGCCAAGGCTGAGCGCGTTTATCGGGCCTTCCTGGATGCCGACGCGCTGGCCAAATGGCTGCCGCCGCACGGCTTCACCGGCAAGGTGCACGCGCTGGACGCCAAGGTGGGCGGGGGCTATCGCATGTCGTTCACGAACTTCACCACCGGCGGCGGCCATCACTTCGGCGGCGAGTACCTGGAACTGGTGCCGAACCAGCGCCTGGTCTACACCGGCAAGTTCGACGATCCCAACCTGCCCGGCACCATGCAGACCACGGTGACGCTGCGCGAAGTGTTCTGCGGCGTGGAGCTGAAGGTGGTGCAGGAAGGCATACCGGCGATGATCCCGGCCGAAGCCTGCTATCTGGGCTGGCAGGAGTCGCTGCAGTTGCTGGGGCAGCTGGTGGAGCCGGAAATCCGCGAGTGAGGCGCTAAAGCAGGCCGAAGACCTTGACGATCAGGCTGATGGTGCCCAGGGCTGTGCTCAGGCTGATGCTCAACAGGATGCGGAAATCCGTGGTGCGTATCTTCATCAGCTGTTCGTGCACGCGAACGAACTCGGCGTCGACACGGGCGAAACCTGCGTCCATTCTTGCGTCCGCTCGGCTGAAGCCGGCGCGCATCTCCTCGCGTAGCCCGGAGATGCCTTCGTCCTGATAGTCGACCGCCGTTTCAAGACGGGCTATGCGTTCGATGATGTGGTGCTGTTCTTGCTCTGGCTGGTGGTTACCATTCATGGTGGGCTCCTTGGCGGCACCCACCACTTTACGCCTGCACGCGCGCGCGGCATAGCGTGCACCATTGACGCAGGTCGCGACGGTACGGCGGCCCCGGCGATGAAGGGTGTGGGATTGATGTCGTCGTCACCCTGTGGTGCTATGATCTTGTGACCATCCAGATAGTCAGGAGGTCCCCATGTACACATTCTCGTTGGCTGATGCGAAAGCGCAGCTGAGCAAGCTGATCGAATTGGTGGAAAGTGGTGAACAGGTAACGATCACCAAGCGCGGTAAAGCGGTCGTCAAGATCGTAAAAAGCGATCCCCCCCGCCAGCATGTTCCAAGCTTGGCTGAACACCGGGCCGGCATTCGTTATCTGGGTGAGCCAGCAGCGGAATTCATACGTAAAATGCGCGACTCGGATCGCTTCTGATGCGGTATATCGACACCAGTCTTGATACTTTCTGCCCTGGTCATACAGATTCGGCGCAAGTTCATCGCGCGGCCTGGCGCGCGAATGGCCTTCGATGCCAGCTTTTGCGCAGCTAACAATGCGGCGGCCATGCTTTCGGCCGCCGCGATCATGCCCGTTAGTCCTATCGTTCGGATGAGAACAGGGCGGCGTTGCCCCAGCTGACCGGCAAGTGCTCATTGGTGCCGGCCGCGCTGCGCGCCACCAGTTCGACCATGCGGACGCCGGCCACGTCGGCGCTCAAGGCTTGCGCCGGCTGGCCCCAGCGCAGGGGCTTGCTCTTGGCCAGCAGCTTGCCGTCGCCGTAGATCATGAAGGTGACGTCGTGCTTGCGGTCCTGCGCGGAATCGTCCACACCCACCTGCGCGCTCAGCCGGCGGTAGCCCTGGTTGCGCACCTCCAGCCGGGAATTGACCAGGATGCCGATGCCGGCGGCGTAAGGCGTGCCGGCGATCTGCATGACCTGGCCGTAGGGCGTGCTGTCGGCGCGCGCGCCGCCCCAGCCGGCGTACATCGGCCGTTCGCCCGGACCCTTGGTGCCGGTCCAGCCGGCCGACGAGCGGAAGATCGTCGGATCGGCCTGCGGCCGCACGACGCCATCGACCGCCGGATTCACGCTGCCCGGCTGTTCCGACAGATAGACGCCCTGGGCCAGCGCCCGCTCGCCGCTGACACGGAAGATCCGCGTCTCGCGCGGCGCCACGCGCAGCTTGGTCTCCTTGGTGAACGTGCTGTCCGCCTTGGTCCACAGGTCGGTCAGCTTGACCGGCGCGTCGTTGCGGAACTTTAGTTGTTCGGCGGTCAGGTCAACGTCGATCGGCGCCAGCCCTCGGTTGAAGATCGCCACCGCCTTCTGGCCCGACGCCAGCGGCTTGACCAGGATCTCCAGGTCGTCGGCGTCGTAGGCGAGCACCGCCTGGTTGCCGGCCGGGTCCTGGTTGACCGCGATGATGTCGGCATTGCCGACGATGTCCATCAGCGGCTGCGGCATGGTGCGCAGGTCGGCGCCCAGCATCAGGGGCGCGTTTAGCATGGCCCACAGCGCGAAGTGCGACTTCGCTTCCACCAGATGATCGGCGTCGAAGTCGCCCTTGCCGATGTACAGCATGTCGGGGTCGTTCCAGCCGCCCGGATGGCCATACAATTCGCGCCGCGCCGCGCTGTCGAAATTGCTCAGCAGGCGGCTCCACGAGGGCGTGATGTCGTCGCTGGTGCGCGACAGGTTGCCGTAGTTCTTGCCCCAGGCGCGCACGTCGGCGGCGCCCCAGATGCACAGCGACAGCAGGAAGTCGCCGTCCGGCTTGTTGCGTTTCAGCGCCGCGTTGATTTGCGTGAATTCCGCCTGCACCGCCGGGATGTCGGAATGGCTGACCGATTCCAGGTCCAGCACCGGCGTCAGCGCGCGGTACTGGCCGGAGCGGACCTTGGCGCTGTTGGCGCCATAGGCGCGCAGGCCGCAGCCGTCGACCTTGATGAAGTCGAAACCCCAGTCGCCGAAGAACAGGTTGATGTCCTGGTCGATATGGCCGTACAGGCCGATCTCCCGCTCCAGCACGCTGCCCTTCGGCAGGTCGGTGTCGACGCCGGAATACGCTTGCGAGCAGGTGTTGCGGCCGAGGTCCGAATAGATGCCGGCCTTGAGCCCCATCGCGTGCAGCTTGTCGGTGAGCGGGCGGAAGCTGGTGCCGCCGCCCTGCACCGACGACGGGAAGCGTTCGGCCCGTATCACCAGGCGGCCGTCCGGCATCTGGCGGCGCGCCGCCCAGCCGTCGTCGATGTTGATGTAGCGGTAGCCGCGCGCGGCCAGTCCGCTGTCGGCGATGCGCTGGGCCGAGCCGAGGATCTTGGCTTCGTCGATGTCGGTGCCGAAGGCGTTCCAGCTGCTCCATCCCATCGGCGGTGTCGCGGCGCGGCCGGCGGTGTAGGCGCTCCAGCGCGCGGTCGGCGCCAGTGGATCGGCCGCCGCGTGCAGCGAGGCGGCGGCGAGCCACAGGGTGATCAGGGCCAGGCGCGGTGGCCGGCGGAAAGTCGTTTGCATGATGGTCTCCGATTTATTTTGTGGTTTCAAGTTGGAAAGTGCCGACCGGCAGGTCGTCACCGCTGAACAGGTTCACGAACGGCGCGTCGGCCCAGCCATAGCGCACGTGCGTGATGTTGGCTGCGGCGGCGCCGGGCAGGACCACGGTGTCGCCGGCCGCGCGGGCGTCGGCGTAGCGGCAGCTGGCGCCCGCGCATACTTCAAAGCCGATGGCGCGGTCGGACGAGTACGTCGCCAGGCCGCCGCCCGTGTCGCGGAAGGTGATGACGATGTCCTTGCCGCTGTGGCGCGCGGAGACCGGGGACGGACTGCCGGGCGCAATCTTCTCGCCGTAGGCCACGGCCCGCGCCGCGCGCGCCAGCCGCTCGCCGACCACCGTCTTCTGCGTCGGATGGATGTCGAAGCGGTCGCCGATATCGAGCGTGACGGCCAGGCCCGCGTGGGCGTCGCGCGCCACCGCCTCGGCCTGCGCGTCGCGCAGCTCGGCCCAGCTGGACTGGCCGGGCGCCTTGGCCGTGCCAGCGAACGAGGTCAGCTGCGCGACCAGGAAAGGCAGCGCCGGCTGGCCGAAGCGCTGACGCCAGTCGCGCATCAGCAAGGGCAGCAGCGCGCGGTATTCCTGCCCGGCGCCCGCGTTCGCCTCGCCCTGGTACCACGCCGCCAGCTTGAATTTGTAGCCGACCAGCGGGGCGATCATGCCGTTGTACAGGGTGGTCAGGCTGTTCGGCACGTCCCACGGCGCCGGCGGCACGGCCAGGTTGCGCAGGACGCTGCCGCGCTGGACTTTCCAGGCGGCCGGCAGCGCGATCGTCTGGCCATCCGTGGTGCCGATGACGCGGCCGTCGGGCGAACCAGACAGGCCACCGCCCTGTCCTCCGCTCAGCACGCGCATGGCGATCACGTTGCGTCCAGGCTTGAACACGCCGGCCGGCACGGCGTACTCGCGCCAGATCCACGGCGTGCTGGCGCCGCCCACGCGCACGCCGTTGACCCAGGTGCTGTCGTAGGTGTCGACCGGGCCCAGGCGCAGCGTGTTGGCCGCCTTGGCCTGCGCCTCGGTCAGCGTGACGGCGGTGCGGTACCAGGCCACGCCGTCGAAGTCCTTGAAGCCGGCCAGGCCGCTGTCCTTCCACGAGCCGGCCGGGGTGACGGTGGGCCAGGCGGCGTCGTCGAAGTCCGGCGCGCTCCACGCGCGTTGCGCGGCGGCGGCCGGGTCGTGGGCGAGCCACCAGGCGTCGTTGCGCGCCTCCTCGGCGCGCATGCCCGCGGCCGGATCGGCGCCGTATTGCGCCACGGCGGCCACGCCCGCCGCGTAGTCGCCGAAGGTGCGCAGCGATTCGGCCCCGATCCAGCCCTGGATGGTGGTGCCGCCCCAGCTGGCGTTGATCATGCCGACCGGGATCTTGTAGCGGGCCTGCAGCGTGCGCGCCATGTAGTAGCAGACCGCCGAGGCGTCGCCGACCGATTCCGGCGTCAGCGGCGTCCACGCCACCGGGCCCTTGAGCTCGTCCTGCGGCGTCGCCGCGCTGTGCTTCTCGATGTTCAGGTAGCGCAGGCTGTCGTTGCGGGCGCCCCAGGTGGCGCCCATGGCGTTGGTCGACGCGCGCACCGCGAACTCCATGTTGGACTGGCCCGAGCACAGGTAGACGTCGCCGACCAGCAGGTCGCTGCGGCTGACCGTCCGGCCGTCCGACGCGACCGTCAACGCGTATGGCCCGCCGGCCGGTTGTGGGGGCAGCTCGACGCGCCACTTGCCGTGCGCGTCCGCGCTGCCGGTCACCGTCTGGCCGCCGAGGGTGACGGTCAGCGGGCGCCCGGCGCCGGCCGTGCCCCAGACGGCGATGGGCTGGTCGCGCTGCAGCACCGCGTGGTCGGAGAAGAGCTTCGCCAGGCCGAGTTCGGCGGCGTGCGCGGGCAGGCCGGCGCAGCCGAGTGAAAGCGCCAGCAGGGGCGCGGCGGTGCGTAGTGTCGCCATCATGAATCCTCATCGTTGGGGGAGCAGGGCGGATTCTGCGATCTTGTCCGCCGCTGGGCAATTACGAAAACGGCCAAAGAGCCCAATGTTATTGAGGAAAACGGGCGCCATGGATTTTGGGCCGGCGCGCGAGCCGATAGAATGAGTGCTCTTCAATGCGGGGACTACGATGACGAACAACCTTCTGCGCACCGCTGTCGCGCTTGCCCTGGCGTCGCTGTGCGCTGTTTCGATGCCTGCCCGCGCGGAGGCCGCCGCGCCGGCCGCGTCCGCCGCTGTGAGAAGCGCGAGCGGCCTGACGGTGACCACCGCGCAGGGCACCGTGCGGATCGAGCCGTGGAGCGAGCGCATCGTGCACGTGCTGGCCGGCCCGGCCGCATCGTGGGACGGCAACTACAATCCGGCCGTGATCGCCCGCCCGGGCGGCGTCGACTGGACCCTCACCGAAACGGCGGACTATTACCAGCTGGCGACGTCGGCGCTGTCGGTGCGCGTGGCCAAGGCCTGGGGCGGCGTCAGCTTCCACGATGCACAGGGCAAGCAGATGCTGGCCGAGTCCGGGCGCGACGCCTCGAAGGCCGGCGTGATGCAGGGATTCGATTACTCCGGCCCGGTGTTCGGACTGGGGCAGCACCAGAACGGCAAGCTGGACTATCGCGGCACGACGGTGCGCCTGCAGCAGGCCAACCGCGACGTGGCGGTGCCGATGCTGGCCACGCCGGAAGGCTTCGGCATCCTGTGGAACAACGCCTCGGTCACGCAGGTCGACGCCGGCCTGCCGGCCGGGCCGTATCCATTGGTGATCCGCTCCGAGGCGGGACAGGGCTCCGATTACCACTTCATCCTCGGCCCCGAGCTGGACGAGGTGGTGGCCGGCTACCGCGAACTGACCGGACGCGCGCCGATGATGGCGCGCTGGACCTGGGGCCTGTGGCAATCGAAGGAGCACTACGCCACCCAGGCCGAGCTGCTCGACATCGCCGCCCGCTACCGCGCGATGAAGGTGCCGCTGGACGCGGTGGTTCAGGACTGGCAGTACTGGCAGCCGGGCGCCTGGGGCGAGCACCAGATGGACCCGGCGCGCTACCCGGATCCGAAAGGCATGCTCGACCAGCTGCACGCGCAGAATGTACACGCGATCCTCTCCGTCTGGGCCCGCTTCGACGCCGGCACGCGCAATACGGCCGAGCTGGAGAAGGCCGGCGTGCTGTATCCCGAGCTGTACAACAACGTCTACCCGGCCGGCAAGGGCCGCTGGTACGATGCCTATTCGCCGCGCGGCCGCCAGCTGTACTGGGAGCAGATCAACCGCACGCTGGCCCCGGCCGGCTGGGACGGCTGGTGGCTGGACGCCAGCGAGGCCGAGCTGGGCGGCTGGTGGGGCCAGATGCGCGACGTCGCCACCGCCGCCGGCCCCGGCGCGCAGGTGTACAACGCCTATCCGCTGTTGCACACGACGGCCGTGTTCGAAGGCTCGGCGCAGGCCGCGCCGGCCAAGCGGCCCTTCATCCTGACGCGCTCGGCCTACAGCGGCCAGCAGCGCAACGCGGCCATCACCTGGTCGGGCGACACCATGGGCACCTGGGACGTGCTGCGCACCCAGCTGCCGGCCGCGCTGAACTTCACGTTGAGCGGCATCCCCTACTGGTCGGCCGACATCGGCGGCTTCTTCGGCGGCAATCCGGCCGATCCTGAATATGCCGAGCTGTACACGCGCTGGTACCAGTTCGGCGCCTTCAATCCGATGTTCCGCGTCCACGGCACCGGCGAAGGCAAGGAGATCTGGCGCTTCGGCCCGGCCACGCAGAAGATCCTGCGCGACATCACGCAGCTGCGCTACCGCCTGCTGCCGTACATTTACTCGGCGTCGTGGGACGTCACCAGCCGCAACGGCACGATGATGCGCGCGCTGGCTATGGACTTCCGCGCCGACGCGCAGGCGGTGGCCACGGCCGACCAGTACATGTTCGGCAAGGCGCTGATGGTGGCGCCGGTGATGACGCCGCACACGGACGTACGCACCGTCTACCTGCCGGCGCAGAACGAGTGGTTCGATTTCTGGACCGGCAAGCGCTACGCCGGCGGCAAGGTCGTCGCCGCCAAGGCCGACATTGCGACCATACCGTTGTTCGCCCGCGCCGGCAGCATCCTGCCGCTGGGGCCGGTGCTGCAGTATGCCGACGAGCCGAGCGCGCAGCCGATGGAACTGCGCGTCTATCCCGGCCGTGACGGCAGCGTCGAGCTGTACGACGATGCCGGCGACGGCCAGGGCTATGCTCGCGGCGAGCGGGCGACCCGGCACATCACCTGGAGCCAGGCCGGCGGCAAGCTGGCGATCGCGCCGTGGCAGGGCAGCTTCCCCGGCATGCGCCGCGAGCAGGCGTTCGTGGTGCGCTGCGCGGCCGCGCCGGCCGGCAAGGGCGTGCGCGTGGTGGCTGGCGATGCGGCGGTCGAAGTGTCCTTGCCGGGTTGCCGATGATTCGGGATTAGGCTTCCGGCGCCGTCCAGACCAGGTTCCACAGGTGGCCGTCGATGTCCTCGAAGCCCTGGTCGTACATGAAGCCGTTGTCCTCGGGCGGATGCGGTATGCGGGCGCCGGCGGCGGTGGCCTTGGCGATCAGGCTGTCCACCTCTTCGCGGCTCTCGCAATTCAGGCAAATGACGAGCTCATTGGTTTCCTTGGCATTCGCGATGGGCTTGTCGATCAGGGACTGGAAGAAGGGTTCGGTCGTCAGCATGGCCTGGATGGTGTCGCCGACGATGTTCATGAACGCCGCGTTCTCTCCGCTGAAGCGGGGATCGAAGCTAAAGCCGAGGGCGGAAAAGAAGGCCCTGGATTTGTCCAGATTCTTCACGGGCAGGTTGAGGATGATCTGATTTTTCATGGCGTTTCCTTGGTGAGGGTGGAATGGATTACCGGTGTTTCATCCCTACGACGGCCGACGTTACACAAAATCGACACGCTTGTGAAAAATATTTTCCTCCAGGATGGTTGAAAGAATGAAGTCTTCCTGAAGGAAGTTGCGTGCCAGAACAAGTTGAATCACAATGCGTCGATCGATAAGGAGCGGCGCATGGGCAAAGGCAGGTTGGAAGCATTCAGCGATGGCGTGATCGCCATCATCATCACCATCATGGTGCTGGAACTGAAGGTGCCGCATGGCGCGGACTGGGCGGCGTTGCAGCCTTTGTGGCCGGTGTTCCTGAGCTACGTGCTGAGCTTCATCTACGTCGGCATCTACTGGAACAACCACCACCATCTGATCCACACCGTCAGCAAGATCACCGGCGGCGCGCTATGGGGCAACTTGCATTTGCTGTTCTGGCTGTCGCTGGTGCCGTTCGTGACCGGCTGGATGGGCGAGAACCATTTCGCTGCGCTGCCGCTGGCCTGCTATGGCTTCATTCTGTTCATGTCCAGCGTCGCCTACTATGTGCTGGCGAAGTGCCTGGCGGCCAACAACGAGGCGCTGCGGGTTGCATTGGGCAAGGACCGCAAGGGCAAGCTGTCGACGCTGCTGTATTTGATCGGCATCGGCCTGTCTTTGTTGGAACCGATGGCCGGCTTCGCGGTCTATGTGATTGTTGCGATGATCTGGTTTATCCCTGACCGCCGTTTCGAGCAGCGCTAGGCGTTCTGGCTCAAAGCCTTTTGCCTGGCCTTGCTGAGCGATTCCACCGCGCGGTGGTAGGAGCCGTCCACCAATTCGGCCAGATAGTCGGCAGGGAACTTGCCCACGTCGACGATGGTCACCCAATGAAAGCGACCCATGTAGCGCGCCGGCTTCACGCCCGGCATGTCGGTCAGCTCCAGGAAACGGCCCGGCGTCACCCGCACGCTGAAGCGCCACTGCTCCGGCTCGCTGGTCTTGAAGTAGGCGAAGGTCTTGTCCTCGACCTTGTAGACCAGGATGTTCGACGGCTCGCCGTGCAGGCTCTCCACCGCGCCGGGATATTGCCGGCAATGTCGTTTCAGCTGTTGAGTGTTCATATCTGCGGCGATGTTGCAATGGAACCTCAGTGTAGCCGCAAAAATGCCATTTCGACAAAGCATTCTTCGGAAAAAGCGCCCGCTTTCCAATCAAGTGCAGTGCAGCATTTTTTGCCAGTGACTGCCGCCATATCACCCTGATATGATCTTGCGCTTCCATGCTGCACTTTGTCGCGTCAGCATTTTTCCCCGGCGTTTATGAAAGATACCCACATGTTCCGTCCTCAAATGCTCATCATTGCGGCCGCCCTCGGCCTGGCGTTTTCCTCGACCGTGCTGGCCGCTGCTCCGGCGGCATCGCTGGCCGGCAATCCGCTGGCCACGGCCAGCACGCTGCCATTCCACTATCCGGCATTTGACAAGATCAAGGACGAGCACTTCCAGCCAGCTTTCGTCGAAGGCATGCGTATCCAGCTGAAGGAAATCGAGGCGATCGCCAACAACAAGAAGCCGGCCACGTTCGAGAACACCATCGTCGCCATGGAAAAATCCGGCGAGCTGCTGACCCGCGTGCAGACCACCTTCGGCAACCTGCAGGGCGCCAACACCAACGACAAGCTCGACGCGATCGACAGCGAGATGTCGCCCAAGCTGGCCGCCCACGGCGACGCCATCTACCTGAACCCCAAGCTGTACGCCCGCGTGAAATCGCTGTACGACAACCGCGACAAGCTCAAGCTCGACGCCGAATCCAAGCACCTGCTGGAACGCTACCACACCGATTTCGTGCGCGCCGGCGCCAAGCTGTCCAACGCCGACAAGGAAAAACTGAAGGCCATCAACGGCGCCATCGCCACGCTGCAAACCACCTTCACCCAGAACGTGCTGAAGGAAACCAACGCCTCGGCGCTGGTGGTCGACACCCGCGAAGAGCTGGCCGGCATGACCGACGCCGCCATCGACGCCGCCGCGGCAGCCGCCAAGGCCAAGGGCATGGACGGCAAGTTCCTGGTCGCCATCGTCAACACCAGCGGCCAGCCGCCTTTGGCCGTGCTGACCAACCGCGCCGTGCGCGAGCGTCTGATGGCCGCGTCGCTGACGCGCGGCAGCCACGGCGGCGAGTTCGACAGCCGCGAAGTGGTGCTGAAGATCGCCAAGGCGCGCGCCGAGAAGGCCACCCTGCTGGGCTACGCCAACTTCGCCGCCTATTCGCTGGAAGACCAGACCGCGCACGACACCGCCGCCGTCAACAAGCTGCTGGGCGAGCTGGCCAAGCCGGCCGTCAACAACGCCAGGAAGGAAGCGGCCGACCTGCAAGCCGTGGTCGACGCCGACAAGGGCGGCTTCCAGATCGACGCCTCCGACTGGGCCTTCTACACCGACAAGGTGCGCGCCCAGCGCTTCGCCTTCGACGAGAACCAGCTCAAGCCCTACTTCGAGCTGAACAACGTGCTGACCAACGGCGTGTTCTACGCCGCCGGCAAGCTGTACGGCCTGTCGTTCAAGGAGCGCAAGGACCTGCCGGTGTACAACCCGGACGTGCGCGTGTTCGACGTGTTCGACGCCGACGGCAAGCAGCTGGCCATCTTCATCGCCGACATGTACGCCCGCAGCAACAAGCAGGGCGGCGCCTGGATGAACGAGTACATCTCGCAATCGTCGCTGCTGGGCACGCACTCGGTGGTGGCCAACCACCTCAACATTCCGAAGCCGCCAGCGGGCGAGCCGACGCTGCTGACCTACGACGAAGTCAAGACCGCCTTCCACGAGTTCGGCCACGCGCTGCACGGCATGTTCTCCAACGTGAAGTATCCGCGCTTCTCCGGCACCAGCGTGCCGCGCGACTTTGTCGAATATCCGTCGCAGGTGAACGAGATGTGGGCCGTGTGGCCCGAGGTGCTGACCAACTACGCCAAGCACTACAAGACCGGCGAGCCGATGCCGAAAGAACTGCTGGACAAGGTCATCGCCTCGAAGAAATTCAACCAGGGCTTCCTGACCACCGAGTACCTGTCGGCCTCGCTGCTGGACCAGCGCTGGCACCAGCTGACCCCGGCGCAGATCCCGACCGACGTGCTGGGCTTTGAAGCGGCTTCGCTCAAGGACATGGGCGTGGACTTCGCGCCGGTTCCGCCGCGCTACCGCACCACCTACTTCTCGCACAGCTTCTCCGGCGGCTACTCGGCCGGCTACTACGCCTACCTGTGGTCCGAGAAACTGGACGCCGACACCGTCGAATGGTTCAAGGAAAAAGGCGGCCTGAAGCGCGAGAACGGCGACTGGTTCCGCGCCAAGCTGCTGTCGCGCGGCGGCACCGATGATGCGATGAATTTGTTCCGCAACTTCCGCGGCCGCGATCCGATCATCGAGCCGCTGCTGGACCGTCGCGGCCTGAAATAATATAAACCGTTTATAAGAATAGCCACATGAACACCAACCTGATTATCGCCGCCGGCGTGGCGGCCGTCTTCAGCGTCGCGCATGCGGCCGAGCCAGCTTCGATGCTGCCGGCCAGCAATGCCTTCGCCAAGGCCAGCACGCTGCCGTTCGGCTACCCGCCGTTCGACCAGATCAAGAACGAGGACTACGGCCCGGCCTTCGCCGAGGGCATGCGCGTCAACGCCGCCGAGATCGAAGCGATCGCCAACAACAAGCAGCCGGCCACGTTCGAGAACACCATCGTCGCGATGGAGAGGGCCGGCCAGCTGCTGTCGCGCGTGTCCAGCGTGTTCGGCAACCTGTCCGGCGCCAACACCAACGACAGCTTCAAGGCGCTGGAGCGTGAACTGTCGCCGAAGCTGGCGGCCCACAGCGACGCCATCCGCCTGAACGCCAAGCTGTACGCGCGCATCAAGTCGCTGTACGACAAGCGCGCCAAGCTGCACCTGGACGCCGAGTCGCTGTACGTGCTGGAACGCTACCACACCGACTTCGTGCGCGCCGGCGCCAAGCTGTCCAACGCCGACAAGGAAAAACTCAAGGCGCTCAACAGCGAGCTGGCCCAGCTGTCGACCAGCTTCGCGCAGAACGTGCTGGAGGAGGCCAACGCCTCGGCGCTGATCGTCGACACCCGCGAGGAATTGGCCGGCATGCCGGACAAGGCGATCGACGCGGCCGCCGCCGACGCCGCCAAGCGCGGCCTGGCGGGCAAGTTCGCCATCCCGGTGGTCAACACCACCGGCCAGGCCAACCTGGCGGTGCTGACCAACCGCGCCGTGCGTGAACGGCTGATGGCCGCCTCGCTGGCGCGCGGCAGCCACGGCGGCAAGTACGACAACACGCAGGTCGTGCTGAAGACCGCCAAGCTGCGCGCGGAAAAAGCCGCGTTGCTGGGCTATGCCAACTACGCCGCCTATTCGCTGGAGGACCAGACCGCGCACACGCCGGAAGCGGTCAACAAGATGCTGTCCGAGTTCGCCCGTCCAGCCGTCGCCAACGCCAGGAAGGAAGGCGCCGAGATCCAGGCGGTGATCGACAAGGAAAACGGCGGCTTCCAATTGGCCGCGCAGGACTGGTCGTTCTACAGCGACAAGGTGCGCGCCGAGCGCTTCAACTTCGACCAGAACCAGCTCAGGCCCTACTTCGAGCTGAACAACGTGCTGACCAACGGCGTGTTCTTCGCTGCCAACAAGGTCTACGGCCTGACGTTCAAGGAGCGCAAGGACTTGCCTGTCTACGATCCCGACGTGCGTGTGTGGGACGTGTTCGACGCCGACGGCAAGCAGCTGGCCATCTTCATCGGCGACTACTACGCCCGCAGCAACAAGCGCGGCGGTGCGTGGATGAACGCCTACGTGTCGCAGTCCAAGCTGATGGGCACGCATCCGGTGGTCGCCAACCACCTCAACATTCCGAAGCCGAACGCCGGCGAGCCGACGCTGCTCACCTACGACGAGCTGCGCACGGCCTTCCACGAGTTCGGCCACGCGCTGCACGGCATGTTCTCCGACGTGAACTACCCGCGTTGCGCCGGCACCCGCGTGCCGCGCGACTTCGTCGAGTTCCCGTCCCAGGTCAACGAGATGTGGTCGGTCTGGCCCGAGGTGCTGTCCAACTACGCCAAGCACTACCAGACCGGCGAGCCGATGCCGCAGGCGCTGCTGGACAAGGTGATCGCGTCGAAGAAATTCAACGAGGGCTACCGCACCACCGAGTACCTGGCCGCCTCCATCCTGGACCAGAAATGGCACCAGCTGGACGCGTCGCAGATCCCGGCCGACGTGCTGGCCTTCGAGGCGGCGTCGCTGAAGGCCGCCGGCGTCGACTACGCGCCGGTGCCGCCGCGCTACCGCACCACCTACTTCTCGCACGTGTTCGCGGGCGGCTATTCGGCCGGCTACTACGGCTACCTGTGGTCGGAGAAGCTGGACGCCGACACCGTCAACTGGTTCACCGAGAACGGCGGCATGCTGCGCAAGAACGGCGACTGGTTCCGCAAGATGCTGCTGTCGCGCGGCGGCAGCATGGACGCGATGCAAATGTTCCGCAACTTCCGCGGCCGCGATGCCCGCATCGAACCGCTGCTGGAGCGCCGTGGCTTGACTGAAAAGTAAGCGCATAGCGGGACAGGGAAGCAGGGCCGGACGCGATTTGTGTAAGAATCGCGTCCGGCCCTTTCATTTTATGAGTAAGATACAACCATGAGTAACGAACTGCACGGCGTGACGCTGGAAGCCATCGTGACCCGTTTGCATGCGCATTACGGCTGGGAACAGCTGAGCCGACGGATCGATATCAATTGCTTCATCAGCGATCCGAGCGTCAAGTCCAGCCTGAAATTCTTGCGCAAGACCCCGTGGGCGCGCGCCAAAGTCGAAGAACTTTACGTCGCCACGAAATTTACCGACTAGGGATGTATATGGACAGCAATCTGAAGGATTCACTGAGTACCCTGCGCAACCACCTGGCCAGCGCCGGCCCGATCGACGATGAGTTGAAGCAGTTGCTGACGCAGCTGGACGGCGACATCAAGCAGCTGCTGGAACGCCGCGCCGCCGAGGCCGAGCCGGACGAAAGCACCACCTATGGCCTGGCCGAGCGCACGCAGGAAATCTCGGCCAAGTTCGCCGTGCGGCATCCGCAACTGGAGCCGGCCCTGCGTGAGCTGGGCAACATCCTGTCGAGCATGGGGATCTGAAGCAGGCGGTGAAACAGGCGGGGAGAACCCGGGGAACCTAAGTCCCCGGGCAGCCGGCGTTACGGAAACGCCAGCATCGGCGGTTCCATACCGCCAAAGCTGATTTCGGGATGACGCTTGGCGATCATCTCTTCGATTTCTTCGACCCGCCGCACCGGCACGTCGACGATCAACAGCACCTGCCCCTGTTCGATGCGCGGGGCGAACGGCTTGAGGCGCGAATTCGGCACGGCCGCCGCGTTCATGCCCGAGGCCCAGCCGCCGAAGATCGCCCCGCCCAGCGCCACCAGCAGGATGGCGGCGGTGCGCAGGGTCATACCGTCCACCGGGAACAGCGTGAGGAACACCCCCGCGCCCAGGCCGACGATGGCGCCGATCACCACGCCCAGCTGGGCGCCGTGCACCAAGTCGGTTTTCTGCATGAAGTTCACGTCCGGCATGTCCGAGGGCAGCGCATCCCTGGCCATGAAGCGCATGTGGCCGATCTCGATGCGGGCCAGCAGCAATTCATCCAGCATGGCGCGGGCGCTCGGCACGTCGGGCAGCATGAAATAAAGTCTGCGTCGCATAATGGTCTCCCAGCGATAGGTATCTAACCGTTATAGCAAAGTTGCGGACTATAGCAATGTGAATCCGTCATCGTTTTCACTCAAGTGATTGAATAGTAAAAGAATTTTTCTTTCTGGCACAAGCGGAGCGGGGGCATTTCCGGTACAATGCTGTCCGATATGAGCTCCCCTACCAATTTATTTGCGACCGTCCCGAAGCGGTCTGCCCGCGCTGCCGCCGCGCCTTTCCTCCCGATGTCCCGCGCCGAAATGGATGCGCTGGGCTGGGACGAGTGCGACGTCATCCTCGTCACCGGCGACGCCTACATCGACCATCCGAGCTTCGGCATGGCGCTGGTCGGCCGCTTGCTGGAGGCCCAGGGCTTCCGCGTCGGCATCATCTCGCAGCCGGACTGGACTTCGGCCGAGGCCTTCCGCGTGCTGGGCAAGCCGCGCCTGTACTGGGGCATCACGGCCGGCAACATGGACTCGATGGTCAACCGCTACACGGCCGACCGCAAGATCCGCTCGGACGACGCCTACACCGCCAACGCCGAGCCGAACAAGCGGCCCGACCGCGCCGTCACCGTCTACGCCCAGCGCGTGCGCGAAGCCTTCCCCGGCACGCCGGTGGTGATCGGCTCGATCGAGGCCTCGCTGCGCCGCATCGCCCACTTCGACTACTGGTCGGACAAGGTGCGCCGCTCGGTGCTGACCGATTCCAAGGCCGACCTGCTGATCTTCGGCAACGCCGAGCGCGCGCTGGTCGACCTGACCCACCGCATGGCGGCCGGCGAGGACATCAAGTCCATCCGCGACCTGCGCGGCACCGCCTTCATGGTGCCGGCCGGCTGGCTGCCTGGCGAGGACTGGGGCGTGCACAACAGCACCCGCGTGGACGTGCCGGGCAAGATCGACACCCATCCCGATCCGTACATGATGGTGCAGCAGAACACCGCGTCCTGCGCCACCAGCAACGGCGGCGCCGACGAGGGCATGGTCGAGCCGAAGCCGGTCGAGGTGGTCAAGCCTATCCGCATCATGAGCCGCGAAGAGCGCCAGGCCATGGCCAGGGAAAAGCACAACAAGACCGTGGTGCGGCTGCCGTCCTACGAAACCGTCAGCACCGACCCGGTGATGTACGCGCACGCCTCGCGCGTGTTCCACCTGGAGTCCAACCCCGGCAACGCCCGCGCCATGGTGCAGGCGCACGGCGAGCGCGACGTCTGGCTCAACCCGCCGCCGCTGCCGCTGCGCATGGACGAGATGGACGGCGTGTACGACATGAACTACGCGCGCGCGCCGCATCCGTCCTACGGCAAGGCCCGCATTCCGGCGTGGGAAATGATCCGCTTCTCGGTCAACATCATGCGCGGCTGCTTCGGCGGCTGCACCTTCTGTTCGATCACCGAGCACGAGGGGCGCATCATCCAGAGCCGCTCGGAGCCGTCCATCCTGCGCGAGATCGAGCACATCCGCGACAAGACCAAGGGCTTCACCGGCACCATCTCCGACCTGGGCGGCCCGACCGCGAATATGTACCGGCTGGCCTGCAAGGATCCGAAGATCGAGGAATCGTGCCGCCGCCTGTCGTGCGTGTACCCGTCGATCTGCGTCAACCTGGGCACCGACCACAGCAAGCTGATCTCGCTGTACCGCAAGGCGCGCGCGATTCCCGGCGTGAAGAAGATCCTGATCTCGTCCGGCCTGCGCTACGACCTGGCGGTGCGTTCGCCCGAGTACGTCAAGGAGCTGGTGACCCACCACGTGGGCGGCCTGCTGAAGATCGCGCCGGAGCACACCGAGGAAAACACGCTGTCGAAGATGATGAAGCCGGGCATCGGCGCCTACGACGAGTTCAAGGAGATGTTCGACCGCTTCTCGCTGGAGGCCGGCAAGAAGCAGTACCTGATCCCGTACTTCATCGCGGCCCACCCCGGCACGACCGACCTCGACATGCTGAACCTGGCGCTGTGGCTGAAGAAGAACAACTTCAAGCTGGACCAGGTGCAGACCTTCATGCCGACGCCGATGGCCATGGCCACCACCATGTACCACACGCGCAAGAACCCGCTGCGCAAGGTGACCGAGGATTCGGAGGTGGTCGAGACCGCGCGCAGCGGCAAGATCCGCCGCACCCACAAGGCCTTCCTGCGCTACCAGGATCCGGAGAACTGGCCGATCCTGCGCGAGGCGCTGGTGGCCATGGGCCGTGGCGACCTGATCGGCAACGGCGACAAGCACCTGATCCCGTCGTGGTCGGCGGGCGAGGGCAACGCGCCCGATCCGAGCCGGCGCGCGCCGTCCGGCCCGGCGCCCAGCGCCAAGGGCGCCCGCTCCGGCGTGGTGGCCAGCGCGCAGCCGCCGGCGCGCCAGCAGGGGCAGCGCGCCAACGCGCTGACCGGCTCGCTGACGGCGCGCCAGTCGCTCGACACCAAGCCGCGCGCCTCCATCCTCGACACCATCAAGGTCAAGCGGCCGGCCGCCGCCGCCCCGGCCAAGGGCGCCAAGCCGGCCCCGCGCGGCCGCAAGTAAGCCGCCGACCGGCATCGAGTCGGCATCCAATCGGCAGCGCCTCCCGGGGCGCTGCTTTTTTTTCGTCTATTCCCACAAAGAAATGTTGTTAAATTCCCCGATCGGTGCAATTGCGTGGATAATTCAGGCTTGCTCCAACGATGCGTGAGGAGCGCTTGCCGCTACACTTGCAAGCAAGCTGGCCGCTGTTGCGGCCGGCCCGCACGCAGACCCCATTCTGTGAACTGGAAGATCATGAAAAAATTTAAATTCTCGACCCTGCTGCTGGCACCCGTGCTGGCCATCCTGGCCGCCTGCGGCGGCGGCGGTGGCGGCGGCTCGTCCACCGGCACGCCCACGCTGAAGAGCATCACCATCGGCAGCGCCGACAACGCCACCACCATCGCGATCGCCGCCGCCGCCAAGCAGATGACCGCCACCGGCCTGTATTCGGACGGCAGCAGCAAGGTGCTGGCCGCGACCGGCGGCCTGGTGTGGGGACCGGCCAATTCCACGGTGCTGCAGATCTCCACCTCGGGCAACCTGACCGGCAAGCTGGTCGGCACCGACACCCTGACCGCCACCCAGGACGGCGTGACCGGCAAGCTGGCCATCACCGTCACCGCGCCGTGGCGCGCCGTGGTGGCCGGCGGCAACCAGACCATCGCCCGCCGGGCCGACGGCAATCTGTACAGCTGGGGCGAGAACATCAAGGGCCAGCTGGGCGACAGCACCACCATCAACCGCAACGTGCCGGTGCTGGTGTCCGGCGGCGGCGTCGGCTGGAAACAGGTGGCGCTGGGCGACCAGTTCGCCGTGGCCATCCGCACCGACGGCACGCTGTGGGCCTGGGGCTACAACCAGGACGGACAGCTGGGCGACGGCACCCAGACCAACCGCGCCGCGCCGGTCCAGGTCGGCAAGGACAAGGACTGGGCCATGGTGGCGGCCGGCAAGGCCCACGCGCTGGCGATCAAGAGCACCGGCCTGCTGTACGGCTGGGGCCGCAACGACCGCGGCCAGCTGGGCCTCAGCGACACGAACAACCGCTCCGCGCCGACCAAGATCGGCACGGCGGTGTGGCTGGCGATCTCGGCCGGCGAAACCCACACGATGGGGATCCAGACCGGCAACGACCTGTACGGCTGGGGCGGCAACACCTATGGCCAGGTCGGCAACCTGCTCAAGGTCGACGTGCCGGCGCCGGTCAAGATCGGCACGGCCAAATGGAACTCGGTGTCGGCCGGCGCCTTCCACACCACCGGCATCAACACCTCGGGCATGCTGTTCGCGTGGGGCCAGAACACCTATGGCCAGCTGGGTAACAACGGCTCGGTCGACCTGACCTCGCCGGTGCAGATCGGCACCGACACCAACTGGTCGCAGGTCGCGGCCGGCACCCAGCACACCCTCGCGGTGCGCAACGACGGCACGCTGTGGAGCTGGGGCGCCAACACCGAGGGCCAGCTGGGCACCGGCGGCACCGACACCACCACGCCGCAGCAGGTCGGCAGCGCCAACAACTGGCTGTCGGTGGCGGCCGGCCGCGCCCACAGCTTCGGCCTGAAGGCGGACGACACGCTGTGGGGCTGGGGCCGCAACCAGGAAGGCCAGCTGGGCAGCAACCAGACCATCCCGTACTCGCCGATCCCGGTCAGCGTGCCGAACTAAGTAGTACTACGCGGTTTCGACGGACGGCGGGCGCGAGCCCGGCCGTCCGTTGTGTTTTATGCCCGGGTATGGCCAGAAAGCGACGATATCGGACGCCGAAGCGGCTACAATTTCACCTATGTCGCTTCCCTCAGGAACCCTAGTGTCTTTACCCGATGCCGCCCCCGCTTCCTCCCCGTCCCCCCGCGCCTTGCGCCGGCTGCGCCTTGGCGGCCTGACGCTGCTGGCGCTGCTGCCGGCGCTGTGGCTGGCGCCGGCCGCGGCGCAGGACAAGATCACGCTGCAGCTCAAGCACAGCCACCAGTTCCAGTTCGCCGGCTACTACGCCGCGCTGGAGCAAGGCTATTACCGCGAGGCCGGGCTGGACGTGTCCATCCTCGAGGGCGCGGACGGCAACGAGCCGGAGCGCGACGTCGTGTCCGGCAAGGCCGAGTACGGCGTCGGCGCCAGCAGCCTGATGCTCGCGCGCCTGGCCGGCAAGCCGGTGGTGGTGCTGGGCGTGGTGTTCCAGCACTCGCCGTACGCGCTGGCGATGCGCCAGACCAGCGCCGAGCCGGACATCCGCCGCATCATCGGCAAGCGCGCCATGATCGGCTCGCTCACCGACGAGCTGGGCAGCGCGGACGAGCTGCTGGCCTACCTGATCAAGGAAGGGATTCCGGCCACCAGCTTCCAGCGGGTCGAGCCGACCTACAACACGGCCGACCTGATCAGCGGCCGGGTGGACGCCATCGCGGTCTACACCACCAACGAGCCGGACACCTTCGACCGCCTCGGCTTCCCCTACGATATCTACAGCCCGCGCGCGGTCGGCATCGATTTCTACGGCGACAACCTGTTCACCAGTGAGCGCGAGATCGCCAACCATCCGGCCCGGGTGCGCGCCTTCCGCGCCGCCAGCATGCGCGGCTGGCAGTGGGCCATGAGCCACCAGGAGGAGATGGCCGACATCATCCTGAGCAAGTATTCGCAGCGCAGCGACCGCGCCCACCTGCTGTACGAGGCGCGCCAGATGGTGCCGCTGGTGCAGCCGGTGCTCGTCGAGATCGGCTACCAGAACCCGGAGCGCTGGCGCCACATCGCCGACGTCTACGCCGGCCTGGGCATGGTGCCCAAGAACGCCAACTTCGACGGCTTCATGTACCGCCATGACGGCGGCGGCGGCGCCAGCCTGCTGTGGCTGTACCGCGTGCTGGGCGCGGCCGCGCTGCTGCTGGTGGCGGGCGCGGCCATCCACTTCAGCCTGCTGGCGCGCGAGCGGCGCCGCGCCAACGCCGCCATCCGCACCGGCGAGCAGCGCTTCCGCACCATGTTCGAGGCCTCGCCGCTGGGCATCGCGCTGGTCGATTCGATCACCTACGAATACCGCGACATCAACCCGCGCTTCCAGGAGATCGTCGGCCGCTCGCAGGTCGAGCTGGGCGCGATGCGCTGGCTGGAGGCCGGCCACCCGGAGGACGTGGCCCAGATCAAGGTGCAGATGGGGCGCCTGCTGGCGCACGAGGTCTGCAGCTTCAAGATCACCAACCGCCTGTTCCGCCCGGACGGCGAGCTGGTGTGGATCGAGGTGTCGG
Source organism: Duganella sp. BJB480 (assembly GCA_003416985.1). Taxonomy (GTDB): domain Bacteria; phylum Pseudomonadota; class Gammaproteobacteria; order Burkholderiales; family Burkholderiaceae_D; genus Rugamonas; species Rugamonas vulcania_A. The sequence goes on along the minus strand of QVIN01000004.1, from coordinate 4,121 downwards.
TCACCGCCATCGAGACCGAGAAGGGCAGCCATCCGCACCACCTGTGCATGATCGAGGACGTCACCGACAAGAAGCAGAGCGAGGCGCTGATCTGGCAGCAGGCCAACTTCGACCCGCTGACCCAGCTGCCCAACCGCCGCATGTTCCACGACCGGCTGGCGCACGACATGCTCAAGAGCCAGCGCGACCGTTCGCACATCGCCATCCTGTTCATCGACCTCGACCACTTCAAGGAGGTCAACGACACGCTGGGCCACCACCAAGGCGACATCCTGCTGGTGGACGCGGCGCGCCGCATCGGCGCCTGCGTGCGCAAGTCGGACACGGTGGCGCGCCTGGGCGGCGACGAGTTCACCGTGATCCTGTCCGAGCTGGAGGGCACCGAGCGGGTCGAGCAGATCGCCCAGCACATCATCGACAGCCTGCGTCAGCCGTTCCCGCTGGGGCAGGAGCAGGCCTTCGTGTCGGCCAGCATCGGCATCACGCTGTACCCGGACGACGCGCTCGACATCGACGACCTGCTCAAGCACGCCGACCAGGCCATGTACGCCGCCAAGGGCGCCGGGCGCAACCGCTACAGCTATTTCACGCCGACCCTGCAGGTGGCCGCGCTCAACCGCATGCGCCTGACCAACGACCTGCGCGGCGCGCTCAAGGGCGAGCAGTTCGCGCTGTACTTCCAGCCCATCGTCCACCTCAAGAGCGGGCGCATCCACAAGGCCGAGGCGCTGATCCGCTGGAACCATCCGCAGCGCGGCGTGGTCAGCCCGATGGACTTCATCCCGCTGGCCGAGGCGAGCGGCCTGATCGTCGACATCGGCGAATGGGTGTTCCGCGAGTCGGCGCGCTGGGTGCAGCGCTGGCGCCGCGAGCACCATCCGGAGTTCCAGGTCAGCGTCAACCAGTCGCCGCTGGAGTTCGCGCGCGAGGACGGCGCCTACGACGCCTGGCTCAGTTACCTGCAGGCGCTGGACCTGCCGGGCCAGTCGGTGGTGGTGGAGATCACCGAGGGCCTGCTGCTCGACGCCAACGCCACGGTCAGCAACAAGCTGCTGCAGCTGCGCGACGCCGGCATCCAGGTCGCGCTGGACGACTTCGGCACCGGCTACTCGTCGCTGTCCTACTTGAAGAAGTTCGACATCGACTACCTGAAGATCGACCGCTCCTTCACCCGCAACCTGGCGCCCGATTCGAGCGACATGGCGCTGTCGGACGCGATCATCGTCATGGCCCACAAGCTGGGCCTGCGGGTGATCGCCGAGGGCGTGGAGACGCCGGAGCAGCGCGACCTGCTGGCCGCGGCCGGCTGCGACTACGGCCAGGGCTACCTGTTCGCCCGCCCCATGCCGGCCGAGCAGTTCGACCAGCTGCTGCGCCAGCAGCCGGCCTGATTTCATCCCGTGCGCCCGCGCCGAAAAGGCGATAATAGCTATTCCGTTTGCCAATCCTATAGTTGATAGCTATTGAAACTATTGGAACAATCAATTTTGCAAATGGGGCAAAAGCCCTTAAACTGGCGTCTCAATGATTCACAACCCAACGAGGAAACCACAATGTCTCTGATCAATACCCAAATCAAACCATTCAAGGCCACCGCATACGCCAACGGCAAGTTCATCGACCTGAGCGAAGAGTCCCTGAAGGGCAAGTGGTCCGTTCTGATGTTCTACCCAGCCGACTTCACCTTCGTGTGCCCAACCGAACTGGAAGACCTGGCCGAGCAGCAGCCTGAATTCGCCAAGCTGGGCGTGGACGTGTACGGCGTGTCGACCGACACCCACTTCGCGCACAAGGCATGGCACGACACCTCGGACGCGATCAAGAAAGTGAACTACCCGCTGATCGGCGACCCAACCGGCACCCTGTCGCGCAACTTTGAAGTGATGATCGAAGAAGAAGGCCTGGCACTGCGCGGCACCTTCGTCATCAATCCGGAAGGCTTCATCAAAGTGATGGAAGTGCACGACAACGGCATCGGCCGCGACGCTTCCGAGCTGCTGCGCAAAGTGAAGGCCGCCAAGTACGTGGCCGAGCACCCAGGCCAGGTTTGCCCAGCCAAGTGGACCGAAGGCGCAGCAACCCTGACCCCGTCGCTGGACCTGGTCGGCAAGATCTAAGTCTTGAAGCAGACTGCAGTAGACAAGTAATACCGCGATGCCGGTCCGGGCGTCCGGCCCGGCATACGCCTAAATATTTGTAAAAGGAAGAAAAATCATGTTGGACGCTACTCTCAAAACCCAGTTGAAAGCCTACTTGGAAAAAGTGGTGCAACCGATTGAGATCGTCGCTTCTCTCGATGACAGCGCCAAGGCCCGCGAGATGGAGGAACTGCTCCAGGAGATCGTCCTGTTGAGCGACAAGATCACGCTGGTCAAGCGCACCGACGATGCCGAACGCAAGCCGTCGTTCAGCATCAACCGCCCAGGCACCGACATCGGCGTACGTTTCGCCGGCGTGCCGATGGGCCATGAATTCACCTCGCTGGTGCTGGCGCTGCTGCAGGTCGGCGGCCACACCATCAAGTTCGACGAGGCCGTGATCGAGCAGATCCGCAACCTTGAAGGCGATTACGCATTCGAAACCTTCATCTCGCTGACTTGCCACAACTGCCCGGAAGTGGTGCAGGCGCTCAACGCGATGTCGGTGATCAACCCGCGCATCAAGGTCACCACCATTGACGGCGGCGTGTTCCCGCAGGAAGTCGAGGCGCGCCAGATCATGGCCGTGCCGATGATGTTCCTGAACGGCGAGCACTTCGGCCAGGGCCGCACCAGCGTCGAAGAGATCCTCGCCAAGCTGGACACGAACGCCGGCGCCCGCCAGGCCGCCGAGCTGAGCAAGAAAGACGTGTTCGATGTGCTGATCGTCGGCGGCGGTCCCGCCGGTGCGGCGGCGGCAGTCTACGCCGCCCGCAAAGGCATCAAGACCGGCGTGCTGGCCGAGCGTTTCGGCGGCCAGGTGCTCGACACCCTGGCGATCGAGAACTTCATCTCGGTCACCGCCACCGACGGTCCGAAGTTCGCCGTGGCGCTGGAGCAGCACGTCAAGGAATACGACGTCGACATCATGAATACGCAGCGCGCCGCCAAGCTGGTGCCGGGCAAGCTGATCGAGGTGCAGACCGCGAGCGGCGCGACGCTGAAAGCCAAGTCGGTGATCCTGGCGACCGGCGCCCGCTGGCGCGAGATCAACGTGCCGGGCGAGAAGGAATACCGTAACCACGGTGTGGCCTACTGCCCGCACTGCGACGGCCCGCTGTTCAAGGGCAAGCGCGTGGCGGTGATCGGCGGCGGCAACTCCGGCGTGGAAGCGGCGATCGACCTGGCCGGCCTGGTCAAGCACGTGACCCTGATCGAGTTCGGCGCCGAACTGCGCGCCGACGCGGTCCTGCAACGCAAGCTGCACAGCCTGCCCAACGTGACCGTGATCGTCTCGGCGCAGACCACCGAGATCCACGGCGACGGCAAGATCGTCAACGGCCTGAGCTACAACGACCGCGTGTCGGGCGAAGCCAAGAAGGTCGAGCTGGAAGGCGTGTTCGTGCAGATCGGCCTGGTGCCGAACACCGAATGGCTGAAGGGCACGGTGGCGTTGTCGCGCCACGGCGAGATCGAAGTGGACGCGCGTGGCCAGACCTCGATCCCCGGCGTGTTCGCGGCGGGCGACGTCACCACGGTGCCGTACAAGCAGATCATCATCGCCACCGGCGAAGGCGCGAAGGCGGCCCTGTCGGCCTTCGACCACCTGATCCGCTCGGACGACGAGGAAGTAGTGGCCGAGTCCGCCGAGAAGCAAGCAATAACCGCGTAAGCGATCGCAGCAAAGAACAAGGGCCGCTACAACAGCGGCCCTTTTTTATCTCGCAACATTGGGTGAACAATATTGGGGTCAGATACCGTCTTGAATGGCAAGCCCTTTCGATAAGTAATTAGGATCGAAAGGCTTGTCATTGTGTATCACCCCATAAATCAAGTGAGCCAGTTTGTGCATGACGGCACCGATCACGGCTTTCTGTGCCATGCCAGTCGCGGCAAGCCGCTCGGCGAATTGGCGCAGGATGGGGTTATGACGGCGCGCCACCAGGCTAGGCATATACAGCGCAGCGCGCAATGATGTATTGC
>QVIN01000003.1 GCA_003416985.1 Duganella sp. BJB480 | reverse complement strand
CAACCTGACCAATGAAATGCAGCAGCAGTACTACCACTTCGGCAGCGCGGGTACGCCGCAGTTGACCAATTTCGGTACGCTGCAGATCGGACGTTCGGTCTCGGCCGCCTTGCGCTGGCAGATGTAAGCCGCGACGGTCGGGAAGACCCCGCCGGCCAGGCAGGGCGTTGTCCGGTTCACACCGGCAGCGCCCTTTTTCATTTACCGGCCCGAATTGAGCGGGATTACAATGGCGGTCACCGTACACCGAACCACAGGAGTTCCATGAACCGCTTCGTCTCTTACGCGCTGGCCGCCATCGCGGCCATCGCCACCGTCCCCGCGCTGGCCGCGCAACCGGCCACCGTCCGTCTCGACTACATCCACAGCGGCAACGCGCTCAACGAAAGCTACGCGATGGAGCGCGTGGTGATCGAGCCGCTGCCGTGGCCGGGCGACATGCGCCGCACCATCGACGACACCAACCGAGGCAACAACATGGTCGAAGTGGTGGACGCCAAGACCGGCGAGCTGCTGTACTCGCGCGGCTACTCCACCGTGTTCGCCGAATGGCGCAGCACCGACGAGGCGGCGCACGCCAATCGCGGCTTCCAGGAGTCGGTGCGCTTCCCCAAGCCGGACCATCCGGTGCGCGTGCGTATCCTGAAGCGCGACGACCGCAACGCCTTCTCGGTGGTGTGGACCGCCGAGGTCGACACCGATGCGATGGACGTGGTGCGCAAGCAGGTGCCGCCGGCGTCGATGGCGGCCGCGCCCAAGCCGATCGCCATCCGCGTCAACGGCCCGTCGCCGGACAAGGTCGACCTGCTGATCCTGGGCGACGGCTACACCAGGGCCGACATGCCCAAGTTCGAGGCGACCGCGCGCAAGCTGGCCGACCACCTGTTCGCCACCTCGCCGTTCAAGGAGCGCGCCAGGGACTTCAACGTGTGGGCGCTGGCGCTGCCGACCGAAGAATCGGGCGTGTCGCGGCCGTCGACCGGCGTGCACCACGCGTCGCCGCTGGGCACGCGCTACGACATCTTCGGCAGCGAGCGTTACGTGCTCACCACCGACAACCGCGCGCTGCGCGAGCTGGCGCAGTACGCGCCGTACGAGTTCATCGAGATCCTGGTGAACAACGAGACCTACGGCGGCGGCGGCATCTTCGGCCAGTTCAGCACCGCGGCGGCGGGCAACGACTGGGCCAACTACCTGTTCGTGCACGAATTCGGCCACCACTTCGCCGGCCTGGCCGACGAGTACTACACCTCGCCGGTGGCCTACCAGTCGAACGGCACGCGCCAGGAGCCGTGGGAGCCGAATGCGACCGCGCTGCGCGATCCGGCGCAGCTGAAATGGAAGAAGTTCGTCAAGGACGGCACGCCGCTGCCGACGCCGTGGCAGAAGGAGGCGTATGAGACGGCGTCGCGCGCCTACCAGAAGGAACGCGCCGCGCTGCGGGCCGCCAACCGGCCGGAGGCCGAGATGAGCGCCTTGTTCCGCAAGGACCTGGAGTCGACCAACGCGCTGTTCTCGAAGGACCCGAACTTCCACACGGTGGGCGCGTTCGAGGGAGCGAACTACGAGGCCAGCGGCTATTACCGTCCGCAGATGCAGTGCATCATGTTCGACCGCAGCGGGCAGTTCTGCGCGGTGTGCGCGGACGCCATCACCACCATCATCGATTTGTACTCGCGTCCGGGGGCGGGCAAGTAATTCCCGTTAAGTACGATACCGTACAGAGTGCTTCCTCTCATCGGCCTATTCTGGATCTCAGCAACGCATCCCGATGAACTTTGAGAGGAAACACCATGAACAAAATTATCGCCACCCTGATCGCCGGCCTGTTCGCAACCGCCGCCTTTGCCCAGAACACGCCTGCCGTGGTCAAGGCTGAAACCGAAGCCGGCAAGGATGTGGCCAAGGCGCAGCAGAAGGAACTGAAGGTCGACGCCAAGGCCGACAAGAAGGCCGACAAGGCTGTCGCCAAGGCCAACAAGGCGCATGACGAGGCGGCCGCCCATGTCGACGTGGAGAAGGCCAAGGCCAATGAGAAGGTAGCCAAGGCCGATCCGGAAGACAAGGCTAAGGCGGAAGCCAAGGGCGACAAGGCGGTCGCCAAGGCCGAGGAGAAGGCCGGCAAGAAGGCCGTGAAGGCCGACGCCAAGGCGATCAAGGAAACCGTTGACGCCACCGCCGACAAGGCCATCGCCGCCAACAAGACCGACGCCGTCAAAGCCAAATCGGCGGCCGAAGTCAAGGAAGCCGCCGCCAAGCATTAAGCTAAGCACCAAGCTGCAGGCAGCATGAAAAAAGCCCGCCGGCGTGAAGCCGGCGGGCTTTTGTTCGCGTACCGATCTTAGACGATGGGCGTGAGCGCGGTGGGCTTGATCCTGGTCGCCAGCGCCTTGCCTTTGCGGGCGCGCTTGCCGAAGTGGACCGCCAGCGCGGAGGCCGACAGGCGCTCCTCCTGCGCCTTGCCGCCACGGCCGATGCCCGACACGATCACGCCTTTCTGGCTGATCGGCTTGGCCGCGATCAGGGTCTCCTTGTCGTCGAGCTCCATCAGGATCACGCCGCGCCCGCCGTTGGTCAGCACCTTCATCTCGTCCATGCCGAACACCAGCACCCGCGCGTTGGCCGACAACACGGCCACCGCGCTGGCGCTGTCGGCGATCACCGCCGGCGGCAGCGGCACGTCGCCGTCCTCCAGCGTGATGAAGGCCTTGCCGCCCTTGATGCGGCTGACCATGTCGCCGGCCTTGGCGACGAAGCCGAAGCCCGCGCTGGTGGCCAGCATCAGCTGCGTCGCGCCGCTGCCGGCGAAGTAGTGCAGGATGCGCGCGCCGGAGGCCAGGTCGATCAGCGTGGTGACCGGCACGCCGTCGCCGCGCGCGTTCGGCAGCGCCGCCACCGGCACCGAATACACCTTGCCGTTGCTGCCGAAGGCCAGCAGGTTGTCCACCGTGCGGCATTCGAAGGCGCCGTACAGCGTGTCGCCGGCCTTGAAGGTGAACTGCGCGGCGTCGTGGCCGATGCCGGTGCGCGCGCGTATCCAGCCTTTTTCCGAGATGATCACGGTGACCGGTTCGTCCACCACCTTCTGTTCCACCACGGCCTTCTGCGCTTCCTCGATCAGGGTGCGGCGGGCGTCGCCGTAGGTCTTGGCGTCGGCGTCGATTTCCTTGATGATGGCGCGCTTCATCGACGATGGATTGTCGAGCAGGTCCTGCAGCAGGCCTTTTTCCTTGCGCAGCTCGGCCAGTTCCTGCTGGATCTTGATCGCTTCCAGGCGGGCCAGCTGGCGCAGGCGGATTTCCAGGATGTCTTCGGCCTGGATCTCCGACAGGCGGAAGCGCTCCATCAGCGCCGCCTTCGGTTCGTCCGAGTTGCGGATGATGTGGATCACTTCATCGATGTTGAGCAGGATGGTCTCGCGGCCCTCCAGGATGTGGATGCGGGCGTCGACCTTGCCCAGCTTGTACTGCGTGCGGCGGGTGACAGTGGCGAAGCGGAATTCGATCCACTCCTGCAGGATGTCGGTCAGGCCCTTCTGGCGCGGACGGCCGTCGCCGCCTATCATCACCAGGTTGATCGAGGCCGACGATTCGAGCGAGGTGTGCGCCAGCAGCAGCAGCATGAATTCGGTCTGGTCCTGGTTCTTGGACTTCGGCTCGAACACCAGGCGCACCGGCGCGGCGCGGCCCGATTCGTCGCGGATGGTGTCGAGCGAGTTGAGGATCAGCGACTTGAGCGCGATCTGCTCCGGCGACAGCGCCTTCTTGCCCATCTTGATCTTGGGATTGGTCAGCTCCTCGATCTCTTCGAGCACCTTCTGCGACGAGGTGCCCGGCGGCAGTTCGGTGACCACCGCCTGCCACTGGCCGCGCGCCAGTTCCTCGATCTTCCAGCGCGCGCGCACCTTCATGCTGCCGCGGCCGCTCGCGTACATGTCGCTGATCTGCGACGGCGGGGTGATGATCTGGCCGCCGCCGGGGAAGTCCGGGCCGGGGATCATGGCCATCAGTTCGGCGTGGCCGATCTTCGGGTTGCGGATCATGGCGACGGCGGCCTGCGCCACCTCGCCCAGGTTGTGCGACGGGATCTCCGTCGCCAGGCCGACCGCGATGCCGGAGGCGCCGTTGAGCAGCACCATCGGCAGGCGCGCCGGCAGCAGGCACGGTTCCTCGGTCGAGCCGTCGTAGTTGGCCTGGAATTCCACGGTGCCCAGGTTGATCTCGTCGAGCAGCACCTTGGCGATCGGCGTCAATCGGGCTTCGGTGTAGCGCATGGCCGCCGCGCCGTCGCCGTCGCGCGAGCCGAAGTTGCCCTGGCCGTCGACCAGCGGGTAGCGCAGCGAGAAGTCCTGCGCCATGCGGACCATGGCGTCGTACACCGACTGGTCGCCGTGCGGGTGCAGCTTGCCCAGCACGTCGCCCACCACGGTGGCGGACTTGCGCGGCTTGGCGGTGCTGTTCAGGCCCATTTCGTTCATCGCGTACAGGATGCGGCGCTGCACCGGCTTCTGGCCGTCGCACACGTCCGGCAGCGCGCGGCCCTTGACCACCGAGATGGCGTAGTCGAGGTAGGCGCGTTCGGCGAAGGTGGACAGGGTCAGCGTGTCGCCGCCGTCGCCGTCGTCGCCGCCGCCCAGCGGGCCGTCGTTGCCGCCGCCGTTGCCGTCGTTGCCGCCGTTGTCGCCGCCGCCGTCCAGCGGCATGGCAGTTGGGGCGTCGTGCGCGGCCGCGTTGCCGGCCGCTTGCGCGGGCGCAGGTGTCGCAGGTTGAGCCGCCGCCGCCGATTCCGGCGCCGGTTCGTCAAAGAGATTTGCTTGATGAGTCATAGTCGGTCAGTAATTAGATATCTGCTTCGGCTTCGTTGCCGTGTTCTTCGATCCAGGCGCGGCGCGCGGCCGCTTCGCCCTTGCCCATCAGCATATTGAAGCGCGCGGCCGATTCGCCGTGGCCATAGCCGCCCAGCGACACCGGCAGCAGCCGGCGCGTGTCCGGGTTCATCGTGGTTTCCCACAGCTGCTCGGCGTTCATCTCGCCCAGGCCCTTGAAGCGCGAGATCGACCAGGCGCCTTCCTTCAGGCCGTCCTTGCGCAGCTTGTCCTCGATCGCCACCAGCTCGCCGGCGTCGAGCGCGTACAGCTTCTGGATCGGCTTCTTGCCGCGCGCCGGCGCGTCCACGCGGTACAGCGGCGGGCGGGCGATGCAGATGTTGCCGTTGGCGATGAGGCCGGGGAAGTGCTTGAAGAACAGCGTCAGCAGCAGCACCTGGATGTGCGAGCCGTCCACGTCCGCGTCGGACAGGATGCAGATCTTGCCGTAGCGCAGGCCGGACAGGTCGGGCGTGCTGTCGACGCCGTGCGGGTCGACGCCGATCGCCACCGAGATGTCGTGGATCTCGTTGTTGGCGAACAGGCGGTCCTTGTCGGTCTCCCACGAGTTGAGCACCTTGCCGCGCAGCGGCAGGATGGCCTGGAACTCCTTGTCGCGGCCCATCTTGGCCGAGCCGCCGGCCGAGTCGCCCTCGACCAGGAACAGCTCGGTGCGGGCGGCGTCCGACGATTCGCAGTCGGTCAGCTTGCCCGGCAGGACGGCCACGCCGGACGACTTCTTCTTCTCGACCTTTTGCAGCGAGCGCAGGCGCGACTGCGCCTGCTTGATGACCAGCTCGGCCAGCTTCTTGCCGTAGTCGACGTGGTGGTTCAGCCACAGCTCGAGCGCCGGCTTGGAGAAGGTCGACACCAGCCGCACCGCGTCGCGCGAGTTCAGGCGCTCCTTGATCTGGCCCTGGAACTGCGGGTCGAGCACCTTGGCCGACAGCACGAAGGAGACGCGCGCGAACACGTCCTCGGGCAGCAGCTTGACGCCCTTGGGCAGCAGCGAGTGCATCTCGACGAAGTTTTTCACGGCGCCGTACAGGCCGTCGCGCAGGCCCGATTCGTGGGTGCCGCCGTTGGGGGTGGGGATCAGGTTGACGTAGGACTCGCGCACCACGGCGCCCTGTTCGGTCCAGGCCACCACCCAGGCCGCGCCCTCGCCCTCGGCGAAGCCCTCGGCGTCCGGCGTGGCGAACTGCGCGCCCTCGAACAGCGGGATCAGGGTCTCGCCGTCGGTGGCCTGGGCCAGCGCCTCGGTCAGGTAGCCGCGCAGGCCGTCGTTGTACTGCCAGGTCTGCGATTCGCCGGTCTTGGCGTTGGTCAGCGTGACGGTCACGCCCGGCAGCAGCACGGCCTTGGAGCGCAGCAGGCGCTGCAGCTCGGTCTGCGAGATGGCGGGGGAGTCGAAATACTTGGCGTCCGGCCAGGCGGTGACGCGGGTGCCGGACTTCTTGCCGTCGCGCGGGGCCACCACGGACGACAGCGGCTCGACCACGTCGCCGTGCTCGAAGGCCAGCTTGTGCAGGCCGGTGCCGTCGGGCTCCTTGCGCCAGACGGTGATCTCCAGGCGCTTGGACAGCGCGTTGGTGACCGACACGCCGACCCCGTGCAGGCCGCCCGAGAAGGCGTAGGCGCCGCCCGAGCCCTTGTCGAACTTGCCGCCGGCGTGCAGCCGGGTGAAGACGATTTCCACGGTCGGCACGCCCTCCTCGGGGTGCAGGCCGACCGGGATGCCGCGGCCGTCGTCCTCCACGGTGATGCTGCCGTCGGCGTTCTGCGTGACGATAATGTTTTTGCAATGTCCGCCCAGCGCCTCGTCCGAGGCATTGTCGATCACCTCCTGGATGATGTGCAGCGGATTCTCGGTGCGGGTGTACATGCCCGGGCGTTGCTTGACGGGTTCGAGGCCCTTGAGGACCCGGATGGATGCTTCGCTGTAGTCGGAAACTGGTTTTTTAGTGGCCATACGTGATCAAGCTGATAATTTCGATACTGGGTTTATGTACAGTTTTATGCGGACGTTTGCGTATTCTATCCTCAACCGGGCTGAATCGCGGCAAAAAAACCGCGCGGGGCAATTTATACACGATGTTTACAGGGCCGGCCCGCCTTTTTAGACCGTTTTTACGGGGGCGCCGATAAGCTGTTTGGTATCGCAACGTTCACCACAGGGGTACGCCATGCACGCTTTCTTCCACACCCGGGCCGCTCAGGACCAGCACCGCGTCCGGCCGCCGCGCCCGCGCGCCTGCCTGATGCAGCTCACCGTCGACAGCGGCGCGGTCACCGCGCTGCGGGCGCTGGTGATGCGCACCTGCGGCGACGCCATGGAGTTCATGCGGGTCGAGGCCTGCGACCACGGCGCCCGCGCCAGGGTGTGGCTGTGCGTGTCGCGCGCGCTGGCGGCGCAGGTGATGGAGGCGGTTATGCGGGCCTTGCCGGGCGCCGAGTTCGGCCGCCTGACGCCGCTGGCGGCGCGGGGCGCGCTGTGATTGTCGCCGCTGCCGGGGCGCGTGGCGGCGACGGCGGGGCCGTGGTCCTGGTCGATGCCGAGGGCCGCGACAGCGCCGAGAGCCACGCCGCGCTGGCCGCCGCGCGGCTGGCGGTGGTGCCCGTGACGCCGGAACAGGCCGACCTGTCGACCCGCTACCAGCTGATCGCCCGCTTGAACGCCGCGCGCATGTTCAACCCCGGCCTGCATGTGTTGTTTGTGCAGGTGGGCGGCGCCGGCGAGCCCACGGACGCCGAGCGCGCCGTGGTGCGCGCCTATGTGGCGCAGGTGATGTCGGCCACGCTGGCCGGCACCGTCATCCACGGCCAGCCGCCGTCCGACATGGACGCCCTGTGCCGCGAAGTTCTTACCGTTTGATTTGACTTAACCACTGAAAGAAGGACCGCAACATGAAAAAAATAATACTCGCCGCAGCCATCGCCGCTGCTTTCGCCGGCACGCAGGCTCGCGCCGAGGATGCCGCGCCGGCCGCCAAGCCGGATAACGAAACCAGTTTCAACGCCGCCGTGGTCAGCGACTACCGCTATCGCGGCATCTCGCAGACGCGCCTGAAACCGGCGCTGCAGGGCGGCTTCGACTACACCAACAACCCGACCGGCTTCTACGCCGGCACCTGGCTGTCGACCATCAAGTGGACCAAGGATGCCGGCGGCGGCGGCGACATCGAGTGGGACATCTACGCCGGCAAGCGCGGCCAGGTCACGGCCGATGTGTCCTACGACGTGGGCGTGCTGACCTATGTCTATCCGTCCAACGACCTGTCGCACGTCGCCGGCTTCGCCAACGCCAACACCACCGAGGTGTACGGCCAGCTCGGTTACGGCCCGGCCTACATCAAGTATTCGCACTCGGTGACCAACCTGTTTGGCTTTGTCGACAGCAAGAACAGCGGCTATGTGGACCTGGGCGCCAACATCGAGGCGGGCGAGGGCTACACCATCAACCTGCACGCCGGCCACCAGAACGTCAAGCACAACGGCGCATCGAGCTATAGCGACTGGAAGATCGGGGCCACCAAGGACTTCGGCGTGGTGACCGGCGCGCTGGCGGTGATCGGCACCAACGCCGGCAAGACCGCCTACGCTTCGCCGGCCAACGGCAAGTTCCTGGGCAAGACCGCGTTGCAGCTGACCATCAGCAAAGTGTTCTGACCGGGTTCGGATCCGGTTGTCGAGGGGGCGGCGCTTTGCGCGCGCCCCTTTTTTCGTCTAGCGGCAGGAGCGGCCGCCGCGGAATACTTCGCTGTACAGGTGGCGCACTTCGGGCGCGCACAGCACGTAGGCCGTTTTGCGCGAGTCCAGTTCCAGTTCGCTGTGGTGGGAGTGGTAGGTGCCGTGCTGGTCGAGTTCCAGCGTGTCGGCCAGACGCGCGCCGGGGATCTGCGCGACGAACACCAGCAGGCATCCGGTCTGGTGGGGCGTGAGCGGCTCGCTGCCGTGGGCCACGGTCACCAGCACGCGGGCGCCGGGATTGCGCTCCTGCGCGTGGCGAAGGCGGGCCAGGAAGTCGGCGTGGCGGCCTTGCTCGATTTCGGCCGGGCGCACCAGCGCCACGATGACGGCGGCGCGGGCCAGCGCGGCGTCGGCGTTGCGGTGGGAGGCGTCGATCACCAGGTCGTCGTACAGATGGGGATCGTAGGCGCCGGGGTTGGGGCTGACCAGCAGCACCCGGCTGCCGGCCGCCACGCGCAGCATCGCCAGGTCTTCGGCCAGGTCGGAGACGGTGGCGTTGCCGTCCATGCCGGTGAGGGCGACGATCATATGGCCTCCGCCGGGGTGTGGGCCGGGATCGCGTCCAGCGCTTCCAGCATGGTGGCGATGCGCGCCTTGCAGGCGTTGGTGGCGGGCGTCATGGGCAGGCGCAGTTCCTCGCGCAGCACGCCCTGCATCGCCAGCGCGGCCTTGAGCGGCGCGGGATTGGGCTCCGAGAACATCAGCTGGATCAACGATTGCAGGCCGGCGAACAGTTCGCGCGCTTCGGGCAGGCGTTGCGCCTCGACCAGCTCGTACAGCCGCACGAACAGGTCGACGCGGATGTGGGCCGAGGCCGAGATGGCGCCGTGGGCGCCGCCGCACAGCGCGGCCAGCAGCAGCGCGTCGTCGCCGCACAGCACCGACAGCGGCGTGTGTTCGACCAGGTCGGTGATTTGGCGCAGCCTGCCGCCGGCTTCCTTGATGGCGGCGAACTGCGGCCGCTCGGCCAGCCGGGTGGCGGTGGCCAGCTCCAGGTTGACGCCGGTGCGCGCCGGCACGTTGTACAGCACGATGGGGCGCCCGGTCGAGGCGGCGATGGTCTCGAAGTGGCGCAGCAGGCCTTCCTGCGAGGGGCGCACGTAGGCCGGCGTCGACACCAGATAGCCCGCCAGGTCCATGTCGTCAAATTGCAGCACGCGGCTGGCGGCGGCGTAGGTGTCGCTGCCGCCTATGCCCATCAGCACCGGGCAGCGCTTGTGCGCCGTCTCCAGCACGGCGGCCAGCGCGGCGCCTTGTTCGGCCAGGTCCAGCTGCGGCGCTTCGCCGGTGGTGCCGCACACCACCAGGCCGTGCACGCCTTGGTCTATCAGGTCGGCGGCCAGGTTTTGCAAACGAGGTAAATCGATTTCACCGTGATGCATGGGAGTGACCAGCGGCACCCAGATGCCGTGTAGGGAGGTAAGCATATTTTCTTTACGTAGTTGCGACAGAAAAAGCGTATTCCTGCCTCCGTAAAAATGTTCTAAATAGTCGGGCCTGGCCAGTAAATAAAGCGTAAATGCGGGTCTTCATTCGAAGGCGACGTCCTCCAGCCGGAAGCGGTATTTGCGGCGCTCGGGCAGCGTCCAGCCTTGGCCGGGATTGGCGTCGCGGGGCGGGGTGGCTTGCGCCGGCGGGCAGGGCGCAGGGTTGGCGCGCACCGGGATTGCGGGCACGGAGGGTTCGGCGGACATGGCGGGCGCTTCGGGCGGGGTGCGGGCGGCTTGGTCGGCGGCGGCCTGTTCGCGCCGCAGCCGGCTGGCGGATTTGTAGAATTTGTCGCCCGGACGGCGGATGTACAAGTCGTTCCAGGCGTTGCGCACGCTGTCGGCGTGCAGCGACGCGAGCTGGTTGGGCGACAGCTTGCGCCCCTGGTACACGATGGCGTCGCCTTCCACGATGGCGTAATACTGCTCGCCGTAGGTGTTGCAGCGTATCTGTGTGCCTTCCGGCAGAAACAGCGACTTCCATTGGTAGCCTTGGACGTCGCCACCCGCCGCGGCCGGCGCGCGTTGCTGTTGCGCGGCCAGCCAGAATTCCACCGCCTTCAAAATGATCGCCGACGGGTCTTGCGATTCGCCGTTCAAGCCGGCCTGTTCGATCAGGGCGAGCAGGGTATGGGTGGGGACTTTCACGCTGATTGCACTGTTCATGACTGCTTTCTCCACTGATTTTGACTGATACCCACTGATTTAGACCTGCGGCCTGAAATAAGGTTCAATCAGCGGGATTCAGTCGAAAAAGCAGTGGGTTTCAGTGCAAGGACTTCAAAACACCACCCCATACCCATACTCCCGCCGGATTTTTACGCTTTGTTTACACCCCCTCCGCAAGTCTTTACACAATCTTTAGACCCTTGTCGCTAACCTTTCGGGTATCAAAACAAGACCTGTGAGGGGTGTGATGGATATCGTATTTATCGGTGCGTTGGTGGTCTTCTTCGGCGTGATCGTGGCGTTCGCCGCCGGTTGCGACAAATTGGGAGGCAAGCAATGAACACCTTTTATCTGATTGGGGCCCTGGCTTCGGCCGGCCTGCTGGTCTACCTGGTGGTGGCCTTGTTGAAAGCGGAGGATCTGTGATGACTACGCAATCCATCATCCTGCTGGTGGTGTTCCTGGCCGCGCTGCTGGCGCTGTCCTACCCGCTGGGCATTCTGCTGGCGCGCGTCGGCGACGGCGGCGCCGTCCCGGGCTTCGGCTGGCTGGGCAAGATCGAAGCGCTGCTGTACCGCGCCGCCGGCATCGCCGGCAAGGATGGCAAGGTCGAGGGCCAGAACTGGAAGGCCTACGCCATCGCGCTGATGTTGTTCAACGGCCTGGGCGCGCTGGCGACCTACGGGCTGCAGCGCGTGCAGCTGTACCTGCCGCTCAATCCCCAGGGGCTGGGCAACGTCAGCCCGGATTCCTCGTTCAACACCGCCGTCAGCTTCGTCGCCAACACCAACTGGCAGGGCTACGGCGGCGAGACGACCATGAGCTACCTGACCCAGATGCTGGTGCTGGCCGGCCAGAACTTCTTCTCGGCCGCCACCGGCATCGCCGTGGCCTATGCGCTGATCCGCGGCTTCTCGTCGCGCTCGGCCAAGTCGATCGGCAATTTCTGGGTCGACGTCACCCGCTCCACGCTGTATGTGCTGCTGCCGCTGTCGTTCATCTTCGCCGTGTTCCTGGTGGGGCAGGGCGCGATCCAGAACTTCTCTGCCTACAAGGACGTGGCCCTGATGGATCCGGTCACCTACACCCAGCCGAAAGTGGGCGCGGACGGCCAGCCGCTGAAGGACGCCAAGGGCGAGCCGGTCACGGAAACGCTGACCACCTCGACCCAGACCATCGCCATGGGTCCGGTCGCGTCGCAGGAAGCGATCAAGATGTTGGGCACCAACGGCGGCGGCTTCTTCAACGCCAACTCGGCCCATCCTTACGAGAATCCGACCGCGTTGACCAACTTCGCGCAGATGCTGTCGATCTTCCTGATCCCGGCCGGCCTGTGCTTCGCCTTCGGCCGCATGGTGGGCGACAAGCGCCAGGGCTGGGCCGTGCTGGCCGCCATGACCTTGCTGTTCGTCGCCTGCACCGTGACGGTGATGGGCGCCGAGCAGCAGGCCCACCCCGCGCTGCAGGCGATGGGCGTCGACCAGTCGATGAACGCGCTGCAACCGGGCGGTAACATGGAGGGCAAGGAGGCGCGCTTCGGCATCAGCGCCACCACGCTGTTCGCGGCGGTGACCACGGCCGCCTCGTGCGGCGCGGTCAACGCCTGGCACGATTCCTTCATGCCGATCGGCGGCATGATCCCGATGCTGCTGATGCAGTTCGGCGAGGTGATCTTCGGCGGCGTCGGCTCGGGCCTGTACGGCATGCTGATCTTCGCCATCATGGCGGTGTTCATCGCCGGCCTGATGATAGGCCGCACCCCGGAATACCTGGGCAAGAAGATCCAGTCGTATGAAATGAAGATGACCTCGATCGCCATCCTGGTCACGCCGACGCTGGTGCTGGCCGGCACCGCCATCGCCGTCATGTGCGACGCCGGCAAGGCCGGCATCCTCAACCCCGGCGCGCACGGCTTCTCGGAGATTTTGTACGCCTTCAGCTCGGCCGCCAACAACAACGGCAGCGCCTTCGGCGGCCTGTCGGCCAACACGCCGTTCTACAACACCATGCTGGCCATCGCCATGTGGTTTGGCCGCTTCGGCGTGATCGTGCCTATCCTGGCGATCGCCGGTTCGCTGGCCGGCAAGCAGCGCCTGGAAGTGAACTCCGGCACGCTGCCGACCCACGGCCCGATCTTCGTCGGCCTGCTGGTGGGCGTGGTCGCCCTGGTCGGCGTGCTCAATTACGTTCCGGCGCTGGCGCTCGGCCCCGTGGTCGAACACCTGCAGCTGTTTGCCAAATAAGGAATCACCATGTCACAAGCTACTCAAAAAGAGATGACGCTGTTCACCAATCCGCCCGCCAAGAAGCTCAAGCTGTTCGATTCCGAGCTGCTGGTGCCGGCCATCGTCGATTCGTTCCGCAAGCTGAGCCCGCGCGTCCAGGTGCGCAGCCCGGTCATGTTCGTGGTCTACGTCGGCAGCATCATCACCACGCTGCTGTACGTCCAGGCGCTGTACGGCCAGGGCGAGGCGGCGCCCGGCTTCATCCTGGCCACCAGCGTCTGGCTGTGGTTCACGGTGCTGTTCGCCAACTTCGCCGAGGCGCTGGCCGAGGGCCGCAGCAAGGCGCAGGCGGCCTCGCTGCGCAGCCTGAAGCAGTCGGTCACGGCCAAGAAGCTGGCCTCGCCCAAGCACGGCACCACCTGGCTGCCGCAGCCGGCCGCCGACCTGCGCAAGGGCCACTTCGTGCTGGTCGAGGCGGGCGACGTGATCCCCATCGACGGCGAGGTGATCGAAGGCGTGGCCTCGGTCGACGAGAGCGCCATCACCGGCGAATCGGCGCCGGTGATCCGCGAGTCGGGCGGCGACTTCTCGTCCGTCACGGGCGGCACCCGCGTGCTGTCGGACTGGCTGGTGGTCAAGGTCACCGCCAATCCGGGCGAGACCTTCCTCGACCGCATGATCTCGATGGTGGAGGGCGCCAAGCGCCAGAAGACGCCCAACGAGATCGCCCTGACCATCCTGCTGGTGGCGCTGACCATCGTGTTCCTGGTGGTGACCGTGACGCTGCTGCCGTTCTCGCTGTTCTCGGTGGAGGCGGCCAAGGCCGCGGGGTTGGCAAGCTCGCCGATCAGCATCACCGTGCTGATCGCGCTGCTGGTGTGCCTGATCCCGACCACCATCGGCGGCCTGCTGTCGGCCATCGGCGTGGCCGGCATGAGCCGCATGATGCAGGCCAACGTGATCGCCACCTCGGGCCGCGCGGTGGAGGCGGCCGGCGACGTCGACGTGCTGCTGCTCGATAAGACCGGCACCATCACGCTGGGCAACCGCCAGGCGTCGGCCTTCATGCCGGCGCCGGGCGTGACCGAGCAGCAGCTGGCCGACGTGGCGCAACTGGCCTCGCTGGCCGACGACACGCCGGAAGGGCGCAGCATCGTGGTGCTGGCCAAGCAGAAGTTCAACATCCGCGAGCGCGAGATGGCGGCGCTGAACGCGCTGTTCATCCCGTTCTCGGCCAACACCCGCATGAGCGGCATCGACATCGGCGACCGCCATGTGCGCAAGGGCGCCGCCGACACCGTCAAGCAGTACGTGGAGGGCATGGGCCAGCCGTATCCGGTGGAGGTGGCGCGCGCCGTCGACGACGTGGCGCGCCGCGGCAGCACGCCGCTGGTGGTGGTCGACGCCGGCCGCGTGATGGGCGTGGTCGAACTGAAGGACATCGTCAAGGGCGGCATCAAGGAGCGCTTCGCCGAGCTGCGCCGCATGGGCATCAAGACCGTGATGATCACCGGCGACAACAAGCTGACCGCCGCCGCCATCGCCGCCGAGGCGGGCGTGGACGACTTCCTGGCCGAGGCCACGCCGGAGGACAAGCTCAAGCTGATCCGCAGCTACCAGGCCGAGGGCCGGCTGGTGGCCATGACCGGCGACGGCACCAACGACGCGCCGGCGCTGGCCCAGGCCGACGTCGCGGTGGCGATGAACTCGGGCACGCAGGCGGCCAAGGAGGCCGGCAACATGGTCGACCTGGATTCGAACCCGACCAAGCTGCTGGAGATCGTCGAAATCGGCAAGCAGATGCTGATGACGCGCGGCTCGCTGACCACGTTCTCGATCGCCAACGACGTGGCCAAGTATTTCGCCATCATCCCGGCGGCCTTCGTGGGCACCTTCCCGGCGCTCAAGGCGCTCGACGTCATGCGGCTGAGCAGCCCGAACTCGGCCATCATGTCGGCCGTGATCTTCAACGCGCTGATCATCGTGTTCCTGATCCCGCTGGCCCTGAAGGGCGTGCGCTACCGCGCCATCGGCGCCGCCGCGCTGCTGCGCCGCAACATCTGGGTGTACGGCGTGGGCGGGCTGGTGCTGCCGTTCGCCGGCATCAAACTGATCGACGTGGTGCTGACCATGTTCCATCTCGTCTAACGCAGGAGAGTAATCATGACATCCCAAATTCGTCCCGCCCTGGTGCTGTTCGGCGCCCTGACCGCGATCTGCGGCGTGCTGTATCCGCTGGCCGTGACCGGCGTCGGCAGCGCCATCTTTCCGGCGCAGGCCGCCGGCAGCCTCGTCGAGGTGAACGGCAAGGCGATCGGCTCCTCGCTGATCGGCCAGTCGTTCTCGTCGCCCAAGTATTTCTGGGGCCGCCCGTCGGCCACCGGCCCGATGCCCAACAACGCCGCCAACTCCGGCGGCAGCAACCTCGGCCCGCTGAACCCGGCCCAGAACGACGCCGTCAAGGGCCGCATCGACGCCCTCAAGGCGGCCGAGCCGCAAGGCCGGCCGAACCGCCTGCCGATCCCGGTCGACCTGGTCACGGCCTCGGCCAGCGGCGTCGATCCCGAGCTCAGCGTGGCCGGCGCCCAGTACCAGGTGGCGCGCATCGCCGCCGTCCGCCAGCTGCCGCCGGCCCGCGTGCAGGCGCTGATCGACGCCCAGCGCCAGTCGCAGGTGCTGGGCTTCTTCGGCGAGCCGCGCGTCAATGTGCTGGCGCTCAATCTGGCGCTGGACGCGGAAAGTGCGCATACTCGCTAAATCAGCATTTTTAGCGATCCTTCATGTTCCCCAACGATAAAGAACGCCCCGACCCGGACGCCTTGCTGGCCCAGGTGCAAGCCCAGGACCGCAAGGCGGCGCGCGGCAAGCTGCGCATCTACTTCGGCGCCTCGGCCGGCGTGGGCAAGACCTACGCCATGCTGGCCGCGGCCCGCAAGCTGCAGGCCGACGGCCAGCCGGTGCTGGTCGGCGTGATCGAGACCCATGGCCGCAGCGACACCGCGGCCATGCTGGAGGGACTGGACGTGCTGCCGCTCAAGCAGGTGGCCTATCGCGGCAAGCAGATCGCCGAGTTCGACATCGACGGTGCGCTGCAACGCCGGCCGCCGCTGATCCTGATGGACGAGCTGGCGCACTCGAACGCGCCCGGCTCGCGCCACCCCAAGCGCTGGCAGGACGTCGAGGAGCTGCTCGACGCCGGCATCGACGTGCTCACCACGGTCAACGTGCAGCACCTGGAAAGCCTGAACGACGTGGTCGGCGGCATCACCGGCATCCGCGTCGGCGAAACCGTGCCCGACACCGTGTTCGATGAGGCCGACGAGGTGGTGCTGGTCGACATCCCGGCCGACGAGCTGCTGGCCCGCCTCAAGGGCGGCAAGGTCTACAAGGAACAGCAGGCCGAGCGCGCCTCCAGGAATTTTTTCCGCAAGGGTAACCTGATCGCCTTGCGCGAGCTGGCGCTGCGCCGCACCGCCGACCGCATCGAGGACGATGTGCGCGCCTACCGCGTCGAGCAGTCGATCGCCGACATCTGGAAGACCGGCGCCGCGCTGCTGGCCTGCGTCGGCCCGCGTCCGGGCGGCGAGCACACGGTGCGCAGCACGGCGCGCCTGGCCAGCCAGCTGGGAACGGGCTGGCACGCGATCTATGTCGAGACCCCGTCGCTGCAACGGCTGCCGGCCGCGCAGCGCGAACACATCCTCAAGATCCTGAAACTGGCCGAAGACCTGGGCGCGACCACCGCCGTGGTGTCCGGGCACGACATCGCGCTGGCGACGGTGGACTATGCGCGCAGCCACAACCTGTCGAAGATCGTGCTGGGCCGCGCCCATCCGACCTGGCCGTGGCGCAAGCCCCACATCAAGCGCCTGGCGCGCTACGCGCCCGACATCGACCTGGTGGAGATCGGCGCGCCCCGCAACGAGGCGGCGCCGGTCGCGCGCGGCGCCAGCGCCGCCGATGGCGGTCCGGACGGCGAGCCGGACACGGAACTGACGCGCAAGCGCGTGCTCGGCTACGTCACCGCCAGCGGCGCCAGCGTCGCCACCGCCTTGCTGGCCACACCCTTGCTGGCCTACCTCGACCTGGCCAACATCGCCATGCTGTTCCTGCTGGTGGTGGTGCTGGTGGCGGTGCGCTTCGGCCGCGGGCCGTCGGTGCTGGCCACCTGCGTCAGCGTGGCCTGCTTCGACTTCTTCTTCGTGCCGCCGCGCTTCACCTTCGCGGTGTCGGACTTCCAGTACCTGATCACCTTTGTCGTGATGCTGGCGGTGGGCCTGATCACCGGCCACCTGACGGCCGACCTGCGCTTCCAGGCGCGCGTGGCCTCGCACCGCGAGAAGCGCTCGCGCGCGCTGTACGAGTTCGCCCGCGAGCTGTCGGGCGCGCTGCAGACCGAGCAGATCTTCGAGACCACCCAGAGCTGCATCCAGCGCGCCTTCCACGCCCGCGCCACGCTGCTGGTGCCGGACGACGCCGGCCGCCTGCTGCCGCCGCCGGCCGCGACCACGCCGCGCGAGGCCGACGCCGGCGCCCGCAACCACCGCGCGGTGCTCGACGTCGGCATCGCCCAATGGGCCTACGACCGCGCCGAGAGCGCCGGCCTGGGCACCGACACCCTGCCGGCCAGCCGCATCTTCTACCTGCCGCTGGTGGCGCCGATGCGCACCCGCGGCGTGCTGGCGATCGAGCCCGAGCACCGGCGCTGGATGCTGATCCCGGAGCAGCGCCAGCAGCTCGACACCTTCGCCGCGCTGGCCGCGATCGCGCTGGAGCGGGTGCACTACATCGAGGTGGCGCAGAACGCGCTGGTCAACATGGAGTCGGAACGGTTGCGCAACTCGCTGCTGGCGGCGCTGTCGCACGACCTGCGCACACCGTTGACCTCGCT
Source organism: Duganella sp. BJB480 (assembly GCA_003416985.1). Classification (GTDB taxonomy): domain Bacteria; phylum Pseudomonadota; class Gammaproteobacteria; order Burkholderiales; family Burkholderiaceae_D; genus Rugamonas; species Rugamonas vulcania_A. The sequence continues at coordinate 725,993 of QVIN01000003.1, read as the reverse complement.
GGTGGGCCTGTCCGAATCGCTGGCCGGCTCCAAGCCGGCGCTGGCCCCGGCCCAGCTGGAGACGGCGACCCTGCTGCACGACGAGGCGTTGCGCATGAGCGCGCTGGTGGCCAACCTGCTCGACATGGCGCGCATCCAGAGCGGCGAGGTCAAGTTCAACCTGCAATGGCAGGCGCTGGAGGAGGTGGTCGGCAGCGCGCTGCGCGCCAGCGCCTCGCTGCTGCACGGCCACACGGTGCGCACCCATCTGCCGGCCGCGCTGTCCTTGCTCAGCTTTGACGCCGTGCTGATCGAGCGGGTGTTGTGCAACCTGCTGGAGAACGCCGCCAAGTACACGCCGCCCGGCTCGCGCATCGAGATCGCGGCCGCGCTGCGCGGCGCCTGGATCGACGTCATGGTCTATGATGACGGTCCCGGCCTGCCGCACGGGCGCGAGGAGGCGGTGTTCGAAAAATTCACCCGCGGCGAGCGCGAGTCGGCCAAGCCGGGCGTGGGGCTGGGGCTGGCGATCTGCCGCGCCATCGTCGACGCGCACGGCGGCCACATCCATGCCGCGCCGTCGCCGCTGGGCGGGGCGGCCTTCGTCATGACGCTGCCGCTGGGCACCCCGCCGGCCATGCCGGAACCGGAAACCGAAGGAATCTTATGAGCACTCCCGACACCGCCCCCACCGCCTTGCTGGTGGAGGACGAACCGCAGATCCGCCGCTTCGTGCGCGCCGCGCTGGAGGAGGAGGGCTGGCAGGTGCACGAGGCGGGCACCTTGCAGCGCGGCCTGATCGACGCCGGCACCCGCAAGCCCGACCTGGTGGTGCTCGACCTCGGGCTGCCGGACGGCGACGGCGTCGACTTCATGACCGACCTGCGCAAGTGGTCCGGCGTGCCGGTGATCGTGCTGTCGGCGCGCGTCAACGAGGCCGACAAGATCCGCGCGCTGGACGCCGGCGCCGACGATTACCTGACCAAGCCGTTCGGCGTGGGCGAGCTGCTGGCGCGGGTGCGCGCCACCTTGCGCCGCCAGCGCCAGCCGGCCGCCGACCACGCCGGCCTGGTGCGCTTCGGCGACGTCGCGGTCGACCTGCAGAACCGCCGCGTCACGCGCGGCGGCGAGCATGTGCACCTGACGCCGACCGAGTACCGGCTGCTGGCGGTCCTGGTCGGCAACGCCGGTCGCGTGATGAGCAACCCGCAGCTGCTGCGCGCCGTGTGGGGGCCGTCGCAGTCGGAGAACGGCCACTACCTGCGCATCTACATGGGCCACCTGCGCCACAAGCTGGAGGCCGACCCCACCCAGCCGCGCTACCTGCTGACCGAGACGGCGGTCGGCTACCGGCTGCAGCTGCCGGCCTGACGCCGCTTATACGCGGCGTATACGGCGGCCGCTGAACTCTTTACAAAATTTTTAGCCGGCCAGCGCTATCCTGTCTCATCGATCAACAGGAGGGCAAGGCCATGTACGACGAAGTATTCGATCCGCGCCGCAGCGACGACGGCTGCGATGAAGCCGCGCCGCTGCCGCGCCGTGCGCGCCTGGACCATGCGCGCCGCAAATCGCTGCGGGCCACCGCGCTGGTGGGCGGCCTGGCCGCCGCCGGCGTGGCCATGCAGCTGCTGATCGTCTGGCTGTACGCGGCGCAGTAGCGCTAGTCGCGCGCCAGGATCAGGTAGCCCTGGTCGCTGCGGGTCAGCGGCGCGAAGCCGCGCCGCGTCAGCATGCGCAGCATGGCCGAGCCGTCGCGGCAGGCCGCCACCAGGCGGCGGTGCTTGTAGTGGGTGCAGAAGAAGTCCACCATCATGCCGCCCACGCCGTGGCCGCGGTGGCGGTCCTCGACCACCATGGCGTGCAGCTCGCGCTGCATGCCCTTCTGCGCGTCGACCCCCAGTATCATCATGTAGGCGACCACGCGGGCGTCGATCTCGCACACCCAGAACTCGATCGGCACGGTGGCGGTGCCGCCGCTCCACAGGTCGCGCAGCGCGGCGCCGTCGACGATGCCGGCGCTGAAGGAGGCGGCCAGCGCGGCCTGGCGCACGCCGTCGGTGACGGACTGGTCGAAGCCGCCGCTCTCGCCGCCCGAGGTGGTCAGGCCGATGATGGCGGCCACGTCCTCGGGCACGGCGCGGCGGATGGCCGAGTCGAGCCGGCGGCGGTGGCGCTCGCGGCGCGCGGCGTCGCGCACCTTGCGCGCGTGGCGCAGCAGCGCGTCGCGCCGGCCGCGCAGGTACAGCACCAGCAGCGCGACCAGGCCGTACAGCGCGGCGCTCTGCGCCAGCTCGTACAGCAGCAGGGCGGGGCCGTCGTGCTGGCCGCGGGTGGTGGCGTAGTCGTACACGCGGGCCGCGCTGGAGAGCGCGACGAACAGCAGCGCGCCGCGCCGTCCCAGCAGCCAGGCCGCCAGCGCGGTCGGCGCCACCAGGAAGGGAGAATAGGAGATGGTGGCGCCGGTGTCGAGGTCGAGCAGGACGATCAGCGCCGCCAGCAGCAGCAGGAAGGTCCACACCAGGCGGACGCTGGCGTGGCGCGCCAGGCTGCGCAGGCGCAGCCGGATTTTTCTTGTTCGAAGCATAAACACCTGCGGTCTGGGTAGGCGGGTTCGGGGCCCACAGCATAAAGAAAAGACAGGCTATACGTCGTACGTTACGATAACAAGCGGATATTTGTTTAAAATTGTAGCGAGTGCTCTTTGCATTGTTTTACGCGGGCAACACTTGTGTTCGCCCGTTTATTTGCTCAGCGTACGCATGGCGCGCTCCAGGCCGTCCATGGTCAGCGGGAACATGCGTCCGTTCATCAGCTGGCCGATGATGGCCACCGATTGCCGGTACTGCCACACGCCCTCCGGCTCGGGGTTGAGCCAGGCGAACTTGGGGAAGGCGGCGGTGAAGCGCGCCAGCCACGCGCTGCCGGCCTCCTCGTTGTTGTACTCGACCGAGCCGCCCGGCTGCAGCACCTCGTAGGGGCTCATGGTGGCGTCGCCCACGAAGATCAGCTTGGTGTCGGGCGGGTATTTGCGCAGGATGTCCCAGGTCGGGAAGCGCTCGGCGTGGCGGCGCCGGTTGTTCTTCCACAGGTGGTCGTACACGCAGTTGTGGAAGTAGAAGAACTCCATGTTCTTGAACTCGGACTTGGCGGCCGAGAACAGCTCCTCGGTGCGCTCGATGTGGTCGTCCATGGTGCCGCCGACGTCGAACAGCATCAGCACCTTGATGTTGTTTTTGCGCTCGGGCCGCATCTTGATGTCGAGGAAGCCGGCGTTGTTGGCGGTGGCGCGGATGGTGGCGTCGAGCGCCAGCTCGTCCTCGGCGCCCTGGCGCGCGAACTTGCGCAGCCGCCGCAGCGCCACCTTGATGTTGCGGGTGCCGATCTCGCGCCCGCCGTCGTAGTCCTTGTAGGCGCGCGCCTCCCACACCTTGACCGCGGTGCGGTTGCCGCCCTTGCCGCCGATGCGCACGCCCTCGGGGTTGGTGCCGCCGTGGCCGAACGGCGAGGTGCCGCCGGTGCCGATCCACTTGCTGCCGCCCTCGTGGCGCTCCTTCTGCTCCTTGAGCAGCTCGGCCAGGCGGTCCATCAGCTTGTCGTAGCCGAATTTTTCCAGCTGGGCCTTCTGCTCCTCGCTCAGCTCGCGCCGCATGCGCTGCACCAGCCAGTCCAGCGGGATGGCGCCGTTGGTTTCGAAGGCGGCGTTGACGCCCTTGAAGTACAGCGCGAAGGCGCGGTCGAACTTGTCGAAGTGGGCCTCGTCCTTGACCAGCGTCAGGCGCGCCAGGTAGTAGAACTCGTCCATCGAGGCGCCGATGACGTTTTTCTGCATCGCCTCGAGCAGGGTCAGGAACTCCTTGATCGTGACCGGGATCCTGGCGTCCTTGAGGGTGAAGAAGAAGTCGATCAGCATGTCAGCGGGTTCCGTGCCGGGCCAGCTGGTAGCGCAGCTGGGCCTTGATCTCCGGCCATTCGCCGGCCGCGATGCTGTACATGACGGTGTCGCGCACGGTGCCGTCGCGGCGCAGGCCGTGGTGGCGCAGCACGCCGTCCTTCTTCGCGCCCAGGCGCTCGATGGCGGCCTGCGAGGCGAAGTTGAAGTTGTCGGTGCGCAGGCCCACCAGCGCCGCGCCCAAGGTCTCGAAGGCGTGCGTCATCAACAGCAGCTTGCAGGTGGTGTTGACGTGGCTGCGCTGGCGGCTCTTGGCGTACCAGGTGTAGCCGATCTCCAGGCGGGCGATGGCCGGCACGATGTCGTGGTAGCTGGTGGTGCCGATCACCGCGCCGCTGTCGGCGTCGACCACGGCGAAGGCCAGCCGGCCGGGGCGCATCTCGAGCGCGGTGGCGATGTAGGCGTCGACCTGGTCCGGCTCGGGCACCGAGGTCACGCGCAAGGTCCACAGCTGGCCGTCGTGGGCGGCCGCGCGCAGGCCGTCCGCGTGCTGCGGGCCGAGCGGTTCGAGGCGCACGCCGTGCAGTTCCAGCGTGACGGGGGCGACCGGGGCGGCGGGGCGGGCGAGCTGGTGCATCATCGGTTGGCCCGGTTCATCGCCACCAGGCGCTCGAACAGGTGCACATCCTGCTCGTTCTTGAGCAGGGCGCCGTGCAGCGGCGGCACGATGGCCTTGGCGTCCTGGCTGCGCAGCGCCTCGGGCGGGATGTCCTCGGCCAGCAGCAGCTTGAGCCAGTCGAGGAATTCCGAGGTGGACGGCTTCTTCTTCAGGCCCGGCACGTCGCGCACCTGGTAGAAGGTCTGCAGCGCCTGCGCCAGCAGTTCCTGCTTGAGGTGCGGATAGTGCACCGTGACGATTTGCTCCATCGTGTCGCGGTCGGGGAATTTGATGTAGTGGAAGAAGCAGCGGCGCAGGAAGGCGTCCGGCAGCTCCTTCTCGTTGTTGGAGGTGATGATAACCAGCGGGCGGTGCCTGGCCTGCACCATCTCGCGCGTCTCGTACACATAGAACTCCATGCGGTCCAGTTCGCGCAGCAGGTCGTTGGGGAACTCGATGTCGGCCTTGTCGATCTCGTCGATGAGCAGCACCACCGGCTCGGGCGCGGTGAAGGCCTGCCACAGCACGCCCTTGACGATGTAGTTGTGGATGTCGCGCACGCGCTCGTCGCCGAGCTGGGAGTCGCGCAAACGCGACACGGCGTCGTATTCATACAACCCCTGCTGGGCCTTGGTGGTGGACTTGATGTGCCACTGCATCAGCGGCATGTCGAGCGCGGCGGCGACCTGCTCGGCCAGCATGGTCTTGCCGGTGCCCGGCTCGCCCTTGATCAGGAGCGGGCGCTGCAGCGTCAAGGCCGCATTCACGGCCAGTTTCAGGTCATGGGTCGCGACGTACTGGTCGGAGCCTTCGAAGCGTTGTGGGGCGTGCATGCGTGTCGGTCTCAAAAAGAAGGGAGTGGCGACAGTATAGGGGAGTTCGCTAGAGGAGGTGCTCGGGTGGGCCGGGCCGGACGGTGTGTTGTGGCGGCAATGATTCTCTGTGGCGCGGCAGAAAGTCTTGAGTTAGAATCGAAGATTAATAGTGCAAAAGTCAAGTTTTGCATCCGCGGTAGTATCCGATTACTTACCTTGCAAATACCATGAAAAAAATCACCGCACTTCTCGTGCTCGCAGGCCTAGCTCAAATCGCCACGGCGGCGGACCTCGTGGGCAACGCCCAGAACGCCAAAGCGAAGATTGAAATGTGTATTGGGTGTCACGGGATCCCCGGCTACAAGGCCACCTTCCCCGAAGTGTTCCAGGTGCCGATGATCGGCGGCCAGTCGGCCAAGTATATCGAGAGCGCGCTCAAGGCGTACCAGAAGGGCGACCGCAAGCATCCGTCGATGAAGGGGATCGCCACCAGCCTGTCGGACCAGGACATCGCCGACGTCGCCGCGTTTTATTCGCAGCAGACCGCCACCGCCACCGCCGCGAAATGAGGAGCGAGCCCATGAAAAAACTGATCACCGCCGTGCTGTGCTGCGCCTCCTTCTCCGCCATCGCCGGCGGCAACATCGACGCCGGCAAGGCGCTGGCCGACAAGTACAGCTGCTTCGCCTGCCACGGCAAGGACTTCAACAGCCCGATCGATCCGGCCTATCCGAAGCTGGCGGGGCAGCACAAGGATTATCTGGAGCACGCCCTGACCGCCTACAAGCGCGGCGACGGCGCCAACGGCCGCAACAACGCGATCATGACCGGCCAGGTCAAGCCGCTGAGCAACCAGGACATCAAGGACCTGGCGGCCTACCTGCACAGCCTGCCGGGCACGCTGGCCGTCCACCGCTAAAACCATTGGGGTCAAGTCTGACATTCGGACACGGGCTCTGCCGTAAGCGCGCGCTTACCGCAGAGCTCGTGTCCGAATGACAGACTTGACCCCAGCTTTTTACAGGCGGCGCTTGATCGCTTCGATGTAGGCGTCGCCGTCCGGCGGCGTGCCGTTGCGCTGGGCGGTCCAGATCATCTCGCCCAGGCATTCCATGATTTCATGTTGCGCCGCGTGCGCGTCGTCGAGCTTGAGCGTGAGCGAGGTGGCGGCGTCGCGGATGCCGCGCGGCTGGTCGATCGAGATCTGCTCGTCGATCGACAGGTGCATAGCCAAATGCAAAAACGGATTGGCCTGCGCGCCGCCCACCGAGTAGTCGCGCGTGAGCGCGTGCTCGACGTCGGCCAGCAGGTCGTGGTATTCGGGATGGTGGCGCACCCAGTCGCCGGCCATGGTTTCTAGCGGCGTCAGGATCTCGTTGGCGCGCTGCTTGCGGTACACCTCGCAGAAGAAGCGGCGCACGTCGTCGGAAGATGGATTAAACATGGCGACATTGTACCCGCTCGATACAATGCGTACCGCCACCACGGCAATTTCTTAACCTTGAAGGACCGCCCCATGCTCGACCAGACCGCCCTCGACACCCTGTTTTATAACGCCCGCACCCACAACGGCTGGCAGGACCGCGCCGTCGGCGACGCCCAGCTGGAGCAGCTGTACGACCTGATGAAATGGGCGCCAACCTCGGCCAACGGTTCGCCGGCGCGGCTGGTGTTCGTGCGCTCGCCCGAGGCCAAGGCGCGGCTGCTGCCGGCGCTGTCGGCCGGCAACGCCGACAAGACCATGGCCGCGCCGGTCACCGTCATCGTCGGCATGGACATGGAGTTCTACGAGAAGCTGCCGCAGTTGTCGCCGGCGGTCGACGCCCGCTCCTGGTTCGCCGGCAACGACGCGGCGATCCAGTCCACCGCCTTTCGCAACTCGTCGTTGCAGGGCGGCTACCTGATCCTGGCGGCGCGCGCGATCGGCCTCGACTGCGGACCGATGTCCGGCTTCGACAACGCCAAGGTGGACGCCGCCTTCTTTGCCGGTACCCCGGTCAAGTCCAACTTCCTGTGCAACCTCGGCTACGGCGACGTCGCCAAGCTGCGTCCGCGCGCGCCGCGCCTGGCGTTCGCCGAGGCTTGCCGCATCGAGTGAGGCGGCGCGCCGCGCCCATGAAAAAACGGGACAGTCAGACTGTCCCGTTGTGCTTTACCCGATCTTCTTTTGCGGCTCGGCGGGCGGCGCCGCGGTGTCGCACGCTGCGGCCGGCGCCGCCGTATCGCAGGGCGCGGCCGGCGCCTCGGCCGCAGGGCGGGGCGGATGCGGCTGGCGCAGGTAGCGCGAGCCGTGGTGGCGCCGCTCGTGGCCGTTGGCCGGCCAGGTCAGGAAGCGCGACAGCTCCTGCAGCGCGCGCTGGTAGACCTCGCGCTTGAATTCGATCACCACGTCCAGCGGCACCCAGTAGTCGTGCCAGCGCCAGGCGTCGAACTCGGGATGGTCGGTCAGGCGCAGGTTGACGTCGTTGTCGCGCGCGCACATGCGCAACAGGAACCAAATCTGCTTCTGGCCGCGGTAGTGGCCGCGGATCTCCCGCTTGATGAAGTGGTCGGGCACCTCGTAGCGCAACCAGTCGCGCGTGCGGCCGACGATCTTGACATGCTCCGCCCGTAATCCGATTTCCTCTTCCAGCTCCCGGTACATCGCCTGTTCCGGCGTTTCCCCATATTTGATGCCGCCTTGCGGAAATTGCCATGAGTGCTCGCGCACCCGCTTGCCCCACCACACCTCGTTCTGGGCGTTCAGCAGGATGATGCCGACGTTGGGCCGAAACCCTTCACGATCGAGCATATTGCACCTCAAACTTTCTGCGACCGAGCTCCCTGCTTATATTTTTGCCCACAAAACCGCGCTACGGCTGGGTTTTCGGGGTACGAAAACGGCCGGAGAGGCATCAATTGAACGCATTTGTATAAAGTATGGACGCATCAGCCAGCTAATCCTTTAAAATTAGGTTGATTATAACTCTCTCTTTTTAAAAAGAATTCACCGTATGCGCGCCTCACGATTTTTTATTTCCACGCTTAAAGAAGCTCCGTCCGACGCCGAGATCGTCAGCCACCAGTTAATGATGCGCGCCGGGATGATCAAACGCCTCGGTTCGGGCATCTACACCTACATGCCGATGGGCCTGCGGATCATCCGCAAGGTCGAGGCCATCATCCGCGAGGAGATGAACAAGGCCGCCGCCATTGAGCTGCTGATGCCTTTGGTGCAGCCGGCCGAGCTGTGGCAGGAGACCGGACGCTGGGACAAGATGGGTCCCGAGCTGATGCGCGTGAAGGACCGCCACGGCCGCGATTTCGCGATCCAGCCGACGTCCGAGGAAGTCATCACCGATGTGGTGCGGTCGGAAATTAAATCCTACCGGCAGCTTCCGTTGAATTTTTACCACATTCAGACCAAGTTCCGCGACGAGCGCCGTCCCCGTTTCGGCCTGATGCGCGGCCGCGAGTTCACCATGAAGGACGCCTACTCGTTCGACCGCGACCTGGCCGGCATGCAGGCCTCGTACAAGGTCATGTTCGACGCCTATGTGGCGATCTTCACGCGCTTCGGCCTGAAGTTCCGCGCGGTGGCGGCCGACAACGGCGCCATCGGCGGCACCGGTTCGCATGAATTCCACGTCATCGCCAGCACCGGCGAGGACGCCATCGTCTACTGCGAAAGCTCGGACTACGCGGCCAACATGGAGGCGGCCGAGGCGCTGCCGCTGGCCGCGACCCGTCCGGCCGCCGCGCAGGCGCTGACCAAGACATCCACGCCGGACGCCACCAAGTGCGAGGCCGTGGCCGAGCTGCTCAAGCTGGACCTGGCGCGGACCGTCAAGACCATCGCGCTGACGGTGGAGACCGAGACCGACGGCAAACTGGCTAAACAGTATTTCATGTTGCTGCTGCGCGGCGACCATGAGCTCAACGAAGTCAAGGTCGGCAAGGTGCCGGGCCTGGCGGCGCACCGCTTCTCGACCGAGGCCGAGATTCTGGAAGTGTACGGCTGCGTGCCCGGCTACCTGGGGCCGATCGGCACCAAGGCTCCGGTCACCGTGGTGGCCGACCGCACGGTCGCCAACATGGCGGACTTCGTGTGCGGCGCCAACGACGCCGGCTACCACTACACCGGCGCCAACTGGGGCCGCGACATGGCCGAGCCGGCCCTGGTGGCCGACCTGCGCAACGTGGTGGCGGGCGACGCCTCGCCGGACGGCAAGGGCGTGCTGGCGATCGAGCGCGGCATCGAGGTGGGCCACGTGTTCCAGCTCGGCACCGCGTACTCGGAATCGATGAAGGCCACCTTCCTCGACGAGAACGGCAAGCCGGCGCCGCTGCAGATGGGCTGCTACGGCATCGGCGTGACCCGCATCCTGGGCGCGGCGATCGAGCAGAACTTCGACGACAAGGGCATCATCTGGCCGGCGTCGCTGGCGCCGTTCGAGCTGGTGCTGTGCCCGATGGGCATGGACCGCAGCGAGGCGGTCAAGGAGGCGACCGAGCAGCTGTACGCCGACGCGCAGGCGGCCGGCATCGACGTCATCCTCGACGACCGCGGCCTGCGTCCGGGCGGCATGTTCGCCGACTGGGAGCTGATCGGCGTGCCGCACCGCGTGGTGATCGGCGACCGCGGCCTGAAGGAAGGCAACCTGGAATACCAGGGCCGCCGCGACACCGAAGCGACCGCCGTGCCGGTGGCCGACATCGTCAGCTTCATCAAAGGCAAAATGGCGGCGTGATCGTGAAGCGCACGCTGGCCGGATGTGCGGTGGCGCTGGCGCTGGCCGGCGCGGCCGGTGCGGCCTGGGGCGGCAACCAGAAGGAGGAAGCGCTGGCCGATTCGGTGCGGCTGGCGCTGGCCAACGCCATCAAGGACGCGACCCCGCCGCAGCCGACCTTCCGCAGCGAGACCGAGCGCCAGCGCTACCAGGGCTGGCTGGCGCAGGCGTCGGCGCGGCTGCAGCGCAAGCTGCCCGACGCCCAGACCCGCAACGAGTTCCTGGCCACCGTGTGGTACGAGGCGCGGCGGGCCGGGCTGGAGCCGGGCATGGTGCTGGGGCTGATCCAGGTGGAATCGGCCTACCGCAAGTACGCGGTGTCGATGGTGGGCGCGCGCGGCTACATGCAGGTGATGCCGTTCTGGACCAATGTGATCGGCGACCGCAACCGCAGCGCCCTGTTCAACATGCAGACCAACCTGCGCTACGGCTGCGCCATCCTGCGCATGTACATCGACATGGAGGCGGGCAACCTGTACCTGGCGCTGGGCCGCTACAACGGCAGCCGCGGCCGTCCCGAATACCCGAACGCCGTGCTCTCGGCCTGGAACAACTGGAAATAAAGTGGGGTCAAGTCTGACATTCGGACACGGCCTCTGCCGTAGCGGCCGCTACGGCAGAGGCCGTGTCCGAATGTCAGACTTGACCCCATTGTTGCGGGCGTAAAAAATGCCGTCGTCGCGTGAGCGAGGACGGCATCCCGGCGCGGCTGTACTGGCCGCTGCGCTTATTTCAGGTGGTCGGAAATGAGCTTGGTCATTTCGAACATGGACACTTGGGCTTTGCCGCCGAATACAGCTTTCAGCTTGTCGTCGGCATTGATCATGCGGCGGTTGGCCGGATCCTGCAGGTCGAGCTTTTTGATGTAATCCCAGACTTTTTTCGTGACTTCGGTGCGAGGCAGCGGGGCGGCGCCAACCACGGCGGCCAGGGTGGCCGATGGCGTCATCGCTTTCATGAAGGCGGCGTTCGGTTTGCGCGGTGCGGCCGGAGCGGCTGCTTTTTTCACTGCTGGCTTGGCTGCTGCTTTTGCGGGTGCTGCCTTTTTAGCGGCTGCCGGTTTCGCGGCGGCTTTCTTGGCTGGTGCTGCTGCTGGGGTTTTTTTGGCTGTTGCCATCTTCGAGCCTCCTTAACGAACACATGGAAAATTGCGCAATTGATCGCACCGGCTAATATTGGTGGTGATTTACCGAGTATGCAAGTGTTTTTCGCGTTTTTTCCCGGAAACACCACGTAAACACGGGCTTTCGCGGGGCGGCGCACCGTGGCGGCGCGCTTTTCCCTGTGCCGGCGGGGCCGCGACCCGACTTAGCGCATGCCCGGCATCATGCCCTTCATCGAGCGCATCATCTTCATCATGCCGCCGCCCGAGAGCTTTTTCATCATGGTCTGCATCTGCTCGAACTGGGTCAACATGCGGTTGACCTCCTGCACCTGCACGCCGGCGCCGGCCGCGATGCGGCGCTTGCGGGTGGCCTTGATCAGCTCGGGCTTGGCGCGCTCCTGCGGCGTCATCGAGTCGATGATGCCGACCATGCGCCGCACCTGCTTGTCGGCCTGGTCCATGTTGGCGCCGCCGGCGGCCTGCTGGAACTGCGCCGGCAGCTTGTCCACCAGGCTGGCCATGCCGCCCATCTTCTTCATCTGGCCCAGCTGCGCCTTGAAGTCGTTCATGTCGAACTTGCCGCCCGACTTGACCTTGGCCGCCAGCTCGGCCGCGGCCTTGGTGTCGACGCCCTTGCGCGCCTCTTCCACCAGCGCCATGATGTCGCCCATGCCCAGCACGCGGTTGGCCATGCGGGTCGGGTCGAACGCCTCCAGCCCGTCGAGTTTTTCCGACACGCCGGCAAACTTGATCGGCTTGCCGGTGATGTGGCGCACCGACAGCGCGGCGCCGCCGCGCGAATCGCCGTCGAGCTTGGTGAGCACGATGCCGGTCAGCGGCAGCGCGTCGTTGAAGGCCTTGGCGGTGTTGATGGCGTCCTGGCCCAGCATGGCGTCGACCACGAACAGGGTCTCGATCGGCTTGACCGCCGCGTGCACGGCGGCGATCTCCTGCATCATCTGCTCGTCGATGCCGAGGCGGCCGGCGGTGTCGATGATCAGCACGTCGTGGTAGTGCTTTTTGGCCCAGTCCAGCGCGGCCAGCGCGATCTCGACCGGCTTGTCCTGCGCGGTGGACGGGAAGAAGTCGGCGCCGACCTGGGCGGTCACCGATTGCAGCTGGGCGATCGCGGCGGGACGGTAGACGTCGGCCGAGACGGTCAGCACTTTCTTTTTCTTTTCTTCCTTGAGGTACTTGGCCAGCTTGCCGACGGTGGTGGTCTTGCCCACACCCTGCAGGCCGGCCATCAGGATGATCGCCGGCGGCTGCTGGGCAAAGCTCAGTTGCGCGGCCTCGGGGCCGAGGTCGGCGCCCATGATGGCGGCCAGCTCGCGCTGCACCACGCCGACCAGGGCCTGGCCGGGCGTGAGCGAGGAGATCACTTCCTCGCCCAGGGCCTTTTCCTTGACCTTGGCGATGAATTCGCGCACGGCCGGCAGGGCGACGTCGGCCTCCAGCAGCGCCAGGCGCACTTCGCGCAGCATCTCGGCGGTGTTGGCCTCGGTCAGGCGGGCCTCGCCGCGCATGGTTTTAACGACCTTGGCAAGGCGTTGGGTAAGATTGTCTAGCATGATGAACCCGGAATGAACAGTGGCCGCCATTTTACCCCATCGGACGGTGGGCGCCGACAGCCCCGTGGACATTGTTAAAAATACAGTTTCCCATTGACAATGTTATTTTTCGTAGGCATCGTTGATGCTTTGTTAATATCGGGAACATCCATGGAACAAGTGCAAGGGGAACAGGCGCAACGCCTGCGTTTTCACGCCACCGGCGGCGAGTATTTCCGCATCTGGATAGTCAACCTGTTGCTGACCATCGTCACGCTGGGCATCTATTCGGCCTGGGCCAAAGTGCGGCGCAACCAGTACTTCTATTCCAGCACCGAGCTGGCCGGCAGCAGCTTCGAATACCACGGCAATCCGGTCGCCATCCTCAAGGGCCGCATCGTGGCCACCGTGATCTTCGGCGTCTACATGGCGGCCTCCGCCTGGGCGCCGCTGGCGGCGGTGGCGGTGGCGCTGGGCATGGGCGCCGCGTCGCCGTGGTTCATGTGGAAGAGCCTGCAATTCCGCCTGCATAACACCAGCTACCGCGGCATCCGCTTCCGCTTCGCCGGCGATGTGCGCGACGCCTACACCAACTACCTGGTGCGCCCGCTGATGAACGGCGTGACCCTCGGCCTGGCCACGCCGTTCATCCACCAGCGCGCCAAGGCCTGGCAGCACAATGAGAGCCGTTACGGCAAGGCGCGTTTCTCCTTCGACGCCAGCGTCGCCGATTTTTATAAACTGTATGGCGGCTTGCTGCTGATCGGCGGCGGCGGCATCGTGGCGCTGTTCTGGTTCATGATGAAGCGCACGCCGGCACCGGCCAGCAGCGCCGAGGCGGCCGGCGAAAGCGGCTTGTTCCTGCTGCTGTTCTACGCCTGGTTTTTCGTGGTCTACCCGCTGTTCATGAACATGCTGCAAAAGCTGATCTGGAACCACACCAGCCTGGAGCAGCATCGCTTCCAGTCCGACATGCGCTGGAGCCGGCTGGTGTTCATCACCATCACCAATTACCTGGCCGTGATCTGCACGCTGGGCCTGTTCCTGCCGTTCGCGCACGTGCGGGCGATGCGCTACCGCCTGGAGTCGATGTCGCTGTTGGTGGACGGCAGCCTGGACGACATCACCGCCGTGGCGGAGGACGAAGTCGGCGCGGCCGGCGAAGGCATGGCCGAGTTCATGGACTTCGACCTTTCGCTATGAGCGGCGCGCAGCACCCCGCCGCCGCGGTCGCCGCGCGCTATTTCGACGGCCGCACGTCGCGCCTGCACCGCGTGACGCTGACGGTGGAGAACGGCATCGCCCAACTGGAGGGGGACGCCCGGCGCGCGGCGCCGCTGGCGGAGCTGCGCGTGTCCGAACGCAGCCGCCACGCGGCGCGCAAGGTGACCTTCGCCGACGGCGCCTACCTGGAAATCGACGACCGGGCCGGCTTCGAACTGCTGCTGCGCGCAACCGGCCACCGCGACAGCCTGGTGGTGCGCTTGCAGCACAGCTGGCGCGGCGTGCTGGCGGCCGCCGCGGCCACCGTGGCGCTGCTGGCGCTGGGCTATCTTTATCTGCTGCCGGCCGCCGCCGGCTGGATCGCCGACGCCCTGCCGCTGTCGGTCGAGCGCCAGTTGGGGCAGGGCGTGCTGGCCGCGCTGGATCACCGGATGTTCGCGCCGTCCACGCTGCCGCCGGCCCGCCAGCAAGCCTTGCGGCGACGCTTCGCCGCGCTGGCGCCGCCGCCTTCCGAGGCCGGTCCGGCGCGGGACTGGCAGCTGGTGTTCCGCAGCAGCCGCGTCGGCCCGAACGCGTTCGCGCTGCCGTCCGGCGACATCGTGATGACCGACCAGATGGTCGTGCTGCTGCAGGACGACGACGCCGTCATGGGCGTGCTGGCGCATGAGCTGGGCCATTTGCAGCGGCGCCATATGACGCGCCGCATCATCCAGAGTTCCGCCGTGGCGTCGGTGACCTCGCTGGTGTTCGGCGACATCTCCGCCGTCCTGAGCACGCTGCCGGCGCTGGCGCTGGACATGAAATACTCGCGCGACGCCGAACAGGAGGCCGACGACTACGCGGCCGTCATGTTGCGCCACAACGGCATCCCGCTGGAGCATCTGGCGGCGGTATTCGCCAAACTGGAAAAACTCGATGGCGGCGGCTTGCCGGCGTATTTCTCCAGCCACCCGCCGAGCGCCGAGCGCATGGCCCGGCTGCGCGGGGCGCGGTGATGCGACGATAGGCGATAGGCAAGTCATCCGTGGCTTGGTATGATCTGCACACATTACAGTGCCATCACACACGACAGGAGAGACGGATGAAATTGAACGCCATCGGCAAGACCTTGACCATCGCCGCCATGCTGGCCGCCGCCGGCGCGACGTCCGCGCAGGAGGTGGTCCGCCTGGGCAACCTGAAGTTCGCCCACTACGGCGCGGTTTCCTACATCAAGGAGATCGCCCCCAAGTGCGGCATCAAGGTCGAGGAGCGGGTGTTCGCCAAGGGCCTGGACGTGATGCAGGGGATTATCGCCGGCGAGCTCGACGTCGGCACCACGGCGTCGGAGGCGGCCATCTCCGGCCGCGCCAGCGGCGCGCCGATCTACGTGGTGGCCGGCTTCGCCAAGGGCGGCGCGCGCCTGGTGGGCCGCGCCGACCTCAAGATGAAAAGCGTCAAGGACCTCAAGGGCAGGAAGGTCGGCGTCACGCGCGGCGGCATCCAGGAGGTGCTGCTGCTGGCCGAGCTGCAGCAGGCCGGCCTCTCCGCGTCCGACCAGCCGGGCAAGGACGTGCAGCTGATCTACCTGGCCTACGCCGATTTGAACCAGGCGCTGCTGGGCAAGAACATCGACGCCATGATGAACTCCGAGCCGCAGTCGTCGCAGTCGATCAACAAGGGCTACGGCAACGAGATCATCAAGCCCTACGACACCCCGATCGGCGAACCGGTCCGCACGATGGTGATGACCGAGAAGTTCTACAAGGAGAAGCGCCCGCTGGCCGAGAAGTTCATGCGCTGCTTCGTCGAGGCCACCAAGACCTTCATCGACCAGCCGGCCGTGGCCGAGAAGTATGTGCGCGAGACCGTGTTCAAGGGCCAGATCACCAAGGAAGACTTCAACGACGCCATCGGCAATTCGCCGTACTCCTACGACATCACGCCCGAGCACATCCAGGTCACCACCGACGTCATGTTCAAGACCGGCGTCGGCCGCATGAGCAAGCCGCCCGCCGCCAGGGAATGGGTCAAGACCGACCTGCTGGACGCCGCCAAGAAAAGCCTGGGCGTCAAGTAAATGGCCAAGTTCAACGCGAGGGAGGCGGGTGTCGGCCTGATCGTGCCGGCGCTGGTGATCGGCGTGTGGCAGCTGGTGTCGATGAAGGGCTGGGTCAATCCGCAGATGCTGCCGTCGCCGCTGGCGGTGCTGGAACGCTGGATCGCCTATCTGCTGCCGGTCCAGCCGTACAGCCCGGAGCAGGGCAGCTGGCTGCTGTGGGCCGTGTCGGGCGAGCTGATCGTCGACGCCCTCGGCAGCCTGTACCGCGTGCTGGTCGGCTTCGCCATCGGCGCCGCGCTGGCGCTGCCGCTGGGCCTGGTGATGGGCGCCAGCCAGACCGTGTACGCCTGGCTCAATCCGCTGATGCAGCTGCTGCGGCCGATTCCGCCGATCGCCTACATCCCGCTGTCCATCCTGTGGTTCGGCCTGGGCAATCCGCCGGCCATCTTTTTGATCGTGCTGGGCGCCTTCTTCCCGGTGCTGATGAACACCATCGCCGGCGTGCGCCAGGTCGACAGCATCTACCTGCGCGCCGCGCGCAACCTCGGCGCCAGCGGCGCCACGCTGTTCGTGCGCGTGATCCTGCCGGCCGCCGTGCCGTATATCTTGTCGGGCGTGCGGATCGGCATCGGCACCGCCTTCATCGTGGTGATCGTGTCCGAGATGATCGCCGTGAACAACGGCCTGGGCTTCCGCATCCTGGAGGCGCGCGAGTACTTCTGGTCGGACAAGATCATGGCCGGCATGATCACCATCGGCCTGATCGGCCTGATCATCGACACCGCCGTCAATAAACTGAACAACCATCTGCTGCGCTGGCACCGCGGCCTGGAGAACTGATGAACCCTCATCACATCGTCGTCGCCAACGTCAGCAAGGTGTTCCAGACCGCCGAGCGCCAGCTGGTGGCGCTCAAGGACATCGACCTGGAGATCCCGCAGGGCCAGTTCGTCTGCCTGCTGGGACCCTCGGGCTGCGGCAAGTCCACGCTGCTCAACGCCATCGCCGGCTTCGCGCCGCCGAGTTCCGGCCGCATCCTGGCCGACGGCAAGGAGGTGCGCGCGCCCGGCCCCGAGCGCGGCATGGTGTTCCAGGAGTACGCGCTGTTCCCGTGGATGACGGTGGAGAAGAACATCGCCTTCGGCCTGGAGATCAAGGGCATGCCGCAGGCGCAGATCGCGGCCAAGGTCGACCAGCTGCTGGCCATGCTGTCGCTGGGCGACTTCAAGCACCGCTTCCCGAAGGACCTGTCGGGCGGCATGCGCCAGCGGGTGGCGATCGCCCGCGTGCTGGCGCTCGATTCGCCGATCATGCTGATGGACGAGCCCTTCGGCGCGCTGGACGCGCTGACCCGCCGCAACCTGCAGGACGAGCTGCTGCGCCTCTGGGCCGAGCTGAAAAAGACCATCATCTTCGTCACCCACAGCATCGAAGAGGCGATCTACCTGGCCGACCGCATCGTGGTGATGACCTACCGTCCCGGCACCGTCAAGCGCGACCTGATGGTCGAACTGCCGCGCCTGCGCGATCCGGCCTCCGCCGAGTTCAACGCCCTCAAGCGCGAACTGGGCCAACTGGTGATGGAGGAGCAGCAGCGCCATCACAACGACGAGCTGCGCATGGCAGCCGTCGACTGAGCGATGGTGTAAACTGCCGGACATGCAGACTATCCTACTTTTGGCAGCCATCGCGCTGTACCTGTTGTGCGCGGCGCTGCCGTCGCGCCGTGCCGGGCTCATTTCCGCCGTGACCGCCGCCGCCTGGCTGCTGCACGGCGCCGGCCTGTGGTCCGAGGTGGCCGGCGGCGCCGGCGCCATCCGCATCGGCTTCGCCGCCATGCTGTCGTCGGCGCTGTGGGTGTCGGTCGGCGCCTACTGGATCGAGAACCAGAACTTCAGCCTGGACGGCATGCGCCGCCTGGTCATGCCGAACGCCGCGCTGGCGGCCGCCCTGCAGGCCGGCTTCCCCGGCAGCGTGATCCCGCTGGAGGGCAAGTCGCCGCTGTTCGGCTGGCACATCGCCATCGCCACGCTGGCCTACAGCACGCTGACGGTGGCCGCCTTCCACGCGGTGCTGATGGCGCTGCAGGAAAAGCGCCTGCACGCGGGCACCGAACGCAAGGGCTTCCTGGCCGCCGCGCTGGACCAGCTGCCGGCGCTGCTGACCATGGAGAAGCTGTTGTTCCGCATGATCGGCATCGGCTTCACCTTGCTAAGTTTGACCGTGTTGTCGGGGATCGTGTTCTCGGAACAGCTGTTCGGCCAGGCGCTCAAATGGGACCACAAGTCGGTGTTCACCATGATGTCGTGGGTGCTGTTCGCGGCGCTGCTGGCGGGCCGCCGCTTCCGCGGCTGGCGCGGCAAGACCGCGCTGAGCTTCACGCTGGCCGGATTCGCCACCTTGTTGCTGGCCTATGTCGGCAGCCGTTTTGTGTTTGAAGTGGTTTTGCATAAGGGTTGGGCATGAGCCGTATAATTTTTTGGCTGGCGTTGGTGTTCCTGGTGATCTTCGCCGTCCGCAGCAAGATCCGCGAGGCGCAGAAGCGCCATCGGCAGCAGTTCCGCGAGCCGCAGCAGCCGGCCGGCCGCGCCGCCGGCCAGGCCGAGGCCAGGGCTGTGGCCGAAGCCGAGACCATGCTGCAATGCGCCCACTGCGGCATCTTCTATCCGGCATCGGAAACCGTGCAGGCGCGCGGCCGCGACTACTGCAGCGCGGCCCACGCCACGCTGCCGGGCGTCTAGGCCGCCGCGCATGATCGCGCGCCTTCAAGCCTTGTCGGCCGGATCGCGCGCCACCTTCTGGCGTTCGCTGCAGACGCTCAACGCCACCCGCGTGGTGATCGCGCTGGTGCTGCTGGTCTACCTGAGCTTCGACAACCACGGCCTGCGCGCCTCCGGCCCCTATCTGTACCTGCAGATCTGCCTGGTCTATTTGGGCCTGGCGATCCTGTTCGCGCTGACGGCGGTCTACTGGCAGCGCCGCTTCCTGCTGCAGCTGCTGTCGCAGGTCGCCTGCGACCTGGCCGTCATCTCGCTGCTGTTCCTGGCCGGCGGCGGCTTGCGCAGCGGGCTGGCCATCCTCTACCTGTTCCCGCTGGCCGGCGTGGCCATCCTGGCGCCGCTGATGCTGTCGCTGTTCTGTGCCGCGCTGGTGGCGCTGTTCATGCTGGCCGAATCGACCTGGCAGGTGTTCATGATGGAGGGCGAGCAGCCCTACCTGCAGGCGGGCCTGTACGGCGCGGCCTTCTTCGCCGCCGTGCTGGTGGTCAACCGCATGGCGGCCCGGCTGATCGGCCAGGAGGAGCTGGCGATCCAGCGCGGCGTCGAGATCACCGTGCAGCAGGCGGTCAACCGGCTGGTGATGGCCAACGTCGGCGACGGCATTTTGGTGGTCGATCCGGATGGCCAGGTCTTCGCCGGCAATCCGGCGGCGCAGCAGATGCTGGGCATGGTCGGGCCGGAGATGAGGTTCCGGCTGTCGGCCGCCGCCGCGCTGGCGCCGCTGGCGCAGGCCTACGCCGAGTGGCGCGCCGATCCCGCGCGCAGCACCGCCTACGTCACCATCAAGCCGTATGGCGAGGCGGCGCTGCGCGACGTGACCGCCGCCTGGAGCGCGCGGCGCGACCTGGCCGCGCATCTGAAGGTGCGCTTCGCGGCGGTCGACACGGCCGGCCTGGACACGGAGCGCAGCGTGATCTTTTTGCAGGACGTGACCGGCATCGAGAACCAGGCGCAGCAACTGAAGCTGGCGTCGATGGGGCGGCTCACGGCCAGCATCGCGCACGAGGTGCGCAATCCGCTGTCGGCCATCGGCCACGCCACCGCGCTGCTGGGCGAGGACCTCGACAGCACCGTCCATCTGCGGCTGCTGAAGATCGTCGGCGACAACGTGGCGCGGGTCAACCGCATGGTCGAGGACATCCTGCAACTGTCGCGCAAGGTGCAGCCGCACAGCGAGCCGCTGGCGCTGGACCTCTTCCTGGCCGAGCTGAAAACCGAATTCGTCGACACCCACGGCCTGCCGCACGACCTGCTGGCGGTGTCGGCGCCGGCCGGCACGCTGGTGCGCTTCGACGCGCTGCACCTGCGCGAGGTGGTGCTCAACCTGCTCAACAACGCGGTGCGCTACGCCAGCGGCGCGCCGGCCTCGGTGCGGATGGAGCTGGTGAGCGAGAAGGCGCGGCCGATGGAGCTGCATGTGCAGGACGACGGCCCCGGCATCTCGCCCGAGGTGCGCGCCCACCTGTTTGAGCCGTTTTACACCACATCGAGCAAGGGGACCGGCCTGGGACTATATCTGGCGCGCGAATTGTGTTTGAATAACGAAGCGCGGTTGGACTACGAATATCGTTTTGATATCAAAGACAGCCCCGATGGGACTCCGCGCTCGCGCGGGCGCTTCGTAATCACCTTCGCCCATCCGGCGCAGACGTAGAAAGGCTGTTTGATGACTGCTAGAGGTTCCCAACGCGCCCCCCGCGTGCTGGTCGTCGACGACGAGGCCGACCTGCGCGAGCTGCTGGAACTGACCCTGCTGAAAATGGGCCTGGACGTCGACAGCGCCGCCACGCTGGCGCAGGCGCGCGGCCTGCTGGCCAACGCCGAACGCGAATACCAGCTGGTGCTGACCGACATGCGCCTGCCCGACGGCTTGGGGCTGGAGCTGGTGCGCGAGGTCAGCGCCGCATATAAGAACACGCCGATCGCGGTGGTGACGGCCTTCGGCAGCGCCGACAACGCCGTCATCGCGCTCAAGGCCGGGGCCTTCGACTACATCTCCAAGCCGGTGGCGCTGGACCAGCTGCGGGTGATGGTGCAGTCGGCGCTGCGGCTGAACGCCGAGCCGCCGGCCGGCGAGGCGCCATGCGCCGCGCCGCTGGACAGCCGTTTGAAAGGCGAGTCGGCCGTGATCCAGGCGCTGCGCGCGCAGATCGCGCGGCTGGCGCGCTCGATGGCGCCGATCGCCATCAACGGCGAATCGGGCAGCGGCAAGGAGCTGGCGGCGCGCGAGATCCACGCCCAGAGTTCGCGCGCGGGCAAGCCTTTCATCGCCGTCAACTGCGGCGCGATTCCCGAGGCGCTGATGGAGGCGGAGTTCTTCGGCTACCGCAAGGGCGCCTTCACCGGCGCGGCCGATGAGCGCGACGGCTTCTTCCAGGCGGCCAACGGCGGCACGCTGATGCTCGACGAGGTGGCCGACCTGCCGCTGGCGATGCAGGTCAAGCTGCTGCGGGCGATCCAGGAGCGGCGCGTGCGCAAGATCGGCGCCACCGCCGAGGAGCCGGTCGACGTACGCATCATCAGCGCCACCCACAAGAACCTGGAGCAGTGCGTGGAGCAGGGCAGCTTCCGGCAGGACCTGTTCTACCGCCTGAACGTGATCGAACTGAGTCTGCCGCCGCTGCGCGAACGGCTCGACGACCTGCCCGTGCTGACCGCCGCCATCCTCGACCGGCTGGGCACCTTCGAGCACAAGGCGCGGCTGGGCGAGGGCGTGCTGGAGACCTTGCGCGGCTACTCCTTCCCCGGCAATGTGCGCGAGCTGGAAAACATCCTGGAGCGCGCGCTGGCCTTCGCCAACGACGGCGTGATCGAGGTGGCCGACCTGGCGCTGAAGGGCGCGCGCAACGTCGAGGCGCCGGCGCCGCTGGCGGCGCCGCCGTTCGCCGACGGCGCCGCGCCGGCTGTGCCGCCATCGCCGCTGCCGGCGGCATCGGCGGCGGCCACCGCCCCGACGCCGGCCGACCCGGCGCCGCCCGCCGCGCTGCCGCACCTGGACGCGCTGCCCAGCAGCCTGCCCGATTACCTGAACCAGATCGAGCGCGACATCATCCTGCGCGCGCTGGCGCAGACGCAGTTCAACCGCACCCAGGCCGCCCAGCTGCTGGGCATCAGCTTCCGCCAGCTGCGCTACCAGATGCAGAAGCTGAACATCCAGGAGCCGGAAGCGTGAGCCGCGCGGAAGTGGGGGCGGACGGCTGGTGGCGGCCGGCGATCCGCTACGACAGCCCGCACGCCGACTGCCGTCCCGATCCCGCCGACATCACGCTGCTGGTCGTCCACAACATCTCGCTGCCGGGCGGCTGTTACGGCGGTCCGCACGTGTCCGACCTGTTCACCGCCCGCTTGGACTATAATACTGACCCCTCGTTCGCGGACCTGCGGGGGCTGAAGGTGTCGAGCCACTTCTTCATCCGCCGCGACGGCCGCGTGATGCAGTATGTTTCTGCCAACGAGCGGGCCTGGCACGCGGGGCTGTCGTCGTTCCGCGGCAGGGAGAAGTGCAACGACTATTCGATCGGCGTCGAGCTGGAAGGCACCGACGGCAGCGGCTTCGAGCCGGCCCAGTACCAGGCGCTGGCCGAGCTGACGGTGGCGCTGCAGGCGCGCTATCCGCTGACCGACGTCCAGGGCCACGAGCACATCGCGCCGGGCCGCAAGACCGATCCGGGGCCGTTGTTTGATTGGGAATTTTATCGGAAAACCTGGCAGTCGCTGCTTAATCGAAAGGCACTGGACGAGCCCGCGTTAGTGGGCGCTAGCGCCGAATTGCGCTTCGCAAAAGGCCTCCCGCAAAGTCAATAGAAAAATTGCCGTAAACGGCAAAATTTCCACTTGTCTTACCATTATCCGACCACTACAATCAGTGTATCGATTCACACCAATCACTAGATATAGTAGTTCCCATGACACTGGTTCTTAAACTATTTACAAGCCGCCAAGGCCAGTTCGACACCCATTTTATTGCAGTTTAACCAGCCAGGCAGGTTTGGCTGGCCGCTTCATTTTGGCCTTTTTTTATACAACATTACGTCGCGCAGCTTTGACTGCACGCTGTTATCGGGGAGCTTAAATGCAATCTACTCAAGACATCACCATCAATCCAGCGCTGGTACCAGCAGCCGCTGCGAGCACCGCCAGCAGCCCGGTCACGGCCGCCAGCGACCTCGGTGACTACCGCATCATCCGCCGTAACGGCGCGGTCGTCGCGTTTGAACCGTCGAAAATCGCGATCGCCATGACCAAGGCCTTCTTGGCCGTCAACGGTGGTCAGGGCGCGGCTTCGGCGCGCGTGCGTGAATTGGTAGAACAGCTGACCTCCAGCGTGGTCACCGCATTGGTGCGCCGCCAGCCATCGGGCGGCACCTTCCACATCGAGGACGTGCAGGACCAGGTTGAACTGGCGCTGATGCGCTCCGGCGAACACGATGTCGCCCGCGCCTACGTGCTGTACCGCGCCAAGCACATGGAAGAGCGCCGCGCCGCCAAGGAAGCCCAGGGCGCCGCCGCGACCATCGACGCGCCGCAGATCCACGTGGTTGAAAACGGCGAGCGCAAGCTGCTGGACATGAACCGCGTCACCGGCTTGATCAACGCCGCCTGCATCGGCCTGGAAAAGCACGTCGACGCCGACGCCATCGTGGCCGAGACGCTGAAGAACCTGTACGACGGCGTGCCGGTCGAAGAGCTGCACAAGTCCGCCATCCTGGCCGCCCGCGCGCTGATGGAAAAGGATCCGGCCTACTCGCAAGTGACCGCCCGCATCCTGCTGCACACGATCCGCAAGGAAGTCTTCGGCAAGGAAGTGGCGCAGGGCGCCGCGGCCGCCGAATACGTGACCTACTTCCCGCAATACATCGCCAAGGGCATCGCCAACGAACTGCTGGACACCAAGCTGGCCGAGTTCGACCTGGCCCGCCTGGCCAAGGCGCTGGTCGCCGATCGCGACCTGCAGTTCGGCTACATCGGCCTGCAAACCCTGTACGACCGCTACTTCCTGCACGTGCGCGACGTGCGCATCGAGATGCCGCAGGCGTTCTACATGCGCGTCGCCATGGGCCTGGCCCTGAACGAATCGGACCGCGAAGCGCGCGCCATCGAGTTCTACAACCTGCTGTCGACCTTCGACTTCATGAGCTCCACGCCGACGCTGTTCAACTCGGGCACCCTGCGTTCGCAGCTGTCGTCGTGCTACTTGACCACCGTCTCGGACGACCTGGAAGGCATCTACGACGCCATCAAGGAAAACGCTCTGCTGGCGAAATTCGCCGGCGGCCTGGGTAACGACTGGACTCCGGTGCGCGCGCTGGGCGCCCACATCAAGGGCACCAACGGCAAATCGCAAGGCGTGGTGCCGTTCCTGAAAGTGGTCAACGACACCGCCGTCGCGGTCAACCAGGGCGGCAAGCGCAAGGGCGCGGTCTGCGCCTACCTGGAAACCTGGCACATGGACATCGAAGAGTTCCTGGACCTGCGCAAGAACACCGGCGACGACCGCCGCCGTACCCACGACATGAACACCGCCAACTGGATCCCGGACATGTTCATGAAGCGCGTGATGGAAAAGGGCGAGTGGACCCTGTTCTCGCCGTCGGACTGCCCGGACCTGCACGACCTGGTCGGCAAGGCCTTCGAAAAAGCCTACCTGGGCTACGAAGCCAAGGCCGCCGCCGGCGAGATCCGCGTGTTCAAGAAGATCGCCGCGCTGGACCTGTGGCGCAAGATGCTGTCGATGCTGTTCGAAACCGGCCACCCATGGATCACGTTCAAAGACCCATGCAACATCCGTTCGCCGCAGTCGCACGTGGGCATGGTCCACAGCTCCAACCTGTGCACCGAGATCACCCTGAACACCGGTCCCGACGAAATCGCCGTCTGCAACCTGGGTTCGGTCAACATGCCGGCCCATATGAAAGAGGGCAAGCTGGATCACGTCAAGCTGAAAAAGACCATCCGCACCGCGATGCGTATGCTGGACAATGTGATCGACATCAATTACTACGCCGTCGACAAGGCCCGCAACGCCAATATGCGCCACCGTCCGGTGGGCCTGGGCGTGATGGGCTTCCAGGACTGCCTGCACATGATGCGCATTCCGTTCTCGTCGAACGAAGCCGTGTCCTTCGCCGACACCTCGATGGAAGCGGTGTGCTACTACGCCTACCTGGCCTCGACCGAACTGGCCGAGGAACGCGGCCACTACCAGTCGTACAAAGGCTCGCTGTGGGACCGCGGCATCCTGCCGCAGGACTCGATCAAGCTGCTGGCCGACGAACGCGGCGGCTACCTGGAGCAGGATACCTCGGCCGCGATGGACTGGACCCCGGTGCGCGACCGCATCAAGAAGTTCGGCATGCGCAACTCGAACTGCGTGGCGATCGCTCCGACCGCGACCATTTCGAATATCATTGGCGTGTCGGCCTGCATCGAACCGACCTTCCAGAACCTGTACGTGAAGTCCAACCTGTCGGGCGAGTTCACCGAGATCAACGCCTACCTGGTGCGCGACCTGAAGGCGCGCGACCTGTGGGACGAGGTGATGATCTCCGACCTGAAGTACTTCGACGGCTCGCTGGCCAAGATCGACCGCATCCCGCAAGACCTGCGTGACATTTATGCAACCGCGTTCGAAGTGTCGCCGACCTGGCTGGTGGAAGCCGCATCCCGCCGCCAGAAGTGGATCGACCAGGCGCAGTCGCTGAACATCTACATGGCTGGCGCGTCGGGCAAGAAGCTGGACGAGACCTACAAGCTGGCATGGCTGCGTGGCCTGAAAACCACCTACTACCTGCGTACCATCGCCGCCACCCACATGGAGAAATCGACCTCCAAGACCGGCGCGCTGAACGCGGTGGCCGTGGACGGCGGCATGTCGGCCAGCGCCATGTCGGCGGCCGGCCCGGCGGCGGCGGCCATGGCCGGTTCGGCGGCGGCGGCATCGTCGGTGGCCCAGGCCGAGGCCGACGGCGCCGCCTGCTACCTGCGTCCCGGCGACGACGGCTTCGAGGAATGCGAAGCTTGCCAATAAGCGGGCGGCAAACGTACTAATATAGAGAGTGAATCGTCCCGGCCCGTCCGGGCGGTTCTTTTGACACCGAATTCAGAAGGAAAATACCATGTCGCTGTCCTGGGACGAAGAGGCCGCACCGGCCGCATCACAAGCTGTCAACCAAGCCGCGCTGGCTTCCGGCGAAGCCAACGCCGAGCAAGTCGCGCTGCGCGTCAATGCCGACGACAAGCGCATCATCAACGGCAAGACCGACGTCAACCAGCTGGTGCCGTTCAAGTACAAGTGGGCGTGGGACAAATACCTGGCCGGCTGCGCCAACCACTGGATGCCGCAGGAAGTGAACATGCAGCGCGATATCGAGCTGTGGAAGAACCCGAACGGCCTGACCGAGGACGAGCGCCGCCTGGTCAAGCGCAACCTGGGCTTCTTCGTCACCGCCGACTCGCTGGCCGCCAACAACATCGTGCTGGGCACCTACCGCCACATCACCGCGCCGGAATGCCGCCAGTACCTGCTGCGCCAGGCGTTCGAGGAGGCGATCCACACCCACGCCTACCAGTACATCGTCGAGTCGCTGGGCCTGGACGAGGGCGAGATCTTCAACGCCTACAACGAAGTGAAGTCGATCCGCGACAAGGATGAGTTCCTGATCCCGTTCATCAACACGCTGACCGACCCGGCCTTCACCACCGGCACCGTGCACAACGACCAGCAGCTGCTGAAGTCGCTGATCGTGTTCGCCTGCCTGATGGAAGGCCTGTTCTTCTACGTCGGCTTCACCCAGATCCTGGCGCTGGGCCGCCAGAACAAGATGATGGGCGCCGCCGAGCAGTACCAGTACATCCTGCGCGACGAGTCGATGCATTGCAACTTCGGCATCGATCTGATCAACACGATCAAGATGGAAAACCCGCTGCTGTGGACGCCTGCGTTCAAGGAAGAGATCAAGCAGCTGTTCCTGAAGGCGGTGGACCTGGAGTACGCCTACGCCGAAGACACCATGCCGCGCGGCGTGCTGGGCCTGAACGCGACCATGTTCAAGGGCTACCTGCGCTTCATCGCCAACCGCCGCGCCACGCAGATCGGCCTGGAGACGCTGTTCGACCAGGAAGACAACCCGTTCCCATGGATGAGCGAGATGATCGACCTGAAGAAGGAACGCAACTTCTTCGAGACCCGCGTGATCGAGTACCAGACCGGCGGCGCGCTGAACTGGGATTAATCGGTACGCTGGCTGTAGAGCGTCACACAAAAAGCCTGGCTATTGCCAGGCTTTTTTATTTCAGCCGCTTGCGGTTGGCCTCGATGGCGCGGCCGATGGTCTTGATCGTCGCGGTGCGGATCGGGGC
This sequence comes from Duganella sp. BJB480, assembly GCA_003416985.1. Taxonomy (GTDB): domain Bacteria; phylum Pseudomonadota; class Gammaproteobacteria; order Burkholderiales; family Burkholderiaceae_D; genus Rugamonas; species Rugamonas vulcania_A. The sequence goes on along the minus strand of QVIN01000003.1, from coordinate 698,822 downwards.
GCCGTGGGCCAGATCCGTCCACAGGCCGGTCTGCGCCACCATCGCCTCAATGACGCCGCGCGCGTGCCGTTCGGGGACGCCGGTGTCCGCCGCAAGCCGCAGCAGGTCGGCCAGGCCGGGTGCCCGGCTTTCGCCCATGACCGACATCTGATGCTCGCCGCCGGGACCGGGATTGAAACTCAGGTCGTAGCAGGGCGAGAGCTGCCAGTGCCAGTCGCGGCTCATCCGGTAGGAGAAGTTCTTGGCGTGATCGTCCCGGCTGTTGAACAGCACATTGAAGACGCAGCGCCGGAACGCGGCTTCGACCTGCCGCTGGTCGCCGGTCATCAGGCGCGTGGCACGCAGGAAGGTGCTGTAGTCGACCGACGGCAGACGGAAGTCGACCTGCAGCAGACCGGCCAGCGTGTGGACCGGCACGCGCATGGCGTCTTCGCGGTCGAAGCGCTGGACGCCGAAGGCTGCCAGGCGGCGGTCCAGGTCGATATGGCGGGTCGCCGGCATCTCCAGGCCGCAGTTCCGTGCCAGCTCGGCATACACATGTTCGATGGCGCAGACTTCCTTGTGCTCACTCTGCGCAGGAAACTTGATCAGCCAGGATTGCCCCCAGCCGGGGTCGTCCAGCGTGCTCACCTGGCCGCTCGCAGGGTCCAGCCGCACCAGCACCTTGGGCCGCGAGCCGTGCGGCGACCCTCCCAGCAAGACCAGTTGCTTGAGGATGGCGCTATCCTTTCCTTGCGCAAGCGTGTGCGCTGCTTGCGCCAGGTCCAGCAGGTGGAGATCCTCCGGCGACAGCTGAAGCGGATCGGGTGGCACATAGCTGAGCGCACCCATGCCGCGATCACCGACGAACGCCAGCCGGTCCAGCGGCGAGATGCTGTGCAGCGCCCTGCCTTGTTTGCGAAACAACTTATCCATCAACAGCATGCCCCAGCCGTCCGGGAGCGAATCGGCGACCAGTCCAGGCAGGCGCAGTTGATGTCGCGGGAATCCGCTGTAGCCTTCGGCCCTCAGCGGCAGGTGGCGTGGCGAGAGTTCGACGCCGCGTCGCAGCGCTTCCGGCGCGTACTCGAACAAGATGTCGGTACCGTTGTCGGCGAGGGCGCCTAGCGGCCAGCATTCTACCCAGCCATTGAAGACGACGTTGAGCAGTTTCATTTGGCAGCTCGGCGAGGAGCGCGGCGGCGTTTTGCCAGCTCCGCCTTTTCCATGGCGGCGACCGACACGACCTTGAGTCGGAACAGTTCACCCAGATCGTCAGCCAGGCCGAGTGCCACGACGATCTGGATGAAGGATGCCAGCGAGGCTTGTCCCTTGGCTTCAAGGTTCTTCACGGTGCCGCTGGACAGGCCGGCGCGCTGGGCCAGCTCCACTTGCGACCAGCCCTGCATCAAGCGCCGCGCGCGCAAACGGTGTCCGAGTTCGGCGCTGATCTCAGGCGCAGTGGCCATCATAAAGTCAAACATATTGCCTCCTAACGAGGATATGCGCGTTTAATGATTAATATCTTACTCCTTAACTTTGCAGGCGACGCTTTCCGCAGACTTCGCGCAGCCTCATAGCACGGCAGTGACGTGCCGCCGAAATCTCATAGCGTAAACAAACGTACCCGCCGGCGCCGCGCGATCGATCACGCGGTGGCGCGCGTCGACGAACTGAGTTTGGTGGCGCGGCGCATCGCGTACGCGCGACAAGCATGTGCACGAAGTGGTGGTGACGAAGCCCGGCCGCGAGATGGTGGATGCCGTCGGCCGCGTGTGCGAAAACGCCGTCGCCGAGTCGCCGGTCGATTGCGGTGGTCCGTCGGCGCGCCTTGCCACGCTTGATGAAGCGCGTCGCCGCCGGCGTGAGCGCGCGCCTGCATCGGCGCGAAAACGGCGAGCGGAATCGGGCGATGTACGATCGCGCTTCGCGTCGCGCGCGCGTGCGGCGCGCGAACACCGCAGTATTGTGCTTGCCATTCGCCGCACTCTGTCTCATAATCGCGACGAAATTAAAACAGTGAGTAGCGGCGGCGCGCAAGCGATGCGCAAGCGCTCTCGATTTCGGAAGCGGGTGGTGCGGATTTTTCGCCGGTGACGACGGCATCGCAGAAACCCAGGCGGCATAAGGCGCGCTTTGACGCGGTCTTTTTTTGGCGCGACAGCGCGGACGCTTTTCCGAACTCGATCGAGCGCGCACATCGCGGCGCGGCGACGCAAGCGGGCATGCCGAATCGGCGTGCGTATGTGAGTTGGGCAGCTTAACGCGAAAAAAAGCGCGCGAATATCTCTCGTGCTGGTTGCGTACCGACAAGGTTTTCGTGTACTTTACGAGATTGAAAATGCGTGTTTTGAAATGTGCGGAAATTTGAAGTCGCACATGCCGCAGAAATGATCGCGATACGGGATACAGATTCACACAGATATGCACAAGACCACACTGTTTTTGTTGAGCCGTCTTTCCTGATTAGGTTCAGGTTGGGCGGTTTTTTGTTTGAAAACGAAAACCGTGCATGGCTGCGACGTAGGTCCATGGAGCTGAACATACGCCCGACCACCCGCAAAACGTCGCAACAAGATTAGTACCTGAGCGCCTTCCGGCCACGGACGGCGACCAGGTCGATGGCTGAAGTGCTGCACTCGTGAGGGGTTGCAGCAGTTCAGCTGGTGCCGAATTCATTAGCGCAAACCGTAGTCCGTTTGCGCCGATGAATAATTCGCCTGGCCTAATTCCGGGCCGGACGGGTTTAAATCTTGTAATGAATTTTTCCCATCCCCGATGAAGGAGAACTAAAAATGGCAACAGCCGCAAAGAAACCAGCAGCAAAAAAACCGGCCGCTAAAGCCGCCGCCCCAGCGAAAAAGCCTGTCGCAGCGAAAGCCGCCGCCAAGCCAGCAGTGAAAGCTGCCGCCAAACCAGCCGCCAAAGCCGCAGCTAAACCAGCCGTGAAAAAAGCAGCTGCCAAGCCAGTCGCGAAAAAAGCAGCCGCCAAGCCAGCAGCAAAAGCAGCCGCCAAGCCAGCAGTGAAAAAAGCAGCTGCCAAGCCAGTCGCTAAAAAAGCCGCAGCTAAACCAGCAGCCAAGCCAGCAGCGAAAAAAGTAGCCGCTAAACCAGCAGCGAAAAAAGTCGTCGCCAAAGCAGCAGCCAAGCCAGCAGCGAAAAAAGCAGCAGCCAAGCCAGCAGCGAAAAAAGTAGCCGCTAAACCAGCAGCGAAAAAAGTCGTCGCTAAAGCAGCAGCCAAGCCAGCAGCAAAAGCAGCAGCCAAGCCAGCAGCGAAAAAAGTCGCCGCCAAACCAGCAGCGAAAAAAGTAGCAGCCAAGCCAGTAGCGAAAAAAGCAGCCGCCAAACCAGCAGCAAAAAAAGCAGCCGCTAAACCAGCAGCCAAGCCAGCAGCGAAAGCTGCCGCCAAGCCAGCAGCTAAAAAAGCTGTCGCCAAAAAACCAGCGGTAAAAGCAGCAGCCAAACCGGCTGCAAAGGCAGCGGCTAAGCCAGCAGCAAAAAAGCCGGTTAAAGCAGCCGCCAAGCCGGTTGCTAAAAAGCCAGTCGCTAAGAAAGCCGCCGCTAAACCGGCAGCCGCTCCAGCCGCTGCACCAGCCGCAGCTCCAGTCGTGGCAGCCGCCGCGAAACCAGCTGTGAAAAAAGCCGCGCCGAAAAAGGCTGCTGCACCGAAGAAGGAAGCTGTCGCCAAGCCAGCCGCTCCAGCTCCGGCCGCCGCTCCCGCAGCAAAAACCGTGTTGGCACCGGCCGCAGCATGGCCGTTCCCAACCAGCACCCGTCCTAGCTAATTAAATAGCTTGGATGCCTGCTGAGGCAATGGGCCGCTGTGTGAGACAATCACACAGCGGCTTTTTTTTGGAGGGGACTCGTGCTTAGTATTCTCGTGTTGATTGTCGACGCCATCGCCACCCTGTTGGGCGGGGCTCTGCTGTTGCGTTTCTGGATGCAGGCGATCCGCGTCCGCCCACCGGCATCGGTGGCCCAATTCACGTTCCAGCTGTCGGACTGGCTGGTGCGCCCGCTGCGCCGCATCGTGCCCGGCGTGGGCGGCTACGACTGGGCCAGCCTGATCGGCGCCTTCCTGATCGTGCTGCTGGCCACCTCGGTGATGTACCTGGCCGGCTGGAGCACGCCGCTGGTGCTGCTGATGGCCTGCCAGCGTTTCCTGCAGTGGATTTTGTACGGCTTCATGGCCCTGCTGGTGGTCGAGGCCATCTTCAGCTGGGTGAACCCGCATGCGCCGCTGGCGCCGTTCGTGCGCGCGCTCAACGAGCCGCTGTTGCGGCCCATCCGCCGCGTGGTGCCGCTGGTCGGCAACCTGGACCTGTCGCTGCTGGTGGCGCTGATCCTGCTGCAGATCGCGCTGCTGGTGCTGGGCATGCTGTTCAGCGGACGCTGATCCAGCTCCTGAGATAGAAAAACCCCGTCGGCCTGAACGCGCTCAAGAGCGCGCTCAGTGCAGACGGGGTTTTTTTGCGCCGTGCGGCTTAGTAGCGATAGCCGAAAGCGGCCTCGAAGCGGTCGGCGATCTCGGCGGCCGTCGGCTTGTGGTTCTGCGCGCCCTTGCTGGCGATCTTGATCGCGCCCAGCAGGCTGGCCAGGCGGCCGGTGGTTTCCCACTTCCAGCCGTTGGTGATGCCGAACAGCAGGCCGGCGCGGTAGGCGTCGCCGCAGCCGGTCGGGTCCACCGCCTCGGCCACCGGCACGGCCGGGATCTCGATGCGCTGGCCGCCGGTGTAGATCTCCGAGCCGTTTTCGCCGCGCGTGATGATCAGCGCTTCCAGGCGGCTGGCGATCTGCGGCACGGTCAGGCCGGTGCGGTCCATCAGCAGTTCGATCTCGTAGTCGTTGGTGGTGACGTAGGTGGCTTGCTCGATGAAGGCGATCAGCTCGTCGCCGTTGAACATCGGCAGCTGCTGGCCCGGATCGAAGATGAACGGGATCTGCAGCTTGGCCAGGTCGGCCGCGTGCTTCTGCATGCCCAGATGGCCGTCCGGCGAGATGATGGCGATCGCGGCCGGGCCGGCCTTGGCGACGTCGTTCTCGTGCGCGTACGACATGGCGCCCGGGTGGAAGGCGTTGATCTGGTTGTTGTCCTCGTCGGCGGTGACGAAGCACTGGGCGTTGTAGGCGTCCGGCTTGATCAGGATGGTGTCGGTGGACAGGCCCAGCTTGCGGAAGCGCTCCATGTAGGCGGCGTTGTCCTGGCCCATGACGCCGACGATGCGCGGGTCGCCGCCCAGCAGCTTGAGGTTGTAGGCGATGTTGGGCGCGCAGCCGCCGAACTCGGTACGCATGGTCGGCGCCAGGAAGGAGACGTTGACCTTGTGCAGCTGGTCGGCCAGCAGGATGCTGTCGAAGCGGCCGGGGAATTGCAGGATGGTGTCGATGGCGATCGAACCGCAAATCAGGGAGGTTGGAGTCATGATAGAGGTTAAGGGTAGAAGACTGCGATGTGATAGCCGGATGCTTTCAGCTGGCTCAGTTCAAAGTACAGTTTGACGGATTGTTCGGTGTGCGGGGCGAAGCCCTTGTCCAGTGCGACGTCCGGGCCCAGGTATTCGCGCGGCGTGAACACGCGGCGCAGCACGGCCTTGTCGTTGGCGTCGTCCAGCACCAGTTCGATGTGCGGCCAGGCTTGCGCGGTGCTGCTCTGGTTGCGCAGCTGGGTTGTGAAGGAGAACGTGGTGTCGCTCAGGGTTTGCAGCTCGCCCTGTTCGATGCTGAGGTCGTCGATCTGCGCCGGCAGTTCGATCTTGCAGCCGAGCGCGTTGCAGGCGGCGGTCAAGGCCGGCTTGAGCGGCGGCAGCGCGGCGGCGATCTGGTTGCGGAAGGTGGTCAGGCCCTGCGCCGCCAAGGCGCCCACCAACAACAACGAGCCCAGGCTCATGACGATGGTCGCGGCCTTGCCGAACTTCTGGCGGCGGCGGTCGCGCTTGATGAAGCCGGGTTCTTCGGCTTCGGCGGTTTCGGTGTCGCTTTCCGTTTCAGCGAACGGTTCGGCCATCGCATGCGCGGGGGCGCGGGCAGACTGGGCTTCCGCCAGGCCCGCCGACGACAGGTGCACCAGCGCCTCCTCGTCGACATCGTCGAGTTCGTTGAAGCGTTCGGCCAGGCTGGGCGGCGGCGCGGCGGCGGCCGGCATGTCGTCCAGCGTCGGCTCGCGGCGCGCGTCGGTGGCGACCGAGGTGAAGGCGTCCTCGGACGCAGGCTCGGCTTCGTTTTCCGGCGGGGCGATATTCTGTTCCATCACGGCCAGCTCGGCGGCCAGCGCGGCTTCCAGCTCTTCGTCCGACATGGCTTCGATGCTGAGCGCGTCTTCGAGCGGCTCGGCGTCGGCTTCCGGTTCGGCGGCGGTGGGCGCTTCGATGGCTTCGGTGTCCCACTGCGGCTCGATGGCGGCGGCTGGCTCTGGCGCGGCTTCCGGCTCAGGCTCGGGTTCCACATCGAGATCGAGATCCAGATCCAGCGCTTCTTCCACGGCGGGCGGCAAGCTGGCGGGCTCGGCGGGCAGCGCGAGCGTGGTGGCGATCGGTTCGTCGTCGTAGCGCTGTTCGTCCGGTTCGGGTTCGGCGGCACGGATCTCGGGCTCGGCGGTGGTCGGCTCAGTCTCGGCGACGTGCGCCTCGGCCTCGGCCGTGTCGAGCGCGGCGTCGAGTTCCAGTGTGTAGATGGGTTCGGCGGTGTCGCTGCCCAGCACTTCGGCGGCGCGGGTATCGAGCGCGGCCATCTTCTGGTCGAAGGGTGTGGGTTCGGGCAGCGGGGAAGGTGAGGGCGCCGCAGGCGGCGCGGCAAGCGGCTCCAGCAGGGCCGCGTTGCCATCGAAGACTTCGTTGCAGGAGCCGCAGCGCACTATGCCCCCACGTAATTTCAACTGGTCATGGGCGACCCGAAATATCGTGTTGCAGTGGGGGCATTTGGTGGCGAGCGCCATTGCTATGGTTAGCGCGCCGCTGGAACCACGTCGCTGCCGAGGCGGCCATGCAGGGCCACCCAGCCGTCTTGCTCAGCCCAGACGCCCAGCTTGATGAACGGTGCGTACGCGGCGGCCACTTCCTCGGCCTGGCGCGCCAGCACGCCCGACAGGATCAGCGCGCCGCCGTCGGCCACGCGGCCCGACAGCATCGGCGCCATCAGCTTGAGCGGGCTCGACAGGATGTTGGCGACCACGATGTCGAAACGCTGGGTCGCGTGCTTGGACTGCGCGAAGCTGTCCGGCAGGAAGTACTCGATCTCGCACTTGTTGCGCTGCGCGTTGTCGGCCGCCGACTCGATCGCCTGCGGATCGATGTCCACGCCGACCACTTCGCCGGCGCCGACCTTCTTGGCCACCATGGCCAGGATGCCGGAGCCGCAGCCGTAGTCGAGCACGGTCTTGCCCGGCGCCGGGTTCGCCTCCAGCCACTCCATGCACAGGCGGGTGGTCGGGTGCGAGCCGGTGCCGAAGGCCAGGCCCGGATCCAGTTCCAGGATCAGGCCGTTGGCGTCCGGCGCCTCGTGCCAGCTCGGCACGACCCAGATGTTCTTGCCGATGTGGATGGGCGCGAACTGCGACTGGGTCAGGCGCACCCAGTCCTGCTCCTCCACCTTGCGGGTGGTGAACTTGGGCAGCGCCTCCAGGCCGATCTGGCCGGCCGCGGCCGCCACGATCACGGCCTGGTCGTCATCTTCGTTGGTCAGGGCGACCACGCGGCTGTGTTCCCACGCCGCTTCGGTCGGCTCCATGCCCGGCTCGCCGAACAGCGGCTTTTCCGCGTCGGTGCCTTCGTCCGCGTCTTCCACGGACACCGACAGCGCGCCCACGTCCATCAGGGCTTCCGACAGTGCTTCCGCGTGGTCGCGGGCGATTTCGATGACGATTTCAGTCCAGCTCATTATTGTGGCGCCTTGTTACTCAAACTCAGTTTATGCAGGTCCGGCATGTCCGCCAGCTTCTGCTCCAGATAGTGGATGTTGGTGCCGCCTTCGATGAAGCGGGCGTCGACCATCAGCTCGCGGTGCAGCGGGATGTTGGTCGAAATGCCCTCGACCACCATTTCCGACAGCGCGATCTGCATGCGGCGGATCGCCTGCTCGCGGGTGGCGCCGTAGGTGATGACCTTGCCGATCATCGAATCGTAGTGCGGCGGTACATAATACCCCGCATACGAGTGCGAGTCGACGCGCACGCCGGGGCCGCCCGGCACGTGCCAGGAGGTGATGCGGCCTGGCGACGGCGTGAACTTGAACGGGTCTTCGGCGTTGATGCGGCACTCGATGGCGTGGCCGGACAGCATGACGTCGCGCTGGCGGAAGCGCAGTTTCTCGCCGGCCGCGATGCGGATCTGTTCCTGCACGATGTCGATGCCGGTGATCATTTCGGTGACCGGATGTTCGACCTGCACGCGGGTGTTCATCTCGATGAAGTAGAACTCGCCATTCTCATACAGGAACTCGAAGGTGCCGGCGCCGCGGTAGCCGATCTTGCGGCAGGCTTCGGCGCAGCGGTCGCCCACTTTCTCGATCAGCTTGCGCGGGATGCCCGGCGCCGGCGCTTCCTCGATGACCTTCTGGTGGCGGCGCTGCATCGAGCAGTCGCGTTCGCCCAGCCAGACGGCGTTCTTGTGTTCGTCGGCGAGGATCTGGATTTCCACGTGGCGCGGATTTTCCAGGTACTTCTCCATGTAGACTTCCGGGTTGCCGAAGGCGGTGCCCGCTTCGGTCTTGGTCATCGCCACGGCGTTGATCAGGGCCGCCTCGGTGTGCACCACGCGCATGCCGCGTCCGCCACCGCCGCCGGCCGCCTTGATGATGACCGGGTAGCCGACCTTGCGCGCAATTTGCACGATCGCCTTTGGATCGTCGGGCAAAGCGCCCTCCGAACCTGGCACGCACGGCACGCCGGCCTTGATCATGGTTTGCTTGGCCGAGACCTTGTCGCCCATGATGCGGATCGATTCGGAGCGGGGGCCGATGAAGACGAAGCCGGATTTTTCCACGCGCTCGGCGAAGTCGGCGTTTTCCGACAGGAAGCCGTAGCCCGGGTGGATCGCTTCGGCGTCCGTCACTTCGGCGGCGCTGATGATGGCCGGCATGTTCAGGTAGCTGAGCGTCGACGGCGCAGGCCCGATACACACCGATTCATCCGCCAACTTGACGTATTTGGCGTCTTTGTCTGCTTCCGAGTGGACCACAACCGTCTTGATGCCCAGTTCGCGGCAGGCGCGCTGGATACGGAGGGCAATTTCGCCACGGTTGGCGATGAGGATTTTTTCAAACATGATAGGTTCGCGTATGTCTGTGAGCACCGGCTGGGCCGGTAACGTCAGGTAGAGGAGGGAATGCGGACCAAGCCGGCGCGCCCGTCACCGATGGGGAGGGCGCAGGCCGGTCTTAGCCTATCACAAACAGCGGCTGGCCGAACTCGACCGGTTGGCCGTTCTCGACCAGGATCTGGGTGATCGTGCCGGACTTGTCGGCGTCGATTTCGTTGAGCAGCTTCATCGCTTCGATGATGCACAGGGTGTCGCCTTCCTTGACGGTGGCGCCCACTTCGACATACGCCGGCGAGCCTGGCGCGGACGAACGGTAGAAGGTGCCGACCATCGGCGACTTGACCACGTGGCCGGTCGGCTCGGCGGCGACGGCTGCGACCGGGGCTGCGGCTGCGGCGGCAGGTGCTTGCGCCGGGGCGGCGTGGTATTGCGGCATGCCTTGCGGCTGCATCATCACCATCTGGTTCTGCGGCATGGCGGACGACTTGACGATGCGTACTTTGCTCTCGCCTTCGGTCACTTCGAGTTCGGCGATATCCGATTCCGCGACCAGATCGATCAAGGTCTTCAGCTTGCGTAAATCCATGTAACCCCCAGGAATGTCTTTGTTATGTAAGTGTGAGCGGTGCGCCTTGTGGGCGGAACCGCGCGAAATTGCGCGCAGATCGCGTAGATTATCGCCTTTTAAGGACGAAGTCGATGGCAAACCGATATCCTTCGATACCCAGTCCGCAAATAGTACCTATGGCGATCGCGCTAAGAAATGAGTGATGGCGAAACGTCTCGCGCTGGTAAATATTCGAAATATGCACTTCAACAAACGGTATCGCCACCCCCGCCAGGGCGTCGCGCAAGGCCACGCTGGTGTGGGTCAGGCCGCCCGGGTTGATGACGATGGCGTCCACGCCTTCCGCTCGGGCGGCATGGATGCGGTCGATCAGCGCCCCTTCGTGGTTGCTCTGAAAGCAGGACAAGCTCGCGCCCGCCGCCTGGGCTTGCGCCTGGGCTGCGTGTTCGATGTCGGCCAAAGTGCTAGCGCCGTAGACCTCAGGCTCGCGGCTACCCAGCAAATTCAGGTTGGGGCCGTTGAGCAGTAGGAGGTTTTTTGCCATGGGTTCAGGACCGTTTTCCGCGAAAGTTCCGCATTTTGCCGCCAACTGCCGGCATTGGCAAGAGAAAAAAACTTGTAAAACTATTTACAGAGTTGCCAGGTCCTTGCGCAGCTCGTCAAACTTCAGGCGGCCCAGATAGGTCTTCTTGACTTGGCCGTCGGCGCCGATCAGCACGGTGTACGGAAGCCCGCCGGCGCCGTTGCCGAAGGCGCGCGAGAGGTCGGTGCCGGCCATGCCGGCGACGAAGACTGGATAGCTGATTTTGAACTTGTCGTTAAATTCGGCGATATTTGTTGCCGAATCTATACCAATTCCGATAACTTGCAGCTTCTTACCCTCTTCTCCGGCCGCCAGCGCCGACAGCTCCGGCATCTCCTGCACGCACGGACCGCACCACGGGGCCCAGAAATTGACCAGCATGGCCTTGCCTTTATATTGGGCCAGCGATTGCGAAACGCCCTTGGCGTCCGGCAGGGTCTGCTTATATAAGTCGTTCACCGGGCCGGTGACGCCGGCCGGCTGGGTGGTGGAGATCGGCGATGCCTGGTCTTTTTTATGGGTGCCGACATAGGCGCCGGAGGCGGCAAATAACAAAGCGACAACGACGTAGGCGGCGAGATGTTTTTGATTCATGATATGGATGGGTCTGGGTTTTCGTGAGTACTGTTAACTAGTAGGGCGCGCACGGTGGCGATATCGGCGCGCATCAATTTGCCGTCGGCGCGGGTCTTGACGGCGCCGCGCAGGTCGTCGAGCTCATATAAGGCGGCGTGCACGCCTTCCTTGTGCCACATGAAGCTCACCGTCTCGACCGAGCCGTGGCGCGGACCCTTGAAGTGCGGGGTTTCGGAGATGTCGATTTGCAGGTTGCGGTTCAGCAGGAAGATTTCCACTTCCTTGGCGCTGTCGGCGAACAGCTGCAGGTGGATGTCGTCGTGCGGGCCGGCCGTGCCGTTCAGCACGGCGCCGGTCAGGTAGGGCTGGAAGGCGGACAGGCCGTCCATGATGTCGACCGCCAGCGTGCGCAGCCGGAACAGGCGCGCCGGCTGGGTGTCGGCATGGAACAGCGACTGGTAGATCCGCACCTCCGCCTCGATCTGCGCGTTGTCCGGCAGCAGGTTGAGCGGCGGCTGGGTGTCGCCGAGGATCTGCTTGGCGGCCTTGCGCTTGGCGCTGTTGTAGTCGTGGCCGTCCTGGGCGATCAGGCGCGCGGCGGCCGCGGCGATCTCCGCGCGCAGCAGCAGGACTTCTTCGGTGGCATTGGACGTCATGGACGAGATAATACTCCGAACCGGGAAAAGGGCGTCAGGTCGGGTAAAATCCCGTATTCATTCGTCGTCTTGATCACCATGCATATTCATATACTCGGCATTTGCGGCACTTTCATGGGCGGCCTGGCTGTCCTGGCAAAAGAAGCCGGCCACCGCGTCACCGGCTGCGATGCCAACGTCTATCCTCCGATGAGCACCCAGCTGGAAGCCCAGGGCATCGAACTGATCCAGGGCTTCGGCCCGGAACAGGTGCAGCTCAACCCCGACCTGTACGTGATCGGCAACGTCGTCTCGCGCGGCAATCCGCTGATCGAGGAGATCATGAACCGCGGCCTGCCGTTCGTCTCCGGCCCGCAATGGATCGGCGACCACATATTAAAAGACAAATGGGTGCTGGCCGTGGCCGGCACGCACGGCAAGACCACCACCTCGGCCATGCTGACCTGGATACTGGAAGACGCCGGCTACGCGCCCGGCTTCCTGATCGGCGGCGTCCCGATGAACTTCGGCGTCTCGGCCCGCATGCAAGGCGACAAGGATTCGATCTTCTTCGTCATCGAGGCCGACGAGTACGACACCGCCTTCTTCGACAAGCGCAGCAAGTTCGTGCACTACCACGCCAAGACCGCGATCCTGAACAACCTGGAATACGATCACGCCGACATCTTCCCCGATCTGGGCGCGATCGAAACCCAATTCCATCACCTGGTGCGCACCGTGCCGGGCATTGGCCGGGTCGTCTACAACGCCGACGAGGCATCGCTGCAGCGCGTGCTCAAGCGCGGCTGCTGGAGCGAGAAGGAAGGCTTCGGCAGCGCCGAGGGCGCCGATTGGGCGATGAAGGAATACGATGACGGCAGCTTCGACGTGATCTTCGGCGGCGAAACGGCCGGCCATGTGCAGTGGTCGCTGACCGGCAAGCACAACCGCGCCAACGCGCTGGCCGCGATCGCCGCCGCCCGCCACGTCGGCGTGCCGGTGGCGCAGGCGGCCAAGTCGCTGGCGACCTTCGAGAACGTCAAGCGCCGCATGGAAGTGCGCGGCGTGGTAAACGATATTACTGTTTATGACGATTTCGCGCACCATCCGACCGCCATCGCCACCACCGTCGGTGGCTTGCGCCAGAAGATCGGCAAAGACACCCGCATCCTGGCCGTGCTGGAGCCGCGCTCCAACACCATGAAGCTGGGCGCGATGAAGGATGCGCTGCCGGGCAGCCTGTCCGACGCCGACCTGGTGTTCGGTTACGGCAGCAAGCAGGCGCTGGGCTGGAGCCTGGGCGACGCGCTGGCGCCGCTGGGCCATCTCGCCAGCGCCTATGAAGATATCGACGCATTGGTGGCCGCCATCGTCCAAGCCGCGCGGCCGGGCGACCAGATCCTGGTGATGAGCAACGGCGGCTTCGGCGGCGTGCACAACAAGATACTGGAAGCGCTGGCGCGATGATCCTCTATCTGCACGGATTCCGCTCGTCGCCGAAGTCGATGAAGGCGCGCGTGATGGCCGAGCGCATGGCGGCGCTGGGCTTGTCGGACCAGTTCATCTGCCCGCAACTGCCGGCCTCGCCGAAGCTGGCGATGGAATTGGCGCTCTCTTTAATAGAGGGCGTCCCGGCCGGCGAGCTGACCATCGTCGGTTCCTCGCTGGGCGGCTACTACGCCACCTGGCTGGCCGAGCGCATCGGCTGCCGCGCCGTGCTGCTGAATCCGGCCATCGTGCCGCTCAAGGACCTGGACCAGCACGTCGGCGTGACCACGCAATTCCATTCCGACGAGCCGTTCGAGTTCAAGCGGGAATACATCGACGAGTTGCGTGCCCTGGCCGTCAACCCGGTCACGCGCCAGGAACGCTACTTCCTGATCGCCGCCACCGGCGACGAAGTGCTGGACTATCGCGACATGGTGGCGCACTATGCGGGCGCGCGCCAGATCGTGATCGAGGGCAGCGACCACGGCATTTCCGAGTTCCCCGACTATGTGGAGTCTGTGCTGGAGTTCTGCGGTATCGAGGCGCATCGGTGACGGCGGCCATTCGTGGCGCCTCGCTGCGGCAGACGCAATGGCAGCCGCACGTGCTGGCGCTGAACGCGCCGCCGGGCTACCGCCAGTGGCTGACGGCCGACGGTTCGCTGACCGCCAAGTTGAAAGCGCACAGCCGCGCCTTCCGCGTGCAGTGCCTGCACCAGAGTACGGCGCGCTGCCTGACGGACGAGGCGGCCGCAATCGGCATGCACCGGCCGGGCCGCGTCTGGGAGAGGGAAGTGCTGCTGCGGTGTGATAATACGCCTGCGGTGTTCGCGCACACGGTGGTGCCGATGTCGGCCACGGCGGCGGACTGGCCGCTGTTCAGCGCGCTGGGCGAACGCTCGCTGGGCACGACGCTGTTCGGCGACCCGCAAGTGCGGCGCGGTGTTTTGGAATTTGCAAGATTGCGGGAAGGGCATCCCCTGGCGCAGCGTGCGCGCAGGGCGCTGGGGCTGGATGGTCCGCAAGAACTCATATTATATGCGCGGCGCTGTCTATATCGGCGCCGTCAAGGTACCCTGCTGGTGACGGAAGTGTTTTTACCTTCCGTACTGGAATTGAAACTAATAACAACGAACAGAAGCTAGCAATGAATCTATTTTTCGAAGAATCCGGCGATTTCAAGGTCGGCTCCATGATGTCGCAAGCCGGCGAGGCCTACCAGGTTGAAATGGCCAGCGGCAAGCGCACCAAGGTCAAGATCAAGGACGTGCTGCTGCAGTACGAGAAGCCGTCGCCGACGGATTTGATGGAACAGGCCAAGGCGGTCGCGGCCGACATCGACCTCGACTTCCTGTGGGAAGTGGCGGGCGAGGAGGAATTCGGTTTCGCCGAGCTGGGCGCCGAATACTTCGGCCACGCGCCGCTGCCGGCCGAAGCCGCCGGCCTGATCCTGAGCCTGCACTCGGCGCCGATCTACTTCTACAAGAAGGGCCGTGGCCGCTACAAGGCCGCGCCCGAGCAATCGCTGCGCGCGGCCCAGGCCGGCATCGAGAAAAAGAAACAGCAGGCGCTGGTGCAGGCCGCGTACGTCGAGGAGCTGAAGGCCAACAAGCTGCCGGCCTCGATGCAGAACATGGTCACGCAGCTGCTGTTCAAGCCGGACAAGAACTCGATCGAATACAAGGCGCTGGAAGCGGCCTGCAACGAGCTGCACACCAATCCGCAGCGGCTGATGCTGGCGGCCGGCGGCATCGCCTCGCCCAAGGCGCTGCACATGGCCAAGTTCCTGTTCGAGAACTTCCCGCGCGGCGCCGGCTTCCCGGACGTGCCGGTGCCCGTGCCGCCGACCAACCTGCCGCTGGCCAACGTGCAAGCGTTCTCCATCGACGATGTCACCACCACCGAGATCGACGACGCCTTCTCCGTCACCAAGCTGGACGACGGCAACGTCAAGATCGGCATCCACATCGCCGCGCCGGGCCTGGGCATCCAGCCGGACGACGCGGTCGACAAGATGGCGCGCGCACGCATGTCCACCGTCTACATGCCCGGCGATAAGATCACCATGCTGCCGGATTCCATCGTCGAGGCGTTCACGCTGGCCGAGGGCAAGACCTGCCCGGCGCTGTCGCTGTACGCCACCCTGAACCCGGCGGACTGGTCGGTGCTGGCCACCGAGACCCGCGCCGAGATGGTGCCGATCGCGAACAACCTGCGCCACAACGACCTCGACGACCTGGTCAACGAGGAAACGCTGGCCAGCGGCGAGGGCGACTATCCGCACAAGGAATCGCTGGGCCTGATCTGGCAATGGGCGCAGGTGCTGGAGGCCGCGCGCATGGTCAAGCGCGAGGGCTTCGGCTTGAAGCCGGAACAGAACAACCGCGTGGACTTCAACTTCTACGTGGAAGACGACGTGGTCACGGTCAGCCGCCGCAAGCGCGGCGCGCCGCTGGACAAGATCGTGGCCGAGCTGATGATCTTCGCCAACAGCACCTGGGGCAAGCTGATGCACGACCACGGCGTGCCGGGCATCTACCGCAGCCAAGGGCAGGGCGTGGGCGGCTGGGCCGCCAAGATGCAGGTCCGCATGCTGACCCATGCGGCGCCGCACCAGGGCTTGGGCGTGGACCAGTACGCGTGGAGCACCTCGCCGCTGCGTCGCTACACCGACCTGGTCAACCAGTGGCAGATCCTGGCCTGCGCCGAGCACGGCGTGACCGCGCCGCTGGTCGCGCACTTCAAGCACAAGGACGCCAACCTGTTCGCCATCGTGTCGCAGTTCGACGCGGCGTACGCGGCCTATGGCGACCACCAGTCGAACATGGAACGCTACTGGTGCTTGCGCTGGCTGGGCCAGCAGGACGCGCGCCAGGTCGAGGCCGTGGTGCTCAAGGACGAGGTGCTGCGCCTGGTCGACATTCCGCTGATCATCCGCCTGCCGGGCATGCCGCAGGTGGCGCGCGGCGCGCAGGTCAAGCTGGACATCCTGCGCTGGGACGAGGTGGACCTGACCATCGAAGCCCGCATCCTGGAAATCCCGACCACCGACACGGTGGCCGCCGATGCCGAGCTGGACTACGAGGACGAGGAAGCGCCGGAGGAAGCGGTCGATGCGCCGGAAGTGGCGGTAGAGGCCGCAGCCGAAGCCCCGGCCGCCGAATAACGTCATTCCCGCGCTTGCTTTGACGTAAAATCAGCCCTATCTTTTCTACCCCCGGCCTCGCGTGAAGTCTTTCAAAGAAAATCGCTTGCTGTACCTCGCCATCGGCCTGTCGCTGATGGCGCATGGCGCCTTGCTCGCGGTGCACTTTGTCGCGCCCAAGCCGGCGCCGGTGAAGGCCACCGATCCTGGGCTGGAAGTCATCCTGGTCAACGCCAAGCACAGCAAGGCGCCGCTGAAGGCCGACGCGCTGGCCCAGGCCAACCTGGACGGCGGCGGCACGGTCGACAAGGGCCGTTCCAAATCGCCGCTGCCCGACATGCGCAAGATGGAAACGGGCGACAGCATCAAGGCCGCCAAGCGCCGCATCGCCGAGCTGGAGGAGAAGCAGCGCAACCTGCTGACGCAGGCGGCCAAGCAGATTCCATTCACCGCGCCGCCGGTGACGGAAAAGACCAAGCCCGATCCGCTGCCGACCGGCGCCGACCTGCTGGATTCCAGCAAGGCCATCGCCCGCCGCGCAGCCGAGATCAGCGAGACCATCGAGGACCAGAACAAGCGTCCCAAGCGGACCATCATCACGCCGAGCACGCGCGGGGTGGGCTACGCGATGTACTATAAATCGATACAGAAGCGCATCGAAGACATCGGCACGCTGAACTTCCCGCAGCAGAACGGCCGCAAGCTGTACGGCCAGCTGGTGCTGTCGATCCCGGTGTTCCAGGACGGCACGATCTACGAGAAGGACGGCGGCATCAAGGTTGAAACCGGCTCCGGCAACGCGGCGCTGGACCAGGCGGCGATGAACATCGTGCGCCGCGCCGCGCCCTTCGGCAAGTTCCCGCCGAACATGCTGTCGAACGACAAGGACGATCTGTGGGTGATCGTCACGACTTTCAAATTCACCCGCGAAGACAAACTACAAGCCGACCTGAGCGGCGGAGGACGTTGATGGACCGCTACTGCGTATTCGGCAATCCGATTGCCCATAGCAAATCGCCCGAGATCCACGCCGCGTTCGCGGCCCAGACCGGGCAGGAACTAACCTATGAAAAACGGCTGGCGCCGGTGGACGGCTTCGCCGCCGCCGTGCAAGCCTTCATCGCCGAGGGCGGCAAAGGCGCCAACGTCACCGTGCCCTTCAAGCTCGACGCGGTGAAGGTGGCGCAGGCGCTGACCATCCGCGCGCGCGCGGCCGGCGCCGTCAATACGCTGCACTTCACCGAGGACGGCATCGTCGGCGACAACACCGACGGCGCGGGCCTGGTGGCCGATATCGTCAACAACGCCGGCGTGCCCATCACCGGCAAGCGCGTGCTGCTGCTGGGCGCGGGCGGCGCGGCGCGCGGCGTGGTGCTGCCGATCCTGGAGCATCGTCCAGCGCAGCTGGTCATCGCCAACCGCACCGTGGCCACGGCCGAGGCGCTGGCCGAACAGTTCGCCGCGCTGGGCGGCGAGGGTGTGGTGTCGGCCTGCGGCTATGGCGACATCGAGGGCGCGTTCGACATCGTCATCAACGCCACCTCGGCCAGCCTGAGCGCGGAACTGCCGCCGGTGTCGCCGTCGGTGTTCGCGCCGGGCGCGCTTGCCTTCGACATGATGTACGGAGCCTCCCCCACGGTATTCTTGCAGTTCGCGGGCCAGCACGGCGCACGCTTGCGCGACGGCCTGGGCATGCTGGTCGAGCAGGCCGCCGAGGCGTTCAGCCTGTGGCGCGGCGTGCACCCGGCCACGGCCGACGTGCTGCAATCGCTGCGGGCCAAGCTGTGAGCGCGGCCAAGGCGGGCAAATGGCGCTGGGTGAAGTGGCTCTTCATCCTGCCGGTGCTGCTGTTCCTGGTCGTGCAGCTGTACTTCTTCCTGCAGATCTGGTGGTGGGTCGACCATAACCCGTCGATGACCAGCTTCATGCGCGAGCAGCAGTCGGCGCTGCGCGAGAAGAACCCCAACGCCAACATCCAGCAGGTCTGGGTGCCGTACAACCGTATTTCGACCAACCTCAAGCGCGCCATCATCGCCTCCGAGGACGCCAATTTCTCCGAGCACGAGGGCGTCGACTGGGACGCGCTGCAAAAGGCCTACGAGAAGAACAACAAGAAACACAAGGTGGTGTCGGGCGGATCGACCATCACCCAGCAGCTGGCCAAGAATCTGTTCCTGTCGGGCTCGCGCAGCTATGTGCGCAAGGGCCAGGAGCTGATCATCACCTACATGCTGGAAACCTTGATGGACAAGGAACGCATCTTCGAGATCTACCTGAACGTGGTGGAGTTCGGCACCGGCACCTTCGGCGCCGAGGCGGCGGCGCGGCATTATTATGGCGTCAGCGCGGCCAACCTGGGCGCGGCCCAGGCGGCCAAGCTGGCGGTGATGTTGCCCAATCCGCGCTTCTTCGACAAGCACCGCGATTCGGGTTACTTGGCGCGGCGCACCGGCGTGATCCTGCGCCGCATGGGATCGGCGGAACTACCCTAGGAGGCAGCGATGTTGCACAAGCAGCGTGGACTCGGTTTGATACAGGTGGCCATCATCATGGCTTCGTTGGCGGCGATAGCGATGGCGTTTTTGATGTCGGCCCGCCATGAGCGCAACTTCTTCGCCGAAGGGCTGGGCAAGCTGACCGGCAAGGCGCCGGCGTCGGCCTCCGCCTCCGCTTCGGCGGCGCCTGCCGTCCCCGCCGCGCCGGCCGGCGTGCTGCGCAAGTGCGTCATCGACGGCAAGACCGTGCTGTCGGACGTCGATTGCAAGGACGGCAAAGTGGTCAAGGCCATCGACACGCGCGGCATCGAAGCGCCCAAAATGCCCAAGCCGGACCCGGCCGACTCGGCCCCGCAGTCGGCCACCGACAAAATGATAGAAAAAGCGACCCGCTAGGCTGAAATACCGCATGGCAGGCTGGCCTCGGCGGGGGCTTTGCGGGTACACTTGCGCTGTTTCCAGAAGGCTCACGTACCCATGATTAATGTTTTCGTTCTCCAGAATGGCCGGCTCAACCAGGTTCCCATCGACAGTCGCGAAGACCTGGAAAAGGTCGAGCCTGTTTGGGTCGACCTGACCGACCCGACGGACGACGAACGCGCGTGGGTCAAGGCCATCTACGGCGTGACCTTGCCGGGCGAGGACGAGGTCAAGGACATCGAGGCGTCGGCCCGCTACTACGAGGCCGAGAACGGCGACCTGCACCTGCGCACCGACTTTTTGCTGGAGGAAGAAGACGGCCCGTCGCGCATCGTCACGGTGGCCTTCATCCTGGCGCGCAAGATGCTGTTCTCGGTGCACACCGACGACCTGCCGGTGTTCCGCCTGGTACGCATGCGCGCACGTTCGCGGCCGGGGTCGATCGCCGACTACATGGACGTGCTGCTGGACCTGTACGCGACCGACGCCGAATACTCGGCCGACGCGCTGGAGGGCATCTACCAGAACCTGGAGGAAGTGAGCGGCCGGGTGCTGCAGGAAGAGTTCACCGACCAGGACGCGGCCGCCGCGCTGAACGCCATCGCGCACGAGGAAGACTTGAACGGCCGCATCCGCCGCAACATGATGGACACGCGGCGCGCGGTCAGCTTCCTGATGCGCGGGCGGCTGTTGAACTCGGAGCAGTTCGAGGAGGCGCGCCAGATTCTGAGGGACATCGAATCGCTGGACGGCCACACGTCCTTCTTGTTCGACAAGATTAACTTCCTGATGGACGCCACGGTCGGCTTCATCAACATCAACCAGAACAAGATCATCAAGATCTTCTCGGTGGCCAGCGTGGCCTTCCTGCCGCCGACGCTGATCGCCTCGATCTACGGCATGAACTTCAAGTGGCTGCCGGAGCTGGAATGGCAGCTCGGCTACCCGTTCGCCATCGTGCTGATGATCACCAGCGCCATCGCCCCGTTCTGGTACTTCCGCCGCCGCGGGTGGTTGAAGTAAGCGTCGCACCGCACTCGCAGTGGCTGCATGGGCTGGAGGCGGCCACGCCCCCCCGCCTTGCGCTCAAACGATGAGGGAACGCGATGGCTTTTGTACGCGCTGCTTCTCCAGGACGACGACCGAATCGTGGATATGAATGCCGGGGCAGAAAGTGCTGACTTCCGGCACCTTCATCCCATCGATGTGGTACCAGTGGTGCAGGTCGTCCATCAGATCCTGCACCATCGTGCTGAAGAAGTTGTGTGGTGAGCGGTAGCCGCCGCCGAAAGTTTCCCAGTAGGCAGTATGCAGGTCTTCGATCATGTAGAGACCGCCTTCGCTGACTTTAGGGAACAACGCTTTCAGCGTCACCGGAATATGCTCCATCTGGTGGCTGCCGTCATCAAGCACGATGTCGACGCCGCCCATTTCCTCCACCACCGACGCCAGGAACTGCGTATCGGTTTGCGAGCCGATGCGCACTTGGCCGGCGATGCCGTTCAACTGGGCACACTCGGGGTTGATGTCTATGCCGTAGATGATGGCTTCGTCACCAAAATATTGACGCCACATTTGCAAACTGCCTCCCTTGCTGACGCCGATTTCCAGGAAGCGGATTTTCTTGCCGCGATACGCGCCGAAATAGCGCTCGTACAGCGGAATGTAGTGGTGCCACTTGTGAACCAGGTAGCCTTTGTTCTCGGCGTAGATGCGGGCAAGGTCGCCTTCGAAGTTGTACTTGCTACGGATGTCATGCTCGACTCCCAGTTGCAGGTCGTAGCCAAACTGGTTGATATCGACGAGGGGGATGCGGTTCTGTCCCAGCAGCCAACGCAGTTGATCCTTCGGCAGACCCAGCTGAGTGTGGACGATGTCGTACACGGCCGGCAGCAAGCCGGGATGATTGACAAGCAGGTGATTCAGGGATTCCAGGATGGTGACGTCGATGCTCTTTTGGCTCATGCGTGACTCCTTATTGAATTCGAAGCCAATCATACTCCACCGTTGATGGGCCTACCATGGCACGGTCATTGATTGCCGGATCGCGGGCCGACCTGACTACACCGGCTGCGGGCTGAATTCCAGCGAGAGGGTGCTGAAGTAGGGCGCGGTCGTCCATTTCTCGTTCAGCGACAGCGCGCGGTCGTACAGCGCCGCCTTGATGTCGATGCCGACCTTGCTGAAGTCGAACGGCTGCTTGTCGCGCGCCGTGCAGGCCGAGGCGGCGCCGGCCAGGAAGGCCTGCTCGTCGAACGCGCCCGACCACAACTGCGCCTGCAACCCCTCGACGATCGCCTCCGCCTGCACCGCCTCGGTCTCCACGTCCTTGTTGGCGGCGTCGTGCACCGCCTCCATGACGAACTGCGCGTCGGCGCCGCGCGCCAGCAGGCTGAGGAAGCCGTGCCGCAGCGGCAGGGCCGATTCCACCACGTAGTGCAGCAGATCGTGCGGCAAGATGCCCTGGCGCGGCATCACCGTGTCCGTGCAGCTGCCGTTGTTGCGCACGAAGCGCAGCACGTCATACTTATCCGTCTTGGAACGTTTTTCAGCGATCAGTTTCATAACGCGCAATATTATTTCGAGAGTCACATTATTATGCCCGCAACAAGGGGCGTAAATAGTCACCAACTTTCACGCTTGTAATATATTCACCACCGTAATCCTTTAGAATGGCGGCCTGTGTCACTCTCCGGTCACTCGCCTCGGTTATTCTGGCCGAAGAAAGCCCCAAATAATGAGCAAAAAACGGCAATTTTTCCCCCGCCAGGTGGTCGAAGCCGGCGGTAACCGCTGGGACTGGGCACTGCTGCCCATCGTACTGTCGATCTTTGTCCTGATCGCCTACGGCAGCCAGCAAATGGTGCGCCCGTACGAGGTCGGCCAGGCGTTGCCGTTGTCGCTGGACCCGAGCTACCTGCCTTACTACCTGCTGCGCACCACGCTGCGCATGTTCATCGCGCTGGGCGCGTCGACGGTGTTCGCCTGCGTGTTCGCCGCGCTCACCACCAAGTACAAGCTGGCCGAAAAAATCCTGGTGCCGATGCTCGACATCCTGCAGTCGATCCCCATCCTCGGCTTCCTGTCGATCACCGTCACCGCCTTCATCGCGCTGTTCCCCGGCAGCCTGCTGGGCGTGGAGTGCGCGGCCATCTTCGCCATCTTCACCTCGCAGGCGTGGAACATGGCCTTCTCCGCCTACCAGGGCTTCCGCACCGTGCCGGCCGAACTGTCGGAGGCGGCGCAGGTGTTCCAGCTCTCGGGCTGGCAGCGCTTCTGGCGCCTGGAATTGCCGTTCGCCATGCCCGGCCTGTTGTGGAACATGATGATGTCGATGTCCGGCGGCTGGTTCTTCGTCGTGGCGTCGGAGGCGATCTCGGTCTCCGGCCAGGACATCAAGCTGCCCGGCATCGGCTCCTACATCGCCATGGCCATCGCCCAGAGCGACATGAGCGCCATCGGCTGGGCCATCGGCGCCATGCTGGTCGGGGTGCTGATGTACGACCAGCTGTTCTTCCGCCCCCTGCTGGCCTGGGCCGACAAGTTCCGTTTCGAGGAAACCGGCAGCGACACCGCCCAGCAGTCGTGGCTGCTCACCTGGCTGCGCCGCACCGAGCGCACGCAGGCCATCGTCGAATGGTTCGGCAACATGCTGTCGCGCTCCATCGCGCTGTTCCGCCTCGGGCACGACGGCACCTCGATCCGCGCCCGCCGCGACCAGCCGTCGCTGGTGCCGCAGCGCGTGTGGGACGCGGTGATCGCCGCCGTCGTGTTCTACGCCTTGTGGAGCCTGGGCCACTTCATCCGCACGGAAGTCGGCTGGGCCGAGGTGGGGCATGTGTTCGTGCTTGGCCTGTACACGCTGGCGCGCGTGATCCTGCTGCTGGCGCTGGCTTCCCTGGTGTGGGTGCCGGTCGGCGTGTGGATCGGCATGAACCCGCGCTGGGCCTCGCGCACGCAGGCGGTGGCGCAGTTCCTCGCGGCCTTCCCGACCAATCTGGTGTTCCCGGTGGCGGTGGTGCTGATCGTGCGCTACCACCTGAACCCGGACATCTGGCTGTCGCCGTTGATGATCCTGGGGACGCAGTGGTATTTGCTGTTCAACGTGATCGCCGGCGCCTCCACCATCCCGACCGAGCTGCGGCACGCCGCCAAGAACTTCGGCCTGACCGGTTGGCTGAAATGGCGCCGCTACCTGCTGCCGGCGATCTTCCCCAGCTTCGTCACTGGCGCCATCACCGCCACCGGCGGCTCGTGGAACGCCGCCATCGTGGCCGAATGCGTCAGCTGGGGCTCGACCACCTTGCGGGCGCACGGCATCGGCAGCTACATCCAGGAGATGACCACCGCCGGCGACTTCCCGCGCATCGCGCTGGGCATCGGTATCATGTGCGTCTTCGTCATGGGCTTCAACCACTTCGTGTGGCGCCGCCTGTACACCATGGCCGAGAGCCGGCTGCATTTCTAGTATTGAGATCGAATTATGAGCACTCCTATCGTCGAATTGAAATCGGTCGGCAAGCATTTTCGCGGCGCCGACGGCTCCGCGCGCGCGGTGCTGGAAGGCGTGGACTTCACGCTGCATGAAGGCGAGATCGTCGCGTTGCTGGGCCAATCGGGCTCCGGCAAGTCGACCATGTTGCGCATCATGGCGGGGCTGATCCAGGCCGACGAGGGCCAGGTGCTGTATCGCGGCATGCCTTTGTACGGCACGGCGCGCGGTATCCGCATGGTGTTCCAGTCGTTCGCGCTGTTCCCGTGGCTGACGGTGCAGAAGAACGTCGAGCTGGGGCTGGAGGCGCAGGGCATGCCGGCCGAGGAACGCGCCGAGCGCGCCGAGAAGGTGATCGATTTGATCGGCCTGTCCGGCTTCGAGGGCGCGCTGCCGCGCGAGCTGTCGGGCGGCATGCGCCAGCGCGTCGGCATCGCCCGCGCGCTGGTGATGGAGCCGGAAGTGCTGCTGATGGACGAGGCGTTTTCCGCGCTGGACGTGCTGACCGGCGAGCGCCTGCGCGAAGAGATACTGGAGCTGTGGCAGTCCGGCCAGATCCCGACCAAGGCCATCCTGGTGGTGTCGCACAACATCGAGGAGGCGGTGATGATGGCCGACCGCGTGCTGATCTTCGCCAGCGATCCTGGCCGGGTGCGCGCCGAGCTGCCGATTTCGCTGCCGCAGCCGCGCAAGGCCGAGGGACCGGAAGTGCGCCAGCTGATCGACAAGGTGTACGAGCTGATGACCGCCGGTGCCGGCCGCCGTGGCCTGATCAGCGAGAAGGAGGTCAAGCTGCAGCTGGGCGACCGCCTGCCGCAGGCCGACATCGCGCACATGGAGGGTATCGTGGAGCTGCTGTCGGAGGAGCCGTTCTCCGGCCGCGCCGACCTGCCGCAGCTGGCCGAAGAGACGGAGCTGACCGACGCCGAGCTGCTGGAAGTGTTGAACGGCTTGATCCTGCTGGGCTTTGCCTACCTGACCAACGGCGACATCCTGCTGACCGACTTGGGTGGGCGCTATGCGGCGGCCAACAACACCGAGCGCCAGGAGATCTTCGGCAAGCAGCTGCTGGAGCATGTGCCGCTGATCGCCTACATCTGCCATGGTCTGCAACAGGACAAGTCGGGCGACCTGCCGGAGGACCTGTTCCTCAAGCTGCTGCGCTTCACGCTCAGCGAAGAGGAGGCCGAGCGCGCGCTGCGGGTCGCCATCGAGTGGGGCCGCTACGGCGACCTGTTCGAGTACAACTTCAACACCGGCGTGATCCAGTCCTCCGAAGAGGACGAGGAAGACGAAGCTTAAGCGGCCAGCTTCTTGAACACGCGCGCGGCGGCGGCGATGGTTTCGTCGATCACCGCGTCGCTGTGCTGCGCCGACACGAAGCCCGCCTCGAACGCGGCCGGCGCGAAGTACACGCCTTCGTCCAGCATGGCGTGGAAGAACACATTGAAGCGCGCGCGGTCGCCGGCCATCATCTCGGCGTAGTTGTTCGGCGGCGTCTCGCTGAAGTACAGGCCGAACATGCCGCCGATCGAATCGGCGCAGAACACGATGCCCGCATCCTTGGCCGCCTTGGTCAGGCCGGCCGCCAGGCGCGCCGCCGTCGCGCTCAATTTCTCGTAGAAACCCGGCTCCTGGATGATCTTCAGCGTGGTCATGCCCGCCGCCACCGCCACCGGATTGCCCGACAGCGTGCCGGCTTGGTAGACCGCGCCCAACGGCGCCATCTTGCTCATCAACTCGGCGCTGCCGCCGAAGGCCGCCACCGGCAGGCCGCCGCCGATCACCTTGCCCAGCGCCGTCAGGTCCGGCTTGATGCCGTACAGCTGCTGCGCGCCGCCCAGCGCCACGCGGAAGCCGCACATCACTTCGTCGAAGATCAGCACCGCGCCGTGCTTGGTGCACAGCGCGCGCATCGCCTGCAGGAAGGCCTCGGAGGCCTTGATCAGGTTCATATTGCCGGCCACCGGCTCGACGATCACGCAGGCGATGTCGTCGCCGTATTCGGCGAAGGCCTGCTCCAGCTGCGCCACGTTGTTATAGTCCAGCACCAGCGTGTGCTTGACGAAGTCCTCCGGCACGCCGGCCGACGTCGGGTTGCCGAAGGTGAGCAGGCCGCTGCCCGCCTTGACCAGCAGCGAATCGGCGTGGCCGTGGTAGCAGCCCTCGAACTTGATGATCTTGTCGCGGCCCGTGGCGCCGCGCGCCAGGCGCAGCGCGCTCATGGTCGCCTCGGTGCCCGACGAGACCAGGCGCACCTGCTCGATCGACGGCACCAGGCGGCAGATTTCCTCGGCCATCAGGATCTCGCCCTCGGTCGGCGCGCCGAACGACAGGCCGCGCGCGGCCGCCTCCTGCACCGCCTTCACCACCACCGGATGCGCGTGGCCGACGATGGCCGGGCCCCAGGAGCCGATGTAGTCGATGTAGCGCTTGTCGTCCGCGTCCCAGAAGTACGGGCCTTCGGCGCGGGTGATGAAGCGCGGCGTGCCGCCCACCGAGCGGAAGGCGCGCACCGGCGAGTTGACGCCGCCGGGCGTGGTTTTCTGGGCGCGTTCGAACAGCTGGTCGTTTTTTGAGGTCGTGGTCATGATGGCATCTTCGGTATTAAGTTGGTAAGGCCTGGTGCAGATGGAAAAATCGGTTCGGGATGAACTTGCCCATGCCGTAGCGCTGCGCATGGGCCAGCGCGCCGACGGTGTATTCCTGCGCCGCCGTCACCGCTTCCGGCACGTCGGCGCCGCGCGCCATGAAGGCGGTGATCGCCGCCGACAGCGTGCCGCCGGCGCCCAGGAAGGGGCCCGGCATGTGCTGCCAGGCGTCGTGGCTGATCATGCCGTCGGCGCCGAACAGGGTGTTGGCCAGCGTGTTCGGCGCGGCCGTCTCGCCCTGCGGCGTGCCGGCCTGGGTGCCGGTGACGAGCACGAATTCGCAGCCCAGGGCCAGCAGGTGCTCGACGTCCGATTCCATGGTGTCCTCGGCGCCTTCGCGCCAGGTTTCGGCCAGCCGGCCCAGCTCCACCTGCGACAGCATCAGCAGCGTGGCCTGCGGCACCAGCAATTGGCGCAGGGCGGTCAGCAGCTCCTCGGCCTCGTCGGCGTCGGCCGGATCGGGCAGGCGGGAGCTGAACGGATCGAGGATCAGCGGCGCGTCGGGATAGTCGGACAGGATCTCGGCGATGGCCGCCACCTGCTCGATGTTGGTCAGCGCGCCGACCTTGAAGGCGGCCATGCTCATGTCTTCCAGGATCACGCGGGCCTGGTCCGAGACCCAATCGGGATCGATGTCCTGGGCGTCTTCGACGCGGGCGCTGTCGCCGATCAGCAACGCGGTGGTCACCGCCAGCCCGTTGCAGGAGAGGGCGGAAAATACCGCGAGGTCGGCCTGGACGCCGATCGCTCCGGCCGGATCGGCAGCGCCGAAGCTTAATATGAGAGGAGAAGTTTGGTTTTGCACGGCGGGTAGATTAAGATACCTAATTCAGCATTTTACTTGATTGAAGGGTGGCAGAACGTGAGTAGCAATGAAACAACGCAGGAGTTCCAGACCTGGATGTGCCTGATCTGTGGCTGGATCTATGACGAGCAAGCCGGTTTGCCGGACGAGGGCATCGCCCCGGGCACCCGCTGGGCCGACGTGCCGATGAACTGGAGCTGCCCGGAATGCGGCGCCCGCAAGGACGATTTCGAGATGGTAGCCATCTGATACGGCGCGCCGGACGACTGGCGCATCGCTAGTATCGCGCCAACCGCCGCCTGCCTATGCTATGGTGTAGCCACCATACCAGCGAACCGATTATGACGACGACCACGCCGCATGCTAATGCCCTGAAAATCATGGTGATCGACGACAGCAGCACGATCCGTCGTTCGGCCGAGATCTTCCTGACCCAGGCCGGCTATCAGGTGGTGCTGGCCGAGGATGGATTCGACGCGCTGGCCAAGATCAGCGACCACCATCCGGCGCTCATTTTCTGCGACATCCTGATGCCGCGCCTGGACGGCTACCAGACCTGCGCGCTGATCAAGAAGAGCGCCAAATTCCACGCCACGCCGGTGCTGATGCTGTCGTCCAAGGACGGCTTGTTCGACCGCGCGCGCGGCGCCATGGTCGGTTCGGCTGCCTATCTCACCAAGCCTTTTACCAAAGACAGCCTGCTGGCCGCGGTGCGCGAGCATACCGGCGGCGCGGGCGTCTCCACACAAGAATAAGCCAGCTTCAGGGGAACACCATGGCCATACAAAGAATTCTGATCGTCGACGATTCGCCCACGGAGCGCTACTACCTGACCGACATCCTGGTCAAAAACGGCTTTTCCGTCTCGACCGCCGAAAACGGCGAGGAGGCGCTGGCCAAGATCAAGGCCGACAAGCCCCAGCTGATCCTGATGGACGTGGTCATGCCCGGCGCGAACGGCTTCCAGGTCACTCGCGCCATCGCCCGCGATCCCGATCTGCAGGACGTGCCGGTGATTATCTGCTCCAGCAAGAACCAGGAGACCGACCGTATCTGGGGCCTGCGCCAGGGCGCGCGCGACTACCTGGTCAAGCCGGTGGACGCGGCCGAACTGCTGGCCAAGATCGCCGCTTTGTCTGCCGTTAGCTAAGCGATGAGCGGCCCGACGCCCGACACCCCATCCACTCCGGCCGGCCCGGAACGCCGCAGCCGTCTGCGCCAATATCAGGTGCAGCTGCTGGAGCGCATGCAGGCCGCAAA
This sequence comes from Duganella sp. BJB480, assembly GCA_003416985.1. GTDB lineage: Bacteria > Pseudomonadota > Gammaproteobacteria > Burkholderiales > Burkholderiaceae_D > Rugamonas > Rugamonas vulcania_A. The sequence goes on along the minus strand of QVIN01000003.1, from coordinate 670,475 downwards.
AACCGGCGTCGCGGCGGGCGGTCGTGAACTCGGCGTGCTGATAGGCGGGCGACTCTGCCTGCTGGACTTGACCCAGATCAGTGAAATCGTGCCGCTGCAGCCGGTCACGCCGGTGCCGCTGGCGCAGGACTGGTACCAGGGACTGGCCAATATTCGCGGCAACCTGACCGGCGTGATCGACCTGGCGCGCTACCAGGGCCTGGCCGCCGGCGACGCGGCGGCGGCGGAACGGCGCCTGATCACCTTCGCCCCCACATTGGGTTTCAACTGCGCGCTGTTGGCCGAGCGTGTGCTGGGCCTGCGCAAGCTGGCCGACATGCAGGCGCTGGAAGCGCCGGCCGATGCCGGACCTGAATGGAGCCGCCAGCACTACACCGACGGCGAGGGCCGGCAATGGACCCGCATCGACCTGGCGCAGCTGGTGCGTGAATCGCGTTTTCTGCAGGTTGGTTTGTAAGGGCGGCATACTGGGGTAGATCGCAACTAATCCGAAGAGGGTGTAATGGCTTTCAAGATGGGGTTTTTCTCGCGGGGCGACCGCAAAGCCGCGCCGGATATGGCAGCGAATTCGGAATTTGGCGAAGCGGGCGATTCGCAGTTTTTGCACACCGGCGTGGTGTCGGCGCCGATGCCGATGCCGCCGCCAGCGCCCGCAAGCGCCGCCGATGGCGACAGCACCTCCGCCGTCGCGGATAGCGCCGCGCCGCTGCGCCTGCGCGATGCGCTGGGCCGCCGTGGCGGCGCTCCGGTGGCGCCGGCCGAGCCGGGGGGCGGCTTCAAGCTGCCGCTGATCGGCCACCTGCCGGCGCAGCGCCAGTTGAGCATCCTGTCGACCGCGCTGGCGGTCAGCCTGGCGCTGAGCGCCTTGTTCGTCGCCCTGAACACCATCCACAGCGCCAACCGCTCGACCCAGACCCAGGTCGCCAGCGATGCGCTGATGCACTCGCAACGCATCGGCAAGGCGGCGCCGAACGCGGTGCAGGGCAGCGCGGAAGGCTTCCGCCAGCTGGAGGAAAGCCGCAAGGAATTGAACAACGACTTCGCGCTGATGACGCGCGGCGGCCGCTATCAAGGCCGCGAGATCGGCGAGCCGATCGCCGCGCTGGCGCCCATCGTGGCTGCGGCCCGCAAGCAATGGGGGCCGTCCGACATCGCGGCCGGCACCATCCTGCTGCTGAAGGCGGACCTGAGCGGCGTCGACAAGACGCTGAAGAAGATCAACGACCTGTCGCCGGCCCTGCTCAACCGCACCGAGGACATCTCCGCGCTCAAGGTGCAGCGCGGCGGCTCGGCGCGCGAGATCGCGGCGCTCGGCAAGCTGACCATGCTCACGCAGCGCATGAGCCGAGGCGCCGGCGAGTTCCTCACCGCCGGCGGCATCACGTCGGAGACCGCGTTCCAGCTGGGCCGCGACACCACCGTGTTCCGCAACACCGTCGACGGCTTCCTCAACGGCAGCGCGCCGCTCGGGCTGGCGGCCGTGCGCGAGCCGGACCTGCGCGAGAAATTCACCGCGCTGAAAAACGACTTCGAGGAATACCAGAAGCTGGTGACGGCCATCCTCGACAAGCTGGATAAATTCAGCGCCGCCAAGAACGCCGAACAGCTGATCTTCAACGACAACGAGGCCCTGCGCCAGCGTCTGTCGGTGCTGCAGCAGGCCTACCGCGAAGACCAGGATTCGCTGGGCCTGACCTTCTGGCTGATGGTGGCCGGCGGCATGCTCACGCTGGTCTCGGCGGCGGCCATCGGCCGCGTGCTGCTGGTCGATTCCTACAACCGCACGCGTGGCGCCGACCGCCGCCGCCAGGAAGCGGAATCCATGCGCCAGCAGTCGCAGCGCAAGGAGGAAGAGGCGAAGGCCATGAATGACCAGAACCAGGCGGCGATTCTGCGCCTGATGAACGAGCTGCAGGAAGTGGCGGACGGCGACTTGACGGTGCAGGCCACGGTGTCCGAGGACATCACCGGCGCCATCGCCGACTCGGTCAACTACACGGTGGAAGAGCTGCGCGGCCTGGTGGGCCGCGTGACCGCCACCGCCGAGCAGGTGACCAAGGCGTCCACCCACGCGCAGAGCATCTCCAGCGACCTGCTGCTGGCGTCGCAGCAGCAGTCGCGCGAGATCCAGGACGCGTCGGCCACGGTGGTCAAGATGGCCAACGAGATCACCGACGTCTCGCGTTCGGCCAGCGAATCGGCCGACGTGGCGCGCCAGTCGGTGGCGGCGGCGCAGCAGGGCGCGACGGCGGTGGAAAACGCCATCAAGGGCATGCACGAGATCCGCGAGCAGATCCAGGACACGTCCAAGCGCATCAAGCGGCTGGGCGAATCGTCGCAGGAGATCGGCGAGATCACCGAACTGATTTCCGACATCACCGAACAGACCAACGTGCTGGCGCTGAACGCGGCGATCCAGGCTGCGTCGGCCGGCGAGGCGGGACGCGGCTTCTCGGTGGTGGCGGAGGAGGTGCAGCGCCTGGCCGAACGCTCGGCCGAAGCGGCCAAGCAGATCGGCGCGCTGGTACGCACCATCCAGACCGACACCCACGACGCCGTGGCCGCGATGGAGAAGTCGACCCAGGGCGTGGTCGAAGGCGCGCGCCTGTCCGACGCGGCCGGCGCGGCGCTGAACGACATCTCGCAGGTGTCGAACCGGCTGGCGGAGCTGATCTCCGGCATCTCGATGGCGACCGGTCAGCAGGCCACGTCGGCGTCCGGCGTGGCGCAGAACATCCAACACATTTTGACGGTGACCGAGCAGACGCAGGACGGTACCCAGCAAACCGCACAATCGATTCATAAGCTGTCAGTGCTGGCGCAGGAATTGAAAAACTCGGTGGCGCGATTCCGTATCGCGTCCTGAACCGCCCATCATTGAAAGGCCGAGGCAAGCATGACCACAACTGATTTTCCGAATCCGCCGCAACCGCAGTTCGATACCGGCCCTTTGTCGTGGGTGATGGTGGAAATCCGCGAGTCGCTGGCACGCTCGAAGACCGCCCTGTTCGAAGCGGGCGGCCGGGCGCCGGAGGATCAGGCGACCCAGTTGCAGCACGCGCGGTCGCACCTGCACCAGGCGCACGGCGCGCTGATGATGGTGGACGTGGACGGCGTGGGCCTGATGACGCAGGTGGCCGAGGAGGCGCTGGACCGCTTCAAGGCCGGCACGCTCAAATGCAGCACCGACCATGCGCAGACGCTGGCGGAGCTGTATCAGGCGCTGGTGGAGTATCTGCAGGAGCTGCTGGATGGCGCGCCGTCGCAGCCGGTCAAGCTGTTCCCCTACTACCGCGCGGTGCAGGAGATGATGGGCGCGGAGCGCGTCCATCCGGCGGACCTGTTCTATCCCGATTTGTCGCGCAGCGTGGCGCCGCCACCGGCCGGCGAGGCCGCCGCAGCGGACTACACGGCGTTCCGGCAGCGCTTCGAGAAATCGCTGCTGCCTTACCTGAAGAGCACCGAGGCGGCGCAGCAGCAGGAGCATGCCGCCGCGCTGCTGGAGGCCGTGGAGCTGGTCGCCGCCGCACAGCAGGACGCCAAGGCGCGCACCTTCTGGCTGGCGATGCAGGCCTTCGCCGAACTGGTGGCCAACGGCGAGCTGGCCGGCGGCTTGTACGTCAAGCAGCTGTTCGGTTTGATCAATCTGCAGATACGTCGTTTGAGCCAGGGCGCCGCCGCGCAGCCGGATGCGATGCTGCGTGACGCGCTGTTCTTCATCGCCGCCGCTCCGGCGTCGGCATCGTCATCGGAAGCGGTGCTGGAACTGCGCCGCGTGTTTGCGCTCGACGGCCTGGTGCCGGCCGATTATGAACGCCGCCGCTACGGCCAGATCGACCTCGATGCGCTGGAGCGCGCCAAGGCAGGCATGGCGCGGGCCAAGGTGAGCTGGGACCGGCTGGCCGGCGCGGAGATCGATCCGGCGCTGGACGCGGCGTTCGGCGGCGCGCTGGCCGACGTGGCCGAGGCGTGCGACCAATTGGATCTGCCGGCATTGAGCATCTTGCTGCGGCAGCTGGCCGGTGTGGCGCATACCGCCATCTCGGCCGGCCGCAGCGAGGAGCTGGCGCTGGAGATGGCGACCGCGCTGCTGTTCGCCGAACATGGACTGGAACAGATCCGCCATCTGCCCGGCGATTTCGCGGCGCACGCGGACACGATAGGCGCGCGGTTGCTGGCGCTGGTGGCCGGCGACACGCCGCCGGAACCGGCGCAGTGGCAGAACGGCCTGGCGCAGCAGATGCGGCAGGACGACACCGTCGTCGCGCTGGCGATGGAAATGAAGGCCGGCTTGCGCCAGGTCGAGAAGGTGCTCGACGATTATTACGTCGATCCGTCGAAGCGGCCGTCGCTGACGGAGCTGGACCCGGTGCTGCATCAGTTGCAGGGCGCGCTGTCCATCCTCGATCAGGAAGACGCGACGAAGGCGGCGCAGCATGTGAAGGCCGCCGTGCAGGCGCTGGCGGCGGGCGAGGGCGATCCGTCGCTGGAGCCCAAGGCGCTGGACGATATCGCGCAGAACGTCGGTGCGCTGGGATTCTTTGTCGACATGCTGGCGCAGAATGCGGCCGGTGCGCGCGAGCGCTTTGCGTTCGATGCCGCGCATGGCGCGTTCCGTTCGGTGCCGTTCAAGAAGATGGCTGCTTCGGAGTCGATACCGGTGCTGGAGGAGCAGGTCCCCGCGCCGGCTCCCGTGGCGATGCCGGCGCAGGCCCCCGCGCCGGCCAGCAGCGATGCGGCGGTGGAGGCGGAGCTGCTGGACATCTTCATCTCCGAGGCCGGGGAGGTGCTGCAGTTTATCGATGCCACGCTGGCCAAGCCGCGCGCGGAGGCGGGCAGCGAGGAGAATTTGACCATGCTGCGGCGCTCCTTCCATACGCTGAAGGGCAGCGGCAGGATGGTGGGCCTGAGCCAGTTCGCCGACGCGGCGCATGCCATCGAGCGGGTGATGAATGTGTGGCTGGCGGAGGCGCGGCCGGCCACGGATGCCCTGTTTGACTTGCTGAACGAGGCGGCGCGCCAGATGGGCGCGTGGGTGGGGGAATTGGTGGCGGCCGGGGTCTCGGCGCGCAATGCGGATGCGCTGGTCGTTGCGGCCGCACGCGTGCAGGATGGCGGCGAGTTCGCGATCGATGCGGCGGCGCCATCGCCATCGCCATCGCCATCGTTGGTGCCGGAAGCCGAAGCGGAAGTAGTCGCCGAGGCGGAGGAGCTGCCGGTCGTCGCCGCTGACGAGCCGCCGCTGGTCGAGCCGCCGTCGGCCACAGCACCGCCAGCGACCGAGCCGCCGATGCCGACAGCACCTCCAGCGTTCGAGCCACCGCCGGCGATTGTCTCCAATGGCAACGTCATCGACTTCCCATCGATCACGCCGGCGGTGCCGCGCGACGACAACGTCAAGCACATCGGCGAGCTGGAGATCCCTCTGCCGCTGTACAACATCTATCTGCACGAGACGGACGAACTGGTTCGCCTGCTCACGCAGGACTTCGGCGAATGGCGCCACGAGCCGCGCCGTCCGGTCCATGCGGAGGCGCTGCAGGCATCGCACACGCTGGCCGGCACGTCGGGCACGGTCGGCTTCAAGGCCTTGCGGGAACTGGCGTTGGCGCTGGAGTCCACGCTGCAGGCGCTGCTGCCGCCCGCGCCGCATCTCGACCAGGTACAGCATGATTTGCTGGACTTTACGATGGAGCGCATCCGTCAGATGCTGCAGAGTTTTGCGGCCGGCGACATGCCGGCGGCGCAGCCGGAGCTGATCACCGCGCTGCACGACCTGCGCTCCGAGCTGCAAGCCACGCCGCCAGCGGCCAGCAACGATATCGAGGCGCGGCTGGACGATCTGGTCGCGGAGACGATGCACGACATCACATCCGCGCCGGTGGAGTCGGCGATGGAGAAGTTGTTCCGCGAGGCGTTCGAAGCGCTCAGCGGCAGCGTGCCGGAATCCGATGCGCCCGTGCGCGAAGCGGCGCCGAAAAAGACCGAGGCGCGCGCGGACGACAGCATCGACGATCTGTTCAACGCCGCGTTCGACGATGCCTTCGCCGAACCGCCGCTCAAAATCGCAGAGCCGGAACCCGAACCCGCACCGCCAGCGCCCGTGCTGGAGCTGGCGCCCGAGCCGGCAGCCCCCGCGCCAGAGCCAGAACCCGAGCCAGCAGCCCCCGCGCTCGCACCCGAGCCAGAATCCGAGGCCGAAGTTGTAGCCTCCGCGCCCGAGACGGAGCCCGAGCCCGAGCCGCTGGCCCTTGCGTCGGAGCCGGAACTCATCCCTGGCGACGACGCTTTGCTGGAGGCCGAAGTTATCGAACTCCCGCCGGCCGAGCCGGAAATCCTGACCGCCGCACCAGCGATCTTCCACGACGAATTGGACGCCGACCTGCTGCCGGTCTTCCTGGAAGAGGGCGCGGATTTGCTGCCGCAGGTGGGCGAGGCATTGCGCACCTGGCACCACAATCCCGCCGACACCGCGCAAGCCCAAAGCCTGCTGCGCCTCCTGCACACCGTGAAGGGCAGCGCCCGCATGGCCGGCGCGATGCGACTGGGCCAACACGCCCACGAAATCGAAACGCACATTGAAAACATGGTGCACGCCGGTTCCGCCACGCCGCAAGCGTTCGACGAACTGCTGGCCCACTACGACCACGCGCTGCTGCTGTTCGAACAGCTCCAGCATCCGGACGCATTGCATCAAGCCGCCGGCCTGGCCGCCGATGTCACCAGCCTGGAGGCCGGCCAGCCGGCCATCGCCGGCACCGACGGCATCACGGCGGACGCCGTGGACAGCGCCGAAGCACCCGCCGCCACAGCGCCCGCGCCAGCCGCACAGGCCCCCGCCGACGAACTGCAATCGAGCGCCAAATCGCCGCTGGTCCGCGTCCGCGCCGACATCCTGGACCGCCTGGTGAACCAGGCCGGTGAAGTATCGATTTCCCGCTCCAAGCTGGAGAACGAAGTCGAAACCCTGCGCGCCTCGCTGTTCGACTTCTCCGAAAACCTCACCCGCCTGCGCCGCCAGCTGCGCGAAGTCGAGATGCAGGCCGAATCGCAGATCGCCTCCCGCATGTCGATCTCCAGCGACCGCGAATTCGACCCGCTCGAATTCGACCGCTTCACGCGCCTGCAGGAGCTGACCCGTATGATGGCGGAAAGCGTCAACGATGTCGCCTCCTTCCATGAAAGCCTGACCCGCAGCGTCGACAACGCCGGCGACGACCTGGTGCTGCAAGCGCGCCTCACGCGCGACCTGCAGCGCGACCTGATGCGCGTGCGGATGGTGCCCTTCGCCAGCATCTCCGAACGCTTGTTCCGCGTCGCCCGGCAGAGCGCCAAGGAAGTCGACAAACGCGTCAACCTGGACATACGCGGCAGCGCGGTGGAAATCGACCGCAGCGTGCTGGAACGCATGGCCGCGCCGTTCGAACACCTGCTGCGCAACGCCATCGCCCACGGCGTGGAGAGCCGCGCCGCCCGCAGCGCAGCGGGCAAGAACGAAACCGGCGAGCTGCTGGTGCAGGTCACGCAGCAGGGCAATGAAGTCGTCATCGAATTCACCGACGACGGCGGCGGCCTCGATCTGGAGCGCATCCGCGCCAAGGCGATCAGCAACGGCCTGCTGCGGGAAGACGAGGAAGTCACCGACGTCCAGATCGCCGACCTGATTTTCGAACCCGGCTTCTCCACCGCCGAAGCGCTGACCGAATTGTCCGGGCGCGGCGTCGGCATGGACGTGGTGCAGTCCGAGGCGCAGGCGCTGGGCGGCCGCGTCGACACCTTCTCCGAACCTGGCAAAGGCACGCGCTTCACCATCCACCTGCCGCTCACGCTGGCCGTCACGCAGGTGGTGCTGCTGGCTGCCGGCGGCAAGACCTACGCGCTGCCGGCCATCCTGGTCGAGCAGGTGCTGCAGATGAAGGACGCCGCGCTGACCGAGGCGCACCACAACGGCTACGTGCCGGTGCACGGCCAGCACGCCGCGCTGCACTACCTGCCCGCCTTGCTGGGCGACGGCGCGGCGCAACCGCCGGCGCAGCGATCCGCGCCGGTGATGATGCTCAAGAACGGCAACGAGCGGCTGGCGGTGCGCGTCGACGAGGTGCTGGGCAATCGCGAGGTCGTCATCAAGAATATCGGCCCGCAGCTGGCGCGCATGGTCGGCATCGCCGGCGCCACGGTGCTTGGTTCGGGCGACATTGTCCTGATCCTGAATCCGGTCGCACTGGCGCAGCACCTTGCGCACCATCCCGAGATGCAGCAGCACCATGCGCGGGCGGCGGGCGAGGGGGCGGCGCCGCGGCAAGGGCGCTCCATCATGGTGGTCGACGATTCACTGACCGTGCGCCGCGTGACCCAGCGGCTGCTGGAGCGCGAAGGCTACAACGTCGCGCTGGCCAAGGACGGCGTCGACGCGCTGGAGCAGCTGCAAGGGGCCAGGCCTGACCTGATGCTGGTCGATATCGAGATGCCGCGCATGGACGGCTTCGACCTGACGCGCAACGTGCGCGGCGACGAGCGCACCAAGGACATCCCCATCATCATGATCACGTCGCGCAGCGCGGACAAGCACCGCAACTACGCCCTGCAACTGGGGGTGAACGCCTACTTCGGCAAACCCTTCCAGGAACCGCTGCTGCTGGATGCGATAGCCGGTCTCTTGAAACCGTAAGCCCGCGCATGAAGATCGTACTGGCATCCATACTGATACTCATGGGCTGCTGTCGCGATCTGGCGTGTGCGCAGGCGGCCGAGGTGCTCACCGCCTGGACCTATTACGCGGCGCCGCCGTTCCTGACGGATGCCCGGTCCAGTGCCGGATTGGATCGGGACCTGGTGGCCTACCTGAACCAGAAACTGGCTGGCAAATATGAAGTCCACCTGATGTTCGTGCCGCGCGCCCGCCTGGGTTCCATGCTCGATACCGGCGCCAGGGGCATGGTCTTGTTTGCGCCCTCGGTTATTTTTGGTGGACCGGCCGGCGGCAAATACCTCTGGACCTCGGCCTTGTTCGACGACCGGCAGGACCTGCTGTCGCGCGCCTCGGAACCGTTCGAATATGACGGTCCCGGTTCGCTGCGAGGCATCCGCTTCGGCGCGATGCTGGGCCATACCTACCCGGCGCTGGCGGAAGACATGGACAGCGGGCGTATCCACGCACACCGCAACAACAACGAAGGCGCGTTACTGAGCATGCTGTTGATGCAGCGTCTCGACGTGATCACGCTTGCCGATTCGTCCGTCCGCTATCTGGTCGAGAAGGATGCTGGCATCGCCGGGAAAATTCATGTCTCAAAACAGAACCTGGGCAGCTACGCCCGCCACCTGATGTTCCAGCAAGGGATGACCAGGGAACGCGACGACATCGAGGACGTCGTGGCCAGGATGGGCAGCGATCCAGCCTGGCTTGCCGTTCTGAGGGCGTACGGCTTGACCCACGGGACGCGTTAGGCGGCGCGCACGGCGGCTTCGATCGCGGCGACGTCGATCTTCCCCATCTTCATCATGGCCGCGAACGCGCGCTGGGCGACGTCGCCGCCCTGGGCCATGGCGTCGGTCAGCACGCGCGGCGTGATCTGCCACGACAGGCCCCATTTGTCCTTGCACCAGCCGCAGGCGCTCGCGGCGCCGCCGTTGTCGATGATGGCGTTCCAATAGCGGTCGGTCTCGGCCTGGTCGTCGGTGGCGATCTGGAACGAGAACGCCTCGCTGTGCTTGAAGGCCTTGCCGCCATTGAGGCCGATGCACGGGATGCCGCAGACCGTGAACTCGACTGTCAATACGCTATCCGCTTTCCCGCCGGGGAAATCGGACGGCGCCCGGTGCACCTTGCCGACCGCGCTGTCGGGGAAGGTGCGGGCGTAGAAGTGCGCGGCTTCTTCCGCGTCATGGTCGTACCACAGGCAGATCGTGTTTTTGTTCATCTTCACTCTCCTTGGTTAGTCGAGGATGTAGTCTACCTCCGCTTGCACGCGCGGCGGCGCGAGTTTGCCCGGGCATTTGCAAGTCATTTGTGGGTCCGACAAGATTAACTTTCTCCCTGCGGTTGTCGATATTCCATCGATGACGCTTTTATCTACAGGAAGAAAGCATCATGTCAGTCACCACCACATATTCATTCATACAAGGGTTCTTCAACGGCGTGTTCGTTGGCCAGAACGCCGTCAGCGCAGCGGATCAACCATTCACCGAATCGCCTCCGGGCAGCGGCATCCTGGTGGTCCATCGTCCCAACGGCGAAAACCTGGTCGATCTCGGCAAGGTGATTAACACCAACGCCAACGTCGGCATGGTCGCCAAGCAGCTAATCGCAGCGGGCGCCTCGCTCACCAGCGGCCTGCGCGTGCAGGGCACGCCGTGGATCAGCGTCCCTTACTTTAGCCAGTCGCCGGCCGCGCACAAACCTTTCGACATGCTAGCCAAGGTCAATTTCGATTTCCATATTGAGACGCCTTGGTATTGCAGCGATATCGACGGCACCATCTCGGTGTTCCTGTTCGTGTTCCTCGACAGCCAGAAGCACCTGCATGTGACGGTCGACGGCACCTGGTTCTCGTTCGAGGGCGGCGCGCCATTCTGCGCCGGCCCCGCTTCCAATGCGCTGAAGGCCGCGCTGCCGGCCGTGCGCAAGGAAGTCCAGGCGCTGTTGCCCCAATTGACGTCGGCTATCGCCAGCGTCAAGTTCTCCAATATTTACTTCTTGCCTGGCGACGGTAAAAAAACCGCCGGCGCCTTCGTACAAAACGCCAGCAGCGATGCGTCGCTCGGCTTGCTCTTAGCTTAAAAGGAAAATGAAAATGGATAAGGATCAAAAACTGGTCAACGACATCAGCGCGCTGCTGCGTGACGCCGGCTACATCGGGCTGAATGTGCATACCGACCAAAATGGCACGCTGCTCAACGCCACCCGTGAACGCGGCGGCGTGGTGCTGCGCCTGGCGCCGGACATGCAGAAAGTCGGCCGCCGCACCGAGGGCGGCGCGGCGGAGGCGCGCGCCGAGCGGCTGGATGTGCATCAGGTGCCGGCGATGGAGGGCGTGGATCAGCAGATACGCGCCAATCCGGAACTGGCCAAGGCCATGGGCATCCCGGCCGAGCATCTGAAGTACATCATGTAGCTCGCTTCGATCCGGCCTTGCCCGCGTAGACGGCGGGGCTGGATTGCGCGGCGCAGGCCATCAGCTGCTGCGCCAGCGCTTCGATTTCCGGCGCCACCGGTGCGCCCAGCGCGCTCAATGCCATGCGCTGGTAGCGCCGGTAGACCGCCAAGCCTTCCTCGAAGCTGGCGTCGTCCAGGTGGAGGCGCATCAGGTCCGTGCTCAGGGCCTTGCAGTACGGGTCTGCCTCCAGCGCGCGCTCCAGCAACTGCGCGGCGGCCGCCGTGTTGCCGGCACGGGCAAGCTGGCGGCCTGCTTCGCCCAGCGCGCGCGCCAGCTTGCCGCGCCATAGTTCGCGCCGCGCCAACAGCCACGGCGCGCTTTCCCCGTGCAGCAATTCTCCCCGGTGCAGCGACAGCACCTGCGTGGATGCCGCCAGCAGCGCGGCTTCGTGCGATGCCGCAGCATCGCCGGCGGCGCCGCATTCCTGCGTCAGCGTTTGCAGGCGCGCCAGCAGGCGTTCCAGCGCCGCCGTGTCGCTCCAGCAGCGCTGCGGCGCCAGCGACAGCGCTCCCTGTTCCAGCACGATGCTGCCGGCGCCCACCGTCGCCCGCAGGCGCGACAGCGTGGTCTCCAGCGCGTGGCGGGCGGTGTCGCCGTCGGCGTCCGGCCATAGCAGTTCGGCGGCGCGGTCCAGCGAGATGCCGGCCGGCGCGTGGGCCGCGATCAGTTTCAGGATGTCGAGCTGGCGGTGCTTGGACTTGCCTTGCGAGCGCAGAGGCTCGCCGTCGATGCGCAGCTCGAAGCCGCCGAAGACGCGCACCTGCACCGGCCATGGCCAGTGGTCGCCGGCGTCTTCCGGCGGCGCCAGGCGCCAGGCGCGTATCAGCGCGTTGGCCGCGTCGGGGACGAGACCGGCCGCCAGCGCGTGCGCGCACAGCGGCTGCAGGATGTGCGGCGTGGCGAAGGTCAGGTAGCTGCCCTGCGACGCGAAGTGGTACAGCGCGCGGCGCAGCTTTTCCTGCGCCAGCAGCAGCTGCGCCGGTTGCGCGCGTTGCAGTTGTTGCAGCGGTTGTGCCTTGCCGTCGGCGCCGGTGACCAGCAGCCATGCTTCCAACAGGTCGGCCCAGGCGCCCGCCAGCGGCGAGCGGTGGCCGGCGGCGTGCCGGCGCAGCACGGCCGTTTCGGCGGCGCAGCGTTCGCGGTCCAGCAGCGTCCAGGCGACGCAGCCGGCGGCCTGCGCGTAGACTTCATACGGGATGCTGCCGAAGCGCAGCGCCGCTTCGTGCGCCAGGCGCGCGTGCTCCAGCGCCCCGTGGCCGTCGCCCCGGCAACTGGCCAGCCAGGTTTGCGTCAGCTGCAGATGGGCCACCAGGTTGTGGTGCTGCGCCGGCGTTTGCTCGGCGATCTCGGTGGTGGCGGCGGCGGCCTTGTCGAGTTCTCCGCGCAGCAGGCAGGAGGCGGCGTACAGCAGTACGTAGTGCGCGTCCATGATGCGGATGCCGCTGCTTTCCGAACTGGCGCGGCAGGCGGCGAAGGTGGCGTCGAAGCGGGCGTGGTCCATCGCCACCAGTGCATCGTACAGTTGCACCAGATGCGACAGGTAGCGCGCGTACGGCGGCAGCGCTGAGGCTTCCGGCAATGCGTCCAGCAGCACCCGCACCTTGCGCACGGCGGCGTAGCGGCCGGACTGGTAGTAGTGCTGGCCCAGCATCGCGCCCAGCCGCACCTTCAGCGTGGGATCGGCCGGCTGGCGCAGCACTTCGAGCGCGCGCCGCTCCCACAGGTCCATGTCCTGGTGGCCGGGATCGGTCATGAACAAGCCGCTCCACATGCTGTGCGTCAGGTGGGCTTTCAGGCCGGGATCGGGCAGCTGGTCGTAGTCCTGCGCCGGGTCCACGTGTTGCTGCAGGAAGGCGCGCAGCGGCTGTTCGGCGGCGCCGTCGAAGAAGTAGGAGCTGATGATGGCGCTCAGCGCCAGGAAGCGGTGCATCGGCCGGTTCTGCTCCGTGAACGCCTTCAGCGCCTTGAGCAGCGCGGCACGGGCGCGCGCGGTGTCGCTCATGAACACGGCGAGGCCCAGCCAGTAGTGGTGCCACGCGCCGCGATGCGCTTCGGGCAGGGCGTCGATCCAGCGCGCCAGCGTGGTGTGGCGCGCGCTGGCCAGCATCGCTTCGGCGCGCGATTCGATCAGGCCCGCCGCGCGTTCGGGCATGCCGTGTTCCAGTGCCAGCTTGATGGCGGCGTCGCCGTTGCCGTCGGCCAGCAGGGTGTCGACGCAGCCGGCGATCCAGGCGTGGCGCTGCGTCTCGTCGATGCGGGTGGCGGCCCATTTGCGCAGGAAGCCCTGGAACAGCGGATGCAGCGCGTACTGGCGGCCGGGGTATTCGTAGATCAGCGCTCCCTGCGCGGCCAGGCGGGCCACGATGTCGGCCGCGTGCGGCGCGCCGGACAGCGTGGCCGCCCACGCGCCGCTGAAGTTCGGCAGCCAGCACACGGCCAGCAGCGTGGCGCGTTCCTCGTCGCTGTAGGCGCTGAACACTTCCTCTGCCAGGTAGCCCACCATCGCCTCCGACAGCACGTCCTCGGCCGCCAGCGCGGCGCCGGGCCGGCGCTTGAGCCACGAGGCCACCAGCGCGATGCCGGCCGCCCAGCCGCGCGTGAAGTTGTAGACGCTGTCGGCGACGGTGTCGGCGTGGCCGACGCCCAGCACATTGAGCAGCACTTCGGTTTCGTCGCGGCTGAAGGCCAGCGCGGCGCTGTCCAGTTCATGCATGTCGCCGTGCGCCAGCAGGCGCGCGCAGGCGGACGGCGGCAGCGCGCGGCTCAGCACCACCACCTTGCTGGCCGGCGGCAGCTCGGTCGCCAGCGTTTCGAGGAACTGGCGGAAGAAGGGCGCGTCCTGGCAGCGGTGGGCGTCGTCCATGACGATGCGGCTGGCCGGCGCCAGCGCCGCGCCCAGCGAGCGCGCGTACAGCCGCAGGTAGCCTTGCAGCGCCGGCAGGTGTTCGCGCAGCAGCGGCGGCGGTTGCCAGTCCGGCGCCACGCCGCCGTTGACGATGGCCTGTTCGAAGTAGAGCAGGAAGCTGGCCGGGTCGATGTCCGCTTCGTCCAGCCGCAGCCAGGCCACGGTGGGGCCGGCGGCCTGGCAGAACTCCAGTCCCAGGCTGGTCTTGCCGGAACCGGCCGGCGCGGCGATCCAGGTCAGCGTGGCGGGGGAGTCGAGCACCGTCTGCACGGCGTTGCGGCGGCCGATCAGGCGGGCGACGGGACGGGAGGTCTTGGCGAGTGAGGCCATGGTGGCGGTTCCTTGAGGCGGACTGCGCGGGAACAACCAGTTTAATTCTGATTACAAAAAGAACAAATCTTAAATTTCGACAACTATCGTGCTGCAAGGGGCGGGCATGGTCATGCCGCCCCTTGCTTCCCCGCTTACACCGGATCGACCTTGTTGGTCAGCGTGAAGTGCGCCTCCGCGTAGTTGTCGCCGTCGACAAACATCCACCAGGTGCCGCTCTTGTTCGGCCCGATGGTGAACGGCGCCAGATGGCCTTCCTGGTAGTTGTCGCCGTCGGCGTAGCCCTCGCCGTAGCAGCGCAGCGTGGCTTTGACCTGGATGACGTCATTGGCCAGCAGGTCCAGCGTCAGGATCAGGCGGCCCATCGCATCGTCGGCCACCTGGTCGAACACCTTGACCGCGTGGGTGCTGGACGACGGCCCCAGTTGCGCGATGTTGTAGAAATCGCCCACGCTGTGCGGATAGGCTGCGGCGGCGAATTCATAGTCGGTGGTGGCCATCCAGCCGTCGATGGTCAGGCGGCGGAACCAGTGCGGCGGCGGTTGCAGGTCCAGCGTCAGGTTGGCGGTCTGGTTGGCCGCCACCGTCGCCGAGGCGCTGCCGCGCAGTTCCTGCTTCTCGGCCGTCACCAGCACGCTGCCCACCGGTACGCCGGTGAGCGTGAAGCTGCCGTCGGCCGCCGTGTGGGTGAACTGGTTCTGCGAAATCTGCACGCTGACGCCCGCCGCCGCCTTGCCCTCGTAATGCACCACGCCGTGCAGCGTGCCGGTCTGCGCCACCTTCTTCCATTTGTAGATGGTCACCTCCTCCCAGCGCGCCGGCCGGTAGATCAGCGGCTCGCAATAGCCGTACAGCGGCGCGTCGAAGAAGCACAGGTTGGCGGGACTGACGGCGTTGGCGTCGCCGGTGTGGCGCCAGGCGTCGGAGTCCTTGGCGTCGGTGTCGCACCAGTCGGAGGCGAAGGCGTTGAGCATCTGGTTGGCGGTATCGTCGGCGGCGTCGGTCAGCGCGTTGCCGAACCAGCCGGCGCTCTCCAGCACCATCTCGTGGATCTTCGAGTACAGCACCTCGCCGGCGGCGATCCGTTCGTCGGACTGGTAGAGATACAGGCCGTCCGGCGTGGACGGCGTGATGCCGGCGCCGGCGGCCAGGTCGCTCTGTTCCAGCATGCCGCCTTCCATCGGCACGCCGGACTGCCTGATCGACATCCACAGCAGCGACGAGCACACCGTCGGGAAGGTGTTGGCGGCCCACTTGGCGCTGGCCGGCGCCTTGTCGGTCAGGCCGATGGCGGGATTGGTGTAGCAGAAGAAGCGGTAGTGGCTCTTGCCGGCCTGCTGCGCGGCGAAATCGGCGATGCCGTGCAGCGTCTGGCGGATCTCCAGCGTCTCCTTCAGCGGATCGGGCTTGACCACCATGGCCGGCACGATCTCCGGCGCCACGCCGCCCAGGTCCAGCTTAGATTCCATGGTGGCGAAGCCGGCGATCGAATGCTTCTTGCCGGTCTCGGGATCGATCATGTCCTCGCCGTCGACCGCGTGTTCGACGGTCTGCGTGACCACGCCGGGCCACAGGTATTTGAGCACGTCGGGCCGGGCGCCGTCGCCGCCGATGAATTCGATCAGCCGGTCTTCCGATGCGGTGGAGTGGGTGATCTCGTCGCGGTTGCGGGTCATGATGCCGGAGTGCGAATAGCGCTGCGGCGGCGTCACCGTCTGCAGCACGGCGGAGATCAGGCTGCCGTTGCTGGGGTTGAGGATCAAGTCGCCCTTCTTGGCGTTCATGAAGCGCGGCGGCATCTGCATCCAGCGTTTTTCCTGGGTCGGCATGCAGTACATGCCGTCGGGGATGTGGTCCGGCATATTCCACGGATCGCATTCCTGGCCCTCGACCGGGAACGGCGGCTCCACGTGCAGGTCCATCGCCGTCAGCGTCTGCAGCGGTTGCAGTGCGCTGGCCAGGGCGGCCGGCATGCGGCTGATGCCGATCGGGCCGGTGACGGCGGACAGCATGCCGTAGCTGCCCAGGCGCGCCACTTCGTCCAGCGTGATCGTGGCGGGATCGGCGACCAGCTGGCGGCTGGCCAGGTCGCTCAGCAGGGCCTGCGCGTTGGCGTTGACCAGCAGCTTCCTGTTCATGTGCTGCGGCAGGTCGAAGTGCGCGCTGACGCGCACCGGCAAACCGTTCGGCGCGGTGCCGCGATAGTGCACGCTGAAGGCGATGGCCTCCTTAGGCAGCTGCGCTTTGGGGATGACGACGTCGATGCGGGTCGCGGCCTGCGCCTTCAGCACGATGACGCTGGCGGTGGCGGGGCGCAGTTCGAATTCGCGCGGGCCGTCTTCATAGGCCAGCTCCAGCTGCATGCTGCTCAAGGTCAGGTTGTTCGCTTCGGGATTGCGCACGACGAAGCTGGCGCGGTAGCTGCCGTCGATGAACTGGGCGCTGAAGTCGCTGCTCTCGACCGGCGGCTGCAGCACGCCGCGCTGGCGCCCCAGGAAGTAGGGATTGGCCACGCTGACGCTGCGCTGGATCGTGCGCGCCGCCTCGCCCGGCTGCTGCACCGTCACCTGCACGTGGAACACCGTGTGCGGCCGGTTGGGATTGAGCTGCGCGGAGAAGTCATGCTGCAGCGTGGGATGCGTGCTGCCCAGCGCGACGGCGCCCAGCTGCCAGTTGTAGACGGCGGCCGTGGCGCCGCCGCCCATGTTGGTGGCGGCGCGCGGCGGCGCGGACGTCAGGATGGGATGGCTGGCGGCGTCGCGCGCGGTGATGGTCAATGCGCTCATCGCGGTCTTGCGCGGCACGATGGGGCCCGTTGGAACGGCGGGGGTGCGCGGCTTGATCTCGATGCGCGGACGCGGCGTGCCCTGGGTGCGGCGCTCGGGCGCGTTCTGCACCGTCAGTATCATCGTGGTGGGATTGTGGGGCGCGCTGCGCACCGTCAGCATCGGTGGCTGCTTGCCGTCGGCGGGGGCGTTGATCTGGACTTCCGCCTTGAGCTTTTCGATGGCGCCGCGCTTGCCGGCGACGACGTTGATGGTCTTCTTGCCGGCCCGGTTCCAGACCAGGTACTGCTTGGAGCCGGGCACGCCGTTGATGCTGATGTTGGCGCTTTCGTTGTTGTCGTAGGACTGGCCGTTCGGGGCCTTCACTTCGACACAGACGCTGTCGCCGATGGCGGCCACGGCGGGCGTGCAGACGACGGAACCAAGCAGCGGGGTTGGGGCGGTTGGTGCTTGCAACATGGGAACTCCTGTGGACATTGGGAATGGTTGTGTCAGGCCTGTTTTCGGCGGGCCTGGTGTTCCCAGTGTCGTGCGGAGCGTCCCACAAATCGCTCACAAATGCGCTAGTCGGTCTTCTTCACCACCGCGTAGCGTTCCAGCGTGCGCTTGCGCGCCTCGTCGTGCATGACCAGCGGATCGGGATAGTCCAGCGGCAGCATGCGCGGCACCAGCCACGGCGCGTGGATTTCCTTGTCGCTCAAGTCCTTCAGCTGCGGCAGGTAGCGGCGGATGAACTTGCCCGTGGCGTCGAACTTCTCCGATTGCGTGACCGGGTTGAAGATGCGGAAGTAGGGCTGGGCGTCGCAGCCGGACGACGAGGCCCATTGCCAGCCGCCGTTGTTGGAGGCCAGGTCGAAGTCGTTCAGGTGCTGCGCGAAGTAGGCCTCGCCACGGCGCCAGTCGATGCCCAGGTCCTTGATCAGGAAGCAGGCGGTCACCATGCGCAGGCGGTTGTGCATGTAGCCGGTCTGGTTCAGCTGCGCCATGGCCGCGTCCACCAGCGGATAGCCGGTGCGGCCTTCGCACCAGGCGGCGAACAGCTGGTCCGCGTGCGGGCCGCTCTCCCACTCGATGGCGTCGTAGGCCGGCTTGTAGGCGCCGCCCACCACGTGCGGGTTGTGGTACAGGATCATCGCGTAAAACTCGCGCCAGATCAATTCCGCCAGCCAGACCGGCGCGCCTTCGCCGCCGGCGCCACGCGCCATCAGGTCCAGCACCGTGCGGACCAGATGCCGCACCGACAGCGTGCCGAAGCGGAAGTGGATCGACAAATACGACGGTCCCTTCACGGCCGGATAGTCGCGCGCCTCCTTGTAGCCGGCGATGCGGGGCAGGAAGTCCTCCAGCAGCGCGGCGGCGCCGGACATGCCGGTCGGGATCTTCAGCTCGGCCAGGTTGCTGGGCTCGAAGCCGAGCTCGGCCAGTGTCGGCAGGGCCGGGGCGTTGGCCGGAGCCGGCGCCAGCCGCGCGGCCAGCGGTTCGACGTGGCAGGGCGCCAGCACAGACGGGTCCGCTTCCAGCTTCTTCAGCCAGGCATTCTTGTACGGCGTGAACACCGAGAACACGCCGCCGGTCTGCGACAGCACTTCGCTCTTCTCGAAGATCACCTGGTCCTTGCAGCTGACGAAGCGGCGGCCGTCGGCCAGCAGCGCCCGCTCCACGGCGGCGTCGCGGGCGATGGCTTGCGGCTCGTAGTCGTGGTTGCAGTAGACGGCATCCACGCCCAACTCGGCGGCCAGGGCCGGGATCGCGGCGGCCGGATCGGCATGGCGCACGATCAGGTGGCCGCCCAGTTGTTGCAGTTCCGCCGCCACTTCGGCGATGCTGGCATGGATGAAGTCGACCCGCCGGTCGCGGCGCGGCAGGCCGTCCAGGATGGTGGTGTCATAGACAAAAACGCAATGCACGCGGGCGCTGTCTTGCAGGGCGCGGTGCAGAGCTGCATGGTCGAAAACCCGCAAATCGCGGCGCAGCCAGACCAGGGAGGAATTCAGTTTCATTGAGTCTGTGTCAATCTCATGTGGGAACTCAAACGTGGCCGCATCCGCAATTCAGTGTAAACTAGCGGTTAGACAGAGTTGCTAGCCGCGCGAATACTACAGTAATTGTCAGCAGCACAGAAAGAACCACGCATATGAAGAAAAGCAAAATCGGCCAAACTCTCCCTGTACCCGGCATGCTCCAGGAAGCCGGCGATCCGTTGGAAGCCCCAGGCTCCGGCGCCACCGCCACCCTGAACCTGGCGAATCATTTCCTGATTGCAATGCCTTCCATGCAAGATCCGGTGTTTGGCGGGACTGTCGTGTACGTGTGCGAGCACAATGAAAACGGCGTGCTGGGCGTGGTCATCAACAAACCCACCGACATGACGATGGAAGTGCTGTTCGAGCGCATCGACCTCAAGCTGGAGTCCAATGTGGACGTCGACGCCCCCATCATGTTCGGCGGCCCCGTCCAGGACGACCGCGGCTTCGTGCTGCACACGCCGGGCACCCGCTATTCGTCGTCGCTGACGGTGACCAAGGACGTGGCCTTCACCACTTCGATCGACGTGCTCGAGGCCGTGGCCGCCGGCGACGGTCCGCCGCGCATGCTGGTGTCGATCGGCTACTCGGGCTGGAGCCCGGGCCAGTTGGAGGACGAGATCAGCCGCAACGGCTGGCTGACCGTGGGCGCCGATCCCGACATCCTGTTCAAGCTGCCGATCGAGGAGCGCTACACCGCCGCCATGCGCCTGCTGGGCATCGATCCGCTGATGCTGACCTCGGAGGCCGGGCATGCATAAGGTGCCAGGCTAACCGTGACCATCGAGACCATCTTCGCATTCGATTTCGGCGTCAAGCGCATCGGCGTCGCCATGGGCAACACCATGATCCGCCAGGCCGAGCCGGTCAAGGTGATCGCCGCCATCGACAACGCCACCCGCTTTGCCGACATCCAGGCCCTGCTGGACGAATGGAAGCCGGCGCGGCTGGTGGTCGGCCTGCCCATGCATCCCGACGGCGCCGAGCACGAGATGACGGCGCGCGCCCGCAAGTTCGCCAACCAGCTGCACGGCCGCTTCAACCTGCCGGTGGAGCTGGTGGACGAACGCTATTCCTCGGCCGTGATCGCGGCCAAGCGCGGCGAGGTCATCGACGACCGCGCCGCCGCCATCATCCTGCAACAATATTTCGACACTCATTGAACCCATGTCCACACTGAATCCCCACCAACTCGACGCCGAAGCGCTGTACGCGACCCTGCTGGCCGACGTCAAAGCCGGCCTGGCCGGCGTGGCCGATGTCGCCATCGTCGGCATCCACTCCGGCGGCGCCTGGATCGCCGAGCGCCTCGCGGCCGACCTCGGCCTGTCCGCCCGCTGCGGCGTGCTGGACGTGTCCTTCTACCGCGACGACTACGCCAAGAAGGGCCTGCCGGCCGACATCAAGCCGACCAACATCGGCTTCGACGTGGCGGCCGCCAACATCCTGCTGGTGGACGACGTGCTGTACACCGGCCGCACCACGCGCGCCGCGATCAACGAGCTGTTCGACTACGGCCGCCCGGCGCGCATCATGCTGGCCGCGCTGGTCGACCGCGGCGAGCGCCAGTTGCCGGTGGCGGCCGACTTCGTGGCCGGCCATGTGCAGGTGCCGCCGGGACAGGCGCTGGTGCTCAAGCGCGCCGACGATGGAAAATTCACGCTAACCATAGAATAAAACCATGCTTAATCCGCAACTGAACAAACACGGCGAGCTCCAGCACTTGCTGTCGATCGAGGGACTGCCCAAGTCCATCGTCAACCACATCCTGGACACCGCCTCGTCGTTCGTCGGCATCTCCGACCGCGACGTCAAGAAGGTCCCGCTGATGCGCGGCAAATCGGTGTTCAACCTGTTCTTCGAGAACTCCACGCGCACCCGCACCACCTTCGAGATCGCCTCGAAGCGCCTGTCGGCCGACGTGATCAACCTGAACATCCAGGCCTCGTCCGCCAGCAAGGGCGAATCGCTGCTCGACACCATCGACAACCTGTCGGCCATGCACGCCGACATGTTCGTGGTGCGCCACGCGCAATCGGGCGCGCCCTACCTGATCGCCAAGCACCTGCACGACACCAAACAACCGCACGTCCACGTGGTCAACGCCGGCGACGGCCGCCACGCGCACCCGACCCAGGGCCTGCTGGACATGTACACCATCCGCCACTACAAGAAGGACTTCACCAACCTGACGGTGGCGATCGTCGGCGACATCCTGCACAGCCGGGTGGCCCGTTCCGACATCCACGCGCTGACCACCTTGGGCGTGCCGGAAGTGCGCGCCATCGGTCCGCACACGCTGCTACCGGGCGGCCTGGAGCAGATGGGCGTACGCACCTTCACCAACATGGAGGAGGGCTTGAAGGGCGTGGACGTGATCATCATGCTGCGCCTGCAGAACGAGCGCATGAGCGGCGCGCTGCTGCCGTCGGCGCAGGAATACTTCAAGAGCTACGGCCTGACGCCGGAACGCCTGGCGCTGGCCAAGCCGGACGCGATCGTCATGCACCCGGGCCCGATGAACCGCGGCGTCGAGATCGACTCGGCGGTGGCGGATGGTCCGCAGGCGGTGATCCTGCCGCAGGTGACGTTCGGGATCGCGGTACGGATGGCGGTGATGAGCATAGTGGCGGGGACGCAGGGATGAAAGCAGGCATGAAACTACATATCAAAAACGGCCACCTGATCGATCCGGCCAACGGCATCGATGGCAAGAACGACCTTTATATCGCCGACGGCAAGGTGCTGGCGGTGGGCAGCGCGCCGGCCGGCTTCACGGCCGAGCAGACCATCGACGCGAGCGGCCTGATCGTCTCGCCCGGTTTCGTCGACCTGTCGGCGCGCCTGCGCGAGCCGGGCTACGAATACAAGGCCACCCTGGAATCGGAAATGCAGGCCGCCATGCAAGGCGGCGTGACCAGCCTGATCTGCCCGCCCGACACCGATCCGGTGCTCGACGAGCCGGGCCTGGTCGAGATGCTCAAGCACCGCGCCAAGACGCTGAACCAGGCCAACGTCCACCCGCTGGGCGCGCTGACCGTCGGCCTCAAGGGCCAGGCGCTGACCGAGATGGCCGAGCTGACCGAGGCCGGCTGCATCGGCTTCGCGCAGGCGGAAGAGCCGATCGAGGACACCAACGTGCTGCTGCGCGCCATGCAGTACGCCAAGACCTTCAACTACACCGTGTGGCTGCGTCCGCAGGACGCGCACATCGGCCGCGGCGGCATCGCGGCCAGCGGCCCGCTGGCCTCGCGCCTGGGCCTGTCCGGCGTGCCGGTGATGTCCGAGACCATCGCGCTGCACACGATCTTCGAATTGATGCGCGCCACCGGCGCCCGCGTGCACCTGTGCCGCATGTCGTCGGCGGCCGGCCTGGAGCTGGTGCGCAACGCCAAGAAGGAAGGCCTGCCGGTCACCTGCGACGTCGGCGCCCACCACATCCACCTGACCGACGCCGACATCGGTTTCTTCGATTCGAACGCGCGCGTGACGCCGCCGTTCCGCAGCCAGCGCGACCGCGACGCGATCCGCCTGGGCCTGCTGGACGGCACCATCGACGCGCTGTGCTCGGACCACACCCCGGTCGACGACGACGAGAAGCTGCTGCCGTTCGGCGAAGCCTCGCCGGGCGCGACCGGGCTGGAGCTGCTGCTGTCGCTGGCGCTCAAATGGGCCGACGACTACGCCGCCACGCAGGACACGGGTTCCGTGCGTCCGCTGGCGCGCGCGCTGGCCCGCATCACGTCCGACGCGGCCCGCGTGGCCGGGCTGGACGCCGGCACCTTGTCGGTCGGCGCGGCGGCCGATGTCTGCCTGTTCGACCCCGAGGCGCGCTGGACGGTGGAGGCGTCGGCGCTGGCCAGCCAGGGCAAGCACACGCCTTTCCTCGGCTACAACCTGGCCGGGCAGGTCCGCGCCACCATCGTGGCGGGGCACGTCGCCTTCCAACGCAGCTGATCGGTTTGCATGAAGCTTTCGATGATCTTCCGCCTGGCGCGGGTGTTTCTGCATGTGCTGCGCGGGATGGCGATCTGTGCGACGGTGTTCCCGTGGATCGGGCAGGACAAGCGTAACGGCCACATCCGCCGCTGGTCGACCCGGCTGCTGGCGATGTGCAATGTGACGGTGGAGCAGAGCGCCGGCGTGCCGCTGCTGGAGCGGGCGATGGTGGTGGCCAACCACGTGTCGTGGCTGGACATCTTCGTGATCCACAGCCTGCATCCGAGCCACTTCGTGGCCAAGGCCGAGATCCGCTCGTGGCCGCTGGCCGGCTGGCTGGCGGAGAAGGCCGGCACGGTCTTCATCGCGCGCGGCAACCGGCGCGATTTGCGGCACATCTTCAAGGGACTGGTGCACACGCTGGAGCGCGGCGAGCGCGTGGCCTTCTTCCCGGAGGGGACCACGGCGGCGCAGGGCAGCTTGCTGCCGTTCCACGCCAACCTGTTCGAGGCCGCCATCGACGCCAAGGTGCCGGTGCAGGCCATCGCGCTGTCGTACCGCGATCCTGCGGGCGCTTCGCATCCGTCGGTGGATTTCATCGGCGAGACCACCTTCGCCGAGAGCATCATGCTGATCCTGGACGGCCCGCCGGTGACGGCGCGCTTGACGATACTGCCGGCCATCGACAGCATCGGCACGCACCGGCGCGAGCTGGCCGAGGCCTCGCACCAGGCCGTCGCCGCCGCGCTGGGCGTGACGGCAGGCCCGCACTAGCCTTTCTTGCCGCCGGGCTGACGGAATTCCGGACACTGCACCTGCAGCAGAGCCCGGTCTTCCAGGCACACGGCGGACAGCTGCCCGCCCCACACGCAGCCGCTGTCGAGGCCGATCAAATGCGGCTGCATCAGCAGCCCCAGCGCCGACCAGTGGCCGAACACCACCGTCTCCTTGCGGCTGCGCCGGCCCGGCACCTCGAACCACGGCATCAGGCCCGAGCCCGGCTCGGCCGTGCCGCTTTCCTTCATCTTGAAATCCATCCTGCCCTCGGCGGTGCAGAAGCGCAGCCGCGTCATCGCGTTGATGATGCAGCGCAGCCGGTCCGCGCCCTGCAGCTCGTCGCTCCACTGGTCGGGCAGGTTGCCGTACATTTCGGCCAGGAACTCCGCCAGGCCGGGGCCGCGCAGCATCTGCTGCACCTCGCCGGCCAGCGCCATGGCCTGCGCCGCCGTCCATTGCGGCAGCAGGCCGGCGTGCACCAGCACGTGGCCCTGGGTGTGGATGGCCAGCGGACGGCGCCGCAGCCAATCGATCAGCTCGTCGCGGTCGGGCGCATGCAGGATCTCGGCCAGCGTGTCGGACTTGTGCTCGGGCCGGATGCCGTAGGCCACCGCCAGCAGGTGCAGGTCGTGATTGCCGAGCACGCTGTCGACGCGGCCGCCGCTGCCCATCGCCAGCGCGCGCACGTGGCGCAGCGTGGCCAGCGAGTCGGGGCCGCGATTGATCAGGTCGCCAGCGAACAGGATGGCGGGCTCGTCCTCGCCGGCGTGTTCGCGGATGCGCTCCAGCATCGCCAGGGCCTGCTCGTGGCAGCCCTGTAAATCCCCGATTACATAGGTTTTCATATGGATGCTCTGTGGTTCGTTGCTTTGGAATCTGAAATACCCTGAAATCAGAGTGCGGGGTGTCGATTTTTGCCCGGTAGCAGGGCAGTTTCACATAAAATCATGCATACGACTAATTTGACTCTTGCAGCGGGATACTAAATGATTTTTGTGACGGGTGGTGCGGGTTTCATCGGCTCGAATTTTGTCCTCGACTGGCTGGCGCAGTCCGACGAGCCGGTTGTCAATTACGATAAGCTGACCTACGCAGGCAATCTGAACAACCTGGCGTCGCTGAAGCAGGACGCGCGCCACATCTTCGTGCGCGGCGACATCTGCGACCAGGCCCAGGTGCTGGCGCTGTTCCAGCAGCACAAGCCGCGCGCGGT
This sequence comes from Duganella sp. BJB480, assembly GCA_003416985.1. GTDB lineage: Bacteria > Pseudomonadota > Gammaproteobacteria > Burkholderiales > Burkholderiaceae_D > Rugamonas > Rugamonas vulcania_A. The sequence goes on along the minus strand of QVIN01000003.1, from coordinate 645,345 downwards.
GGTGCACTTCGCCGCCGAGAGCCATGTGGACCGCTCCATCCTCGGGCCGGGCGAGTTCATCAACACCAACATCAACGGCACCTTCAGCCTGCTCGAAGCGGCGCGCGCCTACTGGTCGGCGCTGCCGGAGGACGAGAAGGCCGCCTTCCGCTTCCTGCACGTGTCCACCGACGAGGTCTACGGCACGCTGGGCCCGGACGACGCGCCGTTCAGCGAGACCACCGCGTTCGCGCCGAACAGCCCGTACTCGGCGTCGAAGGCCGCGTCCGATCATCTGGTGCGTTCCTACCACCACACCTACGGCCTGCCGGTGCTGACCACCAACTGCTCCAACAACTACGGCCCGTATCACTTCCCGGAAAAACTGATCCCGCTGATCATCGCCAACGCGCAGGCCGGCAAGCCGCTGCCGATCTACGGCGACGGCCAGCAGGTGCGCGACTGGCTGTACGTCAGCGACCACTGCGCCGCGATCCGCCGCGTGCTGGAGGCCGGCCGCCTGGGCGAGACCTACAACGTCGGCGGCTGGAACGAGATGGCCAACCTGGACGTGGTGCACACGCTGTGCGACATGCTGGACAAATTGAAACCGAAGGCGGACGGCGCCAGCTACCGCGCGCAGATCACCTACGTCAAGGACCGTCCCGGCCACGACCGCCGCTACGCCATCGACGCCCGCAAGCTCGAGCGCGAACTGGGCTGGAAACCGGCCGAGACCTTCCAGACCGGCATCGCCAAGACCGTGCAGTGGTACCTGGACAACCAGGCCTGGGTGGCCGACGTGCAGTCGGGCAGCTACGCCAAGTGGGTGGAAACCAATTACTTTAATCGCGAAGGCCAGCAATGAGCATCCCTAACCGCAAAGGCATTATCCTGGCCGGCGGCTCCGGCACCCGTCTGTACCCGGTGACGATGAGCGTCTCCAAGCAACTGCTGCCGATCTACGACAAGCCGATGATCTACCATCCGCTGACGGTGCTGATGTTGGCCGGCATGACCGAGATCCTGCTGATCTCGACGCCGCAGGACACGCCGCGCTTCCAGGACCTGCTGGGCGACGGCAGCCAGTGGGGCCTGAAGATCAGCTACGCGGTGCAGCCGTCGCCGGACGGGCTGGCGCAGGCCTTCATCATCGGCAAGGAATTCGTCGGCGACTCGCCGTCCGCGCTGATCCTGGGCGACAACATCTACTACGGCAACGACCTCGACGCGCTGCTGCGCCACGCCACCGAGCAGACCGACGGCGCCACCGTGTTCGCCTACCACGTGCAGGATCCGGAACGCTACGGCGTGGTCGAGTTCGACGCCAACCGCACCGCCGTGTCGATCGAGGAAAAGCCGGCCCAGCCGAAATCGAACTACGCCGTCACCGGCCTGTACTTCTACGACAACCAGGTGTGCGACATCGCGGCCAGCATCAAGCCGTCCGCGCGCGGCGAGCTGGAGATCACCGACGTCAACCGCGTCTACCTGGAGAAGCAGCAGCTCAACGTCGAAGTGATGGGGCGTGGCATGGCCTGGCTCGACACCGGCACCCACGAGTCGCTGCTGGACGCCTCGCAGTTCATCGCCACCATTGAAAAACGCCAGGGCCTGAAAGTGGCTTGCCCGGAAGAGATCGCCTACCGCAAGGGCTATATCGACGCCGCCCAGCTGCGCAAGCTGGCCGAGCCGCTGAAGAAGAACAACTACGGCCAGTACCTGCTGCAGATCCTCGAAGACAAGGTTGTCCCACGATGAATGTGATCGCTACACCGCTGGAGGGCTTGCTGGTGCTGGAGCCGCGCGTGTTCGGCGACGACCGCGGCTTTTTCTACGAGAGCTTCAACGCCCGCCGCTTCGCCGAGCTGACCGGCGTGACCCTGCCCTTCGTGCAGGACAACCACTCGCGCTCGGCCAAGGGCGTGCTGCGCGGCCTGCACTACCAGATCCAGCAGGCGCAGGGCAAGCTGGTGCGCGCCACCGCCGGCAGCGTGTTCGACGTCGCAGTGGATCTGCGCAAGAGCTCGCCGACCTTCGGCCAGTGGTACGGCATCGAACTGTCGGCCGAGAACAAGAGGCAGATGTGGATACCGCCCGGCTTCGCGCACGGCTTCGTGGTCACCAGCGACGCCGCCGAATTCCTCTACAAGACCACCGACTACTGGGCGCCCGAGCACGAGCGCTCGGTGCGGTGGAACGACCCGGCCATCGGCATCCAGTGGCCGGCGCTGGACGCGGCGCCGCTGCTGTCCGCCAAGGACCAGGCCGCCGTGCTGCTGGCCGACGCCGAGGTGTTCGCATGAAAGTCCTGCTGACCGGCAGCACCGGCCAGGTGGGATACGAACTGGCGCGCAGCCTGCAGGGCATCGGCGAAGTGGTGGCGGTGGACCGCAACGTGATGGACCTGTCCGACCTGGACCAGGTGCGCGACGTCATCCGCCGCGAAAAGCCGGGCCTGATCGTCAACCCGGCCGCCTACACGGCGGTCGACAAGGCCGAGAGCGAGCCCGGGCTGGCGCACCGCATCAACGCCGAGGCGCCGGGTCTGATGGCGCAGGAGGCCAAGCTGCTGGGCGCGGCCATGGTCCACTACTCGACCGACTACGTGTTCGACGGCAGCCAGCCGTCGGCGCGGGTGGAGGACGACCCGACCGGCCCGCTCAACGTCTACGGCGCCAGCAAGCTGGCCGGCGAGCAGGCCATCGCGGCGGCCGGCATTCCGCACCTGATCTTCCGCACCAGCTGGGTGTACGGCATGCGCGGCAAGAACTTCCTGCTGACCATGCTGCGCCTGGCCAGGGAGCGCGACGAGCTGCGCGTGGTGGCCGACCAGCACGGCGCGCCGACCTGGAGCCGCACCATCGCCGACACCACCGCGCTGGTGCTGTCGCAAGCCCACGCGGGCGGACGCGAGTGGTGGGTGCAGAACAGCGGCGTCTATCACCTGAGCGCGCAGGGCCAGACCACCTGGTTCGACTTCACCCGGGCCATCGTCGAGGCGGCCGGGCTGGACTGTCGCGTGCTGCCGATCACCAGCGCTGAGTATCCGGTGCCGGCCAGACGGCCGCAGTACTCGGTGATGTCGTCCGAGCGGCTGACGGCGCGCTTCTGTCACTTGCCGGAATGGAAAGAGGCCCTGCGCCTGTGCATGGGCTGAGTTGTATCGGTTGGTAAGCCCGTTTCCTCCCACCCCCACGCTGCTGCTATCATGCCGACGCGCCAATACCGCGCGCCGGCAGGATGGCAAGCCATCAATTCCGGCCGGGCCGGCTTAATCCGGTACAATCCCCAGTTAGCGTGCAATCCATCCTTATCGGTTAGCGCCCCGGTAATTTTGTATAGAAAAATATGTTTTCCTTTTTACTGAGCTTTGTCGCTTCCGCGCTGCTAACCCTGCTGGTGATTAAAGAAGCGAGATTGCACGGTCCTGCGCTCGATTCCGATTTCATGGGGGTGCAAAAAGTACACGCCCACCACGTCGCCCGGATCGGCGGCTTATCGATATTCCTGTCGGTGGCGCTGAGTTCTTTCATTTCCATTTGGCGGGTGCCCGCCATGACGCAATTGCTGATGTCGCTATTGGCCTGCGCGGCCGTGGCCTTTGTCGGCGGCATCGTCGAGGACTACACCGGCCGCGTCAGCGCCGGCCGCCGCCTGCTGCTGACCATGGCCGCCGCCGCGCTGGGCTATTTCCTGCTCGACGCCCGCGTCGACCGCATCGACTGGATGTTTAGCGCCTGGCCGCTGCAATACATGTGGCTGACCCTGCCGCTGACGGTGCTGGCCGTGGCCGGCATCGCCAACGCGGTCAACATCATCGACGGCTTCAACGGCCTGGCCAGCGTGGTGTGCATCTGCATGCTGCTGTCGCTGGGCTACGTGGCGCTGCAGGTCAACGACATGTTCGTGCTGATCGCGGCCCTGATGGTGGCGGGCGCCACCGCCGGCTTCCTGATCTGGAATTATCCTGTCGGCATGATTTTCCTGGGCGACGGCGGCGCGTATTTTATCGGCTTCATGTTGGGCGAGCTGACCCTGCTGCTGGTGATGCGCAATCCGCAAGTTTCTACGTGGTACGCGGCGTTGCTGTTAATCTACCCGACCTTTGAAACTTTGTTTTCTGTTTATCGCCGCATGTTTGTCCGTGGAAAATCTCCGGCCATGCCGGACGGCATCCATTTGCATAGTTTAATCTTCCGCCGCATCGTGCAATGGGCGGTCGGCCGCAAAGAGGCGCGCGCGCTGATACGCCGCAATTCGATGACTTCGCCTTATTTATGGCTGTTTTCATTGATGGCGGTGATACCGGCCACGGTATTCTGGCGCTATACCTGGGCATTAATGGTGTGCTGTATTTTGTTTATCGGCAGTTACATCTGGATTTATGTGCGGATTGTCCGATTTAAAGCCCCGCGCTGGATGATACGCCATAAGAAAACCTGATATTTTTATGTTGATGTAATATATTCCCGCCGGGCTTTATATCACCTCACTTAAAAGGAATCTCCAATGGATCTGTCGAATATGTCGTCCGCGGATTTACGCAATCTGCAGGAACAAGTTAAACGCGAATTAAAACAGCGCGAAAGCCAGGACCTGGCCAAGGCGCGCGAACAGATACTGGCCATCGCCCAAAGCGTGGGCGTGCCTCTGAAAGACCTGGTGGGCGGCGCCGGCGGCGGCCGCGCCAAGACCGGCAGCGTGGCGCCGCGCTACCGCAACCCGGCCGATCCCACCCAATTGTGGACCGGCCGCGGCCGCCAGCCCAAATGGGTCAAGGAGTGGGTCGACGCCGGTAAAGACATCGCCGGCTTAAAGGTTTAAACTGCTCGCACTTCGATCACTCGGCGGCCGGATAGGCCGGCCGCCGGCTTCAACCCTCCTCGCTACTACATTTCCACACTATGGTTTCTTTATCTAAAACGATCTTCAAGGCCTACGACATCCGCGGCATCATCGATAAAACCCTGGATGCGGGTGTCGCCCGCCAGATCGGCCAGGCCTTCGGCCAGGCCGCGCTGGCCAAGGGCGAAAAGAAGGTCGTGATCGGCCGTGACGGCCGCCTGTCCGGCCCGGTGCTGGCGGCGGCGCTGGCCGAAGGCCTGCAGGCGGCCGGTGTGGATGTGATCGACCTGGGCGTGGTGGCCACGCCGATGGTCTACTTCGGCACCAACGTGCTGGGCGCGGCGTCCGGCATCATGGTCACCGGCAGCCACAATCCGCCGGACTACAACGGCTTCAAGATGGTGCTGGCCGGCGAGGCCATCCACGGCGAGGCGATCACCGCGCTGTACCAGCGCATCGTCGACCACGACGGCTCGTCGGCCGCCAACAAGGGCGCCTACAGCACCCACGACATCCGCGCCCAGTACCTGGAGCGCATCATCGGCGACGTCAAGCTGGCGCGTCCGATCAAGATCGCGGTGGACTGCGGCAACGGCGTGGCCGGCGCGTTCGCGGGCGACCTGTTCCGTGGCATGGGCTGCGAGGTGATCGAGCTGTTCTGCGAAGTGGACGGCAACTTCCCCAACCACCATCCCGACCCGGCCCATCCGGAAAACCTGCAGGACCTGATCCGCTGCCTGCAAGAGACCGACGCCGAGCTGGGCATCGCCTTCGACGGCGACGGCGACCGCCTGGGCGTGGTCACCAAGGATGGCCAGATCATTTATCCGGACCGCCAGATGATGCTGTTCGCGGCGGACGTGCTGAGCCGCCATCCGGGCGAACAGATCCTGTACGACGTCAAGTGCACCCGCCACCTGGCGCCGTGGATCAGCAAGCACGGCGGCGTGCCGCTGATGTACAAGACCGGCCACTCGCTGGTCAAGGCCAAGCTGCGCGAGACCGGCGCTCCGCTGGGCGGCGAGATGAGCGGCCATATCTTCTTCAAGGACCGCTGGTACGGTTTCGACGACGGCCTGTATTCCGGCGCCCGCCTGCTGGAGATCCTGACCCGCGAAGCCGATCCGTCCAAGCTCTTGAACTCGCTGCCGCAGTCGGACAGCACGCCCGAGCTGCATCTGCACCTGAGCGAAGGCGAGAACGTCGTCGTCATGGACAAGCTGCGCAGCGACGCCAAGTTCCCAGGCAACGTGCAGATCATCACCATCGACGGCCTGCGTGTGGAATACGAGGACGGCTTCGGCCTGGCGCGTTCGTCCAACACCACGCCGGTGATCGTGATGCGCTTCGAGGCTGAAACGCCGGCCGCGCTGGCGCGCATCCAGGGCCAGTTCAAGAGCGTGATCCTGGCCGCCAAGCCGGACGCGGAACTGCCGTTCTAAGCGCATGACGGCGCAAACGGGCGGCCGTAAGCCGCTGAACATTCTGCTGGTGCGCGTCTCCTCGCTGGGCGACGTGCTGCACAACCTGCCGATGGTGGCCGACATCGCCCGCCATTTCCCGGACGCGAACATCGACTGGGTGGTGGAGGAGGGCTATGTCAGCCTGGTGCGGCTCAACGCGCGCGTTCGCACCATCATTCCGTTTGCGCTGCGGCGCTGGCGCAAGAGCCTCGGCAAGCCCGAGACGCGCGCCGAGATCAAGCACTTCTTCCGCACGCTGCGCGAGCAGCGCTACGACTACGTGTTCGACACGCAGGGATTGCTCAAGACCGGCATCATCATGGGCGCGGCCCGCGTGGTGAAGGGCGGCCGCAAGGTCGGCCTGGCCAACGGCAGCGAAGGCTCCGGCTACGAGGGCATCTCGCGCATCTTCCACAACCTGAGCATCCCGACCGACCCGCGCACGCACGCGGTGGCGCGCGGCCGCCTGGTGGCCGGCGCGGCGCTGGGCTACGAGGTCGACACGCCGGCCGATTTCGGCCTGCCGGAAGTCTCGGCCAGCGAGCCGCGTCCCGAGTGGATGCCGGCCGAGCCTTACGCCGTCTACTTCCACGGCACCGCGCGCGATCCGAAGAAATGGGCGCCGGAGAACTGGATCGCCCTGGGCCGCGAACTGGCGCCCATGCCCATCCTGCTGCCCTGGGGCTCGCCGAAGGAGAAGGCCGAAGCCGAAGTGCTGGCAGCCGGCCTGCCGAACGCGCGCGTGCTGCCGAAATTGCCGATGGCCGACGCCATGCTGCTGGCACGCCACGCCGGCCTGGTGATCGGCGTCGATACGGGATTGACCCATATCGCCGCTGCCTTCGTGCGGCCGACGGTGGAAATCTACGCCGACTCGCCGCGCTGGAAGACCGAGGGCAACTGGTCGCCGCGCATCATCAACCTGGGCGACCGAGGCACACCGCCGTCGGTGGCCGAAGTGCTGTCCGCAGCCCGCAGCCTGCTGGCGTAATTATGCGTATTTTTTATTCCGTGATGTGGTGCCTGGCCTTGCCGCTGGTGCTGACCCGCCTGTGGCTGCGCGGCCGCAAGGAGCCGGGCTACCGCCAGCACTGGGGCGAGCGGCTGGGCTTCTACAGCGGCGCCGCTTCGTCCACGCCGACGCTGTGGGTGCACGCCGTCTCCGTCGGCGAGACGCGCGCCGCCGAGCCGTTGATCGACGCCCTGCTGGCGGAGTACCCGCACAGCCGCATCGTCCTCACCCACATGACGCCGACCGGCCGCGCCACCGGCAAGACGCTGTTCGCCAAACATGGCGCGCGGCTGGTGCAGTCCTACCTGCCGTATGACACGGCGACGATGGTGGGCAGCTTCATCAAACATTTCAAGCCTGCGGTCTGCATCCTGATGGAGACCGAGGTGTGGCCGAACCTGATCGCGGTGTGCGGCAAGCGCGGCGTGCCGGTGGTGCTGGCCAATGCCCGCCTGTCGGAACGCTCGCTGCGCAGGTCGCGCCGCTTCGGCTCCCTGCTGGTGGACGCGGCGCGCGGCATCTCGCTGGTGGCCGCGCAGACGGCGGCTGACGCGGAGCGCGTGCGCTCGCTGGGCGTGCGGCGCGTGGAGATCACCGGCAGCATCAAGTTCGACGTGGTGGTGCCGGATGCGGCGCTGGCCATCGGCGCGGCGCTGCGCGGCGTGGCCGGCGGCCGTCCGGTGCTGCTGTGCGCCAGCACGCGCGAGGGCGAGGAGGAGCTGATACTCGACGCGTTCCGCCGCGAGCGCGCCGCGCTGCCGGCCAATGTGCTGCTGCTGATCGTGCCGCGCCATCCACAGCGTTTCGATGAAGTGGAGAAGATGGTCGGCGCGCACGGCCTGAACGTGCAACGCCGCGGCAAGCTGGCGCTGGATGGCGGCGACGCCGCGCTGCCGGGCTTTGTCGACGTGCTGCTGGGCGATTCGATGGGCGAGATGTTCGCCTATTACGCGGCCTGCGATGTGGCCTTCGTCGGCGGCAGCCTGCTGCCCTTGGGTGGCCAGAATCTGATCGAGCCGGCGGCGCTGGGCAAGCCGGTGCTGATCGGTCCACACACCTTCAACTTCGCGCTGGTGACGGAAGACGCGCTGGCCGCTGGCGGCGCGCAACGCGTCGCCGACGCGGCGGAACTGATGTCCGCCGCAGGGCGCCTGCTGAACGACGAGGCTGCGCGCGCGGCGATGGGCCGCAACGCGCTGGCCTTCGCCAACCAGCATCGCGGCGCCACGCGCCGCACGCTGGCCTTGCTGCCGCCGCTGCTCAGGCTTTAACCCGCCAGCTCCGCCTCTTCGGCATAGCGCAGCGCCGTGGAGTGCTGGCGGCAGAAGCGCGTCGCCGCCTTGTAGCCGATATCGAACAGGAACTGCATGTTGGACGTCGACCAGTCCATCGTGTTCGGCATATGATCGTCCGGCACGGCGGCCATCAGCTCCAGCTTGAGCAGGCGGCGCTTCGGCAGGCCGGTCTTACGGTCGGTGTTGTGTTCCAGCTCGAACAGGCGGATCTGGTTCTGCGAAATCTTCACCAGCGGCGTGATCATCGAACCCACCCACGCGTCGTACAGGTTGCGCGGCTTGCGCAGCAGGCGCTCGTCGCCGAGGATGTCGAGCACGATCAGCGTGTCGGTGTCGTGGTGCTCGCCCTTGCCCTCGATGAAGGGATCGAAGTTCAGCGTCTCCAGCGCGGCGCCTTCGATGTATTCCTCGCCGTCGATTTCGGTCGGCGCGTACAGGAAGGGGAAGGACAGCGCGGCGCGCACATGCTCCGCCTTGATTTCATGCTTGTTCCAGATCGTCATGCGATGCTGGTTCAGGTTGTAGGCGTTGATGTAGAACTCCGGCTTCATGCCGGCGATGGCGGAGAAATCGACCGCGCCTTCCAGGAACGGCGCGTGCGCGCACAGGCCCAGGCTCTTGGCGGACAGGTTGGACGGCGACATGGTCGACATCAGCAACTGGGTCCAGTCGGTCCACGGCACCTGGCCGAAAACATTTTGCATCGCACCAAAGACCGGATGGCTGCTGGCCGGCGCGAAGGCGTTGCGGAAGGCGTCCGCCTCCTGGCCCGGCTTGTGGAAGACCTTGTAATTCACCGGCATCATCTTGTAGATGCTGTCGGAGACGCCGGTATCGGCCCATCGTTTCAGCGCCTGGCGGGGCGAGCCCTCCAGCGGCGCCGCATACAGCAAGCCCATCAGAACGCCCGCGCCCGAGGCGGAAATCACGTCGAATTCCACTTCCTGGTCGAGGAAGGCAGCCAGCGCGCCGGCGATCAGAGGCGAGTTCGGCGCACCTCCACCCAAGACCAGGCCGGTCTTCTTTTTCATGGTTTGTTGCATTAAACTTATCCTTTATGCGGCAGTGCAGCACAAGTTATCACGATAAATTCCATGCGGCAACTTTTATTATGGAATGAAGGATATTTGCGGAACGGATAACTGTCTTGTCTTTATGTTGACTCCGGAGCGCGCCCCAGCATGCGTTTGAGGGTGGCGTCCTTGTCGAACAGATGGTGCTTGAGCGCGGCTGCGACGTGCAGCACGATCAGCGCCAGCAGCAGGTAGCCGAGGAAGCCGTGCATGGTCTGGCCGAAGTCGGACCAGCGGGCGCTGAGCGGCACGGCCTGGCCGGCCACTTCATGGCTGGGGAAGATTTGCCAGTCGAAGACGCCGAAGCCGTGGCCGCTGGCGCCGGAGAACAGCATGCCGGTCAGCGGCAGCACGACGGTGAGGATCAGCAGCACCACATGCGCCGCCACGGCGGTCGCATGCTCCAGCCGCGACACCGGCCGCACAGAACGATGGTGGTGCGGCTGAAGTTTGTTTTGGTATCAATGGCGACAAATTACATTCGTATTGCACGAACGTCAACTGCTAGAAGATCCAATACAAGCCCGTCTCCAGGCTGAATGCGTGCGCCTCGCTCAACGGCAAGCGGTCGGTGCGCAGACGCAGACGAAGCGGGCCTTGTTCGTAGCCCAGTCCCACCATGTTGAAACGCGTGTCGTAGCTGGCGCTGAACGTGCCCCACTGGCTGGCGTAGCTGCCGGTGGCTTCCGGGATGGTGGTGCCGGCGATGCGTTGCGCACCGGCCCGCAGCGACCATTGCTGGTAGCGGTAAGTGAGGTTGAGCGCGGTGCTGGCGCCGATGGTGCCGGTGCGCTCGATCAGGCGGTTCTGGCCGACGACCTGCGGCTTGTAGTTGATGTAGCCGTCGCCATCGACCGTCTGCACGTCGGAGGCGATGCGTTGCACCATCGACGGCAGATTGGTCCAGCGCATGCGGCTCCACAAGTCGTTGACGGCCAGATTGGCCGTGAGCCGGCTGCTCAGCGGCCATTGCAGGGCCGCCGAGACGCTGGCGCCCGACGATTTTTGCGCCGACTCCGGCATGAACGGATAGGTGTAGTCCGTCTTCGAGTTGGTGTACGCGCCGTCGATGCGGTACGCGGTCTCGGGCTGGTAGCTCACCATGCCGGACGCGCTGCTGTCGTGATTGCGGGCGCGCCCGTACACGGCGGCCGACACCATCAGCAAGGGCTGGCCCGCGCCGAGCTCGGGCAGGGCGAAGGTGCGGCCCACGCGCGCGCCCGCCGCCGCCCATTGTTTCGAATGGGCGTCCACCGCTAAATCGAGAGCCTTGCCGGGCCTCGTGTGGCTTTGATAGAGGTGGTACAGGTCCACCGTGTCGCGGCTCGCCTGCAGAGATCCTTCGAGCCGGTATTCCGCACCGACGCGCCAGCCGTCCTTCTCCACGCCGAATTCCACGCGGTCCCGCTGCAGGAAGACGTTGCGGCCGTTGCGCGGGGCGTAGCCGTCGCTCCAGTCGCGGCCCAGTTCGCGGATCGGCACGGCGTCGTAGGTCGCCCAGGCCTGTGCCTTGGCGTAGGGCTGCCAGGCGGCGCTGGGGGCGTGCAGTGCGATGTCGCTGTCGGCGACGGCGGTCTGCGCCGCCGCCCCGCTTGCCGCAAGCAGGGCGCCCAGTAAGCAAATCAAGCGCATGATGGATCAGTTCAGTGTTTCGAAAGTGCCGTCGATGTAGTTGATCACCCGGGTGCTGAGATTGATCTGCGCGGTCTTGCTGTTGTTCTTGTAGACGTCGACCAGCTTGGCGCCGTCCACCAGCGTGACCGTGACACCCGTGGCGCTGGCGATATGGGTCGTACCGGGCGCTGCGGTGTTGCCGTCGAACGTGATGACGTTGGCGCCGTCGTTGTAGGTGCCGTTGAATTGGGCAGTGTTGTAGCTGGTGTCATGCTCGGCAAACTCGACGGCCAGCACGGGACGGCCGACGATCTTCAGGTTGCCTTTGAACGAAGTGTTGGTAGGGGCGAAGTTGGTCGCCGACTGCGGCGCGAAGCTATTGTAGTTCTTGTAGTTCGACACGTCGATCGTGATGACGCCGGTGAAGTTCTCCCCACGGCGGTTGGTGAAGCTTCCGCTGAACTGTGTGGAGGTTGGCTGGAGGTAATTGCCGTATTTGTCGGTTTCGAACTTGAGGGACAGCGTGCCGCTGGCGGTGTTGTTGGCCGTTGCGACTTCGATGTCCAGCTTGGCTTCGGTGGCGCGGTACCTGTTGCCGCTGACGGAAGCACGGATGAAGGATGTGTCGGCCAGCTTGACGGTGCCAAGCGCCGCCCCGTCTTTGACCGAGCTGATGCTGCCGGAAACCGCGTAGCTGTTGATGCCGGATGCCTGCGCCGTGGTGGAGGCTTTGACATGCCACGTTTCGTAGTCGGTGACCAAGGTGCCGGCTGCGTTGGCGTGTGCGGGCATGGTGCCGTCGAGCTGCAACGTGGTGAGGATATCGCCGTTGATCCGGTAGCCGACGGTGCCCTGCGCTGGGCTGCCGACGGGCGTCGGGTTGATCAAGGGCTGGTAGCCGTAGGGGCCGTACTGGTCCCGATAATATGTCTGCGAGAAGCGCATCGTCTGGGTGGTGTAGGCGAAGCTGCCGCTGGCTGCCGGCGTCAGCGTGATGTTGTTGCCAATGAGTGTGTGGGCGTAGAGGTTACTCGATGCCGATTTGCGTTCCGAACCTTCGACGACCATGCCGTTCAGCGTGCAGGAGACGCTCTTCGGCGTGACCGACGATACGTCGCTGCTGGTCATGGCGATGGTCGCCGCCGCGTCCTTGAACAGCGTGCATGCGCCCATCGGCGCCCATGACTCGCCGTCCTTGATGGTGATGGCCGTGGATCTCTTCTGGATGAAGTCGTCGTAGAGCTTGATGCCGCTGAAGGAAACGCTGATCCAGTTGGCCAGGTTCTGGTCCAGCGGCGATGTGGCGCTGTCGAAATCGGCCTTCATCGCGTGCGTGCTGTTGCTCAGGCCGCCGCCGTCCTTGTTTGCGTCGGACCAGGCTTGCAGGTTGGTGCGCAGGCTGCCGAACAGGGCTTTCGTGTCGGCCACCGGGCCGGCTGATGGCTGAGCAGGCTGCACGACCACCGAACCGGCGTCGGTGGCAGGGGTGCTGCCGCCACCTCCACCACCGCCGCAGGCGGCCAGGGTGGAAGTGAGTGCGCAGGCGAGGGCGAGTTTGGTCAAATTCATTGCAATAGTTAAATAATAGTTTTCCAACTATTAATTATAACATATGCAATTAATTGTTTTTGGTAAATTGATTTATTGGCAGTCTTACTGAAGTTGTAATTTGACGCTGCCGGCCGAATGCTAGGGGAATAGCACCGGCAGCTCCTGCGCGCGCTTGCGCAACAGGTTCTTGGCTTCCTCGTATTCGGGATAGATCAGGCCCACCGTGTTCCAGAACTGCGCGCTGTGGTTCATCTCCAGGATGTGCGCCAGTTCGTGCGCGATCACGTAGTCGATCAGCGGTTGCGAGAAGTGGATCAGCTTCCAGTTCAGGCGGATCTTGCGGTCCACCGTGCACGAGCCCCAGCGCGTGCCGGCCGACGACAGCCCGAACGAGTGGTAGCGCACCCCCAGCCGCTCGGCGTACATGTCCAGCCGCTGCTCGAACAGCACCTTGGCCTCCTGCTGGTACCACGACTTCACGCGCTCCTTCAACAGCGTCTCGGTGGCGCCGGGCACCAGCACCATCGACAGCTCGCGCGTGGCCGGGTTGTAGCTGCTGCGATTGCGTCCGCCCACTAGCAGCCGCAGCGTGATGTCGGCGCCGAGATAGGGCAGCTGCGCGCCGTCGATCCACTCCACCGGCGGCTTCTCCAGCCGCGCCGCGCGGCGTTCGCGGCGTTCCTTCAGCTTGCTCAGTATCCAGTGCTGCTTGGTGCGGATGGCGTTGTCGATTTCGGCGATGCTGATGCGCTTGGGCGCGGTCACGCGCAGGCCCTCGTCGTCGATCATGAAGCCGATCGAGCGGCGGGTCGAACGGCGCAGCGAATATTCGAGCACGAAGTCGCCCACCATCAGCTGGCGCTTGGGCAGCTGGTCCGGCGGTGGCGGCGTCTGCGCGCGCGGCTTGACCGGCACGGCGGTCTGCGGCGGTGCGACGTAGGGCGAAACGGGGGGAGGGGTATTCGAGGTGGGCGCGGTCGGAATCGACCATACCGGCGCGGTGTACACGGCTTTGGGAGACGACTGCGCCTCCCGTCCAAACAGGTCCAGCTGGCTGGCGTCGTCTTTCGGCGACGCCGGCTTCACCAGCGTGGCCAGATCATCTAGCCAGCGTTGTAGGCGTGGGGCGAAATGACGCGCATTTCTGATTCTATCCAATTTTCCACCTGTTGCATCATGCCGTCCGGGGTCAGGCCTTCCGGAGAAATCGGTTTGCCTATCGATACTGTAACAAGCCCTGGGCGCTTGATGAAAGAATTTTTTGGCCAGCACTCGCCGGAGTTGTGGGCAATCGGCACAACCACCGCGCCGGTCTCGATGGCCAGGCGCGTGCCGCCGCTCTTGTACTTGCCGGCCTTGCCGACCGGGATGCGCGTCCCTTCCGGGAACATGATAATCCATTGGCCGTCGGCGAGACGGCGCTTGCCATGGCGGACCACGTCCTGGAAGGCGTACTTGCCCTGCTTGCGGTCGATCGGGATCATGCGCAGCAGCGCCATCGCCCAGCCGAAGAAGGGAATGTACAGGATCTCCTTCTTGAACACGAACACCAGTGGACGCGGCATGTTAGGCAGCAGGAAGATGGTCTCCCACGCCGACTGGTGCTTCGACAGCACCACGGCCGGCGCGTCAGGGAAATTCTCGGCGCCCTTGATTTCGTAGCGGATGCCGCAGATGACCTTGAGGCACCAGATCATGAACACGTTCCAGCGTCCGGTGATGTAGAAGCGCTGGTTGTACGGCAGCGGCGCGGCCAGCAGGCAGACGCAGGCCCAGATGATGGTCGATACCACCATGACGATGGTGAAAATCAGGGAACGCAGAAACAAGACGGGATGACCCAATGCAGACTCCAAAACTGTTTAACTAACGACGTGCAGCGCCGGTGGGGCGCTGGTTTTCAGCAGGTGGTTGACCATCGCGGCCAAGTCGGGAAACACCATGGTCCCTGGCGGTAGTCCGCCGGTGGCCTGGGTTTTCTCGCCCTTGCCGGTCAGGACCAGGTAAGGCACGCAGCCGCTGACGTAACCGGCCTGCAGGTCGCGCAGCGAGTCGCCGACGGTCGGCACGCCTTTCAGGCTGATTTTATAACGCTGCGAGATTTCCGTGAACATGCCCGGTTTCGGCTTGCGGCAGTCGCAGGCGTCGGCCGAGGCGTGCGGGCAGAAGAAGATGGCGTCGATGCTGGCGCCCACTTGCTGCGCCAGGTTGTGCATCTTCTGGTGGATCGCGTTCAGGATCGACATGTCGAAGAACTCGCGGGCGATGCCCGACTGGTTCGACGCCACCACCACGCGGTAACCCGCCTGGTTCAGGCGGGCGATCGCTTCGAGCGAGCCGGGTACCGGGATCCACTCGGCCGGCGACTTGATGAAGTCCGGCGAATCGTGGTTGATGACGCCGTCGCGATCGAGGATGATCAGTTTCATGGACGGCGTACCCATTTAGGCCGCCAGCTTCGAAATGTCGGCCACGCGGTTCATCATGCCGTGCAGCGACGACAGCAGGGCCAGGCGGTTGTTGCGCAGGGCGACATCCTCGGCCATCACCATCACGTCGTTGAAGAAGGCGTCGACTTCCTCGCGCAGCTGGGCCAGCGTTTTGAGCGTGCCGGCGAAGTCGCCTTTGTTGAAGGCGGCGTCGATTTCCGGCAGCACGCGTACCACGGCGGCGTTGAGGTTCTTCTCGGCGGCGTCCTGCAGCAGCGCGACGTTGACGCCGCTGTTGCCGGCGGCGGCCAGCGCTTCCTCGTTCTTCTTCAGGATGTTGGTGATGCGCTTGTTGGCGGCGGCCAGCGAGGCCGATTCCGGCAGCGCGGCGAAGGCTTGCACGGCCTCCAGGCGCTGCACGATGTCGTCCAGGCGGTCCGGGTTTTGCGCGACCACCGCTTCGATTTCGTTCGGCGAGAAGCCGCGCTCGCGCAGGATGCCGCGCAGGCGGTCGATCATGAAGGTGGTGACGTCGGCGCTCGGGTCCTTGAAGTCGGTGACGAACTTGAACATCTGCGCGGCGTGCGACAGCAGGGTGGAAATCGACAGCGGCAGGCGCTTCTCGATCAGCATGCGCAGCACGCCCAGCGCGTGGCGGCGCAGCGCGAACGGGTCCTTGTCGCCGGTTGGCGCCAGGCCGATGGCCCAGATGCCGACCAGGGTTTCCAGCTTGTCGGCCAGCGCCACGGCGGTGCCGGTGACGGTGGACGGCAGGGCGTCGCCGGCGAAGCGCGGCTGGTAGTGTTCGGACGCGGCCAGCGCCACGTCTTCCGGCTCGCCGTCGTTGCGGGCGTAGTAGGTGCCCATGATGCCTTGCAGCTCGGGGAACTCGCCGACCATCTCGGTGATCAGGTCGGCCTTCGACAGTTGGGCTGCGCGGATTGCCAGCTTGGCGTCACCGCCGATGGCGGTGGCGATGTAGCCGGCCAGCGCGGCCACGCGTTCGCCGCGTGCGGCCTGCGTGCCCAGCTTGTTGTGGTAGACGATTTTTCCCAGCAGCGGCAGGCGCGATTCCAGCGTCTTCTTCTTGTCCTGCTCGAAGAAGAACTTGGCGTCGGACAGGCGCGGACGCACCACGCGCTCGTTGCCGTCGATGATGGCGGCCGGCGTGTCGGTGGCGATGTTGGAGACGATCAGGAAGCGCGAACGCAGCTTGCCGTTGGCGTCGGTCAGCGCGAAGTATTTCTGGTTGGTCTGCATGGTCAGGATCAGGCATTCCTGCGGCACGGCCAGGAACTCTTCCTCGAACTTGCACTCGTAGACCACCGGCCATTCGACCAGCGCGGCCACTTCGTCCAGCAGCGCTTCAGGCATCAGCACCGTGTCGGCGCCGGCCTTGGCCAGCAGTTCGGCGCGAATTTTCTCCTTGCGGTCTTCGACGCTGGCCAGCACCTTGCCTTCGGTCGCCAGGGTGGCGGCGTAGCTGTCGGCGTTGGCGATGGTGACCATGCGCTGGCCGGGCGCGGTCAGGAAGCGGTGGCCTTCGCTGACGTTCGACGCGGTCAGGCCCAGCAGGGTCAATGGCAGCACGGTGGCGCCGTGCAGCGCGATCAGGCTGTGGGCCGGACGCACGAACTGCACGGTGGCGCCGTCGGGACGCTGGTAGCTCATCACTTTAGGAATCGGCAGCTTGGCGACCGAGTCTTCCAGCGCGGCCTGCAGGCCGGCTTGCAGCGCGCTGCCGGTTGCGGTGTAGGTGTAGAAGAAGCTTTCGGCCTTGCCGTCCTGCGCGCGTTCCAGGTCGGCCACGGTCAGGTTGGGGAAGCCCAGCGCGGCCAGTTTCTTGGCCAGCGGCGGCGTGCCGTTGCCGGCGGCGTCCAGCGCCACCGACACCGGCAGCACTTTTTCGCGGATCGACTTGTCCGGCGAGGTGGCGCGCACCTTGGTGATGGAGACGGCCAGGCGGCGCGGCGACGCGTACGAGGTGGCGACGCTGTCGGCTTCCAGGAAGTCGCGCGATTTCAGGCCGTTGACGATGCCGTCCGCGAAAGCCTTGCCCAGTTTGGCGAGCGCCTTCGGCGGCAGTTCTTCGGTCAGCAGTTCGATGAGCAGAGTTTGAGTCATATTATTTATACGGTTTGTTCAACGGCGGCGGCGGCCATGGGGAAGCCCAGGCGCTCGCGCGAATCGTAGTAGGCTTGCGCGATCAGGCGCGACAGGGCGCGCACGCGGCCGATGTAGGCGGCGCGTTCGGTCACGGAGATGGCGCCGCGCGCGTCCAGCAGGTTGAAGCTGTGCGAGGCCTTCATGATCTGCTCATACGCCGGCAGCGTCAGTTGCAGCTCGATCAGGCGCTTGGCTTCCGATTCGTGGTTGTTGAACTGGGTGAACAGCAGCTCGGTGTTCGAGTGCTCGAAGTTGTAGGCCGATTGCTCCACCTCGTTCTGGTGGAACACGTCGCCGTACTTCAGCGTTTTCGTCACGCCGTTCTCTTCCCAGGTGGTCCACACCAGGTCGAACATATTCTCCACGCCCTGCAGGTACATCGCCAGGCGTTCGATGCCGTAGGTGATCTCGCCCAGCACCGGCTTGCAATCGAGGCCGCCGACTTGCTGGAAGTAGGTGAACTGCGTCACTTCCATGCCGTTCAGCCAGACTTCCCAACCCAGGCCCCAGGCGCCCAGCGTCGGCGATTCCCAGTCGTCCTCGACGAAGCGTACGTCGTTCTGCTTCAGGTCCAGGCCCAGCGCTTCCAGCGAACCCAGGTACAGGTCCAGGATGTTTTCCGGCGCCGGCTTCATCACCACCTGGTACTGGTAGTAGTGCTGGCCGCGGTTCGGGTTCTCGCCGTAGCGGCCGTCCTTCGGGCGGCGCGACGGCTGCACGTAGGCCGCGCGCCAAGGCTCCGGGCCGATCGCGCGCAGGAAGGTGCCGGTGTGGAAGGTGCCGGCGCCCACTTCCATGTCGTAGGGCTGGAGCAGGGCGCAGCCTTGCTTGTCCCAATAGGTTTGCAAGGTCAGGATAATTTGTTGAAATGTCAGCATCTTGTTTGGTCGGTGGCGCAGCCCAAAGGCGCGCGGTTGCAGTTTCGCTAAAGGGGCAATTTTAGCGGGTTTTACGGGGAGCCTGTAGAGATTAAGCGGCTTTAGGCCGGTTTTTTGCGCGCCGGCCCCCAAACCAGGCCCCGCCCAGCGACAGCGCGGCCAGCGCCAGGAACAGCTTGTTCCCCCACAGGATGTATGGGGTGCTGCCGGCCGTGCCCTGCACCGTGGCCGCCAGCGCGCCGTAGGTGTCCACGGGCAGCTGCTGCACCACTTTGCCTTCGCCATTGATGATGGCGGTGGCGCCGGTGTTGGTCGCCCGCAGCATCGGGCGGCCGGTCTCCAGCGTGCGCATTTGCGAGATCTGCAAATGCTGGGGGATGGCGATGGTGTCGCCAAACCAGGCCAGGTTCGAGATGTTGAGCAGCATGGTGGCCGGCTTCTGGCCCTGCGCCGGGTTGTTCAGCTGGTCGGCGATCTCTTCGCCGAACAAGTCCTCGTAGCAGATGTTGGGCAACACGCGCTGGTCCTTGATCGCGAACGACGGCTGGATGTCGCGGCCGCTGGTCTGGTCGCCCAGCGGGATCGACATCAGGTTGACGAACCAGCGGAAGCCGAACGGGATGAACTCGCCGTACGGCACCAGGTGGTGCTTGTCGTAGCGGTAGTAGGCCGAGCCGAGGCGCGACGGGATGCCGATCGCGCTGTTGAAGTAGGCGGTCTGGCTGTCGGCCACCGGAATGCCCAGGATCAGGTTGCTGTTGGTCTTGTTGAGGAACTGGGCGATGCCGGGCAGGTAGTCCGGCGGCAGCTGCTGCGGCAGCATGACGATGGCCGTCTCCGGCGTGGCGATCAGGTCGGCCGGGGCGGCCGTGATGGCGTCCTGGTACAGCTTGAGCGCCGACATCACGCGCGAGCCGTTGAATTTTTCATCCTGCGGGATATTCCCCTGCAGCAGACGCACCGAGATCGGCTTGCCTTCCGGGTAGGTCCAGTGCAGCAGGCCCAGCGCGACGCCGGCCACCGGGATGGCGACGATCAGCCCGGCCGCGCGCAGGCGCGTGCGGTGCAGCAGCAACAGCAGGGCGCCGGCGATCACCGCCGCCAGCCAGCCCAGGCCGTACATGCCGATCAGCGGCGCGAAGCCGGCCAGCGGGCTGTGGTTGTGGGCGTAGCCGGCCGACAGCCACGGGAAGCCGGTGAACAGCCATCCCCGTATCCATTCGAGCAGCGACCACATGGCGGGCAGCACCAGCAGGTTGGCGGCCGGCAGCGGCAGCGCCCAGCGCTTGCGCAGCCAGGCCGCGCCGCCCATCGCCAGCGCGACGTAGAAGCCCATGGCCCAGGCCAGCAGCACAACGGCGGCGGCCGCCAGCGGCGCCGGCAGGCCGCCGTAGGTGTGCAGCGAAACGTAGATCCAGTGGACGCCGGCGGCGGTCCAGCCGAAGCCGAAGGCCCAGCCGATCAGGCCGGCGGCCTTGACGCTGCTGCTGCGCAGCACCTGGTAGAACAAGGTCGCCAGGCCGAGGATCTCCAGCGGCCACCAGCCGAACGGCGCGAAGGCGAACACGCACAGCGCGCCGGCCACGGCGGTGATGGCCATGCGGCCACGGGTGGAGCGTTGCGGCTTGGGCGGGTCGTTCGGGTTGGCGCGGCGAAAACGCATCAGGCGTCGTCGCCGGCTTCAACGGCGGGCGGCAGTTTTTCCACCAGCAGCACGTGGATCTGGCGGGCGTCGGCGCGCAGCACTTCGAAGCGCAGGCCTTCCATGTCGAACACGTCGCCCTTGTGCGGCATGCGCGCCAGGTGCTTGGCGACCAGGCCGCCGATGGTGTCGACGTCGTCGTCCGGCAGCGCGGTGTCGAGCTCCTCGTTGAACTGCTCGATCTCGGTCAGCGCCTTGATGCGCCAGCGCGGGCCGTGCACGCCCTCCTTGATCGACAGGATGTTGTCCTCTTCCTCGTCGAAGTCGTACTCGTCCTCGATGTCGCCGACGATCTGCTCCAGCACGTCCTCGATGGTGATCAGGCCGGCCACGCCGCTGTACTCGTCGACCACGATGGCCATGTGGTTGTGGTTGGCGCGGAAGTCGCGCAGCAGCACGTTCAGGCGTTTCGATTCGGGGATGAAGATGGCGGGGCGCAGCATGTCGCGCACGTCGAACGATTCCTCGGCGTAGTAGCGCAGCAGGTCCTTGGCCAGCAGGATGCCGATCACCTTGTCGCGCTCGCCCTCGATGGCGGGGAAGCGCGAGTGGGCGGTGGACAGCACCTGCGGCATCCATTCCTCGATTGGCTTGGAGATGTCGATGACGTCCATCTGCGAGCGGGGGATCATGATGTCGCGGGCGGACAGGTCCGACACCTGGAACACGCCTTCGATCATCGACAGGGCGTCGGCGTCGATCAGGTTGCGTTCATGGGCGTCGTGCAGAACTTCGAGCAGTTCCGCGCGGTTCTCTGGCTCGGGGGAAATCAGTGCGGTCAGGCGTTCAAACAGCGACCGGTGGGGTTTGGCGTCAGTCTTGACGCCACTAGAGTGCTCTTGCATAGGAGGCGTGAGCCATTGTTTCGAAGGGGTATAGGATACACCAAATGGGGAGGCGGGGCCGATTTTGTCAAAAAGGCAGCGGTCCTGCGTCTTTGGGCGATGTCAATGTTCGGAGAATTTTCAGGCGCATGCTGTACGGATTATTTGCCAGGAGCAGATCCGTGATGAGCGTTTTCGAAGGCGCCCTTTGTCAGGATGTAGCGCGATATTTGAACGCAGTTCCGATTCTTGAGGACAAATTAATGAGTTCGATCAGTGATAGCAACGCCTTGAAAGTCGCAGAGGCGAAGGTCCATGAACTGGGCGCGGCTTCCGGTGATGAGTTTGAGATTCTTCACGCGGAAACACGGGAGGTGGAGCAAGGCTGGGTGTTCTTTTATAACTCGGCGGACTTTGTCCAGACCCGGAATCCATTGTCCGCACTGGCGGGCAACGGACCCATATTGGTGCTGCGGGACGGGCGCGTCGCTGTGTTGCCGACGTCGATGCCATGGCAGGAGGCGGTAACCCAGCTGCCGCTTCAGGAAGCAGGTTGGGCTGCCTGAAGCGATAAGCGTGCGCTAGTCGGCGTAGGGATCGGCGTAGCCCAGGCCGGCCAGGATTTCCGTTTCGATGCCTTCCATCTCGGCCGCTTCCTCGTCGTCCATGTGGTCGTAGCCCTGCGCGTGCAGCACGCCGTGGACAATCAGGTGGGCGGCGTGTTCCTCCACCGTTTTCTTTTGCTCGGCCGCTTCCCGCTCCAGCACGTCGGTGCAGAGGATGATGTCGGCCTGGGTCGGCGCGTCGTCGGGCAACTCTTCGCCTTCGTTGTAGGCGAAGGTCAGCACGTTGGTGGCGTAGTCTTTCTCGCGGTAGTCGCGGTTCAGCGTGCGGCCTTCCTCGGCGTCGACGAAGCGTATCGTCAGCTCGGCCGGCGCGAACAGCGCGGCCTGCACCCAGCGGCGGATCTTGGGACGGGTCAGGCTTTCCTGCAGGCGGGCGTCGGGATATTGCACCGACAGCGTCAGTTTATTTTTTACGGACATTTTTGAGGGCTGTGGCTTTGAGGAGGGGGGCGATTTCCGCTTCGTGGTTGTGCGCGGTTTCGTAGGCGTCGACGATGCGCGCCACCAGCGGATGGCGCACCACGTCCTCGCTGTTGAAGTGGCTGAAGGCGATGCCGCGCACTTCCTTCAACACCTGGATGGCGTCCACCAGGCCGCTCTTCTGGCTCTTGTGCAGGTCGACCTGGGTGACGTCGCCCGTGACCACGGCCTTGCTGCCGAAGCCGATGCGGGTCAGGAACATCTTCATCTGCTCGACCGTGGTGTTCTGCGCCTCGTCCAGGATGACGAAGGCGTGGTTCAGGGTGCGGCCGCGCATGTAGGCCAGCGGCGCGATCTCGATCACCTGCTTCTCGAACATCTTCTGCGTGCGGTCGAAGCCGAGCAGGTCGTACAGCGCGTCGTACAGCGGACGCAGGTAGGGATCGACCTTCTGCGCCAGGTCGCCCGGCAGGAAGCCCAGCCGCTCGCCCGCCTCGACGGCGGGGCGGGTCAGGATGATGCGCTTGACGGCGTCGCGCTCCAGCGCGTCGACCGCGCAGGCCACCGCCAGGTAGGTCTTGCCGGTGCCGGCCGGGCCGACGCCGAAGCTGATGTCGTGCTCGAGGATGTTGCGCAGGTAGCGGATCTGATGCGGCGTGCGGCCGCGCAGGTCGGCGCGGCGGGTCTTGAGGATCGGGCTGTTGATGTCCGGCTCGACGAACGGCGCCTCGACCGCGCGCGGCTGGTCCGGCGCCGATGGCGCGGCGCTGGCGGCCGCGGCCAGGCCGGCGCGCTGTTCGACCAGGGCCAGCTGCACTTCCTCGATCGGCACGATCTTGTTGGCGACGGCGTAGAACTGTTCCAGGATCTGCACCGCGCGCTCGGCGTTGTGGCCGCTGACGATGAACTTCTCGCCGCGGCGGAAAATGGTGACGTCCAGCGCGGCGGAAATCTGGCGCAGGTTTTCGTCGAGGGGGCCGCACAGGTGGGCCAGGCGCGCGTTATCGAGCGGCTCCGGGACGAAGTAGTACGGTTGGACTGGCGTTTTGGTTTTCAATGGAATGCTTTATGAGAGAGGCCGGCAGTGCCGGCACAGGCGATAGTTTAACGTAATTTGCCGCCGCCAGACGCGATAAGCCTTGATTTCGGGCGCTCCGCCTTCTACATTGAAAGCGTAGCCTGCGGGCAATTTCCTGGGAGGGGACATGGCAGCCAACTCGATTTCGTCGTCGCGCATCAGCACCCCGCTCGATGGCGTGCAGGCGGCCAACCAGCGCGAGACCCGCGTCAACCGCGAGCGTCAGCGCGGCGAGCAGGCCGGCGCGGCCGAGCGCGCCGACCGGGCTCAGCGCAGCACCGATGCCGAGCGCGCGGTGCAGAACCGGGTGGAGCAGAACGCCGACACCCAGCGCGCCCGCGCCCAGGCCAACGACGATGCCGCCGCCCAGCAGCGGCGCCAGGCGCAGGCGGCCGACAAGCATACCCAGCAGGACCGCCGCCAGACCGAAAAGACCGTCGGCCGCCACATCGACACCACCGCCTGATCCGCCCGCGCCGGCCCTCCGCCGGCCCCGCCTTTTCCCCATTTCCGCCCGTGTAAAGCTGAACTTGCTTTGTGTAACAGTTTCCTACAAGTTCTTGCGTGCGACACCCTCCAGCCCCATGTGATGAAATAGCATTGTTGCTAAGGTTTCTAGCCCGTGATTGATGTCGAACAATCTTCGCTCGGCGCACAGCGGCGGAAACAGGCCCTTTTGAGCATAGAATTATCTTGCACGAAAGGCAATCAGCAGAGGCTAGCTGAAACAAAAACTTAGTCCAAGGAACTAAGTTGCGCTTAAGTTCAGGCCTGCACACTTCATTCACCCAACCAACGAGGAAAATCATGGCACACCACGCTCTCGCTTCCCAGGAAAGCTACAACCCGAACCATCTCCTGGATATCTTGCTCGGCAAGATGCAGTTGAAGAACGACGCAGCGCTGTCGCGCCTGCTGGAAGTCGCGCCGCCGGTCATCAGCAAGATCCGCCACCACCGCTTGCCGGTCGGCGCCTCGCTGCTGATCCGCATGCACGAAGTGACCGGCATGAGCATCCGCGACCTGCGCGACTTGATGGGCGACCGCCGCACCAAGTACCGCCTGTCCGACGCCCAGGGCCGACCAAAGCCGGAAGAGCGCACCGAAAAGGCCGAGGCCGGAAACTACGCGCGTCACTAATGCGCGCGCATGCCCGCTGCTGCCGTTGCCGTGGCTGATTTCAGCCCGGCCGGCAGCCAGCCTGCCGCTTCAGGAGTTTTGCTTCAGAAAGATCATCAGCTCAGCAGCACCATCGAGATTTCTTCATATTGCAGTTCCGTCTCGCGGAACAATTGCAGATAGATTTCCTCATCGAGGCCCAGCGCAGTCCAGGCCACGGTGGACACCGGCGGGACCAGATCGTCCTGCGCCTGCGTCAGATCGAGCGCATGCACGATGGCGTCGGCCACATGGATGATGGCCGCCAGGAAGCCTGCGCCCGGCGCCTCCGGGTCGTGGTGGCCGCCGATGGCCAGCCGCATCGTGTCGGAAAAATTCCAGTGCTCCGCCAGCGCCATGCCGGCGTCGACATGATCGACGCCCAGCACCGTGCGTTCCGCCTCCAGCAGATAGCAATCGTGCGCGTCGCGGTAGGCGATGGTTTCCGAATACTGGTTCGGGAAGCACGACACCAGCACCAGCCGGCCGATATCGTGCAGCAGCCCGGCCGTGAAGGCGTAGTCCTGGTTGAAGCGCATCTGCCGCGCCAGCACCTTGGCGCAGGCGGCGGTGGCGATCGAGTGGCGCCAGAAGGCCTTGTGGTCGAAGCCGGGGCAGTGGCCCTCGGCGAAGCAGCCGGTGACGGCCGCCGCCGTGATCAGGTTGCGCGTGGTCTGGAAGCCCAGGTAGGTGATCGCCTGCTGGATGGTGGTCACCTTGACCTGCAGCCCGTACAGCGAGGAGTTGGCCAGGCGCAGCGTCTTGGCCGTCAGCGCCTGGTCGTAGGACACCTTCTTGGCCAGCACGGAGATGTCGACATCGTCCTGGTCGATGCTGTTGAGCAGCTCCATCACCACCGCCGGCAGCGAGGGCAGGTCGTCCAGCGTGCGGACGACGTCGTCGTAACTGAGCGTGTTACTCATGTTCGGCGGCCTCCTGCGGACCGAGCCGGAAGTCCGACACGAACCGGCGCAGCAGCGCGGTGGCCCAGTCGCTGTCGCTGTCGGGATCGTTCTTGCGGAACAGGTGGGCGATGCGCGCCTCGTGGTGCGCCAGCGTGGCCTGCACCGCTTCCGGCGACACCTCTTCCTTCAGGATGGGCAACACGGCGATGCCGTGGCGCGGCATCAGCGCCAGCATGGCTTCGGTCAAGGTGGTGCCCTGCGGCAGCAGCACATGGCCCTGCACGTCCAGCAGCACGTCCGACAGGACCATGCCCGGCCGCACCTCCGCCAGCGTCAGTTGATGGTAATTGCTCGTCATGTTGCCTCCCGGTTTGCCACCTGATCCACTTTGCGTGATCTTACCATTGCGTGCAAGCAAAGTCTGCCCTGCCGGCATGGCGGCGGGGGCCATAACTTGCCAAGTCGCATGTCATACCGTACATTGGGGCGTTGCCGTCATTTCCATCTATGCAGGGAGGTTGGTCGATGTTTGGTATCCAAGGCCGCTTGACGCTGCTGTTCGTGGTCATCGTCACGTTGGTGCTGGGCATTTCCGGCACCTACGCGCAGTACAGCCTGGGCCACGAGCTGGAAGTGAGCAGCCAGCGCCTGCGCCAAGGCGTGCTGACCCGCTTGCAGACCAGCCTGCCGTCGGCGCTGTGGGACCTGGACAAGGCCAAGGTCGACAACATCGTCGCCGCCGAGATGCTGCCGCCCGAGCTGGTGTCGATCCGCGTGTACGACACTTCGGTCGGCCTGTTCTCCGGCAAGCTGCGCAACGAAAACGGCAGCGTCAGCTCGATCGAGAACGACGCCGCCGTCGGTGGCTCGCCGGTGGTGGCCGACCTGGCCTACCGCGATTCCGGCGCGGCCGGCGCCTCGCTCAAGCCGGTCATCGTCGGCCGCGTGGTGGTCAACTTCAGCCGCGCCCAGATCGACGCCACGCTGGCGGCCGAGGTGCGGCGCAAGGTGATCGAGGTGCTGCTGCTGGACCTGATCCTGGTGGCGGCGCTGGCGCTGTCGCTGCGCATCGTGTTCGATCCGCTCAAGCGCCTGCGCGACGGCCTGTTCGACCTGGCCACGCGCGGCAGCGACGAGGTGGAGGAGCTGCCCGACAGCCGGCACGACGAGCTCGGCGAGGTGATCCGCGGCTTCAACGCCATCCAGCGCAAGATCAAATCGAACATCCAGCGCATCCGCGAGGCCGAGGACGAGGCCCGCAAGTCGGCCCAGGCCACGGCCAAGGCGCTCGACGACCTGCGCCGCACGCAGGAATCGCTGCTGCAGGCCGAGCGGCTGGCCTCGCTGGGCGGGCTGGTGGCCGGCGTCGCGCACGAGATCAACACGCCGGTCGGCATCGCGCTCACCAGCGCCTCGGTGCTGATGGAGGCCACCGAGAAGGTCAACTCGGCGGTGGCGGCCGGCAACATCAAGAAATCCGACATCACGCGCTACCTGGAGACGGCGGCCGAAAGCACGCGCCTGATCATGAACAACGCCTACCGCGCCGCGCACCTGATCCACAGCTTCAAGCAGATCGCGGTCGACCAGGTCAGCGAGGCGCGCCGCCGCTTCGAGCTGCGCGACTACATCAACGAGGTGGTGTCGAGCCTGCAGCCCAAGCTGAAGAAGACGCACATCACCGTCAGCATCGCCTGCCCGCCGGACATCATCCTCGACAGCTATCCGGGCGCGCTGGCCCAGGTCATCACCAACCTGACGCTCAACTGCGTCGAGCACGCCTTCGACCCGGGCGACGAGGGGCGCATCACCATCGGCGTGGCGCAGCAGGGTGACTGGATCGAGATGCAGGTGACCGACGACGGCAAGGGCATTCCGCCGGACATGCTGGACAAGGTGTTCGACCCCTTCGTCACCACCCGCCGCGGCCAGGGCGGCACCGGCCTCGGACTCAATATCGTGTTCAACTTGATGGCCAAGCAGTTTGGCGGCACCATCACGGTGTCCAGCGTGCTGGGGCAGGGCGCCAGCTTCGTGCTGCGCATGCCGTGCGTGACGCCGGTCGACGAACCGTCCGCCGCCGCGCAGGCCGCCGACGCCCGCCTCCCTTCCTGAAAGGACAGTCATGCCAAGCATCAGCGGTGAATTCAACGTCAAGATGGCGGTCGAAGCCATGTCGGCCGTGGCGGCCGACAGCGGCATCGGCCGCATGTCGCTCGACAAGCAGTACCACGGCGCGCTGGACGCCTTCGGCAGCGGCGAAATGCTGGCGTACATGGACCGCGAACTGGGCTCCGGCGCCTACGTGGCGATGGAGCGGGTGAAGGGGACGCTGGAGGGACGGCGCGGCAGCTTCCTGTTGTGCCACACCGGCACCATGGAGCGCGGCGCGCCGGGGTTGACGGTGGCGGTGGTGCCCGATTCCGGGCGCGACGAGCTGTCCGGCCTCGGCGGCACGTTGCGGATCCGCATCGAGGGCGGCAAGCACTACTACGATTTCGACTACACGCTGGGGCCCGCCGTTGCTTAGGCCGGCGGCGCCGCGCTAGAATGCCGCCATGGACAAGGACACACTCAAAGGCTTGGCAATACTGATAGGCGTGGCGCTGGCGGTGGCGATCTTCGCGGTGCTGGGCACCGAGGACGGGGTCCAGAAACTATCGTGCGTCGGGCGCGCCATCCTGCATGGCGTCGCCATCACCAACATCCATTCGGTGTGCGGCCTGTAGCGGCCGCGTTCAGTCGATGAAGGTTTCCGACGCTTCGTTGCGGCGCGAGGCGAAGCCCAGCACGACCAGGCCCAGCATCAGCATGACGAAGGTTTGCGGCTCCGGCACTTCGGCCACCGGATCGATGGCTTGCTTGTCGTCAGGGGCGTTCGACGCCAACGCCTCCGGATCGCGATCCGGGGCGGTCTTTTCCGCAGGGGGCGCATCGTTGATGCCGCACGGCGTGGCGCTGTGGGTGTCGCAATGGGCCAGTACAATTGCTGCGGTTGCAACTTTGCTTTTTTCCGGGTGGTCCGGGGCGGCCTGTGCGGCGCCGATGGTACCCAGGGCTAGCAATAATGTTGTTATTAAAGTCAACTTCTTCACGACATTCTCCTGACTATGCTGCATCCGCAGGACGTTAAGGCTACATTAAAGCATAAACATTAAATTAACAGCGGACGCTAGTCCAACCGTGCTCTACAGATTCGTATTAGACCATATTTGGTAACATATTGCCATCTGTATTTTTCTTTGGGCAATCTATTCGTGCAACGCAACAACGTTTTCCGCTGGCCTGCCTGTGGCGTACACGATTCCAACTTCGCAACAATTAATTCGATTAGATATGGCCCAGACTCAGACGATTTCCACATATAGCGGCATGCCGGCATTGACTTTCGCCGTGGCCGCGCTCGCCTTGCTGGCCGGCTGCGCCAGCGGCGGCAAGGCAGCCGGCGGACCGGCCGCCGCAGCGCCGGCGCCGGCCGGACCCAATCCGCAGGTGCTGCTGTTGGGCGAGGTGCACGACAACGCCGCCGGCCACAAGCTGCGCTACGAGCTGCTGCGCCAGCGGGTGGAGGCGGGCTGGCGCCCGGCCGTCGTCATGGAGCAGTTCGACCGCGAAAACCAGGACCTGCTGAGCAAGGCCCAGAAAGGCTGCCTGGACGCCCAGTGCGTGATCCGCGTGGTGGGCGGCGCCCGCTGGGACTGGCAGCTTTACTATCCGGTGATCCAGCTGGCGCTGACCTACCAGCTGCCGCTGGTCGCCGGCAACCTGTCGCGCGCGGACGCTTCGCGCGTGGTGCGCGACGGCATCACCGCCACCTTCGACCCGCAAAGCGTGCGCGACTACCACCTGGACCAGCCGCTGCCGGCCGACGTGCGCGGCGGCCAGTACAAGGAAATTCTCGCTGGCCACTGCAACATGCTGCCCGAGATGATGGTCGACGGCATGATCAACGCCCAGGTGTCGCGCGACATCTGGATGGCCAAGATCGTGCGCGACCAGCAGCCGCGCGACGTGGTGCTGATCGCCGGCAACGGCCACGTGCGCAAGGACATCGGCGTGGCGCGCTGGATCAACGCGCTGGCGCCGGCGCTGACGGTGCGCAGCGAAGGCTACCTGGAAGACGCCGCCGGCGCCGGCCGCTACGACGCGGTCTACACGGTGGCGCCGCAGCCCCGTCCCGACCCGTGCGCCCAACTTAAATCCAAACCCCTATCCTGACGCCATGGAAAAAATCTACGTCCCCGCCGCGCCGGACCGCGCCGCCATCGACGCCCTGGCCGGCGCCACCTTGCTGGAGTTCGGCGCCAACTGGTGCGGCCACTGCATGGCCGCGCAGGCGCCGCTGGCGCAGGCCTTCGCCGGCCACGACGCGGTGCGCCACTACAAGATCGAGGACGGCCCCGGCCGCGCGCTGGGCCGCTCCTACCGCGTCAAACTGTGGCCGACCCTGATCTTCCTGCGCGACGGCCAGGAGGTGGCGCGCCTGGTGCGGCCGCTGCAGGCCGAGCCGATCAGCGTTGCCTTTACGCAAATCGATACCTAGGTAACAAGCTTAACTGCTTGGCAGCGGGCAAGGCCGGTGTGTATGATGGGCCGCACCATCCACCCGCAGGAGCGTCAAGCATGAGTCAGTCTCACCCCGGATCGTCCAAGGCCAATTCCCCGGCCACCGTGCTGTTTGCCAGCCTGATCGGCACCACGATCGAATTCTTCGATTTCTACATCTACGCCACGGCGGCGGTGCTGGTGTTCCCCAAGCTGTTCTTCCCGGCCAGCGACCCGGCCGCCGCCACGCTGCAATCGCTGGCCACGTTCGCCATCGCCTTCTTCGCGCGCCCGGTCGGCTCGGCCGTGTTCGGGCACTTCGGCGACCGCATCGGCCGCAAGGCCACGCTGGTGGCGGCGCTGCTGACCATGGGTATCTCGACGGTGGTGATCGGCGCGCTGCCGACCTACGCCTCGATCGGCACGCTGGCGCCGGCGCTGCTGGCGCTGTGCCGCTTCGGCCAGGGCCTGGGCCTGGGCGGCGAGTGGGGCGGCGCGGTGCTGCTGGCCACCGAGAACGCGCCGCCGGGCAAGCGCGCCTGGTACGGCATGTTCCCGCAGTTGGGCGCGCCGATCGGCTTCTTCCTGTCGGGCGGCATCTTCCTGCTGCTGAGCCAGACCCTGAGCGACGCCGAGTTCTTCAGCTACGGCTGGCGCATCCCGTTCCTGTCGAGCTCGCTGCTGGTGATCGTCGGCCTGTACATCCGCTTGAAGATCCACGAGACGCCGGACTTCCAGAAGGTGCTCGACAAGAACGAGCGCGTGAAAGTGCCGGTGGTGACGGTGTGGCGCGACCACCGCCGCGTGCTGGTGCTGGGCACGCTGATCGCGCTGGCCACCTTCGTGCTGTTCTACCTGATGACCGTGTTCGCGCTGAGCTGGGGCACCACCGCGCTCAAGTTCAGCCGCAAGGACTTCCTGATCCAGCAGCTGTTCGCCGTGATCTTCTTCGGCCTGACCATCCCGGTGGCCGCGCTGTGGGCCGACCGCTACGGCCGCCGCGCCACGCTGATCTGGGTCTCGGCCGCGATCGCCGTGTTCGGGCTGGCGATGGCGCCGATGTTCGGTTCCGGCAGCAGCCTGCAGGTGACCATCTTCCTGTCGCTGGGCCTGGGCCTGATGGGCATGACCTACGGCCCGCTGGGCACCATCCTGTCCGAGCTGTTCCCGGCCGAGGTGCGCTACACCGGCGCCTCGCTGACGTTCAACCTGGCCGGCATCCTGGGCGCCTCGCTGGCGCCGTACGCGGCCACCTGGCTGGCCACCAACTACGGCCTGCAATACGTCGGCTACTACCTGTCCACCGCTGCGGTGATCAGCCTGGTCGCGCTGCTGCTGGCCAAGGGCGGCGCCTCCGTCAAGGCCGCTTAATTGCAATAAATGTCATCATACAACGCCGCCATGGCAGCCCGTGCACCGGGCTGCCGTGGCGGCGTAATCCCTTGAATACCCGCATCTTTCCGCTTGCCTATCGCGTTTTATAGTTGTACGATGACTTACGACTAGAATGATCTCGTGGAGACCGAGAGATCATCACCCAAAAACCAAAATAGAGTGATGCCATGAACCTGAGCGAGCCTGTGAACGCGCAAGCGGTGGGAGCAACCGTCGGTAAATACCGGTGGACCATCTGCGCGCTGTTGTTTTTTGCCACCACCGTCAACTACCTGGACCGGCAGGTGCTGAGCCTGCTGGCGCCCGACCTGTCCAGGGAATTCGGCTGGAGCAATACCGACTACGCCAACATCGCCGCCGCCTTCCAGTTCGTCTACGCGATCTCGATGCTGTTCGCCGGCCGCGTGGTCGACAAGATCGGCACCAAGGCCGCCTACGTGGTGGCCATCACCGTGTGGTCGCTGGGCGCGCTGATGCACGCCTTCTCGGTGCCGATGGGCGAGGGCGCCGGCGTGCTGCTGGGCGCCTTCGGCATTGTCGCGGCGCCGTCCATCCTCGGCTTCATGATCTCGCGCGCGGTGCTGGCCATCGGCGAGGCCGGCAACTTCCCGGCCGCGATCAAGGCCACCGCCGAATACTTCCCGAAGAAGGAACGCTCCTTCGCCACCGGCATCTTCAACTCCGGCGCCAACGTCGGCGCCATCCTCGCGCCGATCTGCGTGCCGCTGATCGCCGGCATCTGGGGCTGGCAGGCCGCCTTCATCATGATCGGCATGCTGGGCTTCATCTGGATGAGCGTGTGGATCACGCTGTACGAAAAGCCGGACCGGCAGAAACGCCTGACGGCGCAGGAGCTGGCCTACATCCGCAGCGACCTGCCGGCGCAACAGCCGCAAGCGCAGGCCGGCGGCAAGGTCTCGTGGCTGCAGCTGCTGAAGTACCGCCAGACCTGGGCCTTCGCCTTCGGCAAATTCATGACCGACGGCGTGTGGTGGTTCTTCCTGTTCTGGCTGCCAACCTATCTGTCGGCGCAGTACGGCATGAAGGGCGACGCCATCGTCGTGCCGCTGGCGGTCCTGTACAGCATGACGATGATCGGCTCGATCGGCGGCGGCTGGTTCCCCAGCTACTTCATGGCGCGCGGCCACGCGCCCTACGACGGCCGCATGAAAGCCATGCTGGTGATCGCCTTCTTCCCGCTGGTGGTGCTGCTGGCGCAGCCGCTGGGCGCGATCAGCTTCTGGGTGCCGGTGCTGCTGATCGGCGTCGGCGCCTCGGCGCACCAGGCGTGGTCGGCCAACATCTTCACCACCGTCTCCGACATGTTCCCGCAAAAGTCGGTGGCCTCGGTGATCGGCATCGGCGGCATGGCCGGCGGCATCGGCGGCGTGTTGCTGACCAAGCTGGGAGGCTGGGTGTTCGACTACTACAAATCGGTCAACGACATCCGCACCGGGTACATGATCATGTTCGGCATCTGCGCGCTGGCCTACCTGGTCGCGTGGAGCGTGATGAAGGCGTTGGTCCCGCGCCACAAGGAGATTACCGACCTCTGATCGGTCCCGGAGGGGAGATGCCGACATGCTAAGATTGTCCTTTGGCGCTGCCGCCGTATGGGCAGCCAGGCATCCCCGATAGTCAGAACATGAAAAAAAATGTAGCAACCATCCGCGACGTGGCGGCGGCGGCCGGCGTATCCACCGCCACCGTCTCCAAGTTCGTCAACGGCGCGCAGCGCTTCTCGCCGGCGGTGGAGGCGACCATCAAGGAAGTCATCGCCAAGCTGGGCTACCGTTCCAACCCGCTGGCGGCATCGATGATCACCGGCCGCACCAAGAGCATCGGCCTGTCGGTGCTGGATGTCGCCAATCCCCACTTTACCAGCATCGTCAAGGGCGCCAACCGCGTGGCGCTGGCGCACGGCTACACGCTGCTGCTGGTCGACACCGAGGAAAACCCCGACCGCGAACGCCCGCTGCTGGAAGCCTTGAGCCGCCGGGTGGACGGCATCATCATGTTCTCGCGCATGCTGGAATCGGAGATGGACTGGGTGATGGAACTGGGCAAACCGCTGGTGTATTTCGGCCGGCTGTCGCGGCTGCAGATTCCGTGGGTGACCAGCGACGACCACCGCGGCGCCTACATGCTGGCGCGGCACCTGGTGTCGCTGGGGCACAAGCGCATCGGCTACCTGCGCTTCCCGCGCTCGCGGCGCGACGAGGAGCGGCTGGCCGGCGTGCGCGCCTGCCTGGCCGCGCACGACATGGAACTGACGGTGTATGAAGGCGGCGCGCCGACGGCGGCCGAGGGCGAGCGCGTATGCTCGTCCATCATGCTGGGCGGCGAGCATCCGGATGCGCTGATCTGCTACAACGACCTGATGGCGCTGGGCTTCATGAAAGCGGCGCAGACGCTGGGCTTCAAGCTGCCGGAGCAGATCTCGGTGGCGGCCTTCGACAACATCGAGTACGGCCAATACACGTCGCCGGCGCTGACCACGGTGGACCTGCAGAGCGAGCGCATGGGCGTGGCCGCGATGGAGAAGCTGATCGCCGCCATCGACGGCAAGTCCGCCCCCGCCGCCACGATGATCGAGCCGCAGCTGATCCTGCGCGGTTCGACCCAGGCGCGGACCTAGCCTACCGGCCCCTGGGTTTGAGTTCGAGCGCGTCCTCGATCATTGTGCGGGCGTCGTTGGCCAGATCCTTTCCTTCAGCCGCCGACTGGTCCAGTTGCTTGTCCAGCGCAAGCAGCAGCTGGCGGTCGCTTTCATTCTTGAAGACCAGCTGCCCATCCTGTAGCGTCACGCTGCCGAGCCGCGATTCATAAAAATTCAGGATGCGGTTGAGCGTGTCGAGCGTTGCCCGCTCGGTCTCGGCCGAGCGCACCAGCAGCGTGAGGACCTTGGCGATCAAAGGCTCAGTGTATTCGTCCGCGGCCGGATCGGCAATGACGGCCCTGAGCTGTTCCCAGTAGCTCCGCAGGTTTTCCTGCTGATCGCGCAGGTGGCGCTCGATGCGCGCCTCCGCCAGGGCCAGCGAATTTTTGGAGCGCGCGATGCCTTCCTTGCTGACCATGCGTTCGTTCTCCAGCACGTGCTCGATGTCATACGCCGCCATGTCTGCTTTAAATGCCGCGTCCATGAGCGCTGTTCGATGATTGTTGTCGATGACCAGCGCGGTCATATTGTCCAGCGAGGTCAGTCCCGTCGGCGTGAGCGCCGGGTTGGGCAAGGGATCTTCGCGCCTGGCGTCGAGGAGGGTTTGGACCTGATTCCGCATGTCGTAGTTTGCCTGGCGTAGCAAGACCGTTTTGTAGACCGTGCTCCAGTTCAGGATGGCGTAGCGCCGCCGGTCCTTGAGCGCATCGCCGTTGGCCTGCAAGGCGCGCGCCCCCGGTAGCGACTCTATCCGTTTGATCTCCAGACGTTCGGCGTCGGAATAGGCCGGATGCGCCTCGCCGGCGGAGGCGCCTGCCTGCACCAGCATCGCCGCGACTCGCTTGCGGCCTGTCTCGGTGCGGTAGTGAACGGCCAGCCGCCTGGCATCCGCCCTGGTCAGGTAGGCGGCATACACCGGCGCCAGCGTGCCGATGATGCTGGCATCGGCGACGTGGTTGCTCATGTGCCGCAGCAGGTCCTGCTGTTCCGCCGTCACGCCGGCCAGCTGGCGCATCTCATGGCGCACCAGGACCGGCAGCTGCAACGCTTCCAGAAGATCCTCGGTGGCCTTCCGCGTGGCTTCGTCGGGCAGCCCCTTGGCCGCGGCGGCCGGCCGGGCCGGCGCGGCCGCGTGGCCGGGGACGGCGAGCGACAGCAGGGCGCAGAGGATCACAGCGCGGGCACTGTTCATTTTCCGGCACCTTCCGCTTCCTTGCGCTGCCCGCCATCGCCGCGCAGGGCGCTTTCCTCCTCGCTCAACTTGGTGACTTGCGCGACCAGCGCGTTGAACACCTGCAGATCGGCTTCGTCGTTGAACATCAGGCGATTGTCCTGGATCTGTATCGCGCCCAGGCGCGAGCTGGCGAAATCGAGCACGCGCTTGTAGACGTCCACCAGGGCCCGCTGGTTTTCGCCCAGGCGCACCAGCTGGTCGTATTCGCGCACCAGATTGGGTTCGAACGCCGCCATCGCGCGCTTGTCCGGCAGGCTGGCGGCGACACGCTCGCGGAAGGCGGCTTGTTGCAGATCGCGGTCGTGCAGATAGCGCTCCATGCGCTCCTCGCACTTGGCCAGGATGTCGCGCGCGCGGCCGATGCCTTCCGCCGTCACCAGCCGCTCCTTCATCAGCAGGTGGTCGACGCCATAGCGGTCCATGTCATTGGACATGGCGCGGCTGGTGTTGATCGTTTCGATGTTGTAGTCGGCGATGATGCCCGCGTATTTGTCCAGGGTCGCCAGCCCGGTGCGCCGCAGGATGAATTTCCCTCCCGGGTCGCCAGGCTTGTAATTCGCGTTGGCGGTCCTGATCTCGGCCAGGTTGGCCATGACCTGCTTCTGGTAGCCGGCGTAGTAGCGGCCGCGCCACGCATGCAGCGCGGCGCGGTTGGCCTCGAAAATCTGCGGTTGCGCCGCCGCGAATACCTTATAGACCGGCAGCGCTTCTATCGCGCGCACCTCGCGCGCCTCGCTCTCCGTGAAGTAGGGATTTCGCTCGCCGTTGACGACGCCCTCCCTGGCCAGCATGGCGGTCACCTGGCGGCGGCCAACGCTGGTGCGGTAGTGTATCGCCAGGCGATCCGCTTCGTCCGCGGACAGGTACTTCGCATAGATGGGAGCCAGCGTGGCGCAGATCTCGGCGTCGCTGGCGTGCTGGCTGATATGCTGGTTGACCTCATAGGTCTCCTGGTCCACTTTCGGTGCGCGCCCCAGCAAGACGCGTATCAGCCTGGGCATTTCAAGGGCCTGAAGCAGCCGGGATGCGGCGGCCAGTTGCTCCGGGCTGGCCGGTCCTGCGAAGCGGGCTTCGGCAACCGTGCCGGCGGGAGCCGCGTGCGCAGCCTGCGGCAGGTTGATGGAGGCCGCCAGCATGCAGCACAGGAGCAGGGAGGGGAAGGATTTCATGGGTAGGCCGAGTCTATTGCAGGCGCGCCAGTTCAAGGCGGGCCAGTTGGTGATAGGCGCTCTGCAGCGCCCCCTTGTCGACGGCGCGCTGGAAGTAGACGCGGGCGCGCAGCTTGTCCTGCGCCAGCAGATACGATTTGCCGGCGTAGAAATAGGCTTCCACGAGGCGCAGTTCCAGCCCGTTGGCGCCTTCGCGGCTGGCCAGGCGCAGCATCTGGTCCGGCGCCTGGCGCGACTGGAACATCTCCAGCGCTGCCGACAGCCAGGCTTCGTCCTGCGCTTGCTCGCCGCCCGCCTGGGCGACCTTGTCGGAGGGCGCGCCAAGCATCGCTTGCCAGATCTGCGAGCGCACCTGGAGCAGCGGATTGTCGGCGGCCTTGCCGGCGCGTGACAGGTCGCTCAGCGCGTCGCGCTTGTTGCCGAGGTAAAGATCGGCCCAGCCTTTGCGCAGCCAGGTGGTGGTGTCGCCCGCGCCAAGCGCGATCGCGCGCGCGAAGTCGGCGCTGCTGTCCTTGAAGTTCCCCGCCGCGAAATTGACCTCGCCGCGGCACAGCAGGTTTTCCTGGCTATCGTTCTGCTGCACCGCCTTGGCGGCGTCCTTGAGCGCGTCGGCGTACTGGCCCAGCCAGGCGCGCGCGCGGGCCCGTTCGCACCAGGCGCCACCGGCATCCTGGCCGGTCAGCGCGGCATCGGCCAGCACGCGGTTGGTGGCCTTGAGCGTGGCGTCGATGCGGGTTTGCACCTGCTCCTTGAAGTTCGGCGCGGCCGCCGCCTTGATGGTATTGGACCGTACATACAGGCTGCCCTGCAATTTGTCGCCCATCTTGCGGGCGGCGTCGACAAAGGCCACCATGTCCTGCGGCGCCACGCGGTCGGCGTTGATGTTCAGGCGCAGCCTGGCCTGGGCCACGCGGCCGCTGAACGACAGCACCTCGTTCAGTGTGAAGGCGCCGTTGTTGACGGCGCTCTGCGACGGATTGTAGTGGGCGTCGAACTGTTCCGGCAGCGTCACCGTGAAGTCGTAGTTGTGGACCGCTGGATAGGTCGGCACCGACAGCGGCAGTTCGCGCTTGGCCACATCCGGCACATAGAATTGCTCGACCATGTTGCTGGCCTTGTAGCGCATCAGCCAGCCCTGTTCATCCTTCTCGAAGAACTTGTTGATGCGATAGCGCACGTCGACCGCCAGCCGGTTGTTCACCCTGTCGTCGCTGACCTGGGGCGCGGCCAGCATGCTGAAATCGGCGTAGCGCCGGCCCATGTAGGCCTCGTAGGCCTTGGCGATCTGCTGGGCGCTCATGCTGGCCAGCTGGACCCGCATGCCTTCCGCCTGCGCGCCGGCGAATTCGATGTGGGCCTTCAGTTCCACCGGCTGGTCCAGCGCCGTCACCGCCACTTGTTCGGTGCGCTGGTCGGTGTACAGCGCGGGATCGGCCGGCACCGGGATGCTCTCCAGCGCGTTGGTGTCCGGCGCGATCGCCAGCACCTGCGCGCCGCCGTGGACCTGGCCCATGCGGTCGAGCAGGCCGTATTGCCCGAGGCGGGTCGGATCGAAGTAATAGGTCTGGCCCTGCACGCGGGCACGCACGATGGCGTGGTCGAACAGCGTGGGGCTGGGCAGCATCTGGTCCAGGCCCTTTTTGAAGTAGGTCGACACCAGCACCGGCTGGGCGTCGATGCCCAGTTCGCGCAGCATGCTGACCATCAGCAGGGTCTTGTCCTTGCAGTCGCCGTAGCGGCGCTGCAGCACCTGCGCCGGCGGATAGGGCCGGTGCGAGTTCTCGCCCAGCGACAGCGACAGGTAACGGATATCGTTCTGCACGAATTCCAGCACCTTGGCCACCTTTTCCTGCGGCGTGGCGGCCTTGCGCGCGCCCTTCAGCGCCTCGGCGACGGCGGCGCCGCCGGATGGCGCGTCGAACAGGTGCAGCGCCCACTGATTGACGTCGCTCCAGCGGTTGAATTCCGAGAACTGGATCCAGCGATAGGCCTGCACGTCGGACGGCACATAGGGTTCGCCCAGCAGGGCCGGCATGTCGCGCGTTTCAAAACGCAGGATGCGGCGGCCGTCGCGGATGATCTCGACCGGCTTGAGGGCGCCGCCCTGGCCGATGGTGCGGTGGTGGATGGTGCGTTGTTCCGGCATGTCGATGGAGATGCGGCGCAGGCCGACGGGGGCGGCGCTGTCCCAGGACGCGGCCTCGAAGAATTTTCCGCCGAAGACCGGATTCTGGCCGATCACCGAATAGGCCAGTTCCAGCGTATCGCCGACGCGCACGTCCTCGGTGACGATGGCCGCCGTGATGGTGCCAGAGTACAGGCCCTGATCGAGACTGGTCTCGCGTTGCAGGAAGCGGATGTCGGCGGTCTTCAGCTGGTCGATCACCTGGCCGCCGCGCAGGATGCGCAGGCTGTGGAGCTGCACGCGCTGGTAGTCCGGCTGGAAGCTGATTTCGTATTGACCTAGCGCAGAAAGGCTGGACGCTTCATTGGCGGTCAGCGCCCGGTGCGCGTAGACGGTGGGCTGGTCGGCGACATGGAACTGCACGTCCGCCAGGCGTATCGACAAAGGTCCGGCCTTGGCGGCGGTGGGGATAGTCCGCACCTGGTCGACCCATGCCGGCACGGCGTCGCCACGGGTGAAGGCGTTTTCCGCCACTTGCACGCTGCGGGGGGAGGCCGCGGCGGCCTGTTGCGCCGACGCGGGCGCGGCCAGTATCGAAGCCGACAGGCAGCAGGCCAAAAATAGACGAAAACGCATTGTTGCGGCGGAGGTTAGTTTCAATAGGGCAATTTTACCTTATAAAATGACTAACCTCCGCGATTGGGGGCGGGGAACCCCCGGATGGTGTTAGAACAGGGTGCTGACGTCCGGGCGGGTGGCCAGCGCCGCCTGGACCACGGCGGTGACGCGGGCGCGGTCGGCGCCCTGCAGCGGCTGGCGTGGACGGCGCACGTACTCGTTGCCGACGCCGGCCAGCGTTTCCACCAGCTTCAGGTTCTGTACCAGCTTGGTCGAGACGTCCAGGTGCATCAGCGGCATGAACCACTGGTACAGCTTGAGCGCTTCATCCCAGCGCTTGGCCTTCATCAGCTTGTACAGCGCCACGGTCTCTTTCGGGAAGGCCACCACCAGGCCGGCCAGCAGGCCGTCCGCGCCCACCGCCAGGCCTTCGAACGACAGGTCGTCCACGCCCATGAACAGCTGGTAGCGGTGGCCGACGGCGTTGCGCAGGTCGGTGATGCGGCGCACGTTGTCGGTCGATTCCTTGATCGCGACGATCCATTCGCAATCGGCCAGTTCCTTGAAGTCCTCCGGCGTCAGGTCCACCTTGTACGAGACCGGATTGTTGTAGACCATGATCGGCAGCTGCGCCGCCTTGGCGATCACGCGCAGGTTGTCCATCGCCTCGCGCGAGTCGGCCGCGTACAGCACCGACGGCATCACCATCAGGCCCTGCACGCCCATCTCGTGCGCCTTCTCGGCGAAGCGGCAGGCGGTGGCGGTGCGCGTCTCGCTGACGTTGACCAGCACCGGCACGCGGCCGGCGGCGACGTTCAGCGCGGTCTTGGTGACGGCCAGCTTCTCGTCGAACGACAGCGTGCTGGCTTCACCCAGCGAGCCGCAGGTCAACAGCGCGTGCACGCCGCTGTCGATCTGGAAGTTGAAGTGCTTCTCCATTTCGGCGTGGTCGAGATCCTCGTTCTCCTTGAACTTGGTGGTTACTGCGGGGAAGACCCCTTCCCATTTTGCTGCTGCCATGCTGTTCTCCTTGTGATGAATCGTTGTGGTGAATCGTTTGGATCAATCGTCGATGATGCTGGCGATGCGGGCCGGCGAGATCGGCATGCGCACCGCGTCCGGCCGCCAGCCGTACAGCAGTTCGGTGGCGCCGCCGCAGATGCGTCCCTGGCACGGCCCCATGCCGCAGCGGGTTTGCAGCTTGGCGCTGCGCCAGCTGGTGTGCGTGCGCAGCTCGTTGTGGCAGACGTCTTCGCAGCGGCAGACGATGGTGTCGTCGCCGGCCAGCGTTAGCAGCTCCGGCCGCAGCGCGAAGGCGCGCTCCAGCCTTGCCGCGAATTTCTTCCAGCGTGCGCGTTCGGCGTGCAGCTCCTGCGTGGCGGCCGGCTTGCCGCTGGCCGCCAGGCCGGCGATGCAGCCTTCCGCCAGCGCGAGGTCGACGCCGCCGACGCCGGTGCCTTCGCCGGCACAGTAGACGCCGGGCACGGAGGTCAGCTGCGCGTCGTCCACCCGCACGGCCGTTTGGCCGTTGTTCGATGTGGTGGCGCAGCCCAGTGCCAGCGCCAGTTCGACGTTGGGCAGCAGGCCGTAGCCGCAGGCCAGGTAGTCGCATTGCAGCGCTTCCAGCTCTCGCGCACCGCCACGTTGTATCAGGATCGATTGCAGCGTGCCGTCGCCGTGCGCCGAATGCACGTAGCTGTCGCGCAGGTAGGGGAT
Organism: Duganella sp. BJB480; assembly: GCA_003416985.1. Taxonomy (GTDB): domain Bacteria; phylum Pseudomonadota; class Gammaproteobacteria; order Burkholderiales; family Burkholderiaceae_D; genus Rugamonas; species Rugamonas vulcania_A. The sequence goes on along the minus strand of QVIN01000003.1, from coordinate 604,863 downwards.
GCCGCTCAGCTGCGCCGCCAGTTGCAGCGCCTGCGTGATCTTGGACGGCGTCGCCAGCAGGCCGAATCCGAAGCGCGCCAATGCCGGCAAGGACGCCTGCTCGATGATGGCGGCGATCTCCGCGCCCCTGGCGCGCAGCGTCGCGGCCACCGCCAGCAGCAGCGGGCCGCTGCCCGCCACCACCACGCGCTTGCCCAGCAGCGGATAGCCGCCCTTGGCCAGCGCCTGCAGGCCGCCGGCGCCGGTCACGCCGGGCAGCGTCCAGCCGGGGAAGGGCAGCAACCGCTCGCGCGCGCCGGTGGCCAGTATCAGTTTTTCATAGTGCAGCGTGGCCGACGACGATGGCGTCTGCACCTGCAGCTGTCCCGGCTCCGGCGCGTACAGCACCCGCGTCTGTGGCAGGTAGGCGACGTTGGGGGCGGCGCGCAGGTCGCTCCACATTTTCAACGCGCGCGGGTCCTGCTGCTGCTCCGGGCCGCCGCGCCAGATCTGGCCGCCGGCCAGCGGATTGTCGTCGACCAGGCCGACCTGCGCGCCTTGCGCGGCGGCGGCATGCGCGGCCGCCAGTCCGGCCGGCCCCGCGCCGATCACCAGGATGTCGTAGCGGCTCATGGCCGGGACTCGCCGGTGATCACGCGCATGCCGTCGGCGCATAAAGTCTGGCATGACAGCTGGTGCATGCGGCCGTCGATGGTGACGCGGCATTCCTGGCAGACGCCCATGCCGCACAAGGGCGCGCGCGCCGCGCCGCGCACCGAGCGCCGGGTGACGGCGCTGCCGGCCATGGCGATGGCGGCGGCCACGCTGACGCCCTGCGCCACGTGGATGTCATGGCCGTTGATGTTGAGGACCACGTCAGTCATTGAAACGCCCCGGCAGGTAGGGGGTGTAGGGGATGCGTGTGCTGTCGCCGGTCATCTGCGCGGCCAGCAGCTGCGCCGTCGCCAGCGAGGTGGTGATGCCCAGGCCTTCATGTCCGGTCGCCAGCCACAGTCCGCGCCGCGCGGCGTGGGGGCCGATCAGTGGCATGCCGTCCGGCGTGGCGGCGCGCAGGCCGGTCCAGCAGCGCAGCACGTTCAGTTGCGCCAGGGCCGGCGTGAACGTGGCGGCATGGCGCAGCATGCGTTGCAGCATGGCCGGCTCCACCGCCAGGTCGATTGTGTCGAACTGGCGGGAGGAGCCGATCAATACTTGTCCGGTAGGACGGGGCTGCAAATTGAACGCGACCGAGTCGCCGCTGGCGGCGTGGGCGCTTTTGATGTATCCCAGTTCCACCAGCTGGTGGTGGACAAAGCCGGGATAGCGGTCGGTGATGGCGATGTGTCCCTTCTTCGGCTGCACCGGCAGTTCCGGCAGAAGCGCGGCCGAGCGCGAACCGGCGGCCAGCACCACTTGCGAGGCCTGGTGGCGCGTGCCGTCGGCCAGCAGCACGCCGTTGTCTTCGATGGCGGCGACGCTGCCGAGCAGCGTGGTGGCGCCGCGGCGGATCGCGCGGTCCAGCAGTATGCGCGCGCTCTTGGGCGGATAGACCAGGCCATCGCCGGGCACCAGCAGGCCGCCGGCCAGGCCGGTGCGCAGCTGCGGTTCGCGCGCATACAGCGCGGCGGGCGACAGCATTTCGCAGGCCAGGCCGTAGGCGCTCAGGGTGTCGGCCTTGGCGCGCGCCGCGTCCATTTCCTCTTCGTCGGCGGCCACCCAGATGGTGCCGCAGCGGCTGTACTCGTGGCGCTGCGGCAGGTCGCCCACCAGCGAATTCCACAGCGAGACCGAATACGCCGACAGCGCCAGCTCCGCCGGGTTGTCGTCCATGACCACCAGGTGGCCCATGCCGGCCGCAGTGGCGCCGCCGCCGGGCATGTCCTGTTCGATCACCATCACCCGCAGGCCGCGCTGGCTGAGCGCATCCGCACAGGCGGCGCCGACGATGCCGGCGCCGATGACGATCACGTCTTGCTGGTTCACCGTATGCCCCAGACGAAAGGATCGGTCGGATCGAGGATCAGCTGCGCCTGCGAATTGACCCATGCGCGGCCGCGGATGCTGGGGATCAGCTGCTCGCCGCGATAGCGGTACGAGGCTTCGAACACGCTGCCGATCACGCTCTCCTGCTTCCACAGCGCGCCCTCGGCCAGCTTGCCGTCGGCCGCCAGGCAGGCCAGCTTGGCGCTGGTGCCGGTGCCGCAGGGCGAACGGTCGTAGGCCTTGCCGGGGCAGAGCACGAAGCTCTGGCTGTCGGCGCCGGTGCGCGATGGCGCGAACAATTCGATATGGTCGATCAGCGCGCCGTCGGCGCCGGTGATGCCGGCCCGTTCCAGCGCCGCGCCCACGGCCACGCTGTAGGCGGTCAGCGCCTCGACGTTGCCAACGCCCAGTTCCAGTCCATGACCGGAAACCAGGAAGAACCAGTTGCCGCCCCAGGCGACATCGCCGGTGACCGGTCCGTGGCCGGGCACCTCGACCGTGACCTGGGCCTGGCTGCGGTAGGAGGCCACGTTGTCCACGGTGACGCTGCCATCTTCATGCAGCTCCGCCTCCACCACGCCCACCGGCGTATCGATGCGGTGGCGGCCGGCGCCGATGCGGCCCATGTAGGCCAGCGACGCGACCAGGCCGATGGTGCCGTGGCCGCACATGCCGAGGTAGCCGACATTGTTGAAGAAGATGACGCCTGCCGCACAATCGGGGGCGTGCGGCTCGCACAGCAGCGCGCCGACCAGCACGTCCGAGCCGCGCGGCTCGCAGACCACGGCGGAGCGGAACGTGTCGTGCTGCCGTTTCAGCAGCGCGAGCCGCTCGCTGAGCGGGCCCTGGCGCAGTTCCGGGCCGCCGTCTATGACCAGGCGGGTCGGTTCGCCGCCGGTGTGGGAGTCGATGATGGAGATGTTTTTCATGCTCAAATCTTAGGCTTCCCGGGGCGCGCTGTCTTGCATCTCCTGCGCATGATCGATGACGAAATCTGCACAATGGCGATAAAACAGGAGACGCCGCCCCGCGCCGCTGGCACAATCGCCTTCATGCATACAGAACTCCCTCACGACGACGCCCGTCGCGCCCTGGGCGCGGGCATCGCCGATCCCTTCTTTTCCGAAGCGCTGTTCGACGCGCTGCCGGACGTGGTTTTCTTCGTCAAGGACGTGGAGTGCCGCTACGTGGTGGTCAACCAGACCCTGGTCCAGCGCTGCGGCCAGCGGCATAAGGCGGCGCTGATCGGGCGCACGCCGGCCGAGGTGTTCGCCCGTCCGTTCGGGCAGACCTACCTGGCGCAGGACATGGCGGTGCTGGCCGGCGGCAGCGACATCGAAGACCAGCTGGAACTGCATTTGTATCCCAACCGCGATCCCGGCTGGTGCCTGACGCGCAAGACCGCGCTGCGCGATGCAGATGGCCGCATCGTCGGTTTGACCGGCGTCTCGCGCGACCTGGCGATGGCGGACAAGAAGAATCCGGCCTACCGCAAGGTGGCGGCGGCGGTGAACCTGATCCATCAGGAATACGGCCAGCCCTTGCAGCTGGCCGAGCTGGCGCGCACGGCGCACATGTCGGTGGCGCAGATCGAGCGCTACTTCCTGCGCATCTTCCACCTGACGCCGCGCCAGATGATCATCCAGACCCGGGTCGAAGCGGCGTCGCGCTTGTTGAAGGGGACGGCCAGCGTGGCCGAAATCGCCCAGGCCTGCGGCTACGGCGACCACTCCGCCTTCACCCGCCAGTTCAAGGCCACCACCGGCGTCACGCCGACGCAGTACCGGCAGGCGGTGGCGGGTAAGGGCGGCTAGACGGCGGCGGGTCTCAGGCGATACCCAACAGTTTGATCAGCGCAAAACTGACGGCGGCAAGGCCCAGCAAGGACAGCACGACCACCGCCGCGACCCGCCCGCCGGCGCGCAGCACGGCGCGTGCGTCCACGCCCAGCCCCAGCGCGGCCATCGACATGATGGTGAAGAAGTTGGCCGCCGCGTGCGCCGGCGCCAGCGCGGCCGCCGGTATCGCGCCGAAAGAGCGCAAGGCCAGCAACAGCAGGAAGCCGGCGATGAACCACGGCACCAGATGCGACAGCGCGGGCCGCGATGCGCCTTCGCGCGGCGCCAACAGCGACAGCGTCAGCACCACCGGACCAAGCATCAGCACCCGCACCAGCTTGACCAGCGTGCCGACATGCACGCTGCTGACGGCGACCGAACCGGTGGCGGCCAGCACCTGCGGCACCGCGTACACGGTCAGCCCGGCGAACACGCCGAACTGCACCGGCGAGAACGACAGCAGCGACACCATCAACGGCAGCACCAGCACCACGGCCACGCCCAGCACCGCGGTGAAGGCGATGGCGGCGGCGACGTCCTGGCCATCGGCGTCGATCACCGGCGCCACGGCGGCGATGGCCGAATTGCCGCAGATCGAATTGCCGCAGGCGATCAGGATCGCCATCTTGCGCGGCAGCCCGAAGGCGCGGCCGATGGCGAAACTGAGCGCGATCGCGATCGCCACCACAGCGGCGATCCCACCGATCAAGCCGATGCCGTTCTCCAGCAGCGAACGCGCGCTGATCGATGCGCCCAGCAGCACCACGGCAATCTCCAGCAGCAGCTTGGCGCCGACCTGGATGCCGGCCTCGAAGCGCTGCTCGATGCCCAGCAAGGTGCGGATGGCGGTGCCCAGCAGGATGGCCAGCACCAGGCTCTCCAGCCATGCGCGGCCCAGCACCGCGCTCTCCACAGCTTCCAGCGCGTAGGCGGAGGCGGTGACCACGCAGCATAGCGCCAGGCCGGGCAGGGCGTCTGTCATGGTTTTGTTCATTGCGTCATCCTTGAAGGTTCGATAAGAGCGATTATCAAGTCGACAGATCGTTGCGTCCATCTTACAATTTATGACGATTCATTCAATCAAATCGAACAATGACACTGGAACAATTACGCATCTTCGTGGAAGTCGCCGAGCGCCAGCACCTGACGCAGGCGGCGAGCGCGCTGGCGCTCACGCCGTCCGCCGTCAGCGCCTCCATCAAGGTGCTGGAGGAGCGCTATGGAACGCCGCTGTTCAACCGCGTCGGGCGGCGCATCGAAACCAGCGAGGCTGGCCGCATCTTCCTGGTGGAGGCGCGCCGCACGCTGGCCAGCGCCCGCGCCGCCGAACTGACGCTCGCCGAATTGGGCGGCATGAAGCGCGGCACGCTGACCATACAGGCCAGCCAGACCATCGCCAGCTACTGGCTGCCGCAGTTCCTGGTGCGCTTCCGCCAGGCCTGGCCGTCGATCACGCTCGACGTCGCGGTGGATAACACCCAGAACGTGGCGCAGGCCGTGGTGCAGGGCGTCGCCGACCTCGGGTTCGTGGAAGGCGCGATCGACGAGCCGGCGCTGCTGGCCGAGCCGGTGGCACAGGACCGCATGGTGGCGGTGGTCGCGCCGGATCATCCCTGGGCGGCCGGCAAGGCGCTGCGGCCGGCGCAGCTGCTGGCGGCCCAGTGGATATTGCGCGAGGAAGGCTCGGGCACCCGCTCCGCGTTCGAGGCGGCGCTGGCGGCGCGCGGCATCCCGGTGGACGCGCTGCAGGTCGCGCTGTCGCTGCCGTCGAACGAGGCGGTGCGCTCGGCCGTGATGGCGGGGCCGTTCGCCACCGTCGTGTCGGAGCTGGTGGTGGCCTCGCATTTGCAGGCGGGCTTGCTGGCCAAGGCGAACTTCAAGATGGCGGGGCGCGACTTCCTGATGCTGCGCCATCGGGAGCGTTACAAGAGCAAGGCCTCGATGGCGTTGGAACAGTTGATTCGGGAGACGCGCACCGATTTGTGGCAATATTGACGCCGTTATCATCACAACAATTCGGAGACCGGTATGGCGACTAAAGCGTTGGTATTGACAGCGGAGGCGCTGCGGCGCCGTTCCTTTTTGCGGCAGGCCGGCACGCTAGGCGCGGCCGCCGCTTTCGGCAGTCCGGCGCTGGACGCCCTCGCGGCGGATGCGGGCCGTGTCACGCTGCCGTTCGAAAACGGCGAGCGCGAACTGGTCGCCTATCCGCAGAAGCGGCCGCTGATCCTGCTCACCGCCCGTCCGCCGCAGCTGGAAACGCCGTTCAGCGTCTTCAACGAATCGGCGATCACGCCCAACGACGCCTTCTTCGTGCGCTACCACTGGAGCGGCATCCCGACCTCCATCGATCCGCAGACGTATCGCCTGCGCGTGGGCGGCAACGTCAACACGCCGCTGGAGTTGTCGCTGTCCGACCTGCGGCAGATGGCCGATGCGACCGAGTTGGTCGCCGTGGTCCAATGCTCAGGCAACAGCCGTGGGCATTTCGAGCCGCGCGCCAACGGCGGCCAGCTGTCCAACGGCGCCATGGGCAACGCGCGCTGGACCGGCGTCCCGCTGCGCAAGGTGCTGGAGAAGGCCGGCGTGAAGGCCGGCTCGGTGCAGGTGGCCTTCAATGGCCTGGACACGCCGCCGCTCGGCGACGGCCCGGATTTCGTCAAGGCCCTCAATCTCGACCACGCGCTGGACGGCGAAGTGATGCTGGCCTGGCAGATGAACGGCGCCGACCTGCCGATGCTGAACGGCTATCCGCTGCGCCTGATCGTGCCCGGCTACTACGGCACCTACTGGGTCAAGCACTTGTCCGACATCACCGTGACCGACAAGGTGTTCGACGGCTTCTGGATGAGCACCGCCTACCGCATTCCGGACAACCAGTGCGCCTGTACCGAACCAGGCAAGGCGCCAACCAAGACCGTGCCGATCAACCGCATGAACGTGCGCTCCTTCATCACCAGCCCGGCCAACGGCGCGCATGTCAAGACCGGACGGCAGACGGTGGTGCGCGGCATCGCGTTCGACGGCGGCTATGGCGTCAACGAGGTGGCCTTCTCTGCGGACGGCGGCAAGACCTGGCAGGCCGCGCAACTGGGCAAGGACCTGGGCAAATACTCGTTCCGCGAATGGAGCGCGGCGTTCACGCCCAAGCAGAAGGGCAGCCACGAGCTGCTGGTGCGCGCGGTCAACCGCATTGGCCAGGGCCAGCCCGCCGGCGCCTTGTGGAACCCGCCCGGCTACATGCGCAATGTGGTCGAATCGACGCGCATCGTCGCCGTTTAAGGAGAGCCCCATGATGATCCGTTCCCTGCTTGCCGCCGGCCTGCTGACCGCCGCCCCCGCGTTCGCGCTCGACATCAACCTGCCATCCGAAACCGCGCTGTTCAAACCGAGCACGCTGCCGGGTTATGCGCTGGTGCAGAACAATTGCATGCTGTGCCACTCGGTCCACTATATTCAATCGCAGCCGCCGGCGTCGCCGCGCGCGTATTGGGAGGCCACGGTGAAGAAGATGAAGAAGCCGTTCGGCGCCACCTTTGCGGACGCCGATATTCCCGATATGGTCGATTACCTGGTCAAGACCTACGGCGCCGAACGGCCGGCTGCGACAAAGCCCGCCGCCGCAAAATGAATGATCAGTGACCCGGCACGCCGCGCTTCCATGTGGCCCAGTTGCCGACGATGTTACGGATGACAGGACGGGCGGTCAGCGCGAGGTTGGCCGCGGCGGGCGCGAAGCCGCCTTGCTGCGTGTAGTTCAGCAGCACGTCGCTGTCGCTTTGGCCTGGGTGCGGACGGTCGACGTCCGAGCCGGCGCGCAGGATCAGCACGCGCTTGAAATCCACCTTGCCGGCGGCCCCGCCGCGCCGCAGCGCTTCGAGCGTCGAGTTGTCCTCCTGCTGGGCGGTGCAGTACCTGGCCTTGCCGTCGGTGAGCAGCGCGGACCAGCTCTCGGCGCGGCCGGCCAGCGCGGCGCCACCGAACCAGGTGTCGGTCGACGCGGTGTCGCAGCGCAGCACGGATGGCGGCTGATTGGCCGGGGCTGTGTCGAAGTTGGTCCGGTAGGCGATGGCGGCGGCGGAATCGCCAAGCGTGACGTTTTTGGAGAGCTGGTAGGCGCGCGTCACCAGTTCGGGATTGAGCTGGAAGGATTCGGTCCGGTAGCTGAACGTGGGCTTGATATCCGGCGCGCTGGTGTGGATGCCGAAGTAGCCGCTCGCCCATTCCTGCGGCATTTCCCGCGCGTCGATCTCGTGCAGCAGCGAGAAGTCCACCGCGTAGTCGGCCCAGGCCGTCGAGCCGACGGTGCCCAGCTTGGGATTGATGCCGGCGATTCCCGCGATGATGAAATAGGTGTGGCGCAGGTCGAAGCCGCTGGCGTAGAGCAGGGCGGCGACGCTGGATGCCGCGTTGCTGTAGCCCATGTCGGTGGTGACCTGGCAGACGTCGTCGCGGTCGCAGCGCAGCGCCGGATAGCGTGCGGACAGGCCCGGCACCGGATGCTCGGTCGTCAGTCCCAGTTCGCTGATGAAGGGCGCCGCCTCGCCGGCGAACATGTTGATGATCACCACCTTCGGTGCGAAGGCCGGGCGGCGGGGCGCGCTGTGCGCGGGCCGGGCCAGCGGCGCGCCACCCTTCCAGTCCGGCCAATGCTGGACGATGTCCTGCACCAGCGGGTGCGCCGCGCGATACAGGTTCTGCAACGCCAGCGGAAAGCCGCCCGCATTGGCGGTCAGCGACGCCAGCGCCGTCTGGCCCGGATGCGGACGGTCGAAGTTGGACGCGGCGCGCAGCACCGCCACCCGCTGCGCGTCGAGCAGTCCGGCCTCGGCGCCGCGCATCAGGGCGGTGTAGGTCGCGTTGTCCTCCTGTGAGCTCATGCAGTAGCTGCCCTGCTGGTCGGTGAGCAGCGCGACCCAGTCCCGCGCGCGCTGGCCGAGCAGATCGCCGTGGAACCAGTTATTCCCGGTCAGCGAATCGCATTGCGTCACTTGCGGCGGCTGGTTCGCGGGTGCCGACGGGTACTGGGCGCGGTAGGCTTTCGCTTCGGCGGCATCGGCCAGCGTCACGCCGCGCGACAGTTCCAGCGCCTTGTTCAGCAAGCCTTCGTTGAGCCGGTACACCTCGGTGCCATAGCCTAGCGCCGGCTTGACGCCGGGCGCCTTGGCGCCGATGCCCAGGTAGCCGGTCGACCAGCCGGCGGGGCGTTCGCGCGCGTCCACCTCCCAGGCCAGGTCCGAGTCCACCAGATAGCGCGACCACGCCGCCGTGCCGATCGTGCCCTGGGCCGGATCGACGCCCGCGACCCCGGCGACGATGAAATAGCTTTGCCTGAGGTCGAACAAGCCGCTGTGCACCAGCGCCGCCACCGATGCGGCGGCGTTGGCCTTGCCCATGTCGGTCGTCAGCTGGCAGACGTCGTCCCGGTTGCAGCGCACCGCCGGATAGGTGGGCGACAGGCCCGGCACCGGAATGGCCTGGTCCAGCTTGAGCTTGTCGGTCCACACCGCCGCTTCTTGCGCGAACATGCCGATCAACAGGACTTTGACGGGGCGGGGAGCGGCGGTGGCCGGGCTGGCGAGCGCGGCGGCAAGCAGCAGGGCGGGAAGGCGATATGCTGAGGTCGTAATCATGGTCGGCGTGATCCTGTTGGGGAGTGGGCGAGAGCGCATGAATGCCAATGCAAGAGGCATGCCATTTACGATGTTGTGTCGGCGAGCCTGTAAACACAAAAGGCCTAGCTCGATATGAGCTAAGCCTTAATTGTGATTTATTCTTTGGTGGTGATAGGTGGACTTGAACCACCGACCCCAGCATTATGAATGCTGTGCTCTAACCAACTGAGCTATATCACCTGCAACGCCCAGCATTATGGGGGTTGGAGCCTAAGCTGTCAACGATGGTTCCGAAAATTTTTGAAAAATTTTGAATCGCGTCGCCAAAAGATAGTCAAATTGGTATGCTGTTTCGGTTGATGTGAGCATTTTTTTAACGGAGACAATATGGCGACCAATATCTTTGTGAACCTGCCCGTGCGCGACCTGGCCGCGTCGGTCAGGTTCTTCACGCATTTGGGCTACACCTTCAACCCGCAGTACACGGACGAGGGCGCCACGTGCATGATCGTGGCGGAGAATATCTTCGTCATGCTGCTGGTGGAGGAGCGCTTCAAGAGCTTCACGCCGAAGCCGATCTGCGATGCGCGCACGTCGACCGAGGTGCTGGTGTGCCTGCAAGTGGGATCGCGCGAGCAGGTCACGTCCATGGTCAACAAGGCCATCGAGGCCGGTGGCAGCGCCTACAAGGAGCCGCAGGACCACGGCTTCATGTACGGCCACGGCTACCAGGACCTGGACGGCCATTTGTGGGAAATTATTTATATGGATTCGGCGCCGCCGCCGAAGGCCTAGCCCAGCTTCTCGGCGATCTGCGCCAGCATCGCGCTGGCCGGATCGGGACCGAGGCAGTCGAGCGTCACGCGCTCCGGCATGGAGCGCAGCCACGTCAACTGCCGCTTGGCCAGCTGGCGCGTGGCGATGATGCCGGTTTCGCGCATGGTCTTGTAGTCGATGGTGCCGTCCAGGTATTCCCACGCCTGCCGGTAGCCCACGCAGCGCATCGACGGCAGGCCGGGATGCAGGTCGCCACGGCGGCGCAGCACTTCCACTTCGGTGATCAGGTTACCGTCCGGGCCTTCCTCCAGCATGATGTCGAAGCGGCGCGCGATGCGCTCGTGCAGCACGGCGCGGTCCGAAGGCTCCAGCGCGAACGACAGCAGCTCGAACGGCAGTTCGGTCTTTTCCTTCAACGCCAGCAGTTCGGACATCGGCTTGCCGCTCAATGTGCAGATCTCCAGCGCGCGCTGGATGCGTTGCGCGTCCGCCGGCGCCAGGCGGGCGGCGGTTTCGGGATCGAGCAATGCCAGCCTGGCGTGCATTGCCGGCCAGCCGATACGGGCCGCTTCGTCTTCCAGCTCGGCGCGCAGGGCCGGATCGGCGCCTGGCAGGTCGTCGAGGCCATCGGCCAGTCCCTTGAAGTACAACATGGTGCCGCCCACCAGCAGCGGCAGTTTGCCGCGCGCGACGATCTCGTCGACCAGCCGCAGCGTATCGTTGCGGAACTGGGCCACCGAATACGAATCCAGCGGATCGATGATGTCGATCAGGTGATGCGGCGCGGCGGCGCGTTCCTCGCGCGTGGGCTTGGCGGTGCCGATGTCCATGCCGCGATACACCAGCGCGGAATCGACCGAGATGATCTCCGACGGAATGCGCTGCGCGATCGCCAGCGCGGACGCGGTCTTGCCCGACGCCGTCGGTCCCATGATGGCGACCGCCAGCGGTTTTGAAACGATGGCGCTCATCTTATTGCCCGCGCAGGAACAGCTTGTCGAGCGCGCCGATTTCCACCTGCACCCAGGTCGGGCGGCCGTGGTTGCACTGGTCGGCGCGTTCGGTGGTTTCCATCTGGCGCAGCAGGGCGTTCATCTCCTGCGTCGACAGGATGCGGTTGGCGCGCACCGCCGTGTGGCAGGCCAGTGTGCCCAGCAGCTCGTTCTGGCGCTCGATCAGCACCCGCGAGCCGCCGAACTCGCGCACGTCGCGCAGCACGTCGCGCGCCAGCGTCTGGGCGTCGGCGTTCTTCAGCAGCACCGGCACGGAGCGCACCGCCAGCGTGGTCGGCGACAGTGTGGCGATGTCGAAGCCCAGTGCCTGCAAGGTCTCCTGGTGTTCGGAGGCGGTGGCCACTTCCACCGTGTCGGCGTAGAAGGTGACGGGGATCAGCAGCGGCTGCACCTGCATCTCTTCGCCGGCGACGCGGCTGTCCAAGGCGTTCTTCAGTTGTTCGTAGAGGATGCGTTCGTGCGCGGCGTGCATGTCGACCAGCACCAGGCCCTTGGCGTTCTGCGCCAGGATGTAGATGCCGTGCAGCTGCGCCAGCGCGAAGCCGAGCGGGAATTCTTCCTGCGCCATCGCCGCCGCCGAGACGGTGAACGGGCTGGCCTGCGGCAGCGCCATGTCCGATTCGGCGCGGTAGCCGGTGACGGGGCCGGAGCCGCCGAACAGGGCGCCGTATTTTTCCGTGCTCTGGGCGACGCCGCCTTCGTTGCCGCCGAAGCGCGGCGCGCCGAAGCCTGCGCCCACGCTGCCAGCGCCGCCATCACGCGAGCCGAATGGCGACGGCGAGAACGTCGGCGCGTAATCAGGCGCCAGTAGCGGCCCGAATGAAGTCTGCTCGCCGCGCCAGGTGGAGCTGCCCAGGCTTTCGGCCGCCGGCAGCGGCGACGGCACGCTGCCGTGCGACGTGGCCGAGGTCTGCGCCAGTGCGCGCTGCACCGCGTGGAACACGAACTGGTGCACCGCGCGGCTGTCGCGGAAGCGCACTTCGATCTTGGATGGATGGACGTTGACGTCCACCAGCGCCGGATCGAGATCGAGCGCCAGCACGTAGGACGGGAAGCGGTCGCCGTGCAGCACGTCCTGGTAGGCCGCCTTGACGGCGTGGACCAGCACCTTGTCGCGCACGAAGCGGCCGTTCACGTAGAAGAATTGGCCGTCGGCGCGGGCCTTGGAGGCGGTGGGCAGGCCGGTGTAGCCGTGCAGGCGCAGCGGGCCGGCGCTTTCGTCGATCGGCAGGCGCGCCTCGGCGAAGCCTTCGCCGAGGATGTGGGCGCTGCGCTTGGCCATCTCGCTGACGTTCCAGTGGTCGATGGTGCGGCCGTTGTGGCTCAGCGAGAACGACACGTCCGGCCGCGCCAGCGCGATGCGGCGCACGACTTCGGCGCAGTGGCCGAATTCGGTCTGCTCGGATTTGAGGAACTTGCGGCGCGCCGGCGTGTTGAAGTACAGGTCCTGCACGTCGACCGTGGTGCCCTGGGCGCCGGACGACGGCGCCACCGCGCCGTTGTGCGAGCCGACGATTTCCCAAGCATGGGCGGCGTCGGCGGTGCGCGAGGTCAGGGTGACGGCGGCCACCGAGGCGATCGAGGCCAGCGCCTCGCCACGGAAGCCCAGCGTGCCGACGTTTTCCAGGTCGTCCAGCGAGGCGATCTTGGAGGTGGCGTGGCGCGCCAGCGCGAGCGGCATCTGCTCGGGCGGGATGCCACGGCCATTGTCGGTGATGGCGATGCGTTTGACGCCGCCCTCCTCCAGCCGCACGGTGATCTGCGTGGCGCCCGCGTCGAGCGCGTTCTCCAGCAGCTCCTTGACCACGGCGGACGGCCGTTCGACCACCTCGCCGGCGGCGATCTGCGAAATCAGCTGGTCGGGGAGGGCCTGGATGGGGCGGGGCGTGCGGGGGGAGGTGTCGGGCGCGTTCATCACGAGATTATAACTGCTCGCCGCGCCCGGTCCTCGCCGGGATTACTCCTTCGGATGCTCGCGCACCGGCATCGGCGCGTTGCACAGCTCAACGTAGTGCGGCGTGAACTTGTTCCATGGGCCGCCACGGTTGCGCGCCGCGTCCACCACGTCCTTGTAGATAGGCGCCTCGCTGCGCATCACCTCCAGGTGGCTGCGTTCGGCCTCCGGCACGTCCGCCTCCAGCCGCACCGATTTGATCGGCAGGCGGGTGTCCTTGGCGCCGTAGAAGCCCATGTTCTCGCCGCCGCGCGGCAGGCCGGCCAGCAGCGGCATGCCCGACACCACCCGGCCCACCGCCGTGATATTGCGGTCCAGGTGGCGCGGCGCGTGGCCGGTGATGGCATACAGCTCGGCGCCGTTGCCGCTGTCGGTGTCGTTGTCGCGGCCCACGCCCACCGTGGCGTAGCAGTGCGCCAGCCAGGTGGTCTTGGCCTTGGGATCGCGCCCGACCGGGAAACCGTTCGAATGGCCGATCTGCGGCGCGTAGCCGTCCAGGTCCGGCTGGCGCACGAAGTGCTTGTCGTTCGCCATCGGCACGGTGAACTCGCCCACCACCTTGGCCTTGGCCGATCCCAGCGATTTCGGCGTGGTCTCGGCGTTCGGGTCGCCCCATTGCGCCACGTAGTTGTCCTGCGAGCGCAGCATGGCCAGGCCGTCGAAATACTGTTCCTTGACCATGGTCTTGATATTGGCGATGTTCTGTGGCGCGAACTCCGGCGCCAGCTCGATCACCACGCGGCCGGTGGGCAGCTCCATGTACAAGGTGTTGTTCGGGTCCAGCGGCCGCCAGTCGGACGGCTTGGACTGCTTGACGAGGTCGGCGACGCTGGGCCTGACCGGCAGGTCGGCGGCGTGCGCAAGGGAGGCCAGGCTGATCGCCAGGACGGAGAGGGGAAGGGCGCGGAACGGGTGGGTCTGGGACATCCAATATCTCCTAGGTTGGTCGCGTCCGCTTGCTGCGGGCGCTCGGACGATTGTAAACTGCTTGGCCGAGTCTGGAAACTTCCGCCGAAGGGGCACGGGTGGTGTATGATTCCGGCGCAGACTTTATGGGAAGAATATGGATTTTATGCAATTTTTTGACATGATCCTTCATGTCGACAAGACACTGGAAGTATTGATTCAGCAATACGGAACCTTGGTCTACGCCGTGCTGTTCGCGATCATCTTTTGCGAAACCGGGCTGGTGGTCCTGTTCTTCTTCCCAGGCGACACGCTGCTGTTCATCGCCGGCGCCCTGTGCGCGCTGGGCGAAATGAATTTGTTCCTGCTGATGCTGCTGCTGATTACGGCGGCGGTCTCCGGCAACACGCTCAACTACTGGATAGGCGAGGCCATCGGGCAGCGCGTGTTCACGCATGATTACCGCTGGCTCAACAAGGATGCGCTGCGCCGCACCCACGAGTTCTTCGAAAAACACGGCGGCAAGACCATCGTGCTGGCGCGCTTCGTGCCGGTGGTGCGCACCTTCGCGCCGTTCGTGGCCGGCGTGTCGGACATGACCCATGCCCGCTTCCAGATGTACAACATCACCGGCGCCGTGCTGTGGGTCGCGCTGCTGACCACGGCCGGCTACTTCTTCGGCAACATCGCCATCGTCCGCGAGCACCTGACCGAGATCGTGCTGTTCGGCGTCGGCATCGCCGTGGTGCCGATGGCGCTGGGCGGCATGTGGAAGCTGTCGCGCCGCATGCTGGGCCGCTGAGCCCGATGTTTCATAAATAAATTCCTTCCGAAAGGCCGGCGCCGCTCAAGTTTTGCCCAAATGCATCCGTATACCAGTATGTAATTCTTTTCTTTCTGGATACACATGCGTACTCTGCTCACCCTGATTGCCTGCTGCTGCGTCCTCGCGACCGCCAGCGCCGCAAACGATCCGCTGATTTCGCCCTCGACGAAATCCTCGGTGGGTGGGAGCATGGGCTCGATCGCGCCCATCCGTCCGAGCAATCCCGGTTCCGCCAGCGCCTCCGCTTCCGGCGCGTCCTCCGCGCCGCGCAAGCTCACCGAGCGTGAGCGCGAGGCCGAGGCGGAATCCGACCTGTCGGCCAAGATCGCGGCCCGCCTGGCCATCATGCGCGCCAACCAGCAGGCGCGCGTGGCCGCCGCCGCCCGCGCCAAGAAAGTGGCCGCCGCCGCGCCGGTCGTGCCCAAGGTGTACAGCAACCACTGGTCGTACGAGGGCGAGAACGGCCCGGCCAACTGGGGCAAGATCAATCCCGAATGGGCCAAGTGCAGCACCGGCAACCGCCAGTCGCCGATCGATATCCGCGACGGCATGAAGGTGGAGCTGGAGCAGATCACCTTCGACTACCATCCCTCTTCGTTCAACGTGACCGACAACGGCCACACGGTGCAGGTCATGGTCGGCAGCGGCAATTTCATCACGGTGAACAACCGCATGTATGAGCTGATCCAGTTCCATTTCCACCGGCCGTCGGAGGAGCGCATCAACGGCAAGGGTTATGAGATGGTCGTGCACCTGGTGCACAAGGATGGCGAGGGCAAATTGGCCGTGCTGGCGCTGCTGCTGGAGCGCGGCAAGCCGCAGCCGGTGATCCAGACGGTGTGGAACAACCTGCCGCTGGAGAAGCTCGAAACGATGGCGCCATCGACCGTGCTCGATCCGCTGGACCTGATCCCGGCGCGCCGCGACTACTTCACGTTTATGGGGTCGCTCACCACGCCGCCCTGCAGCGAGGGCGTGCTGTGGCTGGTGATGAAGGAGCCGGTGCAGGCCTCGCCGGCGCAGATGGCGCTGTTCAGCCGTCTCTATCCGCTCAACGCGCGGCCTATCCAGCCGGGCTCCGGCCGCATCGTCAAAGAGTCCAATTAAAGCCGGCCGAAGTCATTCCCGCGCAGGCGGGAATCCATAGACCATAAGATAAGCTGGCGAAGTATGGGTTCCCGCCTTCGCGGGAACGACGGGGGTTAATCCGCGCTGATGCGGTGCTTGCCGGTCCATGTGGCGCCGGCGGCCAGCGGCCGCTGGTCGGCGCACGCCGGCTCGATGCAGACGAAGCGCAGGTATTCGTCGTCCGCCAGGTCCACCAGCGCCCTGGCATCGTCCTGGCCCGGATTCCACACCACCCAGTTGTCGAAACCTTGCTGCTCCAGGCGCAGCGTGGCGTTGGCCGTGTTCAGCGTCAGTGTCGGCGTGGACTGGTACAGGCGGTCGAGCTTCTCGGTGAAGTGCAGCGCCGGATGCTCCTGCTTCAGCGTCTCGTTGTGATGGTCGGTGCAGCGCATGTGCTGCAGGCCGCTGATGCTGGTCGCGTCCAGTTGGCCGACGTCGTAGTAGGTGTGCAGCGCGAGGCCGAACGGGAACTCCTGCGCGCCGCTGTTATGCACCGTGAATTGCGCGTCGAGCGCGTCGCCATGCAGCGTGAAGCGCAGCGTCAGCTCGAAGGCGTGCGGCCAGGCTTGCGCGTGTTCTGGCGCCAGGTCGTTTTGATCGAGGCCGAATTCGAGGAAGGACTGGCCGCCGTCGCCGCCGCTGCCGGTCAGGCGCCAGGTGCTGACGCGGGCGAAGCCGTGGCGCAGGCCGGGGCCGCGCACATTAAACTGCGGGAAGATCACCGGCACGCCGCCGCGTATGGCCTTGCTGCCGTCGAGCGGCGTTTGTGCGCTGACGAACAGGCGCTCCTTGCCGTCGCCCGTCTTCCATGACAGCAGGTGGGCGCCGAACAGCGACACCGTCGCCTGGCTGCCGTCGGCCGCTGTGATTTGTACTGCCGGCAGTGCGCCGTATTCCGTGTTGATTACTACAGCCATGTCTCGTCCGTTTTAGTTTTAAGTCAGCCGGTTCTTTGCCAGCGGTGGGTTCTTCGCGAAATAGTGCCGGATGCCCTTGACGATGGCGTCGGCCAATTGGTTCTGGTAGCCGTCGTCGAGCAGCTTGGCTTCCTCCTCCGGGTTGGAGATGAAGGCGGTCTCGATCAGGATCGACGGAATGTCCGGCGCCTTCAGCACAGCGAAGCCGGCCTGCTCGACCGAGCCTTTGTGCAGGCGGTTGATGCCGCCGATCTCGCCCAGCACCGACTTGCCCAGCTTGAGCGAATCGTTGATCTGCGCGGTGGTCGACAGGTCCAGCAGCACGCTGGCCAGTTGCCGGTCGTGGTTCTTGACGTTGACGCCGCCGATGGTGTCGGCCAGGTTTTCCTTGTCCGCCAGCCAGCGCGCCGCCGAGGAGCTGGCGCCTTTTTCCGACAGCACGAACACCGACGAGCCGCGCGCGGTGGACTGCACGAAGGCGTCGGCGTGGATGGACACGAACAGGTCGGCCTGCACCTTGCGCGCCTTGTCGACGCGCGTGCCCAGGGGGACGAAGTAGTCGGCGTCGCGCGTGAGCATCACGCGCATGTTGGGGAATTCCTCGATCTTGGTCTTCAGGCGCTTGGCGATGGCCAGCACGATGTCCTTTTCGCGGCTGCCGTTCTTGCCGGAGGCACCGGGGTCTTCGCCGCCGTGGCCGGGGTCCAGCACCACGGTCAGCATGCGTATCAGCTTGCCGTTCTTGTCGGTTTTTTCGCTGGCGCGGGTTTGCGCCTCGGCTGTTTTCAGCTCGTTGCGCAGCTCCGTGCGCGGATCGGCTTTGGATGCATCCGGCGGCGTTTGCGGTGCGTTGGCGAGGGCTTCGGCTTCGGCGGGCTTCAGCGGCGGCATGTCGCCCTTGGGCGCGCTGCCGGTTGCGGCCGCGCTGGACGGCGGCGTTTTGCCGTCGCCCGACCAGTCGCCTTTTTCGATCATCGCGGCGATCGGGTCGACCGGCTTGACCGGGTACAGGTCGAAGATCAGGCGGTGCTTGTAGTTGCCGGCCGGGGCCAGCGTGAACACCTGCGGCGTGATTTCTTCTTTTAAGTCGAACACCAGGCGCACCACGTTGGGCCGGTTCTGGCCCACGCGCACCTGCTTGATGTACGGGTCGTTGGACTGGATCTTGGCGACCAGGCTTTTGAGCGTCGGGTTCAGCTCCAGGCCTTCGATGTCGACCACCATGCGCTCCGGGTCCTTGACGATGAAGTGGGTGGCCTTGAGCGCGGCGTCGTTTTCCAGCGTGACGCGGGTGTAGTCCTCCGCCGGCCAGACCCGCACCGCCAGGATCTGCGCGGCGTAGGCGCGCACCGGCGCCAGCACGGACAGCAGCAGCGTGGCGCCGGCCTTGAGGACGGTGCGGCGCGTAACAGCCTTGCTGTTTACATGTTGGGGGCGAATTTGAGGCGTTGAAGGCATGAGTTACCCAGTGCGGTGGTCGCCTGCAATTCTACATCACGGCCGTTGCCGGCCACAGTCAGAAACAGGTTGATATCGGCGGCAGGCAGCACGCGGTCAGCCTTTTCGGGCCATTCGACGATGCAGATGTTGTCGCCATTGAAGTCTTCACGGAAGCCGGCGTCGAGGAATTCCTCCGGGCTGCCCATGCGGTACAGGTCGAAATGGATCACGCTGACGCTGCGGCCGTCGAGCTGGATCGCGTACGGTTCGGACAAGGTGTAGGTCGGGCTTTTGACCGTGCCCACGTGGCCGGCCGCGTGCAGCAGGGCGCGGGTGAGGGCGGTCTTGCCGGCCCCAAGGTCGCCGTGCAGGTAGATCACCAGGCCGGGCGCCAGGGCGCGCGCCAGGGCCGTGCCCAGGGCGGCGGTGCCGGCTTCGTCATGGAGATGGGCTTGAAAGTGCTGCATCAATTAGAATGTCGTGTTGGTTGGATCGCCAGCCATTGTAACCGCCACCTGCCACCGATGTCCCTGCCAGTAACCAATTTAGCCCAACTTGCCCTCAGCATCAAGCGCTGGGGTGTGGAGCTTGGCTTCGCCGAAATCCGCATCACCGACATCGACCTCAGTCACGCCGAGGCGGGCCTGCAGGCGTGGCTGGACGCAGGCATGCATGGCGAAATGGACTACATGGCCACCCACGGCATGATGCGCGCCCGTCCGGCCGAGCTGGTGCCGGGCACGGTGCGGGTGATCAGCGCCCGCATGGACTATCTGCCGAGGGACACGGAAAACGATTGGCGCGAGCGGGAGGCGGCCCGTCTGGCCGATCCCGGCGCCGCCGTGATCTCGGTCTATGCGCGCGGCAGGGACTATCACAAGGTGCTGCGCGCGCGGCTGCAGCAGCTGGCCGACAAGGTGAAGGCGGAAATCGGGGAATTCGGCTACCGCGTGTTCACCGACTCGGCGCCGGTCATGGAGCTGCCGCTGGCCGAGAAGGCCGGTCTGGGATGGCGCGGCAAGCACACCTTGCTGCTGTCGCGCACCGCCGGGTCGATGTTCTTCATGGGCGAGTTCCTGGTCGATTTGCCGCTGCCGGTGGACGAGCCGACCGGCCGGCATTGCGGCCAGTGCTCGGCGTGCATCGACGTCTGCCCGACCCAGGCCATCCTCGGGCCGGGCAAGCTGGATGCGCGGCGCTGCATATCCTACCTGACCATCGAATTGAAAAGCGCGATCCCGCTGGAGATGCGGCCGTTGATTGGCAACCGCGTCTACGGCTGCGACGACTGCCAGACCGCCTGCCCGTGGAACAAGTTCGCGCAGCGCGCGGTGCTGCCGGACTTCGACGAGCGCCATGGCTTGGGCAGCGCTTCGATGGTGGAATTGTTCGCGTGGACCGAGGAGGAATTCAACCGCAAGATGGAAGGCAGCCCGATACGCCGCATCGGCCATGAGCGCTGGCTGCGCAATATCGCGGTCGGCCTGGGCAACGCGGCGGCGGCCGGCGCCAAGGGCGATGCGGCCATCGTGGCCGCGCTGATGGCGCGCCGCGAGCACCCGTCGGCGCTGGTGCGCGAGCATGTCGAATGGGCGATCGCCCGCCACGCCTGAACTGCGCTACACTCGGGCGTTTCGATTATCAGGCCCGGGTCCATGCTTACTTCAACCAGATTCATCTCGCTGCTTGCCGGCGCATCCTTCACGCTGGCCGCGCATGGCGCGAGCTTCGACGACTGGGCCGACAAGGTGGCCAACGCCAAGGTACGCAACGATCCCGAACAGGCCACGCTGAAGCAGTACTTCAGCGGCAAGGAGCAGGACCGGCTGGACCGCAAGCTGACGCCCAACACCATCGTCTACCGCGCCGGCGAGGTGGCCGCCGCCAAGACCGCGCTGGCGCAGCTGGCCAGGATCGACAAGCAGGCGCTCACGCCGCAGCAGCGCGCCAGCGCCGCCAGCATCGCCTGGAATCTGCAGGGCGCGGTGGATGCGTGGCCGTATGCGGACTATAACTTCGTGTTCAACCAGTTCGGCGGACTGCATGTGCAGCTGGTGAACTTCCTGACGCAGGCGCACCCGATCCGCAACCAGCGCGACGTGGAGAACTATCTGGTGCGCTTGAAGGCGGTGGCCGGCAAGATGGACACCGGCATCCTGCAGGCGCGCGGCCTGGGCGCGCGTGGCATCCTGATGCCGACCTTCCTGACGCAGTCCTCGATCGGGCAACTGGACCGCTTCCTCGACGGTGGGCCGGAGAACAATGTGTTCGTCGCCACGCTGAAGCAGCGCATGGGCGGCTTGAAGGATGTGACGCCGGAACAGCAGGCCAGGTTCGCGGCGGCGGCCGAGGACATCGTCAAGCGCTCGGTCATTCCCGTGTTCCAGCGCGCCCGCGCGATGCTGCAGGAGCAGCTGCCGCGCACCACCGACGATGCCGGCCTGTGGCGCCTGCCCAATGGCGGCAAGGCCTATGCGCTGCTGCTCAAGCAGATGACCTCCAGCGATTACACGCCGGAGCAGATCCACAACATCGGCCTGCGCGAAGTGGCGCGCATCGAGAAGGAGATGGATGGCTTGCTGGCGTCGTTGGGCTACACCGACGGCAGCATCAAGCAGCGCATGGCGCAGCTGGAGAAGGACTCGCAGCCGAAGGAAGCCGATCCGCGTCCGGCGCTGCTGGCCCGCTACGACAGCGTGCTGCGCGACGCCGAGGCGCGCGCGAAGGATCTGTTCGATGTCACGCCGAAAGCGCCGGTGGTGGTCAGGCGCGAGCCGCCGTTCACCGAGAAGACGGCTGCGGCGCATTACACCGGGCCGGCGAAGGATGGTACGCGGCCGGGCATCTTCTGGGCGCCGATGCCTGGGCCGGAGTTCCGCATCGTCGGCATGCGTACGCTGGTGTATCACGAAGGCGTGCCGGGGCACCACTTCCAGGTCGCGCTGCAGCAGGAGAACGACAAGCTGCCGCGCTACCGGCGCGACCGCGTGTTCGCGGTCGGCTCGGCGTATGGCGAGGGCTGGGCGCTGTACGCGGAGCAGCTGGCGGCGGAGAATAACTGGTACGAGGGCGATGTGGTGGGCCATCTGGGGCAGCTGGACGCGGAGCTGTTCCGCGCACGGCGGCTGGTGGTGGACACGGGCCTGCACGCGATGAAGTGGACGCGCCAGCAGGGCATCGACTACGGCATCCCTGCGGCGGAAGTGGAGCGCTACGTCGCGATGCCTGGTCAGGCGTGCGCCTACAAGATCGGCATGATACGCATCCTGGACCTGCGCGCCAAGGCGCAGAAAGCGCTGGGCGACAAGTTCTCGATCAAAGCCTTCCACAACGTTGTGCTAGAAACCGGCAACGTCCCGCTGCCGGTGCTGGAGCAAGTCGTCGACGAGTGGATCGCCGCGCAATAAAACAATGGGGTCAAGTCTGACATTCGGACAGGAGCTCTGCTGTAGCGCGCCTATACAGCAGAGCTCGTGTCCGAATGTCAGACTTGACCCCAATTTTATTTGAGCAGGCCGGCGAGCTCGACTGCGGTTTTGACTTGCATCTTGTCGAAGATGTGGGCGCGGTGGACTTCCACCGTGCGCATGCTGATGCCCAGCTGGTCGGCCACTACCTTGTTCATCTTGCCGGCCAGGATCAGGTCCAGCACCTCGCGCTCGCGCGCCGACAGCGTGGCCAGGCGCGCGTGCACCGCCGCCATCGCGCCGGCCTGGCGCGAGTTGGCCAGCGCTTCCTGCACACGGTCCATCAGCTGGTTGTCGTTGAAGGGCTTTTCGCAGAAGTCGAAGGCGCCGCGCTTGAGCGTGTCCACCGCCATAGGCACGTCGCCGTGCCCGGTCAGGAAGATCACCGGCATGCGCTGCGTCAGCCCGCGCGCGGACAGATGGTCGAACACGGCCACGCCGTTCATGTCCGGCATGCGTACGTCGAGCAGAACGCAGTCGCCTTCGGCGTCGAACTGCCCGGCCTCGGTGTGGGCCAGGAATTGCGCCGCGCTGTCGTACGCGCGCGAGGGGATGCCGCGCGACGTGGCCAGCCAGGTCAGGGAGTCGCGTACGACCGCTTCATCATCAACGATATGCAGCATGCTTCAAGTCTCCTGTTCCGCGGCCGCCAGCATCGCCGGCAGCACGAAGGTAAATATGGTGCCACCTTGCGGATTGGCGCTGTAGGTCAGCGCGCCGCCGTGGAATTCTATCGCGGTGCGGCAGATGTTGAGCCCCATGCCCATGCCTTCCGCCTTGGTCGAGAAGAACGGCGAGAACAAGCGCTGCGCCACGTCCTCCGGTATGCCGTGCCCCTGGTCGATCACCGCCACGCTGACCTGCGCGCTGGCCGCATCATACGCCGCCACCACGTTGAGCATGCGCCGCTGCGGCGGGATGTGGGCCATTGCTTCGATGGCGTTGCGGGTCAGGTTGAGCAGCACCTGTTCGATCATCACGCGGTCGGCGCGCACCGGCGGCAGGTCGGCCGGGATGCTGGCGTTGAAGGAGACGTAGGCCTGGCGCGCCTGCAGCTCGATCAGCGCGCGGATCCCTTCCAGCAGCGAGGCGATGGCCACCTCCTGCCGCTGCGGTTCGCTCTTCTTGACGAATTCGTGCACGCTGCGGATGATCTGGCCGGCCCGCTGCGCCTGCGCGCTGGCCTGTTCCAGCGCCGGCTTGAGGACGTTGCAGTCGACCGCCGTGCCGCTGTCGGCGGCGCGCGCCAGCACGTTGAGCGCGCCGGTGGTGTAGCTGGAGATGGCGGCCAGCGGCTGGTTCAGCTCATGCGCCAGCATCGACGAGATCTCGCCCATCGTCGCCAGGCGCGCGCTGGCCTGCAGCTTTTCGTGCTGCTGGCGGTTCAGCTCCTCGATGCGCTTGCGGTCCGAGATGTCGAGGATGGAGCCCATCCAGCCGGTCTGCTTGCCGTCCTTGTCGACCAGCGGCGCTTCGAAGATCAGCACCGGCACGCGCTCGCCGTCGGGCCGCAGGAAGAAGGTCTCGAACTGCGGCGTGACGTTGCCCGCCAAAACGGAGGCGAAGCGGGTCTGGTATTCGGTCATCGCCTCCGGCGCCCAGTAGGGCATGGGCGGCAGCATGCCGACCAGCTCCTCGGCCGGATGGCCGACGATCTGGCAGAACGCTGGATTGACGTAGGTGATGCGGCCTTCGAGGTCGCGCGCGCGCAGGCCGGTCACCAGCGAGTTCTCCATCGCGGTGCGGAACGACATCTGCTGGCGCAGCGCGCCTTCGGCCTCCAGCCGCCGCGAGATGTGGCCCCACAACGCCAGCAGGCTCCATAACAATCCCAGCGACAGCACGATCACCGAGCCGACCAGCAAATTGGGCAGCAGCTGCGGTTCGCTCTTGAC
The DNA here is from genome assembly GCA_003416985.1 of Duganella sp. BJB480. Lineage (GTDB taxonomy): Bacteria > Pseudomonadota > Gammaproteobacteria > Burkholderiales > Burkholderiaceae_D > Rugamonas > Rugamonas vulcania_A. The sequence goes on along the minus strand of QVIN01000003.1, from coordinate 581,125 downwards.
GCTGTCCGTCACCAGCGTGATGGTGGCGCCGGGCAGGTCGAGCGGGCGCTTGTGCGTGTAGACGCCGTGCCCCGGTCCGGCGGCGGCGCGGCGCGCCAGCACCTTGTCGTCGCGGTCGATCAGCGAGACCTGGTTGTCCTGCGCGAACCACCACGGCACCATCTCGTCGAGCAGCGCGCTGGTTTGGTAGGTGGCCACCAGGTCGCCCAGGTATTCGTCGCCGTGGTACAGCGGCACGTGATAGTCCATCAGCACGGCGGCGGGGGCGGCCGACAGGTTGGGCGTCTGCGCTTCCGGTTGGGTGTACATCGCGTGGCGGGTTTGGCGCGATAACTCCATGGTCGCCAGCGAGGCGGCCGACAGCTCCACCGGCGTGGCCTGCGGATCGCTGCTGGCGGCCAGTTTGCCGTCCGGCCGCAGCCAGATCACGCGCAGCAGTTCGTGGCCGTTCTTCAGCAGGCGCGCCAGCCGTTCGTGCAGCTGCGCTGGCGGCAGCTTGCCGGCGCTGATCTCGGCGCCCAGCCCGCGCAGGCTTTCCTCGTCGCGCCCCAGCTGGAAGCGGATGGTTTGTTCGACCCACAGTGTGTCGGCGATCAATTGCTCCTGGCGCTCGTTGCTCTCCATTTGGCGCGCTTGCCACGGTAGCCAGATCAGGATCGCCAAAAAGAACAGCACCAGCATGATGGGCAGCAGCCAGCGCAGCGAGGAGCTGTAATGTGCGCGGCGCGGCAGGGCTGGAGCGGGTGTGCTGGTCATGGACAATCAGGGTAAAGCCTTGGGAAGGCGGCGGTATTGTGGTTTTCCACAGTAGCCACCCTTGCCACGATTAGTAAGAATCAGTCAAACTAGAACAATACTGCATTTTAAATCCCTCTGGAGACTTCATGAAACTGAAATCCGTTTTACTGGCTATGAGCGTGGCGCTCAGCTTCAATGCTTACGCCCAGGCGCCGATCGTTATCAAATTCAGCCACGTGGTGGCGACCGACACGCCGAAGGGCCAGGCCGCGGAGCGCTTCAAGCAGCTGGCCGAGAAGGCCACCAATGGCCGCGTCAAGGTCGAGGTCTATCCAAACAGCCAGCTGTATAAAGACAAAGAGGAACTGGAAGCGCTGCAGCTGGGCGCCGTGCAGATGCTGGCGCCGTCGCTGGCAAAATTCGGCCCGCTGGGCGTGAAGGAGTTCGAGGCGTTCGACCTGCCGTACATCTTCCCGTCCAAGACCGCGCTTTATAACGTCACCGAAGGCGAAATCGGCAAGGGCCTGATGAAGAAGCTGGAACCGAAGGGCATCACCGGCCTGGCGTTCTGGGACAATGGCTTCAAGGTCATGTCGGCCAATAAACCGCTGCATACTCCGGCGGATTTCAAGGGCCTGAAGATGCGTATCCAGTCGTCCAAGGTGCTGGACGCGCAGATGCGCGCATTGGGCGCGAACCCGCAGGTACTGGCGTTCTCCGAGGTGTATCAGGCGCTGCAGACCGGCGTGGTCGATGGCACCGAGAATCCGCCGTCGAACATGTACACGCAGAAGATGCACGAGGTGCAGAAGTATGTGACCGTGTCCAACCACGGCTACCTGGGTTATGCGGTCATCGTCAACAAGAAGTTCTGGGACGGCCTGCCTGCGGACATCCGCACCGCGCTGGATAAGGCGATGAAGGAAGCCACCACGTTCGAGAAGGCCATCGCACAGCGCGACAACGACATGGCGCTGGAAGCGATCAAGAAGGCTGGCAAGACCACCATTTATACGCTGAGCGTGAAGGAGCAGGCGGACTGGCGCAAGGCGCTGCTGCCGGTGCAGAAGGATATGGAAGGCCGTATCGGCAAGGACCTGATCTCGGCGATCAACAAGGAAGCGGCTAAATAATTTAGCTGGTTTTAAACGATAAGGGAGGCCAGCGGCCTCCCTTTTTTATTACATCAACCCCATCGCCTTCGGCAGCCACAAGGACAGCCCCGGCCAGTAGGTCACGATCACCAGGAACACCAGCATCGTCAGCAGCCACGGCATCACGGCCACGGTCAGCTCGGAGATGCTCATCTTCGAAATGCCGCTGGCCACGTACAGGTTCAGGCCAACCGGCGGATGGCACAGGCCCACTTCCATGTTCGCGTCGATCATGATGCCGAAGTGGACGGCGTCGATGCCCAGGCGGATCGCGGCGGGGTGCAGGATAGGCGCCATCACCAGGATGATCGACGACGGTTCCATCACGTTACCGGCCAACAGCAGCAGGATGTTGGTGAAGAACAGGAAGCCGGCCTGGCCCAGGTCCTTGGCCAGTATCCAGTCCGCCATCGCCTGCGGGATGTTCTCGTGCGCCATCAGGAAGGAGAACAGCACGGCGTTGGTGATGATGTACAGCAGCATCGCGCTCAGGCTGGCCGACTTCTTCAGCACTTCCGGCGTCTTCTTCAGCGGCATGTCCTTGTAGACGAACACCGAGATGATGAACGCATACACCGCGCTCATCGCGGCCGCCTCGGTCGGCGTGAAGATGCCCTTGGTGATGCCGCCGATGATGATCACCACCAGCATCAGACCCCACACGCTGTCCTTGAAGGCCTTGGCGCGCTCGCCCCAGGTGGCCTTGCGCATGCGCGGATAGCCGTTCTTCTTGGCCAGCACCCAGGTGGTGGTGCACAGCATCACGGTCAGCAGGATGCCGGGGAACAGGCCGGCCAGGAACAGCGCGCCGATCGAGGTGTTGGTGGAGATCGCGTAGATCACTTTCGGGATCGACGGCAGCATCAAAATGCCCAGCGAGCCGGCGGTGATGATGACGCCGGCGCCGAAGCGCTTCGGATAACCCTGCTTGACCATGGCCGGCAGGATGATGGAGCCGATCGCCACGACGGTCGCCACCGACGAGCCGCACACCAGCGCGAACATGGCGCAGGCGATGATGCCGGCCAGCGCCAGGCCGCCGTGCCAGTGGCCGATCAGGCTGGTGGCGAACTTGATCATGCGCTTGGCCACGCCGCCGTGGGTGAGGAAGTTACCGGCCAGGATGAACAGCGGGATGGCCATGATCTCGAACTTCTCGATGCCGCTGAACAGCTTGAGCGCCACCGCCTCGACCGGCACGTGGGTCAGCAGGTACATGAACATCAGCACCGTCAGGCCGAGCGCGATCGAGACCGGGATGCCGGTCAACATCAGCGCCAGCAGCAGCGCGAACACGATGCCGACCTTGCCGCCGATGACGCACACCGACAGCAAAATGGCGGCGATGCCGATCAGCCACGCCGCGGCGCGCTTCTTGGACATGACCTTGACCGAATCGAGTGCCGTCGCGCCGCTCATTTCGCACCTCCGTGGGCCGGGGCAGGGTGGGCGACGGCGAACATGTCGTCGTCTTCGTCATCGTCCAGGCCCTCGACGTGCGATTCGTCGTGGTGCGGCATCTCGCCGGTGCGCCAGTAGATCAGTGACACCTGGATGAAGCGGAAGCACATCAGGTAGGAGCCCATCGGCACCACCGAGTAGATGAACCAGGTCGGCCATTCGAGGTCGGGCGTGGTCGGCCCCTCGGTCAGCGCGCTGACGTCCATGCCCAGCTTGTTGAACAGCGCGTAGTGCATGCCGTTCTCCCACACGAAGGTCAGGCCCAAGGTGCCGATGATGCCGGTAAACAGCATGCCGCAGGCCAGCGCGACGTAGGTGGCGCGGCGGCGCCAGGCATCCGGCAGGCGGCTGACCAGCACGTCGACGCCCACGTGCACGCCCATGCGCACGCCGTACGCGGCGCCGAACTTGGCCATCCACACGAACATGATGATGGCCAGCTCCTGCGCCCACTCGAAGTGCAGCGACAGCAGGTAGTCCTGGACGCCGGGAATGGGCAGGCCGGTGCCGTAACGGTGCACCACGGACAGGAAGATGATCAGGGTGGCCCCCGCCATCAGGAAGGTGATGATCCACTCCTCCAGATGATCCAGTAGTTTTGTGAACATGATTGTCTCTAGTTTTATTGATGCCAGGAAATCCGGCATTTTCGCTTAAATTATATTTTTGTCGCGCACGGAGCAATGAGGGGTACTACTAGGTTTTTTGCCAAGAGCCATGCCTAATACCACAACTTTCCTGATGTGCGTCAAATTTGTTTCACGTTTAAAGCAAGGGGGGCGCGGGACCGAAAAAAAAGGAGAAAAAGCCAAATAGATACGATATGATTGCGTCGCTCTCAGGGATAACTGCATATCGATATGCGACCCGGTAGCAAGAGCCCAGAATTGTAGGTGGGGAGTGTGTAGAGAAACGGTACTGAATACCGGCGAAAGATCGAGGAGACACACGTTTTACAGAATGTCGTTGTTATAGTCGCTGCAGGCCGCCACAAGCGCGCTACGGGGACAGGCAAACGACCGGGAACGTGAAGCAGGATTTGAAAACGCACCGCAAGGTGCGTTTTTTTTCGCCTGTCGTCTTCGGCGCGGAATTACAATGCAATTGTGTGGTTTTTTTAATGTAGTTTGAATGCAACAAAATGGTGCATTTCGACAACTTCAGCCGGCTTTTTTTGGTGCATAGAGTGTGATGAAAATACAACAGCAGCATGAATTGTTTTCCGCCGTTTTGGACTTGCCGCTTGGAAAATTGGGCGTGCGCACGGCCAGTGGTCTGATCACCGAGCTTTGCTACCTGCCGCCCCACTTTGATGCAAAAGCGCCACAGGACGCGGCGGCGGAGCTGGCCGCAACGCAGCTGGCCCGCTACTGCGAGGACGCCGATTTCCCCTTCGACCTGCCGCTCAAGCGCGCCGGCACCGAGTTCCAGCACAAGGTCTGGGACGCCATCCGCTCCATCCCGCGCGGCAGCGTGCGGACCTACGGCGAGCTGGCCAGGCACATCGGCTCGGCGCCGCGCGCGGTGGGCCAGGCCTGCGGCGCCAACTGGTTCCCGGTGGTGATTCCGTGCCACCGCGTGACGTCCTCGTCCGGCCTGGGTGGCTTCGCCAACAGCGACGACCCCAACGGCTACCTGCTGGGCATCAAGCGCTGGCTGCTGGCGCACGAAGGATCGAGCGAATACGCATGGCAACAGACAACCCTGCTCTGATCGACGAGTTCTGCGACAGCCTGTGGCTGGAGGACGGCCTGTCGAAGAACACGCTGGAAGCCTACCGGCGCGACATGCGCCTGTTCGCCACCTGGCTGGAGAAGAAGCGGCCGCAGGTGGCGGGGCTGGCGGCGGTGGCCGCGCACGACATCGAGGCCTATATCGCCGCCCGCCACCAGGACAGCGGCAAGGCCACCTCGTCGAACAGGCGCTTGTCGGTGCTGCGGCGCTTCTACCAGATGCTGCTGCGCCAGCGCCGCATCGCCGACGACCCGACGCTCAAGCTGGTGTCGGCCAGGCAGCCGGTCCGCTTCGTCCACACCTTGAGCGAAATTCAAGTGGAGGCCCTGCTGGCCGCGCCCGACGTTGCCACGCCGCTGGGCCTGCGTGAGCGCACCATGCTGGAGCTGATGTACGCCAGCGGGCTGCGCGTGTCCGAGCTGGTCACGCTCAAGCTGCTGGAGCTGAGTTTGAACGACGGCGTGCTGCGCATCACAGGCAAGGGCGCCAAGACGCGGCTGGTGCCGTTCGGCCAGCAGGCGCGGGTGTGGATCGAGCGCTATGTCAAGGAGGCGCGCGGCATCATCCTCAACGGCCAGGTCGACGACGCGCTGTTCGTCACCGCGCGCGGCGGGCCGATGACGCGGCAGATGTTCTGGGTCTTGATTAAAAAACATGCCTTGAAGGCCGGCATCACCGCGCCGTTGTCGCCGCACACGCTGCGCCACGCCTTCGCCACCCACCTGCTGAACCATGGCGCCGACCTGCGCGTGGTGCAGCTGCTGCTGGGCCATTCGGACATTTCGACGACACAAATCTACACCCATGTCGCCCGCGAACGCCTGAAGCAGCTGCATGCGCAACATCATCCGCGAGGCTGAAAAACTTGCGTTGGCCGTAACTGCGTCATAATGTGGGCAGGTAATCGAACCGTATAAAGAAGAGGTGGCACATGGCAAAGACAAATTTCGCGTATGAAAAGCGGCAGCGTGAGCTGGAAAAGAAGAAAAAAGCGGATGAAAAAGCCCGGCGCAAGGCCGAGCTCAAGCAGAACCCTGGCCTGGCCCAGGAAGGCGAGCTGGACGAGGCTGACGCCGACGAGGCCGCCGACGGCGAAGCCGCCGCCGAGTAAGCACGAAAAAAAACCGGGCATGCAGCCCGGTTTTGCGTTGGTGAAGCCTGGTCAAGCCACTTCGTTGCGCGCCTTGACGTCGTGCATCGGCTCGATGGCGTCGTGCAGCGCGGCTTCCTCGTCGTGGGCGCGGCCCTTGAAGAAGCGCACGCAGCGCTTGCCCAGGCTGTCCAGGTAGGTGTAGGCCACCGGCACCACCACCAAGGTCAGCAGGGTGGAGGTGATCACGCCGCCGATCACCGCGCGCCCCATCGGCGCCTGCGTCTCGCCGCCGTCGCCCATGCCGATCGCCATCGGCAGCATGCCGAACACCATCGCCAGCGTGGTCATCACGATCGGCCGCAGCCGCACCTGGCCGGCCGACATGATCGCTTCGCGCTGGCCCATGCCGCCCTGCTGCGCGTGGTTGGTGAAGTCCACCAGCAGGATCGCGTTCTTGGTCACCAGGCCCATCAGCATGATGAAGCCGATCACCGAGAAGATGTTCAGGGTGCTGCCGGTGATCAAGAGCGCTACCAGCACGCCGATCAGCGACAGCGGCAGCGACATCATGATCGCCACCGGCTGCAGGAAGCTGCCGAACTGCGAGGCCAGCACCAGGTAGATGAAGATCACCGCGATGCCCAGCGCGATGATGGCCGAGGACATGCTCTCTTCCATGTCCTGGGCGTTGCCGCCGACGTCGAAGCGCACGCCGGCCGGCAGTTCGATTTCCTTCATGGCCTTCTTGACGTCGCTGTCGACGTCGCCGCCGGGACGGCCTTCGACCGACGCGTACACCGCCACCCGGCGCTGCAGCGCCTGGCGCTTGAGCACCTGCGGGCTGAACGAGGGCACGAAGTCCACCACCTGGCGCAGCGGCACCATCACCGGCCGGCCGTCGGGGCCGAGCTTGCTCGACGCCAGCGACAGGTCGGCCAGGTCGGCGATCTTCTGGCGGCCCGACTTGGGCAGCTGCACGTTGACGTCGTAGTTCTGGCCATCGTCGGCCAGGAAGTGGCTGGTGGTGTCGCCCGCCACGAACGGCCGCAGCGCGCTGCCGATCTGCTGCACCGACAGACCCAGGTCGCTGGCCAGCTCGTTGTTGATCTTGACCGTGGTGGACGGGTTGGCGCCCTCCTGGCTGTACTCCAGGTCGGCCACGCCCTTAATCTTGCGCATCTTGTCCATCAGGTGGTGGGCCACCGTGTCGAGCTTGCCTTCGTCGGTGCCGAGGATGGCGATGAAGATCGGCTTCCAGCCCACCGACATGGTGATGCCGGCGATCTTGCTCAAACGCGCGCGCACCACGCCCTCCAGCTCCTTCTGCGAGCGGCGCTTGTAGGTCTTGCGGTCCTGCAGCTTCATGTCGATCTGGGCGTTGTTGCGGCCTTCCTGCGTGCCGACCACCGAGATCACGCTGGCGATCTCGGGGAAGGCCTTCAATGCTTCCTCGACCTGGCGCACCTTGTTGTCGGTGTACTCCAGGCTGGAGCCGACCGGGGTCTTCAGGTGCAGATTGATCCAGCCGTTGTCCTGGTCGGGGAACATCTCGCCGCCGATCATCGGCACCAGCATCAGGCTGGCGACGAACAGCGCGGCGGCCGAGGCCAGCGTCAGCTTGCGCCAGCGCAGCGCCAGGCCCAGCACCTTGCCGTACACCACGTGCAGCCTCTCGACGCCGCCCTCCAGCCAGTGCATGAAGTTGCCCAGCCACGGCACGTACTTGAAGCGGTCCTTGACCGGGTCCGGCCACACCGACGACAGCATCGGATCGAGCGTGAAGCTGACGAACAGCGACACCAGCACGGCCACCGCGACGGTGATCCCGAATTGAAGGAAGAAGCGGCCGATGATGCCCTGCATGAAGGCCACCGGGATGAACACGGCGACGATGGCGAAGGTGGTGGCCATCACGGCCAGGCCGATCTCGTTGGTGCCGTCCTCGGCCGCGCGGCGGTGGTTCTTGCCCATACCGAGGTGGCGCACGATGTTCTCGCGCACCACGATGGCGTCGTCGATCAGCAGGCCGATGCACAAGGACAGCGCCATCAGCGTCAGGAAGTTCAGCGTGAAGCCGAAGAACTTCATGGCGATGAAGCTGGCCATCACCGAGATCGGCAAGGTCAGGCCGGTGATGATGGTCGAGCGCCACGAGTGCAGGAAGAAGAACACGATGATCATGGTCAGCACCGCGCCTTCGATGATGGTTTCCTTCACGTTGTCGAGCTGGCTTTGCACCTTCAGCGATTCATCGTTCAGCACGGTCAGCTTGATGTCGGCCGGCAGCGTCTTCTGCAGCTCGGCCGCGACCTTCTGGATGCGCTTGCCCACCTCGACCACGTTGGCGTCCTGCACCTTGGTGATGTCGAGCGTGATGGCGCGCTGGCCGTTCAGGCGCGACACCGACAGCTCTTCCTGCGCGCCGTCGATCACGGTGGCGACCTGCTCCAGGAACACCGGGCCGTTGGCGCGGCGCGCCACGATGATCTTGTTGAAGTCGCGCGCGTCTTTCATCTTGCCCTCGACCCGCACCAGCTGCTCGTTGCCGGCGTAGCTGATCGAGCCGGCCGGCAGGTTGGTGTTGGTGGCCTGGATGGCGTTGATCACCTCGTCCACGCCGATCGCCTGCGCGTTCAGGTCGCTGGGGCGCAGGCTGATCAGGATCTGGCGCGAGGCCGTGCCGTTCAGGCGCACCTGGCCGACGCCGGCCACGCCCTGGAAGCGCTTGCCGATCAGCTGGTCCGCCATGGTCGACAGGTCGCGCAGCGTGTGGTCGGTGGCGGTCAGGCCGATCTGCGCGATGGGGCGGCTGTTCTCGCCCTCGAAGCGGACGATGAACGGATCCTTGGCCTCCTTCGGGAAGCGCGGGCGCACCTGGGCCACCTTGTCGCGCAGGTCCTGCATGGCCTTGTCCATGTTGGTGGACAGTTCGAAATCGATGTAGACGCCGGCGCGGCCCTCCCACGAGTTGGCGCGCAGCGTCTTGATGCCGCTGACGGTGTTGACCACGTCCTCGATCGGGCGGGTGATGTCGTTCTCCACCGCCTCCGGCGAGGCGCCCGGATAATTCACCTCGATCATCGCGCCGGGGATGTCGACGTTGGGCATGGCCTCCAGGCCCAGCTCCCGGTAGGAGAACAGGCCCAGCACGACCAGCGCCACCATCACCATGGTGGCGAAGACCGGGTTCTGGATACTGGTTTTAGTGATCCACATGATCAGCCCTTCTGCGCCAGCATGGCGGACTTGGCCGGCTGGGCCGGCGTGGCGGCGCCGGCCGGCAGCTTGACCTGGCTGCCCGCCTTGACGCTGTCGAGCTTGGAGACGATGACGTTGGCGCCTTGCGCCAGGCCGTCCACCACTTCGGCGTAGCCTTCGTCCTCGTTGCGCAGGCCCAGCTTGACCGGCTGCGCGATCACCTTGCCCTGCTCGATCTTGTACACCACCTGCTGACCCTTCTCGGTGCGCAGCGCCGTCACCGGCACGATGGGCATGACGGCCGAACGGTCGGTGACGATGCTGCCCTTGGCGAACATGCCGGCGCGCAGCGCGCTGTCGTCGTTCCTGACCGCGATGTAGACCAGCATCGCGCGCGAGCCGGCCTCGGTGGCCGGGTTGATGCGCGCCACCTTGCCGTGGAAGGCGCGGCCCTGGAAGCCGTCGACCCTGAACTGCACGTCCTGGCCGACCTTCACGCGCGGGATCTCGGAGGCCGGCACCTGCGCCTCCAGCGTCAGCTCGGACAGGTTGACGATGCTGTAGACGGGCATGTCCGGCGCCAGCTTCTCGCCGGCCTGCACGTGGCGCTTGCTGACCACGCCGCTGATCGGCGCCTTGATGACGCCGTCGTTGAGCGCGATGCGGGCGATCTCCACCATCGCGGCGGCCGACTTGACGTTGGCGCGCGCCAGGTCGACGCTGTTCTGCGTCGCATCGTAGGCGGTCTGCGCGATGAATTTCTGCTTGAGCAGGGCCAGGCTGTTGGCCTCGTTCTTGGTGGCCAGCGACAGCTTGGCCTGCGCTTCATCCAGCATGGCCTGCTGCTGTTGCAGGCGCGCGCGCAGGTCGGCCTGGTCGATGCGCGCCAGCACCTGGCCGGCCGATACCGCCATGCCTTCCTGCACCGTGGTGGCCTCCACCACGCCCGAGACCTTGGACTTGATGGTGGCCGAACTCAGGGGCGCCAGCGAGCCGGACAAGGGCAAGCTGACCGCCAATGATCGTGCTTCGACCGCCGCGATATCGCCGCTGGACAGCTCGAAGACTTCCTGTTTCTTTTTATCGTCCTTGGCCGCCTGCGCGCTGGGCGGCGGCGCGTCCTTCTTGCCGTGCATGACGGTCCAGCCGCCGCCGGCCAGGCCGATGACGATCAGCACCGCCAGCGGTGTGCGCCAGCGTTTGCCGCGCACGGGGGATTGTGGGGAGACGGGCAAGGTTTCAAGTTTCATATCGTTCTTCTGTCAAAAGGTCGCCACGGCGGATAGTGGCACTGTAGGAATTTTCAAGGCCGGCCGCCAGTCCGATGCGACAGGTGGCGCAAAAGCGCGGATGAACTGCAAAAACGCGGGATCGAGCGCGTTTGAGCAAACTCAATGGGCGATTCCCCGCAGCGGCAAGAATGAAAGACTGGCCTGAGAGGGCGAAATGCCGGAGAGGGCCACGTGGCTACAGCAGACAACAGCGTCGACGCGGACTTGCTCGCGATGTACCGGCAGACCAGCGACGCGTTGCTGCTGTTGCAGGACGGCGTCATCGCCGGCTGCAACCCGGCCGCGCTGGCGCTGTTCGACGGCGGCCAGCCGGACCGCCTGCTCGGACTGGGTCTGGTCGATTTGTCACCATTGCAGCAGGCCGAGGGCGTGCTGTCGGCGCGGACGCTGGCCGACCTGCTGGCCGACGCCGAGCGAGACGGCAACCGGCAGTTCGAATGGTGTTGCGTGGGCTGCGGCGGGCGCCAGTTCTGGGCCGAGGTCTTGCTGACGGCCATCGGCCCGCGGCGGCTGTGCGTGGCGATCCGCGACATCTCCGCCCGCAAGCAGGACCAGCTGGTGCTGTACCTGGCGCTGCTGGCCGACATCGCCGACCGCCGCCGCTCCGACGAGCACACCCGCCACCTGGCCGAGCACGACTTCCTGACTGACCTGCCGAACCGCGTGCTGCTGCTCGACCGCCTGAGCCTGGCCCTGGCGGCGGCGCGCCGCAAGCGCGGCCGGCTGGCCATCCTGTTCCTCGACCTCGACCGCTTCAAGAACATCAACGACGCGCTCGGCCACCACGTCGGCGACCAGCTGCTGCGCGAGGTGGCGGCGCGGCTGGTGCGCTGCGTGCGCAGCGTCGACACCGTCAGCCGCCAGGGCGGCGACGAGTTCGTCATCATGCTGGCCGAGATCGGCGCCATCGACCAGGTGGCGCACGTGGCCGAGACCGTGCTCAACGCCATCGGCCAGGAGTTCGTGCTGGAGCCGCACCGGCTGCACGTGAGCACCTCGATCGGCATCAGCATCTATCCGGACGACGGCGCCGACATCGACACCCTGATCCGCAACGCCGACCTGGCCATGTACCACGCCAAGGAAAGCGGGCGCAACGGCTTCCAGTTCTTCAGTCCGGCGATGAACGCGCAGATCGTCGAGCGGGTGGCGTTCGAGAACGACCTGCGGCGCGCGCTGCGCGAGCAGCAGTTCGTGCTGGAGTACGAGGCCCAGGTCGACATCGCCAGCGCCCGGCCGATGGCGGCCGAGGCGCTGCTGCGCTGGCGCCATCCGGCGCTGGGCCTGCTGCGGCCGGAGCGCTTCATCGGCGTGGCCGAGGACTGCGGCCTGATGGTGCCGATCGGCCAGTGGGTGCTGGAGCAGGCCTGCCGCGAGGCGCGGCGCTGGCAGCAGGCCGGCCATCCGCTGACGGTGGCGGTCAACCTGTCGCCGACGCAGTTCCTGCAGCGTAACCTGGCCGACAGCGTGGCGGCCGCGCTGGCCGCCTCCGGGCTGGCGCCGGAGCTGCTGGAGCTGGAGCTGACCGAGGCGGTCATCATGAAGCACGTGGCGTCCGCGCCGGCCACGCTGCGGGCGCTGCGGGCGCTGGGCGTGCGGCTGGCGATCGACGATTTCGGCAGCGGCTACACGCGGGTGGGCCACCTGCGCGAGTACCCGTTCGACAAGCTCAAGATCGACCGCACCTTCATCCGCGACATCGGCGGCGACGGCGCGGCGCCGCCGACGGCGGTGGTGGCCATGATCGCGATGGCGCGCAGCCTGGGCCTGACGGTGCTGGCGGAAGGGGTGGAGACCGAGGCGCAGCTGCGCTTCCTGACGCAGCATGGCTGCGACCAGTACCAGGGTCATTACGTGGCGCGCAACGGCCTGCTGGACGGCCTCGATGGCTTGCTCGACGGCCCGGCCTGAGTCATTCCCGCCTGCGCGGGAATGACGTTACAACGCCCCGGCGGCGTCGCGCTCGCCGTACAGGCGCAGCCGCACCAGCACCTGGCCGTGGTCGGACGCCTCCGGCCGGTCCTGCAGCAGGTGGTCGTTCAGGTAGCGCACGTCCAGCACCTCGCCCACCGCGTGGCGCGAGGCCGGGTTGAATTCCTCCGATACCAGCACGTGGTCGATGGTCATGCAGTGGCCGTCGTGGATGTTGGTGTAGCCGGAGCGGCGTATCGCGTCGTGCTCGAGCTGGATCTGGTTGCAGTCGAACATGCGCCCGCTCAGCTCCTCGCCCGGCAGGCAGCCCGCGCCCGCGCCCATGACGATGGCGGTGGTGACGGCGTCGGCGGTGTCGTTGAAGTCGCCCAGCACCACGCGCGGCCGGCGCGCGCCGCGCTCGAGCTGGCTGATCAGCGCGCGCAGCGCCACCGCCTCGGTGCCGCGCCGTATCAGCGAGCGCAGGTTGGCCTGGGCGTACTGCATCGGGTCGGCGCAGTTGTCGCCGCTGGAGTAGTCGGGGCGCTTGGATTTGAGGTGGACCACGATCACGTCGACGATGCGGCGGTCCGGCAGCAGCACCTGGGCGTGCAGCGGCGCGCGGGCGAAGTGGTCGGCGTCGCGGCTGCCGGGCGGCAGCGCCACGCCGTCGGGGAAGGCGCGGTACTCGGCGGCCGGCGCCGCCAGCGGCAGGCGCGACACCAGCGCCACCTGCGGCACCAGGCGCGCGGCGCCGGTCAGCGGATCGGGCGCGGCCTCGAAGCCGGCCAGCGTGGCCTCGCGGTAGCGGGCGCTGTGGGCCAGCACGTCGCGCAGCGCCGCCAGCGAGAAGATCTCCTGCAGGCCGATCACGTCGGCGTCCAATTGGTCCAGCTGCTGCGCGGTCCACAGGACTTTCGCTTGGTACTGGTCCGGCGTCAGCGGCTCCAGATTGTCGTACAATTTCGCCCCAGGCTGGGAAAGATTGCAAACATTGAAAGTGGCAAAGCGAATTTCCTGCTGCATAATAAGAAACTCCCGATCGAACATTACTTCACAAGCAGCGTATCACGCATGGCTAAAAAAGAGCATATCTCCGAAACTCCCGCGACCCAAATGCTGCGCAAGCACAAGGTGGCCTTCAGCGAGCACCCCTACACCTACGAGGAGCACGGCGGCACCACGGTGTCGGCGCGCGAACTGGGCGTGGACGAACACCACGTGGTCAAGACCCTGGTCATGCAGGACGAGGCCGCTAAACCCTTGATTGTGCTGATGCACGGCGATTGCAAGGTCTCGACCAAGAACCTGGCGCGCGGCATCGGCTGCAAGTCCGTCGAGCCGTGCAAGCCGGACGTGGCCACCCGCCACAGCGGCTACCAGATCGGCGGCACCTCGCCGTTCGGCACCCGCAAGGCGCTGCCGGTGTACGTCGAGGATAGCATCCTTGCGCTGGAAACGATTTATATCAATGGCGGCCGCAGGGGCTATCTGGTCGGCATCGCGCCGCGGGTGCTGGTCGATCTGCTGCAGGCCAGGCCGGTGCACTGCGCGCTGGCCGATTAAGCCTCGGCAGTGTATATTCAGCGGCCCCCAACGGGCGTATGACAACTTTTGAGGAAATAATGAATACAGTTTGGATGACCGTCGCCGCCTATCTGATCGGCTCGATCTCGTTTGCCGTCGTCATGAGCAAGTTGTTCGGCATCGCCGATCCCCGCACCTACGGTTCGAAAAACCCCGGCGCCACCAACGTGTTGCGCAGCGGTAACAAGGGCGCGGCCATCATGACCCTGGTCGGCGACGGCGCCAAGGGCTGGCTGGCGGTGTGGCTGGCGATGCGCTACCAGGAGCAGTTGCACATCGGCGACGCCACCATCGCGCTGGTGGCGATCGCGGTGTTCCTGGGCCATCTGTGGCCGGTGTTCTTCCGTTTCGTCGGCGGCAAGGGCGTGGCGACCGCGCTGGGCGTGCTGCTGGGCCTGAATCCGTGGCTGGGCCTGGCCACCCTGGTGACCTGGCTGGCGGTGGCGTTCGCGTTCCGCTACTCGTCGCTGGCCGCGCTGGTGGCGGCGCTGTTCGCGCCGTTCTACTACGGCCTGCTGTTCGGCGTCGAGCCGCAGCTGTTCGCCGTGTTCGTGATGAGCGCGCTGTTGGCTTTCCGTCACAGCAAAAATATTTCCAATTTGCTTGCCGGCAAGGAAAGCCGCATCGGCAGCAAGAGCAAAGACGCCGTCAAGGCCAAGAAAAAGTAAGGCCATCCCCCGTCCCGGCGCTTGATTTCGCGCCGGGCGTCGCCATATGCTGAAAATTCCGTTTAGCAAAGGCACATCATGAGCACTCCCCTGAAGATCGATTTCGTCTCCGACGTTTCCTGCCCTTGGTGCGCCATCGGCCTCAAGTCGCTGGACCAGGCGCTGGCCAATATCGGCGACGAGGCGGTGGTGAGCCTGCACTTCCAGCCCTTCGAGCTGAACCCCAAGATGGTCCCCGAGGGCCAGGACATCGGCGAGCACCTGGCCGAAAAATACGGCTCGACCGCCGCCCAGCAGGAGCAGGCGCGCGAGATGATACGCGCGCGCGGCGCCGAAGTCGGCTTCGATTTCGCGATGGGCAAGCGCAGCCGTATCTACAACACCTTCGACGCCCACCGCCTGCTGCACTGGGCCGAGCTGGAGGGCAAGCAGAAGGAGCTGAAGGAAGCGCTGTTCGGCGCCTACTTCACCCAGGGCGAGGATCCGAGCTCGCACGAGGTGCTGCTGCGCGTGGCCGGCGAAGTGGGGCTGGACACCGATGCCGCCGCCGAGGTGCTGCAAACGAACCGGTTCGCCGACGAGGTGCGCGAGCGCGAGCAGTTCTTCCAGCGCCACGGCATCAACTCGGTGCCGGCCGTGATCATCAACGAGCGCCACCTGATTTCGGGCGGGCAGCCGGCCGCCGTGTTTGAAAAGGCGCTGCGCGAGATCATGGCGCAGACGGCTTAAAAAAATCGACGCGGCGGGGGCAAGTGCTCCCGCCGCCCTTGTTTTGCGATAAACTGATCGGGTAGCACCATAGCTCGGTCCCGCGTCACGCCGGGTGCCCAAAAAAAGATCGACGTCGCTACAGGGAGGCCTATGCTGGCCGCAGAAAAAGTACACACACTGTCCATCGCCCGTCCGCAGGCCGACCAGTTCCGCCTGGCCGCACTGCACCGTTACCACATCCTCGACACCCCCGCCTGCGAAGACTTCAGCTTCCTCACCGAGCTGGCCGCCAAGGTGTGCGAAGTGCCGTATGCCTTCATCTCGCTGGTGGACGCCGAGCGCGTCTGGATCAAGTCCTGCGCCGGCATGCAGCTGGGCGAGCTGCCGCGCGGCGAGAGCTACTGCTCGCTGGCGGTGCTGGGCGAGGCCGCCACCGAAATCCCCGACCTGACGCAGGACTTCCGCACCGCCCACATGGCGCTGACGGTCAACGCGCCGTTCATGCGAATGTACAGCAGCGTGGCGCTGACCTCGTCGGACGGTTTCGCCATCGGCACGCTGTGCGTGATGGACACCAAGCCGGGCGGCCTGGGCGCCGAGCAGCACGCCATGCTGGTCAAGCTGGCGCGCCAGGTGATGGCGCTGATCGAGCTGCGCGCCAACCAGAAGACGCTGGAGTCCGCCGTGCGCGAGCTGGAGCAGCTGGCCACCACCGACGAGCTGACCGGCCTGCACAACCGCCGCTCGCTGCTGCACCGCCTGAAGTTCGAGGCCGCGCGCGCCAAGCGCTTCCGCTCGCCGCTGTCGGCGGTGATGATAGACCTCGACCATTTCAAGCGCATCAACGACGAATACGGCCACGCGGTCGGCGACCAGGTGTTGGCCAGCGTCGGCCGGCTGCTGCGCGAGAGCGTGCGCGTGATCGACGTGCCGGGCCGCTACGGCGGCGAGGAGCTGTGCGTGCTCCTGCCGAACACGCCGGTCGAAGGCGCCTGCAAACTCGCCGAGACCCTGCGCGCCAAGATCGAGGCGCAACTGCACTACGCCGGCCCGCGCCTGCTGCCGGTGACGGCCAGCCTGGGCGTGGGCTCGTTCGACCACATGGGCATCGCCGACGCGGAAAGCCTGCTGCGCCAGGCCGACGACTCGCTGTACCGCGCCAAGCACGCCGGCCGCAACCGCGTCGAGTGCGGCCCCACCTGACACCGACACCGAAAGGAATCCACCATGCCCACCGCCACCTGGAACGGCGTCGTCATCGCGCAGGCGAAGGACGACGAGGTTGAAATCGTCGAGAACAACGTCTACTTCCCGCCGTCCAGCGTCAAGCGGGAATACCTGCAGGCCAGCGCGCACACCACGCGCTGCCCGTGGAAGGGCCTGGCCAGCTACTACAGCCTGAACGTCGACGGCAAGGTCAACGAGAACGCCGCCTGGTACTACCCGGAGCCGTCCGAGAAGGCCGCGCAGATCAAGGACCACGTGGCGTTCTGGCGCGGCGTGGACGTGCAGCGCTAGTCGATGGCGCTACAGGCCAAGCCCTACCTCCAACGGATCACCGCGCTGTTTGGCGATGGCGTCGACTGGGAACGCCATCCCTACACTGTGCCGGCGGTGCGCGGCCTGGAGTCGATCGCTTTTCATCCTGATGTGACCTTCTTCATCGGCGAGAACGGCGCCGGCAAATCGACGCTGTTGGAATCGATCGCGCTGGCGCTGGGCTTCAGCATGGAGGGCGGCACCAAGGGCGTGCGCCTGAACACTGCGCGCGAAGATGCGCCGCTTTCTGAGTCGCTCAAGCTGTTCAGAAGTTTTCGCGCGCCGCGCGACGGCTATTTCTTTCGCGCCGAGAGTTTTCACAACGTCGCCACCTACATGGAGGAAGTCGACTACCTGGGCGGCTACGGCGGCTCGCTGCACGCGCGCTCGCATGGCGAGGCGTTCATGGCGGTGCTGCTGAATAAATTCAAGGGCAAGGGACTGTACCTGCTGGACGAACCGGAAGCGGCGTTGTCGCCCAACCGCCAGCTGGCCGCGCTGACGGCGATCCATCAACTGGTCCAGGACGAGTCGCAATTCATCATCGCCACCCACTCGCCGATACTGCTGGCCTATCCGAACGCGAAGATACTGCTGTTCGATGGCAGCGGCATCACCGAAGTCGCCTACGAAGACACCGAGCACTACGCCGTCACGCGCGACTTCCTCAACAATTATCCGCGGCGGCTGGAACAGCTGCTGAAACCTGAATAGCACCATGGACAATATCACCCACAGCATCATCGGCTTCGGCGTTGGAGAACTGGTGCACCGCAGCCTGCCCGTCGAGACGGACGCGCCGGCGCAGCGAGTGAGGCATCGGCTGCTGCTGGTGTCCTGCGCGCTGGCCAGTAATTTTCCCGATCTCGACCTGGTCCTGAACAAGCTGCTGCCCGATCCGCTGGGCTATCTGCTCAATCATCGCGGACATACGCACACGGCCTTGCTGTTGCTCCCGCAGGCCTTGCTGCTGGCGGCGCTGCTGTGGTTGTGCTGGCCGTCGGCGCGGGCGCTGTTGAAGACCAGCCGGCCGGCGCGGCTCGGCCTGGCCTTGAGCGTGGGCCTCGGCTTCGCTCTGCACTTGGTGATGGACTTCACCAATTCGTATGGCATCCATCCGTGGTATCCGTTCACCGGCCGCTGGTTCTACGGCGACATGGTGTTCATCGTCGAGCCCTTGTTCTGGGTGGCGATCGGCGTGCCGATGGCGTTGATCATGCGTTGGCGTTCGTTGCGCGTGCTCGGCCTGGCCTGCCTGTTCGCCGCGCTGGTGGTGTTCGCCGCCAAAGGCTATCTGGGATGGACTTCGTTCGCGGCGCTGCTGGCGATTGCATGCGCCTGCGGCGCGGCGCAGTGGCGCGCCGGTGCGCAGGGCCGCGCGGGGTTGGTGCTGGCGCTGGCCGTCAGCGCCGGCTTCATCGCGATGCAGGGTTTGGCCTCGCACTACGGGCGCGAGCAGATCGGCGCCGCGCTGCTGAAGGCCGATCCCGGCGTGCGCGTGATGGATGTGGCGATGACAGCGTTTCCGTCGCAGCCTTTGTGCTGGTCCTACGCCAGCGTGGAGGCCAATGAGAAGCAGGGCTACTACCGCCTGCGGCGCGGCGTGGCCAGCCTGGCGCCTGCGTGGCTGGCGCCGATGGCTTGTCCGGCGGGTCTGGTCGGATCGCCGGCGACGGTGCTGGCCTTGTCGCCGGGCGTGCAGCAATTCGGCACGGTGCTGGCCAGCCTGCCGGCGCTGCGCATGCTGAAGGCCGAGAACTGTCAGGTGGACGCGTGGCTGCGCTTCGCCCGCATGCCGGCGCTGATGCTGGCCACCGGCGACCTGGCCGACTACCGCTTCGCCACGACGCCGCGCGGGAACTTCACCACGCTGCATGCCACGCAGGCCATTAAGTGCCCAGAGGGCGTGCCCGCGTGGGGCTATCCGCGCGAGGACTTGCTGTCGCTGCACCCGCCGGGCAAACTTTAAGCGGCCTTTTGCAGCGTATCGAAATCGGTCGATACCGCCAGCTCCAGCCACTGCGCCATCTCGGCTTCGACCGACAGGTTCTTGGCGCGCACGCGTTCCACCGTGTCCGAGCCCAGTTGCAGGCGCACCGGCGGCTGCGCGCTGTCGGCCAGTTGCAGCAGGGCGCCGGCCAGCTTGGCCGGATCGCCCGGCTGCTTGTGATTGACGCCTGCCGCGAACTCGCGCATCGCGCCCACGGTGGCGGCGTAGGCATCGATGCGGTCGTGGGTGGTGGCCAGCGACGAGGCGTCGAGGAAGTCGGTGCGGAAGAAGCCCGGTTCCACCACCGTCACATGGATGCCCAGCGGCGCCAGTTCCATCGCCAGCGCCTCGCTCAAGCCCTCGACCGCGAACTTGGTCGAGCTGTACAAGCCCCAGCCGGGAAACGCCGTATAGCCGCCCACCGACGAGAGGTTGATCACGTGGCCGCCGCCCCGCTTGCGCATCGCCGGCAGCGCGGCGCGGGTGACGTTGAGCAGGCCGAAGACGTTGGTGTCGTACAGCGCGCGCACTTCCTCGGCGCTGGCTTCCTCCACCGCGCCCAGCAGGCCGTAGCCGGCGTTGTTGACCAGCACGTCGATGCGGCCGAAGCGCGCCAGCGCCTGCTGGACGGCGGTGACGGCTTGCGCCTCCAGCCTGACGTCCAGCCGCAGCGCCAACAGGTTCGGATGATCGCCCAGCGCGGCGGTCACGGTGAGCGGATCGCGGGCGGTGGCGACCACGAAGTCGCCGCGCGCCAGCGCTTGTTGCGCCGTCAGCAGGCCGAAGCCGCGCGAGGCGCCGGTGATGAACCATACTTTTTGTGCAGTGCCAGCCATGATCGTTTCCTTTGGATGGGTGAGTTCGTAGCGTGCAGTGTAGGCGGAGGCAAGCTGCTACACTAGCCATAGGAAAGCTGTTTGATTATCATCTTTTGGTTGTAAATATGGATAAAGCCCGAGTCCTCAGTTTGTTCATCGCCGTGGTGCGCGCCAAGAGTTTCAGCCAGGCGGCGGTGGATGCGGGCCTGACGCCGCAGGCCGTCAGCAAGGCGGTGCGGCAGCTGGAGGTGCACCTGGGCGTGCGCCTGTTCCACCGCACCACGCGCAGCCTGAGCCTGACGGAGGAGGGCGCCCGCCTGTTCGAGCTGGCCAACCCCGGCCTGCGCCTGCTGGACGAGGCGCTGGACCAGATCCAGAACAGCCGCCTCGAAGTCGACGGCCTGATCCGCATGGTGGCGCCCATGTCGATCGGCACCACCATCATCGTTCCGCTGCTGCCGGAGTTCCAGCGGCGCCATCCCGGCGCGCATTTCGATGTGCAGCTGGACGACCATTTCACCGATCTGGTGGAGAACAAGATCGACGTCGGCTTCCGCGCCGGCAGCCCGCCCGAGCGCAACCTGGTGTCGCGCAAGCTGGGCGAGATCCTGCTGCTGCCCTGCGCCACGCCCGGCTACCTGGCCGAACACGGCACGCCCGGGACGGTGGACGAGCTGCGGCAGCATCGCTGCACCGGTTTCCGCCGCCCCAGCACCGGCCGTTTGATGCCGTGGGAGTTGCAGGTGGACGGCGCGACCGTCTATCAGGAAATGCCGGCCGTGGCCAGCTTTAATACGGTGGAAGGGGAGTTGACGGCGGTGCGCAGCGGCCTGGGCATCGGCCAGCTGCCGGTCTTCATGATCGAGGCCGAGCTGGCCAGTGGCGCGCTGGTGCCGCTGCTGCCGGACACGGCCACCTCCAACAGCGGCGTGTTCATGTACTACCAGCAGCGCACCCTGATGCCGCTGCGGGTGCGGCACTTCATCGATTTCATCGCCGAGCGGGTGCCGCAGCGGCTGGCGGCGCAGGGGCGCGCCCTGCGACCCGCCTAGCCGGCCAATTGCCTACCCGTATCGTGTCGTATGTTTGCCACAAAAAGGCTTAGAATCAAGTCGTCTAGGCTACTTTTGACCTAGATGGTTGGCACGACAATTGCATTGCCCTCCAGAAAGGAACATGATCGACACACATGGAGGCTGTTATGAATACCGCAACTGAAAATAAATCAAACAACACAGTGGCCCACGAATCGTCGTCGGACGAGCATCGTCTGCGCAGCGAGCGCATTGCCGCGCGCGGTGTGCATCTGGGCCAGGGCAAGCTCAAATACCTGCTGGCGCTGGCCGGCCTGGCCGTGCTGGCCTCGGTGGCGTTTGCCTAGACGACCTTGATGTCGTCCAGCGGCCAGCGCGGACGCACGTTGAACGAGTAGTCCTTTTTTGCCGCGTCCGGGTTGATCATCAAGCGCATGGCCCCGGCGAAGGCGATCATCGCGCCGTTGTCCGTGCAGAATTCCAGTTCGGGGTAGTAGACCTTGAACTTCTTCTTGGCCGCCGCCGCGTTCAGCGACGCCCGCAGCTGCGAGTTGGCGCCCACGCCGCCCGCGATCACCAACCGCTTCAGGCCGGTGTGCTTGAGCGCGGACACGCACTTCGCGGTCAGCACGTCGACGATGGCGTCGACGAAGCCGCGCGCGATGTCGGCCTTGTCCTGCTCGCAGATATTCGCGATGACCTTTTCCTCGTGGTTCTTCACCACCGTCAGCACCGCCGTCTTCAGGCCGGAGAAGCTGAAATTGAAATCCTTGGTATGCAACATCGGGCGCGGCAGCTTGTAGGCCGTCGGATCGCCGAACTCGGCCAGGCGTGAAATCGCCGGCCCGCCCGGATAGCCCAGGCCCAGCAGCTTGGCCGACTTGTCGAAGGCTTCGCCGGCAGCGTCGTCCAGCGTTTCGCCCAGCAGCGTGTACTGGCCGACGCCGTCCACCCGCATCAGCTGGGTGTGTCCACCCGAGACCAGCAACGCGATGAAGGGGAACTCCGGCGGCTGCGACGCCAGCAGCGGCGACAGCAGATGGCCCTCCAGGTGGTGCACGCCCAGCACCGGCTTGTCCAGCGCCAGGCCCAGGCTGCACGCCACCGACGAACCCACCAGCAGCGCGCCCGCCAGGCCGGGGCCCTGCGTGTAGGCGATGGCGTCGATGTCGGCCAGCGTCTTGCCGGCGCCTTCCAGCGTCTGCGTCAGCAGCGGGATGGCGCGGCGGATGTGGTCGCGCGAGGCCAGTTCCGGCACCACGCCGCCGTACTCCTCGTGCATCGCCACCTGCGAATACAGGGCGTGGGACAGCAGGCCGTGTTGCGTGTCGTACAGCGCAAGGCCGGTTTCGTCACAGGAGGATTCGACGCCGAGAACGATCATGGAGGGAGCACAAATGAAAAGAGGAATCCGCCATTGTAATGGAAAGTGCGTGCAAGCATGCACCACGGCGGCTCCGGGCCGCACTGGCGGAGTGCGGAATTTTGCCATTCGGTCAGGAATTGGCGCGGTTTTCGTGGCACCGCTTTTGCTTAGACAACCGGGGTGAGTTGACTAGGGAGGCGCGCGATGTCTGGACGATGGAAGCTGATTTGCAAACTCAAGGATGTGCCCATCAGCGGCGCGCGCCTGGTGCCGCGCGGCCTGGCCTGGCAGGAGCTGCCGGGCGTGGCGCTGTTCCGTATCGGCGAGGAGGAGGTGCGGGCGGTGCTGGAGTCCGACGAGCCGGAGCCGCGCCGCTACTCGGTCAAGGTGGAGGACTGCAGGGTGTATCTGGACCTGGATGAACTGAGCGCCCCGGCCAGCCAGGCCGAGGCGGCGCTGGCGGGGGCGTTCGGCGTGGCCACGCGGGTGATGGCCTTCGGCTAGCTTATGGACGGTGCTTGAGTTGCTTGTGCGCGTCGCGCAGCATCTGTTCGGTGGTTTCCCAGTCGATGCAGCCGTCGGTGACCGAACAGCCGTACTTCAGCTGAGTCAGGTCGGTCGGGATCTTCTGGTTGCCGCCGACGATGTTGGACTCGATCATCACGCCGACCAGCGACTGGTTGCCCTGCACGATCTGGTGGATGACGTCGGCCATCACCAGCGGTTGCAGTTCAGGCTTCTTGTAGCTGTTGGCGTGCGAGCAGTCCACCACCAGGTTGGCCGGCAGCTTGGCCTTGGCCAGCGCCTGCTCGGCGATCGCGATCGACACCGAATCGTAGTTCGGTCGGCCGTCGCCGCCGCGCAGCACCACGTGGCCGTAGCCGTTGCCGCGCGTGCGCACGATCGCCACGTTGCCCTGGGCGTTGATGCCCAGGAAGGAGTGCGGATGCGCCGACGACAGGATGGCGTTGATGGCGATGCTGATGTCGCCGTCGGTGCCGTTCTTGAAGCCCACCGGCGTGGATAAACCGGACGACATCTCGCGGTGGGTCTGCGATTCGGTGGTGCGGGCGCCGATGGCGGTCCAGGCGATCAGGTCGCCCAGGTATTGCGGCGAGATCGGGTCGAGCGCCTCGGTGGCGGTGGGCAGGCCCAGCTCGCACACGTCCAGCAGGAACTGGCGCGCCTTCTCCATGCCGACGTTGACGCGGAAGGAATCGTCCATGTCCGGGTCGTTGATATAGCCTTTCCAGCCGGTGGTGGTGCGCGGCTTCTCGAAATACACGCGCATCACCAGCAGCATGGTGTCGGCCACTTCGGCCTGCAGGGCCTTCAGGCGGCGGGCGTAGTCCAGGCCGGCCACCGGGTCGTGGATCGAGCAGGGGCCGACCACCACGAACAGGCGCTTGTCCTTGCGGTCGATGATGTTGCGCAGGGCCTCGCGGCCCTTCATCACGGTGTCCGAGGCGCTGTCGGTCAGCGGCAGCTTGCTGTGCAAGGCTTCCGGCGACGGCATCGGCGCGAACGAGGTGACGTTGATGTTTTCGATATCTGGGGAGATCATGATTCTCTACGTATATTTATTGCGGGGGAGGGATAGTGTAGCCGAAATGCGGCCGACTGGTTTAAGCTGACGCCATGACCACACCAACCACCATCGAACCATTCCCGGCCGCACGTTTCATCAAAGAAATAGGCCGGGGCAAAAACGGCGCCCGCAGCATGACCCGCGACGACGCCCACGACCTGTACGCCGCCATGCTGGACGGCCGCGTTTCCGAGCTGGAGCTGGGCGGCATCTTGCTGGCCATGCGTATCAAGGGCGAATCGGTGGAGGAGATCGCCGGCTTCCTCGACGCGGCCGAGGCCTCCTTCGAGCCGTTCAGCGCGCCGCCGGGCCAGTTCGCGCCGGTTTGCATCCCGACCTACAACGGCGCCCGCAAGATGGCCAACCTGACGCCGCTGCTGGCCATGCTGCTGGCGCGCGAGGGCGTGCCGGTGCTGGTGCACGGCGTGGCGCACGACGCCGGCCGGGTCGCCACGGCCGAGGTGTTCGAGGCGCTGGGCGTGCCGGCCGCGCGCCACCGCGCCGAGGCGGAGGAGGCCATGTCGCAGGGCCATCCGGCCTTCATCACCATCGATGCGCTGGCGCCCAAGCTGGCGCATCTGCTGTCGCTGCGGCGCCGGCTGGGCGTGCGCAATTCCACCCACACCTTGGTCAAGATCATGCAGCCGTTCGCCGGGCCGGCGCTGCGGCTGGTGTCGTACACGCACCCCGAGTACCTGGAGATGCTGGGCGAATACTTCACCACGGCGGCCCTGCCGGAGCGTGGCGACGCCTTCCTGATGCGCGGCACCGAGGGCGAGACGGTGGCCAACGCCAACAAGGCGCAGCAAATCGACTGGTTCCACGGCGGCCTGCGCACGACGCTGGTGCCCAAGCAGACCCTGGTGGGCGAACTGCCGCTGCTGCCGGAGGACAAGGGCGCGGCCACCACGGCGGCCTGGATCCGCTCGGTGCTGGACGGCGAGGTGCCGGTGCCGCCATCGATCGCCGAGCAGGTGCAGCAGTGCCTGCTGGTGTCGCGCACCTTGCAGTCGCGCCAGCGGGTGAGCGGGCCGATCGAGTAAGCGGGCGGAGCCTTCAAGTACAATACGCCTTTGGACGATTGGATTTGATATGGCAAAGTTTGATGTAGCGGTAATCGGCGCGGGCGCGGCCGGCATGATGTGCGCGGCCACGGCGGCCCAGCGCGGCAAGCGTGTGGTGCTGATCGACCACGCCACCAAGCTGGCCGAGAAAATCCGCATCTCCGGCGGCGGCCGCTGCAACTTCACCAACATCAACGCCGGCCCGGCCAACTTCCTGTCCGACAATCCGCACTTCTGCAAGAGCGCCCTGTCGCGCTACACCCCCGCCGACTTCGTCGCGCTGGTGAAGAAGCACCGCATCGGCTACCACGAAAAACATCGCGGCCAGCTGTTCTGCGACGACTCCGCCGAACAGATCATCGACATGCTCAAGGACGAATGCTCGGCCGGCGACGTGCACTGGCGCATGCCGTGCAAGGTCGCCGGCGTGGCGCAGGCGGACGGTGGCGGCTTCGTGCTGCACACCGACAGCGGCGACATCGAGGCCGACAGCGTGGTGATCGCCACCGGCGGCCTGTCGATCGCCAAGATCGGCGCCACCGATTTCGGCTACCGCATCGCCGAGCAGTTCGGCCTGCGCATGGTCGAGCCGCGCCCGGCGCTGGTGCCGCTGACCTTCGACCCGCAGCAGTGGGCGCCGTTCGTGGAAATGGCCGGCATCGCGCTGGAGGTGGATGTAGAAACCGGCTCCTTCAAGGGCCGCAACCCGACCGGCGGCCGTTTCCGCGAAGACTTGCTGTTCACGCATCGCGGCCTGTCCGGCCCGGCGATCCTGCAGATTTCCTCGTACTGGACGCCGGGCACGCCCATCGTCATCAACCTGATTCCCGAACTGGACCTGGCGGCCACGCTGATCGAAGGCAAGGGCACGATCAAGAAGCAGCTGGGCAACGTGCTGTCGCAGTGGCTGCCGGCGCGCCTGGCCGAGGGTTTGCTGCTGGCGCACGGCCTGGCGCCGGATGCTCGCCTGGCCGACCTGCCCGACGCCCAACTGCGCAAGCTGGGCGCGGCGATCAACCAGTGGACCATCACGCCGAACGGCTCGGAAGGCTACAAGAAGGCCGAAGTCACGCGCGGCGGCGTCGACACCCGCGAGTTGTCGCAGCAGAGCATGATGGCCAACAAGGTGCCGGGCCTGTACTTCATCGGCGAGGCGGTGGACGTCACCGGGTGGCTGGGCGGCTACAACTTCCAGTGGGCGTGGGCTTCGGGTGTGGCGGCCGGGCAGGCGGTCTGATATACTGACGGTCCCTGGAAGTAAGTGGCGTCCCGCAATCGTTGAAGTTGTAGAAAGATTGCACCATACGCCGCGTTGTTTTTGCTGTCAAAGCTTGACGCATGGCCGTTCAGATGGCCAGGCGTCTTCCATTTTTCCGCAAAAGCTGCTATAGTCTCTTTCTCCCTATAACCTCAAACGGTTTGAATTTTTACATGACCACTATTCGCCTTAAAGAAAACGAGCCGTTCGAAGTCGCAATGCGTCGCTTCAAACGCACCATCGAAAAAACCGGTCTGCTGACCGAACTGCGCGCACGCGAGTTCTACGAAAAGCCAACGGCTGAGCGTAAGCGCAAGCTGGCAGCTGCAGTGAAGCGTCACTACAAGCGCATCCGCAGCCAGCAACTGCCGAAAAAACTCTTCTAAGACTGCGCTTGCAGATTCAACCCGGTAGTATGGCGCTCACGCCTCGGGTTGCTTAAGAGATACCCGCCCCGGTTCGCCGCGGCGGGTTTTCGCATTTTTACTCCTACAATTTTTTGAGAGAAATTCCATGGGCTTGAGAGAACAAATCACCGAAGACATGAAAAACGCCATGCGCGCCAAGGAAGCCGGTCGCCTGGCGACCATCCGCCTGATCCTCGCGGAAATCAAGCGCAAGGAAGTGGACGAGCGCATCGAAGTCAACGACGACCAGACCGTGGCCATCGTGGAAAAAATGATCAAGCAGCGCAAGGATTCGATCACCCAGTTCGAAGCCGGCGGCCGCGCCGACCTGGCCGACATCGAAAAAGCCGAACTGGTGGTGCTGACCGCCTACATGCCGGCCGGCCTGTCCGACGAGGAAATCGCCGCCGAAGTGGCCGCCGCCGTGGCCGCCTCGGGCGCCGCCGGTCCGCAGGACATGGGCAAGGTCATGGCCATCGTCAAGCCCAAGCTGGCTGGCCGTGCCGACATGACCGTGGTGTCCGCGCTGGTCAAGAAGGCGCTGGCTCCGGCCTGACGCCTGTTGTTCCCGCCGCCGCCGCTTGATCCGCGTCAAAACCGGATCGGCGCGGCGGTATAGTCTGATCCATAACAAGACCGTATAGCCCTGTGATTCCACAATCCTTTATTTCCGATTTGCTGAACCGGGTCGACATCGTCGACGTGGTCGGACGCTACGTGCAGCTGAAAAAAGGCGGCGCGAATTTCATGGGCCTGTGCCCGTTTCACAATGAAAAATCGCCCAGTTTCACGGTCAGCCCGACCAAGCAGTTCTACCACTGCTTCGGCTGCGGCGCCCACGGCACCTCGATCGGTTTCCTGATCGAATATTCCGGCATGGGCTTTGTCGATGCCGTCAAAGAGCTGGCGCAAAACGTCGGCATGGTGGTGCCCGAGCAGGACGACAAGATACCGCCGGCCCAGCGCGCGCAAATGGCCGCGCAGAGCCTGGCCCTGACCGAGGCGATGACGCGCGCCAGCGATTTCTACCGCGCCCAATTGCGCGGCGCCACCGACGCCATCGCCTACCTGAAGAACCGCGGCCTGACCGGCGAAATCGCCGCCCGTTTCGGCCTGGGCTACGCGCCGGCCGGCTGGGACAACCTGCGCTCCATCTTCCCCGACTACGAGGCGGTGGCGCTGGCCGAGGCCGGCCTGGTGATCGACAAGGTGGACGAGGACGGCGGCAACCGCAAACGCTACGACCGCTTCCGCGAGCGCGTGATGTTTCCGATTAAAAACACCAAAGGCCAGGTCATCGCCTTTGGCGGCCGGGTGCTGGACCACGGTGAACCGAAGTACTTGAATTCTCCCGAAACGCCTTTATTTTCAAAGGGATTCGAACTGTATGGCCTGTTCGAGGCGCGCCAGGCGATCCGCGATGCGGGTTATGTGCTGGTGACGGAGGGATACATGGACGTAGTGGCATTGGCGCAGATGGGTTTCCCGCAAGCCGTGGCAACGCTGGGCACCGCCTGCACCACCCATCACGTACAGAAATTGTTGCGTCAAACCGACACGGTGATCTTCAGTTTCGACGGCGACAAGGCCGGCCGCCGCGCCGCGCGGCGCGCGCTGGAAGCCTGTCTGCCGCACGTGACGGACAACAAGACCATCAAGTTCCTGTTCCTGCCCACCGAGCACGACCCGGACAGTTATGTGCGCGCCCACGGCAGGGAAGCGTTCGAGCAGGAGATCCACGAGGCCATGCCGCTGTCGCAGTTCCTGGTCAAGGAAGCGGTCGGCGAGCATGATTTGCAGAGCCCGGAAGGCCGCGCGCGCGCCCAGTTCGACGCCAAACCGATGTTGCAATCGATGACGCCCACGGCGCTGCGCCTGCAGATCGTTCGCGGCCTGGCGCAGTTGACGCAGACCACGCCGTCCGAGATCGAGGCGCTGTTCGAGCTGGCCAAGCCGGTGGCTGTGGCGCGCCAGGCGCCGCCCCGCACCGGCCGGCCGGTGCCGGTCGGGCTGGAGTTGCAGATCGTGCGGCTGCTGGTGGCGCATCCGCCGCTGGCGCTGGACATCGACGCCTCGGCCTTGGCGGCGTTCCAGTACTTCGGCGCCGAGCCGGCCGAACGGCTGGCGCAGCTGGTGGCGTCGGCCCAGGCGTTGGGCCCCAACGGCAGCTTCGCCGCCTTCGCCCAGCACCTGAAGTCGCAGGGCGACGAGTACGACGGCATCATCGGCGAGATCGTCAAGGAGCCGGAATCGGACTACGACGCGGTGCGCCTGTTCCTGCGCGGCGCGATCCGCCAGGTGAAGAACGACGCGCTGAAGCAGGAACTGAGTCAGCTGTTCGCGGCCGGCCTGTCGTCCGACGAAATCGGCGTGCGCTACCGGGAACTGACGGCGCAGCAGGATCAACTGCTGCGCGAGGCGGAAGCGGAGTTGGCAAACAGATAAAGTTGCAGGTCGCTTTGTATAGTAATGTTTCTGTCATGGTTGCAGCGGGCCGAAGTGGGGTTCTGCCCTCTGGAAAATGAAAAGTGACGTGCTATAATAAAACGCTAAGTGTTGTATGTTTTGGCATCGTTTTTCAGTTCAGAGTGTGTTTGTTTTCAGTCAGTTAGGCTCTTGATCGACATGGGATGACGGGTGTCGGCGGCCGGGGCCAGCTTGGGTTGATCCAACCCGGTCATGGTTTCTCGCCCCCACGCGCGTGTCCGATGCAGTAGAATTTCCGCCAAGAGAGGGTGGAATTCTGTTGAGGTCGATCGGCCCGACCAGGTGTAAGTAAGTCGTAGTATTGTCGGACTTGTGCAGTCGGCATGTTCGAAGACGTAGGCCCGTGAGGGCCGCAAGAAACTTTATCCTAAATAAGCAAGTCGTTGTGTAATCGAAAGCGCCTGTGCCAATCAAGAAACCTGAATCCAAAGCGGCTGCAAAGCCGAGCAAAGTGACCGCAAAATCCGCTAAAACGGCGGATAAATCGGAAACGCGTGTCGCCAGCAACCCGCCGGCGGTCAGCCAGACCACCGACGCGGCCACGCTTGCTGCCATCGATACTTCGGGCTACGTGCTGCCATCGGTCAAAGTGCCGGGCCGGCGCGGCCGCAAGCCGAAGGAATTTCAGCCTGAAAACGACGAAGTCGCCGCGCTGAACGCGGTCGAACGCGCCGAACTGAAGGCGGTCGACAAGGCCAAGGCCAAGGACCGCAAGGCCAAGGAAAAGGCGCTGCTGAAGGACGCTTTCTCGTCGGACACGGAAGCCACCGAGGAAGAACTCGAACGCCGCCGCCAGAAACTCAAGACCCTGATCAAGTTCGGCAAGGAACGTGGCTTCCTCACTTATGCCGAGATCAACGACCACTTGCCGGAAAATATCGTCGATCCCGAAGCGATCGAAGGCATTATCGGCACCTTCAACGACATGGGCATCGCCGTCTACGAGCACGCGCCGGACGCCGAAACCCTGCTGCTGTCGGACAACGTCGCCACCGTCACCAGCGACGACGAAGCCGAAGCGGCCGCCGAAGCGGCGCTGTCGACCGTCGATTCCGATTTCGGCCGCACCACCGACCCGGTCCGCATGTATATGCGCGAGATGGGTTCGGTCGAACTGCTGACCCGCGAAGGCGAAATCGAGATCGCCAAGCGCATCGAAGACGGCCTGAAGGACATGATCCAGGCCATCTCCGCCTGCCCGGTGACGATCGCCGAGATCATCGCCGCCTCCGACCGCATCCGCGCCGATGAAATCAAGATCGACGAAATCGTCGACGGCCTGGTCGATGAGAGCGAGGAAGTGGCCGCGCCGGTAGCGCCGCCCGTGCCGGCCGAAGAGGACGAGGAAGAAGAGGAAGAGGAAGAAGAGGAAGAAGAGGAAGAGGAAGAAGCGAGCGCCTCGGGCGCCGCCGGTTTCTCGGCCGAACAGCTGGAAGCGTTGAAAAACGCCGCGCTGGAAAAATTCGACGTCATCTCCCTGCAGTTCGACAAGATGCGCCGCGCCTTCGAGAAGGAAGGCTACAATTCCAAGGCCTACGTCAAGGCGCAGGAAGCGATCTCGTTCGAGCTGCTGGGCATCCGCTTCACCGCCAAGGTGGTCGAGAAGCTGTGCGACACCCTGCGCGGCCAGGTCGACGAAGTGCGCCACATCGAGAAGCAGATCCTCGACGTGGCCGTGAACAAGTGCGGCATGCCGCGCGCCCACTTCATCAAAGTCTTCCCTGGCAACGAAACCAATCTGGAATGGGTGGACGGCGAAGTGGCTGCGGGGCACGCGTACAGCGCCATCCTGGGCCGCAACATCCCGACCATCAAGGAACTGCAGCAACGCCTGATCGACCTGCAGGCGCGCGTCGTGCTGCCGCTGCCGGACCTGCGCAACATCAACCGCCAGATGGCGGCCGGCGAAATGAAGGCGCGCAAGGCCAAGCGTGAGATGACCGAGGCCAACTTGCGCCTGGTGATCTCGATCGCCAAGAAATACACCAACCGTGGTCTGCAATTCCTCGACCTGATCCAGGAAGGCAACATCGGTTTGATGAAGGCCGTGGACAAGTTCGAATACCGCCGCGGCTACAAGTTCTCGACGTATGCGACGTGGTGGATCCGCCAGGCCATCACCCGTTCGATCGCCGACCAGGCGCGCACCATCCGCATTCCGGTGCATATGATCGAAACCATCAACAAGATGAACCGGATTTCCCGCCAGATTCTGCAGGAAACCGGCGCCGAGCCGGATCCGGCGACGCTGGCCATCAAGATGGAGATGCCCGAGGACAAGATCCGCAAGATCATGAAGATCGCCAAGGAACCGATTTCGATGGAGACGCCGATCGGCGACGACGACGATTCGCACCTGGGCGACTTCATCGAGGACAACAACACCCTGGCGCCGTCGGACGCCGCGCTGCACGCCTCGATGCGCGGCGTGGTCAAGGATGTGCTGGACTCGCTCACCCCGCGCGAAGCCAAGGTGCTGCGCATGCGCTTCGGTATCGAAATGTCGACCGACCACACCTTGGAAGAGGTCGGCAAGCAGTTCGACGTGACGCGCGAGCGCATCCGCCAGATCGAAGCGAAGGCGCTGCGCAAGCTGCGCCACCCGTCGCGTTCGGACAAGCTGAAAAGCTTCTTGGAAGGCAACTAAGGCTTGACTAGTGGACGCGCTAGCCCTTATCCTCGCGAGTTCGTTTTGAAAACGAGCGCGTGCAGGAGGGGCCGGCAAGGCTCCCAGCGCAAAGCAAGACTTCTGGGCCTCTAGCTCATGCTTGGTTAGAGCAGCGGACTCATAATCCGTTGGTGCCGTGTTCGACTCACGGGAGGCCCACCAAATTTAATATGAAAATCAAGCACTTAGGTAGTAGTCTATCTAAGTGCTTTTTTCATTGGCAACCGGGTTTCCAATTGGCTCCTACCACTCGCGCGCGCGACATCCATGACTATGAAGAACGAACCATGCTGTTCTGGTGATAATGCCTGCGCCAGCGGCGCCCCTGCGGCGCCAATCCAACCTGGGCCGGGAGTGAGCTCAACTGTCTACCATATTGAAAACATGGATTGTGCGGTCGAAGAGCGGCTCATCCGCAACAAGCTGGAGGGGATGTCCGGTGTCGTCGACCTTGAGTTTAATTTTATTGCGCGCAAGCTGACGGTCCATCAGGATGTGGAAAACACGGCTGCCATCGAGCAAGCGCTGCGGTCAATCGGGATGCCGACCACCCTGGTGGCACAGGGGGAGCCGGGCAGCCGCGCCAAAGGCCCCTCGGCTGCGCTAAGTCTGCGGCAGAAGGCTCTCCTCGCGGTCTCGGGAATTTGCGCCGTGCTGGCGGAGGTGGCGGCTTGGACTACCGGCACCGACACATCTCCCTGGATAGCCGGGTTGGCGGCGGTATCGATGGTCGCGGCCGGACTGCCAACGCTCAAAAAAGGATGGATCGCGCTAAAGACACTGACCTTGAACATCAACTTCCTGATGTGTGTGGCGGTTGGCGGGGCGCTGGTTCTTGGCCAGTGGCCGGAAGCGGCGATGGTGACTTTCTTGTTCGCGGTCGCTGAGTTGATCGAGAGTTTGGCGCTCAATCGCGCCCGCAATTCCGTCAACAAACTGATGCGGCTGGCCCCCGAGGTCGCGTTGGTGTGGACGGCCGGCGGGTGGACGGAGGTGGGCGTTAAAGCGGTCAACGTGGGAGACCTGCTGCGCGTCAGGCCGGGCGAACGCATCGCCCTCGATGGAAGAGTCACAGCGGGATACTCCTCGGTGAATCAGGCGCCGATCACTGGCGAAAGCATGCCGGTGGCTAAGGTTGTCGGCGACACGGTGTATGCCGGCACGATCAATGAAAACGGTGTCCTGGAAATTCAAGTTTCCGCGAGCAATAGCGACAGCGTGCTCGCGAAAATTATTCGGGTGATCGACGAGACGCAGGGCAACCAGGCTCCAACCCAGCGCTTTGTCGATCACTTCGCCAGATACTACACGCCGGTGGTGGTGGGCTTGGCTATCGTTGTGGCTGTCCTCCCGCCTGTCGTATTCGGCGTATCGTTCAGCGTCTGGCTTTATAAGGCGCTGGTCATGCTGGTCATCGCGTGTCCCTGCGCCTTGGTGCTTTCGACGCCGGTCACGATTGTCAGCGGACTGACCGCCGCGGCCCGAGCGGGGATTTTGATCAAGGGTGGTCAGTTTCTGGAGATGGGCCATCAGCTGAAGGTGATTGCAGTCGATAAGACTGGAACTTTAACCGAAGGCCGCCCTCAAGTGACCTCGGTGAGCGCCCAAGGCAAGCATGCAAAGGACGACGTTCTTCTCCTGGCCGCAAGCCTTGACGCGAATTCCACGCATCCCTTGGCCATGGCCATTATGCGCGCGGGACCAGCCGCGACAGAACTGAAGTCCGTGAGCAAATTCGAGGCATTGCCCGGCTTGGGCGTGAAGGGCGAAATTGAAAAATGCGTCTATTTCCTGGGCAATGCCCGGCTGATGGCGGAAGCCGGTATTCCGCTGCCACATGAGGCGACACCTGGCCTGGGCGAAACGGACGCGGCTTGCACCAAGGTTTTCCTGGCCGTGCAGACTGGGGTTGTTGGCGTTATTTACGTCGCTGATGTGGTTCGTCCCGGCGCGGCCGCAGCTATCAAAGAGCTGAACGACATCGGTGTCAGGACCGTCATGCTGACCGGCGACAATGCCGCTATAGCGACGAGCACCGCTGCTCAAGTCGGTATCCAGCAGGTGCAGGCTGAACTGCTGCCCGAGCATAAATTGGACGCGATCCGAATTCTTCAAGCCGGGTACGGAGCGGTGGGCATGGTCGGCGACGGCATTAACGACGCGCCCGCGCTTGCCCAGGCAGAAGTTGGATTCGCGATGGGGGCGGCCGGCAGCGATACCGCTATCGAGACTGCGGACGTGGCTCTGATGGATGACGACCTGCATAAAATCGTAGGCTTCATCAGGCTGAGCCGTCGGACCCGCGCGATACTGATGCAAAACATCGCGACTGCCTTGGGCATCAAGCTGGTCTTCTTCGGGCTAGCTGTCGCTGGCTTCGCAACGTTGTGGATGGCGGTGTTCGCAGACGTCGGAGCTAGTCTCCTGGTTGTGGCCAATGGACTACGATTATTGCGGCGGAAAAGCAGTCTCTAGTTTAGCGACGAGGCTAGGGTTTTTCGGCCGCCTCCGCCGTCCGCACATCCAGCATCGCGATCACCAGATCCACCTCGGTCAGCATGAGTTTCACCGGGAAGCCATCCTCCAGCGCCACCACGGTGCCGGCGGCAATCTTCTCGTTGCCGGCGGGGGAGTTCGGCATGAAGGCGAATTGCGGGAACTTGCTTTGACCGTGCTGGGCGATGTCGCGCAGGGTGCGCGGCGCGGCACGCAACAGGCCGTTGCGCACGTGGTGCTGACGCTCTTCGTTGCGCTCTTTGAGCAGCGCCGTCAGGCGTTCGATTTCCTTGTGCAGGCGGTCGGACTCGGCCTGCAGGTTGCGCATCGCCTCATCGCCGAGCGCGTCCTCCCACTGCGTCAATTTCAGCAGGCCGCGTTTGTGCAGCGCTTGCCGTTGTAGGTCGAGGTCGACCGTGGACAGGCGCGTTTGGTGCGCTTCCAGAGCCTGCTGTTCCTGCACGTCGCCGTTGGCGCGGTGCCATTTGTCGCCGAAGTCGAACACCAGCCCGTCGAAGTAGAAATACATCGGCAGGCCTTGTTCGAGCACTTGACGGCTGGTCTGGTTCCAACGGCTGGCCAGTTCGGCCAGCGTCAGGGTGATAGGTTCGATGATGGGCATTGTTGTCGCGAGTAGAATCCAATCCGGGATTTTCTCACAGACGGCACGGCGCCATCACTTTATCCGCTTGCGCATGAAGATGGTCGCCTGCGGATTGTCGTTGTAGCGCTCGCAGCGTTCATAGCCCAGCTGGTCGTACAGCCGGATCGCCGCGTGCAGGTCGTCCTTGGTGTCGAGGTAGACGGCGTTGTAGCCGGCCTGCGCGGCGTGGCTTTCCAGCGCCTGCATCAGCGCCTCGGCCAGGCCGCGCCGGCGGAAACGGTCTGCCACGTACAGTCGCTTGCATTCGGTCGCGCCGGCCACTTCCTGCAGCGGACGCATGGCCACGCAGGCGGCCGCCTCGCCGTCCACGTAGGCGATCCACATCGCCGAGCTGGCGTCGTTGAGGAAGGCGCGGATCGCGTCGTCGTCGTCGCGCAGCACGACGTTGATGACGTCGAAATATTCATGCAGCAGGTGGCGGGCATCGTCCAGCTCGGCTGCGGTGGCGCGGATCACGCGCGTGGCCGGCGTCGACAGGATGTGCTGCACCTTGCGCATCGCGTCCAGCAATTCCGCGCGCTGCGTTGCGCCCAGCTGCCCCAGCATGCGCACCGTTTCGGCCGAGGCGCGATGGTTGATGTCGGCGATGACCGTCTGGCCGGCGTCGGTCAGGCTCAGCAGGGTGGCGCGCTTGTCCTGCGGCGAGCGTTCGCCGTGGACCAGGCCGCGTTCGCCGAGGGAGCGCAGCAGGCGGCTCATGTAGCCGGCGTCCAGATCCAGCTTGGTGCGCAGATGGTTGGCGGTGCAGCCGGGACTCAGCGACAGTTCGTACATGATGCGGCCTTCGCTGAGCGAATAGTCGGTGTCCAGGTAGCGCCCGCGCAGCAGCCCCAGGTGCACGGTGTAGTAGCGGTTGAATTGCCGCACAACGTCGGCCTGCTGTTGCATATCCATCAAATCCTCCTAATGCTTGCTTTTGGCAACTATATGCGTGAAGGGCGGTGCAGTCAACCGGGCGTGCATGTAAAATGACTGCTTCCATTAGCGGAGTAGCGACAATGATGTTTTTAAAAGTTCCGTTTGCGGAAAAAGACGAAGCCAAGGCGCTGGGCGCGCGCTGGAATGGCGAGCGCAAATCGTGGTACGTGCCCGACGGTAAGCCGACCGAGCCGTTCGAGCGCTGGCTGGCACCGGGCGGCGCCGATTTCGTGCCGGCCAAGGCGTCGGTGGCGCCGAAAGCCAAGCCGCTGTCGGTCGATTCCTATGTGGGCAAGTCGGTGGTGGGCAAGTTCTACCAGGAGTTGCCGCACGATTGCAATCCGTTCGAGGCTTGCCCGGTCTGCGCGCCGGTGCTGGCCAGCTCGGGCTGGCAGGCGGCGCATGACGGCGTCGACCAGATGCTGGCCACCCTGCGCGCCTGATCCGCAGACTATGTGGAACGCGCCGGCATTTCGTACCCACGAGACGGCGGCGCCGCTGGTCGCCGGTTTCCGGCATCCGGCCGATCTGTTCGAGGCCTTGTTCCAGAGCATACAGGGCGGCGAACAGCATGTGCGCCCGCCGCTGGAGTTGGCGCCCGGTTCTCCTTTCCTTCCGTTTATCGAAATCGGCTACGCGCTGCGCGCCTGCGTGGAAGACAAGTCGCGCCGCGACTATCTGCTGCAGCGCTTGCGTCCGCACCGTGGCGCGATCATTGGCACCTTGCCCGCGAGCTTGCTGCCGCATGGCATGTTGCCGCGCACCGCGCCGCCGCCCGATTTTCGTCCGTTGGAGCAGATCAGCGATGCCGAGCTGCGCGCCTGGCTGGTGGAGGATGGCGGCTTGATCTACGGCGAGCTCCAGCGCTTCGAACTGGAGAATTACTTCGATGCGATCGCCACGGTCATCCGTCCCGGCGGCGTGATGGTCGATCTGGGCAGTGGCCTGGGCAAGGTGGTGATGTCGGCGGCGCTGGCGTTTCCGTTCCAGCGCTGCATCGGCGTGGAGCTGATGGGCTACCGGCACGCCCTGGCGGTCCGGCGCCTCGACGCTTTGCTGGCACTGGCGCGTCAGGGGCTGGCCGCGCTGCCGACGCCGCTGGCGCCCGATACCCGGCTGCAACTGCCGTTTGGCGGCGAGGCCAGCGGCCGGCACCTGCTCGACCTGGCGTCGCGCATCGCCTTCATCGAGGCGGACCTGTTCAAGGTCGACGTGCGTGGCGCCAGTCTGGTGTTCATGTACAGCACCTGCTTCGGCCCGCTGATGGATGCCATCGCCGGAAAGTTGGCGCGCGAGATGCGGGAAGGCGCGCTGGTCAGCACCACCACCTATCCCTTGAACCATCCTGCGTTCAAATTGCTATACCAATTCCCGGCCGGGACGGTGGCCTGGACCTCGGTCATGCTCTACCAGCGCACCGGGGCCTTGCAGGCCTTGGGTCCGGCCGAGCCGTCCGTCACCTACGAACCGGACCCGGCCGAGTGGGAAGAACGCGTCCGGCAGGAGTTGGCGGCGCTGGACAACAGGCCTTAAAGCAGCCATTTGCGCGCAGTTGAGATCACATTGTCCGACAATGAGCGCGTAAAGGTGGTCTGGATGTCCCACATGTGCCAGATCAGCGGCACATCCAGATAATCGCCGGGCGTCAGCTCCACCATCGTTCCAGCCCTCAATTGCTGTTCGCACTGCAATATCGGCAGCATGCCGTAGCCGAAACCCGCCTCGACAAACCGCACAAACCCGTCCGAACTGGCGAAGGAATGATGGGGATAGTGGCCGGTGTAGCCGGTGCGGCGGGCGATGTAGCGTTCCTGCAGCGCATCCTTGCGGTCGAAATTCAGCGCCGGCGCCTGTTGCACGGCGGCGGCCGTCATGCCGTCCGGGAACCAGCGCCGGGCAAACGCCGGGCTCGCCACGCAGAGATAACGCATGGCGCCCAGCGGCGTCGATGTCGTTCCGGCAACTTGCGCCGATTCGCTGGTCACGCAGCCGAATACCCGGCCTTCCCGCAACATCGTCAAGGTATGGTCCTGGTCGTCCAGGCGGATGTGGAGCAGGCATTCGCCGCTGCTCATCAGCGGCGTCACGGCTTCCTGGACCCAGGTCGCGGCGCTGTCGGCGTTGACGGCGATGGCGATCTCCGGCCGCGCCTCGCCGGACTCCGGCCGATGCAGCAGCACCGCCTCCAGCAGCCGGACCTGGCGATAATGGGCGATCAATCGCTGGCCGGCCTCGGTGGGCGAGGGCGGTTGGCTGCGGACGATCAGCAACTCGCCAGCACTGTTTTCCAGCATGCGGATGCGCTGCGAAACGGCCGATTGGGTGATGGAAAGCGCGACGGCCGCCTTGTCGAAACTGCCATAGTCGATGACGGCGTCCAACGCCGCCAGGCCGCGATAGTCAACTTGCCTCATTAGCGCCTCTAATATTTGGTCAGTAATATTAATTATACTTATCTTCCCGTGGAGTTTAAGCTGTCCTCATCGTTTTGGGAGAAAAAATATGGAAGTGACGGCTTTTTTAAAAGGGATGGGCCTTGGCGGTAGTTTAATTGTCGCTATCGGCTCGCAGAACGCCTACCTGTTAAAACAGGCGTTGAAACGCGAATTTGTTTTAACCTGCATCGCCATCTGTGTTATCTGCGACGTCGTCCTGATAGGAATGGGCGTGGCGGGCATGGGGGAATTAATCGTCGAAGCGCCGGCATTGCTATTCTGGATAAAAATCGCTGGCGCTGGGTTTCTTTTCTGGTACGGCTTGCGCGCGGCGCGGTCGGCTTTGAATCCCGGTGTATTAAAGGCGGGCGAGAATAATCCCGCTGGCGACCGCCGCGCCGTCATTGCCGCCATGTTGGCTTTCAGCCTGTTGAATCCCCATGTTTATCTGGATACCGTTGTGCTGCTTGGGGCGATAGGCGGCCAGCAGCCGGGCAATGGGCGCCTGTATTTCGCGCTCGGGGCCATGCTTGCGTCATTGGTTTGGTTTAGCAGCCTGGGTTTGGGTGCCCGCTATTTAACGCCGATATTCGCCAAGCCGCGCGCCTGGCAGATATTGGATGGCGTGATCGCGGTGGTCATGTGGGCCCTGGCTATTTCCCTGTTTGTTTGACAGGCGCCGTCGGCGATCACCCAGGTCAAGCTGGAAGCTGGCAGGTACATGCCAATTTCTGGCATAAAAAGCAGGGTTGTACGCCCTTTTCAGGGCGAAGATGGGTATTGTGCTAATAGGCAACACTTCGGCCGGCCTGCGATACCGTCTACGCAGCCGTTCAGCTTACAATGGAGATAGTCACCCCCAAACAGCGCCACAGGATTCCGGGCCAGATGACGGCCGATATATATGAGCACGGACCTCAGTAATTACGCCCACCTCTCCGCAGTAGCGGCAGCCTTTGCGGCTGACGCTATTCTGTGCACATTGCTTATTTTCCTCTGGCTGATGCAGCGCAAGGAAAAGCACGCCTTATTCTGGGGATTGGGACAGCTGTCGGTAATGTTCGGAATTATCACCTGGTTTATCGGCGATCGGGTTTTATCTGAATCGTTGCGTATCCCGCTTTGCGCCGCTTTGCTTAGCGGCAGCATGATAGGTTATTGGAGTGGTACTAAATATTTTCTCGGCGAATTACATCGGTATCAAATACGCTGGATACTTCCAGTTGGAATATTAATTGCCGGAATATGTTATGCCGCCTGGTTGAAGGATCCGGCGATAGTCCCGCCTGGCAGCGCCGCCATATTGGGCGTGGTCATGTTCTGGTGCGGGCAGCGTTTGATCAAGCATAAAAACCGCTATCGCCTGTTGGGTATTACGCTTATTCTGCGCGGCGGTTTTAATGTCCTGAGTGCGGTGACGCTGGGCCCCGAGTTATATCTGATCTGGTTTGCCGGCACCACCGTCCTTAAGACCCTGAGCATGCTGGGCTTGATCTACGCGGTGCAGGATGAAATCCAGCAACGCTACGCCCGCACCATCGACAGCCTGAGCAACGGCTTCCTGATCCGGGACCGGCGCGGCTATGTCATGGTGGCCAACGAACGCTGC
This sequence comes from Duganella sp. BJB480, assembly GCA_003416985.1. Taxonomy (GTDB): domain Bacteria; phylum Pseudomonadota; class Gammaproteobacteria; order Burkholderiales; family Burkholderiaceae_D; genus Rugamonas; species Rugamonas vulcania_A. The sequence continues at coordinate 541,237 of QVIN01000003.1, read as the reverse complement.
GCCCGCCTGCTGGGATTCAATGGTCCCGCCGACCTGATCGGCCGCCATGTCTGCGAACTGCTTCCCGGCCTCACCCGGGAAATGGCGGATCAGTATTTCAGCCGCTTCCTGGCCCCCGGTGTGCAATTTCCCACCGTCGACAGGGTAACCATTACATTGCATAACGGCAATAAACTGCCGGTTGAGATGCTGGGCTCGCCGTATGAGGAGCGCGGCCGTTTGTACTGCCTGGTCCAGTTGCTGGACGTCAGCGAACGCCAAAAGAAGGACGATTTGCTGTACCAGGCCGCGCGCATCGATCCCGTTACCGGCTATTTCAACCGCCATGCGCTGTCCAAGCGGCTGGAGGAGGAGGTCGCCAACGCTGCCTTCTCCGACGGCGAGTGCGCCGTCCTGTTCATCGACCTGGACAAGTTCAAGCGCGTCAACGATTCCTTCGGCCACGCCGCCGGCGACGAATTGCTGCGCCAGTTCGCGCGCCGCCTGCACGGCATCCTCCGCCCGCAGGATGTGCTGGCCCGTTTCGGCGGCGACGAGTTCATCGTCGTCCTGCCCGGCCTGCCACGGGACGGCAGCGAGAAAATGGCCAGCGACTGCGCGGCCGCCGTCATCGCCATCATGGCCGACAGCTTCAACCTGTCGCACCACGCGATCGGCGTATCGGCCAGCGTCGGCATTGCTTGCTATCCCTTGCACGGCGGCGATAGCGATACGCTGATACGCAACGCCGACATCGCCATGTACGAAGCCAAGAAGGCCGGCCGCGGCGAGATGCGCTTCTTCAACGACGCCATGAACGCCGCCGCCAAGGATGCGCTGGTGATCGACGGCGCCTTGCGCGGCGCCATCGAGGCCGGCGAATTCCGCCTGGTCTACCAGGCCATCACCAATTCCCACACCGGCAAGCTGACCAAGGTGGAGGCGCTGCTACGCTGGGACAGCGCCCTGCTGGGCGCGGTGCCGCCGGACCGTTTCATCCCAGTCGCCGAAGATAGCGGCATGATCGTCGAACTTGGCACCTGGGTGTTGAACCAGGCCTGCCGCCAGGTGGCTCAATGGAAATCTGGCGCGCTGGAGGAGATCACCATCAGCATCAACGTCTCGGCCTGGCAGCTGGCCGATCCGGCCTTTGTCGGCTTGGTGCGGCAGGCGCTGGCCAGCAACGGCCTGGCCGCGCGCCAGCTGGAGCTGGAATTGACCGAACGGGTGTTGATCGACGATGGCGGCCAGGTGCATGCGGTATTGGCGCAGTTGCGCGCACTTGGCGTCAGCATCTCGCTGGACGACTTCGGCACCGGCTACTCATCGCTCAGCTACCTGACCCAGTTCCACCTGAACACGCTGAAGATAGACCGCGCCTTCGTCATGGATATCGAGCACAGCGAGCGCAGCAACAACCTGGTGCACGCCATCATCGCCATGGGCCACAGCCTGGGCCTGCAACTGGTGGCGGAGGGCGTGGAGACCGCCGGCCAGGCGGCCATCCTGGAAAAGATGGGTTGTCATTATCTGCAGGGCTATCACATCTCCCGGCCCATCCCGCCGGAGGAACTGCTGCTTTTTGCATGCGGCCTGCTCGCCAGGCCGCACGCCGATAGCTTCGCTATTTAGCGCTTGACGCAGGGAGCTTCTGCGCCGCCTCGCCGGCGGTCAGGATCCAGATGCGGTCGATCCTGCCTTCGCCGTCCACCGTGTAGTTGACCACGATGTCGCTGCCGCGCAGCGCGGCCGGCATCTCGATCAGGTTGTCCTGGTTGAAGATGCGCGCGGCGGGCGACAAGCGGCGCGTGGCGCCGTCGATGCCCACTTCCGGGAAATAGCCGGGCGTCATCTTCCCGCGCTGCGCGTTGGCCGGAAAGGTCCGCTCGGCCGCCCACGCCGACAAGGCCAGGCAAGCTGCCGCCAGCAATACACACCATCGCCGCATGGGAACCTCCACAAAGGACAAGAACTTCCAGCTTACCTCAAGTCCGCCTGGTTGTTTGTTGTCATGTCACCAAGCCGTCACATTCCCGTCATCGCCGCGTCACATGCAGTTCCTACAATCTTGCGAGTTTAGTTCCAAGCCTAGTCCACACTAACCAGCAAGAAAGAAAAACAAATCATGCAACAGCGCTTCCCTTTGAAACCATTGTGCCTGGTGGTCCTGCAAGCCCTCGCTTGCCACGCTTACGCTGCCGCCGACGCGGCTGATGCCGCCGCCGACAGCTCGGTGGCCGGCGCCGTCGTCGGTCCTATGCAAACGGTGGAAATCACCGGCCGTGGCCAGTCGCGTCAGGTGCAGAACATCAACAAGGCCGACCTGGCCGAAGCGCTGCCGGGCACCAGCCCGCTGAAGGTGCTGGAAAAACTGCCAGGCGTGAACTTCCAGTCGGCCGATCCGTTCGGCGCCTACGAGTGGTCGACCCGCTTCAGCGTGCGCGGCTTCAACCAGAACCAGCTGGGCTTCACGCTGGACGGCGTGCCGCTGGGCGACATGAGCTACGGTAACAACAACGGCCTGCACATCAGCCGCGCCATCTCCTCGGAAAACGTCGGCAACGTCACCGTATCGCAGGGCGCCGGCGCGGTCGGCACCGCCTCGACCAGCAACCTGGGCGGCACCGTGCAATTCTTCACGCTGAACCCGAGCGACACGCGCGGCCTGACCTTCGCGCAAACCTTCGGCAGCGATTCGACCTCGCGCACCTTCGCCCGCGTCGATACCGGCCTGATCAACAACGTCGTCAAGGCCTACATCAGCGGCACCCGCCAGCGCACCGACAAGACCAAGGGCGAGGGCGGCCAGGACCAGGATCAGCTGAACTCGAAGTTCGTGTTCAACTTCGGCGAGAACAGCCTGACCGGCTTCCTCAACTATTCCGACCGCCGCGAAGTCGACTACCAGGACGTGTCGCTGGAAATGGTCAAGCGCCTCGGCTACGGCTGGGACAACTACCAGCCCGACTGGCAGCGCGCGGTGGACGCCGCACGCAACAAGTTCACCGGCGGCGTCAACAGCCAAGACGACGCCTACTACTCGGCCGGCGGCCTGCGCAAGGACACCATCGGCGGCCTGACCCTGGCGCTGAACTTCGGCCCATCGGTCGAACTGAAGACCACCATCTACCACCACGACAACGACGGCCAGGGCCACTGGTACACGCCGTATGTGGCGACCGACGCCGCCAACCCGATCTCGCTGCGCACCACCGAGTACTCGATCGGCCGCGACGGCGTCACCAGCGACCTGACCTGGGAACTGGGCAGCCACACCATCACCGCCGGCCTGTGGGGCGAGCGCAGCAACCACAACGTCAGCCGCAACTACTACAAGGTGACCGGCCCGGCCGACACCATGTTCTTCCTGTCGAATCCGTTCCGCACCGACTTCAAGCAGAACTTCGTCACCACCACCTCGCAGTACTACGTGGCCGACACCTTCAGCGCCATGGACGGCAAGCTGAAGTTCAACGCCGGCTTCAAGGCGATGGACGTGGACATCAAGGCCACCAACCTGATCGGCACCCGCGCCGCCGGCGAGCTCGACGCCGAGAAGAAATTCCTGCCGCAGGCCGGCGTCAACTACGCCATCAGCGCCGACGACGAAGTGTTCGCCTCGGCCTCGAAAAACATGCGCGCGTTCCAGCCGGGCGTGAGCGGTCCGTTCTCGCAGACCCAGGCCGCGTACAACGCCGGCATCGCCAAGCTCAAGCCTGAGACCTCGGTCAACATCGACCTCGGCTACCGCTTCAAGCGCGCCGACATCCAGGGTTCGGTGGCGGTCTACAACGCCCGCTTCGACGACCGCCAACTGAGCGTGGCCACCTGCGCCGGCATCGTCGGCTGCCCATCGACCTTCGTCAACGTCGGCAAGGTCGACACCAAGGGCCTGGAAGCGATCGCCGTGTGGAAGCTGAACCGCGAGATCAGCTGGTTCAACTCGTACACCTTCAACGATTCCAAGTACAAGTCGAACTACCAGGACGGCGCCAACCTGGTGGCCGTCAGCGGCAAGCAGGTGGTCGACGCGCCGCGTTCGCTGTTCAACACCGAAGCCTCGTATGAGAGCGGCACCTGGTTCGCCCGCGTCGGCGGCAAGTACACCGGCAAGCGCTACTACACCTACCTGAACGACGCCTCGGTGCCATCGTTCTGGCTGGCCAACCTGTCGGCCGGCTACAAGCTGAAGTCGATGGGCATGCTGAAGGACCTGTCGCTGCAAGTGAACGTGACCAACCTGTTCGACAAGCAGTACATCGGCTCGATCGGCACCAACGGCTTCCAGGCCAGCGATGTCAACGGCACCGCGCAAACGCTGCTGACCGGCGCGCCGCGCCAGGTGTTCGTCACGCTGAACGGCAAGCTGTAAATGGCCCGTCCCCTGCTGGCGCTGGTCTGCGGTGCGTTGATATCTTCGGCCGCCGCAGCGGCCAGCGGGGCGGCCTCCACGCCGATCCAGCACGTGATCGTGCTGGTCGGCGAGAACCGCACTTTCGACAACCTGTACGGCGTCTACCAGCCGCGCAAGGGCCAGACGGTGGCCAACCTGTTGTCGAAGAAAATCGTCAACAGGGACGGCACGCCCGGCCCGCGCTTCGCGGACGCGGCGCAGAAGCTGGGCCTGTCCACCGGCGCCTACACGCCGACGCCGGACTTCAACGGCGTCTACGGCACTTTGCCGCAGCCTTGGGCCGGCGGCGCCTTCGGCCAGCGGCAGGACGTGCCCGACGCGCGCTTCCCGTCCAACCTGCCCAACGGCCCGTTCCAGATCACCCACCACGTCGGCTACGGCGCCCACACCGGCGACCCGACCCATCGCTTCTTCCAGATGTGGCAGCAGGTCGACGGCGGCAGGAACGATATGTTCGTCTGGGTGGCCGACCAGACCGGTCCCGGCCCCAGCAACCCTGCGCCGCTCGCGCCCGGCAAGACCGGGCAGGGCGCGGTGGCCATGGGCTTCTACAACATGGCGCGCGGCGACGCGCCGCTGTTCAAGAAGCTGGCCGACCAGTACGCGCTGGCCGACAACTACCACCAGCCCGTCATGGGCGGCACCACCGTCAACTACTTCGCGCTGGCCACGGCCGATGTCGGCTACTACACGGAGGCCGGCGCGCCCGCCGTGCCGCCGGCCAAGCAGATCGAGAACCCCGACGCCCAGCCCGGCACCAACAACTGGTACACCGAGGACGGCTATCGCGGTGGCACCTATGTCAATTGTTCCGATCCGGCCCAGCCCGGTGTGGCGGGCATCCGACAGTTGCTGTCGCAACTGCCATACCCGGCCTTCAACGACGGCAACTGCGCGCCCGGCCACTACTACATGGTCAACAATCTCGACCCCGCGTTCGGCCCGATGGGCGAGGCGCTGCCGCTGGGGCCGGACAAATTCCTGCTGCCGCCGCAGACCATGCCGCACATCGGCGACGCCATGACGGCCGGCGGCGTGTCGTGGAAGTGGTATAGCGGCGGCCGCAACGACGGCAAGAAAGTCGACAAGGAATACTGCGGCATGTGCGACACGCCGACCTTCTTCAGCTCGACGATGAACGGCCCGGACAAGGACAAGCTGGTCGACCTGATGCAGTTCTACGTCGACGTCAAGGATGCCGCCACGTTCCCGTCGGTGGCCGTGATCGCCCCGTACGACAGCATCTCCGGCCATCCCGGCTACGCCATGGAAACCAGCTTCGACGAGCTGGTGGCCGGCGTGTTGGAGCGGGTGCAGGCCAACCCGGCGCTGTGGAAGAACACCGTGGTGCTGGTCACCTTCGACGAGGGCGGCGGCTACTACGATTCCGGCTACGTGCAGCCGATCGACTTCTTCGGCGACGGCACGCGCATCCCGCTGCTGGCCATTTCGCCGTGGGCCAAAAAGGGCGTGGTCGACCACACCTATTACGACCACGCGTCGATCGCCAAGTTCATCGAGCGCAACTGGTCGCTGCCGCCGCTGTCGGCGCGCAGCCGCGACAACCTGCCCAACCCGGTGCACGACAAGGCCGCGCCCTACGTGCCGCGCAACCGCCCGGCCATCGGCGACCTGATGAACCTGTTCGATTTCGGCGCGGCCCATCCTTGAACTGTTGCTTTGAGAACACATTCCCCGCCTTGCGCTGGTGGCGGGCCCGACATCGTTGCATACTGGATGGCCCAAGTCAGCGATGAGGAGAATGTAATGAAATGGTTTTACGACCTGAGAATAGCCACCAAGCTCATCGTGTCGTTCGGCGCGGTGCTGCTGCTGACGCTGGTGATGGGCGTGTGCACCATTCTGTCGATGGGCAAGGTCAACCAGGCGTCCACCGACCTGGCGCAGAACTGGATGCCCAGCGTGCGCGCGGTGCTCGAGTTGCGCGGCGACGTCGGCGACTATCGCCGCTGGGAGCTGGCGCACCTGCTCAACGAAGACCCGCAGGCCATGGCCGGCTACGAAAAACGCATGGACGACACCCTGGCCACCCTCAAGGCCCACCGCCAGGCCTACGAGAAGGTGATCAACGAGGGTGAGGAAAAAACGCTGGCCGGCGAATTCGACAAGAGCCTGGCCGCGTTCATGATCGAACACGAGAAAATGATGACGCTGTCGCGCGCCAACCAGAAGGTCGAGGCGCGCGCCGTGGCCAGCGCCAACTCGGCCAAGCTGCTGGGCGAGCTGACCGCCACCGTCAACAAGCTGGTCAAGCTGAACTCGGACGGCGGCGAGGCCGCCAGCGCGGCCGCCAGCGCCACCTTCAGCAGCGCGCGCTGGACCGCCATCGTGCTGCTGGTGCTGAACATCGTCATCGGCATGGCGCTGGCCGTGTGGGTGGCGCGCATCGTGGCCACGCCGCTGCAGGAGGCGGTGGCGCTGGCGCGCGACGTCGCCGGCGGCGACCTGACCCGCAGCATCGCCGTCAGCTCGGCCTGCGAGACGGGCCAGCTGATGCAGGCCTTGCAGGACATGACCGGCAATCTGCAGCAGCTGGTCAGCCAGGTGCGCAGCGGCACCGACACCATCGCCACCGCGTCCAGCGAGATCGCCAGCGGCAACCAGGACCTGTCGGCGCGCACCGAGGAGCAGGCCAGCTCGCTGGAGGAGACGGCCTCGTCGATGGAAGAGCTGACCAGCACCGTCAAGCAGAACGCCGACAACGCGCGCCAGGCCAACCAGTTGGCGCAGTCGGCGTCCGGCATCGCGGTCAAGGGCGGCGACGTGGTGGGACAGGTGGTCGGCACCATGGCCTCGATCAATGAATCGTCGCGCAAGATCGTCGACATCATCGCCGTCATCGACGGCATCGCGTTCCAGACCAACATCCTGGCCCTGAACGCGGCGGTGGAGGCGGCCCGCGCCGGCGAGCAGGGACGCGGCTTCGCGGTGGTGGCGTCCGAGGTGCGCAACCTGGCGCAGCGCTCGGCGGCGGCGGCCAAGGACATCAAGCAGCTGATCGGCGATTCGGTGGAGAAGGTGGAGACCGGCTCGCAGCTGGTCGACCAGGCCGGGCAGACCATGGCGGAGATCGTCGCCAGCATCACCCGCGTGACCGACATCATGGCCGAGATCACCTCGGCCAGCGTGGAGCAGAGCCACGGCATCGAGCAGGTCAACACCGCCATCGTGCAGATGGACCAAGTGACGCAGCAGAACGCCGCGCTGGTGGAGCAGGCCGCGGCGGCGGCCGAGTCGATGCAGGATCAGGCCGGCAAGCTGAGCGAGGTGGTGAGCGTGTTCAAGTTGCTGGAGACCAGCGCGCCGGTGGTGCGTCCGGCGCCGCGCCGCAAGCCGGTGGCGGCGCCGGTGCGCGCGGCGGTGGTCAAGCCGGCGATCAAGCAGGCCGCCAAGGCTCCCGCCAGCGATGAGTGGGAGACGTTCTAGCGTCGTTCCCGCCTGCGCGGGAACGACTCAGGCGCCGGGATGCCGCTCGCGCCAGGCCGTGAGCGCGTCGCGGTAGCGCTCCAGCGCGTCCTGGTACATATCCTCGACACAAAAAGTGCAGCCGCTGTGGCAGCAATCGCCCGGCTCGGGCGGCTGTGGCGGCTGCGGCATCGGATCGTCGTCCGGCGCCTGGTTGCGGTCCGCGTCCATCATGCCGGCGGCATGGCCAGCAACGCCATGTTGCGTCCCTTTTCCTTGGCGCGGTACAGCGCCCGGTCGGCCATCTGCACCAGCAGCTCGGGCGAGCTGTCCTCGGTCGGCCGCATCACCGCCACGCCGATGCTGATGGTCAGCATGCCGAACGGCGACTGCTCGTGCGGCATTTGTCTGCGCGCCAGCTCGGCGCAGATCTCCTCGGCCACGCCGAAGGCGTCGGCCGCGTCGGTGGCGGCCGCCAGCAGCGCGAACTCCTCGCCGCCGTAGCGCGCCACCAGGTCGGTGGTGCGGCGCCCGTGCGCGGTGATCAGCTCGGCCACGGTGCGCAGCGCCGAGTCGCCGGCCAGGTGGCCGTAGTGGTCGTTGTACTTCTTGAAGTAGTCCACGTCCAGCATCGACAGCGCCACCGTCTGGCCGGTGCGCGCCGCGCGCCGCCATTCGGCTTCCAGCGCCAGGTCGAAGCCGCGCCGGTTGCTCACGCCGGTCAGGCCGTCGGTGGTGCTGAGCGCGGCCAGCTTGCGGTTCGATTCCTCCAGCTCGCGCGTGCGCGCGGCCACCAGCTGCTTGAGCTCGGCCTGGTGGCGGGTCAGGCGCTGGATGCGGATCTTGTAGGCCAGCATCAGCGAGCCCAGCACCAGCGCGGCGGCGCCCACGCGGAACCACCAGCGCTGCCAAAACGGCGGCGTGATGGTGATGGCCAGCGTGGCCGGCTCCGGATTCCACACGCCCAGGTGGTTGGCGGCCTTGACCCGGAACACGTAGTGGCCGGGGTTGAGGTTGGTGTAGCTGGCGCTGCGGTGGGCGGCGTCGGTGTGCACCCAGTCGCGGTCGAAGCCCTGCAGCTGGTAGGCGTAGCGGTTCTCGGCCGGCTCGGTGTAGTGCAGCGCGGCGAACTCCAGCGAGAACACCGAGGCCTGCGACGACAAGGTCAGCGCGGTGGGCGAGGTGACCGGACCCTCGGCCTTGACGTTCTCGCCCGGCTTGCCGTCCTGCAGCGAGTGGTTGAACACGGTGATGTCGGTGATCGCCACCTGCGGCGGCACCGAGCTGGTGCGTACCGCCGACGGCGTCACCGCCGTCATGCCGTGCACGCCGCCGAAGTACAGCACGCCGTTCTGGCCCATGGACGAGGAGTTGACGGTGTAGCCCTCGGTCAGCCCGTCCGACGGGCTGAAGTGGCTGACCTGGCCGTTGGCCGGGTCCAGCCGGTACAGGCCGGCGATGGTGCTGCACCAGATCTTGCCGTCGAGGTCGTGCTCGATGGCGAGGATCTTGGGCGCGCGCATGGCGGCCGCGTAGGACTTGAAGCTGACCTGGCCGTCCGCGCCGAACACCACCAGGTCCAGGCCCTTGCTGGTGCCGACCCAGATGCGGCCCTGCGCGTCCTCGTGCAGGCTGGCGATGTTGTCGTCGCTCAGGCTGGCGCGGTCGGCGCCGGCGTGGCGGAAGTGGCGGAACTTGCCGGTGGCCGGGTCCAGCAGGTCGAGCCCGCCGCCGTTCCATTCCGAGCCGGCCCACACGCGCCCGGCGCGGTCCTCCAGCACCGCCGAGGTGCCGTTGACGCTGCGCGTGTTCGGGTCCTGCGGATCGTTGTAGTAGATCTTGCGGGCGTCGGTCTTGATCTCGTAGCGGATCAGGCTGTTGCCGGTGGCCAGCCACAGCACGCCGCCGGCGCCGGGCGCGATGGCGTTGATGTAGTCGCTCGCGGTGTTGCCGAAGTGGATGACCTGGAACGGGCTGTCCGGCGTGTCCAGCCGGTTCAGGCCGTTGGACGTGCCCAGCCACAGCGGGCCCTTGCCGTCGTCGTCCTGGTACATGCTGTAGACGATGGAGTGGCTCAGCATGCCGGGTTTCTTGTCGTCCGCGCGGTAGCTTTTTATCACGGTGCTGGTGGCCGGATCGTACAAGCTCATGCCGACGTTCCCGCCCAGCCAGATGCGCCCGCCCGGCGCGCGGGCCAGGCTCAGCAGTGCGTTGCTGGCCGGCGCCGAGCGGCTGTCGATGCGGAACGGCACGTGGCGGGTGAAGCCCTCGCTCGACAGGTTCGCCAGGCTGATGCCGTCGGTGAAGGAGGCGATCCACAGCATGCCGCCGCGGTCCTGCATCACCGCGCGCAGGTTGTCGCCGGGCAGGCTGTACGGATCGTCGGCCGCGTGCACGAACTGGTCGAACTCGCCGCTGGCCTCGTTCCAGCGCAGCAGGCCGGCCGACAGCGTGGTGCACCACAGCGTGCCCTTGTTGTCGAGGTTGAAGTTGGTGATGCGGCTGTACGGCGAGGCGATGGCCTGGCGGGTGTCCCAGTCGCGCTTGCCGTCCCAGCGGATCACGCCCGACTCGGTGCCGATCCACAATGCGCCGTTCCGGTCGAACTGCAGCGCGCGCACGATGTTCACGCGCGCGTCCGGCTTGGGCGCCGGGTCGACCTGGTGGTGGCGGAAGGCGGTGGCGCCCGGCGCCAGGTAGTCCAGCCCGCCCGGCCAGGTGCCGATCCACACGCCGCCCTGCGCGTCCAGCGCCAGCGCGTTCAGGTCGTTGCTGGCCAGGCTGGCCGGATCGGCGTCGTCGTGCGCGTAGACGGTGAACTTGCCGGTGTTGGGATCGAAGTGCTGCAGGCCGCCCCAGCTGCCCACCCACATGCCGTTCTTGCCGTCGGAGATGATGTTCTTGATGATGCGGTGGTTCTTGGGCGCCTTGCCGGTGGGCGCGAACAGCGTAAAGTCGTTGCTCTCCGGGTTGAAGCGCGCCAGCCCGTTCTGCGTGCCGGCCCAGATGCGGCCCTGGCGGTCCTCGTAGATGGCCGAGACGCGGTCGTGCGGCAGGCTGTGCGGGTCGGACGGGTTGTTGGTGTACTTGACCGCCTGGTAGCCGTTGTAGCGGTACAGGCCGTTGGTGTGGGTGCCGACCCAGACGAAGCCCTTGCGGTCCTGCAGCAGCGACAGCATCGACGGCTCATCGCCGCCCAGCGGCCCCAGCTTCTTGAAGCGCAGCGACGGCGCCGGGGCGGCGCCGGCGTCGGCGGGCGGCAGCCAGGCCAGCAGGAAACTCAGCATCAGCAAACAGGACAGCAATAGGGAAGGGCAGCGGCGCAGGACCGGCGGAAGCACGTGCATGGTGGTGGGATATCCGGTGGCGTAACGGGTTGCGCGGGCGGAGCTGCGCTCGAAAGTAAACGATATTCTGATCAGATTGGCTATTATACATACCATTGATGCAAGGGTTTTAATATAAAAGCCGGCGGTTTTTAGCGCAGTTGCCGGAAATTAGGGTATAGTTTACGGCGCTCATTGTATCCTGCTAAGCGCGCGCCGCCCCGCCGGTCCTTCCGCACTTCCTCCAAGTCGTACACCAAGCCCGGGCCGGCAGCGCAGATCTGTTAATTGAAGAAAGCTTGGCTGTCCGCCGCAGGGCCGCCGCACACACTATGTCCGAAACCGAGATCACCACCCCGACCGTTATTGAGTCCGCCGCTCCGGAAGCCGCTGCCGACGCCGTGGCCGCCGCCGCGCCCGCCGTCGAAGCCGCCCCAGCCGCCGAAGCCGCGGTCGAAGCCGCGCCTGTCGTCGAGGCCGCGCCAGTCGCCGCCGCGCCCGCCGCCGAACCCGACCAGGTCCGCTTCGCCGACTTCGGCCTGTCGCCGGCCATCCTGCGCGCGCTGACCGACCAGGGCTATGTCCACCCGACGCCGATCCAGGCCCAGGCCATCCCGGTGCTGCTGCAGGGGCGCGACGTCATGGGCGCGGCCCAGACCGGCACCGGCAAGACCGCCGGCTTCGCGCTGCCGATCATCCAGATGCTGCTGGCCCACGCCAGCGCCAGCACCTCGCCGGCGCGCCATCCGGTGCGCGCGCTGATCCTCACGCCGACCCGCGAACTGGCGGTGCAGGTGGCCGAGAACGTCAAGGCCTACGCCCAGCACACGCCGCTGCGCTCGACCGTGGTGTTCGGCGGCATGGACATGAAGGGCCAGACCATCATCCTCAAGGCCGGCGTCGAGATCGTCATCGCCACGCCGGGCCGCCTGCTGGACCACGTCGAGCAGAAGAACATCAGCCTGGGCCAGGTGCAGATGCTGGTCATGGACGAGGCCGACCGCATGCTGGACATGGGCTTCCTGCCCGACCTGCAGCGCATCATCAACCTGCTGCCGGCCAAGCGCCAGAACCTGATGTTCTCGGCCACGTTCTCGCCGGAGATCAAGAAGCTGGCCAACACCTTCCTGACCAACCCGGTGACGATCGAGGTGGCGCGCAGCAACCAGACCGCCGACAAGGTCACCCAGGTGGTCTACAAGGTGCCGGAAAACCAGAAGCACGCCCTGACCGCGCATCTGTTGCGCCAGCGCGAGCTCAAGCAGGTGATCATCTTCTCCAACACCAAGATCGGCGCCTCGCGCCTGGCCAAGGGGCTGGAGCAGGAGGGCATGAAGGCGGTCGCCATCCACGGCGACAAGACCCAGCAGGAGCGCATGGCCGCGCTGGAATCGTTCAAGAAGGGCGAGATCGACATCCTGGTCGCCACCGACGTCGCCGCGCGCGGCCTCGACATCACCGACCTGCCGTGCGTGATCAACTACGACCTGCCGTACAACGCCGAGGACTATGTCCACCGCATCGGCCGCACCGGCCGCGCCGGCGCCTCGGGCGATGCGCTGTCGATCTACTCGGACAAGGATGAACGCCTGCTGGCCGACATCGAGAAACTGATCAAGCAGACCATCCGCCGCGGCGAGCTGACCGGCTTCAACCCGGCCCCGAGCTATGGCGGCGACGAGCGCGGCGAACGCCGTCCGCGCCGCGAAGAGGGCGGCCGTGGCGCGCCTTCGTCGTTCTCGTCCTCGTCGTCCTCCAGCGGCCGTGGCGAGCGCAGCGACCGTGGCGAGCGTCCACCGCGCGCCGCCGGCGCACCGACCTACGGCAGCCGCCGCGAGAAGGTCGATCCGTGGTTCCTCAAACCGTATGAGCCGGCCAAGGCACCGGCGCCGGTCGCCACCGCCAGCCTCGGCGGCGCGGCCACGGCCAAGCCCAAGCAGAAGCTGGCCTTCCTGCTGGGCGGCGCGCCCAAGCAGTAAGCCACGCCCCCGGCGATCAGGGTTTGCGGTAGACGCAGACCACGATGTCGCTGGGGAAGGCGCGCAGCACCGGGATCGTCAGCATGACGGCCGCGTACTGCGCGTAGATGCTCAGCCAGCTGCCCTGGCCGGCGCAGCGCAGCCGCTCCAGCATGCTCTTGGCGCGCACCGCCGGCAGTTCCGCCTTGAGCCGCAGTTCCAGTCCCTGCTGCCCCACCAATTTGCTTAAATTGCCCGCCTCGAAGTAGTGCACGTGCGGCGACGGCAGGCCCTTCTGCCACAGCCGCTCGAACGGCGCCCGCCAGCCGGCGCGCGCGAACAGCTTGGACAGGCGGTAGAAAAATCCCCGGCTGTTGGGCAGGTTCAGGATCAGGATGCCGCCCGGCGACAAGCGTTCGCGGCAGGCGGCCAGCGCCGAGTGGATGTCCGGGATGTGCTCGATCACGTCGTTGAAGACAATCACGTCGAAGCGTTCGTCCGCCTCCAGCGCGTCGGGGAAGAAGCCGTTGCGCACCGGCAGGCCACGGGCGGCGGTCTTCTCCGCCACGGCCGTATCCGGCTCCATGCCCAGCACCTCGAACTGGCCGCGCGCCGCCTCCAGGAACCAGCCGTGCGCGGCGCCCACGTCCAGCAGCCGGCGCGCGCCGGGCGGCGCCAGCGCGGCCGCGTAGCCGACGATGGTCTCGAAATTTTCCTGGCGGATGGCCTTCAGGCCGGCTTCGCGCTGGGTCTCGTCCACGTGGACATGGACCTCGGCGTCGTTGATGGTGGGCAGCAGCGCCGCGCTCTCGTAGCGGCAGGACGGACAGACGCGGTGCCAGGCCGACAGCCCCGGCGCCGTTTGTTGCTTACAGACGATGCAATTCATTAGATCCTCTACATAGGGCATGCGGACAAGGGGTTAAATGTATAGCAATATTGGCGGCGGGGCCAGCGTTTTCAAGCGCGGCGCGCGGCCGGCACCGGCGCCGGCGCGGCCTGGGGCGCCGGCCGCGCCGGCAGCAGCTTGAGCAGGCCGTCGCGCACCAGGTTGGACAGCCCCTGTTCCAGGTAGCGGTGCGACAGCGCCGCCATCGCCACCGAGCACACGGTCGTCAGCATGACCGAGGGCCAGGTGTGCCACAGCGGGTCCAGGCCCTTCGCCATCAGGCGGTGCTGCAGCAGGGCGCCGGTGATCAGATGGGTCAGGTACAGCGAGTAGGAGATCGAACCCAGCCAAAGGAACAGCGCCGGCACGCGGATCTGCACGGTCTTGCTGGCCAGCGCCATGGCCAGCACCATCAGCGCCAGCGGCCAGCCGTAGTGGCTGGGGCCGTGGGTGTTCACCGCGCCGCTGTAGGCCGCCCACAATGCGAACGTCACGCCCAGCGCCAGCATGTTCCAGGCCAGCTGGCGGCTGCGCACGCGCAACCATGGCAGGCTGTACAACCAGCCGATCAGCACGCCGATCAGGAACTCCAGCACGAAGGGGCTGGTCACGATGCTCAGGTAGCCGACCGGGTACACCGGACCGCCCTCGACGCTGAGATTGAAGCCGCGTTCGGCGTACGGCAGCACCAGCACCGTCAGCGCCACCCAGCCCACCAGCGCCACCCAGCGCAGGCGCTTGAACAGCATGCTGGCGGCGAAGATCAGGTAGAAATACATCTCGAATTCCAGCGTCCAGGCGACCACCAGGGTCAGGCCGAAGTACGGCGCCTGGCGCGGATCGAACGGCAGCATGCCCAGCGTGTGCCAGAAGGCCAGCCGGTTGGCGGCCACATGGAAGTATTCGACGCCGTAGCTGACATAGGCGAAGGCCAGCGTGGCGATGGCGTAGGCCGGCCACACTCGCGCGAAACGCTTGATCAGGAAGCGCGCCGCCTCGGCCGGGCCGCCGGCGGCGCCGGCGGTCGAGTAGTACATGATGAAGCCGCTGATGAGGAAGAACAGGTCCACGCCCATCGCGCCGGGCGTGAGCAGCTGCTCGGCCAGCGGCCAGGCGGGCGTGTCGAGCAACTGGTACCTGGCATGGGTCAGCACCACGAGCACGGCGGCGATACCGCGCAGCAGCTGCACCCAGTGCAGGTTTTTTTCTTGGTTCATGCGGCGTGTTACTTTCGGTGTTGGTTTGAGCGCCGCCATTCTATCCGCCCACGGCGGAAAGAATCTCTCCAAAACTCACCGGTGCGCCAACCACTCCGCCATATTCTGTTGCATCGCTTCCCAGGTGTAGAAGCGGCGCTGCTCGTAGTACAGCGGGCCGTCGTGCGGGCGTTGCGCCAGCCGCGCCAGCGCCGCCGGCTGCAGCTGCTGGCTGCCGTGGCGCAGGTAGTGCCACAGCACGAAGGGGAACAGGCCGACCCAGGTCTTCCACTGGCTCGGATAACGCAGCAGCCGGCCCAGGTGGCGCACGCGCGCGCCCCAGCCGATGGCCGCGCGCTCGACCGCGCCGTTGGCCGCCAGCGGCGCCAGCACGTTGAACCACGGCGCCCGGCGTCCCCGGGCGTTGTACAGCGAGTACTGGCGCAGCCGCGCGAGCAGGCCCAGCTTCTCGGCCGCGTGGGCCGCCAGGAAGTGCAGCGCGTCGTGGTCGTGGTGGCCGCCTTCCCAGGCGGTCACGCAGATCAGTTCGACGTCGTCGAAGGACGCCAGCCAGTCCCGCAGCCAGCCGCCGGCCGCCGCCATGTGGCGCGGCAGGGTGCCGTCGACGATGGCCAGGCGGTCGCCGGCGAAGGCCACCTCGCGCGCGTCCACCCCCATGCCGGCCAGCACCGCCAGCGACTCGGCGTTGCGGCGCGGGCCGGAGCCGGCCGCGCCCTCGGTCAGGTAGGCGCAGGCCACCCGGCGCCCGCGCCGCAGGCTGTCCTCGATGGCCTGGAACACGCCGTACTCGTCGTCCTGGTGGGCGAACAGGAACAGCGCCGTGCCGGCGGCGCGCTTAGTAGGCATCGAAGTCGAGGAAGCTGAAGCGGATCGCCGACGGATCGAGCTGCGCCACGCGCCCGGACAGCGAGCGGTAGATCAGGTTCAGCGGCGACGGCCGCAGCCGCTGCGGGATCGACGGGTAGCCGGTGAAGCGGCGCTCGCTGTCCGGCACCAGGCCGAGGAACAGGCGCGCCGGCGCCCAGCCGCCGGCCACCTGGTTGGCGTCCGGCGCGGCGCCGGCCGGCAGCGCCAGTTCGCCGTAGGCGCGCGCCACGCTCAGCGCGGCGGCGTCGAATTGCCACAGCGCGCCGCGCCGGCGCATGCGTACCGGGTTGTCGGGATTGGCGCAGCGCCAGGCCAGCGCGGCCGCGCTGCGCTGGCGCTCGAAGCTGGCCGGCGCGCCCTGGCCGTGCGGCCGCGTGCCGACCCCGCCCCAGCCCAGCCGCGCCTCCAGCGGCCGCACCAGCTGGAAGCCCAGCTTGCGGATGAAGCCGGGCGTGCTGTTGGCGTTGGCCACGCCGTAGACCGCGTCGTAGCCCTGTTCGCGGGCGCTGTCGTAGGTCAGCGCGGCCAGCTTGGTGAACAGGCCCTTGCCCTGGTAGTCCGGATGGGTGGCGGTGTTGAGCGACAGCAGCACCCGCACGTCCTGGCCGCCGATGCGCGCCACGCCCGGCACGCACACGTAGTGCGCGGCCAGGCGCTCGCCGTCCCAGGCGTCGTAGCCGGCCGCCGCGCCGTCCGGATTGTCGGCGTACAGCCAGCGCAGATAGGCCGGCGTGAACTTGGACGCGTCCGGGAAGCAGGCGGCGAACAGCGCGCCGTACTGGGCCAGCGCGGCCTCGTCGTAGCGCACCGGCGCGAAGGTCAGGGTGGGAGTGGCGATGTCAGCAGTCATTTGAATACCCAGAATTTACTCAACAGGAAACCGTTGGCGGCCACCACCGGCAGCGAGATCAGCTTGCCGGCCAGCGGACTGCCCAGCAGCGCTTGCGCCAGCGCCACCAGCAGCAGCGTCAGGCCGTAATTGATCGCCACCACCACCAGGTAGCGCCACATGCTGTGGCTCTGGCTCAGGCGGGCGAAGGTGACGCGGGCGTGGAAGGCGTAGTTGACCACCAGCCCGGCCACGAAGCCGAGGCTGGCCGAGGTCAGCGGCGGCAGGCCGGCGCGCAGCGCCAGCTGCATCAGGCCGATGTCGATCAGCGCGGTCAGCACGCCGCCGGCCACGAAGACCAGGAACTGGCGTTGCAGGAACATCTGTTTAACCATGAAGAGTGCGATCCGAGGGCCGAAGGGCTGCCATTTTAGCAGCGTCCGCCCGCAGCGGGGGCAAAGCGGCGGCCGGCTGCGGTGTGCGGCATGACCGGACTCCTGTACAATTTCGCAACCGATCCTCATAGATGCTCAATTGAATCCCTTTCCCCAGCACCGTATCGCCATCGTTGTCCCGTGCTACAACGAAGCCCTGACCATCGCCGCCATCGTCCGCGACTTCAACGCCTGCCTGCCGGGCGCGCCGGTGTACGTGTTCGACAACAACTCCAGCGACGACACCCAGGCCGTGGCGCGCGCGGCCGGCGCCATCGTGCGCAGCGTGCGCCAGCAGGGCAAGGGCAATGTGATCCGCCGCATGTTCGCCGACGTCGACGCCGACGTCTACGTGATGGTCGACGGCGACGACACCTACGACGCCAGCGTGGCGCCGCAGCTGGTGCGCCGGCTGCTCGACGAGGGCCTGGACATGGTGGTCGGCACCCGCCACGCCGACGAGCAGGAAGCCTACCGCTTCGGCCACCGTTTCGGCAACCGCCTGCTGACCGGCTGCGTGGCCGCCGTGTTCGGCAACACCTTCACCGACATGCTGTCGGGCTACCGCGTGTTCTCGCGCCGCTACGCCAAGTCCTTTGCGGCGCACGCGGCCGGCTTCGAGACCGAGACCGAGCTGACCGTGCACGCGCTGGAACTGCGCATGCCGGTGGCCGAGGTGCCGACCCGCTACGGCGCGCGGCCGGACGGCTCGGTCAGCAAGCTCAACACCTACCGCGACGGCGTCCGCATCCTGTGGATGATCGTCAAGCTGTTCAAGAACGAAAAGCCGCTGCCGTTCTTCGGCCTGGGCGCCGGCCTGTGCGCGCTGCTGGCGCTGGTGCTGGCCGAGCCGCTGGTGGCCACCTATCTGCGCACCGGCCTGGTGCCGCGCCTGCCGACGGCCGTGCTGTGCACCGGGCTGGGCATGCTGAGCGTGCTGTCGCTGTCGTGCGGCCTGATCCTCGACACCGTCACCAAGGGCCGCATCGAGCAGAAGCGCTTCGCCTACCTGGCGGTGCCGGCGCCGCGCCCGGCGTCCGACGCCTGACCCATGCTGGCGCCGCACCTCCGCCGCCAGCTGCTGCGCTTTGCCGTGGCCGGCGTGGCCGGGCTGGCGGTCGACGTGCTGGTGCTGTACCTGGCGCTGGCGCTGGGCAGCGGCTTCCACGCCGGGCGCGTGCTGTCCTTCCTGTCGGCGGTGTGGGTCACGTGGCGGATCAACCGCCGCTACACCTTCGACGCCGACACCGGCAGCCCGTGGCGCCAGTGGTGGCGCTACGTCGGCGCCATGGCCTTCGGCGGCGCCGTCAACTATGGCGTCTCGGCCGCCGTGATCGCGCTGATGGCGCACTGGCCGGCCGCCGCGCCGCTGCTGCCGGCCGCGCCGTTGCTGGCGGTGTGCTGCGGCACGCTGGCCGGCCTGGCGCTGAACTTCCTCAGCGCCAAATTCCTGGTGTTCCAGCGCTGAGCCGGCTCAGGGCCGGGGCGCTGCGGCGTCGACGGTTTCCAGGCTGTACAGGCCGATGCCCAGCTTGCGCTGGTCGCTGCCGTTGCCCAGTTCCTGCGGCGAGGTCGGCTTCGGCACCTTGATGGTGATCACCCGCGCCGCGCCGTCGGTGCTGAAGCGCAGTTCCTTCATGCCGTGCGCGCCGTCCGCGCGCAGCGGCACGGTCTGGCCGCCGGCCGTGACCTGGAAGTCCAGGCCGGCGTTCGGTCCGTAGGCCGCCACGTCCAGGCGCAGCAGCAACTGCTTGGGCAGCGGCTGGGCGAAACGCAGCGTGACCAGCTCGCCGTCGGACCAGCGGCCCCAATGTTCCATGCCCGACAGCCCGGTGCTGCGCAGGGTGTCATCCTCGGCCTCGGCGAAGCGGTGCTGGCGCGCCTCCTCCGGCGGCACGATGCGCGCCAGCGTGAAGCCGCGCATGCCGCTGTGGCGCACCGCGCCGGCCGGCAGCGGATAGTCGCCCACCACCAGCAGCCAGGCGTGCGGCTGCGCCAGCGTGGCCGCCGGGATCGGCTGGCCGGGCGGCACCTGCAGCACGCTGGCCTCGACGCTGTCGACGAAGAAGCGGCTCTTGAGCAGGTTGCCGCCGTCGTCGCCGATGATGGTCAGGTGCTTGAGCTCCTCGGGCGCCAGGTAGTGGTGCGCGAACTGGCCGGCCTTGACGAAGGCGTCCGCGTGCTGCGCCATGCGGGTGTATTGGTTGAGCTTGACGCCGGAGACGATCACCACCAGCGGCGTGACGATGTAGACGAACCAGCGCGCCGCCTGGCGCGGCCGGACGATCCACAGCAGCAGCGCCGCCACGCCGAAGGCGGTCAGCCCGAGCATGCTGCCGTGGTCGCGCGTGATGCCGTACAGGGTGGGGCTGTCGATGTAGTTGGGGGTGTAGGTCGGAATCAGGTAGCGGCAGGCCGCCCAGGTCGCCAGCAGCAGCGGCAGCGCCGCCAGCAGGCGGGCGCGCCAGCCCGCGCCGGGGCGCGGCGCCGCCAGCTGGGTGCCGGCCAGCATCAGCATCAGCGGCAGCGCGAAATCGTAGTAGCGCATGTGCAGGCGCGCGCCGCTTTCGCCGCTGCCGCCGCCGGCCACCAGCGCCGTGAACAGCGCCGTCACCGCCACCAGCGACGGGATCATCAGCGCGGCGTAGGCCAGCAGCGTGTTGCTGCCGCGCGCGGCGCCGTTGCGCTGGGCGCGGCTGGCGCACAGCAGCGCGGCGGCCGCCAGCGGCATGCCGGACATCAGCACCAGACCCATCAGGTGGCCCTGCAGGCTGGCCAGCGCCAGTTGGATCAGCACGCCCACGCCGGGCCGGGTCTGCGCCTGGTTGGAATAGAAGGTGCCCAGCAGGTAGAGGCCGTTGCGGCCGGCGTACAGGTAGCCCACCGCGTAGCGCACCGCGGCGGCCGTGGCCAGCGCCGCCGCCACCAGCAGCAGCGCCCGGCGCAGCCAGCGCCAGCGGTCGCCGGCCTGGCGCTGGGCGAAGGCGGCGTAGGCCAGGTAGACCACGTAGGCCGGGATCAGGAACAGCGCGTGCACCTTGACCATCGCCAGCAGGCCCAGGATCGCCGAGCTGAGCATCACGGCGCGGACGTCGACCCGGCCCAGGCCGCGCAGCACGGTCCAGCTGAACAGCCAGAAGCCGCAGAAGTACATGGCTTCCGGCATGAAGTAGGCGGTGTAGCTGTTGCTCGGCGCCAGCACGGCCAGCAGCGCGATCACGGCGGCCAGCCGGCGCGGCATGTACTGGCGCGCGATCAGGTAGAGGAAGGGCGTGGCGCCGACGTAGAACACGGCGTTGATCAGGCGCGCGCACTCGAGGAAGCCCTCGCCGCAGAAGCTGGTCAGCCGGTACACCGTGTAGTACAGGTAGGACGGCACCTGCGTGTCCTTGAACGGCGTCAGGCGGGTGAAGCTGCTGTACGACCATTCGTCGCCGAACACGGTCGGATACAGGCCGATGTTGCGGAACACGATGTACAGGAAGATGGCCAGCAGCGCGATCGCAAACAGGGCCGGATCGGACGGGCGGGGAATACGGGCGGCAAGGCGGTGGAGTGGGCGCATGGACTATCGAATGGGTTGGAGTTGGCGGCGGCCTGGCGGCCGCGCGCCGCAGCGTCAGTTGCGGACGAGTGTGCTGCGCGTCAGGCGCACGCGGCCCTGCAGCGGCTTGCGCGGCACCGAGGCGATGTCGTAGGCCAGGAAGGCCAGCAGCAGCTGCATGCCCATCAGGATAGGCATGGCCGACAGCATGACGGTGCCGGCCGCGGTCGGCAGGCCGGCGCGGGCCGAGTCGATCCAGTGCAGGCCGCCGTAGACGCTGCCCGACACCAGCATCAGCGCGCCCAGCGGCAGCTCGATCGAGGCCAGCGACATGTTGCGCAGGTAGTAGTTGTAGAACACCCGCTTGCAGAAGTTGCGCACGTGCTTGGCCATGAACTCGGTGACGATCTTGGAGATCTTCAGGTTGCTGACCTCGTCGCCGTAGACCGCGTCCATCGGCACGTCGTGCACCACCGCGTTCAGCGTGTTGAGGCGGAACAGCATGTCGGTCTCGAAGAAGTAGCGCTTGCTGATCTTGTGGAACGGCAGGTGGCGGGCGGCGTCGCGGTGGATCGCGGTGTAGCCGTTGGTCGGGTCGAACAGGTCCCAGTAGCCGGACGACAGCTTGGTCAGCAGCGACAGCATGGCGTTGCCGAACAGGCGCATCGGCGGCATGCTGCCGATCTGCTCCAGGTCGAAGAAGCGGTTGCCCTTGGTGTAGTCGGCCTCGCCGGCCAGGATGGGGGCGATGAAGGCAGGGATCAGGCCCGGGTCCATCTGGCCGTCGCCGTCGACCTTGACCATGATGTCGGCGCCGCCGGCGATGGCGGCCTGGTAGCCGGTCATGACGGCCCCGCCCACGCCCTGGTTCTCCGCATGCTCGACCACCACCACGCGCGGGTCGGTGTTGTGGGCGCGCACATAGGCGCCGGACTGGTCGGGGCAGCGGTCGTCGACCACGTAGATGCGGTCCACCTCGGGGCCGATCGCCGCCAGCACGCCGAGGATATGGCGCGTCACTTTGTAGCTGGGGATGACGACGGCGACGGACGGGGATTTGGTTTGCTGCATAGTCTTCGGTGGTTAGGGTGCGTCAATGCGGGGGCGTTTAAGGTACGGGGCGGCCATTGGTGCGGCAAGTGCCGTTACAGCCGGTTACATATAAGGCAAGTATAATCCGCCGTGATTATACGGCAGGTCTGCGATAATGTTCGCCCCGGCAATCTTTTTGTTGACTGCGGCGACCCGGCCGGTCCCCTATCGAGGTTATTCATGGTTTTCAGTTCCGCCACGTTCTTATTCTATTTCTTCCCCCTGTTCCTGATCCTGTATTACGCGCTGCCGTGGAAAAACGGCGTGCTGCTCATCGGCAGCCTGCTGTTCTACGCCTGGGGCGAGCCGCGCTTCGTGCCGCTGCTGCTGGCGTCGGCGCTGCTGAACTACGGGGTGGGCTGGCTGATCAACGCCGCCCGGGGCCAGCGCCGCCGCCAGGCCATGCTGCTGCTGGGCGTGGCGGCCAACCTGGCGTTCCTGATGTACTACAAATATATCGGTTTCTTCGCCGGCATCTACAACCAGCTGGCGCAGCCGCTGGGCCACGGCGTGACGGTGCCGGCCGTGGTGCTGCCGCTGGGGATCTCGTTCTTCACCTTCCAGGGCATCTCCTACCTGATCGACCTGTACCGCCGCGACATCGAGGTGCAGAGCAGCTTCTGGCGCTTCGCCATGTACAAGGCCATGTTCCCGCAGCTGATCGCCGGCCCCATCGTGCGCTACCGCCAGATCGCCCACGAGATCGAGCACCGCGACCTGCCCAACGCCCGCATCTGGGCCGGCTTCCGCCAGTTCATCGTCGGCCTGGCGCAGAAGATGTTGATCGCCAATACCGTGGCGCTGTCGGCCGACCGCCTGTTCGCCCAGGACCCGTCGCAGCTGACCACGGCCGGCGCCTGGATCGGCATCGCCTGCTACACCATCCAGATCCTGTTCGACTTCGGCGGCTACTCCAACATGGCGATCGGCATCGGCCACATGCTGGGCTTCAGCTACCCTCCCAACTTCGAGCGCCCGTACGCCTCGCTGTCGATGACCGAGTTCTGGCGCCGCTGGCACATCAGCCTGTCGTCCTGGTTCCGCGACTACCTGTACATCCCGCTGGGCGGCAACCGCCACGGCCCGCTGCGCACCTACCTGAACCTGGGCCTGGTGTTCCTGCTGTGCGGCCTGTGGCACGGCGCCGCCTGGACCTTCGTGATCTGGGGCCTGTGGCACGGCGCCCTGCTGGTGCTCGAGCGCCTGGGCCTGGGCGCGGCGCTGGCGCGGCTGCCGGCGCTGGTGGCGCAGGGCTGGACGCTGCTGATGGTCATGCTGGGCTGGGTGTTCTTCCGCGCCGACAGCGTGCCGCACGCGCTGTCCTTCCTGCGCACCATGGCCGGCCTGCAGCCCGAGGCGGCCGCGCCGCACCCGTGGCAGCTCGACTTCACCGCCTCGTCGGCCCTGGCGCTGGTAATCGGCACCTTGATCGCCACCGTGCGCCTGCCGCGCCAGACGCTGGACGGCCGCGCCTCCGCGCTGCTGCAGGCCGCGCCGCTGCGCTCGGCCGCGCTGGTCGCGGCCCTCCTGCTGTGCGTGCTGAACATGGCCGCCGGCACCTACAACCCGTTTATTTACTTCCGTTTCTGATGATGACGTCTGTTTCCTCCACCGGCCCGCTGCGCCGGCACGCGGCCAAGATCGCGCTGGTCGCGCTGCTGTCCATTCCCGCCATCGTCGGCGGCATGCACGCGGTGAAAGACCGCCGCGGCGAGAACCGCGTGCTGGCCTCGCTGCCGGACCGCCCCACCGACTGGCCGTCGGCGCTGGCGCTGCCGCCCAAGCTCGACGCCTGGATCAACGACAACTTCGGCTTCCGCGCCGCGCTGCTGCAAGCCCACAACCGGCTGCGCTACCGCCTGTTCCACGAATTCCCGTCGATCCAGGTCGAGGCTGGGCGCCACGGCCGCATCTTCCTCAGCGCCCACGGCACCAACGTGCCGCGCTTCTCCGCCGTCAAGGCCGCCTGCGCGGGCGGCGAGACCAAGCCCGGCACGCCGGAGTACATCGGCCGCCTGTTCCACGACTTCCACGCGATGGGGCTGCGGCCGCAGATGATGATCGTGCCGTCGGCGCCGGTGGTGGTGTACGACGACCTGCCGGCCTGGCTGGCGCCGGTGTGCGCCTCGGCCGCGACGCCGGTGGCCGGCTGGCTCGCCTCCGGCGCCTTCGGCCCGGAGGCGCAGCCGTCGATCTACTATCCGCTGCAGGAGATGCGCGAGATCAACCAGCGCGAGGTGCTGTTTCCCAAGCACTGGTTCCACTGGAGCGGCGGCGGCCTGGCCGACGTCGCGCGGCTGACGCTGCCGCGCTTCGGCCGGCCGCTGGAGCCGGCCGCGCCGCCGCTGACCGTGGTCACGCTCCAGGACATCCCGTCCGACATCTCGGGCCTGTTCGCCGGCATCCAGCTGAAGGGGCCGATCCAGGGCGTTGATTTCGCCGCGTCCGGCGTCGACTCGTGCTACGGCGGGCGCTGCTTCCCCGAGTTCAAGGAATACGCCGAGACGCTGTACGACATCTCGCGCTTCCACAACCCGAAGGCGCCCAAGCGCCGGCTGGTGATGCTGACCGATTCGTTCGGCTCGAAGGTGTCCGGCTGGTATGCGCGCTACTACTCGGACGTGGAGCAGGTGGCCACCAACAACATCGGGCAGCTGAGCACGGACCAGATCCGGCGCTTGAAGGAATATCTGTTCCGCGACCGCGAGAACATGGATCTGCTGATTTTGTATCACGACGTCGGCACCAGCACCGGCACCATGCAGGTCGGCCTGGAACGCTTCCACGAAAAGCCCTGAACGCCAGCCCGTCATTCCCGCCTGCGCGGGAGTGACGGGGGCTTAACGTTCGCCGCGCAGCACGGCCAGCAGGCCGGCCGCGTTGTCGGCCCAGGTCTGCCACGGCATGCCGGCCGACGATGGCGCCTTGCCCTGCGCGTCGAGCGCCAGCCAGGCGCGCACCGCCTGGGCCAGCGCGGCGCCGTCGGTGCCGTCGAAATACTGCGCATGCCCGCCCGCCACCTCGCGGAACACCGGTAGCGCGCGCGCCAGCAACGGCAGCCCGTGGCTGGCGGCCTCGATCAGCGGCAGGCCGAAACCTTCCCCCTCGCTCGGCACCAGCAGGCAGGCGCTGTCGCGGTACAGCTGCTGCAGCGCCTGGTCGTCCAGGCCCTGCAGCCAGAACAGGCGCTTGCCCAGTTGCGGATGCTGCCGCAGGCGCTGCACGATGCGCGGAATGGTGCGGCGCTCGTGCGCCGGCAGCGGCTTCCAGCCCTCGGCGCCGACGATCACCAGATGCGCCTCCACGCCCTCGGCCCACAACTGCTCGAACGCGTCCAGCGCCTGCAGATGGCCCTTGCGCGGCTCGATCGTACCCACCATCAGGAAGCTCGGCAACGCGGTGCAGCGCGCCAGCTCGGCGTCCGGCGCCGATGGCGCGGCGGCCTCGTTGCCGATGTCGGCGCCGTGGTGCAGCACCGCCAGCTTCGGCAGGGGCGCTTCGGCGTCCTGCTGTCGCAGCCACTGGCGCAGCTCCTGGCGCACCGCGTCGGAGATGCAGATCACCCGGTCGGCCTCGGCGGCGATGCAGCGCAGCCAGGCGCCGTGGTGCTGGTCGGCGCCGGACGGGAAGAACTCCGGCCGCAGCACCGGCAGCAGGTCGTGCACCAGGAAGTTGACCTGCACGCCGCGCGCGCGCCAGTGCGCGTACAGGCCGGCCTGGGCGGCGGCCATCACCGCGCCCGGCGTGTAGTCGGCGCTGTAGAAGATGTCGCCGCTGCTGGTGTCGGCCACGCTGTCGTGCAGCTCGGCCTTGATGCCCAGCAGTTGTGCGGTGTAGCGGCGCGCGTAGCGGTAGTGCCAGCGGCCGCCCTCGTCGGTCAGGTAGACCGGCTCCACGCGCCAGCCCGGCAGCGGCGCGCGCAGCAGCTCGGCCGCCTGGGTACGCACCACGCGCTCGATGCCGGTCTTCAGGTCGTGGCGGGCGATGGCGGTGACGTCGACCAGCAGCTGGCGCGGCAGCGCCGGCTCCGGCAGGCGGGCGATGGCCGCCGCCAGTTGTTGCAGCGAGGCTTCGTCGGCCGGCAGGTCGTCGCGTTCGGCCAGCGCGCGCAGCAGCGCCGGGCGGTCGCGGCGCGCGTCGGCGGCCGCTTCGGCCATCGCCTCGGCGTACAGGCGCGCGCATTGCGCCGGGCTGTGCGCGGTGTGCAGCAGGTGCGCGGCGGCCGCGCCCAGCGCCTGGCGGCGGCCGGCGTCGTCGCGCAGGCCGTCCAGCGCGGCGGTCAGCGCCGCCAGCTCGAAATGGTCCGCCAGTTGCCAGACGGTGTCGGTGGGCAGCGCGGCCATCGAGCCGTTGGCGTTGACGATGGTGGCCAGGCCGTAGTTCATGCAGTCGAGCACGGCGGCCGAGGTCTCGCCGCGCGACACGCTGCGCAGCTGCACGCCGATGTCGGCCGCCTGCAGGTACTGGTGGTAGACCGCTTCGTCGGTCCAGCCGGCGATGCGGATGCGCTCGTGGCCGGCGATGGCGGCCGTCACCTCGGCGCCGTAGTCGCCGCCGTGGTTCTCGCCCACCAGCACCAGCACGCAGCGCGGGTCGGCGTGCAGGCGCGAGGCCAGCCAGGCTTCGATCAGTTCCAGCGTCAGCTTGGTCGGCGCGATGAAGCCGAAGCTGCACACCAGCAGCGCGTCGTCGGCGATGCCCAGCGCGCGGCGGGCGGCGCCGCGGTCCTGTTGCGCCGGCAGCGCGCGCGGCAGCGGCACCACGTTCCAGTTGGCCGCCGCCTGTTCGCCGTACCACTGGCGCGCCAGACTGCGGGCGTGCTCGGAGTGGACGATGACGCGGGTGGCGTCCTGCAGCACCGCCAGGTTGCACGGGTAGACGCGCATCGCCTCGGCCTGGTCGGTGTGCTGGCCGGCCAGCAGGGCGGGGTAGCCGTGGCTGTCGAACAGCGCCTGCGACCACACGCCCGGCATGTTGCCGGTGCGCTGTTCGTAGGCCAGCACGCCGCTCAGGAAGAAGTCGTGCAGCACCACCACGCCCGGATGCCGGCGCAGCAGGCCGAACATGTGGCTGTGGAAGGGGCTGTTGCCGAACTGGTAGAGGATCTGGTCGTAATCGTCCGCGTGCTGGTCGAACCAGTCGACGCTGCGTTGCGGCAGCGCGGCCAGTTCCGGCCCCAGCGTCAGCTGGTCCTGCTTCAGCACCAGTTCGATGTCGAAGTGGTCCAGCAGCGCCGGCAGCAGTTGCGCGGCGTAGTCGGCGATGCCGGTGCGCTCGGGCGGCAGCGGCGTGACGAAGGCCAGCTTCGGCTTGCGCACCGGCGTGGCTGCAACCGCCGGGGCCTGGCCGCGCCAGGCCTCCAGCGCGCGCACGGTGCGCTGCGCGGTCGCGTCCCACGAGAAGCGCTTGGCCTGCTGGGCGCCGTGCGCGCGCAGGCGCTGTTGCAGCGCGTCGTCGGTCAGCACCTCGGCGATCTTGGCGGCGATGGCGGCCGGGTCGTCGGCGTTGAACATCGCCTCGTCGCAGCCGATCACTTCCGGGATGCTGGTGTTGTCGGCGCCGATCACCAGCGCGCCGCAGGCCATGGCCTCCAGCGCCGGCAGGCCGAAGCCCTCGTGGCGCGACGGGAAGACGAACAGCGCGGCATTGCGGTACAACTCGATCAGGTCGGTGTCGCTGACGTAGCCGGTGAAGATCAGCTCGTCGGCGGCGAGGCCGGCGCGCGCCGCGTGCGCCAGCAGCGCGTCGCGGTCGTGCTGGCCGACCTTGCTGGCGATCAGCAGCTGGTGGCCGGCGCGCACCGTCGGCGGCAGCAGGCTGAAGGCGGTGATCAGGCCGTCGATGTTCTTGCGGGCGTCGAAGCCGCCCGGCGCGTACATCAGCATGGCGCGCGTCAGGCCGTAGCGGCCGCGCAGCTCGGACCACAGGCGGGCGTCCGGCGCGGCCGGCTGGAAGCTGTCGTCCACCGCGGTGGAGATGGCCACCACCTGCTCGGGCGCCAGCCGCAGCGCGTCGATGGCTTCCTGGCGCGAGTAGTCCGAGATCGACAGCAGCAGGCCGGCGCGGCGCAGCGAGGCGATCTTGCGCTCGTAGTACTGGCGCTGGGCCGGCGTGCCGAGGTAGGCGTCCGGATTGAGGAAGGGGATCAGGTCGTACAGCACCACGGCGGTGCGCTCGGCGCCGGCGAAGCTGCCGACCGAGACCACGGCGTCGTCGACAAAGCCCTCGAACAGGCTGGTGACCAGCACCGCGTCCGGGCGCAGCTGGGCGATGGCGTGCTCACGCAGCAGCTCGGCGGCGCGGGTGCGGGCGCTGTTGTCGGTGTGCAGCTCGGCCAGCGGCACCGGCACCTCGAACACGCAGATGCGCTCGGGCGGCACCAGGCCGGCGAAGGCGGCGCGCAGGTCGGCGATGGCGTCGGCCAGCGCGCCGTTGAGCAGCAGCCAGACCTCGTGCTGGCCGGCGTTGCGCGCCACGCCCAGCGCCAGCGCCAGCGAATAGCGGCCGATGCCGCGGAAGCGGCTTTCGGATTGGGCTCCCTGCAAATCGATGACGATACGCATCAATGTTTCCTTGTCTTCTCGAGCGCGGATTGAAGGTCGCGGTAGACGCGCAGCGCGCGCGGCGACATGTCGCCCAGCGGCGCCTGCGGTTCGGGCGGCATGGCCTGGCCGGCGGCGATGCTGGCCTGGTAGACGCGGGTCACGCCGGGAATGCGCAGCAACAGCGGCCGCAGCAGGCGCTTGAGGCGCGGCGCCCGTTGCAGTGCGCGGGCGGCGCCCAGCAGCGCGGCCTTGGCGCGCGCGCGCAAGGCGGCGCGCACGCGGTGCGCCCAGCCGCCCACCATGCGCCACGGCGCGGTGATGCGCCACGAGCTGCTGGCCAGCAGCGCGGCGATCTGCCGGCGCGCCTCCTCGGCCTGCTGCTGCGCCACCTCGGTGGCGTGCACGCGGTTGGAGAGATCGGCCAGCGCGTGCGCCAGCTCCTCGCTGCGGGCGGCGTTCGCCTGGCTCAGGCGGGTCACGCCCTCCAGGCCGGACTCGGCGCCCGCCAGGCGCAGCTTGCTGTCGATGGTGTGCTTTTCCAGCTCGGCCAGCGCGGCGCGCAGGGCGTCGTCGCGGCCTTCCAGGCGCTGCTCGAAGCGCTGCGCCAACTGGCCCAGCGCCAGGCCGTAGCCGGCGCCGAAGGCCGTTTCGAACGGCGCCAGCACGGCCGCCTCGGCCCGCTTCTGCGCGACCACCGCGTAGTCCGGGCTGACGCCGTCGAGCACGTTGATCAGGGCGACCGGCGTGTCGCCGCGCAGGCCGGCCTCCTCCTGCAGGCGCACCACCTTGTGGCGGCCGAAGCCGCCGAACTCGGTGACGAAGGCCAGCAGCTGCGGCGGGATCGGCCGCAGGTGGGTCGGGTCGAGGTAGAAGCTGGACGCGCCCACCACCAGGTTTTCCGGGTTGGGCGTTTCCATGATCAGCAGGCCGCCCGGCAGCAGCACGCGGCGTGCCTCGGCCACCAGCGTCTGCAGCAGTTCGAACGGGATGTGCTCGACCAGGTGGAAGGCCGACACCACGGCCAGGCTGTTGTCCGGCAGCGCGCGCAGGCAGGCCACGGCGTCGCCCAGCTCGACGTCCAGGCCGCGCTCGCGGCAGGCCGCCAGCATGCCGTCGTCGAGGTCGACGCCGTGGGCGCGGAAGCCCTGTTCGCCCAGCAGCTCCAGCCACTCGCCGCGGCCGCAGCCGAGGTCGAGCGCGGCGGGCGGATCCTGCAGCGTGCGCAGCGGCGCGAAGAAGGGCTCGTAGGCGCGCAGGCGCTGCTTGATCAGCTCGCGCGAGCCGCGGTAGCGGTCCTCGAAGGCACGGTAGAAGCCGGCGCTCATCGGGCGATCTCGATCGCCGGTTCCAGCCAGCTGGTGCCGACGAATTCTTTGCGGTTCATGTTCATGACGATAAACAGCAGCGCCAGGTCGCGCCACTCGTAGTTGTCGGCCAGGTGGGTCTCGTTGCTGGTCAGCGCGGTGGTCACCGAGTAGCTGCCGGGGCCGAGGTTGAGCGGGAAGCGGAAGCAGTACTCGATCTGCTCGCCGGCGCGCAGGCCGGTCAGCGGCTGCTCCATGTGGTGGGTGTTGGTGCCGTAGATCTGCTGGCCCAGGCGGTCCTTGATCATGTAGCCCAGCACCAGGCGCGGCAGGTCCTCATGCACCTTCACCTTGACGCGCAGCGTGACCGGCACGCCGACGTTGAGCACCTCCAGCGGCGCGCCGTCGGCGTTCTCGATGCTGATCGCGGTGACCGTGGCCTTGCCGTTGCCCGAGCTGGTCTGGGTGCGGCCGTCGGCGGCGGTGGTCTGCTCGACGTTGACGCCGTCGCGCTCGGCGATCAGGGCGTTGTAGTAGTCCATCACTTCCTCGGGCCGGCCCTGGAAGGCCAGGCGGCCGCGGTCGAGCAGCAGCGCGCGGTCGCAGATCGACTGGATCGCGGCGCGGTCGTGGCTGACGATCAGCAGCGTGGTGCCCAGCTTGCGGAACTCGCGGATGCGCTCGAAGCTCTTGTGCTGGAAGTACGCGTCGCCCACCGACAGCGCCTCGTCGACGATCAGCACGTCCGGGCGGCGCACCGTGGCCACGCTGAAGGCCAGCCGCATCTGCATGCCGGACGAGTACACGCGCACCGGCTGGTCGATGTAGTCGCCGATGTCGGCGAAGGCCTCGATCTCCGGCATCAGCGCGCTGATCTCCTCGACGGTCAGGCCCAGCAGCTGGCCCGCCATGTAGGCGTTCTGGCGGCCGCTGAACTCGGGATGGAAGCCCATGCCCAGCTCCAGCAGCGCGGCCACGCGGCCGGTGATGTGGACGCTGCCGGTGGTGGGCTGGGCGGTGCCGGTGATCAGCTTGAGCAGCGTGCTCTTGCCGGCGCCGTTGATGCCGATGATGCCGACCGCCTCGCCCGGCGCCAGCTGGAAGCTGACGTCCTGGATCACCCACTTGAGGCGGTGGCGCGGGCCCATGGCCGGCAGCACCCACTCGGCCAGGCGGCTCCAGCGGTTGCCGTATTGTTTGTAGGCCTTGCCCAGTTGTTTGACGCTTATGCTGCCCATGGTGTGCTCCCGGTGTGGCGCTTACAGTTCATCGACCATCTCGCCGGCGCGCTTGCGGAACAGCTGCAGGCCCAGCACGCAGCACAGCAGGCCGGCCACGGCGACCGGCAGCAGGCTGCCCCACTGCGGCGCCTGGCCGCTGACCAGGATCTGCTGGTAGGCGCCGATCACGGCCGCCATCGGGTTCCACACCAGCAGCGCGCGCACCGA
Source organism: Duganella sp. BJB480 (assembly GCA_003416985.1). GTDB lineage: Bacteria > Pseudomonadota > Gammaproteobacteria > Burkholderiales > Burkholderiaceae_D > Rugamonas > Rugamonas vulcania_A. The sequence continues at coordinate 509,965 of QVIN01000003.1, read as the reverse complement.
CGCCGGCAGCGTGGCGGCCGGGTAGACGATGGGCGTGAACCAGAACCAGAACTGCAGCACGATGGAAAAGAACTGGCCGACGTCGCGGAAGAAGACATTGAGCACGCCCAGCACCATGCCCAGGCCGATGGCGAAGATAATCTGCAGCAGCAGCACCGGGAACACCGCGAAGTAGACCCAGCCGGGGAAGCTGCCGGAGATCACCAGGAAGGCGGTGAACAGGCCGAAGATGATGGCGAAGTTGACCAGCGCGTTGAGCACCACGATGATGGGCAGGCAGATGCGCGGGAACTGGAGTTTCTTGATCAGGTTGGCGTGGTCGATGAACACCGACTGGCTGCGCCCGGTGATCTCGGCGAACAGGCCCCAGGTCAGCACGCCGGCGCACAGGTAGATGCTGTAGGCGAAGGTGGCGGTGCTGCCCTGCAGGCGGCTGCCCATGACCTGCGAGAAGATGACGGTGTAGACCACGATCATGGCCAGCGGGTTGAGCACGGTCCATGCCGCGCCCAGCAGCGAGTTGCGGTAGCGCGACTGGAACTCGCGCTGCACGCTGCCCAGCACGAAGCCGCGATAGCGCCACAGGCCGCTGAACATCGCGCGCGAAATCATCGGGCCACTCCGGTCTGGCTGGGTGTCCGGCGCGGGGCGCGGCGGTGGAGCGGGCGGGTGGTTTTCGTCATGGGGCGGTGGCGCGCTGGCCGGGTGGCAAAGCGGCGGATTATAGCATGGCGCCCCCGCGCGGACGGCCGCGCGCGCTAGCTCTGCGCCAGTTTCTGCAGCGCCTGCGGATCGACGATGATCAGGCGGTGCGTGCCCTTCTTGACGATGCCCTGCTGGACCAGCGCCAGCAGCGTGCGGGTGACGGTTTCGCGGCTGGTGTTGATCATGTTGGCGATGTCCTGGTGGGTCGGCAGGTTCTCCACCACCTCGACGTCGCCTTCCTTCTTTTCCTTGACCAGCTCGAGGAAGCTGTAGATGCGCTTGGCCGTGTTGTGGATGCTGAGCAGGGCGCGGAATTCCGAGTCGCGCTGCACCTTGGCGGCCAGGAAGCGCAGCATCTGGTTGGCCACCGACGGCGAGTGCGAGAACAGGTGCAGCGCCGTGTTACGCGGCAGCAGCGCCACCAGCACCGCCGTGGTCGCCACGACCGAGGCCGAGCGCATGGTGCCGTTGATCACGGCGATCTCGCCGAAGAAGTCGCCCGGCGCCAGCATGCGCAGGCCGATCGCGCGGCCGTCCTCGGTGATGTCGACCACCTGCAGCTGGCCCTGCAACAGGAACAGCAGGCTGTCGCCGTTGGCGCCCTTTTGCAGCACCACCTCGCGCTTGGCGTACTGGCGGATGCGCAGGTCGGCGCGCACCATCGCCATTTCCTCTTCGGTCAGGTTGGCCAGCAGCGGAATCTTGCGCAGGTGGACCTGCATGCTGTACGGCTGGCCGGACTCCAACGCCGCCGCGACCGGATCCAGCGGCGGTGCGGCCGGATCCAGCGGTGCCGCAGCGGGCGCTTGCTCGTCGGGCGCCGTCATGGGGACGGCGCCGCGGTGGCGGTGAGGGCGGGGCGGTGTGAAATCATCGGATACGGTGTTAGAAATTGTCCCAGCGCCAGTTGAGCTGGATTGCATGGCTATTATATTGAAACAGCGAGATGTTTTCCTGATTTCTTACCGCGCGCCATTCCAGCTGCAGGCTCTGGTGCGTCCCCATCGGCATCACCACGGCCGCGCGCAGCTGCCGCGTGTCCTGGTGGCGGATGATGTCGATGATCTCCGGCGAGTACACGTCGCTGCTCTGCCAGACCTGGCGCGTCCAGCCCAGCTCCGCCTTGAGATTCTTGTACGGCAGCGGCTGGGTCATCTGCAGCGCGCTGTACCAGCCGTGGCGGTCGCCGCCCAGGCGGCCGTTCTGGCCCTTGTCCAGCAGGCCGCTCAGCGAGAACGACACCTGCTGCGTGCCGCGCCAGTACAGGCTGGTGCCCAGCTCCAGCGTGTTGGAATCGTACTTGGTGCGGGTCGGATAGCGCACGTGGCTCAGGCTGGCCAGCAGCGACCATTGCAGGTTCTCCGGCACGGCCAGCGGCGGCGTCGCGCGCAGCTGCACCTGCTCCTGGCGCTGGTACAACTGGTGTTCCAGCTGCAGCACGCTGAAGGCCGCCGTGCCGTAGCCGCGCCACGCGCCCCATTGCCACGGGCGCTCGTAGCCCAGCTGCAGCGAGGCCGAGTCCTGCGCGTGCACATTGTCGTTCTGGCGCACGCGCAACTGGGCGATCAGCAGCGAGCCGGTCTCGTCGAGCTGCTGCAGATAGTCGACCCCGGCCGTCGTCTGGCGGTCCGGCTTGGGCATGTAGTCGGCCGGCAGCTCCCACTGCGTCAGCGTGCTGCCGCTGCCGGTGGAGAACTCGCTGCTGCTGGCGCCCTGGTTGATGTTGTTGTCGTAGCCGCGGCCCAGCGACAGCGCCCACAGCGGCCGCCACGACGGCTTGGTGTCGCAGCCGCGCGCGCGGTGCTGGTCGATCAGCTCCTGGATCGCCGGCGGCGGCTTGAAGCGGTGCTCGATCTCCTGGAACAGGCGCTCGGCCTCGGCGCCGTGGCCCAGCGTGCACTGGCTGAACGCCAGGTCCAGCCAGGCGCCGGCGTGGCGCGGTTCGCCCTCCAGGAAGCGCAGCAGCAGGGCGTTGGCGCGTTCGGGCTGGTCGGCCGCCAGCGCCCGCATCGCCTCCAGGTACAGCTCTTCCTGCTGGATGGGCGCGTACGGCGCCGGCTCGGCGTTGGCGCCGCCGTCGGCGGCGGCCGCCACCACGATGTCGTGCTGCTGCGCCTGGCCGGCGGCCGACGCGCCGCACCACGGCAGCGTCAGCAGCAGCGCCAGCAGCAGCGACGGGCTTACGGCGCGCATGGCGCGTCCTCGAGGGTGTACAGATTAATCGGGTGCTCCTTGCCGCGCAACGTGCGCTGGCCTAGTTGGCGGAAACGGTGGCGGCTCGCGCGGCTCACCGTTCCTTCGCCGATGATGATGTCGTACGGGTAGTCGCGCGCCGCCTGCTCCAGCCGCGAGGCCGTGTTGACGCTGTCGCCTACCGCAGTATAGATGCTGCGCATGGCCGTGCCAAAGTCGCCCGCCATCGCCAGCCCGCTTTCGATGCCGATGCGTACCCGCAGCGGCGGCTGGCCGGCGGCGGCGCGGCGCGTGTTCAGGTGGCGCACCGCCTGCAGCATGGCGCGCGCCGCGTCCAGCGCCAGGTTGGCGTGGTCCGGATTGGGCAGCGGCGCGCCCCAGAACGCCACCATGCCGTCGCCGGTGTACTTGTCGAGGGTGCCGCGCATGGCCTGCACTGGGCGCGTCAGGCAATCGAGGAACTCGGTGGTCAGGCGCGCGGCCTCCTCGACCGGCAGCGACTCGACGTGGGTGGTGTAGCCCTCCATGTCGGCGATCAGCGTGGTCACCTCCAGCTGGCGCGGGGCCAGCGGGTCCTCCAGGTTGCTGCGCAACAGCTCGTCGACCACGTCGCCTGCCACATACTGGCGCAGCGTGTCGAGCAGGCGGCGCGAGCGGGTCTGCGCCTGCTGCCAGTGGAAGGGCACGGCCACCAGCAGCAGGAACAGGATGGACAGCAGCGGCCCGGACGGGCCGAAGCCGGCGTCGTGCGGGGCGACCAGGTAGGCCAGCGGCAGCCACAGCGCGGAGTCGGCCGCCAGCAGCGCGATGTTGACGGCGGCGGTGCGGCGCGGCAGCGTGTAGATCGACAGCGCCGTCACGGCCAGGCAGAACAGCAGCGCGATCAGGCTGCCGGGCCAGGGCGCCGGCGCCAGGCCGGCCTGGCGGTCCAAGAGGCCGGTCAGCATGGAGGCGTGCACCATCAGCCCGGCGCTGAGCGCGCCCAGCGGCGTGGCCACGCGGTCGCCGATGCTCAGCGCGGACGAGCCGATCAGCACCAGCCGGCCCTGGATGAACTCGGGCGGCACGCGCTGGTCCAGCAGGTCGGCGGCCTTGGCCACGTCGTAGGCGGGCCAGGCGCGGGTGTAGGGGACGCGCACCCAGCCGGTGGCGGTGGGCGGCAGCGGCCGGCCGGCGGCGCAGCAGTCGAACAGCGCGCGCGACAGCGTCGGATAGCTGCGGCCGTTGAAGCTGGTGTACATCGGCACCCGGCGCAGCACGCCGTCGCCGTCGGGGGCCACGCCGATGTTGCCGAAATGGGCGGCCTGCGCCAGCCCGGCGTGGTTGGCGATGTAGCCGTAGGCCGGCACCGCGCCCGGCACGGCGCCGGGTTCGCCGCCGGACAGCACGCCGCTGTGCAGCGGATCGTCGCGCTCGCTGAAATCGAACAGCTGGGCCATGACCAGCGGCGCGTGCTGCGACAGCATGGTCATGCGGGCGTCGCCGGCGGCGTCGGCCGCCTTCTCCTGCAGGATGTCGAGCGCCACGCCGCGGGCGCCGTCGGCCAGCAGCGCCTCCACCATCTCCGCCATGCGGGTGCGCGGCCACGGCCACGGATAGCGTTCCAGGCTGGTCTCGTCGATGTCCACCAGCAGCACGCGCCGCTCCGGCTGGGCGCTGGCGCGCATCAGCGTGTAGCGGTCGCGCAGCCAGTTGTCGAGCCGCTGCGAGGCGCCGCCCTGGTCCCACTGGACCCAGGCGGTGATCAGCAGCGCGGCCAGGGCGATGCAGCTGCGGGCGACGGCGGTGGCGGTGAACGGGATGCGCAAGATGAGCGGTGGTCTGGTGGCTGGCGGCCGGCGGGCCGATAGTTGCTGAGGTAAAATAATCGCCCAGTATAACGGCTTGTGCCGGGATGGAATAGAGCAAAATTGACTGTTTTACATCTCTTTCGTCGGCTTTGTCGGCCGTGTTGCGGCGGCGGTTGGTCAATTGTATCCAATTGAAAGAATGTGACCCGGGTCACATACTTTCGGGGACGATAGCGGACAATGTAGGCTGAGGGAGAAACTTATTATGCGCAATCAATTTCACACCATATATGCAGCGATGTTGCTGGGGCTGGGGATGCTGGCATCCGCCGCCCAGGCCGCCGAGGCTGGGAAAGTCGTGTTCGTCACTGGGCAGGTCAGTGTCGCCGCGCGCCCGCTCGCGCTCGACGCCGCCGTCCAGGAAGGTGATGAATTGACCACCGGCGCCGACGGCTATGTCTATGTCAAGACCGTCGACCAGGGTTTCCTCGTGCTGCGCCCGAACAGCAAGGCGCGCATCGTGGCCTACCACATCGATGCGCAGAATCCGGTCAACACCCGCGTCAAGCTGGAGTTGTTGCAGGGCGTGGCGCGCAGCATTTCCGGCGCCGGCGTCAAGCAGGCGCGGCAGAACTTCCGCTTCAACACGCCGGTCGCCGCGATCGGCGTGCGCGGCACCGACTTCGTGGTCTACACCGACCAGCAGACCTCGCGCGTGACGGTGATGTCCGGCGGCGTGGTGGTCAGCGGCTTCGCCGGCAGTTGCGGCCCCGAAGGCGGTGGCCCCTGCGAGGGCGGCGCCAGCCGCGAGCTGTTCGCCGGCCAGGCCGGGCTGATGCTGCAGGTGCAGCGCGGCCAGACCAGTCCGCAACTGCTGCGCAGCCCGGTGATGTCGCCGGCCGACCAGGGCGCGCCGGCGCGTCCGGATGAGCCGGTGGGCAAGGTGGGGGGCAGCAGTCCCGGCGCCGACGTCAACCTCGACGCGCAGAAGTCCAACAATGTGCTGAACAACAGCAAGCAGATCACGCAGAACAATGTCACGCCGGGTGGTGGGGCATCGGTGCCGCCGCTGGTGGATCAGCAGCCGGAAACCGTTGTGCCGGTCAAGCCGGTCACGCCGCCGGTCTTGCCGCCCGTGGTGACGCGCGGCCCGGAGGAGGTGATCTGGGGCCGCTACGAGGCGATCGCTGGCGGCAGCATGGATGCCGCGACTCAAGCCAAGATGAAAAATGGCACGTATGACCTGGAGTTGGTGCTGGGGCCATATAACATCGCCCGCCTGAAATCGACCGCCTACGTGGCGCCGCGCGAAGGTACCGCCTCGTTTGTGCTGACCGGCAGCGATGCGGTCCTTCAGCGCACAGGTGGAAACTGGGTTCAGGCGGCAGTCGAGAATGCGCAATTGGATGTGGATTTCGCCAAGCGGACGTTCAAGACCAGTTTGGATGTGGTCGGTGACAATATGCGCGTGCCGTTCAGTGTGGCGGGCAATATTAGTCAGCACGGTGAGTTGGTCAATCCAAATCAAATTACCGATAACCGTATCAAGGGATATCTGGGCGGGGCCAATGTGGAGGAAGCTGCGTATTTATTCCAATACAAGTCCAACTTCGTCACGGTGAACGGCGCTACCAAGTGGGGGCGTTGAGCGGTCTCGGTTTTCAAGTAGTTGGATGACAGAAATGGGTAATGTTGCAAAGGCAGCATTACCCATTTTTGTGTATACCGGGCGCTTATGATATAAAGGCGACCGGATGGGGCTGATAGCGCAATAGTAAGGTGATTATTTGTGTATATTTATCGATCTTGCATAAATAACGCGCAAATAATTTACAACTAGTTGCAAAGTCGGAAGAAAAACATTTGTTTTGTGATGCCCATCACAACAATTGTCCCTTGGTATGGCAATATACTCCCACCTTCTGCAAAAGGGCTCAGTGTGATACGGCGCTGTATGCTCTGAGCCGCAGAATTTCTGGTTTAAACCAAACTTTTTAAGGAACTATCATCATGGCGGCAATCGATTACACTCAAGTCGTACAGCAACTGTACATTTCCTACTTTGGCCGTCCTGCAGACCCAACCGGCCTGGCCAACTTCACGGCCCAACTGCTGGCTGCTGACCCAAATGCTGGCACCGACACCGCGCTGACCACCGTTCCTGCCCTGAGCGCCTACTCGCAAGCTCACCCAACTTCGGCCGTTGGCCTGCTGGTTGGCAGCTTCGCCAACAAAGTCGCTCCTCCGGGCAACGATCACCTGTCGGTCCTGAAGTTCGTCAACGACGTCTACAACAACGTATTCCACCGCGACGCTGACGCTGGCGCCAATTTCTGGGTCAACGCCATCGAAACCGGTGCCGTGAGCCGTGAAAACGCCTCCCTGGCCATCACCGAAGGCGCCGTGAACGGCACCAACACCTCGCCACAAGGCCTGCTGGATACCGCCCTGGTTGCCAAGGTCAATGCTGTCGCTACCGACTTCACCAATTCGCTGGACACCATCCCTAAGATCATCTCGTTCTCGGGCGACGCTGCTGCCGCTGCTATCCACGGCCTGCTGGCACAAGTTACCGCGACCACCGACCTGACCGCGTTCCACGCCAATGTGACCCAGGCAATCGCCGGCCTGATCGTTCCAGTAGTTGTGAACGCCACGCTGACCACCGGCGTTGACACCTTGGTCGGCACCGCCGCCAACGACGTTTACTCGGCAACCCTGGGTGGCACCGCGCCAACCCTGACCGCTTTCGATTCGATCGACGGTGGCACCGGCACCAACACCCTGAACATCAACGACTTCGCCACCGGCGGCACCGTCACCCCACTGAGTGGCGTAACCATCAAAAACATTCAGAACCTGAATGTGCAGAGCCTGGAAGCCGTTACTGTGGACACCTCCGCTGTTGCCGGCGTAACCAACCTGGCGGTTTCCGCTTCGGTCGGCGCTGACACCATCAAGGCAGCTGCTACCACTGCTATCGTCGTGAACAATGCATCCGTTGCTGGCCTGACCTCGTCGATCTCCGGCGGCTCGTCGATCAGCGCAACCTTCACCGGCGTAACCACCGGTGGCGCAGTCAACGTTGGCAGCTCGACCACCGCTGGCGCGATCACCGCTGTTGTGACCGATGCTAACACCGGCGCGGCAAACGTTACCGGCAGCACCGTTACCGTTGCTGGCGGCACCACCGTGAACGTCACCCAGAATATCGCTGCTGCTACCTCGAATACCACTGCAGGTTACGCTGCAACCGGTGGCAACATTGTTGTGAATGGTGGCGCGGCCACGACCGCTGTAACCGTCAACCAGACCGCTGCTGTAGCCGCTGTACAAGGCGTGACTGGCGTCCCTGCTGCGACCGAAACCGCAACCGTTACCTCCGGCGCCGGCGGCCTGGCTGCTGGTGGCATCGTCACCCTGGGCGGCCTGACCTTCACCGCAGGCGCTGGTGCATTGAGCCAAGCTCAACTGGACACCGTGTTCGCCAGTTTGGCTAACGGCGCCATCACCGGTGCAGCTGCAGCCCTGGGTACCTACTCGGGTGCCCTGACTGGCTGGACCACCAGCGCAGCAACGGCTGGTCACGTCGTAACCTTCACCAGCACGACCGCTAACAGCAATGTTACCGATCTGGCCGCAACCGGTGCGCAGGCTGCTTCCGTCACCGTGGCGAATGCTCAAGGCACCGCAGGTACTGCCGCTGTTACCGCAGTTGGCGGTATCATCGATGGCGCCATCACCATCACCGACCTGAACTCGGCTAACACCGACAGCACCAAGGCTAACACGATCGCTTCCGTTACCCTGAACAACTTCGTCAACGCTTCGGTTAACACCAACGCGCTGGCTACCCTGTCGCTGACCAACGGTACCGGCACCGTGACCGTAACCGACAACTCGGCTACCGCCACTGCTACGACCCTGGGCGTGACCGTCAATGGTATGGCTGGTGCTCTGGTCGATGCTAAAGTGAAGACCCTGAACATCGCCGCTACCGGTGCTGATTCGGCTCTGAACGTGACCGGCGCTGCTGTGAAAACCATCGCCGTCACCGGCGACAAGGCTCTGGACCTGACCGGTTCGACCGTGGCTGCTGCCACCGCCTTCACCTCGAGCAACACCTCGGGCGTGACCGTGTCGCTGAACGCTGCTGAAACCGGTTCGTTCACCGCTGGTAACAACGTTGTGACCATGGCCGCTCTCGCGACCAAAGCCGTGACCTTCGGTGGCGGCAACGACACCGTTATCGTTTCGACCCTGGGCACCGGCGGCGGCGCTACCGGCGGCGCAGGCACCAACACCCTGCAAATGGCTGCTGGCGATGCCGTAACCGCATCGGGCAGCAATGCTCTGGCTGCGGCTGTGACCGGCTTCACCCATCTGACCATCACCGGCGCAGTTTCGGAAACCATCGATGCGAACGTACTGGGTGGCTACAACTACGTATCCGCCGCTGGCGCAACCAACCTGACCGTGAACGGCCTGACCTCGGGCGCGACCCTGGCACTGACCGGCACCGGTACTGCTTACACCGCTGGCATCACCGGCGCACTGGCTGGTACCGCTGACGTGCTGAACGTTGCATTGTCCAATGCTGCTACGACCTCGTTCGGCACTATCAACGCCGCCAACGTCGAAACGATCAAAGTCACGACCACCGACAGCTCGACCACTCCAGCTGGCACCGTTACCGATTCCCTGACCATCGCTGGTAGCGATGTTAAGGCGATCACCGTATCGGGCACTGCGCACACCCTGCTGACCGCTGGTTCGACCGCTCTGACCTCGTTCGACGCTTCGGGCCTGAACGTTGCTGGTTCCGGCGCTGCTACCACCGGTGTTTCGCTGACCACCGGCATTCTGACTGCTTCGTCGACCGTAGTTGCAACCTTCAAAGGTTCGGCAAACGGCGGTGACGTGATCGACGCTTCGGCATCGCTGAAAGGTGTAACCATCACTGAAGTCAAAGGTGCCAACACCATCACCGGTAGCGGTACTGTTGCTAGCACCCTGACCGGTGGTACCGGTGCTGACCACATCAACGGCGGTTCGGGCAAAGACGTGATCGTTGGCGGCGGCGGTGCTGACGTCATCACCGGCGGTGCAGGTGCTGATACCATCACCATCACCGGCAACACCTCGACCATCGTGCAAGCTTCGGGCGCTTCGGGTGTCAACGCTACGCTGAACACCGCGACCAGCGAACTGACCGCTACCTTCGACGTCATCAAAGGCGCTGTTGCAGGCACCAAGATCGATCTGACCGCGCTGGCTGGTCTGACCGTCGCTGCTGCTGACCTGGCTGCAACCAACCTGGCTGGCGTTGCTGGTCACGTGGTGTTCGCTGCTGGTACCTACGATGCAGCAAACGGCATCTTCGCCTACGGCGCAGCTGGTGCTGACACCGTTGTGACCTACGACCACGGTGCTGGCGTGTTCGAGTCGATCGTTCTGGTCGGCTACCACGCAGCTTCGACGACCGCGATCTCGTCGAACGTCCTGACCCTGGCTTAATAGCCGGTTGTTACATCGGAGCGCAGAACAGCGCGCTCCGATGTTTCCTGAAAAGCCAGACTTCGGTCTGGCTTTTTTACATTTGCGTGCAACAATGCCATATGGCGTAGCAACTGCGCTGAATACAATAATCGGGGTGGCCAGCACCATTGATGCGTCTTTATTTTGCACTGAAGTGTAAAATTTGTGATGAGCATCACATTTTCCGTCGATTTTAGGCGATAATCTCTCGTCTACTCAAATCTAGGCTGTTTCTTGCAGGAAAAGTCATTCGTTACCTCCTTCGGGGATACGCCCGTCGGATGACGAACCCGCTGCTCCGCCTTTGTATTGCCCACGCATATTATGAAAAACAAATTATTCAATCCTAAGAACGAAATTGGACAGGTTCTGCTCACGTTCAAAAAGACCTTCGTCACCGTCGGAACGTTCAGCGCCATCAGCAACTTGCTGATGCTGGTTCCCTCCATCTATATGCTGCAGGTCTATGATCGCGTGCTGGCCAGCCGCAACGAGCTCACGCTGCTCATGTTGACGCTGATGATGCTGGGTGGTTACCTGATGATGGCCGCGCTGGAACTGATACGCAGCTTTGTGCTGGTACGGGTGGGCGCGCGTTTCGACATGCAGCTCAATAAGCGCGTCTACACGGCGGCGTTCGAACAGAATTTGAAACGCGCCGGCGCCAACGCCGGCCAGGCGCTGCAGGACTTGACCAACGTGCGTCAATTCCTGACCGGTAACGCCTTGTTCGCATTTTTTGACGCGCCTTGGTTCCCGGTCTACCTGATCGTGATCTTTGTGTTCGAACCCTCGCTGGGTCTGTTCGCCTTGGGCGGCACCGTGGTGCTTGTACTGCTGGCTTATATCAACGAGCGCGTTTCCCACAAGCCGCTGGCTGACGCCAACGCCATGTCGATCGCATCGAGCACCCTTGCGACCAATAATTTGCGCAATGCCGAGGTGATCGAGTCGATGGGCATGCTGCCGAACCTGATGGGCCGTTGGTTCAAGCTGCATGGAAAATTCCTGCATCTGCAGGCGGAGGCCAGCGAAAAGGCCGGCCTGGTCGGCGCGATAACCAAATTTGTCCAGGTCGCACTGCAATCGCTGGTGCTGGGCTTTGGCGCCTTGCTGGTCCTGGAAAATAAAATCACCCCCGGTATGATGATCGCCGCCTCGATTCTGGTTGGCAGGGCGCTGGCGCCAGTGCAGCAAGTGATCGGCGTATGGAAATCGTTCGCCAACACCCGCAGCGCGTATGAACGCTTGAGCAACCTGCTGCAGAATAATCCTGCGCGCCCCGCCGGTATGGAGCTGCCTAAGCCGCAAGGCAATCTGACGGTGGAAGGCGTGACCGCCGCGCCGCCGGGTAGCCAGGTCGCAGTGCTGAAGGGCGTCAGCTTCGCAGTGCAATCGGGCGATGTGCTGGGCGTGATCGGCCCCAGCGGTTCGGGTAAGTCGACGCTGGCGCGCTTGCTGGTCGGCGTGTGGCCGTCCGCTGTCGGCAAGGTCCGTCTGGACGGCGCTGATATCTACCAGTGGAACAAGGCTGAATTGGGACCGAGTCTCGGCTATCTGCCGCAGGACATCGAATTGTTCGGTGGTACGGTCAGTGAAAATATCGCGCGCTTCGGCGAGGTGGATTCGGATAAGGTGGTACTGGCGGCCAAGCGCGCCGGCGTGCACGATATGATCCTGCATTTCCCTAATGGCTATGACACCATGTTGGGTGATGGCGGCGCCGGCCTGTCGGGCGGGCAGCGTCAGCGCATCGGCCTGGCACGCGCTATGTACGGTGACCCGGCGGTGCTGGTGCTGGACGAGCCCAATTCCAATCTGGATGATGTCGGCGAAGCCGCGCTGGTGCAGGCCATCGGCGATCTGCGGTCACGCGGCAAGACGATTGTGCTGATCACTCACCGCACCAGCGCGATCGCTGTTACCACCAAATTGCTGCTGCTGCGCGATGGTTCGGTCGCCCTGTTTGGCGAGACCAACCAGGTATTGGCTGCCTTGACCGAGGCCAACCAAAAACAAGCGCTAGCCCAGCAACAGGCCGCTCAGCAACAGGCAGCCCAGCAGCAGGCGGCCCAGCAACAGGCAGCCCAGGAGGCGGCTGCACAACAGGCCGCCCAGCAGATGTTGCAGCAGCGTGCACAGCAGGCACAGGAAAATCTCGGCGATGTGAACAATCCAGCGCCGACGGAACAGGAATAATCATGGTAAATATCGTTAAGAAGCAAGAGCCAGCGACCGAAGTCATCAGCCACGACGTCGAGCCGTTGACGGTCAATACGGATGCCGGCGCCTACGCTCGGGTGGGCTGGGCCATCGTCCTGTTCGGCGTGCTGGGCTTTCTGGTGTGGGCGATCTTTGCTCCGCTGGACAAAGGCGTGCCAATGCAGGCCACGGTTGCCAAGGAATCGAATCGCCAGGCCATCCAGTATTTGCAGAACGGGATCGTCAAGGACATCCTGGTGAAGGACGGCGACGTGGTCAAAGCCGGTCAGGTGCTGGTCCGCATGAACAACGTGCAGGTGAAGTCCGCAATGGATATCACTCGCGTGCAGTATGTGAGCGCACGCGCGACCGAGGCGCGTTTGCAGGCCGAGTTGAGTGGACAGAAGTCGATCAATCTGCCGGCCTCGTTGTTGCCCTACAAGGACGAGCCGGCGGTGATCGAAGCGATGACGCTGCAAAACCAACTGTTGGCGTCGCGTCAGGGCTCGCTGCATAGCGAACTCGGTGGTGCCGATGAAAACATCGAAGGTCTGAGGTCGCAGATCTCCGGCTTGCAACAGTCGCGCGACAACAAGAAGGACCAGCTGGCCATGCTGAAGGAGCAGCTCGATAATTCGCGCGACCTGGCCAAGGAAGGCTACCTCGCTCGCAACCGCCTGCTGGAAGTGGAGCGCACTTATTCGCAGGTCAATGGCGCGATCGCCGAGGATGTCGGCAACATCGGCCGTGCACAGCGCCAGATCATGGAACTGACGCTGCGCAAGCAGCAGCGTAACCAGGACTACCAGAAGGAAGTGCGTACCCAGCTTGCCGACACCCAGAAGGAAGCCGAGGCGCTGCAAGGCCGCCTGGATGCGCAGAAATTCGACGTCGCCAGCGTGGACGTGAAGTCGCCGGTCGACGGCGTCGTGGTGGGATCGAACGTGTTCACCCGTGGCGGTATCGTTGCCGCCGGCTCGCGCATGATGGAGATCGTGCCGACCGCCGACGCCCTGGTGGTGGAAGGCCAATTGCCGGTCAACCTGATCGATAAGGTTCATCCGGGCCTGAAGGTGGAGCTGATCTTCTCGGCCTTCAATGCCAACAAGACGCCGCATATCCCTGGCGAAGTGATACAGGTGGCAGCGGACAGGACTGTGGATGAGCGCAGCGGCGCGGCGTACTACAAGGTGCGCGCCCGGGTGTCGGCCGAAGGAAGCAAGTTGATCCAGAAGGAGCACCTCGCCATCGTCTCCGGCATGCCGGTGGAAATGTTCGTCAAGACTGGCGAGCGTTCGATGATGAGTTACTTGCTGAAGCCGGTCTTCGACCGCGCCAAGACGTCGATGACGGAGGAATAGAACGTGTCCAAACAGTCTAAAGCTCAACCGCGCACGCTGGTGAAGGTGTTGGCGCGGGCACTGTGCGCCGGCTTTTTGTTGCATGGCACGGGCGCGATGGCGCTGGGGCTGATGCAGGCCTATCAAGCGGCCTTGCAAAACGATCCGACCTATCGCTCGTCGTACTACGCCAACGAGGCCGGTCGCGAAAACGCGAAGCTGGGTTTATCCAATCTGCTGCCCAACGTATCGGGCAGCTATAGCGCCAGCCAAAACCGAACCACGCGCGTGATCGGCGCGCAGACTTATCCCGAGGACTATATCAGCCGGTCGGCGGGCGTCCAGCTGCGCCAGACGCTGTTCAATCTCGACGGCTGGGCACGGTACAAGCAGGGCAAGGCTCAGAGCGATTATGCTGGCGCGCAGTTCGCGAGCCAGCAGCAGGAAGTCATCATTCGCGTGTTCAGCGCCTATCTCGACGTGTTGTTCAGGGACGACCTGCTGAACCTGGCGAAGGCGGAGCGCGAATTCTACGTCGAGCAGCGCAAAGTCAACGACCGCTTGTTTGCCAAGGGCGAGGGCACGAAAACCGACATGCTGGAAACGCAGGCCAAGCTCGACGGCGCCGAGGCGCAAGTGCTTGAAACGCTGGATAACCAGGCCGTCGCGCGCGAGACCCTCGCACGTATCGTAGGCGGCGAGATTGGCACCCTGGATGAACTGACGCCGAACTTTCACGTGATGCCTAGCGACGGTCAAAGTTTTGAGCAATGGAAGGCCGTCGCCATGGAGCGTAACCCGGACATCAAGGCGCTGGTCTTTGGACAGGAGATCGCGCACCAGGAGTACAAAAAAGCGATCGCCGGGCACGCCCCGCGTTTGGACTTCGTGGCCAACTACAGCAAGAACGCGTCTGATTCGATCACCACCGTCAATCAGGATACGACGGTGCGCAGCATCGGTATCCAGCTGAATATCCCGCTGTATTCGGGCGGCGCGGTCAACGCGCAAGCGCGTCAGGCATTGGCCGGCGAGGAAAAAGCCAAGGCCGATTTGCAGGCGCAAATCGATAAGATACTGACCGAATTGCGTAAGGATTACAGCGCACTGTTGAGCAGCGTTGCCCGCCTGAGTGCGCTGGAAAAATCGGTGGCGTCGGCGGAGTTGTTGATCAAGGCCACCGAGCAGAGCATCAAGGGTGGGGCGCGCATCAACCTGGACCTGCTCAATGCACGCCAGCAGTATTACACCAGCAAGCGCGATCTGGCGCAGGCGCGCTACAACTATTTGATTACGTCGTTCCGCATGCGCGCTTCGGCTGGCACGCTGGAGTCGGACGACATGCGCAACATGGCCGCCATGTACTTCCATTGAGCGTGGGTGTTTATGATGACCGATGAAATTGAAGTCACCGTGGACGGCATCAGCTACAAGCTCAGCGAGCTGAGCGAGGCGGCGCAGGAGCAGGTCGCCAACCTGCAGTTCGTCGATGCGCAGATGGCCGAGCTGAACGCCAAGCTGGCGGTGTTCCAGACCGCCCGCAACGCTTACCAGTCGGTGCTGCAGCAACTGGTGCCGCGCGTGCCGCAATAAACCCTGCAACAACGAGCCATACAACAACGGCGCCCTCGGGCGCCGTTTTTTTACTTCTTGCCGTAGCAGTGCGGGCAGGATTTCTCGTACACGTATTCCGGCGACAGCTGCTGGCGCGGCGTGACCACCGAACGGCGGACGAAGCATTGCACGGTCTCGGTCGGTTCCAGTTTCGGATTGAGCGCGGTGCGGTAGTCGAAGACGAAGCAGTCGCCGGTGTAGTGGGCGCCGCCGACTTCCTCGAAGTACTTCAGGATGCCGCCTTCGAGCTGGTACACGTTCTCGTAGCCGATGTTCTGCATGTGGATGGCGGCCTTTTCGCAGCGGATGCCGCCGGTCGTTGTCGTTGACGCCGTTGTCGAGCCAGCGCTTAAGCGCGTGCGCTTCGACGAAGGGCGCGCGACCTTCTTGCGGCTGGATCAGTGAAGCGAGTGCATAAACGGTGCTATATTAGATGCTTTAATCCACATCTAATTTGGCGATCGGATTTGACGATGGACACCGTACTTACCAGTATTACCGTTAGCGTGACGGAGTTGAAGCGCAATTATTCCAACATCCTGAAAGCGATGGAAAACACCCCGGTCGCGGTCCTCAATCACAACCGGCCGGAGGCATATCTTTTGTCCGCCGATTACTATGAGCAGTTGATGGCGCGCATGGAGGATTTGGAGGACGTTCAGTTGGTGCGGGAGCGGCAAGACGGCCCTTTTGTCGAGGTCGCCTTACATGACCTTTAAGCTACGCTTTCATAAGCTGGCCTGGGCCGAATGGCAAAAGCTCGACGGCAGCGTCAGGGAGCCCTTCAAGAAAAAGCTGTCGGAACGACTTGAGCAGCCGAGAGTGCCCAGTGCGGCCTTGTCCGGTATGGCCGATTGCTACAAAATCAAGCTCAAGACTGCTGGCTACCGGCTGATTTATCGGGTCGAAGACGACGTCGTGTATGTGACGGTCATCGCGGTCGGCAAGCGGGAGCGCGGTCGCGTGTACGTGGAGGCAAAAGACAGGCTGGTTTAAATGTCCAATGGCCGGTCGCTTCCGGTTCGTGCAGTCAGCCATGCAACAACGGCGCCCTCGGGCGCCGTTTTCAATTATTCCTTGCCGTAGCAGTGTGGGCAGGATTTCTCGTACACGTATTCCGGCGACAGCTGCTGGCGCGGCGTGACCACCGAACGGCAGACGAAGCATTGCACGGTCTCGGTCGGTTCCAGTTTCGGATTGAGCGCGGTGCGGTAGTCGAAGACGAAGCAGTCGCCGGTGTAGTGGGCGCCGCCGACTTCCTCGAAGTACTTCAGGATGCCGCCTTCAAGCTGGTACACGTTCTCGTAGCCGATGTTCTGCATGTGGATGGCGGCCTTTTCGCAGCGGATGCCGCCGGTGCAGAAGGTGACCACGGTCTTGCCGGCGAAGTCGTCCTTGTGGGCGGCGATCACTTCCGGGAACTCGGTGAACTTCTTGATGCGGTAGTCGACCGTGTTGTCGAAGGTGCCGACGTCGACCTCGAAGTCGTTGCGGGTGTCGACCATGACCACCGGTTGGCCGTTGTCGTCGACGCCGTTGTCGAGCCAGCGCTTGAGCGTGGCCGCGTCGACGAAGGGCGCGCGGCCTTCCTCCGGTTTGATCAGCGGCATCCGCATGGTGATGATTTCTTTTTTGATCTTCACCAGCATGCGCTTGTGCGACTGCTCGGCCGAATAGCTTTCCTTCACTTCCAGGTCGGCGAAGCGGGCGTCGCCGCGGACCCAGGCCAGGAACTCGTCGATGTGGCTGCGCGGGCCGGACAGGAACATGTTGATGCCTTCCGGCGTCAGCAGGATGGTGCCTTTCAGGCCCAGGCGCTGGCAGATGTCCTGGTACAGCGGGCGCATCGCCTCGGTGTCGTCGAAGGTGACGAATTTGTAGGCGGCGATGTTGACGTGAGCGGCAGCGGCAGCGATGGCGGCGGCATGCGCTTCAGCTTGTAAAGCGGTATTAGCGTGCATGGTGGATGTGATCAAAAAATATGAAGAGCCGGTATTATACGCGCTTTTCGTGCTCAAAAAACAGGCAGATTGGCGTTCTTGGGCGTCAGCGCGGCCACATCGATGGAAATGACCGCCCAAATCCAACCGGCAAACTCAGGATTTGCGTAGTGCTCCGTGAAGGAGCGCGCTTGGGGAAGATCGCCACCGTCCTCAATGACTGTCGTCAGCCAGAGTTCCGCCGCTTCACAAGCGTTGTCGATTGCTTCATCCAAAGTGTCTCCCGCTGAGAAACAGCCGGGAAGATCGGGTATGACAACACCAAATGCATGCGTTGCGTCACCGGGCTCGATTGCGATTGGATACCTCATGGTGATCTCCCCCATCGTACGCACAGCGTAACACCGGATGCTGAACCGCCGCAAATCAGATTCATCGAACCCGGCCGCCGCACGGTAAAATAGCTGGTTATTGAACCAGCATTGAGCGGCGTATGAACATGGTAGCAAACGAACAAGCAGTGGCGGCCCCGGCCGTGGCCAAGGCCGGACCGGATTTCGTCCACCTGCGGGTGCACTCGGAATATTCCATCGTCGACGGCCTGGTCCGCATCGACGACCTGGTCGCCACCGCCGCCAAGGACAAGCAGGCGGCGCTGGCCGTCACCGACCTGTCCAATATGTTCGGCATGGTCAAGTTCTACAAGGCCGCGCGCGGCAAGGGCATCAAGCCGGTGGTCGGGGTCGACGTCTGGATCACCAACGACGACAACCGCGACAAGCCGCACCGCCTGATGTTGTTCGCCAAGAACCGCATGGGCTACCTGCAGCTGTGCGAGCTGCTGTCGCAGGCCTGGCTCACCAACCAGTACAAGGGCCGCGCCGAGATCCGCACCGAGTGGCTGGTCGAGCTCACCTCCAAGACCTACGCGCTGCTGCCCGACGACAGCCCGGCCAACGGCCTGATCGCGCTGTCCGGCGCGCACTTCGGCGACGTCGGCATGGCGATCGAGAACGGCAACCCGGCGCTGGCCGAACAGAACGCCGAGAAGTGGGCGCGCATCTTCCCCGGCCACTTCTACATCGAGATCCAGCGCGCCGGCCAGGCCAACCAGGAAGCCCAGGTGCGCCACGCGGTGGCGCTGGCCGCCAAGCTGGGCCTGCCGGTGGTGGCGACCCATCCGGTGCAGTTCATCCGCCAGGACGAGTTCATCGCCCACGAGGCGCGCACCTGTATCGCCGAGGGCGAGATGCTGGCCAATAACAAGCGCGTGCGCCGCTTCAACGAGCAGATGTGCTTCATGTCGCAGGCGCAGATGCGCGAGCTGTTCCACGACCTGCCGGCCGCGCTGCAGAACTCGGTGGAGATCGCCAAGCGCTGCAACCTGACGCTGACCCTGGGCAAGCCGCAGCTGCCGAACTTCCCGACGCCGGGCATGACCATCGACGACTTCCTGCGCGCGGAAACCAAGAAGGGCCTGGAGGAGCGTCTGGAGCAGCTGTATCCGGACCCGGTCAAGCGCGAGGCCCAGCGCGAGCGCTACGAGGCGCGCCTGGAGTTCGAGAACAACACCATCATCAACATGAAGTTCCCCGGTTACTTCCTGATCGTGGCCGAGTTCATCCAGTGGGGCAAGAACAACGACGTGCCGATCGGGCCGGGACGGGGCTCGGGCGCGGGCTCGCTGGTCGCGTACGCGCTCAAGATCACCGACCTCGATCCGCTCAAGTACAACCTGCTGTTCGAGCGCTTCCTGAACCCCGAACGCGTCTCGATGCCCGACTTCGACATCGACTTCTGCCAGGAAAAGCGCGAGCTGGTGATCCAGCACGTCAAGGACCTGTACGGCCGCGACGCGGTGTCGCAGATCGCCACCTTCGGCACCATGGCGGCCAAGGGCGCGATCCGCGACGTCGGCCGCGTGATGGACTTCGGCTACAACTTCTGCGACGGCGTCTCCAAGCTGATCCCGTTCAAGCCGGGCAAGCCGGTGTCGATCGCCGAGGCGATCGAGGAGGAGCCGATGCTCAAGGAGCGCCAGCAGAACGAGGAGGAGGTGGCCCAGCTGCTGGACCTGGCGCAGCAGGTCGAGGGCATCACCCGCAACATCGGCATGCACGCCGGTGGCGTGCTGATCGCGCCGGGCAAGCTGACCGACTTCTGCCCGCTGTACACGCAGGGCGGCGACGCCGGCGTGGTGTCGCAGTACGACAAGGACGACGTCGAGGCCGTCGGCCTGGTCAAGTTCGACTTTTTGGGTTTGACCACGCTGACCATCCTGGACCGCGCGGTCCGCTACATCAAGGCGCTCGATCCGGCCGAGGCAGAGTTCGACCTGTCCAAGCTGCCGCTCAACGACCGGCCGTCCTACGAGCTGCTGACCAAGGCCAAGACCGTGGCCGTGTTCCAGCTGGAGTCGCGCGGCATGCAGGGCATGCTGAAGGACGCGCGTCCCGACCGCTTCGAGGACATCATCGCGCTGGTGGCGCTGTACCGTCCGGGCCCGATGGACCTGATCCCCGACTTCTGCAAGCGCAAGCACGGCGAGAAGTTCGACTATCCCGATCCGCGCACCGAATCGATTTTGTCCGAAACCTACGGCATCATGGTGTACCAGGAGCAGGTGATGCAGATGGCGCAGATCGTCGGCGGCTACTCGCTGGGCGGCGCCGACATGCTGCGCCGCGCGATGGGCAAGAAGAAGGCCGAGGAGATGGCCGAGCACCGCGAGATCTTCCGCGCCGGCGCCGCCAAGGACGGCCTGTCGGCCGAGAAGGCCGACGAGATCTTCGACTTGATGGAGAAGTTCGCGGGCTACGGCTTCAACAAGTCGCACGCCGCCGCCTACGCGCTGCTGTCCTACCACACGGCCTACCTGAAGGCGCACCATCCGGCCGCGTTCATGGCGGCCAACATGTCGCTGGCGATGGAGGACACGGAGAAGGTCAAGATCCTGGTCGAGGACGCGATCGACATCTGCGGCCTGACCATCCTGCCGCCGGACATCAACAAGTCCGACTTCCGCTTCATGCCGGACGGCCCGCCGCCTTCGGTGACCGGCAAGAAGGTCACGCAGATCCGCTACGGCCTGGGCGCCTGCAAGGGCGCCGGCCAGAACGCGATCGAGGCCATCATCGCGGCCCGCACCGCCGGCGGCCCGTTCACTAGCCTGTTCGATTTCTGCAAGCGCGTGGACAAGAAGCAGATCAACCGCCGCACCATCGAGTCGCTGATCCGCGCCGGCGCCTTCGATTGCCTGGCGATCGACCGCGCCATCCTGCTGGCCACGGTCACCTTCGCGATGGAGTGCGCCGACCAGGAAGCCAAGGCGGCCAACCAGGTGAGCCTGTTCGGCGGCGACGATTCCGACCTGGTGGCGCCGCCGGAATACGTGAAGGCCGCGCCGTTCACCGACCGCCAGAAGCTGGCCGAGGAAAAGATCGCGCTGGGCTTTTATCTGTCGGGCCATATGTTCGACTCGTTCGCGCCGGAGGCGCGCCGCTTCGCCCGCACCAAGCTGGCCGAGCTGGAGCCTTCGCGCGAGCCGCGCATGCTGTGCGGCGTGATCACCGGCATCCGGCCGCAGATGACCCAGCGCGGCAAGATCCTGATCGTCACGCTGGACGACAAGACGGCGGTGGTGGAGGTGACGGTCTACAGCGAGGTGTTCGAGGAGAACAAGCGCATGTTCAAGGACGACGAGTTCCTGGCCGTGGTGGGCAAGGTGTCGGAGGACCGCTTCTCGGGCGGGCTGCGGATCTCGGCCGAGAAGGTGTTCGACATCGTCACGGCGCGCATCAACTACGGCAAGCAGCTGGGCATGGCGCTGCCGGCCTCGGTGGACGTGCGCAAGATGGCCGAGGTGCTGGCGCCGTACCGCCACGCGGACGGCTTGCCGGTGTCGGCGCGGATCACGCCGCAGGGCGTGGGCTGCGTGGTGCAGCTGGGCGAATCGTGGCGCGTGGCGCCGTCGGACGAGCTGCAACTGGCGCTCCAGCAGGTGCTGGGCGCCAGGGACGTCGCGATCGAGTACTGATCAGCGTTCGATCAGCGTCCGGTCAAAGCTGGCCGTCGAGGCTGGTGATGGCATACCCCTTGGCGCCGATCTGCTCCAGCGGGTGGACGATGTGGTAGCGCGGCAGGTCGTCGCGCGCGTCGTCGACCTCCACGTGCCGCGCCTCCGGATGCCAGTCGGTGTTGGTGGCTTCCTCGGGGATGGGTTTGCCCTCCGGTACAGCCAGGTAGCTGTGTTTGCCTTTTGCTTCATCTCGGTAATAAATATCCACACGCATGGTATTTCTCCTTGGACGAAAGGCCCATGGTACCGGATTTTTCAGGCGAGTGCGTATTCGTCGCCGTCGTGTGCGGCGACCGTCAGGGTGCTGTAGTTCTGGCTCAGCGGCGTCGGCACGGTCTCGAAGCGCGGCGCGCTCAGGCCGGCGCGGATGACCGCGCTGAGGGCCAGCAGCGTCTCGTGGCGCTTGCGCGCCTCCGAGCGCTTCTTCGACGCGATCGCCGCAAGGTCCGGCGGCGCGATGGCCTCGCACGGCAGGCGCCAGTCGCCGTCGGCGCGGCGGCCGGCGTCCAGCTCCTGCCACAGGGTATCGTAGTCGGCGTGCACCTTGCCCTGGCGGGTGGCGCCGCACACCACGCGGTTGGCGTTGCTGACCAGGCGCAGCTCGGCGCAGCCGTAGTCGTGGCCGATCTGGCCGAGCAGCTTGACCATCATATTGGTCGGCCGCAAGCCGTGCAGCTCGCGGGTGGCGTCCTTGATCCGTTGCAGGCCCAGCTCGCTCTTCGAGCCCTGCATGCAGCCCACGCTCAGCACCATGCCGCGCACGCCCTGCTGGAAGGAGAACGCGCAGCTGTAGACCAGCCCGTCGTCCTGGTACAGCTGCAGCACCAGTTCGCCTTCGCGCTCCATCGGCTCGATGGCGGACAGCCGGATCTGGTAGGGCAGGCCGGACTTGCCCTCGATGCCGCCCAGCACCACCGAGCCGCGCGCGGCGCGCACCGTCAGCGGGCCCAGGCCCTGTCGGAAGATGAAGCGGTAGTGTTGTTGCAGCAGGTCGACGCGCTCGGCGCAGCCCATGGTGTTGCTCAGGTAGGGACGGTAGATCTTGTACAGCAGGCGCGGACGGGCCTTGACCAGTTCCATGAACAGCGGGTGGGAGTTGAGCAATTGCAGCCAGCCGCCGGTGGCCTGGCGGTGCATCAGGGCGCGCAGCGACAGCTTGAGCGATTCGCGGACTTGCTTGAGGCCGTTGAAGCCGGCCACGCCGGAGCGGATAGTGATTAACTGCGACATCGAACGACTCTCATCAAAAACGGCTGCTGGGGTGGCGCGGCGCGGTGGCTTAATATCGTCCCGGCAACGGTAGGTGCCATTACGACATTTTTGCAGTGTAAATCCTGTGTAACGTATTGTAAATTGGGGTAAAGGCTTACGGTTTTCCCTTAATAATTGCCGCTTAAGAAAACCAAGTGTTGTATAGAGGTGCAAGCGCAGGCCTAAGGGGAACCCGTAGTTGCAAAAAGCAATGCGCGATGAATTCCAGCAATGCATAATGCTACATAACGATACAAAGCCCCGTATGTCACTTTCCCGCCTGCGCCACCTGGAAATACCCGCCTTCGTGGCGCTCTATCTGCTGTTCGACTGGGCCACGTATATCGACCCGTTTTACGGCTTGAACATCACGCCGTGGAACCCCGATCCGGCGCTGGGCCTGGTGTTCTGGCTGCGCCATGGCTGGCGCGCGGCGCCGCCGTGGTTCCTGGCGCTGCTGGGCGGCGAGCTGCTGGTGCGCGGCATGCCGGCCGGCTGGGCGGTGAGCGTGCTGGGCTCGTTGTGGCTGACCGCCGGCTACGGCCTGCTGGGCGCGGCGCTGCGGCGCCAGTTCGGCGACGGCGGCGTGTTCGACAGCCGCGACCGGCTGTTCCAGTGGCTGCTGATCGTCGTGGCCGGGACCATGATCAACGACGTCGGCTACATCTCGCTGCTGTCGGCGGCCGGCCTGATCCCGGCCGGGCAGTGGGGCGAGGCGGTGCTGCGCTTCGGCATCGGCGACATGGTCGGGGTGCTGGTGTCGATGCCGCTGATCTGGATGCTGTCGAGCGCGGCCGGACGGCGGCGCTTGCGGGCGACCGTGTGGCGGGCCGAGACGCTGGGCTACCTGGCGCTGGCGATCTGCGTGCTGTACATGGTGTTCGGCACCATCGCCACCTCGGAGTTCAAGCATTTTTATTTCTTGTTCCTGCCGGTGATCTGGGCCGCGTTCCGCCAGGGCCTGTTCGGCACGGCGCTGATCGTGTTCGTGCTGCAGGCCGGCATCGGCGCGCTGGTCAAGTGGAACCACGCGGTCAACATCGCCGTGCACGAATTGCAGATGCTGGACGCGGTGCTGGCGCTGGTGGGTTTTTCGATCGGCATCGCGGTGGACGAGCTGCGCAAGGTCGCGAGCGAGCTCAAGCAGACGATGCGGCTGGCGGCGGCCGGCGAGATGGCGGCCGCGCTGGCGCACGAGTTGAACCAGCCGTTGACGGCGCTGAGCGCCTACGGTAAGGCCTGCGAATTCCTGCTGGAGCGGGGCGAGAGCGGCGACGTGCTCAAGGGCGCGATCCAGCGCATGATCGCGGAGTCGGGCCGGGCCGCCGAAGTGGTGCGGCGGCTGCGCGATTTCTTCCGCACCGGCGCGATGAAGCTGGAGGCGGTCGATCCCGGCCAGCTGGTGGCGGGCATCAGCCAGCAGTTCTTCGCCCAGATGCGCGAGCACGGCGTCGAGCTGAAGGTGGGCGAGATCCCGCCGCTGCCCGTCCTGGCGGACCGGCTGCAGCTGGAGCTGGTGCTGCGCAACCTGCTGGCCAACGCGCTGGAGGCGGTGCAGGAGCAGCCGGCGGGCGCGCGCCGCATCACGGTGACGGGCGAGCGGCTGGACGGCAAGCGCCGCGGCGGCAAGCTGCGCAAGGGCGGCTGCCTGCAGCTGACGGTGGAGGACAGCGGCAAGGGCGTCTCGGCCGCGTTGGCGGCGCGCTTGTTCGAACCGTTCGTGTCGTCCAAGGCCAGCGGGCTGGGCCTGGGGCTGGTGCTGAGCCGCGCCATCATGGAGGCGCACGGCGGCTCGCTGTGGGCGGAGGTGGACGATCATGGCATTTTCAGGTTGGCGCTGCCGTTGGCGCGCCCTTTGGAGCAGGATGGAGAGCAGGTGAGCTATGCAGCATGATTTGACCGTATTCATCGTCGACGACGACCCGTCGGTGCGCGACGCGCTGAGCCTGCTGCTGGGCGTGCGCGGCTACCGCACCGCGATGTTCGCCAGCGGCGAGGCCTTCCTGCAGGCGTGGCAGCCGGCGTGGCGCGGCTGCATGCTGATCGACATCCGCATGTCCGGCATGGACGGGTTGAGCCTGCAAATGGAACTGCGGCGGCGCGACTGCCGCATCCCGGTCATCATCATGAGCGGGCATGGCGACGTCAGCATGGCGCGCGCGGCGTTCAAGGCCGATGCGGTGGATTTTTTGGAGAAGCCGGTCGACGACGGCAAGCTGATCGCCGCCATCGACGAGGCGCTGGCGCGCGCGCGCAGCGTGCACACAGAACAGCAGCGGCGCAGCCGCAGCGACACCCTGCTGAGCGAGCTGACGCCGCGCGAGCGTGAGGTGATGGAGCTGGTGGTGATGGGCCGCCACAATCGGGAGATCGGGCCGGCGCTGGGCATCAGCGTGCGTACGGTGGAAGTGCACAAGGCGCGGCTGATGGCCAAGCTGGGGGTCGACAACGTGGCCGACCTGGTGCGTATTACGATGCAGGACTAGCCGTCATCCCTGCGCAGGCGGGGATCCAGGCATTGCCTGAATCCCCCCATACAACGTGTCCGCCGCCAGCTCGGCATGGATCCCCGCCTGCGCGGGGACGACGGTTCAGGCCGGCACCAGCGCTTCGGCGCGCCACGATTCCACCACCTCCAGCACTTGCTGAGGCGTGATCGCCAGCATGCAGGTGCAGCGCGCCGCGTCCTCGCAGTGGCCGCAGGCGACCGGCGTGCACAGGCTGAGCGCGCGCGGTCCCAGCGCGCCCCAGCGCACGATGTCGATCGGCTTGAGCGGCGGGAACAGGCCCAGCGCCGGCCGCCCCAGCGCCGACGCCAGGTGCAGCGGCCCGGTGCCGCTGGCGATCAAGCCGTCGCAGCCGCCGATCAGCGCGGTGAAGCCGTCCAGGTCCAGCCGGCCGCACAGATTCTCCACATTCGGCAAGGCCAGCAGCGCCGGCGCCTGCTGCGCCAGCAGCTCGCCCTCGGCGGCGCTGCCGGTCACCAGCACCCGCACGCCCTCGACCCCGCCCAGCAAGCCGGCCAGCGCCGTGTAGTGCTGCAGCGGCCACTCGCGGCCGTTGCCGTTGGACTTGGGATGCAAAATCAGCTTGAAGCCGGGACCGGCCAGCAGCGCGTCGGCGGCCGGATGGCGCGGCGTGTTCAGGCCGTACATGGTCTTCAACTGCTCCAGCGGCGGCTCCACGTCCACGCCCAGCGGCAGCAGCAGCTTGAAGTTCAGCTGCGCCTCGTGCAGCGGCGAGTTGGCGCGGCTGAAGGTGGCCAGGCGGTTGCAGTGGTACCAGTGGTGGATGCGGTGGCTGCTGCCGATGCGGCGCTCGATGCCGGCGCGGCGCGCGGCCGCCGCCAGCGTACGCATCGGGAAGGTGAAGATCATCGTGTCGCAGCCGCTGCGCGCCAGGCCGTCGGCCCAGTCCTCGCCCAGTTCCTCCTGCGTCAGCACCCGGTCCACATGGCGGCACTGCGCCACCACGGCGGCGGCGTAGCGGCGGCACAGGAACACGATCTCGGCCTGCGGATACAGCTGCTTCAGGTAGCCGGCCAGCGGCAGGGTCAGCACCACGTCGCCGATGTTGTCGGTGCGGGCGATCAGGATGCGGCGCGGCACCGGCGCCGGGTACTGCGCGGCCAGGCACATGCCCACCAGGCTGCACACCATCATCACGTAAAACACCTTCGGCATCATCAGCCAGAACATCACGTCGGTCAGGCCGAAACCCATGAAGGCCACCACCACCACCATGCCGGCCAGGGCCAGCGGGCGCTGGCCGCGGTCCACGCTGCGCAGCTGGCGGGAGAAGAAGCGCAGCGGCGCCACGTACATCATGATCAGCAGGCTGAAGTCGAGCAGGCCGCCGGTGGCCAGGCAGTTGAGCATGTCGTTGTGGCTGCTGCTGTAGAGCAGCGCCGGCGACTGCTGCAGGCGGCCCTGGGCCGCCAGCGCGTGCAGCGCCACGTCGAATTGGTCGCGGCCCACGCCCAGCCATGGATGTTCGAGGAACATCATGACCGACGCCTTCCACAGCTCCAGGCGGATGCCGACCGAGGTGGTGGCGTCGCCCAGCGTCAGGTAGCGCTGGATTTCGGCCAGCGCCTGTTCGATCCGCCCGGCCACGCCGGTGGCCGGCACGGCCAGCGCCAGCACGACCAGCGCCAGCAGCGCGGCGCCCACCACCAGCAGGCGGCGGCCGTACAGCTGCACGCCGTAGCGGGCGACCGGGATCATGACCAGCGGCAGCGCCAGCCAGCCGCCGCGCGAGGACGACAGCAGCGACGCCAGCAGGCCGCACAGCAGGCCGACGCCGGGCAGCCAGGCCATGCGCGTGTTGCGCAGGTCGGTCAGACCGCACAGCGACATCAGGCCGCAGGCCAGCGCCAGGTCGCCGAAGGTGATCTCGTGATGGGTGAAGCCGATCGCGCGCTCCATGCCGAGCACGGTCACCTGGTACAGCGCGACCACGGCCGCCAGCACGGCGGCAAAGCACAGCCCCAGCCAGAAGTGGCGGGCGCGCGGGCGCAGGTAGTAGACCACGCCGATGCAGCTCAGGCCGAACAGCAGGCGCGACGGCCCGTCCAGGGTGTTCAGGCGCTGGTGGTCCAGCGCCAGCCGCGCCAGCGACACCAGGAAGTAGCCGCCGAAGGCCAGCACCACGCCGCCGATGTCGTTCCAGTGGCGCTTGTACAGCGGCAGCAGCGTGCGGCCGCGGCGTATCAGCAGCAGCAGGATCATCAGCTGGACCAGGCCGAGGCCGACCTTGCTCGACAGCGCCAGCGCCGGCAGCAGGAAGATCATCGTCGAGGAGAGCGGACCGCCATATTCGGTGTGCGGCGTCGAGGGGCTGGCTGGAGTCATGGTCACGCGGTCGGGGCGGCGGGGGCCGGCAAAAAGGCTGATTATAGCAGCATGGCCGGGCCCTTCCAGAGGCGGTCCCGGCTTGTGGCCGCCGCCGCGATGGGCGATAATCGAGCCGGCATGGGCCACCGGCCTGACGATGAAAGATTCCGTGTTACCCGATAAAACCGTCACCGCCGGGACCGCCCCGCGCACCCTGGTCATTTCCCCCAACTGGATCGGCGACGCCGTCATGGCCCAGCCGCTGCTGCAGCTGCTGCGCGCCGCCCATCCCGATCGCCCGATCGACGTGCTGGCGCCGCCGGCGGTGTCGCCCGTGTGGCGCCAGATGGCCGAGGTCGACGAGGTGCTGGAGACCCCGTTCCGCCACGGCGCGCTGCAACTGAAGGAGCGCTGGAAGTACGCGCGCCTGCTGCGCCGGCGCGGCTACGCCGACGCCTACGTGCTGCCCAACACCATCAAGTACGCGCTGATCCCCTGGCTGGCCGGCATCAAGCGCCGGGTCGGCTACAAGGGCGAGAGCCGCCACGGCCTGATCAACGTGATGCACCACGACGACACGCCGCCACGGCCGATGGTGGCGTTCTACGCCGCGCTGGCCGGCGCGCCGCCGGCCGGCGCCGCGCTGCCGCGCCCGCGCATGGCGGTGGACGCGGCGCAGATCGCTGCGGTGCGCCGGCGCCACGGCATCGACCTGGCGCGGCCGCTGGTGGCGTTCGCGCCCGGCGCCGAGTTCGGCGGCGCCAAGCGCTGGCCGGCGGCCCACTTCGCCGCGCTGGCGCAAGCCATCCTGGCGCGCGACGGCGCGGCCCGGATCGTGCTGCTCGGCTCGCCCAAGGACCAGCCGGCCTGCGCCGAGGTGGCGGCCGGCATTGCCGGCGGCGCCGTGTTCAACCTGGCCGGCTCGACCAGCCTGGCCGAGGCCATCGCGCTGATCGCCGGCAGCGCCGCCGTGGTCGCCAACGATTCCGGCCTGCTGCACATCGCCTCGGCGCTGAACCGGCCGGTGGTGGCGCTGTACGGCCCCACCGATCCCGACCACGCGCCGCCGTTTTCCGACCTGGCGGCCTCGCTGTCGCTGCGGCTGGACTGCGCGCCGTGCAGGCAGCGCGAGTGTCCGCTGGGGCACCAGGACTGCATGGTCAAGTTGACGCCGGAGCTCGTATGGCACAGCCTGCAACCGATGCTGACCACGCCTTGAACGGCGCGGCACGCCCGATTTCCTGTATAGCCGCGCCCACCGGCTGTTTCGCCCATGTTTAAGCGCTATACGATCACGTTCTGGGCCACGCTGTTCGTCGGCGTGGTCTGCCTGTCGCTGGTGGCGGTCGACGTCTGGCGCAGCCTGATCGCGCGCGACGCCCAGCTGCAGGAAATGCAGCGCCTGGCCTCCAACGTGGCGCGCGCGATGGCCCAGCACGCCGACGACACCATCAAGGCCGCCGACACCGCGCTGGCCGACATCGTCGAGCGCATCGAGGCCGACGGCCTGGGCGCGCCGCAGCTGGCGCGGGTGCGCCGCCAGATGCAGGCGCACGTGGCCAACCTGCCGCAGCTGGCCGGCCTGTTCATGTACGACGAGCGCGGCCAGTGGCTGGTCAATTCGCCCGCCGTGCTGGGCGCCTCGCTCAACAACGCCGACCGCGAATACTTCGAGTACCACCGCACCCACGCCGGGCGCGGCCCGCACGTGGGCCCGCCGGTGGTCAGCCGCACCAGCGGCAAATGGATCATCCCGGTGTCGCGCCGCCTCGACAAGGCCGACGGCGGCTTCGGCGGCGTGGTGCTGGCCACGCTGGACATCGACTACTTCCGCCGCTACTACCAGAGCTTCGACATCGGCGCGCGCGGCGCGGTGGCGCTGATCTCGGGCCAGGGCGCGCTGATGCTGCGCCAGCCGTTCGACGAGAACCGGGTCGGCGTCAGCCTGGCCGACAGCACGCTGTTCCGCGCCTACCGCGCGCACAGCAGCGGCAGCGGCCTGTTCGCCTCGTCCTACGACGGCGAGGTGCGCTACAACAGCTACCGCGGGCTGGAGCACTATCCGCTGTTCGTGACGGCCGCGCTGTCGCAGCAGGAGATGCTGGAGCAGTGGCGCCACGACAGCTTCACGCGCTCGATCGGCGTGATCGTGCTGGCCGCGCTGCTGGGCTTTTTCGGCAAGCGGCTGGTCGACCAGATCAATCTGCGGGTGCAGGCCGAGGCCGAGCTGCGCCGGGCGCGCGACGCGCTCGAGGGCGCCAACCGCACGCTGGAGCGGCTGGCCATGCAGGACGGCCTGACCGGGCTGGCCAACCGCCGCCAGCTCGACGTCACGCTGGGCAACGAGTTCAGCCGCGCGATCCGGCACGAGGACACGCTGTCGTGCGTGATGATCGACGTCGACTACTTCAAGCAGTACAACGACCTGTACGGCCACGGCGCCGGCGACGACTGCCTGTGCGCGGTGAGCAAGCTGATCCGCGCGCTGACGCCCAAGCGCCCCGGCGACCTGGTGGCCCGCTACGGCGGCGAGGAGATCGCCATCCTGCTGCCGAACACTGGCCTGGAGGGCGCGGTCGCGGTGGCCGAGCGCATCCGGCAGGCGATCGCCGCGCTGCGGACGCCGCACCACGGCAGCCCGTTCGGCATGGTGACCGTCAGCGCCGGCGTGGCGGCGGTGGCGCCGCGCCGGGGCGACCTCGCCGGCCGGCTGGTGGAGGCGGCCGACAAGGCGCTGTACGCGGCCAAGTCGGCCGGCCGCAACCAGGTCGGCACGGCCGCCGTGCCGCCGGCGGCCCCGGCCGGCTAACGTTCGCTCAGCTGGCGCAACGCCGCGTGCGCCAGCGGCGGCGACACCAGGTGGGCGCCGTCGAATTCCCCATACTGCACCGCGTAGCCTTCGCCGGCCAGGCGCATGGCGATGGCCTTGCCCCGTTCCACCGGCAGCACCCGGTCGTGCTTGCCGTGGGCGATGAACACGCGCGGCATGCCGCTGCGCCGCAACGGCGACATGAAGCCGGGCGAGAAGGCGAAGATGTCGGCGAACAGCCCGCCGTTCATCAGGCCGACCGACAGCGCGTACGAGGCGCCGTCGGAGAAGCCGCCCAGCGCCACGGCGTCGGCGGCCACGTCGTAGCGCTGCATGGTCCACTGCAGCAGGCGGTCGATGAAGGCCAGGTCGGGGCCGTAGCCGCCGCGCAGGAAGTCCCAGCTGGTCGACTGCGCCTCGGGCAGCAGCAGCAGGAAGCGCTGCTGGGCCGCGTGCGCCAGCGCCAGCAGGTCGCCGCCGCCGTGCTGGCCGCCGGCGCCGTGCAGCAGCACCAGCAGCGGCAGCGGCGCGTCGCCGTCGTGGCGCGGCACGTACAGGCGGGCGTGGCGGTTATGCGGGAAGGCCAGCCGGTGGATGCCGGCCGCCAGCGGCACCGGCGGCGGACGCGGCCGCGCCAGCCCGGCGCGGGCGTGCAGCAAGCCGTCGCTGTAGGGCGCGGGCGGCGTGGCGTCGGTCGGCATGGCGGCTCATTCGCGTCTATTTGCGCACGAAGGTGGTCAGTTCCCAGCTGTCGCGGTTGAAGATGCGGCCGTTCCAGTCGGTGTCGCGATAGTCGAGCTTGACGAAGTTGTTCACCTCGGGCGCGAACCACACGGTCTCGGTCAGCTGGCCGCTGCCGCCGGGGCTGTTCGGTTCCTCGCCGTGGTACAGCGCCTCCACCTCCAGCTTGAGCGCGTCGAACTCGCCGGCCGCCACCTTGATCTTTTCCCAGTTCAGCACCTTGCCCTTGATGCGGTAGCGCCAATGCTTGCCGGACTTGGGATTGTCGCCGGTGGCGTCGGTGGTCCACTCCTTGCCGGGCGTGAGCGGGAAGGCGTAGCGCGTGAACGCCGGCGCGAAGTGCATGGCGCCGCGGTCGACCGGATTCATCTCGGCGTTGAACAGCTGTTTGCCGACCAGCGCGCCGCTGGCGGCGCGCTTGATGTCCACGTGCACGCCGGCGGCGTCGACGCCGGTCACCTCCAGGCGGTTGAGGTTGCCCTTCGCGCCCTTCCAGACGT
This sequence comes from Duganella sp. BJB480, assembly GCA_003416985.1. Lineage (GTDB taxonomy): Bacteria > Pseudomonadota > Gammaproteobacteria > Burkholderiales > Burkholderiaceae_D > Rugamonas > Rugamonas vulcania_A. Next base: position 478,429 of record QVIN01000003.1, on the reverse strand, counting down.
CGGTGTACTGGTAGGTCCAGGAATCGCCGACGGCGGGCGCCGGCGCCGCCACCGGTGCGTGTTCGTCCGCCAGCGCGAGCCGCGCCGCCAAAGTCAGTCCCAATGCCGCCAGTATGTGCCGAGTCGCCATGCCGCCTCCGAAATGGTGTGTGGTTAATATTATGATTATGCCATCACATTGGCTGGCGGCATGCGCGAAATCGTGCGCGCTGTGGCGCTGGCAAGACAGCGGGGGCGGCGCAGATTGGCCGCCAGGGTCAGCATTGAGTGGCCCACCGCCGCGCGGGCGATGCTAGCATTGCGTCATGGCCGCACTCAATCACAGAGACCCGATGAAGCTCACCCGGATTTTCACCAGCATCGCGCTGCTCGGCGCGCTGTCCAGCGCGCACGGCGACGAGGCCGCGGCCAGGCTGCGCGCCCTGAACGATGCCGAGCTGCGCGGCGTATCGACGCCGATCCCGGCGCCGGTGCCGCGCCTGCCGGCGCGCTCGCTGCATCGCGGCCTGTTTCCCCTGCACGGCCTGTTCGGCGGCGTGCCCGGCGCCGACGCCAGGGGCGCCGAGATGGGCTCGGTGCTGTTCCCGCTGCTGGGCGTGTTGAACGCCGACGTGACGGCGCGCGACGTCGTGTACGGGCCGAACGGCAGCGCGCCGCGCCTGAACGCGGACGGCTCCGTCAACCTGGCGCTGCCGGCGTCGATCGGCGAACTCGACCTGCAGAACATCCGCGCCGGCGTCAACGACAACAGCAATTTCGGCTCGGTGCAGATCCGCGGCATCGACCTGAGCCGTACCGTGATCACGGTCGCGCCGACCCGCTGAGCCGGCGCAGCTCAGCCCATATTCTCCAGCGCGGGGCGGTCCTGCCCGGATGCCTGATCCGGCTGCGGCCGGGCCAGGCGCACGGCGTTGCGGCCCTCGTGCTTGGCCGTGTACAAAGCGGCGTCGGCTTGCGCCAGCAACGCCGTCACAGCCGGCTCGCCCCGGCTGATGCAGGCGCAGCCGATGCTGGTGGTGCAGGCCGGCAAGCCGGCCGCGCCCACTTCCTGCTCGACGGCCAGGCGCACCCGCTCGGCGACCACGGCCGCACCCTGCAGGTCGTTGTCGGGCAACAGCACGATGAATTCCTCGCCGCCGTAGCGTCCCAGCGTATCGATGGAACGCAGCGCCGATTTGACGGTGGCCGCGAATTGCGCCAGCACCTGGTCGCCGACCACGTGGCCATGGCGATCGTTGATGCGCTTGAAGTGGTCTATGTCGAGCAGGAGCACGGAGAACACGCGGCCGGTGCGCCGCCAACGCGCCACTTCGCCCTCGAACGCCTGCATGATGGCGCGCCGCGACGCGGCGCCGGTGAGCAGGTCGACATTGGCCAGGCGTTCGAATTCCGTCCGCACCCGTTCGCTCGCCAGCAGCACCAGGCCCAGGCAGGTGACCATGCCGCCCACGCTGAACGAGCTGAGGTAGAGCAGCTGTATCCAGGTCGCGCCGTAGCGGCTGGCGTCGGCGGCGTCGATGAAGGGCGCGCTGCCGGCGCGCAGCAGCAGGATGGCGCAGCGCACCAGCAGCAGCGCGGCGAGCAGGCGGCCGGCAAAGCTCAGGCCGTACCGCCAGTGCATCGAGGCGTGGACGCCGGTGTAGACCGTCATCGCCAGCGCGAACACCATCACGCGCACCCGGTAGTCCGGCCAGGCCAGCATGAAGCAGGCCATGACGGCCAGCACGGCGACGGTGAACGCCAGCCAGCGGCGGCCGTTCAGGCGGTGCTCATAGAACGCGGCGGTGCCGAACAGATTCAGCGCGGCGCTGGCGAACGCCAGCGAGTTGCCGAGCATGGCCGCCAGCGCGGTCGGCAGCAAGCCGTCCAGGCCGTACGCGAGCGAGGAGAGGCCGCCGACGATGGGAGACAGCCCCCACAACAACGTCCCCTGGATGCGGCGCGGATAGTAGTGGCGCATTCCGAGCAGCACGAAGGCCATGAGCAAAGCCATCATGCCGGTGATGGAGTTGATGGTGCGGAGGTCGAGCATGACGCCACCGGGTTGGTTGTGATGACTGGGAATTATACGCAATCGACAACAGGCGGCGCACCGTACGCCTTGTCATCTGCAAGTCATGCTGGGCCTTTAGCATGGGCGCTTTCACATTGCTGGGGGCGTGACATGGAAAAGATGGAAGCACAGGATGCACAACGGCGGTCGCTGCTCAAACTGGGACTGGCGTCGGGCCTGTCCGCCGGCGGGCTGCTGGCCGGCTGCGGCGGCGACAGCGCGGCCGCGCCGGACACCCGGATCTCCAGCTTCGCACTGGCGGTGCTGCCGGACACGCAGTTCTATTCGCGCTATGCGACCTCGTCGGAAAGCAGCCAGTACGAACGCCACTACGGCACCGAACCCTACGCGGCGCAGACCAGCTGGGTGGCGCGCAACGCGCAGGCCCTCAACATCCCGTTCCTGATCCACCTGGGCGACGTGGTCGACCAGGTCGGCAAGCCGGAGCAGTGGAAGGTGGCCGACGGCGCCATGCAGGTGCTGGAGGCGGCCAAGGTGCCGTACTCCATCCTGGCCGGCAACCACGACGTGCTCAACGATATCGATTTCGACAGCGACCCGGCCAAGGGCACCGACACCCAGCGCGTGCTGGCCAACGAGCCCTACCTGCAATGGTTCGGCGCGCGGCGGGCGCAGCGCCAGGCCACCTTCGGCGCGCGCGACAGCACCGGCTTCCACGAGTACCACATCTTCACGGCGCAGGACCAGCAGTTCCTGGTGCTGTCGCTGTCGTGGCGCATCTCGGACGCCGGCATCGCCTGGGCGCGCAAGGTGCTGGCCGACCATCCGACCTTGCCGGCCATCCTGGTCAACCACCAGCTGCTCAACATCGCGCCGGATGCGGTCAGCCCGCTGGAAACCGGCTACGGCAAGATGCTGTGGGAAAAACTGATACGCGACAACGACCAGATCTTCATGACGCTCAACGGCCACCACCACGGCGGCGCGCGCCTGACCAAGACCAACGACTTCGGCAACGCGGTCGAGGAGATGGTGGTCGACTACCAGATGGCCTACCAGGGCGGCAACGGCCTGATGCGCCTGTATGAATTCGACCTGACCAACAACCAGATCAAGGTGCTGTCGTTCTCGCCGTGGGTGCCGATGAAGCCGGCCGATACGCTGAACGCGTTCGACCGCGCGGTGCTCACCGAGGGCAACCACAGCTTCACCATCGACATGAACTTCGCCAAGCGCTTCGCCCGCTTCAACAGCGGCTTCGGCGCCGGCAAGGCGACGGTCGCGTCGTCGCTGGTCGAGCAGGCCAGGGCCTTGGTCTTGAAGGGCTACACCGAGCCGGCCACCGTCGCGCCGGTGGCGCCGAAGGACGCGGACGATTATCCGAAAGTGGCGTCCACCGTGGCGCACTGGCGCTTCTACGGCGGCAGCGACGGCGCGCCGGTCGCGCCCGGTACGCGGATCGCTGACGTCACCGGCGCCAATCCGCTGGTGCGCGACCAGCTCAACCAGGGCGGCATCGTCGGCGCGGCGGTTGGCGACATCGTCTGGAGCAGCGACCATCACCGCCTGTCGTCGGCGCCGGGTTCGGTCAGCTTCCTCAACACCGACAAGAACGCGCCGCGCCTGAGCTACTTCCTCACCGACGCCACGGCCGCGATCAACGCGCAGACCTTCGCCACGACCGGCTACACGATCGAGGCCTTCGTCAAGATCAACCCGGCGTGGGACAAGGCCAAACACGCGTGGATGAACATCATGACGCGCGACGGCAAGCGCGGCGGGCTGGCCGGCTTCGACGGCGGCGACCCGGAATCGCCGCCGCTGCTGTTCGCCATCTCCAGCCTGCGCGAGGTGCAGTGGGAAGTGGTGCCGGACGTCGGCGGCCAGCGCGACGCCATGGCCAGCTGGTCGGGCGAGATCATCGCCGGCAACTGGGTGCACATCGCCATCGTCAACGATCCGGTCACGCACGACACCGTCATGTACGTGGAGGGCGCGCCGGTGCTGCGCAACAGCAGCCATGTGGTGGGGCTGGCGAGCTCGTCGGCGTCGTCGCCGTGGGTGGTGGGCGGCGGCTCGTGGGATGGCGCGCGGGCGGACGGCTTCTTCGGCAACATCGGCGAAGTGCGCGTGGCCGGCGCCGCGCTGCCGCCGAGCCAGTGGCTGACGGCGCGCCGCAGCTAGGCGCGTCGCCAGACTCCGCACAGTAAGAAGCCAGCCTCAACAGGCTGGCTTTTTTATTGCCAATTTAAAAAAAGAAGCACAACTGCACTTGTCATTTGATACACTTGCCAACAGTCAATAAAAAAATAGTGAGGGCAATTGTGGCCGTCCGACACAAGCTGTCGCAGGCGGCCGTTATATTGATTCCATGTCATCCATTAACGCCAATCACAGCAGGGGAGAGAAGCTGGCTCAGCGCCTGTCCCGCATCCTCGCCCGTTTGCACCAGGGCGACCGTATCGACAAGCACCAGCTGGCCGATGAACATGGCGTGGATGTGCGCACCATTGAACGCGATCTGGGCGAGCGCCTGCTGGGCATCGCCGAGCGCAATCCCGAAGGGCACTGGCAACTGACCCACGCTGCGCGCAGTACGATTCCGGCCCGGCACCTGCATGGCTATGCCCGCTTATCCGGTACCGAACATCTTTTCCCGGACAGCAGCCTGCGCTATCTGCTGGAGCAACTGGATACTCCCGAATCTCGCCGTGCGACGCTGATCCAGGCGGTGCCCCAGGAAGATCTGAAGGGCGGCCTCTTCACGGCGCTGCAAGCGGCGATTGAACATTGCCACCTGTGCCGATTCAGCTATAAGGGCCGGTCGCGCGTTGCCCAGCCGTACAGGCTGATCCATAAAGACGGCATCTGGTATCTGGCTGCCGAAGAGGGCGAGCGGTTGAAGAGCTTCAGTATCGGCTTGATCGAAGGAATGGAAGTGGATGTGGCCAGCCGCTTCCATCGCAACCCCGCCCATGTCGACTATATCGACGCCAAGAACGACGTGTGGTTCACCACCGAGAGCACCGATGTATTGCTGCGCGTCGCACCCGAAGTGGCCCATTACTTCAGCCGTCAGCAGTTGCTGCCGCATCAGCAGCAACGTATGGACAGCGACGGCTCGCTGCTGGTCACGGCGCAGATCAACCACATCAACCAATTGCTGCCCGTGGTCAGGCACTGGCTGCCGCATGTGCGCATCATCAGGCCGCTGGAATGGCACGAGGTGCTGCTGCAAAGCCTGCGGCAGGCGCTTCAGATGTGGGAAGGCTGACCAGCTTTCTTAACTATGTTTTTTACATGCCCGTCAGGAGTCCGCATGAATAATGAACGCAAAAAAGTCATCACCCAGTCCGTCAGTGCGTGCCCGATCTGGCCCGCGCAGGCGGCGGAAAAGATAGGCCACATGCTCGGTGAAATCAACCAGGCCAACACCATCATGGGCCGGATTGCCGCGACGGCGCAAAACAATCCCATCAAGGGTGGTTTTGCCGCTGAGACCTTCCATGCCGAATCGTTCAATCTGGACGCCATCCTGAAGGACAGGGATGTGCGCGCGTTCACCGACCGTTTTGCCAAGACGCCGCTGGCGCCGAACGACCGCCTGCACGACATCGTCGTCATCAAGGATGGCGAGCAGGTGCTGGGCGCGCAGTTGAAATACTTTAAGGATGCGGACGCCACGCAAAAGGCTTTTCGCTCCACCAAGGACGGTATTCATCAGTACGAGAACAGCGATCTGTTTTTGGGACCATCGGATCAGATCGACGGCATCAGGACGTCCGCACAAAGAACCGTGTTGAAGAATCAGGAGACGCGTCCGGAAGTATCGCGTGCCGCTGAAAAAGTGCGTGACAACACGGCCGGACAGCTCGAGGCCGAAGGCGTGCAGTCGACCCGGCTGAGCAAACCTGATTCGGAACAGCTTGGCGCCGGCACGCAGGCGGGCCAGGAGTTGCACGACAAAATGCAGACCGGCTATCTGAACAAGGCCACCGTTCAACAGAGCATGCGCGCGGCAGGCGCGGCGGCGGTGATCACCGCGGTCACGGCGGGCTGCATCAACTCGTTCCAGTACATCCAGCAAGTCAGGGCAGGCGACATGACGGCCGAGCAGGCGGTACAGCGCATCCTGACGGAAACCGTGATCGCGGCAGGCGACAGTGCGTTGAAAGCGGGCGTTGCGACCGCCAGCGTCAGCATGGCGGCACGTGGCCTGCCGGCGCTGTTTGCCGGCTCGGCCTTCCAGAGCAGTCTCGCCACCGGCACGATCGCCGGCGCGGCGGTCTGCGCGGTCGATGCCGTGCAATGCATCGTGTTGTTCGCCGCGGGCAAGATGACGCGAGAGGAACTGGAGACGCGCACCGGAAAGAATATTTTCCAGACCGGCGCCGCCGTCGCCGGCGCTTCGGTGGGCGCGTCGATCGGCGCGCTGGGCGGGCCGCCGGGTGCGCTCATCGGTAGCCTGGTGGGCGGCCTGATCACGTCGCTGGCGATGAGCATCGCGCTCGACAACCACGTCGAGAACAATTTCAGGCTCACGCTGTCCACCACCGCTCAGGTGGTCGGCACCGGCATCGCCGTGCATGAGTCTCTGAAATATCTGCAACTCTCGCAAGAATATTATGCCGATTTTGAAAAAGGACTGTATCTGTCCGAGCGGCATTTTGCACAGCAAGTGCGGACCATGAAGGCGCAAAGCGTGCGCCTGAAAGACAAGATCAACAAACTCTGAGGTAGACAATGAACGACGCAGCATCGGAGCAAAAGCAGTTTTTTGAGGCGCCGCTTGACAGTGCGGAACAGGCCGCCGTCACCGCGCTGGTGAACAAGCACAAGGCCAACGCCACCTTCACGCAACAGCTGGCGCTGGATGCATCGCGATTGGTAACGGTCAGCCAGCGGCGGCTGGCCGAGCAATCCGAAGCGGGCTTCTTCAAGCGTTTCGCCAATGCCATCAGCGGCAAGACAAGCGAAAACCAGCAGCTGAACCAGCAGGACATGCTGCACATGCAGAAAATGTCGTGGCATTATTTGCAGCAGCTGCAGCATCAGAACCTGATCAATTCCCAGGGCATCGCGGTCATCCGCAACAATCTCGGCATGATGAACGACATGCTCATCGAGACCCGCGGTTTCCTTGAGCAGGTCGTCGACAGCGTCCGCCAGCTGCAAGACAACGCCAACTTCGGCCATTGGGCACTGAATATCGAGGCGAACAAGCGCAGCTACAAATCGATCCCGAAGATCGTGCTGATACTGCGCGTGGCATACGATTTCATCCGCAGCCATCCCAATGCGATGCTGACCGAGCGCGAGATCAGCAATTACGTGGTCAACACGCTGGAGAAACTGGATGTCAATTGCGACGAAGAAGTCAGGCTGCTGGACTTCATCAGCGAACTGATCGACCAAATCGAGGTGGTGACGATAGAGCGCTACCGCGGGGTGATCGCGTTGTCGGTGGAGGGGCACGCCGTGGATTCGGAATACGTCCAGAAGAATATTTCCGGCGTCGGCCTGAATGCGTTGTATTTCCTTTCCGATCACTACGAAAAGATCGCCGACCTGATCGGCGACGACGAACTGTGCAACAGCGATGCGGCGCGCGAGAAAATCATTTCCAAGTTTTTTGGCAAAGACTACGCTGGCCTGTCGACGACCTACCAGCTCCGCCACTTGATCTATGAAATCATCGGCGGCAGTCATATCGCCGTCGAGCTGTACAAGGAAGAGCATGGACTGAATGCCGTGCCGGACGAAGAGCAGCCTGCTGAAGCAACGCGGCCGGAGGCGGTGGCGCTGGTGTCCACGCTGCCGGATATCCACGCTCATACCATCCTCGACGGTCCTCACAGCGACGAGTCGAAGCAGACATATCTCCTGTTGTTGGCCCTGTGCGTTGAAAACGCGGCGGCGCTGAACGGACAGGCCCGTGAATTCATCGCGCTGCTGGCGGAAAAATCGGGCCACCCGCAGTTGTATCAGCAGATCCTGGCGCTGGCCGATCATCCACGCAAGCAGATGGACTACCAGCAGGTAATGCAGGCGCTGCTGGATGACGAGGACAAGAAATACACTTGGCTGCTCGACGCGTTCTACCTGTTGACGCTGGCCCAGCAGCCGATTGAAAGCCCGAAAATCAAGTGGGTCATCGGCGTATTGAAGCCTGCGCAGTTGAAGGAATGCCTGCCTGATCTCCAGCTGGTCCTCGGCGGCGGCGACACCTCCGCGGTGTTGGACGCCGCGATCAAACTGCAGGCTCGCACGCAGGGCTGGAAAAACGTGGTGCGGTATCGCGAATTGCGTTTCACGCCATACTTTGCGGAGACCATCAAGCGGCTCGGTTCCGCGAGCTGGGCCGCCACTCGTCTCATCATGGGCATGAACGAGGTGTACGGCAAGGCAATGGAGCATTCGGTTTATTTCAGTTTTTCCGATGGCGGCCTGCTGGATAGCTTGACTGACAAAGCTGCAGCTGCTGTTTGCAGCCAGGGCCGAAAGTCGGCCTTGTCCGGACTGAACGAGGCGCGTAAAACGGCGGAGGCCTGTCTGTCTGAACACCAGAGCGCTCTGTCCAAGGCGAACGGCATGATCTCTCGCTTGAATGTCGCCATGTTCGACTTCGACCGGACGATACCCTACTCCGATTTCCAGCTGGATAACTCGGCCGACAACGAGGATTGGAGCGAGCACTTCCAGCGCTGCTATCGTCAGGTCGAAGGGCCGCTGGAAGCGTTTAACCAGGTTTGCGATGATGCGTCGGAGCAGCTTGGATTCTTCGTCAAGGGAGACTTCGACAAGTCTGTTCTCAAGCTCAGGGAGCAAAGGGCTGCGGAACGCGAGCGCAAGCTGCGGCAGGAAAAGCTGGAAAAGCAATCCGTCACCATCGGCAAGGATGGCAAGGAGCACTTGTTCAGCATCGACTGGCAGCAAGTCGAGCATCCGCCCTGCGATCCGGACAAGATCAGCCACATCAAGACGGATGGCAAGGTCTGGGTCATCGTTGCCACCACCAATTCGGATGAGGTGTTTTACCGTAGCGAAGACGGTGTCCGCTGGCAGGCAATCCAGATCGATCAGCCGGGCATCAGGATCTGGTTCAAGAAAATCGAGATTGTGAACGGCACCTGGATCATCACGAATGGCGAACTGTCGCAGGGCACGCGGGCTGAAGGCTACTATTACTCCGCCGACGCGCTGACCTGGAAGCACTGCGGCATGCCTAAATCGTCGGGCAATTCGCTGTCCCCTGAAAATATCATGCATTTCAACGGGCAGTGGCTGTGGCGCTTGGAACGTCGCCAGGAATATCGCTATATCGAGAAAGGTATTTTCTCGGACTCCACGAAATCCGGTTCCTACCGCGAAAGTATCCTGTACTGCGCAGAGACGCTGGCTGGGCCATGGCAGCCCTGGGAGCGGACGCCGCAATTGGGCGAAGGGGTCGTGATTGAAACGCTTTGCTCACTGCCAGGCAAGAACGGGCTGCTGGCATTCTGCAAATATGACTGGTCCTACATTCGCGACAAGAAGAAGCCGGAAGTGCCGCCGTTCGTCATGTACTACGGTGCGGCCAAGGCTTGGCAACAATGCAGTTGGGCCGGCGGCACGTATTTCCCCCAGAGCCCTCTCCTTGTCAATCTAAACGGCCAACTGGCCTACTTCGGCTCGGAGGTACTCGTTTCCGACAAAGGCTATGAATGGCGTCTGCATGACAAGCCGCTGCATGTCGATGACTACCACCCGCTGCGGGACTTGAGTCTCTTTACCTCGCGCAGCAGCAGCTCGGTCATCTATGTGGCGCAGGACATCAAGCAGTTCAAGGAACTTGCCTTGGATGATGGCAGCTGGAACCATCTATCAGCCAATGAAGCCGGCATCCTCGGCGTCTATTACGCCAATAGGCACGAGGAAACCGTCCTGCGGCTGGGCCGCTATATCTGCCAGGCCCGGTTGTAAGCGCGTCGCTGCGGCGACAAGGGAGGGCGGCGGCATAAGCCGCCCTTCAATGCGCATCCATTGTTCCGGTAGCGGCAACGCGCCCGTCGCTGCTTAAGGGCGCAAAGAATTAGTGCTTGCACAAACTACGGGGCCCTGTGCAATAATGACTGAAGATGAAAACACAGCACTAGCCAGTGCTGGGCTAGTTTTACATAGCTTTTGGGTACCGATTGCACCTTATGACCCCACATGCATAAGGGAGGAATATAGTTAGCGTAAGGCACTGTGGCAAGTGCTTTTCTCTGCAGGGCAGCACCTGCAGGGTTACGCCGGATGGTGGCCATCTAACGGGGAAATATTGGATTCAATCCTGAATCCTTTTAACCTTTGGAGCCATCATGACATCACAAAACCCCCGCAAACCCAGCCTGAACCCTATGCAGCTGATCGGAGATATCGAGCAGCTGCGTCAGCAAGTCTTTAACGATATTAAACACTCGCTCGCGTCCATCCAAGAACTGGCTGCACAGCCACACCCGACACTTGAATCAGGCATACGCATCTTGGAGAGATTGCGGGCCGAATGCTACGAAGACTTGAACCAAATCCAGCACGAATTTCTGGCATTGCAAGCGGCTGAGCATCTGCTAAAGCTCAACGCAAGCGTCGAATTGTCGTGGAATCCACGGCAAACTGGCACGGCCGACGAGCCAGATATACGAGGAATGAGCATGGAAGCCATCATTTTCTCTGCAGAAGTAACCGCGTCCCCACGGCCCAGCGGGGCTATTGATGTACGGATGCGGGATACTCTCCAAAAACTCAGCACCTTCCCGGGAGAGAAATTCTACTTCGTCCGCACTGCTGAAATGTCCAAGCGGGCGAGCTCGAAGATTGCCAAGGCAGGCTGGTCAATCAATGTCGTATTGATGCCTTTGTCGTAACTCGGGCAATTGGAATCAAGTCACATCAAGATGACGTCGTACTGCTCCTGATGATAAGCCGTCTCCACCTGCAGCGAGATCTTCTTGCCGATGAAGTCGCCCAGCATCGCCAGGTGCTGCGATTCCTCTTCCAGGAACATGTCCACCACCTCCTGCGAGGCGAGGATGCGGAACTCGCGCGGGTTGAACTGCTTGGCTTCACGCAGCAGTTCGCGCAGGATCTCGTAGCAGATGGTGCGCGACGTCTTCACCTGGCCCTTGCCGGCGCACGCCGGGCACGGTTCGCACAGGATGTGCGCCAGCGATTCGCGGGTGCGCTTGCGCGTCATCTCCACCAGCCCCAGCGCCGAGAAGCCCGACACCGACACCTTGGTGCGGTCGCGCGACAGGGTCTTCTTCAACTCCTGCAGCACCGCGTTGCGGTGCTCGGTGTTCTCCATGTCGATGAAGTCGAGGATGATGATGCCGCCCAGGTTGCGCAGCCGCAGCTGGCGCGCGATCGCGTGCGCCGCCTCCAGGTTGGTCTTGAAGATGGTGTCGGCGAAATTGCGCCCGCCGACAAAGCCGCCGGTGTTGACGTCGATGGTGGTCATCGCCTCGGTCTGGTCGACGATCAGGTAGCCGCCGGACTTGAGGTCCACGCGCCGGCCCAGCGCACGCAGGATCTCTTCCTCAACGCCGTACAAATCGAACAGCGGCCGCTCGCCCGTGTAGTGCTGCAAACGCGGCAGCACGCCCGGCGTGTAGGCCAGGCCGAATTCCTGCAGCTTCAGGTAGTTCTCGCGCGAGTCGACCTGGATGGTGGCGGTGTCGTCGTGCACGAAGTCGCGCAGCACGCGCTGGGCCAGGCTCAAGTCCTGGTGCAGCAGGGTGGTGGCCGGCTTGGTCTTGGCGCCGTGCAGGATCGCGCCCCAGGTCTTGCGCAGGTATTCGACGTCGGCCGCGATGTCGGAGTCCGACGCGTCCTCGGCCTGCGTGCGTACGATGTAGCCGCCTTTCTCCTCCGGCGGCAGCAGGCTTTGCAGCCGCGCGCGCAACGCTTCGCGCTCCGCTTCCTTTTCGATCTTCTGCGAGATGCCGATGTGGGCGTCCTGCGGCAGGTAGACCAGCATGCGGCCGGCGATCGAGATCTGGGTCGACAGCCGCGCGCCCTTGGTGCCGATCGGGTCCTTGATCACTTGTACCGTTAGCACCTGGCCGTCGAACAGGATTTTTTCAATCGGGGTGGGTGCGGCGTTCTGGCCGCCGTCGTGCGGGCGGGCTTCCCAGATGTCGGCCACGTGCAGGAAGGCCGCGCGTTCCAGGCCGATGTCGATGAAGGCCGACTGCATGCCGGGCAGCACCCGCACGACCTTGCCGGAATAGACATTGCCTGCCAGCCCGCGCGTGAGCGTGCGTTCGATGTGCAGCTCTTGCACGGCGCCCTGCAGGATGAGGGCGACCCGGGTTTCCTGCGGGGTGATGTTGATCAGGATGTCTTCGTTCATGCTCGGCTTCTGTAGGGGCTGTGAACGACGATCATACACGCCGCTCAGGGCAGCGGCAAACCCGCCTGGCGCAGCAGTTGGACGGTTTCATACACCGGCAGGCCCATGATGCCGGAATGGCTGCCGGTGATGTGTTCGATGAACGCGGCGGCCGGGCCCTGGATGCCGTAGCCGCCGGCCTTGTCGTAGGGCTCCTGCGTGGCGCAGTAGGCGGCGATGGCGGCCGGCGACAGCACGCCGAAGCGCACCTCCGACACCTGCGTGACCTGGCCGGCGAAATCGGCCGAGTGCGCGGCGATCGAGGTCAGCACCTGGTGCGTGCGGCCGGACAGCTGCTGCAGCATGGCGATGGCTTCGTTGGGCGTGGCCGGCTTGCCGAGGATGGCGCCGTCGATGGTGACGGTGGTGTCGGCCGCCAGCACCACGCGCGGGGCCATGCGGCGGCGCACCACCAGGTCCGCCGCGAAGGCGGCTTTTTCACGCGCCACGCGGGCCACATAGTCGAGCGGCGCCTCGCCGGGCAGCACCTCCTCGGTGACGTCGGCGCCGCGCGGGCCGTCGCTGCGCAGCAGCAGCAGTTCGAAATCGATGCCGACCTGGCGCAGCAGTTCGCGCCGGCGCGGGCTCTTGGAGGCGAGGTAGATCTTTTTGTCGACCGGTTTCATATGGTTTTGTTTTAAACGCGGTGATACGGATGGTTCTGGGTGATCGACCATGCACGGTACAGCTGCTCGGCCAGCATGACCCGCACCATACCATGCGGCAGCGTCATGCTGGAAATGCGGATCAAGCCCTCGGCGCGCGCCTTCAGCTCGGGATCGAGGCCATCGGCGCCGCCGATCAGGAAGGCCGTGTCGCGGCCGTCCTGCTGCCAGGCTTCCAGCTGCTGCGACAGACCGACCGAGGTCAGGTCCTTGCCGCGTTCGTCGAGGGCGATGATGCGTACGGACTTGGGCAGCGCCGCCTCGATGCGCTCGCGTTCGAGCGCCATCGCGGTGGCGGCGGTCTTGCTGCCCGAACGGTCGACCGGCTTGATTTCCTTCAGCACGATCTTCAGTTCCGGCGGCATGCGCTTCGCGTATTCGGCGAAGCCCGTTTCTATCCAGGCAGGCATTTTATGGCCGACCGCAGCGATGATCAGCTGCATGCCCGATTACTCTTCGACTTTTTTGATGCGCTTGATGACGGTCTTGACCGGCGCTTCGTCGGCCTTAGGCTTGGCGACCTTGCGCTTAGGCGGCAGGGCCTTCAGCGCTTCGGCGGCGGCGACGGCGGACTTGGTCTTGCCGACCTTGATGGTTTTACCGGCTGGCACAGCGGCTGCCTTTTTGGCGGCCGGCTTCTTCGCGGCGGCCGGCTTGGCGGCGGCGGCTTTGCGTGCCGGGGTTTTCTTCTCGATGACCGGGGAGGCGTCGACCGCTTTTTTGCCGGCGGCCAGGTGGCTGCTGACTTTCTTCGGTGCGTCGGCTTCCTCGCCTTCCTTGGTCGACTTGCGCTTGGCGGCGCCCAGCTTGACCGGCTTGTCGCCCCAGATCTCTTCCAGGCGGTAGTAGGCGCGGATCGGCGCCTGCATGATGTGGACGATCATGTCGCCCAGGTCGACCAGCACCCATTCACCGGTGTCCTCGCCTTCCATGCCGTAGACGTCGCCGCCGGCGGCCTTGACCTTGTCGCGCACCGAGGCGGCCAGCGCCTTGGTCTGGCGGTTGGAGGTACCGGACGCGATGGCGATCCGGTCGAACAGGCTGGTCAGATGGGTGGTATCGAACAGGGCGATGTCTTGGGCCTTGACGTCTTCGAGGGCGTCAACGACGAGGGATTGCAGTTTTTTGATGTCCATTTAGCTTTTGTATAGATTGTGTTGTTCAATATAGTCTAGCACTAGCGGCGGGATAAGCGAGTTTGCCGATTCCCCCCGTTGTAATGCCGCACGTATTTCGGTGGCGGAGATATCCACCGCGAAGTCTTGTGCCAGATAAGTCAGACCGTGCGGCGTGTTGCGGATTTGTTCAGGCGTTCCCAGACGGCGGGAAATCGCCTCGGCCACTGCCGGCGGAAGGCCGGCGGTGGCCAGGTTAAAGCCAGGGCGGGCGGCTACGCAGATATGGGCGTAGTCGAACAGCGCCTGCCATTCATGCCAGGTGTCGAGCCGCTGCAGCTGGTCGGCGCCCATCAAGAAGCTGATGGAGGCCGACGCACCCAGTTCGGCGCGCACCTGGCGCAGCGTGTCGATGGTGTAGGTGGCCAGTCCCTGTTCGCCGCGCTCGATTTCCTGCATGTCGACCGCGACGCCGTACGGGGCGCCGGCAAAGGCCAGCGCCACCATCTCGGCGCGCTGGCGGGGCGTCGCCTTCAGGGGGGACTTCTGCCATGGCAGGCCGGCGGGGATCACGCGCAACTGGTCCACCTGCAGCAGCTGCGCGAAGTGCGCGCCTAGTGCGACGTGACCGTGATGCACCGGATCGTAGCTGCCTCCCAGCAGTGCGACGCGGTAGGCCATCGTCACGCGGCGAGCCAGTCGCGATGCGGCAGGAAGTCGCTGTACAGCGCCGCCTCCGGGCTGCCCGCTTCGGGCTCCCAGCGGTAGCGCCATTTGACGATGGGCGGCATCGACATCAGGATCGCCTCGGTGCGGCCGCCCGACTGCAGGCCGAACAGCGTGCCGCGGTCGAACACCAGGTTGAACTCGACGTAGCGCCCGCGGCGATAGGCCTGGAAGTCGCGTTCGCGCTCGCCGTACGGCGTGTCCTTGCGGCGTTCCAGGATGGGCTGGTAGGCCTTGAGGAAGGCGTCGCCGACGCTCTGCATCATGGCGAAGCTTTGCTCGAAGCCCGCTTCGTTGAAGTCATCGAAGAAGATGCCGCCGACGCCGCGCGCTTCCTGGCGGTGTTTCAGGTAAAAGTACTCGTCGCACCATTTCTTGAAGTGCGGGTGCAGGTCGCCGCCGAACGGCGCCAGTGCATCGGCGCAGGTTTGGTGGAAGTGCTTCACATCCTGCTTGTCGCCGTAGTAGGGCGTCAGGTCCATGCCGCCGCCGAACCACCATGCCGGTTCGCCGCTGGCGGTGGTCGTGGTGAAGAAGCGCACGTTCATGTGCACCGTCGGCGCGTACGGATTGCGCGGATGGATCACCAGCGACACGCCCATCGCTTCCCACGGCTGGCCGCCCAGGTCCGGGCGGTGCGCCGACGCCGACGGCGGCAGCTTGGCGCCCATCACGTGCGAGAAGTTGACGCCACCGCGTTCGATGACGTTGCCTTCCTCGATCAGGCGCGAAATGCCGCCGCCGCCCTCGGGCCGATCCCACGCGTCGCGCAGGAAGGGTTTGCCGTCGACGGCCTCCAGCGCCTGCACGATGCGATCTTGCAGGTCGAGCAGGTAGGCCTTGACGGCGCCGGGGTTCGGAAGGGACGACATCTGGTCCTAGTGCTTCAGGCCGCGCCAGCCGATGTCGCGGCGGCACTGCATGCCGTCGAACGAAATATGGTCGACCACTTCGTAGGCCTGCTTCTGGGCGATCTTGATGCTGTCGCCCAGGCCGACCACGCACAGCACGCGGCCGCCGGTCACCTGCAGATGGCCGCCCACGTCGGCGGTGCCGGCGTGGAAGGTCACCGATTCCGGCGTCTCGGCCGGGATACCGTCGATGACGGCGCCCTTCAGCGGCGCGTCCGGGTAGCCGGCGGCTGCCAGCACCACGCCAACGGCGGTGCGGCGGTCCCATTCCAGCTCGACCTGGTCCAGCGTGCCGTGGACGGCGTGTTCCATCACCGCCACCAGGTCGGTCTTCAGGCGCGACATGATCGGCTGCGTTTCAGGGTCGCCCATGCGGCAGTTGAATTCCAGCGTGCGCGGATTGCCCTGGGCGTCGATCATCAGGCCGGCGTACAGGAAGCCGGTGAAGACGATGCCGTCCTTCGCCATGCCGGCGATGGTCGGGTTGATGATCTCGCGCATCACGCGGGCGTGCATGGCCGGCGTGACGATAGGCGCAGGGGAGTAGGCACCCATGCCGCCGGTGTTCGGGCCTTCGTCGTTGTCCTTGAGGCGCTTGTGATCCTGGCTGGTGGCCAGCGGCAGGATGTTTTTGCCGTCGCACATGACGATGAAGCTCGCCTCTTCGCCTGCCAGGAATTCCTCGATGACGATGCGCGCGCCGGCGTCGCCGAAGCGGTTATCGGCCAGCATGTCGTCCACCGCGCGGTGCGCTTCCTCCAGCGACATCGCCACCACCACGCCCTTGCCGGCGGCCAGGCCGTCGGCCTTGATGACGATGGGTGCGCCGTTGGCGTCGATGTAGGCGTGCGCTTGCGCCACGTCCGAGAAGGTCTGGTACTTGGCGGTCGGGATGCCGTGGCGCTGCATGAAGGCCTTGGCGAAGTCCTTCGACGACTCCAGCTGGGCCGCTTCCTTGGTCGGGCCGAACACCTTCAGGCCGCGCGCGCGGAACAGGTTGACGATGCCGCCGGCCAGCGGAGTCTCCGGGCCGACCACGGTCAGGCCGATGTGCTCCTGCTCGACGAAGGTCGCCAGTTCGTGCAGGTCCGTGATGTTGACGTTGACCAGGCGCGGATCGCGCGCGGTGCCGCCGTTGCCGGGGGCGACGTAGACCATCTGGATGCGTTCCGATTGCGCCAATTTCCAGGCCAGCGCGTGTTCACGGCCGCCGGAGCCGACTACCAATATTTTCATAAATCCTCAGTCTTCGATCAGCGTGTTGGAATAGACTTCCTGGACATCGTCCAGCGCTTCCAGCGCGTCCAGCAGTTTTTGCATCTTGACGGCGTTGTCGCCGGTGAAGACGGTCTCGGTGTCCGGCTTCATGATGATCTCGGCCACTTCGGCCTTGAAGCCGGCCGCTTCCAGCGCATCCTTGACGGTCGCGAAGTCGTGCGGGTTGCACAGCACTTCAAAGCCGCCTTCATCGTCGGCCACGACGTCTTCGGCGCCCGCTTCCAGCGCCACTTCCATCAGCGCGTCCTCGTTGGTGCCGGGCGCGAACAGGAACTGGCCGCAGTGCTTGAACATGAAGGCCACCGAGCCTTCGTTGCCCATGTTGCCGCCGTTTTTGTTGAAGGCGTTGCGCACTTCAGCCACCGTGCGTACGCGGTTGTCGGTCATGCAGTCGACGATGACGGCCGCGCCGCCCACGCCGTAGCCTTCGTAGCGAACCTCTTCGTAGGCCGCGCCGTCCTCGCCGCCGGTGCCGCGGGTGATCGCGCGTTGCACGTTATCCTTCGGCATATTGGCGTCGGCCGCCTTGTCCACGGCCAGGCGCAGGCGCGGGTTGGAATTCAGGTCGCCGCCGCCCATGCGCGCAGCCACGGTGATTTCCTTGATGAGACGGGTCCAGATCTTGCCACGTTTAGCGTCGGTTGCTGCTTTTTTGTGCTTGATATTGGCCCATTTGCTGTGTCCAGCCATGTTCGGTCTTCCTTCGGCGGTAAGTCATTGGTGTGCGGTGAGGGCGGTATTCTAGCATAGGGGCCAGCTCAAAACCTTTTCCATCACCTCTGGCAGCTCGATTTTCGTTACCCACGCGTCCATTTCCTTGACCAGGATGACGGCGCTGTTTTCCTGGTCGATCGGCACCCATTCCGGGTTGTTTTGGCGCATCAGGGCGATCACCGGCACGTGGACCGCGTTCGCCAGGTGCATCACGGCCGTTTCCACCGTGATGATCAGGCTGCACAGGCTGAGCACGGCGGGCAGCTGGAAGAAGTTGTCGACCGCCGAGAACAGGTGGGTGTCGGGCGGCGCCAGGCGGTCGTACAGGGCCTGGGCGTTCGCCATGTCTTCCGGTACAACGTTGACAATAAAGCCAGCTTCGCGCCACTTGGGCTGGGCGCGCATCTGCTCGATCAGCTCGAAGGCGCGCTCCAGCGGCCAGCAGCGTTCCTCGCCCTTGGAGTAGGCGTTGATGAAGACCACCTGCGGCGGCAGCTTCCATGTGGCGAATTGATCGCGCGCATAACGCATCCACTGGTCGGGGATCTGGATGGTCGGGTAGCGGTCGGCCTTGGGGATGTCGATGCCGAAGGCGGTCTGGAACCATTGCGCGTAGATGTCGCTCACGTGCGGCACGTCGCGTTCCTGCGACTCGTACAGCGGCATGGTGGCGTTGAACTTCAGGATGCTGAGCTTTTTCGACAGCTCGAAGAAGCGGTACTTCTGCTTCTTCAGGCCGACGATGAAGCCGCGCGGGCTTATCTCGCGCGTCAGGCGCGCGTAGCGGTGGCAGGCCATGTGCGTCAGCGAGACGACGATCGGATACTCCTCGCGCTGCGCCTTGGCGATCGATTGCGCGTGCAGGGCGGGGCTGTAGTTCTGGGTGTAGGTCTGGTCGATGTACGGGCTGGCGGTGAGCCAGTCGTACAGCGAGTAGTTCTTCAGGTGCGGCCAGTCCTCGGGATTGTCCGAGCGCCGGCGTTCGTCCACCCACAGGTGGATCTGCAGATGGGGGTGGGCCTGCTTCAGCGCGCGAAAGCACATTTGCATGTAGGTGAAGTCGCCGATCGCCATGTGGGTGACGACCAGGATTTTGTCTGCCTTGGCGAGCAGTGGTGCGGGTATCAATTGTTTCATGTCGCGGGCTGGCAATAAAAATAAGTCAAGACGGTAACACGTTGTCGGCTCTAGAGGCAGGCCTCCACTTTTTGTAGGGAAGCTGTCATATCCTCCTGCTACGATTTTTCTTTTACATAACTACAAGACGGAGCTACACATGGATAGGCGGCAGTTTCTGAAATTCGGCGGTTTTGTCACGGTATCGGTGGCCTCGGGCGCAGGCCTGAGCGCTTGCGGCGGCAGCAGCGCCGCACCGGGCAGCGATTTGCCACCGGCCAGCGGCGCCTGGAAATTCCCGCAAAGCGTGGCCTCCGGCGATCCACACGCCGACAGCATCATGCTGTGGACGCGCGCCGTGCCGGCATCTGCCGACAATGTCGCCGCCGCCACCGGCAGCGATGCCGCCATCCGCCTGGTCGTGACCGCCGTGGATAATAGCAGCTCGCTGGGCGGCGCCGTGGCCCTGAGCGGCGCCACCGTGGCCGACGTGACCCTGCCGCTGCAGGTCAAGTACGACAACACCGTGCGCCACAAGCTGACCGGCCTGTCGGCCGGCACCACCTACTACTACCAGTTCATCGCCGGCGACAGCCGCTCCAACGTCGGCCGCTTCAAGACCGCGCCGGCCGTTGACGCCGACGTCTCGCAGCTGCAGTTCGCGTACATGACGTGCCAGGACTGGAGCGTCAACCACTGGGGCGCGATGAGCAGCATCGCGGGCGAGAACCTGGACTTCATCGTCCACTTGGGCGACTACATCTACGAGACCGTGGGCGACTCCTTCCAGCTGGGCGCGGTCGAATCGCGCCACGACGCGCTCGCGCTGCCGGACGGCGCCTTCAAGAGCGGCACCTCGGGCGCCAAGTACGCCACCACGCTGGCCGACTACCGCTACCTGTACAAGAAGTACCGCACCGACAGCCGCCTGCAGGCGCTGCACGAGCGCTTCGCCTTCATCGCGATCTGGGACGACCACGAGTTCTCGGACGACGCCTGGCAGGATGCGCAGACCTACGACGGCAGCTTCAACGCCGACGGCTCGGACCTGCACCAGACGGGCCGCCGCCGCAACGCCAACCAGGCCTGGTTCGAGTTCATGCCGGCCGACGTCGACTTCGACGCGGCCAGCACCGGCTTCCAGAACATCAAGATCTACCGCGATTTCCAGTTCGGTAAGCTGATGCAGCTGGTGATGACCGACGAGCGCCTGTACCGCGCCGATCACGTGATTCCGGAATCATCGATCAATCCGGCCACCGGCCAGGCGCTGGGCCGCATCGGCTCGCGCTACCTGGTGCCGCAGGATTTGTTCAACACGGTCGAGGCGCAGAAGATGGCCGGCGCCACCACCATCGGCCTGGAGCCGCTGGCCACCGTGACCATGCTGGGCACCACGCAGCGCCAGTGGTGGATGGACAAGATGAAGGCCGCCACCGCGACCTGGAAATTGTGGGGCAATGAAGTGTCGCTGCTGCGCATGGGCCTGAACGGCGTGGACGCCATCGCGACCCTGCTGGCGCTGAACGCGGTGCCGACCATCGCCGCGTCGATCGGCAGCACGGCGGCTGCCGTGGGCGGCAACTTCCCGCTGGCCTCGGCGATCGTCGCTGCAGCCACCGCGGGCGCCGCGGCGGCCGTGGCGCAGGCTGGTGCCGGCGCGATCATGCAGGCCTACGCCACCGCCGGCAGCACGCCGGAGGCGCAGGTGGGCGCCGGCGTCAAGGCCGGCCTGACGGTGGCGCAGGCCACCATCGCGGTGGCCGCGTACACCCGTGTCTACATCGCCGCCAGCGGCATCGTCGCCGGGACGCCGGCCGCGCTGGCCGGCGCCGGCGCGCAGACCATCGCCTTCGGCTACATCAAGCCGGACATCCAGGCCAAGAAAATTGAATCGCCGTTCGTGGGGGCGTCGGGCAAGAAGGCGCAGCTGGCGCCGTTCTTCACGCGCTTCCTGCTCAACTGCGACCAGTGGGACGGCTACAACAGCGAACGCAAGGCGCTGATGTCGCACCTGAAGGCCAACAGCATCGGCAACGTGGTGGCGATCACCGGCGACATCCACGCCTTCTTCGCCGGCACCGTCAGCGACGACTACGACGCCACCGGCGGCGGCACGCCGGTGATGGTGGACCTGGTGTCGGCCGGTATCAGCTCGGATTCGTTCTTCAGCTACCTGCGCGATGCGGCGTCGGCGCTGGGCGACATCGCCACGCTGGTGGCCTACCCGCTGGCGATCCCGGTCACCGGCCTGGGCACGCTGAACATCTCGATCGACCTGCTGGACTACACCATGGGCAAGGCCGCGCCGACCGTGGCCAGTTTGGCGGAGCAGGTCCGCGTGCAGGTGCGCGGCGCGCTGGCCGCGAAGGGCTTGCCGGAGGCGCAGCTGGACGCGACCACCGGCGCGGTGCTGGCGGGGTTGCAGGCCAACAGCGACTTCAGCGTATCGCTGCTGGCGCTGGCGCAGCAGCTGTCGGGCCTGGGCAACAACCCGTGGATCAAGCATCTGAACACCGACGCGCAGGGCTACACGCTGGTCACGCTCACGGCGGGCAAGATGGTGGCGCAGTTCAAGCAGGTCAACAAGCTGGTAGGTGCCAGCGCCCCGGCCAGCGTAGTGGCCCGCGTGACCACCGCCACCGTGACCGCCGGCTCGGCGGCCGTGGCCATCAGCTAAGGCTCCTCGTCGCTCCCGCGAAAGCGGCGGTCCGCCGTCGCGGAGCCCATACGGCGCGAGATCGGATGCTGTGTATGGGTTCCCGCCTGCGCGGGAACGACGTTTTGGGCCTCGCCAGCGGCGCTATTCGTTTGCCCGTACAATTCCGGTATGGAAAAAAGCATCACGGACAGCGCGCCGGCGCGCGCCGCCTATCTGGGCGGACTGGGTATCGCCATCGGCGGGGCGGTTCTGTTCTCGACCAAGGCGGTGGTGGCCAAGCTGCTCTACCGCTATCACATCGACGCCGTCACCCTGATCGCTTTCCGCATGATCTTCTCGCTGCCGGTGTTCGCCGCCATCGCGCTGTGGAAGATGCGTACCGAGGCGCCGCTCACCAGCAACGACCGCTGGCGCTTGGTCGGCCTCGGACTGGTCGGCTACTACCTCTCCAGTTTCCTCGACTTCCTCGGCCTCCAATACATCTCGGTCGGCCTCGAACGGCTGATCCTGTTCCTGACGCCCACCTTCGTGCTGCTGATCTCCTCCACGCTGCTCAAGCAGCACATCAGCCGCAAGCAGTGGCTGGCGCTGCTCATCTCCTACTGCGGCATCGTGTTCGTCTTCCTGCACGACCTGCACAGCGGCAGCCGGAACGTGGTGCTGGGCGCCTTGCTGGTCACCGGCTCGGCCGCCGCGTATTCGGTCTACCTGCTGCTGTCGGGCGAGATGGTGCGCCGGCTCGGCGCGCTGCGGCTGGTGTCGTATGCGATGTGCGTCTCCAGCGCGGCCTGCATCGGCCAGTTCTTCCTGCTGCGGCCCGCGTCGGGCCTGGTGCAGCCGCTGCCGGTGTACGGCCTGTCGCTGGTCAATGGCATCCTGTGCACCGTGATGCCGGTGTTTATGACCATGGCCGCCGTCGAGCGCATCGGCGCCGGCACCGCCTCGCAGGCTGGTATGATCGGCCCCGTTTCAACGCTGTTCCTGGGCGCGCTGCTGCTGGGCGAGCCCGTCACCTCCTGGCAGTTGGGAGGCACCGTGCTGGTGCTGGCCGGGATTTATCTGCTGTCAAAAAAATAGGATCAAGACTTGACGTCCTCTCCGCCCTAAAGGGCGGAGATTCCTACTACTAGCGTCGCACGTCCGCGACGGAGAATATTGACCGCAGCATTGAGATCACGATCATGTACAGCACCGCAATCGCTACAGCACCACTCTCTTACTCCAAGGTCTGCGATACCTTTCGGCCGCGTATCGGGCAAAGCGCCGCAATTCGAGCAGACCTGGGTGGTGAAACGTTCGTCGACTTCCTCGAACCAGGCGCCATGCTTAACAGTCTTGTACGCCAGTTGTGTACGGAAGGACGACCAGCCGGCATCGTAGACCGACTTTGCCATGCTGGTTTTGGCGAGGCCCTGCGCGTTGACATTGCCGACCACGATATAGTCGAAGGCGGCGATGATCGCGCTGGTATGGGTGTGCAGAAAATTGAGTCTGCGGTTGGCGATCTTGGCGTGGATGGCCTTGATACGCCGCTTCTTGCGTGCGCGCTGGGCGCATGCCAGCGCCGCCTCGGCCTCCCGGTAAAAGCGAGGTGCCTCGATCATGCTGCCGTCGCTCAATGTCGCCAGCGTCTTCAGGCCCAGATCGATGCCGACCCCGCGCACGGGGGCGCGGACCGGCGCGGGCTCCACCTCGACGACGATATTGAGGAACCAGTTGCCGCGCCGATCGCGCGAAAAGTTGGTGCCATCGAGGATTTTCCCGTCCGGCAGCGGGCGCGAGTAAAACACACGAAACGTGCGGCCAGCGAATCGGAAGGCGTTGCCTTCGCGTTTGAGTTCACGTCCCTTCAACGGCACCCAGCCCATCGCCTTGCGGCCGCGATAGCGCAGGTAAGGCCGGTGCGACAGGGCGCGCGAACTGGCGTAGCGCTGACAAATGTCGTTGATCGTGCCAGAATGCAGACCAAGCTCTTTGGAACACCCGGTGGTCAGCTTGATCAGGTCAAACCCCGTATGCCAGCGCCGACCGAAGCGCAACGCGTCCTTTTGCCGGTCGTTGCAGTAGTTCCAGACGAAATTGACCGTCCGTGCTTGCTGGTTCAGCAGGCCGGTCAAGGATTTGACACGATATCGATAAACCAGGTTCATATTTATTTGACCACCACGGAACGCATGAGTTCCGTGTTTTCTTCCCGCGCACCGACTCCTGCGGAGTCGGGTCCTTTCACTCCTCGTCCTGAAGGACGAGGTTTCTCGGAACAATTCTGATGAAAACCCGTATTGCCCTGATTGCCCACGACAAGAAAAAAGACGACATGATCGCCCTGGCCGGCGAGTACAAGGACTTCCTGGCCACCTGCACGCTGACCGCGACCGGCACCACCGGCGGCCGCCTGATCAACGAGCTGGGACTGACCGTGGACCGCAAGCATTCAGGCCCGTTCGGCGGCGACCTGCAGATCGGCTCCATGCTGGTCGAGGGCGGGATCGACTGCGTGATCTTCCTGCGCGATCCGATGACGCCGCAGCCGCACGAACCGGACATCAACGCGCTGGTGCGCGCCTGCGACGTGCACAACACGCCGTGCGCCACCAACGTCTCGTCGGCGCACCTGGTGCTGTCGCAGCTGCAGCTGCGCGCCGCCACGGCCTGACCGGCGCTACACTTTTCGCATCGAGCACAACGGAGGTACACATGACCAAGGCAATCCGCATCAACCGCTTCGGCGGTCCCGAGGTAATGGAACTGGTGGACGTGGAGCTGGGCCCGCCCGGCCCCGGCGAAGCGCAGGTGCGCCATGAGGCGATCGGCCTGAACTTCATCGACGTGTACCACCGCACCGGCCTGTATCCGCAGCCGCTGCCGGCCGGCCTGGGCATGGAGGGCGCCGGCGTGGTGGAGGCGGTGGGCGAGGGCGTGACCGAGGTGCAGGTGGGCGACCGCGTGGCCTACGCCGGCCGGCCGATCGGCTCCTATGCGCAGGCGCGCAACATGCCGGCCGCGCAGTTGGTGGTGCTGCCGGAGAAGATCGGCTTCGACACTGCGGCCGCGATGATGCTGCAAGGGTTGACGGTGCAGTACCTGCTCCACCGCACGGTGGCGCTCAAGGCCGGCGACACCATCCTGTTCCACGCGGCGGCCGGCGGCGTCGGGCTGATCGCCTGCCAGTGGGCCAGGGTGATGGGCGTGACCTTGATCGGCACGGTGGGTTCGGAGGAGAAGGCGGCGCTGGCCACCGAGCACGGCGCGCACCATGTCATCAACTACAACAAGGAAAACTTCACCGAGCGGGTGAAGGAGATCACCGGCGGCAAGGGCGTGACGGCGGTGTACGACTCGATCGGCAAGGATACGTTCATCGGCTCGCTGGACTGCCTGCGGCCGCTGGGCACGATGGTCAGCTTCGGCAATGCGTCGGGACCGGTGCCGCCGTTCAGTTTGACCGAGCTGGCCAATCGCGGCTCGCTGTACATCACGCGGCCGTCGATGATGGCCTACCTGTCCACCCGGGCGGAACTGGAAGCGGCGACCAAGTCGCTGTTCGGCGTGGTCGGCAGCGGCGAGGTGAAGGTGGAGGTCCGCCAGCGCTACGCCTTGGCCGACGTGGCGCAGGCCCACATCGATCTGGAAGCCCGCCAAACGACGGGCTCGTCAATCCTGCTGCCGTAAAACCACGGGGGTCAAGTCTGACATTCGGACACGAGCTCTGCCGTAGCGCCCGCTACGGCAGAGCTCGTGTCCGAATGTCAGACTTGACCCCCGCTTTTTTAGCCGGCCTTGGCCGGCGTGGCGTCGACCGTTTCGGTCTTCGGATCGATGGTCAGGTCCACCTTGCGCGGCACCCCGTTCACGCCGGGGAAGCCGGTGAAGGCGCTTTGCACCAGCGCCGGCATCACATGCGGCGTGGCCTGCACGCGGCTGGTGTTTTGCACCGTGACGTCGTACAGCTTGCGGCCGTCGATGGTGTTGATGGTCACGCGCAGCTGGCGCTGGTACTCATGCTTGATGCGCTCCTCCACCATCATCGGACCGTAGTAGCGGAACGGATCGTAGAAGTACGGACGATAACCCCAGCGCGAATACCCCCAGCTGTAACGGCCATAGCCCGGTCCCCAATACGGCCCCATGAAGGGATCATCCGCCTCCAGCACCCGCACCGGATGGTCGATGGTGCTGAATTTCATGCCGACAAGCAACTTCGGCTGCTGGTTGCCGGCCGCCTGGTGGAAGCCCAGCTTGCCCAGTTCATTGCTCACAAGCACTTGATAATTGCGGTATTCCAGCGTGTCGTCCGCGCCCTGCGGCGCTTCGAAGGCATAGGATTTGTCCTGCAGGTCGGCCGGCCAGGCGTTGAAGGCCGTGACGTCGCTGTGGATGGTGGTGGCGCAGCCGCTCAGCAGCATGACTGCCGCGGTGGCCAGTAAGGCGAGATATTTCATGATGTTGCCTCTCTCGGTAACAGACGGTATTTTACAAATCTAAGTTTACGACGGCGGCTTCGCCCTTGCATGATTATTACAGAATGTTACGGCAAGGTGGAAACCAGCAACTTATCTGCCGCCGATCCGGGCCGGCTCAGGCAATTCGCCCGTCCTCCGGCGGCTGGTATTGGTAAAATAGGCTTTTGCTTACGTCACCAGAGTCCTCCAATGCGCACAGACAGCAGTCCACAGACGATATTCCGCAAAGATTACACCCCTCCCGCCTACCTGGTTGATACCGTTGAACTCGGCTTCGACCTGGATCCCGACCGCACCGTGGTGGCCAACCGCATCACCATGCGGCAGAACCCGGCCAGCAAGAGCCGCGACATCGTGCTGCACGGCGAGGAGATCGAACTGGTGGCGCTGCGCCTGAACGGCAAGACGCTGGCGCCGACGGAATACCATCTGAACGGCAGCACGCTGACCATCCGCAAGGCCCCGGCCAAGGCGGTGCTGGAGATCGAAACGCTGTGCGCGCCGGTGCAGAACACCAGCCTGTCCGGCCTGTACGTCTCGAACGGCAATTTCTTCACGCAGTGCGAGGCCGAGGGCTTCCGCCGCATCACCTATTTCCCGGACCGTCCGGACGTGATGGCCAAGTACACCGTGATGCTGCGCGCCGACAAGGCCGCCTATCCGGTGCTGCTGTCGAACGGCAACCTGATCGAGGAGGGCGACTTGGGCGACGGCCGCCACTACGCCAAGTGGGAAGACCCGTTCAAGAAGCCGTCCTACCTGTTCGCGCTGGTGGCGGCGCGCCTGGTGTGCCAGGAAGAGCGCTACACGCTGCAATCGGGCCGCGAGGTGCTGCTGCAGGTGTGGGTGGAGGAGGGCAACCTCGACAAGACCGACTACGCCATGCAGTCGCTGAAGAACTCGATCCGCTGGGACGAGGAACGCTTCGGCCTGGAGCTGGACCTGGACCGCTTCATGATCGTCGCCGTGGGCGACTTCAACATGGGCGCGATGGAGAACAAGGGCCTGAACATCTTCAACACCAAGTTCGTGCTGGCCAACCCGCGCGTGGCCACGGACATCGACTACGCCGGCATCGAAGCCGTGGTCGGCCACGAATACTTCCACAACTGGACCGGCAACCGCGTGACTTGCCGCGACTGGTTCCAGCTGTCGCTGAAGGAAGGCCTGACCGTGTTCCGCGACCAGGAGTTTTCCGCCGACATGATCGGCACCGACAGCGGCCGCGCCGTCACCCGCATCGACCAGGTGCGGACCTTGCGCCAGGCCCAGTTCCCCGAGGACGCCGGCCCGATGTCGCACCCGGTGCGGCCCGACTCCTTCGTCGAGATCAACAACTTCTACACCGTCACCGTGTATGAAAAGGGCGCCGAAGTGGTACGCATGTACCAGACCCTGGTGGGCCGCGACGGCTTCCGCAAGGGCATGGACCTGTACTTCAAGCGCCACGACGGCCAGGCCGTCGAATGCGACGACTTCCGCGCCGCCATGGCCGACGCCAACGGCCGCGACCTGCGCCAGTTCGAACGCTGGTACTCGCAGGCCGGCACGCCCATCGTCACCGCGCGCACGCGCTACGACGCCGTCAAGCGCAACTTCGACATCATCCTCAGCCAGCGTGCTCCTTCGTCCTCCTTGGCCTCCGCCGGCCAGGCCGACAAACTGCCGTTCCACATCCCGGTGGCGGTCGGCCTGCTGAGCGCCAGCGGCAAGGACCTGCCGCTGACGCTGGAAGGCGGCAAGCACGCCAAGGGCGCCACCACGGTGGTGCTGGAGCTGACCGAGCAGGAGCAGATCTTCCGCTTCCGCCACGTCGACGAGCGGCCCACGCCATCGATCCTGCGCGACTTCTCGGCGCCGGTGATCCTCGAATACGACTACACCGACGACGAGCTGCTGCACCTGTTCAGCCACGACAGCGACCCGGTCAACCGCTGGGAAGCGGGCCAGCGGCTGGCGATGGAGCGCCTGCTGAAGCTGACCGCGCAAGTGGCGGCCGCCGGCGGCAGCGACGCCGGCCTGAAACTGGACGCCACCTTCATCGACGCCCAGCGCGCCGTGCTGACCGACGACACGCTGGACCCAGCCTTCCGCGAGCTGGCGCTGATCCTGCCGTCGGAAATCATCATCGCCGAGCAGATGGACGTGGTCGACCCGCAAGCCATCCACGTGGCGCGCCAGTTCATGCGCCGCACCATCGGCGCGGCCCTGAAGAGCGAGCTGCTGGCGCAATACCACGCCAACCAGACGCCCGGCGCCTACAGCCCGGACGCGCTCTCGGCCGGCAAGCGCGCGCTGAAGAACCTGTGCCTGTCCTACCTGATGGTGGCGCCGGACATGGCGGAACTGAAGCTCGCGCAGCAGCAGTTCGAAAAGGCCGGCAACATGACCGACCGCTCCGCCGCGCTGGTGTCCATGATCCACAGCGGCGCCGAAGCGGGCCCGTACTTGAAGGCGTTCTACCAGGACTTCGAACACGAGGCGCTGGTGATCGACAAATGGTTCGCCATGCAGGCCGCCGCGCCGACCACCAACGTGGCCGCCGTGCGCAAGCTGATGCAGCACCCGGCCTTCACGCTGAAGAACCCGAACCGCGCGCGCAGTTTGATCTTCAACTTCACCAGCGCCAACCCGTCGCAGTTCCACGCGGCGGACGGCAGCGCCTATGAATTCTGGGCCGAATTCGTCATCAAGCTCGACGCGATCAACCCGCAGGTGGCGGCGCGCCTGGCGCGCGGCATGGACCGCTGGCGCCGATACGCGCCGGCGCTGCAGGCCAAGATGAAGAAGGCGCTGGAAAAAGTCGCCGGCCGCGCCAAGCTGTCGAACGACGTGCTGGAAGTGGTCACCAAGGCGCTGGCCAATTAAGCATAACAATTTATACGATTTATATTCAACGCAAGGGAAACCATGAAACGCATCAGCCTCACACAATACCTGGTGGAAGAACAGCGCCAGAACAACTCGATCCCGGCCGAACTGCGCCTGCTGATCGAGGTGGTCGCACGCGCCTGCAAAACCATCAGCCACTCGGTGGGCAAAGGCGCGCTGGGTGAAGTGCTCGGCACCGCCGACACCGAGAACATCCAGGGCGAAGTGCAGAAAAAGCTGGACATCATCTCCAACGAAATCCTGCTGGAAGCGAACGAATGGGGCGGCCACCTGGCGGCGATGGCGTCGGAAGAGATGGAGTCGATCCACCCGATCCCGAACCGCTATCCCAAAGGCGAATACATGCTGCTGTTCGACCCACTGGACGGCTCGTCGAACATCGACGTCAACGTCTCCATCGGCACCATCTTCTCGGTGCTGAAGGCGCCGGAAGGCATGGGCCAGCCGACCGAGGCCGACTTCATGCAGGCAGGTACCAAGCAAGTGGCCGCAGGCTACGCCGTGTACGGCCCGCAGACCATGCTGGTGCTCACCACCGGCAACGGCGTCAACTGCTTCACGCTGGACCGCGAGATGGGTTCGTGGGTGCTTACGCAGCGCGACATGCAGATCCCGGCCAAGACCAAGGAATTCGCGATCAACATGTCGAACCAGCGCCACTGGCACGCGCCGGTGCAGCGCTACGTCAGCGAGCTGCTGGCCGGCGACACGGGCCCGCGCGGCACCAACTTCAACATGCGCTGGATCGCCTCGATGGTGGCGGACGTGCACCGCATCCTGAACCGCGGCGGCATCTTCATGTACCCGGCCGACACGCGCGACACGTCGATGCCGGGCAAGCTGCGCTTGATGTATGAGGCCAATCCGATGGCCTTCATCGTCGAACAGGCGGGCGGCGCGGCCACCGACGGCCAGAACCGCATCATGGAGATCCAGCCGCACAAGCTGCACCAGCGCGTGCCGGTGTTCCTGGGTTCGCGGGACGAAGTGGCGGTGGTGACGGGCTACCACGCGGGCTGAGAAGCTTCAAAACCGCACAAAGCAATGATATTTTTGCAGCATGGCTAAAATTTATCGTGCAGGGACTAGCGTGTAGCAAGAAATATTTGTTAGAATGTGCGACTTCGCCGCTTTAGCTCAGTTGGTAGAGCAGTTCATTCGTAATGAAAAGGTCGCCAGTTCGATTCCGGCAAGCGGCACCAGAACTCAGCAGTAAGAAATACCAAGAAGTCTAAAAACCCGCTCTCCTCATAGGAGAAGCGGGTTTTTTATTGTCTCTTCAAATCCGTCGGAGTACCATGAAATCCACGACGAGTGAGGGACCAAAAGGCGTCTGGTCCCTCACTTGGAAGTTTGGTCCCTCATTTGGCGCCAGATCACTCCGGGAGGCAGTCATGGCCCTTACCGACCTTTTCGTACGGAAACTCAAGCATTCCGGCAAACCCAGCGGCGACAAATATAGCGACGGCCGATCGCTGTACTTACTTGTCAAAGAGTCAAACAAGTACTGGCGCATGAATTACCGCTTCGATGGCAAGCACAAGACCTTGGCTCTCGGCATCTATCCTGAAGTCTCGCTGGCGGAAGCACGCGAGCTATGTGCGGATGCACGTAAGCAGTTGCGCGCTGGTGTCGATCCGAAGCCGCCGAAGGTCGATGCGCGTGCGGATCTGCAGGAGCCTGATTAAAACACCTTTGAGGCGCTGGCGCGTCAGTGGCTGACGAAGATGGAGGCCAGCCGCAGTGCGCACACCCAGGACAAGGTACTGGCCTGGCTAGAACACGATCTGTTCCCCTTCATCGGCAACTTGCCGGTATCGACCATCAAGCCGCGCGACATTCTTGGCGTCATACAGCGCGTCGAAGCGCGCGGCGCGATCGACTCGGCCCACCGCATCAAACAGGTGTGCGGCCAGATCCTGCGCTATGGCGTGGCGATCGGCTGGCTGGAGCGCGACGTGACACCGGACTTGAAGGGCGCACTGGTTGCCATACCGAGGACGAATTTCGCGGCGATCACGGAGCCGAAGGAGCTGGCGGTGTTGTTACGCTCGATATCCGCCTATAACGGTCACGTGGTGGCCGTGGCGGCGTTAAAACTCACGCCTATGCTGTTTGTGCGTCCGGGAGAATTACGCGCCGCAGAATGGCGGGAATTCGATCTGGATGCGGCGGAGTGGCGCATCCCGGCGGCGAAAATGAAAATGAAGTTGGAGCACATGGTGCCGCTCCCCACGCAAGCCTTGGAAATTCTTCGTGAACTTTACCGCGTGACCGGGCATGGGAAGTATGTCTTCCCCAGTCTCCGTACAGAGGACGCATGTATGAGCGAGAACACCATCAACGCAGCGCTGCGCGGCATGGGATTCGCGAAAGACGTCATGACGGCACATGGTTTCCGCGCGACGGCGCGGACGATCCTGGACGAGGTGCTGAACGAGCGCGTGGACCTGATCGAGCATCAGCTGGCGCACCGCGTGATCGATCCGAACGGGCGCGCATACAACCGCACCGCGCATCTACCGGCCCGCGCTGCGATGATGCAGCGCTGGGCCGACTACCTCGATAATCCGCCTTTGGCTTGAGGCGAGAGGAGAGCATCAAGATCGTTCCTGCGTGGGCCGATGGCGGCGATCGACTGAAGCTAAAGGACACTTGGACTAAAGGCGGTAAATATCGTGAGATCGCAATTCGCACACCCGCGCAGCGTGAAGCTCTCAACGAAGCCAAGCGGCTCGCCGCTAGCGGTAGCCTTATCCCCGAACAAATGCGGTATCGCGATCAGTTACAGCGGTTCCGCTCTCAGTGCGACAAGGCGGGCATCCACGGGGTTCACGGCCTCCGCCACCATTATGCGCAGCTACGTTACCTACTGCTCACAGGCTGGCAATGCCCTGCGCGCGGCGGCCCTCGGTCATCTCAGCTGAATCCGGCGCAGCGGCAGCGGGATCTTTCGGCAAGGTTGTTATTGTCCGAGGAATTAGGGCACCTGTGCTCATTCCTACAATATAGACTTGAAATTTCCTAGTTCGATTCGCTCTTCTAGAATTTACAAACAGGGCCTGCCCTTGTGTTACGGAAAGTGCTTTTTTGACATGCCGTGGACGCCACAGTCAGGTTCGTTTGCTGTAGCGCTGCTGCTGGGAACCAAGGCGTGAAGTGATGCCTAGCGGCAGCCGGATTTAAAAATTGGCAATGTATTGCAGAAATGCTATTCTGGATTCTTGATCTGCGACTGAAAGTAAAACTAAAATGACAGTTCAGCGACACCTCTTGGTGGCAACATTGTTCGTGATTGCTACTATCAGCACAGGTTGTGAGAGAAGGGATGCCGCTCCCTCTCCTAGTAGCTCCGAGACTTCCGGAGGTCCTTCTGCTGCGCCGATAGCTACTGACCTGGTAAATGCTGAGCGCCCCCAAGATGAGGCGGCATTTATCGATGCCGTAGGTCGAGCTCAAGCGGCGCAGAGCAACGCTCAGAACGATATGCAGCGTGGAGGCATTAAGGCTGACCGAGATGCCGCCATTTGCAAACTGCTGGCAAGTGGGACTATTCAAGGTTGGACTGGCCGCGTGTCTAAGGTGGATGCAAATAGTGATGGGAAAGGCGTTTTCGCTGTTGAGATTGCCCCCAATATCATTTTGAAAACTTGGAACAATGATCTATCTGACATTAGTGACCGTACTCTGATGGAACCAGGTTCCCAAGTATTTAAGGCGGCGTCAAGGATGCAAACGAATGCCTCCGTGCGCATAAGCGGGAATTTTTTTGCCGGTAGTGAAAACGATTGCATTAAAGAAGGAAGTTTAACCTTGCGTGGTAAGTTGAAGGATCCTGAGTTTATTTTTAGATTCGATACTGTGTCCGTACTGACCCGTTCCGTTATTGCTGCTCATGTCGTAGAGAAAAATTCTGTTGCGGATACAGTTGCGCCTTCTCCAGTCAGTAATAGCCCTGTGTCATCATCTATCGATTCTCAGGGCGCACAAGGGGATGAGGTTAAACAATCGATCAGTGATGTGGACTCCGTCAGCGAGCAGTGGCACAGTGTCGATTGTCGCAAAGCCAACTCCCGTGTCGAGCACTTAATTTGTGGAACCCCTGAGTTGACAACAGCCGATGCAAACATGGCGCTAGCATATCAAGCAGCACTACGCCAGACCCGAGATAAGGATGCTTTGATGGGTTTCCAGGGCGACTGGCTTAAGTACAACAGAGATCGATGTTCAGACGTCGATTGCTTACGCCGGTCTTATCGCGAGCGTTTGGATAATCTTCAGGATGTCAGATAGCTCTTGCTCTATCTAGTGCGAGATTGAACGAGTTGTTCGGCGCTAAACTGCCGGCAGGAGCAACGGCCGTGCCGCGCGCTGCTTATTTTTTAAGCATTAGTTAACCTAAAGGCGAACTCTTCTTTCTATTGCCAAAACATCATAAAACCGCTATGCTGGCTTCACCTTACGCGTGGGACAGATCTGTTTTTGTCCTTGTCGGGCGTTTAGCCAGACACGAATTTATTGAGGATATTTGGGTTGCGTTAAAGGCTTGCCTACCTTCCCAATTGCCTTTGGTGACCAGGTTGATCGAACGCCCGACCGGGATCACGGCGACCATGTTCGGCTCGATAGGGAACGGCCGGATCGGATGCGCGCCGCCGCCGCTGGTTTCACCAACCACAGTGATGCGCTTGATGGCCTGGAGGTTGTACGTGAAATCTTCGGCTGCGGAGAAGGTTTTGCCGCTGGTTAGTACGTAGACAGGCTTATCCGCACCAAAGCGCTGTCCCGGAACGGATGGGTCGCTCCAGAAAGAATCGGTTTCATTGTCAGCCCTGAAGTAGATGTCCGACAGATGGATCTTCTTATCGCCGAGCAGGTAGCTTGCCACGAATGCCACCATGCGCGGGTCGCCGCCGCCGTTTTCGCGCAGGTCGATGATCATCGCGTTGCCATTGGCTGCGAAGTTCATGGCTGCCGTAGCGGCTGCCTTGGCGTAAGTGGCTTCAAAGAATCCGTTCAACTTGAGGTACATAATATTGCCCGGTAGGCGCTCCACCTTTTCAAATCCGAAATTCACATAGTTCCCGAAGGTCACGCTCTTCTTATCTCCGGCAGGCATGGCTTGCGTGGCCGAGGGGCGAGGCATATCGGGCTTTGCGCTTGGAGCGTAGCGGATGCGCAGGTGTTTGTCTGGATTGGATGCTTGGATATGGGCCGTCAGCAATTCTGCGAATTCCGCGTCCGTCGCAACCTTTTCGTAGTCGCCCTTGCGCAAATGGTCGCGGATGGCGGCGGCCATCTTGTTGCCGGCGTCGGCATAGACGTAGTTGGCGGCGAGGCGTTGGGCCAGGAGTTCGACGGCTGCGGCCTTGTCCGCCTTGGTCAACGGCTTGGCCTGTTGCGCCGTTGCTGCGGGCCGCTGTTCTTGTGCGCCTGCGTTGGTGAGGGTGATGGCGCAGAGGGCCATGACTGCTGCGGGAAGAAATTTACGCATTGTTGAGTTTGTCTCCGTAAAAAACGAATAATTCATAAGGACTTATGCATTTAGATACTAAGTCAACATTTTCAAATTTGCAAACCATTTCAATTGGCGATACTTCAACGTTGTCATGACGGTACCGCCATCAGAGTACACTGGCGGCTGTCAGCTGGATTTTGAGCCAGGAAAGGAGTGATGCGGTGAGCGATGAAAACAATGAGGTGCCGGCAGAGCAGTCGCTCCGAACAGGCTTGGTACGTTTGTTTAACGAGACGCGCAAGCGTCTTGTCGAGACCGGAACGCGCAACCGGCTGGTTCATGTCAATCGGACCAACGGGCGGGGCAATGTCATCAACGTCGTCAACGAGCGTTCCGATGAGGTGTACACCATCCTCTCACACCACAAGGCCATGCGCTTCCTTGCCATCGGCCGCGATCAGGACGATGACGGCACATCTGTGCGTCTTGCTGACGCGGGTGAATTGGCTTTCGATCCAAGCCGCTACACCGACGCCTACCTTGAGACGCGGTTGGGACCGGACGCGCTGCAAAAACGCCTCTTGAAGATCGCACGTGAGGCGCAAACAGCGGAGGAGGAATCCGGGGTCAACATCCTGTACCTGGCGCTTGGTTTCCTGACCTGGTTCGAGGACAAGTCTTCCAG
Source organism: Duganella sp. BJB480 (assembly GCA_003416985.1). Lineage (GTDB taxonomy): Bacteria > Pseudomonadota > Gammaproteobacteria > Burkholderiales > Burkholderiaceae_D > Rugamonas > Rugamonas vulcania_A. The sequence continues at coordinate 443,316 of QVIN01000003.1, read as the reverse complement.
CGTCGCCCGCGAAGCGCCGCTGATTCTTCTGCCGGTTGAGCTGACTCGCAACCAGCGCACATCGACTTATGATGTGCGAATTCGAGATGACGAGCTGGTGACCAATTTGCCGCTGCAGCAACGGTTGAAGGATGATTTCGGCATTCAGCTACCCGAGATTCAGTCGGACGAACAGTGGATACCTTCCGTCTATTTCGAACAAGTTCAAGAGGTCATCCGTGGCCTGAGGGATTGGCGCATTGAACCCGACGCAATTCAGCTCGGCTTTTTCTCGTTCTCCAAGCTGCTGATGTATCGCGATCTCGCGCTTGAAGCGTGGCCGGAGGGCGCGATAGCGGATCATGGCCTCACGCGCGGCTTGCTGTTTGAAGGCTTCGAGCCGGCGCCTTCGATCTTCGACGCCAACGGCAAGCTCGATGACATGCTGCCGCCCGAAAAGCTACTGCACGTGGTCGATGCCGATGCCTCGCAGGCTCGTGTGATTGAAGAAGTCAGGTCGGGGCGCAACCTGGTTGTTCAGGGGCCTCCCGGAACGGGGAAATCCCAAACGATCACGAACATCATCGCTGCGGCCGTCAAGGACGGGAAGCGTGTGCTTTTCCTGGCCGAGAAGATGGCGGCGCTCTCCGTCGTTCATGATCGCCTGGTTCGCGTAGGACTGCGGGATGTTTGCCTTGAACTTCATTCCAGGAATGCGAATAAAGGCACCGTCCTGGCGGAACTGGCACGAACCCTCGGGGCTGCGGCTGCCGTTCCTTCGGTCCCTGATGCGCCGACGGAGCTGACTGCGGCGCGCGATAAGCTCAATCAATTCACGGAGGCGCTGCATCGGCCCATCGGAAATACCGGTGCCACACCTTTTTCGGTGCTCAGTGTACAGACGCGTTATATCGGTTCAGGCGCGCCGGCGCCAAGCATCGACAGCGCCGGCCTGTCCACGATGACGGAGGACGAGGAGCGGCATCTGCTCGACACCGTAAGGCAGTACGGAGACTTGCTGAAGAAGGAGACCGCCAGCGAGAAGCATCCGTTTGAGGGAACGCGGAATCTCGACCTGCAGCCCGTTGACCTGAAACGTCTGGAGACTTTGCTGTTAGAAGCTTGTGAGGCGTTGTCGGCATTGATCCTCGCGATTAACGATGCCGTCGCTCAGCTGCAGATCGATGTTCCGATTGCCTTGTCCTCGGTCGCTGCGCTTGATGACGTGCTTGCCCGGTTGGAGGGGATGCCTGCTGGAGCGGTCGAGATCTCGAAGGCTTTCTTGTCCGCCGCAGACATCGCGCGAATAAAGCAGACATTGACGGAGGGAGCTGCGTGGCGATCTGAGCGAGACGCGGCCGAGGCCACCTTTGTCGAGCCGGCATTTTCCGTATTGACGATAACGCTGCGCGGTGCGCTGGCCGCCGGGGTGAATTCGTTCTTTGCGCGCTGGGGTGGCGCCTACCGCCGCGCATCGCGCGAGCTCGCGGGGCTTTTGCGTGGGGCTTTGCCAAAGTCCGCCAAGGAACGACTCGAACTCCTGGATCGACTGGGAAGTATCGAGGCGAGTAAATCGCGATGGGCGCGCGACTCGGAGTATTGCGCTCATGTCTTGCAAGGAGAATGGCGTGGTGAACTCACGGAGTTTCACCGGCTGTTGGCAATTGCCACGTGGTGCGAACGTCTTGATGGTGCGCCGCTGCGCTGCGATCCCAATGCGCTGCTATCGATGGCCTCTCGTGCCGACTCCGTCGCGGCATTGCGGAAGGCTTTGCGTGATCGCGAACCAGCCGCGCGCCGCAAACTGAGCGACGTCGTTGGCCTGCTGGATCTTGATTCGCGCTGGACCGATTTGGATGCGGTCGCCGAACGATTCGAGAAAATGGCCAGCTCGATCGACCGCTATTCAGGGTGGAGCAATTTGACGCGCCTTCACAACCGTATCGAGGAAGCCGGCGTGCCTGAGCTGGCAAGGCGGATGCAGTCCGGCGAGCTCGATAGCGGCAGGGCGGCCACAGAGCTTCGATATGCGCGAGCCGAACGGCTTTGGCACATCGCCCGCGATTCGATTCCCATGTTGCGCGACATGGCGCTTGAGAACAAGCACGAACTGGTTGCGTCGTTTGCCGCGCTTGAGCGGCAGCGCCTGTCTGAAAACGTCACCAGCGTACTGGCCGGGCATTTGGCCCAGGTGCCGCAAGGCGCGCTGGGAGAGATGAAGGTGGTGCGAGGGGAGATAGCGAAGAAGCGCGGGCATATCGCGCTTCGAAAATTATTCCAGAACGCTGGTACTGCGGTGCAGAGAATTAAACCGGTGCTGCTGATGAGCCCTATTTCGGTCGCGCAGTTCATTCCACCGGGGGCATTGGAATTCGATTTGCTCGTTATCGACGAGGCTTCGCAGGTCCGCCCGGAGGATGCCCTCGGCGCCATCGCGCGCGCGACCCAGATCGTGGTTGTCGGCGACCAAAAGCAATTGCCGCCTTCGTCCTTCTTTGATCGGCTGCTGGCCGATGAGTCCGACGAAGAGCCGGAAGATGAAGACGATGGCTTGCTGGGCAATGCCGCGAAGCTCGGCATGATGGAGAGCATCCTCAGCCTGTGCGAAGCACGGGGCCTCAGTTCACGCATGCTGCGCTGGCATTACCGCTCGCGGGATCCATCATTGATATCGGTGTCGAATCACGAGTTCTATGAGGATGGCCTCATCTTGCCACCATCGCCGTTGCAGGAGGATCCGGCATACGGCCTGTGTTTCACGCGCGTCGACGGCGTCTACGACAAGGGCGGCAAGCGGGATAATCGCAAGGAGGGCGCTGCGATTGTGGAGCGGGTTGCCGAGCATGCCCGCCTGCATCCGAGCCTGTCGCTGGGCATCGTCACGTTTTCTTCGGCGCAGAAGAGCTTGATTACGGAGCTGTTGGAATCCGCGCGCCGCAGCGATCCGACCTTGGATGCATTTTTGCGGGAAGGGCAGCCGGAAGACGTCTTCGTCAAGAACATTGAAAACGTGCAGGGCGATGAGCGGGATGTCATTCTGGTCAGTGTTTGCTACGGCCCTAGCGTGGCCGGCGGCCGGCTCGCCAGCATGACGTTCGGGCCGGTCAACCTGGAGGGCGGAGAGCGACGGCTTAACGTATTGTTCACCAGGGCGCGCGTGCGCTGCGAGGTTTTCGCCTCCTTCGATCCGGGTGACATCGACCCAAGTCGAACGGTCCGGCAAGGCACTCGTATCCTGAAGCGCTTCCTGGAGTTTGCGAACAGTGGGGGCGTGAGCGATGCGGAACCAACCAGGCTGCAAGCGGACACGCCCTGCGAGGAGGATGTGGCCGATGCGATTCGAAGTCTTGGCTATCTGGTCGATACGCGGGTGGGTTCGGCCGGCTTCCGTATCGATATGGGTGTCCGCCATCCGGACCGTCCAGGAACCTATATCGCGGCGGTCGAGTGCGACGGTGCGACTTATCACGGTGCGTTGTGGGCGCGCGAGCGGGATCGTCTGCGGCGCGATGTGCTGGAACATCTGGGTTGGCGTTTTCACCGGATATGGAGCACTGACTGGTTCTATCACCGCAGTGCCGAGATCGAGCGCTTGCGCGTTGCCCTCGACGATGCGCGGACTTCGGCCGAGGCTGGTGTAAAAATCGAAGGAGCCAATCGCGCGCGGCCGATGCCGGCTGTGGATCCGCAGATGGAAGTTCCTTTGTCATTTGATGTTCCGCGAGTCGAACCGCGACAGATGCCAGCCTATCGGCGCGCGCATTTTCCGGTTACTGGAGGGCAGGAGCCGCATGAGGTGGCTGTCACCGTGCTGGCGGATCTGGTTAAGTGCATAGTCGATGTCGAAGGGCCGATCCACATCGAGGAGATGGCTCGGCGCCTGGCGACCTGTTTTGGGAAGGAAAAAGCGGGGACGCGCATCGTTACAAAAACTCGCGAAGCGCTAAGCCACGCGCAATCGAATGGGCACGATTTGCTTTCCGACGGAACGTTTTGGTTCACGCGCCAGCAGTCGGAGGTGCCGCCGGTCAGGGATCGGTCGGCGGAGAGTGGGGCGACGATAAAGCCTCTTAGCATATCCATGCTGGAGGTCTCCGCGGCCCTGAAGATAGCGCGCAATGACAATGCGGGCGGCGCCGAGAGCGATCTGATTCGGACGGCCGCCAGGTTGCTTGGTTTCCGTCGAGTGGGGCCGGACTTGCACGAACGGCTCGCAGCGGGCCTGGAACAGCAGAATTGAGATGAGAAGGCCCGGTGACACCATGCGGAGCAGTACGACTCTTGTCGCGCTGACCGCGCTCAACGAAATCGGCGCAATTTCCGCCTACGACCATGACATCGCGTTGACGCGCGATGGATACGTGTGCGCGTGGGGCGATAACTCGTATGGCGCCGCCCGTCCCGACAGCACGCAAAGAATTGTCCCCGCTCCGGCCCCGGTCATGCAGGACGATGGCAAGACGCCGTTGAAGCTCTTGGGAAATCGGAATGCGGATGGCAAAGAAAAGTCGATGATCTGCGGGGGCGAGCAATAGCGCGAACAAGGATCAGGGCACCAGCACGGCAGCGCCATCCAGATCGCCGGCGCGCAACGCGGCCAGTGCGGCGTTGGCCTGCGCCAGCGGGAACGCGGTCGTGTGGGTTTGCAGCGGGTATTGGTCTGCCAGCTGGAAGAAGGCCTCCCCATCGGCTCGTGTGAGGTTGGCTACGGACCGCAGCGTCCGCTCTCCCCACAGCAGCGCGTAGGGAAACGCCGGCACTTCGCTCATGTGGATGCCGGCGCAAACCACGCTGCCGCCGGGGCGGACCGCCGCCAGCGCGCGCGGCACCAGGGCTCCGTTCGGCGCGAACAGGATGGCGGCGTCCAGCGGAACCGGCGCGGCTTGCTCGCTGTCGCCGGCCCAGGCCGCGCCCAAGCTGCGGGCGAATTCCTGTGAGCGCGTGTCGCCAGGCCGCGTGAACGCATACACCTCCCGTCCCTGGTGGCGGGCGACCTGGCACAGGATGTGGGCGGCCGCGCCAAACCCGTACAGGCCGATGCGCTGGGCCTGGCCCGCCATCGCGTAGGCGCGGTAGCCGATCAGGCCGGCGCACAGCAGCGGCGCGGCGTGGACGTCGTCATAGGATGCGGGCAGGCGGAAGACGTAGCGCGCGTCGGCCACCATGTATTCGGCATAGCCGCCGTTCAGGTCGTAACCTGTGAAGAGGGCTTGTTCGCACAGGTTTTCGTTTTGCCTGGCGCAATAGGGACAATGGCCGCAGCTGCCGCCCAGCCATGCGACACCCACCCGGTCGCCGGGCGCGTAGCCTTGCACCTCGGCGCCGCAGCGCACGACATATCCAACCACCTCATGCCCGGGTATCAGCGGCGATTTGTGCGGCGCCAGTTCGCCGTCGGCGATATGCAGGTCGGTACGGCATACTCCGCAAGCGCTCACGCGCAACAGCAGCTGTTGCGGCGTGGGCGTGGGTATCGCTATCCGCGCGGCACGCAGCGCTTGTCCCGGCCGCTCCAGCAGCATGGCCAGCATCCGCCCGTCCGGGCCATGCGTGCCGCTCATGATGTCAGCGGAACACCAGCACCGGTATCTGGCTGTGGGTCAGCACTTTCTGCGTTTCGCTGCCCAACAACATCCCTTTGACGCCGCGCCGGCCATGCGAGGCCATGCAGATCAGGTCGCAGCCGTGCAGGCGCGCGGTTTCGATGATCTGTTCGTACGGCTGGTCGTCGGTGCAGATGACCGTCTTGCATTGCACGCCCATTTCACGCGCGGCCTTTTCGATGTCTTCGAGATAGCGCTGCGCATGCGCCTGGCTGTCGCGCAGATATTCGTCGCGGGTGGCTTCCAGCATGTCGGCGTGCGCCGTCAGGACGTGGAAGGGCGCGATCACGTGCACGGCGGTGACCGTGGCGCCGCTCTCCTTGGCGAAGGCGATGGTCTTCTGGATGATGGCGGAGGAAATGGCCGAGCCGTCGGTCGGCAGTAAGATGTGCTTGAACATGATCTTCTTTCCGTTGCGTGAGCGAGTGGGGGGCTGGTTACACTGTACTGCGGATCAAATAAATCGGACGTACGACTAACGCTTGGTGCCGCCGGCAATGGCGACCTTGGGTTTGCGCGGCGCGGCCTGCTTGTCCTGCTCGCGCTGCAGGCGCGCCATGCGGCGCCGGATTTCATCGGAGTCCATCCACAGGTCGGAACCTTTCAGGATGTTCTTGATTTCGCTGGCGGCCAGGAAGGGCTGGCAGGTGCGCGACATGAATTTCTCGAACCAGTTGCTGAGTGCCAGCGATTCGGCCTGCTGTTCGTTGCCCTTGCCGGTGAAGACGCCGGAATAGATGTGGAACAGCAGCTGGCAGTTGTCGTGCACCACCAGTTCGTCGCCGGCCAGGAAGATGAACGCGCCCATCGAGTAGGCGCGCGCTTCCAGCACGGTGACCACGTGCGCGTTCGATGCCTGCATGTTGTTGATGATCTGCAGCCCGGTGTCGAAGTCGCCGCCGGAGGTGTTCAGATGCAGGAACACCAGGTCGTTCTCGCTGGCGGTGCGCAAGGTGTGGAACAGATCGGTGTAGTAGCTCGCCTGTACGATGCTGCCCGACAGGTAGTAGGAAATCTGCCGCAGCTGCGTATGGTATTCGTAGCGCATCAGGCCTTGGAACGGTTCCGGTCCGACGTCATCCGCTTCCTGCTCGTGTTCCGTGAAGACAGCTTTCTTCATCGTGCGGCTCCTGCGGCAGCCGGTCTTTTCGTCACGGAGCGCAGCGCCGAGACCATGGACAGCCATAGGGCGCGCGGGCGGGTTTGCGTGCGATAACGTTGAATCACGGGCATGATGGTTCCTTGGTGAGTTAGCGGTGCGTCGGCCGTGACGGCCTGCCTGATTCACAAGGTAGTGCATCACCTCAACAGAAGCATCAGCGGCGCTTGACTCAAATCAAAAAACCAAGAAATTGTTTGTGGCGGCTTCCTCGTCCTGCCGTTCCTTGATGCACCAGTCGACAAAGCCGCGCAACGCCGCCGACATGTGCTTGCGGCTCGGGTAGTACAGGTGGAAGCCGGGCATGGCCGGGCACCACTCCTCGAACAGGCGCACCAGCTTGCCCTGCCGGATGTGCTCCAGCGCGTAGGACTCATGCACGAAGGCGATGCCGACGCCGTCGCGTGCCGCCTCCACCATCATGGCGTCGTCATCCAGCACCAGCGGGCCGTCGACGCCGACCGTCATGCCCTGGCCGTCGCGTTCGAATTCCCATGCGTAGATCACGCCGCTGGGGAAGCGGCGGCCGATGCAGGGCAGTCCGCGCAGGTCGGGCGGGCTGACAGGGCGGCCGTGCACATCGAGAAAATCGGGCGCGGCCACCACCGCGAAGCGCTGCGCCGCGCCGATGGGGATGGCGATCATGTCCAGCGCCAGGCTTTCGCCGAAGCGCACGCCGGCGTCGTAGCCTTCCGCCACGATGTCGACCAGCTGATCGTCGGTGACGACTTCGATCTTGACGCCCGGGTGCATCTTCAGGAAGCCGCTCAGTATCGGCGCCAGCAGCAGGCGGGCGGCGGGGCGCGGCACGTTCAGCCGGAGCGTGCCCTGGATGGTGTCGCGGAAACCGTTGATTTCATCGAGCGCCTGGTCCAGGTCCTCGATCACGCTCTTCACCCGCGCGTACAGGTGCTTGCCCGCCTCGGTGGGCTCGACGCTGCGCGTGGTGCGGTTCAGCAGGCGTATGCCCAGCCGCGTCTCCAGCGCGCGCATGGCGTGGCTCAGCGATGAGGCGGTGACGTTGCGCTCCTCGGCCGCCTTGCGGAAGCTGCGGTGGCGCGCGACGGCGACAAATATTTCCAACTCGTTGAGGTCATGTCGCATAGGGCTATTGCTGAATTCCGTTCATTGGTTCAAGTGATTTCCTGGTGATTGTATAGAGGATAGAGCAAACGTATCATTTTCACCATTGATCACAGAAGGAGCAGGGAATGAAACAGCGAAAATTAGGAAGCGGCGGCCTGCAGGTTTCGGCCATCGGCCTCGGTTGCATGGGCATGAGTTTCGCCTACGGCGGCGGCGACGATGCGGAGTCCATCCGCACCATGCACCGGGCCGTCGATATGGGCGTGACCTTTTTCGATACGGCCGAGGTGTACGGGCCCTACGTCAACGAGGAGCTGGTCGGCAAGGCGCTCAGGAGCGTGCGGGACAAGGTGCAAATCGCCACCAAGTTCGGCTTCCGCATCCTGCCGCATGGCCAGGGCTTGCAGCGCATGGCGGGCGTCGACAGCCGGCCGGAGCATATCCGGGAAGCGGTGACGGGTTCGCTGCAACGGCTCGGCATCGAGACCATCGACCTGCTGTACCAGCACCGTCCCGATCCGTCCGTGCCGGTGGAGGAGGTGGTGGGCGTGATGGCGGAGCTGGTGCGCGAGGGGAAGGTGCGCCACCTGGGCCTGTCGGAAGTGTCGGCCGCGACGGTGCGGCGGGCGCACGCGGTGCATCCGATCGCCGCCGTGCAGAGCGAGTATTCGTTGTGGAGCCGCGATCCGGAACGGCAGGTGCTGCCGGTGTGCCGCGAGCTGGGCATAGGCTTCGTGCCGTACAGCCCGCTGGGCCGGGGCTTCCTGACCGGCGCGCTGACATCGGCCGATGGCCTGGCGCACGATGATTTCCGCCGCACGTTGCCGCGCTTTCAGGATGCGGCCATGCGCGGCAATCTGGCCTTGATCGCCCAGCTGCGGCGGCTGGCCGACGGCCACGGCGTCACGCTGGCGCAGCTGGCGCTGGCCTGGCTGCTGCATCAGGGTGAGGACATCGTGCCCATCCCCGGTGCACGCCAGCTCGGCCATCTGGAGGAGAACTGCGGCGCGGCGGAGATCGTACTGGGCGCCGCCGACCTGGCCGACATTGCCGCCCTCTTCGACGAGGGTAACGTGCACGGCGCGCGCTATACCCAGGGTGATTTCGATTTGCTGGAGCGTTGAGCACGGCGAGGGCCGAAATCAGGCGCGGTGTCGTTTTCGTTCAATATTCCGTGGTCGGCTATCGCTACAGTTAAGCTTTGTGCTGACCTTGGGAGGCTCGACGATGATTACGATTTATGGTTTCGGGCCGGCGTTCGGTCTTTCCGATGCAAGCCCGTTTGTCAGGAAGACGGAAATCTTGCTGAAGCTGGCCAATCTGCCGTATCAAAAACGAACGGGCAAGCTGCGCCTGGCGCCAAAAGGGAAGCTGCCCTACATCGAGGATCAGGGCGTCATCTTGTCGGACTCGACGTTTATCCGCTGGCACCTGGAAAAGACCTACCGGATCGACCTCGATGCCGGCCTGTCCAGCCAGCAGCGCGGCGTGGCGTGGGCGTTGGAAAAGCTGGTTGAGGACCATCTGTATTGGGCCCTGGTGCAGCGCGCATGGCGCGATCCGGCGAACTACCGGAAGGTCGCCGCTGTCCTGTTTAAGAAGTTGCCGTGGCCGCTGCGTCCGTTGGTGAGCTATCTTGCCAGCCGCCAGGCGGGCCAGCGCCTGTGGGTGCAGGGCATGGGGCGGCATACGCCGGACGAGCAACTGGCGCTGGTGCGGAACACGGTGGCGTCCATCGCGGCCATTCTTGGCGACCAGGCGTTCATGCTGGGCGCGCGACCGAGCACCGTGGACGCGGCGGTCTATCCCTTCATGGAATCGATGACGTCGGATTATTTCGACGATCGGTTCACCGCGATCATGCGGTCGCATCCGAATCTGCTGCGCTACGTCGCGGCCATGCGTGCCCAGATCGATTTCGATTTGCCGGAGCGTTGATCGTTGTTTTCCGGTGTGGCAGAAATTCATGCATGATTGTCACTTCCGACAGTCAGGCTGCTGATATGGTCTGCGTTTTCAACTGAACACGGGCGTATCAAATGTCGATCGGTAGCTTCAGCGGAATCAGCGCGGTAGGCTTGTGCGCCATGACGGCATTGTCGGTGCATGCCCAGGCGTTGCCGTCGGGGTGCGACAGCGTGGGGAGCGGCGCCGGTACCGTCTCGTCGGAAGGCGCGCCGGCGCCCGTGTTCCCACCGATCCAGCTGGAGATCCGCACGCCGCTGGCGCCGACCCTGTTCGCCGGCGGCGGCCGCAGCTTCCTGCTGTATGAACTGCACCTGCATAATTTTTCCGATCAGGCCTTGCCGCTGCGCGGGATTGAAGTCATCAACGCGGACAACGGCGCGGTGCTTGATCTGATCAAGGAGCCGCAACTGAAGGAGCGCGTGCGCTTGGCCGGGGGCGACGACGACGGCGGCGTGCCCCGCCTTGCAGCGGGACAGGGTGCTGTCGCCTTCCTGTGCCTCGCGTTCGATACGGCCGCGGTGCCGCGGACATTGCGCCACCGCGTGCTGCTCGATAATGCCTTTGCGGACAGCGCGTCCATCGGAACGCGCGCCAATAAAATGCACGTGCTCGGCCCGCCGCTGGCCGGAGCGAATTGGACCGCCGACAATGGTCCGAGCATCCAGTCGCACCACCGCATCGGCGTGTTCGTCGCCGGCGGTCTGGCCTACAATGCCCGCCGCTACGCGATCGATTGGAAGAAGTACCTAGCCGGCGCCACCTTCGGCGGCGATGCGCGCGACGTTCATGCCCACTTTGCATACGGACAGGATGTGCTGGCCGTCGCGGACGGCAGGATAGTCGCCGCGCGCAATGACATGCCGGACAATATCCCCCGCACCAAGGATGGCTTTACGCCCGCCGTGGCCATCACGATGGACAATATTGCCGGCAATTTCATTGTGCTCGATTTGGGAGATGGACAGTTCGCTCAGTATGCCCACCTCCAGCCCGGCAGTGTGCGCGTCAAAACCGGCGACCGGGTGCGGCGCGGGCAACTCATTGCGCACGTTGGCAATTCCGGTGATGCGCGCGTTCCGCATCTGCATTTTCAGGTCGCGAACGCGCCGGACTTCCTGGCCAGCGAGGGCTTGCCTTACCTGATCGACCACTTCAAACTCAAAACGGCGGAGGGCGTATGGCAGACGCGGAAGCGCGAGTTCCCGCTGGATGCCTCTGTTGTTGATTTCGGCGCCGAGGGCAATAGACCAACGAAATAGGGCGGCCCCGGGCACGGCGGGACAGGCACGACTTGGCCTCCCGTGAACGGTGATTCATGGTGCGGTCTGATATCATCGCCCGATGAACAAGAAACTGCTCTCCGTTGCCGCCGTCACCGGCCTGCTGGGTGTGCTCAACCTGATGAGCCACGCCGAGCAGCGCGGCCAGGCGCCGTTCAAATCGCTGGTCAGTCCGCTCAGCTGCGCGCAGCCGCAGTGGCCGGACGAGGCGCGGCGCTATGAAATCGAAGGCGTGACGACGATACGTTTCCAGATCGGCGAGGACGGCAAGGTGGTGCACACGGAAGTGTCCCAGGGCAGCGGCTGGAAGATCCTCGACGATGCCGCCATCCGCGGCATCTCCCGCTGCGTGTTCCAGCCGCACCTGGACGAAGCCAAAAGCGGTGCTTCCTTCCCGATGCAATTTGTCTGGCAGTTCAGCGACGGCCCGGCCGTCCGGCCCAAGCTGGTGGCCGACAGCTGCCAGCCATCGGACCGCTTCGCCGGCTTCAAGGAATTCGACCGCCGGCCGAGCGGCGGCGACGGCATCCTGCTGCGCTTCCTGGTCAACAGCGACGGTGCGCCGATCCGCGTGGTCGCCGAACCCAGCGGGCAGGCGCCGGACGTGGTGGCGCAGGCCGCCGGCTATCTGCAGAGCTGCCGTTTCGCGATCGATCCGCAACTGCCGGGCCAGCACACGGACACGGCTTTCGGCCGCGTGCTGCTCAAGCCCTAGCTATTTGCCGGAACGCAGTGCTTGCAGTTCGCCTTTGAGCCAGACGCCGCTGGCGACGGCCGGCTGGGTGCCGCATCGCACCTGATAATTTTTTCCCGAGCTGCTGCTGGAGCTGGCCGCCAGGTCGATGAATTGTTCGGTGCTCTCGACCTGTTTTTTCTCGATCAGATAGTCGAGCTTGCGCGTCAGATGGGTCTTGGCGTCGACCGGCGTGTACCAGCTGCCGTTGCGGTTGAACTGGCAGCCCGAGCTGGCCAGCCGGTTGAGCAAGGCGTTGATTTCCGTGCGCGAGGCCGGCGACAGTTCGGTCGCCATGCCCGAAGTCATGGCCAGCATTAAAATGGGCAGGGTTAAATATTTGATTTTCATGGGCCTTTAGCGCAGGTCTTCGGCGCGGCGCTTGTCCGGTTCCGACAGCACGCGGGCGATCACGGGCAAGGGCACGCCCGCATCTTCGAGGAAAGTGGCGGCGGCTTCGCGGCCGGCGGTTTCAAGCAGGGCCAGGCCCGCGTTGACGGCGATGGCTTTGACGCGATCTGGACGCGAACGGCGTTCTATTTGCATGGGTGACTCCGGTTGTTGGTCAACAGCAGCATTTGAGCTTATCACAAAAGCAATTGAAAGATCCTTCTTTTGGCCGGCTTGAAGAACCGGGGAACGTCGCTAAATTGTACAGAGATACTCACCAAGGATGGAATATGACGACAACTGAAAAAGCGATATTGGCCGGCGGATGCTTCTGGGGCGTGCAGGATCTGCTGCGCAGGTACCCCGGCGTGCTGGCGACGCGGGTCGGCTACACCGGCGGCGATGTGGCGAACGCCACGTACCGCAACCACGGCACCCATGCCGAGGGACTGGAAATCATCTTTGACCCGGCCGTCATCAGCTATCGCAAGATCCTGGAATTCTTCTTCCAGATCCACGATCCGACCACCCGCAACCGGCAAGGCAACGACATGGGGACGAGTTATCGCTCCGCAATTTACTATGTCGACGAGCAACAGAAGGCGATTGCCGAGGATACCATCGCCGACGTCAACGCATCCGGTCTGTGGCCGGGAAAAGTCGTCACCGAAGTGGCGCCTGCCGGCCCGTTCTGGGAGGCGGAACCGGAGCACCAGGACTATCTGGAGCGCGTTCCCAACGGCTACACCTGCCATTTCATCCGTCCGGACTGGCAGTTGCCCAAGCGTTGATACTGGAAACATCTTCAATCTAATCAAGCACTTGGCGGCCGGAAGGTATTCGGAAGGCAAGTTTCCGGTTGCGCCGCTACAGTTGACTCATGTTTCATCTTCATTCGTCAGGAAGCACCATGAGTCAATTATTTACAGCAGTGTATGAGATCACCAGCGCCACCGAAGGCAATCCGACGTTGCGCTTGAACCTGGTCGTCAATGCCTTGAACGACAGCGTGATGGGCCACGCCCGCGTGGAGTTCAGTAACGGCGAAAGCGCCGGGATTTCCATCCGCGGCCATCACACGGAAATCGACAGCGGCCAGCCTTTGCGGGCCGTGGTGCTGGCCGGATTGCCGTCGATTTTCCCGTCGGTGGAGGAGGAGCCGAGCGCCTTCCAGCTGCTGATGGTGTTGCCTACCGCATCCAAGGACGGTCAGGTTTGCTACAAGATGAGCTTTGGCGATGCGAGGCAACCGCGCATCGTCGAAGTCCGCGACGGCATCGCGCGGGCCATGCTGCCGGAGCTCGCCGGCGCCGAGTAGCCGGCCGTACCACTTGCCGGACGCGCAAAATTGGTACTCGCCATTTAACACCATGTTCAATTTGAGACATTCGAAAGTTGGGGGCAAGCCGCGCCGGTTTGCCTGCTGAATTTGGTTGGTGAGCACTTACATGCTCTTTCAACTCCCACATCTAATCTTTCCGCAATAACTCTTCCTTGGTTGAAACTGGTATTCGAATGGTTGTAACAAAATAAAACCACTTGACTACCACTTTTTTAGACTCCATCCTGAAAAAATAATAAAAGCAGAGAGTCACCCACCCAAGGAGGAGAGAGCATGGAACGTGCAGTCAAGGGTAATGCGGCCGTACTCGGCCTGATCGCCAGTATGTTGGCGGCTTGCGGCGGGGGCAGCGACAGCCCCGCCACCACCGCACCACAAAAATTGCTGGCCGGCGTGCAAACCGCCGACGCCACCGCCGATTGTCCGGCGTGGTCGTCCAGCGCCATCTACACGGTCGGCATGTGCGTGACCTACAACGGCTCGACGTACAAGGCCAAATGGTGGACGCAAAATAACGTGCCGGGCACCGAGGAGTGGGGACCATGGGCGCTGCAGTCCGTGACGCCGACACCTACGCCAACGCCAACGCCGACACCAACGCCAACGCCAACGCCAACGCCAACACCAACACCGACACCGACACCGACACCGACTCCAACACCGACGCCGACGCCGACGCCGACACCGGTCGGCGGCCGCGAGATCGGCTCCTACTTCGCGCAGTGGGGCGTGTATGGACGCGGCTACGAGGTGGCCGACATCCACACCACCAAGACCCCGGTCAACGGCGTACAGACCAGCATCGCCGACCAGCTCACCTTCATCAACTACGCCTTCGGCAACACCTACGCCAAGAACGGCGGCTACGAATGCGACATGGTCACCAGCGCCGAAGTGGGCAACGACACGCCAACCTCGCCGGCGGCCGGCACCGGCGGCGACGCCTACGCCGACTATCAACGCCAGCCGGCGCGCACCGTCGATGGCAAGACCGTCGCCTGGGACGCTCCGCTGACCGGCAACTTCCTGCAACTGAAGCTGCTCAAGGCCGCGCATCCCAACCTGAAGGTGTTCATCTCGCTGGGCGGCTGGACCTGGTCGAAGAACTTCTCGGCCGCAGCCAAGACCGACGCGCTGCGTAAGCAGCTGGCCAAGTCCTGCGTGAAGATGTTCATCGCCGGCGACCTGCCGGTGCAGGATGGGCGCGGCGGCCCAGGCTCCGCCAAGGGCGTCTTCGACGGCATCGACATCGACTGGGAATATCCGGGCGGCGGCGGCCAGCCGTACAACACCGTCGACGCGGTCAATGACAAGCATAACTTCACGCTGCTGATGGCCGAGTTCCGCGCGCAGCTGGACGCGCAAGGCGCCATCGACGGCAAGCGTTATGCGCTCACGGCCGCCATCGGCGCCGGCAGCGAGAAGATCGCCCAGACGGAACCCAACCTGTACGCGCAGTACATGGACTGGGTCAACCTGATGAGCTACGACTTCCACGGCGCATGGGAAAGCACCACCAACTTCCATGCGCCGCTGTACCACGATCCCGCCGATCCGGCCACCGGCGTCCTCGCCAAGTACAACACCAACGACGCCGTGACGGCGCTGGTGGCAGCCGGTATGCCGCGCAATAAGATCCTGCTCGGCGTGCCGTTCTACGGACGCGGATGGAAAGGCGTGGCCGCCGGCCCGAACGCCAACGGCCTGTATCAAACCACCACTGGCGGCGCGGCGGGCACCTATGAAACCGGCATCGACGACTACAAGGTCCTGGTCAACAAGGCCGGCACGCGCTGGTACCATCCGCAGACCAAGCAGCTGTTCCTGTACACCGGCACCGGCGAATGGTGGAGCTACGACGACCCGACCGTGATCGCGACCAAGATGCAGTACATGCGCGACCAGAGCCTGCGCGGCGCTTTCTCGTGGGAGCTGGACGGTGACGCCAGCGGCGCCCTGACCAGCGCCGTCTGGAAGGGGCGCTAAGCCATGAAGCGCCATGCCGTTGTCCAAACCATCGGCGTCAGCGATGCATGGCGCAGCTGGATCGCCGAGAACCTGATCCTCGGCAGCCGGCCGGATACGCTGGCCGGCATCCTGATCCAGTCCGGCATCGGCGCGCGCGATGCGCACGCGGAGATCGCCGCCGCGCTGCACAGCCCTTACCTGAAGGGCGTATCGCGGCTGCACAACCGGCTGGCCAAGCGCGACTGGGTGATTGGCATCCAGTCGCAATTGAACCGGCTGGCGCCTGTTGAACTTCCGCGACGGGCGCGCCTGTCCGGCGCGGAGTTCCTGGACCAGCACTACCGCCGCAATCTGCCAGTGATCATCACCGGCATGCTGGACGACTGCGCCGCGCGCGGCAAATGGACGCTGGATTATCTGGGCGCGCAGCTGGGCGATCGCATGGTGGAGGTGCAGTTCGGCCGCAGCGCCGATCCGGATTATGAGATGAACAGCCAGTCGCACAAGCGCCGCATGCGCTTCGGCGAGTACGTGGCGCTGGTGCGCGACAGCGGCCATACCAACGACTTCTACATGACCGCCAATAACGACGGGCAGAATCGCGAGTCGTTGCAGGAGCTGATGGCCGATGTGCCGCCGCTGCCGGAGTATCTGAATCCGGAAGGGCGGGGCTTCTTCTGGTTTGGGCCGGCCGGCACGATCACGCCGTTTCATCACGACCTGACCAACAACTTCATGATCCAGATCGCGGGACGCAAGCGCGTGCGGCTGATCGCTCCTTGCGATACGCCCAAGCTGTACAACCAGCGCCACTGTTTCACTCCGGTCGATGGACGCGACATCGACCTGCGGCGTTTTCCGATGATGGCAGACGTGCCGGTCATCGACTGCGTGCTGGAACCAGGCGAAATCCTGTTCCTGCCCGTCGGTTGGTGGCACTTCGTCGAAGCGCTGGATATCACCATCACCATCTCCGCCACCCACTTCAAGTGGGACAACGATTTCTACAGCCGTTACCCGAACAATCACGATTTCTAAAATACGGGAATACAAAATGAGACACAACCTTTTGATGCTGGCGCTGATCGGCAGCGCTGTTGCCGCCTGTGGCGGCGGTTCCGACCCACAAAGCGCCACGCCCGCGCCCAAGCTGATGGCCGGCATACAGACTGCCGCCGCCGATTGCCCGGTGTGGTCGTCCAGCGCGGTCTACACGGTCGGCATGTGCGTGACTTACAACGGCTCTACCTACAAGGCCAAGTGGTGGACGCAAAATAATGTGCCGGGCACCGAGGAGTGGGGGCCGTGGGCGCTGCAGTCCGTGACGCCGACTCCGACGCCAACGCCGACGCCGACGCCGACGCCAACGCCAACGCCGACGCCAACGCCAACGCCGACGCCAACTCCGACACCGACACCGACACCGACACCGACACCGACACCAACTCCGACGCCGGTCGCGTGCCGCCCGGACGGCCTGACCTCGCCGGTGCCGAACGTGAACTACTGCGGCGTGTACGACGCCAACGGCCGCGAGAAGCTGGCCAATGGCCTGAACCGCCGCATCGTCGGTTACTTCACCAGCTGGCGTACGGGCGCGAACAACACGCCGTCCTACCTGGTCAACAACATCCCTTGGGATAAAATCACCCACGTGAACTACGCCTTCGCCTCGGTGGACGCCAACGCCAAAGTCCAACTGGGCAGCGGCGCCAACAACCCCGACACCGGCATGACCTGGCCCACCATCCCCGCCGCAGCGATGGACCCGTCGCTGCCATACAAAGGCCACTTCAACCTGCTGGCGCAATACAAGAAGCGCTACCCCGGCGTGAAGGTGATGTTGTCGGTAGGCGGCTGGGCGGGCAGCGGCGGTTACTACACCGCCACCACCAACGCCGACGGCTCGCTCAACAGCGCCGGCATCAACACGCTGGCCGATTCGATGGTGGCCGTGCTGCGCCAGTACACCTTCTTCGACGGCATCGACATCGACTACGAACACCCGACCACCAACAACGAAGCCGGCAACCCACTGGACTTCAGCCTCTCCAAGCCGCGCCTTGCGGGCCTGATGAAGAGCTACAACGTGCTGCTGAAAACCGTGCGCCAGAAGCTCGACACCGCGGCCGTCACCGACAACAAGTACTACATGCTGACCATCGCCGGTTCCGCGTCCGGCTGGATATTGCGCGGCGAGGAAAACCTCTCCGGCCTGCAGTACCTTGATTACGCCAGCCTGATGTCCTACGACCTGCACGGCGGCTGGAACCAGTACGTCGGCCCCAACGCCGCGCTGTTCGACGACGGCAACGACGCCGAACTCAAAGCCGGCAACGCCTACTCCTACGGCGGCATCGGCTACCTGAACGTCGACTGGGCCTACCGCTACTATCGCGGCGCATTGCAGGCCGGCCGCATCAACATCGGCGTGCCGTACTACACGCGCGGCTGGAAGGACGTCACTGGCGGCAGCAGCGGCCTGTGGGGAACCACGCCGCTGGTGAGCGACACCGTCACCTGCGCCGGCGTCAAAACCTGCGGCACCGGCGCGGTCGGCATCGACAACGTCTGGTACGACCTCGATGCCAACGGCAAGCCGGTCCCCGGCGGCGGCAATCCGCTGTGGCACGCGCTCAACCTGCAGAACGCCATCGTGCCGGACTACCTCGATGCCTACGGCGTGACGGAGAAGACCATCACCGGAACGTACACCGCCAACTACAGCGCCACGATGGCCGCGCCGTGGTTGTGGAACGCCACGCGCAAGGTCTTCATCTCCACCGAGACGGCGCAATCGATGGCGGCCAAGACCCAGTACGTGATCGACAACGCCATCGGCGGCATCATGATCTGGGAACTGGCCGGCGACTACGCCTGGGACGCCAGCAAAAACGGCGGCAAGGGCGAGTACTTCATGGGCTACACGCTGACCACCAACATCTACAACGCCTTCAAGACCGCCAGCCCTTACGGCGCCACGCGGGCGGAATCGGCGATGCCGGCCACCAGCGCGAAGGTCGGCATATCGCTGGGCGGCTGGGCGCTCGGCGACAGCAACTACCCGATCAACCCCGTGATGACGGTGACGAACAACACCACCGTCACCATCCCGGGCGGCTCGGTGGTGGAATTCGACTATCCGGTATCGGCGCCCGCCAACATGAGCGATCAATCGGGCTATGGCCTGGTGGTGACCAAGGCCGGCTACACGGGGCCGAACAACATCGGCGGCTTCAAGGCCAACTTCAACCACGCAAAGTTCACCATCCCTTCGTGGCAGTCGCTGGCGCCGGGGGCCTCGGTGTCGCTGACGCTGAACTACTCGCTGCCGATCTCGGGGCCTTCCGCCTACGTGGTCACGGTCAACGGCGTGCGCTATGCCTTGAGCGACGAATATCCCGGCCTGCCGGTCGCACTGAAATAGGGAGAAGCGATGAAACCAGTTCATAGCATCGCTGTGCTGAGCGCCTTACTGCTGGCCGCCTGCGGCGGCGGCAGCGGAGGCCAGTCCGACAGCAGCGCTCCGCGCGTACTCTCCGGCGGCATCAGCACGGCCGCCGCCACCGCCTGCCCGGCATGGACCGCCACGGCGGTCTACACCGCCGGCATGTGCGCGATCTATCAAAGCAAGCAGTACGAGGCCAAATGGTGGGTGCAGGGCACCGCGCCCAATCCGGCCGATACGTGGGGGCCGTGGAAGTATATCGGCGACGCCACCGATCCGACGCCGCCCGACCCGGGCACGCCGCAACCGGGCGGCGTGCCGACCAAGGCCCAAGCCGAGGCGCGCGAGGCGCAGCTGACCGACAACGATTTCTTCCGCACGGTGAAGGCGTCGATCCGCACGCTGGACAACGCGGCGGTGGAAGCCGTATCGCCCGGCGCCGCCGCCAATCCGGCCAACGTCAAGCGGGTGGAGCGTTTGCTCACGTCGGCCAAGTGGGACTACTACTTCGGCATCCGTGAGCCCAGCTACACGTACGGCCGCTTCCTGCAGGCGGTGGCGAAGTTCCCGGCGGTTTGCGGCGACTACACCGACGGCCGCGACGCGGACGCGATCTGCCGCCATTCGCTGGCGACGATGTTCGCCCACTTCGCGCAGGAGACGGGCGATCACAACGCCAGCCTGCCGCTGCCGCAATGGCGGCAGGGCCTGAAGTACCTGCGCGAGATGGGCTGCGACGAAACCGGCACCAACTGCGGCTACAACGTCGAGTGCTCGGACCCGGTGTTCAACACCGTCTGGACCTGCGGTAAAAACGCCGACGGCAGTTTCAAGAAGTACTACGGGCGCGGCGCCAAGCAGCTCTCGTACAACTACAACTACGGCCCGTTCTCGCAGGTGATGTTCAACGGCGACCAGTCGGTGCTGCTGAAGAATCCCGACCAGGTGGCGTCGACCTGGCTCAATCTGGCCTCGGCGACGTTCTTCTTCGTCTACCCGCAGCCGCCCAAGCCGTCGATGCTGCATGTGCTGGACGGGACGTGGGTGCCGAATGCGGCGGACAAGGCGGCCGGCGCGGGCAACAACTTCGCCACCACCATCATGATCATCAACGCCGAATGCGGCACCGGCACCGAGAAGGCGGCGGCGCAGAACCGCATCGACTACTACAAGCAGTTCGCGGCGGACCTGGGCTGGAACATCGGCAGCGAGCAGCTGTCCTGCGCGACGATGCAGCGCTTCAGCGGTTCCAGCTCGGCGGCCTACAACATCTACTGGGAGAAGAACTGGAGCAGCGGCGGCGACTACCAATGCCAGTTGGTCAATTATCAAACGCCGTACAGCGCTCTAATCCCTGGAAACTACACCAAATGCGTGGAGAAGAACTGGGGAGTAACGCTCAAGTGATGTGATGGCATACAATGGACGGGCCGTCAGCAACAAGGAGGCCCTCCATGCCTATGCACTACCTGCGGGCCATGACAAGCCCGCAACGCACCGATATCAGCAACCGCCGCCTTGGCCGTTCGCTGGCCTTTGTGGCCGGCGCGGTCAACGCCGGCGGCTTTTTCGCGGTGGGACAATACACCTCCCACATGACCGGCGTCGTCTCGTCGGTGGCGGACAACGCCGCGCTGGGCGAGGTGCGGCTGGTGCTGGCGGGCGTGGCGTCGCTGCTGTCGTTCCTGCTCGGCGCGGCCACCTCGGCGATCCTGATCAACTGGGGCCGGCGGCGCGGCGCGCACAGCCTGTACGCGCTGCCGCTGATCGTGGAGGCGGCGCTGTTGCTGTGTTTCGGCCTGATGGGCGCGCGGCTGGACGCATCCGGCCAGGTGTCCGCCATCGTGGCCTTGCTGTGCTTTGTGATGGGACTGCAGAACGCCATCGTCACCAAGGTGTCGCGCTCCGAGATCCGCACCACCCACGTCACCGGCCTGGTGACCGACATCGGCATCGAACTGGGTAAACTGTTTTACTGGAACGACAACGCCATGGCCGACCGCGTGCTGGCCGACCGGGGCAAGCTGCGGTTATTGAGCTCCCTGCTGGCGATGTTCCTGCTCGGCGGCCTGGCCGGCGCCTTCGGCTTCAAATACCTGGGCTACATCGTCACGGTGCCGCTGGCGGTGGGCTTGCTCTCGCTGGCCATCATTCCCGTGTTCGACGACCTGCTGCAGGCGAAGAGTTAAGAATCAGTCTATACTTTGCCGCAAGGAGAACCCACCGGATGATGAGGACTTACCAAGGCAGCTGCCATTGCGGCGCGGTGCGCTTCGAGGCGGATGTCGACCTGGCGCACGGCACGCTGCGCTGCAATTGCTCGTTCTGCCTGAAGATACGCTGCTGGGCCGTGATGGCCAGGCCCGAGGCCTTCCGCCTGCTGGCCGGCGAGGGCGAGATGAACGTCTACCAGTTCGGCGCGAAGAACGAGCATCACTACTTCTGCAAGCACTGCGGCGTGCGTCCATACGGCATCGGCAACTCGCCGCGTTACGGCGTGTTCTATGGCGTGAACGTCGCCAGCCTCGATGGTGTCGGCGACGAGGACCTCGCCAACGCGCCCATCACCTACGTCGACGGCCGCGCCGACAACTGGATATCGCCACCCACCGAAACCCGCTATCTTTGAATCCGATGATACGACCCGCCACGCAGGACGATGCATCAGCCATCGTCGCCATCTACAATCACTACATCGCCACCACCACCATCAGCTTCGAGGAGCACGCGGTCACGCCGGAGGACATGGCGGGCCGCATCCGCGACATCACCGCGCACCTGCCATGGCTGGTGTATGAGCGGGACGGCGAAGTGCTCGGCTACGCCTACGCCACCAAATGGCGCGCCCGCAGCGCCTACCGGTTTTCCGCCGAGACCAGCGTCTACGTGGCGTTCGGGCAGGGCGGCAAGGGGATAGGATCGGCGTTGTACAAGGCGCTGCTGGAGGAATTGCGCGCCCGCGAGATCCACATGGCGATAGGCGGCATCGCCCAGCCCAACGAGGCCAGCGTGGCGCTGCACGAAAGCCTGGGCTTCGAAAAGGTCGCCCACTTCAAGCAGGTTGGCCGCAAGTTCGATCGCTGGATCGATGTCGGCTACTGGGAGCTGCGGCTTTCCTAAGCCATCCGCGCCTCGGTGTCCTCCGGCGCCAGCACGCTGCGGTTGCCGCCTTCGGAGCGGGCCAGGTACAGGGCCTGGTCGGCCGCCAGTATCAGGTCTTCGGTGGTGTCGTCCTGCGTCGCCGGTAGCGATGCGACGCCGATGCTGGCGCTGATAGTGCCCGACCTGGCTTTCACGTTCGGCAGGTTCAACGCGGCTAGCGCCGCCTCCATGCGGCGCGCGATCCGCATCGCCTCGTCGCCGGCGGTGGCGGGGGCGAGGAAGGCGAATTGGTCGGCGCCGTAGCGCGCCACCAGATCGCCGGCGCGCTGCACGGCGCCGCCCAGCGCATGCGCCGCCAGCCGCAGGACTTCGTCGGCGGCCTGCTGGCCGTAGTGCTCGCGGTAGGCCGCCAGCTGGTCGATCTCCACCAGTCCGATCGCCATCGGTTTCTTTTCACGCGCGGCGCGGCGCCATTCGCGCGCCAGCTGGTCGTCGAAGCAACGGCGGTTGGCGATGCCGGTCAGGTTGTCGGTGGCCGACAGGTTGGCCAGCTTGTGCTGCGCGACGCGCAGCGCTTCGCCGCGTTCCTGCAACTGCGCTTCCAGAGCCTGCGCCCGCGCGCTCACGCGCCGCACCGCCCAGCGGAACAGCAACAACAGCAGCACCACCGCCATCAACGCCACGGCGCTGCGCACCCACCAGGTTTCCCACACCGGCGGCGTGATGGTGATCGGCAGGACGATCTCGTCGCGGCTGGCCACGCCCTTGTTGTTGCTGCCCTGGAGATGGAAGCGGTATTTTCCGGGCGCCAGGTTGGTGTAGGTCGCCACGGGATGGGCGGCGTCGGCCTGCACCGGTTGCGTGTCGAAGCCTTCCAGCCAGTAGCTGTAGGCGTTCCTGCGCGGTTCGGCGAAATGCAGCGCGGCGAATTCGATCGAGATGGTGTTGGCGATCCACGGCAGGCTCAGTGCACGCGGCTGCGTCACGCCGCCTTCCAGTATCACGTCCGGCGGCGGGTTCTTGCCGCCCAAGGAACGATTGAGCACGCGGATGTCGGTGATCGCCAGCTGCGGCGGGCGCGAGGCGCTGCTGTGGATCGCCGGGTTGACGGCGGTGACGCCGCTGCTGCTGCCGAAGTACAGGAAGCCGTTGCCGCTGTTGGCGGCGGAGTCGATGTAGAAGCCTTCGGTCAGGCCGTCCTCCACCGAGTATTCGGTGACGGTGCCGGAGACCGGATCGATCTTGCTCAGCCCCGCCGCCGTGGTCACCCAGATCATGCCGTTTTTATCCGAGCGTATCGCTTCGATCAGGCGCGTACCCAGTTCGCCTTTTTCCTGAACGCGGGTGATGCTGAAGGCGCCGTCCTTGCCGGCCACCACGTGGTTCAAGCCCTTGGAGGTGCCGACCCACATGCTGCCGTCGGCATCCTGGTGCAGGCTGCTGACACGGTCGCTGCTCAGGCTTGCCGGGTTGTTCGGGTCGAAGCGGAAGTGGCGGAACTTGCCGCTGGCCGGATCGAGCATATCGAGCCCGCCGCCGCGATAGAACTCGCCGCTCCATACGCGGCCGGCGCTGTCCTCCGCCACGGTGGAGGCGCCGTTGACGCTGCGGCTGGCCGGGTCCTGGTCGTCGTGCGCGTAGCTCCGGACCGCGCCGCTGGCCGTATCGTAGCGCAGCAGGGCCGTGCCGGTGCCCAGCCACAGCACGCCGCCGCGTCCCGGCGCGATGGCGTTGATGAAGTCCGTGGTCTTGCTACCGAAGTGGATCACCTTGAACGGCGCGTCCGGCTTGTCCAGCCGGTTCAGGCCTTCCGAGGTGCCGACCCACAGCGTGCCGTCCGGCGCCTGGTAGGTGCTGTAGATGACGTTGGAGCTGAGGGCGCCCGGCCGCTTCGGCGTGGCGCTCCAGGTGCGCACCATCTCGCGCGTGGCCGGATCGAACAGCGCCAGGCCGTCGTCCAGCGCGAGCCACAGCTGGTTGTTGGCGGCCGCGCCCACGCTGCGCACGAAGTTGCTGGACTTGACGAAGTCGGGATCGATGTCGCGCGGGACGAAACGTTCGAAGCCGTGGTAGCCCAGGTTGGCGCGGCTGACGCCATCGGTCAGCGAGCCTACCCACAAGGTGCCGCTGCGGTCGCGCATGGTGGTGTTGATGGCGTCGCTGTTGAGGCTATGCGCGTCCTCGGCGCGGTGGCGGTAGCTCTGGAACTGGCGCCGCTCGCGGTCCCAGCGCAGCAGGCCGCTGGTGCGGGTGCTGATCCACATGTCGCCGGATCGGTCCTCGTCGATGTCGGTCACTCGCTTGGCCTGCACCGTCAGCGCCTCGCGCCGCTCCCACGGCTGGCCGGACTTCCACGTCACCAGGCCGTCGGCCGATCCTATCCACAGTGTGGCGGCGCTGTCGAAGTACAGCGCGCGCACGTCGTTGGCCTTGGGGTTGGGGTGCTCCGGGTCGTCGACGCGGAAGTGCTGGAAACCGGTGGCGCCGGGCGCCAGGTAATCCAGGCCGCCCGGCCAGGTGGCGGCCCAGACGCCGCCCTTGGTGTCGACGGCGACGGCGTTGACGTCGTTGTAGAGCAGGCTGTCCGGCCTGGCCTCGTCGTGCCGATAGGTGGTGAAGCTGCCCTTGCGCGGGTCGAAGTGCTGCAGGCCGCCCCATGTCGCCACCCACATGCCGCCCTTGTAGTCGGAGACGATGCGGCGCACGATGCGCGCGTTGCCAGGGCCGCCGGCGGGCACGTGGCGCGTGAAGCTGTTGGTCACCGGGTCGTAGCGCGCCAGGCCTTCGTCGGTGCCTATCCACAGCCTGCCCGTTTCGTCCTCGTACAGCGAGGTGACGCGGCCGCCCGGCAGGCTATGCGGGTCGGCCGGGTCGTTCATGTAGCGCACCTGCTTATGGCCGTCGTGGCGGAACAGGCCCCCCTCGATGGTGCCGATCCAGACGAAGCCCTGCCGGTCCTGCAGCATGGCGAGGATGGCGCGGCTGTCGGCGCCCAACGAATCGACGGCGGTGAAGGCCAGCGGACGCGGAGCCGCGTGCACCGGCGCGGCATGCAGGCAGGCCAGCGCGCCGCACAGCAGCAGGCGTAGGAGAGGGCGGACGGAGGTGCGCGGCATTCGGGAACCTTGATATTTTGGCCAGCCAAGTAAAGCACAGATTCGCCCGCCGTGGAAGCGTTGGGCGCTAACAGTTTTCCGCTATAATCCCTTGACAAATCTACATGCTACGCAAGGCGCCATGGACGGATCTTCAGACGGAGTACCCCTGCAACCGGCGCCGCTGCCGGCCCACGCGTCCTTGCGCACATGGCGCTCGGCGTGGGGCGCGGTGCGCCGGCGCGGCCTGCCCGGCCGCCAGGCCATGCGCTGGGCCGCGCTGGCGCTGCTGCTGGGCGGCGCCGCGGTGCTGGTCCAGCGCCAGGTGGTGTTCCAACAGCACAGCCGCGACCTGAAGGCGGCGGCCGACGACATCGCGCGCCAGATCCAGATCGACAGCACCGACGGCCGCGTGATGGGCGGCGCGATTCTCATGGGCCTGGTGGAGGACAGCGTCAAGCTGCTGCTTTCGGGAGAGCTGGCGGCGGACGCCTACCGCCTGCACGTGGATTTCGCCGCCGTCCTCGATCAATACAGCGCCGACACCGTGTTCGTGCTCAATGGCGACGGCACCACCGTCGCTTACCTGAACAAGGAGGGCAAGGCCATCGGCGTGGGCCGCAGCCTGCGCTACCGCCCGTACAGCCGGCGCGCGCTGGCGGGGCAGGCCAACGTCTACGCCGCCATCGGCAGCAATTCGCACGAGCGTGGACTGTATTTCGCGGCGCCTATTTACAGCGGCAATTCGCGCGACACGCCCATCGCCGGTGTCTACACGATCAAGATGCCGGCCGGCGAGATCGACCGCATCCTCGCCCGCAGCAAGGACCCGGTACTGCTGCTGTCGCCGGACGGCGTGGTGTTCGCCACCAACCGCAACGAGTGGCTGTTCATGCAGGCCGGGAAGGCCGCGCCGGCGCGCGTCGCCCAGCTGGAAAACGAAAAGCAGTTCGGCGAGTTGTTCTCCGGTGCGGGGCCGCTGCAACTGCCGTTTGAACCGGTCGGCAAGCAGGCCGAGTTCCAGGGCCGCACGCAGGCGCTGGCCGCCACCGAGTTGAACTGGCCGGACGATGGCGGCGCCTGGCGCGTGGTGATCATGCAGGACAAGGGCGACTGGCTGCCGCTGTGGAACCAGCTGGCGCTGGCCTTCGGCTGCATGGCCGCCGTCTGGCTGTGCGCGATGGTGGTGACGGGCCGCACCCGTGCCGCCGAAAGCGCGCGCCGTTTGCGCTTCGAGAACGAGCGCCGCATGCGCGAGATCACCAACAACCTGCCGGTGGCCGTGTACCAGTTCCAGATGGACGCGGCGGGCCAGCCGCGCTTTCGCTTCATGAGTCCCGCCATCACGGCCATCACCGGCCTGCAGGCCAGCGACGTGCTGGAGGACGGCGCCATGCTGTTCGCGCTGCTCGATCCCGACGGCCGCGCGGGCCTGCTGGCGCAGATCGCCGACAGCGCGCGGCAGCACTGGTCGGTGCACCGCCGCGTGGAGTTCGGCGCGCAGGGACTGGTGGCGGCGCGCTGGGTCGACATCCACTGCACCTGCGTGCACCAGCACGCGGGCGAGGAGGTGTGGAACGGCTACCTGGCCGATGTGACGGCCGAGCACACGGCGGCGCAGACGCTCAGCGCCGCCAAGCAGACCGCCGAGGAGGCGACGCGCAGCAAGTCGCTGTTCCTGGCGAACATGAGCCACGAGATCCGCACGCCGATGAACGCCATCATCGGCATGAGCCACCTGGCGCTCAAGACGGACCTGACGCCGCGCCAGCACGACTACGTGCAGAAGATCCAGCGCGCCGGCCAGCACCTGCTGGGCATCATCAACGACATCCTGGACTTCTCCAAGATCGAGGCCGACAAGCTGCAGGTGGAGAACCAGCCGTTCGAGCTCGATCAGCTGCTGGAGAACCTGGCCACGCTGATCGGCGAGAAGGTCGGCGCCAAGGGCCTGGAGCTGGTGTTCGACGTGGCGCCCGACGTGCCGGCCGCGCTGGTGGGCGACGCGCTGCGGCTGGGCCAGATCCTGATCAACTACGCCAACAACGCCGTCAAGTTCACCGAGCGGGGCGAGGTGGCGGTGACGGTGCGCGTGCGCAGCCAGGACGAGCAGCGCGTGCTGCTGCACTTCGCGGTGCGCGACACCGGCATCGGCTTGAGCGAGGCGCAGATGCGCCAGCTGTTCCAGAGCTTCCAGCAGGCCGACGCCTCCACCACGCGCAAGTACGGCGGCACCGGCCTGGGACTGGCGATCTCCAAGAAACTGGCGCAGCTGATGGGCGGGGAGGTCGGCGTCGAGAGCGAGTTGGGCAAGGGTTCGACGTTCTGGTTCACCGCGCGCCTGGACATTGGCCAGGATGCGCGCCCTTCGTTGCTGCCGTCGCCTGACCTGCGCGGCAGCCGCTTGCTGGTGGTGGACGACAATGACAGTGCGCGCGGCGTGATCGCCGAACTGCTGCTCGGCATGCGCTTCAATGTGCGGGTGGCGGCGTCCGGCGCCGAGGCGGTGGCCATCGTGCGCGATGCCGCCGCCGCTGGCGAGCCGCTGGCCGCGGTGCTGCTGGACTGGCAGATGCCGGGCATGAGCGGCATCGAAACCGCCGCCGCCATCAAGGCGCTGGCGCTGCGCGAGCCGCCGCGTTTGATGATGGTCACGGCCTACGGGCGCGAGGAGGTGCAGCAGCAGGCGCGCGGCGCCGGCATCGACGATGTGCTGATCAAGCCGGTCAACGCCTCGGTGCTGCTCAACACCTTGATACGCCTGCTGGGCGGCGAGGTGGATGACAGCGCGCTGGCGCGTCCGGCGCCGGCCGACAAGCTGGCCGCGCTGGCGACCCTGCGCGGTGCGCGCGTGCTGCTGGCCGAGGACAATGAACTGAACCAGCAGGTGGCGTCGGAGTTGCTGGCCGACGCGGGCCTGGTGGTGGACATCGCCAACAACGGTGTGGAGGCGGTGGCGATGGCGCAGGGCGGCCAGTACGACATCGTGTTGATGGACATGCAGATGCCGGAGATGGACGGCATCGAAGCCACCCGCGCGCTGCGCGCCTTGCCGGCGCTGGACGGCTTGCCGGTGGTGGCGATGACGGCCAACGCCATGCAGGCCGACCGCGACCTGTGCACGCAGGCGGGCATGGTGGACTTCGTGATCAAGCCGATCGAGCCGGATGACTTGTGGCGCGTGCTGCTGCGCTGGATACCGCCGCGTCACGCGCTGCCGGCGCAGGACGCGGCCGGCGCGGAGCCGCGCTACGAGCCGCGCACCGAACCGGGGCACGATTCGCAGACCGGGCCGGGCGGCGAACGACCAGCCGCTGCGGGCCGCGAACCGCAAGCCGCGCCGGACGACGGCTTCCCGCAGGAGATACCGGGCCTGGACATGGTGTCCGGCCTGCGCCGCGTGCTGGGCAAGCGGCCGCGCTACCTGGCCATGCTGCGCGGCTTCGTCGCCAACCAGGCCGGCGCGGTGACGCAGATATCGGCGCTGCTGGCGGCCGGCGACCGCGCCGGCGCCGAACGCGGCGCGCACACACTCAAGGGATTGGCCGGCAACATCGGCGCCAGCGCCCTGCAGCTGCTGGCCGGCGAAGCCGAACATGCGCTGTCGCCGGCGGTGGTGGGCGATACCGGCGCCGCCGCGCTGGCCGAACGCCTGGCGCCGCAGCTGGCGCAGCTGGAGGCGGTGCTGGCCGGCCAGGTGGCGGCCATCGCCGCATGCCTGCCGGCGGAAGCCGAGCTGGCGGTGGTGGACGTCGACCCCGGACAGCGCGACGCCGTGGTGCGCGAACTGGGCGAACTGCTGGCCGACGACGACGCCCGCGCCGAACGGCTGCTGGTGGAGCATGGCGCGCTGCTGGCCGCCGCCTTCCCCCGGCACTACCGCAAGCTGGAACAGGCGGTCGGCGATTTCGACATGGAGCAGGCGCTGGAAATCCTGAACGGCGCCGTCGCCGACATCAAGGCCGACGGCGCGCTACATCAGTAGGTGGTCAGCGCAACCGGCTGGCCGCCCTTGAAGTGGAAGATGGTGACCGGCGACTGCTTCATGTCGCCGCGCTGGTCGAACGAGTAGGTGCCCGCCACGCCCGTGTACGAGCCGGCGCCGATCGCGGCGCCCACTTTTTGCGGATCGATCGAATTCACCTTCTGCATCGCCTGTGCGTACATCATGGCCGCGTCGTAGTAGGCCGCCGCGTAGACATCCGGCTCCTGCTTGAAGCGCGCCTTGTACCTGGCCTTGAAGGCCGGGCCGCTGGCCAACTTGTCGAGGCTGGCGCCGCCCTGCGGGCACAGGACGTTCTCGCCGACGGCGTCGCCACCGAGCTTGCCCATCTCCGCGGTGCAGATGGTGTCGCCGCCCAGCAGCTTGGCGTTGATGCCCAGCTGCTTCATCTGGCGCGCCATCGGTGCGCCCTGCGGCGCGTAGCCGCCGAAGAAGATCGCCTCGACATTCTTGGTTTTCAGCTTGGTCAGGATGGAGCTGAAGTCGAACGACTTATCGGTGGTGAACTCGTGGCCGGCCACGGTCATGCCGGCGGCCTTGGCCTGCTTCTTGAATTCCTCGGCCAGGCCCTGGCCGAAGGCGGTGCGGTCGTCGATCACGGCCACGGTCTTCAGTTTCAGTTCCTTGGCCGCGTACAGCGCCATCTTGCTGCCCAGTTGCGAGTCGCTGGCGTTCACGCGGAACAGGCCCTTGTAGCCCTGCTGCGTGAGCTTGGGATTGGTGGCCACGGTGGCGATCAACACGCCGGCGTCGTTGTAGGCGCGCGAGGCGGGGATGGCCACGCCCGAGTTGTACGGGCCGACCACGTACTTGACGCCCTGGTCGATCAGCTTCTGGGCAGCCGCCATGCCGGCCTTCGGATCGCCCTGGTCGTCCTCCGATTGCAGTTCGAACTTGAGCTTCTTGCCGCCCACGGTGATCGGCTTGGCGTTCAGTTCCTCGACCGCCAGGCGCGCGCCGTTTTCGTTGTCCTTGCCCGAAAACGCCTGGGCGCCGGACAGCGGGCCGCTATGGCCGATCTTGACCAGGGTGTCCTGGGCGTGGACGCCGGCGGCGCCCAGCAGTGCGGCGGCGGCTGCGATGTGCTTCAGTTTCATGCGATCTCCCGATGTGGTGTTGTAAGGTGATGGCGAGATTATCGCCAAAAACGCAAAATATTATCGTGTGACTTGCACTTGCGAATGGCCTGTTTTGCGGCATATCGCCTTTCGAATCGGCTGCGGCCGAAATTTAATTCGGCGCGTGCTGGCGCCTGGCGTCCTCCTCGCGCTTGCGGATGCGCGCCAGCGCAGTGTTGATGCGGTCGATGATGCCGTCGTCCTGGTCGCGGGCGATGGCGAAAAACTGGCCGCTGTCGGTGATCAGGGGCTTGGGCAGCACGCTGAAGCCGGCGTTGGCGGCGGCGCCGATGGCCGGCAGGCGCGAAGCCATGAAGTCGCGGATGCTGTTCTCCAGGTCCTTGGCGGTCAGGCCCTCGGGCTGGAACAGCAGCACCGCGTCCACGCGCTTGAGCATCAGGCGGGTGAGGCGCGTTCCGCGCGAGGAGATGTCGTCGTCGGTGCGGAACAGCTTACCGCGCGCCGCGTCGAACGCCGGGCCGTAGCTGTAGCCGCGCACCGTGCTGATGGTCTTGCCGCGCAGGTCTTCGAGGCCGTTGAAGGGGAAGGTGGCGTCGCTGCGCGTGACCACCCACAGGCTGTTGTGGGTGGCGGGATCGGAGTAGTGCAGCGCGCGCAGGCGGTCGGCGGTTTTCGGCAGGCCGAACACCAGGCCCTCGCCGTTCAGCGCGTGGCGTTCGGCGCGCGCCCATGGATAGGTGCGCGGCTCGAAGGTCACGCCCAGCTCCTGCGCCACGGCGTCGAGCACCTTGCGCTTGACCGCCGGCATGGGCCGGGGCTTGCCTTGCTCGTCGAGCGTGTCGCCGATCAGCAGCGGCACCTTGGGCGCGGCGGCGGCGAGCGCCGGGGCGGCGCACGACAGCGCGGCGGCGAGCAGTATTGCGGTGATGTTCAAGCGCTTCATCGGCAACAGGGCAGTGGGCAAGCGCCGATTATTGCATGGTTTTGGAGAAGGCCCGGCGCTTATGGCGTGTGGCCGTTGGCGCGCGTGCGGGCGGTGGCGGCCACCGCCGGCACGCGCGGGATGGCGCTGCCCGCCGATTGCGCGAGATGGCTGGCGGCGCCGGCGATGTCGTTGATGCGGTAGGCGGCGATGGCGGCGGCCAGCGCCGGATTGGCGCCCAGCGGATCGTTCTGCTGCGCGAAGGCCAGCCGCGCGGCGAAGTTCTCCGCCACGGCGTCGAAGTTGCCGAGGGTCGCCTGCAGGGTGGCGGCGGTGGCCTGCGGGGCGGTGTGGAAGGCGGTTTGCAGCTGCACGTCGTCGAGCGACAGGCTGTTGTGGGCGTCGGGCGGCAGCGTCGCTTGCAGGGTCAGGCCGATCTGCGCCAGGTTCTGCGCGACCGCCGGCGGTTGCAGGCTTTGCACCAGCGTGTCCAGCAGGGACGATTCCGGTCCTTGGGCGCGGTCGGTCTCGGCGGAGGGGAGCAGGTTGAATGCGTCGACCACGTCGCGGGTGCGGTCGCTCAGGGTGGTATCGCTGTTGGGCGGCGCAACG
Organism: Duganella sp. BJB480; assembly: GCA_003416985.1. GTDB lineage: Bacteria > Pseudomonadota > Gammaproteobacteria > Burkholderiales > Burkholderiaceae_D > Rugamonas > Rugamonas vulcania_A. The sequence goes on along the minus strand of QVIN01000003.1, from coordinate 411,547 downwards.
CCTCGGGCCAGGGCCGCCTGCAGCTGGGCAAGATGTTGCTGGGTCTGCGACACGGTCAGCAGGAAGTTGGCCACCGGCGACAGGTCGACCGTGACCGCGGCGGGGGCGGGAGCATCGGTGGACGAGCCGATTGCCGTCACCAAGTCGGCGTCCAGCGGCCCGAGGGGCGTCACATTGCTGGCCGGCGTGGATGAGATGGGAAACATGCGGCGCTCCAGAGCGGTATTTTTAGCTCAGCATGCGCCATCCGTCCGCCGCCGTCCGTGTGGCAGCTCACATAGCCGCGCGATTGGTGGGGTCAAGTCTGACATTCGGACACGGCCTCTGCCGTAGGCGCGCGTTGGCCGCCACGTCGGCGGGCGTCAGCGATGGCCGCAGAGTCGGACCCGGCAGTCCGTGTGCCAGTTCACATACGCGGCGCGTTGTTGCAATGCCGCGCTCTGCCCGCCACTTTGTTAGTTTCCGCACGGTTAAGCGGCGCTGGGGAGCCTATCGTATCCCTTGCAGTTCCAACATTCACTCGAAAAAGGAAAGCATCATGGACAACAACCTCGACAGCAAAATCAACGCCACCCGCGACGGCGTCACCCAGATCGGCAACAACCTGCGCGCCGATGCCCACGCCGCCATCGACAAGGTCGCCGACAAGGTTCCGCCCGCCACCGACCGCCTGGCCAACAGCGCGCACAACAGCGTCGACCGGGTCGCCGATGGCGTCGGCAAGATGGCCGACACGGTGGAACACACGTCCGACAGCCTGATCGAACGCGGCAAGCGCGTCACCGCCAGCTGCAAGGCGCTGACCGAATCGGGCCGCAGCCGCGTGCGCGCCAGCCCGGCCATGTCGGTCCTGCTGGCCGCCGCCGCCGGCTACGGCCTGTCCAAGCTGCTGGGCTCACGCAGCGCCAAATAACACCATGCCTCCCGGCCGGTGTGCCCGCCGGGATAGGCGGCGGCCCGGCCGGCGGCGGCATGCGCTTCCTGCAGGCTCTCCCTTTTGAGTGGGCTGTAATATACGCAACAATGACGAGCATAGTGATATGCTCGTCATTGTGCAGTTTACGCCCCATACAATTCGCATCCGGACCTTCTGACCACCATGGACGTTTACGCCCCCCAGGTATGGCTTCCGCACGAGCGCCCGTCCTTGCCGGGATCGCCGTCGACACCGTTGCACACGGCCGAGCGCCGGCTGGCCTTCCTGGTGGTCGGCTTCATCGTCGCCGTCACCGGCGGCCTGGGGAACGCGCTGGTGTCGGTCAACCTGCCTTACCTGCAAGGCTCGCTGGGCGTCTACTCGGCCGAGATCCAGTGGCTGCCGGCCGCCTATGTGATGGCCAACGTGTCGATGAACCTTCTGCTGGTGAAGTTCCGCCAGCAGTACGGCCTGCGCCTGTTCACCGAATTATTCCTGGTGGTGTACGCGCTGGCCACCGTGGCCCACTTGTTCGTGCACGGCCTGGCCTCGGCCATCGCGGTGCGCGCGGCGCACGGCATGAGCGGCGCGGCGTTGACCACCCTCGGCCTGTACTACACGCTGCAGGCCTTCCCGGCCCAGCACCGGCTCAAGGCGGCGGTGTTCGGCATCGGCTTCTCGCAACTGGCGCTGCCGATGGCGCGGCTATTCTCCTCGGAGCTGATGGAGTTCGGCGAGTGGCGCGGCCTGTACTTCTTCGAGCTGGGATTGGCGCTGTTGTCGCTGGCCTGCGTGCTGGCGCTCAAGCTGCCGCCGGGGGACCGCGTCAAGGCCTTCGAGAAGATGGACTTCCTCACCTTCGGCCTGTTCGCGCCCGGCGTGGCCTTGCTGTCGGCGGTGCTGGCGCTGGGCCGCACGGTGTGGTGGTTCGAATCGCGCTGGCTGGGCCTTTGCCTGGCCGGCGCCATCGTGCTGATCGCCGCCGCGCTGCTGGTCGAGCATAACCGCGCGCGCCCGCTGCTCAACACGCGTTGGCTCAGCAACGGCAATATCGCGCGGCTGGCCCTGTCGGTGCTGCTGATCCGCGTGGTGCAGTCGGAGGCCAACGGCACCGTGGGCTTCCTGCAGGCGCTGGGCCTGAACAACGACCAGATGCAGACGCTGTGGATCGTCGTCATGGTCGGCACGGTGGCGGGGCTGGTGGCCAGCGCGCTGACCATCACGCCGCCGCGCATCCCCTTGCAGCTGATGTTCTCGCTGGTGCTGATGGCGGTCGGCGCCTACATGGATTCCGACGCCACCAACCTGACCCGGCCCGCCGACCTGTATGTGAGCCAGTTCCTGCTGGCCTTCGGCGGCGCCTTCTTCATCGGGCCGACCTTCATCTCCGGCTTCGGCGCGGTGATCGCGGCGCCGAATAACCTGGTCAGCTTCTCGGTCATGTTCAGCATCACGCAGACGCTGGGCAGCCTGCTTGGCTCGGCGCTGGTCGGCACCTTCCAGGTCGTGCGCGAGAAATTCCACTCCAGCATACTGGTCGAGCATCTGACCCTGCTCGATCCGATGGTGGCGGCGCGCATCCAGAGCGGCGGCGCCAGCGTGGGCGCGGGACTGGCCGATCCCGCCGCGCGCGGCGCCACCGGCGTGGCGGCGTTAGGCGCGGCGGCCACGCGCGAGGCCAACATCCTGGCCTACAACGATGTCTTCCTGATGATTACCCTGGTGGCGCTGCTGACACTGGCCTGGATGCTGGGCCGCTATCTGTGGTCGGTGTGCGTCGTCTGTCCTGGCAGCCCTGCGCACAACGCGCAGACCGGCATGGCCAATGTCTCCCTCAACAACTCCGGATCACGCTGAACCACATGGCTAACACGACTCCCGACAATACCTCCTCCTCCGAAACCCGCGTCGCGGCGGTGGCCGCCGCCGCTGCGGCGGCCGCCGTCGCAGCCGCCGCGCCCACCGCGCCGGCGCCCGACCGGCGCGCGCAGATCCTGTCGGCGATCGCGTTCTCGTTCGTGGCGCTGGTCGGGGTGCTGATCGTGCTGTATGCGTGGCGGCTGCCGCCGTTCAGCAGCGCCATCGTCTCCACCGAGAACGCGCTGGTGCGCGGCCAGGTCACGCTGATCGGCACCCAGCTGCCCGGCTATGTGGTGGACGTGCGGGTGCAGGATTTCCAGCAGGTGAAGCAGGGCGATTTGCTGGTGCTGATCGACGACCGTATCTACCAGCAGCGCTACGAACAGGCGCAGGCGCAACTGGCGGCGCAGAAGGCGGCGCTGGCCAACTGGGAGCAGGCGCGCCGCACGGCGGAGGCGGGCGTGGCGCTGAACCAGGCCACGCTGGCCAACGCGGAGGCGCAGGCCGCCAAGTCGGTGGCCGATTTGAGCCGCGTGAATTCGCTGGCGGCCGATGGTTCGCTGTCGGTGCGCGAGCAGGATTCTTCCAAGGCGGCCAAGGCGCAGACGGCGGCGGCGGTGTCGCAGGCGCGCGCCAGCCTGGAGATCGCGAAGCAGCAGGTGCAGACGGTGGTGGTCAACAAGCTGTCGCTGGAGGCGGCGGTGGCCAATGCGACGGCCGCGCTGAATGCGGCCAAGGTGGACCTGGATAACACGCGCATCACGGCGCCGGAGGATGGGCAGCTGGGCCAGGTCACGGTGCGCAAGGGCGCCTACGTCAACACCGGCGCGCAGTTGATGGGATTGGTGCCGCGCCAGTTGTGGGTGATCGCCAATCTGAAGGAGACGCAGATGAACGGCGTGCAGGTCGGCCAGAGCGCCACCTTCAAGGTCGATGCCTTGGATGGGGCGCTGTTGACCGGGCAGGTGGAGCGGATTTCGCCGGCCACCGGTTCCGAGTTCAGCGTGCTGCCGGCCGATAACGCGACCGGCAATTACGTGAAGATCGCGCAGCGCATCCCGGTACGCATCCGCATCGATCCGGGCCAGGCCAAGGCGCGCAGGCTGGCGCCGGGGATGTCGGTGGTGGTCAGCATTGATACGTCGGCGGTGCTGGATGATGCCGGCGCCGCGCCGGCCAAGCATGCGGGAGCCAAGCCATGAGGGAGCGGGGCGTAACGGTGCGTCCGGCCGTTGCGGCGCTGGCTGTGATGCTGGCGCTGGCCGGCTGCGCAGCCAAGGCGCCGCCGGCGCCCGCATCGTCCTTGCAGATGCCGGCCGCCTGGCGCACCGCCGCCGAAGCCGGGCAGGGCGCCGCTGTCGAAGCCCAATGGTGGCAAGCGTTCGGCGATCCGGCGTTGAGCGCGCTGGTGGCCGCCGCGCTGGAACACAACGGCGACCTGCGCATCGCCCGCGCCCGCGTGGCGCAGTACCGCGCGCTGGTGGGCGTGGCCGCCGCCGGCCAGAAGCCCAACGTCATCGTCGACACCGCGCCCACCCGCACCCGCCAGCTGGCCTACAACGGCGTCCCCTACGTCACCAACGTCTACCAGGCCGAGTTCCAGGCCAGTTATGAAGTCGACGTGTGGGGCCGCCTGGCGGCGCTGACCGACGCCGCCACCGCCACCTATCAGTCGGAGCTGGCCAACGCCGATGCGGCCGCGCTGTCGATCGCCGCCACCGTGGCCTCGGGCTACCTGAACCTGCGCGGCCTGGACGCCCAGCTGGCGCTGACCGAAGCCACATTGAAGCTGCGCGAGGAATCGCGCGACCTGGCCAAGCGCCAGTTCGACGTCGGCTACAGCTCGCGGCTGGAATGGCTGCAGGCGCAGGCCGAGTACCAGACCACCGCCGAGCAGGTGCCGCAGCTCAAGCGCTCCATCTTCGAACAGGAAAACGCGCTGGCTATACTCACCGGTGGCAATCCCGGCCCGGTCGCGCGCGGATTGGAGTTGGCGCAGCTGGCCGCGCCGCCCGTGCCGGCGGGGCTGCCATCCGAACTGCTGCGCCGCCGGCCGGACATCGCGCGCGCCGAATTGAACCTGGTCGCGGCCAACGCCAACCTGGCGGCCACGCGCGACCAGCTGCTGCCGTCGTTCAAGTTGACGATGGTGGGCGGCGTGCAGAACCTGAAGTGGCACGATTTCGTCAACGCGCCGACGGCATTGTGGCGCCTGACCGGCGCGGTGGCGGCTCCGGTGTTCGAGGGCGACCGCGTGCAGCACCAGACCGACGCCGTGGCGGCGCAGCGCGATCAATCGGTGTACGCCTACGAGAACGCCGTGCGAACCGCCTTCGCCGAAACCGACAACAGCCTGGGTGCGTTGGCGCGCCTGAAGGAACAGGCGGTGCAGAACGACGCGCGCCGCGCCACGGCGGCCGAAACGCTGCGCATCGCGCACAACCGCTATCGCAACGGCTACGCTTCGTATCTGGAGGAACTGGATGCCCAGCGCACGCTGTACAACGCCGACGTCGGCCGCTTGCAGCTGAAGACGCGCATGCTGGTGGCGTCGGTGGATTTGTACCGCGCGATGGGCGGCGGCTGGGCGCCGCCGCCGTAAGTCCGGTGACTTATTTCACCGGGATGCACAGCTCCGCTTCGAACACGCCGGTGGCCGGGTCCATCGCGTAGTCGGCCGGATAGCGCTCGAAGCAGGCGCCGGCGACCACCTTGCCTTCGGCCTGCAACTGGCCGAAGAACTCGCCCCATACCTGCGGGACCTGGTCGCCCGTGCCCTTGAACTTGGCGACGGCATAGCGCCCGCCAGGAATGGTCGCCTCCTTGGCCGGCTCCTTGACCGGATAGTCGGCCGACACTTCCACGCAGGCGTCGTAGCGGCACTGGTCCGGCGGCGTGGTGGACGGATCGTCCTGCGCCACGCCGTAGGTGACCTTGTTCACCAGGCCGAAGGCCTTCTGCCACGGCGTGAACACCTCTTTCCAGAACTCGCCGATCGGCGCGCCGAACGGGCCTTTGTAGCGCAGGTAGGCTACACGCACCGCCGGCAAATCCTTGACTTCATATTCCATGATGATCTCCTCGTGTTAGTGGCCACCGCCGGCGACTTTGCGCAGCGGTTGCACGGTTTCGTCGGGAGCCGGCGCCGGCTCGCGGCGCAGCTTGCCCATCAGGCGTTTGAGCAGGTGTTCGAGATCGTCGATGTAGGTGAACACGGCCGGTATCACCAGCAGGCTCAGTAACGTCGATGTGATCAACCCGCCGATCACCGTGATCGCCATCGGCGAACGGAAGCTCGGATCGGCGCCCCAGCCCAGCGCCAGCGGCATCATGCCGGCGCCCATCGCGATGGTGGTCATCAGGATCGGGCGGCTGCGCTTGTGGCAGGCGTCGACCAAAGCTTCGAAACGGCTCATGCCTTCCTGACGCGCCAGAATAGCATAATCAACCAACAAGATTGAGTTTTTTGTAACGATCCCCATCAGCATAATCAGGCCGATCATCGACGGCATCGACAGCGCGCGGCCGGTGACCAGCAGCGCCACGAAGGCGCCGCCGATCGACAGCGGCAGCGCGAACAAAATCGTCACCGGCTGCATGAAGTCCTTGAACAATAAGACCAGCACGCAGTAGATGCAGACCACGCCGATCAGCATGGCGATGCCGAAGCTGGCGAACAGCGACGCCATCTCCTGGGTGTCGCCCAGTTCCGCGATCCGCACCGACGGCGGCAGGTTCATCATGGTCGGCAGCGCGCGCGCCTCGGTGTTCACTTCGCCCAGCGAGCGTTTGCCCAGCTCCACTTCCAGCGTCACGTTGCGGCTGCGGTTGAGGCGATTGATCTGCGCCGGGCCGCTTTCCATCGTGATGGTGGCGACGGTGGCCAGCAGCACCGGGCCGTTCTTGCCCGGCACCGTGAGGCGGCCGATGGCTTCCAGGTCGGCGCGCACGGCGTCCGGCAGCTTGACGCGGATCGGCACCTGGCGTTCCGGCAGGTTCATCTTGGTCAGGTCGGTGTCGTAGTCGCCGGCGGTGGCCACGCGCACGGTCTGGCCGATCGACGCGGCGGTCACGCCCAGGTCGGCGGCCTTGGCGAAGTCCGGCGTGACGATGATCTCGGGCCGCACCAGCGAGGCGCTGGAGCGCACGTTGCCCACGCCTTTGAGCGTACGCATTTCGCGCTCCACCTTCTGCGCGGTTTCCTTCAATGCCACCGGGTCTTCGCTGCGCAGCACCAGCTGCATCTTGACGCCGTTGTCCGGCGGGCCGACCTTGAAGCGCGCGCCGGGGATGGCGCCGAGCTTCTGGCGGATCTCGCCTTCCAGGTCCGCCATCGATTCCTTGCGGTCGTTGCGGTGCACGGTGGTCAGCGTCAGCACGGCGGCGCGCGCCTCGGCCGCCGCGCCGGGAGCGAAGGCGTCGCCGCTGGAGCCGCCGCCGATGGAGCTGAACACGGCCTTGATGCCTTTGACTTCCATCGCGGCCTTGCGGGCGCGCTCGGCGATCACGCGGGTTTCGGCCAGCGTGGAGCCGGGCGGCAGTTCCAGGTTGATCTGGGTCTGCGAGCGGTCGGCGGCCGGCACGAAGCCGGTCGGCAGCAGGCCGACCAGCATGATCGAGCCGATGAAGAAGGCCGCCGAGGCGATGGCCGTCACCAGCCGGTGCGACAGGCACCAGCGCATCACGCGGATGTAGCGCGTCATCAGCCAGCCGTCTTTTTCCTCGGCGTGGACGACAGGCTTGAGGATGTAGGCCGCCATCATCGGCGTGAGCAAACGGGCCACCACCAGCGATGCCAGCACCGCCACCACGGCGGTCCAGCCGAACTGCTTGAAGAACAGGCCAGGCACGCCGCCCATGAAGGCGGTCGGCAGGAACACGGCGACCAGCGCGAAGGTGGTGGCGATGACCGCCATGCCGATTTCGTCGGCCGCTTCCATCGCCGCCTCCATCGGGGTTTTACCCATGCGCAGGTGGCGCGCGATGTTTTCGATTTCAACGATGGCGTCGTCCACCAGCACGCCCACCACCAGCGCCATCGACAGCAGCGTGACGGTGTTGAGCGTGTAGCCGAACAGGTACAGGCCGAGGAAGGCCGGCATCACCGACAGCGGCAGCGCGGCGGCGGCCACCAGCGTGGCGCGCCAGTCGCGCAGGAACCACCACACCACCAGCACCGCCAGCAGCGCGCCTTCATACAGCAGCTCCATCGAGCCGTTGAAGTTTTCCTCGACGGGGAAGGCGTTGTCGATCACCGGCTTCAGTTCCACGCGCGGATTGGCGCGGGCCAGTTCGGCGACGGCGGCGCGCGCGCCTTTGGCGACCGCCAGTTCGCTGGCGCCCTTGGTGCGGAAGATTTCAAAGCCGATCACCGGCACGCCGTCCTGCAGCGCGATGGCGCGCGGCTCGGAGACGGTGTCGGTCACGGTAGCCACCTGGTCGAGGCGCACGCGGCGGCCGTCGGTCAGCGGCAGTTCGATGGCGGCCAGCGAGGCCGCGCTCTGCACGGTGGCGATGGTGCGGACCGATTGCTCGGCGCCGCTGACGTCACCGCGTCCACCCGGCGCTTCCTTCTGCACCAGGCGCAGTTGGCGCGACACGTCCAGCGCCGACACGCGCAGCGCGGCCATGCGGGCGTCGTCCAGTTCCACGCGGATCTCGCGCTTCACGCCGCCCACGCGCTTGACCGCGCCCACGCCGGGCACCGCCAGCAGGCGCTTGGAGACGGCGTTGTCGACGAACCAGCTCAGTTCCTGGTTGTCCATCTGCTCGCCGGGCGTCTTGGCCGCTGCGGCGGTGAAGGTCATGATCACGCGGCCGGCGGTGGAGGCCTTGGTCACGGTCGGGTCGCGCAGCTCGGCCGGCATGTCGGCCTTGACGCGGGCCACCGCGTCGCGCACCTCGTTGACGGCGTCGGAGATCGGCTTCTCAAGAATGAATTCGACGGTGGTGGTGGACACGCCGTCCAGCACCGTGGTGTAGATGTTCTTGATGCCTTGCAGCGTGGCGACCGAATCCTCGATCTTGCGCGCCACTTCGGTTTCCAGTTGGGCCGGCGCGCTGCCGTCCAGCGTGGCGGTGACGGTGACGATGGGCAGTTCGATGTCCGGGAAGTCCTGCACAGGATTGGCCTTGAAGGCCAACAGCCCGGCCAGCGTCAACAGCGCGAACAGCATGATCGCCGGGATCGGGTTCTTGATCGATAGGGAGGAGAAGTTCATGGCGCGTCCTTACTTCGCGGCCAGCTTGGCGGCCGGCGCGGTCTCGGCGACGTTGCGTACCAGGTCGCCGTCGTTGAGGAAGCCGGCGCCGCGCACCACCACCCGCGTGTCGGCGGTCAGGCCGCCCAGCACCTCGATGCGGTCGCCCAGGCGGCGGCCCGGCTGCACCTTGATCTGGCTGACATGCTGGTCGGCGTTGAGGCGGAACACGAAGCTGAAGCCGTCGCGCACCACGATGGATTGCTGCGGCACCGTCATCGCGTCCGACGTGCCCAGTTCGAACTGGCCGCTGGCGAACATGCCGGCCTTGAACGGTGCGTCCTTGGCGCCGGCGCTGGCCGGCAGGTCGACGTAGACCAGCGCGGAGCGGGTCTGCGCGTCGACGGTCGGCGCGATCATGCGTACCTTGCCGGTCACCTCGCTGCCGTTGGCCGCCTTGACGACGGCGCCGGTGCCGGTCTTCAGGTTGCGCAGGTCGGCGGCCACCACTTCGGCGCGCCATTCCAGGCGGCCCTGGCGGATCATGCGGAACAGTTCCGTGCCGGGGCCGGAGACCGCGCCCACGGTGGCGTTGTTGGTGCGGGCGGAGATGATGCCGCTGTCCGGCGCCACCACCTTGGTGTACTTGAGACGCAGCTGCTGGCTGGCCAGCGCCGCCTTGGCCGAGGCGATGCGCGCGTTGGCGGTTTGCTCGGCGGTGGTGTATTGGCTGATCTGCTGCGCGCTCAGGGCGCCGGTGTTTTGCAGCGTGCGCGCGCGCGCCGCGTTGGCGACGGCGTCGGCGGCGTTGGCTTCGGCCTCCTGCACGGCGGCCTTGGCCTGCGCCAGGTCGGCGTTGACGGTATCGGCCGAGAACACGGCCAGCACGTCGCCGGCCTTGACCACGTCGCCGACGTTGACGCGCACTTCGGTCAGGCGCAAGCCGTTCGATTCGCTGCTGACGCTCGCCTCCTGCCAGGCGGCGACGTTGCCGTTGGCGGCCAGCTTGATCGGCAGGCGCGCGGCCGACGGCTTGGTGGTGGTGACGGTCAGCGCCGGCTTGGCCGTTTCCGCCTTCTTGTCGTCGGCGGCCTGCGTGGCGGACGGGTAGAACGCCATGCCGGCGCCGCCGATGACGAATACCGCCAGCAGTGCGTAGGCGACGGGCTTCAGATTGGTTTTCATTTTTTTCATGATGGGCACAAGTTAGTTGGCGCTGGCGACGGCGGGAGCGCCATCGGTCGGGGCGGTCCAGCCGCCGCCGACCGCGCGGTACAGCGCGACCCAGGCGGCGCTGCGTTCGCGCTGCAGGTTGATGACGGTTTGTTCGGCGGCCAGGCGGGTGCGGCGCGCGTCTTCCAGTTCGAACAGGCTGGCCAGCCCGTTCTTGTAGCGGTCTTCCACGGCGGTGTAGTTGACGCGGTAGCCGTCCAGCGCGGCCTGCGCGTCGGTGGCGCGCGCGCCGGTGGCGTCCAGGTTGACCAGCGCTTGTTCCACTTCGCTCACGGCCTGGCGCACGGCGGCGCGGTAGCTGGAGACGGCGGCGTCGTAGCGCGCGCTGGCCGCGTCGACGTTGGCGCGGCGCTTGCCGGCGTCGAAGATCGGCAGCGACATCGAGACCGGGCCGATGGTCCAGGTGTCGGTGCCGGTGTTCACGCCGCCGGCGCGGAAGTTGCCGTAGCCGATGGAGCCGGACAAGGCCAGGCGTGGATAGCGCTGCGCCTGCGCGCCGCCGACATCGGCGCTGGCGGCGGTCACTTCGCGTTCGGCGGTGAAGACGTCGGGCCGCTGGCTCAGCGTTTGCGCCGGCAGTTCGGCGATGGCGATGGACGGCGCGTTGGCTGCGGCGCCGGCGGCCGCCGCTGCGCCATCGGCCAGCTTGCGGCGCAGCTCAGGTTCGGCGACGGCGGTCAACGCCACCAGCGCCTTGACGTTGACGTCGCAGGCGGCGCGTTGCGTGATGTAGCGGTTGTTGCCGTCGGCCGCGCTGGCCCGCGCCAGCGCCAGATTGGCCGGCGACTGGAAGCCCGCCTTGGCGCTCAGCTCCGTCAGGCGCGCGGTGTCGGCGCGCGATGCGGCGTCCTGCTTTGCCACCGCCAGCAACTGCTCGCAGGCGCGCAGGCCGTAGTATTGGTTGGCCACTTCGGCCGCCACCGAGACGCGGGCGTCGTGCCAGCCGGCGTGGGCGCTGTCCAGGCGTGCCTGGGCCGCGTCGCGCGCGGCGCGGTTGCCGCCGAACAGATCGATCTCCCACGACGCCTGCAAGGCCGCCTGCGAGGTGGTCCCCATCGGCAGCGACGATTGCTGGTTGGAGCGGTTGACGCTGGCCGTCGCGTCCAGCGACGGCGCCAGCGCGGCGCCGGCGGCCACGCGCTCGGCGCGCGATTGCGCGATGCGCGAGCCGGCCGTGGCGACGGTCGGACTGACCGCCTGCGCCGATTCGATCAGCTGCACCAGCAGCGCGTCGGCCTGGCGGCTCCACCACGTGGCCAGGTCGGCCTGGCTGCCGTTGTGCGGCAACGGCGCCTGCCATTGCTGCGGCGCTTGCGCGGCCACGTGCGGCGCGGGAGCCTGCGTGGCGCAGGCGCTCAGCGACGCGGCGACGGCCAGCGCCGCCACCCGTAGGAATATCTTCATGCTCATCCTTGTTGAAGTTTGGATTTTTCGGCGAGCACCAGGGCCTCGGCAAAGCCGACCAGGTACTTCGCCCACGTTTCTATCGCTTCCGGTCCGTCCAGCAGGTGCGGCGTGATCGAGGCGATGATGTCGCGTCCGACCATCATCTGCACGGCCATGCCGACCAGCGCATAGGCCAGCCGGTGCACATCGTCGGTCGGCTGCGCCACGCCCAGGTGACGGCACAACGCCTCCACCAGCGCCAGGTGTTCCGGCTTGATGTTGTTGTCGATCTCCTGCTGCCACAGGCCGGTCGGCTCCAGCATCTCGCGGTAAAACAAACGCAGCATCAGCTGCGCGTCGCCGCCCGCCGTCAGCGGCGCCAGCATCTGCCGGTAGTAGCCCTCCAGCGTTTGCCGCAGTGTGAAGTGCGGCTGCGCGAACTGCGCGATATTGTCCGGCTCCGGTTGGCACATGAAGCTGAAGCAGGCCTGGTACAGCCCCGCCTTGTCGCCGAAGTAGTAGCTGATCGCGGCGACGTTGGCATTGGCCGCCTGCGCGATCTCGCGCGTCGACGTCTTGGAAAAGCCCTGCGCGGCGAACAGGCGCATGGCCGCCAGCAGCAACCGCTCGCGCGATTGCTCGCCGTCCGAACGTGGCTTGCGGCCGTCGTCGGCTGGCTGGCTGGTATCGATGGAAGTGTGTTTAGCGTTCATGGGCGGCATTACAACACATAAATTAAACAATTGATATAACTAAATCAGTTGTTTAATTTATTTATGAAGCAACGCTAACAGCCGCTTACAACCGATACATGGCAGTCGTTTGAGGAGCAACAATATTGCGTTATAAAGTAAATATATTTTTCGACAGGAGCGCCGCCATGAACTTCTCCCGCTGGATCGCCGTTGCCGCCATGGCTGCCTCCGCGACCGCCGCCATCGCCGCCGAGCCGCTGACGCCCGAGCAGGCCGCCGCCCATGCGCTCAACCGCATCGCCTACGGCCCCAAGCCGGGCGACATCGAACGGGTGACGCAGATGGGCGTGCAGCGCTACATCGACACGCAGCTCAACGCGGGCATGCCGCTGCCGCCGGCGCTGAGCGCGCGCCTGGCCGGCCTGGATGCGGCGCAGCAGCCGGCCGGCGTGGTGATGCAGCGCTTCCTGGAAGTGCGCGCCATGGCCAAGGACGAATCGGACGGCGACAAGGCCAAGCGCCGCGAAGTGGTCACAGCCATCGCGCAGCAGACGGCGGAGGCGCGCATCGCCCGCGCCGTCGACAGCCCGAACCAGCTGGAAGAGGTGATGGTCGATTTCTGGTTCAACCATTTCAATGTCTTCTCCGGCAAGGGCGTGGACCGCGCGCTGATCGCCAGTTATGAGCGCGACGCGATCCGCCCCTACGCGCTGGGGAATTTCCGCGACCTGCTGGGCGCCACCGCGCACCATCCGGCCATGCTGTACTACCTGGACAACTGGGTCTCCACCGCCAACGGCTACGTGCCGCGCGGCAGAAAGCAGGGCGGCCAGAAAGCCAAGAGCAGCGGCCTGAATGAAAACTATGCGCGCGAGTTGATGGAGCTGCACACCATGGGCGTCGACAGCGGCTACACGCAGAAGGACGTGACCGAGCTGGCGCGCATGCTGACCGGCTGGACCTACGACAACCGCGAGCTGGTGAAGCGCAACCGCACCTTCGCCTTCGACCCCGCGCGCCACGACCGCGACGACAAGGTCTGGCTGGGCCGCCGCATCAAGTCCGGCGGGCAGGAGGAGGGCGAGTACGCATTGGACGTGCTGGCGATGCTGCCGGCCACCGCGCATCACCTGAGCTTCCAGCTGGCGCAGTACTTCGTGCAGGACCAACCGCCGCCGGCGCTGGTGGACCGCATGGCCAAGACCTACATCGACAGCAAGGGCGACATCCGCAGTGTGCTGCGGACCTTGTTCGCCAGCGCCGAGTTCATGGCGCCGGAAGCGGTGGGCGCGAAGTTCAAGACGCCGTATCAATACGTGATCTCGGCCGCGCGCGCCAGCGACACGGCGCCGCAGGACATCAAGCAGACACTGGGTGTGTTGAACCGCCTCGGCATGCCGCTGTATGGCTGCCAGACGCCTGACGGCTACAAGAACACGCAGGATGCGTGGCTCAATCCCGATGCGCTGAGCCGGCGCATCGCCTTCGCCACGCAGCTGTCGCCGGCGCTGGACGCGCAAGCCTTGCAGGCCACGCTGGCCGGCTCGATCTCGCCGAAGACGCAGAGCGCCATCGCCGGCAGCCCGCCGCCGCTGCGCGCGGCCATGCTGCTCGGCAGCCCCGATTTCATGCAGCGCTAATCACCAGACGGAGAACACCATGCAACGCAGAGACTTCCTCAACGCGCTGGCCGCCGGCGCCGGCCTGATGATACCGCTGGGCCGCTACGCCTGGGCCGCGACCGCAGCCACGCCGAACACCGACGCCACCAGCCGCAAGCTGATCGTCATCATGCTTCGCGGCGCGGTGGACGGCTTGAACGTGGTGGCGCCGGTGGCCGACGCCAACTATGCGCGCCTGCGTCCGACCATCGCGCTGGGCCGGCCGGGCGAGGACAACGGCGCCTTGAACCTGGACGGCTACTTCGGCCTGCATCCGGCGCTGGCGCCGCTGCTGCCCTTGTGGGAGCAGAAGAAGCTGGCCTTCATCCACGCCAGCGGCTCGCCGGACATCACCCGCTCGCACTTCGACGCGCAGGACTACATGGAATCGGCCACGCCCGGCGTCAAGAGCACGGCGGACGGCTGGATGAACCGGCTGGTGGCGACGCTGCCCGGCACCACCACGCCGACGCGCGCGCTGAGCATCGGCCCGACCATGCCGCGCATCCTGTCGGGCCATGCGGCGGCGGTCAACCTGGCCAACGGCGCGGCCGGCACCAAGGCCAATGTGCTGGACCGGCCGGCTGTGGGCAAGGCCTTCGACCAGCTGTACGCGGACAACGCGCGCTTCGGCGCCGCCTACCAGCAGGGCCAGGACGCGCACCGGGAAGTGATGGACGCGGCGGCCGGCAAGATGGCCGGCGGCGGCATGGGCGGCGCGATGTCGGCGGAGATGCAGGCCGCGAACGGCGGCGCGCCTTTGCCGAACGGCTTCCCCGACGATGCGGCGCGGCTGGCGGCGCTGATGCGCAACGACCCGAATATCCAATTGGCCTTCGTGGCCTTGGGCGGCTGGGACACGCACGCCAGCCAGGGTTCGGCGCGCGGCCAGCTGGCCAATCGCCTGCAGCCGCTGGGGCAGGGCCTGGCGGTGCTGGCGCAGCGGCTCGGACCACTGTTCGAGCAGACCACCATCGTGGTGATGTCGGAGTTCGGCCGCACCGCGCGCGAGAACGGCAACGGCGGCACCGATCATGGCCATGGCAATGCGATGTGGGTGTTGGGCGGCGGCGTCAAGGGCGGCAAGGTGCTGGGCGATTGGCGCGGCGTCGGCGACGCCGAATTGAACGAAGGCCGCGACCTGCCGGTGACGACCGACTTCCGCACCGTGCTGGCCACCATCGCCGAGCGCCATCTGCGCCTGGGCGACAAGCAGCTGGTGCAGGTCTTCCCGTCGCTGCCGCGCGCCGGGCGGCTCGATCTCGTCTGACAAAAAAAATGCCCGCTACCTTGACGGGGCGGGCTTAATTCCAATGTTCAGCGAACGGTTGGAGGAGACAGTTCCAACTATATGCCGATTTATGTTGCGGTGCAATACCGTAGAACTACGGTGTCCAAGTTTCTACAGTATAAAAAAGCCAAGCTTGCTCACGCGCCGCGCAGCGGCAGCGCCAGCGTGAAGGTGCTGCCCTGGCCGAAATCGCTTTTGAAGAACAGCGAGCCGCCGATCAGGTTGGCCAGGTTCTGGCACAGGTACAGCCCCAGGCCCGCACCCTCCGCGTGCCGCGTCGAGGTGGAGTCCAGCTGCGAGAAGGCCTGGAACAACTTGGCCTGGTCTTCCTCGCGGATGCCGGCGCCGCTGTCGGCCACCGAGAATTCAACGATATCGTGGCCATCGCCCGGCCGCTTCGACAGCGTCACCCGCACCTGGCCCGATTCGGTGAACTTGATCGCGTTGTTGGCCAGGTTGAGCAGGATCTGCGTCAGCGCGCGGCGGTCGGTCTGCAGCACGATGGCGTCGGCCGCCAGCTCCACCTCCAGCCCCAGTCCCTTTTGCAGCGCCAGCGGCCGCAGGGTGTCCACCACGTCGTTGACCAGGTGTTGGCACTGCACCGTCTCCAGCTCCAGCGTGACCTTGCCCGCCTCGATCTTGGCCACGTCCAGGATGTCGTTGATCAGCGAGAGCAGATGGCGCGCGCTGGTGCGGATGGTGTTGAGCTGCTTGTCCTGCTCGTTCGTCAGCGGGCCGGGGAGCTTCATCAGCAGCGCGCCGGTGAAGCCGATGATGGCGTTGAGCGGCGTGCGCAGCTCGTGCGACATGTTGGCGATGAAGGCCGACTTCATGCGGCTCGCCTCGGCCAGCTCCAGGTTCTTGAGCGCGATCTCGCGGTTGATGGTTTCCAGCTCGCCCGCGTGGTGCGCCAGCCGCATATTCAGCTCGATCACCTGGCGCTCGCGCGCCTGCAGCTCGCTGTTGACCTGCACCGCCTGCTCGTAGGTGGAGATCAGCAGGTCGAGGATCTGCTGCCGCTCGGCGTTGATGAAGTGCTTCTGGTCGCCCAGGTACAGGGCGATGCCGATCTCCATGTTCTGGTTCCTGCGCAGCCGCTGGTTCATCAGCATGTGGCCGATGCGGTTGAGCAGGTAGTCCTCGGCGTAGGGCTTGCGGATGAAATTGTCGGCGCCGCATTCGATGCCGCGGATGATGTCCTTCGGGTCCATCAGCGACGTCACCAGGATCACCGGGATGTCGCGCAGATCGGGGTCGGTCTTGATGGCGCGGCACAGCGTGTAGCCGTCCATCTCGGGCATCACGATATCGGACAGCACCAGGTCCGGCTTGCGCTCGCGGATCGCCTCCAGCGCCAGCTGTCCGTTGCCGGCCACCCGCGCGCCGTACCGCATCGACTGGATCAGCCGCCGCAGACGCTCGGCCTGGGTCGGGCTGTCTTCAACGATGAGGATCTCGATTTCGTCGGGCTGGATTTCGTAGCTGGTGTCCACGGACGACCCTCCTGATTGCGTATTTGGCTGGTGTGACTATATCGGATTTAGCCCGTCAGGGGGCGTTTTCCTGCCCCTGGAAGCCGCCCGTGCGCCAGGTCAGCACCAGCGTGTCGCGGTGGCCGTGGTCCGCCAGCGGCTGGATCGGCGTCGATTCGTGGATCACCGCGGCGTCGTCCAGCAGCAGCATGGTCCACGGCTCGGTCATCGTAAAGCGCTTGCCGTTCGGGCCGTCGGCTTCAAAGATGCGAGTCTCGCCGCCCTTGATCCCCTCGCGCCCGACCAGCAGCACGGCGACGAAATCGACGCCGTCGCGGTGCGCGCCTTCCGGCGTCGGCCGGCCGATGCCGTCGGTGGTGTCGATGCGGAACTGGTGCGCCTCAACATACCACGGCGCGCTGCTGCGGCCGGTGTTGCCACGTGCGGCGCTGCACAGCCGGCCGATGCCGCGCACCAGCGCCTGCCACGCCGGCTGCGCCACGGTGGCCGGCAGGATCGGCTCGAACAGGCGGTTCATGCCGCCGTGCAGGGCGTTGTATTCGAGCGGCTGCCAGTGCGCGCGGTGCGGCGACTGCGTCAGCTCGGCGCCGTCCTGCACGAAGCACGAGTGGCGCCGGCGCCGGTAACGGCCGCCGTCCTTGAGGTAGTTGTCCAGCTCCAGCGCGTCCCAGCTGGGCGCCAGCGCATTGAGCTCGGCCAGTGTCACGCCGGCCAGCGCCGCCACGTCCTGCGGCGGCATGACCGCGTAGCCGTCCTTGCGCAGCGCCTCGGCCACATGGAGGGGATGGGTGTAGATCGGGTTCGAGGTCGTCATCGGCGCGCTCAGCTCGCGGACATCAGGCTGGTACGCAGCGCGTCGAGCTGCTGCTTCATGCCGACCACTTCGTCCAGCGTGCAGCGGGTCGCTTGCAGGATGGACGGCGGCAGCTTGGCCGCCTCGTGGCGCAGCGCGTCGCCGTGCGGCGTGAGCGAAATGATGACCTGACGCTCGTCGTTGGCGGCGCGGGTGCGGGTGAGCAGCTCGGCCTGTTCCATGCGCTTGAGCAGCGGCGTCAGCGTGGCTGAGTCGAGGAACAGGCGCTCGCCCACCTCCGACACGGTCAGCTCGTTTTTCTCCCACAGCACCATCATCACCAGGTACTGCGAATAGGTCAGGCCGAGGCCGCGCAACAGTTTGCGGTACAGCTTGCTCATCGCGAGCGAAGTCGAGTACAGCGCAAAGCACAGCTGGCCGTCCAGCTGGGGCACGGCGGAAGGGGCGGTTGGGGGCGTTTTGGTATCCATGACCACAGTATAGGTAGTGCACTATACAATTGCAAGCTAACCGAGAAAAATGTTTTGCAGGCAAAATGCCTCGGTTATGATGCTATCGACAGAGACCAATATCGGGAGTAGGGGCGGATGAATATCAAAAAGGCCATCGTGCTCGTCGCCGACGAGGCGGCGGACAACCTGATCCTGATGCATGGCCTGCTGCAGGACCAGTACGAGGTCAAGCTGGCCAACAGCGGCCGCGCCGCGCTGGACATCATGCAGCAGGTGCCGCGCCCGCACCTGGCGGTGCTGGACGCCGCGCTGCCCGAAGTGGACGGCTACAGCGTGTGCCGGCAGCTCAAGTCCAGCCCCGACACCGCCGACATCCCTGTCATTTTTCTGCAACGTCACGCCGACGAGGCGCGCGCCTTCCTCGCCGGCGGCGCCGACGTGGTCCACAAGCCGATCGTCGCCGACGTGCTGCGCGCGCGGGTCGACACCCATCTGCAACTGCGCCACTCGCGCGAGCTGCTCAAGCAGCAGCGCAACCTGCTGGAGCACGTGGTCGAGGAAGTCACGGCGGAGCTGAGCCAGATGCTCGACGCGATGATCTGGGCCCTGGCCTCGCTGGCCGAGACGCGCGAATACGAAACCGCCAACCACCTGCGCCGCGTGCAGCACTACGTGGCCGCGCTGGGCCGCCAGCTGCAATCGCACAAGCGCTTCAGCGAGGAGCTGAGCGAGGCCAATATCAAGTCGCTGTTCAAGGCCGCGCCGCTGCACGACATCGGCAAGGTGTCGATCCCGGACGCCATCCTGCTCAAGCCGGACCGCCTGACCGACGAGGAGTTCGCCGTGATGAAGATGCACACCGTGTACGGGCGCGACGCCATCGTCAACGTCGAGAACCACCTGGGCTACACCAACACCTTCCTGCGCTACGCGCGCGAGATCGCCTACTCGCACCAGGAGAAGTACGACGGCTCCGGCTATCCGCAAGGCCTGGCGGGCGACGCCATCCCGATGTCGGCGCGGCTGATGGCGGTGGCCGACGTCTACGACGCGTTGATCTCCAAGCGCGTCTACAAGCCGGCCTTCACCCACGAGACGGCGATGGAGATGATACGGCAGGGCAGCGGCGAGCATTTCGATCCCGACGTGGTCGACGCCATGCTGACCATCGAAGAGGAATTCATGGCCATCGCCGAACGTTACAGCGACCATCCGGCCAGCGGCGCGGCGACGCCGCACATCGCGGCCTAGACGCCGCCCCGATGCCATGCGATCGCGCGGCTACCTGGCGTTCATCGTAGGTATCTGCGTCACCGCCGCGACCTGCGGCTTCGTGGCCATGACGCAGCGCCAGCAGGTGCAGGCGAACTTCCAGCGCGACGTCGACAAGGTGGCGCACGACACCGAGGTGCGGCTGCAAACCTATTTCGACGTGCTGCTGGCCATCAAGGGCATGTACGCGCTGGAGCAGGACATCGACCGCCTGCGCTTCCACCGCTTCGTGGCAGAGCTCAAGCTCGATCGCCGTTATCCCGGCTTCCAGGCGATCCAGTTCGTGCGCGCCGTGCCGCAGGCGCGGCTGGCGCCGTTCGTCGCCGCCGTCAAGGGCGACACCTCGATCGAGGCCGGCGGCTATCCCGGCTTCCTGGTCCACCCGGCCAATCTGCGCGACCCGCATTTCATCATCGAATACACCGAGCCGCTGAAGGGCAACGAGAACGCCTTCGGCCTGGACCTGTCGGCGCTGCCGCCGCATTTGAAGGCGCTGGAGCTGGGCCGCGACACCGGCGAAATCGTCGCCACCGAGCGCATCACGCTGGTGCAGGACGCCACCGGCGAACCGGGTTTCGTGGCGCGCGCGCCGGTCTACCGCGGCGGCCCGCCCCAGCGGACGGTCGAACAGCGGCGGGACGCGCTGGTGGGCTTCGTCGCCATCGTGTTCCGCGTCGGCACGCTGATGCGCGAGGTGATCGACGCGCCGCTGCTGGAGCATCTGCACGTGCGTATCGACGACGACGGCTATTTCGACGCGAAGGCGGCGCCGGCGTCCAGCGCCGACACGCTGCTCTACAACAGCGCCGGCACGTCCGGCATGCGCCCGCCGCGCGGCGAGCCGCTGGACGGCCTGGTGTCGCAGAAAGCGCTGATGGTCGGCCAGCGCCGCTGGCTGATGCGCTTCGAAGGCTACGGCGGCGGGCGGTACGGCCGCTCGCCGCTGCCGGTGCTGCTGATCGGCGTGGCGGGCTTCATCATCAGCGCGCTGATCGCGGCGCTGCTGGTGTCGACCCGGCGCGTGGTCGACGCCAAGCACGGGCTGGAATACAGCCTGGCCGAACTGGAACGGCAGAAGGCCAACGTGGAGCAGGCGCGCAGCGACCTGGCGGTGGTGGTGGAAACGCTGAAGCAGGCGCAGACCAACCTGCTGACGTCGGAGAAGATGGCGTCGCTGGGCGCGCTGGTGGCCGGCGTGGCGCACGAGCTCAATACGCCGATCGGCAACAGCCTGCTGACCGCCAGCGCGCTGAGCGACATGGTGCGCGATTTCGAACGGCGCCTAGCGGCGGAGGGCGGCCTGAAACGCTCGGTGCTGGAGGCGCACCTGCACGACGCCCGCAAGGCCTGCGACATCATGAACAGCTCATTGACGCGGGCGGCCGATCTGATCACGTCCTTCAAGCAGGTGGCGGTGGACCAGGCCAGCGGCCAGCGGCGCCGCTTCCAGCTCGACGAGGTGGTGCACGACACGCTGGCCACCTACGCGGCGCAGCTGCGGCGCAACGGCTGCGAGGTGCGCGTCGACGTGCCGCCAGGACTGGAGTTCGATTCCTATCCGGGCAGCTTGAGCCAGGTGCTGAGCAATTTGATCGGCAACGCGCTGCTGCACGGCTTCGACGGCCGCGGGCACGGCGCCATCGCGGTCGAGGCGCGCCGCGAAGGCGCGGACACGGTGAAGCTGACCTTCTCCGACAACGGCGCCGGCATGACGGCCGGCACGCTGCACAAGGTCTTCGATCCCTTCTTCACCACCAAGCTGGGTCAGGGCGGCTCGGGGCTGGGGATGAATATCGTTTATAACATTGTCACCGGCGTGCTGCGCGGGACCATACGGGTCGATTCCTCGCCCGGCGCCGGCACCACCGTCACGCTGGTGCTGCCGATGCGGGCGCCGCAGGAGGCCCCGCCCGAGTCTCAGGAAGCGTAGCGGGTGCGCAGCAGCTCCAGCATCGCCACGTTCAGCTCCCACGCGTTCGACACTTCCTTCTGCGTGTATGGCAGCGTTTGCGTGTACGGCACCGGGCCGAATTCCGGCGTCAGCGTCATGCGCTGCGCGCCCGCCGCGCGGCGCAGCCGTATCACCTCGTCCCACCACGCCAGGTGCGCCTGCAGCGCGGCCTGCGCTTCCGGCGCGCGGAAGTCGGCCACCTGCGGCCCCTGCGGATGGCCGACGCGCGCGTGGATGTGGCGCACATGCGGCAGCGTCGCCGCCAGCGTGTGCGGCTGGTCTTCCAGCAGCGATTCGCAGGCGCAGCACCAGTGCGACAGGTCGGCCGTCAGCTCCAGCTCCGGCATCCGCTCCAGGTAGGGCAGCAGCAGCATCGGATGGCCGCTGAAGCGGCTGCGGTGGATTTCGTGCACGATGGGCACGCCGTGCTGGCGCGAGATGGCGGCCGCCAGCTCCAGCAGCTCGCGGTTCTGCGCCGGCGTGAAGTAGTCCTTGCCGGTGTGCGAGTTCACATGCAGCGGCCTGGCGGCGCAGGCGTTGTGCAGCAGTTCGGCCAGCGCTGCGCGGTGCGGCTCGAACGTTGGATGGAACACCGTCTCCCATTGGGCGGCGATCAGTTCCAGGCCGGCGGCGGCGATGCGGCCGGTCCAGTCCTCGCGGGCGGCGGCGTCCAGCGGCAGCGACATCTCGATGCCGTCGAAACCGGCCTGCTTGACGCGGTCGATGAAGACCTGCGGCGCCAGTTCGTTGTTGCCCCAGTGGGCGGCGAAAAACTGCACCCGCATTACAGGAAGCCCCGCACCGGGAAGGCGGCGTCGCGCTGGATCCAGTTCTGCGGCGAGTATTCGGTGGCGGCGTCGGTCACGTGCAGCGTGTAGGCGTGGCGCGAGACGGCCGAGCGGTTCGGCGCGCTGTAGTGCGGCAGCAGGCCGTGGAAGCATACCAGGCTGCCGGCCTTGCATTCGAGCGGCACGGCGGTGCTGTCGTCGGGCCACGGCATGTCGCTCAGCTTCTCCATGCGTACCTCGTCGCCGTTGCGCAGGAAGCGCTCGCGCATCGGGCCGCGGTGGCCGCCCGGCTCGGCCCACATGCAGCCGTTCTGCAGGGTGGCGTCTTCCAGCGCGAACCAGAAGGTGGTCACGCTGACCGGGTTGGTGTCGAAGTAGGTGGCGTCCTGGTGCCAGCGCACCTCGCCGCCGATGCCGGGCTGCTTGAAGATGTACATCGACTGCCACACCTGCGCCTGCGACAGGCCGAGGTCGCGCGCCACGGCGGGCAGCCGCACGTCGGTGGAGAAGGCGCGGAACACCGGGTCCAGGTCGTGCATGGCGTGGCCGATCTTGTTGATCGACAGCGACTTGTCCTGTTTCAGCCGGCCGTCCGGGCCGAACGCCTCTTCCTCGAAGAAGCAGCGCACCGTGTTGTCGGAGCCGAGGAAGTAGTCGTCGTTGGTCTTTTCCTGTTCGACGGTGCTGAAGATGCCGGATTTGGCGCTGGGGTCGAAATCGTTGACAATCTGCGCGGCGCGTGCGCGCAGCGCGGCGATCTCCTGCGGCGTCTTGAAGTTGGGCAGGACGATGTAGCCGTCGCGTTGATATTGTTGTTTCTGTGCGTCTGTCAGCATGGCGGGCTCCGAGGTGCGGGAAGGGATAGCGCATTGTAGGGCGCGCACCGGAGCCGGACAATCCGTAAAAGGTTGACACATTGTCTCCAGAATGAAGACAATGTGATATGGATCAATTACGCGCAATGGAGATTTTCATCGAGGTGGCGCGGCAGCGCAGCTTCAGCGAGGCGGGCCGCCGCCTGGGGCTGACGCGCGCCATGGTCAGCAAGCATATCCTGCAGCTGGAGGACAAGCTGCAGGCGCGCCTGCTGCACCGCTCGACCCGCGAGGTGAGCCTGACCGACGCCGGCCAGGCCTATCTGGCGCCGTGCATCGCGACGGTGGAGCAGTCGCAGGAGGCGGCGCGGGCGCTGAGCCAGGCCACCCAGGCCGGCGCCGAACTGGCGGGACCCTTGCGGATACAGGCGCCGTCCAGTTTCGGCAGCGAATGGCTGGCCGACGCGGTGGCGCGCTTCAGCGTGCCGCATCCGCAGCTGGCGCCGATGCTGTATGTGGACGACGCGCTGCTCGATCCGATCGAGCATGGCTTCGATTTGACGGTGCGGGTGGGCGGCATCCCCGACGTGCATGCGCTGGCGATGCGGCAGCTGGCGCCGTGCCGGGGCGTGTTGTGCGCGTCGCCGGCCTACCTGGCGCGCCACGGCGTGCCGCAGGCGCCGCAGGATCTGCACCAGCACCGCTGCCTGCACTTCAGCCACCTGACTGACGGCACGCAATGGCACTTCACGCGCGGCGCGGAGCGGCAGACGGTGCGGGTGCAGGCGGCGTTCACGGCCAACAACGGTGTGGTGCTGCAGCGCGCCGCGCAGCGCGGGCTGGGCATCGTCTACAACACCACCTTCCTGGCGTGGCGCGCGCTGATCGAGGGCACGCTGGTGCCGGTGCTGGCCGACTGGGAGCTGCCGCTCAACCATCTGAGCGCGCTGTATCCGGCCAGCCGGCAGCCGTCGGCCAAGGTGCGGGCGCTGATCGATTTCCTGGTGGCCGAATACCAGCCGGTGCCGCCGTGGGACCGCGAGCTGCGCTCCCACGGCCTGCTGGCCTAGCGGCCGGTCAGGCGGCTGTAGGCCGCTTGCACTGGCGAGCTGTAGAGGTTGGCGAACTGCGCCCACAGCAGCATCGCCTGGCCGCTCTGGTCCAGCGACAGCGCGGGCTGGCCCATCGCCGAGGTGCCGGAGGCGAGCGACACCGGCGCATCCCATTTGCCGGCCGCGGCGTTGAAGCGCATGGTCACCATCGAATAGACGCCGCCGTCGTAGTTCACCCACGAGGTGACCGCGTTGCCGGCCGGGTCGAACGCCAGCGGCATGATGGAGCTGGTGTAGCTGGAGATGTTGGGCAGCGCGGTCCAGGTCCCGGTCGAGCGCTGATAGCGCCGGCTGTTGATGTTGAAGGTCGAGGGGACGGTGTAGGTCGGCCACACCAGCAGCGCGTTGCCGACGGCGTCGACCGCCAGCGTGGCCGCGCTGTAGGCCGTGTCCATCAGCTCGGGCTGGCCCCAGCTGTTGCTGGCGCCGGTGTAGCGGATGACGTGCAGGGAGGTGGGGCGTTGCGGCGTCGGCAGGCTGATGGTCGCCAGCGCGTCGCCGGCAGCGTCGAAGACGAGCTGCTGGACGCTTGAACCGCCGGCGGCGTTCGGCGTGACCAGGCTGTTCGGACCCCAGCCGCGGGCGCGGGCGTCGTAGCGCGCGGCGTAGGCCTGGTCGGCGCCGCCGTTCGGGGCGGCCTGCGACCACACCACCATGGCGTTGCCGGCGGCGTCGACGGCGGCGATCGGGAAGTCGGTGTCCGCCGGGCTGTCCTGCAGCGAGCGGGCCGGCGTCCATTGCAGGCTGGCCGCGTCGAAGCGGGCGATATCGATGGTGGCCTGGCTGACCACGGTGCTGTGGTACTGCTTCCAGGCGACGATGATGTCGCCGGTGCGGCCGATGGCGACGGTCGCCCCGGAGTAGTGCGACGAATATTCGCCCGGCCGTGACACGATCGCCGGCGCCGACCAGCGGCCGTTGGCGGCGTTGTAGCGCGCGGCCTTGATCGCGTACTTGCCGTTGTCCAGCTGCTCCTCCCACACCGCGCAGGCGTTGCCGGCGTCGTCGGCGCGCAGCACCGGCGATTCGCCGCGTTGTTCGGTGCCCTGGATGGAGGCGGTCGTGCCCCAGCTCTGGGTGGCGGCGGTGTAGCGGGTCGCGGTCACCTGCGAGGCGCCGTTGGCGCCCACCTCGGTCCAGACCGCCACGACATCGCCGTTGCGCGCGCCGGCGGTCTGCAGGTTGCCCATGGCCGGCTTGCTGACCGGGGACTTGACCATGGCGCTCCAGGTCGGCATGCGGGTGTCGAAGCCGGCGCTGTAGGGCGCGGCCAGCACGCCGCCGGCGGTGGCGCGCAGCGTGGTGGCGGCGCTGAGCTGGTAGTGGCTGCCCCAGACCAGCGGCTGCGTCGGCGTCAGCGTGACGGTGTTGCCGTTCAGCGCCAGGCCGCTGTTGACGGCGCCGATGGGGCTGCTCAGCGTGACCGCCGCGACGCTCACCGTGGTCGCGTCCAGCGCCTGGTTGAACATCAGGCTGGGCGTGGCGTCGGTGCCGCTGGCGCCACCCGGCGCCGGGTTGGACGCGCCGACCGCCAATGGCGTCGCCAGCACCGGCGTGGGGGCCGGCGCAGGCGTGGAGGCGGGAGTGGAACCGGAACCGCCGCCGCAGGCGCTGAGCAGCAGGGCGACGGTGGACAGAAGGGGGACGGATGAATGGCGCAAAATAATTCTTTCTAAGAATGATTTCCTGAAAGAATTATTATAATCTATTAAACTTTTATCCGGTTTGTTGGGTGGCGTCGAGCCGCCAGGCGCCGTCCTGGTAGACCCGCTCGTCGTCCAGGTAGACCGCCTCGGTCACGGCGAACACGTCGACGTGGTAGCGCGCGTCCTTGCGCTTGAACTGCGGCTTGGCGTACACGCCGTGCTTGGCGCCCAGCGACAGGTGGATGCCGCACATGCGCTCGTAGGTGCCGATGTCGTCGACCATGCGCTCGCGCGAGAAGGCGCGGTTCATGCCGAAGCCCAGCTCGCGCAGCCACACCTCGCCCTCGTGCGCGCGAATGATGGCCAGCATGTTGTCGAACTCCGGCGTGGCGTTCTCGGCGCCCACCACGCGGCCCTTCTCGACGATCAGCGTGACCGGCGTGGCCGGCTGGTTGACCAGGAAGTTGGTGTCGCCGAACACGAAGATCCGCACCCGGCCGTTGACCGCCTCCAGGTCGCGCGCCTCGGTGAACACCTCGCCCAGCGGGAACTGGCCGCCGACGTTGTTCATGCCGCTGTAGTCGCCGATGTTGAGCTTGGCCGATTCGAACGGCGAGCCGAACACCAGCCGCGCGCCGTCGCCGCTGTCGACCACGCCGTGCCGCGCGCGGTCGATGCGCGCCTTGAGCGCGTGGCCGACGCCGCGGTAGTAGGCCGGGTCGTAGGCCAGCGAGGCGATGTAGTGCAGGCCCTGCTCGCCGGGCATGCGCGACAGGTGGACGTGCTCGATCACCTTCAGGCCGCGCTTGAACAGCTCGATGCGGATGCGGAACGCCTCCAGCCGGAAGCTGGTCGACTGGATCAGCACCACCAGGTCGCCGGCCCGCAGGCGGGCGAAGGCGGCCAGCACCTGCTCGGGCGTGGTGCCGTCGAAGTCGACGAACGCGGCGTCCGGCACCACGCGGCGGTAGGCTTCGGTCAGCGCGCGGTTGAGGTCGGTGCGGGTGTCGTGCACGATCAGCGCGGCGTGCGGGGCGGCGTGGCCGATCGCCACGGCCAGCGTGTCGCGCACGTTGCGCTCGGCGGTGTCGACCGCGTGTTCGGGTATGGCGCCGAAGCGGGAGCCGGCGGGGAGGGTGGACATCATGGCATGGCGGTCAAAAAGGATCAGCCCGCATTATACGGGCTCGGCAGGGCCGATTACCCGCCACGCCACGCCCGCGCGGTTTCTCCTTGTATTGGGCAGGGGCGCGATATAGAATCACAAATATAGCCTAGCAGCAACTCCGGCGACGACAACAGGAAGCGTGATGAGCGTAATAATGGGACAGGATTTGCCGCTGGAGCGACCGGACACCACCGGCCGCGCGGCGTTGTTCGTGCCGACCGCGAACATCAAGGACGACGTGCTGGAGACGGTGCGCAAGGGGGCGGCGATTGTCGGCTTCGGCAACCACGACCGCACGCTGACCATCTACTACGAGAGCAACCGCTTCAACGAACCCAACCTGGCCAAATGGGAGCAGAAGGCGCGCAAGGCCTTCGACCGCCTGGCCGAGAACCTGCCGACCGTGTCCAAGATGGTCAGCAAGCCGGAGAATTTCGAGCAGGTCGGCTACATCAGCAGCAAGGGCATCTTGATCCGCCGCATGGAAAAACTGATGAAGTGGCTGGAGGCGTCCGACGCGCTCGACGGCGCGCCGGAATCGGAGAACATCGTCTTCACGCCGCCGCCCCCGCCCAAGAAGATCACCTGAACCACGCCGTCGCGGCGCCCACGCACTGAGGAGATTGACGATGAAGCATCTGTTCCAGTTGTTATTGGCCGCCGCACTGACCCTGGGCCTGACCGGCGCCGCCTCGGCGCAGGACGCCCCCAGGCGCGGCACCGCCGACGAGGCGGTGGCGATGGTCAAGCGCGCCGGCGACTACCTGCAAAAGAACGGCAAGGACAAGGCGGTGGCCGCGTTCAACGATCCCAAGGGCGAGTTCATCCAGGGCGACCTGTACGTGTTCATGTTCGACAAGGCCGGCGTGGCGCTGGCGCACGGCCAGAACGCCAAGATGGTCAACAAGAACCTGATGGAACTGAGCGCCGGCGGCGTCTACCCGATCAAGGAATTCCTCAAGATCGCGGCCAGCCCGGCCGGCAAGGGCTGGGTCAAGTACATGTGGCCCAACTCGATCAGCAAGAACCTCGAAGAGAAAAACACCTACGTCGAAAAAGTCGGCGACTACGTCATCGGCGTGGGCATCTACAAATAAGGCCATCAGCGGCGCGCCGTTGCGGCGCCGGGCGTTGTATGCTGTCGGGAATGTTTGATTCCTTGAGGAGATGGCGATGACGGCGATGACAACGGTGCGCGGCGCGGCCGCCGCGATGGTGGTGCTGGCGCTGCTGGGCGGCTGCCAGAAGAAGGATGAATCGGCCCCAGGCCCGGCCGAGACGGCCGGCCGCAAGCTCGACCAGGCCACCGACAAGGCCGGCCGCCAGCTGACCGAGGCCGCGCAGCAGGCCAACCAGCAGATCACCGACGCCGCCAAGGAAACCAGCCAGCAGATCGACAAGGCCACCGAGGCCGCCGGCGAAAAACTCAACCAGGCCACCGAGCAGGCCGGCAAGAAGCTGGAACAGGCCGGCGAAAAAATGCAGGAGAAAGCCCGCGAACGCGAGGCCAGCGCGCCGGCCAAGTAAGCCGCGTCACCGGCCGGTGTTGGCCTGCCTGGACGGCGCCGCGTCGCCGGCGTCCGGCGGCCGCGGGGCTGGCGCCCCGCCATCGACCACGGTCAGCTCGAGCAGGCCGTCGCGCCACGCGCGCTCCAGATCCCGTTCGATGGCCGCCAGCGCGGCGGCGCCGACATGGTCCAGGGCCGGCACGCCGTAGGCGCGGTTGCGGCCGTTTTTCTTGGCCAGGTACAGCGCCATGTCGGCCAGGTTGAGCACGCGCTCCCACGCCAGCGGCACGCCGGCCGGCGCCAGCGGGAACGGGACGAAGCCGACCGACACGTGGACCGCGATGTCCCGCCCCTGATGGACCACGGCGTGCGTCGACACGCCCCGCAGGATGCGCAGCGCCACCTCGTCGACGCGCCCGCGCGGGACGGCCGGCAGGAAGGCCAGGAATTCCTCGCCGCCCCAGCGCACGATCAGGTCGGTTTCGCGCAGCGTCACGCGCAGGGTCTCGGCCACCGCCTTCAGCACGGCGTCGCCGGCGGCGTGGCCGTGGCGGTCGTTGATGTGCTTGAAGTGGTCGATGTCGAGCAGGAACAGCGCGCCGGCGGCCGCGCCCGCGCGCGGGGCGGCGGGCAGGCGGTCCATGGTGTCGTGGAAGTGGCGGCGGTTGTACAGCCCCGTCAGCGGATCGCGCGTCGACAGCGCCTTGAGCGTCTGGTTCTTCGCCTCCAGCTGCCCGTTGGCCTGGCGCACCCTGCGGTACAGCAGGCCGCCCGCCACCGACGCCAGGCCGAACACGATGGCCAGCAGCCACCACAGGCGCTGCGCCAGGCGGCGGTTGTCGAGCTCGACGTCCTTGATGCGGTTCTCGCGGCTGAGCAGCTCGATCTGGCGCTGCTTCTGGTCGGCCGCGTACCATTCCTGCAGCTCCAGCACGGCCTGCCGCCGCTTGGCCTGGAACAGTTCGTTGGAGATGGCGCGCTCGCGGTGATAGGCCTGGATTGCGCCGGTCATGTCGCCGGCGTCTTCCAGCGCCTGCCCGTACTCCAGCAGCAGGCTTTGCAGGTCGGGCTTGCTCTGGGTCTGCTCGAACCAGGCCAGGCTGGCCTCGAAGTGTCTTTTGCCTTCGGCGATGCGCCCCATGCCAAGGTAGGCCTGGCCCAGGTTGGAGTGCGCGGCCGCGTCGCTGCCGGTGAAGTTGAGTCCGTTGGCCGCCCGCAGCGCCTCCGCCGCGTACTGCGCCGCGCGCGGGTAGTCGTGCGCCTTCAGGTAGCTGTCGGCCACGTTGTTCAGCGTGGAGGGCAGCATGTAGCGCGCGCCCAGCTTGCGCTCCAGCGCCAGGCATTCGAGCAGCGCGCGCCGCGCGCGTTCGGGCCGGCCAAAGCTGACGTTGACGATGTACTCGCTGGTCTTGAGCAGCACCATCTGCAGCGGCAGGCGCTGTTGTTCCGCCAGCGCCGTCAGCTCGCCCAGCGTGGCGTAGGCCTTGGCGCGGTCCTTGGTCTGGATGTGCAGGCGGG
Organism: Duganella sp. BJB480; assembly: GCA_003416985.1. Classification (GTDB taxonomy): domain Bacteria; phylum Pseudomonadota; class Gammaproteobacteria; order Burkholderiales; family Burkholderiaceae_D; genus Rugamonas; species Rugamonas vulcania_A. The sequence goes on along the minus strand of QVIN01000003.1, from coordinate 381,768 downwards.
TCAGCGCCCTGAGCGCGTGGAACAGCGGCATCGGATCGCCCTCCAGCGTGCGCGCGGCGTCGATCGCCGATTGCACCGTCGCCAGCGCGCCCGGGAAGTCGCCCAGTTCGGCGCGCGCGACGCCGGCCTCCAGCCCGGCCTCGGCCCGCAGCCGTTGGTCGCCGGTGCGCAGCGCCAGCTTTTCCGCCTCGAACACATACCGTTGCGCCGCCGGGTTGTCGTCGCGCGCGTACGCCGCCGCCTCCTGCGCCAGCAGGCCCTTGACGACGATGGCGTCGTCCTTCAGCGCGCGCCCGTAGGCGACGATCTGGTCGGCGGTGGCCGCCGCCGCGTCGTGCTGGTTCAGGCGCGCGCGGGCGCTGCTGATCTGGGCCAGCAGTTCCGCCTGGACGCGCGGCGGTTCGGCGCCGATCCCGGGCTGCAGCGCGAGCAGCCGCGCCAGCACCGTGTCCGGGAACATGCGGACCTGGTCGCGCAGTTCGATGAGGCGCTGCGCCATCGCCGGCAGCGCCAGCGCGGGCGTTGGCGCCATCGCCACGCAGGCGGCCGCCAGCGCCGCGGCCAGGCGCGCCCGCAGCGGCGGCGCGCGCCTGGCGTTGTGGGCGCCGCCGCCGGCCATCAGGGCACCGCTTTCGCCGTGGTGTGCGGCACCGCGCCGCCGTCCTGCTTCGACGGCACCGGCGGCTGCGGTTCCGGCGCGCCGCCCAGCACCACGCTCAGGTCCACGAAGCCGGCGCGCCAGGCGCGCTCCAGGTCCTGTTCGATCGCTTCCATCGACGTCTCTTCGACGTTGCCGAAGCCGCGCACGCCGTAGGCGCGGTTGCGGCCGTGCGACTTGGCCAGGTACAGCGCCATGTCGACCAGGTTGACCGCGCGCTCCCACGGCAGCGGCACGCCGGCCGGCGCCAGCGGGACCGGCGCGAAGCCGATCGAGACGTTGACCGAGATGTCCTGGTCCTGGCAGCGGATGGTCTGCGCCGCGATGCCGTCCAGGATGCGGCGCGCGACGTCGTCGACGCCGTGGCGCGGGACCGCCGGCAGGAAGGCCAGGAACTCCTCGCCGCCCCAGCGCACGATCATGTCGGTCTCGCGCAGCACCACGCGCAGGTTCTCGGCGATCATCCTGAGCACGGCGTCGCCGGCGGCGTGGCCGTAGCTGTCGTTGACGTGCTTGAAGTGGTCGACGTCGAGCAGGAACAGCGCGCCGACGATGTCGTCGCCGTGCGCGCCGCCGCGGCCGGCGTCGCGCTGCTGGTCGGCCACGGCGCGCATGTAGTCCTGGAAGTGGCGGCGGTTGTACAGGGCGGTGAGCGGGTCCAGCGTGGATTGCGCCTTGAGCTCGATGTTCTTCACCTCCAGCCGGGCGTTGGCCTGGCGCACCTTGCGGTACAGCAGGCCGACCACGCCGGCCGCCAGCGCGAACGCCAGGGCCAGCAGCCACCACACGCGCTGCTGCAGGCGGCGGTTCTCCAGCTCCACGCCCTTGACCTGGTTTTCGCGCCGCAGCAGCTCGATCTGGCGCTGCTTCTTCTCGGTCTCGTACTTCTGCTGCAGTTCCCGCATGGAGGTGCGGCGCTGCTGCTCCTCCATCTCGTCCGACAGCTTGCGTTCGCGGTGATAGGCCTGCACCGCCGCCGCCATGTCGCCGGCCTGTTCCAGCGCCTGGCCGTATTCCATCAGCGCTTCCTGCAGGTCGGCGTTGCGGCCGATGTGGTCGAGCGCGGACAGCCCGGCCTCATAGGTCTTCTTGCCCTCGGCGACGCGCCCCTGGCCCAGATAGGCGTGGCCGAGGTTCATGCGCGCCTTCGCCGCGCCCAGCGCGGACTGGTTGGCGAGCGCCTCGCCCAAGGCCTCGGACGCGTGGTGCGCGGCGGCGGCGTAGTCCTGCTGCTGCAGGTAGAGGTTGGAGATGTTGACCTGGGTGGAGACCAGCAGGCGCCGCGCGCCCAGCTTGTGCAGCAGCTCCAGGTTGTCCAGCAGCGCCTGCAGCGCGCGCCGGGGCTGGCCGAAGCGGTGCGCCACCTCGTACTCCACCAGCCTGCTGTCGAACGACAGCGCCGGCGAGGGCCGCGCCGCGGTCGCCTTCTGCAGTTCGCCCAGCACGGCGTAGGCCTTGTCGCGCTCGCCGGTGCGGACCTGGAGATAGGCCAGCTGCTGCAGCGCGGCGGCCAGCAGCGACGGCTCGTCCTGCACCTGGCGCGCCAGCAGGACCGCCGCCTGCAGCTGGTCCTGCGCGGTCAGGAAATTGCCCTGGGCCGCGCTCAGCGTGCCGGCGGTCGTGGCGGCCTGCGCCTGCACGCTCTTGTTGCCGGCGGTGGCGGCCAGCCTCTCGGTCTGCAGCGCCAGCTGGTAGGCCTCGGCGGCCTTGCCGCTGCCGTTCAGCGCGATCGTCCTGGCCCGCATGCCCTGGGCGACGATGGCGTCGTCATGTTGCGCGCGGCCGTAGGCGATCAGCTCGTCGGCCGTGGCCAGCGCCGCGTCGTGCCGGCGCAGGAACTCCTGGGCGGCGCTGATCTGGACCAGCCGCCCGGCGCGGGTGGCCGCAGGCGCCGCCTCCATGCGCGGCTGCAGTTCGAGCAGCTGCGCCAGCGCCTTCTCGGGATCGAAGCGGCTTTGCTCGTGCAAGTCCGCGATGCGCTGGTCCAGCTCGGACAGCGCCAGCGCCGGCGCCGGCGCCAGCGCCACCGCCAGCAAGGCGGCGGCGAGCCGCCCGCGCGCCCGCGCCCATGTCAAGCAACCGCTTTGTGTCGTCACCGCCAACTCCGCCCCCCGACTTGAAAATTTCCCGAGATACGCATTATAGGGGGGAGTTCTGCGCGGCTTCCGGCGACGGGCGCTTGAGTGGGACCACGTTGCTGTGCCCGGGCGGCCGCGGTTCCTGGTCGCCGCCCAGCACCACGCTCAACTCGACGAAGCCGGCCCGCCACGCGCCCTCCAGGTCCTGCTCGATCTGCTCCATCGAGGTGCGCTGGAAGTTGTTGAAGCCGCGCACGCCGTAGGCGCGGTTGCGTCCGTGGGCCTTGGCCAGGTACAGCGCCATGTCGATCAGGTTGACCGCGCGCTCCCACGGCAGCGCCTCGTTGGCCGGCGCCAGCGGATACGGCGAGAAGCCGACCGACACGTTCACCGAAATCTGGTGCTCCTGGTAGCGGATCACCTGCGACGAGATGCCGGACAGGATGCGGCGCGCCACCTCGTCGACGCCGTGGCGCGGGATCGCCGGCAGGAAGGCCAGGAACTCCTCGCCGCCCCAGCGCACGATCATGTCGGTCTCGCGCAGCACCACGCGCAGGTTCTCGGCGATCATCCTGAGCACGGCGTCGCCGGCGGCGTGGCCGTAGCGGTCGTTGATGTGCTTGAAGTGGTCGACGTCCAGCAGGAACAGCGCGCCGACCACGTCGTCGCCGTGCGGCGCGCGCTTGTCCGGCGGCGGCTGGTCGGCGTGCTGCCGCTCGCGCATGAAGTCCTGGAAGTGGCGGCGGTTGTACAGCGAGGTCAGGGGATCGAGGGTGGACTGCGCCTTGAGCTCCAGGTTCTTCACCTCCAGCTGGGCGTTGGCGTGGCGCACCTTGCGGTACAACAGCCCGACCACCACCGACGCCAGCGCGAACACCAGGGCCAGCAGCCACCACACGCGCTGCTGCAGGCGGCGGTTGTCGATCTCGGCGCCCTTGACCTGGTTCTCCTGGCGCAGCAGCTGGATCTGGCGCTGCTTCTTTTCGGTCTCGTATTTTTCCTGCAGCTCCAGCATCGCCTGGCGGCGCTGCTTCTCGAACAGCTCGTTCGACAGCGCGCGCTCGCGGTGGTAGGCCGACACCGCGCCGCCCAGGTCGCCCACCCGCTCGAGCGCCTCGCCGTATTCGCGCAGCGCCGCCTGCAGGTCGGGCTTGTTGTTCTCCTGCTCGTAGCGCGCCATGCCGGCCTCGTACTGCTTCTTGCCCTCGGCGACCCGGCCCATGCCCAGGTAGGCCTGGCCCAGGTTGACGCGCGCGGTGGCCTCCACCGACTTGTCGTTGGTCAGCTGGGTCGAGCGCAGCGATTCGTTCGCGTACTGGGCCGCGCGCGGGTAGTCGTGCTCCTTCAGGTAGCTGTCGGACAGGTTGACCAGGGTCACGCCTATCATGCGCTCGGCGCCCAGCTTGCGCTCCAGGTCCAGGCTTTGCAGCAGCGCGCGCAGCGCGCGCTTGGGCTGGCCCGAGTCGATGGCCAGGCCGTACTCGGTGTTCTTGGCGATCGCCATGCGGCCCGGCGAGCGCAGCTTCTCGGTCTCGGTCAGCAGTTCCTCCAGCGCGGCCGAGGCCTTGTCGTATTCCTTCATCTGCGTGTACAGCGTGACCAGCGCGTTGAGCGCGCCGACCAGCATCACCGGATCGTCGTTCACCTGGCGCGCCATGTCGACGCCGTTCTGCAGCTTGACCAGCGCGGCCGGGAAGTTGCCCATCTCGGCATAGGTCTGGCCGACCGTGACCGCCACCTGCGAGCGCAGGGCCAGGTTGCTGCTGGTGGCGGCGGTCTTTTCGGCGTCGAAGGACAGCTGGTGCGAGGCCTCGACCTCGGCGCGGTCGAACAGCACGTAGCCCTTGGCCATCTGACCCTTGGCGACGATGGCGTCGTCGCGCAGCGACTTGCCGTAGGCGATCAGCTGGTTGGCGGCGGCCAGGGCGGCGTCGCTGTGGCCGGCGCGCATATTGGCCACGCTCAGCTGGTTGAGCAGCTCGGCCTGGGTGGCCGGCGGCGCGTCGACCGCCTCGGCCCGCAGCTTGAGCAGCTGCGTCAAGGCCTTGTCCGGCACGAAGCGGCTTTGTTCGCGTACTTCGAGGATGCGGGCATACAGCGAGGCGGGTTCGGCGTGGGGCGCCGCCGGCGTCAGGGCGAGTGCCACGGCGGCCGCGAGGGCACGCGGTCCCGCGTGGACTAGCCACCAGCCATTTCTGATACCCGCCAACTGACGCTCCCGGTTGTCCATTGCACGTGCAAAGTGTCTAGACAATTATATTCTTGTTGCAGACGAGAAAGCCCGCGAAACCGTGATTTTTCACCCGAAAATGCACACTATTCGTGGCGGAAATGGCAAGAAAATGGTCGATATTGCCAGTTGAATAGCAATGTTTTTTACAAGGTTGTCAGAACATGAAAGCTAGGCGGCCAGCTGTTGCAGCAGGTAGAGGCGCTGGTACAGGCCGCCGTCTATCCGCATCAGCTGCTCGTGCGGGCCGGTCTCGGCGATGCGGCCGTGGTTGAGCACGATGATGCGGTCGGCGTCGCGGATGGTCGACAGCCGGTGCGCGATGGCGATCACCGTCACCGTGCCGCGCAGCTCGTCGAGCGCGGTCTGCACGATCTGCTCGGTCTGCGAATCGATGTGCGAGGTGGCCTCGTCGAGCAGCAGGATGCGCGGCGCGCCGGCCAGCGCGCGGGCGATGGCGATCAGCTGCTTCTGGCCGACCGACAGCCGCGAGCCGCCTTCGCCCAGCGGAGTGTCGTAGCCCTGGTCCAGCGCGGCGATGAAGTCGTGCGCGTGGGCGGCGCGCGCGGCGGTCTCGATCTGCGCCTGCGTCAGGCCGCGGCCCATGTCGATGTTCTCGCGCGCCGAGGCGGCCAGCAGGAAGGGGTCTTGCGGCACCAGGCCGACGTCGGCGCGGAAGCGCTCGTTGGCGATGGCGTCCAGCGGCATGCCGTGGATGGCGATGCTGCCGTGCTTGACCGGATAAAAGCGCAGCAGCAGCGACAGCAGCGTCGACTTGCCGCTGCCGGTGTGGCCGACGATGCCGACGAAGGCGCCCTGCGGAATCTCCAGCGACAGGTCGTGCAGCACCGGATGGCCTTCGTTGTAGGCAAAGCTCAGGTGGCGGATGGCGACCGCCGGCGCGTCGGCGTCGTTGGCGGCGGTGCGCGCGGTGGCCAGGCCGGCGTCGTGGCCGTGGGCGGCGTGCTCGGTGGCGGTGGCCTCGTCGAGCAGCGTGGCCACGCGCGCGGTGGCCACCACCGATTGCTGCAACTGGCTGAACTGCATGGTGATCTGGATCAGCGGCTCGATCACGCGCGCCAGGTAGCTGATGAAGGCGTACAGCACGCCCACCTCGGCGGCGGTCATGGCGCGCTGGCCGAACAGGTAGATCACCGCCGCCAGCAGGATGATGTTGAACAGGTCCAGCGCCGGGCGCAGCAGCCAGGCGTTGGCGCGCAGCTCGGCCAGGCGGGCGGTGTAGTGGTCCTGGTTGGTGGCGGCGAAGCGCTGGCTGAAGCGGGCCTCGGCGTTGTTCGCCTGCAGCACGCTCATGCCGCCGATCGACTCGGCCATCTGGCCGTTGATGTCGCTGCGCAGCGCGCGGGCGCGGGTGACGGCCGGCGCGCTCCAGCGCTGGTACAGCCAGACGATCAGCAGCACCGCCGGCAGCAGCGCCAGCACGATCAGCATCAGGTGCCAGTCCAGCCAGGCCATCGCCGCCACCGTGCCGACCAGCACGATGGTCGAGTCCAGCATGACGAACAGCACCTGGATGTACAGCGTCTTGACGGCCTCGGTGTCGTTGGTCACGCGCGAGACCAGCTGGCCGGTGATGGCGCGGTCGAAGAAGGCCATCGGCAGCAGCAGCACGTGGGTGTAGACCATCTCGCGCAGCCGCATCACCGAGCGCATCGCCAGGCCGGACAGGCGCACCAGCTGCAGGTAGCGCAGGCCGCTGGCGATCCAGCCGGTCAGCACCATGCCGGCCAGCAGGCCGGCCATGCGCGGCCAGTCCAGATGGTGCGGCAGCAGGTGCTCGTCGATCAGCGCCTTGCCCATGATCGGGCCGGACACTTCCAGCAGCGCGGCCAGCACCAGCCACAGCACGGCCCAGCCCAGGTGGCGCTGGTCGGGCAGGGCGGCCCGGCGCAGCAGGGAGAACGCCTGCCAGGTCTGGCGGCGCGCGGAGGTGGGTTCGGGCTTAAAGGGCATTGAGGCTGGCTTCCAATTGTTGATAGCGCCACTGGCTGGCGTACCAGCCGTCCTGCTCCAGCAGTTGTTCGTGGCTGCCGGTTTCGCTGACGCGGCCGTCGCGCAGGACGACGATCAGGTCGGCGTTGACCACCGCGCTCAGGCGGTGGCTGGCGATGACGGCGCTGCGGCCGTGGCGCGCCTGGCGCAGCTGCTCCAGGTGCTGCAGGATGCGCGTCTCGGTGCCGGTGTCGACGGCGGACAGGGCGTCGTCCAGCAGCAGCAGGTCGTTGTCGGCCAGCAGCGCGCGGGCGATGGCGACGCGCTGGCGCTGGCCGCCGGACAAGGTGATGCCTTTCTCGCCGACCTCGGTCTCGTACCCTTGCGGGAATTGCAGGATGTCGTCGTGGATGGCGGCCAGCGTGGCCGCGTGCTCGACCTGCGCGCGCGTGGCGCCGGGACGCGCCAACGCGATGTTGTCGGCGATCGAGGCGGAGAACAGGAAGGACTCCTGGGGCACCCAGCTGATGGCGGCGCGCAGCGCGTGCAGCGTGTATTCGTCGAGCGCGTGGCCGCTCCAGCGCACGCTGCCCGATTGCGGCGTCAACTGGCGCAGCAGCACCCGCAGCAGGGTCGACTTTCCGCAGCCGGTGGGGCCGACCAGGCCGAGCGTCTGGCCCGGCTGGAGTTCGAGCGTGATGCCGCTCAGCGCCGGCGCGCCCTGTTCAGGATAGGCGTAGGTGACGTTGTGCAGCGACAGCGCGCCCGGCGCCACGGCGGCCAGCGTGCCGTGGTCGGCGATGGCCAGCGGCGCGTCCAGCATCGGGTGCAGGCGCTGCCAGGCGGCGCGGCCGCGCTCGATCAGCGACAGCACCCAGCCGGCCGCGAACATCGGCCAGATCAGCTGCCCGAGGTACATGGTGAAGCTGGTCAGCGCGCCGATGGTCAGCTGGTTCTGCCAGACCAGGTAGCCGCCCAGGCCCAGGGTCAGGCCGCCGGCGGCGGTCAGCGTCAGGCCGACGGCCGGTTCGTAGGCCGCCTCCCACACCTGGGCGCGCAGGCTGGCGTCGGACGCCTTTTGCGCCAGCTCGCCGAACTGGCGCGCGCTGCGCTGCTCCAGGCCCAGCGCGCGCAGGGTACGCACGCCGGACAGGGTTTCCTGCACGTGGTCGTTGAGGGCGCTGAAGCGCTTGAGCGAATCGGTGGAGGCGGTGTGGATGTGGCCGGAGATGTACCAGAACGCCCAGCCCATCAGCGGGAACGGCAGCAGCGCGATGCAGGCCAGGCGCCAGTCGACGCCGAGCAGCATCACGCCCAGCACCATCACCAGCGTCAGCGCGCCGTCGAAGCCGGCCAGCATGGCTTCGCCGGCGGCCATCTCGATGGCGTCGATATCGTTGGTGGCCAGCGCCATCAGGTCGCCGGTGCGCTGGCGCTGGTAGAACGCGGCGCCCTGCACGGTGAGGCGGTTGTACAGGCGGGTGCGCAGCGACACGCCGAGCTGGTAGGCGGCGCCGTACAGGATCTGGCGCCAGGCCACGCGCAGGAAATAGATGCCGGCGCCGATCAGCAGCAGCGCGCCGATTTCCATCAGCAGCGCGTTGCCGCCGAGGGTGTGGGCGGCCAGGCCGTCGATCATGGCGCCGACCTTGCGCGGCACCCAGATGGTGAGGATGGCCACGCCGGCCAGCATGGCGCCGGACAGGGCGTAGGCACGGCTGTGCTGGCGGACGAAGCCGCCGATCAGCCTGGAAAGTGTAGACATGTTGCCTCGGATTAGCGCGTAGTCCGCTAGGATACAACATGCCCGCCGGATGTGCCCGGCGTCACCGCGATCGGCTTATTTCTTGGTTTTGCTGCCCAGCATGTCGAGCTGCTTGCCGGTCGGCTTGGCTTTGGCGGACGGTACGGATTTCAGTTCCGGCTTGCTGTCGGCGGCGACCGGTTTGGCCGGCGGCGCGGGGAACGACGGCTTGGCGGCGGCCTTGGGTTCTTCCTGCACCGGTGCTTCCTCGGCCTTAGGCTTGACCGCGGCCTTGGCGGGCTTGGCTTCCGGCGTGGCGACCGGCTCGTTGGCGGCCGCCGTGGTGACGACCACCGGCGGCTCAACCACGACCGGCGCGGCGGCGGCCGGCTTTGGCGCGGCAACCGCGGGAGCTGCGGCAACCGGCGCGGCGGCAGGCGCAACCGCCTTGACGCCGGCCTTCAGCGCGGTGACCGGCGCGGCGGCCAGGTCGGAGACTTGCTTGATGGTGGACTGCGCGCTCTGGATCAACTCGTTCTGGACGCCGGAAGCGATGCTGTACAGCTCACGGCCATAGGCCAGCAGGTTGTCGAAGCTGGCCGGTTCGGCGGTGCTCAGGCTGAAGAATTCGCGCGGATCCTTGGCGCCGAGCAGTTTTTTCGCCGCTGCCGACGATTTTTCCACCGAAGCCTTGGTGGTGCTGATGTTCAGCGCGATGACCTTTTCCGCGCTCTCGACGGCGGTGCTGGCAAACGTGTTGAAGATCTTGAATTGGGCTTCCAACTGGGACTTCGTAGCTGCGGAAAACTGTTCGGTGATCGAAGACATGGTTTCTCCTGAGACGATTAGAATGTCGGTCAAGCTGCGCACGCGGGGTGCGTTATGATGCATTGCAATATGCCCATTCTAGCGGCGAAAGCCGGGCTTGGAAAGTTATTTTATCTGCCATGTCGCAAAGCCGGCAACAAGGAAACATGCCGCATGGATACTACCCGCACGGATATTGATCTATCGCAATGCAGGCAGGAAAAAAGTCTGGATTACTGCGCCGCAACAAATTATCGAATTCAATGAAAAAGGAAACGCATGGCCATCAAACTGAACAAGGAAGTCGAGCAACGCCTGCTGGGTTCCATCCAGCGCTACTGCGCGGAGAACATGGACGAGGAGGTCGGCGAGTTGAAGGCGCGTTTGCTGCTCGATTATTGTTTGCGTGAAATCGGCCCGTCTGTCTACAATCAGGCCATCCTCGACGCCCAGGCGGCGATGCAGGACAAGATCGCGGAGATCGAAACGATCTGCTACGAGTCGGAATTTTCATACTGGACCAAAAAATAAACCGGGAGCGCGGATGGATGCGGTGATCGAGACGGTAATACGGAACGCCAGCCTGGCCGATGGACAACGCGGCGTCGACGTCGCCATCGAGCACGGCCGCATCGCCGCCGTGGGCCCGGCGCTGCCGCTCAGGGGCGCGCAGGAAATCGACGCCGGCGGCGACCTGCTCAGCGCGCCGTTCGTCGACGCCCATTTCCACATGGACGCCACGCTCAGCTACGGCCTGCCGCGCGTCAACGCCTCCGGCACGCTGCTCGAAGGCATCGCGCTGTGGGGCGAGCTCAAGCCCGAGCTGACCCAGCAGGCGCTGGTCGGGCGCGCGCTGCAGTATTGCGACTGGGCCGCCGCGCGCGGCCTGCTGGCGATCCGCACCCACGTCGACATCTGCGACGACCGCCTGCTGGCGGTGGAGGCGCTGCTCGAGGTCAAGCGCCTGGTCGCGCCCTACCTGGACCTGCAGCTGGTGGCCTTCCCGCAGGACGGGGTGCTGCGCAGCCCGACCGCGCTGGCCAACCTCAAGCGCGCGGTCGGCATGGGCGTGGACGTGGTGGGCGGTATCCCGCACTTCGAGCGCACCATGGCCGACGGCGCCGAGTCGGTGCGTATCCTGTGCGAGTTCGCCGCCGAGCAGGGCCTGATGGTGGACATGCATTGCGACGAGTCGGACGATCCGCTGTCGCGCCACATCGAAACGCTGGCCTACCACAGCCACCGGCTCGGCCTGCACGGCCGCGTGGCCGGCTCGCATTTGACGTCCATGCATTCGATGGACAACTACTACGTCAGCAAGCTGCTGCCGCTGATCCGCGAGGCGGGCGTGGCGGCGATCGCCAATCCGCTGATCAACATCACGCTGCAGGGCCGCCACGACAGCTATCCGAAGCGGCGCGGCATGACGCGGGTGCCGGAGCTGCTGGCGGCCGGCATCGAGGTCGCGTTCGGCCACGACTGCGTGATGGATCCGTGGTACAGCCTGGGCTCGGGCGACATGCTGGAGGTCGCGCACATGGGCCTGCACGTGGCGCAGATGACCGGGCAGGACGCCATGCGCGCCTGCTACCAGGCGGTGACGGCGGCGCCGGCCCGCATCCTCGGCCTGCGCGACTACGGCGTGGCGGTGGGCTGCCACGCCGACCTGGTGCTGCTGGACGCGGCCGATCCGGTGGAGGCGATCCGCCTGCGCGCGGCGCGGCGCATGGTGATGCGGCGCGGGAAGGTGATCGCCGAGGCGCCGCGCGCGCAGGCGCGCCTGAGCCTGCCGGGGCGGCCGGCCACGGTCGATTTCCGCCTGGGGCGCTGAGGCTGGACTTGCCATCGGAAATACATGACAATCGAACACTGTTTAACCCGCCTGGAGCCGACTTGAAAGAAATCGCCATCCGTCCCGCCTCGGAAGCTGACTTCGGCGCCATGTGGGAAATTTTCCAGGAACTGATCGCCACCGGCGACACTTATTATTTCGCCGCCGACACCAGCCGCGAGGATTGCCACGCATACTGGTTCGGTCCCGGCGTGCAATCGTATGTGGCCGTCCTGAACGGCGAACGGCTGGTCGGCATGTACCGCCTGATCCCCAACCAGCGCGACCGCGGCTCGCACGTGGCCAACGCCTCCTTCATGGTCAGCCCGGCGGCGCAGGGCGTCGGCGTGGGCAAGCTGCTGGGCGGCGACTGCCTGGACCGGGCCCGCGCGCAGGGCTACCTGGCGATGCAGTTCAACTACGTGGTCAGCTCCAACGTTCCCGCCGTGCTGCTGTGGAAGAAGCTGGGCTTCACCATCGTCGGCACCTTGCCGCGCGCTTACTATCACGCCCATCTCGGGTATGTCGACGTGTACGTCATGTACCAGCTGCTGGACGATCCCTCCCATTGGCCCGATGCATGAAGATACTGGACACCGAACGCCTCAGCCTGCGCACCATCACCGTCGACGACGCGGCGTTTTACTACGAGCTGGTCAACGATCCGACCTGGCTGGAATTTATCGGCGACAAGGGCATCCGTAGCATCGACGATGCGCGCAAGGCCATCGTCGAAGGGCCGCGCGCGATGCAGGAGCAGCGCGGCCATTCGCTGTACGTGATGGAGCGCAAGAGCGACGGCGTGCCGCTGGGCTTGTGCGGCCTGATCAAGCGCGACGGCCTGGACGACGTCGACATCGGCTACGCCATCCGCCCGGCCTGGTTCGGCCAGGGCTACACCTACGAGGCGGCGGTGGCCGTGGTGGCCTACGCGCGCGACCGGCTGCGCATGAAGCGCCTGCTGGGCCTGACCGACCCGGGCAACGTCAATTCCATCCGGCTACTGCAAAAGCTGGGGCTGGAATTTGTCGAGCTGCGCAAGCTGCCGCCGCATGAGCGTCCTACCAATATTTACCGCATCGAGTTGCAGGACTGATCACTTGATCTGTTGCACCGGTGGGAATTCGATAGATTTTTTGAGAGGCGTGGCTTGGATTTTTCGGCGCGCGGGCGCATGATGGATTTAAAGAACTAAAGGTTGCTTGGTCCCCAAAAAACGGCGGCAATTCAAACAATATAAGTCACACATCCGCGGCGGTCGCACAGTCGCGTGAGTCTTGTACGGATTGAATTTTTACCGAAAGGGAAACTTATGAAACTCGCCAACCTGAAGATAGGCGTGCGACTGAGTTTGCTGGGAGCCTTCTTTTTCATCGCGCTGCTGGTGGTCGCCACCGGCGGCTGGCGTGCGCTGGATTCCAGCAACGCGGCCAATGCCGTCGCCATGCAACGCATGCAAGCGCTGACGCAGGCCGTCGACATGGCGCGCAGCGCCCAGGTCGAATTCAAGATCCAGGTGCAGGAGTGGAAGAACACTCTGTTGCGCGGCAATGATCCGGCCAACTTCGACAAGTACAGCAAGGCCTTCGTCAAGGGCGGCGAGACCACCCGCGGGGAATTGCAGAAGCTGAACGCGCTGTTGGCCAAACTGGACCTGAAAACGCCGCTGATGGACGAGGCGATCGCCACCCAGAACGAGCTGGTGAAGCGCTATATGGGGGCCTTGGAAAAATACGATCCCGCCAGCCAGGACAGCGCCCACGTGGTCGACGCGCTGGTGAAGGGCATGGACCGCGAGCCGACCAGGAAGATCGATGACATCGTCGCCTTCATCGGCAAGGAGTCGCAGCGCATGATCGTCGAGATGGAGGCCGAGAACCAGGCGGAGCATGCGCGGGCGATGCTGGCCATGGGTGTCACGCTGCTGGTCACGCTGGTGGTCGGCTGCGTCACGGTGCTGTGGCTGATCAAGAGCATCACGGTGCCGCTGCACGAGGCGGTCAGCGTGGCGGAGATCGTGGCTTCCGGCGATCTGAGCAGCGAGGTGCACGTCCGCAGCACCGACGAGATCGGGGCCTTGCTCGGCGCGCTCAAGCGCATGCAGGGCAACCTGAGCCACATCGTCGGCCAGGTGCGCGTCGGCACCGACGCCATTCATGGCGCGGCGGTGGACATCGCCGCCGGCAATCTCGATCTGTCGGGCCGCACCGAGGAGCAGGCCAGCTCGCTGGAGGAGACGGCGGCGGCCATGGTGCAACTGACCACCACCGTGCAGCAGAACAATGCCAACGCGGCCGAGGCCTGCAAGCTGGCCGACACCGCCTCCAGCGTGGCGGCCAAGGGCGGCGACGCGGTCGAGCAGATGGTGCGCACCATGGGGTCGATCAACGAATCGTCGCGCAAGATTGTCGACATCATCGGCGTGATCGACGGCATCGCCTTCCAGACCAACATCCTGGCGCTGAACGCGGCGGTGGAGGCGGCGCGCGCCGGCGAGCAGGGGCGCGGCTTCGCCGTGGTCGCTTCCGAGGTGCGCAACCTGGCCCAGCGTTCGGCGGCGGCCGCCAAGGAGATCAAGGAGCTGATCGGCGATTCGGTGGGGCGGGTGGAGGCCGGCAGCCGGCTGGTCGGGCAGGCCGGCGAGACCATGGGCGAGGTGGTGGCCAGCGTGCAGCGCGTGACCGCCATCATCGGCGAGATCTCGATCGCCAGCGGCGAACAGCGCGACGGCATCGAACAGATCAGCATCGCCATCAGCCAGATGGACAGCGTGACCCAGCAGAACGCCGCGCTGGTGGAGGAGGCTGCGGCGGCCGCCGACGCGCTGGAGCAGCAGGCGGCCGGGCTGGCGGCGGCGGTGAGCGTGTTCAAGCTGCAGGAGCAGCGGCACGCGTCCCACGCGCCGGCAGCCCCGCTGCGCCTGTTGCAGGTGGCCTGAGCGGCCTGATTGCGGTGCGTCTTTTGATACCGCTCAAATACAGGCGCGAACAAGCTTGGAACTGCTGATCTATTGAGTATGCTTCCCTCTTCCCCCGGACGGAGAGGGACAGCATGAACAGTCTATTGCCGGTACTGGCCGGCCTTGCATTCAGCCTGCTGGCGCTGTGGTACGGCGAACTGCGGGTCCGCGGCATGCGCGCCCGCTACGCCCAGCTGCAATCGGCGCTGGAGGCCCACCGCGACGCGGAAATGCGGCTGGACTACATCGCCCACCACGACAACCTGACCGGCCTGCCCAACCGCCTGCAATGCCAATTGCAGCTGGAACACGGCATCGCCTACGCGCGCCGGCACGGCAGCCTGCTGGCGGTGTTGTTTGTCGACATCGACCATTTCAAAGCCATCAACGACAACCTCGGCCACGACGCCGGCGACCAGGTGCTGGTGCAGTTCGCGCAGCGCCTGCGCCAGTGCGTGCGCGAGGTCGACACCGTGGCGCGCCAGGGCGGCGACGAGTTCATCGTGCTGCTGACCGAGCTGCGCTGCGCCCAGGATGCGCAGCAGGTGGCCGACAAGATCAACGCGGCGATCGCCGCGCCATTCCTGGTGCACGGCGAGACGCTGGCGGTGGCCGCCAGCATCGGCATCGCTGTCTATCCCGACGACGACCTCGACATCGAGGCGCTGCTGGAGAAGGCCGACCTGGCGATGTACGCGGCCAAGCAGCGCGGCAAGGGCGCCGGGGTGCGCTTCGCGCCCAGCATGCAGGCCAAGGCCTACTCGCGGGTGGTGCTGGAGACCGCGCTGCGCCACGCGCTGGAGCACGGCGAGTTCGTGCTGACCTACCAGCCCAAGCTGAACTTGAACGAGCAGAAGATCACCGGCGTCAAGGCGCTGCTGCGCTGGCGCCATCCGGAGCTGGGGCTGGTGATGCCGCCGGACTTCCTGCCGGTGCTGGAGGACAGCGCGCTGATCCTGCCGGTGGGCGCGTGGGTGCTGGCCACCGCCGCCGCCCAGGCGCGGCGCTGGATGGAGCTGGGCCATCCGCTGACGGTGTCGGTGCACCTGTCGCAGCGCCAGTTCTACCAGAAGGACATCGCCGGCGTCTTTGCCGACATCCTGGCGCAGGCCGGCGTGCCGGGGCGTTACATCGAACTGGAAATCACCGAGGACATGTTGATCGACAAGAACCAGAATTGCGAGGCCGTGCTGCGCCAGTTCAAGGAGCTGGGCATGCGTATTTCGATCAGCGATTTCGGCACCGGCTATGCGTCGCTCAATTACCTGCGGCGCTTCCCGGTCGATCTGGTGAAGATCAACAACTCCTTCGTCGACGACCTGCGCCGCGCGACACCGCATCCGGCCGAGCGCCACGGCGACGGCCGCGCGGCGGACGAGGGCGCGATGGTGCGCGCCATCATCGCCATGGCCCACACGCTGAACATGCAGGTGATCGCCGGCGGCGTGGAGACCGGCGACCAGCTGGCCCAACTGACGGCGATGGGCTGCGACGAGGCCTTCGGCTTCTGCCTGAGCGCCGCCGTGCCGCCGGACGAGCTGGAGACGCTGCTGGCGAACCGCCGCCGGCTGGCGGCGCCGGTGGACACGGCCGTTTAGCCGCCACCCGCCGCGCCCGGGGCGCGCGGCAGCGGCATGATGCGGACGCCATGGATGTCGAAGCGGTTCGACGGTCCCTTGACGCCGCCCGCGTCGCCATAGCTGGCGTTACTTTGCAGGTAGCTCATGTTGTAGAAATCGCCGAGCTCCATGCGGTAGCTGCCCGCCTTGAGCGCGGCCTTCACTGGCGTCGACCACGATGGCCCGGCGCTGGCCGGCGAATGCGGCAGCGCCACCACGCCTTGCGCCACGACGGCGCCGTTGCCATCCTTGAGCGTCATCCACTTCACGCCGCCGCTGATGCCCAGGTTGACCTGGTGCGCGGTGTTGCGGTACTTGAGCTGCAGCGCGTAGGCGCCGTCGCGTTCGACCTTGATGTCCTGCACCGCGAAGGTATCGCCCGGCGCGCCCCAACCGGCGATTCGGCCATCGGCTTCTGCCACGCTCGATAGCACGCGCCGGTCGCCGGCGGCGATCTCCACGCCGTTGTTCAGGCAGACCGGCGCGGTGTGATGGCTGCGGTTGCCCGAGCCGGCATACATCGCCTCCACCGAGTAGCACAGATTGTCGCTCTCGCCATGGCCCGGCAGCGTGGCGCGGCGGTCGGCCCAGGTCCTGGCGGTCACGCGCTGCGTGGCCAGCTTGCCGTTGCGGTAGATGTTGTAGACCACACCCTTTCCGGCGCCCTCAAGATGCAGCGTCGGAAAATCGTAGGTGCCGCGCTCGAGCTTGACGATGCGCGGCTCGGGCGGCGCGTACACGGCAGGATCGACCGCCAGCGGCTGCGCGCCCAGGCTGCGCTTGACCTGCTGGCCCGCCACCAATTTGCCGAGCCGGATCTCGATGACATTGTCCGCGTCCAGTGCCGACCAGGCCAGCGAAGCCGCCGCCGGCTTGCCGTTCAGCGTGACGGCATCGACTTCGTAATAACCATCGCCGCGCGCGGCGGGCGGCAGCGACAGCCGCACCTGCACGCGCTTGCCGCGCAGCGCCAGATTGTTCAGCGTGACCGTATCGCTGCCCGCGAACGCCTCGCGCCGCAGCCTGGCCGTCACGAACGGACGCAGCGCGATGCCGTCGTCCGTCGTCTGCACGCCGAACACACCGCCCACCACCATGCCCAGGTAGGCGCCGACGGACCACAGCTGCCGCCGCGAGTCGACCACCGGCCCGCTCAGGTCACGCTGTCCCTGGCGGTCCTTCAGCATCGGCTGGCCCGACAACCACTCCAGGTTCTCCATGTTCGACAGATTGAGCGCCGCGCCGCGCATCAGCGTATCGTAGGCCGCGTCGGCGACGGCGACATTGCCGCTCATCGCCGCCGCCTTCAGGCCGAAGGCCGTCACGAACGGCCACATCGCGCGGTTGTGATAGATCGCCACGCCCGGCTGCTGCGGATAGATCACCGGCGCGCCGAGCGGACCATGCGGATAATGCGCCAGGATGCTCTCGGCCTGCTTGCGGTCGGCGATGCCGGTGATGATCGCCAGCGATTGCCCAAGCCAGTCGTACTTGTACATCGGCGCGCCGTCGAAGTGGCCGGCCGTCAGGCTGCTGTACATGCCGGCGTCGGCCTGCCACAGGCGCTGGTTGATGGCGCGCTTCAGATCCGCAGCCCACGCCGCATACTTGTCCGCCAGCGCAGCGTCGCCTTGTTCCCGGGCCAGCCGCGCCGCCAGCGTCAGCGCCTTGTAATGGCCGACGTTGGTGGACAGCGCCTTCGATGTTGCCATGCAGGCCAGGTCGCCCGCGATCCAGTTTGCGTAGCTTTGCTCGCGCCAGTCGAGGAAGGATTCCTCGCCGTTGTACAAGCCATCCGCCGGATCGTAGGCGGCCAGCCGGTCGTTCTCCAGCGTGTTGGACAGCGCACGCAGCGCGGTCGCCGCGAAGGCCTTGCGCTCTTCCGGCGCCAGCGCCTTCAAGGCTTCCTCCGCGCCGAAGGCCCAGCTGACGCGGTCCGTGCTGACCGGCCAGCTGCCGCCGCTGCCGGTGTCCTGGATGATCTGCAAACCGTCGGCGCTGCCGGCGACGTGCGCGCCCGGCCGCACGCCGTCGCGATAGCCGGACAGCTTGAATTCCAGCGAGTTGCGCACGCGGCGCGGGTCCAGCATGCCCAGTCCCAGCGAGGCCGCATAGGACAGGTCGCGCGTCCACACGTAGTGCCACAATTCGCCCGTCTCGAAGCAATCGCAGGCGATGGCCTTGCCGCCGTTGTAGCTGCCGTCGCGGATCTCGCCGACCGAGTCCTGCTTCATCTCCGCGCCGGCCAGCGCGAACAAGGCATCGAAGGCCAGGTTGCCGCTGCGGACGGACGGCAGTCCCTCCGCCTCCGCGTAGCCGATCTCCTGCTTGCCGCCGTCGCGCACGCGCATCGTGGTCGATTGCGTGTAGCTGCGCAGCGGGGCGCCGGCGTCCGGCGTGGCATAGCGTACGGTCTCCTGCTTGCCGTCCCAGGTGGGATAGCTGGTGCTCAGCGTGGTGGCGGCGCTGGCCGTCAGCGCTGGCAGGGCAAGGGACAAGGCGCCAAGGCGGCGACGGGACAGCTTCATTGTTCGATCTCCAGTATCAGCGCCGAACGCGCGGGCAGCGTCACTTCGCCATCGAGCGCAATGCGCTTGCCGCTGATGACGTCGACGCCGGCGCGCACGCCGTTCAACATCTCATGGAAGCGCGCGGTTTTCAGCACGATGTCGGTGGCGTTCTTGTTCAAGGCTACCATGACTTTTTTGGCGCCGTCGTAGCGGAAGTAGACGTAGGTATTCTGCTCCGGCCCGTAGTGCATCATCTTCCCGTGATGGATCACGGACGCGCCCTTGCGCCAGTTGAACAGCTTCTTCACATAGGCCTGCGCGGCCGCCTGCTGCGCGCTCAGGCCCGCGCCGGTGAAGGCGTTGACCGCGTCGCCGCGCCAGCCGCCGGGGAAGTCGCGCCGGTACGACGCATCGTCGCGGCCCTTGGTGGTGCTGGTCATCTGGATCTCCGTGCCGGCGTAGAACTGCGGGATGCGCGGCGCCGTCGCGATGAAGGCCATCGCCATGCGGAACAAACCGTCATCCGCATTGAGCTCGCTGTAGATGCGCGACATGTCGTGGTTCCCTTCGAATAGCACCAGGTTGCCGGCGTTCGGATACAGATAATCCTGCGACAGTGTCTCGTACAGATTGGTCAGCCCGTGCTCCGCACCTTCCGGCGCGGCCAGCGCGCGGCGCATGGCATCGGTCAGCGGGAAGTCCATCATGCTCGGCATGTGCGATTCGTAGCCGTTGAAGTTCCGCTTGCCCTCCTGCCAGTGCGCGACGACAGGGATCAGCGGGCTCCATTCCTCGCCCACCAGGTTCAGCTTCGGGTACTCGGCCATCACGCTGCCGGACCAGCGGCTCAGGAACGCGGTGTTGGAATAGCCGTAGGTATCGACCCGCAGGCCGGACAAGCCCGCGTACTCGATCCACCAGATATCGTTCTGGATCAGATAGGTCGCCACATGCGGGTTGGCCTGGTTCAGGTCCGGCATGCTCTCGACAAACCAGCCCTCGGTGAAGTTGCGCTTGTCCTCTTCCGACGCGTAGGGATCCTGCAGCGCCACCCGATGGTGCTCGGTCGGCACGAATTTGCCCTGGTAGGTCAGCCAGTCCGCCATCGGCATGTCCTGCATCCACCAGTGCTTGTCGCCGATGTGGTTGAGGACCACGTCCTGGATCACGCCCAGGCCTTTGGCGCGCGCCTGCGCGACAAAGGCGCGGTACTCCTCGTTGCTGCCGTAGCGCGGGTCGATGCGGTAATGGTCGGTGGTGGCGTAGCCGTGGTAGGAGTAGGCCGGCGAGTTCGATTCCAGCAGCGGCGTCGGCCAGACGGTGGTGAAGCCCATGCCGGCGATGTAGTCCAGATGTTCGGCCATGCCGCGCAGGTCGCCGCCGTGGCGGCCGGAGGCGTCGGCGCGGTTGGCGCGCTCCGTCATGCCGGGCGCGTTGTCGTTGGCGGGGGCGCCGTTGGCGAAGCGGTCCGGCATCACCTGGTAGATGGCGTCGCTGCTGTTGAAGCCGGTGCGCTGGGCCGAGCCGGCGGCGCGCGCCAGCAGCTGGTAGTTGTAGTGCACGGCCTGGCCGTCGCGCTTGAACACCAGGTCCATCCGCCCCGGCGCGGCAGTGGGAGCGATCTCCAGGTTGACGAACAGGTAGTTGCGGTTGGCGACCCGCTCCACCGAGGCGATGCGTACGCCGGGGTAGGCCAGCGCCGGCTCCAGGTCGGCGATCCGTGGCCCGTGCACCATCAGTTGCAGCGCGCCGTTGTGCATGCCGGTCCACCACAGCGGCGGGTCCATGTGCTCGATGCGGTAGTTGTCGGCGTGGGCGATGAACGGCAGCGCGGACAGCAGCGCGGCGGCGAGGATTTTGCTCATGGTGTCTCCATCAGGTAGTCGGACTACAGCTGTTTTTCTGTGCAGTTCCGCCCGAGAATACTATGAAAGCGGGAGGGCATCAAATGCCGGATTCTAGTTTTAATACATTTCCTGGTTGAGTTCGTCTTAAAGTTATCCGTACGGCAACTTCGATGCGGCGACGACGTTGGAAATGCTACGTACTGAAGTGGTATTGAGGTCAAATATGTAGTTCCACTACATCGTTGCAGGGTGGTTTCTGTAGCCGAAATACAACGCGCACGGCGATTTCACGGGGCGACCAAGGGCTAGCGCCCCTCTGTGGGCGTAGCGCGGCTGAAGTCTGATTGACACAGAATCTAGTTTTAGTACAAAATTCTTCATAGAACGTCTTTTAGAACGTTTGCAATCCTTGGAACCCGTGTAGTCGATGGTGCGAGAGCAGGCTGTAGTGTCGCGGGTATATTTTTAGATGAGTGAGGGGACATTTGATGATCAAATCCGCCAACCAGCGCGGCGCCAGCTCGGCTCCGACCAGTGTTGCATTTAAGTTGAGCCCGGTAGCAGCCGGCTGTGCAATGCTGCTGTCCGCCATTTCCGGTTCCGCCTACGCGCAAGACGCGACCGCCGGCCAGGCCGCCGACGCGCCTGTAATCCAAACGGTGAAAGTGTCCGGTATCCGCCGCGGTATCGAAGACGCGATCTCCGTCAAAAAGAATTCCGAATCCATCGTTGAAGCGATCTCCGCTGAAGACATCGGCAAGCTGCCGGACGTGTCGATCGCCGAATCGCTGTCGCGCCTGCCAGGTGTGGCCGCGCAACGCGTGGCCGGCCGCGCCCAGGTGCTGAGCATCCGCGGCCTGGCGCCAGACTTCTCGACCACCACCCTCAACGGTCGTGAACAGGCGTCCACCGGCGACAACCGCAGCGTCGAATACGACCAGTATCCATCGGAACTGATCAACGGCGCCGTGGTCTACAAGACGCCCGACGCATCGCTGGTCGGCCAGGGCCTGTCGGGCACGGTCGACCTGCAGACCGTGCGTCCGCTGGAATTCCCGGGCCGCACCATGGCGATCAACGTGCGCGGCGAGAAGAACTCGATCGGCAAGCAGAACGCCGGCTACAAGGACAAGGGCTACCGCCTGAGCGGCATCTACATCGACCAGTTCAACAACCGCACCCTGGGTGTGGCGCTGGGCTACGCCCGCCTGGATTCCCCGGGCCAGTACCAGAAGTGGAGCAGCTGGGGCTACGGTTTCGATCCCAAGACCGGCAGCACCACCGGCCTGGCCAACTCCGGCAACGAGATCGACGCCGGCTCGACCAAGCAGACCCGCGACGGCCTGATGGCGGTCGTGCAGTGGAAACCGAACCGCGACTTCCAGTCGATGGTCGACACCTACTACTCGAAATTCGATTCCGACACCACCATCCGTGGCATGCAGTTCGGCACCGGCAACTGGATGAAAGACCTGACCTACACCAACCCGGTGTTCGGCAGCTACAACGGCACCCAGGTGCTGCAGAGCGCGACCGTGGGCGGCATCAAGCCCGTGCTGCGCAATGACCTCAACACCAACCGCGACAAGCTGTTCGCCATCGGCTGGAACAACAAGCTGCGCATGAACGAAGACTGGACCGGCATCGCCGACTTCAGCTACTCGAAGGCCGACCGCCAGGACATGATCCTGGAAACCTACGCCGGCGCCGCCAACACCGACACCGCCAAGATCGTCCGCGACAACAACACCGGCCTGCCGCAAGTGACCACCGGCCTGAACTATGCCGATCCGTCCATCGTCAAGCTGAGCGATTCGGGCGGCTGGGGCCAGGACGGCTACGTCAAGTATCCGCAAGTGACCGACAAGCTGAAATCGGCCCGTTTCTCGGCCAAGCGCAGCTTGGACGGCATGTTCAGCAACCTGGACGTGGGCATCAACTTCACCAAGCGCGACAAGACCCGTCAATCGGCGGAGATGCTGGTCAACCTGAAGAACGGCCGCGCGCCGATCGGCGTGCCATCGAACCTGATCCAGGATCCGACCTCGCTGGGTTTCGCCGGCATCCCTGGCATCATGTCCTACGACATCATGGGCGCCGTGAACAGCCTGTACACGCTGACGCCTAAAATCCACCAGGACATCTACAACAAGGACTGGCTGGTCAGCGAGAAGGTCTCGACCGCCTACGCCAAGGTCGGCATCGACGACACCTGGGGCGTGCCGGTGAAGGGCAACTTCGGTGTGCAGATGATCCACACCAACCAGAGCTCGAACGCGTTCAACGTCGACACCAACGGCCTGAACAAGCCGAAGTCGGTGGACGAGGGCACGTCGTACAACGACTTCCTGCCTAGCCTGAACCTGAACTTCGACCTGGGCAGCGAGCAGCACGTGCGCTTCGGCCTGGGCAAGACGATGGCCCGTCCGCGACTGGACCAGCTGCGCGCGTCGTCGAGCGCGTCGGTGGACACCACCAAGCTGACGTGGACCGGCGACGGCGGCAATCCCAAGCTGAAGCCGTGGCGCGCCAACGCGATCGACCTGACGTACGAGAAGTACTTCGACAAGAGCACCTACTTCAGCGCGGCGACCTTCTACAAGAAGCTCAGCACCTACATCTACGACCAGATCGTACCGTTCGACTACACCAGCTATCCTAACGATGGCGTGACGCCGAAATCGAACATCGGCACGCTGAAGCAGCCGGCCAACGGCACGGGCGGCTCGATCAAGGGCGTGGAACTGTCGGGCTCCATCGACGGCAAGGTCCTGTGGACCGGCCTGGACGGCTTCGGCGCCACCGGTTCGATCTCCCGCACCAAGAGTGAGATCGCTCCGGACGGTCCCGGCACCACCGGCGCACTGCCTGGCCTGTCGCGCACCGTGTCGAACGTTCAGTTCTTCTACGAGAAGTCGGGCTACTCGGCACGCGTAACCCGCAGCGAGCGCTCCAACTTCCGTGGCGAAGTGACCGGCTTCGGCGCCGACCGCACCTTCACCGACATCAAGGGCGCCGCGCAAGTGGACTTCCAGGTCGGCTACGAGTTCAAGGAAGGTCAGTACAAAGGCCTGTCGCTGCTGTTCCAGGTGATCAACGCGAACGACGCCGCCTACCAGACCACCCTGAGCAACGGCACCCTGAAAGTGCCGGGCGAGTACACCAAGTACGGCCGCACCATGCTGCTGGGCCTGAACTACAAGATGTAATTCGGACCGGTCCAAAACACCCCCTGTCAGCAGCAGCCGGCAGGGGGTGTTTTTTTTTCGTGCACAATATCGGACAATACAAAAGCTGGAGACAAACATGCAGCACAACCAAGCGGACCGCCGCATCAAGCAGATCCTGATCGTCGGCGGCGGCACCGCCGGCTGGATGACGGCGGCGGCCATGTCCAAACTGCTGGGCGGCCATTACCAGGTGCGCCTGGTGGAGTCGGACGAGATATCCACGGTCGGCGTGGGCGAGGCCACCATCCCGCAGATCAAACTGTTCAACCAGGCGCTGGGCATCGACGAGGACGACTTCCTGCGCGAGACCCAGGGCACCTTCAAGCTGGGCATCCAGTTCGTCAACTGGGGGCGGCTGGGCGAGAACTACATCCACACCTTCGGCAGCATCGGCCAGGACATGGGCCTGGTCGAGTTCCACCACTACTGGCTCAAGCTGCACCAGGCCGGGCTGGCGCCGGACTTCGGCGCCTACTCGCTGGCGGCGGTGGCCGCGCCGCAGAACAAATTCATGCGCGCCGTCGATGCAGGCAATTCGCCGGTGTCGCACATCGCCCACGCCTTCCAGTTCGACGCCGGCCTGTATGCGCGCTACCTGCGCAAGTTCGCCGAGGCGCGCGGCGTGGTCCGCACCGAGGGCAAGATCGCCGACGTGATCGTGCGCGAGGGCGACGGCCATGTGGCGGCGGTGATGATGGAAAGCGGCGAGCGTATCGAGGCCGACCTGTTCATCGACTGCTCCGGCTTCCGTGGCCTGCTGATCGAAGGCGCGCTGAAGACCGGCTACGAGGACTGGACGCATTGGCTGCCGTGCGACCGCGCGCTGGCGGTGCCGTGCGAATCGCACGGACCGATCACGCCGTACACGCGCGCCACCGCGCGCACGGCCGGCTGGCAGTGGCGCATCCCGCTGCAGCACCGCATCGGCAACGGCCACGTCTATTCGAGCAAATACATCAGCGACGACGAAGCCACCGCGCAGTTGTTGGCGAATCTTGACGGCGCGCCGCTGGCCGAGCCCAAGCCGCTGCGCTTCACCACCGGCAAGCGGAAAAAATTCTGGAACAAGAACGTGGTGGCGATCGGCCTGTCCAGCGGCTTCATGGAGCCGCTGGAATCGACCAGCATCCACCTGATCCAGTCGAGCATTGCGCGCTTGATGAGCCTTTTCCCGGACCGCGATTTCGAGCAGCACAACATCGACGAGTTCAATCGCCAGGCGCACTTCGAAGTCGACAAGATCCGCGACTTCCTGGTGCTGCACTACCACGCGACGGAGCGCGACGACACGCCGTTCTGGAACTACTGCCGCACGATGGAGGTGCCGGAAAGCCTGAAGCAGAAGATGGACCTGTTCAAGCAGCACGGCCGCTTCTACCGCGAGAAGGACGAGATGTTCGCGTCCGTGAGCTGGTTGCAGGTGATGCTGGGGCAGGGCATGCGGCCGCAGTCCTACCATCCGCTGGTGGACCTGTATCCGCAGGAGCAGATCGAAGCCCACCTGAGTACCATCAAGACCGTGGTGGAGAACTGCGCCGCCAAGATGCCGGGCCACGAGGACTTCATCAACGCCCACTGCGCATCGGCGGCGATGCGGATGAAGCGGCCGAACTACGGCATGCGCTAACCGTTTTTACAGCGGCGGCGCCGCGCAGCATGAGGCGATGTATTCCTCGTGCGTCGGCATATGCTCGGCGCAGCGCAGCACCACCTCCTTGACGTTGCCCAGGAAGGCGGCGATGTCCTCCGCCGAGCGCTGGTCCACCAGCGGGTGGTAGCCCTTGGCGCGCAGGCCCTGGCCGTGCATCACCTGCAGCCAGCTGGTTTCCGTGAACAGCTCGTCGCTGCCACGGATGATGCGGCCGTTGCTGCGGTACAGATCCATGCGCCGCTGCAGCGTGGCCGGTATCTCCATGTTGCGGCAGTAGTCCCAGAACGGCTTGCCCTCGCGCGCATTGAGCTTGTAGTGCAGGATCAGGAAATCGCGGATGGCGGCGTACTCCTCGTCGGTCGCCTGGTTGAAGGCGTCGATGTCGGGCTGGTCGTAGCCCTTGTGCGGGAACATCGTCAGCAGCCGCGTGATCCCCGTTTGCACCAGATGGATGCTGGTCGATTCCAGCGGCTCCATGAAGCCGCCCGCCAGCCCGATGGCCACCACGTTCTTGTTCCACGCCCGTTTGCGCTTGCCGGTGGTGAAGCGCAGATGGCGCGGCTGCGCCAGCGGCTTGCCGTCCAGGTT
This sequence comes from Duganella sp. BJB480, assembly GCA_003416985.1. GTDB lineage: Bacteria > Pseudomonadota > Gammaproteobacteria > Burkholderiales > Burkholderiaceae_D > Rugamonas > Rugamonas vulcania_A. Next base: position 356,063 of record QVIN01000003.1, on the reverse strand, counting down.
ATTCATCAGGATGGACTCGGCCTGTTCCGGCTCCATGAATTTGCTGCTGTAGACGTGGCCATTGCCGATGCGGTGCTGCAGCGGGATGCGCCACTGCCAGCCGGCGTCGTGGGCGGTGGAGCGCGTGTAGGGCAGCAGCGGGCTGACGGACTCGCACGGAACGGCGATCGCGCGGTCGCACGGCAGCCAGTGCGACCAGTCCTCGTAGCCGGTATTGAGCGCGCCCTCGATCAACAGGCCTCGGAAGCCCGAACAATCGATGAACAGGTCGCCCTCGATGCGCTCGCCGTTTTCCAGCACGATGGCCTGGACATGGCCGTCGTCGGCGCGCAGCACGGTTTCGACGATGCGGCCCTCGGTGCGGCGCACGCCGCGCTTTTCGCTCAAGCCGCGCAGGTATTTGGCGTACAGCGCGGCGTCGAAGTGGAAGGCGTGGGAGATGTCGGACAGCGGAGAGCCGGTACTGTCGCTGACGGCGCGCAGGAATTTGTTCTTGCGGGCGGCGACGGTGTTGATCGAGTAGTGTTCGATGTCCGGCACCTGGCCGTCCTGGTACAGCTTGAGCCAGTACTGGTAGAACTTGGCGAGCAGCTGGTCGCGCCCGATCACGCCGAAGCCGTGGATGTAGGAGTCGCCCTGCTTGCCCCAGTTGACGAATTCGATGCCGAGTTTGAAGGTGCCCTGGGTCTGGCGCAGGAACTCGTTTTCGTCGACGCCGATCAGCTGGTTGTAGCCGCGTATGACCGGGATGGTGGCCTCGCCGACGCCGATGGTCGATATCTCGTCCGACTCGACCAGGCGGATTTTGCATCCGTTTGAAATTAGCGTGGAGAGCGCGGCGGCGGTCATCCATCCAGCGGTGCCGCCACCGACAATAACGACGTTCTTCACCAGTCCAAGACCCATTTTATCTCCTGTGGTTATATGATTTGGCACCCTCTGACGGGGTGCTTAATCATACCGCAGGAAATGCTTACTTCTTCTCCGCCGCCGCGAAGGCCGCGTTTTGGGTATCGAGCCAGGTCTTGAGCGGCGCGAAGTAGTCGAGCAGCGCGCCGCCGTCGATCTTGTCCTCGCCCGAAATCGCCTTCAGCGCCTCGGGCCACGGCTTGCTCGCGCCCATCGCCAGCATCTGCTGCAGCTTGGCGCCGGCCTTGGCGTTGTCGTACACCGAGCAACGATGCAGCGGACCCGTATAGCCGGCCTCGCGGCACAGCGCGCGGTGGAACTGGAACTGCAGCATATCGGCCAGGAAGTAGCGCGCGTACGGCACGTCCGCCGCCACGTGGTACTTGGCGCCGGCGTCGAAGCCCGCGCCGCTGGCGTCGATGGCGACGGGGCGCTTCATGCCCATGTACTGCTCGCGCAGCTGCCACCAGCTCTTGTCGTAGTCGGCCGGCTTGGTCTTGCCGGAGTAGACGTCCCAGCGCCACTTGTCCACCGAGTAGGCGAACGGCAGGATCGCGACCTTGCTCAATGCCCGCTCCAGCAGCTGGCCGATGTCGGCGTCGGCATCCGGCGCCTTGTCCATCAGGCCGATCTTCTGCAGATAGTTCGGCGTGATCGACAGCGCGACCGTGTCGCCAATCGCCTCATGGAAGCCGTCGTTGGCGCCATTGCGGAACAGGAAGGGCTGCTTGGTGTAGTTGAGGAAGTAGTAGATGTGACCCAGCTCGTGATGGATCGTGGTGAAGTCCTCGGCCGTCGGCGTGATGCACATCTTGATGCGGACGTCGTCCTTCTCGTTCAGCGGCCAGGCGGAGGCGTGGCACACCACGTCGCGGTCGCGCGGCTTGGTCAGCAGCGAGCGTTCCCAGAACGATTCCGGCAGCTTCTGCATGCCCAGCGAGGTGTAGAAACGCTCGGCGTACTGTGTCATCTGCTTGGCGTCGGTCTTGCGCTCTTCCAGCACCTTGGTCAGATCGAAGCTGCTGGCGCCCGTCGCAGGTTTCAGAATCGGATACAGGTTGGTCCAGCTCTGGCTCCACATATTCCCGAACAGGTGGGCGGGAATCGGGCCGGTCAGCGGCACCACGTCCGGGCCATAGGTCTGGCGCAGCTTGTAGCGGGTGTAGGTGTGCAGCGCTTCATACAGCGGCTTGACCTGCTGCCACAGGCGCTCCATCTCGGCGGAAAATGCCTCCGGCGGCATGTCGTACTGCGCGCGCCACATCGCGCCGGTATCGACAAAGCCCATCTGCTTGGCGCCCTTGTTCGATAGGGCGACGTACTCGGTGTATTTCTGCTTGTAGGACGGCGACTGCGCGTGCCAGCCGGCCCACATTTCCTTCAGCTTGGCCTCGTCGCGGCTGTTGGCCAGGACCTTCTCCATTTCGCCCAGCGCCATGCAGGCGTCAGCCGTGCCGTCGGGCTTTTTCGGGCAGTACTTGGCTTTGCCGTAGGCGCCGTTCATCGCCGCCTGCAGCTGTGCGTATTGTTCGCGTTCCTTGGGATCGGCGAAGACCAGCGTCTGCTGCAACAGCATCATCTTGCGTGCCGATTCGGCCGGCAGTTTCAAGCCGTTGAAGCGGCGCGCGCCGATCGCCGCCTCGCCGGCCGCCGTCAGATAGCGTTCGGCGAAGAAGGAGGCGATGGCTTCCGTGTCGTCGGTGATGAAGTTGGAACCGACCCAGGCGCCCCGGGACTGTTCGTTGTTGAGTTTATTGAGGCGCTCTTCGGTATCGGCGAGAAAACGCTCGGCTTCCGCGACGGTTGGTTTCTTTGCGGGGGCGGCCAACACGGTGGTGCTGGCGGCTGTCATGGCGCTGAGCGCGAACAGCGTGCTGATGATTTTTGGTGACACTGGCATCTCCCTATCTCCGTATATTGTCTTGTCAGGCCATCGAACCGGTCGATTCGATGGCCGACAATCATACACGCTTAGAGGGCGATGGCGACACTCCGGGCAGGCTGGCTGCTGGCCGGCAGCTGCACGTTCAGCACCTTGGCCGCTTCGTCCCAGACAAAGATGACCGGCTTGCCGTCCACACGCACCAGCGACGGGTGGGCCGTAACGTTATGCACTTGCAGCGCGATGCTGCGCTCCGGGCGCTCGTACTGCTTGCCCACTTCCGATTCGATGCGCAACGTGAGGCTGCGGCCCTGCAGCTTGCTGGCGAAGTGCAGCAGCTCGTATTTGCCTTGTTCGTAGGCTTGCGCGGTGGCGCCGTCGTCGTCATACAGCTTGCCGGCGCCGGCGCCGACCGAGGCGTCGTGGTAGTAGTGAAGTTCGAGTTGTTTGGTCGAGTAGTCGCGCGTGGTCTGCACCACCTTGACCATCGGGATGAAGGCGCCCGCGCGCACGTAGACCGGCACGTGGTCGTCGCTCAGCTTCACCGCCTCGGTGGCGCCGCCGGCGTGCCGCTCGCCGCTGTAGAAATCGAACCACGCGCTGCGCGCCGGGAAGTAGACATCGGCCGTCTTGGCGCCTTGCTTGAGCACCGGCGTGACCAGGAAGTCCTTGCCCCACAAGTAGGTCGACGACATCGCGCGCACCTTGGCGTTGCCCGGCTCCTCGTAAAGCATGGGACGCATCAGCGGCAGGCCTTTCTGGTTGTTGTCGAAGCCCAGCGTGTAGTTATACGGCAGCAGGCGATAGCGCAGGCGGATCGCCTCGCGCGCCAGCGCCTTCGTGCGGTCCTCGCGGTAGACCGGCTCCGGCGGCACCTCGTCCTGCGCGTGCGGGCGGAAGATCGGCTGGAACACGCCGTACTGCAGCCAGCGCGTGTAGAGCTCATTGTCCAGCACCGGGTTGGCGAAGCCGCCCAGGTCCGAGTGCATATAACCCGTGCCCTGCATCCCCATCTGCAGCGAGATCTCGGGCTGCGCCTGCAAACCGCCCCAGCTCCGGTCGACATCGCCGGACCACGGGATGATGCCGTAACGCTGCGTGCCCGAGTACCCGGCGCGCATCAGGATGAACGGCCGCTCATTCGGGAAGTCCTGCTGATAGCCTTCCGCCACCAGCCGCGCCCATTGATGGCCGTAGATGTTGTGCACCTGGTCGGCGCCGCCGGTGGCGTGGCGCATGCCGGTCGGGTGGACTTCCGGTTCGCCCAAGTCGCCCCACACGCCGCTCACGCCCTGCTGGTGCAGGCCCTTGTAGATGTTCCAGAACCAGTCCTTGCCTGGCTTGCCGAAGATGTCGATCAAGCCGGTGTGGCCGAAGTAGAAGTCATAGGCCAGCGGCGCGCCAGTGGCGTCCGTGCCCAGCACCTTCTGCTCGACGGCTTCCTTCCACTTGCTGGACGTATCGAGAACGAACGGCTCGGTGATCACCACCGTCTGCACGCCTTTTTTCTGGAAGTCGGCGATCATGCCGGTGGGGTTGGGGAAGCTGTCCTTGTCCCATGCCAGGTTGCCCATCGTGCCCTTGATCTCTTTGCCGAACCAGAACAGGTCGAACACGATGGCGTCGAGCGGGATATCGTCGGCGATGAATTTGTTGACGGTGTCGCGCGCGACCGCCTCGTTGCGGTAACCGAAGCGCATCGCGAAATTGCCGAAGGCCCAGCGAGGTGGCAGCGGTTGTTTGCCGGTCAGGCTGGTGTAGTTGCCCACCACGTCCTCCCAGCTGTCGCCGGCGATCACCTGATAGGTCTTGCGGCCGCCGATGGATTCGTAGGTCAGGCTGTCGTTCTTCTTGCTGTCGAAATCGAGGTGGCCGATCTGCGGATTGTCGAAGTGGATCGCGTACATCTTCGACGACAGCGCCATCGGAATCGCATAGCCCATCTGTTCGGACTTGTCGTCGTAGCCGTAGTGCGCCTTGTTGTACAAGGTGAAGCGATGGCCGCGCCGGTTCATGCCCACCGCGCGCTCGCCGGCGCCGTACAAGGCCTCGTCCTTATCCAGCGCGAACTCGATGCCTTCCAGCTCGCGCGCCTCGCCCTTGTTGATATCCTTGCTGCCGTTGGCCGCGTCGTCCCTGACCCTGATGTAGCCATGCTTTTCCGCGACCAGGCGCTTGCCCTTGTAGGCATACGAAATCTGGAACGGCGACTTGGTGATGGTGACGACGATGCCGGGTGTGGCATATTCGATGCTATTGAGTTTTGTGACCAGCGTGGTCCTGACGTTGGCCGGCGCCAGCACCACCGCATGCGAGGCCGGGTCCAACTGTTCGCCGTTCGGCACGAAAGTGGTTTCGACGATGCCGGCGGAGTAGGGCTTGATGACGTAGCTGCCGTCGCTGACGTGGACTTCCAGCTGGCCGTCGCGGCGGGTGACGCTGTCGAAGTGGCGGTCGGCGTTTTGCGCGTTTCCGGCCTGGCCGACGACCAGCAGCGGCAAGAGTGCCGCAAGTTTGGCGATGGAATTGCTTTTCATGTAAGTTTAGTGGTCTCTAGGGTTGTTATGATTTTGTTGTTTGGCTACATTTGACTACAAAATTCTGCCCTTGGGATGGCTTGTTTCCTTTATTTTACTGGGAAACTCTTTCAATTGACACGCATCGGACCGCGTGTTATTTTGCTACAAATTCAAAATAGTCGGGGACACGCAGCATGCAATCTTCCAGCAGCAAGCCCATACTGTCGTTTTGGCAGTTGTGGAACATGAGCTTCGGCTTTTTCGGCATCCAGTTCGGCTTCGCGCTGCAAAATGCCAACGTCAGCCGGATCTTCTCCACGCTGGGCGCCAATCCCGACGACCTGCCCCTGTTCTGGCTCGCGCCGCCGGTGACCGGACTGCTGGTGCAGCCCATTATCGGCTACCTGAGCGACAACACCTGGCACCCGACCTGGGGCCGTCGCCGTCCATTCTTCTTTGTCGGCGCCTTGCTGGCGTCGATCGCGCTGTTCCTGATGCCGAATTCCTCGGCGCTGTGGATGGCCGCCATCGTCCTGTGGCTGCTCGACGGCGCGATCAACGTGTCGATGGAGCCGTTCCGCGCCTTCGTCGGCGACAAGCTCGGACCTTCGCAGCAGACCGCCGGCTTCGCGATGCAGACCTTCTTCATCGGCTGGGGTGCGGTGATCGCCTCGCTGCTGCCGACCATTTTCACCCATCTGGGCGTGAGCAACGTGCCGGTCGGCGGCGCCATTCCCGACACCGTGCGCTACTCCTTCTACAGCGGCGGCGCGATCTACTTCCTGGCCGTGCTGTGGACCGTGCTCACCGCGAAGGAAACCCCTCCGGACGATATGGAAGCCTTCCGCGCCGAACAGCGCCGCACCAAGGGCCTGGGCCACGCGCTCAAGGAAATCCTCGGCGGCTTCCTGCGCATGCCGAAGACCATGGTGCAACTGGCCGCCGTGCAGTTCTTCACGTGGATTGCGCTGTTCTCGATGTGGATCTACACCACCAACGCCATCGGCGAAAACGTGTTCGGCACCACCGACGCGCAATCGGCAGCGTTCCAGAGCGCGGGCAACCATGTGGGCGTGATGTTCGCGGTGTACAGCGGCGTGGCCGCGCTGGCCGCGTTCATCCTGCCTATCCTGGCGCGCATGACCAGCCGTAAATTCGTCCACATGAGCTGCCTGACGATAGGCGGCATCAGCCTGTTCAGCATCTACGCCATCCATGACCTGAACATGCTGTTCGTGCCGATGGTCGGCGTGGGCATCGCCTGGGCCAGCATCCTGACCATGCCGTATGCGATCCTGGCCGGCGCGCTGCCCGCCAAGCGCATGGGCTACTACATGGGTGTCTTCAATTTCTTCATCGTGATCCCGCAGATCGTCAGCGGCCTGCTGCTGGGTTACGTGACCAAGTACTGGTTCGCCGGCCATCCGGTCAAGACCCTGATGCTGGGCGGAGTATGCATGGTGATGGCGGGCGTGCTGACGCTGGCCGTGCGCGACAACGCCGATCCGGTGGCCCGCTGAGGTAAGATCGTTCGCTTGACCATGTATTCGCGCGCCGCCCGTTTGCCGGAACAGGTACAACAGGGGCTGCGAATACTGTCCTTTACCCGTGCGGAGCGAACATGAGCATACAGACCGTAGCAACCAAACCATTCCCTGGCCAGCGGCCGGGGACTTCGGGCTTGCGGAAAAAAGTCAGCGTCTTCCAGCAGCCATCCTATCTCGAAAATTTTGTGCAAAGCGTGTTCGACACGCTGGGCGACTGCGCCGGCAAGACGCTGGTGCTGGGCGGCGATGGCCGCTACCACAACCGCGAGGCGGTGCGGACCATCCTGCACATGGCGGCGGCCCACGGCTTCGCCAAAGTGCTGGTGGGGCAGGGCGGCATCCTGTCGACGCCCGCCGTCAGCTGCGTGATCCGCAAGCACGGCGCATTGGGCGGCATCGTGCTGTCGGCCAGCCATAATCCGGGCGGGCCGGATGGCGACTTCGGCATCAAGTACAACATCGCCGCCGGCGGCCCCGCGCCGGAAAGCGTGACCGAGGCGATCTTCCACCGCACCGAATCCATTTCGCGGTACCGCATCAGCGACGCGGCGGCCATCGACATCGACCGCATCGGCGTCGCGCGCATCGAGCAGATGGACGTGGAGGTGATCGACCCGGTGGTCGATTACGCGGAGCTGATGCAACGCCTGTTCGATTTCGACGCCATCAGGGCCCTGTTCGGACGCGGCTTCCGCATGTGCTTCGACGGCATGCACGCGGTCTCCGGTCCCTACGCCAAGGCCATCCTCGAAGGCATGCTGGGCGCGCCGGCCGGCACCGTCATCAACGCCGTGCCGGTGGAGGACTTCGGCGGCCATCATCCGGACCCCAACCCCGTCAACGCCGCGCAGCTGATCGCCATCATGGGGGAGGACGACGCGCCCGACTTCGGCGCCGCCTCCGACGGTGACGGCGACCGCAATATGATCGTCGCCCGCAAGTTCGAGGTCACGCCGTCCGACAGCCTGGCCGTGCTGGCCGCGAATGCGACCATGGCGCCGGGCTACCGCGCCGGGTTGAAAGGCATCGCCCGTTCGATGCCCACCTCGCGCGCGGCCGACCGCGTGGCCGAGGCGCTGGGCATCCCGTGCTACGAAACGCCGACCGGCTGGAAGTTCTTCGGCACGCTGCTCGACGCCGGCAAGGTCACGCTGTGCGGCGAGGAGAGCTACGGCACAGGCTCGGACCACATCCGCGAGAAGGACGGCGTGTGGGCCGTGCTGTTCTGGCTTAACCTGCTGGCCGTCAGCGGAAAGTCGGTGCGGCAGCTGGTCGACGAGCATTGGGCACGCTTCGGCCGCAACTACTATTCGCGCCACGATTACGAGGCGGTCGCTCCCGACGCGGCCAATGAGCTCATGGCTTCGTTGCGCATCAAGCTGCCCACGCTGGCGGGACAGGACCTGGGCCATTACGTGGTCGATTTCGCCGACGATTTCGACTACACCGATCCGGTCGACGGCTCGGTCGCCGTGCAGCAGGGCATACGCATCGTGATGACCAACGGCTCGCGCATCGTGTTCCGGCTGTCCGGCACCGGCACCGAGGGCGCCACCCTGCGCGTTTACCTGGAGCGCTACGAGGCCGATCCGACTTACCACCACCTGCTCACCCAGCAGGCTTTGGCCGCACTGATACTCATCGCCGAGCAGGTCGGCGGCCTCACCGGATGGACCGGGCGCGCGCGTCCGACCGTCATCACCTAACACCACAACTAAGGACGACAGCATGAAATTGACTCCCCTTGCAATGACTTTGGCATTGGCGCTCGGCGCCGCGACAGTGGGCACCACCGCCATCGCCGCGCCGGCCGCGCGCCAGCCATTCCTGTGGGAGAACGCCACCGTCTACTTCCTGCTGACGGACCGCTTCAACAACGCCTTTGTCGGCAACGACCTGGCTTACGGCCGCAAGGCGGATGCCGGTCCGCTGCGCGGCTTCATGGGCGGTGACCTGGCCGGCATCACCACCAAGATCAACGAGGGCTACTTCGACAGCCTGGGCGTGAGCGCGATCTGGGTGTCGCCGCCGGTGGAGCAGATCCATGAAGGCACCGACGAAGGCACCGGCAAGTCCTACGGCTTCCACGGCTACTGGGCCGCCGACTTCACCGCTGTCGACGCCAACCTGGGCACGGAGAACGATTTCCGCAACTTCGTCGATGCCGCGCACGCGCACGGCATACGCGTGCTGCTGGACGTGGTGATGAACCAGACCGGCCCGGTGACGGAGACCGATTACGTCTGGCCGGACGATTGGGTACGCACCGGGCCGCAGTGCACCTACAAGGACGCCAAGACCACCATCGAATGCACGCTGGTGAAGAACCTGCCCGACTTCCGCACCGACAGCGACACCCCGGTCGAGCTGCCGGAAAACCTGGCGGCGAAGTGGCAACGCGAAGGGCGCTTCGAACGCGAAGTGAAGGAGCTGGACGAGTTCTTCGCCCGCACCGGCTATCCGCGCGCGCCGCGCTACTACCTGATGAAATGGCATTCGGACTGGGTGCGCAAGTACGGGGTGGACGGCTTCCGCGCCGACACCGTCAAGCACGTCGAGGCCAAGGTGTGGAAGGAATTGGGCACAGTGGCCAGCGCGGCGTACGAGGACTGGAAGCGCGCCAATCCGGACAAGAAACTGAGCGACGACAAGTTCTTCATGACGGCGGAAGTCTTCAACTACAACATCGCGCAAGGGCAGGTGTTCGACCTGGGCGGCGGGCAGACCGCCAACTACTACCAGAACGGCTTTAACAGCATGATCAACTTCGGCATGGTGTACGACGCCGCCAAGGATTACGAATCGCTGTTCAGCAGCTATTCGAACATGCTGCACGGCGGCGCGCTCGATGGCTACTCGGTCTTGAACTACCTGGACTCGCACGACTACGACAAGCCGTTCGACGCCACGCGCAAAAAGCCTTTCGAAAGTGCGAACAAGCTGCTGCTGGCGCCCGGCGCCGCACAGATTTACTACGGCGACGAAACCGCGCGCAAACTCGATGTGGCGGAGGCGGTGGGCGACGCCAAGCTGCGCTCATTCATGAACTGGGGAGAGCTTGAACAGAACGCGCAGCGCGACGGCTACAGGATCGCCGACGTGCGCGTGCATTGGGCCAAACTGGGCCTGTTCCGCAAGGCCCACGTGGCGGTCGGCGCCGGCGTGCACCAGCAGCTGCAGGCGAAGCCTTATGTCTTCAAGCGCACCTACGACAAGGGCGCGCTGCACGACAAGGTGGTCGTCGCGCTGGACCTGCCGGCCGACAAACCCGCCAGCATCAACCTGCACGGCGTGTTCGCCAACGGCCAGAAGGTCAAGGACTACTACTCCGGCAAGACCGCCGTCGTCAAAGGCGGCAGCGTTACGTTTGGTGCGCGCAATGCGGTGGTGTTGATCGGCCAGGAGTAGCACCTGGAGGCACTGACCTCCAGCCGCTGAAGACATCGGCCTCCATCGGCCGCGCGAACATGAAGCCCTGCGCCTCGTCGCAGCCCGCCTGGCGCAGGAAGATCAGTACCTCCTCGCATTCCACGCCCTCGGCCACCACGCGGTGGCCGAGATCCTGCGACAGCGTGATCATCGTCGCCACCAGCGCCTGCTTGCGCACATCGTCTTCCAGTCCGATGACGAAGGACTGGTCGATCTTCACCACGTCGGCCGGCATGCGCTGCAGGTAGGACAGGCTGCTGTAGCCTGTGCCGAAATCGTCGATCGCCAGCCGCACGCCGGTGGCGGCGATGGTGTCCAGCATGGCGTGGGCTTTGACTGGCTGCGCCATGATCGCGCTCTCCGTGATTTCCAGCTCGATGGAGTCCGGCGGCAGGTCGTGTTGTTTCAGTCCGGTCTCCAGGACCGCGGCGAAGTCCGGCTCCTGCAGGTTCGCCGCCGATACGTTGATCGACATCTGCAGGCAGATCCCCTCGTCGCGCCATCGACGCTGCTGCTGCAACGCCGCCGCCAGCACCCAGGCGGTTGTGGCGTGCGCGAGCCCGGAGCGTTCTATCATGGGTATGAACTCGCCGGGACCGATGGCGCCCAGCGCCGGATGGTTCCAGCGCAGCAGCGCCTCGGCGCCGATGCAGGCGCCGGTGCCGATGTCGATGCGGGGCTGGTACACCAGCCGTAGCTGGTCCTGGCTTTCGAGCGCGGAGCCGAAGTCGTTGAGCAGCGTGAAGCGGCGCTGGTACAGCGTGTCCTCGGCCTCGGAGTAGACGGCGACGTGGGTGCGCGTGTCGATGGCGTCGTGGGCGGCGCACTGTGCCTGGCGCAGCACGCTGAGGCAATCGGCGCCGCCGACTTCGAAGGGCGCGACGCCGACGGTGGGTGTCGCCACATGGCGAGATTTGGCGGCGCCGCGCGCGTGTGCCATCCTCGCCTCCAGCAGCGGCAGATAAGTGTCGAGCGTCATGCCGGGTGACGCGATCAGTGCGAATTGCGTGGTCGTCACATGGTAGACGCTGCGACCGGGGCCCACCTCGGCGCGCAGCCAGCGGGCGGCGTCGGTCACCAACTCGTCCAGATAGGATGGATCCATCGCCCGCGCGGCGTGGCTCAGTTGTTCGGGCGTCGCCAGGTTGATCAGCACCGCCAGCCCCTGTTCGCCGGCGGGGCGGTCGCGCTGCATGTCCTGGAAGTCCTCCAGGAACTGGTTGCGGTTCGGCAGGCCGCTGAGTGGATCGATGCGCCCCATCGCGTGCTGCATTTCGATCTGCGCCATGACCATGCCGGCGAGGTCGCACAGCGCGGTCAGTTCTTGCGGTGTGGTGGCGCGCGGTTCCCGTCCGAATACGCACATCGCACCAAGGCAGTGTCCCTGCGCGGTGGTCAGCGGCGCGCCGGCGTAGTAGCGGATACCGCTGGCGACCAGCGGGCTGTCGCGGAAATACGGATCATCCAGCAGGTCGGGAATCACCAGCACCTCGGCGTTGTCGGCGACGTTGCCGCAGGGCGCACGCACGCGGGGTATGGAGGTATGCTCGACCCCGACGCGCGACTTGAACCACTGGCGGTCGGCGTCGGTCAGCGACACGGCGGCAATCGGCAGCTGGAACAGGCTGGCGGCCATGCGCGTGATGCGGTCGAAGGCTTCGCTGGGCGGCGTGTCGAGCAGGTTCAGTTTATGGAGGGCGTCAAGGCGCCTCGATTCAGTAAGCTGGCACGAAATAGTCATGGTCTGGTCTCTGCGCGAAAAGCGATTAAGGACAGGGTGCTATTCAATGCGGGACTGGGCACTGGGAGGGGACTGCGGGGAGCGGGGCGTGGCTCCCTGATTGCAATTAACTACCGCTAATTGCTGAGTGGAAATCACAGCATACCATGATTCCCATGCCCTTTTCTTTCAGTGTTGCGGATCTGACGACTGGCAGCGGATCGCTACCGGAATGCGCTCCATGAATTGCGCGACCAACGTAGTTACCGCTTCGGGCGCATCTTCAAGGCAGTAATGGCCCACGCCCGGCAGCGTATGCACCTCCGTGTTCGGGAATAGCCGCGGCGCCGGGCGTTTCGAATTGATGCGCGCCGGTCGCAAATCCCTTTGCCCGGCCGATCGCGCCCAGGCAATCGGCTGGCGCGGCGTAGTGCGCGGCATAGGCGCGCAGCCAGCCGCTGTTTCGACTCTGCTTTCAGTATCCATTGAAACCACGGCGAGACCTGCGCGTTCGCGATCAGGCGGGAAGACAAATCGGGCTGCCCGAACGGAGTGGGGCCGTTGGCCGAGATGACGCGGGCGATGCGCTCCGGGTGCCGAGCGGCCAGGCCCATGCCGACCGGACCGCCGAAATCGTGCATGAGCAGCGTGATCCCGCGCAGGTGCAGCCGGACGACGGCTGCGCGCACAGGATGGCCGTGTGTTGTCGCCTGAGGACGCGGTCGTCGACCGCAACGGCATCGACGGCTGAACTGCGGCCTGGCGTTCGCCGTCAGGGATGCGGGTCGGTCGACAGCGAGTAGGGCGCGTCGGCCGGGGCGGTGGCGCGCTGCTTGTTCGGCTGGTTGGACATGTCGAAGTCCAGCACCGCGCCCTGCATCAGGCTCGCGTGGCTCAGCCAGTTCTTCGAGTAGGCCTTGCCGTCGACCTTGAGCGCGTTCACATAGCGCTTGCTGTCGCTGTTGGCCGGTGCGTTGATGACCACCGTCTTGCCGTTCTCCAGCCGCAGCGTGACCTTCTTGAACAGCGGCGCGCCGACCACGTACTGCGGCACCGCCGGCGTGACCGGGTAGAAGCCCAGCGCCGAGAATACATACCACGCGGAGGTCTGGCCGTTGTCCTCGTCGCCGCAGTAGCCGTCGGGCGTGGCCTTGTACAGGCGGTTCATGGTCTCGCGCGCCCAGTACTGCGTCTTCCACGGCGCGCCGGCGTAGCCGTACAGGTAGATCATGTGCTGGATAGGCTGGTTGCCATGCGCGTACTGGCCCATGTTCGCGATCTGCATTTCGCGAATTTCGTGGATTACTTCACCGTAGTAGCTCTCGTCGAAGGTCGGCGGCAGCGCGAACACCTGATCCAGCTTGGCGACGAACTTCTCGCGGCCGCCCATCAGGTCCACCAGCCCGTTCACGTCGTGGAACACGGACCAGGTGTAGTGCCAGCTGTTCCCCTCGGTGAAGGCGTCGCCCCATTTGAAGGGGTTGAAGGGCGACTGGAAGCTGCCATCCTTGTTCTTGCCGCGCATGAGGCCCGTCTCCGGGTCGAACAGCTTCTTGTAGTTCATCGCCCGCTGCGCGTAGATGGCGATCTCCGACTGCGGCTTGCCGAGCGCCTTGCCCAACTGGTAGATGGTGAAATCGTCGTACGCGTATTCCAGCGTGCGGGCGGCGTTCTCGTTGATCTTGACGTCGTATGGCACGTAGCCAAGTTCGTTGTAGTACTTGACGCCGGCGCGGCCGACGGCGCTCATCGGCCCTTCGTTGTCGGCGCCGTGCTTGAGCGCCTGCCACAGCGTTTCGATGTCGTAGCCGCGCAGGCCCTTGATGTAGGCGTCCGCCACCACCGAAGCCGAGTTATTGCCGATCATGACGTCGGCCAGGCCGGGGCTGGACCACTCGGGCAGCCAGCCGCTTTCCTTGTAGTCGTTGGCCAGGCCTGCCTGCATCTCGCGGTTGATCGACGGGTACATCAGGTTCAGGAAGGGATACAGCGCGCGGAAGGTGTCCCAGAAGCCGGTGCCGGCGAACATATAACCGGGCAGGATCTTGCCGTTGTAGGGACTCCAGTGCACCACTTGGTTGTTGGCGTCGATCTCGTACAGCTTATTCGGGAAGAACAGCATGCGATACAGGCTGGAATAGAAGGTGCGCGTCTGCTCATCGCTGCCGCCTTCCACGCTGATGCGGCTCAGCGTCTTGTTCCACACGTCCTTGCCTTTTTGCGCGGTGGTGTCGAAGCTGTCGGAGGCCAGTTCGCGCTTCAGGTTCAGCTCCGCCTGTTCCTCGCTGATGAAGGAGGAGGCCACGCGCATGCCGACCTTCTCGCCTTTTTCGGTCTTGAAGCCGACCACCGCGCCGCTATGGTCGCTGGCCAGTTCCATCACGTCGCCGGCCAGCTTGTCGCCGCTCCAGATGCGGGTGGAGGCGAAGGGCTTGTCGAAATAGATGACGAAGTAGTTTTTGAAGTTCTTCGGCAGCGGGCCGCGCGCGTAGCGCGTGCTGTAGCCGACGATCTTGCGTTCCGACGGAATCACCTTGATGTACGAGCCCTTGTCGTAGGCGTCCACCACCACGTAGGCCTGGTCGGTCTTGGGGAAGGTGAAGCGGAACTGCGCTGCGCGTTCGGTCGGTGCGATTTCGGTGGTCACGTCGGCGTCGGCCAGGTAGACGCTGTAGTAGTACGGCTTCGCCACTTCCGCCTTGTGCGAGAACCAGCTGGCGCGGTCGTCCTGCGTGAACTTGAGTTTTCCCGTCACGGGCATGATGGCGAACTGGCCGTAGTCGTTCATCCACGGCGAGGGTTGGTGTGTCTGCTTGAAGCCGCGGATCTTGTCGGCGTCGTAGGTGTAGGCCCAGCCGTTGCCCATCTTGCCGGTTTGCGGCGTCCAGAAGTTCATCCCCCACGGCATGGCGATGGCCGGGTAGGTATTGCCGTTCGAGAGTTCCGGCTTGCTGGCGGTGCCCATCAGGGGATTGATCAATTCGACCGGATCGGCGACGGGGGCGGCGGAAGCGGTCAACGCGAAGAAGAAAAGGGGCAGCGCGAGCGTGTGCAGTTTCATGTTGTGGACGACGGTGACGGGCGAAAATCTAGTGTAGCAGCTATGCCGTCGCCGGGAACCCGCGGGCCTTGGCGGCCGCCATGTTTAATGGCGCCGCACTAAACGAGGTGCGACAGCTACTGCGCCGTGATGACCACGGACGAGGGCGCGCTACTGAGTTTGCCGTCGTCGACCACCAGCGTGGCGGTGTAGACGCCCGGCAGGTCGGCAAAGAAGGTCGGCGTGGCGACCTTGGAATTGAGCAGGGTCGCCGCGCTGCCGGTGGGCCTGGTCAGCGTCCAGGTGTAGCTGAGGATATCCTGGTCGGCATCGGTGCCGCTGCCGGCCAGCTTGATCGACGTGCCGGCGGCCACGCTTTGCGCGGGGCCGGCGGCGGCGACCGGTGCACGGTTAGCCTGCGCGACGTAGTCGCCGCCGCCACCGCAGGCGCTGAGCGTGAGCAGTAGCAGCAGCGCTGCGATGGGGTTGCGTCTCATTGTGGTCTCTTTCTGGATCGATGGGGAGCCAAAAAGATATCACGGTGTTTAGTTCTTTTCTACGAATACCACGGCGCTGCGTGGCGGAATTGCAAACGTGCCGGAGGCCGCGTCGTATTTGGCTTCCAGGGCCACGCGTTTGTCCGCTGCGGCCATGTCGGTGTGGACCGGATGCAGCTGGTAGCGGCGGTCCTTTTCTTCCGCGACCGTCACGCGCTGCGCCACTTTGTCGACGTTGATCAAGTAGGTGATGGACTTGAAGTTGGCGCCCGCGTAGCCCGCGCCGTCCAGGTGGGCGACGATCATGGTCGGCACTTGGCCGCCGCCGGTGTTGTGGAAGCGCAGGCGCTGCTTGATGTCCGCCGCCGTGCGCAGGCGGAACAGCGTGCTGCTGGCGCGGATCGCCAGCAGGTCGCGGAAGGCGTCGCGCGCGTAGGCGATGTCCTTCGGCGACGGCTTGATGGTGGTGTCGCGCAGCAGGGGCTTGATCAGGGCGTAGTCCTTGCCGTTGTCCTCCGCGCGCGGCACGCCGGTGCCGTAGTAGTTGTCCTGGTAGCTCCAGTCGATGCGGTTGAACCAGTCGCCCGATTCGAAGCTGTTGCGGTCCAGCGATTTGGATCGCAGGATGTCGAAGCCCGCGTGGAAGTAGGCCACGCCCTGGCTGAAGGCGTTGATGGCGGCGCCCAGCATCTGCACCTGCGCGCGTTCGGCGCTGGTGGTGGACTGCGGCAGCTTGAAGGCGTTGATGTCATACAGCGTCTGGTTGTCGTGGTTCTCGACGTAGTTGACCACTTCGCCCGGCTCGCTGGCGTAGCCGGCCGGCTGGTTGCCGCCGTAGACGATGTCCTGCAGTTGCCGCGTCTTGCCGTCCCATGTTTGCAGCGGGTAGCTGCGGATCGAGCCGGCCAGGCCGGCCTTGACCAGGTCCGATGCTTGCAGCAGGTCGCTGGCGGGGCGCTTGCCCGCTTGCGCGTTGGCGTCGTACACCAGGCCATTGATGTAGCCCTGCTGCGTGATCATCTGCACGCCGCTGTCGCCGGCACCGCCGCCGCGCACGGCGTCGCGCGCGCGGTCGCTGAAGGTGCCGATGCCGCTGCCGTTGAGCGATAGCTGCGACGCCTGCACGAAGCGTGCACCGTCGGCCACTTCGCCGAAGTTCCAGCCTTCGCCGATAAGGTTGACGTGGCGGCCGGTGGCGCGATCGGCGCGCGCTTGCAGCTGCTCCATCGCGGCGCGCGGCTGGTGGCCCATCAGGTCGAAGCGGAAGGAGTCGATCTTGTACTGCACCGCCCACTGTTCGACGGAGTCGATCATCAGCTTGGCCATCATCAGGTTTTCGGTGGCGGTGTTGTCGCAGCAGGTGGAGCGTTCGATCGCGCCCTTGTCGTTCAGGCGGTGGTAGTAGCCGGGGACCACGCGGTCCAGCACCGACTTTTCGTTCTGGCCCGCGATGAAGGTGTGGTTGTACACCACGTCCATGCCGACGCGCAGGCCGGTCTTGTGCAGCGCCTGCACCATCTGGCGGAACTCGATGATGCGTTTCGCGCCGTCGGCCGGATCGGTGGCGTAGCTGCCTTCCGGCGCGTTGTAGTGGTAGGGATCGTAGCCCCAGTTGTAGCAGTCGGTGGACTGGGTCTTTGCGACGAGCGCTTGCGGCACTTCGCTGTCCGGTGGCAGACCGGCCGGGATGGCGGGCGTCCCGCAGCCTTTTTCCGGCACGCTGCCGATGTCGAAGACCGGCAGCAGGTGGATGTCGGTCATGCCGGCCTTGCTGAGCGCCGCAAGGTGCTTCATGCCGTTGGAGCCGGCTTCGGTGAAGGCGGCGTACTTACCGCGGTTGGCGGCGCTGACGGTGCTGTCGTTGATCGAGAAATCGCGCACATGCAGTTCGTAGACCGTCATGTCGGACTGGGTGGCGACCTTTTTCGGGGCGGCGGTTTTGTCCCAGCCGGCCGGTTTCAAGTTGGCGGTGTTCAGGTCGGCGATGTAGCTGCGCTTCGCATCGGTGGTCAGGCTGATCGAGTAGGGATCGGTGACGAGGTTGCGCACCAGGCCGGCCGTTGGCGCCACCACGTCCACCAGGTATTGGTAGTACTGGCCGGAGCGTTTGCCTTCAAGGTGCGCGGACCAGATGCCGGTGGCGTCGTCGCGCCGCATGGCGGTGAGGGCGGTGGCCTTGCCGGAACCGTCGGCGTAGGTGCACAGCGCCACGCGCTGCGCGGTCGGCGCCCACAGCTTGAAGTCGGTCCGCTTGTCCGCCCGCGCACCGGAGCCGCCGATACTGACGCCCAGATTCCGCGCCTTGGCAGCACCCGCGTACAAGTCATCGAGCGCGCCGGCGATTTGTAGCGTGGTGGCGTCGCGCACGGTGCCATCGTCGGCCTCGTGCACCAGCATGACCTGTTGCCTCAATACGCTACCGAGGCGCGCCGCATCGGCGGAGGCCAACGCCAGCACCGCGCCGTTGCCGACGAACTTGAAGCGCTGCGCGACGTCGGCCGGCAAGCCGCCATCGAAGCGCATCAACGCCAGCGCGCCATCCGCGCCGGACACGCGCGCGCCGGGCGCCGCGTGCAGCGAGGCGGAAGCGGAGTGATAAAGTTTGAATGTGCCGCCGACCGCATCGGCGCCCGGCCATTTGATCAACTGGCGATTGAGCCAATAGGCCCGCGCATCGGCGGCGACGGCTGGATGCAAGACAGTGGCGAAAGGCCCATCGCAAGCGGCAAGCGTCGCCGCATCGGCGGCAGCGGCCGCCGCACAGCTCAACGCCAGCGCACCGCCAACAGAAACCCCGGCCACCCGCCGCCACACTCCAAGATGCTTACCGCCCATATCGCCGCCTCCAAAACTATAGATTTAGGTAGTGCGGCTACAAAAAACCAGCAAGTACCCGTGTATTTGCCGGTTATGGTAATCCAAAACCTGTAGTTTTGATACTTTGATTGGTGCTTAAGCGGCTTTCAGCGCGTCGCTGCGATAGTTGTCCACCATCTTGTAGCGTATCGCGTACAGCGCGAAGATGGCCGCGACCAGCAGCGCGAAGGCGGCGAAGAAGAACATCTGGAACGCGATCACGCCCATGCCGCTGCCTGCGATGTACGCGCTGACCGCGTCGTTCTTCACGCCCGCGTTGACGATCAACACCCACAGGTTGCCGACCGTGATGGCCAGGTACCAGAAGCTCAGGATGATGCCCTTCATCGGCGCCGGCGCCTGGCTGTAGGCGAACTCCAGTCCCGTCGCCGACACCAGCACCTCGCCCAGCGTCAGCAGCGCATACGGCAGCAGCTGCCACAGGATGGACACCTTGTCGCCCGCATCCATCTGCAGCTGGATGGCGCCGATCACGATCCACGACACGCCCGCCAGCGCGATGCCCATGCCCATGCGGCGCAGCGGCGTCGGCGTGATGCCGATGAAGCGCATGATCGGATACAGCGCCAGGTTGTTGAACGGGATCAGCAGCATCACCAGGATCGGATTGACTGCCTGCATCTGCGCCGGCAGCAGCGTGAACTCCCAGCCGAAGATGTGCAGCAGCGGGCTCTCCATCGCGTTGGCCTGCACGATCCAGGTCGACGCCTTCTGGTCGAACAGCGAGTGGAACGGCGTGACCATCGCGAACACGATCAGCACGCGCAGCACGGCGCGCACGCCTTCGACCGCTTCGTCGCTGTGCAGGCCGCGCGCGCGGTCCAGCTGCATCGACACGCCGATGCCGCCGAACGCCAGCACCAACACCAGCGCCAGGCAGGCGGCGATGACGAAGCCCCATTGCGGCGTCATGCACAGCGACGCCACCGCGCCCAGCGCGCCGATGCCGGCCACCACCAGGCCGGGCCGCGATTGGCCGGGCTGCTTGCTCATCAGCGCGGTGCGGGCCACGCTGCTGAAGGAGTTCGGGTTCGGCGCGGCCGGCGGCACGTGGATGTACTTGCGCTTGCCGAGCCAGAACACCAGTGTGGCGATCGCCATCAGGATGCCGGGGATGCCGAAGGCGACGGCCGGGCCGTAGTCGCGCAGGAACAGCGGCATCAGCAGCGAGGCGAAGAAGGAGCCGAAGTTGATGATCCAGTAGAAGGCGTCATACACCGCCTTGGCGCGGTTCTTGTTGGTCTGGTCGAACTGGTCGCCGACAAACGCCGCCACCAGCGGCTTGATGCCGCCCGAGCCGAACGCGATCAGGAACAGGCCGAAGTAGAAGCCCTTGAGGTTGTCCTCGAAGATCGCCAGGCAGGCGTGGCCGGCCACGTAGATCAGGCTGAACCAGAACACGGTGTTGTACTTGCCGAACCAGCGGTCGGCCAGCCAGCCGCCCAGCAGCGGGAAGAAGTAGACGCCGATGACGAAGGTGTGGAACACGTGCTTGGCCTCGCTGGCGCGGTCGGCCAGCGGCACGAACAGCAGCAGGGTGCTGAGCAGGAACGGCGTCAGGATGTTGCGCATGCCGTAGAAGCTGAAGCGTTCGCAGCCTTCGTTGGCGATGATGTAAGGGATTTGCCGGGGCATAGGCCCGTTGCCGGTATTGCTCACTGTCTCTCTCCTGAGTGTGTAGTTTGACTACTATTTTTATCCGGCGAATTTTTGTAAAAATACGCAAGATATTGATTTTTAAGGATTAATTGTAATAATCCGCTACCGGACCATGGATTGAAAATTCCACTACCGTGATGTATATTGTCTACAAACCTATATCCAGTGTCGCCACCCCAGGATTTTCTTATGACCAAACAACTTACACAAGTTTCTCCGCACGCCCAGGACTGGTATCGCGAGGCGATCATCTACCAGGTCTACCCGCGCAGCTTCAACGATACCAACGGTGACGGCATTGGAGATATAACTGGCATTACCGAAAAGCTGGACTATATCGCATCGCTGGGCGTGGACATCGTTTGGATCTCCCCTTATTTCAAGTCGCCGATGAAGGACTTCGGCTACGACATCTCCGACTACTGCGACGTCGATCCGATGTTCGGCACGCTGGCCGACTTCGACGCCATGATCGCCAAGGCGCACGGCCTGGGACTGAAGATCATGATCGACCAGGTGATGGCCCACACGGCCGAGGAGCACGCGTGGTTCAGGGAGAGCCGCTCCAGCCGCGACAATCCCAAGGCCGACTGGTACGTCTGGTCCGATCCGGCGCCGGACGGCAATCCGCCCAACAACTGGATGTCGGTGTTCGGCGGCTCGTCGTGGCAGTGGGACACGCGCCGCCGTCAATACTATTTACACAATTTCCTGGTCAGCCAGCCGCAGCTCAACTTCCACAACCCGCAAGTGCAGCAGGCGCACCTGGACGCGCTGCGCTTCTGGCTGGAGCGCGGCGTCGACGGCATCCGCCTGGACGCGTGCAACTTCCACTTCCACGACCTGGAGCTGCGCAGCAATCCGCCGGCCGTCAACCGCGACACCGCCACCGTTTCGGACGTCAACCCCTACGGCATGCAGGCGCACATCTACGACAAGAGCCGCCCGGAGAACCTGGCGTTCCTGCGCAAGCTGCGCACGCTGCTGGATGAATACAAGGCGGTCGCCATCGGCGAAGTGGGCGCCGACGATTCGCTGGCCGTGATGGCCGAGTACACCGCCGACGGCGACAAGCTGCAGATGGCCTACAGCTTCAACCTGCTGGTGCCGACCTGCTCGTCGCACTACATCCGCAAGCAGGTCGAGAATTTCGAGGCGCGCGTCAAGGGCGGCTGGGCTTCCTGGTCGGTCGGCAACCACGACGTGCAGCGCGTGGCGACCCGCTGGGGCGGCCCGTCCGCGCCGGTGGCGTTCGCCAAGATGATCCTGGCGATGCAGCTCTCGCTCAAGGGTACGCCGTGCCTGTACCAGGGCGACGAGCTGGCCTTCGCCGAGGCGGACGTGCCGTTCGAGCTGCTGCAGGACCCGTACGGCATCACCTTCTGGCCGGAGTTCAAGGGCCGTGACGGCTGCCGCACGCCGATGGCGTGGACCACCGGCGCCAACGGCGGCTTCACCGAAGGCAAGCCGTGGCTGCCGGTATCGCCGGACCACCTGGCCAAGGCGGCCTCGGTGCAGGAGGGCGACGCCGCGTCGTCGCTGGAGTTCACCCGCAAGTTCATCGCGTGGCGGCGCAAGCTGCCGCAGTTGACGCGCGGCGCCATCCAGTTCTTCGACACGCCCGAGCCGGTGCTGGCGCTGCGCCGCGACGCCGAGGGCGAGCGCGGCATCATCGCCGTGTTCAACCTGGGCGCGGAGCCGGTCCGCTGCGCGCTGCCGCAGGCGGTGGGCGCCGAGCAGATGGAGGGCTATGGCCTGCCGGGCACGGTCGTCAACGGCCAGGTGGAGCTGCCGGCCTTCGGCGCGTGGTTCGGCTACGCCGCGTAGCGTGGCGGGAGAGGGGAATTTGCACCAGTTTCCTTCTTAACATCGCGTATTTCGGGTATGCTTCCGCCAACTGTTTTGACTGAATCGACGATGAAACAAGCTGAAGTGGATCAAAAACTGAATCGCACCGCCTTTGCCGACGGCCCGCGCCTGCTGGCCGACATCGGCGCCACCCACGCCCGCTTCGCCCTGCAGACCGCGCCCGGCGAGTTCCGCGCGGTGCGGGTGCTCAAGTGCGACGACTACACCGACATCGTCGCCATGCTGCGCTCCTACCTGTCGGACCACGCCGACATCACGCTGAACCACGCGGCGCTGGCGGTGGCCAACCCGGTCAGCGGCGACCATGTGCGTATGACCAACCGCGACTGGGAATTCTCCACCGACGAAGTGCGCCGCGCGCTGGGCCTGCACACGCTGCTGGTGGTGAACGACTTCACCGCGCTGGCGATGTCGCTGCCGGGCCTGAAGCCGGCCGATTTGATGCAGGTGGGCGGCGGCAAGCCGGCCTCCAACTCCGTCATCGGCGTGCTGGGGCCTGGCACCGGCCTGGGCGTGTCGGGCGTGATCCCGACCGTGGACGGTTTCGTCACGCTCGGATCGGAAGGCGGCCACACCAACTTCGCGCCGGCCGACGAGCGTGAATATTCGATTTTGCAGTACGCGTGGCAGACCTGGTCGCACGTGTCGACCGAGCGCCTGATCTCCGGCCCCGGCATGGAGATCATCTACCGCGCCATCGCCAAGCGCAACGGCCGCCAGGTGCGCGACCTGACCTCGCAGGAGATCATGGCCGGCGCGTTGACCGACAAGGACCCGCTGTGCCTGGAGGTGCTGGAATGCTTCTGCGCCATGCTGGGCGGCGCCACCGCCAACCTGGCCGTGACCTTGGGCGCGTTCGGCGGCATGTTCATCGGCGGCGGCATCGTGCCGCGCATGGGCGAATGGTTCGCCTCGTCGCCGTTCCGCGCGCGCTTTGAGGCGAAGGGGCGCTTCACCAGCTACCTGTCGGAGATTCCGACGTATGTGATCACCACGCCGAATCCGGCCTTCTATGGCGTGGCGACGATCCTGTCCGAACACCTGCGCGGACGCAGCGGCGCCAACACGCTGATGGAGCGCGTGCAGCATCTGCAGCACGAGCTGACGCCGGCCGAGCAGCGCGTGGCGCAGCTGGTGCTGGAGCAGCCGCGCCTGGTGTTGAACGAGCCGATCGCCGACATCGCGCGCCTGGCCGAAGTGAGCCAGCCGACCGTGATCCGCTTCTGCCGTTCGCTGGGCTTCCTGGGCCTGGCCGATTTCAAGTTGAAGTTCGCCAGCAGTTTGACCGGTGCGATTCCGGTGCGACACAGCCAGGTGCGCGTCAGCGACAGCACGCATGATTTGAGCGCCAAGGTAATCGATAATACTGTTTCCGCGATTCTGAAATTCCGCGACCAGCTGGATGTGCGTTCGCTGGACAAGGCGATCGCGCTGGTGGCCAAGGCCAAGCGGGTCGAGTTCTACGCGATGGGCAATTCGCGCGTGGTGGCGCTGGACGGGCAGCACAAGTTCTTCCGCTTCCGCATTCCGACCGCGGCGTATGGCGACTCGCACTTGCTGACGCTGGCAGCCGAGTTGTTGAATCCGGGCGACGTGGTGATCGCCATCTCCAATTCCGGCAAGCTGCCGGACCTGCTGCAGGCCGTGGACGCGGCGCGGGCGGCGGGGGCGGACGTCATCGCCATCACGTCGAGCAACTCGCCGCTGGCCAAGAAAGCCAGCGTGTGCCTGGCGGTCGATCACAGCGAGGACAGCACGACCTTCCTGTCGATGATCTCGCGCATCCTGCAGTTGCTGCTGATCGACATCCTATCGGTAGGCATCTCGCTGGACGCGCAAAACTCGCGCCTGGTGGTCGAACACAAAGCCAGCACCGGCGACGCCGACAACCGCCGCCTGCTGATCTCCCACCTCGACAGCTAAACCCTGGGGTCAAGTCTGACATTCGGACACGAGCTCTGCCGTAGGCGCGCGCCTAAGGCAGAGCTCGTGTCCGAATGTCAGACTTGACCCCAACGTACTCCCTTCCTCATGACGGCGCCGTTCCGCTTCCTGCGCATATTCCTGCTGCTGCGCCTGGTTCAGGCCCGAGCTGCATAAAAAAGTCCTTGAACTCTTCCGTAAACAAGTTAAGATATATCTAAATAAGTTATATCTTAACTTGTTATATCGTAAGGAGAGACAAATGTTTAGATTTTTACATCACCAACACCGCCATCACGCCATGCATGGCGACCATCACCACCATCGCGGCGGCGGGCGCGGCCGTGGGCCGAAGATGTTCGACGCCGGCGCCATGCGCTATGTCGTGCTGCACCTGATCGCCGAAAAGCCGCGCCACGGCTACGAGATCATCAAGGCGCTGGAACAGCTGTCCGGCGGCGGCTACACGCCCAGCCCCGGCGCGATCTACCCGCTGCTGTCGATGATGCTCGACATGGGCCATGTCTCGGCCACAGCCGACGGCAACAAGAAGCTGCACACCATCACGCCCGAAGGCGAGGCCTTCCTGGCCGAGAACCGCCAGTTCGTCGATGTCATCCTGGCACGGCTGGCCGAGCCGTCCGAAGGCCGCGTCGACCTGCGCCTGGCGATGCACGAGCTCAAGGCCGCCGTGATCGACAAGGCCCACGGTCCCGGCGCCAGCGACCAGCGCGCCGCGCAGATCCGCGCTATCCTGCAGCGTGCGGTCGACGACGTGCGGCAGCTGGACTAATCCAACCAAGCCCAACACATGACAACAATAACCATCCCCCTGCCGCTGGCGCGCGAGCGCATCGTGCTCTGGCTGCTGGCGCTGACCCAGTTCACCGTCATCATGGACTTCATGGTGATGATGCCGCTGGCGCCGCAGCTGATGCGCGCGTTTGCCATCACGCCGGCCGCCGTGTCCGGCGCGGTGTCGGCCTATGCCTGGTGCGCCGGCCTGTCCGGCCTGCTGGCCTCGATGTACATCGACCGCTTCGACCGCAAGCGCCTGCTGCTGGCGATGTTCGCGCTGTTCACGCTGTCCAACCTGGCCTGCGCGGTCGCCCCGAACTTCCACGTGCTGGTGCTGTCGCGCGCCTTCGCCGGCCTGACCGGCGGCGTGCTGGGCTCGATCATCATGGCCATCATCGGCGACCTGATCCCGGTCGAGCGCCGTGGCGCCGCCACCGGCGTCGTGATGACCTCGTTCAGCCTGGCCGCCGTGGCCGGCGTGCCGACCGGCGTGATGCTGGCCGCGCACTACGGCTGGGCCTCGCCGTTCTACCTGCTGGTGCTGCTGTCGCTGCTGATCTGGGCCGGCGCCTGGCGCGTGCTGCCGCCGCTGGCCGGCCACCTGACCCGTCCGGTGCCGCTGTCCGAGGTGCTGCCCAACCTGATCGGCCTGTACCGCGTGGGCGGCCACCTGAAAGCCTTCCTGCTGTCGGGCGTGAACATGATGACGGGCATGCTGGTGATCCCCTTCATCTCGCCCATGCTGGTCGAGAACATCGGCGTGCTGCCGGTGGAGATCACCTGGGTCTACCTGGCCGGCGGCGTGGCCACGCTGTTCAGCGCGCGCATGATCGGCAAGTGGTCGGACCGCGCCGGCGCGCAGCGCGTGTACCGCTACATCGCGCTGTTCTCCATCCTGCCCATCATGTTCATGACGCACATGCCAGTGATCCCGCTGGCGGCGGTGATGCTGTTCTTCCCGTTCTTCATGATGGCCGTATCGGGCCGCAACATCCCGATGCAGGCGCTGATGACGACGGTGCCGGAGCCGGCCCGGCGCGGCGCCTTCCTCAGCTCGAATTCGGCGATCCAGCAGGTGGGCAGCGGCGTCGGCGCGCTGGCGGGCGGATGGATGTTGCACACCGATGCGGCCGGCCATATCGCCGGCTACGGCCTGAACGGCTGGATCGCCGCCGGGCTGACGCTGTTCTCTGTGCTGTGGGTGGGGCAGGTGGGCGCGGCCGCGAAGGCCGTGCCGGTGGGGGAGCGGAAGGTCGCTTAACCGTCGATGCTGGTGCGCTTGGCCGGGTGTTTTTCACGGCGCCAGCGCGCCAGGCTGATCACCTCGTCGGTGCTGGCGTCTTCCACCAGGATCTCGTCGTCGCTGGACGAGACCAGGAAGCTTTCCCAGCGCTGCGCCGCGTCGCTGCTGTTTTCCACAAAGCTGAACTGCCAGTAGCTCTTGCCGTTCAACAGCCGCGGGGCCGGGTCGTATTCGATCAGGGCGCCGTGCGATTTGCCGCCGGAATTCTTCTCCACGATGGCCGACCAGGCTTGCAGTTCGGGCAGCGCCATCAGGGCCGCCGCGGCCTGTTCCTTGCTGCGCAGGTGCTTGGCTTCGGCCGGGGTGGACGGCGCGGCACTGGCGGCCGCGCGCGGCGCCACCGCGACCGGCGCGGAGCTCGCCGCCGGGGCCGAACTGCTGGCGCTGGCCGGATGCTTGGCCTGGGCCGGCATGACCTGCGATTCGGCCGGTGTCATGGCGGAAAAATAGACACCCCCGCCCAGCAGCAGCGCACCGGCGACGGCGCCTGCAATGAACAGATTTCGGGTGGACGGGGTGCGAGATTCCATATACATGCATGCCTGGATTGTTTGTTGCGGTCATACTAAACCAAAGGCATCCAAGGGGCAACTTTTACCGGCCTCGGCAGGGGCTTGCCTATACCATTTTGGTATTAGTCCAGCGAGATAATTCATTGGAGCCGGGGCGGCCTTTTTCGTACCATGTTGGCAGCGTCAGCAAAGGGATCGCATAGTGGACAAAAAAATACTGGGAGTGGACTGGGGCACGAGCAATCGGCGCGCCTATCTGGTCGATCAACACGGCGCCTGCCTGGCCGAACACGAGGATGGCCTGGGCATGCTGGCGGTCGGCGGACGCGAGCGTTTCAGCGGCGCGCTGGCCGGCCTGCTGGAGACCATGGACGTGGGCCGCGAGGTGCCGGTGATCATGTCCGGCATGGTCGGCAGCGCCTCCGGCTGGCAGGAAGTGCCTTACCTGGACAGTTCCGTGCCGCTGACGGAGCTGCCGGCGCACCTGGCGCCGGTGGCCGACGCCGACTGGGCCGGCCGCTGCCACATCGTGCCCGGCTATTGCCACCGTGACGGCGGCGCCGTCGACGTCATGCGCGGCGAGGAAACCCAGTTGCTGGGCGCGGTGGCGCTCGGTCATCGCGACGGCTGGCTGGTGCTGCCCGGCACCCACAGCAAATGGGTGCTGCTGCGCGATGGCTTGATCCAGTCGATGTCCACCTACATGACAGGCGAACTGTTCGCCATGCTGTCGGCCGGCGGCACCTTGTCGTCGATGATGGGCGGCGACGCCTCCGACGTCGAGGGCTATGCCATCGGCCTGGCCCAGGCCCGCCGCAACGAGCCGCTGTCGAACACGCTGTTCCGCGTGCGGGCCGGCGTGGTCTCGCGCAGCGCCCCGGCGGCGCAGGCGCCGGCCGTGGTCAGCGGCCTGCTGATCGGCGCCGAATTCGCCGCCGCCACCCGCGCGCTGGAAGCCAGCGGCGGGGCGGCCAACATCACCGTCATCGGCTCGCCGGCGCTGGCCGTCCGCTACGCGGTGGCCGCCGACCACTTCGGGCTGCGCTGCGACGTGCTCGATCCGCATCGCGTGTACTGCACCGCGATTTCCCAATTCTTCCCACAGGCTTGATCATGACTCCATCCCACCCCACCATTCCCCTGGTCGCCATCCTGCGCGGCCTGCAGCCTGCGGAGGCGGTCGCGGTCGGCAAGGTGCTGCACCAGGCCGGCTTCCGCGCGCTGGAGGTGCCGCTCAACCGTCCCGGCGCCCTTGAATGCATCGCCTCGCTGGTCAAGGAGCAGCTGCCGGATACGCTGGTCGGCGGCGGCACCATGCTCAACGTCGGCCACGTCGAGGCCGTGTATGAGGCGGGCGGACGCCTGCTGGTCTCGCCGAACTGCAATCCGGCCGCCATCCGTCGCGCCGCCGACCTGGGCATGTACTGCGCGCCCGGCGTCGCCACGCCGACCGAGGCCTTCGCCGCGCTGGACGCCGGCGCCCACGCGCTCAAGCTGTTCCCGGCCGATATGGTCGGCCACAACGGCCTGAAGGCGTTCAACAGCGTGGTCCCCGCCGGCACGCCGATGTGGCCGGTCGGCGGCATCACGCCCGACAACATGGAAGGCTGGGTGCGCGCCGGCGCCACCGGCTTCGGCATCGGCGGCCAGCTGTACACGCCGGGCGTCAGCCTCGATGAGCTGGGCCAACGCGCCGCCGCCTATGTGGCCAAGTGGCGCGCTTTGTCAGTATGATGGTGGATTCCACACAGGGAGCGAAATCGATGAGCAAGCATGAAGTGCAATGTATCTGGGAAGCCGGCGCGCAGCTGGGTGAAGGCCCGTCGTGGGTGGCCGAGCAAAACCGGCTGTATTTCGTCGACCTGAAGAACCAGATCCTGCACGCGCTGGACGCCGGCAGCGGCCAGCGCCACAGCTGGGCCATGCCCGACTACATCTGCTGGCTGATCGCGCGCCGCGACGGCGACGGCTTCATGGCCGGCCTGCGCGACGGCATCGCCCGCGTGTGGCTGGAGCCCGAACTGCGCATCGAATACCTGGCGCGTCCGTTCCCCGCCGGCAGCGCCCTGCGCATGAACGACGCCAAGGCCGACAGCGCTGGCCGCATCTGGGCCGGCTCCATGCACAACACCGACTACGCCCAGGCCATCGGCCAGCTGTTCCGGCTCGACACCGACCTGTCGCTGACGGTGGCGGACCAAGACTACCACATCTGCAACGGCCCGGCCTTCAGCCTGGACGGCGCCACCATGTACCACACCGACAGCTTTGAAGGCCGCACCTACGCCTATCCGCTGGCGGCCGACGGCACGCTGGGCGCGCCCCGCCTGTGGCGCCAGTTCGGCGACGGCGAAGGCTCGCCGGACGGCATGACGGTCGACAGCGAAGGTTGCGTCTGGATCGCGCAGTGGGGCGGCGCCCGTGTCTGCCGCTACTCGGCCGACGGCGAACTGCTGGACACGATCCACGTACCGGCGCGCAATCCCGCCTCCTGCACCTTCGGCGGCGCCGACCTGAAGACGCTGTACATCACCACCGCGCGCGAGGACAACACGCCGGAGCAGCTCAAGGAATTCCCGCTGACCGGCGCGCTGTTCGCCGTGCGGCTGGACGTGGCCGGCGTGCCGGCCGCGCGCTTCGGCCGATGATGAAGCGCCGGCTGGCGGCATTGTGCGGCCTGGCGTTCTGCCTGGCCGCGCGGTCCGCCACCTTCGCCAATGGCGCCGATGTCGGCTGGGTCAGCCAGCAGGAGTCCAGCGGCTATTCGTTCTACAACAGCAGCGGCGTCAAGACCGATCCCTTCGTGCTGCTGAAGAACCTGCAGGTCAACGCGATCCGTCTGCGCGTCTGGGTCAACCCCGGCGGCGGCTGGAACGACGGCGCCGACGTGCTGTACAAGGCCAAGCGCGCCGCCGCGCAAGGCCAGCGCATCCTGATCGACTTCCACTACAGCGACAGCTGGGCCGATCCCGGTCAGCAGACCAAGCCGGCCGCCTGGGCCAACCACACGCTGGCGCAGCTGAACAACGACGTCTACAGCCACACGCAGGGCATCCTCAACTACCTGAAGACCAACGGCATCACGGTCGAGTGGGTACAGGTCGGCAACGAGATCAACAGCGGCATGCTGTGGCCCGAGGGGAAGACCACCAGCTTCGCCAACCTGGCCGGGCTGATCAACAGCGGCTACAACGCCACCAAGGCGGTCTACCCGAACGCCAAGGTGATCCTGCACCTGGCCAACGGCTACGACAACGCCGTGTTCCGCTGGTTCTTCGACGGCGTGAAGGGCGCGGGCGCCAAGTGGGATGTGATCGGCATGTCGCACTATCCGCCGGCGTCGGACTGGGCCAACTACAACAACAAGATCTCGGCCAATATGTGGGACATGGTGTCGCGCTATGCGAAGCCGGTGATGGTGACCGAAGTGGGCATGGACTGGACCCAGGCGGCCACCGGCAAAGCCATGCTGGCCGATTTGCTGAGCAAGACCAAGGCGCTGGGCTCGAACGGGCTGGGCGTGTTCTACTGGGAGCCGCAGGCCTATCCTGGCTGGCAGGGCTACACGATGGGCGCGCTCGACGCGAGCGGCAAATTCACCATCGCGCTCGATCCGTTTTAAGCAGGCTGTTAAAATCCGGGATTCGTTATCAATGGTCCCATCATGCAGAAACCGGTCATCCGCTATTTACACCTCACTCCCGACAGCGATCTTCCCGCGCTGGAAGGCCTGTCGCACTTCAAAGCCGTGCTCGTCGTCGAGGCCGACGTGGCGGAGATGACGATGTGGGAAACCAGCCGCTGGCTGGTGGAGTCCGGCTGCGCGCTGGCGCTGGCGTGGGGCAAGGAGTGCGAGGCCTGGCGTGAGGCGATCGAAGACGCCAGCCTGGAAGCCGTCGACTACGAAGACGTGCCGGACGAGCAGTTGCTGATCACCACCGCGCACGAGGACGAAGATCTGAGTGAAGCATTCTGGTTCGCCCGCCACCGCGCCGTGCATCCCGCGCACGACCTGCGCGAAACGCTGATCCTGCACATCGCCGAACAACCGCGCCGCGAAGAACTGGAAGCGGAGTACCGCGACGCCTGAGCAGGCGGGCGCACCTTTGAGTGCGATCATGCTCCATCCCTGCGCCACATGCTACATCTGCTATTGAGGCGTTGTGAAGCTTGATGGGGAGGCAGCGGCATGAACAACAAAAGTATTTATTACTCTTGCTCGACTTGGTTCGCACATGAAATCAGCCAATGGTTCTACGGTGAGATCCACTATGCCTGGTGTACACCGTACTTTGACCCGCCTTCCCGATTAAACCTCTATAACTCGGTACCACCGAGCTCGAATCCGCGTGCGCTTTATTGGGAGCTCATGAAGGATGTGGATGCGTCAGATATGCACTCGTTCAGAATAAGCCGAGTCCGTGCCGGCATTCGGCGCGGCGCCGTTAGTCGCCTGAATCAGGGTATGATAAACGCTGATCAACTCAAGGAAATTCAAGAGCTGGTGAGGTCGGCCCAGCCTGATAATTTTAAACCGCTCATGTATGTAATTCCCGGTGAGCCGGTCGCTGCCCTGCTTAATTTCGTTCCGTTGGAGCAGCGGGCCAGTCTTTTCTCTGAGGAGTACATCATCGAGAATTTGCCAAGAAATCTCTTTGATGCCATTGAACTATGAATCGGAGCTAGTCATGGACATACTTACTTACGTTGAATCCGCACCTGAAAATTCCGCAGCTTCTGTCATTTATTACTGCATTCGGGCTTTGGATCAGGCAGGACTACCCAAAGAGCAGCAACGTGATATCTTTTTCGATGGACCTTCCAATCCTGCGACGCCGGAAGACATCGAGCTGACCAAGACCATTTTGGCTGCCATCGAAGAGGCGGAGCATATGCGCCTTGATGATCTGGACCGGAAGACAGCTGAAGCCTATATTCGAAATGCCTCCGATGCGATGGATACGTTGATTGATCGGATGGAAGGATACGACGAGGCCAGGGGCAGGGAACTTTTGCGGAAAATGGAAGCCGCATCGCTGATCTCGCTGTAGCCTCCGCCGCCGACTTCCTTACTGCTTGACCAGCTCGACCCTGCGATTCTTTTCGCGTCCCGCCTCGGCATCGTTCGAGGCCGCCGGTGCGTAGGAGGCCACGCCCTTGGCGCTCAGCCGTTTCGCGTCGACCTTGTAATCGGCAGCCAGTACCTTGATCACCGACTCCGCCCGCTTCTGCGACAGCTCCAGGTTGTGCGCCAGCGCGCCCTGGTTGTCGGTGTGGCCGACCACGTACAGCTTCAGCTTGGCGTCCTGCTGCAACAGCTTGGCCATCTCCGCCAGCGCGGCCTTGGACTCGGGCTTGACGTCGGTCTTGTCGGTGTCGAAGAAGACGCCGTACACGGCCACCTTGCCATCGGCCGCGATGCCCTTGGCCATGTCGGACGCGTTCATGTTGGCCGACACCTTGCCGCCCTCCATCGCCTTGGCCTCGACGATCTCGACGTAGATGCCGCCCAGCTTGTCCTGCACCGGGGCGACCGAATACACGGCCACGTGGACCAGCGATCCATCGGGACGCGTGCCCTTGGCCAGCAGGTAGCGTTCATCGTCGCGGCCGTAGTTGAACGGCGCCCAGCTGGCCTCGCTGCCCTGGATGAAATGATCGCCGACGCGTTTGTCGAGGAAAAACTCGCCGAAGCCCTTGCCGCAGTTTTCCTTGGCGCAGGCGAACACGGTTTTCAGACCGGCCTTGTCCAGCGCCGCCTGGTAATTGCGCATCACCTCCAGCGCCGAGCGTTCGCGCGGGAAGTTGTAGGCCATGCGGGTGTACTTGCCCTCCAGTTGCAGCGCGTTCTCGAACGCCATCTGGCCGCCCTTGTTCTCGACGCGTTTACCTGCAGGCAGCATCACCTCGTCGAATTCCTTGAGGCCGTAGCCGACCATCTTCGATCCTTCAAAGCGCGACAGCAGCGGATGGTCCTTGCCGCCCTTGACGGTGTCCTGCGCCGGCATCTGGGCGTGGGCGGCGGCGCAAAGCAGCAGCGGAAGAAGGTGGTAGGCGCGCATGGGAGTCCCATCTGAAGAAAGTTGAGGAACGTCGATTGTAGGGAGCGATTGTTTTTGAATCAACGTTAACTTTTCAATCGAATCACCGCTCCTTTGGCAATTGATGTACTTTCCACATTGCGTAAACCGTATACTTTCGGCAAGAACCTCGTGGAGATCAGATGAACCAACTCAAAATAACAGCGCTGACGCTGACAATGCTGGTGGCCGGCTGCGGCGGCGGCTCGACCGACACCACCCCGCCGGCGACGCAGAAATCGGCCCTCATTTCGGGCACTGTGACCGGCCTGGCGGCGGACACCACCCTGCTGCTGGTCAACAACGGCGCCGAGACCATCGCGGTCAAGGGCAGCGGCGGCTTCAAGTTCACCTATCCGGTGGCGTCCGGCGCGCCGTACAGCGTCGTGAAGTTCGCCGATCCGAACGGCGGCGTCTGCACCGTCGCCAACGGATCGGGCACGATCGCCCAGAATGCGGTCGATGTCGGCAACGTCGCCGTGACCTGCCAGCCTGCCGCGATCGGCTCGTTGCAATACCACGTGGGCGTGACCGTGTCGGGACTGGCGGCCGGCAATGCCGTCAGCTTCGCCGATGCCAATGGCAATATCCTGAAAGCCGGCGCGAATGGCCTGAGCGTGTTCGCAGCGTCGTATTCGCCGATGGAGCTGCACGGCGCCAGCTATGCGGTCACGGTGTCGGCCAACCCGACGGGGCAGACCTGCACGCTGACGAACAACACCGGCACGAATAACAGCGGCACCGGCTTTGTCGACTTCATCAACGTCACCGCGCTCTGCAAATAGAATGTGCCGTGTGCTGAGGCCCCAAGGGATCAGCGATATTCCTTGGTGTGCCAGATCGCAGCTTTATTATTTGGCAGTGGCAGCTGACTTGTCGTTGCCAGACTCTTCGCCCATGCCTTGACATCGTCATGATCGACAAAGCGATTGGCGTCGACATCGTCGAGAGCTTCGAGCGTCAAGACCGTGCGCACACTCGATTGGGCACCTGGTATTTGATGGCCGTCTATTTCTCGAAGCAGGGCTCGCAGCAGCACCCGCTTATCTGCCAAACTCAACAACTTAATGCTCTCTTCAATTTCACTGACGGTTACGGACATCATCGTCTCCCGAGGATTCAATCGGACACTTCATTGTAGACCTTGCCAGTCGCGATAAGTTCATTCAACTATCCAAATAAAAAAAGCCAGCCTCCGAAGAGGCTGGCTTTCCTGTGCAGCGAGGCTTATGCCGGCAATTACATCATGCCGTCCATGCCGCCCATGCCGCCCATGCCACCCATACCGCCCATGCCGCCGGCTGGTTTGTCTTCGGTGACTTCAGCGATCATGCAGTCGGTGGTCAGCATCAGGCCAGCGATCGATGCTGCGTTTTGCAGTGCCGAACGGGTGACTTTGGCTGGGTCCAGAACGCCCATTTCAACCATGTCGCCGTAGGTGCCGTTGGCGGCGTTGTAACCGTAGTTACCTTTGCCAGCCAGAACCGCAGCAACCACCACCGACGCTTCTTCGCCGGCGTTTTGCACGATCATGCGCAGTGGCTCTTCCATCGCGCGCAGGACGATCTTGATGCCAGCTTCCTGGTCAGGATTGTCACCTTTGACGTTCAGAGCGGCACGAGCGCGCAGCAGGGCTACGCCGCCGCCTGGCACGATGCCTTCTTCCACGGCAGCGCGGGTAGCGTGCAGTGCATCTTCAACGCGGGCTTTCTTCTCTTTCATTTCGACTTCGGTGGCTGCGCCAACCTTGATCACGGCAACGCCGCCGGCCAGCTTGGCCACGCGCTCTTGCAGTTTTTCACGGTCGTAGTCCGAGGTCGCTTCTTCGATCTGCACGCGGATTTGCTTGACGCGGCCTTCGATGCCTTCAGCACGGCCAGCACCGTCGATAACGATGGTGTTTTCCTTGCCGATTTCGATGCGCTTGGCCTGGCCCAGTTCTTCCAGGGTGATTTTTTCCAGGGTCATGCCGACTTCTTCAGCAACCACTTGACCGCCGGTCAGGATCGCGATGTCTTCCAGCATGGCCTTGCGACGGTCGCCGAAGCCTGGGGCCTTGACTGCGCAGGTTTTCAGGATGCCGCGGATGTTGTTCACAACCAGGGTGGCCAGTGCTTCGCCTTCGATGTCTTCCGCGATGATCAGCAGTGGACGGCCGGCCTTGGCGACTTGTTCCAGTACCGGCAGCAGGTCGCGGATGTTGGAGATCTTCTTGTCGCACAGCAGGACGAATGGATTGTCCAGAATCGCGACTTGTTTCTCTTGGTTGTTGATGAAGTATGGCGACAGGTAGCCGCGGTCGAACTGCATACCTTCAACGATGTCCAGCTCGTCGTTCAGCGACTTGCCGTCTTCCACGGTGATGACGCCTTCCTTGCCGACTTTTTCCATCGCTTCAGCGATGCGGTCGCCGATCGACGAATCCGAGTTGGCGGAGATCGAACCAACCTGGGCGATTTCCTTGGTGGTGGTGCATGGACGGGCGATGATGGCGATCTGCTCGACGGTGGCGGCAACCGCCTTGTCGATGCCGCGCTTCAGGTCCATCGGGTTCATGCCGGCGGCAACGAACTTCATGCCTTCGCGCACGATGGCTTGTGCCAGCACGGTCGCGGTGGTGGTGCCGTCGCCGGCGTTGTCGCTGGTGCGGGAAGCGACTTCCTTGACCATTTGCGCGCCCATGTTTTGCAGCTTGTCTTTCAGCTCGACTTCCTTGGCGACCGATACGCCGTCCTTGGTGACGGTCGG
Source organism: Duganella sp. BJB480 (assembly GCA_003416985.1). GTDB lineage: Bacteria > Pseudomonadota > Gammaproteobacteria > Burkholderiales > Burkholderiaceae_D > Rugamonas > Rugamonas vulcania_A. Next base: position 320,751 of record QVIN01000003.1, on the reverse strand, counting down.
GGCGCCGAACGAGCGCTCCAGCACAACGTTGCGGCCTTTCGGGCCCAGGGTGACTTTGACTGCGTTGGCCAGGACGTTGACGCCTTCAACCATTTTGGCGCGCGCTGCGTCGCCGAAAATTACTTCTTTAGCTGCCATGTTGTTTCTCCAGAATTAGGTGAGTACTAGTGCAAACGTGCGTGTCAATTATTTGACGACGATTGCCATGATGTCTTCTTCGCGCATGACCATCAGCTCCTGGCCATCGACCTTGACGGTCTGGCCGGCGTATTTGCCGAACAGGACACGGTCGCCCACTTTGACGTCCAGCGGACGGACTTTGCCATCTTCCAGAATCTTGCCATTGCCGACGGCGAGCACTTCGCCTTGATCCGGTTTTTCAGCAGCCGCATCAGGGATGATCAGGCCGGACGCAGTTTTGGTTTCCTGGTCGAGGCGTTTGACGATTACGCGATCGTTCAAAGGGCGAAGGTTCATACAAAACTCCTTAAATTAACAATGGAACAGTTTGTTGCCACACCAATAAGCTTGCTGTGGCGGAAAGTTTGGCCGAGAGCGCTGTTAGCACTCCCTTGGAACGAGTGCCAATTATAGGGACGACACTGCTGTATTTCAAGACGCAACACTTGTGCGTGCACAAATAAGCACAAAAATAATGTTGATACGTCCCTAAAAAGTAATGTTTACATATTGTGTATAGAAGTTGACAACGTCTATACAAGCTCCTAACATTGCAAGGCTGCAAATAGAGACTGTGTGAGATTTTTCAATATTCTTTTTTTAAGGACTATGGAAATGGCAGATCAAAAAGAAGCAAAACTGTTCGCATTCAAGCTGGCTGCGAAACAGGAAAACAAACCTGCGGAACAATGGAAAGTCCGCGACGGCGTTGCCGTGGCCGGCTGCACCGGTCCGGTCGACTTCGACAACTACCGCGACTACAACGAATTCACTCATCGCGGCGACAAGGGCATCTACTGCTAAGTACTGGCCCGCCAACGAAAGCCTTGCTCCGTCAGCAAGGCTTTTTTGTTTTACGCCCAGTCGCGGAGTCCTCGATGAGCAAGACGATTTTAATTATCACCAACAGCCAGGATCTGCACGCCGACCTGGTCGCCGCCAGGCTCACGGCCGGCGGGCACCCGCTGTTCCGGCTGGACCTGGACCGCTTCCCGCGCGACTTCCAGACCTGCCAGCGGCATGCCGGCGGCGCGCTGCACAACAAGATACGCCGCCGCAGCGACGAGCATTGGCTCGACCTGGCCGAGGTGGGCGCGGTCTGGATACGCAAGCCGGGCGAATTCACCTTCCTCAGCGACGAGCTGGCGCCGCAGGAACTGGCCTACGCCAGGCAGGAGGCGGAGCACGCGTTGTTCAGCCTGCTCTACACGCTGGACTGCTACTGGGTCAGCCACCCGCTGGCGCTGCGCGGCGCGCAGTGGAAGGGCGAGCAGCTCAAGCGCGCCGCCCGCATGGGCTTCCTGGTGCCGGACTCGCTGACCACCAACGCGCCGGATGAGGTGCTGGCGTTCAAGCACGACCTGGCCGGCGACATGATCTTCAAGTCGCTGTCGGATCCGATGCTGGCCGGCGGCGAGCTAGAGCCGGAGCAGCGCAGCAACGGCGGGCTCGGCACCACCATCGTCGACGACGACATGCTGGGCAACGTCGAGGCGGTCGGCCAGTTGCACTGCCACTTCCAGCGCTACATTCCCAAGCAATACGAACTGCGGGTGACGGTGATCGGCGAGCGCGTGTTCGCCGCCAAAATCCACAGCCAGGACGACGCCCGCACCGCCGTCGATTCGCGCGACATGTCGGCGCCGATCCGCTACGAGGCGACGCAACTGCCCGACGAATTGCGGCGGCGCTGCGTGGCCTTCGTGCGCAGCTACGACTTGCACTACGGCGCGCTGGACCTGATCGTCACGCCCGGCGGCGAGGTGGTGTTCCTGGAAAATAACCCGGCCGGCCAGTTCCTGTACATCGAACAATTGATACCGGAGTTCAGGATGATCGACGCCATGGCCGACACGCTGGTGGAGGGCGCGTTATGCCACTAGAGCACAGCGCGCTGGCCGGCCACATCCGCGAACTGGAGGCCGTGCGCGACAGCCGCGTGCTGGTGCTGGCCGCGTCCCAGCTGGAGATGGAACTGCTGCCCGCGCTGTACGAACGATGCCGCGACCTGGCCCCGGCGCGGCGGCTGGACGTGGTGCTGCACGGACGCGGCGGCGTGGTGCAGGCCGCGCGCCGCATCGCGTTGCTGCTGCGCGCGCAGGCGGACCAGTTGTGCTTCATCGTTCCCTACCACTGCGAGTCGGCTGCGACGCTGCTGACCTTGTGCGGCGACGAGATCATCGCCGGCCCGCTGGCGCTATTCTCGCCCATAGATCCGCTGCTCAACGGCGCCGACGGCACGGCGTTCTCCGCCCTCGACATCCAATGCCTCGGCGACATGGCGCAGCAGTGGTTCGGCGTGCCGGCCGACGAGGCGCGGCAGCAGGCGCTGGCGCTGCTGGGCGGCAGCGTGTTCCCGGCCAGCCTGGGCGCGTTCTACCGCAGCACGCTGGAGCAGAAGCAGATCGGCGAGCAGCTGCTGGCCTTCCACCTGCCCGGCGAGGACGCGGCGGTCCGCAGCCGGCTGGTCGGCCAGCTGATGGCCGGCTACCACTCGCACAACTACGCGATCACGCGCGAGGAGATGGCGGCGCTGGGCCTGCGCGTGCGCGGCGACGCGGCGGTCGAACGGCCGGCGTGGGAGATCTCGCGGCTGCTGCAGGGCCACGTCGGCGGCGGCCAGCGCGCCAGCGAGGAGGCGCCGTGGTGCGACGCGCTGTTCGCCACACGCTACGGCGCCAGCGAGCGCCGCCGGCATCCTGGCGGCCTGGCGCCGTCGTGGAACGTGGAGCGCTATCCGCGATGAGCACCGGCCAATTCCTCGGCGAGGTCCTGCGCTATTTTGTCGCGCTGCTGATGCTGGCCGCCGCCACGGCCAAGCTGCGCGACCTGGCCGGCTTCCGCGATAACCTGGCCAGCCTGTTCGGCATGGGGCCGGCGCTGCGCGCGCTGGCGGCGCCGGCGGTGGCGGCGGCGGAACTGGCGGTGGCTGCGCTGTTGCTCGGCGGGCTGGCGCGCGTCGGCTTGCTGGCCGCGTTGCTGATGCTGGGCGTGTTCACGGCGCTGATCGGCTACAAGTTCTACACGCAGAGCGTGGTGCGCTGCGGCTGCTTCGGCGAGGCCGAGCGCTCGCTGTCCGGCCTGGACCTGTTGCGCAACGTGCTGGTGATCGTGGCGATCGCCGCCGGACTGTCGCTGCCGGCCGGGCTCGCGCCACCGTTGCATGTCGCGGTGCTGGCGGCGTCGCTGGGTTGCCTGGCCTGCGTCGTCGCCGTGCACTTCCACGAGATCGTCCACTTATTGAGTCCAAGCGATGGATAGCCAGATTCTCTACCTGACCCTGGCGCTGCTGGCCCTCGGCCTGGCGCTCAATATCAAGCTGACGCTGTCGGTGCTGCACACCACGCGGCGTGAGCGTGACACGCTCGAAGCGTTGCCGCCGGGCGCGCCCGTGCCGCTGGTGTCGGCGCGCGCGCTGCGCGGCGGCGTGGTGCATCGCCTGGGTGCCGAAGGGCAGGCGGCGGCGCTGCTGTTCTTGTCGAGCAAATGCCCGAAGTGCAAGACCAAGCTGGGCGAGATCGGCGGCATGCTGGCGCCGGCCGAGCAGGCGGGGCTGGACATCTGGATCGTCAGCCACGAGCCGGCCTGGCGCCTGCGCCAGTTCCTGCGCGGCCTCCCGCTGACGCGGGCGCTGCGGGTAACGATGCGCGACTACCGGCTGCTCAATCCCACGCTGGCCTCGCCGGCCTACATGATGGTCAATCATGAGGGCGTGCTGGAAGCGTCCGGCATGATCGGCGACGACAACTGGCTGGACTTGCGCGCACAGCTCGCCGAGACCACCGAGACCACCGCAGCGGAGGGCGCGCCATGAACTTCGAGCCCCATCTCGAACGGCTGCGCCTGATCTATCCGGTGCGGCGCCAGGTCGCGGCAGCGGTGTTCTTCATGGGCCTGGGCGTCTTGATCCAGCTGGTCTTCCCCAAGGGCGTGGCCTACTTCATCGACCACGTCCAGGAACTGCGGCTGGAGACGATCTCCGCGCCGGTGGTCGGCCTTGGGCTGCTCTGGCTGCTGGTGCAGGCCGCCGCGTCGACGCTGCGCTACTACTATTTCGAGCTGGCCGGGCACCTGATCATCAACGGCGTCCGTCGCCGCTTGTTCGATGTGCTGATCAACCAGCCGGTCTCCTTCTTCGACCGCCACCACGTGGGCGAGATCACCAGCCGCCTGAGCGGGGACGTGCAGTCGCTGCACCAGTCGCTGACGATGGGCGGCGCCAACGCGCTGCAGTCGCTGTTCATGTTCGGCGGCGGCGTGGCCATGCTGCTCTACATCTCGCCGCTGCTGAGCGTGATGCTGTTGGTCTTCGTCCCGGCCAGCCTGTACTTCGGCAAGGTCTCGGGCGCCAGCCACCGCGACTACGCCAAGGCCGTGCAGGCCTGCATGGCCGACAGCGGCCGGGTCGCGCAAGAGCACTTCGCCCATGTGCGGCTGGTGCACGCGTTCAACCAGCAGGGCGGGGCGTCGGCCAGCTATGCCGAGGCCTGCCGCCGCCTGCTGGAGCTGTCGATGGCCGGCACCCGACGGCAGTCGGCGTTTCGCGCCGGCCTGTCGGTGCTGGACTTCGGCGCCTTGCTGTGCGCGCTGGGTTTGGGCGCCTACCTGATCGGCAAGCGCGCGCTGTCGGTCGGCGACCTGATGGCGTTCGTGATCTACTCCAACATCGTCACGCAGGCGGCCGGCGCGCTGAGCGAATCCTGGAACATGTGGATGCGCAGCATGGGCGCCACCGACCGCATCTTCGAGATCATGCGTACGCACCGGCCGCCGCCGGCGCCGCGTCCGCAGGCGCCGCTCACCGGCCGGCTCGGGTTCGAGGACGTGGTGTTCAGCTACCCGGAGCGGCCCGGAGTGAGGGCGCTCGATGGTGTCGGCTTCGGCATCGCGGCCGGCGAGAAGGTGGCGCTGGTGGGCGCATCGGGCGCCGGCAAGTCCACCGTCGCCGCGCTGGTGCTGGGGCACTATCAGCCGGACGGCGGGCGCCTGCTGTTCGACGGACTGCCCGCCGCCGGACTGGACCTGGCCGCCATCCGGCGCGGCCTCGCGGTGGTGGAGCAGGAGCCGTCGCTGTTCTCGGGCAGCATCGCAGACAATATCGCCTTCGCCGTGCCGGAGCGGAAAGTGCCGCTGGAGGAGGTGATGGCGGCCGCGCGGCTGGCCCACGCGCATGAGTTCATCCAGGCTTTCCCGCAGGGCTATGACACCGTGGTCGGCGAGCATGGCGTGCAGCTGTCCGGCGGGCAGAAGCAGCGGATCGCGATCGCCCGCGCGCTGTTGCGCGATCCGGCCATCCTGATCCTGGACGAGGCGACCAGCGCGCTGGACGCCTCCAGCGAGCAGCTGGTGCAAGGCGCGTTGGACCGATTGATGGCCGGCCGCACCACCATCATCATTGCCCATCGCTTTTCCACCATCGCCAAGGCCGACCGCATCCTGGTGCTGGAGCAGGGGAGGCTGGTGCAGCAGGGCAGCCACGAGCAGCTGGCGCGGCAGTTGGACGGCGCGTATTTCAGGCTGGTCAAGGATCAGATGTTCGCGCCCAGGCCGGAGGCGCCGCTGCCGGCGTGACGGCGCGGGCGTTCAGGCGGCCGGCAGCGTCAGGCGGAAGCGCACCTGGCCGGGATTGGCGTCGGCCAGCGCCAGGGTGCCGCCGTGGGCCGTGGCGATGTCGCGCGCCAGCGACAGGCCCAGGCCGACGCCCGGCACGCGCCGCTGGTGCGACTGGTCGGCGCGGTAGAAGCGGTCGAACAGGCGGTGCCGGTGCTCGGGCGCGATGCCGTCCGAGGCGTTGCTGACGTCGATGCGCCATTGCCCGCCCTTGCATCGCGCCGACAGCGCGATCCAGCCGCCCGGCTGGCCGTACTTGATGGCGTTGCTGACCAGGTTGTGCAGCACCTGGCGCAGCAGCTCGGCGTCGCCGCGCACCGCGATGTGGTCGGGCAGCTCCAGCCGCACCGACCGCGCGTCGTCCAGCAGACCGATATCCTCGGCCAGCTCGTCGAGCGCCGGGCGCAGGTCCAGCGGACACATGGGGATGGCCAGCTGGCCGGCGTCGGCCCGCGCCAGCAGCAGCAATTTGCGTACGATGCTGTCGAGCCGCCGCACCTCGTCGAGCATGTTGGCCAGGCCTTCCTCCAGCACCGGATCGGCGCCGGCGCGGGCGAAGCTGCGTTCGAGCTCGCCCTGCAGGATGGTCAGCGGCGTTTTCAATTCATGCGCGGCGTCGCCGGAGAAGCGGGCCGCCTGCAGGAAGCTGCGCTGCAACCGGTCCAGCATGCCGTTGAACACGCTGACCATCTGGGCGAACTCCAAATCCTCCTCGGCGGCCGAGACCCGCTGGTCCAGGTCGCTCGCGGTCAGGCGCACCATGACGCCGGTCAGGTGCTGCACCGGCCGCATGGCGCGTCCGGCCAGGTACCAGGCCAGCGCGCCCATGGCCACGGCCAGCACGCCGATGGCCGCCGCGAAGCGCACCAGGCTGGCGCGCACCTGGGCGTCCGACAGGCTGCGGTTGACCGCCACCCAGATCGTGACCGGGCCGTGCGTGACGCTGCCGATGCGCCAGCTCTGGCCGGCGCCTTCGACGGTGTGCAGGCCGGGGCCGCTCGGCGGGGCGGCGTCGCCGAGGATGCGTTGCCAGGCCGGGCTGCGGTAGCGCGTGCCCTGGCCGGCGTCGTCCACCCGCAGCAGGGCGTAGGTTTCCGGCCCGATGCCGGGCGGGGCGAAGCCGCCGAAGCTGGCGTTGAGCTGGGCGTCGGTGGCCGGCCACAGCGCCTGCGGCGTGGCCTGGAAGCCGGGGCCGGCCAGGTGGGCCGACAGCATGTGGTCGATGATGGCGGCGCGCCGCTGGACGATGGTGTAGCTGGCCATGACGTACAGCAGCACGATGGCGGCCAGCGCGGTCAGCGTCGAGCCGAGGGCGATGCGCAGCCGGAACGAGCGCAGGCGCGGCCAGCGCGCCCTCACGCCGGGGCGTCCGGCTGGCGCAGGCGGTAGCCGACGCCGCGCACGGCTTCGATGGCCACGCTGTCGGGCAGGTCCAGCTTCTTGCGCAGGCGCTGGATGCACACGTCCACCATATTGGTCTGCGGCTCGAAGTCGTAGCCCCACACATGTTCCAGGATCTGGGTGCGGGTGTAGACCCGGCCCGGCGAGCGCATCAGGTATTCCAGCAGGTTGAACTCCCGCCCGGTCAGCTCGACGGCGCGGCCGTCGACATCGGCCACCCGGCTCAGGCGGTCCAGCCGCAGCGGGCCCAGGGTCAGCACGCTCTGCCGCTCGCCGCTGACGCGCCGCAGCAGCGCGTGGATGCGCGCCACCAGCTCCTCCACGTAGAAGGGCTTGGCCAGGTAGTCGTCGGCGCCCAGGTTGAGGCCCTGCAGACGGTCGTCCAGTTCGTTGCGCGCGGTCAGCAGGATGACCGGCACGTTGCGGCCCTCGCGCCGCATGGCCTTGAGGATGGACAGGCCGTCGCGGCCCGGCACCATCACGTCCAGCAGCACCACGTCGTACTCGCGCGACAGCGCGTAGTCGTAGCCAAGATTGCCATCTTCGCAATGGTCGACCAGGAAGCCGTGTTCGCGCAGGCCGGCGCACACGAAACTGGCGATACGTTGTTCATCTTCTACTAAAAGCGCTTTCATGGGGGCATTGTCGGCGCTGGCCCGGCCGCCGTCAATCGCGGCGTTCGATTACAGCTTTGTAATCGTTGTGTTTGCCATCCTGTCATTTTCCCTTGATTTAATGCAAGCGTACCAAACCATAACAAGGGGTAAAGATGAGTATCGGCAGCTGGTTCAAAAAACACGTAGAAAAGCCCATCGTCAGCGTGGTCGACAAGGTCGGCGACACCATCAAGGACATCGGCAGCGACCTGAACGGCATCGGCGACGCCTTCGACGTGGTCGGCAACGACATCACGGCGGCGGCCAAGAGGATCAGCGAACTGGGCTACACCAAGAAAAGCCTGGGCAACGGCGACAACAATTACACGGCCAGCTCGCTGGGCGCCAACATCATCCACGGCGACGGCGGCAACGACACCATCACCGTCACGGCCGGCGCCTACAACAACCTGTACGGCGACGACGGCAACGACACCATCGTCGTGCGCGTGGGCGGCTACAACCGCATCGACGGCGGCAACGGCGACGACACCATCCGCGTCGAAGTCGGCGTCTACAACAAGATTAGCGGCGGCGCCGGCAACGATACGGTCACCGTGTCGGCCGGCGCGGCGGCCGACGTCGACCTGGGCGACGGCAACAACAGCCTGTCGATCAACAGCGCCTACAACGAGATCACCGCCGGCAACGGCAACGACCGCGTGACGGCCAACGGCGGCTGGAACAAGATCGACGTCGACGGCGGCGACAACACCATCACCGCCAACGGCGGCGCCAACACCGTCAGCACCGACAGCGGCAACGACAACATCACCGTCAACGGCGGCGCCAACAAGGTCAACGCGGGCGACGGCTGGAACGTCATCAACGCCGGCGGCGCCTCTAACGTCATCAACACCGGCAAGGACGCCGACACCGTCACGGCCGACGGCGCGAGCAACGTCATCAACACCGGCGGCGGCGACGACCGCATCACCGTCAAGGCGGCCAGCAACGTGATCGACGCCGGCGAGGGCACCAACACGGTGACGGCCGACGGCGGCAACAACCACATCACGGCCGGCGCCGGCGACGACACCATCAAGGCCAACGGTGCGGCCAACGAGGTCAAGGCTGGCAACGGCAACAACAACGTCACGCTGAACGGCGCGGCCAACGTGGTGAGCTCGGGCTCGGGCGCGGACACGGTCACCGCGGCCGGCGGCGCCAACGTCATCGGCACCGGCGCCGGCAACGACCAGGTGCAGGCCACCGGCGGCGCCAACGTCATCAACGCCGGCAGCGGCAACGACACGGTGGTCGCGCTGGGCGGCGCCAACGGCATCACCGCCAGCGACGGCAAGGACAACATCGTGGCCGGCGGCGGCGCCAACGTGGTGATCGACGACGGCGGCAACAGCAACATCGTGCTGGGCGGCCTGCTCAACATCGCCTACACCGGCGGCAGCGGCAACAAGGTGGCCGCGCTGGGCGACAGCAACGCGCTGGTCAGCAACCAGGGCGGCAACACCGAGGCGGCGGTCGGCGTCAACAACGTGATGCTGGCCAACGGCAGCGGCAACACGCTGGTCGGCGTGGGCGGCGCCAACCTGGTGGCCACCACCGTCGGCGGCGACACCGTGGTGGCGCTGGGCGGCACCAACGTCGTGCTGACCGAGCTGGGCGGCATGGTCAAGGCCGCCACCGGCGGACTGGGCAAGGTGCTGGCGGACGCGATGCCGAGCAAGGCGGCCGCCACCGCCATCAACAACGCCAGCGCCAAGCTGGCCGCCGGTATCAACAGCGGCGCCGGCAACGACACCGTGGTGGCCGTGGGCGGCAACAACGTCATCTACACCGGCGCCGGCAAGGACGTGGTCACGGCGGCCGGCGGCAACAACATCGTGCTGGCCAACGGCGGCGACAACATCACCACCGCGCTGGGCGGCAACAACATCGTCGTCAACACCGCCGGCAACAACGTGGTGACGGCGGCCGGCTCGGTCAACGTCATCGTCACCGGCATCGGCGACGGCCTGGCCGACGTCACCGCCAAGCTGGGCAGCGCGGCCGGCGGCGCCACCAAGGCCGTGGCTTCCTTCATTGGCAACAACGTCGCGCATGGCGACGGCAACGACGTGGTCAGCGCCATCGGCTCGACCAACGTGGTCTACACCGGCGGCGGCAACGACGTGGTGACCGGCATCGGCGCCAACAACGTGGTGTGGAGCGGCAGCGGCAACGACACGGTCACCGTGTTCGGCGCGCGCAACGTGGTGTGGGGCGACGCCGGCGCGGACACCGTGACGGCGGTCGGCGCCAACAACCTGCTGGCCACCGGCAACTACGCGGAGATCGCCGCCACGGCGGTCGGCCTGGTCGACTCGCTGGCCTCCGGCGTGGCCGCCACCGACCTGGTCTCCAAGGCCGGCCTGTCGGGCGCGGCGTCCAGCCAGAGCGGCCACGACGTGATGACCGCATTCGGCAAGAACAACGTGCTGATCGGCGGCAGCGCCGACACCGTGGCCACCGCGCTGGGCGTGAACAACCTGGTGGCGACAGGCGCCGGCAACGACGTGGTCAGCGCCATCGGCAGCAAGTCCGGCATCGTCACCGGCGCCGGCAACGACGTCGTCACCGTGGTCGGCACCTACAACGTGGTGTCGGTAGGCGAGGGCAACAACGTCGTCACCGCGCTGGGCAAGGGCAACCTGATCGAAGGCGGCAGCGGCGACGACGTGCTGACCGCGCTGGCCTTCGGCACGGCGGCCAAGTCGGTCAACGTCAACGGCAACCTGATCGTGGCCGGCGACGGCAACAACGTCGAGACCGTGGTCGGCAAGGACAACGGCGTGATCGGCGGCAGCGGCAAGGACACGCTGGTGATGGTCAGCTACGGCGGCGGCAACACCAGCACCACCACCAACGAGGTCGAGGGCAGCAACCAGACCACCACCAGCACCACCAAGGGCAGCACCCAGCTCAACGTGGCCTGGACCGGCGCCGGTAACGACACCGCCGTCGTCTACGGCGACCACAACGTGGTGCTGTCGGATTCGGGCGACGACTTCCTGGTCGTACTCAACGCCGGCAGCAAGCTGAGCTACTCCAGCACGACCACCGAGGCGGTGGAAGGCTCGGACAAGGCCCAGACCACCGACTCGACCAAGGTCAGCCTCGACACCGGCATGAACTTCGTGCACGCCGGCGACGGCAACGACACCCTGATCCTGGCCGGCACCACCACCATCGGCATGGGCGGCAACGGCAACGATTTGATCGTCTCGTCGGGCCAGAACAACATCGCCCTGGGCGGCGCCGGCAACGACACCATCATCGGCCTGGCCGAGATCACCGTGTTCAACGCGGCCGAATCGATCGTCGAGAACGACTACGAGTCGGCCGGCGACTGGGTGGGCGCGGCCATGAACGCCAACTTCATCCGCTCGCAATACGGCGCGCTGTCCAAGGGCGACCTGGGCAAGATCAACCTGGTGGGCAATGTGATCATGGGCGGCGACGGCGACGACACCATCTTCGCCACCAACGCCGGCACCTATGTCGGCGGCGGCAACGGCAACGACACCATGATGGGCCTGGGCTGGGGCGTGATCGACCATCTGCTGGTGGGCAAGGCCAACGCGCTCAACGCGGCCTGGAACGACGCCGGCAAGGGCTTCGACGCCATCACCAAGTACCTGAACTCCACCTTCACGGACGAGATCAGCAAGGGCTGGGCGGGCGTGGCCGACAGCATCAAGGCCGAGCTGGCCAAGGCCACCGCCGGCGGCGGCAAGCTGGCCGACAGCCTCAACGCTGCCGCCAACGACGCGCTGAACGGCATCACCAACACCGCCGGCCTGTCGTCGTCGGGCATCGACGTGGCCACGCCGCTCAAGTCCGCGCTCGACACCGGCAAGAGCGGCCTGACCTCGGCGGTGAACGGCATCAGCAGTGGCGTCAACTACGTGGCCGACGCCGACGTGGGCACGGCCCTGGCCGACGCCACCGACTGGCTGGGCAGCGCGTTGAAGACGGCCTCCAACGCCAGCGGCGACGGCGTGAACTGGCTGGGCAAATACCTTGGCATCAACCTGCACCTGAGCGAGTACAAGGGCGCCGACTTCTTCATCGCCGGTTTGCTGGCCTACACGCTGGGCTACAAGTACGCCGGCAACAACCGCCTGTTCGGCGACGCCGGCGACGACACGCTGTACAGCGGCATGGGCAACGATTCGCTGAACGGCGGCGCGGGCAAGGACACCTATGTGATGTCCATGGGCGACGGCAAGGACACGGTGCACGAGGTGGCCGGCGGCAACGACGTGCTCAAGTTCACCGGTAACAAGTTGTTCAGCAGCGTGACCATCGCGGCTGACCACGTCAAGGCCAACATCGACGGCTCGGACCTGGTCATCAACTATGTCGACGGCGGCAAGTCCTACGCGCAGTTCACGGTGGCCGACTACGCCAAGGTCAACATCGCCGAGGTGGACCTGGTCGATGCCAGCGGCAAGCAGGTCGCCGCGATCAACTTCGCCGATCTGGTGGCGCACGCCGACCAAGGCAGCAGCCCGTATGAGATGGCTGCCACTTGGACGGCCGACCGCATGCACACCTTCGCCGACTTGATCACCGCATCGATCACGGGCGGCAGCGCTGGCGTGCAGTTGGTGGGCGTAGCTAGCTAAGTCGGCGCCGCGCAAGTGAAGGCTGAAGACAGGTGGCGCATGCCGCCGGTCTTCAGCTTTTTTTTCGGCAAAAAAAACCGCCCGCCGCGGGGAGCGGCGGGCGGCAAACCACATGACAAGCTTTACGGTGCTACGCGCAGCTGATAGACCGGTATCACGCTGACGCCTCGCATGGTGGCGATTTGAGGCTGGCCCGCGAAATCGGGGCGCGCTTCTTTCGGCAGGTAGATGGGCGCATCGGCGCGCAACGGCAGGACGGACACGGTCAGCGGCTGGTCGAGCAGGGCGCCGGCCTGGCGCAGGCCGAACTGCCATTGATAGCCGCTGTAGTACCAGTCGTCCAGCATGCGCGTGCCCGAGTACAGGCGGCCGATGTCGCCGACGAAGTCGATCTGCAGCAGCGCGTCGTCCAGCCCAAGCAACTGTTCGCGCGGGACGTTGATCTGCCACGCACCCGCTGCCTTGAAGTTTTCCGGCAGCGGCTGGACAGCGGCTTTCGCGCCGCCGCCGATGACGATGGGCGCCGCCTCCTGCGCCGCGCGCGTCGGCGTGATGCTGGCCTTCAGGTCGCGAACAGGCAGCTCCGCTTCGAAGGCCTGGAAGATGCCGTCGTTGCCTGCGGCGCGCAGGGCGACGCGCTGGCCGGCGGCAGGCTTGGCGTCCTTGCCCCTGGAAGCCGCTGCCCACGCGGGGCTGGCGGTGCTTGCCGTCGGCTTGCCGCTCAACGCGGGGTAGACGGCGAAGCGGAACTTGTTGCTGCCCGTCGAACGCATTTGCAGCGCGCCGTCGGCCACGTAGGTCTGTTGGCCGCTCAGGATCAGGCGGCGCTGGCCGCCCAGTTCCGCCACGCTCAGTTGCTGCGATTGTTCCGCCGTCAGCACGACGATGGTCAATGGTCGCTTGCCTTCGCGCTGCACGGTCAGCGCCGCGCCTGCGCCGGGCTGTACGCCGCTCACCAGCGCGCGGCCACCGGACAGCGCGACTTGCGCGCCGCCGTTGGCATGCACCTGCGCCGCGAGCGCCGCGTCGAACGCCAGCTCCACCGGCACGCCGGCGTTGGCGCCGAACACCGCGACCACGCCAGCCTTGCCCTGGTCGAGCAAGGCCAAAGGCTGCGCCGTCGCGTAGGCGAGATTAACACCGTCCAGATCAAGATTCAGCGGCCAGATGAAGTACGTCCCATCGGCGATATCGACCGGCGCGCTTGGCAGCGTGACCGTCTGGCCCGGCAGCTTGACCGAGAACTGCGTGCCCCGCTGCGCCGCCATCGGATACTGCCGCACATGATTGTTCACGAACAGGAAACCGCGATCGCCTTCGCTGCGCACGGCGAAGCGCGCCGTCTTCAGGTCGTCCGGCGTGGCCGGCGAGGCATCCGGTTTGCGCACCGTCATCGGCGCCAGGCGGGAACCGAAATCGTGCAGGAACAGATGGAAGGGCCGCAGCTTCTCCAGCACCTTGCGCTGCTGGCCGTCCGGCCCGAGCGGGGCCTGGAAGTCGTAGCTGATCATGGTGGTGTCGTTGTAGCCGCCGCTGAGCGAGCTTTCCTCCATCGAGGTGCCGCCCAAACCAGTCGGATTGCGGCCGCCATGGAACATGTAGTAGCCCATCAAATTCACGCCGGAACCCAGCTGCACCGGCAGCATCGACGCGATATCGTCCGCGCTCACCACCGTGCGGCGGCGATACATGAACGGTAGGCCCGCGCCGTATTCCGCGCCGAGGAAGGGCGTCACGTCCTTGTCCGTCTCCGCCGTGCCGGGCGCGTGGGCGACGGTCTGCGCACCCAGGTCGCCGCTGACGCGGGTATCGAAACGGAAGGCGTAGGTCTCCTTCGGCGGCAGCTCGCTGGTGCTGGTGCCCCAGGGCTCGTCGGGATAACCGCCGAACACCGGCGTCACTTCGCCGGTGGGATAGATGGTGCCGTCCCAGCCGGTGACGGTGTAGTAGGGCACGTCCATGCCCGCCTTCAGCGCCAGCTTCTTCAGCGCGGCGATGTGCGCCGCGCCCTTGCCGGGACCATCGATGTTGTATTCGTTTTCCAGCTGGATGCCGATCACGCGGCCGCCATCCTTCCACAACTGGCCCTTGAGCTGCGCGCCGATCTGCGTGTACAGCTTCTCCACCAGCGCCATGTACTGCGGATCGTTGGAGCGGGTCGGCATGGCGTTGACCACCCAATCCGGCACGCCGCCGTAGCGCACTTCCGCGTGCGCCCACGGGCCCACCCGCACCACCACATCCAGCCCGGCCTTGGCGGCCAGCTGCACGAAGCGGCGCAGGTCGCGGTTGCCCTGCCAGTCGAATTGGCCGGCCAGCTCCTCGTGATGGTTCCACATCACATAGCTGGCGACGATGTCGATGCCGGCCGCCTTCATCTTGCGCAGCTCCGCCTCCCACTGCGAGGCGGGCGTGCGGCTGTAATGGAATTCGCCCATCACCGGCAGCCACGGGGCGCCGTTGCGGGTCAGGTAGCGCGCGTTGGCGCCCAGCCTGTCGCCGTTGGGTGCGACCGAACTGCCCATGCGCAGCGCCGCAGCTTTCGGTGCGGGAGTTGTTGCGCTGGCGTCGATGGACAAGGTATCGGCGCCGGCGACGCCGCCCGCCAGGGCGCCCACGATCAGCGCGGCGCCCGAACGGCGGCTAAACAAAAATGGCATGGCTATCCTTACCACTCGGCGACGCTGCCGTCCGCGTGGCGCCACACCGGATTGCGCCAGTCCGGCGCGTTGAGGCTCGCCTCCAGCACGCGCGCCTCGTCCACCACCACGCCCAGGCCAGGCTTGGGCAGCGGCTTCATATAGCCGTCGGTGATGAGGAAGTCTTCCTTGTTGACGACGTAGTCCAGCAGCTCGCCGCCCTTGTTGTAGTGGATGCCCATGCTCTGTTCCTGCAGCACGGCGTTGTACGACACGAAGTCCACGGCCAGGCAGGCCGCCAGCGCGACAGGGCCGAGCGGACAGTGCGGCGCCAGCGTGATGTCGTAGGCTTCCGCCATCGAGGCGATCTTCATGCATTCGGTGATGCCGCCGGCGTGCGACAGGTCCGGCTGCGCGATCGACAGGCCGCCGGCGTGGAACACGTTCTTGAACTCGAAGCGCGAGTACATGCGTTCACCGGCCGCGAGCGGAATCGAGGTGGTCGCGGCCAGGCGCGGATAGTACTCGGCCTGCTCGGCCAGCACCGGCTCCTCGACGAACAGCGGGCGATACGGCTCCAGCTCGCGCAGCAGCACCTTGGCCATCGGCGCGGCCACGCGGCCGTGGAAGTCCAGGCCGAACTCGATGCTGTTGCCGAAGGCGGCGCGGATCTCGGCCACGCGCTCGACCGCCTTGTCGACGGCGGCGGCGGTGTCCAGCATGCCCAGTTCCTCGGTGGCGTTCATCTTGAACGTATTGAAGCCGCCTTCGCGCAGCTTGCTGATGTGCTCAATGATGTCGGAAGGACGGTCGCCGCCCACCCAGCTGTACATCTTCATGCGGTCGCGCACCAGGCCGCCCAGCAGCTCGTACACCGGCTTGCCCATTACCTTGCCCTTGATGTCCCACAGCGCCTGGTCGATGCCGGCGATGGCGCTCATCGTGATCGCGCCGCCGCGATAGAAGCCGGCGCGGTACATGGTTTGCCACAGGTCGTTGATGCGGGACGGGTCCTGGCCGATCAGATAAGATTCCATTTCCTGTACCGCCGTCTCCACGGTGCGCGCGCGGCCTTCGATGACCGGTTCGCCCCAGCCGACGACGCCTTCATCGGTTTCGATCTTGAGCAGCATCCAGCGCGGTGGTACACGGTAGGTCGTCAGTTTGATGATTTTCATAGGAGAGAGAGGGTAAGTTCAGGAACAGTGCTCAGTCTAAGCCTGCCCGCTAGACTGGAAATATGATTAATTCGTAAGTAGGCATATCATTATCGGATAGCTTCCCGGGCGCCGCCCAGCTATCCGATATCGGCATGGCAAGCGCCGATTTATTCATATCTGCGGCGGTGGCGGGCCGCTTAGACTGGCGCGGTCACATCATCCATCCGGAGCCCCCGCAGCATGAGTCCAACCAGTACGTCCACCGCTTCCACGACAGGCATCCTGTTGGCGCTCGCCGGCCAGGCCGGCTGCGCGCTGCGCTGGGATCCGCAGGCCGCCTGCTGGCGCTGGCCGGACCCGCAGGGCGGCCAGTTGTACGCCTGGCCGCGGCACGACGGCAAGGCGGCCGGCGCGCGCCTGCAGGAGAGTGCCGGCGTGATCGCCTGCTGCAGCTCCGGGCGCATGCTGCTTGGCCAGGGCAAGCGCCTGGGCATGGTGGAGCTGACACCCGCCGGGCAGCCCGGCCGCCCGCTGCAGGCGCAGGTGCTGGCGACCATCGACGCGGCCGAGGCGCGCACCGTCATCAGCGACGGCTGCACCGACCGGCATGGGAATTTCGTCTTCGGCACCGCCAACACAGGCGCCGACCAGCGGCCGATCGGCAGCTTCTATCAATATTCGACGCGCCACGGGCTGCGCCGCCTGGCCTTGCCGGTGGTGGTCACGGCGCGCAGCATCGCCTTCAGCGTGGACGGCACGCGCATGTACTTCGCCGACGCCGCCCGGGGCGGCATCATGCAGTGCAGTTACGACGCGGAGCGCGCCAAGGTGGGCGAGATCCGCGAGTTCGCGCAGGCGCCCGAGCGGGGCGCCGCCACCGTCGACAGCGCCGGCATGCTGTGGAGCGTGCAGGCCGGGGGGCTGGCGCAGTACTGCGCCGACGGCCATTTGCACCGCCGGATCGCGCTGGAACAGGAGCAGCCGTCCGGCATGGCCTTCGGCGGCGCCGACGCGCGCCAGTTGCTGCTGCTGGGCGTGCGCGGCGGGCTGTATGGCCTGCCGCCCGCCTTGGCCGAGGAGCTGGCGCCAGGCGTGGCCGATACCCCCTTCGACGACGGCCCGGCCGTCGTCGCCGATTCCCAACGCCGGCGCCAGGGTGATTGACGCTGCAACGGCGCGCCCTTATGATGGGCGATCCAGAAAATCACCCCTATGACCGATTCAAGCTCCGACCGCTTCGTCCGCTCCCACCTGAAAACCCGCCATTTGGTGCTGCTGGTCGAATTGGGCCGGCACGGATCGATCGCGCACGCGGCGCAGGCGGCCAACCTTACCCAGCCCGGCGCGTCCAAATTATTGGGCGAGCTGGAACACGCGCTGGGCGTGCAATTGTTCGAGCGCCTGTCGCGCGGCGTCGCCCCCACCTGGTACGGCAAAGTGCTGATACGGCGCGCCGGCGCCGCGCTGGCGGAGATGGACGCGGCCCACCAGGAGGTGATGGAGCTGTTGTCCGGCCTGCGCGGGCGCGTGGGCATCGGCACCGTGCTGGCGCCGGCCACCGGCCTGGTGCCGAAGGCGATCAACCTGCTCAAGGCGCGCCACTCGCGGGTGCACGTCGCGGTCAGCATGTCGACCAGCAAAGCGCTGGTGGAGCGCCTGCGTGGCGGCGAGCTGGATCTGGTGGTCGGCCGCATTCTCGACACGGCGGCCGCCGACGAACTCAATTTCGAACCGCTGACCGACGAGCCGCACCTGCTGATCGCGCGCGCCGGCCATCCGCTGGCCAGCCGCACCGACCTGCGGCTGGAGGACCTGATGGAGCAGTGCTGGATATTGCCGCCGGCCGGCAGCATCCTGCGCGACCGCCTGACCGCGCTGTTCCTGTCGCATGGCCTGGAACAGCCGGCGGAAACCGTCGAGACGCTCGACCTGCCGGTCGTCGCCAGTCTCCTCATGAGCAACGACATGATCGTCGCGCTGCCTTCCGACGCCGTGCAGCCGTACCTGGAAGCGGGCCTGATGACGATACTGCCGTTCGACTTGGGCGTGAGCATGGATTCGTTCGGCATTGTGACGCGCAAGCGACACCAGCTCTCGCCTGGCGCCGACGCCATGCTGCTCGCGCTGCGCGACGCCGCGGCCAGCATCTATCCTCACTATCGTCCTCCCGCGTAAGCGACCTCAAGCGTGATATACGAACTTCGTATGGCCCGCGCTGAATAAGCTATTGGAAGTGATTCTTTCGTTTCGCTAGCATCCAGTTATTCGTCCGAGTGGTAACCAGAGACGAAACCTAAACAACACTGGAGATGCACATGAAGCACAAGAAAATGAGCTGGCTGATCGCCACGCTCTTCACGTCCCCTATGCTGGTCCAACAAGCATTTGCCCAGGAAGCGGCGGGCGACATCCAGCAAGTGAACGTGACCGGCATCCGCGCTTCGGTGCGCAATGCGCTGGCCGCCAAGGAAGCTTCCAACAGCATCGTTGAAGTCATCGCGTCGGAAGACATCGGCAAGCTGCCCGACACCACCATCGCCGAATCGCTGGCGCGCCTGCCGGGCATGTCGTCCGGCCTCGATCGCGGCAACGCCAGCCAGATCGTCGCGCGCGGCATGGGTCCACGCTTCATCGGCGCCACGCTGAACGGCCGCGAGCTGGCCTCGTCGGAGCCTAACCGCGCCGTGCGTTTCGAGCAGTTCCCGTCGGAGTCGCTGAGCGGCGCCACCATCTACAAGACGCAGAACGCCGAGCTGGCGGAAGGCGGCATCGCCACTTCCATCGACCTGCAAACCGTCTCGCCGTTGAAGTATTCGGGCCGCCAGGTATCGCTGAAGGCGGACGCGCTGTACTACGCGCTGGCCAAGGACATCGGCGGCGCCGACAAGACCGCGCCGCGTCTCGGTGGCGTCTACATCGACCAGTTCAACAACAAGACGCTGGGCGTGGCGCTGGCCTTCAGCTACCAGGACCAGCCTTCGATGCAGAAGAATATCCGTCACTGGGGCTTCAACGAGGACCATTCGGCTGATCTGAACGGCGACGGCAAGGTGGATAAGACGCCATGGGGCTTCCAGGACGACGTCCGTCACGGCAAGGACAAGCGCACCAGTGTACTGGCCAAGGCCGAGTGGAAGCCGAACAAGGATGTGCTGATCACCGCCGACAGCTACTACGCCAAGACCGCGATCGACGAGGCGCAAATGCAGCACTGGACCGGGGACATGGGTAACTGGGACGGCGGCAACTCCGGCAATTTCAGCAACCTCGATATCCGCAACGGCTATGTGGCCGGCGGCACCGTCAAATGGGTCAACGTCATCAACAACGACGCCCGCTGGATCCAGGACAACAGCGTCGCCGCCAGCGGCTTGAACGCCAAGTTCAACGTCGGCGACTGGAAGGTGGAGTCTGACCTATCGACCTCGCACGCGATGCGCGCCAGCCAGTGGCGCGACCTGCGCCAGACGTCGAAAAACAGCACCACCATCAACTGGTCCTTCACGGGCGACGAGCGCCAGAGCTACGACTTCGGCGGCCTGGACACCGGCAACCCGGCCAACTTCGGCGCGCCCACGCTGTATGTCGACACCGACGGCCATGTCAAGGATCTGCTGAACGCCGTGTCGTTGAGCGCCTCGCGCCCGATCGAGAACAGCATCGTCAGCCGCCTGAAAGTCGGCGTGCGCGCCACCGATCGCGAGAAGAGCTATCGCCAGACCACCTGGCAGCTGAATCCGACGGCGGCGATTCCCGACTCGGCCTACGAGACCGTCAACGTCAGCGGCTTCCCTTCGTATATCGCGTTGAAGGACTTCGGTGCGTCGACCGCCGCCGCCTTTGGCCCCAACGCCTTTAATCCCGACGGCCAGGTACGGCAGGATTGGCAAATCCGGAACGATGCGTTGTCCGGCTGGAAGGTCAAGGAGCGCAGCACCTCGGCCTTCGTGCAGGGTGACTTGGACGGCGAAGCCTTCGGCAAGACCTATCGCGGCAACGTCGGCGTGCGCCTGGTGCACACCACGCAGACCGGCTACGGCGCGCAGTCGCTGAACGGCGCGGCGCCGACGGCGGTCGAAGGCGGCACCTCCTACAACGAGATCTTGCCCAGCCTGAACCTGATCTTCAACATGGACGAGGCGCAGGAACGCCAGGTGCGCTTCAGCGTGGCGCGCGCCATGTCGCGCGCGCCGCTGGACGAGATGCGCGCATCGCGCAACCTGAACGTGGTATCGGATTCCACCCAGCCGGTCACCGGCAGCGCCGGCAATCCAGAACTGAAGCCGATGATGGCCAACCAGGTCGACCTGGCCTACCAGTGGTACTTCAGCAAAGGCTCGCTGCTGTCGGCCGGTGCGTTCTACAAGAAGGTCTCGCGCTACATCGCCATCACCAGCGACACCACCACCGTCAACGGCCGCCCAGCCACCATCACCCGTTCGGTCAACGGCGATGGCGGCGACATTCGCGGCGTGGAGCTGGTGTACCAGCAGGCCTTTACTTCGCTGCCGGCGCCGTTCGATGGCCTGGGCATCGCCAGCAACTACGCCTACACCACCAGCAACATCCACGAGAAAACGCCGAGCGTGAATCCTTATCCGATCGAAGGTCTGATGAAGAGCAACGGCGGCGTGACGCTGTGGTACGAGAAGGCCGGCTACGAGGCGCGCATCTCCGCCAACTACCACAGTTCTTTCGTGCGTAATCCAACCTGGGGCGCCGGCCAGTTGATCATGAACGAAGCCGAAACCTACCTGACGCTGAACCTGGCCAAGCAGCTGACGCCGAACGTGCAACTGCGCTTCGGCATCGACAACCTGACCAACCAGAAGGCCGTCTACACCAGCGCGAACATCCCGGTACAGCAGGAGGTCACCGAATTCGGCCGCCGCTTCAACCTGGGCCTGTCGTTCAAGATGTAATCTGTTTTTGTCGTGGCTTTGACGGGGCGGCGCGTGATGGCGCTGCTCCGTTTTTTTCATCAAGGGGACGCAAATTGAAATCGACCATATTCAACTGGCGGCGGCTGTGCTCCGCCGTTTTGCTGCTGACGGCCTGCGTGGCCGCGCAGGCCGCAACGATGGGCCGCGAGCGCTTGTCGCTCGACCGCGGCTGGCTGTTCCACTTGGGCGACATCGTCCAGCCGCCGATCAAGGGAAGCGATGAATCCTACGACAACGCCAAGGCGGGCAACGCCGCCGGCGCGGCCGGCACCGAATACGACGATTCCGGTTGGCGCCACCTGGACCTGCCGCATGACTGGGCGGTCGAAGGCCCGTTCGACCCCAACGCCAACATCGCGCAGGGCTATCGCCCGCGCGGCGTCGGCTGGTACCGGCGCTATCTGCGCGTGGAAGCGGCCGACCGCGGCCGCCATTTTGAACTGCAGCTCGACGCCATCGCCACCCACGCCACCGTGTGGGTGAACGGGAATGTGGTCAACCGCAACTGGTCCGGCTACAACGCCAGCTATATCGACATCACACCCTATCTGCGCTACGGCGACGCGATGAACACCATCGCCATCCGCGCCGACGCCGAGGCCATGGAAGGCTGGTGGTACGAGGGCGCGGGCATGTACCGCCATGCGTGGCTGGTCAAGCGCGATCCGGTGCACGTCGTCACCGATGGCGTGCACGCCACGCCGCGCCTGGGCAAGAACAATCAGTGGACCATTCCGGTCGAGGTTACGCTGAACAACAGCGGCAAGCAGGCCAGCGGCGTGACGGTGGAAGTGTCGGTGTTCGACCCGACCGGCAAGCAGGTGGCGCGCCAGAGCGTCGCTGCCCGCATCGGCGTGTTGGACACGAGCACGGTGAAGGTGCCGGTGGCCGTCGACCATCCGGCCCTGTGGTCGCTGGAGAAGACCAATCTGTATCGCGTGACCACGCGCGTTCTGCAGGATGGCAAGGCGCTCGATGAAGTGTCGCTGCATACCGGCTTCCGCACCATCCGCTTCGACGCGGCGCAGGGCTTCTTCCTCAACGGCGTGCATGTGAAGCTGCAGGGCGTGTGCATCCACCAGGACCATGCGGGCGTCGGCGTGGCCGTGCCGGATTCGGTGTGGGAGTACCGCCTGCGCCGGCTCAAGGAGCTGGGCGTGAACGCGATCCGCTTCTCGCACAACGCGCCGGCGGCCGAGGTGCTGGACCTGGTGGACCGCATGGGCTTTGTCGTCATGGACGAGAACCGCAACTTCAATCCATCGCCGGACTACATGAAGCAGTTGGAGTGGATGGTCAAGCGCGACCGCCATCATCCGGGCGTGGTCCTGTGGTCGGTGTTCAACGAGGAGCCGGAGCAGGCCACGGAAGTGGGCTATGAAATGGTGCGCCGCATGTCGGCCACGGTGAAGGCGCTGGACGACACGCGTCCGGTCACGGCGGCGATGAACGGCGGCTTCCTGACTGAGCTGAACGTGTCGCACGCGGTGGACGTGGTGGGCTCCAACTACCATGTGCCGGACTACGACCGCTATCACAAGGCCTATCCGAACAAGCCGTTCACCAGCTCCGAGGATACCTCGGCCTTCATGACGCGCGGCGAGTTCCAGACCGTGCGCGAGAAAAACCTGATCGCCAGCTACGACGACGACGCGGCCAAGTGGGGCAACACCCACCGCGACGCCTGGCAGGCCATCGCCACCCGGCCATACGTGGCGGGCGGCTTCGTCTGGACCGGTTTCGATTACCGCGGCGAGCCCACGCCCAACGAGTGGCCTTCGGTCAGCTCGGCGTTCGGCATCATGGACCTGAACGGCTTCCCCAAGAACGCCTACTACATCCACCAGGTACAGTGGATCAAGGACCGTCCGCTGATCCATATCGCGCCGCACTGGAACTGGAGCGGCAGCGAGGGCAAGGACATCCGCGTGATGGTGATGGCCAACGTGGAACGCGTGCAGCTGCTGCTGAACGGCCGCGTGCTGGGTGAGCAGAAGGTGGACCCGTACCGCATGAACAGCTTCAACGTCGCCTACGCGCCCGGCAAGCTGGAAGCGATCGGCTACAACGGCGGCAAGGAAGTCGCGCGCACCTCGGTGGAGACCACCGGCGCCGCCGTCGCGCTGGAGCTGGTGCCGGACCGGGCGCAGCTGGCCGGCGATGGCCGCGATGCGATGCCGATCACCGTGCGCGCGCTGGACGCGCAAGGCCGTGCCGTGCCGCTGGCCGACGCGCAGGTGACCTTCGCGGTGACAGGCGGCGGCCGCTCCATCGGCCACGGCAACGGCGATCCGAATTCGCACGAGGACGAGAAGGGCGCGACGCGCCGCCTGTTCAACGGCCTGGCGCAGCTGATCGTGCAGACCAACTACGACGGCAAGGACGCGATCGAAGTGACCGCCACCGCGCCCGGCCTGGCGCCGGCGCGCATCAGCATCCCGGTCAAGGCCACGCCTGCGCAGCCCTACGTGGCGCAGGCCGAGGCGCCGCTGACCTTTGTGCGCGGCTGGCGCATCGCGCCGGACAGCGCCCAGCGTCCCGACCCTAACCAGCAGCTGACCAGCTTCGACATGAACACCTGGGGCTGGGGATCGCCGCCGATGATCGCGCCGGCCGCCGCCAAGTACCATCTGTACCGCTCCAGCTTCACGCCGCGCAAGAACCTGTCCGATGGCAGCGGCGTGCTGCGCTTCGCGGGCGTGCGCGGCAAGGCGGAGTTCTGGCTGAACGGCCAGCTGGCCGGCAAGAAGGACAGCTACGCGCTGGAGGCGTTCGAACTGCCGCTGCCGGCCGGCGCCGGCAAGCGCGAGATCAACGTCATCGTCGAAGCGGAGCCGGGCCAGGCCAGCGGCATCGAGGGCTATGTGAGCATTACGCCACGCTTGCTGGCAAAGTAGCAATTTTCAGCATGGCGTTGACAGTGAGGAAATAAATCGCGCGCTTGCCCGCCAAATATGCGGGCGGCGCGCGTGATTCGGTTGACGGCGTTCCGCGCGCTGCCTATAGTGGCGGGATGATTCCAGATTTCCAAGAACTATCCGACAAAATCGACCAGTTGGCCGAGATGACCCACGCCCTGCGTCGGGAAAATACCGAACTGCGTCAAATCAATGCCGCCCTCGTGGTGGAGAACCTGGGTTATCGGCGCCAGTTGACCGAGGCGGCCGGCCGCGTCGAGGCTTTGTTGGAAAAAATCCCCGCGCTCGACGGCGACGCCGAAGAGGAACAAAAGCCTGAAAACGAGGATGCACGATGATACAGCTGGATGTGACCATCATGGGTTCGCCGTACCGGCTGGTCGTCAAGGAAGGTGAGGAGCGCGCGCTGCGCGAGGCCGCCGCTTTCCTCGATAAAAAGATGACGGCCATTCGCGACGCCGGCAAGATCAAGGGCAACGACCGCATCGCCGTGATGGCGGCGCTGGGCATGGCGGCGGAATTCCTGTCGGTGAAATCGCCGGTGGGACCGTTGTCGGACATGTCGATGCTGGAAGTGCAGACGCGGATCAGCGCCATGCACAAAGTGCTCGATAGCGCGCTGACGCCACAAGAAACCCTGTTTTAATTCGCTAAACTCCTTCCTTTGCGGCGGACAAGAGAGTAAACTTCGTCTCACCCTGCGGTGTTCGCGATTGCCATATATTCCTTGAACCATTTATGTGCACCGGTTGCGGAATTTTGTTCGATGGGCGTGAGCGTCGCT
This sequence comes from Duganella sp. BJB480, assembly GCA_003416985.1. Taxonomy (GTDB): domain Bacteria; phylum Pseudomonadota; class Gammaproteobacteria; order Burkholderiales; family Burkholderiaceae_D; genus Rugamonas; species Rugamonas vulcania_A. The sequence continues at coordinate 295,829 of QVIN01000003.1, read as the reverse complement.
AGTCCGATGAACCCGAAATTGAACTAACTGTGACCACCTTGAACCGTTTGGTTCGGGATGCCGGCAAAGACGGCACAGGCGGGGCCTCATTACTAAAGAAGCGGTTGCAAGCATGTGAGTGCGCAGCCGCTTTTTTTCGTCTGGAGAAAAACCCATGCAATATTGGTTGATGAAATCCGAGCCTGATGAAGTGAGCATCGACGACGTGATGGCGTCGCCGGCGCAGACCACGCCGTGGTTCGGCGTGCGCAACTACCAGGCGCGCAACTTCATGCGCGACGGCATGCAGGACGGCGACGGCGTGCTGTTCTACCACTCCAGCTGCCCGGAGCCCGGCATCGCCGGTCTGGCGCGGGTGGTGGGCGGCCCGTATCCGGACGCCACGCAGTTCGACAAGGACAGCAAATACTACGATCCCAAGGCCACGCCGGAGCAGCCGCGCTGGATCTCGATTGACGTGCAAAGCACGCAGAAAACGCGGCTGCTGCCGCTGGCCGAGATGCGTACCATACCGGCGCTGGAGGACATGGTGGTGCTGCAAAAAGGCAGCCGCCTGTCGATCACGCCGGTGACGGCGGCGCAGTGGAACGCCATCGTCAAGCTGCTGAAAAAGAGCGGCTGATGGATCTGGGCCTGGTGCTGATCCTGCTGTTGATGGGCGCCGTGGGCGGCTTCATGGCGGGACTGCTGGGCATAGGCGGCGGCATGATACTGGTGCCGTTCATCACACTGATCTTCAGCGCGCAGGGCTTTCCGGAGGAGGCGATCATCCACATGGCGGTGGCGACATCGCTGGGCGTGATCCTGTTCACGTCGATGTCCTCGGTGCGCGCGCATCATCAGCATGGCGCGGTGCTGTGGCCGGTGGCGCTGCTGCTGGCGCCCGGCATCTTGCTGGGTGCGTGGTGCGGCCCGTGGATCGCCAAGCAAATGAGTTCGGCGGGGCAGGCGCTGTTGTTCAGCATCTTCCTGACCATCTCCGCGACGCAGATGCTGCTCGCCAAAAAAGCCGCGCCGGCCGAAGGCGTCGCGCAGCGTGGCCTGCCGGGCAACGCCGCCATGTTCGGCGCCGGCGGCGTGATCGGCCTGGTGGCGGGGCTGGTGGGCGCGGGCGGTGGCTTCCTGTCGATACCGTTCATGACCTGGCGTAACGTCAAGATCCACAACGCCGTGGCGACCAGCGCCGCATTGGGATTTCCAATCGCGCTGGCCGGCACGCTGTCGAACATCTACTACGGCTGGAATACGCCGGACTTGCCCCGTTATTCGCTCGGCTTCGTCTACATGCCGGCATTGCTGGTAATCGCCGCGGCCAGCGTCACGCTCGCGCCGCTGGGCGCGAGCACCGCGCACAAGCTGCCGGTGCAAACCCTGCGCAAAATCTTCGCGATAGTGCTGTACTGCCTCGCCGCCTACATGTTACGCAAAGCAAATTGGGGTCAAGTCTGACATTCGGACACGGCCTCTGCCGTAGCGCTCTGCTACGGCAGAGGCCGTGTCCGAATGTCAGACTTGACCCCACGGGTTAGATGGGCGCGCGGCCCTTCTGTTTGACTTGGTAGGACCACACCAGCATGATCACCCCGCCGACGATCATCGGCAGCGACAGCACCTGGCCGGAGGTGATCGGAATGCCTGCAATAATTCGTTCCCAGTCCGGCGTGCGGAAGTATTCGGTGAAGAAGCGCGCGCAACCATACAGCAGCGTGTACATCGCGCCGACCGCCAGCCGTGGACGCTCCTTGCGCGAAAACAGCCACAGGATGACGAACACCAGCAGCCCGTCGATCAGCAGCTGGTAGATCGGCGACGGATGGCGCAGGCCCTCCAGGAACACGGGATTCGGATGCAGCGGATAGGCGTTGTTCGGCCACAGCATCGCCCACGGCAGCGACTGGTCCGTGACCACGCGCCCCGGCAGCTCGGCGTTGATGAAGTTGCCCAGCCGCCCGGCGGCGTAACCCAGCGGCACCAGCGGCGCGATGAAGTCGTACACGTCCAGCAGGTTGCGCCCGCTCTTGCGCGCCCACAGGGCCATCGCGATCAGCACGCCGAGGAAGCCGCCGTGGAAGGACATGCCGCCATGCCAGACCTTGAAGATCTCGATCGGATCGGAGAAGTACTTGACCGGCTCGTAGAACAGCACCTCGCCCATGCGCCCGCCGATGATCACGCCCAGCATGCCGTAGAACAGCATGTCGTCCAGGTCCTCCTTCCTCCAGCGCTGCGCGGCGATGTGCGGCTGCTTGATACGCACCCGTCCCAGCGTGATGAACAGGGCGAAGGCGAGGACGTACATCAAGCCGTACCAGTGGATCGCCACCGGCCCCAGTTGCAGGGCGATCGGATCGGGCATCGGGTGTATCAGCATAGGGTGTTCTTTCGTAATAATTCCAAAAAGCCGCGCAGCACCGGCGAGGCGTTGTCGCGCCGCCAGGCCAGGCCGGTTTCGACCAGCGGGGTGGCGTCGCGCAGCGCCCGGTATTCTACCCCGGGCCGCATCAGGTTGGACACGGACTGCGGCACCAGCGCCATCCCCATCCCGGCCGATACCAGGCTGACGATGGTCTGCATCTGGATCGCCTGCTGGCCGATTTCCGGCGTGATGCCGGCGTCGCGGAACACCGACAGGATGGCGTCGTACAGGGCCGGCGAGATCGCGCGCGGGAAGACGATCAACGGCAGCTTGGGCAAGGAGGCCAACGCCAGCTTGCCTTTCTTCTTCAGCAGCCCGGCCGGCAGGGCCAGCACCAGCGGCTCGCTCAGCACCGGCAGGTAGTCCAGTTCCAGTCCGGCCTTGTCCGGCAGCGGCGGGATCAGCAGGCCGGCGTCGATGCGGTTGTGCAGCAGGTCGTCCAGCTGCAGGTCGGACGTGGCTTCCTGCAGCGTGATCTGCACCTGCGGATACGCTGCGCGGTAGGCGCGCAGGAAGGGCGGCAGCACGCTGTAGTCGGCCGAGGAGACGAAGGCCAGCGTCAGCCGCCCGACCTCGCCGGCGGCGGCGCGCTGCACCAGTTGCGGCAGTTCCAGCGACTGCGCCAGCATGCGGCGCGCCTCCGGCAGCAGCGCCAGCCCGGCCGGCGTCAGCGCCACGCCGCGCCGGTTGCGCTCGAACAGCGCGGCACCCAGCAGCTCCTCCAGCGCCTGGATGGTCTGCGACAGCGGCGGCTGCGTCATGTGCAGGCGCAGCGCCGCCTTGCCGAAGTGGAGTTCCTCGGCGACGGTGACGAAATAGCGTAGCTGCCGCAGTTCCAGGTTCATATTGTTTACTATTGAAATTTGTTTCAGTGATATTTTATACGACTCACAGGGCCGCAAATACTATATTTGACATGGGGGCAGGGCCAAGGCAATCTCTCATACTAAGCCAGCGGTCTTAAGCCCGCCTTTATCATTGGAGATTCATCATGCCGCAATACCGTTCCCGCACCACCACCCACGGCCGCAACATGGCCGGCGCCCGCGCCCTGTGGCGCGCCACCGGCATGAAGGACGGCGATTTCGACAAGCCTATCGTCGCCGTGGTGAACTCGTTCACTCAGTTCGTGCCCGGCCACGTGCACCTGAAGGACCTGGGCCAGCTGGTGGCGCGCGAGATCGAAAAGGCCGGCGGCGTGGCCAAGGAATTCAACACCATCGCGGTGGACGACGGCATCGCCATGGGCCACGGCGGCATGCTGTACTCGCTGCCGTCGCGCGATTTGATCGCCGACTCGGTCGAGTACATGGTCAACGCCCACTGCGCCGATGCGATGGTCTGCATCTCCAACTGCGACAAGATCACGCCGGGCATGCTGATGGCCGCGATGCGTATCAATATTCCGGTGGTGTTCATCTCCGGCGGCCCGATGGAAGCGGGCAAGGTTCTGAAGGTGGTTGACGGCAAGCAGAAGATCATCAAGCTCGATCTGGTCGATGCGATGATCAAGGCCGGCGATCAAACCGTCAGCGATGCGGATGTCGCCGAGATCGAGCGTTCCGCCTGTCCGACCTGCGGTTCCTGCTCGGGCATGTTCACCGCGAACTCGATGAACTGCCTGACCGAGGCGCTGGGCCTGGCGCTGCCGGGCAACGGCACCATCGTCGCCACCCACTCCGACCGCGAGCAGCTGTTCCTGCGCGCCGGCCGTTTGATCGTCGAACTGGCCAAGCGCCACTACGAGCAGGACGACTACTCGGTGCTGCCGCGCTCCATCGCCACCAAGGCCGCGTTTGAAAACGCGATGGCGCTGGACGTGTCGATGGGCGGCTCCACCAACACCGTGCTGCACCTGCTGGCTGCCGCGCACGAGGCGGGCGTGGACTTCGACATGAAGGACATCGACCGCATCTCGCGCAAAGTGCCTTGCCTGTGCAAGGTCGCGCCGATGACCGACAAGTACCACATCGAGGACGTGCACCGCGCTGGCGGCATCGTCTCGATCCTGGGCGAGCTGGCGCGCGCCGGTTTGCTCGACACCTCGCTGCCGACCATCCACGCGCCGACGCTGGGCGATGCGATCGAACGCAACGACATCAAGCGCACCGACGATCCGGCCGTGCAGCAGCTGTTCCGGGCGGCGCCGGGCGGCGTGCCGACGCAGGTGGCGTTCTCGCAGTCGGAACGCTACGGCGCGCTGGACACCGACCGCAGCACCGGCTGCATCCGCGACAAGGCTCACGCCTATTCGCAGGACGGCGGCCTGGCTGTCTTGTACGGCAACCTGGCGGAGAACGGCTGCATCGTGAAGACGGCCGGCGTCGACGAAAGCATTTTGAAATTCAGCGGCAAGGCGCGCGTGTTCGAGAGCCAGGACGCGGCGGTTGAAGGCATCCTTGGCGACACCGTGCATGAAGGCGACGTGGTCATCATCCGCTACGAAGGTCCGAAGGGCGGTCCTGGCATGCAGGAGATGCTGTATCCGACCTCGTACATCAAGTCCAAGGGTTTGGGCAAGGCTTGCGCGCTGCTGACGGACGGCCGCTTCTCGGGCGGTTCCTCGGGACTGGTGATCGGCCATGCTTCGCCGGAAGCGGCGGAGGGCGGCGCCATCGGCCTGGTGGAGGAGGGCGACATGATCGACATCGACATCCCGAACCGCACCATCAGCCTGCGCATCAGCGATGCCGACCTGGCGGCGCGCCGCGCGGCGATGGAGTCCAAGGGCAGCGATGCATGGAAGCCGGTCAACCGCGAGCGTTATGTGTCGCAGGCGCTGCAAGCCTACGCGGCGCTGACCACGTCGGCCGACCGCGGCGCCGTGCGCGATCTGTCGCAGATCAAGCGTTAAGCCAGTGCGGGCTTGCCCGCAATATGCCCGCTCCGCCCGGAGCGGGCGTTATTTATTCTTGTCGAAATTCTGCTTCACGCGCGCCTTGCGGCGCTTTTCGTCCTCGTCGTGGGCCTTGCGCTTGTCGAGCCCCAGCATCGGCTCCAGGAACTCGAACCACACGAAAGCGAACACCATCAGCCCGATGATCCACCACCAGGACAGCAGGGCGAACTTCCACACTTCGAAATAGCGCAGCCCGCACAGGGCGATGATCACCAATATCATGGGCATGACGTTCTCCTCCGGTTACCTCATCTTACAAAGAAAATGGCTTTGCGGGCAGCAATATTCTATTATCGGTCAACGAGGATATCAGCTATGACGTTTAATGTTCTATAGCAAAACACGGTAGAATTGTTGGCAGAATTGAGTAGCACTTACCTGGAGAAGACAATGAAACGTAATTTGATGATGGTTGGTATGGTGGTCGCTTCGGCATTCGCATCGCAAGCCGCGATGGCGGACGCGGGCATGGATCTGGCAAAAGCGAAGAACTGCCTGGCTTGCCACGCAGTGAGCACCAAGCTGGTCGGTCCTGCCTACAAGGATGTCGCCGCCAAGTACGCCGGCCAGAAGGATGCTGAAGCCAAGCTGGTCACCAAAGTGATGAAGGGCGGTTCCGGCACCTGGGGCGCGATCCCGATGCCAGCCAATCCGCAAGTGAGCGATGCCGAAGCCAAGACCCTGGTGAAATGGGTGCTGGCGCAGAAGTAATCCGCGCCGCAGTAGTATAAAAAAACGCGCCTTCGGCGCGTTTTTTGTTGGTTCAATCAATGCTTACTTGATAACCGAGGTGATGGTCTTGGTGCCGTTGTTGTAGTTATACAGCGTCAGCGAACCATCCTTGATGTCGCCCTTTGGATCGAACTCGATCAGGCCGGTCACGCCCTGATACTTGATCTTCTGCAGGAACGGCAGGTACTTGGCAGGCTCAGCCGAGTTAGCCGCCTGCATCGCAGCAGCCATCGTCATCACCGAGTCGTACACGTATGGCGCGTACAGTTGCACGTCCATGTTGTACTTCTTCTTGTAGCGGGCGTGGAAGTCATCCATGTTCTTTTGCAGCTCAGGTGGCACACCGCCGGCTTCCGCGCAGGTGACGACCTTGACCGCGTCCGCGCCAGCCAGCTTGGGCAGCGATTCGGTGCACAGGCCGTCGCCGCCCATGTACTTGGCCTGGATGCCCAGCGCTTTCATCTGGCGCAGCAGCGGGCCGCCTACCGAGTCCATGCCGCCGAAGAAGATCAGGTCCGGGTTCTTGCCCTTGATGGTGGTCAGGATGGCGTTGAAGTCGGTGGCCTTGTCGGTGGTGAATTCCTTGCCGACGATTTGCACGCCCGGCAGCGCCTTCTTCGCGCCCTTGATGAATTCTTCCGCTACGCCCTGGCCGTAGGCCGTGCGGTCGTCGATGACGGCGATCTTCTTCACGCCCATCTTGCCGACCGCGTAGCTGCCCAGCGTGCCGCCCAGCTTGGCGTCATTGGCGACCACGCGGAACACCGAGTTGAAGCCTTGCTGCGTGTATTTGGTCTGGGTGGTGGCTGGCGAAATTTCCGGGATGCCGGCGTCGAAGTAGATCTTCGACGCGGGGATGGTGGTGCCCGAATTCAGGTGGCCGATCACGCCGTTGACCTTGGCGTCGACCAGCTTCTGCGCGACCGCCGTGCCCTGTTTCGGATCGCCGCCGTCGTCTTCCAGCACGAGCACGAACTTGACCGGCTTGCCGCCGATCTTGATGCCTTTGGCGTTCAATTCTTCGACGGCCATCTTGGCGCCGTTTTCATTGTCCTTGCCCAGGTGCGCGGATGGACCGGAGACCGGCGCGACGTGGCCGATCTTGATCACTTCTTGCGCACCGGCGCTGCCAGCGAAAGCCAGGGCGATGGCGAGTGGAATGAACTTGGTCTTGAACAGCATATGCATTCTCCAATGGTTGAATAAGCGACGGTGTTTCTCGAGCGCCGCAGGATTTTTCCTGCAAGGCCAAAAGGTACAACAAATTATTCTTATCGCAAAGGGAGTTTCGCAGGGTTTCGCACTTTGACGTGGCGTTTCCCGGTTTTGGGGCGGCGGCGCACTGGAATTTTCAACTTTTAATACAGTGGCGCACTGAAGGCGTGCGGTCCGCGCAACGGTGGGCGCGGACCGGGGGAGGAGGTTACTTCTTCTGGGCTTGCAGATGCGTGAGTTCCTGCGAGACGGCGCGCGCAACAATTTTTTCTATCGTGTCGTGCAGGCCGATACGGATTTCGTTGGTCAGGCCGTGCAGGGCGTGGGTCAGCACTTCGGCCATGCTGTCCTTGATGCGCTGCTCCAGCACGAAGTCCACGCGCGATTGCAGCTGGTGCATGATGCGTTCGGACAGGCGATGCTCCATCATCGCCCATTCCGCATCGCTCCAGTTGTCGATGGCGTCGGCTTCCAGCTGCGCGGCCATTTCGGCGCGCTTGGAGAGAGTCGAACGGCCGGAAGCGGCCTCGCCGGGCAGCAGTTCATCGCCCAGCGGCTCGGCCTTCAGAACTTCCGTCAATACAGGGATACTGGCGTCAAACGATTGGGCTTGGCTCATGATTTTCCTGTGACAAAGTGGGTAAGTGGATAGTCTTGCTGCTTGTATGCGACATAGCGCTTGCGGCCGGCGGCCGCATCATCCTCATCGGAGGAAATTACTTCGATCATGCGCTCGAATTGCGCGACCCCGGAAGGCGCGCGGCGCGACAAATTTACCAATAATTCTTTGTGTGGTAATTCTGCCTCATCGTTGTCCGTGAGTATGATCGGCGTGTGCGCTGCGAGCGCATCGCCGGCCAGCACGTGGGGCAGGAAGTCGGTGGCGGAAAATGTCCACATCGCCGCGTTAAGTTCTGCCAGTTGTGCCGCATCGTCTGCCATCAGCACCACGCGCTTGTTCGCGCCCCAGGCCTTGCGCACGAGGCGGCAGGCATAGGCGATTTTGTCCGGCACGTTGGTGTGGAAATCGATGCGTGTCATAGCTGTTTTGATCTGTTCTGTAGAGGGGAAGTGCATGCAGCGCGATGCTGCGTGATTCCAGTTTATGCGAAAATTATTTTTGGCGCTGGCATCGATGTTGCTACCGAACGCCGATTTTAGAACTGGAAGCCGGGCGGCGCATTGACCGGCGGCAGGGGCTTGGCGGGCTCCTCCACGGGGCGCACCGGTTCGGGCGCGGGCGGAGGCGGCGGTGCGGCGGATACCGGCGCCGGATATTGATAATTCGGTGGCAAGCGTTTTTCCAGCGGATAGCCGGCGTCGCTCAACAACACATCCCAGCTGGTCTGCTCGAAGCCGGTCAGCTTGCTGCGGCCGACCAGCAGAAATGGAAATTGGCCATTGCCGCCGGCCTTCTTCAGCGCCACCTGGTCGTCCACGGTGGCGACGGTTTTTTCAGTGAAGGGTATGCCGCGCGCCATCAGCATGGCGCGGCCGTTGCTGCAGCCGTCGCACTGCGCCGTGGTGTACAGCGTGACCGGGCGGTTGCGCACGGCGTCGGCCAGTTCCTGCGGCAGCTCCACCGTGGCGCCGCCGGTGGCGAACGATTTCAATTCGACTTTTGTCCTGGCCGGCGTGGACGGTGGCGGCGGCTGGTCGCTGTAATGGGTCACGCCCTTGTCGTCGACCCATTTGTACACCTGCGCGCCGGCCGTGCCGAGGCACAGCAGCGCGATGGTGAACGCGGCCAGCCGTTTCATGCTCAGGCCGCCATGCCGCTGTGACGCAGCAGCGCGTCGATGCTGGGCTCGCGGCCGCGGAAGGCCGTGAACGATTCCAGCGCCGGACGCGAGCCGCCCACCGACAGGATCTCCTGCAGGTAGCGCTTGCCGGTTTCGGTGGTGGCTGCCGGGCCGAGGGCCTTGGCTTCCTCGAACGCGGCATAGGCGTCGGCCGACAGCACCTCGGCCCACTTGTAGCTGTAGTAGCCGGCCGCGTAACCGCCGGCGAAGATGTGGCCGAACGAGTTCTGGAAACGGTTGAACGCCGGCGGAATGATCAGCGCGAACTTGGCGCGCACTTCGTCGATCAGCTGCTGCACGGTCTTGCCGGTGCTGGCGTCGTAGTCGTAGTGCAGGTGCATGTCGAGCAGCGAGAACTCCACCTGGCGCAAGGTCTGCAGGCCGGACTGGAAATTCTTCGCGGCCAGCATCTTGTCGTACAGCGCGCGCGGCAGCGGCTCGCCGGTGCTCACGTGCGAGGTCATGTGTTCCAGCACTTCCCATTCCCAACAGAAGTTCTCCATGAATTGCGACGGCAGTTCCACCGCGTCCCACTCGACGCCGGAGATGCCGGACACGCCCAGCTCGTCCACCTGCGTCAGCATGTGGTGCAGGCCATGGCCGAATTCGTGGAACAGCGTGATCACTTCATCGTGCGTGAACAGCGACGGTTGTGCGACGCCGTCCACCACGGCGGGCTCGGTGAAGTTGCAGGTCAGGTAGGCGACCGGGGTCTGCACTTTTTCTTCCTCGGCGCGGCGGCCGCGTGCATCGTCCATCCAGGCGCCGCCGCTCTTGCCGGCGCGCGCGTACAGGTCCAGGTAGAACTGGCCGATCAGCTTGCCGTTGCGCTCGATGCGGAAGAAGCGCACGTCCTTGTGCCATACCGGCGCGTCGTCCGGCTTGATCTCGACCGTGAACAGGTTCTGGATCAAACGGAACAGGCCGTCGACCACTTTGTGTTCGGGGAAGTACTGCTTCACTTCCTGCGCGGAGAAGGCGTAGCGGCGCTCCTGCAGTTTCTCGGAGGCGTAGGGGATGTCCCAGGCCTTCAGCTCGGCGATGCCCAGCTCGTCCTGCGCGAATTTTTTCAGCTCGGCCAGGTCCTGCTCGGCGAACGGACGGGCGCGCTTGGCCAGGTCTTCCAGGAAGGCGATCACCTGGTCGGGCGATTGCGCCATCTTCGGCACCAGCGATACCTCGGCGAAGTTTTTATAGCCCAGCAGCTTGGCTTCCTCGTCGCGCAGCTTGAGCAGCGTGACGATGTTTTGCGTGTTGTCCCACTCGTCCTTCTTGCTGAACACATCGCCCTGCTCGGAAGCCTTGGTGGCGTTGGCGCGGTAGATGGTCTCGCGCAGTTCGCGCTTGTCGGCGAATTGCAGGATCGGGAAGTAGGACGGGAAGTGCAGCGAGAATTCGTAGCCTTGCTTGCCTTCCTTTTCGGCGGCCGCGCGCGCGGCGGCTTTCACGTCGGCCGGCAGGCCGGCCAGGTCGGCTTCGTCTTCCACCAGCAGCTTGTAGTCGTTGGTGGCGTCGAGCACGTTTTCGGAGAAGCGGGTCGAGACCGACGCGTGCTCTTCCTGGATCTCGGCGAAGCGTTCCTTTTTATCGGCCGGCAGCTCGGCGCCGCCCATGCGGAAATCGCGCACGGCGTTGTCGATGATGCGCTTGCGGGCCGGCGACAGGCTGTCGAAGCCGGCCGACGCGCGCAGCGCCTTGTACTTGCCGAACAGCGCCTCGTTCTGGGCCAGCGCGGTCCAGAACTCGGTCACTTTCGGCTGGTTCTCGTTGTAGGTGGCGCGCAGCTCGGGCGTATCGACCACATTGTTCAGATGGCTGACAATGCCCCATGCGCGGCCCAGCAGCTCGGTGGCGTTTTCCAGCGGGGTGACGAAGTTATCCCAGGTCACTTGCGCGGACGGTGCTTCCAGTTGCTCGACCACGGCGCGGCTCTTGGCCAGCAGTTCATCGATGGCCGGGGTGACGTGCTCGGGCTTGATCGCGTCGAAACGCGGCAGGCCGGAAAAGTCGAGGAGAGGGTTGGTAGCGTCAGTAGTCATGTCAGTTCCAATATGTTCGTTACAGCGTCGTCCCCGCGCAGGCGGGGACCCATAGAACGCAAGCTCAGCATGGGCTCCCGCGTGCGCGGGAGCGACGGCATTTAAGTGCGCTCGGCCGCTTCGACCGTGTTCATCAGCAGCATGGTGATGGTCATCGGGCCCACGCCGCCAGGTACCGGCGTGATGTGCGATGCCACTTCCTTGACGCCGGCGAAGTCCACGTCGCCGCACAGCTTGCCCGCGTCGTCACGGTTCATGCCGACGTCGATCACGATCGCGCCTGGCTTGACCATGTCGGCCGTCAGGGTGTTGCGGCGGCCGACGGCGGCCACCACGACGTCCGCCTGGCGGGTGTACAGGCCCAGGTCCGGGGTCGCACTATGGCAGATGGTGACGGTGGCGTTGGCTTGCAAGAGCAGCAGCGCCATCGGCTTGCCGACCGTGTTGCTGCGGCCGATGACCACCGCGTGCTTGCCGCGCAGGTCGACGCCGGTGCTTTCGATCAGCTTCATGCAGCCGTACGGCGTGCACGGGCGGAAGCCTTCCAGGCCGGTCATCAGCTCGCCGGCGCTCAGCACCGAATAGCCGTCCACGTCCTTGGTGGTCGAAATCGCTTCGATGACCTTGTGCGGGTTGATATGCTTGGGCAGCGGCATCTGCACCAGGATGCCGTGGATGGCCGGATCGGCGTTCAGCGCGGCGATGCGCTCGAGCAGCGCGGCTTCGCTCAGGTCGGCGGGATACTGCTCCTTGAGCGAGTAGAAACCGGCATCCTCGCAGCCCTTGACCTTGTTGCGGACATAAACGTGGCTGGCCGGGTCGTCGCCGACCAGGATCACGGCCAGGCCGGGTTGTTTGCCTTTGGCGGTGAGGGCGGCAGCACGTGCAGCAATTTCCGCGCGCAGTTTTTGGGAGAGGGCGATTCCGTCGATCAGTTGAGCAGGCATGATTTAACCAGGTTGGAGAGGAAAGCAGGATTATAAAGCCGCAGCGCGCATTGCGCCTCGTTTCCCGCTGCCTGGTCGTGCTGCGACGCACAAGATTTTCATAGGGCAATTTCATAATACGAAATGACGTATCGTAATTTGAAAAAGCAGAAAACTGCTGTTAGAATCGCACACGGCATAGAAGTATTGGTAAATAATCAGCGTCACATCGGCAATCAAACTCAGGAGACTTAATACATGTCAGCTCAACTTGACCAGGTAACGGCAAACACCGACCCTGATTCGCAAGAAACCAAAGAATGGTTGGACGCACTGGCCGCAGTGCTGGAACAAGAGGGGCCTGAACGTGCTCACTACCTGATGGAACGCCTGATCGACCTGGCCCGCCAGAGCGGCTCGGACATCCCGTTCTCCGCCAATACCGCCTACGTCAACACCATTCCCGCCCATCTCGAAGTCCACTGCCCTGGCAACCTGGAATACGAAGAGAAGCTGCGCTCGTGGATGCGCTGGAACGCCATGGCGATGGTCGTCAAGGCCAACCGCGTCGACGGCGACCTCGGTGGCCACCTGTCCTCGTTCGCCTCGCTGGCCAACATGCTGGGCATCGGCTTCAACCACTTCTGGAAAGCGCCGAGCGAAAACCACGGTGGCGACCTGCTGTACATCCAGGGCCACTCCTCGCCGGGCGTGTACGCACGCGCCTTCCTCGAAGGCCGCCTGTCCGAAGAACAGCTGACCCATTACCGCCGCGAAGTCGACGGCAAGGGCCTGTCCTCGTATCCGCACCCTAAACTGATGCCGAACTTCTGGCAGTTCCCGACCGTGTCGATGGGCCTTGGCCCGCTGATGGCGATCTACCAGGCGCGCTTCCTGAAGTACCTGCACGCGCGCTCGATCGCCGACACCACCGACCGTAAAGTCTGGGCCTTCTGCGGCGACGGCGAGATGGACGAACCGGAATCGCTGGGCGCCATCGGCATGGCCGCACGCGAGAAGCTGGACAACCTGGTCATCGTCGTCAACTGCAACCTGCAGCGCCTGGACGGCCCTGTGCGCGGCAACGGCAAGATCATCCAGGAACTGGAAGCGGACTTCCGTGGCGCCGGCTGGAACGTGGTCAAAGTCATCTGGGGTCCGGGTTGGGACGCGCTGCTGAAGCAGGACAAGGACGGCATCCTGCGCAAAGTGATGATGGATACCCTGGACGGCGAATACCAGAACTACAAGGCCAAGGACGGCGCCTACGTGCGCAAGCACTTCTTCGGCAAGCATCCGAAGCTGCTGGAGATGGTCGCCAACATGACCGACGACGACATCTGGCGCCTGACCCGCGGCGGCCACGATCCGCACAAGATCTACGCCGCCTTCAAGGTCGCCCAGGAACACAAAGGCCAACCGACCGTGCTGCTGGTGAAGACCATCAAGGGCTTCGGCATGGGCAAGCACGGCGAAGCGCGCAACACCGCGCACAACACCAAGAAGCTGACCGACGAAGCAGTGCGCGAAATGCGCGACCGCTACTCGATCCCTATCCCGGACGACAAGCTGGCCGACATCCCGTTCTACAAGCCTGCCGACGACGCACCGGAAATCAAATACCTGCACGAGCGCCGCGCCGCGCTGGGCGGCTACCTGCCGGCCCGCCGCATGCAGGCCGACGAGAAGCTGACCGTGCCGCCGCTGTCCGCGTTCCAGAACGTGCTGGACGCGACCGCCGAAGGCCGCGAAGTGTCGAGCACCCAGACCTACGTGCGTATCCTGACCACGCTGCTGAAGGACTCCAGCGTCGGTCCACGCATCGTGCCGGTGCTGGTCGATGAATCCCGTACCTTCGGTATGGAAGGCCTGTTCCGTCAGGTTGGCATCTTCAACCAGCAAGGCCAGTTGTACGAGCCGGTCGATAAAGACCAGGTGATGTACTACCGCGAAGACAAGGCCGGCCAGATCCTGCAAGAGGGTATCAACGAAGCCGGTGGTATGAGCTCGTGGATCGCCGCTGCGACCTCGTACTCGACCAACAACCGCGTGATGATCCCGTTCTACACGTACTACTCGATGTTCGGCATGCAGCGTATCGGCGACCTGGTTTGGGCCGCCGCCGACATGCGCGCCCGTGGCTTCTTGATGGGCGGCACCGCCGGCCGCACGACGCTGAACGGCGAGGGCCTGCAGCACGAAGACGGCCATAGCCATCTGTTCGCAGCGGCTGTACCGAACTGCATGCCTTACGATCCGACCTTCGGCCACGAACTGGCCGTGATCATCCAGGACGGTATGCGCCGCATGGTGGAAGAACAGGAAGACGTGTTCTATTACATCACCATCATGAACGAGAACTATCCGCACCCAGGCATCAAGCCGGGCCAGGAAGAGGGCATCCTGAAGGGTATGTACCTGCTGCACGAAGGCGACAAGAAAGCCAAGCAGCGCGTACAGCTGATCGGTTCCGGCACCATCCTGCGCGAGTCGATCTTCGCCCAGGAACTGCTGCTGAAGGACTGGAACATCGCCGCCGACGTGTGGTCCGCTCCGTCGCTGACGCTGGTGGCCCGCGACGGCCAGGACGCCGAGCGCTGGAACCTGGTCAACCCGACCAAGGAACAACGCGTGCCGTACGTGACGCAGCTGCTGAAGGATACCTCCGGCCCTATCGTCGCGACGACCGATTACATGCGTGCGTTTGCTGAGCAGATCCGCGCCTTCATTCCTAAAGACCGCACCTACCGCGTGCTGGGCACCGATGGTTTCGGCCGTTCGGACACCCGCGCCGCGCTGCGCGAGTTCTTCGAAGTGAACCGTTACTACATCACGGTCGCTGCGCTGAAATCGCTGGCGGAAGAAGGCAAGATCGACGCGAAGGTGGTGGAGCAGGCAGTCGTCAAGTACGGCCTGAACGCCAACAAGCCAAATCCGGTGACCCAATAATTAGAACGGAGCAGACGCTATGAGCATTGTGGAAGTTAAAGTCCCGGATATCGGTGATTTCAAGGAAGTTGAAATCATCGAGTTGATGATCAAAGTAGGCGATACCATCAAGGTAGACCAGTCGCTGATTACCGTGGAATCGGACAAGGCCAGCATGGAGATTCCTTCGTCCGCCGCTGGCGTGGTCAAGGAAATCAAGGTCAAGGTCGGCGACAAGGTGGCCGAGGGTTCGCTGCTGCTGTTGGTGGAAGCCGATGGCGCTGCCGCCGCGCCAGCCGCTGCACCTGCTGCCGCTGCCGCACCTGCGCCAGCCGCTGCGGCTCCAGCACCGGCGCCTGCCGCTGCGCCGGCATCCGCAGCTTCGGCCGGCCCGGTCGAAGTCAAGGTTCCGGACATCGGCGACTTCAAGGAAGTTGAAGTCATCGAAGTGATGGTCAAGGTTGGCGACACGATCAAGGTCGATCAATCGCTGCTGACCGTCGAATCGGACAAGGCCAGCATGGAAATCCCTTCGTCGCACGCTGGTGTGGTGAAGGAAGTGAAGATCAAGGTTGGCGACAAGGTTGCGATGGGCACCGTGGTGCTGGTGGTGGACGCTGTGGGTGGCGCTGCCGCTCCTGCTCCTGCCGCCGCCGCGCCGGCTGCTGCCGCACCGGCTCCTGTTGCTGCTCCTGCTGCTGCGCCGGCGCCTGCCGCTGCCGCCGCCGCGACGACCGCTTCGCAAGGCTCGGTCCAAACCGGCAAGCTGGCGCACGCATCGCCGTCGATCCGCAAGTTCGCCCGCGAACTGGGCGTGGACCTCGGCAAAGTGCCAGGCTCCGGTCCTAAAGGCCGCATCACCCAGCTGGACGTGCAGAATTACGTCAAGGGCGTGATGGCCGGTACCACCGCTGCTCCTGCCGGCGCATCGGCGCCAGCCGGTTCCGGCGGCGGCATGAGCGTGCTGCCATGGCCGGTGGTCGACTTCAGCAAATTCGGTCCGACCGAACTGCTGCCGCTGTCGCGCATCAAGAAAATCAGCGGTCCCAACCTGCACCGCAACTGGGTCATGATCCCGCACGTCACGCAGTTCGACGATGCCGACATCACCGACCTGGAAGCGTTCCGCGTCGAGACCAACAACGCCAATGCCAAGAACAAGGACGCGGCTAAGCTGACCATGCTGGCCTTCGTCATCAAGGCATCGGTCGCCGCGCTGAAGAAATTCCCGTCGTTTAACGCGTCGCTGGATGAGAAGGGTGAAAACCTGATCCTCAAGCAGTACTACAACATCGGCTTTGCCGCCGACACGCCGAACGGCCTGGTTGTGCCAGTGATCAAAAACGCCGACCAGAAATCGGTCTCGCAGATCGCCCGCGAAATGACCGAGCTGTCGCTGCAAGCGCGCGAAGGCAAGCTGAAACCGACCGACATGCAAGGCGCCAGCTTCACCATCTCGTCGCTGGGCGGCATCGGCGGCACGCACTTCACGCCTATCGTCAACGCGCCGGAAGTGGCGATCCTTGGCCTGTCCAAGGCATCGATCAAGCCGGTGTGGGACGGCAAGGCATTCCAGCCTCGCCTGATGATGGGTACCTCGCTGTCCTACGACCACCGCGTGGTCGACGGCGCGATGGGTGCTCGCTTCTCCGTGTACCTGAGCGAAGTGCTCGGCGACATGCGCAAAATTCTGCTGTAAGGAGCGACTATGAGCACAGAAGTGAAAGTGCCGAACATCGGCGACTTCGCAGAAGTTGAAGTGATCGAGGTGATGGTCAAGGTTGGCGACACGATCAAGGTCGACCAGTCGCTGATCACCGTTGAATCGGACAAGGCCAGCATGGAAGTCCCATCGTCGCACGCCGGCGTGGTGAAGGAAGTGAAGGTCAAGGTTGGCGACAAGGTCAAGGAAGGCTCGCTGATGCTGGTGGTGGAGGAAGCCGCCGGTTCCGCAGCTGCCGCTCCCGCCGCCGCGCCTGCGCCCGCAGCAGCTGCTCCGGCTCCGGCCGCTGCACCTGCAGCTGCCGCGCCGATCGCCGCACCAGCCGGTAGCAGCTACGCCGGCCAGGTCGACATCGACTGCGACATGATGGTACTGGGCGGCGGTCCTGGCGGTTACTCCGCCGCGTTCCGCGCAGCGGACCTGGGCCTGAACACGGTCATCGTCGAGCGTTACGAAACGCTGGGCGGCGTGTGCCTGAACGTCGGTTGCATCCCGTCGAAAGCGCTGCTGCACGTGGCATCGGTGATCGACGAAACCGCGCACATGTCCAACACCGGCGTCACCTTCGCCAAGCCGACCATCGACATCGACCAGGTACGCAAGTACAAGGAAGGCGTCATCAAGAACATGACCGGCGGCCTGGCTGGCATGGCCAAGGCACGCAAGACGCAAGTCGTCACCGGCGTCGGCCAGTTCCTGAGCGCGAACCACATCGAAGTCACCGCCGCCGACGGTACCAAGAAAGTGGTGCAGTTCAAGCAGGCCATCATCGCTGCCGGTTCGGCCGTGGTGAAGCTGCCGTTCGTGCCTGAAGATCCGCGCATCGTCGATTCGACCGGCGCGCTGGAACTGCGCCAGATCCCGAAACGCATGCTGGTCATCGGCGGCGGCATCATCGGCCTGGAAATGGCCACCGTGTACTCGACCTTCGGCGCGCGCATCGACGTGGTCGAAATG
Source organism: Duganella sp. BJB480 (assembly GCA_003416985.1). Classification (GTDB taxonomy): domain Bacteria; phylum Pseudomonadota; class Gammaproteobacteria; order Burkholderiales; family Burkholderiaceae_D; genus Rugamonas; species Rugamonas vulcania_A. The sequence continues at coordinate 278,192 of QVIN01000003.1, read as the reverse complement.
ATGGACGGCTTGATGCAGGGCGCCGACCGCGACGCGGTCAAGGTCTGGCAGAAGTACAACGAGAAGCGCTTCGACAACGTCATGACCAAGACCAAGACGGTCGCGGTTGAAGCGCTGCCGGAAGGGATCAAAGTCACCTTCGAAGCGGCGGAAGCCGGCGCCACCGCGCCAGCGCCGCAGGTCTACGACATGGTGCTGGTCGCAGTCGGCCGCAGCCCGAACGGCAAGAAGATCGCCGCCGACAAGGCTGGCGTGATCGTGACCGATCGCGGCTTCATCCCTGTCGACAGCCAGATGCGTACCAACGTGCCGAACATCTTTGCCATCGGCGACCTGGTGGGGCAGCCTATGCTGGCGCACAAGGCGGTGCACGAAGGCCACGTGGCGGCGGAAGCCGCAGCGGGCCAGAAGTCGCACTTCGACGTGAAGGTGATTCCATCGGTGGCCTACACCGATCCGGAAGTGGCATGGGCCGGCATCACCGAAGACGAAGCGAAAGCCAAGGGCATCAAGGTCGAGAAGGGCCACTTCCCTTGGGCCGCGAGCGGCCGCGCCGTGGCCAACGGCCGCGCCGAAGGCTTCACCAAGCTGCTGTTCGACGCTGAAACGCACCGCATCATCGGCGGCACCATCGTCGGCACGCATGCCGGCGACATGATCGGCGAGATCGCGCTGGCGATCGAGATGGGTTGCGACGGCACCGACATCGGCAAGACGATCCACCCGCACCCAACGTTGGGCGAATCGATCGGCATGGCCGCCGAAGTGTACGAAGGCGTCTGCACCGACCTGCCGCCGCCGCGCAAGCGCTAAGCGACAATTCGCATCACACGAAACCGGGACTTGTTCCCGGTTTTTTTATGGGCGTGGAGTTTGACATCGGTCAATACGGAAATAGGTCACCTGAAAATACTACGCACACTTCACCAGCGGCCGCCGGCATCTCCAACAATATATTGATTCGCGACGCCTCTCTCGGGAGTTGTGCTGCCTTTTGCATCCTCTATTGATTAATTCCCTATACGGCGCATTCCTAACGGATAGGGCAAGTTGTGTTTGAGAAATCCCTGATGAAAGTCAAATTAAAAGAAATCACGGAAACTAACATATCCTTAGTCATAGCGGATGACGTCATGACTAATTTATTTATTAATTATAGGAGCTAAATCATGATTGAACTTAATCTCAATGAAATGGAAGTCGTGACCGGCGGAATTGTGAGCGGAACGTTACGCCAACCCATCGCTAACGCCACCTCGGAATGGGGGCGAATGATGAATGATGGCGCCGCTATGGTAAATGATTTCGGACATTGGCTGGGTGGTAGTATATACGATTGGACGCATTAATAGTCAATAATCTAAAATGCCGAGCGTTGTCTCGGCATTTTCATTTTTCGAGGTGAATTATGAAGACTAAAGATCTGCTAGGGGTACTATTGTTTTGTCTGGTTATTCGCGGCGCATGCACTTTATTAATTTTGAATAAATATCCTGGCGATGAATTTTATTTGGATCTTATTTTTCAATCGGGAACAGAAATTTTGACTATTGTTTTATGTAAGTTTTTAATGAAAATTAACTGCGCTGAAATGAAAAATATAATTGGTGGAGGAATTGGAATTAAGAGAATTGCAGTTGCAATGGCTTCGGGAACGATTTTGGTTATGTTTACAATGGGCGAAAATGCGGTCGAGGCTATCGTCATTGCACAATTCGATCCACGGATGGCATTCGGCATTTGGAATTTCCAAACGGTAGCCAAGGAGGTCCACCCACTGTTTTCTCTACATGTTCTCAGCTTTTTGGCCGTCGCCTGCCTAGTTGCGCCAATATGTGAAGAGCTGTTTTTCAGGGGATTTTTGTTGCGATCATTGCTGCGAAAAAAAAGTCTATGCTCCGCAGTAGTCATAAATTGCGCTATATTCACAGCATTACACTTTTTATATGAGTATTATATTAGTACTTTTGTATTTTCGTTGTTTATGTGTTCCGCATATTTAATTACCAGGTCAATTTTATTTTGCATTCTGGCACACGCGACATACAATTTTTTTGCATTCTTGCAAAATTATTCATTGAATGCCTATTTTACCAAGTCGATCGATAAGATTGTATCGCCAGCAGCTTGGATTCCGGAGATTTTCTCTTTAGGACTCTCGCTTATGTTTATTTCTTACTTTTTCTTTAAATTTAGAAAAAGTATCAATGGGCTGGATTAGAATATTAACGCATGATTAGCTCGGTGTTTGTATTCATTCGATTCGTGGACAGAGGGGCGACCAGGCTTGCCCTTCTTTTGTGGTTCTCAGGGAGCGGGCATCGGAACGTTAAGCCTTGGGGAAGTTGGCCAGGCTTCGGATTTAGCTATTAAATCAACGAGTTGGTTGGACGAAGTGGTTTTGATTAGTATTGCCAAATAATCTTGGAGGATAGAATGGCTTTCTTTGAGGGCGATGAAGGAGCTAGATATTTCAATTGCTTTTATTGGAGAAATAAAGATGGTCTCGTTACAGGTATGTTCTACGAGCTATCCGGGAAAACAGCGTATTGGTTGAGCGTATTATATAAAGCTATTTCATGTGCTGCAATAATATTATTCGTTGTGGAATTGTTTCTGCCGGTGCTTTTAGCTCGGCTTAATGTTAATGAGAGGGATTTTGTTTTTATAATATTTTTTATATTTGACTCAGCGATAGTCCTGCCATTGGCACTGGCCTTGGTGCGGCAGAGAAAAATATTCCTTGAAAAGAAACGTGTTATATTAGATAAAAAATTATCTGTTGCTGTTTATCTATGTGTGATCTTCCTTCCTGTTAATTACACGATAGCTATGATTTGGAGGGCTTTTTTCGATACTCCGTCACCTTTATTATTTTTTGCCATCATAATGACTGTTTTATCTATGGTTGGCGCAATATTCAGATTGCGTCAAATGAAAAAGATGCCGTCAATTTGAATTTTTCCTAATGGCCTGCCATCGCCTTTAGACAGTAATTTTGATTTTGCAGCGGTGGCTAGTTCACGCCACTTGGCTGGCCGCCGGTTCCGCCTCAGCTTCGTTTCGGTTTTGCGGTAGTCTGACATCCTGATGCACCTTCCCACCTAACAAAACGATCACGCGACTGGCACTGGCAATGGTTTCCGGGCGGTGCGCAATGATTACGCGTGTGACGTTCAACGCTTTGACTGCACGGTTGACGATCTGTTCTTTTTCCACATCCAGATGGCTGGTGGCTTCGTCGAGAAACAAAATCTTGGGGCGCTTGTACAAGGCGCGTGCCAGCAATATGCGCTGTTTCTGCCCGCCGGACAGTACGGTTCCCATATCGCCAATCAGCGTTTGATAACCCATCGGCATGGAGCGTATCTCCGTTGCGATGGACGCCATCTCGGCGCATTGCTCCACCCAGTTCTGATCGGCTTGCGGGTCGAAGAAGTGGATGTTGTCGGCTATTGAACCAGCAAACAGCACGTCATCCTGGAGCACAGTGCCGACCATCGACCGCAAAAAGTCGGTGCCGCAGCGGTTGATGCCGATGCCTCCGACGCATACTTCACCTCTCGTAGGCGGCAGTATGCCCAGCAGTACATTGATCAGCGTGGTCTTGCCGCAGCCTGATGGGCCGACGATGGCGACCGATTCGCCTGCCTCGATGCTGAAGCTGATATTGTCCAGAATCAGAGGCTCCTGATCGGCGTATCGGAAGCTGATCTGGTTCACCGCGATGCTCGCCGCGAACGTGCCCGTCTCCGCGGTGTGGGAGCCGGATGCAGGCTCGGGTTCCGACAGGACGATGTCGGCTAGCCGGGCACCCTGTAACTGCAGCATCTTTAGCTCATAGAACTTGTCGATCAACGCACCGGCGCGTGTGTCGAATTGATTTTTGTAGGCGATGAACGCCATCAACGCGCCCGCGCTGAAGTTGCCGTCGAGGACCAGCCGAGCCCCAAGCCAGATGATTAGTACGTTCTCGGTGCCGAACAGCAGGCCGTTCAACAGCCGATAGGCGAGCTGCAGTTTCTGGGCGCGGAGATCGGCGTTGATTTGTTCCACCAGCAGCGTCAGCCAGCTACTGCGCCGATGGTCCTGTCGTTGAAAAAGTTTGATGGTCTTGATGCCGCGTATCGTCTCCAGGAAGTGTGTTTGCTGTTTGGCCGCGTGGACGATTTGCTCGTCTGTCGCGTTGCGCAGCGGGCCGTACCACGCCCATCGGCCGAGTGCGTACAGCGCCATCGCTCCCAAAGCGAGGCAACCCAATCCGGGACTGTAAAGAAACATCATGCCGAGCGTGACGACGGTCATGGCGCCATCGAGCATCGCCTCCAGGAAGGAGGTTGTTAAAGTATGCTGAATCAGGTCGATCGCGCCGAAGCGCGAGACCACGTCGCCCAAGTGCCGCTTTTCAAAGTACTGCACGGGCAGGCGGGTCAGGTGGGTGAAGACGTTGGCGCGCCATTGCAGATTCAAGGTGGTTCCCATGTACAGGATCGCCCAGCTGCGAATGGCGGTAACCGACTGTTGCATCAGCATTAGCAATCCAAATCCGATCGCCAGCGTGGTCAGTAGGTCGCGGTCTGCTGCAACTAGTACGTTGTCGATGACCCATTGCAGGAAGAATGGCGATATCAGTCCGAAAATTTCCAGCGCCGCTGCCAGTATCAGGATTTGGCCGAGGGACCTTTGCAATCCGCTGACATGCCCCATCAATTGGCGCAGCCTGATAGCCGGCGCTGGTTTGGCTGGTTTGAAATTTGTTTCGGGCCAGATCTCCAGCGCGACTCCAGTGAATGAATCGGAGACTTCATTCCATGAAAGCGTGCGCGAGCCAACCGCCGGGTCGTGGATGAGCACCGTCTTGGCATTCACCTCCTTGAGCACGACGAAATGGTTGAAATTCCAGTGCAGTACGCAGGGGAGCTTCAATTGGCTTAGATCCTCAAGGTCCAGCTTGAGCGGGCGCGTTCCCAGGTCGAGTTGTTGGGCGATGTGCATGACGTCGCTGAGCGTCGCGCCTTTAAGCGAAATGGGGAAGCGACGGCGCAAGGCCATCAGGTCGGTATGATGGTGATGAAAGCCGGCCACCATGGCGAGGCAGGCCAGGCCGCATTCGGTCGCCTCCGTTTGCAGGATCATCGGCAGTTTGCGGCCGAAGCCCAAGGAGAGCTCGTTTAAGAAGGACATGTGATTTCCTTTTTTTTGGCGACTACAGTTTGTCGGTCAAGCTGAACAGCGGCTCCAGTACCCACTCATAGAGCTTGCGTTTCTCTTGCAGAACATCAGCCTCGACCAGCATGCCGGCCTGCAGCGATTGCGGCTTTCCGTAGGCGATCAAGTCTTGGCGTGCCAGTTGGACCGTGATGCGGTAGAGCGGCTCCGAATTGCCGCCTGTGGCGGGCGCGCCGGAAAATTCGTTGGCCGACATGGCCATCCGGGAAATCGATATCACGGTGCCGTGGGCATGGCCGAATTTTTGAAATGGAAAGGCTTGGTATCGTAAAAGAACATGGTCATCCTTGCGGACAAACCCGACGGCTCGGCTGGGGGCGTACAGGTGGGCCTGCAGTTGTGCGCCCTTGGGAATAATGCTGACCACGGGGCGGCCGCCGTCGATGTTTTGCCCGACTTCCGCTGTGACGGCGGTGGCGATACCACCCTCCGGCGCGATTACAGCGATGCGGCGCTTGGCTTCGCTTTCGGTCCATTCCTGCTCTGTGTTCGCCAACTGCCGCTCAATTTGAGCCAGCTGGTTGCGCTGCCTTAGCGGCAGGCTTTCCAAGTCATTGCGGGCGGCTAGCAACTCCCTGCCCAGGCTGATTTCATCGCGTTCCAGCGCTTGCAGCCGCAAGTGCTGGTCCAGCAGCTCCGCTTGTTTTTGCTGCTTGACCTCTTTGGAGACAAACCCTTGTTCGGAGAGCTGCGCTGCGCGCTTGAACGCATCATCGGCCAGCTCGATGCGGCTGCGTTGGGAGGTCAGTTGATGGCCGACATTTGCCTGCTCTGTCTGCAAGGCCTCGACCTTCTTGCGTAAGGCGGTTTGCTCGTCCTGCTGCACTCGTTGTGTCTGCTCCAGTTCATCGCGCAGCGACCGCTGCCGTCGAGCTACTTGCTCGCTGATGCTCTCCTGGATGTCGCTGCGGTTGCCGGCTTGGCGCTCGCTGGAGACGATGTAGAGCAGATCGCCCTTATGTACGGGCTGTCCTTCGCGTACCAATTTTTGAAGCACTATGCCCGCTTGCGGCGGGTAGACTTTTACGACACCGAGGTCCGACATCAACTGACCGCTGACGTTGCTGTGCCTGGTGTAACTACCCAGAAAGAACAGGGCGGCGACCAGCACCGCCATCGCGGCTGCGGCTGCGGTGAGGACGCGAAACGTCAATGGCCGGATCAAGATGATCTCGCCTAACCATTGGACTCGGGATGCGGATAGTGCTTCTTCCCGGAATAGCGACACTCGTTTCATAGCGGCTCCTGCATGTTGGGCGGAATATCTGCCTACATGATGGCCGCTATGCTCCGGGGGCTATTTGTAGAACCTCAAGAAATAGTTGACTGCAGTCACTAATTCGCGATCAGCCGCGCGACTTTCTGCGCCAGGCCAGCAGCATCGCGCCTGCGCCGAACATCAGGTAGGTCGACGGCTCGGGCACCGGCGCGGGAGGCGACAGGGTCAATGTGGTGAAATCGCAATCGACTTCCACCCATTTGTGGTCGGTCGACATGCGCGAGAAGCTGTAGCTGCCGTAGTTGAACTGGTTCAGGCTCAGCTGCCCAGGAATCGCGGCGCTGCTGAAGGCGTTGCCGGTGCTGTCGCCCAGAATGATCAAGTTGGTGAAGATTTCACCCTTGTAGGAGGCGGTGTTGCTCAACCAGAAGCCGTCGCCGTTGTGAAGGACGGTTGCGCTGTCGATCACCTGCACCGTGCTGTTGACCTTCACGCCGTCCGGCACGGTGGTGTGTAGGCCGCTGTTCTGGAAGACCGCGTCGATCGGATTCTTGTAGTTGGCCGGGTCCGAATATAGTACCCAGCTGCCCTGCGCCTGCGCCGGCGGCTGGTAGACGGGGCTTTTCGGTGTGTCGGTGTCGAAGCTGAACGTGCCATGCACCTTTTCACCCACCGTCACCAGCGCGCCCGGACGGGTGCTCGATTGCACGTAGACCGGATTGACGTTGTTATCCATCTCTACGATGTGGTCGACGGTGATGGTGAAATCGTAGCTGACGACTTTCGCCTCAGCCGAGCTCAGCAGCGCTAGGCCGCAGGCCAAACCCACAAGTTTCTTCAATTTTGCCTCCTTGTTGAATAGATGCATTTAATTCATGCAAATAAAACAATTATAAGGAGGCGGTGTCAAAAATGAAAGGTTTACCGGGTCAGACGGTAGAGCAGGATGGCTGTGCGGATGGTGGCCCGTTCGATGGAGGCGATTTCCAGGTCTTCGTCCGGCGAGTGGGCGCCGTTGCCGGTGGCGCCCAAGCCGTCCAGGCTGTCGAGCAGCGGGGCGACGAACTGTACGTCGCCGGCGCCGCGTTGGCCCGGCGGCAGGGCGGGGATATCCCCCAGGCCGGCGTCGCTGCTCGCTTGCGAATACGTCTTCAGCACCGCCAGGTTGCCGGCCGTCGGCGACATCGGCGGATACGATTCGTGGAAGCTGATGCTGGCGCTGGTGCCCGGCAGGTTCTGCGCGACGATGGCTTTCATCTTCGCGTGTGCGCGGTCGCGCTGTTCGGAGCTCAGGTAGCGCAGGTCGCCGTGCACGGTGGCGCTGCGCGCGATCACGTTGCCCTTGCCGGCGGCCTGGCCCTTGGTGCCGCCGGCGTCGAGGCTGACGTCGGTGCCGCCCAATATCAGGCCGGGGCTGAAGGTCAGGTCGGGCTCCATCACCTGCTGGCGGAAGCCGTCGACGATGCGCGCCGCTTCATACACCGCGCCATAGCCCGCGCCTTCGGTGAAGATTCCGCTGGAGTGGCCTTGCTTGCCTTTGACTTCCAGGTCCCACGACGCCGAGGCGCGGCGGCCGATGGTGCCGGTGTCCTTGCCGTTCTTGTCGCGCACCGTGGCTTCGAAGGCCAGCGCGATGTCGCTGTGCTTGGCGGCGGCGACCATGTCGGCGCGCGAGATCTCGACCGGATGGCCGGCGCTTTCCTCGTCGCCGCTGAACATGACGGTGATGGTGGTGTTATCGAGCGCGCCCACGCGCTGCAAGGCGCGCAGCGCTTCGACGATGATCACGTCGCCGCCCTTCATGTCGTTGACGCCCTGGCCGCGCACGCGCGCGCCGTCGCGCTTCCACAGCTGCACCGGGCTGTCCTTTTCAAACACGGTATCCAGATGACCGATCAGCAGCAGGCGCTTGCCTTGCTTGCCTTCGCGCGTGGCCAGCAGGTGGCCGGCGCGCTGGACGGCGGGCGGCATGTCGATCCAGCGGGTGGTGAAGCCCAGCTGGTCGAACTGTTCGCGAAACAGCTTGCCGACTTCGCGCACACCCTCGTGGTTCATGGTGCCGCTGTTGATGTTGACCGAGCGCTCCAGCAGCTGCAAGCCTTGCTCCGAATGGGCTTTGACCTCGTCGACGATTTTTTGCTCGACCGGCGATAGTGCCGCCGCGCCTGCGCTGCTCATTGCCATCACCAGTGCTGCGAACGCGAACGGTTTCAATGCCATGTGGACTCCGGTGGTTGATCAGGCTTGCGCCGACGCCGGCAGTCCGAAGATGCGGTCGAAGGCGAGGCTGAAGATAAAGGTATAAAACATAAAGAATAACACCAGCCCCAAGTCCAGCACAAAGGCTTCCCACAGCGAGATGTCCAGCCACCAGGCGAACAGCGGCACCAGGATCACCACCAGGCCACCTTCGAAGCCCAGCGCGTGCGCGGCGCGGCGCGCCCAGCTGCGGCCACGCTTGGCCTGGCGCGCTTCCCACGCTTCGAACACGCTGTTGTAGATGAAGTTCCACACCACGGCGACCAGCGACGAGGCGACCGCCGCGACGCTGGCGTGGCCGGCGTCGTGGCCCATCAACAGCACCAGCACGCTGCTGGTCAGGCCAACGGCGATCAATTCGAACAGCGATACGTAGACGATTTTGCGTTTCAATCCTTGCATGAAGTTTCCTCCTCAATACGATACGCCCATGGTAATAGTGATTTTCTGATTGAAAAAGTCGACAGCTATCAGTTTTTCTGACAGCATGAGGCCATGGCCTTCTCCAGCGATAACATCGCCATCTTTCTCGCCGTGCTCGATCACGGTTCGTTTTCCGCAGCGGCGCGGGCGCTGGGGCGGGTGCCGTCGGCCGTCAGCATGGCGATCGCCAACCTGGAGGCGGAACTCGATCTGCAGCTGTTCGACCGCACTTCGCGCGAGGTACGGCCCACCGAGTCGGCGCGCGCGCTGGAGGCGGAGGCGCGGCAGATGGCGGGCCAGCTGCGCCGCCTGCAGGCGCACGCGCTGTCGCTGCACCAGGGACTGGAGCGGCGCCTGACGCTGGCGATCGCGCCCGAGCTGCTGTCGGCGCCGTGGAGCGATCCGCTGGCGCGGCTGGCGGAGGAGTTCCCGTCGCTGGAGGTGGACGTGGTGTCGGCGCCGCAGAACGATGCGCTGCGCATGCTGCACGAGGGCTCGGCGCAGCTGGCGCTGATCTACGAGCGGCCGCAGATCGACCAGCGCGAGAGCTTCCAGGAACTGGGCAGCGAGGTGATGGTGGCGGTGATCTCGCCGCGGCATCCGCTGGCGCGCGAGTGCAACGGGCAGTTCCGGCTGGAGGAGCTGGTCGACATGCGGCAGGTGGCCATCGCCGGCCGCGACGCGGGGATAGAGGACGAGCGGGTGCTCATCTCGCGCAAGCTGTGGCGCACCGACAGCCATCTGGCGACACTGAGCCTGGTGCGCGCCGGCGTGGGCTGGGCGTATCTGCCGCACCGGCTGGCCGTGCCGCTGCTCGATTCGGGCGAGCTGCTGGGCATAGGCTTCGCGCACATGAGCAACCAGCTGCGCCTGTGGGTGGACGTGGTGTGGCTCAACGACCGTCCGCTGGGCCTGGGCGCGCAGCGGTTGATCGCGCTGATGAAGGATATCGCCGGGTTGGAGGCGCGGCCGGCGGCGGTGACTTAATGCGGGCTTAATGAGGGCCAAATCCGGCAGGCGCGGCGCGTGGGAAGCTGGTATATTCGCTCTGCAGATTTTTTCATAAAGGATAACCATGCTTCGCCTGAAACTCGTTGTCGCAGCCACCGCCTTGTTGGCCGGCGCCGCTTTCGCATCGCCCACCGCGCCCAAGAACGGCGCCGAGTACACCACCCTGAAGACGCCGCAGCCGGTGCAGGCCGAGGGCAAGAAGGTCGAGGTGATCGAGTTCTTCATGTACCACTGCCCGGCGTGCTACGCGCTGGAGCCGGCGATGCTGGCGTGGGTGAAGAAGCAGGGCGACGGCATCGTGTTCCGCCGCATCCACCTGCCGCTGACCGGCGAGAACGATCCGGAAGCGCATATGTTCCTGACGCTGGAGGCGTTGAAGCTGGAAGAGTCGCTGCACGCCAAGCTGCTGACCACCTGGCACGTGGAGCGCCGCCGCCTGAAGAGCGATGCGGACAATATCGACTGGGCCGTGAAGAACGGCGTCGACAAGGACAAATACGTGGCCGCGTACAACTCGTTCTCGGTCATCGCCAAGTTGAAGAGTGCGGGCCGCGTGGCTGGCACGTATGAAGTCAACAGCACGCCGACGTTGATCGTCAACGGCCGCTACCTGACCAATCCTTCGATGGTGGACGCCAGCAATCCTGGCATCCCGCGCCCGCAGCTGGACCAGGCCACCTTGCAGGTGCTGGACGCGCTGGTGGCGATGTCGCGCAAATAAGGTGGCTGCGAGCGCCGAGTTTGTAGGCTGGATGCGCGAGCAATTCGCGCCGCTCGGCGCTGTGGTGTCGGACGCCGCTTTCTTCGGCGGCCGCGCCTTCAAGTATCACGGCCGGCAGTTCGCGTGGGTGATCGGCAGCACGCTGTACCTGCGCGTCGGCGACGCCACCCGCGCCGAGTTCGAGGCCGCAGGCGCGGCGCCTTTTTCCTACGAGACGAAGAAGGGCACGGTGCTGGTCACGAAGTACTACACGGCGCCCGAGTTCCTGCTGGACGATCCCGAGCAGATGCTGGCCTGGGCGCGCAAGGCGATCAACGCGGCTGGGTAAGGCCGCGTCAACGTCACGGATGCGCGGCCAGGAAGGCCAGCATGTGCTGGTTGAAGATGGCCGTTTGCTCCATCTGCGGCAGGTGGCCGGACTGGTCGATCTCGACGTAGGTGAGAGCGGGCATCGCGCGCCGGATGTGGGCCGACTGCGCCACCGGCAGCGTCGGATCCTGCTTGCCCCAGATGAGCTGCACCGGCAGGCCCGCCTTGGCGATGGTCGTGTACATCGCGTCGAAATCCACCTCCGTCATCTGCATCCGCGACCGGTACAACGCGCGGCCGAAGCCGCGATACGCCATCTGCGGGCGATAGCGGTCGGCCCAGCCGGGGAACTGTTCGGGATGCAGGAAGTCGCCGGCTTGGTTGTCGGCCATGCCGGGCACCGCGCCAACCTGGAACAGGTAGGGGCCCAGCAACGGCGCCCGTAGTTGCCAGGGGATGGTCGGCCGCGTATTCGATGGATCAACCAGTGTCAAGGTGCGAACGCGCTGCGGATGCGTCGATGCGTAGTGCGCCGTGACATAGCCGCCGAACGACAGGCCGAACAAATCCACCGGCCCGTTCGCTTGCAGCGCCTTGAGCAGGTCGTCGATCTGGCGATCGTAGAAGGCGCCGTCGTAGGCGGCGTCGGGACGGTCGGACAGGCCGCGTCCGAACAGGTCGTAGCGGATCACGCGGTAGCCCGCGTCGGCAAGCGCCTTGAAGGTCGGGTCCCAGATGTAGGACGGCACCGAGAAGCCGTGCACCAGTAAGGCCACGCGGCCATTGGCCGGGCCGGCCGCTTCGTAATGGGTGACGCCGTCGCTCAACGCCACGAAGGCGCCTGGCGCGCCCGCGCTGTTGCGGGCCTGGTCGTCCAGTATGGATTTTTCAGGATTGACGTAATGCTGGTAGCCGGCGGCGGCGCCACCGGCCAGCACGACTACGACCAGTATCCACCGCAGTGCTTTCGTCATACGCGGCGCGGCGGCTCAGTTGACGGTGAAGCGGGTCGGGATTTCGATGCCGCCGTTGCGCGCGGCTTCCGCGTAGGCTTGCAGTTCCTCGATGACGGCGTCGAGCTGCTCCTGGCCGGGGTTGGCCTGGAAGTTCTTGATGCGCTCATTCATGAGCGTTACCTGCCTGCTCCAGTCCAGTCTATTCGATTTGCTCATGTGTGCTCCGTGGCTAAAAATCCAGTATAGAGCAAACGACAAAAATGCACAGCGTCTAACGCAGCACGGCGCGATAGAACAGGTCCAGCCCCTGCTGCGCGCGGGCGCGCAGTTCGTCCACCGAGGGCGGCTGGTCGGTCGGGAACAGCATGCGCACCATGGTGTCGCCCATGATGCAGGCGATCAGGTGCACCGCCAGCGTTTCGACCGGCACTTCCGGACGCAGTTGCTCGCGGATGTCGGCGCGGCTGAAAAAGCGCGTCAGTTCCTCGCGGGTGCGCAGCGGGCCGGCCTGGTAGAAGGTGTCGGCCAGCTCCGGCGTGGTGCGGGCCTCGGCCACCACCATGCGGTGCAGGCTGACGAAGGCGGGCGCCGTCACCAGTTCCAGGAAGCGCAGCGCGAAGTCGTCCATCACTTCGCGGAACGGCCGCGGGTCCGACTGCAGGTCGGTCATGCCGGCGAAGAAGCGCGCGCGGCCGTTGGTGATGACCGCGCTCAGCAGCCCGGCCTTGCCGCCGAATTTGACATAGATCGTGCGCACCGCCACATGGGCTTCGCGCGCGATCATTTCCAGGCTGACCTTGCTATAGCCTTTTTCCAGGAACAGGGAGGCGGCCGTGTGCAGCAGCGATTGCAGGCGGGCTTCCTTGTCGGCCGCGCGCGGACGCCCGGCCGCCTTGCCGAAGCAGGGGGAGTCGGGCGAATCGTTGGCGGCGCCCTCGGGGCAATCCGGATCTTCCAGGGCGGCGGCGTTGGCGGTGATTTTCATGGGATGACATGGTAATGGATGCACACATCGTAGTCCAAAATAAAATGAAATGCAATCGTTTCATTTCTTGACTTTGCCCAAATTCGGGCTAATAATGCACTTCTCCCATTTCATTTATTTGGAGCTGCACATGTCCACTCAGCACAACCAAGAACAAAAAGTGCTCAGCGCCGTCCCCGCTGGCCAGCCGGCGGCGCCTGCCGCGCCGGCCGCTCCAGCCGCGCCGGCCAAGTCCAACCGCCGCGTGGTGGTGATCGCCGCCGTTGTCGCCCTGGCCGCGCTGGCCGCCGGCGGCCGCATGTGGTACCGCAGCCATTATTTCGTCGAGACGGAAAACGCCTATGTGGCCGGCCACGTGCATCCGGTGTCGGCGCGTATCGCCGGCGTGGTCACCAAGGTGATGATCGACGATAACCAGATCGTCAAGGAAGGCGATGTCATCGCCGAACTCGATCCCTTCGACCAGCACGTGAAGGTCGAGCAGATCCAGGCGCAGATCGCCACCGCCGAACAGCAGGTCGCGCAGTCGGACGCGCAGATCGCCCAGGTCCAGGCCCAGGCCAGCGCCGCCGCCGCCCAGGTGGCGCAGTCGGAAGCGCAACTGGTGCGCGCCAAGCAGGACGCCGAGCGTTACGGCCAGCTGTACAACAGCCAGATGAAGGCCGTCTCGAAAGCGGAGCTGGACACCGCCGTCGCCGGCCGCGCCAGCGCCGTGGCCGACCTGGCGGCGCGCAAGGACAGCGCCACCGCCGCCAAGGCGCAGATCACCGCCGCTCAATCGGCGCGCGACGTGCTCAAGGCGCAAGTGACCGTGCTGCGCGTGCAGCTCAAGGACGCCGAGCAGCAGCTGGCCTACAACCGCATCCTGGCGCCTGTGGGCGGCCGGATCGGCAAGCGCACCATCGAGGTGGGCCAGCGCGTGACGGCCGGCCAGCAACTGACCGCCATCGTGCAGGAAAACGTCTGGCTGACCGCCAACTTCAAGGAAACCCAGCTGGCCGACCTGAAGCCGGGCCAGGAAGTCAAAGTGTCGATCGACGCGATTCCGGGCCGTGAGCTGATCGGCAAAGTGGACAGCTTCGCGCCGGCCTCCGGCGCCCAGTTCGCGCTGCTGCCGGCCGATAACGCCACCGGTAACTTCACCAAGATCGTCCAGCGCGTGCCGGTCAAGATCACCTTCAAGCCGGAAGACGTCAAGGCCCTGAGCGGCCGCCTGGTGCCGGGCATGTCGGCGATCGCCGAAGTGGCAGTGAACCAATCCGACGCCAAAGCCGCGCACTAAGGAGCCACCATGGCCAGCACCACAATCGATACGCCGGCCGGCGGCGTGGGGAAGCCCGCGTCCGCCCCGGCCATGCCGGCCGAGAAGGTCTCCGGCCGCACCTGGATGGCGGTGGCCGCCGGCATGCTGGGCGCCTTCATGGCGGTGCTCGACATCCAGATCACCAACTCGTCGCTCAAGGACATCCTGGGCACCTTGTCGGCCACGCAGGAAGAGGGCTCGTGGATCGCCACCGCCTATCTGGTGGCGGAGATCATCGTCATTCCGATGACCGGCCTGCTGACCCGCGTGTTCGGCATGCGCGCCTACCTGATGGGCACCACCTCGCTGTTCCTGGTCTTCTCCACGCTGTGCGGCTTCGCCTGGAACCTGCCGAGCATGATCGTGTTCCGCATGCTGCAGGGCTTCACCGGCGGCGCGCTGATCCCGATGGCGATGACCCTGGTGATGACCAAGCTGCCGCCGTCCAAGCGCGCCGCCGGCATGGCCATCTTCGGCCTGACGGCCACGCTGGCGCCGGCCATGGGGCCGACCTTCGGCGGCTACCTGAGCGAGCTGTATGGCTGGCCGTCGATCTTCTACATCAACTGGGTGCCGGGCGTGCTGCTGATCGGCGGCATCGCGCTGGGCCTGGACAAGGAGAAGTTCCAGCCCAACCTGCTGTTCAACGCCGACTGGCTGGGCATCGCCTTCATGGCCATGGGCCTGGGCAGCCTGACCATCTTCCTGGAAGAGGGCAACAGCAAGGACTGGTTCGATTCCTCGTTCATCATCACCTTCGCGGCGATGGCCATCGTCGGCCTGCTCGGCTGGGCGGTGACGGGGGCGATGCGCAAGCAGCCCTTCGTCAACCTGGGCCTGTACGGCCAGCGCAACTTCTTCGCCGCCACCGCGCTGTCGATGGCGATGGGCATGGGCCTGTACGGCTCCTCGTTCCTGCTGCCGCTGTACCTGGGCCAGATCGCCGGCTACTCGCCGATGCAGATCGGTGAGGTCATCATGTGGGTCGGCCTGCCGCAGCTGTTCATCATGCCGTTCGTGGCCAAGCTGTCGTCGAAGGTCGACAACCGCATCCTGTGCAGCTTCGGCCTGTTGCTGTTCGGCGGCTCCTGCCTGATGAACGCCTACATGGACGCCACCACCGGCTACGACCAGCTGCTGCTGTCGCAGGTGGTGCGGGCGCTGGGCCAGCCGTTCGTGATGCTGACGCTGTCGAACTTCGCGATGAACGGCATCTCGCCGAAGGACATGCCATCTGCTTCGAGCCTGATCAACATGACCCGCAACCTGGGCGGCTCGATCGGCATCGCATTGCTGGCCACCGCGCTGACGTCGCGCGAGCATTTCCACTCGCAGCGCCTGGGCGAATCGGTGACCGGCTTCGCGGCCGCCACGCAGGAACGCCTGGCCGCGCTGACGCAATCGTTCATGAGCAAGGGCTTCGACGCCACCAGCGCGTCGGACATGGCGCTCAAGGCGGTCGACGGCATCGTGCGGCGCGAGGCTTATGTGATGGCCTATAACGACGGCTTCTTCCTGGTCGCGATGGTGCTGTTTGGCTGCATCGGCGTGCTGTGGTTCTCGGACAAAGTCAAAGCCCCTTCGGGTGGCGGCGGTGGCGCGCACTAGGCGCCTTCCAAACAATTTTAAGTGAGGTAACACCATGTTGAATTCAGCTCTGAAGCGCCTGACGCTCGCTGTTTCCGTTACGCTGGCCGTCACCGGCTGCGCCACCGTCGGCAGCGATTTCGCCGCGCCGAAGAACGTCGCCGACGCATCGTTCCGCCACCTGCCGCAAGCCGGCGCCAGCGAGGCGCACCTGCCCGCGCAGTGGTGGACCGTGTTCAACGACGAGACCCTGAACCGCCTTGAACAAACCGCGCTGCGCGACAACCCGAGCGTGAAGGCCGCCGCGCAGCGGCTGGTGGTGGCGCTGGAGCAGGCCGGCCTGTCGCGCGCCAACCAGCAGCCGTCGCTGAGCGTGAGCACGTCGGTGTCGAACTCGCGCACCTCGGCCGAGACTTCGCAGGGCCTGGCGCTGGGCGGCCGTTCGATCAAGGGCAACAACTACACGGTGGGCGCATCCATGTCGTATGAGGTCGACCTGCTGGGCCGCGTGCGCCGCCTGGTGGAGGCGTCCGACGCGCAGGCGCTGGCCGCCGAGGCGGACCGCGACGGCGTGCTGTTGATGCTGTCGTCGCAGCTGGCGACCAACTACTGGCAGCTGCGCGGCCTGGACGCCGAGATGGCGATCCTGAACGGCGCGCTCGATACCCGCCGCGAAACCGAGGAGCTGGTAACGGCGCGCTTCAACGCCGGCCTGTCGAATGAACTGGACGTGTCGCGCGCCCGCATCGAGCGCGCCAACGCGCAGGCCGACCTGCATGAAGTGCAGCGCCAGCGCAATCTGCTGGAACACAGCCTGGCGACGCTGGTCGGCGCCTCGCCATCGGCGCTGCTGACGGCGCCGAACGCCAATGCCGCCGTGCTGCCGCAACCACCGGCGATTCCGGTCGGCCTGCCGGCCAGCCTGCTGTCGCAGCGTCCGGATTTGGCGGGCAGCGTGGCCAACCTGCGCGCGGCCAATGCGCAGATCGGCGTGGCCGAAGGCGCGTTCTATCCTTCGCTGTCGCTGACGTCGAACTTCGGCTACGCGTCGGAGAGCTTGAAGGAATTGGGCAAGGGCGGTTCGCGCCAGTTCAGCGTCGGTCCGTTGGCGCTGTCGCTGCCGATCTTCGACGGTGGCCGCAACAAGGCCAACCTCGCCATCTCCAAGGCGCGCTATGAAGAGGCGATCGCCAACCACGAGACCAAGCTGCTGACGGCGCTGCGCGAAGTGGAAGACGCGCTGTCCGATGCGCAGGAACGCCAGCTGCAGGGCGAGGTGCAATCGGCCTCGCAAGTGGCTGCCGCGCGCGGCTACCTGGTGGCGCGTGCGCGCTACGAGCGTGGCGTGTCGACCTACCTGGACGTGACCGACGCGCAGCGCAGCGCGCTGGCGGCCGACCGCGCGGCGGTGCAGATCAACACCCAGCGCCTGCTGGCGGCGGTGTCGGTGGCGCGCGCGCTGGGCGCGGGCTGGCAGCCGTCGGCGCAGCTGGCGTCGGTGGCGCAGAACGGCGCGATCAAGCCGCTGGCGAAGTAAAGTGTTTTCCGCCCGGTGCAACGCCGGGCGAGGTCCCTACGCGGAAGAGGCCAGCGGCAGTGCTGCCGCTGGCCCGAAGCGTTCCACGATGAAGTCGATGAATGTGGTCAGCTTGGGCGTGGCCAGGCGGTCGCGCGGGTAGACCAGATGCATGGGCCGGGCCGGCGGCAGATAGTCGCACAGCACCGGCTTCAATCGGCCGGCGGCGATGTCCTGCGCCAGCAGCACCTCGGCCTGCATCACGATGCCGAAATCCTTGAGCGCGGCCATGCGCAGCGCCTGGCCGCTGTTGGTGCGGAAGCGGCTGGGCGGCGGCGTGTGCTTGCCGCGCACCGATTGCAGGCGCCAGCGCACGCCGACCGCACCCACCATGTAATCGAGGCATTCGTGCCGCGCCAGGTCGTCCGGCGTGCGCGGCGTGCCGTGCTTTTTCAGGTAGGCCGGCGAGGCGCAGATCACCATCCCGTAGTTGAACAGCGGGCGCGCGATCATGCCGGAATCGTCCAGCGTGCCGATGCGCACGGCGGCGTCGTAGCCTTCCTCCACCAGGTCCACCATGCGGTCGTTGAGGCTCAGGTCCACGCCCACTTCCGGGTGCAGGCGCAGGTAGTCGCTGATGGCGGGCGCCAGCCATTCGCTGCCGAAGGAGACCGGCGCCGTGATCCTGAGCCGCCCACGCGGCACGCTGCGCATCGCCTCGGCGCCGGATTCGGCGGCGGCGATCTGCGCAAGGATGGCGCGGCATTGTTCGACGTACTGGGCGCCGATCTCGGTCAGGCTTTGGCGGCGTGTGGTACGCGTGAGCAGGCGGGCGCCCAGCGTGGCTTCCAGGTGTGCGATGTGCTTGCCGACCATGACCGGCGACAGCTGGAAGGCGCTGGCGGCGGCCGTGAAATTGCCGGCGTCGACCACGGCGACGAAGATCTCCATGCTGCGCAGCTTGTCCATGTGATTGCTAATCCTGAGTTAGTAATGATCTTCATCTTAGCTCATTTATTCCTTTGACGTTGTGGACGATACTGGCGTTTTCACTCACCGGGAGAACAGCATGAAAGTAGTCGTCATCGGAGCGGCCGGCACGGTCGGCAAGGCAGTGGTCGAGCAACTGGGGCAGCGGCACGAGATCGTCACGGTCGGCGCCAGCAGCGGGCAGTATCAGGCCGATATCGCCGATATCGCGCAGGTGCGGGCCGTGTTCGCGCAGATCGGCCGCGTGGATGCGGTGGTGGTGGCGGCGGGCTCGCTGCACTTCGCGCCGTTGGATGGGTTCACGCCGGAGCAGTTTTACGTGGGCCTGAACAGCAAGTTGATGGGACAGGTCAATGTGGCGCTGGTAGCGCGCGAATACCTGAACGACGGCGGCTCGATCACGCTCACCAGCGGCATCGTGGCCGATGAGCCGATCCGCAACGGCGTCAGCGCCACCATGGTCAACTCGGCGGTCGAGGGCTTTGTGCGGGCGGCGGCGATCGAGCTGCCGCGCGGCTTGCGCATCAACGCCGTCAGCCCGACCGTGCTGGAGGAATCGATGGATAGCTATGGGCCGTTCTTCATCGGCTTCGAGCCGGTGCCTGCGCGCCGCGCCGCGCTGGCGTATGCGCGCAGCGTGGACGGTGCGCAGACCGGGCAGGTGTATCGCGCCTGGGGAGCGTCGGCATGAAGGTGATGGTGATCGGCGGGACCGGGACCATCGGCGGCGCAGTGGTCGAGCAATTGAAGCTGCGGCATGAGGTCATCGTGGTCGGCGCGCGCGGCGGACAGCACCAGGTCGATATCGAGGACATCGCGCAGGTACGGGCGTTGTTCGGGAAGGTGGGGCGCGTAGACGCGGTGGTGGTGGCTGCTGGCGCGCTGCATGTGGGGTCGCTGGCGGAGCTCACGCCCGAGCATTTCCACGTGGGCTTGCGCGGCAAGTTGATGGGACAGGTCAACGTGGCGTTGGTGGCGCGGGAGTTCCTCAACGACGGCGGTTCGATCACGCTGACCAGCGGCGTCGATACCGAGCAGCCGATACGCGGCGCGGTGGCGGCGTCCACCGCCAACGCGGCGGTGCAGGGTTTTGTGCGGGCGGCCGCGATCGAGCTGCCGCGCGGCTTGCGCATCAACGCGGTCAGCCCGACGGTGCTGAAGGAGTCCGTGCATTTGTTCGGTGAGCTGTTCACCGGCTTCGAGCCGATCGCGGCCAGCCGCGCCGCGCTGTCCTACGCGCGCAGCGTGGACGGCGCGGAAACGGGGCGGGTGTACCGGGCCTGGTAGGAGGAGCGGGATCCGTGTACTACAATGCGGATCTCACTCCACCACGAGGTTCGAATGAAAAAAATACTGCTCCCTCTGGCCATGGCTTTCGCCTGCGCTTCCGCCTACGCCGCGCCGGCCAGCCTGGCCGATTTGGACAAGATGACCAAGCGCTTCGCGCCGGTCGCACTGACAGCCGACACCAGTCAGCTGTCCGCCGGCGACAAGCGCGCCATCGCCAAGTTGATCGAGGCCGCCAAGATCATCGACGTGCTGCAGCTGCGCCAGCGCTGGTCCGGCAACGAGGCGTTGTGGGCCGCGCTGCAAAAAGACCAGACCCCGCTGGGCAAGGCGCGCCTGAACTACTTCTGGCTCAACAAAGGTCCGTGGTCGATCCTGGATGACCATCAGCGCTTCCTGCCTGCGGAACTGGGCGGCATCGCCATCCCGGAGAAGAAGCCTGAAGCCGGCAACTTCTATCCCGAAGGCGCGACCAAGCAGGCGTTGGAGAGCTGGATGAACGCGCTGCCCGCGAAGGACAAGGAGCAGGCGCAGTGGTTCTTCACCACCATCCGCAAGAACGCGGCGGGCCAGTTCACTGTCGTCAAATATTCGGATGAGTACAAGCCGGAGCTGGAGAAGGCCGCCGCGCTGCTCAAGCAGGGGGCCGCCGATACCGACAACGCCTCGCTGAAGAAATTCCTGCAGCTGCGCGCCGACGCCTTCCTGAGCAACGACTACCTGGCCTCCGATTTCGCGTGGATGGACCTGGACGCGCCGGTCGACATCACCATCGGACCCTACGAGACCTACAACGACGAACTGTTTGGCTACAAGGCCGCGTTTGAAGCCTACGTCAACATCCGCGACCAGAAGGAGACGCAGAAGCTGGACTTCTTCGCCAAGCATATGCAGGAGCTGGAAGACAACCTGCCGCTGGACGCCAAGTACCGCAATCCGAAAGTGGGCGCGCTGGCGCCGATGGTGGTGGTCAACCAGGTCTACGGCGCGGGCGATGGCAACATGGGCGTGCAGACCGCCGCCTACAACCTGCCGAACGACGAGCGCATCATCAGCCAGCGCGGCTCCAAGCGCGTGATGCTGAAGAACGTGCAGCAGGCCAAATTCAAGTCCACGCTGACGCCGATCTCCAAGCTGGTGCTCAAGCCGGCCGACCAGAAGGACGTCGACTTCGACTCCTTCTTCACGCACATCCTGGCGCATGAAATCACGCACGGCCTGGGCCCGCACATCACCAAGGCCAACGGCGCCGAATCGACGCCGCGCCAGGACCTGAAGGAAGCCTACTCCACCATCGAGGAGGCCAAGGCCGACATCACCGGCCTGTACGCGCTGGCCTACATGATGGACAAGGGCCAGCTGGCCGGCACGCTGGGGCAGGGCGCGGCGGCCGAGCGCAAGCTGTACACGACCTTCCTGGCCTCGGCCTTCCGCACGCTGCACTTCGGTCTGACCGACTCGCACGCGCGCGGCATGGCGATCCAGATGAACTACATCCTCGACAAGGGCGGCTTCATCTCGCACGGCGACGGCACCTTCGCGGTGGACTTCAAGAAGATCAAGCAGGCGGTGATCGACCTTGACCGCGAGTTCCTGACCATCGAAGCGACCGGCGACTACGCCCGCGCCAAGGAGATGATGGCCAAGTACGTGGTGATCCGTCCCGACGTGCAAAAGGCGTTGGACAAAATGAAGACGGTGCCGAACGACATCCGCCCCGAGTTCAAGACCGCCAATACCCTGCTCGGCAAATAACCCCTGGGGTCAAGTCTGACATTCGGACACGAGCTCTGCCGTAGCGGCCGCTAGGGCAGAGCTCGTGTCCGAATGTCAGACTTGACCCCAATTTTGCAAGCATTCAATTTTTTCTACGTAGAAATAAGTTGTTGTTGAACCTGCTTTAGAGCAATAAATCTTGCTTTGGGCATGCTACAGTTTGATCACCATGATCAAGCGCACCTTATTCCTGCTGCTCCTGTCGTCCGTCGGCCTGGCTTCCGCCGCTCAGCTGACCGATATGGAAACCCGCTGGCTCACCGCCGGTTCCGCCGTACTGGCCTATGCCAAGCAGGAACTCAAATTGCCGATCGATATCACCGTGCAACCACAGGCGCGCGCCACCGATGTGCCGCTGGCGCTGGGTTTCCAGGACGGCCGCTGCAAGCTGGTGCTGTCGATGCGCGGCAATCCCGCCGCCGAGGACATCCTGGCCGGCCTGTCCGCGGAACAACGTCCGCTGATGATCGAGGCCATGGTCGCCCACGAGATCGGCCACTGCTGGCGCTATGCGCAGGGCGTGTGGCACGCGCTGCCGGCCGGCTTCGAGCAGCCTGCGCAACAACCGGCGCAAGAGCACGCGCAGGAGCAGGCCCAGGCGCTGCGCCTGACCCGCCGCGAGGAGGGCTTCGCCGACCTGGTCGCGCTGGCCTGGACCCAGCATCGTCATCCACAGGACTACGCCGCCGTCGCCGCCTGGATGCGGCAGGTGCGCCAGCCCGCCACCGCCGGCACGGCCGGCTCGCACGGCACGCTGGCCTGGCTGCAGCTGGCGCCCAGCGGCGCCGCCTTCGACCCCGCCCAGCCCCTGTTCGAACAGGCGGCGAGCCTGTGGCGCCAGGGCCTGTTGCGCGACGAGTAAACATCCGTAACTCTGTACGTTCCCGCACAGAGCAGGGTCTCCGGGCGGCGTTTAATGTGTCCACCAACCACCACACAAGGGACACATCATGAACAAATTACTCTTCATCGTGCTGGCCGCCGCGGCCAGCGCCAGCTTCGCCGCCACCCCCAACAACGATTCCGTCGCCTACAAGGCGGCCACCAAGCAGGCCGAGATCGACTACAAGAGCGCCAAGGCGGCTTGCGATGCGCAATCGGGCACCGCCAAGGATATCTGCGTGGAGCAGGCCAAGGTGGCCCGGGCCAACAGCGAGGCCACCGCCACCATGCAATACAGGAACGATAAGCGCTCGGTGCAAAAGGCCCAGACCGAAGTGGCGGACGCCGACTACAACCTGGCCAAGGCCAAGTGCGCTCCGCAGACCGGCGCCGAGAAGGACAGCTGCCTGAGCACCGCCAAATCGACCCACGTGGCCGCCATCAATGATGCCAAGGCCGGCAAGAAAATGGCCGACGTCGCCCAGACCGGCATCGATTGCAGCACCATGACCGGCACCGACAAGGCGTCCTGCGAAACCCGGCAGAAGAGCGAAATGGCCAAGGACACCGTGGCCGATTCCGTGATCACGACCAAGGTCAAGTCCGAACTGCTGGCTGAGCCCGCCCTGAAATCGCTGGACGTGCACGTGGAAACCACCAACGGCACCGTCATGCTGAGCGGCTTCGTGCCGTCGCAGGCGGAGGTGGACAAGGCCGTCGATGTGGCCCGCAACGTCAAGGGCGTCAACAAGGTGCAGAGCTCGCTGCGCATCAAGTAATCCCCCGCTTGCCGCAGGGGACCGCCGCCGCGGTCCCTTTTTTTGCTTGCATTCATTATGATCGTCATTTAAGATCGGGGCCAGCGTGCGCTTCCGCGCGCCCCCATTCTGCGAGGAGCCGCATGTTCGCCCTACCTTTATCCCGCTGGCTGCAAGGCCGCGGCCTGCACTTTTCTTGGGTGATCGTCGCCATCACCTTCCTCACCGGGCTCAGCTCGTCGGCCGCGCTGGGCCTGCCCGGCGCGCTGCTGCAACCGTTGTCGAAGGAGTTCGGCTGGGATGTTGAGCAGATCTCGTCGGCGCTGGCGGTGCGCTTCGTGCTGTTCGGCCTGATGGGGCCGTTCGCGGCCATCCTGATGGAACGCTTCGGCCTGCGCAACGTGGTCGTCACCGCGCTGACGCTGGTCGCCAGCGGCCTGGCGCTGGCCACGCGCATGACGCAGTTCTGGCAGCTGGTGCTGTTCTGGGGGATCATGCTCGGCGTCGGCTCCGGCATGACCGCGCTGGTGCTCAGCGCCGTCGTCTCGACCCGCTGGTTCGACACCCGGCGCGGGCTGGTGGTGGGTGTGCTCACGGCCAGCTCGGCCACCGGCCAGCTGGTGTTCCTGCCGGTCGGCGCCTGGCTGATCGAGCATTTCGGCTGGCGCATGGCGGTGATTCCGGTGCTGCTGGCCTGCGCCATCGTGGCCGTGCTGGTGTTCCTGCTGATGCGCAACCGTCCCAGCGAGGTCGGCCTGGCCCCGTACGGCGCGCCGCAGGGCACGCCGGTGGCGCCGCCCGCGCCGATGCGCGTGACCTTCGCCACGCCGTTCAAGGTGCTGGCCGAGGCGGCCCGCAACCGCGTGTTCTGGATACTGTTCGGCACCTTCTTCATCTGCGGCCTCAGCACCAACGGCCTGATCCAGACCCACTTCATCTCGCTGTGCGGCGACGCCGGCCTGTCGGCGGTGCCGGCCGCCTCGGTGCTGGCGATGATGGGCGCCTTCGACCTGGTCGGCACCATCGCCTCGGGCTGGCTGTCGGACCGCTACGACAACCGCAAGCTGCTGTTCATGTACTACGGCTTGCGCGGCTTGTCGCTGTTCTGGCTGCCGTATTCGGAATTCACGCTGTACGGGCTGTCGCTGTTCGCCATGTTCTACGGCCTGGACTGGATCGCCACCGTGCCGCCGACGGTGCGGCTGGCCGGCGCCACCTTCGGCAAGGAAAGGGCCGGCATGGTGTTCGGCTGGGTGTTCGCCGGCCATCAGCTGGGCGCGGCCGTGGCCGCCTATGGCGCCGGCCGCGTCCGCACCATGATGCTGACCTATAACCCGGCGCTGTTCGCCGCCGGCGCCGCCTGCCTGGTGGCCGCCGGTCTCATCCTGCTGATCCGCAAGCCGGCCGTGGCGGCGGCGGGCGTCCCGCTTGCTCCCCCAACCAAGGCCAGCGCCTGACGCGACGACACCACGCTGGAAGCGCTCCCAAAATGTAATCAGGCTGTCACGCGCCGGTGCAACAATGCGCTCGACCTTAACAGCCTGATGGAGTTTGTATGCGTTTTGCCTTCCCCGGCGGCCAGCTGATCGCGGCCGCCGCCATGACCTCGTTGCTGGCCGCCTGCGGCAGCGACGGCGTGCCGATCACCGAGACCAACCCCGGCAACGGCTTCAACCCGACCGCGGTCGCCTTCATGAGCGACGTCCACTTCGAGAACATCTACGGCGACCTGAAGAACCCCAATTTCGCCGGCATCCCGACCAAGGACGGCAGGAACGCCACCATCCGCACCATGTACGCCGAGCTGACCTCGACCCGGCTGTTCAACGAAAACTACTTCGCCTTTCGCGGCGCGCTGGACGATGCGTATGGCAAGGGCCTGCGCCTGGTGGCGCTGCCGGGCGACATCTCCGACGATGCCCAGCCGATCAACATCGACGGCATCGCCGACATCCTGCACGAGTACCAGGCCAAGGGCATGCGCTTCTTCATCGCGCCGGGCAACCACGATCCGAACGAGCCGTTCGACAACGACGAGGCCGGCAAGAACGACTTCCTGACCCGCGACGGCAAGGAGCAGAAGATCTACGCCACCGGCGCGGCCGCCTGCAAGGCCAAGGATCCGGCCGTCGTCTGCACCAACCAGCTGATGGAGCAGGGCTATGAAAAGCTGCTGACCAAGCTGGCCGACTTCGGCTACATGCCGAACCAGAACGACGTCTACTGGGAAACCCCGTTCACCAAATACGCCGACGGCAAGTACAGTTATGCCGCCGCCACCGCCGCGGCCGACCTGGGCAAGCGCCAGTTTGAAATCTGCGCCGAAGGCGAGGGCGGCAGCTACAAGGCGGCCGGCGAAGCCCGGTTGGGCAAGTCCTACACCCGGTGCGGCAACATCATCGACGCCAGCTACCTGGTCGAGCCGGTCAAGGGCATTTGGCTGCTGGCGCTGGACGCCAATGTGCACGTGCCCAACGCCAAGTTCGATCCGGCCAATCCGGCCTCGTTCAAGGGCTACGACGGCGCCGGCGACGCGGGCTGGAACAAGGTGCAGACGCACAAGATCCACCAGATGGAATGGATCAAGTCGGTGACCGAGCGCGCCAAGGCGCAGGGCAAGCAGCTGATGGCCTTCTCGCACTATCCGACCATGGACTTCTACGCCAACCAGACCGGCGCCATGAAGGCGGTCTTCAAGCCGGGCGCGTTCCAGGTCTCGCGCATGCCGGATGCTTCCACCACCGCCGCGCTGGCCGCCACCGGCCTGCCGCTGCACATGGGCGGCCATATGCACTTCAATGGCACCAACGACTACAAGGACGCGGCGGGCAACTATCTGGTCAATGTGCAGTCGCCCTCGCTGGCCGTGTTTGGCGCCGCCTACAAGATTGTCAGCTACCAGAGCAAGGACCAGATCGATGTGCAGACCGTGGCGTTGAACAGCGTCCCGCGCTACAACGAGCTGTTCCCGCTGTACCAGGCCGAGTATGACTACCTGCAGGGCAGCGTGGCGGCGGCCGACATCGCCAAGCGCTGGAACCGCGGCATCCTCGACACCAAATCGTATGGCGAATTCACCCGCACCTACTTCGGCGAACTGTCGCGCCTGCGCTTCATGGGCGACTACTGGCCGTGCGAAATGAAGGAGGCGGCGATGTCGCTGGACGCGCGCCAGATGCTGATCCTGTCGCAGCTGCAGACCAAGGTCACGCTGGCGCAGCTGAAGGACAATCCGGGCGTGCTGCCGATCACCGCCGCCTGCGCCGCCAAGGGCAGCGTGGCCGAGGGCGGTGTCGCCGCCAGCCAGCTGACGGCCGACTGGGCCGCCGCCACCGCCAAGGCCGAGCAGATCGCCGCCGCCGCCAACCTCAAGCTGGCCGACTTCGCCAAGATCAGCGCCTACGAGTTCTACGGCGACTTCCACCGCACCGTGTACGCCGGCGAACTGGCGCTGCGCGACATGGGCGCCGAGCGCGTGGCGCAGTACAAGGTGTTGATGGCGGCGTTCCCGGCGGCGCCGGCCGCGATCGTCAAGATCGGCGAGCTGCCGTCGGACCAGAACCCGGTGCACGTGCTGTTCCAGAACCAGTTCAAGCAGGTGTTTGCGATCCTCAAGGGCCTGGGCTCGGGCAAGCCCAGCGACCACTTCACGATCGACCTGAAGGCCAAGACGCTGAGCAACGCCAGCAGCAGCGGGCTCAGCTTCAACTAGGCGGGAGAGGGGAGCGTCGCCTGACGATGGGGAATTGATCCACGTCAACAATTGTGGATTGAGTTTCAACTATCTTTAGGCGAGCTCTGCAATATCTGTCACAAATCGTAACAATTATCAAGAAAGTAGAGCGAAAATAAATATTCTTACAACAAGTTTCGTGCGCAAAAGAACAATGTTATATTGCTTTTCCTACCACAGCCATCTGGGATGCACTTCGGTGATGATGGCTGCGGTTGCTATTCAGGGCCCTATAACTTTTCCAAAAGAAACCTAAAAAGTAAGGATAGTATTCATGATTTTCCAAACCAAACAATTCAAGCTGGCCGCGGTGGCCGCAGCCCTGTTGGCCGCCGGCGCAGTCCAAGCATCCAACGCGAACATGACCGATAACCTGGTCCACTCGTACAAGGGGCTGGAGCCGTTGACCGGCAACACCTCGGCAGTGAGCAACTGGCGCTTCACCGCAGGCCAGAGCTTTAACGGCGTCGCTGGCGCGCTGGACGGCGTTGCCCGTCTGAGCTTCAGCAATTCGGGCGGCAACTGGGCCTGCTCCGGTTCGCTGCTGGCCGGCGGCCAGTACGTGCTGACCGCCGCCCATTGCGCCGACGACTTCAGCAAAATGACCGTGCAGTTCGGCTGGCAGGCCGGTAGCGCCGCCGTGACGCGCAACGTTTCGGTCGGCAACGCCTACGTCAACAAGGCCTGGACCGGTCAGCTCGACACCGGCGCCGACATCGCGATCCTGAAACTGGACACCGCGGTCACCGGCATCAACGGCTATCACCTGAGCACGACCAACGACGTCGGCAAGGATTACCTGATGGCCGGCTATGGCACCACCCAGAAAGCCACCACCAACGCGGCCACCAATTGGAACGACGGTGGCTACGGCCACTACGCTTACAACACCTTTGACGTCGACAGCAAAACGTTCAATAAAGCGGTCGGCGACAAAGATGCCAGCTGGGGCTACAATCCTGCGGATTACGCGGCTGGCGCCACCTACATGAGCGATTTCGACAGCGGTCAAGCCAACAACAACACGCTGGGTCGCATCGGCGATATCACCGGTAACAAGTGGACCAGCGGCACCGGCCTGGGCGCGAAGGAAGGCCTGATCGCCGGCGGCGACTCGGGTGGCGGCGATTTCGTCTGGAACGGCACCGAATGGCTGCTGTCGGGCGTGCACTCGTGGGGCTGGCAAGGTACCAGCGCTTGCAACCTGATCGGCGGCATGACCGACTGCGACAATGCGTCGCTGAATGGTTCCAGCTATGGCGACCTGTCGGGTTCCACCGCGACCTACTCGCACATCGCATGGATCAACTCGGTGACCGCCGTGCCTGAACCGGAAACCTACGCGATGATGATCGCCGGCCTGGCGCTGGTGGGCCTGGCCCGCCGCCGCAAGCAAGCGTAATCCCGCAAGCATAAAAAACCGCCTGCACTGGGCGCGCTCTTGAGCGCGTTCAGGCAGGCGGTTTTTTTTACTTCAGGTACCTGGCCAGCCAGCCGTGCACCTCGCTGTAGAAGTAGCGGCTGTTCTCGCCCTTCAAAATCCAATGGTTCTCGTCCGGGAACACCAGCAGCTTGGCCGGCACGTTCAGGCGATGCTGGGTCGCGTAGTTCATCAGCGCGTTATTGGCCGGCACCCGGTAGTCGAGCTCGCCCACTGAAATCAGGATGGGCGTGGTGAAGCCCGTGCCCTTGGCGTGGTTCCCGCCCTGCATCACGGGACTCTGCTCGCGCCACACCGCTTGGTCGCCCCACACCGGGCCGCCGCTGTTGACCTCGCGGCCGTGGATGCTGTCGCTGCTGCCCCATTGCATCACCAGGTCCATCTCGCCCGCGTGCGACACGAAGGCCTTGTAGCGCGTGGTGGTCGCCTGCAGCCAGTTGGCCAGGTGGCCGCCGTAGCTGGCGCCGCCGGCCGCCAGGCGGCCGCCGTCGATGTAGCCGAACTTCTTGACCGCCTCGTCCACCGCCTCGTTGATCTCGTCGCCCGGACCCTTGAGCGGATCGCCCTGGATGGCGCGCGCGAACTCCTCGCCGTAGCCGGTCGAGCCCTTGTAGTCGGTCAGCAGCACCACGTAGCCAGGCTGCGCCAGCAGGTGGTAGTTCCAGCGGATCACGAACTGGTCGCGCCACATATTGGCCGCGCCGCCGTGGATCACCGCGAACAGCGGATACTTTTTGGCCGGGTCGAAATTGGCCGGCTTGACGAGCATGTTGTGAATCATGCGGCCGTCGCTGGCCTTGAACCAGAAGTGTTCGGGCGCCTGCCAGTCGATGCTGGCCGCGCGTTCGGTGTTGAACGCGGTCAGGCGCTTGGGCGCGCCGTTGCCGAAGGCGTACACCTCGGGCGGATGGACCGACGATTCCCACACGCCCACCATGGCCTTGCCGCCGGCCGCCAGCGAGCCGATGCTGCCGGTCGCGGGCGACGCCTCGTCGCGCAGGTCGCCGCCCGCGTAGTTGATCGAATGCAGCTGCTCCAGGCCCGCGTGCTCGTAGCTGAACACGACGCGGCCGGTGCCGGCCGGCAGTGCGAAGCGCGAGATCGAGCGGTCCAGGGACGCCGTCAGCATCCTGGGCGCCGGCTGCGTCAGCGGCCAGGCGAAGCTGGCCAGGCGCGTCACGTCGTAGACCTTGCCTTCTTCCTCGGCCTGGGTCAGGACGAACAGCGTCCTGCCGTCGGCGCTGAACTTCAGGCTGCCGTAGCTGTGCTTGTCCCGGGTCAGCTGCGCCGGTTCGCCGCCGGCCAGCGGCACGCTGTAGATCTGCGTGTAGCCGGCCGCGCGGGCGGCCTCGTCGCGATTGGTCGAGGCCGCGAACACCACGGCCTTGCCGTCCGGCGACCACAGCGCGTCCAGCGACTGGCCCTCGTCGCCCTGGCCGCCGCCGAAGCCCGGCAGCGCCGCCAGCCTGCTGCCGGCCAGCAGGTCGCGCGGCTTGGCGCCGGCCGCCGCGTCCATCACGAACAGCCGCACCTTCTTATCGTCGAGCCACTTGTCGAAGTAGCGCGGCGGGAAGGTCTCGTAGGCGCGCGCCGAGTACTTGCGGTCCTTGCGTTCCTTGGCGCTTTTCCTGACATCGTCCTCGCCGGTGTCGCCGGGGTAGACGTCGCTGACGAACAGCAGTTGTGTGCCGTCCGGACTGAACTTCGGCTGGCGCGCGCCCAGCGTCAGCGTGGTCAGGCGCTGCGCCTCGCCGCCGCCCGCCACGTCGATGCGGTACAGCTGGGCCGCGTCGTCGCCGTCGCGCTTGGCCACGAACACCAGCTGCCTGCCGTCCGGCGACCACACGGCGCCGCTCTCGCCGCCCTTGCTGAAGGTCAGGCGGCGCGCCGGCGTGTCGTCGGTCAGCGACTTGATCCACAGGTCCGACCATTGTTCCTTGCTGTCGTAGGCCGGATCGGTGACGGAGAACACGGCCCACTTGCCGTCCGGGCTGGGCACGGGCGCGCCGACCCGCTTCATCAGCCACACGTCCTCGTGGGTGATCGCGTGCCGGGCGGGCGGCGCGTCGGCGGCGTAAGCGGCGCTGCCGCCGGCCAGGCCTGCCGAAAACAATATGGCAAAAATGGAAAGTCGCGGTATAGTCATGACGAGGTCGCTGCAAAGTCGGTGAAGCGCCGATAGTGACCAAATCTCCAATTGCTGTCAATCAAGTATCCATCCTCAACCGTGGAGTAGCCATCTATGCAGACCATCACCAAGATCCACAAAGTCGCCGCCTTCACCGCCGGCGGGCAGGGCGGCAATCCGGCCGGCGTCATGATCCGTTCCGCGTTGCCGGACGAGTCCGCCATGCAGCGCATCGCCGCCGAGATGGGCTACTCCGAGACCGTGTTTGCCGCGCCCACCGGCGACGGCTGGCGCGTGCGCTATTTCTCGCCGGACGGCGAGGTGCCGTTCTGCGGCCACGCCACCATCGCGCTGGGCACGGTGCTGGCGCAGCAGAACGGCGACGGCGTCTTCCCGCTGACCACCAACCATGCCCGCGTCACCGTCGAGGCGCAGAGCAAGGACGGGCAGGGCAGCGCCGCGCTGCAGTCGCCGGCCACCGCCAGCGCGCCGGCCCCGGCCGCGCTGGTGACGGCCGCGCTGGCGCTGTTCGGCTACCGCCATGCCGACTTGGACGATCGCATTCCGCCGGCCATCGCCAACGGCGGCGCCAACCACCTGGTGCTGGCGCTGGCCAGCCGCGCCCGGCTGAGCGCGATGCGCTACCAGCTGGCCGACGGCCGCGACCTGATGCGCGATCACGGCCTGGCCACGATTTCGCTGGTGCACGCGGAGACGCTGCAGCGCTTCCATGCGCGCAATCCCTTCGCTTCCGGCGGCGTGTACGAGGACCCGGCCACCGGCGCCGCGGCGGCCGCGCTGGGCGGCTATCTGCGCGACCTCGACTGGCCGCACGGCGGCGCCATCGACATCATCCAGGGCGAGGATATGGGCGCGCCCTGCCATTTGCGGGTGGAGATTTCCGGCCAGGCCGGCAGCTCGATCCGCGTCTCCGGCAACGCCCGCATGCTGGGGGAGTGAGCATGCGTCTTCTGCTGACCCTGATCCTGTCCTTCACCGCTGGCGTGAGCCAGGCCGCCTCCAACTTCAGCTTCGATGTGACGCCGGGGCCGCACAGCGTCGGCCTGCGCGTGGTCGAGCAGTACGACTATGCGCGCGGCTATCTCGGCCAATACGACATCGTCACCGGCAAGCCCGTGAGCGGCGAGACCGCGCGGCCGATGCAGACCGTGATCTGGTATCCGGCGCAAAAGTCCGGCAAGGCCATGGTCTATGGCGACTACTTCCGCCTCGGCGCCAGCGAGGAGCGCTTCGACAACACGGAGGCGGCCATCGCCGCCGATGTCGACTCCCGCCTGAAGGACTCGCCGGTCGGCGCCGCGCGCGCGCGCGAGGAGATGACGCGCCGCATGTGGGCGCTGCGCGACGCCAAGCCGGCCGCCGGCAAGTTCCCTGTGGTGATCTACGCCCCCAGCTTCAGCGCCAAGACCTACGAGAACGTCGACCTGTGCGAGTACCTGGCCAGCCACGGCTACATCGTCATCGCCAGTCCCAGCATGGGCGCCCACGGGCGCGGCATGAGCGACGACCTGGAAGGCATCGAGGCGCAGGCCGGCGACATCGCCTTCCTGATCGGCTACGCCCACACGCTGCCGCAGGCCGACACCGGCCACATCGCGGTGGCCGGCTACAGCTGGGGCGGCATCTCCAACGTCTTCGTCGCCGCGCGCGACAGCCGCGTCAAGGCGCTGGTCAACCTGGACGGCTCAGTGCGCTACTGGCCGGAGCGCGTGCAGGAAGCCAAGTACGTACAGCCGGCGCGCGTGGCCGTGCCGATGCTGTTCCTGGCCGCGCGTCCCCGTTCGCTGGAGGATATCGCCAGGCGCAACAAGCCCAACGCCAGCTTCCTCAACGAGCTGAAGTACTCCGACGTCTACACCGTCACGCTGCCGGCGATGGAGCACTTCGCCTTCGCGTCCGAGGCGCTGCGCTTCATGGACGACAGTTCCTACAACGAGTACACGCCGGCCGAGGTGAGCCAGTCCCACGGTTGGATGGCGCGCTACACGCTGCAGTTCCTCGACGCCTACCTGAAGGGGCAGGCATCCGCCAAGGCCTTCCTGTCCAAGCCTCCTAAGCAGAACGGCGTGCCGGACCATCTGCTGACGGTGGCGGCGCACTTGTCGGAAGCTGCGCCGCCGACGCTGGAAATGCTGGCGCACGAAGCGGCCAAGTCCGGCTTCGCCGACATCCAGCAGGTGTACGAGAAGATGCGCAAGCAAGAGCCGAAATTTGAAGTGAGCGAGAGCAATCTCAACTTCTGGGGCTACCAGCTGCTGCGCACCGGCGACAAGCAGGGCGCCATCGCTGTGTTCAAACTGGCGACGGTGCTGCATCCGGACAGCGGCAACGCCCACGACAGCCTGGCCGAGGCCTACGAGGCGGCGCAGGACAAGCCGCTGGCGATCCAGCATTACCAGCGCTCGCTGCAACTCGATCCGAAGAACGGCAACGCCGTCCAGCACTTGAAGTCGCTGGGCGCGCCGCTGTAGACCCGGCGGCTAGTCCCACTTCTTCAGCAGGCGGGCCAGCTCGCCTGTTCTCTCCATCTGCTCGATCGCGCCGCGCACGCGCGCCACCACGGCCGGATCGATGTGCCGGCCCATCACCATGTACAGCTGCGCGGTCGACATCACTGTCGGCAGGATCCTGACCTTGCCGGTGGCGCCGGCGCTGGCGATCAGGCGGGCCAGTCCCGGCGCGCGGTGCAGGAAGAAGCGGCCGCGCCCTGCCACCAGCTTTTGCACGTTCATGGCCGGGCTTGTGGCGCTGGCGTCGATCTGCAAGCCGCCCTGCGCGATCAGGAAATCGGTGGTGGCGTAGCCGCGGTTGCCCAGCACCACGCCGTCCTTGCCGAGCTTGCGCACATCGTCCCAGTCCCGGATCGCCACGTCGTCGCCGGTGCGCGCCAGCAGCATGTAGTGGATGGAGAACAACGGCGGATCCAGGTACACATATCGCTGTTCGCGCTCCTCCGTGCGCTGCACGCCGCACAGCGCATCGCGCTGCTGCACCGCCACCTCGTGGTAGGCGCGGATCAGCGGCATCCACTGCTGGTCGCCGACGAAGACCAGGCCGGGGTCGATGCGCTCGATGGCGCGGAAGATGTCCACGCACAGGCCGATGATGCGGTCCTTGCCGTCCGCGATGAACTTGGGCTCCGTGCCTTCCTGCGCGGCCACCCGCAACACCACCGGCTCCGCCCCGGCGGCCGGCGGCAGCAGCAGGCAGGCCGCCAGCAGCAGCGCGCAGGGTTTCATCATCGGCAACATCGGTTCTCCCGTCGTGGCGTCGAATTGATCGGCAGGGAAAGTATAAGCCTGTCGGCGAACTTGACAGTGAAGTGCGCGCCGCCCGCCCGGCGCGCGCCAATCGCTTGATTTCAAAGGCTGAGCGGGGCGGGGCACGATATATGCGTCACCTCGCCGCGTGTCCGCCTTGGCGCGGACTGGTGCTTCCACGCATGGGAAAGGATATCGTATGCGCACTGCTCCCACCTTGTTATTGGCCTCGTTATTGTTATTGGTCAATGTTCCCGGCAACGCCTTCTGTCCCAAGAACGGTTTTGTCTGCTTCATCACGTCCAAGTCGGCCGGCAGTCTGACCCACCAGGACATCACCCAGCGCGGCATCGAGGAGCTCGACAAGCGCTACTTCGCCGTGCCCAAGCTGACCGCGTCGATGCAAAAGGCGCTGGACCAGATCATCGAGGCCGACGCCAAGGTCGACGAGGACCAGACCAGCTCGGCCAAGCACTTCGACGGCGAGAACGCGGCCGGCGCCCAGCTGCGCCTGGCCACGCTCAAGCAGAACGTGCTGGACGCGCTGCGCAGCGACCCGATCAACGCCACCGGCGCGCGCGACAACCTCGGCAGCGCGCTGCACACCATCCAGGACTTCTATTCGCACAGCAACTGGGTCGAGCAGGGCAACAGCGGCGCCCATCCCGGCGTCGGCCGGCCCGGCGCGCTGCCCTTCGCCGGCCCGGCCACGCCGACCTGCGCCGGCTTCACCGACACCGGCCTGTTCTGCGCCAACTCGTCCAACCTGACCGGCGGCCTGCTCACCAGCGGGTACTACGGCGGCGAGGACCGCGTCAAGCCGGGCGCCTTCAAGTGCAGCCACGGCGGCCCGCTCGACAAGAGCTCGCCGTCCAGCGACCCGCTCGGCTACTTCCGCGAAGGCATCAACAAGGACACGCTGTACTGCGACATCTCGCCGCACAGCGGCTACCACAACACGGCGGCGTCGGCCGCCATCGCCGCCACCCAGCAGTTCGTCGAGGACATCAAGGCCGAGATCACGCCGGCCCAGCTGAAGGCGCTGCTGGGCGCGGGCCCGACGCTGGCCTTCGCCATCGACACCACCGGCAGCATGGGCGGCATCATCGCCGGCGTGCGCGACTCGGCCACCAGCATCGTCGACGCCCGCCTCGGCACCGACGAGGAACCGCTGCAGTACGTGCTGGCGCCGTTCAACGACCCGTTCACCGGCCCCACCATCGCCACCAACGACGCCGGCCTGTTCAAGGGCGCCATCGGCGGCCTGGGCGCCTCGGGCGGCGGCGACTGCCCCGAGCTGGCCATGACCGGCATGTACAACGGCCTGTCGTTGGCCGACCCCGGCGGCGACCTGTTCATGTACACCGACGCCAGCGCCAAGGATGCCGGCCTGGCCGGCGCCGTCATCAGCCTGGCCAAGAGCAAGGACATCAAGATCTATCCCATCCTGTTCGGCAGCTGCTCGCCGTTGACGCCGGGCTTTTTGCAGGCGGCGGCCGAGACCGGTGGCCAGGTGTTCTTCCTGTTCGGCGGCGAGGCCGGCACCGTCACCCAGCTGGCCGACCTGGTGGCGCGCAACAACGTGGTGCAGCTGCTGTCGCTGGTCGACACCTACGCCAGCGCGAAGAGTTACAAGGTGCCGGTCGACAGCAGCATGAGCCGGCTGACGGTGTCGGTCAGCGGCACCGTGCAGGGCGTGCAGCCGGTGGTCACGCTGACGCGGCCGGACGGCGTGGCGATCACCGCCGCCAACGCCACCCGCTACCTGAGCCTGTCGAGCGGCGTCATCATCTCCATCGACAGCCCGCCGCGCGGCGCCTGGAAGCTGGACATCAGCGGCTCGTCCGACCAGACCTACGTCAACGTCAACGGCGTGGCCGACCTGGCGTTCAACTCCTTCAAGCTGGCCCGCTTCGGTGCACAGCCGCCGCACCAGGGCCTGCTGACCATCGACGGCGAACCGGGACCGGGCCAGTCGCTGTACGCGATCGCCGCGCTGACCGGCATCGCCAGCGCGCCGCAGTTCCAGCTGCGCCGCAAGAACTTCGACCTGCTGGCGCCGCTGCCGCTGGAGCAGGACCAGACCGACGGCGGCAAGTTCTTCGGCGCGCTGACCGTGCCCAACGAGGCCTTCGTCGCCTACGCCACCGGCACCGACAGTTCCGGCTTCGCCTATCAGCGGCTGGTGAGCGTGATGGTGCAGCCGCAGACGGTGTCGGTGACGCCGCCGTCGCGCCAGGACCTGCGCCCCGGCGTGAGCACCACGCTGCTGTACCGGGTGCGCAACGACGGCCCGGCCGGCAGCTTCGGCGTCAGCGCCACCGACGACCAGCACTACATCACCGGCGTCTCGCCCAGCGTGCTGACGCTGGCCACCGGCGAGAGCGCCAGCGTGGCCGTCACGCTCATGCCGCCGGCCGGTGCGCGCATCGGCGGTTCCGACAGCATCACCGTGTCGGCGCAGAGCACCAGCGTGGCCACCGTGCACAACAGCGCATCGCTGACGGTGTTCGTCACCGGTGCGGCACAGGTGCCGGGACGGCCCGACTTCACCGCCGCCATCGTCGGCCAGGAAACCGTGGCGCCCGGCATGATCGGCATCGATGTGCGGCTCACCAACATCGGCGTGGGCACGGCGCGTGACATGACCTTGTCCTCGCTGTCGCTGCGCACGCTGGCCGGCACCGGCACCGTCACGCTCAACACCGCGCTGTCGCCGGCGCTGCCGATGATCACGCCGAACGTCGACGTCGGCAGCTTCTTCACCGTGCGCCTGACCTTCAACGTGCCGTCCACGGTGCAGCGCTTCAGCGTGATCGAGAATGGCGGCGTCACCGACCTGAACGGCGTGATCTACGCCTACTCGCAGGCCCAATCCGTCATCCCGAAATAAACCGGAGCAACCGCCATGAAATTCAGATCCTTTTGCGCGCTGGCCGCGCTGCTGTTGAACACGCTGCTGTGTTCCTTGTCGTGGACGCCCGCCGCGCAGGCCGCGCCCATCGTGTTCACCTTCGCCACGCTGCCGGCCGGCGGCGCGCTCACCGGCCATCCCGGCGACACCGTGGGGTGGGGCTACCAGCTGGTCAACACCGATCCGCTGAACTGGTTCGTGCCGACGCAGCTGAACGCCACCTCGTTCAGCATCGGCACGCCGGACGCCAGCTACTTCGACTTCCCGACGCTGGCGCCGGGCACCAGTGCCACCGTCGCCTTCGATGCGGGCACGCACGCCGGGCTGTACGGCTTGCAGATTTTTTCGTTCGCCCTGCCTGGCATGAGCGACAGCGGCAACTTCAGCCTGTCGGGCGAGTGGTGGAGCGGCGATCCGCTGGCCGGCGGCACCTTCCTGCAAGTGTCGGACCTGCAGCTGGCGCCGCTGTCGGTCACGCTGGCGGTGACGGGCGTGCCGCTGCCGGGCACCTTGTGGCTGCTGGCGGCGGGCTTGCCGTTATTGTGGCTGGGGCAGCGCCGACGCCAGAAAGGCGCGCAGTTCCGCGCCGCTCTGGGCTGACGGCGCGGCGGGCCGCAGGTCCAGATACATGCCGGGTCCGGTGCGGCCCAGCAGCTTGAAGGACTTGCCGGCGTAGACCGTGGGCCGCACCTGCAGCACGGCCAGCCGCGACCGGCCATCCGCGGCCTGCACGTGCACGATGAACTGGCAGGAGAACCGGCGCCCCTCGGCGTTCCAGTAGTAGTCGACATCGGGAACGATCAGCACATCGTGGCGGCGCTGTTCCGCCGGCAGGCGCAGCCACGCGGCCAACGCTGCGCCGGCCGGCGCCAGCGCCAGGTCGGCGTCGGGCGGGAACAGCGGCGCGCCGTAGGGCAGGGCCATGCGGTAGCGCCGGTGCGCCTCCTGCTGCGCCGGGATGCGCTGCACCGCCTGCAGGATCGCCTGCTGCGCCTGCTGCGGCGCCAGCGGCACCGTCAGATCGCCGGACTGGGCATGCGCCGTGGTCGACAGCAGCAAGGCCAACAGGGCCGGCACGGCGCGCCGCATGTCAATCCCACTTGCGGATCAGCCGTTCCAGCTCGCCGTTTTTTTCGAGCTGGAACAAGGCCCGCTCGAGGCGATCGGTGATGAAGGTCGCCAGCTTTTTGCTGGTCACGAAATACAGCTTGGCGCTGTACATCACCTGCGGCAGGATGCGTACCTTGTCGACGGTGCCGGTGCGCGCCAGCAGCCGTTGCAGTCCTGGCCCGCGATGGAAAAACAATCGTCCACGGCCGGCGATCAGCTTTTGCAGATTCAGTTGCGGGTTGGTGGAGTTGGCGTCCACCTCGATGCCGCCCAGCCGGGCCAGGACGTCGCCGGCCGCGAAGCCACGGTTGATCAGCACGATGTTGTCGGGCGCCAGCCGGCGCACGTCGTCCCACTGGGTGATGCTGACGGTGTCCTGCGCGCGCGCCAGGAAATGGTATTCGATGGTGTACAGCGCCGGGCCGAGGTAGTGGAAGCGCCGCTCGCGTTCGGCGGTGCGCTGCATGGCGCACTGCACGTCCTGCTGGCCGGTCTCCAGTTCCGAGAAGGCGCGTATCAGCGGCTTCCAGCGCTGGTCGCCGACGAAGCGCAGCGTGGGTTCGATCTGCTCGACGGCGCGCAGGATGTCGACGCACAAGCCGGTCACGCCGTCCTTGCCATCGGCGACAAACTTGGGCTCGGTGCCTTCCTGCGCGGCGGTGCGCAGCACGATGGCCTGGGCGGGCAGGGCGGCCGCCACGCCGAGCGCGCAGCAAGCCGCGCCAAGCAGCCGGTTCCATCCGCTGTGCTGTCCTGCCATCTGCTTGTCTCCGTATCGCGTTGCTCGCTATTTGATGACAAGCTTACACCAGTATGGCGCCAAAGTCTCAGGGGAGCAGGCGGATAAATTGACGGCCGTTGCGCAGGGTTCCGGCGATGCGGTCCATGCCGGCCATGTGCGCCTCTTGTGCGAAGCCGCATTTTCGCAGCACGCGTGCCGACGCGGGATTGCCGTCGACGACGTAGGCCAGCACCTGCCGCAACCGCCACTGCCCATCCGCCAGCGCGAGCAGGTGTTGCAGCGCGCGCGTGGCCAGGCCGCGTCCCGTGTGGTCGCGGGCGATGCGGTAACCCGCCTCGGCGCTGCCGGCCTGGCGGTCGATGTCCTTCAGGTTGGCGCGGCCGACGATGCGGCCTTGGCCGTCCAGGATCAGGCAGGGATGCCAGGTGCCGTTCGCGTGTCCGTGCAGGTACTGGCCGATATGGTCCCGCACGCCCTGCGGCGTATAGAACTCCGCGGGGCGCGGCGCGATGTGCTGCTCGAACCAGTGCCGGTTCTCCAGCTCGAATTGCAGCAGCGGCGCGGCGTCCTCGGCTTGCAGTGTTCGGATGATGATGTCGTTCATACGGTCTCCAGAAAATCATTTGAGCAGGCCACCAGCGCCGCGCAGGCCAGCGTGGCCGCGCCTGCCGCCGTCAGCGCCGGGACGATGCCGCAGCGCGCCGCCAGCATGCCCCACGCCGCGCTGCCGACGGTCTGGCCGGCGGCGATCGCCAGGATGTGCACCGACAGCGTCCGGGCCCGCACGGCGTCGGGAAAGGCCTTCTGCGCCGCGCCGTTGAGCGTGGTGACGATGGCGGACCACGCCACGCCGCCGATCAACACCAGCAGCAGGCGCAGCGGCTGCGAGGCGGCATGGCCGAGCGTCGCCAGCATGGCGCCGTATATGCCCAGGCCGCCGGCCAGCACCATGCGCTTGACCGCGCGCCGGCGCACGGCCGGCAGCACGACGGCCGCCACCACCGCGCCCGCGCCCAGCGCGCTCATCAGCGAGCCGTAGGTGCCGGCGTCGGGATGCAGCAGCGGCAGCAGCGCGGCGAACGCCGCCGACACAAAGAAGATCCCCATCGCGTACAGCAGGAGCGAACGATAGCGCGGCGAGGCGCAGCTGATGCGCAGCGCGCTGCCCATGCCGTGGTGGCTGGTGGCCGGCGTCGCAGTGCGCGGCGCATCGGCTGGCCGCCATTGACGGTAGAACCACAGCAGCGCGCTGAAGGACACGGCGTTGAACAGGTACAGCGGTCCCGCGCCGGACAGCTGGAACAGCATGCCACCCAGCGCCGGGCCGGCCAGCGCCGCCAGGTTGTAGCTCAGGTTGTTCAGCGTGGCGGCGGATTCGACCTCGTGCAGCGGCACCAGCGACGACATGGACGCCTGCCAGGCCGGCATCGTGAACGCCATGCCGGCGCCCATCACAAAGGTCAGCAGCAGCAAGGCCGGCACCGGCTGCCTGCCGCCGTAGGCCAGCAAGGCCATCACGACGGCCGCCGCCGCCATCACGGCGTTGCTGCGAAAGAGCAGCGTGGGCCGGTGCAGCGTATCGGCCAGCGCGCCGGCGGGTAGCGCGAACAGCAGCATCGGCGCCCAGGTCGCGGTCTGCACCAGCGCCGTCAGCTGCGGCGATTGCGACAGCGAGGCGATCTGCCATGCCGCCGCGAAGGCCTGCATGCGGCTGCCCAGGTTGGACAGCAGGTTGGCCATCCAGAGCTGGCGGAAGCGCGCATGGCGCAGCGGCTGGAAGATCGAAGCGGTGTCGGATGGCGATGGCATGGCGGCAGTCTAAAAGTGCGCCGCCGGCCGGGTCAATCTTGATTCCTGCAATCGACATTACAATACGCGGATGAACAAAGACTTGTCCGCATCCGAGGCGGCGCGCATCCTGGGCGTCAGCCTCGCCACCCTGTACTCCTACGTCAGCCGGGGCATGCTGACGCCCAGCGGCGCGCTGGCCGACCGCAGCAAGCGCTATCCGCACGACGAGGTGCTGCGGCTGGCCGCGCGCAAGGCAGACGGCAAGCGCGGAGGGCACAAGGTCGCCGCCGCGATGAACTGGGGCACACCGGTGCTGGAGACGCGCATCTCCGGCATCGCCGACGGCCGCCTGCATTATCGCGGCCACGACGTGCTGGCGCTGGCCGACGGCACCACGCTGGAGCAGGTGGCCTGCCTGCTGTGGGACGACAATGGCATCGACTACTTCGCCGACGCCGCGCACGCGCCGTTCGCGGCAGGCGTCGCGGCGGCCATCGACAGCACGCGATCCATGCCGCCGTTGGAAGCGGCGATGTGCATGCTGCCCGTGTGCGCGCAGTCGCTCTCCGCGCGCAACGACTTCGTCGCCGGCGCCGCGTTGATGCGCGTGCTGGCCGCGTTGCTGCTGAAGCGCGCACCGTCGATGCAGCCGCTGCACCTGCAAGTGGCGCAGGCATGGCAAGCCGACGCCGCGCAAACCGAATGGATACGCGCGGCGCTGGTGCTGCTGGCCGATCATGAATTGAACGCCTCCGCCTTCACCGTGCGCTGTGTCGCGTCGACCGGCGCCGGGCAGGCGGCCACGCTCAGTGCCGGCCTGGCCGCGTTGTCGGGTCCCCAGCACGGCGCCGGCAGCACCATGATCCGCGCCATGCTGGAAACGGCGCTCGCATCGGACAACGTCGACGCCTGGTTCGATGGACGCGACCCTAGCGTGGTCGGCTTCTCGCATCCGCTGTACCCGCAAGGCGATCCACGCGGCGCTTGCCTGCTGGCGCGCATGTCGGCGTGGCCGCAAGCCGGCGGTGCGCTGGCGATCGGCGAGCGCGTCGCCACGCGTCTGGGCATGCCGTCCAACGCCGACTTCGCGCTGGCGGCCATGAGCGTGGTCTGCGGCTGGCCGCCGGCGGCCGGAGAGATTTTGTTCGCGCTCGCCCGTTCGGCCGGCTGGATCGCGCATGCCGCCGAGCAGATCGCCAACGGCAGCATGATCCGTCCCCGTGCGCGCTATGTCGGCACATATCAATTGGAGTCGTAGCTTGGTCAAACTATTAGGCGGTTGTAAACGCGCTGTGGAATTCGTGATGTGCGCGTGGGTATTTCGTGTCGCGGTCGGTGTGGCGGCCGGCTTAGGGTGCAGTGGCCTGGCGCTGGCGCAAACCGAAGCATCAACAGCCGCCGTAATAACGGCTGATGATCTG
The DNA here is from genome assembly GCA_003416985.1 of Duganella sp. BJB480. Classification (GTDB taxonomy): domain Bacteria; phylum Pseudomonadota; class Gammaproteobacteria; order Burkholderiales; family Burkholderiaceae_D; genus Rugamonas; species Rugamonas vulcania_A. Next base: position 236,420 of record QVIN01000003.1, on the reverse strand, counting down.
GGCGCGTTCTTCGATGAGCAGGTCCCCCTCGAGATGCGGAAGGCGGACGTGGCCGGCTCTGTGATCGTGGTGGTCAAGGATGGTAGCGTACTTTTTACGCGCGGTTACGGCTATGCGGACGTTGAGCACAAGGTGCCCGTATCACCAAGCGAGACCTTGTTCCGTATCGCGTCGATCTCCAAAGCGGTGACCGCCACCGCCGTCATGCAGCTGGTCGAGCAGGGAAAAATCGATCTCGATGCCGACATCGCGATGTACCTGGATTTCCCTGTTCCCGCCGCGTTTGGCAAACCGATCACCATGCGCAATCTGTTGTCGCATACAGCCGGCTTCGAAGAGACGCTGAGGGGCCGTTGGGTGGACCGGTTCGGTTCGATGCGCGACTATCTCGTTCGGCAGATGCCCAGGCGCCTGTTTGCTCCCGGCACGGTGCCGGCCTATTCCACCTATGGCACGACACTGGCGGGCTATATCGTCGAACGGGTGTCGGGGCAGGCCTTCGGCACCTATGTCGACCGGCATATTTTTGCTCCACTCGGCATGCGAAGTTCGAGCTTCGCGCAACCCTTGCCGCCGGCGTTGGCGCCCTTGCTGTCAAAGGGATACAAGACAGCCGGCGGTCCTGCCCAACCGTTCGATACGGCGCAGGCGGCGCCCGCCGCCAGCATGTCGAGTTCCGCGATGGACATGGCGCGCTTCATGTTGGCGCACCTGGGCGGCACGGATGGAGCCGGGCCACGCGTGCTCAAGCCGGCGACGCTGGCGCAGATGCATGCGGTCCAGTTTCGCCACCATCCTGACGGGCCGGGCGTCGCATTGGGGCTCTACGAAATGGATTTGATCGGCCCGAAGGTGATCGGACACACCGGCGACATTCCCAATTTTCATTCGGCCATGTATTTGCTGCCTGACCAGCGTATCGGCTTGTTCATCGTCCAGAACACCGAGGCGGGCGGGGCGATGCGGAGCATCTTGCTGAAGCGTTTCGCCCGGCGCTATCTGACGCCGCAACAACCGGCCGCGCTGGCGCGCTACGCTGGCGTGGACGAGTCTGAACAACTGCAAGGTAGTTATCGGACCAGCTGGCGCTTCGATTCGAGCCCGCCATCGCTGCGTGACTTGCTGGGCCAGGACACGGTGCGTGTCGTCAAACCGGGAGTGCTGGTGATCGGGGAGCAGACCGGATCGGATGGCAAGCCTGTGCAATGGCATGAAGTCGCCGCCGGTGTATGGCAGGGGAACGCGAACCCGCAGGACCGGCGATATTTCCGCAAAAGCGCGGGTGGAAACTGGGAGATGAGCAGCAACTTCAACCCGACCTACGTCATGCAGAAGACGCCGTGGCATCGGAGCCGGCTGTTGATGCTGTCCGTGCTGTTGCTGTCGATCGTCACTGTATTGCTGAGTGCGCTCGCATGGCCGGTGTCCGCCATGCGGCGGTTGTACACCGGCAGGCGGCCCGACTTGTCGCCACGGCTGCGGCGGGTACGCAATACAGTCCGTCTGGCGGGGCTGCTGATTTTGTCGCCCTGGCTTTTGTATGGATGCATTGCCCTGGTCATCGCGAATAACATCCTGTTCGTTTCATCGCCGGCGTGCGCAGTGTTGTTGCGCGGGGTTCAGGCCTTGGCCTGGCTTGCGGTGGGCGGCACGATCGGTGCGATTTGGGCTGCGATGGTCAGTTGGCGCTGTGGGGATGCGTCGTGGACGAGCCGGGTTCACCATACTGTTTTCGGCCTTGCCTGCCTGGGGGCTTCGGCAATGGCGTGGCAGGGCAGCTTCCTCGTCTGGGATGGCAGGTATTGACGATCAAAACCGGCCGGGGAGTATGCATTTCGTTTTGCTTGGTGTAAGGTAATTAGTTCCTGCACCGTCCATTTTTTGGGGAGGCCACATGTCATTCCAGCGTGCCCCACAGTTGCGAGCGCAACTGGGCGAATGGCTGTTCTTTCCGATCATGCTGGCAATCGCTGGCGGGCTCGGCTTGGATGCGCGCGCACAGGCGTCGGCCATGCCGGAGGTGTTGGTCGGCATGGGGCTGCCCAAGCCACCCTACATCATGGAATCGGGTACCGCTGGCCTCGATTACGACATTGCCAGGCAGGCCATGGCGGCCGGCGGTTACAAGATGGTGGGCCGGAGTTTGCCGCAGACGCGCGCACTGGCGATGCTCCGCGCCGGCCAGCTCGACGGCATGTTGTCGACGACGGAAGGGATCGGCGGCCATGATTTTTTCACCGACCCTTACATCGTTTATCAAAACGTCGCGACCACGCTCACCAGCCGGCGCTTGACGCTTCGGCAGATCGAGGACTTGTCCGGCTATTCTGTGGTGGCATTCCAGAACGCCAGCATGGTGCTGGGCGAACGTTATCGCTTGACCGTGAGCGGCCATGCGGATTACAGGGAGGTGCCATCCCAGATCACACAAAACAAACTGCTCTTTACCGGAAGGGTCGATGTGGTGGTGGGGGACCGTTTGATTTTTCGCTACTTCAGCAATAAGCTCGACCCGCAGATCGATGCCACGAAGGCGGTGACCTTTCACAGGATTTTTCCGGACAGCCCGCGCAAGGCGGTGTTTCGCGATGCGCGCGTGCGCGACGCCTTCAATGCGGGGCTGAAGATCATTCGCGCCAACGGCGCCTACGATGCGATCGTTTCTCAATACATGGGCGCGGCGCGGCCCTGATGTTGATGATGAGCTTAGCCAGGCGATGCCACTACCTCGAGTAATTGTTGCCTCGCCCAGGCATGGGCGGGATCGCCGTGGAAGCGCTCGTGCCAGATCATGGCCGGCACCAGGGGCGCGACGTCCAGCGGCAAATCCAGGAGCGCGAGCGGAAGCCTCTCCGCAAGCCGGCGCGCCAAACGGCTGGGCAATGTGAGGATCATGTCGCTGTCGGCCACCAGCATCGCACCGGCCAGAAAGTGCGGCACGCGCAGCGCGACGTGACGGGTGAGTCCTGATGTCGAGAGGGCGACGTCGACCGCGCTCTCGCCCACGCCGGAAATGGTCACGGCAACGTGACGCAGGGCCAGATAGCGCTCCAGGCTCAATCCTCCTTCTGCGCAGGGATGGCCGGCTCTCACCACGCACACCATGCTGTCGGTGTAAAGGCCGCGCCGATACAGACTGCCGGGCAGCGCGTTGAAGATGCCCAGCGCCAGATCGGCCGTTCCCTGCTCGACAAGCCGCACGTTGTCTCCGACGGGTTGTGCGATATGGAGACTGAGCGCCGGCGCATATCGTTCGAAGCGCTCCATCAAACCGGCAAGGACCAGCAAGCTCAGATGATCGTGCGCGGCGATCGTGATCCGCCCCGTCGCGGAGGCGGGATCGAAGACGGCGGGCGAGACGATGCCTCTCGCATCGTCCAGCAGCCTGGAGACGGGACCTGCCAGCGCCTCACCGCGCGGTGTCAGTTCCAGTCCGAGCTTGCCGCGAACCAGCAGGCGATCTCCCAGCATGGTGCGCAGCCGTCCCAGCGCGCGGCTGGCGGCCGGCTGGCTCAAGCCCAGGCGCAGGCCCGCCTGGGTGACGCTGCGCTCGCGGACGAGCGCTTCGAACAGCTTTAACAGATTGAGGTCGATCGTAGAGAAATCCACTTGGCGCATATTCGCTATGTCTTTCATGTCATTGATGCATGTCGCGCAATCATGCACCCTTCGGGTTCGTCTTTAAAGGAGATTTTTGTATGACTGCTTCCATCCCCCTTCCTTACGTTGTCTTCGGCGTGACCGGCCGTACCGGCGCCGCTGCCGCCGATACGCTGTTGCGCGCCGGCCAATCCGTGCGCGTCGTGGTGCGCGATCCGGCCAAGGGCCGCGTCTGGGCCGAACGGGGCGCGGAGGTCGCGCTGGCCGACCTGACAGACCTGGCCTCGATGACCAGGGCGCTCACGCGGGTTCAGGGCGCCTACGTCGTCAGCCCCCAGCACTACAACCGCGAAGACCTGTTCGAGCTGGCCGACCTGATTGCCGGGACCACGGCCCGCGCAGCGGTCGCGGCGAACGTGCCCAGGCTGGTGGCACTGTCCTCGGTGGGCGCCGACCGCGAAAGCGGAACGGGATGGATCGCGATGAACCGCATGTTCGAGCAGCGGCTGGCGGATGCAGGTATCGCCACCGTCTTCCTGCGCGCGGCCTACTTCATGGAGAATTGGATGCCAATGGTTGGACATGCGCTGCGCACTGGCACGCTGCCGACGTTCCTGGCGCCAGCGCAGCGCCGCCTGCCAATGGTGGCGACTGCGGACGTGGGCAGCGCGGCGGCGGCTTTGTTGCAGGATGAATGGAAAGGGACCCGTGTCGTCAATCTCGCGGGACCGCGGGACTACGCGCCGAACGATGTCGCCGCCATCCTTTCGTCCCTGCTGGACCAACCGGTCGACGTGGCGGTGCTGCCGGAAGCGGAGTGGCGGCAGGCACTGGCGGGCGCTGGTTTCTCGGCGGTCGCACTTGCCGGTTTTACCGAGATGACGCGAGGCCTCAATAGCGCGCATATCGACATGGGGAGCGATTCTTTCGCGATCGGATGGGCGGGTACGACGTCGCTGGCACAAGTCATCAAAGGCGCCGCGATGAAATAGACGCAAAAAAGGCCTGCGCGCGCTGGATTTTCAGCCGGTCAGTTGATAGTAGAGATACAGGAGCAGGGCGACGCCGATGAGACAGCCACAAACGATGCGCGCATCGACCAGCCATCTATTTTGGGAAGCTCGATAACTTTCAAGCTCCAGATTATTTTGCTTCAGTTGTTGGAGTAACTGCTGATTTTTAGCGGCGGCCTCATTGGTGCTGATCATGCAGGCGTTGGCATGGTCCCTAGCCACTGCCAGGTTTTGAGACGTTATACGAAGTTCTTGTGTCAACCGATTGGTTTCAATAGATAAATCTGAGTGATTTTTTTCTGCGGCGAGGCGCTCCCCTTCAGCTAAGGTGAGTTTTTTTTGAGTATGCGATAGTTCCATCTCCAGGTAAGGGGCTGTACTTGGATTGTTAAGTACTTCACAGGCGAGAAAGCCAGTGGCTCCCTCAAGCATATTCTTGATGCGCTTGACATAGGCGGCTTCACGTTCATCGGTAGTCTGCTCTCCCGTATATTCGTAGAGAATGTTTGGATGGATTGTAACTTCTACCATTGGTAGCCGCAGTTGCTTCACTATATCGAGTTTTTCCTTTTCCACTGCGTGCGTGTGTCTGATTTCGATGTAGACCTCGTTGCCCCATTTGAATCCGAGCGCGGTTTGGCTTTCAAAGCGCAGGTAGACATCTGCACGCCGGGGAGCGCCTGTATGTTTGATCTCTTTCTCTACTTCGCTGTGGATAACTGTCACCCTGTGATCGCCCATCTTCCCCAGCTTTAAGGTCGTCCCGCTTATTGAGGACACAGCCTCCTTGAACAGCAGGTGTTCAAGGGATTCCCCTGGACCGCTGACGTGTTCATCGGCGGGATTAATGAACTTAAAGTGAGGGGCTGTACCTCGTCTGTAGACGTGCGACATTGGTTCACGACGTCCCGGTGAGTGCAGACTGTAGTAGATTTTTCCAGTCGGGTCGCCTCGATGGAATAGATCACGTTCCTTCGCGATGGCGTAGGCAGATACCATGGCCATGCCGGACTGCTCCAGGTAAGCGCGTGTTTTCATTTTCTCTCGGCGTCGTTTGGCGTTGACTTGCGCCGGATGGGAACGGCGCTGTGGTGACGACGATATTACCGGAATGGTTATGGCGTTCAGTGTGGGAAAACAAAAAAGGCCTACGCGCCGGAGCGGGTAAGCCTCAATTGCTGCTACTGAATTCGGTGGTAGGCCGTGCGGGATTCGAACCTGCGACCAACGGATTAAAAGTCCGCTGCTCTACCAGCTGAGCTAACGACCCCCGAAAGAGGCCGTATTATATACAGCCTGCCGCAAACTGCAAAGGGTTTTGTGAAAACAATTTAGCTGCTTCTTATTTCATGCCCAGTGCCGCCGTTACCTTCAGCACTTCGTCGGCGGTGGTCACGCCCTCTTGCACCTTCATCGCGCCGGCGATGCGCAGCGGCTTCATGCCGTCGGCCACGCTCTGGCGGCGCAGCGCCTGGATGTCGGTCTCCTCGCGCACCATCTCGCTGAAGCCTTCCGTCACCGTCAGCAGCTCGTAGATGCCGGTGCGGCCGCGATAGCCGGTCTGCCGGCATTCGGGACAGCCCACCGGGCGATACACGGTGGCCGGCTTGGGCAAGTCCCAGGCCCCGCCGATGCTGTGCCAGATGTCGTCGGTCAGTTCGCCATCCGGCTTCTTGCACTCGCTGCACAGCGTGCGTACCAGGCGCTGCGCCATGATGCCGATCAGCGTCGCCTCCAGCAGGTAGTAGGGCACGCCCAGTTCCAGCAGCCGCATCACAGCCGACGGCGCGTCGTTGGTGTGCAGCGTCGACAGCACCAGATGGCCGGTCAGCGCGGCCTGGATCGCCATCTCGGCGGTGGCGAGGTCGCGGATCTCGCCGACCATGATGATGTCCGGGTCCTGCCGCATCAGCGCGCGCACGCCGTCGGCGAAGGACAGCTCGATCCCCGGCTGCACCTGCATCTGGTTGAACGCCGGTTCCACCATCTCGATCGGGTCCTCCACCGTGCAGACGTTGACCTCCGACGTGGCCAGCGCCTTGAGCGTGGTGTACAGCGTGGTGGTCTTGCCGGAGCCGGTCGGCCCGGTCACCAGGATGATGCCGTGCGGACGCGCGGTCAGCGCGTCCCAGCGCTGCGCGTCGTCGGGCGGGAAGCCCAGTTCCGGCAGGGTCTTCACCACCACTTCGGGATCGAAGATACGCATCACCAGCTTTTCGCCGAAGGCGGTCGGCAGCGTCGACAGGCGCAATTCGATTTCCTGGCCGCCGGCGGTGCGGGTCTTGATGCGGCCGTCCTGCGGGCGGCGCTTCTCGATCACGTCCATGCGCCCCAGCAGCTTGATGCGCGCGGTCATCGCGATCATCACCACCGCCGGCACCTGGTACACCTGGTGCAGCACGCCGTCGATGCGGAAGCGGATCGCCGCCATGTCGCGCTTGGGCTCCAGGTGGATGTCCGAGGCACGCTGTTCGAAGGCGTACTGCCACAGCCAGTCGACGATGTTGATCACGTGCTGGTCGTTGGCGTCGACCTGCTTGTTGGTCTTGCCCATCTCGACCAGCTGCTCGAAGTTGTTGCGCAGCGCGAGATCGTTGGTGTTGGATTTGTTGGCCTTCTTGATCGACTTGGCCAGGCTGAAGAATTGCGTGATGTACTGCGCGATGTCGAGCGGGTTGGCGATCACGCGGCGTATCGTGCGGCGCGAGATCTTGGCGATCTCCGCCTCCCACTCGACCGCGTAGGGATCGGCGGTGGCCACCACCAGCGTGTCGCCGCTGATCTCCAGCGGCAGGATGTTGAAGCGCGCCGCGTAGCTGGCCGACATCACGTCGGCCACGCGGGTGAAGTCGATCTTCAGCGGGTCGATGCGGGTGAAGGTCAGGCCGGTGCGCGCGGCCAGCCATTCGCACAGCGCGTCCAGCGTGAGCAGCTTGTGCGGCGGCTGCGCCGACAGCAGCTTGCCATGCGCCACCGCGCACAGCGGGTGCATCGGGCCGACGGCGTTCTTCAGGATGCCCTGGCTGTGCGCGTACAGTTCCTTGACCTCGGCCTTGCGTATCATGCCGTCGGCCAGCAGCCAGGAGTAGATCTGTTGCAGATCTAGCGGACCCGCTTTGGCGGGCGGGGTAATGGTAGGTGCGGACGTTGCGGACATCGTGCCACTTTCAAAAGTTGGCAGCGGAACGGCCCGCCGCCGCATTACCTTCGATTGCTTCGCTTACTTCGTTGCAAGGCCCTTGACCCAGGTCTTGGCCGGCAGCTTGGTGTCGGCGGCGATCTGGGCCGCGCGCGCCGCCAGCGCTTCCAGGTCGATGGCGCGCTTGCGCTTGAAGGCGATCGCCACCACGTTACCATCATGTACCGGCGGCAGGCAAATGACTTGCTCGAACGCGAAATTCATCGCCTTGATGTTGCGCGCGTAGCTCGGATGGTCGCCGAACAGGTTGACCGTCATGATGCCGTCGTCGACCAGGCAGGCGTTGCAGGACTGGTAGAACTCGGCGCTGTCGAGCACCGGGCCGCGCGCGGTGGCGTCGTACAGGTCCACCTGCAGTACGTCCAGCAGGTCGGCGTTGGCTTCGTCGTTGACGTAGTCGAGCGCGTCCATCTCCACCACGCGCAGGCGCTCGTCGTTGTCCGGCAGCTTGAACATCGAGGCGCAGATCGCGATCACCGACGGGTTGAGCTCGACGGCGGTGACGGCCGCCTCGGGGAAGGTGACGTAGCAGAACTTGGTCAGCGTGGCCGTGCCCAGGCCCAGCTGGGCGATCTGCGCCGGCTTGTCCAGCCACAGCATCCACGCCATCATCTGTTGCGCGTATTCCAGTTCCGGCCAGTTCGGCTTGCGGATGCGCATCGCGCCCTGCACCCATTCCGTGCCGAAGTGCAGGTAGCGCACGCCGTCCTGCTCCGACAGTGTCACCGGTGCATATTTGGGCTTGCGGGCCGGACGGGAGGATTCTTCTTTTTCGATGGATTTTCGTTTGATCAACATGGGGGAGGCGGGCGACAGGAGGTGAACCCGCATTATCCCGCGATGCCTTGCGGCAAAGCAAGCCTGAAAACGACACTGCCGGTCATCGGACCGGCAGTGCTGGGGGAGATGCGGGGGATTAACGCTGCATCGGCTCGACGACCACGCGCAGGCGCACGCGCTCGCCCGGATCGTAGGACATCACGCTGGTGTAGTTGCGGCCGCGATAGTCGTAGGTGACTTCGTAGCCGGAGGTGCGCGATTCCCAGTGGTCGACGGTGCGGCACTGTTTCACTTGCTGTTCCTGCACGCCGCCGCTGTTGGGCGTGTTGGCGTTGTCGACGCGGTCGCCGACGACGGCGCCGGCGATGGCGCCCGCCGCGGTCGCGACCGAGCGGCCGGTGCCGCCGCCGACCTGGTTACCGGCCAGACCGCCGATCAGGCCGCCGATGATGGCGCCGCCGACGCCGCGCTGCGGCGCGGGTTGCTGGACCTGCACGTATTCGGTGCGGCATTCCTGGCGCGGACGGTTGATCTGCTCCACTTGCGGGGTCACGCGAACGACCCGGCCGAAATCTTCGAAATCGGCAGCTTGAGCTTGAGCGGCGAAGGGCAGGGCGCCTACGCACAGTACGGATGCGATCAGTTTGGCTTGCAAGTTCATTTGGTACCTCGTTTCAGTTGGAATGTCTGGGTTGGCATGTCAGGGATTCTGATATGGCATGGTAGGTATGGTAATCCCGCCGCCTGGCCATAACTAGTGCTAATCAAGTATCTGTGGCAACAAATTGTAACAGCGATCACAAATGGCCGTGCTGCGGGTTCGAGAGGGAAATGTGCCGATTTGACCCCTAAAACCCCGATAAAATGTTCTGTTTTTAACAAATATTGCGTGAGCCATCACATTCGTATTGATCTGGGAGGAACAACACGTTACCCTAATATGCGTATGGGATTCGAGAAACATATTGAATCAGCCATGGCGAACGCAGACCAGTTTGCCGTGTAAAGTGGACAGGTGCTCAAATTATTTACTCTTTAATTCACAAAATAGGCACGCTCGACAGTAAAGTGGACACACCGTACATACCAGGTCAGATTGAGGGAAACATGAGTTTGCTAATGACCGTGCCGCCCAACCTCGTGCAATCGATCCGCGCCTTCCGCGTGGTCGAACTGCAGGAGGAGGCGGCCCGCCTCGGACATCACTTCCTGTACGCGCACTGCATCGCCGGCGCGACCAAGCAGCAAGTCCTGGGCATCATTGCCGAGTCGTTCCTGTTCCCCAAGGGTATAGGCAAGAATTTCGATGGTTTGCGGACGACATTGACCGAAACCATGGCCGGCGCCGGCACCCAGGAGGGTTTCCTGGTGGTGCTGGAGCAATTGCCCAATACCCAGAAATTTGACAAGGAAGCACGGGAAACCCTGCTGGATGTCTTCCGCGACGCTGCCGATTACTGGGCCGACAAGAAAGTCCCGTTCCGGGTATTTTACTCCTTCGAGTAAGCCCGCACCCCCTCCCGCGCCAGCGTAGGAGCGGGCGTGCTGCGCCCGAAGCCGCCCTGCTGCATTGCAACAAATCTTGTTCAGTTGTAGTCCCGACTGCCTGAACAAGGTACAATGTCGGCCTATGAAAAACATCGTCATCCTGATTTCCGGTCGCGGCAGCAATATGGAAGCGGTGGTCCGCGCGGCGCAGGCCGAGCGCTGGCCCGCCCGGATTGCCGCCGTCATCAGCAACCGCGCCGACGCCTCCGGGCTGGCGTTCGCTGCCGGACACGGGATTCCGACGGCCGTCGTGGCCAACAAGGATTACGCCAGCCGCGCCGAGTTCGACGCCGCCCTGCAAACGGTGATCGACGGCTTCCAGCCCGATCTGGTGGTGCTGGCCGGCTTCATGCGGATCTTGACGGAGCAGTTTGTCGCGCATTACGCCGGCCGCATGCTCAACATCCATCCTTCGCTGCTGCCGCTGTTCCCCGGCCTGGCGACCCACGCGCAGGCGCTGGCCGCCGGCGTGGCGGAGCATGGCGCGACGGTGCATTTCGTGACGGCCGAACTCGATCACGGGCCGATGGTGGCGCAAGCCGCCGTGCCCGTGTTGCCCGACGATACGGTCGAAACCCTGTCCGCCCGCGTGCTGCAGCAGGAGCATGTGATTTATCCGCGGGCGATACGCTGGTTTGTCGAAGACAGGTTGACGATAGCGCAGGGCGCGGTCCACGTGGACCACACAAAGTAAAAACTAACCAAGGATTTCCATGAGATTGCCACCAGCGATACTCGCCAACGCCGAAGAAGTGTTGCGCGAGATTTTGCGCTTTGCCGCGCCGGCCGACACCACCCTGTCGCGCTATTTCAAAGACCACCATCGCCTGGGCGGCCGTGAGCGCGGCGCCATCGCCGAGTGCATCTACAACGTGCTGCGCAATAAATCGTTTTATACCGATTTCTCCGAGGCGGGCGGCGGCGCCACCATGCGCCGCCTGACCCTGTTGGGCATGGCGGACGCGGTCGGCGTCGAGTCGCTGGGCGGGCTGACCGAGGACGAGGTGTCCTGGGTCGAGCGCATCCTGCAGATCGACCGCAAGGTGATGCACAAGTCCAGCCGCTCGAACATGCCGAAGTGGCTGTTCGACAAGCTGGTCGAACAGATGGGCGAGGAAGAGACGCTGGCGCTGGCCGACGGCATGAATTCGCCGGCGCCGCTGGACTTGCGCGTGAACGCCATGAAGGCCACCCGCGAGGAAGTGGCCGCCAAGCTGCTGGAAGCGCCGATCCGCAGCACGCCGACCCCGTTCGCGCCGCTGGGCCTGCGCGTGCTGCAAAAGCCGGCGCTGCAGAACCTGCCGCTGTTCAAGGAAGGCCATATCGAGGTACAGGACGAGGGCAGCCAGATCCTGTCGGCCATCGTCGGCGCCAAGCGCGGCGAGATGGTGGTGGACTTCTGCGCCGGCGCCGGCGGCAAGACGCTGGCCCTGGGCGCGACTATGCGCAACACCGGCCGCCTGTACGCCTTCGACGTGTCGGAGAAGCGCCTGGCCAAGCTGAAGCCGCGCCTGGCGCGCAGCGGCCTGTCCAACGTGCATCCGGTGCAGATCGCGCACGAGCGCGACGCCAAGATCAAGCGTCTGGCCGGCAAGATCGACCGCGTGCTGGTCGATGCGCCATGCTCGGGCCTGGGCACCCTGCGCCGCAACCCGGACGTCAAGTGGCGCCAGCAGCCGAGCGCGATTGGCGAACTGCAGGTCAAGCAGGCCGCCATCCTGGACGGCGCGGCCCGCCTGCTGAAGGGCGGCGGCCGCCTGGTCTACGCCACCTGCAGCTTCCTGGACGACGAGAACGACTTCATCGCCAAGCAGTTCCTGGACACCCATCCCGATTTCGATCTGGTGCCGATGAGCAAGGTGCTGGCCGAGCAGCGCATCGAGCTGGAGATGGGCGACTACCTGAAGCTGCTGCCGCACAAGCACCAGACCGACGGCTTCTTCGCCGCCGTGTTCGAGCGCAAGCCGATGGTCAAGAAGGCCGTCGTCAAGGATGAAGAGGGAGCCGCCGACGAGTAATCGGCCGCACGTCTCATCGCAAAAGGCCGGGGTTCCGGCCTTTTTTACGTTAATCTACACACCTTAGCCTTCGCATCCAGCTCCTATGACACAACAACAGCCCCTGCTCAATCTGATCGACGACCTGACCGGCGACCTGCAAGACCCCAGCCGATTGTGGCAACTCGCCGCCATCGTCGGTTCCGTGATCCTGGGCTGGGGGCTGGCGCGGCTGCTGAAGAAACGATTTGGCCGCCAGGAAGTGCAGAGCGGCGTGCTGGGCTTCGGCGTGGAGAGTTTCGGCCGCGTGATGGCGCCGCTGGCCGTGGTCTGCCTGCTGGCGCTGTCGCGCGTGGCGCTGGCCAAGTATCAATTCCACGTCAACCTGATCAAGGTGGCGCTGCCTATCTTCGGATCGCTGGTCGTGATCCGCTTTGCCGTCTACCTGCTGCGCCGCGTGTTTGCGCGCCACGGCCAGATCAGCGCCACCATGCTGGCGTTCGAGAAGGTGTTCCAGCTGCTGGTGTGGCTGGCCTTCGTGCTGTATATCACCGGCCTGTACCAGGAGGTGTTCGACTTCATGGACGACACCATCCTGCCGCTGGGTAAGTACAAGGTGTCGCTGGCCGACATCCTGCAGGCGACCGTTTCGGTGATCGTGCTGCTGATGCTGGCGCTGTGGGCCGGCGCGGCGCTCGAAGAACAGCTGATGAAAGTGCAGGGCATGCACACCAATCTGCGCGTGGTGGTGGCGCGCACGGCGCGCGCGTTGTTGATCCTGGTGGCGGTGCTGATGAGCCTGTCGCTGGTGGGCATCGACCTGACCGTATTGTCGGTGTTCGGCGGCGCGCTCGGCGTCGGCCTGGGCTTGGGCTTGCAGAAGATCGCCAGCAACTATGTGTCCGGTTTCGTCATCCTGCTGGACCGCAGCCTGACCATCGGCGACATGATCACGGTCGATAAATACAGCGGACGTGTGACGCAAATCAACACGCGCTACACGGTGCTGCAGGGCCTGGACGGCGTGGAGTCGATCGTGCCGAACGAGATGCTGGTGTCGGGCGCGGTGCAGAACTCGTCGCTGTCGAGCAGCATGCTGTGGATTTCGACCAAGGTGTCGGTGGCCTACGATACCGATGTCGACAAGGTGCTCAAGCTGCTGGAGGAAGCCGCGCTGACGGTGGACCGCGTGTTGAAGGAAGAGAAGCTGCCGTCGGCGCAGCTGCTGAGCTTTGGCGCGGACGGGCTGGATCTGCAGCTGGGCTTTTGGATCAACGATCCGCAGAACGGCCGTGGCGGCGTGACCTCGGACGTCAACCGCGCGATCTGGCGCGCGCTCAAGGAGAACAATATCTCCGTCCCATTCCCGCAACGGGAGATGCGTATTCTCGGCCCCGTGCCGGAGCAATTTACCGCCCCGGAAAGCACGACCGTGCCGAAGAAAACGGCAGTGACTGACGGAAATCCTTCCGCAAATCACGTTTAATTCAGCGTACAATGAAGCCCAAGAGTAATACTGACGGACTTCCTGCGCCTGTTGGAAACGCAATATTGTCGGAACGACCGTACAGCGAGACACGCCCACTTTGGAGTAGTAATGATTTTTAGTTTATACGATGTACTGGATTTTTTGGCCAACGGCGTCACCCGACTCACCGCATGGCAAGTATTTTTCTATACGCTGGTGGTCACGCACATCACCATCGCCAGCGTCACCATTTACCTGCACCGCCACCAGGCGCACCGCGCGCTGGAGCTGCACGCCATTCCGAGCCATTTCTTCCGCTTCTGGCTGTGGCTGACCACCGGCCAGGTGACCAAGGAATGGGCGGCGATCCACCGCAAGCACCACGCCAAGTGCGACACCGAGGAAGATCCGCACAGCCCGGTCACCCGCGGCATCAAGAAGGTGTTCTGGCAAGGCGCCGAGCTGTATCGCGCTGAATCGAAGAACCTGGAAACCATGGAGAAGTATGGCCATGGCACGCCGACCGACTGGATCGAGCGCAACCTGTACACCCGCTTCAGCTGGCAAGGCGTCGCCGCGCTGCTGGTGATCAACGTCATCCTGTTCGGCGTGATCGGCATCACTGTGTGGGCCGTGCAGATGATGTGGATCCCCGTGACTGCGGCCGGCATCATCAACGGCATCGGCCACTACTGGGGCTACCGCAACTACGATTGCGCCGACGCGGCCACCAACATCATTCCGCTCGGCATCCTGATCGGCGGCGAAGAGTTGCACAACAATCACCACACCTTCGCCACATCGGCCAAGCTGTCGTCGAAGTGGTACGAGTTCGACATCGGCTGGGGCTACATCCGCGCGCTGGAAATGATGGGCCTGGCCAAGGTCAAGAAGCGCGCGCCGGAGCCGAAGTTCGCCAAAGGCAAAGTGGAAGCCGACTTCGACACGCTGCAATCGGTGATCGCCAACCGTTACGACGTGATGGCCAAGTACGCCAAGTCGGTCAAGCATGCCTGGAAGGAAGAGCTGGAACACCTGAAGGACAAGGCCCAGCTGGAGGCTCGCTTCCTGAAGTCGTCGCGCAAGCTGCTGCAGCGCGAGCCGGGTAAGCTGGAAGCGCCGCAACAGCAACAGCTGGTGGAATTGTTCCAGCACAGCAAGGCGCTGGAAACCATGCACAATATGCGCGTGGAACTGGGTGTGATCTGGGAGCGTTCGCATTTCACCCGCGACCAGCTGCTGCACAAGCTGCAAGACTGGTGCAACCGCGCGGAAGCGTCGGGCATCAAGTCGCTGCAGGATTTCTCGCTCCGCCTGCGCAGCTACGCATAAGAAAGTATTGATACAATTGAACGGCCCCGAATCTTCGGGGCCGTTTTTCATTCAAGGAGCAATATGCGATTGCGAACTTATCTGGCGGCCCTGATGCTGGCCTTGCCGCTGTGCGGCGCGCACGCCGCCGACTGGACCGTGCGCTTCGACGGCGCCGGGCCGTTGAAGATCGGCATGCGTTTCGATGCCGTCAATAAAGTGCTGGGCGATCACATGGAACGCACGCCGAAGGCGTTGCGCGGCTCGCCGAATTGCTTCCAGCTGGAGCCGGCGCGCCAGCCCGGTTTGCTGCTGATGTTTGTCGGCGACGTGCTGAAGCGGGTGGACGTGATGGAGGAGGGCATCTTATCCGAGCGTGGCATCGGCCTGGGCGACCCGGTGGAAAAGATACGGCAGGTGTATGGCGAGGCGGTGACGTCGGCGCCGCAGGCCTACGACGACAGCGAGCAGACCCTGACCGTCAAAGCCGGCGGCGGCCAATATGCGATCCGCTTCGACACCAGCAAGGGCAAGGTTGGCGCAATCTACGCCGGCGCCTGGAAGGAAGTGCAATACATTGAAGGTTGCCTGTAAAAGAAAAAAGCCGCTGAGCTGATGCTGAGCGGCTTTTTTGCGAGAAGCGAAGATCGGATTACTTGATCTTGGTTTCTTTGAACATGACGTGCTTGCGAGCTTTAGGATCGAACTTCATGATCTCCATTTTAGCTGGCGTAGTACGCTTGTTCTTGGTGGTGGTGTAGAAGAAACCCGTACCTGCGGTCGATTCCAGTTTGATTTTGTCGCGGCCAGTTTTTGCCATGGTAGCTCCCTAATTAGACTTTTTCGCCACGGGCGCGCATGTCGGCCAGTACGGCATCGATGCCGACTTTGTCGATTACGCGCAGACCAGCGTTGGACAGACGCAGGGAGACCCAGCGGTTTTCAGATTCAACAAAAATACGACGGTTCTGCAGGTTAGGCAGGAAACGACGTTTGGTTTTGTTGTTTGCGTGGGAAACATTGTTGCCGACCATCGGCTTCTTCCCAGTAACTTGGCAAACACGTGCCATAACGCACTCCTTAAAAGACATTCCACAATTGGAAAAACAAGAGTATATCCAAAAAACTCAGCTTTTTCAATGACTTGTGAAAAACAATTGTGTCTCGCATATCTAAAAATATTTAACAATTATGAATTCACTCGTAAACCCTTGAGCCCATAGGGGTAAACTCATAGCTGGCCGTGCTCGGCAAATGAATGAACTTGGTGGCCGGCCACCACAAAATGGTCGAGGATGCGGATGTCGACCAGCGCCATGGCCTGCACCAGCGCCCGCGTCAGCAGCAGGTCCGATTCGCTGGGCTCGGGCGTGCCCGATGGATGGTTGTGCGCCAGCATGATGCTGGCCGCGTTGCAGGCCAGCGCCGCCTTCACCACCTCGCGCGGGTAGACGCTGGTGTGCGTCAGGGTGCCGCGAAACATTTCCCGCGATTCGATCAGGCGGTTCTTTACATCAAGGAAGAGCACGTAGAACGATTCGAAGTCCTTGCCGCTGAAGGTGATGCGCAGGTATTCCTTCACAGCGCGCGGCGAGTTCAGCGTATGTCCGGCCTTGATTTCCTCCAGGATGGCGCGCCGCGCCAGTTCCATCACCGCTTGCAACTGGGCGAACTTGGCCGAGCCCAGCCCGCGTAGCGCGGAAAACTCCGGCAGGCTGGCGCCGAACATCCCCTGCAGCGAGCCGAAATGGTGCAACATTTCCTGGCCGAGCTGCACTGCGTCCTTGCCCGGCACGCCGGTGCGCAGGAAAACCGCCAGCAACTCGGCGTCCGACAGCGCCCCGGCGCCGTCGCGGATCAGCCGCTCGCGCGGGCGGCGCTCCAGTGGCCATTCGTTGATTGTCATCGATATCCTCCGCAAATCGGCACAGACGACAGGCGCGGCAGGCAAGGTGGCTTACAATAGAGCCTTTGCCAGCTCACCGAATCCCACGTCATGTCTAACGCGCAACCTGCTGTCGTCACCAAATCGGCTTACTTAACACTGCATTATCGTCTCGCCTCGCTGGACGGTACTGATATCGTTACAACCTTCAGCGGAAATCCCGCCACGCTGATGCTGGGCCAGGGCCAACTGGCGCCGGTGCTCGAGGAACTGTTGATCGGCCTGCCCGAAGGCACGCACCAGACCTTCGACCTGGAACCGGGCGTCGGCTTCGGCCCGCGCAACCCGGAACTGGTGCGCGAAGTCACCCGCGCCACGCTGGACGAGAACTCGATGCCGGGCGCCGACTATAAAGTGGGCGACCTGGTCGACTTCGCCGCGCCGGGCGGCGGCCGCTTCGCCGGCATCCTGCGCGAGCTGGGCGACGAAACCTGCCTGTTCGACTTCAACCACCCGCTGGCCGGCCAGCCGCTGAAATTCGAAGTCCAACTCATCTCCGTGTTGTGAGGAAGTCATGAGCGATAAAGAAATCCTGTTGGCCCAGCCGCGCGGCTTTTGCGCCGGCGTCGACCGCGCCATTGAAATCGTCGAGCGCGCGCTGACCCAGTTCGGCGCGCCCATCTATGTGCGCCACGAGATCGTCCACAACGCCTACGTGGTGGAAGACCTGCGCAACAAGGGCGCCATCTTCATCGAGGACCTGGACGATGTCCCGGCCGGCAATACGCTGGTGTTCTCGGCGCACGGCGTGTCCAAGGCGGTGCGGGCGGAAGCGGAATCGCGCGGCCTGAGCATCTTCGACGCGACCTGCCCGCTGGTGACCAAGGTGCACGTGGAAGTGGCCAAGATGCGCAAGCAGGGCTGCGAGATCATCATGATCGGCCATGACGGCCACCCGGAAGTCGAAGGCACCATGGGCCAGACGGAAGAGGGCATGTACCTGGTCGAGACCGTGGCCGACGTGGACAAGCTGAACGTCACCAAGCCCGAGCAACTGGCGTATGTCTCCCAGACTACCTTGTCGGTGGACGACACCGCCGACATCATCGAAGCGCTCAAGCGCAAGTATCCGGCGATCATCGAACCGAAGAAGGGCGATATCTGCTACGCCACCACCAACCGCCAGGAAGCGGTGAAGTTCATGGCGCCGCAAGTCGAGTTGTTGATCGTGGTCGGCAGCCCGAACAGTTCGAATTCCAACCGCCTGCGCGAAGTGGCGGAAAAGAAGGGCACGCCCGCCTACATGGTCGACAACGCCACGCAGATCGATCCGCTCTGGCTGGACGGCAAGGTGCGCGTGGGTGTCACCGCTGGTGCATCGGCGCCCGAGGTGCTGGTGCAAGCCGTCATTGATCGCCTCAAGGAACTGGGTGCACGCAGCGTGCGTACGCTCGACGGTGTGCAGGAAGCGGTCACTTTCCCCCTGCCCAAGGGCCTGGATGGACAAAAAGCCATACCAAGCGGGGGCGCGGTTTAACCAGTTTTTGGATGAAACGGAATTAAATTCCGTGTTTCCCCGTTATTCCGCAGTTAGTTTTTCGAAAATCTCGTTATCATTGCCTCGCTCTTAAAAAGTTGTCGTTTCGGCTTATAAATGGGAGCTTGGTACGCAGGAGACGAATACCGGTTCAGGCACGGAATTTGCATCGTGAACGCGTAGTCAACGGCGGCACTACGGAGACTTTACTCCGGGTGCCGTTTTTGTTACTTGAACCGGTTGTGCAGGCAAAACTAAAAAGTAAAGGCACTCTTCATGGATACTTTTATCCAACAAATTATTAACGGACTGGTGCTGGGCAGCATGTACGCCCTGGTCGCGCTGGGCTACACCATGGTGTACGGTGTGCTGAACCTGATTAACTTCGCGCACGGCGACGTGCTGATGATCGGCGCCATGACCGGCCTGACCATCCTCAAATACCTCAACGAATACGCGCCGGGCCTGCCCGGCTACGTCAAGCTGGCGATCGCCATCGGCGGCGCCATTCCTGTCTGCATGGCGGTCAATGTCCTGATCGAGCGCGTGGCCTACCGCCGGCTGCGCAATGCGCCGCGCCTGGCGCCGCTGATCACCGCCATCGGCGTATCGATCCTGCTGCAAACCTTCGCCATGATGATCTGGAACCGCAATCCGCTGGCCTTCCCGCAACTGCTGTCGTCGGACCCGGTCAAGGTGGGCGGCGCGCTGATTTCGCAGACCCAGGTGTTGTTGCTGGCGCTGGCAGTGCTGTCGATGACCGGCCTGGTTTTGCTGGTGGAAAAAACCAAGATGGGCCGCGCCATGCGCGCCACGGCCGAAAACCCGCGCGTCGCCGGCCTGATGGGGGTCGACTCGAACAAGGTCATCGTCGCCACGTTCGCGCTGGGCGCCGCGCTGGCGGCATTGGCCGGCGTGATGTGGGGCGCCAACTATGCGTCGATCTCGTTCTCCATGGGCTTCGTGCCCGGCCTGAAGGCGTTCTCGGCCGCTGTGCTGGGCGGCATCGGCAATATCTACGGCGCGATGATAGGCGGTATCGTGCTGGGCCTCGTTGAAAGCCTGGGCGCCGGCTACATCGGCGAACTGACGGGCGGCTTCCTCGGTAGCCACTACCAGGACATCTTTGCCTTCGTCGTGCTGATCCTGGTGCTGACGGTGCGCCCGTCCGGCATCATGGGCGAGCGCGTCGCGGACCGCGCGTAAGAAAGGACTATCATGGCTATCTTGAATTTCGACCTTGCCCGCAATCCGCGCAAGACCTACGCCAGCCTGGCGGTCCTGGTGATCGGCTTGCTGATCTTCCCGTTCCTGGCCGCGCCGTTCGGCAACTCCTGGGTACGCATTGTCGATGTTGCGCTGCTGTTCATCATGCTGGCGCTGGGCTTGAACATCGTGGTCGGCTTTGCCGGCCTGCTGGACCTGGGCTACATCGCGTTCTACGCGTTGGGGGCTTACATGACGGGCCTGCTGGCCTCGCCGCAGTTCGCGACCCTGCTGGAATCGATGATCAATGAATACCCGACCGTCGGCAACGCGCTGGTCGCCATCATGGGGCCGGATATCCAGCAGAACGGCATCCACCTGTCGGTCTGGGTGATCGTTCCGCTGGCCGCCGCGCTGGCCGGCCTGTTCGGCGCCATCCTCGGCGCCCCGACGCTGAAGCTGCGCGGCGACTACCTGGCCATCGTGACGCTGGGCTTCGGCGAGATCATCCGCATCTTCATGAACAACCTGAACGAGCCGATCAACTTCACCAACGGCCCGCAGGGGATCAACATGATCGATCCGATCCGGGTGTTCGGGGTCAACCTGGCGGGCGAGGCGGGTTCGCGCGCCAATGTGGTGATCGGCGGCTTTTCCATGCCGTCGGTGAACGCCTACTACTTCCTGTTCCTGTTCCTGTGCGTGGCGATCGTGTTCGTCACCACGCGCCTGCAGCACTCGCGCCTGGGCCGTGCCTGGGTCGCGATTCGCGAGGACGAGATCGCCGCCAAGGCGATGGGCATCAATACCCGCAATGTCAAGCTGCTGGCGTTCTCGATGGGCGCCTCGTTCGGCGGCATCGCGGGCGCGATGTTCGCGTCGTTCCAGGGCTTCGTCTCGCCGGAATCGTTTTCGCTGACCGAGTCGATCGCCGTGCTGGCGATGGTGGTGCTGGGCGGTATCGGCCATATTCCCGGCGTGATCCTGGGCGGGGCGTTGCTGGCGGCGCTGCCGGAGGTGTTGCGCTACATCGTCGAACCGGTGCAGCAGCAACTGTTCGGCCACGTCTATATCGAGGCCGAGGTGATGCGTCAATTGCTGTACGGCCTGGCCCTGGTGTTGATGATGTTGATCCGCCCGGCCGGCCTGTGGCCCGCGCCCAAGCATGAGGACCGGCCCGACGGCGACTCCGACACCAAAGATCAATCGTCCGGCACGATGGCGGCCTGAGGAAAGCATACATGAGCGAACAAGTCATTCTCAACATCGCCGGCGTTAACAAGCGCTTCGGCGGCTTGCAGGCGCTGACCGATGTCGGCATCAAGATCATGAAGGGCCAGATCTACGGCCTGATCGGCCCGAACGGGGCCGGCAAGACCACTTTCTTCAACGTCATCACCGGCCTGTACCAGCCGGACACCGGCACCTTCGAGCTGGCCGGCAAGCCGTATTCGCCGTCCGCGCCGCATGCGGTGGCCAAGGCCGGCATCGCCCGCACCTTCCAGAACATCCGCCTGTTCGGCGAGATGACCGCGCTGGAGAATGTGATGGTCGGGCGCCACGTGCGTTCGCACCAGGGTGTGTTCGGCGCGGTGTTCCGCCACAAGGCGGCGCGCGAGGAGGAGGCGGCTATCCGCAAGCGCGCGCAGGAGCTGCTGGACTTCGTCGGCATCGGCCAGTTCGCCAACCGCACGTCGAGGTTCCTGTCGTACGGCGACCAGCGCCGCCTGGAAATCGCCCGCGCGCTGGCCACCGATCCGCAGCTGCTGGCGCTGGACGAGCCGGCGGCCGGCATGAACGCCACCGAGAAACTGGCGCTGCGCGAGCTGCTGGTCAAGATCAAGAACGAAGGCAAGACCGTGCTGCTGATCGAGCACGACGTCAAGATGATGATGGGCCTGTGCGACCGGTTGATGGTGCTGGAATACGGCAAGCCGATCGCCGAGGGTCTGCCGGCGGAAATACAAAGCAATCAGGCGGTTATCGACGCCTACCTGGGAGGATCGCACTAATGGGCGACAACGTTCTTAAAGTATCGGGACTGAAAGTCGCGTACGGCGGCATCAAGGCCGTCAAAGGCATCGATCTGGAAGTGAACAAGGGCGAGCTGGTCGCCTTGATCGGCGCCAACGGCGCTGGCAAGACCACCACCTTGAAAGCCATCACCGGCACGCTGCCCCCTTGCAAGGTCGAGGGCACGGTCACCTATCAGGGCGAGTCGCTGAAGGGCAGCAAGTCCTTCCACTTGGTCGAGAAGAAGCTGGCCATGGTGCCGGAAGGGCGCGGCGTGTTCACCCGCATGTCGATCCATGAAAACCTGATGATGGGCGCCTACACCCGCGACGACAAGGCCGGCATCGAGGCCGACATCGCCAAATGGTTCGACGTGTTCCCGCGCCTGAAGGAGCGGGCGGCGCAGATGGCGGGCACGCTGTCGGGCGGCGAGCAGCAGATGCTGGCGATGGCGCGCGCGCTGATGTCGCATCCCAAGCTGCTGCTGCTGGACGAGCCGTCGATGGGCCTGTCGCCGATCATGGTCGAGAAGATTTTCGAAGTGATCCGCAACGTTTCGAAAGAGGGCATCACGATCCTGCTGGTGGAGCAGAACGCCAAGCTGGCGCTGCAGGCCGCGCACCGCGGTTACGTCATGGATTCGGGCAACATCACCATGACCGGCAACGCCAAGGACATGCTGGACGACCCGCGCGTCAAAGCCGCCTACTTGGGCGAGTAGCAGGGTAGGCTGAGAATTTATTTTCTGATAAAATATTTCCATTTTGGAAATTTAGTTATTATGAAAATAGTTTCAGGGTTCGTCGTAAGTGCTCTTCTGGTCGCGCTCAGCGCTTGCGGTGGTGGTGGTGGCTCGAATGGGGCAGTGCCCTCCAACGGAGGTGGTGCGACCGTAACTCAACCAACGTCTGCAAAAAACATGTTGTTTGTCGCAGACTCGGCCAACGAGTTGATCGCGGCATTTCCAACGTTGTCACCGCAGCCGGGGGTATTTTCTGGTTCGATCCTCGTTAATAGCGTCAATGCTGACATGTACTATGGCCATGCCTATGGAGATGCCATAGCCTACGATGCTGGTCATGATTTGTTGTTTGCTTCTTTCGGAAGATCTATTTCGGTCTTCCAGAGCGCCAGCACGATGGCCCCAGGTACGGCTCCTACTCGAGTAATTACGCCCGCAATAGCAGGTGTGGTAGGAAAAATGGTCTACGTAAAGGAAACCGACAGCTTATACGTGCTTGGGTACTACAACTTGTCAGTTTTTTCCCATGCCAGCACTTTAAGTGGAACTGTAGTCCCCACGCGCCGCATCGAGAATATTTCCGGAAACCAACTTGCTATTGATAGCAAGCGCGGGCTTTTGTATATCCGCGACAATCATAGTACTTCAGAGATAATCAATGTGTATTCGAATATTGATACGGCTGATGGGGACGTTCAAAGAATTGGCCATAAGATTATTCGTCTGTCGATGGCGTCGCGGAATTCTGGCGAGTTTAATCAGAATATAGCGTTGGACTCCGCTCACGACCGCTTGTTTGTAAGATACGGTACGCGTGGCATTGCCATCGTGGAGAATGCTAGCGTTACTGCAGTTGATATGCCCATTTACCCTGCAACTGCACCTATCACTTCTACATCAAATCTCGTGCTGACTCTTCCAGGCCAGCCCTTCGACTGCGGCGATGGCGCCTTGGCATTTGATCCAAATAATGATCGACTGTACATGGGGGCCTGCCATGTTGCTTATGTGATTAATAATGTTAGCAAATTCGGCGCTGGTTCAGCAGTGACTGCGACTGCGGTCACTGCGTCGGACGGCTCCAGCATTTCCGACTTCGCATTCTAAATTTCAAATAAAAAAGCTCCGTGTGGCGTTGGGCGCACATGGAGCTTTAAGGGAGGCGTTAAGCAACGCCAGCAAAGAACCGGCACCCTACCGCGCCGGTATTCCTTGATTACTTCTTGGCTGGAGCAGCTTTGGCGGCAGCGGCGGTGAACTGGTTCACGGCCGAGGTCAGGTTCGATTCGATCGACTCGACAGCCTGCTTGGCGGTCTTGGCGAACTGCTCGTAGCCGGCGTTGGCGTTGCCGATGGCCGATTTCAGGATGGCGACGGCGTTTTCCGAACCGGCCGGGGCGTTCTTGCTCACTTCTTCCACCAGCGAAATGACTTTGCGGTTGGTTTCAGCGATCTGGGTTTCAGCAGCTTTGCTGAATTCAGCGCCGGTGCTCGAAGCGATGGTCGCCAGGTGACGGCCGTAAGCGATGGTTTTTTCTGCGCTAGGCTGGGCTTGCGCCGAAGCCAGCGAGAAGAATTCTTGTGGATCCTTGGCCGACAGCAGTTGCTTGGTGGTGATCGACGACTCTTCCAGCGATGCCTTGGCAGCGGTCAGGTTCAGGTCGACGAACTTCTCCACGCCTTCGAAAGCCTTGTTGGTCAGGGCCGAGAAAATCGCGAATTGAGCTTCAAAGTTAGCTTTGGTCGCATTGGAAAATTGCTCAGGGATTGAAAACATTTAAATCTCCAGGAAAGTAGTCATTGATTAAGTACTGCTGTTTCTACAGCCGGTGAGAAACAGGCAATCCACGTTTCAGACCGAACAACAAATTGTGCAACGCAACAAACCCGATTTTACGGCCTTCAAAAATTAAGTCAAGCGATTTTTTGTGCGTTGCATCAAAGAACCGACTCTGGCCGGAAGAAAGCATTTCCCCAGGGAAAATGCAGCGTGGCCGGTGACGAAACCCCTGCCGTGATAGACTTGCATGCTGTCGAGTCGGCGCCGCAAACCGGCGCCGATTTCCTTTCATTTTGCAAGCAGGTTTGACCGGCTCATCCATGTCCAACACCTCCAGTGCCGCCGTACCCGTCAAACACGCTACTTTCCTGTCGCCGCTGCCGCTGTTTTTCGTGTTGTTGTGGAGCAGCGGCTTCATCGTCGCCAAGTTCGGCCTGCCGTATGCGCCGCCGCTGACCTTCCTGGTGATGCGCTTCCTGGGCGTGCTGCTGTTCCTGGTGCCGGCCGTGTTGCTGCTGAAGGCGCCCTGGCCGCACGGCAAGATCTGGCAGATCGCGCTGGCCGGGCTGCTGGTGCAGGCCGGCTATCTGGTCGGCGTCTGGTGCGCCATCAAGCTGGGCATGCCGGCCGGCTTGTCGGCGCTGATCGTCGGCATGCAGCCCATCCTGACCGCCTTCGCCGCGCCGCTGATCGGCGAGCGGGTCCGGCCACGGCAGTGGCTGGGACTGGTCTTCGGCCTGGCCGGGGTGGGGCTGGTGGTGGCAGCCAAGATCAAGCTGACCGGCTTGCCGGTCGACGCCATCCTGCTGTGCGTGCTGGCGCTGCTGTCGATCACCGCCGGCACCCTGTACCAGAAGCGCAATTGCCCGCAGTTCGACCTGCGCACCGGCACCGTGATCCAGTTCGCCGCCTCGCTGGTGGTGGTGCTGCCGCTGGCGGTCTTTTTCGAAGGCCTGGGGCCCGACTTTGCTGCGGTGCAGTGGACTCCGCGCTTCATCGGCGCCTTGCTGTGGTCGGTGATGGGCTTGTCGATCGGCGCCATCTTCCTGCTGTTCGCGCTGATACGCCGCAGCGACGCCACACAAGTCACCAGCTTGCTGTACCTGACGCCGCCCACCACCGCCGTCATGGCCTGGCTGATGTTCGGCGAGGCGTTCAACGCCCTCGGCATAGCGGGGATGGCGCTGGCGGTCACCGGTGTGATATTTGTAGTCAAGAAAACCAGATAAAGCGAGGGCCCATGATTTCCACTCCCGACCAGCAAGCGGTGGACGCCGCCATCACCAGCCGCCGTTCGATCCGCGCCTACCTGCCGCAGGCGGTGGCGCGCGAGGACGTCGCGCAGATCCTGCAGGTGGCGGCACGCGCGCCGTCCGGCACCAACACCCAGCCGTGGAAGGTCTACGTGCTGGACGGCGAGCGCAAGCGGCAACTGTCGTCGGCGATCCTGGCCGCCCACAACGATCCCGAGCAGGCCCGGCAGCACACCGAGGAATACGCCTACTATCCGCGCGAATGGGTCTCGCCCTTCATCGATCGCCGCCGCAAGGTGGGCTGGGACCTGTATGCGCTGCTGGGCCTGACGCGCGACAACAAGGCCGGCATGGCCGCGCAACATGGACGCAATTATGAATTTTTTGGTGCGCCGGTGGGTCTCATCTTTACCATCGACCGCATCATGGAGCAGGGTTCCTGGCTCGATTACGGCATGTTCCTGCAAAATATCATGGTGGCGGCGCGCGCCAGGGGGCTCGATACATGTCCGCAGGCGGCCTTTACCCAGTATCATAAAATCATAGGCAAGGAGCTGGGTTTGCCGGACAATGAAACTGTCGTGTGCGGCATGGCGCTCGGCTACGCCGACAGTTCGAAAATCGAAAACTCGCTGGTCACCGAGCGGATGGCGGTTGAAGAATTTGTTAAATTTGTTGGTTAGCACTAGTTTGTCCAAAGCGTACCGAGCGCTATTGCATCGACGCAACCATCGATGCTCTCAATGTTAAATTTGCTTGCGCTTGTCCGGTGTTTTGCTAAACTGCAACAGTACTTTCGCTTTCTGTGCAGTGCTTTTTTCGGGGATATGATGTCTAAACTAGCTTTGAGTGTGCTCATTTCGCTGATGTTCGCTTCCACGGCGCTCACCGCTACGGCCGCCCATGCGGCGGATGGCGCTCCGAAAAAACACCATCTGAAGAAGGTCAAGGCCCGTGGGCCGGTGCGCGTGGCCGCCGCCGAGCCGGGCGAGCGCGTGGTCAAGCGCGTGGTCATGGTCCACGGCCGCCGCAAGGTGGTGTACCAGCGCCTGATCGTCGCCGCGCCGCCGGTGCCGACCATGGGCGATCTCGCCGGCCTGAACATGA
The DNA here is from genome assembly GCA_003416985.1 of Duganella sp. BJB480. GTDB lineage: Bacteria > Pseudomonadota > Gammaproteobacteria > Burkholderiales > Burkholderiaceae_D > Rugamonas > Rugamonas vulcania_A. Next base: position 209,981 of record QVIN01000003.1, on the reverse strand, counting down.
CGCACGATCCGCTGGACCTCAAGTCCAACGTGGCGCTGGTGCTGGACCAGGCCAATTCCGAAGTGCTGTTTGAAAAGAATTCCAACGTCGCCCTGCCGATCGCCTCGATCACCAAGATGATGACCGGCCTGATCGTGGTCGAAGCCAAGCAGAACATGGACGAGATCCTGACCATCACCGACGAGGACGTCGACCGCGAAAAGTTCAGCAGCTCGCGCCTGAAGGTCGGCACCCAGCTGAGCCGCGCCGACATGCTGCACATCGCCCTGATGAGCTCGGAAAACCGCGCCTCCTCGGCACTGGGCCGCAACTATCCGGGCGGCAAGCCGGCGTTTGTCGAGGCGATGAACGCCAAGGCGCGCGAACTGGGCATGGTCGACACGCACTACGTCGATTCCAGCGGCCTGTCGAAAATGAACGTGGCCAGCGCGCGCGACCTGGCCAAGCTGGCGATGGCGGCGTATCAGCAGCCCATCCTGCGCCAGTACTCGACCGACGCCAAGGCCATGGTGGAAACCAACGGCCGTCCGATGCAGTTCGGCACCACCAACCACCTGGTGGCCAGCCCGGACTGGGCGATCGGCCTGCAGAAAACCGGCTTCATCAACGAAGCGGGGCGCTGCCTGATGATGCAGGCGGTGATCGAAGGCCGCTCGGTGATCATGGTGTTCCTCGATTCCAAGGGCAAGCAGTCGCGCACCGCCGATGCCGGCCGCATGCGCAAATGGCTGGAGGCGCTGAAGCCGGCCGGCCTCGGCGCACCGGCGGCTTATTCGACCGGGATGTAACCGAGCGTGGCGGAAATCTGGTTGGCGGTCGCGACCAGGTCTTCCAGCCACTCGTCCTGCAGGCGGTCGGCCGGCGCCGAGATCGACAGGCCGGCGATCAGCTTGCCGCTGTCGTCGTGGATGCCGGCGGCCATGCAGCGCACGCCCAGCTCCAGCTCCTCGTTGTCGCGCGCGTAGCCGCGCGATTTCACCAGGTTCAGCTCGCGTTCGAGCTTGACCAGATCCGTGATCGAATTCTTGTTGTGGCCGGCCAAGCCGGTGCGCGTGGCGTAGGCGCGGATGGCTTTCGGCTCGTCCACCGACAGGAACAGCTTGCCGGTCGAGGTCAGGTGCAGCGGACCGCGGCCGCCGATGGCGCGCACCACCTGCATGCCCGAGCGCTCCGAGAACGCGCGGTCGATGTAGACGATCTCGTCGCCCTGGCGGACCGACAGGTTGATGGTCTGCTGGGTTTTTTTGTGCAGTGCACGCATGAAATCCAGCGCGGCCTCGCGCACCGACAGCCGGCTCTTGACCACATTGCCCAATTCCAGCAGCCGCATGCCCAGCCGGTAGGTGCCCGGCTCGATGCGGTCGACAAAGCGCGTGAGCACCATGTCGTTGAGGATGCGGTGGGCGGTGGAGGGGTGTAGCCCGGAAACCTTGGATAATTCCTTCAGGCTCACGGGGTCGGGATATTTGGCCAGCGCATCGAGTAGCGCCACCATGCGCTCGATCACCTGGATAGTGGTCTTTTGCTCTGGAACGGTTTCGATTTTCATGATGTGGTTGGTGCGGTGCAGTATGCGATAGATACTTTATACCATAATGTGAAAAAAATGGGAATTGATGCATAATGATACATTCTCAATTTGTGGCTTATTCATGGAACCAGTGAGCGAATTCAAGAGCAAGAGTGGCCTGAAACGTATCTTTTCGGCCTTTTTATACTCGATCGACGGCTTTAAGTCGGCCTGGCGGCATGAACATGCGTTTCGCCAGGAAGTGAGCGTGTTCGTGGTCGGCACCCTCATCGCGCTGATCTTGCGCATCTCGGCATTTGAAAAATTGATGTTGATCGGTGTGCTGATGCTGATCTTGATCGTGGAGCTGATCAATTCGTCCATCGAGGCGGTGGTCGACCGGGTATCGCTGGAGCGCCATCCGCTGTCCAAGAACGCCAAGGACTTCGGCAGCGCGGCCGTGTTGCTGACCTGCTTGCTGGCGGCCGGCGCCTGGGGCGTGGTGCTGTTCAACCGCTTTTATTGAACGCATATAAGGTTTGGGTATATTGAACTGCTAAAAGCTTAGTTCTCATTTATAAAGGACAGTCTTAATCTGAAGACCTTCATTACCAGGGGAATCAGATGCTGTCCAAAAAAATACTCGCTGCTGCTGTTCTTGCCGTCACCGCCATCGCGCCAGCCTTGGCCGCCGAAGTCTCCTTGCTCAACGTCTCCTACGACCCGACGCGCGAGCTGTACCAGGATGTCAATACCGCCTTTGCCAAGGAGTGGAAAGCCAAGACCGGCGACGTGCTGAAGATTAAGCAATCGCACGGCGGCTCCGGCAAGCAGGGCCGCGCCGTGATCGACGGCCTGGAGGCGGACGTGGTGTCGCTGGCGCTGGCCTACGACATCGACGCCATCGCCGAACGCAAGCTGTTGGCGCCGGACTGGCAGAAAAAGCTGCCGCACAACAGCACGCCGTACACCTCGACCATCGTGTTCCTGGTGCGCAAGGGCAATCCCAAGGGCATCAAGGACTGGAACGACCTGGTCAAGCCCGGCGTCGCCGTCATCACCCCGAATCCGAAAACGTCCGGCGGCGCCCGCTGGAACCACCTGGCCGCCTACGGCTACGCGCTGCGCCTGCCCGGCGGCAGCGAGGCGTCGGCCAAGGATTTCCTGAGCAAGCTGTACAAGAACGTGCCGGTGCTCGATTCCGGCGCGCGCGGCGCCACCACTACCTTTGTCGAGCGCGGCATCGGCGATGTGCTGATCGCCTGGGAAAACGAGGCGCTGCTGGCGGTCAAGGAGCTGGGCCCGGCCAAGTTCGACATCGTCGCGCCGTCGGTGTCCATCCTGGCCGAGCCGCCGGTGGCGGTGGTCGACAAGGTGGTCGACAAGCGCGGCACCCGCAAGGTGGCCGAGGCTTACCTGAACTTCCTCTACACCGATGAAGCGCAGGAAATCATCGCCAAGAACTACTACCGTCCGGCCGTGGAAAAGGAGGCGAAGAAATACGCCGCCCAGTTCCCTAGCGTGAAGCTGTTCAGGCTGTCCGACGTGGCCGGCGACTGGACCAGGGCCCAGAAGGTGCACTTCGCCGACGGCGGCCTGTTCGACCAGATCTACCAGCCCAAGTAAGCCGGACGGAAGGCCTTGAAACGTTGTATTTTTTAGCAGAAAAGGCGCAGAATAGTGCCTTCACGTCCACCTGAACCCCTTTTCCTTACGGAGCTGATTATGACGATACGACTGGGCGACACCGCCCCTGATTTTGAACAAGATTCCTCCATCGGCAAGCTGCATTTCCACGAGTGGGCAGGCAATTCCTGGGTGGTGTTGTTCTCGCACCCGGCCGACTTCACGCCCGTCTGCACGACCGAGCTGGGCCTGACCGCCAAGCTGAAACCCGAATTCGACAAGCGCAACGTCAAGGCCATCGCGCTGTCGGTCGATCCGGCCGAATCGCACACGGCCTGGATTTCGGACATCGAGGAAACCCAGGGCACCGTGGTGGGCTTCCCCATCATCGCCGACGCCGACCGTAAAGTCTCGACGCTGTACGACATGATCCACCCGAACGCCTCGACCACGGCCACCGTGCGTACTTTGTTCGTGATCGATCCGGCCAAGAAGGTGCGCCTGAGCCTGACCTACCCGATGAGCACCGGCCGCAATTTTGACGAAGTGTTGCGTGTAATCGACGCTTTGCAATTAACCGATGGTTACACCGTGGCCACTCCAGGCAACTGGAAAGATGGCGACGACGTCATCATTCCGCTGACCGTGCAGGACCCTGACGTACTGAAGCAGAAGTATCCCAAGGGCTACACCGCAGCCCGTCCCTACCTGCGCGTTACCCCGCAGCCGAACAAGTAAGTTCGCTTCTGCAAGGAAATGCATATAAGCAAATAAGGATTGCGTTGTTTGGATATTCCCTTAGAGTAGGTACTCTGCGATCTACTCTTGGGGATTTGCATGGATTTGTCCTTTGTCGCATCTGGTTTCGCTGTCGGCCTGCTGGTCGGCATGACCGGCGTGGGCGGCGGCTCGTTGATGACGCCGCTGTTGACGCTGTTGTTCGGCGTGTCGCCGGCGGTGGCGGTCGGCACCGACCTGGCGTTCGCCTCGCTGACGAAGGGCGTCGGCACCTTCACCCACCGCATGCGCGGCACGGTGCACTGGGAAATCGTGCGCCGCCTCTGCCTGGGCGCCTTGCCCGCCGCCCTGGTGGCCAGCCTGGCCCTCAAACATTTCGGCACGCTCAACAAGGAAATCGGCCTGGTGATCCGCTACATGATCGCGGGCTCGGTGATGCTGACCGTGGTCGCGCTGATGTTCAAGCGCAAGATGCTGACCTGGATCATGGCCGAGCCGTCGCGCCAGCTGCAGGGCAGCGCGCTGACCATCGCCACCATCATCGCGGGCGCCGTGCTGGGCACGCTGGTGACGATCTCCTCCATCGGCGCCGGCGCCATTGGCGCGACGCTGCTGGTGATGCTGTATCCGCGCCTGAGCGCCGCCGAAGTGGCGGGCACCGACATCGCCTACGCCGTGCCGCTGACGGCCATCGCCGCCATCGGCCACTGGTGGCTGGGCTCGATCAACTGGAGCTTGCTGCTGACCTTGCTCGTCGGTTCGCTGCCCGGCATCACCATCGGTTCCTACGCCGCGCGCGCCGTGCCGGAGCGCCTGCTGCGCGGCTTGCTGGCCTTCACCCTGGTCGCGGTCGCGGCCAAGCTGGTGTCTTAAAATCCATATAGCTTTAGCGTCTAACCAAATGAAAAATGCTTCGTTTGTAATATGAAGCCTTGATGAGATTATGCAGCCCTTATAGAAGAATTTGTAATAAGGGAGCATACATGTCTGCAGTTCTCGCTGCGCCCGCCGCGGCGCCAGCCGCCGCCCGGGGCGCGCCTTTCCGCGTCATGCCAGGGTTCCGGCTGTCGCTGGGCTTCACCATTTTCTACCTGACGCTGATCGTGCTGATCCCGCTGTCGGCCGTGTTCCTGAAGACCTTCACCCTCAGCTGGGACGGCTTCTGGAGCGCGGTGACGTCGGCGCGCGTGGTCGCCTCCTACAAGCTGACCTTCGGTGCCTCGCTGCTGGGCGCCTTCGTCAACGTGGTGTGCGGCGGCATTGTCGCCTGGGTGCTGGTGCGCTACGAGTTCCCCGGCAAGCGCATCATCGACGCGCTGGTCGACCTGCCGTTCGCGCTGCCCACCGCCGTGGCCGGCATCACGCTGACCGCGCTGTACTCGGCCAACGGCTGGTTCGGCCGCTTCCTCGAAGGCACGCTGGGCTTCAAGGTGGCGTTCACGCCGGTCGGCGTGGTGGTCGCGCTGACCTTCATCGGCTTGCCGTTCGTGGTTCGCACCGTGCAGCCGGTGCTGGAGGACGCCGAGCGCGAACTGGAAGAGGCCGCCGCCAGCCTGGGCGCCAATGCCTGGCAAACCTTCACTCGCGTGGTGTTCCCGACCATCTTGCCGTCGCTGATGACCGGCTTCGCGCTGGCCTTCGCGCGCGCCACCGGCGAGTACGGCTCGGTCATCTTCATCGCCGGCAATATGCCGATGGTGTCGGAAATCACGCCGCTGTTCATCATCACCAAGCTGGAGCAGTACGACTACGCCGGCGCCACCGCGATCGCCGTGGTGATGCTGGTGGTGTCCTTCGTCATGCTGTTGACCATCAACCTGTTGCAAGCCTGGGCTCGCGGAAAGTCGGGGAAATAATGAGCGCCATTCCAACCACAACCACGCGCCGGGGCGCGCCGGCGCCGCACACCTTGGAGCCCTGGTGGGTGCGCGTCGTGCTGATCGCGATCGCGCTGACCTTCCTGACGCTGTTCCTGTTCGTGCCGCTGGTGGCGGTGTTTGTCGAGGCCTTCCGCAAGGGCTGGGAGGCGTACGCGGCCGCCATCATCGAGGATGATGCGATCTCGGCCATCAAGCTGACGCTGATCACGGCGGTGATCGCCGTGCCGCTGAACCTGGTGTTCGGCGTGGCGGCCTCGTGGTGCATCGCCAAGTTCGAGTTCCGCGGCAAGAGCATCCTGCTGACGCTGATCGACTTGCCGTTCTCGGTGTCGCCGGTGATCTCCGGCCTGATCTACGTGCTGCTGTTCGGCGCGCAGGGCTGGTTCGGTCCGTGGCTGCAGGCGCACGACATCAAGATCCTGTTCGCGGTGCCGGGCATCGTGCTGGCCACCATCTTCGTCACCTTCCCGTTTGTCGCGCGCGAGCTGATCCCGCTGATGCAGGCGCAGGGCAGCGAGGAGGAGGAGGCCGCCATCGTGCTGGGCGCGTCCGGCTGGGACACCTTCCGCCGCGTCACGCTGCCCAACATCAAGTGGGGCCTGCTGTACGGCGTGATCCTGTGTAACGCGCGGGCGATGGGCGAGTTCGGCGCGGTGTCGGTGGTGTCCGGCCACATCCGTGGCGAGACCAACACCGTGCCCTTGCAGGTCGAGATCCTCTACAACGAATACAACTTTGCCGCCGCCTTTGCCGTGGCCTCGCTGCTGGCCCTGTTGGCGCTGGTGACGCTGGCCCTGAAATCCTTTATCGCCTGGCGCCTGAACGAATCGATCGCCGACGACGCGCGTCCAACGGAGTAATGTCATGACCATCGAAGTTATCAACATCAATAAACGCTTCGGCGATTTCGTCGCCCTCAACAATGTGTCGCTGGATTTCCCGCAGGGCGAGCTGACCGCGCTGCTGGGGCCATCCGGCTGCGGCAAGACCACGCTGCTGCGCATCATCGCCGGCCTCGAGCATCCCGACTCGGGCCGCGTGCTGCTCGACGACCGCGACGCTTCCCACCGCCACGTGCGCGAGCGCCAGGTCGGCTTCGTGTTCCAGCACTACGCGCTGTTCAAGCACATGACGGTGTTCGAGAATGTCGCCTTCGGCCTGCGCGTCAAGCCGCGCGCCGAGCGGCCGTCGGAAGACCAGATCCGCCGCAAGGTCAAGGAGCTGCTGGAGCTGGTGCAGCTGGACTGGCTTGCCGACCGCTATCCGCCGCAGCTGTCGGGCGGACAGCGCCAGCGCATCGCCCTGGCGCGCGCGCTGGCGGTCGAGCCGCGCGTGCTGCTGCTGGACGAGCCGTTCGGCGCGCTCGACGCCAAGGTGCGCAAGGAGCTGCGTCGCTGGCTGCGCCGCCTGCACGACGAGCTGCATGTGACGTCGATCTTCGTCACGCACGACCAGGAGGAGGCGCTGGAGGTGGCCGACCAGGTGGTGTTGATGAACAAGGGGAACGTCGAGCAGATCGGCGCGCCGGACCAGGTCTACAACCATCCGGCCTCGCCGTTCGTGTACGGATTCCTGGGCAACGTGAACATGTTCCACGGCCGCGTGCAGGACGGCGTGCTGGCCAGCGGCGACGCGTCCTTCGCCGTGCCGGGCCAGCCGCAGGCCGACGGCAAGGGCACGGCCTATGTGCGTCCGCACGACCTGGAGATCGACCGCTACACGCCGGGGGCGGAAGGCATCGTGGTCAAGCTGCGCCGCGCGCATGCGATCGGCCCGCTGGCCCAGCTGGACCTGGAGCGCAGCGATACCGCCGAGTTGATCGAGGCGGTGATGTCGAATGAACGTTACAGCCTTCTGCAATTGAAGGAAGGCGAAACCCTGGTGGTGCGCCCCAAGCGCCTGCATGTCTTTGTCGATGCTGGAGTAGCCATATGAATTTCCAACAACTGCGGTCCATCCGCGAAGCGGCCCGCCGTGGCTACAACCTGACCGAAGTGGCCAATGCGCTGTTCACCTCGCAGCCCGGCGTCAGCCGCCAGATCCGCGAGCTGGAGGACGAGCTGGGCGTGGTGATCTTCGAACGCAACGGCAAGCGCCTGACCGGCATGACCGAGCCGGGCAAGGGCATCCTGAAGATCATCGAGCGCCTGCTGATCGAGGCCGAGAATCTGCAGCAGGCTAGCCTGGAATACACCGGCCAGCAGAGCGGCACCCTGAGCGTGGCGGCCACCCACACGCAGGCGCGCTATGCGCTGCCGAAAGTGGTGCAGGGCTTCCGCGCGGCCTACCCGGACGTTCGCATCGCCCTGCAGCAGAGCGCGCCCGAGCACATCGCCGAATGGATCTTGTCCGGCAAGACCGACATCGGCATCGCCACCGAGGGTTTGTCGCAATTCCCCGACCTGGTGTCTTTCCCTTGCTACCGCTGGAGCCATTTGATCGTGGTACCGGACGGCCATCCGCTGCTGGCGCGCTCGCCGATCCGGCTGGAGGACCTGGCCGAGTTCCCGCTGATCACCTACGACATCGGCTTCACCGGACGCGGCCACATCGACGCCGCGTTCGAACGCGCCGGCGTCAAGCCGGACATCGTGCTGACGGCCATGGACTCGGACGTCATCAAGCAGTATGTGGCGCTGGGACTGGGCGTGGGCATCGTCGCCTCGATGGCTTTCGACCACGGGCGCGACAAGGGCATGCGCGCGGTGGAGGCGTCGCACCTGTTCGCGCAGAACACCACGCGGCTGGCGGTGCGGCGCGGCGCCTACCTGCGCTCCTACGCCTACCACTTCATCCAGGAATTCGCGCCGGACCTGACCCGCGCCGACATCGATGCGGCCTTGAGTGGCGGGGAGTTGTCCTGATTTGGGGATGCAGGCTCAGCTGTGGCGGCCATCGAACAGTCTGCTGATTTTTTCCATTTGGCATGCCTGATTGATCCTATACTCAAACTCAAAACTAGTTTGCAGCAACCAAGAATTTAAGTCCGATGGTCTTACTCTGGGGAGCACGTAAATGCGTATTGGAAACTGGAAAATAGGGGCGCGGCTGGCTGCCGGGCTGGGCGTGTCGATGGTGTTCATGGTCGGCATTTCGGTGATCGGCATCAGCAATCTTGGCAAGTTGAATAACAACACCCAGGATCTGGCGGCCGACAAGATACCCAAGGTCATACTGGGTTACGAAACAATAGGCGGCTTGAACGATGTGGCGCGCGCCATGCGCAATGCCATGCTGTCCAATGATCCCGAGGTCGTCAAGATGGAGTTGGCGCGGGTGGAGCAGCGCAAGGCCGACAACGCCGCCCGCCTCGACCAGTTGGCCACGCTGATCGCCGACGATGAAGACCCGCAGAGCAAGGCTAAGCTGCAAGCCGTGCTGGACGCGCGCGACAAGTACACGGTGGTGCAGGCCAACTTTCTCAAGATGTCGGCCGACAGCGGCAGACGCGACGAGTCGGTCAGCTATCTGCTGAGCGCGGTGCGCAAGGAGCAAACCGCCTACCTGAACGCGCTTACCGAGCTGGTCAAGTTCCAGAACGCGGCGGTGGCGGACGCCAGCGTCGTGGCCCAGCAATCCTATGCCGGCTCGCGCAACACGATGATACTGCTGACGGTCATGGCGACCGCGCTGGCGTCGTGGGTGCTGTACTGGATCACGCGCAGCATCACCCAGCCGCTGAACCGCGCTGTCGGCATGGCGCAGGCGGTGGCCGGCGGCGACCTCACCACGCGCATGGAGTGCGACACGACCGATGAAACCGGCCTGCTGCTGCGCGCGCTGATCGACATGAACGACAGCCTGGCGCGCACCGTGGGCCAGGTGCGTTCGGGCACGGACACCATCGCCACCGCGTCCAACCAGATCGCCAGCGGCAACCTGGACCTGTCGAGCCGCACCGAGCAGCAGGCGTCCAGCCTGGAGGAGACGGCGTCGTCGATGGAGGAGTTGACCTCGACCGTGACGCAGAACGCCGAGAACGCGCGCCAGGCCACCAAGCTGGTGTTGGCGGCGTCGGACTTCGCCACCAAGGGTGGGCAGGTGGTGGGCCAGGTTGTGACCACGATGGGCGCGATCAAGGAAAGCTCGGGCAAGATCGTCGACATCATCAGCGTGATCGACGGCATCGCTTTCCAGACCAATATCCTGGCCCTGAACGCGGCGGTGGAAGCGGCGCGCGCCGGGGAGCAGGGACGCGGCTTCGCGGTGGTGGCCTCGGAGGTGCGGACGCTGGCGCAGCGTTCGGCCAGCGCCGCCAAGGAGATCAAGGATTTGATCGCACGCTCGGTGCAAACGGTGGATGCGGGATCGCTGCTGGTCGATCAGGCCGGCGCGACGATGGACGGCATCGTCAAGGCGGTCAAGCAGGTGGCCGACATCATGACGGAGATCAGCGCCGCCAGCAGCGAGCAGAGCACGGGGATAGAACAGGTCAATCAAGCCATCGTCTCGATCGACGACGTGACGCAGCAGAACGCCGCGCTGGTGGAGGAGGCCGCCGCGGCCGCGCAGAGCATGCGCGACCAGGCGGACTTGCTGGCGCAGGCGGTCAGCGTGTTCAAGCTGGCCGGGCAGCCGTCGGCGCCGCGTGCGCGCGCGCCGCAGTTGGCGCCGGCCTGACCGCAGGCGCGGGGGCGCGGCCCCCGCGCGCCGCGCTTACCAGCTGTAGCCGGCCTTGGCGTAGTAGTAGCGGCCGTTGAAGCCGTTCGGCGCGAAGCCGCTGTACGGATTGATGCCGTTGTTGTTGAGGTTGCCCGCCGACGTGACCTGGTCCGGATAACGGTTGGTCACGTTGTCGATGCCCGCGCTCAGGCGCCAGTTCTTGTTGAGCTTGACGCTGCCCGACAAGTCCAGCACCCATTGCGGATCGTAGACCTGATCCAGCGCAGGATTATTCTGCGGCACGGTGAAGCTGCCGTAGCGGGTCACCACGCCGCGCGCGCCCCAGTCGCCCAGCGACCAGTCGGTGGCCAGGCTGAACTTGTCCTTCGGCGAGCCGACCGTGATGCGGTTGATGGTCTGGCGGTCGATCAGCGTCAGGCCGTTGGCGGTCAGGATGGCCGGGTTGTCGTTGACGTGCTCCAGCGAGTTCTTGTTGTGGTTGTAGGCCGCGGTGAAATCGTAGCGGCCGGCTGCCTTGGTGTCCCAGCGGTAGGTGCTGACCACGTCGACGCCGGTGGTGCGGGTGTCGATGGCGTTGGTGAAGTAGCGGCCGGCGCCGACCAGGATGGACTGCTTGGCCAGCGCCGCCTGCAGCGCCGGCGACAAGGTCATGTTGGCCGACAGCGCGATGCGGTCGTCGATGTCGATGCGGTAGGCGTCGACCGTGGTGTTCCAGTTGCGGGTGGGCGAGAACTGAACGCCGAGGCTGTAGTTACGGGCTTTCTCGGCCTTGAGCGGCGTCGCGCCCAGCGCCGACGCGGCGGCGCTGCCGACCGCGAAGGTGCCGGTCTCGATCGGCGTGTTCACCCCGTTCACCACCGAGAAGTTGGTGGTGGTGATGGTGTAGAACTGCTGCGCCAGCGATGGCGCGCGGAAGCCGGACGAGGCCGTGCCGCGCAGCGAGAAGTCCGGCGTGAACGCGTAGCGCGCCGAGCCCTTGGCCGAGGTGGTGCTGCCGAAATCGCTGTAACGCTCGTGGCGCAGCGCGCCCGAGGCCGAGAACTGCTTGGTGATTTCCGCTTCCAGGTTGGCGTAGACCGATTCGTTGTGGCGGCTGTTGCTGCCGGCGTTGATCGGGCGGAAGCCGGAGAAGCCTTGCGCGCCGCTGCCGATGTAGGACGCCTCGTCACCGGCGCCGATCTCGTATTTCTCATGCCGCGCCTCGACGCCCAGCGCCACCGTCAGCGGGCCGCTGAAGGCCGCCACCGGATACTCCTTGGCGATGTCGAAGTTGAACAGCTGCTGCGTGTTCTTCAGCTTGCCCGCGTAGAAGTGGGTCGGGCTGGCGGCGTTCAGCGATTGGTTGACGGTGTGGTCCAGGTCCAGCTGGAACTCGTTGCTGCCGTAGTTCAGGCTGGCGTCCCAGCGCCATCCGCCCGCCTCGCCGCGCAGGCCGGTGACCAGCGACAGGTCGGTCGACTCGCTGTTCTCCAGCGGCAGGAAGCCTTCCGGATACAGCGGCGTGCGCTGCGCCGTGCCGACCAGCGCGGTGCGCCAGGTGGCGGCGGCCGAGGTGTTGCGCTGGCCGTAGTTGGCGAAGGCGTACCAGTCGATGTCGTCGTTGACGCGGTACTGGCTGTTGACGAACACGGTGCGCGGACGGGTCTCGGGATCGCCGAAGCGCTGGTTGACCTTGCCGTAGCGGGGTTCGGCCGGATTGCGCAGGTCGGGACCGGCGCGGTTGGTCGGATCGCGGTCGGACGCTTCCAGCGCCACGCGCACCCAGCCCTGGTCGCCCAGGTTGAAGCCGGTCGAGCCGCGCACGGTGAGCGCCTTGCCGTCGCGTTTCTGGTACTCGCCCCAGCCCACTTCGGCCTCGCCGCCGGCCGCGCCTTTTTTCAGGATGATGTTGATCACGCCGGCGATCGCGTCCGAGCCGTACTGGGCCGCCGCGCCGTCGCGCAGCACCTCGATGTGGTCGATGGCGGCGAGCGGGATCGCGTTCAGGTCCACTGGCGCCGAGCCGCGGCCCTGGGTGCCGTTGACGTTGACCACCGCCGAGGTGTGGCGGCGCTTGCCGTTGACCAGCACCAGCGTCTGGTCCGGCGACAGGCCGCGCAGCTGGGCCGGGCGCACCGCGTCGCTGGCGTCGGCGCCGGATGGGCGCGGGAAGTTCATCGACGGCAGCAGGCGGCCCAGTACGGTGGCCAGTTCGCTCGAGCCGCTGGCCTGCAGGTCTTTCGCGCCGATCACGTCGACCGGCGATTCGGAGTCGATGGTGCGGCGGTTCTTGGCATAGGTGCCGGTCACGACCACGGACTGCAATTCACCGTCGGCGACGGCTTGCTGGGCGAAGGCGGGAATGACGGTGGTGGCGATCAGGCTGCTGAGCAGCAGAGGGCGGGCGAGGGGATGGACGGTGCGGCGTGTGCTCATGAGACGGTCTTTCTACGTTGACGATGAGGAAAGCTTACCAGTGCGCAAAGTTGCTGCCCACGAATGGTTACGTCTAATGATATGCAAGATTGGGATAACGTGCAGGAACAACACTCTTTTCACGCGAGATCGGCGAAAAGAGTGTTGTTTAAAAGCGCCCGGTTATTGGCCGGGGTTGGGGATGGCGGCGTGGATGGCGTCGACCTGGGCCAGCACCTCGGGCGGCAGTTGCACGCTGTAGGCGTCGATGTTTTCCTTCAGCTGCGCCAGGTTGGTGGCGCCGATGATGGTCGAGGCCACGAACCAGCGCGAGTAGCACCACGCCAGCGCCAGCTGCGTTGGCGTGAGGCCGTTGGCGCGCGCCAGCTCGGCGTATTGCGCCACGGCGGACAGCACCGCCGGACGCAGGTAGCGCGGGCTCCAGGTCGGCGGGAACAGCGTCAGCCGGCCCTTGGCTTTCGGGTCGTCGTGGTACTTGGCGGTCAGCTGGCCGAACGCCAGCGGGCTGTAGGCCAGCAGACTGACGTTCTCGCGGTAGCAGGTCTCGTCCAGCAGGCTGGTCTCGAAGTGGCGCGCGGTCAGGTTGTACAGGTTCTGGATGGTGGCGATGCGCGGCAAGCCGCCCATCTCGGACTGCTTGATGAACTCGTTCACGCCCCAGCACGATTCGTTGGACACGCCGATCGCGCCGATCTTGCCTTCCTTGATCAAGTCGCCCAGCGCGGCCAGGGTTTCCTCGACCGCCACGCAGGGACGCTCCAGCTTGGGATTGAAGGCGTTCGAGCCGAACACCGGCACGTTGCGGCTGGGCCAGTGCAATTGGTATAAATCGATATGGTCGGTCTGCAGCCGCTGCAGGCTGGTCTCGACCGCCGCGCGCAGGTTGGCGGCGTCGAAGTTCTGCTGGCCGCCGCGCACCCAGCTGATGTGCGGGCTGGGCCCGGCCGCCTTGGTGGCCAGCACCACCTTGCCGCGCGCGCCGCTCTTCTTCAGCCAGCTGCCGATGTGGCGCTCGGTCATGCCCTGCGTTTCCGCGCGCGGCATCACCGGGTACATCTCGGCCGTGTCGATGAAGTTGATGCCGCGCTCGAGCGCGTAGTCCAGCTGGCTGTGCGCGTCGGCTTCGGTGTTCTGCTCGCCGAAGGTCATCGTGCCCAGGCAGATCTTGCTGACGCTGAGGTCGCTCGTTCCGAGTTGAGTCTGCTGCATGCCGTCTCCTTGGTTGTTCCTTAGTTGCCGCGCAGGGCGTCCGCGCAATCGCGCACCAGCGCCGGACCTGCGTAGATCAGGCCGCTGTACAGCTGGACTAGCTGCGCGCCGCATGCCATTTTGACCTTGGCGTCGGCGCCGCGCAGGATGCCGCCGACACCGATGATGGGCACGGCGTCGCCCAGCTCGGCCTTGAGCAGGCGGATCACCGTGTTGGACAGCTCGAACACCGGCGCGCCCGACAGCCCGCCCGCCTCGGCGCCGTGCAGCATGCCGGTGACGGCGTCGCGGCTCAGCGTGGTGTTGGTGGCGATCACGCCGTCGATCTTGTGGCGCAGCAGCGCGTCGGCGATGTTCTTGACCTGGTCGCCGTCCATGTCCGGCGCGATCTTCAGGGCCAGCGGCACGTAGCGCTTGTGCTGGTCGGCCAGGCGCAGCTGGGCGTCCTTCAGCGTGCCCAGCAGGCCGTCCAGTTCCGAGCCGCCTTGCAGCTGGCGCAGGTTCTTGGTGTTCGGCGAGGAGATGTTGACCGTCACATAGCTGGCGTAGGGATAGACTTTTTCCAGGCAGTGCAGGTAGTCGTCGGTGGCGCGCTCGATGGGCGTGTCGGCGTTCTTGCCGATGTTCAGGCCCAGCACGCCGGCCTTGTCCTGGTAGAAGCGCGACGACTGCACGTTGGCGACGAAGGCGTCGACGCCGCCGTTGTTGAAGCCCATGCGGTTGATGATGGCGTGCGCCTCCGGCAGGCGGAACATGCGCGGCTTGGGGTTGCCCGGCTGCGCGCGCGGCGTGACCGTGCCCACCTCGATCGAGCCGAAGCCCAGGTCGGCCAGCGCGTCGATGTAGGCGCCGTCCTTGTCCAGGCCGGCGGCCAGGCCGACCGGGTTTTTAAACGTAATGCCCATCACGGTGCGCGGGTCGGCCTTGGGCTGCTTGACCAGCTTGGTCAGGCCCAGGGCGGCGGCGCGCTTGAGTGCGGGAAGGGTGAAGTGGTGGGCGGCTTCGGCGTCCATGGAAAACAGCATCGGACGGGCCAGCGAGTACAGGAATTTTTCGGACATGGGGAGCTCTTGTTGGTGTTCCCCGTATTTTATCAGGCGTCCAGCACGCTCCACTCGCCGCGGATGCGCGCCTCCAGCGGCTTGAAGTTGGTTTTGTACGACATCTTCGGGCTTTCCTTGATCCAGTAGCCCAGGTAGACGTAGGGCAGCTTGAGTTCGCGCGCCTGGGCGATCTGCCACAGCACGTTGAAGGTGCCGTAGGAGGCGCCCTCGACATCCGGGTCGAAGAAGGTGTAGACCGACGACAGGCCGTCCGACAGCACGTCGATGATGCTGACCATGCGCAGCGTGCCGCCCGGTTCGCGGAACTCCACCAGCCGCGTGTTGACCCGGCTTTGCAGCAGGAATTGCGCGTACTGGTCGCGGCTGTCCTGGTCCATGCCGCCGCCGGCGTGGCGCTTGCTCTGGTAGCGCAGGTAGAGGTCGTAGTGCTCGTCGGAGAACGACAGCGTGGCCACGCCGGCGACCAGGTTGCCATGCTTGACCCATGCGCGCCGCTGGCCGCGGCTGGGGGCGAACAGGTCGGCCACCACCCGCACCGGGATGCAGGCCTGGCAGCCGTCGCAATACGGGCGATAGGTGAAGATGCCGCTGCGGCGGAAGCCGTTCTTGACCAGCTCGGAATACACGTCGGCGTTGATCAGGTGCGAGGGCGTGGCCACCTGCGAGCGCGCCTGGCGCGCGTCCAGATAGCTGCAGGGGTAGGGCGCCGTCGTGTAAAACTGCAGCGTCGCGAAAGGCAGATCATTCAGGTGCGTCATGCGCGTCCTATCGAGAGCGGTGGTGTAAGCCTATGATAGCGCCAAGTTTCCGAAGGCGCTGGTCACCTTTAGCTTAACTGTCCGCAGCCAGCGGTGCAATGGGTTCCCACACGGTGATCTGAGGCAATTCAATAGTGTTGCGCAGATGCGCCAGGAATTGCGCGCGAGGAATCGGCGCCGCGCCCAGCGAGGCCAGGTGGCCGGTCTCCTGTTGGCAATCGATCATTTTCACGCCGTGTTGGCGCAGGAAGCGCACCAGGTAGGCCAGCGCGATCTTGGAGCCGTCGGTGACGCGCGCGAACATCGATTCGCCGTAGAACATGCGGCCGATCGAGACGCCGTAGGCGCCGCCGACCAGCTGGCCGTCCAGCCACAGCTCGGCCGAGTGGGCGTAGCCGAGCTTGTGCAGGCCGGTGTAGCCGGCGATGATGTCTTCCGAGATCCACGTGCCGGGGCCGTCCCTGCGCGGCGCGGCGCAGGCCCGCATCACCTGCTCGAAGGCGCTGTCGAAGCGCACCTGCCAGCGGCCGCCGGCGGCCATCTCGCGCTCGACCTTGCGCAGGGTTTTCCTCAGGCTGTCCGAGATGCGGAACTGGTCGGTCATCAGCACCATGCGCGGATCGGTGCTCCACCACAGGATGGGCTGGCCTTCGGAAAACCAGGGGAAGATGCCGTGCCGGTAGGCCATCAGCAAACGCTGTGGCGACAGGTCGGCGCCGGCCGCCAGCAGGCCGGGCGCATCGGTGGTCAGCGCCTCCGCCACGTCGGGGAAGGGGCTGTCGGTTTCTAGCCAGGGAATCACGTTGTCGAGTTATCTGAACGCATGCTGCGGACTATGTCCTGGGTGTGGAAGCCGTAGCTGCCGCCCTCACGGATTTTGACGCGGTCGGCGAAAAACAGTTCCAGCGTGGCGTGAATGGTGGGGAAGGCCAGGTCGTCCCACGGAATCTCCGCCTCGCTGAACAGTTGCACCTCCAGGCTTTCCTCGCCGGGGGCGAAGTCCAGGTCCAGCAGCGTGGCCAGGTAGAACATGTGGACCTGGTGCACGCGCGCCACGTTCAGCAGCGAGAACATCTGGCCCAGCGCGATATTGGCGCCGGCTTCCTCCTGGGTTTCGCGGATGGCCCCTTCGGCCGTGGTTTCGTTGTTCTCCATGAAGCCGGCCGGCAAGGTCCAGTAGCCGTGGCGCGGTTCGATCGCGCGCTTGCACAGCAACACTTTCAGTTCGCCGTCGCGTTCCCATACGGGGATGGTGCCCAGGACCATCTTGGGGTTCTGGTAGTGGATGGTGGCGCAGTTGCCGCACACGTAGCGGGGGCGGTTGTCGCCGGCCGGGATCGCCAGGCTGACGGGGGCGGCGCATTCGGAACAAAATTTCATAGGGGATAACTCAAGTCGGTGGATATGCTCACTTTGACTACTTTACACCGATAGTCGCCTGTTCGGCATGTCCTATGCCTATAGGTAACAGCATTTATTCGGACTATCGCGAGCGATGTCAGGATTAATATTGCCTAATGTAAGGATTTGCCCTATAATGATTACATCAGACGCGGGGTGGAGCAGTCTGGCAGCTCGTCGGGCTCATAACCCGAAGGTCACAGGTTCAAATCCTGTCCCCGCAACCAAATTCGAAAGCCGTTGATGCCGTCAGGTATCAGCGGCTTTTTCATTTGCGCGACGTTTGAGCGGGATCAAGGCGAATCGGCGACCGGAAAACCTCCTTTCCCTATAATCGACCTTCTTGTGGGGAGTTTTTTCATGCGAAAAATCAGACCTTCCGCGATTGTCGTGTTTCTTTCCATGCTGGCGCTGGTGTTGCTGCTGGCAGTGCTGAGCGCCTGGTGCGGCGTGGGCAATATTCCCGGCCTGGGCGATTTCCGGGGCGTGGCCGTCACTGCGGCGGCCGTGGTGCTGGTCTACCTGTACGGCATGCTGGTCTTCCGTATTTTCATGTGGGCGTTGCCTCTGCATGATGGAAATATCGAATTCGGCTCCAGGCAGGAGTTCATCTATCAGGTCTACGTCCTGTTCTACCTGATCCTGTTCAATTCGCTGATACGCGGCGGCATCATCCCGATCCCGATCATGCGGCTGATCTACCTCGGCTTGGGTGCCCGCCTGGGCGCCAACACCTACAGCTCGGGCATCATTTACGATCCCTCGTTCGTGACCATGGGCGCCAACAGCGTGGTGGGCGAGACGGCCTTGCTGGTGCCCCATGTGATCGAGGGCGATACCTTGGGACACTATTTCATCACGATAGGCGACCACGTCACGATAGGCGCCCATGCGGTGGTGCTGTCCGGTGTGACGATAGGCGATCACGCCATCGTGGCGGCCAATTCGCTGGTGGCCAAGGGCACGCGCATCGCGTCCGGCGAGATCTGGGGAGGCAGCCCGGCGCGGCGCCTGAAATAAGACCAAAAAAGGCCGGCGCCCCCAAGCGCCGGCCTCTACCGATTACCGATCGCGAACCCCGGCCAGGGATCATTGCCGTTTTTCGCGGCGGCGGCCGAACGAGCCCATGCCGAAGATGCCGGCCGCAACCAGCGCCAGCGTGGCCGGCTCGGGCACGGGCGTGAATTGCTGGGCTCCGTCAATGTTCAACACGAATTGCGAATCCGTGTTCGGACCGGTCGCGATGCCGTTGACCAGCAGCGGCCGCGTGAAACCGGGCGAGGCGGGGCCGGGGAAGTTGAGCGTGGTGTCGAACCGGGTGCCGGCCAGGGCCGGTGAGACGTAGGTCGCGTTGGTCATCAGCACCGTGCCGGTCAACGTCGCCGAGCCGACCCCGGTGGCGCCGGGCGTGCCGGACGTGCCGGTCGCGAAAAAGGTCGACAGTTCCGCATCCCAGGTGCCCGACAGCATGGCCACGCCATCGGTGAAGCCCGTTCCGGCCGCTTGATTGGCGTCGGGCGTGTTATCGAAATACACCGTCCAGACGCTGCTGGTGGCGGGGGTGAAGGTGATGGCGACCGTGGAGCAGCCCGCGTTGAGGCAGGTGGCCCGTTCGTGCAAGGTGGCGGTGGTCGTCAGCTCGTAGGTGCCGGTGGCGGGGCCGGGGGGCGCCACGCGCAGGTCCGGCGTGGCCGAGGTGCTGCCGATGGCTGCGGCGAAGGCCTGGTACGTCAGGGTGAAGTCGGCGAAATCGCCGGCGTTGTTGGCAGGGGTCAGCGTGAATCCCTGAACCAGGCCCGCGCCGTTTTGATGCCAGTCGATCCCGGTGAAATTCTGGAGGACGCCGTCGCCGCCTAAGGCGGAGGGGGCGGCCGGTTCTCCGGGGTTGCCTGCAAACAGCACGTTGGCGGCGCTACGGGTGTCCAGCGTTGTCGCGTGGACTGCGCCGGCCGAGAACAGCGCTCCCAGCAGAGCGCTTAGTGTGCCTAATTTTTTCATTTTATTTCCTTCCTGATGAATGAAGAGTCGCTACGCAAGGGGCTTCGAAACTTTGCCAACCCATCTGAAACCGGTCGGCTACCCTCTACCTAGCAAATGCCAAGCCATGTTTGAAGGAATTTATAAGTGATTGTTTTAAAAGCGTATTTTTGCATTCTTCCGATCCGTCATGGAGAGGCTGTAAAAATAACCGACACTACAGCGCATCGAGCCTCGCCTTCACCTCAGCGCGTTTCGGGAAGTCCTTGCCGGAGGCCAGCAATTGTTCGAATTGGCGGCGCGCCGCGATGATATTGCCGGCCTTCATCAGGGTCAGGCCGAGGTGATAGCTGATGTCGGGCGTGTCGGGCGCCAGCGTGTTGGCCTTGCGCAGCAAGGGCAGGGCGCGGCCGGTATCGCCTTGCTCTGACAGTATCCAGCCCAGGGTGTCGAGGACGGCGGGGCTGGTGCCGGCCAGCCGGTAAGCCTGTTCGGCGGTGGACAGGGCGCGCTCGTCCTTTTCCTGCTGGTAAGCCCAAGCCAGGTTGTTGAGCGCCACGGCGTTTTTCGGGTCGAGCCGGACGATGGACTCGAACAAGCCGATCGCCGCCGGGTATCGCCCGGCCGACAGCTCGGCGCCGGCCAGGTAGAGCCGCACGCTGAGCTCGGCCGGGTGCTGCTGCAGCCACTGGGCGGCATGCTGGTTCGCCTCCTTGCCTTTGCCCGCCTTCAGCAGCGCCTGGTGGAGCTTGATCGCCAGCGGCGGCAGCTTGCTCATCTTGAACGCCTGCTCATAGGCGCGCAGCGCCTCCTGCGGTTTTTGCCGCTCCGTCCAGATATCGCCCTCCAGTGTCAGCCCCGCCGGCAGGTCGGGCCGCTGGCGCTGCACGGTCTGGGCGAGGGCCAGCGCGTCGGTGTAGTCTTTACTTTCCACCAGCAAGGTCGCGGTGAGGACCTGCGCTTCGAACCAGTCCGGTTTCAGGCGCAAGGCTTTCTTGGCCGAATCGAGTGCGCCGGCCCGGTCCTTGAGCGCGGCCTGGGCATAGGCAATGCGCAGCTGCACGGCGGCCGACGCCGGCTGTATTGCGGCCAGCTTGCTATAGTTTTCCAGCCCCGCCTCGTAGTTGCCGTTGGCAACCTGGATCTGCGCCAGCAGCGCCAGCGCGTCGGGATCGGCCGGATGGCTGGTCAGCAGCGACTGGGCCAGTTTCAGGGCTTTGTCCTTTGCGCCGGCACCCTGGTAAAGATTCGCCAGCAGCAAGGCCGGCGTCAGGGCGTCGGGATGTTCGGCGGTGGCGCGTTCCAGCCAGCGCATCGCTTCCGGGGCGTTGTTGCGTCGCAGGGCCAGGCGGGCCAGCGCCGTCATCAGGCCGACGTTCCGCTTGTCCCTGGCCAGCGCCGCCTCGTAACGCTGGCGGGCCTGTTCGGGTTTCTTTTCCGCCAGATCCATTTGCGCCAGGTTTTCCAGCGCCGGCAGGTAGGACGGGTCCAGCGCCAGCGCCTGCTCGAAGCCGGCGCGCGCGCCAGCCAGGTCGTGCTTGGACAGGAGGATGCCGCCCTTCATGTTTTGTATCAGGGGATTTTTTCCGTCGTGCCGCTCCATCGCCGTGATCGCCGACAAGGCCTTGTCGTATTCCTGGTTGCGCAAATAGGTCATCGCCAGCAGGATGCCGGCGCGGCCGCTCTTGTCGTCCAGCGTGGTCGCCTGTTCCAGTTCGGCCACCGCGCGCGCCGATTCGCCCGCGCCCAGGCGGCTCAAGCCCAGCGAGGTGTGCAGGCTGGCCGTTTGCGGCGCCAGGTCGCTGGCCGCCTGGAAGTACTCGGCCGCCTTGGCGAAATGCCGGGCCTGCATCTGCGCCTGTCCGGCCAGGGCCAGCAATTCGACGTCTTTGCGGTTGGCCTCCAGCAGCGGTTCCAGCACGGCGAGCGCATCGTCGGTCTTGCCGCTCCTCAAAAGCAGTCCGGCCAGGCGTTTGCTGGCGTAGACCTGGTGCGGATACGCGTCGAGGAATTTGCGCAAGGACAGCTCGGCCTCCAGATACGAGCCCATCGCCAGCTGCACCGAACCCATCAGGAGGACGCTGGGCATGTGATCCGGCATCGCGCGCAAGATCTGTTGCAGGGTGTCGCGCGCCGCCGGGTATTTCGCTTCCTGAAAATCGAGCAGGGCTTGTGTGTAGAACACCTGCAGGCTGCCGGGCGCGTTCTTGCGGGCGGCGTCGATCTCGGCGCGGGCCTCGGCCAGTTTCTTGCCCTGGATCAGGAGGTTGGCGCTGTCGATGTGGGCCTGGGTATTGTTCGGTTGCAGCGTCAGGATTTTCTTGTACGTCAGCAGGGCTTCCGCTTCCTTGCCCTGCAGGCGCAGCAGGTCGCCCTTGAAACGCAGGCAGTCGATGTTGTCGGGATGTTTGGCCAGGGCGCGTTCGATGCGTTCGGTGGCCAGGTCCAGGCGCTGCGACAGCGCGGCGATTTTCGCCTGGCCCAGCAGGGCGTCGGCCAGGTCCGGTTCTTTCGCCAGCACTTCGTCGAAAAGTTGCCGGGCTTGCTCAGTGTCGCCCAGGCCCAGATGCGCGTTGGCGCGCAGGACGAGCAGCGCCGTCCGGCGCGGGCTGGCCGGGTCCGGTTTGATGTCGTCGAGCAGTTTCTGGAACTGGCCCTGCATCAGCATCACCTTGCCCAGGAGCGGCAGGATTTCCGCCGGCGCCATGCCCAGCGCCTTGGCCTTGCGCAGTTCCTTTTCGGCCGACGCGGCATCGCCGGCTTCGATGTACACCTCGCCCAGCAGCAGGCGGGCGCGGGCGTTGTCGGGCGCTTTTTGCAGGGCGTTTTTCAGTTCGATGATGGCCGACCTGGTTTCGCCCCGCGCACGGTATTGCCGGGCCTGGTCCATCAGGCTGTCGGCGTCGCGCGCGCCGTGGCAGGCGCCCAGCGTCAGCATCAACAGCATCGGGGCTACGAGTCGGGTCATGCTGGTCTCCTGGACGGTGGCACCTCCGCGATCTTAGGACGCAATGCCGGTGCTCGCCTTACGCTCGATCAAGCCAGCGTGGCGTAGGAGATCCTGATGTAGTCGAGCATGGCGGGCGTGATCCAGGTGCCGCTGAGCAGCGCGGGTTCCTGGTCGTGCGCGGCGCGGATCTTGGCCAGCGTGGCCGGGTCGCCGCCGATCTGCGACATGTAGAGGTCCATCCAGCGCCTGGCCAGCGCCTGCGCCGACGGCGCGTCGTGGGCGACGCCGTCTTCCAGATGCTGGTGCACGCCGGCAATCAACGCCATCCACTCGTCCTGGTTCTTGCCGCTGTTGGCGCGCATGGTGCGCATCTCGCCGGCGTCCAGATAGCGCGCGTAGATGCGCAGCTTGCGCGCGGCCATCGCCGCCGACACGTACTCCTTGAGCGCCGGCGTGATGCGGGTCTGCTGCTGCGCCTTGACCTCCCGGTCCAGCATGACGGTGATGCGGCGCGCGAATTCGGGATTGGCGGCGGTGTCGTGCTGCAGCGTCCGCATCCAGCGCTCCGACAGTTCGCCCGCGCGTGTGTCGTCCGGCGGCACGCCTTGCGCCATCAGCGTTTCCACCTCGGCCACCAGCGCGGCCCAGGCGGCGTTGCGGCGCGCGTCCTGCTGCCAGAAGGGTAGACGCTTCAATTCCTCGCGGGTGAAGTACTTGTCGTACAGGTCCATCTTCTCCAGCGTTTGCAGCCAGTCGGACAGCTCGGGACTGCCGCCGTTGCTCAGCACCTGTTGCAGCCGCGTCAGCTGTTCGCGCAGCATGGTTGCCTGTTCGATCTGCTTGCCCAGCGCGGCGATCTGTTGCGCGACGATGTCGGCGAACGGCGCGTCCGGACTGGCCAGGAAGGTGGCGATGTCGGCCAGCGACATGCCGAAGCGCCGCAGCGTCTGGATGTGGTGCAGGCGCGCGACGTCGTCGCGGTTGTAGAGGCGGTAGCCGGAATCGGCGCGGGCCGACGGCGTCAGCAGGCCGATGCTGTCGTAGTGGTGCAGCGCGCGCACCGTCAGGCCGGCGCGCGCGGCCAGCTCGCCGATTTTCAACACGGTTTTTTCCATGCCCGCAGTGTACGTCAAACCGTGGCCCGGACCATGCGGAAGATGCCGCTCAGGCGCAGGCCGTCGCCGCGCCCGCCCAGATAGCGCTCGCTCAGTTCCGGCGCGCCGAAGTGCTCGACCCGGCTGTAGCCGAAGCGGCGCAGCATGTGTTCCAGCGCCTGCGGATCGAAGGTGCTCAGCAGGTGCTCGCCCTGCGCCGCCAGCGCGGCGGCCACCACTTGCAGCCCCATGCGTTCGGTCTCGCCCAGATGGCTGTCATGCACGCAGTAGTCGAACACGATGCTGCTGCCCGGCGCGAAGCCGGCCACGTCCTGCAGGGTGCGCATGACGGCGTCCGCCGGCAGGTACATCGTCACGCCCAGCCAGGAGCAGCAGGCCGGCGCGTCGGCGTCCAGGCCGGCCAGCTGCAGGTCGGCGCTGAGCGAGGCTTGTTCGAAGTCGGTGGCCACATAGGCCAGCGACGCCGGCGCGGCGATGCCGGCCGCGCGCAGGCAGGCGCGTTTCCATTGCTGCATGGCGGGCAGGTCGACCTCGTACAGCCGCGCGGACGGCAGGCAGTCGGCGCGATAGGCGTAGGTGTCGAGGCCGGCGCCGAGGATCACGTACTGGTTCACGCCGCCGCGATGCGCGGCCTGCCAGCTGTCTTCGGCCAGGCGGGCGCGCACCACCAGCGTGGCGCGCATCGCGGCCGCCAGCGGATGGCGCTGGCGCTCGCCGTCGTCATGCAGCCGGGCTGCGCCCTCGGCGCCGAGGAGGGGCACGGCGACCGGATCGCGCAGGATCAGCGGCGCATCGTACAGCTGGTGGGCGGCGCGCAGGGTGGCGGTCATCCAGGCGCTGGGCTTGGGGCCGGCCAGCTGGCCGAGCGGGGAGGGGGTGTTGGGCTGCATGTGGACTCCTTCAGGACAATGCAGCAGATCGTAAAGCCTGACGCTGCGTCAGGCTCAAGCAAAAACAATGTTGGCGACGCGCTAACGGCCGCCTGGCCCGATTGTGCACCGATTAACACAACGGGCTTTGTCAAATTTGACTTAAGTCAAGGACGTGCGATTTACCGCCGGCCGGCGCGCGGCATTACTGGGCAGGCCCCATTGCGAATGCTACTCTCAAGCAATTCTTACCACCCCGGTGCCTGCCATGGCTAGCAATCATTCCCGATTTATCGTTTTGGTCACAGCGACCTACGTCGTGCTCGGCACGGCCTGGGTGCTGTTGTCGGACCAGCTATTGTCCGCGCTTAAAACGGACACCATGGTCTGGTTGTCCGGCGCCAAGGGCGTGTTCTTCGTGACGTGCAGCGCGGCCGGCTATGCGCTGGCGATGCGGGCGGTGTCGGCCGGCGCCGACCGCCGCCAGCCGCTGTTCGAGGTGGCGGCCCGGGGCTTGATGCCCGGCGTCGGCCGCCGCTATGGCTGGTGCCACTATCCGCTGGCGCTGGTGCTGGTCGGCGCGATGCTGATGATCCGCGTGCTGCTGGTCGACGCCAGCGAGCCGCGTCCCTTGCTGGTCATGTTCATGCTGCCGATTATGATCAGCGCGCTGGTGGGCGGCCTGGGGCCGGGCTTGCTGGCGACGGCGACGGCGGCGGTGGGCATCAAATGGCTGGTGCTGCGTCCCTTGCACGGCCTGGACTTCAGCGACCACTACGACCTGATGCAGTGGCTGCTGTTGATCGTCAACGGCGTGGTGGCCAGCATGCTGAGCGAATTCATGCGCAGCGCCCTGCGCAAGGGCGAGTCCGACCGCAAGCTGTTGAGCGGCATCGTCGGCGGCACCTCGGACGCGGTGTACGTCAAGGACCTGCAGGGCCGCTACCTGCTGGTCAACCCGGCGACGGTGGCTTTTCTGGACCGGCCTGCCGACCAGATCCTGGGCCGCACCGACGAGCAGCTGTTCTCCGCGCAGTCGGCCGCCAGGATACGGCAGCACGACCAGTCGGTGATGCGGACTGGCCGCGCCCAGACCAGCGAGGAACACGTCATGCTGCCCGATGGCCGCGAGGCGCTGTTCCAGTCCACCAAGGGGCCGCTGCTGGACCGGGCCGGCCGCGCGTCCGGCATCTTCGGCATTTCACGCGACGTCACCGAGCGCAAGCAGGCCGAGGAACGCATCGAACGCCTGGCGCACTACGACGTGCTGACCGGCCTGCCCAACCGGGCGCACCTGGACGAGCGCGCGCGCCAGGCGATCCTGCAGGCGCAATGCGGCAGCCACAAGCTGGCGGTGATGTTCCTGGACCTGGACCGCTTCAAGGACATCAACGACAGCCTCGGGCACAGCATCGGCGACGCGCTGCTGGTCATGCTGGCGCGCCGCCTGCGCCTGACGCTGCGGGCCGACGACGTGGTGGCGCGGCTGGGCGGCGACGAATTCATCTTCCTGCTGCACGGCGACGACGCGGCCGCCCTGCCGCGGGTGGCGCAGAAAATCCTCGACATGGTGGCCGAGCCGTTCGCCATCGACCAGCATGAGCTGGCGGTCAGCGGCTCGATCGGCGTGGCGCTGTATCCGCAGGACGGCAAGGACCTGGAGGCGCTGGTGCGCTGCGCCGACGTCGCCATGTACCGGGCCAAGCAGAACGGCCGCAACGGCTACAGCTTCTTCACCAGCGACCTGGAGGACGAGGCGGTGCGGCGGCTGCAGATCATCAACGCGCTGCGGCACGCGCTGGAGAACCATGAACTGAGCGTCCACTACCAGCCGCAGTTCGACGCGCGCGACGGCGCCATCATCGGCGCCGAGGCGCTGCTGCGCTGGCAGCATCCGGTGCTGGGCGCGGTGTCGCCGGCCGAGTTCATCCCGGCCGCCGAGGAGAGCGGCTTGATGCTGCCGATCGGCGAATGGGTGCTGCGCCAGGCGGTGCGGCAGATGAAGACCTGGCTGGACCAGGGCATGGAGCCGTTCGTGATGGCGGTGAACCTGTCGGCCGCGCAGTTCCGCCATCCCGACCTGCCGCAGCTGGTCGGCAGCATCCTGATGCAGGAGCAGCTGGCGCCGGAATTCCTGGAGCTGGAACTGACCGAGGGCGCGGCCATGCACGATCCACCGGCCGCCATCGCCGTGATGGACCAGCTGCACGAGCGCGGCGTGCGCATGGCGATCGACGATTTCGGCATCGCCTACTCGTCGCTGAGCTATCTGAAGAAGTTCAAGATCTACAAGCTGAAGATCGACCAGTCCTTTGTGCGCGACATCGGCACCGACCCG
Source organism: Duganella sp. BJB480 (assembly GCA_003416985.1). Taxonomy (GTDB): domain Bacteria; phylum Pseudomonadota; class Gammaproteobacteria; order Burkholderiales; family Burkholderiaceae_D; genus Rugamonas; species Rugamonas vulcania_A. The sequence continues at coordinate 183,508 of QVIN01000003.1, read as the reverse complement.
GAGGACCGCGCCATCGTGGCGGCCATCGTCAACCTGGCGCGCGGCTTGGGCCTGCGCACCATCGCCGAGGGCGTCGAGCACCCGGCGCAGCTGGAGTACCTGCGGGAGCATGGCTGCGACGAGATACAGGGCTTCTATTACAGCCGGCCGTTGACCGCTGCGCAGTTCGAGGCTTTTGTCCTGGAGCGCGACGAGCGCCGCGTGGCCTAGGCCTGAGCGTCGCGCGGATGCAGGCTGGCCCACAGGTGGGCGGCGGCCATGGTGCGGTGGGGACTGTAGCGGGCCAGGATTTGTTCGGTGCGCGCCATGTCCGGCTTGGCCTCTTCGCCCAGCAGGTGCTGGAGCGCGGCGCGCACCGCGACGTCGCCATGCAGCGAGCAGTCGGCGTGGCCGTAGCCGCGCAGCAGGCCGTAGTTGACGGTCCACGGGCCGATGCCCTTGACGGCCAGCAGCGCCGCCGACACCTGCTCGATGCTGTTGGACGGCGACAGTTCCAACGCCAGTTCGCCGCTGGCCACCAGGCCGGCCAGGCGCAGCAGCGTCTCGGCCTTCGCGCGCGAGAATTTGCGGCTGGTCAGGTCGTCCAGTTCCAGCCTGGCCGCGTCGGCGGCGGTGGGGTAGCACCACAAGCCGCTGCTGTGTTGGCGGCCCGCCTGCAGGATGAAGGTGCGCCGCAGCGAGATCGCGAACGACAGGTTGATCTGCTGGCCGATGATGGCCCACGTCAGCGCCTCGAACACCGTGGCCGATTGCACGATGCGCAGGCCGGGCTGGGCGCGCGTCAGGGGGCCGAACAGCTTGTCCTTGGCGGCGAATTTGCTGAACGGTTCGGGATCGATGCGCAGGCCGAGGATGCTCAGCGCCGCCTCGCGCACCCGCGCCTGCGCGGCGGCGGACAGCTTGCCGTCGGCATGCACGGCGCAGCTGGCGTTGGTGGGCGCGGCGGGGTGGTCGGGCACGATCTCCAGCACCAAAGGCACGTCGTCGATCAGCATGCCCTTGCGCAGGCGCTCCGGGCCCACTTCCTCGGCCACGCCTTCGGGATCTCGGCTGTGGAAGGCCAGCACGTCGTGCAGCCGGTAGTTGGCCGGCAGCGGCAGCGTGAAAGGCTTCATGCCGCCTTGGCCTTGCTCAGGAATCCGAAGCTCGGACGGAAGCCCGTCACCAGCGCGGTGCCGGTGATGACGATGGCGGCGCCGGCGAAGGTGTACCAGCCCACGCTCTCCTGAAGGAACATCACTCCCCACAGGATGCCGAACAGGGGACTGAGGAAGGTCACCGTCAGCGCCGACGACGGGCCGACATCCTGGATCAAACGGAAGTAGATCAGGTAGGCCACGCCGCTGCACAACACGCCCAGGGCCAGCACCGCGCCCATGATGCCGATGGTCGGCTCGCCCGGCGCCGGGAAGAAGGGCAGCGCGGGCAGCACCAGCAGCGTGGCCGCCCACATCGAGCCGTGCGCGTTGGCGAACGGCTCGACCGTCCTGGCCTGCTTGGCGTAGTTGCTGGCGATGCCGTAGTTGAAGGAGGCGAACAGCACGGCCGCGATGGCGATGCCGGCGCCGGGCTTGGTGCTGACGTGGTCGAAGCCGACCAGCAGCGCCACGCCGCAGGCGCCCAGCAGCAGGCCGAGCATCACCTTGGCGCCGACCATGTGGCGGGTCCAGACGGCGCCGATCAAGGTGCCCCACAGCGGCGTGGTGGCGTTCAGCACGGCCAGCAGGGAGGCCGACAGCGTGCGCGCGGCGAAGGCGAACATCAGGAACGGCAGCGCGGAGTTGAACAGGCCGAGGATCAGGTAGTGCTTCCAGTGCTGGCGCAGGTTCAGCGGCTTTTTTAGCGCCAGCGCCATCGCCGCCAGGAACAGTGAGGCGAACAGCACGCGGTATTCGATCAGCACGGCCGCGCCCAGCACCGGCGCGGCGATGCGCATGAACAGGAAGGAGCCGCCCCAGATGGCGGCGAGGAGTATCAGGCGGAACAGGTTGGCGGTGCTCATGCGGAGTCCAGTGGTTGGATGGTGCGCTATTGTCCCGTACCCGGGGGCGGTGGGCTAGCCGGTTCTTGCTTTTGAATTGTCCGTTCTTGCGCTTCTTTACGCGGCGCCCAGGTCCACCGCGCACGCGCTCTCGCCGGGCGCGGTCGGCGTGGCCGCGTGCGGAACCAGCATCGCGGCCGGCACGCCGTTCTTAATCGCGGTCATCTCGGCCAGGATCGAGATGGCGATTTCGGACGGCGTCTTGCTGCCGATGTACAGGCCGATCGGCCCGTGCAAGCGCGCCAGTTGCTCGCGCGTCAGGTCGAACTCCAGCAGCCGCTCGCGGCGCTTGCCGTTGTTCAGGCGCGAGCCGATGGCGCCGACGTAGAACGCGTCCGACTTCAAGGCCTCCATCAGCGCCAGGTCGTCCAGCTTGGGGTCGTGGGTCAGCGCGACGACGGCGCTGCGGCGGTCCAGCTTCAGCGCCAGCACGACATCGTCCGGCATCTCGTGCACCAGCTGCACGCCGTCGACCTGCCAGCCGGCGCGGTATTCCTCGCGCGGGTCGCAGACGATGACGTGGTAGTCCATGGCGGTGGCGATCTGCGCCAGGAAGCGCGACAGCTGGCCGGCGCCGATGATCAGCAGCCGCCAGCGCGGGCCGTGCAGGCTGACCATGGCGCGCTCGCTGACCTGCATCTGCGCGCCCGGCGGGGCCTTGGACAGTTCGACCTCGCCGGAGCGCAGGTCCAGCCGGCGCTGCACCAGTTCGTGCGCCTCCAGCCGTTCCAGCAGCTCGGCGACGCGGCTGCGCGCCGACAGCGGCTCGATCGCCAGCTCGATGGTGCCGCCGCAGGGCAGGCCGAAGCGGTGGGCCTCGTCGGCGGTGATGCCGTAGCTGACGATTTCCGGCGTGGTGCGGCGTATGCCCTCGTCGCGCACGCGGGCGATCAGGTCGTCCTCGATGCAGCCGCCGGAGACGGAGCCGATCACCGTGCCGTCCTCGCAGATGGCCAGCGTGGCGCCCACCGGGCGGGGACTGGAGCCCCAGGTCTTGATGACGGTGATCAGTTCGCAGCGGCGCCCGGCGGCGATCCACGCTGCGCTGGTTTTGAGTACTTCGAGATCGATGCTGTCCATGGATGGAATATACTACGGCTCTCTAAAGCTTGCAGGAACTGCCATGACCACTCCCAAGGAAGACGACGGCTCGCCCAAATTCGGCCGCCTGTTGATCGTGCTGATACTCGCCGTGCTGGCATGCGCGGGCCTGACCTGGCTGATGGGGAACGTGTTCCCCAACTTCCCGAACTAGCTACTTGCAGATCGCCGACAGCGCGTTGTCGAACGGGCTGTCCGGCACGATGTCTTCCGGGTTGAACTTCTCGTATTTGTAGTTTTCGACCGGCTCGCCCTTGCCCATGGCCTCGGGGTAGAACACCTGCGACAGCAGCACGGTGGTGCGGTCTTCGCAGGAGTACAGGTGCAGCGCCTTGACCGAGCGGTAGGGCCGGCCCTCGGGCGTGGTTTGCGCCTTGCCGAAGCTGCGCATGGACCAGGCCTTGCGCGTCTTGTCGGCCTTGATGATGCTGGCCTTGTCGATGTAGAAGACGCCGGCGCCATCGCCCTTCACCCGGGCCCACTTCGCCGCCTGGGCCCAGCTACACATCAGTATCAAGATGATTGCTAACAGGCCCGGTTTGTTCATGGCGGTCTCTCAGGGTTATGGCACCAGCGGTTTCTTGGCCGCCTGCTTGCCTTTGATTTCGGCGATGGTCTTGTCGATCACCGACAGGCGATAGTGGACGGCGGGGTGGATGGCAGTATACCCGTTCAGCACCGTGGCCGGATATTGGCCGGCCAGGCGCTGCCAGAAGGCGTGGGCGTGGTCCAGGCTATAGCCGGCGCGCGCCACCATGTACAGCGACAGGTAGTCGGCCGCCGCGTCGAGCTCCTGCGGCATGGGCTTGACGCCGCCGGTGGTGATCAGCATGGTCAGGTCGGGACGCACCGACACCAGGTTGTCGATGATGCCGCCGACCGTGTAGGCCGAGCGGGTGGTGGCCGCGTGGCCCAGCACATTGTGGGCGATGTCCTTGGCCAGCACGTAGGCGATGGCTTCGTCGCTCTGCGCGAAGTTGACCATGCCGCGCGTGATCAGCACGCGCTGGCCGTCGGAGTAGGCGTTGATGTTGTCCGAATTGCCGATGTCGATCTTGAAGGCGCAGGCGCGCGTGACCGGCACATTGAGCGCCTGGTTGCGGCCGTCGCGCGCGACGATCAGGTTGAGCGACTGGTGGCCGGAGACCAGCGGGCCGAGGATGCCGGCGGCCGCCGTCTCGGCGTTCTGGCCGGTCGGCAGGCTCTTGCCCTCGGCGGCGACCAGGCCGTCGCCCTGGCGCAGGCCGGCGCGCGCGGCGCCGCTGCCGGCCAGCACGCTGGCCACTTCCAGGCGGTCGCCGTAGTTCAGCACCGCCTGCGCGGCGTCGACGAATTCGCCGGTGTAGGAGTATTTGTTCTTGGCGGTGAAGCCGAGCAGGTTGCGCGCCTGCGTGCGGCACAGGTCCGCGTTATTGATCAACAGCGGGCCGGCGATGCGGTACAGGCGGTCCTGCAGCGCCACCATCTGGCTCAGTGCCTCGCGCGCGGCGGCCATCTTGGCGGTGACCACCGGCGGTTCCTCGTTGATGACGCGCGCCACCACCGGTTCGGCGGGGGCGGGCGCCGGCTTGGACTTGAAGGACGAGCAGGCTGGCAGCAGCGCGGCCGCCGCCAGCAGGGACAATGGGGCGAGTTTGTTGATCTTGTTCGTCTGCTGGACCATCCGGTGTCTCCGTCTGTTTTTGTTAGTGTTTGCCGGTGCTGCCAAAACCGCCTTCACCGCGCTCGCTGTCGCCGAATTCCTCGACCACGTTGAAGCCCACCTGCAGCACCGGCACGATGATCAGCTGCGCCAGGCGTTCCATCGGGTTCAGCGTGAAGGCGCTGTGGCCGCGGTTCCAGGTCGAGATCATCAACTGGCCCTGGTAGTCGGAGTCGATCAAGCCTACCAGATTCCCCAGCACGATGCCGTTTTTGTGGCCCATGCCGCTGCGCGGCAGGATCATGGCGGCGTAGCCCGGATCGGCGACGTGGATCGCCAGGCCGGTTGGAATCAGCACGGTCTGTCCGGCTTCGATGACCATGGGCGCGTCGATGCAGGCGCGCAGATCGAGGCCGGCGGAACCTGGCGTGGCGTAGGCCGGCATCTGGTCTTTCATGCGCGGGTCGAGGATTTTGACGTCGATGTTTTTCATTTACTTGGCAAATAAGGAGTGCTGGGAGATCCGTTTCGAGATCTCGGAAATCAGTTGGCGCGCCAGCGTGAGCTTGTCGGCGCGCGGCAAAATGGTGTGGCCGTTTTCATCGAACAGGATGATGGTGTTGTCGTCCTGGCCGAAGGTGTGGTGGCCGATATTCCCCACTAGCAGGGGGATGCCTTTTTTCTCGCGCTTGTCGGCGCCGAACTGGATCAGGTTCTCCGATTCGGCGGCGAAGCCCACGCAGTACGGATAGCCGGCCAGCGTGGTGCGGGCGGCGACGCTGGCTAGGATGTCCGGGTTCTGTTCGAACTTCAGGTCCGGCACCGAGCCGTCCGGGTTCTTCTTCAGTTTCTGCTCGCTGGAGTTGGAGACGCGCCAGTCGGCCACCGCCGCCACGGCGATGAAGATGTGCTGGTGGTCGACATTGGCCATGACCGCGTCGTGCATCTGCAGCGCGCTTTGCACGTTGATGCGCTGGACGCCGAACGGCGCCGGCAGCGCGGTCGGGCCGGACACCAGCACCACCTCGGCGCCGGCTTCGCGCGCGGCGCGCGCCACGGCGTAGCCCATCTTGCCCGAGGACAGATTGGTGATGCCGCGCACCGGGTCGATCGGCTCGAAGGTCGGGCCGGCGGTGATCAGGATGCGCTTGCCCGCCAGGACCTTGGGCTGGAACGACGCGATCAGCTCTTCGAGCAGCTGCGCCGGTTCCAGCATGCGGCCCATGCCCACCTCGCCGCAGGCCTGGTCGCCGGAGGCGGGGCCGAACAGCACGATGCCGTCGTCGCGCAGCTGCTGTGCGTTGCGCTGGGTGGCGGGGTTCTGCCACATCTCGACGTTCATGGCCGGCGCCACCAGCAGCGGCACCAGGCGCGGACGCGCCAGGCACATGGTCGACAGCAGGTCGTCGCAGACGCCGTGCGCCAGCTTGTACATGAAGTCCGCCGAGCAGGGCGCGACCAGGATGGCGTCGGCGTCGCGGGTGACGTCGATGTGGGCCATGTTGTTGTCGACGCGCGGATCCCACTGGCTGCTGAACACCTTGTTGCCGGACAGCGCCTGCATGGTGACGGCGGTGATGAAGTGGGTGGCGGCGTCGGTCATCACCACCTGCACCGAGGCGCCGGCCTTGGTCAGCGCGCGGCACAGTTCCGCCGCCTTGTAGCAGGCCACGCCGCCGGACAGGCCGAGGACGATTTTCTTGCCGGTCAATTCCATCATGATGTGCTGTCCCAGTTAGCGGTTCACCCGGCGCAGCTCATCGAGGATGAACAGCGCCGCGCCGATGCAGATGGCCGAATCGGCGACGTTGAACGCCGGGAAGTGGCCCAATCCGTTCCAGTGGAAATCGAGGAAGTCGACCACGTGGCCGTACAGGATGCGGTCGATGACGTTGCCGATGGCGCCGCCCAGGATCAGCGACAGCGCCCACGAGAACATGCGCTGGCTGCCGTGCTTTTTCAGCAGCACGATGATCCAGGCCGCAGCGCACAGGGCGATGGCGGTGAAGAAGTAGCGCTGCCAGCCGCCGCTGTTCTGCAGGAAGCTGAACGCCGCGCCCTTGTTATAGGCCAGCACCAGGTTGAAGAAGGAGGTGATGACTTTCTCTTCGCCGAGCTGGAAGGTCTTGGTGATGGTGATCTTGGACAGCTGGTCGAACAGGACGACGATGGCGGCAATGCCCAGCCAGGGCGTGAGGCTGCCCGAGGATTTGGTCGGAAAGATTTTTTTGGTGGCCATAAAATTTCAGAGTGGTTCGTGGCGACGGCGCCGCCGCTCCCGGTGGGGAACGGCGGCCCTCATATTAAGCGAACTTGCGTTTTTCGCCCGCACCGAACAGATTGCTGTGGCAACGGCCGCACAGGGTCGGATGGTCGGCGTGCGAGCCGACGTCGGCGCGGTAGTGCCAGCAGCGCTCGCACTTCTCCGCCGTGGACGCGGCCACTTCGACCGCTTCCTCCGCTTCGCTCGCCACCTGCACCGCCTTGGCGGCCGAGGTGATGAAGACGAACTTCAGGTCGTCGTCCAGGCTGGCCAGCAGCTGGTACTTGTCGCCGGCGGCCTTGATGGTCAGTTCCGCCTGCAGCGAGGAGCCGATCGCGCCCGAGGTGCGCACGTCTTCCAACTGCTTGGTGACGTCGTTGCGGACCGCGCGCAGGGCCGTGTACTTGGCCAGCAGCGCGGCGGCGTCGGACGCTTCCGGCAGCTTCCACCAGGTCTGCGTGAAGATGGTTTCGTCGCTGGCCTTGTAGGCCTCTTCGCCGGCGAAGATCGCCCATGCCTCTTCCGCCGTGAACGACAGCGCCGGCGCCATCACGCGCAGCAGGCTTTGCGTGATGTGCCACAGCGCGGTCTGCGCCGAGCGGCGCGCGTGCGAGGTGACAGCCGTGGTGTACAGGCGGTCCTTGAGCACGTCCAGGTAGAAGCCGCCCAGGTCTTCCGAGCAGAAGTTCTGCAGCTTGGAGTAGACCGGCTGGAATTCATACTGCATGTAGTGCTCGGCGATTTCCGCCTGCAGCGACGCCATGTTGGCGACGGCGTAGCGGTCGATCTCCAGCATGTCGTCGATCGCCACCGCGTCCTTGGCGGCGTCGAAGTCCGACAGGTTGGCCAGCAGGAAGCGCAGCGTGTTGCGGATGCGACGATAGGCCTCGGTCACTCGCTTGAGGATCTCGTCGGAGATCGACAGCTCGCCGGTGTAGTCGGTGGTGGCGACCCACAGGCGCAGCATGTCGGCGCCCAGCTTGTTCCACACGTCCTGCGGCGCGATGGTGTTGCCGATCGACTTGGACATCTTCTTGCCTTCGCCGTCGACCACGAAGCCGTGGGTCAGCAGCGCCTTGTACGGCGGGGCGCCGTTCAGCATCGAGGACGTCAGCAGCGAGGAATGGAACCAGCCGCGGTGCTGGTCCGAGCCTTCCAGGTACAGGTCCGCCGGGAAGGCCGATTGCTCCTTGTGCGAGCCGCGCAGCACGGTCTGGTGGGTCGAGCCGGAATCGAACCACACATCCAGCGTGTCCTTGTTCTTTTCGTAGCTTGCCGCTTCGTCGCCGATCAGGTCCTTCAGGTCCAGCGCCAACCAGGCGTCGATGCCGCTCTTCTCGATCAGCTTTGCCACCTGTTCCAGCAGTTCCGGGGTGCGCGGATGCAGCGCGCCGGTTTCCTTGTGGACCACGAAGGCCATCGGCACGCCCCACTGGCGCTGGCGCGACAGAGTCCAGTCGGGACGGTTTGCGATCATGCCGTGCAGGCGCGCCTTGCCCCAGTCCGGGAAGAACTTGGTCTCGTCGATGCCCTTCAATGCGGTTTCGCGCAGCGTGTGGCCGCCGTCCTTCGGCTTCACATCCATGCCGGCGAACCACTGCGAGGTGGCGCGGTAGATGATCGGCGTCTTGTGGCGCCAGCAGTGCATGTAGCTGTGGTCGAACATCTTCACTTCGAACAGCGCGCCCGCTTCCTTCAGGGCGGCGCAGATCGGCTTGGACGCTTCCCAGATCGTCATGCCGCCGAACAGCGGCAGCGAGGCGGCGAATTTGCCGTCGCCCATGACCGGGGTCAGGATGTTCTCGTCTTTCATGCCGTGCGCGCGGCAGGAGATGAAGTCGTCCAGGCCATACGCTGGTGCCGAGTGCACCACGCCGGTGCCGCTTTCGGTGGTCACGTATTCGGCCAGGTACATCGGCGACAGGCGGTCGAAGAAGGCGTCCGAGGCATGCAGCGGGTGGCGGAAGCTGATGCCGCCCAGCGCCGCGCCGTGGCAGGTGGCGATGGTGGTGCCTTCGAGCTTGTAGCGCGCCAGGCAGGCTTCGACCAGGTCCTGCGCCAGGATCAGCAGCAAGGGCTGGCCGTCACGCTCGGTCTGCACCAGCGAGTAGATCACTTCGGCGTTGACGTTCAGCGCCTGGTTGGACGGGATGGTCCACGGGGTGGTGGTCCAGATGACGATGAAGCCGTTCTCGGTCGGCAGCTTGTCCATGCCGAAGGCCGTGGCCAGCTTGTCGAATTCGGCGAACTTGAAGCCGACGTCGATGGCCGGGTCGCGCTTGTCCTGGTATTCCACCTCGGCTTCGGCCAGGGCGGACTGGCAGTCGAAGCACCAGTTGACCGGCTTCAGGCCGCGGTAGACGTAGCCCTTCTCCAGCAGCTGGCCGAGGGCGCGCAGTTCGTCGGCCTCGTTCGAGTAGTTCATGGTCAGGTAGGGGTTCTGCCATTCGCCCAGCACGCCCAGGCGGATGAAGTCCTTGCGCTGGCGGTCGACCTGCTCGTAGGCGTAGGCGCGGGCCTTGGTCAGCACTTCGGCGGTCGGCAGGTTTTTGCCGTACAGTTTTTCGATCTGGATCTCGATCGGCATGCCGTGGCAATCCCAGCCCGGCACGTAGGGCGCGTCGTAGCCGGCCATGCCGCGGGCCTTGACCACCATGTCCTTGAGGATCTTGTTGACGGCGTGGCCGATGTGGATGTCGCCGTTGGCGTACGGAGGGCCGTCGTGCAGGATGAATTTAGGACGGCCGGCGGCGGCCTTGCGCACGCGCTCGTAGATTTTCTTGTCCTGCCATTCCTTGACCCAGTTGGGTTCGCGCTTGGCCATATCGCCGCGCATCGGGAACGGGGTTTCGGTCATGTTGACCGGGTATTTACTTTCAGGCTTCTTTGCGGATTTGTTATCGGACATGGTTATCTTCAGTGATTTTATTCGGGGAGTTCTGTGTAGCCGGCGCGCGTAGCTGGTCGCGCGGTTAAATTCGGTCGGTGGCCGTGATGGCGCCTTCGCGTTCCTTGACGCATTGTGCAAAATACTCGCGGGCGATGTCGGCATCGCGGTGGATGGCGGCGGTCAGCGTCGGCAGGTCGACGTATTTTTCCTCGTCGCGGATCTTGTGAAGGAATTCGACGCGCACCTGTTTGCCGTAGCAGCTTTGGGCGAAGTCGAACACGTGCACCTCCAGCAGCACGCGGCCGCTGTCGTCGACGGTGGGGCGCACGCCCAGGCTGGCCACGGCCGGCAGCGGGCGCTCGGCCAGGCCGTGCACCTGCACGATGAAGATGCCGGCCAGCGCGGGGCGGTGCGGCACGCGCAGGTTCAGCGTGGGGAAGCCCAGTGTGCGGCCCAGCTTCTGGCCGTGGATCACGTGGCCGGAGATGGCGTAGGGATGGCCCAGCAGCGCCTCGGCATGCGCGAAGTCGCCCTCGGCCAGCGCGGCGCGCACGGCGGAGGAGGAGATGCGTGTGCTGCCGTTCATCACGGTGGGCAGGGTCTCGACGTGGAAGCCGTAGTGCTTGCCCGCTTCCTGCAGCATCTGCACGTTGCCGGCGCGGCGGGCGCCGTAGCAGAAGTCGTCGCCGACCATCAGCCATTTGACGTGCAGGCCTTCGACCAGCACCTTTTCGGTGAATTCCTGCGGCGTGAGCGCGGCGAAATGGGCCGAGAAGTGCTCGACGATGACGCGGTCGATGCCGTTGTCGGACAGCGATTGCAGCTTGTCGCGCAGGTTGGCGATGCGGGGCGGGGCTTTGGACAGGTCGCCGGCCTTCTGGGCGAAGAATTCGCGCGGATGCGGCTCGAAGGTCATCACGGCCGCTTCCAGCCCGAGGCTGGTGGCGGCTGCGCGCACGCGGCCCAGCAAGGCCTGGTGGCCGAGGTGGACGCCGTCGAAATTGCCGATCGTGAGCGCGCACGGCGCGCGCGCCGCTGCATTGGGTAGACCGCGAAATACCTTCATGGGAATCTGGTGGAAACTGTCGCTAAATGAAGGATTATACGGTTTGTTTGCCGTAGCCGACAGTTATAGCGGGAAATGCGGAGGGAAATGCGGGGTCAGGGCATAAAAAAAGCGCTGGCCGGCGCGGAGCCGGACAGCGCTTTTGCGCATCGAAACCGCCGGATTACATCGGGTGGTTGATGTTCAGGGTCCAGTAGCGGGCCAGGTCGGCGGTGCCGTCCTTGCCTTTGACCGTTTTCAGGGTGGCCAGCGCGGCAGGCTTCTTGCCGGCGATGAACTGGGCGATACCCTGGTGCAGCTTGACCGCTTCAGGATTCTTCGCGGTGCCCAGCTTCACAGCCTGGTCCAGCAGCGCCAGGCCCTTGTCGGCCTTGCCTGCGGAAACCAGGGCGTAGCCCATGTTGGCCAGCGCGTCGGCGTCCTTGGCCTTGACGGCTTCGGCTTCCAGCGCGGGCTGCTTGGTGTCGAACTCGGTCTGGGTCTTGGCGGCCAGGTCTTTCAGACGCTGGTGGCGGGCGGCGTCGGAGCCGGTGCCCAGCGCGCCTTTCTTGTAGCCCTGGTCGATGATCTTGATCGCTTCGGCAGGATTACCCGCTTGCAGTGCCAGCTGGGACATTTCCATGTACTCGCCCGGCTTGGCCAGCAGGCCGTTGGCCAGGCGCAGGCGCAGCACGTCCAGCGACAGCGTCGACGAGAAGCCTGGCTTGCCCGACACGCGGTTCAGCAGGTCGGCCCAGTAGCTGGTCTTCGGATAGGAACCGGCCAGTTTTTCCAGGGTCTGGACATAGCCTTCCTTGTCGTTCTGCTTGAGCTGGATGTTGGCCAGCATCTGCAGCGACGATTCCGAACCGGCCTTCGACGATTGCAGTTCCTTGGCAGCTTCGTTGAGCTTGCCGCTGATGTAGTAGGTCTGGATCAGCAGGTCGTGCATCTGGCCGTCGTTGGGATTGTCCTTCAACGAGCGCTGGATCCAGGTGATGGCCTTTGGATAGTCCTTGGCGCGGTAGTAGATACCGGCCAGGGCCTGGGTGAATTTTGGTTGTTCGGCAGCGGACAGCTTGCCGGAGTTGATGACCGCTTCGAAGGCCCTTGCGGCCGTGTCGTTGTCGCCTGCGGCCACAGCGGCCGAAGCGCGGGTGCGTTCGATCAGATACGATTCGTTGGGCGATTTGCCACCGACAGCATCGGCTTCCTTGAGTTTAGCCAGTGCTTCTTTATTCTTGCCTGCCGCAGCCAGTTTCTGTGCTTCTTGCAATGGTTTGCCGATTTCAGCGCGCACCGCGTCGGCCGCGTAGGCAACCGAGGAAAAACCTGCCAAAGGAGCTGCTGCAGTAAAACCAATAGCGGCCATTACCAGGCCGAGATGAGCGAGACGAAACTTGGTCATGGGTAAGTTTTCTTTCATCAAAATGCGAAATAGGCAGGAATGGTCCTGCCTATCGTTGAACATAGAACTGATTATTGGAACTGTTCGTTGCCGACCAGGCCAATCTTGGTCACGCCCAGACGCTGGGCCGCAGCCATCACGCCTGCCACGACTTTGTACGAGACCAGCTTGTTCGGACGCAGATGCACTTCCGGCTGGTCTGGTTGCGCCGCGACGTCGGTCAGTTTCGCTTCCAGGGTGCCGCGGTCGGGAACGACAGCGTTATCCCACAGAATCGTACCGTCGAAGTCGACGTCAATCGTGATGACCACTGGTTCCTTGACTGGCGGCGGCGGGGTGCCGACCGGCATGTTCAGGTTGACCGAATGGTTGGCCTTTGGAATCGTAATGATCATCATGATAATCAGCACCAGCATCACGTCGATGAGGGGCGTCATATTCATTTCCATCATTGGTTCCGGGTCCGCGCCACCGCTGGCTGGGGAGCCGACATTCATACTCATGGTGTTTCCTTTTAAGAAGGGCAGGCCCCGACTGCGGGCCTGCGATGCACTAGAGGGGATTAACCCTTGTCAGGCGGTTCGGTGATGAAGCCGACCTTCTGAATACCAGCACGCTGGGTAGTGTAAATAACCTTGCCGATTGCTTCGTAGCGCGTTTCTTGGTCACCACGAACGTGCACTTCCGGCTGAGGCAATTTGACCGCTTCCACCTTCAGATGGTCGAACAAGTCATTCGCGTCGCGCATCCTCTTCTGGTTCCAGTAGATGTCGCCATCCTTGCTTACAACGATGTTGACATCTTCCGGCTTGGTCTGAATAACCTGGTTGGCTTCTTCTGGCAGCTTGATTTTGATCAGCTTCAGAACAACCGGGCTCGTGATCAGGAAGATAATCAGCAGAACCAACATGATGTCCACCAGGGGCGTCGTGTTGATTTCTGACATGACTTGATCTTCGTCTCCGCTATCGGAGCCTACGGACATCGACATGATTAATTATCCAATCTTTTTAGCGCCGGCGGCACGGCCAGCTTCGCTGGTGGACATCGCGCCCGAGATCAGTACCGAGTGCACGTCGGCCGAGAACGAACGCACGTCTTCCATTGCCGACTTGTTACGACGCACCAGCCAGTTGTAACCCAGAACGGCAGGAACCGCCACGAACAGACCGAAAGCGGTCATGATCAGCGCTTCACCCACTGGACCTGCAACTTTGTCGATCGATGCGTTACCCGACATGCCGATGGCGATCAGTGCATTGTAAATACCCCAAACGGTACCGAACAGACCGATGAACGGTGCGGTCGAACCAACGGTTGCCAGGAACGACAGGCCGTCTTGCAGACGCGATTGAACTTTGTCAACAGCGCGCTGGATCGACATGGTCACCCAGGTCGACAGGTCGATTTGTTCCAGCAGGGCGCCGTCGTGGTGCACGGTGGCCTTGGTGCCGGTTTCAGCGATGAAGCGGAATGGCGAGCCGTCTTTCAGGGCTGCCGAACCAGCGGCGATCGACGAGGCTTTCCAGAACTTGGCCGAGGTTTCTTTCGACTGTTTGAAGATCTTCATCTGGTCGATCAGCTTGGTGATGATGATGTACCACGAACCCATCGACATCAGCGACAGGATGATCAGGGTGCCGCGCGATACGAAACCACCGTTCCAGACAGCTTCGAAGCCGTATGGATTGTCCACTTCTTCTTTGCCGCCCTTGGCAGCTGGAGCTTCTGCTGCTGGTGCTGGTGCGGCTGCCGCATCCGCTGCTGGAGCGGCTGCTGGTGCCGAAGCGGCGGCCGAGGCTGGCGCGTCAGCGAAGGCTGGGGCGCTTACCAGGGCGGTGGCTGCGGTCACGGAAAACAGCACAGCGGCCAGTACAGCGGACAAACGGGTATTCTTAAACATGCTTCCTCCAAATTGATAAAATAATCAGATCGCTGAACGTAATGACAACGAAAATTACTAAGTGAGACGATGCTGCCGCCTCGGTTTTACTCCAGCGTCCAGACGTATTGCATCTGCATCCACGCTTCCGTCGGTTTCCCGTCGGTCAGACCCGGTTTGAATCGGCATTTGCTGATGCCGTTAACCGCGGCCTTGTCCAAGTCCCTAAAGCCACTGGATTTGACGATCTTGGAATCGGCGACATGGCCGTCGGTTCCAATCAAGAACGATAACGTGACCGTACCGGTTTCTTCGTTACGCAGGGAGGATTTTGGCCACTCCGGTTTCGCGCAAGTGCTGAAGTCGGCCACAGCAGCTACGTTCACCGATTTGGCTGGTCCTGGTGGCGCTGCCGGTGGTGCTGGCGGCGCTTTTTGCAGTTCGTTCGTCGCAGGCTTCACGTTGGTCGCGTTCGCGATCGTGTTTTGCGGCGGCGGAGGCTGCTGCACGTTCACCTCAACTGGCGGGATGAATGGCGGTGGTGGCGCTTTCATCTCTGGCGGAGGTGGTGGCGGTGGGAGTTCTTTCGGTGGAGGAGGTTTGACCTCCTCAATGATCTTGGTCTCCACTGGTGCGATCATCTTGCTCACCAGACGTTTACCCAAGCCCGTCACGATCCCATAAGCAACCAGGAGGTGCAACAAAACGACAATGGTAATGCCTGTAAAGTTCTTCCCGGTGCTTTTCTCGTTGTGCGTGAAATTCATGCCTGCTTTCTCCAATACCAACTCTTTTTGTTGCTACTTAAACCCCAAAATGGCGACACAAAACAACAGCCGCATCCGGGACGTCGGCGAATTATACATACGAATTCTTGATTTTACATAGAATTTTCATCCCTAAAACCGGTTAAATTTCATAGGGTTTTCCTATGTGATAGCGCTCTCTTTGCACCGTTCTAGCTCAATATGCAAGACTCTCCGGCGCAATTTTGGGGCGAGACGCACCACGACATTACTTAGTTTTCCCTTAAGCCCAAAAACGGAATATTATGCACGTAATTTTACTACGAACAATTGATAATTTGGTCGTAAATGTTTCTTTGATGAAATTCTTGCGGGCAAGGCCGTACAAATTATCGTAAAAAATTATTGACTTTTGCACTGCACCATGCCTTTGCTAAAAAAACCGGGGCCAGAGCGACTTCTCTGACCCCGATTCATCCCTTGCAAGAGCCATGCCTGACCGCGGCGAAGCCCTATATATATATGTTGCTCAGCTTCCGCGTGCGCGTTTCTCCCGCTTGACCTCCAGCGAACTGATGATCTCGCCGCTCGGCGACACGGTTTCCAGGTGCACGTCGAAGCCCCACAGCCGCGCCACGTGCTTGAGCACCTCGCCGGCCTGCTGGTTCAGCGGCCGCCGCTGGAACTGCGTATGGCGCAGCGTCAGCGCGCGGTCGTCCCGCGTGTTGACCGACCACACCTGGATATTCGGCTCACGGTTGCCCAGGTTGTACTGCTCGGCCAGCTGCTGGCGGACGTAGCGGTAGCCCAGGTCGTCGTGTATGGCGGAGATTGCCAGTTTTTCGTTGTTGTCGTCGTCCAGTACGGCAAAGAAATGAAAATCGCGGATCAGCTTGGGCGACAGGTACTGGGCGATGAAGCTCTCGTCCTTGAAATTGCGCATGGCGAAATCGAGCGTCTTGCGCCAGTCGCTGCCGGCGATGTCCGGGAACCATTCGCGGTCCTCGGGCGTCGGGTGCTCGCAGATGCGGCGGATGTCGGTCATCATGGCGAAGCCCAGCGCGTACGGGTTGATGCCGCTGTAGTAGGGGCTGTTGACCGGCGGCTGGTAGACCACGTTGGTATGGCTCTTCAGGAACTCCATCATGAAGCCGTCGCCCACCACGCCCTCGTCGTACAACTGGTTGAGGATGGTGTAGTGCCAGAAGGTGGCCCAGCCCTCGTTCATCACCTGGGTCTGGCGCTGCGGGTAGAAGTACTGCGAAATCTTGCGCACGATGCGCACCATCTCGCGCTGCCACGGCTCCAGCAGCGGCGCGTACTTCTCGATGAAGTACAGCAGGTTTTCCTCGGGCTCGGGCGGGAAGCGCGGCGTGGCCTTTTCCTCCTCCTCTTCCTCGCGCCGGGGCAGGGTGCGCCACAGCTCGTTGATCTGCGACTGCGCGTAGGCTTCGCGCTCCTTCTGGCGCGCGCGCTCCTGCGCCATCGACAGCTTGGCCGGCCGCTTGTAGCGGTCGACGCCGTAGTTCTGGATCGCGTGGCAGGAATCGAGCAGCAGCTCGACCGCGTCGATGCCGTGGCGCTGCTCGCACTCGGCGATGTAGTTCTTGGCGAACACCATGTAGTCGACGATGGCGTCGGCGTCGGTCCAGGTGCGGAACAGGTAGTTCCCCTTGAAGAAGGAGTTGTGGCCATAGGCCGCGTGGGCGATCACCAGCGCCTGCATGGTCAGGCTGTTCTCCTCCATCAGGTAGGCGATGCAGGGATTGGAGTTGATGACGATCTCGTAGGCCAGGCCCATCTGCCCGCGCTTGTAGCCCTTTTCGGTCGACAGGAAGTGCTTGCCGAACGACCAGTGGTTGTACGACACCGGCATGCCGACCGAGGTGTAGGCGTCCATCATCTGCTCGGCGGTGATGATCTCCAGCTGGTTGGGATAGGTGTCCAGCCCGAATCCTTCGGCGACGCGGCGGATTTCCTGGTGGGCCTGCTCGATCAGTTCGAACGTCCACTCCGACTGCTCGGGCAGGGCGCGCGGATGGCGCGGCTTGGGTGTCATGTCGTTCATGGCTCGGCTGCCTATTTAGGCTGTTTCTTGAACAGTTCACGGAACACCGGATAGATGTCGGCCGGCGTGACTATTTTCTGCATGGCGAAATGCGGATGGTGGTCGGGAATCTGCGAGTACTGCTCCCACAGGTTCTGCGGCGGACCGTCGGTGATCTCGACATAGGTGTAGTACTGCACCTTGGGCATGATGGTGTTGACCAGCAGCTGGCGGCACAGCACGGAATCGTTGTCCCAGTTGTCGCCGTCGGAGGCCTGGGCCACGTAGCTGTTCCAGCTGCCGCCGCCGTAGCGCTCCTCGATGATCTTGTCGAGCAGGTGCAGCGCCGACGACACCACCGTGCCGCCCGACTCGCGCGAGTGGAAGAACTCCTCCTCGTTCACCTCGGCCGCGGCCGTGTGGTGGCGGATGAAGACCACGTCGATCTTGTCGTAGGCGCGCTTGAGGAACAGGTACAGCAGGATGAAGAAGCGCTTGGCGGTGTCCTTGCGGGTTTCGTCCATCGAGCCGGAGACGTCCATGATGCAGAACATCACCGCCTGCGTCATCGGCTTGGGCACCTTGACGCGGTTGCTGTAGCGTAGGTCGAACGGGTCGATGAAGGGGATGGCCAGCAGCCGCGTGTGCAGGTGGTGGATCAGCTTTTTCAGCTCCACCACGCGCGGCGCGTCCAGCGGCATGCCTTCGAGCAGCAGCTCCTCCAGCTCGCGCTCGGCCTCGATCACGCGCTTGCGCGAACTGCCGCCGACCGCGATGCGCCGTCCCAGCGCGCCGCGCAGCGAACGCAGCACGTGGATGTTGGACGGCGTGCCCGACATGTTGTAGCCGGCGCGCTGGTTCTTGAATTCGGTGGTGGCGGTCAGCTGGGTCTTGACCAGGTTGGGCAGCTCCAGGTCTTCGAAGAAGTAGTTCATGAACTCTTCGCGCGACAGCTCGAAGATGAAATCGTCCTCGGTCAGCTGGTCGCTGTTGCCGGCCTTGCCGCGGCCGGCGCCGCCGCCGCCCTTGGGCCGGTTGATCAGGTCGCCCTTGAGGTATTCCTGGTTGCCGGGGTTGATGGTTTCCCACACGCCGCCATGGGCGTGGCCGAACGAGGGCTCGCCCACGTCCTTGACCGGGATGGAGACTTTTTCGCCATTCTCAATGTCGGTGATGGAGCGGCCCTTGATGGCACGTCCCACCGCGTCCTTGATCTGGGCCTTGTAGCGCCGCAAGAAGCGCTCGCGGTTGACCGCAGACTTGTTCTTGCCCTGCAAACGTCGGTCGATGAGGTAAGTCAAAAGATGCCTCCTGCTGCTATTGGTCGGCGCCGCGCCGCCACCGCCTCATGCGGGGCGGCGCGCAATGCTACTTAGGACGACTTCCTCACACGCAAATACCATTCGCACAGCAAGCGCACCTGCTTGGCGGTATAGCCTTTCTCCACCATGCGGGCGACGAAGTCGGCGTGCTTGTTGGCGTCTTCGGCGCTGGCCTTGGCGTTGAACGAAATCACCGGCAGCAGTTCCTCGGTGTTGGAGAACATCTTCTTCTCGATCACGGTGCGGAACTTCTCGTAGCTGGTCCAGGCCGGATTCTTGCCGCCGTTGTTGGCGCGCGCGCGCAGGCCGAAGTTGACGATCTCGTTGCGGAAGTCCTTGGGATTGGAAATCCCCGCAGGCTTCTCGATCTTCTCCAGCTCGTTGTTCAGCGACTCGCGGTCGAAGCTCTCGCCGGTGTCCGGATCGCGGTATTCCTGGTCCTGGATCCAGAAGTCGGCGAAGGTGACGTAGCGGTCGAAGATGTTCTGGCCGTATTCGGAATACGATTCCAGGTAGGCGGTCTGGATTTCCTTGCCGATGAACTCCACGTATTTCTGCGCCAGGTGTTCCTTGATGTACGAGAAGTACTTCTGCTCGGTCTCGGGCGGGAACTGCTCGCGCTCGACCTGCTGCTCCAGCACGTACAGCAGGTGCACCGGATTGGCCGCCACCTCGGTGTTGTCGAAGTTGAAGACCTTGGACAGGATCTTGAACGCGAAGCGGGTGGACAGGCCGTTCATGCCCTCGTCGACGCCGGCGTAGTCCACGTACTCGTGCATGGACTTGGCTTTCGGGTCGGTGTCCTTGAGGTTCTCGCCGTCGTACACCAGCATCTTGCTGAAGATGCTGGAGTTCTCCGGATCCTTCAGCCGCGACAGGATGGCGAACTGCGCCATCATGCGCAGGGTGCCGGGCGCGCATGGCGCCTGGTACAGCGAGGAGTTGGCGATCAGCTTGTCGTAGATCTTGATCTCGTCGGTCACGCGCAGGCAGTACGGCACCTTGACGATGTAGATACGGTCAAGGAAAGCCTCGTTGTTGCGGTTGTTCTTGAAGGTCTTCCATTCCGACTCGTTCGAGTGCGCCAGGATGATGCCGTCGAACGGGATCGCGCCGAAGCCTTCCGTGCCCTTGTAGTTGCCTTCCTGCGTGGCGGTCAGCAGCGGGTGCAGCACCTTGATCGGCGCCTTGAACATCTCGACGAATTCCATCAGGCCCTGGTTGGCCAGGCACAGGCCGCCCGAGTAGCTGTAGGCGTCGGGATCGTCCTGCGAATAATCCTCCAGCTTGCGGATGTCGACCTTGCCGACCAGCGAGGAGATGTCCTGGTTGTTCTCGTCGCCCGGCTCGGTCTTGGAGATGGCGACCTGCTTGAGCACGGAAGGGTAGCGCCTGACCACGCGGAACTGGTTGATGTCGCCGTTGAATTCGTGCAGGCGCTTGACGGCCCACGGGCTCGGGATGTTGCGCAGGTAGCGGCGCGGGATGCCGTAGTCCTCTTCCAGGATCACGCCGTCCTCTTCCTCGTTGAACAGGCCGAGCGGCGATTCGTTCACCGGCGAGCCTTTCAGGCAGTAGAAGGGCACATGCTCCATCAGCGACTTGAGCTTCTCGGCGATCGACGATTTGCCGCCGCCGACGGGACCGAGCAGATACAGGATCTGCTTGCGTTCCTCCAGTCCCTGCGCGGCGTGGCGGAAGTAGGACACCACTTGTTCGATCACTTCCTCGGTGCCGTAGAACTCGCGGAAAGCCGGATATATCTTGATGACCTTGTTCGCGAAGATGCGAGACAGCCGGGTGTCGTTGCGGGTGTCGACCAACGTCGGTTCGCCGATGGCGGCCAGCATGCGCTCCGGAGCGCTGGCGTAGGTGAGTCGATCTTTTTTGCAAAGTTCGAGATATTCCTTCATGGACATCTCTTCTTCTTTGGTCCGTTCGTACCGTGCGGCGTAGTTGTCAAAAATGGTCATTTGGATGTCCTTTAATGTAAACCTGCGTGTCACGGGTCACCGGCAGTTCGACTGCCCTGGCCCTGGTTCGTGCATACCCTTTCGTTTTATTTTTCTTATGACCAGCTTCTTTTTGATGGCGCGGATTGCCCGCGCCGGTGAGCTGGCTTCATCGCCGGTTGGCGGCTTTTATGTGTTGGCCGTAACGCATCTTACGTCTATGAAATTGATTATTGCGCTATTGGTGCCGGAAGTCAAAAGATATGTCGTAATATGGTTAATACTCTTTCGTAAATCATTGATTATTAAGATTATTTTTGGATAATTTTGTGTCCTTTTTATGGCTTTTCAAGGTTTTTTTTACCCACGTTTATGCCACAGTATCACGCTTGCACGCGCCGTGCTGATCGCACCTCAAACAGATAAATTTTGCCGCAACTTGGCCGCCGCTGTCGCACTCTCGCGGCATGCGCTAAGATGCGTTGATCCAGCTTACCGTCAGAGGAAAAAGAATAATGTTGAACGAACAATTGCGCACCGTGGTGCAGCAAATGCCGAAAGCCGAACTGCACATCCACATCGAAGGCTCGCTTGAGCCGGAACTGATTTTCGCGCTGGCCCAGCGCAACAACGTCAAGCTGGCCTACGGCTCGGTGGAGGAGCTGCGCGCCGCGTATGCGTTCACCGACCTGCAGTCCTTCCTCGACATCTACTACGCCGGCGCCAGCGTGCTGTTGCAGGAGCAGGACTTCTACGACATGACCGCCGCCTACCTCAAGCGCGCCGAGCAGGACAATGTGCGCCACACGGAGATCTTCTTCGATCCGCAGACGCACACCGCGCGCGGCGTGCCGATCAAGACCGTGATCGACGGCATCCACCGCGCCTGCCAGGACAGCCCGGTCAGCGCCACGCTGATCCTCAGCTTCCTGCGCCATCTGTCGGAGGAGGACGCCTTCGCCACGCTGGAGGAGGCGCTGCCTTACCGCGACAAGTACATGGGCATCGGGCTCGATTCGTCGGAGGTCGGCAATCCGCCGGAGAAGTTCGCGCGCGTGTTCGCCAAGTGCCGCGAGCTGGGCTTCCACCTGGTGGCGCACGCGGGCGAGGAAGGCCCGCCGGCGTATATCGAAACCGCGCTCGACGTGCTCAAGGTCGAACGCATCGACCACGGCGTGCGCTGCCTGGAGGACGCGGCGTTGACTCAGCGCCTGGCGCGCGAGCAGATCGCGCTGACGGTGTGCCCGCTGTCGAACGTCAAGCTGTGTGTGTTCGATCGCATGGAGCAGCACAACCTGCTGCAGCTGCTGGACGCGGGCATCGTCGCCACCGTGAACTCGGACGACCCGGCCTACTTCGGCGGCTACATGAACGCCAACTTCGTCGCCACCTTCGAGGCTTTGCCATTGGGCCTGTCGCACGCGCAGCGCCTGGCGCGCAACAGCTTCTCGGCGGCCTTCCTGCCGGCGCAGCAGAAGCAGAAGTTCCTCGATGAAGTCGACGCCTACTTCGCCGCACTCTAGAAAACCTCCATGCTCAAACTCGCCCTGAAGATGACGGCGCGCGACTGGCGCGCCGGCCAGTTGCGCTTCCTGCTGATCGCGCTGACGGTGGCGGTGGCCGCCTTGTCCGCCACCGGCTTCTTCATCGACCGCCTGCGCAGCGGCCTCGATCGCGACGCCCACCAGCTGCTGGGCGCCGACGTCGTCATCAACGCCGACCTGCCGGTCAATCCGGCCTGGCGCGCGGAGGCCGCCCGGCGCGGCCTGCTGATGACCGACACCATCAGCTTCCCCAGCATGGCGCAGGCGGGCGAGGGCGAGCAATCGAACTCGCTGCTGGCGGCGTTGAAGGCGGTCGGCCCCGGCTATCCGCTGCGCGGCCAGCTGAAGATCACCACCGATCCCGAACAGGCCGAGCAAAGCTACGGCGCGCCGGCCAACGGTGTGCCGGCGCCCGGCACCGTGTGGCTGGACGCCGGCCTGCTGGGCGGCCTGAAGACCACGGTCGGCGGCACGATCAAGCTGGGCGACAAAAGCTTCACGGTGGCGCAGCTGATCGCCTCCGAGCCGGACCGCGGCGCCAACTTCCTGGCGTTCGCGCCGCGCGTGATGTTCGCGCTGGACGACCTGGCCGACACCAATCTGATCCAGCCCGGCTCGCGCGTGTCCTACCGCCTGCTGGTGGCGGCGCCGCCGTCGCTGCAAAACGGCGCGGCCGTGGCCACCGCCTACGAGCAATGGCTGCAGGCGCAGATCAGGCAAAATAATATCAAGGGCGTGCGCGTCGAGTCGCTGGAAAACGGCCGGCCCGAAATGCGCGCCACGCTGGACCGCGCCGACCGTTTCCTGTCGCTGGTCGGCCTGCTGTCGGCGATGCTGGCGGCGGTGGCCGTGGCGATGGCCGCGCGCCGCTTCATGCAGCGCCACCTGGACGCCTGCGCCATGCTGCGCTGCCTGGGCCTGACGCAGAACGAAGTCACACTGATGTACCTGACCGAATTCCTGATGGTCGGCCTGGCCGGCAGCCTGATGGGTGTGGCGGTGGGTTTCGGCGGCCACTACGTGCTGCTGGAGGTGCTGGGCAAGCTGGTCTCGGCCAGCCTGCCGGCGCCTACCATCTACCCTGCGCTGCAGGGCGTGGCCACCGGCATGCTGCTGCTGGCCGCGTTCGCGCTGCCGCCTATCCTGCAACTGCGCAAAGTGCCGCACAACCGCGTGATCCGCCGCGAGCAGGAGCCGCCGCAGGTGGCGGCGCTGGCCACCTACGGCCTGGGCCTGGCCGGCTTCGTCGTGCTGCTTCTTTGGCAGGCGGGCGATGTGCAACTGGCGCTGTACACGGCGGCAGGCTTCCTCGGCGCCTTCGCGCTGTTTGGCCTGGTGGGCTGGGGCGCGCTGGCCGCGCTCAAGCCGCTGCGGCGCGCGATCGACCATCAGAGCTGGCGCTTCGCCATCACCTCGCTGCAGCGGCGTCCCGGCGCGACCGTGGTGCAGATCGTCTCGCTGGCGCTGGGCATGATGGCGTTGCTGGTGCTGACCGTGGTGCGCGGCGACCTGATGACGGCCTGGCGCAACGCCACGCCGCCGGACGCGCCGAACCGCTTCATCATCAACATCCAGCCGGAGCAGGCGGCCGATATCGGCAATCGCCTGCGGGCGGCGGGCGTGAGCTACGCGCCGCAATATCCGATGATACGCGGCCGCCTGACCGCCGTGAACGGCAAGCCCGTCACCGCCGAGACCTACACCGACGACCGCGCCAAGGGCCTGGCCGACCGCGAATTCAACCTGTCGACGATGGCGGCGATGCAGGCCGAGAACAAGATCAGCGCCGGCCAGTGGTTCGCCGACAAGCAGGGCGCGCCGGAAGCGTCGGTGGAGGAGGGCATCGCCAAGACGCTCAAGTGGAAGCTGGGCGACAAGCTGCGCTTCGACATCGCCGGCACGCCGGTGGACGCCACCATCACCAGCCTGCGCAAGCTGGAATGGGGCTCGATGCGGGTCAACTTCTTCGTCATCATCAACCCGGCGGCGATGACGGAAGTGTCGCAGAGCTGGATCACCGCCTTCCATCTGCCGCAAGGGCAGGGCGCGCTGATGAACGCCCTCACGCGCGACTATCCCAACCTGACCATCGTCGACGTCGGCGGCCTGCTGCGGCAGGTGCAGGCGGTGCTGGACCAGGTGGTGACGGCGGTGGAATTCCTGTTCGTGTTCACGCTGGCCTCCGGCGTATTGGTGCTGTACGCGGCGCTGATGGGATCGCAGGACGAGCGCACCCGCGAATCGGGCCTGCTGCGCGCGCTGGGCGCGACCCGTAGGCAGCTGTCGCAGGCGCAGCTGATCGAGTTCTCGCTGGTGGGCGCCTTGTCCGGCCTGTTGGCGGCGACCGGCGCGGCGGCCATGGGCTGGGCCCTGGCCACCTACCAGTTCAAGTTCGCCTGGAGCTTCAGCCCCGCAGTGTGGCTGGTGGGCCTGGTGGCGGGCGCGCTGTGCGCCATCGCCGGCGGCTGGCTGGGACTGCGCAACGTGCTGCGCCAGCCGCCGTTGCAGACGCTGCGCGAAGCCTAGGCCGCGATGGTCTCCAGCGCCGCCCGCTCCCTGAGGAAGTCGGCGTAGGAATACGGCTGCTTGTCGAAGTAGTGCGGCGGCAGGTCGAACAGCGCCCAGTAGTAGGTCTCGCGGCCCTGGCACACGCGCGGCGCCGCGCAATAGCGGTGCCAGTTGTCGCCCACGCGGCGCGAGTACATGCCGTCGCCGTCCGGGTCGGAGAAGAACGGCAGCACGCGCCGCTCCAGCAAGGCGTCCATCAACGACGGCGGCGCGTCGCTGTCGCGCGCGATCTCGTACTGCGCGTACATCCCCTGTTCGGTTTCTATCATCATCAGGCTGGCCTTGCCGAATTTGTCGAGGAACAGGATGCCGGTCGGATTCGGGAAGATGTAGTGCTCGACGAAGCCCATGCTGGCGCTCAGCTCCCGCACCAGCCGCGCCAGCGCCGGGTCGCCCAGGAAGTGGTAGTTATGCAGCAGCACCAGCTCGCGCAGCGTTTCGGACTGGGCGTCGAAGTAGTCGCGCTGCAGCGAGGCGATCTCGATTTCCAGCAGGTCGAGCGCATGGTCGTCGCTCTTCTTGATGTAGCGGTCGATCAGGCCGCGGTTGAAGGCGCTGACGGCGATCTTCTCGTCGGCCGCGCCGGTGAACAGGATCTTCTTGCACGGCAGGTGCGCCACCGCTTCGCAGAACTGTAGTCCGTTCATCTGCGGCATCGAGTAGTCGACCACCAGCACCGACGGCGTCTCGAAGCGGTGGCGCTGCTGGCCGATGCGGTAGATGCGCTCCAGGTCCAGCGCCACGTTGCATTGGTCGGCCGGCAGGTTGTGCATGTCGAAGTTGACGTGCAGCGGAACGCAGCCCGATTGCGGTTCCCTGCGCAGCCATTGCAGCGCGGTGGTGGTGTCGTGGAAGGTCTGGCTGGCCAGCATGGGGTCGAGCTGGAACGACAGGCTGCGCAGGAACGAGTCGCTGTCGTCGACCAGGACGGTCAGGGTGGGATGGGAATAAACGGGCAAATGCATGTGTCACCTCGGGATGGACTGCTGCTGGGGAAATTCAAGGATGAAAATGGCGTAGGCACCTTCGCGCGATACGCAACGGATGGTGGCGTTCCACGCGTGCATGATCTCCTCGCACAGGGCCAGGCCGATGCCTGCGCCGTTGTGCGGGGGATGGGAGTAGAAGCGCCGGAAAATCATCGGCATCTGCTGTGCCGGGATGCCGCAGGCGGTGTCGATGAACAGGAGCCGCGGCGGCGCGTGCGCGCCGTCGACCACGATACGCACGCGCCCCTTGCCGGCGCGCTGCACGGCCTTGAGCGCGTTGCGCAGCAGGTTAAGCAGGATCACCACCGACAACTCGGTCTGGCCGGCGAAGATGAAGTTGCGGCGCACTTCCAGCGTCACCAGTTTCTGCTGGGTGGCGTTGGGGAAGGGGTAGCGCTTGAGCGCCGCCTCCACCACGCCCTCCATCGTCACCTTTTCGACCGGCCGCAGGTTCTGCCGCACCGCCGTGGCGCTGAGCAGGAAGAGGTCGATCATGTGGTTCATGTGGCGCACCTCGAACTGGATGCGCGCCAGCGCGTCGATGGCGCCGAGCCGGTCCTCCTGCGTGCGGCTGCCGGCCTCGGCGTACACGCGCAGCAGGCCGCGCACATTGGCGTCGACGCTGGTGAGCGGCGTGCGCAGCTCGTGCGCGACGGTGGCCAGGCCGGCGCCCAGCCCGGCCAGCTTTTCCTGCGCCAGCACTTGGCGGCTGATCTTGGCCACCGACAGCACCGCGATGGTGAACAGGTGGATCGGCAACTGCTGCAGCACCTGGCTGCTCAGCAGCGTTTCGCTTTCGCCCAGCATGACGGCCGCCGCGCAGGCCACGGTGGTGCCGGTCAGGTAGGCCGTCAGCGCCAGGCCGGTGTCGAAGTGGAACAGCACCACCAGCCCGATCAGCAGGGACTCGCTCCAGACGCCCGAGGCGTGGTTCATCAGGAACATGAAGGTGAAGAAGAACGGGAAGATGTAGCTGAGCGTGACCAGCAGGTACAGGTGCAGCACGCGCCGGTTGAACTGGCGGGCGAACAGGCCCAGCGCGCACAGCAGGATGCCCAGCAGGCGCAGCGACAGCGATTCGTATTCCTGCGGGAAGAAGCTTTGCCAGATCACGTAGTACAGCGGCATGCCCACCGTGCCGATGCTCGCCAGCAGCAGAACGCGCACGGTCGCATGATCCTCGCGGCCATGGTAATGCAGCAGCGACTGGACCAAACCGTGCTGCCAGCGTTTCCAGCGTTCTTGCAGGGATTGCGTCATGGCGAAATTGACATTTATCAAGGTCCCATGATCGCCTGAATTTGCAACGCACTTCTGCATATCAAAACATTAATTGATCAGTATCAATCCCCGCTGGTTTTTTTGGCCTCAAGGTTGGAGTCGGACGCATAAAAAAACAACCATTTCCAAAACTACGAAAGGAACCTGAACATGTCCAACGCGATTGCTCAAGATCATATCCGTACCGCTGGTTTTGCCATCCCGGCTGAACAGCAGATGCCGGATTTCGTGACCCGGCGCATGGATGAACACTACATCACCCGCATCGAGCAGCTGTTGGGAGGCGAGCATCCGCACGCCTGGCAGCCCACGCCGGCCGGGGCGGTGTTCCTGGCCGGGAACGACTACCTGTGCCTGGCCGGCGAGCCGGCGCTGATGGGGGCGCAGATGGCGGCGCTGGCCCGCAGCCAGGGCGAGCTGCTGATGTCGGCCGTGTACCTGCAGGAGGGCAGCGCCCAGCACCGGCTGGAGCGCAAGTTCGCCGGCCTGATGGGGGCGCAGGACGGCATCCTGGCGCAGTCCGGCTGGGCGGCCAACGTCGGCCTGGTGCAGACGCTGGCCGCGCCCGGCATCCCGGTCTACCTCGACATGCAGGCCCACGCCTCGCTGTGGGAGGGCGTGCAGTCGGCCGGGGCGGCGCCGGTGCCCTTCCTGCACAACGACATGGAGCACCTGCGGAAGCAGCTGGCGCGCCACGGGCGCGGCCTGATCGTGGTGGACGCGCTGTACAGCACCAACGGCAGTGTGGCGCCGCTGCCCGAGCTGGTGGAGATCGCCGAGCGCCACGGCTGCCTGCTGATCGTCGACGAATCGCACTCGCTGGGCACGCACGGCCCGCGCGGCGCCGGGCTGGTGGCGGAGCTGGGCCTGTGCGAGCGGGTGCACTTCCGCACCGCCTCGCTGGCCAAGGCGTTCGCCGGACGCGCCGGCTTCATCACCTGTTCCAGCAAATTCAAGGGCTACTTCCTGTCGGAGTCGCGTCCGGCCATCTTCAGCTCCTGCCTGCTGGGCCACGAGCTGGCGTGGTTCGACGCCGCCATCGACTTCGTCGCGGCGGCCGACGACCGCCGCGCCGCGCTGCGCGCCAACGCGCTGGAGGTGCGCGAGGAATTGAGCGCGCTGGGCTACAACGTCAGCGACGGCAGCGAGCAGATCATCGCGCTGGAGCCCGGCCCCGAGCCCAAGACGCTGGCGCTGCGCAAGCTGCTGGAGGGGCACGGCATCTACGGCGCCATGTTCTGCGCGCCGGCCACGCCGAAGAACCGCTCGCTGGTGCGGTTGACGCTCAACTCGGGCCTGGATCGGACGCAGTTGTCGCGCATCGTCCAGGCCTGCGACGACGTCCGCGCCGAGGCCGACCTGGAGAACTGGTCGTCGACGCGGCGCCTGCGCCGGCTTGCCCTGGTGTGAGGCCGCGTTTCGCCGCCGGTGCGCTATCATGGAGGGTATGACTGAATCCCGAACTCTCTATGAAGTAATCGGCGGCGAATCGCGCGTGCGCGAGATGGTCGACCGTTTTTATGACCTGATGGAACTGGAGCCGGAGTTCGCGCTGCTGCGCGCCGCCCACCCGCCCACGCTCGACAACGCGCGCGAGCGCCTGTTCATGTTCCTGAGCGGCTGGATGGGCGGGCCGGACCTGTACATCGAAGCGCACGGCCATCCGCGCCTGCGCATGCGGCACATGCCGTTCGCCATCGGTACCCAGGAGCGCGACCAGTGGCTGCGCGCGATGGCGTGGGCGATGGAGGACGTGGGCATCGACGAGGCGCTGCGTTTGCGGTTGATGGAGTCCTTCTATCAAACCGCCGACTGGATGCGCAACAAGCCCGATTGACGCCATGACCCAGACCGAATTCTATGTGCTGCTGGCCGCGATCGGGGCCGTTCTGGTCCTGCAGGCGCTGTCGCTGCTGCGCGCGCGCGGCCCAGCGGGTGGCGGCGACGGCCTGGCCGAACGCATCGAGCGCGTCGAGCGCGAGGTGCGCATGCAGTTGCAGACCACGGCGCAGGCCACGCACGCGGCCAGCGTGCAGCAGTTCGAGGCCATGCGCCGGCAGCTGGAGGCGCAGGGCCTGGTCGGCCGCGATGAGCAGGGCCGCAGCCTGAAGCAGTTCGCCGACAGCATGAACCAGAACCTGGCGCGCCTGACCGAGTCGAACGCCGCGCGCATGCAGGAGGTGCGCGCCACGCTGGAGGCCAAGATCAAGGATCTGCAGGCGGACAATGGCGCGCGGCTGGAGGAGATGCGCAAGACCGTCGACGAGAAACTGCACGCGACGCTGGAGGCGCGCCTGAGCGCCTCGTTCCAGCAGGTGTCCGAGCGGCTGGAGCGCGTGCACCAGGGCCTGGGCGAGATGCAGCAGCTGGCGCTGGGCGTGGGCGACCTGAAACGGGTGCTGACAAACGTGAAGACGCGCGGCACCTGGGGCGAGGTGCAGCTGGAGATGCTGCTGGAGCAGGTGCTCACGCCGGATCAATATGCGAAGAATGTCGAGACCATCGCCGGCAGCGGCGCGCGGGTGGAGTTCGCGCTCAAGCTGCCGGGCCAGGTGGAGGGCGGGGCGCCGGTGTGGATGCCGATCGACGCCAAGTTCCCGAAGGAGCAGTACGAGCGCCTGCTCGACGCCGCCGACCGCGCCGACGCGGAAGGCGTGGCGCTGGCCGGCCGCGAGCTGGAACGCGCGGTGCGCGGCGAGGCCAAGACCATCTCGGAGAAGTACGTGTCGCCGCCGCACACCACCGATTTCGCCATCCTGTTCCTGCCGACCGAGGGCCTGTACGCGGAAGTGATGCGCCGCCCCGGCCTGGCCGACGAGCTGCAGCGCGTGAACCGCATCAGCATCGCCGGTCCGTCGACCTTGTCGGCGCTGCTCAACAGCCTGCAGATGGGCTTCCGCACGCTGGCGCTGGAGAAGCGCTCGTCGGAGGTGTGGCAGGTGCTGGGCGCGGTGAAGACGGAGTTTGGCAAGTTCGGCGACGTGCTGTCGGCCACCAAGCTGGCGCTGGAGCGGGCCGCCAAGAACATCGAATCGGCCGAAACGCGCAGCCGCCAGATGGCGCGCAAGCTCAAGACGGTGGAGGCGCTGCCGAGCGAGGCGGCGCAGCTGCTGCTGGGACCTGAAATCGACAAGAATGATCTCGACATAGACTAGAACGGAGCCCGCCATGCATGGTCGCACTCTCGATTTTTCCACGATCGGCAAACCAGCCGTCCTGCGTAACAAGATCGTCAGCGCGGCCGATGCGGTCGGCCTGATACGCGACGGCGACACCATCGCCACCGGCGGCTTCGTCGGCGTCGGCTTCGCGGAGAACATCGCGGTGGCGCTGGAGCGGCGCTTCCTGTCGGCCGACAGCGGCGGCCATCCGCGCGACCTGACGCTGGTCTATGCAGCCGGCCAGGGCGACGGCAAGGAGCGCGGCCTGAATCACTTCGGCCACGAGGGCCTGCTCAAGCGCGTGGTCGGCGGCCATTGGAGCCTGGTGCCCAAGCTGCAGCAGCTGGCCATGAGCGGCAAGATCGAAGCCTACAACCTGCCGCAGGGCGTGATCAGCCAATTGTTCCGCGACACCGCCGCCGGCAAGCCAGGCCTGCTCACGCACGTGGGCCTGGGCACCTTCGTCGATCCGCGCCACGGCGGCGGCAAGATCAACGCCCGCACCACCGAGGAGCTGGTGGAGCTGCTCACGCTGGGCGGCAAGGAATACCTGTTCTACAAAGCGCAGCCGGTGCACGTGGGGATCATCCGCGGCACCACGGCGGACGCCGTCGGCAACATCACGATGGAGCGCGAGGCGCTGACGCTGGAGGCGCTGGCGATCGCGATGGCCGCGCACAACTCGGGCGGCATCGTCATCGTGCAGGTGGAGCGCATCGCGGAGCGCGGCACGCTGCATCCGCGCCAAGTGAAGATCCCCGGCATCCTGGTCGATTGCGTGGTGGTGGCGGAAAAGCCCGAGTACCACATGCAGACTTTCGCCGAGCCGTACAACCCGGCCTATTCGGGCGAGTTGCGCGTGCCGCTGTCTGCGGTGGCGCCGATGCCTTTGACTGAGCGGAAGATCATCGCCCGCCGCGCGTTGATGGAGCTGCGGCCTAACAATGTGGTCAACCTCGGCATCGGCATGCCGGAGGGCGTGGCGGCGGTGGCGGCGGAGGAGAAGCTGCTCGACCTGGTCACGCTGACGGCGGAACCGGGCGTGATCGGCGGCATGCCGGCCGGCGGCTTGAACTTCGGCGCGGCCACCAACGCCGACGCGGTCATCGACCAACCCTACCAGTTCGACTTCTACGACGGCGGCGGGCTGGATGTGGCGGTGCTCGGGCTGGCGCAGGCCGACCGCCACGGCAATCTGAACGTCAGCAAATTCGGCAGCAAGCTGGCCGGCGCCGGAGGCTTCATCAACATCAGCCAGAACGCGCGCAAGGTGGTGTTTGTCGGCACCTTCACGGCGGACAAGGGCGCCACGCGCAAGTTCGTCGACGAGGTGGAGCATCGCACCTACAGCGGCGAGTACGCGGCGCGGCGCGGGCAGGAGGCGCTGTTCATCACCGAGCGCTGCGTGATGCGGCTGGTGCTGGACGGCGGCATGTCGGCGCTGGAGCTGATCGAGATCGCGCCCGGCGTGGACCTGGAGCGCGACATCCTGGCGCACATGGATTTCAAGCCGGCCATCAGCGCGCAGCTGAAGGTGATGGACGCGCGCATCTTCGCGCCGCTGGCGATGAACTGGCGCACCGATTTCCTGGCGCTGCCGCTGGAGCAGCGGCTGGTGTACGACGCGCAGCAGGAGCTTTTCTTCGTCAACTTCGAAGGCTTCGAAGTGAGCGACACCGAGACCATCGCCGAGATTTGCGCGCTGGTGGCGGAGCGCCTGGCGCCGTTGGGCCGCAAGGTGCCGGCGGTGATCAACTACGACAACTTCTCAATCGCGCCGGAGCTGATGGACCAATACGTGGAATCGGTGAACCAGCTGGCGGAGCGCTACTACAGCAAGGTGACGCGCTACGCGCACAGCACCTTCATGCGCGCCAGCCTGGGACGCGCGTTCCGCCGCATCGAGAAGGACGCCGCGCTGTTCGCCAACTCCGCCGAGGCGCTGCTGCGTTTGCAGGAACCTTGAGAGCGCATTTGTACTTGTTTGTGCGTGTTTGTTTACATTCTGCGCGCTCGCATGTACACTTTTACGCATGAAACGTGAAAACCTCCTGCTGCAAGAGCGCCACGACCTGATATTGAAACAATTGCAGGCCGACGGCCGCGTGATTGCTTCCGTGCTGGCGCAGAACCTGAACGTCACCGAAGACACGATACGGCGCGACCTGCGCGACCTGGCCGCCGCCGGCTTGTGCCAGAAGGTGTATGGCGGCGCGGTGCGCATCGCCGCCGCGCCGGAAAGCGGCACGCTGACCCAGCGCCTTGGCCGCGAGCAGTCCGGCAAATCGCGCCTGGCCACGGCCGCCGCGACGCTGGTGAAACCGGGCAGCGTGATCTTCCTCGATGCCGGCTCCAGCAACCTGGCCATCGCCGACGCCCTGCCGAACGCGCCGTTGACGGTGCTGACCAACGCACCGTCGATCGCGGCGCGGCTGCTGGACAAGCCTCAGGTGGAACTGATCATGATCGGTGGGCGCATCAAGCAGGGCCTGGGCGGCAGCGTGGGCGCGACAGCGCTGCGCGAGGTGGAACTGCTGCGGCCCGACCTGTATTTCGTCGGCGCCTGCGGCGTCGATCCAGAGGCGGGCATCACCGCCGTCGATTTCGAGGAGGCCGAATTCAAGCGCCGCCTGGCTGCGCACAGCAAGGCCACCGCCGTCGTCGCCACCGCCGGGAAACTGGGCGCGGTCGCGTCCTTCCTGGTGCTGCCGATCGCCCAGTTGACGCATCTGGTGGTTGAGCGGGATACCGACGCGCGATTGATGGATGCCTATTCCGCAGCCGGCGCCCGCCTGCTGCGTGCCGAATGATGAAGGCCGCCCCGATGACCACTGGATTGCAACGACGCGTTTCAACCCGCCTGGCCTTCCTGGCCGCCGGCATGGCGATGTCCGCCTGGGCGCCGCTGGTGCCGTTCGCGCAGGCCCGCACCGGCGTGGAGCCTGGCCAGCTTGGCCTGCTGCTGCTTTGCCTGGGCATAGGCTCGTTGCTGGCAATGCCGGTGACCGGCGTGATGGCCGCGCGCTTCGGCTGCCGCCGCGTCATCCTGTTGTCCGGCTTCGGATGCTGCCTGGTGTTTCCCTTGCTGGCGATCGCGCCGTCGGCGTGGTCGCTGGCGCTGGCGTTGTTCCTGTTCGGCGCGGCGATAGGCACGCTGGACGTGGCGATGAATATCCAGGCCGTGATCGTCGAGAAGGAATACGGCGGCGCGCTGATGTCGGGCTTTCATGGATTGTTCAGCGTGGGCGGTATCGTCGGCGCCGGCGGCATGACGCTGATGCTGTGGGCGGGGCTCGACTTGGTCGCCGCATCGCTGGTGCTGGCGCTGGTCGTCGCGCTGGTGGTGGCCTTCGCTGGTCCCCACC
Organism: Duganella sp. BJB480; assembly: GCA_003416985.1. GTDB lineage: Bacteria > Pseudomonadota > Gammaproteobacteria > Burkholderiales > Burkholderiaceae_D > Rugamonas > Rugamonas vulcania_A. Next base: position 150,261 of record QVIN01000003.1, on the reverse strand, counting down.
TGCTGCGCGACCCGGTGCCGTCGGAGCGCGACGCACCCTTGTTCGTTGTGCCGCGCGGCGCGGTGGTGTTGATCGGCGCCTTATGCTCGCTGGTGTTCCTTGCCGAGGGCGCGGTGCTGGACTGGAGCGCCGTCTTCCTGACCAGCGGCGGCGGCTTCACTGCGGGGCAGGGCGGCCTCGGTTACGCGGCCTTCGCGGTGGCGATGACGGTGGGCCGGCTCAATGGCGATAAGCTGGTGCATCGCTGGGGCGGCGGGCGCTTGCTGCTGCTGGGCGGTTTGTGCGCCGCGCTGGGGTTCCTGAGCGTGGTGTTGGCGCCGTCGCCGTGGATCGCGCTGGCCGGTTTCGCATTGATCGGCACAGGCGCGTCGAACATCGTGCCGGTGTTGTTCAGCGCAGCCGGCAAACAGAAGGACATGCCGGCCAGCCTGGCGATCAGCGCCATCACCACCATCGGCTATGCGGGCATACTGGCCGGGCCGGGATTGATAGGTTTCGTCGCGCACGCATTCGGATTGCAGCTGGCGTTCGCGGGACTCGCCTGCGGCATGCTGCTGGTTGCGGCCAGCGCCGGCATGGGTGTGGCTTCCGCGCGCAGCTCCGGCTAGCGGCTGCTGAGGCGTTCGAGCCGTAGGCGGTGGCGCTCGTCGGTGACGCTGCGCGCCGCCAGATACACCGCCAGCGTGACCGATATGCCGCTGCCGCCGGCCAGCAGGAACATCAACAGGATCTGGTAGCGCACAGCGTCCATCGGGTCCATGCCGGCGAGGATCTGGCCGGTCATGATGCCGGGCAGCGTGATGATGCCGGCGGCCGACATCTGGTTGATCAGCGGGATCAGTCCCTTGCGCACCGATTCGCGTATCAGCGGCGCCAGCGCCTCGTTGCGGGTGGCGCCCAGCACCAGCTGCGCTTCGATTGCATTGCGCGAGTTGACCACGCCGCCGTAGAAGGTGTCCAGTCCCAGGCTGGCGGAATTGAGCACGTTGCCCAGCACGATGCCGATCAGCGGAACCGCGTACTGCGGCTCGTACCACGGTGTGGGATGCAGCACCGTCAGCAGCGCCAGCACCACGGTGGCGATGCTGGACAGGCCGACGCTGGCGGTGGACAGCCACACGCCGGGCCAGCCGCGCAGGCCGTGCGCGGGCCGCATGGCCACTTCGCGCGCGGCGGCCATGATCATCAGCAGCGCCACGGCCAGCGTGGCGGCGGGGGAGGCGAGCGCGAACACCCAGCGCAGCACCAGTCCGACCAGCAGCAGCTGCACCACCATGCGCGTGGCGGACCACAGCATCTTGCCCTGCATGCGCAAGCCCAGATACGCGGAGATGCCGGCGTTGAGCAGCACCAGCGAGGAGGCGATCGCCAGGTCGACGGCGCCCGGCTGGATCGGCGTCATGGCGGCGCTCATGGTGCGGCTCCGTTGTCGGCGAGGCGACGGTCGCGCATCGTCATCGCGCGGTGGCCCAGCGTTTGCGCCTGCGATTCGGAGTGCGTGACCAGCACGATGGACAGTCCCGCCGCCAGTTCCTTTTGCAGCAGCTGTTCGGTGGCGGCGACGGCGGCCGGGTCCAGCGCGGCGGTGGGTTCGTCGAGCAGCAGCACCTGCGGCTTGCAGGCCAACGAACGTATCAGCGCCATGCGCTGGCGCTCGCCGGTGGAGAGGCGGCCGATATCGCTCTCCAGCAGCGCCGGCGACAGGTTCAGTTGCGGCAGCAGCTCGCGTACGCGTTCCATCTGTTCGGGCTTGAAATGCTGGCCGGCGGTCGGCAGCCACCATGCCGCTTCGGCCGGCTGGTAGACCACGGCGGCGCGCCACGCGGGGGCGCTCATGCCGGCGCGCGGCTGGCCGTTCAGCAGCGCCTCGCCGGTGTTGGGATCGAGGTCACACAACATCCGCAGCAGCAGGCTTTTGCCGGCGCCGGACGGGCCGGAGATGGTCAGGCATTGGCCCGCTTCGAGATCGAACGAGAACGGGCCGGCCAGCGGCGATTGCAGGTTGCGGATGCGCAGGCGCGGGTTCACGCTGGGTTGGAGCATCGGCTCAGACCAGGCCGTCGAACAGCAGCACGTCGACCATCTCGCCGGCGGCGACGCTGGCTTGCGCCTCGCGCAGCACGACGATGCAGTTCGCCTCGGTCATCGAGCGCAGGATGCCCGAGCCTTGCGCGCCGGTGAGGCGCACTTGCGGTTCGCCGCCGGCGCCGGCGCTGACGATGCCGCGCTGGTATTCGGTGCGGCCGGGGCGCTTGCGGATCGCTTCGGTGCAGCGGGCCTGCATCATGGGCAGCGTCGATTGCGCGCCCATCATGCGCAGCAGCGCGGGACGGGCGAACAGGTAGAACGACACCATCACCGCCACTGGATTGCCGGGCAGGCCAAACAGCCAGGCGCTGCCTGCCTCCGTTCGGATCTGGCCGAAGGCGAGCGGACGGCCGGGACGCATCGCCAGCTTCCAGAAGGCGACGTCGCCGATGCGGGCGAGGATGTCGCGCGTGTAGTCGGCCGCGCCTTCGGAGACGCCGCCGGAGGTGATGATGGCGTCGGCCTGCGCGCTCGTTTCGCGCAGCGCCGCTTCCAGCGCGGCCGGGTCGTCGCGCACGATGCCCATGTCGATGATCTCGCAGCCGAGCCGCGTCAGCATGCCGAACAGGGTGTAGCGGTTGCTGTCGTAGACGCAGCCTTCATCGAGGCTGTCACCCAGCGAGCGCAGTTCGTCGCCGGTGGAGAAGAAGGCCACGCGCAGCTTGCGCTGCACGGCCACTTCGCCGATGCCGAGCGAGGCCACCAGGCCCAGGTCGGCCGGGCGCAGGATTTTGCCCTTGACCAGGGCGATGCCGCCGGCCTTCAGGTCTTCGCCGGCGAAGCGGCGGTTGGCGCCGGTGCGGATGGCGCCGTGCGCGATGGTGACGGTGTCGGCGCAGATGTGCGCGGCCAGTTCCTGCGGCAGCACGCTGTCGCAGCCGGGCGGAATGGCGGCGCCGGTCATGATGCGGATGCATTCGCCGGCCTGCGGCGTTTGCGTGCAAGGGCGGCCGGCGTAGGCGATGCCGATCACTTTGAAGGTGACGTCGGGCGCGCCGGCCGCGGGCAGGTCGGCGCCGCGCAGCGCGTAGCCGTCCATCGCCGAGTTGTCGTAGGCCGGCACGTTGATCGGCGAGACGATGTCCTCGGCCAGCACGCGGTCGAGGGCGGAGCGCAGGGGCAGCGTTTCGGTGGCGGCGATGGGCGTCATGCGCTCGCAGATGATGCGTTGCGCTTCGGCGACCGGCATGGCATCGGGCTCGCCGGCCGGGGCTGCGGCAGCGGCCGCTGGCGCGGGCGCGCGCTCGTGCTGCTGCAGCTCGGCCAGCGTGTTGATGTTGCGGAAGGCGTCGGCGTCGTTGAACATCACTTCGGCCACGCGCAGCGATTTGTACCAGCTCTCCATGCGGCGCGCGCCGGTGGCGAGGTAGGCGTCCAGCTGCGGCAGCAGGCTGGCCTTGAGCAGCGCGAACACAGGATGCAGTTGCCGCTGCGGCTCGCCGCCGTCTTCGGATTCCATGGTCACTGCCAGCGCGACGTCGGCGTCCTGCGCCAGCATGGCCGCGTGCAGGCGTTCGGCCAGGTCGGCCGGCAGGAAGGGCGAGTCGCAGGGAGCCGTCAACAGCAGTTCGGTGGGGCAGTACTGCAGGCCGATTTGCAGGCCGGCCAGCGGGCCTTCGAAGCCGTCCAGGTAGTCCGGCAGCACCGGCGCCTCGCCCGCCACCGCCTGGTACTGCGGCAGGTTGCGGTTGGCGTTGATGACGATGCCAGCGGCCTGCGGCGCCAGGCGGCGCATCACGTGTTCGACCAGCGTCGTGCTGCGGAACGGCTGCAGGCCCTTGTCGACGCGGCCCATGCGCGTGCCGCGTCCGCCCGCCAGGATCAGCCCTGTGACTTTGCTCTTCAAAGACAAACTACCCTCCGATGTAAGACATTTCCACCTTGTTGGCGCTGCGTTGCAGGCCGTCGGTATTGTTGGTGCGCAGTTCCGAGTAGCGGTCGCCGCGCGCGCGCCACAGGTGCGCCAGCACGGTGCTGATTTCCTCGTCGCTGCGGCCGTCGCGCAGCAGGGCGCGCAGATCGTGGCCGCTGCTGGCGAACAGGCAGGTGTACAGCTTGCCCTCGGTCGACAGGCGTGCGCGGCTGCAGTCGCTGCAGAAGGCCTGGGTGACGCTGGAGATCAGGCCGATCTCGCCGCCGCCATCGGCGTAGCGCCAGCGCGCGGCGGTTTCGCCGGTGTAGTTGGCGTCCAGTGGCGTCAACGGCATCTCGGCGTGGATGCGGCGCACGACTTCGGACGATGGTATCACCTCGTCCATCTTCCAGCCATTGGAGGCGCCCACGTCCATGTACTCGATGAAGCGCAGGATGTAGGGCGTGTGCCTGAAATGGCGGGCCATCGGCAGGATTTCCTGGTCGTTCATGCCGGCCTTGACCACCATGTTGATCTTGATCGGGCCCAGTCCCACTTGATGTGCCGCATCGATCCCGCGCAGCACATCGTCGACCGAGAAGTCGACGTCGTTCATGCGCTGGAAGGTGGCGTTGTCGAGCGCGTCAAGCGAGACGGTGATGCGCTGCAGGCCGGCGTCCTTGAGCGATTGGGCTTTGCGCGCCAGCAGCGAGGCGTTGGTGGTCAGCGTCAGGTCGAGCGGCTTGCCGTGGATGGTCTTGAGCTCGGCCAGCATGGCGACCAGCCGTTCGAGGTTTTTGCGCAGCAGCGGTTCGCCGCCGGTCAGGCGGATTTTTTCGACGCCGTGGGCGATGAAGGTTTTCGCCAGGCGGGTGATTTCCTCGAACGTCAGCAGCGAGGTGTGCGGCAGGTATTGGTAGTCGTTGTCGAACACCGCCTTGGGCATGCAGTAGACGCAGCGGAAATTGCAGCGGTCGGTGACGGAGATGCGCAGGTCGTGCAGCGGGCGCGCCAGCTGGTCGCTCAGCAGGCCGGTCGGCGCTTCCAGGATCGCGGGGATGGCGGGCGGCGCGGGGCGCTGGCTGGCCATCATGATGATTTTCTCTGCCATGACTCTACAATCTTGCTGTTTTTGAAATGCGGGGCAACAGTTGGACAACTACAAGAAGCTACGATAGCACGCCGCCGCCAACTCGGTGGGGCGGGGCTCCATTAAAAAAGCCCCGCCGGCCTGAACGCGCTCAAGAGCGCGTCCGGTGCCGGCGGGGCTTTGGGGTGTTGCTATCCGCTGCGATTAGCGGCGGGTGTCCACCTGGACCAGCGGCTCGTCATTTTGCGGCGGCAGCGGCTTGCGTTCACGGGGAACGCGGACCGGTGCGACTGCCTTGGCGGCTGCTTCCTGGGCGGCGCGCAGCTTGGCTGGATCGGTGGCTGCCAGCGTCAGGCCGGCGGAGCCGAGCACAGCTTGCAGGTCGATCGGGGCCGATGGCGCTACTGGTGCCGGCGCTGGCGTTGGTGCTGGCGCTGCGGCCACCGGTTCGGCTGCCACTGGCGCTGCGACGACTGGCGCCGGGGCTGGCGTTGGCGCGACTGGCGCGGCTTCCACCACGACAGGGGCGGCAACTTCAGCCACCACGGCCGGGGCTTCCACCACGACCGACGCTTCGACCGGTGCTGCGGGTGCTTCCACCACGGTGGCTACTGGCTCGACGACGACCGGTGCGGCTTCCACCACAGGCGCTGCGACTACAGCTGGCGCTTCGACCACTGGGGCCGGTTCCGGCGCCACCACGGCTGCGACGACTGGCTCGGCGGCCGGTGCTTCGGCGGCTACCGGCGCGGCGGCGACTGGCGCTTCCACTGCCGGTGCTGCCACTGCGATGGCTGCTTCCACTGCGGCCGGGGTGACTGCGGCCTCGGTTGCTGCGGTTGCCGGTGCGCTGAAGCTCAGGGCGATCTGCTCGCCTTGCTCGCCGGCTTCACCCGCCGCCGATTCCTGGCCTTCCGCGCCTTCGACACCTTCGGCGCCGTCACGGTCGCGGCGATTGCGGTTGCGGCCGCCACGACGACGACGACGACGCGGCTCTTCACCGTCCACCGCTGCGTCGTTTTCCTCGCCTTCCGGGCCGGTGCTCGGCGCGGTTTTCAGGATGCTGGTGGCCGCTTCGGTCACCGGGCCGGTCGACGGTACGCCGACGTTCAGCGCCAATTCCTCAACCTTGGCTTCGACTGGCGCTTTGTCTGCGCGTGGTTCGCGTGGAGGACGCGGAGTGCGCTCGGCGCGCTCAGGACGCTCGGCGCGTTCGCGTGGGGCCTGGCCTTCCGCCGCCTGGTTTTCACGCGGCTCGCGTGGCTCGCGCGGTAGACGCGGTGGGCGTGGCGGACGGCCATTGGCGTCCGCCGCCTTCGCTTCGTCCGCCGCCGGACGGGCTGCGCCTGGTTCGCGCTCTTCGCGCTCGCCGCGGCCCGTGCCCTTGCCGTTACGGTTGCGGCCGCGTGGGCCACGTGGGTTGCGCTCGCCACGGTCGCCGGACGGCGCCTTGACCACGATGGTCGGCTGCTGCGGCAGGGCCGTCGGCGCCGGTTTCGGGCTCAGGAAGCTGAACAGCTTGGCGAAGAAACCTTGCTCGGCTGGCGCTGGCACCGGGGCCGGCGCTGGCTTGATGACGGTTTCGGTCGGCTTGCGCTCGACCAGCGGTGCCGGCTGGTCCGGGGTGATGGTCTTGACCATGGCTTCCTGGCGCGGCTTGGCTTCTTCCTTCTGGCGCTTGCTGTAGGCCATGTCGGTTTCGGCTTGCTCGGCCAGCGAGTAGCTCGCCTGGCTGTCTTCCAGACGCGGATCGTCGTGCTTGATGCGCTCGAGCTTGTAGTGCGGGGTTTCCAGGTGCTTGTTCGGCACCAGGATGATGCTGATGCGGTGGCGGGTCTCGATCTTGAGCACTTCGCCGCGCTTTTCGTTCAGCAGGAAGGCCGCCACGTCCACGGGAACCTGCACGTGGATGGTGGCCGAGTTTTCCTTCATCGCCTCTTCCTGGATGATGCGCAGGACTTGCAGGGCCGACGATTCGGTGTCACGGATGTGGCCGGTGCCGGAGCAGCGCGGGCAGGTCACGTGCGAGCCTTCCGACAGCGACGGACGCAGGCGCTGGCGCGACAGTTCCATCAGGCCGAAGCGGGAGATCTTGCCCATCTGGACACGGGCGCGGTCGTGGTGCAGCGCGTCCTTCAGGCGCTGTTCGACTTCGCGCTGGTTCTTGGCCACTTCCATGTCGATGAAGTCGATCACGATCAGGCCGCCCAGGTCGCGCAGGCGCAGCTGGCGGGCCACTTCCTCGGCCGCTTCGCAGTTGGTGTTGAAGGCGGTGGTTTCGATGTCCGAGCCGCGGGTGGCGCGGGCCGAGTTGACGTCGACCGAGACCAGCGCTTCGGTGTGGTCGATCACGATGGCGCCGCCCGATGGCAGCGGCACGGTGCGGCTGTAGGCGGTTTCGATCTGGTGCTCGATCTGGAAGCGGGAGAACAGCGGCACGTCGTCGCTGTAGCGCTTGACGCGGTGGACCATGTCCGGCATCACGTGGCTCATGAACTGGTGAGCCTGCTCGTAGATGTCGTCGGTGTCGATCAGGATTTCGCCGATGTCCGGCTGGAAGTAGTCGCGGATGGCGCGGATGACCAGCGACGATTCCTGGTAGATCAGGAACGCGCCCGAGGCCGACTTGCCGGCGCCTTCGATCGCGCGCCACAGTTGCATCAGGTAGTTCAAGTCCCACTGCAGCTCGTCGACGTTGCGGCCGATGCCGGCGGTGCGGGCAATCACCGACATGCCTGGCGGCAGGTCCAGCTTGTCCATGGTTTCGCGCAGTTCCTGGCGCTCCTCACCTTCGACACGGCGGGAAACACCACCACCGCGCGGGTTGTTCGGCATCAGCACCAGGTAGCGGCCGGCCAGCGAGACGAAGGAGGTCAGGGCGGCGCCCTTGTTGCCGCGCTCTTCCTTTTCCACCTGGACCATGATTTCCTGGCCTTCGCGCAGCGCTTCCTTGACGGAGGCGTTGCGTACATCCACGCCTTCGCGGAAGTAAGTGCGTGCTACTTCCTTGAATGGCAGGAAACCGTGGCGATCTTCGCCGTAGCTGACGAAGCAAGCTTCCAGCGACGGCTCGATGCGGGTGATCACGCCTTTGTAGATGTTGGATTTGCGCTGTTCGCGGCCGGCGGTTTCGATGTCGATATCGATCAGTTTCTGACCGTCGACGATCGCTACGCGCAGTTCTTCTTGCTGCGTAGCATTAAACAACATGCGTTTCATTTTTATAAACTCCGCGACCCGTAGGTCATCTCTGTGCCGCTCGGTTTCTTACGACCGAGGCGGCGAGGTACAGGGATATACGCGAGAATTAATGTGATTGCGGTGGGTATGCCCATCCTGTGCGGCGCAGAGACGCGAACGAAACCGTCCGCGTCGCGGCCGCAACTGGGCGCATGAGGTCGATCGACATGCCGAGTGCTCGCATCACCTGCAATTCATCCATGCGGCCCCTGACGGACGGCAGAGAAATGCAGGCGGTGAGCAACGTCGTTGAGAGCCAAATCCTATCCAGGCTTACGTACTACAAGTATTGCAACTTCGGTAACCAGGCTTGTTTCAGCCTTCCGTCGAGCTTGCAGCAAAGCATGGGGTCCGGCGAAAACGGCAAGCGTTATCAACTTCATCAACCGGCCAGCTCGACTCTAGACCAAGCTGGCCGGACTTTATCCTTACAATCCAACCATATTAATTCAGCATCCTTGCCGGCATCCGATTACAACAACGGTGCAACCTTGATTCCGTCAGGGATGGTGCGTATACATTTTTTTCCTCTGAATTTGCAATTTGGCGAGGCCAGTGGAGACGCCCCTGTGTAAAATGTGCTTTTATTCTTACACTTGCCGCAGATTGAACCGCAGCGAAACAATTATATATTCAAAATGAAGGACTTAGAGAGATTTCTGGGAAGACAGAGCAAATGAAGATGCAAAATGATGTTGTTCCCCCTTCAACCCCCGTTCCGCTGCAAGCACAATTCGTCACAATTACTGAAGAAGAAGCCGGTCAGCGCATCGATAACTACCTGTTGCGCGTTTGCAAAGGCGTGCCGAAAAGTCACGTCTATCGTATCCTGCGCTCGGGCGAGGTGCGGGTCAACAAGGGGCGTATCGACCAGATGTACCGTCTGGTACAAGGTGATGTCGTCCGTATTCCACCGGTCCGCATCGCGGAGAAGGCCGACACCACCCACGTGCCGGCCGCCGAATTCAAGGTGATTTTCGAGGATGCCTACCTGCTGGTGATCGACAAGCCGGCCGGCGTGGCCGTGCACGGCGGTTCCGGCGTATCGTTCGGCGTGATCGAGCAGTTGCGCGCGTCCCGTCCGGACGCCAAGTTCCTGGAGCTGGTGCACCGGCTGGACCGCGACACCTCGGGTTTGCTGTTGCTGGCGAAGAAGCGTTCGGCGCTGACCAGCCTGCACGAGCAGATGCGCGACGGCCATACCGACAAACGCTACCTGACGATGGTGGCGGGCGACTGGAAAAATGCGCGCCAGCATGTCAAGCTGCCGCTGCACAAGTACACCACCGCCGACGGCGAACGCCGCGTGGCCGTGCAGGCCGACGGCATGCCGTCGCATACCGTGTTCACGCTGCTGAAGAAATTCAAGGACTTCGCCCTGCTGGAGGCAGAACTGAAGACCGGCCGTACCCACCAGATCCGCGTGCACCTGTCATCTTCCGGCTTCGCCATCGTAGGTGACGACAAATACGGCGATTTTGCCCTGAACCGCGCCTTGCTGAAAGCCGACGCCACGCGCGGCGCGCTCAAGCGCATGTTCTTGCACGCGCATCAGATCACGTTTACCCATCCGGATTCCGGCAAAATCATGACGCTGAACGCGCCTTTAGCCACCGAATGTGAGCGATTCTTGCTAAGCTTGGGGAAACCTCTTAACTAATCGTAAATATTTATTGAAGGAGCCGGCCTGCGGTTGCAGGCCGGAAGACATGGCAAGAAAGCAATTCGACTTAATCGTCTTCGATTGGGATGGAACGTTGATGGATTCAACGTCAACGATCGTCAAGTGCATCCAGGCGTCGGCCAGGGACCTGTCCCTGCCGATCCCGCGCGACGACGTGGCCGCCCACGTGATTGGCCTCGGCCTGCATGAAGCCATGCAGGCGGTGTTGCCGGAGATCGATCCATCCTACTATCCACGCATGGTGGAGCGTTACCGCTATCATTTCCTGTCGCGCGACCACGAGCTGACGCTGTTCCCGGGCGTGCACGACATGCTGACGGAGTTGTCGCAGAACGGCTATTTCCTGGCGGTGGCCACCGGCAAGAGCCGGGTCGGCCTGAACCGCGCCATGAACGACGTCAAACTGTTGTCCATGTTTGATGCCACCCGTTGCGCAGACGAAACCTTCTCCAAGCCGCATCCCGCCATGCTGCAGGAGCTGACGCGGGAGTTGGGCCAGGATATGCGCCGTACGGTGATGATCGGCGATACTTCGCACGATCTGCTGATGGCGAACAATGCCGGCGCGTCCGCCATCGCGGTCCAGTACGGTGCGCATCCGGCCGACCAATTGGCCGCCTGCAATCCGTTGTACTCGGCAGCTACCGTGGCCGAGCTGCACCAATGGCTGAGCGAGAACGCATAATGGCCGACGAGGATATCCTGGTCTGCGCCGCCGACGCGGTGCTGGAAGGCGGCAAGGGTGTGCGCTTCCTGGTGACCGCCGGTGGCGACGACGGCACCGGCTTCGTGGTGCGTTACGGCGGCAAGGTGTACGGTTACCTGAACCGCTGCGCCCACGTGCCGATCGAACTGGACTGGGCCGAAGGCGAGTTTTTCGAGTCCAGCGGCCTGTACCTGATGTGTTCGACCCACGGTGCGATTTACGCGCCGGAAAGCGGCTTTTGCGCCGGCGGACCCTGCAAGGGCGGACGCTTGCGCCCGATCAGCGTGGTGGAGCGCGACCAGCAGATTTTCTGGCAACCGGATGACTACGTGCGCCCCGCGCGCGCCTGACCTGTAACAAGACGAGAACTATGAGCGATAACACTAGCGAAAATGGCGGCAACGGCGCCGAAAAACCGATATCTCCTGTGCCTCCGAAGGCCACGGTCGCGGCTTCCAGCTGGGAGCGCGAAGTGCTGGAAAAGCTGGTGTTTGCCACGCTGAAGGAGCAAAAGGCGGCGCGCCGCTGGGGCATCTTCTTCAAGGCCGTGACGCTGCTGGTCGTCGTGGTCGGGTTGAGCGCCTACCTGGACATCAGCTGGACCGGCACCGAGGAAACCCTGGGCCGCCACACGGCATTGATCGAGATCGACGGCGCGATCGAGTCCGAAGGCAGCGGCGCGGCCTCGGTGGTGATCCCGGCCCTGAACAAGGCGTTTTCCGACAGCGGCTCGGTGGCGGTCGTGATGCATATCAATAGTCCCGGCGGCAGCCCGGTGCAAGCCGGCATGATCGTCGACGAGATGGTGCGCCTGCGCAAGGGTTATCCGACCAAGCCGCTGTACGTGGTGGTGGACGAGATCTGCGCTTCCGGCTGCTACTACATCGCCGCCGGCGCCGACCGCATCTATGTCAACAAGGCCAGCATCATCGGCTCGATCGGCGTGCTGATGGACGGCTTCGGCTTCACCGGTATCATGGAAAAGGTGGGCGTCGAGCGCCGCCTGCTGACCGCCGGCGAGAACAAGGGTTTCATGGACCCGTTCAGTCCGCTGACGGAAAAGCACAAGCAGCACGCGCAAACCATGCTCAACGAGATCCACCAGCAGTTCATCCAGGTGGTGCGCAACGGCCGCGGCAAGCGCCTGAAGGAAACGCCGGACATGTTCTCCGGCTTGTTCTGGACCGGCGCCAAGTCCATCGACATGGGCCTGGCCGACGCCTTCGGCACCGTCGACAGCGTCGCGCGCGACGTGGTCAAGGCCGAAGACATCATCGACTACACCCAGCATGAAGGCTTGCCGGAGCGGGTGCTGAAGAAATTCGGCGCGGCGATGGGCGCGGGCGCGGTGAAATCCGCAGTGGACAACGTCAAGCCCAGCCTGCGTTAGTCGGGCAGGCGGCGGTCAGGCGGGCGGGCTGGCCGTTAGCCGCAGTGATAGCATCACTGGACTAGCGATTAACATTAACAATCCAGCCTTATTCCTGCTTGCATATCTGACTTGGTGGACTATAGTGGTGTTGTAGTTCTTTCCAAGGGGGGCCGATATAAACAGTTTATCTTGTTGTCAGCACGATCTTGTTCAGTTTTGATGGAACTACTCAGCTGCATCATGGATGCGGAGTAGAGAGAATTTCGATTCCTCGTAATGAGTCCTGTGATGGGACTGAAAACAGCGGCGCAATGCCGCTGTTTTCAATTGTGGCCTCGTTTTGTGCGAAACCGCCGGCGTCCAGCCAGGCGAGGAAGTGGGCCTGCCGGTTGGCATGCCACTGGTCGCGCGGGCAGCAAGGTGCCTCGTCGATGGAGATGTGGCTGCGGCAGCGCGCCAGCAACAGCTCGGTTCTATGCATGGCGGCCTGTTCTTGTGCCGCTGTCGTCACGGTGAGTAGGGTAGTCATGGTGGGTCCTGCTGAGCATTCCTAATGCATTAGGCGGATTCCTAACGTGGTTTTCAGTCTATCAATGGAATCACTATAGGACTTGATATGCATCAAGGAATGGCTGTCCAGGACATTTGCTGCGGCGCAGCAGGCGGCGCCTTCCCGCTGTCATCGGCATCCTGTAAAATCCGGCCATGAGTAAATTATCCCTAGACCGCATCCTGCAATCGCAGGGTTACGGCACCCGTAAGTATTGCCGATCCCTGATCGAAGACGGTGAAGTGAGCATCGGCGGCGTCGTGCACGACAATTACAAAGCCAGCATCGAGACCGATGGCCTGGTGCTGACCATTTTCGATGAGGAGTGGGTGTACCGCGAACACCTGTACATCGCGCTCAACAAGCCGGCCAATTTCGAATGCTCGCGCAAGCCCAGCCACCATCCGGGCGTATTGACCTTGCTGCCGGAGCAGTTCAGCTGGCGCGAAGTGCAGCCCGTCGGCCGGCTCGACCATGACACCACCGGCATGCTGCTGATGTCGGACGATGGCCCGTTTATCCATGCACAATCGTCGCCGAAGCGGCACGTGCCGAAGATTTACCAAGCCACCACGCAGGAGCCGGTCACCGACGAGCTGGTGGCGCAATTGCTGTCCGGCGTGCAGTTGCACGACGAGCCGGCGCCGCTGGCGGCGCAGACCTGCATCAAGCGCGGCGAGCATCAGCTGGAAATCGTGCTGGAGCAGGGCAAGTATCACCAGGTCAAGCGCATGCTGGCGGCCGCCGGCAACCATTGCAGCGCGCTGCATCGCTCCGCCATCGGCACGCTGACGCTGGAGTCGCTGGGCATCGCCGAAGGCGAATGGTGCTATCTGACGCCGGAGCAATTGGCCTTGCTGGCGCCGTCCGCATGAAGCTGGCGACGCTGCGGGACGGCACCCGCGACGGCCAGCTGATGGTGGTGTCGCGCGACCTGAAGACGGCGCAGCTGGCCGACGGCGTGGCCCGCACCCTGCAGCGCGCCTTGGACGATTGGACCTTCATCGCACCGCAACTGGAGGCGATCTACCAGGATCTGAACCAGGGACGCGCCCGCCGCAGCTTCGATTTCGAGCCGGCAAACTGCATGGCGCCGCTGCCGCGCGCCTTCCAGTGGGCCGATGGTTCGGCCTACGTCAACCACGTCGAGCTGGTGCGCAAGGCGCGCGGCGCCGAGCTGCCGCCGTCGTTCTGGGAGGATCCGCTGATGTACCAGGGCGGCAGCGACGATTTCCTTGGCCCGACCGACGACATCGAACTGTTCCGCGAGGAGTGGGGCATCGATTTCGAAGCCGAAGTGGCCGTGATCACCGACGATGTGCCCATGGGCGTCACGCCGGACCAGGCGCACCAGCGCATCCGTCTGCTGATGCTGGTCAACGACGTGTCGCTGCGCAACCTGATTCCGGACGAGCTGGCCAAAGGCTTCGGCTTCGTCCAGTCCAAGCCGGCCACCAGCTTCTCGCCGGTGGCGGTCACGCCGGACGAGCTGGACGACGCCTGGAAGGGCGGCAAGGTCCACCTGCCGCTGCTGTCGACCTGGAACGGCAAGCTGGTCGGCAAGCCGCAGGCGGGCGTGGACATGGTGTTCAACTTCCCGCAGCTGATCGCCCACCTGGCCAAGTCGCGCAATGTGCGGGCCGGCAGCATTATCGGCTCGGGCACGGTGTCCAACAAGGATGCCAAGCGTGGCTATTCCTGCATCGCCGAGCAGCGCTGCCTGGAGACGATCGCCGGCGGCGCGCCGGTCACGCCGTTCATGGCCTTCGGCGACACCATCCGCATCGAAATGCTGGGCGCCGACGGCAAGTCCGTGTTCGGCGCCATCGAGCAGCGCGTGCAGCAGGCGGGCGCGGCGAAATTGCCGTAAGGAATCTACGAGCAGGCCCGGAAATACCGCCGTATTCCAGCGATGGACTGGTCCCGCCGCAGCCGATAATGGCACGGTCGAGATAAACCCCGCAGCAGGCAGATTTCCATGGCAGAAGACAGCGACGCAGAAAAGACCGAACCCGCGTCACCGAAGCGCCTCGAGCAGGCGCGTGAGGAAGGCGATGTTCCCCGTTCGCGGGAAGTGGCGACGTTTACTGTGCTGATGGCGGCGGGCGCCGGCCTGTGGATGACCGGCGACGGCCTGGTCGGCCAGCTGCATTCCGCCCTGGTGTCCGGCCTGACGCTGAACCAGGAGCAGATCTTCGACGCCGATATCCTGCTCAACCGCATAGGCGTGGACGTGGTGCGGGTGATGCTCGCCTGTCTGCCGCTGGGCATCGCGGTGATGCTGGTGGCGCTGGCGTCGCCGCTGCTGGTGGGCGGCTGGCTGTTCAGCGGCAAGGCGGTCGCGCCCAACTTCAACAAACTCAATCCCGCCAACGGTCTTGGCAATATGTTCTCGTCCAACTCGCTGGTCGAGCTGTTCAAGGCCGTGGCCAAGGCGCTGGTGGTGGGCCTGGTGGCCTGGCTGGTGGTGATGAAGCAGAAGGATGCCGTGATCGGCCTGGCGGTCGAGCCGCTCAAGCTGGGCACGGTGCATCTGCTGAACATGCTGGGCAGCAGCTTCCTGTTCATCGTCGGCGCGCTGGGCCTGATCGCCGCCATCGACGGCCCGTACCAGATGTGGCACTACGCGAACAAGCTGAAGATGACCCGCCAGGAGCTGATCCAGGAATCCAAGGAATCGGACGGCAATCCGCAGATCAAGGCCAAGATCCGCCAGCTGCAGCGCGAGATGGCCAAGCGCCGCATGATGGCCGACGTGCCGACCGCCGACGTGGTGGTGACCAACCCGACCCACTACGCGGTCGCGCTCAAGTACAGCGACGGCATGCGCGGCGCGCCGAAGGTGGTGGCCAAGGGCACCGACGAAGTGGCGGCCAAGATCCGCGAGATCGCCAAGGAGAACAAGGTGACGATGCTGGAAGCGCCGGCGCTGGCGCGCGCGCTGCACAAGCACACCGAGATCGGCGACGAGATTCCGGAAGCGCTGTACTCGGCGGTGGCCGAGGTGCTGGCCTATGTGTTCCAGCTGCGCCTGTTCAGCAAGGGCGGCGGCAACCGGCCGGATATACCGAAGACACTCGATGTGCCGCCTGAGCTCGACCCGCTCAACCCCGCATCGCAAAAGAAGAAACCCGACTTGAATAACGGAGCACCCGCATGAACGCCCTGAGCAACCTGAAACTGCCGCCCTGGCTGCAAGGCCTGGCCAACAGCCGCAACAAGAGCAGCCTGGCCGCGCCTATCCTGATCATCATGCTGCTGGCGATGATGGTGCTGCCGTTGCCGGCCTTCGTGCTCGACATTTTCTTCAGTTTCAATATCGCGCTGGCGGTGATCGTGTTGCTGACCAGCCTGTACACGGTCAAGCCGCTGGACTTCATGGCCTTCCCGACCATCCTGCTGGTGTCGACCATGCTGCGCCTGTCGCTGAACGTGGCGTCGACCCGCGTGGTGCTGACCGAGGGCCACACCGGCGCCGACGCGGCCGGCAAGGTGATCGAGGCATTCGGCCACTTCCTGATCGGCGGTAACTACACGGTCGGTATCGTGGTGTTCATTATTTTGACGATCATTAACTTCACCGTGGTGACCAAGGGTGCGGGCCGTATCGCCGAGGTGGGCGCGCGTTTCGCCCTGGATGCGATGCCGGGCAAGCAGATGGCGATCGACGCCGACCTCAACGCCGGTCTGATCGGCGAGGCCGACGCCCGCAAGCGCCGCAGCGAAGTGGCGCAGGAAGCGGAGTTCTACGGCGCCATGGACGGTGCCAGCAAGTACGTGCGCGGCGATGCCGTGGCCGGTATCCTGGTGACGGTGATTAACGTGGTGGGCGGCCTGCTGGTCGGCCTGCTGCAGCACGATCTGAGCTTCGCCGACGCGCTGAAGAACTACACCTTGCTGGCCATCGGTGACGGCCTGGTGGCGCAGATTCCTTCGCTGGTGATTTCCACCGCGGCCGGTATCGTGGTGTCGCGCGTGGCCAGCGAGCAGGACATCGGCACCCAGGTGGTGGGGCAGTTGTTCGCCAAGCCGCAGGTGCTGTACATCACCGCCGCCATCATCGGCGGCATGGGGCTGATTCCCGGCATGCCCAACCTGGTGTTCCTGTTGCTGGCCGGCGTGCTGGCCGGTTCGGCCTACCTGATGACGCGCAAGGTCGAGGCCGGCAAGACCGCCGAGGTGGCGGCGGCGGAAGCTGCGGCCGCGTCGCCGGCCGCCGCGCCGGAGCAGGAAGAGGCCAGCTGGCAGGACATCATGCCGGTCGATACGCTGGGGCTGGAGGTGGGTTATCGCCTGATCCCGCTGGTGGACAAGACGCAGGGCGGCGAGCTGCTCAAGCGCATCAAGGGCATCCGCAAGAAGTTCGCGCAGGAAGTGGGCTTCCTGGCGCCGCCGGTGCACATCCGCGACAACCTGGAGCTCAAGCCCTCGGCCTACCGCATCACGCTCAAGGGCGTGGAGGTGGGCACGGGCGAGGCCTTCAACGGCCAGTTCCTGGCGATCAACCCGGGCATGGCCAGCGGCACCTTGCCGGGGCTGGTGACCACCGATCCGGCCTTCGGCCTGCCCGCCACCTGGATCGACGCCAATCTGCGCGACCAGGCGCAAGGCATGGGCTACACGGTGGTCGACGCCGGCACGGTGGTGGCGACGCATTTGAATCACCTGATCACGACGCATGCGTCCGAGCTGCTGGGCCGCGCCGAGGTGCAGTCGCTGCTGGACCATCTGGGCAAGGATGCGCCCAAGCTGGTGGAGGACCTGGTGCCGAAGATGGTGTCGCTGTCGACCTTGCAGAAGGTGCTGCAGAATCTGCTGGCGGAAGGCGTGCACATTCGCGACATGCGCTCCATCATCGAGACGCTGGCAGAGCATGCCGTGCACACGCAGGATCCGAACGACCTGACCGCGCTGGTGCGGATCTCGCTGGGCCGCGCCATTGTGCAGCAGCTGTTCCCCGGCGCCAGCGAGTTGTCGGTGATGACGCTGGATAACCGCCTGGAACGCTTGCTGATGCAGGCGCTGGCGGCCAGCGGGCCGGACGGCGCGGGCATCGAGCCTGGCCTGGCCGACACCATCGCGCAGCAGGCGCAGCAGGCGGCGCAGCAGCAGGAGGCGCTGGGCTTGACGCCGGTGTTGTTGGTGCCGGGGCCGCTGCGGGCCTTGCTGTCGCGCTTCCTGCGCCGCGCGTTGCCGCAGTTGAAGGTGCTGTCGCATGCGGAGATCCCGGAGAGCAAGACGATCCGCGTGACCGCGCTGGTGGGCCAGCAGCCGGCGTAAGTTTGAGCGGATCGCGGATGCGTCCGTGCGGGCGGCCTAGACTGCTCGCATGGATGCCGACGATTTCGATACGCCGTGGAAGGAAGTGGTCATGCACCACTTTCCGGAGTTCATGGCGTTCTACTTTCCCTTTGCGCATGCCGCGATCGACTGGTCGCGGCCGCATATTTTTCTGGACCAGGAATTCGGCGCGTTGACGCGCGATGCCGAGCTGGGCAAACGCCTGCTCGACAAGCTGGTCAGCGTGTATCTGCATGACGGCAGCGAGCAGTGGGTGCTGGTGCATCTGGAGGTGCAGGGCTGGCGCGATGCGCGGTTTGCCGAGCGTATGTTTGTCTACAATTATCGGGTCTACGATCGCTACCAGCGGCCGGTAGCCAGCCTGGCGCTGCTGACCGACGGCGGTGCGCGCTGGCGGCCCGGATCGTTTGGCTATCGGCTGCTGGGTTGCGAGATGCGGATCGAATTTCCGGTCGTGAAGCTGCGGGATTTCGCCGGCCGCATGGACGAATTGCGGTCGCATCCGAATCCGTTCGCGCTGGTGACGATGGCGCACCTTCAGGCGCGGCAAACCAAGGGGAACGCGCATCGGCGGCGTATCGCCAAATGGCGGCTTACCAAACTTCTGTATCAGCGTGATTGGGACAAGCAGCGTATCATCAATTTGTACCGGGTGATCGACTGGATCATGCGCCTGCCGGAGGGACTTGAGACGCGCTTGCGATCCGGGATGTTGCAGATTGAAAGGAGGAAGGCCATGACTTATTTGTCTTCTATCGAACGTATCGGAATGGAAATTGGCAGGAAAGAAGGCAGGCAAGAGGGCAGGCAAGAAGGCTGGGTCGAGGTGCTCACCGAGCTGCTGACTCAACGCTTCGGCCCGCTGGATGCGCAGGTGCGGTTGCGCATCGCCGAGGCGGATGTGCCGCAGCTGTCCGCCTGGGCGCGCAACTTTGTCGACGCCACCTCGCTGGACGAGGTTTTCCGCAGCAGTTAAGCCGCCTCGGCCGCAATGGCGAAATGCGGCCCATTTGCCCCCCTGTTCCTCGGATCGTTTCCAGAGTGCATCGTCAATAATGGCACTGTCAGAGTAAAGGCGTCTCATCCGGAAGACGCACTGCTCGACTTAGACTCCTGAGAGCCGGCCATGAACGTCAAAAAATTTACCGCACCGACTTCCCGCGAGGCGCTGCGCAAAGTCCGCGAATCGCTCGGCCCCGATGCCGTGATCCTGTCCAATCGCCAGGCCGATGGCGGCGTTGAAATCCTCGCGCTGGCCAACGACGATGCCGCCTCGCTGGCCATGCCGGCGCCGCACTCGCCGATGGCCGATCCGGCGCCGTCGCTCGACCTGACCACCGCCGTGCCGTATGGTCGCGCCGAGCAGCGCCAGGAGCCGCGCCTGGAACAGCGCATGGAGCCGCGTTTCGAATCGCCTACCGTAACCCCGGCGCCAGCCGCCCTGCCAGCGCAACCGGTGCGCCGCGTGGTGGCTTCCAATTCGTCGTTCGCCAGCGCCACCAAGGCCGCAGCCGCAGTGCCGGCACCGGCGCCGGCCAGGGCCACGATCGACGCCGAGCAGATCGCCGCCTTGGTGAGCGCCGCCGTCGCCAGCGCCAAGCAGAACGCCGCCGCCGAGATGCAGGGCATGATGAGCGAAATCCGCGCCATGCGCGGCATGATGGAAACCCAGCTGGCCGAGATCTCCTGGGGCACCACGCAGGCGCGCGAGCCGCAGAAGGCCGCCGTGCTGCGCGAGATGCTGGCCGCCGGTTTCTCGGCCAGCCTGGCGCGCTACCTGATCGAAAAACTGCCGGCCAACCGCGACGCCGCCGACAGCCTGCGCTGGATCAAGAATGTCCTGACCCGCAACCTGCAAACCATGGCCAACGAAGACGCGCTGATCGAGCAGGGCGGCGTGTTCGCGCTGGTCGGTCCGACCGGCGTCGGCAAGACCACCAGCACCGCCAAGCTGGCCGCGCGCTGCGTGATGCGCCACGGCCCGGACAAGCTGGCCCTGATCACCACCGACGCCTATCGTATCGGCGCCCACGAGCAGCTGCGCATCTACGGCAAGATCCTCGGCGTGATGGTGCACTCGGTGAAGGACGAGGCCGACCTGCGCATCGCCCTGAAGGAACTGAAGAACAAGCACACGGTACTGATCGACACGGTCGGCGTCAGCCAGCGCGACCAGATGGTGACCGAGCAGGTATCGATGCTGCAAGGCGCCGGCTCCGACGTCAAGCGCCTGCTGTGCCTGAACGCGACGGCCACCCAGGAAACGCTGAACGAAGTGGTGCGCGCCTATCAAGGCAGCGGCCTGGCCGGCTGCATCATGACCAAGCTCGATGAGGCGGCCGCCATCGGCAACGTGCTGGACGTGGTGATCCGTCAAAAACTCAATCTGTTCTACGTGTCGAACGGCCAGCGCGTGCCGGAAGACCTGCACCTGGCCGATCCGGCCTACCTGATCGACCGCGCTTTCAAGTTGAAACGCGACGTCGTCAACACCCAGTACCTGGACGCCGAACTGCCTCTGCTGATGAGCAACGGCCAGAACGAGCAAGCGCTGCGCGAGGTGCACCTTGGCTAATTTCGATTTCGACCAGGCGGAGGGCCTGCGCCGCATGCTGGCGGGGCCGCAGCCCCGCATCGTCACCTTCCTGTCGGCCACGCCGCAGGACGACAAGGGCGCCATGCTGGTCAACCTGGGCGCCTCGCTGGCGCGCGCCGGCAACGACGTGCTGCTGGTGGACGCCTGCGCCAGCGCCCACGGCGTGGCCTCGCGCCTGGGCGTGGACGGCGGCGCCAGCCTGCTCAACGTGGCGCGCCAGGAGTGCGCGCTCAACCAGGTGATCCACCAGGTGCCGCAAGGGTTCTCTGTGGCGTCGATGACACGCGGCGTGCCGCGCAGCGGCCCGGACGAGACGCGCCGCCTGGCCAAGGCCTTCGACGTGCTGGCCAAGCAGACCGGCATCGTCATCGTCGACGGCGAGTTCGACGGCGTGGCCTTCCCGGTGCCGGTCATGGCCAGCTCGGAAATCGTGGTGCAGGTGTCGAATAGCGCTACCTCGATCAAGGCCGCGTACAGTATGATCAAGCGCCTGAACCAGGAGCTGGGACGGCGGCCGTTCGGAATTGTGGTCACCGGGGCTTCCGAATCGGAAGCAAAGGTGGTATACGATAACATGGCACAGGCAGCCAGCCGATACCTCGCGGTGAACCTCGTTTCGATGGGATCGGTGCCGGCGGACGAATACCTGCAGCGCGCCGCACGCTTGGGGCGTGCGGTGGTCGATGCGTTTCCGCTGGCCGGGGCTTCGGTCGCGTTCCGTCAACTGGCGGGCCGCTTCGCGCTGGCCGGCTCGCCATCTTTCCGTTAAGGGAGCATCACAATTTTAGCGCTTAATCAATAATAAACAGGCTATGTACACGGTCAAAGGGAAAGTGGACAAGGATTCTTTGCTGACGGAGCATATGCCGTTGGTCAAGCGCTTGGCCCATCACATGAAGGCGAAACTGCCACCCAGCGTCGAAGTCGACGATCTGGTGCAAGCCGGGATGATCGGCCTGCTCGACGCCATCAGCCGTTACGAGGACACCCATGGCGCCCAGTTCGAAACCTACGCGGTGCTGCGCATCCGCGGTGCCATGCTCGACGAACTGCGCAACAGCGACTGGCTGCCGCGCTCGATGCGCCAGAACATGCGCAAGATCGAGACCGCGATGAGCACGCTGCAGCAGCGCCTCGGCCATCCGCCGACCGAGTCGGAGGTGGCCAAGATGCTCAAGCTGTCGCTGGCCGACTATCAGGAAATGCTGTCCGACGGCGGCGGCCACCAGCTGGTGTACTACGAAGATTTTCACGACGACGACGGCAACGACAGCTTCCTCGACCGCTACTGCTCGGACGAGGAGAGCGACCCGCTGCGCTCGCTGCTGGACGGCGACTTCCGCCAGGCCGTGATCGACGCCATCGACGCGCTGCCGCCGCGCGAGAAGATCCTGATGGGGCTGTACTACGAAGAGGAGCTCAACTTGAAAGAAATCGGCGCCGTGATGGGCGTATCGGAATCGCGCGTATCGCAGCTGCATACGCAGGCCGTGGCGCGCTTGCGCGCCTCACTCCGGGAGCGGTCTTGGACTGGGCCAGCGTAGCCGGGGTGCTGCTGGCGCTGGCCGGCATCGTCGTCGGCCAGTCGCTCGAGGGCGGCAAGCTCGGCTCGCTGCTGCAGCCGGCCGCGTTCGCGATCGTCGTGATCGGCACCTTCGGCGCGGTGATGCTGCAGACCCGCTTCAAGACCTTCCTGCGCGGCGTGCGGATGCTGCGGCTGGTGTTCGCGCCGCCGGCCGACACCCGCGCCGTGCTGGCACGCGACATCAACGCCTGGAACCTGGCGGCGCGCCGCGACGGCCTGCTGTCGCTGGAGCGTTACATGCTGTCGTCCAAGGACCAGTTCAACACCAAGGGCCTGCGCTTGATCGTCGACGGCATCAATCCCGACAAGCTGCGCCAGATCCTCGACACCGAGATCACCGCCTACGAAACCGAGGAGCGCCAGGCGGTGCGGATCTGGGAATCGGCGGCCGGCTATTCGCCCACCATCGGCATCCTGGGCGCGGTGCTGGGCCTGATCCACGTGATGGAGAACCTCACCGATCCGAGCAAGCTGGGTTCGGGCATCGCGGTGGCCTTCGTGTCGACCATCTACGGCGTCGGCCTGGCCAACCTGTTCTTCTACCCGATCGCCAACAAGCTCAAGGCCATCGTCACGCAGGCGGTGCACCAGCAGGAGATCGCCGCCGCCGTGTTCTACGACATCGCCACCGGCGACCACACGCGCGTCATCGACGAGCGCATCGCCACGCTGATGCGGGAACACTGACATGCAGAACCGCCGCGCGCGCAGGAAGTTCGACGACGAGCCGGAGAACCACGAGCGCTGGCTGATCTCCTACGCCGACTTCATCACGCTGCTGTTCGCCTTCTTCGTCGTCATGTACGCGATCTCGGTGGTCAACATCGGCCGCTACAAGGTGCTGTCGGTCGCGCTGGGGGACGCCTTCGGCGGCGCCGGCTCGGCCAAGCCGGTCACCACCGAGGTGCCCAACCTGCCCATCCCCAATCCCAACCTGCGCCGCCACGCCGAACTGCTGCGCAAGGAAAAAACCCAGATGACCAAGCTGGCGCAGGACTTGTTGTCCACGCTGGCGCCGCTGGTCAAGGAGGGCAAGGTGCGCGTCACGCAGAACAGCCGCGGCGTCAGCGTCGAGATCAACGCCTCGGTGCTGTTCGATCCGGGCGACGCGCGCCTGACCAGCGAATCGACCGAGGCGCTGCGCGCCGTGGCCGGCCTGCTCAAGAACGACGACCACAATGTGCAGGTGGAGGGCCACACCGACAACCAGCCGATCCGCAACGCGTTGTTCCCGTCCAACTGGGAGCTGTCGGCGGTGCGCGCCAGCAGCGTGGTGCGGCTGTTCATCGACGCCGGCGTGGCGCCGGGACGGTTGACGGCGGTGGGCTTCAGCTCGAACGTGCCGGTGGCGTCGAACGACAATCCGATCGGCCGCGCGCGCAATCGCCGCGTGGCGGTCACGATCTTGTCCGGTATTCCGGATACGGTGACGGAAGTGCCGACGCAGGCGCCGGCCCAGCAATAGATAAAATTGGATCAGCCGGCCAGGAATCCGCGGCTGCGGGGCAGGGTGGTGGACAGGCCGCCAGGGCCGTAGAAATTGTTGGCGCCGGCCGATTGCGGACGCAGCGCCTGCAGCGCGCCTTGCGTGTGGCCCATCTGCTTGTTGATCAGCATGCCGTTGATGCGGTTCAGTTCCTTGGCTTCGCGCGCGTGGTGCTGCAGCGCCTGCCACAGGGCGGTGGCTTCGGCGGCGTCGGCGCCGCTGGCGGCGACCCAGGCATCCATGCCGGCTTCCTCGGCCGGGTAGCCGGCCTTGCCCAGGGCGCGGTGGCGCTGGGCCGACAACAGGGTCATCTGCGTGACCAGTGCCGATTTCTTCGTGGTGACCGCCGTCAGGCCGTCGATTTCCGCCGCCACCAGGTGTTGCTGTTCCTGCTTCAGGACGCCCAGCAGGGTCGTCATGATCTGTTCTTCTTCGCGCAGGCTGTTCAGCGGGGTAGCGGTTGACATGGTAAGACCTATCGTTTGCGAGAGTGCAGCAGATCCTTGACTGTATCCAGCAAGCCATCCGCCACTTTTTCCGAGTTGACCTGGAACTGACCGTCGGCAATCGCCAGCTTGATGCGCTCGACCTTTTTGGTATCGAACACAGCGTTGGCGCCGCCGGCCGCACTGGCCGCCAATGCCTGGCCTTGCGGCGACAGGCGCACGTTGTCGGACGTTGCGGGTGTCGCCGGGGCGGCCGCCTTGTCCGCGCCGCGCGCGGTCGAGGTGGAAGCCGGGGTCGACGACGGCAAGCCGGTCGTGCTCTTCAATGTATCGTTGATTTTCACAGCATTATCCTTCTCTGGTAGGAGTACGAAACTCCGGGATCTGACTCTATAACGGCGGCCGCGCGCAAAACTTTAGCGTTGCTTTACCGCAAGATCCCCGGCGTTCCGTCAAAACGCCACCTCCACCAGTCCGCCCGCCTTGGCGATCCCGGTGATTTGCTGCCCACCGGAAGTTTTTACCTGGACCACCTGGCCGTCGCCGGCCGTGCTCATGGCGCGGGCTTCGGCCGAGACGCTGAAGCCGTTGCCGCTGGAAACCAGCCGCACCAGTTGCCCGGATTGCACCACCGGCTTGCTGCGCAGCGTATCGAGGCGCAGCGGGGTGCCCGGCGGCAGTGAAATATTGGTGCTGCGGCCGATCACCTGGCCCATGTCGGTGGCGATGCCGGCCGGCAGCGCGGTCAGGTCGCCCTTCAAGGTCACCAGCTGGCTGGCCTCGATGGCCTGGCCCTGGGCCAGCGGGGCGGCGCTGGCGATGTACTCGCCGACCACGGTGACCGTGGCTTGAATATATACCGTCCAGGCCGTTGGTGTCGCACAGCGCACGCCGACCGTGGTCTTGCCCCAGGCGCGCGCGCCGGGCATGAAGAAGGCCTGCGGATCGGGGCAGGCGGCCAGGTTCATGCGCGGGTCGATGGCGCCCACGGCGACCGTCACCTGGCCGGGCAGGCCGCCGCTTTGCACCTGCAGGAATTGTTCGACGCTGCGCTTGAGCGCGGCGGCGTCCTGGCGCAGCGGCGCTTGCTGGGCGTGGGCCGCCGGCAACAGGGCCAGTAGGGCGGCGGTGATGAGCAGTCGTTTCATGGCGTGTGAGTCCCCTTCAATATTGCCATCATAGTCTGGCGGCCTGGACTTGAAGCCTTGAATAGGACCGAAAAGCAGTGGCTTATCGCCGGATCGTTACCGCCGGCAACTCCGTATCATCGATCCTGTCATAACAAGTGCGTCCATTGGGAGCTGCCATGGTTGGGAAACTCGACGATTACCTGCGCTTTAACGAAGCCGCGCTGAGCCTGCGCTCTCAGCGGCAGAGCGTGCTCGCCTCGAACATCGCCAACGGCGATACGCCCAACTACAAGGCCCGCGACATCGATTTTTCCAGCGCCATGCAGGCCGCGCTGGACAAGGCCAGCCCCAGCGCCAACGCCACCTTGAAGACCACCGCCAGCAAGCATTACCCCACCCCCCTGCAAGACGGTACGACGATGGCGGACGGCACGCCGCTGCTGTACCGCGGCGTGGTGCAGGGCGCGGTCGACGGCAACACGGTCGACATGGATGTGGAACGCAACCAGTTCGCCGACAACGCCATCCGCTACGAGGCTGGCATCACCGCAATCAACGCCCAGATCAAAACCATGATGGCGGCGATACAGGGAGGTAGCTGATCATGTCGCTGTTTAATATTTTCAATGTTTCAGGTTCGGCCATGAGCGCCCAGGCGCAACGGCTCAACGTGGTGGCGTCCAACCTGGCCAACGCCGACAGCGCCACCAGCGCCAGCGGCGAGGCCTACCGCGCGCGCCAGGTGGTGTTCGAGGCCACCACGCCGACCGACGGCGGGGCCTCGACCGGGGTGCGGGTCAAGCAGGTGGTGGAAGACCAGTCGCCGATGAAGCAGATGTACGACCCCAAGCATCCGATGGCCGACGACAAGGGCTATGTGACCATGCCCAACGTGAACGTGGTCGACGAGATGGTCAACATGCTGTCGGCCTCGCGCTCCTACCAGACCAACGTCGAGACGATGAACGCGGCCAAGACGCTGCTGCTTAAAACCCTGACCATCGGCCAGTAATTCATAAGAGGACATCATGACCATCAGCGCAGTGATCGACACGCCAGTGGCGGCGCCGATCAACACAACCAACAACACCAGCACCAAGTCCACCGACGACGTCGGCGCGGACCAGGACAAGTTCATGAAGCTGCTGGTGACGCAGCTGAAGAACCAGGATCCGCTGAACCCGATGGACAACGCGGCCATGACCAGCCAGCTGGCCCAGCTGTCGACGGTGACCGGCATCAACAAGGTCAACGCCACGCTGGAATCGCTGCGCACCGACCAGGCCGCCTCGCAATCGCTGACCGCGACCAACCTGATCGGCAAGGGCGTGCTGGTGGCGGGCAAGGGCGTCGACCTGACGACCAGCACCGACAGCGCCGGCACGACCACCAGCACCAGCGTGTTCGGCATCGACCTGGCCTCGCCGGCCGAGAGCGTGACGATCTCGATCCAGGACAAGAGCGGCGCCGTGGTGCGTACCATGAGCATGAAGAGCACCGACGTCGGCACCTACCCGATCACCTGGGACGGCACCACCGACGCCAAGACCACCGCGCCGGCCGGCAGCTACACCTTCACGGTGAAGGCGGTCAGCGCCGGCAAGACCCTGACCGACGCTACGCCGCTGCAACTGGCGGCGGTGGCCAGCGTGTCGACCGGCAGCGGCGGCGTCAAGCTGAACACCTCGCTCGGACAGTTCGCGATGTCCGATATCAAAGAAGTTTTGTAACGCAGTTCACACGTCACACCTAGCATAGGGGAATACCATGTTCCAACAAGGACTTAGCGGCCTGAACGCAGCATCCAAATCGCTGGACGTCATCGGCAACAACATCGCCAACGCCAGCACCGTTGGCTTCAAGGGCTCGCAGGCGCAGTTCGCCGACCTGTACGCCAACTCGCTGAACGGCGTGTCGGGCAACAACCCGGGCATCGGTGTGACGACCGCCAAGCTGGCCCAGCAATTCACGCAGGGGAATATCGAGACCAGCAACAATCCGCTGGACATCTCGATCAACGGCGGCGGCTTCTTCCGCGAAGTGGTGAACGGCGCGGTGCAGTACTCGCGCAACGGCCAGTTCCATGAAGATAACACTCACACGCTGGTCAACGCGCAGGGCGCGGTGCTGACCGGCTACCTGTCGAACGCGGCCGGCGTGATCCAGCTGGGCGCGCCGACCCCGCTGACGCTGGACAAGTCCGACCTGACGCCGGTGCAAACCACCACCGCCAACTTCCAGCTGAACCTGAGCTCGGCGGAGAAGGTCCCGGCCACGATCCCGTTCGACGCCGGCGATCCGACCAGCTACAACAAGCAGACCGTGCTGAACGTGTTCGACAGCCTGGGCACTTCGCACATCATGACGACCTACTACGTCAAGACCGACGCCAACACCTGGGACGTGTACGCGGCGGCCGACAACAAGGAAATCGTTTCCGGCGGCGTGGCCGCGGCGATCAATCTTGATGCCACCGTGAAGGCCGCCCGCAGCGCGTACAACGACGCGGTGCGCGCGACCCCGCCGGACCCGGCCGCGATCGCCGCCGCCGCGTTCACCTATGCGCAAGCGGCTCATGATTCGATGAAGACGGCGGCCCAGGTGCCGCCAGCCGCCGCGTCCCAGGCGCAGCTGGACGCGCTGGATGCCGCCATGACCGCGCTTGATCCGACCGGCAGCAATTCGATCACCGGCATGACGCCGGACCAGATCAACGCCAAGCTGGCCGCCGCCATCACGGTGCCCGCCGTCAAGGCCGGTACGCTGCTGTTCACCAAGACCGGCGTGCTGGACCCCGAGGCGATGGCCTTGATGCAACCGACGCCGCAAACGCTGCCGTTCAACATCAGCCTGCCGATCTTCCCCGATACCGGCTCCCAGCAGCCGATGGTGGTCGCCACCACGTTCGACAAGACCACCCAGTACGGCAGCGTCACCAACGACCTGGGCTCGGTGCAGAACGGCTACTCGGCCGGCTCGTGGCAGCGTTACGCCATCGACGCCAACGGCGTGATCCTGGGCCAGTACAGCAACGGCAAGTCGCGTCCGATGGGGCAGATCGCCATGGCCAACTTCGCCAGCGTCGACGGCCTGACCCCGCTGGGCAACAACGCCTGGGCGGAAAGCTCGGCCTCGGGCACGCCGCAGGTCGGGGTGCCGAACGCCGGCTCGATGGGTTCGCTGCGCGCCAGCTCGGTCGAAGTGTCGAACGTCGACCTGACGGCCGAACTGGTCAACATGATCACCGCGCAGCGCGTCTACCAGGCCAATGCGCAGACCATCAAGACCGAGGATTCGGTGCTGCAAACCCTGGTCAACCTCCGGTAATCGAGTAAGCCATGGACCGCCTGGTTTATACCGCGATGACAGGGGCGCGGCACGTGATGGAGCAGCAGGCCACCGTCGCCAACAACCTGTCCAACGCCACCACCACCGGCTTCCGCGCCCAGCTCGACACGTTCCGGGCGGTGCCGGTGGTGTCGGAGGGCTTGCAGACGCGCGCCTTCGTGGTCGATTCCACGGTGGGCGCCGACATGCGCGCCGGCCCGATCCAGACCACCGGCCGCGCGCTGGACATCGCGGTGCGCGACCAGGGCTGGATCGCGGTGCAGTCGGCCGATGGTTCGGAAGCCTACACCCGCAACGGCAGCCTGAAGGTCAGCGAGAACGGCCTGCTGCAAACGACCAGCGGCCAGACGCTGGTGGGCGACGGCGGCCCGATCGCCATCCCGCCCGACACCACGGTGTCGGTGGCCGGCGACGGCACGGTCAGCACCATCTCGACCGATTTCAAGCCCGGCCCGGCCAACGTGCTGGGGCGGATCAAGCTGGTCAACCCGGACCCCAAGGGCCTGGTGCGCGGCGACGACGGCCTGTTCCGGCAGGTCAGCGGCACGCCGGCCGAGAACGACCCGGCGGTGCGCGTGGTCGACGGCGCGCTGGAGGGCAGCAACGTCAATCCGGTCGATTCCATGGTCAACATGATCAGTCTGGCAAGGCAGTTTGAAATGCAAATGAGCCTGATGAAGAACGCCGAGAATAACGCCGCAAAAGCCACCCAGATCCTCGCTTTGAGTTGATGCCCTCTCCCGCATAATGGTTGCGTGGGATGAGTAGCTGTCGCTTTTGACGGCTCCCGTCCAAGCAACGGGAGAAGCATCATGATACGTTCACTGTGGATCGCCAAGACCGGCATGGAAGCGCAACAGACCGCGCTCGATGTCACGTCCAACAACCTGGCCAACGTCAGCACCAACGGCTTCAAGAAGTCGCGCGCGGTGTTCGAGGATCTGCTGTACCAGAACATCCGCCAGCCGGGCGGGCAGTCGTCGCAGCAGACCAATCTGCCGTCGGGCATGCAGCTGGGCACCGGCGTGCGGCCGGTGGCGATCGAACGGGTCCACACCCAGGGCAATCCCCAGTCGACCGGCAACGACAAGGACCTGATGGTCAACGGCAACGGCTTCTTCAACGTGCTGCTGCCGGACGGCACCACCGCCTACACCCGCGACGGCTCCTTCCAGCGCGACAACAACGGCCAGATGGTCACCTCCAGCGGCTTCGTGCTGCAGCCGGCCATCACCATCCCGATTACCGCGCAATCGATCACCGTGGGCCGCGACGGCACCGTCTCGGTCACGCTGCCGGGCCAGGTGGCGCCGCAGCAGATCGGCAGCATCCAGCTGTCGACCTTCATCAACCCGACCGGGCTGGAATCGAAGGGCGAGAACCTGTACGTGGAGACCGGCGCCTCCGGCAATCCGCAGACCAACACCCCCGGCACCAACGGCACCGGCGTCATCATGCAGGGCTATGTGGAAACCTCGAACGTCAACGTGGTCGAGGAGATGGTCAATATGATCCAGACCCAGCGCGCCTACGAGATCAATTCGAAGGCCATCACGACCTCCGACCAGATGCTGGCCAAGCTGTCGCAGATGTAAGGAGCAGAGCATGAAATACGCCATCACCATCGTCGCCGCCGCCATCGGCCTGAGCGGCTGCATGACCACCCCGACCTCCATCGTGCAGATGCCGATGACGGCCCGTCCGCTGACCAGCGAGCAGCTGCAGACCGCGCCCAGCAACGGCGCGATCTACCAGAACGCCGCCTTCCGTCCCATCTTCGAGGACCGCCGCGCGCGCCACGTGGGCGATGTGCTGACCCTGGTCATCACCGAGAAAACCTCGGCCGTGAAAGCCGGCGCCAGCTCGGGCAACAAGTCCGGCAGCGTCAGCGCCAGCGTGCCGCATCCGCTGCAATCGACCTTCGGCGCCACGCTCAGCGCCAACAACGCCAGCAAGTACGCCGACGGCGACAACCAGTCGGCCAGCAACACCTTCACCGGCACCATGGGCGTGACCGTGGTCGAGGTGCTGGCCAACGGCAACCTCATCGTGGCCGGCGAGAAGCAGGTGGCGATGAACAAGGGCGTGGAGTTCATCCGCTTCTCCGGCATGATCAATCCCGACAATATCGCCACCGGCAACACGGTGCAGTCGACCGCCGTGGCCGACGCCAAGGTCGAGTACCGCACCAACAGCCAGATCGACCGCGCCGAGATGGCGTCGATGGCGTCGCGCTTCTTCCAAAGCCTGTTACCTTTCTGATGGCGACCATGGACAGCACTCAATCAATCATGCAGGGCGCGCGCAGGCTGGCGGCGCTGTCGCTGGCGGCGGTGTCGCTGCTGGCGCAGCCGGCACAGGCCGAGCGTCTGCGCGACCTGGCCAGCATCGCCGGCGTGCGGCAAAATCAGCTGATCGGCTACGGCCTGGTGGTCGGCCTCGACGGCAGCGGCGACCAGACCACGCAGACCCCGTTCACCGTGCAGAGCGTGGTCTCGATGCTGCAGCAGCTGGGCGTGAACCTGCCGCAGGGCACCTCGCTGCAATTGAAGAACGTCGCCGCCGTGATGGTGACGGCCTCGCTGCCGCCGTTCGCGCAGCCGGGCCAGACGCTCGACATCACCGTCTCGTCGATGGGCAACGCCAAGAGCCTGCGCGGCGGCACGCTGCTGATGACGCCGCTCAAGGGCGCCGACGGCCAGGTCTACGGCATGGCCCAGGGCAATGTGCTGGTGGGCGGCGTGGGCGTGGCGGCCGGCGGCGCGGGCGGCAGCTCGCTGACCGTCAACCACCTGAGCGTGGGCAAGATCTCCGGCGGCGCCACGGTCGAACGCGCGGTCGCCTCCAGCCTGGGCGAGGGCAACTTCATCAAGCTGGAGTTGAACACCGCCGACTTCGCCACCGCCAGCCGCGTGGTCGAGGTCATCAACGACAAATACGGTCCCGGCATCGCCTACGCGCTCGACAGCCGCGTGATCCGCGTGCAGTCGCCCAGCAGCAGCGACCAGCGCGTGAGCTTCATCGGCACCCTGCAGGACATGCAGGTCAACCCGGCCGAGCAGCCGGCCAAGGTGATCATGAACGCGCGCACCGGCTCGGTGGTGATGAACCGCGCGGTCACGCTCGACACCTGCGCCATCTCGCACGGCAACCTGTCGATCTCGGTGACGGCCGATCCGCAGATCAGCCAGCCCAATCCGCTGTCGGGCGGGCGCACCGTGGTCGCGCCCAACCAGCAGGTGGGCATCAAGGCCGACAGCGGCAAGGTCATGCTGGTCAAGGGCGGCGCCTCGCTGGCCGACGTGGTCAAGGCGCTCAACGCCATCGGCGCCACGCCGCAGGATCTGCTGGCCATTTTGCAGGCGATGAAAGCGGCCGGATCGCTGCGCGCCGAGCTGGAAATCATTTAAGCGGGGCGCATCATGACCAGTCCAAACACCTCCAACGACCTCAGCAGCAAGTTCGCCCTCGACGTCAAAGACATGGGCAGCCTGCGGCAGTCGG
Organism: Duganella sp. BJB480; assembly: GCA_003416985.1. GTDB lineage: Bacteria > Pseudomonadota > Gammaproteobacteria > Burkholderiales > Burkholderiaceae_D > Rugamonas > Rugamonas vulcania_A. Next base: position 118,283 of record QVIN01000003.1, on the reverse strand, counting down.
CCAAGGCCGGCAGCCCGGAGGCGTTGAAGACAGCCGCCACGCAGTTCGAGGCCATGTTCGTCAACATGATGATGAAGAGCATGCGCGAGGCCACGCCGCAGGACGGCATGATGGACAGCCAGCAGACCAAGATGTTCACCACCATGCTGGACCAGCAGACCAGCCAGAACATCGCCAAGAAGGGCATCGGCCTGTCGGACATGCTGATCCGTCAATTGTCCAAGACCGCTGACAAGCAGGCGCTGGCGATCGGCAACGAGGCCGGCGACACCGGCAGCGGCGCCAACGGCGGCAGCTTCGGCGGCCTGGCCAGCCTGATGGACGCCAAGCTGCAGCGCGCCATCGCGGCGGCCGGCGGCGCCGGCGCGGTGGGGGCGGCCGGCTCGGTGGACGACAACAGCGCGGTGCCGGCCACGGTCAAGGGCAGCCAGGCGGCGCACGTGCGCAGCTTCCAGCAAAAGCTCGGCGCCGACGCCGAGGAGGCCAGCCGCGCCACCGGCATCCCGGCCAAGTTCATGCTGGGCCAGGCCGCGCTGGAGAGCGGCTGGGGCAAGCGCGAGATCAAGGGCCGCGACGGCAGCAACAGCCACAACCTGTTCGGCATCAAGGCCGGCGGCGACTGGAAGGGCAAGGTGGTCGAGGCCACCACCACCGAATATGTCAACGGCAAGGCGCAGACCAAGGTGGAACGCTTCCGCGCCTACGACAGCTACAGCGACAGCTTCAAGGACTACGCCAAGCTGTTGGCCAGCAATCCGCGCTACGAGAAGGTGCTGGCCAGCGCGGGCGACGCCAGCAGCTTCGCGCACGGCCTGCAGAAGGCCGGCTACGCCACCGACCCGAATTACGCGAACAAGCTGACCAGCATCATCAAGCGCTCGCTGGCCGGCTAGTCAAGTTTGGCGGCGGCCTGCCGTTACCACCTTACAGATAGAGTAAAAACATCATGTCACTTCTCAGCATCGGCAAAAGCGGTTTGTTGGCGGCCCAGGTAGGTCTGTCGACCACCGGCAACAACATCACCAACGCTGGTGTTGCGGGATACAGCCGCCAGGCCGCCATCCAGTCCGACACCGCGACCCAGGACCAGGGCTTCGGCTTCGTCGGCAGCGGCACCGAGGTGTCGGCCGTGCGCCGCTACTACGACAACTTCCTCGCGGTGCAGCTGCGCAACGCCGAGTCCAGCCAGGCCTCGCTGGACGCCTACACCAAGCAGATCAGCCAGGTCGACAACCTGCTGGCCGATCCCACCGCCGGCCTGTCGCCGGCGCTGCAGGACTTCTTCAACGGCGTGCAGGACGCCACGTCGAATCCAGCCTCGGCCGCGTCGCGCCAGGCGATGCTGTCGAGCGCCAGTTCGCTGGCCGGGCGCTTCCAGGGCTTGAGCGCGCGGCTGACCGAGATCGCCTCCGGCGTCAACGGCCAGATCACGTCCAATGTCGGCGAGATCAACTCCTTCGCCAAGGAGATCGCCGCCCTGAACAACACCATCGCCGGCCTGAGCGTGGACGGCAAGGCGCCCAACGACCTGCTGGACCACCGCGACCAGATGCTGACCGAGCTCAACAAGCTGGTCAAGACCACCGTCATCCCGGGCGACAACAACACGCTGACGGTGGAGTTCGGCACCGGCCAGCCGCTGGTGGTGGGCAACACCGCGTTCCAGCTGGCGACGTCGACCTCGCCGACCGATGTCAGCCGCGTGACGGTGGGCTACCAGTCGCCCAGCGGCGCCTTCAGCGCCTTGCCGGACAGCGTGCTGACCGGCGGCCAGTTGGGCGGCCTGATCACGTTCCGCGACGGCACCATGGACCGCGCGCAAAACTCGCTGGGCCAGATCGCGGCCGGGCTGGCGGTCAGCTTCAACGCCCAGCACGTGCTGGGGCAGGACCAGAACGGCGCGCTGGGCACGCCGTTCTTCGGGCCGATCAACGCCTATGTCGGCGTCAACAGCCACAACTCGCAGGCCAGCACGGCCAGCGTCAGCGCGGTGGTCACCGACGCCAGCAAGCTCACCGCCAGCGACTACAGCGTGGATTTCGACGGCACCAATTTCAACGTCACCCGGCTGAGCGACGGCCAGGTCACGCAGATCAACCCGTTCCCGCAGACGGTGCCGCAGACCATCGACGGCGTCGACTACACGATCACCGGCGCGCCGCAGGCCAAGGACAACTTCCTGGTGCGGCCGACCTACAACGCGGCGCACGATTTCAGCGTCGCCATCACCGACCGCACCAAGATCGCGCTGGCGGCGCCGATCGCCACCGCCGCGCCGACCGCCAACGCCGGCAACGCCAAGATCAGCGCCGGCACGGTCGATCCGGCCTACCTGACGCCGGGCAACGCGCTGGCGGCGCCGGTCACGCTGACCTATGACAAGGCCAGCGGTTCGCTGTCGGGCTTCCCGCCGGCGCAGGACGTGACGGTGACGGTCAACGGCGTGGCCACCGTGTACCCGGCCGGCACGCCGAGCGTGCCCTACACCCCGGGCGCGGCGATCAGCTTCGGCGGCATCAACTTCAACATCAGCGGCACGCCGGCCGACCTCGACACGTTCACCGTCGGGCCCAACGTCAGCGGCGTGGGCGACAGCCGCAACGGCGCCTTGTTGGCCGGGCTGCAGACCAAGAACATCCTCGACAACGGCAACGCCACCTACCAGACCACCTACGCGCAGATGGTCAACTTCGTCGGCAACAAGGCGCGCGAGGCGCAGATCAGCGGCTCGGCCGCCGACGCCGCCGTGGCCCAGGCCACCACGCAGCAGCAGAGCGTCTCCGGTGTGAACCTGGATGAGGAGGCGGCAAATCTGTTACGCTATCAACAGGCGTACCAGGCCAGCGGCAAAGTCATGCAGGTCGCCAGCACGTTGTTTGATGTCCTGCTCAACATTAGGTAATTATCATGACCATGCGTATCAGTTCCAAGACGATCTACGACGTCGGTGTCGGCCAGATCGGCACGCTGCAGACCGCGCTGGCCCGCACCCAGCAGCAGCTGGCGACCAACCGCAAGAACCTGACCGCGGCCGACGATCCGATCGCCACCGCGCGCGCGCTGGAAGTGACGCAGTCGCAGTCGATCAACACCCAGCTGGTGACCAACCGTTCCAACGCCAAGGGCACGCTGTCGCTGGAGACGGTGGCGCTGGCCAGCTCGACCTCGATCCTGCAGGACATCAAGACGCTGACCGTCAACGCCGGCAACGGCGGCATGACGCAGAAGGACCGCGAGTCGCTGGCGACCGAACTGGAGGGGCGTCTGGCCGACCTGCTGGGCCAGGCCAACACCGCCGACGGTACGGGCGGCTATGTGTTCTCCGGCTACAAGTCGACCACCCTGCCGTTCACGCAGACCGCCACCGGCGCCGCCTACCAGGGCGACCAGGGGCAGCGCGAGCTGCAGGTGGGCTCGACCCGCAAGCTGCCGATCAGCGATTCCGGCGAGTCGGTGTTCGAGAACAACGCGACCGGCAACGGCACCTTCGTCACCGGCGCCGATCCGGCCAACTTCACGCGCGGCGGTTCGGGCATCATCAGCGCCGGCTCGGTCAAGGACGCGACCCAGCTGACCGGCCACAAGTACCAGGTGGATTTCCAGGTGGTGCCGGCCACGCCGGGCACGCCCAAGGTGACCACCTACACCGTCACCGACCTGACGCTGAACCAACCGGTGCCGCCGGCGCCGGTGCCGGCCGTGCCGCAGCCCTACGTCAGCGGGCAGAACATCACCTTCGACGGCGTGCAGTTCGACGTCAAGGGCGACCCGGCCGACCTCGACAACTTCACGGTGCAGCCGAGCACCAAGCAATCGATCTTCACCACGGTGACCGACCTGATCGCCGCCTTGCGCGCGCCGGGCGACGGCGCGGCGGGGCAGGCCAGCCTGAACAACAAGCTGAACCAGGCGCACATGAACATCGACAACGCCACCGACAATCTGCTGTCGATCCAGTCGGAGGTGGGATCGCGGCTGAAGGAGCTGGACTACCTGGACAGTTCCGGCGACGATTTGAATCTGCAGTACGCCACCACGCTGTCGGACTTGCAGGACGTCGACACGGTGAAGGCGATCTCGCTGTTCACGCAGCAGCAGACCACGCTGGACGCGGCGCAGAAATCGTTCAAGAGCCTGGCGGGGCTATCGCTGTTCAACTACATCACCTGATCCCGGCGCCTGCGGCGCCGCCATGAAAAAAGCCCCGACGCTTGCGCGCTCGGGGCTTTTTTGTGGCCAATCCAGGAAGCAACTTTGGGGTCAAGTCTGACATTCGGACACGAGCTTTACCGTAGCATTGCGCCCCAACCTTGGGGTCAAGTCTGACATTCGGACACGAACTCAGCAGTAGCACCGTGCTACAGCTGAGTTCGTGTCCGAATGTCAGACTTGACCCCAATTTTAGTGTCCGAATGTCGGACTTGCCCCCATTTTATTTGGCGGCGAGCAGGCCGGTTGCGGTGGTGGGCTTGCGGAACCAGTCTTGCTCGCCGGACGTTGCGCTGCCGCTCAGGCTAGTGGTGGCGTCGTATTGCTTGAGCTGCTCGGTCAGCGCGGCGACATGGCCGGCCAGGCCGGGCGCGGCCGGTTGCGTCAGCTGTCCACCTCCGCCGCTGTCGCCCGCGACGGCTTGCTGGCCGTAGCCGGCGATCGCCTGCGTCAGCGCGCTGGTCTGCGCGGCCCGGCTGGCCAGGAACCAGACGTCGGCCGCCTGGTGCGCCACGCCGTCGGTGCCGGTGTAGCTGGAGCGCCGGCCGATCCAGTTGTTGTTGTCGAGCTCGCTTACCTTGTCGGCCTGGACCGTCAGGCTGGCGATGCCCAGCGCGTTCAATGTCTTGAGCTCGCCTTCCTGGCTGACGCCGTCCGCGTTGGCGTCGATCCACACCCGCAGGTCGCCGAACTGCGCGTCCTTGCTGTCGACCACGCCGTCGTGGTTGCTGTCCAGGTCGCCCAGCGCGGCGAAGCCGTCGCTGGCCTTGCCGCCGGCGGCCAGATTGGTGGCGGTGCCGAACAGCTCGCTGCCGTCGTTGATCAGGCCGTCGTGGTTGCGGTCCAGCGCGAGCAGGCCGTCGCCGCGGCCGACCCAGCCTGTGTTGATGCGCTCGCCGTCGGCGTACAGGTCGAACTTGACGCCGGCTTCGATGCCCAGCGTGGCGATGCCGTCGCCGTTCAGGTCGAGGATCACCGGGCTGCCGGCCGGCAGCACCGCCAGCTGATCGGCGGTCAGCGCGGCGCGCTGCTCGGCGGTCAGCGCGCACACCTGGGTCGAGGCCAGCGCGGAAATCTCGCCCACCGTCAAGGCGGCGATCTGCTCCAGCGTGAAGGCCTTGATCTGGGTGCCCTTGAGCGAACGGATCTGCGCGGTCGAGAACGCGGCCACCTGGTCGAGCGAGAAGTTGGTGATGGTGGTCGAGCTCAGGCCCGACAGCTGCGCGGTCTTCAGCGCCACGATGTCGTTGCCGTCGAGCGCGTGGATCTGGTCGGCGCTCAGCGCGTTGATCGCCGCCACCGACAGCGATGCCACCAGCGTCGGGGCGAGCGAGGAGATCTGCGTGGTGGTCAGGCCCAGCGACTGGGTCGAGCCGAACGCGGCGATCTGCGCGGTGCGCAGGCTGTTGATCATGTCGGCCGACAGGCCGACGATCTGGTCGGAGCTGAAGCCGGTGATCTGGTTGGCGGTGAAGGCGCTCAGCGAACCGAGCGCGGTCAGCTGGTCGGTGCTCAGGCCGCGGATCTGCGCGACCGCCAGCGAGGCCAGCGAACGGGTCGACAGCGCGGCGAACTGGGGGCCGGTGAGGGCGCCGATCTGGCTGGTCTTGAGCGTTTGCAGCTGCGCCGTGGTCAGCGCGGCCACCGCGTCGACGTTCAGCGCGGCGATCTGGTCGGTGCCCAGGATGGTCATGTTCAGGCCGCGCGCCTGCTGGGTGCTCAGCGCGCCCAGCTGGTCGGTGGTCAGCAGCGCCATCTGCCGCAGCGTGAACGCGGCGATCTGCGCCGAGCGCAAGGTGGCGAAGTGGTCGACGTCGATGCCGCCCAGCTGGTCGGAGGTCAGCGCCGCCACCTGGCCGGCGTTGAGCACGCCCAGCGTGCTCAGCGTGTTGATCTGCTGGGTGCTCAGGGCGGTGATGTCGGCCGGGCTCAGCGAGGCGATCTGCAGCGTCGCCAGGCTGGCGATCTGGCCCAGCGTCAGGGCCGTGAACTGGGCCTTGGTCAGCGCGTTCAACTGCATGCTGCTGAGCGCCGGGATGTCGTCGAGCGAGATGAGCTGGATCTGGTCGGTGCTCAGGCCGGCCAGCGCGGCCACGCTCAGCGCGCGCACCTGCGCGGTGCTCAGGTTGACCACCTGGTCGGTGGTGAAGGCTTGCAGCTGGTTCTTGGTCAGCGCGGCGATCTGCGCGGTGCGCAGCGTCGCCATGTGGTCGCCGTTGAGGGCGACCAGCTGGTCGGTGGTCAGCGCGCCGACCTGCAGCGTGGTCAGACCGGCCAGCGTGGCCAGGCCGTTGAGCTGGTCGGTGGTCAGGGCCTTGGCCTGGGCTGCGGTCAGCGAGGCCACCTCGGCCGTGGTGAGCGCGCCGAACTGGTCGAGGGTGAGCTGCGAGATTTGCAGCGTGCTCAGCGAGGCGATCTGGCTGGTCTTCAGGCCCGACAGGTCCTCCACCTCGATCGCGGTGATCTGGTCGCTGTACAGGCCGCGCAGCGCCGAGGTGCTCAGCGCGCGCCACTGCGCCACCGTCAGTTGCTGGATCTGGTGGGTGTTGAACGCTTGCAGCTGGCGGCTGGTCAGCGCGGTCAGCTGGGCGGTGCTCAGCGCGCCGAGCTGGTCGTCGGTCAGGGCCTGGATGCGGTCGGTGGTCAGCGTCGACACCTGGTTGGTGTTGAGCGAACCGAGCGAGCCGAGCAGCAGGAACTGGTCCGGCGTCAGGTAGTTCAGCTGGGCGGTGCTCAGCGCGGCGATCTGCGCGGTGCTGAGCGCGGTCAGCTGGTTGGTGGTCATGTTGATCAGTTCGCTGGAGGTCAGCGCGCGGATCTGCTGGGTGCGCAGCGCGGCCAGGTCGCCCACTTCGATCGCGGCGAACTGGTCGGAATTGAGCGTGGCGATGGTCCGGGTCGACAGGGCGGCCACCTGCCCGGCCGTCAGGTTGACGATCTGGTCGGTGGTGAGCGCGCGCACCTGGTTGACGGTCAGGCCGTTGATCGCGTTGCTGCCCAGCACGGCGACCTGGTCGGTGGTCAGCGCGGCCAGCTGGTCGGTGGTCAGCGACGACAGCTGGGCCGAGCGCAGCGCGGCGACGTCGGCCAGCTCGATCGCGACGATCTGGGCCGGGGTCAGCGCGGCCAGGCTGCGCGTGTTCAGCGCCAGCATGTCGGCGGTGGTCAGCGCGATGATCTGGTCGCTGTTCAGGTTGACGATCTGGGTGTTGCTCAGCGCGGCGATCTGGGCGGTGCGCAGCGCGGCGATCTGGTCCGGCAGCAGCGCGGCGATCTGCTCGGAGCCCAGCGCGCGGATCTGCGCCGAGGTCAGGCCGGCGATGCCGGCCAGGTTGGCCAGCTGGCTGGCGGTCAGCAGGGGGATCTGGCTGGCCTTGAGCGCGGCCACCTCGCGCGTGGTCAGCGCGCCGATCTGGTCGCTGGTGAGCGCCTGCAGCTGGGCGCTGGAGAGCGCCTGCAACTGGGCCGACTTGAGCGCGGCGATGTCGCCCGCCTCGATGTAGGTGATCTGGTCGGTGCTCAGGCCGGCCAGCGCGGCGGCGCTGAGCGCGCCCACCTGGGCGCCGCTGAGCTCGATGATCTGGTCGCTGCTCAGCACCGACACCTGGGTCGACGACAGGGCGCCGATCTGGCGCGTGCTCAGCAGGTCGATGTCCAGCAGCGACAGGCCGGCGATGCGGCTGGTCGACATGGCGGCGATCTGCAGCGTCGAGTAGTCGGCCAGGTTGCCCAGCGCGGCGGCCTGGGCGTTGCTGAGCGCGGCCAGCTGGGACTGGGTGAAGGCGGCGATGCCGGCCGAGCTCAGCGCGTGCAGCTGGTCGGTCAGCAGCGCCTGCATCTGCGCCGTGGTCAGCGCGCGCAGCTGGCTGGTGGTCAGGGCGCCGAAGTCCGGCGCCTGGATGGCCTCCAGCTGGTCGCTGCTGAGCGCGGTCAGCAGGCTGGTGTTGAGGGCGCGGATCTGCGCGGTCGACAGCGCCATGATCTGGTCGGTGTTGATGCCGCCCACCTGGCGGCTGCCCAGCGCGCCCAGCTGGCGCGTGGTCAGCGAGACGAAGCGCGGCACCGACAGCGTGGCCAGCTGGGCGGTGGTCAGGCTGCCGATCTGGTTGGTGGTCAGCACCGCCAGGTTGGCCAGCGCGGCGATCTGGTCGCTGGTCAGGACGCTCAGCTGGCTGGTGGTCAGCGCGGCCACCTCGCTGCTGATCAGGGCGCCGTACTGGGTCAGCGACAGCGCGCCCAGCTGGTCGCTGGTCAGCGCCATCAGCTGGCTGGTCTTGAGCGCGGCCAGGTCGGGCCCGCTCAGGTCCATGATCTGGGCGGTGGTCAGCGCGGCGATGACGGCGGCCGACAGCGCCCTCACCTGGGCCGTGCTGAGCACGGGGATCTGGTCGCTGGTGAGGTAGCGGATCTGGGTGCTGCTGAGGGCGGCGATCTGCGAGGTCTTGAGCGCGGCCACCTGGGCCGGCGTCAGCGCGATGATCTGGTCGCTCGACAGGCCGCTGATCTGGCGCGTGTTGAGGCCGGCGAGGCTGCCCAATGCGGCGAACTGGTCGGTGGTGAGCGCGCCCAGCTGGACGGTGGTCAGCGCGGCGATCTCCTGCGAGGTGAAGGCGCCGAGCTGGGCCAGCGTGAGCGCGGCCACCTGGGTGGTGTTCAGCCCGGCCACCTGGGCGGTGCGCAGCGCGGCGATGTCGACCAGTTCGATCGCGACGATCTGGTCGGTGGAGAGCGTGTTCAGCGTGGCCGCGCTCAGGCCGCGGATTTGCGCGGTCTCCAGCGCGACGATCTGGGCGGCGGTGAGCGCCTGCAGCTGGGCGCTGGCCAGCGCGTTGAGCTGGCGGCTGCCCAGCGTGGCGATCTGGGCCAGGCCGAGGCTGACGATCTGGTCGGTCGTGAGCGCGCCGACCTGGTTGGTGGTCAGCGGCGCCAGCGAGGCCAGGCTGTCGATCTGGGCCAGCAGCAGGCCGGCCACCTGGTCGGTGGTCAGGCTGGCCAGGGTGCGGGTGCTGAGCGCGGCGAACTGGCCGGCGGTCAGCGCGGCCATCTGGTCGCTCGACAGCGCGGTGACCTGGTTGGTGCCCAGCGCGGCGATGTCCACCACCTCGATCGCGGCCACCTGCGCCGGCGACAGCGCGGCCAGGGTGGCGGCGTTCAGGCTGCGCACCTGGGCGGTGCTCAGCGCGACGATCTCGTCGGTGGTGAGCGCGCCCACCTGGACGCTGGTCAGGCCGGCGATCTGGCTGGTCTTGAGCGTGGCGATCTTGGCCAGCGCCAGGCTGGCGATCTGGGTGGTCGTGAGGGCGGCGATCTGCTTGCTGGTCAGCGGCGCCAGCGAGGCGAAGCTGGCCACCTGGGCCAGCGACAGCGCGGCGATCTGCTGCGTGCTGAGGTTGGCGATGTCGACGGTGCTCAGGGCGCCGAACTGCGACGGCGTCAGCATGCTCAGCTGGTCGGTGGTCAGCGCCGCCACCTGGCGGGTCGACAGCGCGCGCACGTCGGCCAGCGGAATGGCCGGCACCTGGCCGGTCGTCAGCGCGGCGATCTGGTCGGTGGTGAGGGCGCGGAACTGGGCGGTCGACAGCGCCGCCAGTTCGTCGGTGGTCAGCACGGCGATCTGGTCGGAGGTCAGCGCGGTGATCTGGCGCGTGGTCAGGCCGGCCAGGACGGCCGGCGGCAGCGAGGCGATCTGGGTGGTCGTGAGGGCGGCGATGGCGGCCGGCGTGAAGCTGGCCAGCGAGCTCAGCGCGGCGATCTGGTCGCTGCTCAGCACGGCCTTCTGGTCGGTGCTGAGGGCGGCGATCTCCTGGGTGGTCAGCGCGGCGATCTGGAGCGTGCTGAGCACGACGATCTGGTCGGTGCCCAGGCCGGCCAGCTGCTTGGTGCTCAGCGAGGCCAGCTCGGTGTTGGTCAGCGCGGCGATCTGGTCGGTGGTGAGCGCGCCGATGTCGCCGGCGGCGATGCCGCGCAGCTGGGCCGTGGTCATGCCGGCGATCTGGCCGACGGTCAGCGCCACCAGCTGGTCGGTGCCGAGGGCGTGGATTTGTTTCGAGCTCAGCGAGCGCAGGTCGGGCAGGTTCAGCGCGGCCAGCTGGTTGGTGCTGAAGCCGGCCAGTTGCGCGGTGCTCAGCGCGGCCAGCGTGGCCAGGGCGTCGATCTGGCCGTTGCTCAGGCCGGCGATCTGGCCCAGCGTCAGCGCGGCGATCTCGGCGGTGGTGAGCACCCGCAGCTGCTGCGTGCTCAGCGCGGCCAGTTGGGCGGTGGTGAGCGCGGCCACCTGGCGCGTGCTCAGCGCGACCAGGTCGGCGTTGCGCAGCGCGGCGATGCGGTCGGTGCCGAGCGCGGCGATGGCGGCCGCGCTGAGCGCGCGCACCTGCGCGGTCGACATCGCCACCACCTGGTCGCTGCTGATCGCGGCGGCCTGGTCGGTGTTGAAGGCGGCCAGCTGGTTGGTCTGCAGCGCCGCGAAGTCGTCCGTGGTCAGCTGCATGATCTGGTCGCTGGTCAGGCCGGCGATCTGCCTGGTGAGCAGCGGGCCCAGCGTCGACAGCGCGACGATCTGGTCGCTGGTGAGCACGGACAGCTGGTCGGACGTCAGCGCGCGGATCTCGCCGGTGGTGAACGCGGCCAGCTGGCCGGTGGTCAGCGCCATGATCTGGTCGGTGCTCAGCTGGGCGATCTGGGCGGTGCGCAGCGCGCGGATGTCGCGCGTCTCGATGGCGGCGATGGCGGCGGTCGACAGCACGGCCATGGCGCCGGTGCTCAGCGCCACCAGCTGGGCCGAGTTCAGCGCGACGATCTGGTCGCTGGTCAAGGCCTGCAGCTGGTCGCTGGTGAAGCCGGTGAACTGGCGGGTGGTCAGGCTGGCCAGGTCGATGGTGGTGATGTTGCCGATCTGGTCGGTGGTGAGCGCGCGGATCTGGCGCGTGGTCAGCGCGGTCAGGAAGCGCAGCGCGTCGATCTGGGCGCTGTCCAGGGCCCGCACCTGGTCGGTGCCCAGCGCGGCCGTCTCGGCCGAGGTCAGCGCGAACATCTGGTCGGTGCTCAGCGCGGCGATCTGGGCCGTGCCCAGCTTGTTGACCTGCTGGGTGTTGAGGCCGGCCAGGTCGGCGGTCTCGATGGCGGCCACCTGCTCGGTGCTCAGCGCCGCGATGGCGGCCGTGCTCAGGCCGCGGAACTGGGCCGCGCTCAGCGCGATGATCTGGTCGGTGGTCAGCGACTGGATCTGGTCCGAGGTCAGCACCCGCAGCTGGCCGCTGGCCAGCGTGCCCAGGTTGTGCAGCGACAGCGAGCTCAGCTGCGCGGTGGTGAAGGAGGCGATCTGGTTGCCCGACAGGCCGGCCAGCGTCGACAGCGCGTTCAGCTGCTCGGTGGTCAGCACGCTGATCTGGTCGGTGCTGAGGGCGCCGATGGCGCTGCTGCTGAGCGCGACGAACTGGTCGCTCAGCAGCACCACCAGCTGGTCGGTCGCCAGGTGGGCGATCTGCGCGGCGCGCAGCGCGGCGATGTCGCGCGTCTCGATCAGGCCGATCTGGATGCTGGAGAGGGCGTTGAGCATGTTGCTGCTCAGGTTGCTGTACTGGAGCGCCGTCATCTCGATGATCTGGTCGCTGCCCAGCGCCTGCACCTGGGCGGCGGTCAGCGCGGCCAGTTGCACGCTGCTGAGATTGACGATGGCCTTGCTGTCCAGGCCGGCGATCTGGTCGGTGCCGAGCGCCTGGATTTGCAGCGTGCTCAGCGGGGCCACGCTGCGCAGCGCGTTGAGCTGGCCGGTGCCCAGCGCGGCCAGCTGCTCGGGCAGCAGGGCGGCCTCGGCGGCCGTGCTCAGCGCGGCGATCTGGTCGGTGGTGAGCGCCACCAGCTGGTCGCTGCCGAGGGCGCGGATCTGCGCCGGGGTCAGCGCGCCGATGTCGCGCGTTTCGATGAACGGCATCTGGTCGGTGGTCAGCGCGGCCAGCACGGCGCTGCTCAGGGCCGCCACCTGGGCGGTCGACAGCGCGATGAGCTGGTCGCTGCCCAGCGCCTGCACCTGGCCGGCGTTGAGCGCGGCCAGCTGGGCGCTGCCGAGCGCGGCGATGGTGCGGGTGGTCAGCGCGTTGACCTGTTCGGTGGTGAGCGCGCCGACCTGGGCGGAATTGAGCGGTGCCAGCGAGCTCAGCGCATTGAGCTGGGCCGTGCCCAGCAGCGGCAGCTGGTCGGTGGTGAGGGCGGCGATCTCGTTGCTGCGCAGCGCGTGCAGCTGGTCGCTGTTCAGGCCGGCCAGTTGCAGCGCGCCCAGGGCGGCCACCTGGCCGCTGCTCAGGCCGATCAAGTCGCGGGTCTCCAGCGCGCCCACCTGGTCGCTGCCGAGGCTGGCCAGCGAGGCGGTCGCCAGCAGGCTCACCTGCAGCGAGCTCAGGCCGGCGATCTGGTCGGTGGTGATGGCGGCCAGCTGGCCTTGCGTCAGGGCGTTGAGCTGGCTGGTGGTCAGCTGCCCCAGCAGGGCGGTGGCCAGCGACAGCACCTGGTCGGTGCCGATCGCCTGCACGGCGCTGGTGCTGAGGGCGCGCAATTGCTGGGTGGCCAGCGAACCGAGCTGGTCGCTGGTGAGGCTGGCGACCTGGTCCGAGCCGAGCGCGCCCAGCTGGAGGGTCGACAGCGCGCGCAGGTCCACCGTTTCCAGCGCGGCGACCTGGTCGGAGTTCAGCAGGTTGAGCTGACGGCTGTTCAGCGCCTGCATCTCGCGGGTGCTGAGCGCCACCATCTGGCTGGTGCTGAGGGCGGCGATCAGGTCGCTGTTGAGCGCGCCGACCTGCTGCTGGGTCAGGGTGGGGACGTTGTCGGTGGACAGGCCGGCCAGGCCGTCGGTGCTCAGGAAGTTCAGTTGCAGCGTGCTGATGGCGCGCACCTGGGCCGAGCTCATCACGCCGACCTGGTCGGAGCTGAGCGCCTGCATGTCTTCGGTCGTGAACAGGCCGATCTGCGCAGTCGTGAGACTGATGATCTGGTCGGTTGTGAAACTGGTAACGATCGAAGTCATTGCGTTGTTCTCCCGGGGAGCCTCCATGATACGCGCATAATTGCCTCATGGAAACCAAAAATCACTGGCTGGCTATTGAATTTCGCTATGGCCGCGGCCCGGGAGGTCTAACCGGCAAGCTTGCCGGCGGAGCCGTCGGGGGGCGCTGCGACCACGTCCGCGGCATCAGCCGCGCGCGTTCTATGCCATCCAAAAACAGGTTTTGCACGGGCGTCGCCAAGTACGGGAGTGTCGTGGCGATGACCAGCAAACCTACACCTAAGGTGATCGGAAATCCGATCCCAAACAAATTCAGTTGCGGCGCCGCGCGTGTCAGGATGCCCAGCGCGACGTTGGTAATCAGTAAAGCGGCCACGATGGGCAGCGACAGCTGCACACCGGTGCTGAAAATCCTGCCGCCCCAGTCGGCCAGCTGCTTGAAGCCGCCGCCGTACACCGGCGAGGCCGACACCGGCAGCGTGTAAAAACTCTCCACCAGCGCCGACAGCAGCACCAGGTGGGCGTTGACCGCCAAAAACATCATGGTCGCCACCAGCGCCAGGAACTGGCTGATCGCCGACGAGCGGCCTTGGGTGTTGGGGTCGAAAAACGTCGCGAACCCCAGGCCCATGGTCAAACTGGAGATTTCTCCCGCCATCTCCACCGCCGCGAACACGATGCGGATGCTGAAGCCCATCGCCAGCCCGACCAGCATTTCCTGCAGCACGATCAGCAGGCCTGCCAGCGAGGTTGGGTCGGCGGCCGGCAGCGGCGGCACGGCCGGCGCCACCACCATGGCCAGCAACACGCCCAGGCTGATCTTGACGCTGGCCGGCACGCTGGAGTTGCCGAACAGCGGCGACGCCGCCAGCAAGCCCAGGATGCGGGTCAGCGGCCACAGCAATCCGGCGATCCACAGGTTGATATCGGCAGTGGAGAACGAAATCATGAGGCGTTTTCCCTATTTATTTCCACCGAGCATCTACCTTCTTATTTTAAAACAACTTCTTAGCGAATCGTAAATTGTTACATATTGGCAAAATGTCTAGCCGACCAAGCCGGGGATGCCGCCGAAGATCTCGCGCATGTAGTCGAGCATGACCGCCAGCATCCACGGGCCGGCCACCACCAGCGCCACGAAGATGCCGACCAGCTTGGGGATGAAGGACAGGGTCGCCTCGTTGATCTGGGTGGCGGCCTGGAAGATGCTGACCACCAGGCCGATGATCAGCGCCACCAGCAGCATCGGGGCGGCGATCATCAAGGTCACCTCCATGGCGTGGCGGCCCATCGTCATCACGCTTTCGGGTGTCATGGCGCGCTCCTAGTAAAAGCTCTGGGCCAGCGAGCCCAGCAGCAGTTGCCAGCCGTCCACCAGCACGAACAGCATCAGCTTGAACGGCAGCGAGATCACGGCCGGCGACATCATCATCATCCCCATCGACATAAGTACAGAGGCGACCACCATGTCGATAATCAGAAATGGAATGAAGATGGCGAAGCCGATCTGGAACGCGGTTTTGAGTTCGCTGGTGACGAAGGCCGGCACCAGGATGCGCAGCGGCACGTCTTCCGGCCCCTGCAGCGCGGGACTGCGCGACAGTTTCACGAACAAGGCCAGGTCGGCCTGCCGGGTTTGCTTCATCATGAAAGTTTTTAACGGCGCCGCGCCCTTGTCCATGGCCACGCTCATGTTGATCTTGTTTTCCTGCAGCGGCAGGTAGGCCTCGGTGTAGATCTTGTCGAAGGTGGGGCCCATGACGAACAGCGTCAGGAACAGCGCCAGCCCGACCATCACCTGGTTGGGCGGGGCCGACTGCGTGCCCAGCGCCTGGCGCAGCAGCGACAGCACGATGATGATGCGGGTGAAGCTGGTCATCAGCAGCAGCGCGGCCGGGATGAAGGTCAGCGCCGTCATCAGCAGCATGGTCTGGATCGGCAGCGTGTAGCTGGTGCCGCCGCCCGGCGCCGGGGTGGCGTTGAAGGCCGGGATGCCGATGCTCGAATCGGCGCCGGCCGCGATCGGCAGGGCCAGCGCGGCCAGCATCAACAGGGATTTGACGGCCGTAGCCAGGGGGATGCCGGCCTGCTTATTTGCCATTGCGCTTTTCGATCGTTTGTTTGAACCATTCGGCGAAGTTGGCGGTCGGCAGCGCGGCGGTGGTGGCCGGTTCGCTGCTTTCCTGGCGCGGCATGGTGGCCAGCGCGTTCATGCGGCCGGGCGAGGCGCCGACCACGATCCATTGTTCGCCCACTTCCACCACCAGGATGCGCTCGCGCGCGCCCACGCTGAGCGCGCCGACCAGCTTGACGTTGCTGTTGCCGCCGCCGAAGTTCTTGGGGCCGAAGCGCTTCAGGAACCAGGCCGCGCCGATCATCAAGGCCAGCACGAACATCAGCGCGAAAGTGGTTTGCAGCAGGCCGCCGCCGGGGGAGGCGGGCGCCGCCTGCGGCGTGGGGATGGTCATCGACAGCGGGCCGGTGGGGGCCGTTGTGGCCGTTGGGCCCGGCGCGGATGCGGCTCCAGCGGAGGCGGGCGCATCGGCCGGGGCGCCTTGGGCCGGCGCGGACGCCGCACCGGCTGCCGTGGCGGCGGGAGCAGCGGCAGGAGTAGGGGCGGCGGTGGCGGCGGGCGCGGCTGCGGCGACGGCCGGCGGCGCGGCCACGGCCAGTGCGCTGGCCGCGTGCTGGCCGCCGATGGTGCCCGACACGCTGCGCTGGGCCATTGCGGGCGCGGCGGCCAGGGCCGCCGCGAGGATCAGGGTTGAGGTCAGTCCGTGCTTCATTTATTCAGTTTTCGGATACGTTCGGACGGCGTGATGATGTCGGTCAGGCGGATACCGAACTTGTCGTTGACCACCACCACTTCGCCCTGGGCGATCAGGCAGCCGTTGACCAGCACGTCCATCGGCTCGCCGGCCAGGCCGTCCAGCTCCACCACCGAGCCCTGCGCCAGTTGCAGCAGGTTCTTGATGGCGATCTTGGTGCGGCCCAGCTCGACCGTGAGCTGCACCGGGATATCGAGGATGAAGTCGATATCGTTGTGGGTCTCGGTCTTGCTCGGCGTGCTGGAAAAGTCCGTGAACACGGCGGCGCTGGCCGTCTGGGCCTGCTGCTTCTCCAGCGCGGCCGCCTCGGCCTGGGCCTGCTCGGCGATGGCCGCGCCCCATGGGTCGTCGTCCATCGTATCGTCTTGATTATCCGACATGCTTCTCTCCTGTATTGCGGTCACCGGCGGCGGTTGCGCCGGCGTTATTTGATGTTATCGGCATTGGCGAGCAATTTCTCCACCTTCAGCGCGTATTGTCCGTTCATCACGCCGTAGCTGCAATCCATGACCGGCACGCCGTCGACCGTGGCCGAGATCATTTCCGGGATGTGCAGCGGGATGATGTCGCCCACGCGCATGTTGAGGATCTCGTCGAAATTGACCTTGGCCGTGCCCAGCGAGGCGACGATCTCGACCTCGGCGATCTGGATCTGCTGCGTCATCAGGCGGATCCAGCGCTTGTCCACCTCCAGCGCCTCGCCCTGCAGGCTGGAGGTCAGCGAATCGCGGATCGGCTCGATCATCGAGTACGGCATGCAGAAGTGGATCTGGCCGGACACCGATCCCAGCTCCACCGTGAAGGTCGACGCCACCACCACCTCGTTCGGCGTGGCGATGTTGGCGAACTGCGTATTCATCTCCGAGCGGATGTATTCGAACTCGACCGGATAGACCGGCTCCCACGACTTGGTGTAGGCCTCGAACACGATGTCCAGGATGCGCAGGATGATGCGCTGCTCGGTCTGGGTGAAGTCGCGGCCCTCGACGCGGGTGTGGAAGCGGCCGTCGCCGCCGAACAGGTTGTCCACCAGCAGGAACACCAGGCCCGGATCGAACACCATCAGCGCGGTGCCGCGCAGCGGCTTCATGTGCACCAGGTTGAGGTTGGTCGGCACCACCAGGTTGCGGATGAACTCGGAATACTTGGAGACCCGCACCGAGCCCACCGACACCTCGGCGCTGCGGCGCAGGAAGTTGAACAGGCCGACCCGCAACAGGCGGGCGAAGCGCTCGTTGATAATCTCCAGCGTCGGCATGCGCCCACGGACGATACGTTCCTGGGTGGCCAGGTTATACGTTCGTACTCCCGCGACGTCTTCCTGCGCCTGGACGTCGTCCTGGTCGCCGTTGACGCCCTTCAGAAGGGCATCGACTTCTTCCTGGGAGAGAAAATTATCAGCCATGACTTTCTACTTACTGAATGATAAACGAGGTGAACAGCACATCCTCGATGTCCTGCGGCGCGCCGCGGTCCTCGAAGGGTTCCTTGAGCTGGGCGATGATTTCCTTGGCCAGCTGGACTTTGCCATCCGGCGTGTTGATGTCCACGGCGCGCTTGCTCGACAGCAGCAACAGCATGCGGCTGCGCACCTTGGCCATGTTGTTCTTGACGTTTTCCTTCTCTTCCAGCCCGCCCACTTCCAGCGTGAAGGCGATCTGCAGGTACTGGTCGGCGCCGTTGTCGCCCGGCTGCAGGTTGACCGTGAACGGCTCGACCGGCACATATTCCGGCGGACCGGCCTTGGCCTTCTTGGCGTTCTTGTGCTTGTTCTTGGCCGGCGCCTCTTCCTCGGCCGCGTCGCCCTTGTCATGCAGGAAGAACCAGGCCGCACCGCCGCCGGCAGCGCCCAACACCAGGACCACCGCCAGGATGATGATGATCAGTTTTTTGCTGCCGCCGCCGCTGGGCGCTGCTTCAACTTTCTGATCGGCTTTCATTTTTGGGTTCGCTTTCAAAATTGCCCTTGCATGATGCGGAAGTGGAACATGACGCCATTATGTCATTATCGGTCGGGACTGCGGCATCGCATACGTCGAAAAGAGGGGCGATCCGGGTGCTGCTTGACGTTTCCGTAGTGTAACAAACAACAAAACCGGGAAGGCTGGGTGGCCGGTCCCGGTTTTTGTCGCGGCCGCAGGGGATCAGGCGAAGGTGTCGACCGCGCCGGCCGGCACGCGGCGCGCCGGCGGGGCGCTGCGCGGCACGTCCACGCTGCCGCCGCTGTCGCCGCCGAAGCTGGCGCCGGAACGGCCGCCGCCGCCGTGGCCGCCGCTGTGCTGCGCCGAGCCGGCCTGCTGGTTGAAGCCGTTGTTTTGGTCAGACATGCCGGCCGAGACGGTGGCGTTGCCCAGCTGGATGCCGGCCTCGCTCATCATCTCGCGCAGCTTGGGCATGGCCGCTTCGAGGGCCTGGCGCACTTCCGGCGTGGCCGAGCTGAAGGCTGCGGTGGCCTGGTCCTTGTTCACGCTCAGCACGACCTGCAGCGGGCCGAGATCGGGCGGATTCAATTCCATGGTGGCGCTCTGCTCGCCGCCGGCCGCCATGAAGATGATCTTTTGACCCAGTTGCTGGTCCCAGGCCTGGGTGCCGACGCGGCTGCTGAGCTTGTCCGTCGGCACGGCGGTGACGGCCGCCTTGGCCGCCTCCAGCGCCGATTGCGCGCTCGGCGCGATGGTGATGGCCGGGGCGGCTTCCTTCAGCACCGGCGCCGCCTCGGTCGGCTGGGTGCTCTTGCCGTTGAACACGGGCTGCAGCGGATCGGACTGGCGCGGCGTGGCGTGGGCCACGTCGGCCGGTTTTTCCATGCCGGGGCCAACCTTGATCGGGGCGGCCGGTTCGGCCGGCGTGGCGGGCGCGGCGTCTGTGGTGTCGGACAGGGTGTCGACGATCGGGCCGTCCGGCACCGCGCTGACCGGCTTGTTGTCGGTGGCGGCGGACTTGACCGCAGTGGCCGCAGCGGCGACGGTGGCGCCTGCCGTGGTGCTGGCTGCGGCTGCGGCCTTGGCTGCTGCTGCGGCCGCATCGGCGGCGGTTTGCGCGGCCGAGCCGGCTTTCGTCAGGGCGGCCTTGAAATCGGCGGCGGCATTGGCATCCGCGCCGGCCTGAGCGGTTTTGAGCGTGTCGGCATCCAGCGTGGCGGCGGCGGGCAGGGCGGCGGTGGCGTTGGCGTCCACGGCGGTGGTGGCCGTGTCGTCGGCGCCGGCTGCTGCTGCGGAGGCGGCTGTCGCGGCTGCCGCAGCGGCGGCTTCGGCGGCCAGGGCGGCGGCGCTCACGGCGCCGGCCGCACTGCCTGCCGAGGCGTCGGCGGCGCTGGCGACCGGTGCGGCGGCCGGCGCCGCCGGTTGATTGAAGGCGGCCACCAGGGCCAGCATGTCGGCCACCGGATCGGCCTGGGCGGCGGCTTGCGCATCGCTGGCCGCGCTGGCTGCGGACTCGTCCGCGCTGGCGTTGCTGTCCTTGCTGTTGTTCTTGGCCGTGGCGGGCGCGGCGGGGGCCGGCTGGCTGTCATTTTTGGCGACGGCCTGGTTGTCGGCCGCGTCGGCCTGCTGGTTCTGGGATTGGGCGGGCTTGGCCTGCTCGGCCGGCTTGGACGCGGACGGGCGCGAGGCGGCGGGGCGCTCGGGCGCCTTGGCGACGATGGCGGGGCCGTTGCTGGCGTTGCCGGCCTGGCGCTGGTCCATCTCGCGCGACAGGGCGCGCTGGAAGGAATTGTCGCCGCCGCCGGCGTTCAGATTCAGGTTGACCTTGGGCGCCGCCACCGCATTGGCGTTCAGAGTGGGAATTTGGAGATTCTGGGTTTGCATGATCGCGCCGTGTCGGTTGGTTGCGTCTGAATGTCAGCGTTTGTAATACGCCTGCCGTGCTGCGTGTTCGTCCATCTGCTTCTGGTCGCGCTTATTTTCCAGCTTGAGCGCTTCGGCGTCCGCCCGGTCGTTCAGGGTGGAGTAGGACATGCGCTTGCGTTCGCTGGCCTGCCAGGCGGCCTTTTCCTGCTCGCTGCGGTACTCGGCGTGCTTGATCATGTCCTGCTGGCCCTTGACCGCCACGTCCAGCTTCTCCATGAAAGCCTGGAAATTGCGGTAGGCCATGGGCGTGATGCCGGCCTGCTGCGCCGCCTCGAAGCGTTTCGCATACTCCTCGCGATAGCCGACCAGCATCTGGTGCTTCTGCTTGGCCTCGTCCACGGCCTTGAGCGAAGCGCCCAGCCGCTTGGCGGCGTCGTCGGTTTCCCGGCGCGCCAGGTCCATCAGTGTTTCAAGTTGCGCTTTGGAAGCCATGATGCGTCAATTATAGGTGGCGGTTGCCGGCGTCAATCAGTCGAATAGAGAGGTAAGTTGGGCCAAGCTCTCGCCCATGGTCACCCGTTCGGTGATTTGCTGCTGGAGGAAATTCTCTATCCGGTCGTGCAATTGGATGGCCTGGTCGAGCACCGGATCGCTGCCGGGCGCGTAGGCGCCCACGCTGATCAGGTCGCGGCTGCGCTCATAGCGCGAGAACAGCTGCTTCAGGTGGCGCGAGCGGGTTTGGTGCTCGGGCGAGGTGATCGAGTGCATGGCCCGGCTGATCGACTGTTCGATGTCGATGGCGGGGTAGTGGCCGGCCTCGGCCAGGCGGCGGTTGAGCACGATGTGGCCGTCGAGAATGGCGCGCGCCGAGTCGGCGATCGGGTCCTGCTGGTCGTCGCCCTCGGTCAGCACGGTGTAGAAGGCGGTGATCGAGCCGCCGCCCATCTCGCCGTTGCCGGCCCGTTCGACCAGGATCGGCAGCTTGGCGAACACCGACGGCGGATAGCCCTTGGTGGCCGGCGGCTCGCCGATGGCCAGCGCGATCTCGCGTTGCGCCATCGCGTAGCGGGTCAGCGAATCCATGATCAGCAGCACGTTCTGGCCTTTGTCGCGGAAGTGCTCGGCGATCGCGGTGGCGTAGGCCGCGCCTTGCAGGCGCATCAGCGGCGGCGTGTCGGCCGGGGCCGCCACGACCACGGAGCGCGCCAGGCCTTCCTCGCCCAGGATCTGCTCGATGAATTCCTTGACCTCGCGGCCCCGCTCGCCGATCAGGCCGACCACGATGATGTCGGCCTCGGTGTAGCGCGCCATCATACCCAGCAGCACCGACTTGCCGACGCCGGAGCCGGCGAACAGGCCCATGCGCTGGCCACGACCGACGGTCAGCATGGCGTTGATCGAGCGCACGCCGACGTCCAGCGTCTCGGTGATCGGCGCGCGGCCCAGCGGATTGGCAGGGCGGGTGTTGATGGGCGCGCTGTCGCTGGCGTGCAGCGGGCCGAGGTTGTCCAGCGGACGGCCGGCGCCGTCCAGCACGCGGCCCAGCAGTTCGGGGCCGACCGGCAGGTGGCGCGCGCGGTCGCTGGGGCGGCGGCGCGGATGGTTGACGGTGCCGGGGCGGGGAATGGCGGGCTCGACCGGGAACACGCGGGTGCCCGGCACCACGCCCTCGACATCGCTTTGCGGCATCAGGAACAGTTTTTCGCCCTCGAAGCCGACCACTTCGGCCTCGATCTTGCCGCCCGACGGCAGCGGCACGGTGCAGGCGGCGCCGACGGCCAGGCGCAGGCCGACCGCCTCCATCACCAGCCCTGCCACGCGGGTGACGCGGCCCGACACCTGCATCGGCTCGACGAAGCCGACCAGCGCGGCGCAGTCGTGCAGATAGGATTTCCAGCGGCCGGCGTGCGGGCTGGCGGGGGCGGGTGGAGCGATGGGAGCGTCGGCGTCCATGTCAGGCCAGCCAGTCCACTTCTTTGCCGAGCGCGTGGCTCAGGCGCTGCCAGCGCGCGGCGGCGGTGGCGTCGATCTGGTTGCTGGCGGTATCGACCTTGCAGCCGCCACGGCCGACCTGCGGGTCCTCGACCACGCGCCAGCCGCCCTTGTCGAGCTCCTCGCCGATGCCGGCGCGCACCACGGCGGCGTCGTCGGGATGCAGCACCAGCAGCGCCGGCTGTTGCAGCACCGGCAGGTATTCGATGGCCTCGCGCACGATCGGCAGGATCAGTTCGGGCTTGACCTGGAAGGCGTTCTTCAACATGCCCTTGGCCAGTTGCAGCGCCAGTTCCAGCACGTCGTTGGCGATCAGCTGGTCGGCGTCGTGCAGGGAGTTGCTGAAGTTGGCGGCGATGGCGCGCACGTGCTCCAGCTCCTGGTCCGTGACCAGCTTGCCGGCCGCGAGGGCGTCGGCGTGGCCGGCCGCGTGGCCTTCGTCGTAGCCGTCCTTGCGGGCTTCCTCGCGGATCGCTTCGAGCTCCTCGACGGTGGGGTATTCCATCGGCGGCGGCAGCGGCGGGCCCATTTCCAGCGCCTCCTGCTGCTCCATCAACGCTTCCTGCACGCGCTGCTCGGCGTCCAGGCGCGCCTGTTCGGCGTCGCGCTCGCGCTGCTCGGCTTCGCGCAGCGCCATCACGCTGGGGCGCTCGTCGCCGAACGAGGTCATCTCCCAGCGCTGGAACGCCGACTGCTGTTCTTTAGGTAACAGAGACATTAGACGAAGGAATCCTCACCTTTACCGCCAAGCACGATCTGGCCTTCGTCGGCCAGGCGGCGGACGATCTGCAGAATCTGCTTCTGCTGGGTTTCCACTTCGGACAGGCGCACGGGACCCTTCGATTCCAGGTCTTCGCGCATCATTTCCGACGCACGGGCCGACATGTTCTTGAAGATCTTGTCGCGCAGCTCCTGCGACGCGCCCTTCAAGGCGATGATCAGCATTTCGGACTGCACCTCGCGCAACAGCAGCTGGATGCCGCGGTCGTCGATATCGATCAGGTTGTCGAACACGAACATTTCGTCCATGATCTTCTGGGCCATGTCGTTGTCGTAGTTCTTGATGTTGTCCATGACCGAGCCTTCCTGCTCGCCGGACATGAAGTTGAGGATCTCGGCCGCCGCGCGCACGCCGCCCAGCGACGATTTCTTGATGTTCTCGTTGCCCGACAACAGCTTGGTCAGCACGTCGTTCAGCTCGCGCAGCGCGGCCGGCTGCACGCCGTCCAGCGTGGCGATGCGCAGCACCACGTCGTTGCGCAGGCGGTCGGTGAAGTGGCCGAGGATTTCGCAAGCCTGGTCGCGCTCCAGGTGGACCAGGATGGTGGCGATGATCTGCGGGTGCTCGTTGCGGATCAGCTCGGCCACGGATTGCGAATCCATCCACTTCAGCGACTCGATGCCGGACGCGTCCTTGCCGCCCAGGATGCGCGACAGCAGCACCGAGGCCTTGTCGTCGCCCAGCGCCTTGGTCAGCACCTGGCGGATGTACTCGTCCGAGTCCAGGCCCACGGTGGAGGCGGCCGCGACCATGTCGCGGAAGTTGTCCAGCGTGCCCACCACTTCCTCGTGGGGCACGTTCTTCATGGTCGCCATGGCGGCGCCCAGCTTGAGCACCTCGCGCGGGCCGAGGAACTTCATCACCTCGGCGGCCTCGCTTTCGCCCATCGCCAGCATCAGGATGGCGGCCTTTTGCAGTCCGGTATTCTCAGTCATTTGCGCCTATCCATTCTTTGATCACGTTGGCAACGATGCGCGGATCCTCGGTTGCCAGTTTCTTGGCCATGGCCAGGTTTTCGCGATAGCCGCGCGCGGTGTTTTCTTCCATCTTGCGCAGCTCTTCCTCGGCGATGAGGGCCTCGTCCGGGCCTTCCTCGACGATCTCCTCCGGCTCTTCCGGTTCCGGCTCCGGCGCGTTGATCTCGTCGATCTTCTTGAACACCGGCCGCATCATCGGCTTGACGATGCGCATCACGATGTACAGCAGGATCAGCGCGGTGATCAGGAACTTCGCCAGGTCCTTGGCCATCGGCAGGTTGGCCGGATCGCGCCACCACTCCGGCGGCGGCTCGAACGGCTTGTCGACGCCGTCGAACGGCGAATTGGCCACGCTGACGGCGTCGCCGCGGTCCTGGTTGTAGCCCATGGCCTGCTTGACCAGGTCGTTGATCTTGACCATCTCTTCTGGAGTATAGGCCTTGATGGTGACTTTGCCATCCTTGCCGATGATGCGCTTGTAGTTGACCACCACCGCCACCGTCAGGCGGCGCAGGCCGCCCATGCCGCGCTGCTCGTAGCGCACGGTCTTGTCGACTTCGTAGTTGGTGGTCGATTCCTTGTGGCTCGGGCCGGTGGCCGTGGTGTTGGAGGCCGCGCCCGGCGGCGTGCCCGGGGCCGGCGCGGTGCCGGTCGGCGAGCCGGCGGTCTGGGTCAGTGGCGCGGTGGCCGTGCCCGGCGGCTGGTTCGACAGCGCGCCCGGGATGCCGCCCGGATTGGTGGCGCCGTTGTTGCCGTTGGTCTCGCTGCTCTGCTGGCTGCGGATGGCCGAGGCGGCCGGCGGCGAGTTCGGCTTGTAGGTCTCGGCGGCCTGCTCGATCTGGGCGAAGTCGACGTCGGCGGTGGCCTCGGCGCGCACATTGCCCTCGCCGACGATGGGGATGATGATCGACTCGACCTGCTTGATGACCTGCAGCTGCATGTCCTTGACATACTTGAGCTGGGTCTCGTCCATGTTCTTGGCGTTCAGGCCGCCGTTGCCGTTCTTGTTCTGCTCGGAGATCAGGTTGCCGGCCTGGTCGATGACGCTGACGTTGGCCGGCAGCAGCTCGGGCACGCTGGAGGCGACCAGGTGGACGATGGCGGCGGTCTGGGACGGATCGAGCTGGCGGTTCGGATGCAAGGTTACGATGACCGAGGCGGTCGGCTTCTGCTGGTCGCGCACGAACACGGACGGCTTCGGCAGCGCCAGGTGGACGCGGGCGTTCTCGATCGCGGCCAGCGACTGGATCGAGCGCGCCAGCTCGCCCTCCAGCGCGCGCTGGTAGTTGACCTGTTCGAGGAACTGGGACACGCCCAGCTTCTGGTTCTCCATCAGCTCGAAGCCGACGTTGCCGCCCTTGGGCAGGCCCTGGGCCGCCAGTTTCAGGCGGATATCGTGCACCTGGTCGGTCGGCACCAGGATGGCGGTGCCGTTCTCGGAAAACTTGTGCTTGACGTTGAGCTTGTCCAGCTCGGCCGTGATGGCGCCGCCGTCGCGGTCGGTGAAGTTGGAGAACAGCACGCCGTACTCGGGTGGCTTGTTCCACAGCCACAGGCCGAGCAGGATGGCCACGATGGCCGCCGCGCCGGCCGCGCGCAGGAAATTGCGGCCCATCGGGGTCTGGATGAAGGGCAGCTTCTCGGCACCGTCATCGGCGGCGTCGGCTGCTGCTGTGTCGTTGTCGAGTGGTTCGGCTACGGCCATGATGATAGTTTTCCGGTGCGTGGTTCTAGAGAGAATGAGCCATTATTGCGCGACTGCGGGCAAATCAATCGGCCAAACAGAGCGCCGTTTACGGTCCTGCTCGGCCAAGGGAGCTGGTCATGGCCTTGGTATTCTGTCAGCACTGATAGAGCCGTGCCGTATTGTAACGCCGCGCCCGGCCATGTCGCGGAAATTTGTTCCACGACAGCAACAAGATGGGAGTGTGAGATGAAAACAGGTGGAATTGACGGCAGCCAGATCCAGGCCATGATTGCCCAGTTGAAGGCGCACGCCACGCGTCCGGGGCTGACGCCGCCGGTGATCAAGACCGAGCCGGCGCCGGCCGCCAAGGTGGAGTTTTCCGACGCCTTGAAGAACGCGCTGGACGGCGTCAACGCCAGCCAGGTGCAGGCCGACGACATGGGCAAGAAATTCGCGATGGGGGACGACAGCGTCAGCCTGTCGGACATGATGGTGTCGATGCAGAAAGCCAGCATCAACTTCCAGGCCACCATCCAGGTGCGCAACAAGCTGGTGTCAGCCTACCACGACATCATGAACATGCAGGTTTGAAATTTGGGGTCAAGTCTGACATTCGGACACGAGCTCTGCCGTAACGCCCGCGCTACGGCAGAGCTCGTGTCCGAATGTCAGACTTGACCCCAAATGTTGTTGAAGCAACTTCAAATCAGGCCGGCGATGCGGGCGTTGCGTTCGCGTTCCAGCTTGGTGATGTAGCGCTGCACGTACGACAGCATGCCGCGCGAGATGCCGACGAACTCGCACCCCAGCCGCCGGTTGGTCTTGTTGTTGAGCAGGGTCAGGTCCAGCGAGTTGCGGATCTGGAGCGACGTCGCCACCTGGCCGATCTCCGGCAGGTCGATGCGGCAGTCCGCGTAGTTGCGGCCGATGGCGTCGCCCAGCATCATCTTGTTGTCGAGGATGGCGATGCCGCCGCAGCTGATGTCGGCCAGCGGGAAGGTGGTGTTGCCGCCCAGCTCGTCCGGCAGCGGGATCAGCACCCGCACCGGATTGGTCACCGGCGTCGAGATGCGGTAGTACTCGCGCCGCTGCAGCCGGATCAGCGTCGGCGGCACGGCGATCTTGAACGCCGGGTTGCCCTGCCAGGTGGCCGCCTCGATGCGGTCGGCCGCGAACAGGATGCGCACCTTGTCCAGCGTGGTCTCGAACGACAGCCGGCGCGACGCCAGGATGCGCTTGTTCTGCTCGCGATCGATCGAGCAGTCCAGGTAGACGGTGTTGTGCGGCTCGTCCACTTCCAGGATGGAGGTCACGCAGACGTCGGCCTCGCCTTGGATCAGCATGCGGATCAACTGGTTTTTTTCGCCGATACCGCGCAGCAGGGAGGTGATTTCCTTCCGTGATTCGACTTCAAAATCGTGCCAGTTTTCCAATTCCGCATCCTGAAAGTGTGGGTACATCGTTCGCGTCAAATTTCTGTAAGAGGGATGCTGTCGGGCACCGCCGGCAGCGGCAGCCCGGACTTTTGCGCTGATTCAATATGATATAGCCACGCTAATAGTTCCGCAATCGTCCGGTACAGCGTCGGGGGAATCTGTTGATCAAGGTCAACATCCATCAACAAAGAGACAAGTTCCTTGGACTCGTGGATGAACACGCCGGCCTCCAGCGCCACGCTGATGATCTGCTCGGCCACCAGCCCGCGGCCCTTGGCCACCACCTTGGGCGCCGGCGCGCCGGTCTCGTAGGTCAGGGCCACCGCCTGCTGCAGCGGACGGCGCGGCAGGTCTTCGGTCATGGCGATTCCTGCGCGATGGTCAGCGACGACAACGGCGCGCCGGCCGCCTCCATCGCCTGTTCCAGCTGGCCGGCGTAGGCGCGCAAGGTGTCGGCGGTGCCGCCGTCGTCGGCTTGCACCTGGATATGCACCTGCCCGCCGATCAGCGTGACCGACGCCGACACCGCCCCCAGCATCGGGAAGCGGAAGCGCACGCCGCTGCGCCAGATCTGCTCGGGCTCGCCGTCGGCGCCGCCCTGGTCCTGGCGGCCTTCGCGCTGTTCACGGCGGATCTCCCACTGCATCGGCTGGCCCGGCCAGGCCTCGCCGTTCCACTGCACCCGGCCCTGCTCGTGCGTGTGCAGTTGCTGGTTGATCAGCTGCGCCGCGCTCAGGTCGGGACCGTTGGCGGCGGCGCGCGCCGCGTTCTCGCCGCCTTGCAGCATGCGCTGCATCTGCGGCTCGCGCATCAGCTCGGGCAGGGTGCGCTCGCCCTTGGCCCATTCGGTGACATGCGATTCGTAGAACAGGCCGCTCTGCGAGATGGTGTCCTGCAGCTTTTGCGCCAGCTGTTCGGTGGCCGGCGCGGCGTTGCCGAACAGCGCGCTCTTGCCGACCAGCGCCAGTTGCGCGGCGCCGCCGCTCTGCGCCGCGCTGAGCACGGTGGTCAGCAGACGGGCCGTGTTGCTCAGCGTGGCTTGCGGCGTGTTGGGGTCGAGGTCGGGCAGTTCGTTGGCGGGCGTCAGCGGCGCCTTGCCCAGCAGCGTGGCGGCCATGCTTTGCGGCTTGACGGCTTCGGCCGGGACCGCGCCGCCGCTGGCTGCCGCGGCCGCGCCGGCCTGGGCTGCGGCGCTGGCCTGGGCTGCAGCGCCGGCAGCGGCCGGTGTCGCTGCCGCGCCCGGCAGATTCGCGGCGGGTGTCGCGGCGCCGGCCGCCTGCGGGGTGGTGGTGGGACGGCCCGATGTTGCGGCCTGCTGATCGGCGGCCTGCGCGCCGGCCGCCCCGGCTGCGGCTGCGGCGCCGGCTTGCGTGGCACCCGTGGCCGGGCTGGCCGCGTTGCCGGCTGCCGGTGTGCCCGGCTTGGCCTGGCCCGGCACGCCGTCCGCTTCCGCCGGCACGCCGGCTTCGGCATCGGCCGCGCCCGGCGTGGCCGGCTGGCCCGGCGCGCTGCCGGCGGGTTGCCGGGGCGAGCCCGGCACGGTGGCCGGCGCGTCCTGCGACGGCAGGGTGGGGGAATAGAGGCCGGGGTCGGCTTCGGCGGTGTCGCCGTAGACCACCGTGGCGGAGCTGCCGGGGGTGTTGTTGGCGAGCTGGAAGGTGGGGCGGGGGCTGGCCGTGAGCACGGTCAGCGGCACGTCGGCGCCCACCTGCACTTCCGGCGGCAGCATCATGCGCACGGCGTTGTCGGCCACGCGGACCAGGAAGCTGCCGTCGTTGTACTTGGACAGCACCTCGGCCGTGACAGGTTGTCCGACCAGGCTTTGCAGCGCGCGCTGGAAGGCCGCTTGGCGGCCGTCGCCCACCGGCGCGGCGCCGCCGACGCCGGCCGCCGGGCCGACCGGCAGGATGGTGACCGCTGGCGGCAGCATGGCGCGCCCCTGCTTTAGACGCTGCCGTAGGCGTTGATCACGCGCCGTTCAGTGCCGGTGGAGTTGATCAGTTTGGACAGTTGCGCCATCCACGGCATGGTCAGGTCGCGGATCTGGCGGTCGGCGTTGAGCATCTGGCGGATCAGGCTGATCTTGCGTTCGCGCTCGGCGCCCTGCATCGGCTGGGCCGGCTCCTGCTCGCGCAGCGCCTGCACATGCGCGGCGCAGCGTTGCTCCAGCAGCACCAACTGGTCCCAGTCGCTGCGCGTGGCGGCCTGCACCATCTGTTCGGTCAGGTCGGCCATGGCGGCGTACACGGAAAGGATATCTTGGCTGGTCATCATGAATCAGGCGCTCGCGAGATTGGTGGTGGGGCGGATGCCGGTGGCGGCGGGAGTGTCGGCGATCGCGTTCCAGGCGTCGCGCAACTCGGTGAGCAGGCGCTGCACTTCCTCCAGGATCGCCGGGTCGTTGTTCAGGTTGGCCGTCAGCAGGCGTGCGCTCATGTACTCGTACAGCGCGTCCAGGCCTTCGGCGATGTCGCCGCCGGCCTTCTTGTCGAGCGCGGCGCGCAGGCCGCTGTCGATGATCATGATGGCCTTGGAGATCGATTTGCCTTTCTCGCCGATGTCGCCGTTGCGCATGCCGTTCAGCGCGCTGCTCAGCGCCACCAGGGCGCCGTCGAACAGCATGACGATCAGCTTGTGGGGACTGGCGGCCACCACGCCGGTTTCCATGCCAACCTTGGCATAGGCGTGCACGCCAGTTTGTCGCGATCCGAACATACTCTGTCTCCTGTTAAAGCGTCAGCGGCTATTGCTTGGCCATGGCCGCGAACTGTTGCGTCAAGAATGACGCGGTGGTATTCATGCTGGCGATCGAGGTGTCGAGCGCCGTGTACTGCGCGCGGTAGCGCGCTTCGATATCGGTCAGGCGGGAGGCGAACGCGTCCTTCTGCTTGGCGATGTCTTTGACTGAATTGTTCAGACCGGTGGTGCGGCTGGTGATCGCGCCCTTGGCGCCCAGGTAGCCGGCCGCCAGCGAGTTGAGCTGGTAGGCGTAGCCTTGGGAGAAGCCGAAACTGCCGCGTGAACCGACGGCGTCGCCGGTGATGGTCAGCTTCAGGCCGTCGACCGGTGCTCCTGGTGAGCCGGTCAGGGTCTGGCCGCTGCCGGTGGCGGTGTAGCCGCCGATAGTGCCGGCCACGTCCAGGCCATCGACTGAGGTGCCGGTGCCGAAGACGGCCGAAATATCGGTGCCGGTAGCCGTGGCGATATGGATGTTCGACTTCGAACCATAATTGGTCGAGGCGAGCTTGAGCTTGCCGTCGTCACCGACGGTGGCAGTAACGGTGGCGCCGGCGTTGGAAAACGCGCTGACGCCGTTGATCGACGATTGCAGCAATGTGGCCAGCTGGCTGGGATTGTAGCTGCCGGCCGGCAGGGAGATGGTGGCGGTGTTGGCCAGCGTCGGCGGCGAGGTGTCGTTCAGCGTCACGGTCCAGGTGGTGTCCGCATCGATCACGGTTTCGGCCGGCAGCGCATTAGTGCCCTGCAGCGTGCCCTGCGTTGCCAGTTGGGTGATGTTGATCGAATAGTCGCCGGCCTTGGTATTGGTGCCGGAACTGGCAAACTTGACATCGGGATCGCTGCCATGGCCAACCGCCGCGAACAGGCCGGCGATGTCATTGAAGTTATTGGTGATGGCCTTTTGCAGCTTGGAATTGTCCAACGTCAGCGAGCCGTCTTTCTGGAACGAGATGCCGATCTGCGACAGATTGGTCAGGCTGGTGCCTTGCAGCCCGGTGATCGAGGTACCGAGCTGGCGTCGGATCGAGGCTTGCAGATTGCGCAGGGTCGGATCGCCCAGCAGTGGGCCGCCGGTCTTGGTATCGGGATCGTAACCGCCCAACTGCTTGATCTGGTTGGTCAAGTCGTTGTACGCCTTGACAAAACCGCTGACCGCAGTTGTGAGGGAACCGCTGTCTTTGCTCACCGACAGCGTCGAGCTGCCGACCTTGAGCGCGCTGATACTGACGCCGGCGATCGCACCGCCGATGCTGGTGCTGGAGCTGGTGACGGCAATGCCATTTACAGTGGCCAGCGTATCGGCCGCTGCCGATTTTTGGCTCAGGTTCTGCACGCCGCCCGGATCGTAGCCCAGCAACGAGACCAGATCAGGGTCCGGTGGATTGCCGCCGGACCCGGCCAGCGTGATCTTCATGGTCGAGGTGACGCCTGTCGCGGTCGAGGTCAGGATCAGATGGTTGGGGGTGGCGTTGGTGCCCGTGGAGCCGTCCGAGACGATGCTCGCGGTGACGCCGAAGCCGCCCTTGTTGATCGCGGCCATGATGCCCTGCAGCGTATTGTTGCTGCTGTCAATGACGATGTTGCCACTGGTACGCGTCGAATCGGCGGTGAAGCTGGCGCCCAGGTAGGCACCGCCGACGCCGGCCGTCAAGCCGGCGCCGGCCGGATTGGTGCCGCCGATGGTGATCGGGCTGCCGTCGGCCGAGACCAGCGAGATCGAGCCGACTGCCGTTGTGCTGGAGCCGATATTGGCCGTGCCGCTGTTGCCGATGCCGCCGGTGACGGAGCCGGTCACGGCCTCGGCGATGGCGATGTTGCTGCCGTCGGCGTTGGTGAACTGCAGCGTGCCGGCGGCGGCGGTGCCGGTGACGGTGATGTTGGCGTCGGCCAGCGCGCGGGTGACGGCGGTGTTGCCGGTTAGCGCCGCATCGATCGAGGCGGCGCTGACCCCTCCTGCGCCGCCGCCGGCGACGCCGGTCGCCTGGGCGGCGATTTCCACGCCACCGACGGTCAGCGCATAGGTGCCGCCGGCGCTGGTATCGATATTGCCGAAAGTGGAAGCGCCGGCGGCGCCGAACAGCGCGGCGTTGGTGACGGTGGGCGCGGCCTTGGCGGAGACGCCGGTGGTGGTGCTCTTGGCGTTGATGGCGTCGGCCAGCAAGCGCGCGCTGCGGGTGGTGCCGTCGCTAGCGATGACGGTGTTGTTGATGCTCAGCGAGCCCGGAGACAGGCCGCCGCTCGACAGGCTGGCGCCCAACTGGGTACCGGTGATGCCGAAGCTGCCGCCGCTGACGGTGCCGAGCGAGAAGTTGATCGTGGTCTTGGCCCCTAGGCCAATCGCTGCCGTGGTGGTTTTGTAGCCGCCGGAGGCCAGCGTCTGGGCCTGCGCGAGCTGGTTGATGTTGACGCGATACGTACCTGGCTGCGCGGTGCTGCTCGCGGTGGCGGTCATCACGGTGGCATCGCTGGGGGTGCTCACCAGTGTCTGGAAGCTCGACACTGAGGTCAGTCCCGACAGCACCCCCTGGAAGCTGCCCAGCGCGCCAGACAGATTGCCGAACGCGGACACCTGGGACAGGTAACTGGCCGACTTTTTGTCGTAATCTGCCAGTGGCTGCGACTCAACCGCCATCAGCTTGCTGACGATGTCGTCGACTTTGAGGCCAGATCCGATGCCCGCTGAAGAGATGCCCACGATGTGCTCCTAAGTAAAACAATAATATAAGACAATATCGGCAGAATCAAACCGGACTTGAGAGGGGAGAATACCTGCCAGTTCAGGCAAAGCTGAAAAAACGGGCAGCGGAGAGGATGTGACGGGGCAGTGGACAGGCGCTCCCAGTGTCAGGATGCCATGCGTGGAGAAAAAGCGGCGCGCGCAAGCGCGGCCGCTTCAGGCGGTTTGCTGGATCAGCAAGCCGGAGTTGCTGGACTTGGACTCCAGCGATTTGGCGATTTCTAACGCCTCAGGCGAGGGAATCTGGCGCAGCACTTCCTTGGTGGTTTGGTCGATCACCTTGACCACAGTGCGCTTGGTGTCGCTGTCGACCGAAAATTCCAGGCCTTGCGACTTGGCCTGCGCCGACTTGTTCAACTGCGACACGGCGTGGTTGACCTGCTCCAGTGTCGGCACGTTGGCCGGGCCTTTGACGGCGGCCGCCGTTTCCACGGCAGTGGCCGGCGCGCGCACGGCGCCCTGCGCAGCGACATCGCCGCCAGCGGCGTTGGCCGGGCGGTCTACTGGGCGGGCCTGGGTGGCCGAGCCGATGGTATCGATAGTCATGATGCTTCCTTTGTGAAAAATCCCCGACTGAATAAATCAGCCGGGGAACCTAGTCAGGGTGACCTTGTCGGGTCAATCCTTCCCCGGATTTTAGCCACGCAGCAGGGACAGCACGCCGTTCGGCAGCGAGTTGGCCTGGGCCAGGATGGCGGTACCGGCTTGTTGCAGGATCTGGCCGCGGGTCAGGTTGGCCGTTTCCGACGCGAAGTCGGTATCTTGAATCCGGCTACGCGAAGCGGACAAGTTCTCCGTCGTCGTGTTCAGGTTCGAGATGGTCGAAGCGAAACGGTTCTGGATCGCACCCAGTGCAGCGCGGTTGCTGTTGATCTGGTTCAGGGCCGAGTCAATGGTTTTCAGGGCCTTGTTGGCGCCGTCCACGGTCGACACGTCTACCTTGGCTACCGATTGCAGGTCCGAACCGGTGGCACCGTTGACGATGGTCGCGGTGCCGGCCGTCGAGGCGATGGTGAAGCCGGTGTCGGACGAGAAGTTCAGTTTGCCGCCAACAGTTACGGCGGTGTCTTTGGCAAACCCAGCCGTGTTGCTTGCTACTTGGGCAGCGGTGCTGCCCACGGCTGGCTGGTCGGTGCCACGGATGTTGGTGGTGCCTTTGGACAGCAGGTCGTCGCTGGCGGCGTTGGTGTTGAGGATCTCGATGTCGGCACCGGACGCATTGGTCAGCTGCAATTCCTTGACGCCGGTGGAGCTGTTGGTCTTGATGCTGGCCGAAATGCCGGTGGTGCCGGATTGGGCATTGACCGCCTGCGCTACTGCCGACAGGTCGCCACCCTTGACCTTGGCCGAGATGGTGACGGCGGTCGAGTTGGGATCATTTTCCAGCGAGTTGTCGCCGCGCAAGGAGAATTGCAGCGAGCCATCGCCGACGCCTGCGGCGGTCAAGCCGGAGATGGTAGCGCTGGTGCTGGCCGTCGCGCTGACACCGCTCTGATTCGACAATGCGTTGACGCTGGCTGCGATCTTTTTGGCGGAGTCGCCGGCGGCAATGCTGACATTGGTAGCAATGCCGCTACCGGAGGTGAGATTCAGGGTGTCGGCAGCTTGGTTATTGGCCAGATGACCGGCGGTCTGGGCACCGGCGGCGGTTGCGTCCGACAGCGTGAGTGTGCCGCCATTGTTGAAGTTGGCAGCCAGCGTGTTATTGCCGATATCGGTGGCCTTGGCCGATTGCACGCCGATGTTGATGGTCTGGCCCGAGTTGGCGCCGACCTGGAACTGGGCCGAAGTCAGCGAACCGTCCAGCACGTTCTGGCCGTTGAACTGGGTCGACGTGGCGACGCGATCAAGCTCACCCGACAGTGCCGACACCTCGTTCTGGATCGACTTGCGGTCCGAATCCGAGTTGGTGCCGTTGGCGGACTGGACTGCCAGCTCGCGGATACGCTGCAGCAGATCGCCTGCGGTGCTCAAGCCACCCTCGGCCGTTTGCGCCAGCGAGATGCCGTCGTTGGCGTTACGTGCAGCCGTGGTATTGCCGCGAATTTGCGAGGTGAAGCGCTCGGAAATCGCCAGGCCGGCGGCGTCGTCTTTTGCGCTGTTGATGCGCAAACCGGAAGACAGGCGTTGCAGGGAAGTCGACAGCGAGGCTTGCGACGTGGTCAGGTTACGTTGCGAATTCAGCGATGCAATATTAGTGTTAATGACTTGTGCCATGATGTTTCTCCAGACTTAATACTTCGATTCGGCGATATGCTCAGTTCCCATTGGTCTGTCTCCACGTTCCGAGACATTCAAACCGCTGTTGTAACTGGTAACGGTTGCCCTATGGGAAAATTAAGGGGTAAAAAGCCGGGAAATTTTCTGCGGCAGGCCTAAAGTTCATTACCTATGCCCGTTTAAACGACCGCGTTCGCGGAATCTTTAGGGCAAAAATAATTATTTTTCAGCCTTGTTTTTGGGCAAAAAAAAGCCCGGCGGGCGCCGGGCTGGAATCAAATCGACAATAAACGGGGCTCAGTCGGCCACCACCACCCGGTTTTTGCCGGTCTGCTTGGCGGTGTACATGGCCTTGTCGGCGCGCTTGACCAGCTCGGTCTGCTCCTCGTTCGGACGGCGCAGCGCCACCCCGGCCGAGAAGGTGATCAAGACCTTCTCGTTGTCGTGCAGGAAGAAGTGCTTGGTCAGCTCGCGCTGCAGGCGGGTCATCGTGCTCGCGGCCGCCTCGACCGTGGTCTCGGGCATCAGGATCAGGAATTCCTCGCCGCCGAAGCGGGCGATCACGTCCATCGAGCGCAGCGTGTCCTTGACGATCTTGACCAGGTGCTTGAGCGCGGCGTCGCCGGCGATGTGGCCGTAGGTGTCGTTGAGCTTTTTGAAATCGTCCAGGTCGAGGATGGCGATGCACAGCGGCGTGCCGCGGCGGTCGGCGCGCGCGGTCTCGCGCTCGAACACGTCGTCCAGGCCCCGGCGGTTGAGGCTGCCGGTCAGCTGGTCTTCGCGCACCAGCTCGCTCAAATGCTGCAGCTTGGCCTCCAGCGCGTGGATGCGGTTCTCGGCGTCCTGCACCTCCTGGCGCGCCAGCACCATCTTGTCGCGCGCCTTCAGGGCCTCGCTCTGCACCAGCCGGGTTTCCTTGAGCACCTCGTCGAGGATGGTGTTGAGCTCGGCGATGTTGTCGGCCTTGCTGATCTTCTCCGAATAGCCGCCGATCTTCTCGTGGAAGTCGCCGGTCGAGGCGGCGACCTGGCCGAGGCGGTCGATGAAGGTCATCATCATGTTCTTGACGGTGAGCTTGACGTCCGACAGGCTGTGCTTGAGCTGGCCCTGCTTGTAGATCACCTCCTTCAGGCTGCGCGTGGCCTCCTCCAGCGCGCGCACGTCGATCGGGCCGGTGATCAGGTTCTGCACCGACTCGATCTGGCCGCGCAGCCAGCTGTCGTCGTCGAGCAGCTCGCTGACGTTCTCCAGCAGCAGCTTGAACAGGCGCAGCAGCAACTCCTGCTGCTCGCCGGTGTCGCCGCCGCGCAGCTCGATCTGGTAGCACAGCTGCTTGAGGCGCACGGCGATCTCGGCCAGCGCCTCCTCGCTGTGGGCCAGCTTGGTGGCCGCGCCCAGCGATTCGGCCTCGGCCACCAGCACCGGCGCGCCCGACAGCAGCGACGCCACCGCGAAGGTCAGCGTGCGGCTGAGCAGGTCGCGCAGCGTGCGGCTTTGCTCGTCCTCCGGCGCCAGACCGGCCACCTCGATGCCGCCCTTGCGGCTGACGAAGTGCTTTTCCACCAGCTGCGACAGCGTCTTGGCGTAGCCCTCCCAGTCGCGCGACTTGACGGCGCGGTTGAAGCGGCGGCCGAAGTCGGCCAGGTCGCCGCTGTTCTCGGTCAGGCGGGTGGCGAACTGGCTGAGCACCGATTCCGGCCCGGGATCGACCGCGCCCAGCGGCGCGGCGGGGGCCGCGGCCGGCTCGGCGGCGATGCCGGCGATTTCGTTGTAGATGTCGCGGTAGGCTTCCGGCGTCGGCGCGATGCGGCGCACGGCCAGGCGCTTGAACGCCTCGCGCGCGATGTCGGCCGGATTCTGCTCGGGAGTGGGGGATTTGCTGGACATCAGATGCTGCCTCTTAAAGGTTTGTTCATTAAACCATAATAAGCGCGTGTCCCGGTCGGCATAGCCTGAATAAAAGGGCTGAATGTGGCTTTCATCAGGGTATCAAGTATGGACATTCCGGCAAGCGCCTGACCGTGCCTATTCGATCAGCTGGTTCTTGATCGCATAGTGGGTCAGTTCCGCGCTGTTCTTCAGCTTCATCTTGACCAGCAGCCGGGCCCGGTACTCGCTGACCGTCTTGACCGACAGCGACAGTTCCTTGGCGATCATGCCCACCGTCTTGCCGGAGGCGATCATGGTCAGGGTCTGGTATTCGCGGTCGGACAGGCAGTCGTGCGGCGGCGCCTCGTGGTCCTCGCCGACGTGGTTGGCCAGCTCCTGCGCCAGCGCCGGGCTGATGTACTTGAGCCCGCCGGCCACCTGGCGGATCGCCGTCACCAGCTCGCGCGGCGCGCTCTGCTTGGTGAGGTAGCCGGCCGCGCCGGCCTTGAGCGAGCGGATCGCGTACTGGTCCTCGCGGTGCATGGACAGCATCAGCACCGCCAGCTCCGGCTTTTCCTTCTTGATCTGCTTGAGCACCTCGATGCCGCTGCGGTCGGGCATGGAGATGTCGAGCAGCATGACCTGGCAGTCGGCCTTGCGGAACAGCTTGATGGCGTCCAGGCCGTTCTCGGCCTCGCCGGCCACGACGATGTCGCGCGTCTCGGCCAGGATTTGTTTCAAGCCTTCCCGCACGATGGCGTGGTCGTCGGCGATGAAGACCTTGATGATGGCTTTTTCTGACATGTGACTCTCTATTTGATCTTTTGCTATTTCACAGCAGAAATGTTTTCACCCGCTATTGTAGCGCCGGCGGCGGCCGCGATGAGGGCCGCGCGTGCGCTTTCGTGCTTAATTTTGATGGACACCACGGTGCCGCCGCCGGCCGCGTGGCTCAGGGTGAGCGTGCCGCCGAGCGCGCGGGCCCGCTCGGCCATGCCGCGCAGGCCGAACGAGGCCGGCTTGGCGCGGTCGGCCTGGCGGATGCCGCGGCCGTTGTCGCCGATCTTCAGGCTGATGTGGTGCCGCAGCCGCGCCAGCTTGACGCTGACGCGGGTGGCGCCGGCGTGCTTGGCGATGTTGGTCAGCGCCTCCTGGGCGATGCGGAACAGGGCGGTGGCCTGGTCGTTGTCGAGCTCGACGTCGCGCTGGTTGGCGTTGAAGCTGCAGGCGATGCCGGTCTGCTTCTCGAATTCCTTGACCTGCCACTCCAGCGCCGCCGCCAGGCCCAGGTCCAGCAGCGCCGGCCGCAGGTCGAGCGAGATGCGGTGCACGGCGTCGATGGTGCGGTCGACCAGGGCGTCGACATAGTCGGTCTTGTCGCGCAGCGCCGGGAAATCGCCCACCTCGTCCAGGCGCGCGGCCAGCATGGCGACCGCCATCTTGATCGCGGTCAGATTGCCGCCCAGCTCGTCGTGGATCTCGCGCGCGATGCGGCCGCGCTCCTGCTCCTTGACGCGCTCGGCGTGCGCGCTCAGCTCGGCCAGGCGGGCGCGCGAGTGGCGCACCTCCAGCTGCTCCTGCTTGCTCTCGCTGATGTTGGTCATGATGCCGTCCCAGCGCACCGCGCCGTCGGCCAGCGCGTGCGGCGTGCAGCGCAGGTTGATCCACTTGACGTCCTTCCAGGCGTCGACCCAGATGCGGCCCTCCCAGTTCCAGCTCCACAGCGCGTTGGCCGAGGCCTGCATCGCGTCCAGGTAGGATTTGCGGTCGTCGGCCAGGATCAGCTCGAGGAAGCGGTCCGGATGGTCGCGCAGCTCGGCCGCCGTCAGGCCCAGCAGCGCCTGGCAGCCGTCGCTCAGATAGGGGAAGGACACGCGGCCGTCCTGGTGCAGTACGAACTGGTAGACCAGGCCCGGCGTGTTGGAGACGATGGCGTCGAAGCGCGCACGCACCTGTTCCAGCTCGTCGGCCAGGGCCGCGCTGTCGGCAGGGGGAGGGGAGGCTGCGTTCATGGTAATAGTATAAATAATATGGATTAACGGGGCCGCCAGCGCGCGCGGAAGCGCCGCAGCAGGCGGCGGAAGCGCGCGATCCAGCCGCGCGGCGACGGCGCGGCGTGCTGGCGCCAGTGGCGCCAGGCCTTGGCCAGCGCGCTGACGCGGCGCCAGGCGTGGGTGGCGCGCAGCCGTTCGATCCAGCGTTCCTTGAGCGCCAGGAACCAGTGCAGCAGCCGGGCGAACCAGACGATGGTCATCAGCACCGGCCGCGTCAGCAGGAAGATGCGCGCCACCGCCGCCGCGCCGCCCAGCTTGGCCAGCACGATGACGAGCAGGCCCAGCATGGCGTGGCCGTGCGTCATCGCCCACAGCGCCAGCAGCTTGACCGGGAACAGCAGCAGCGCCGGCAGCACGAACAGCGCCAGCGCGGCGTAGGGGCTGAGCGTGCAGATCCACGCCTCCAGCCGGTGCAGCGGCGGCCAGGCCGACAGCCGGCGCAGCACGCGCATGCCGACGTCCCACAGCCAGTCCTCCAGCAACAGCAGCAGGGCCGCCAGGTAGACCAGCGGGGCGAACAGCGAGCGGCAGAAGCGGTGGAAGGGTTTCATCGTTGAAGCATTGTTCTATCGCTATCATGATACGTGAAAGCACCGCCGGCGCGGGGAAAAACACCGAACGTACACAACAGCCCCGGCGCCGCACGAAGCCGTTACAATAGTCCGCATGAACAAAGCATTTGTCAAAGAGTCGGACCAGGACGACGACGAGGAAGCCGCCGCGCTGGCGCTGGCGATTCCGGCCGGGTCGAAGAATTACATCCGGCCGGAAGGCTACCAGCGCATCAAGGACGAGCTGTTGCAGCTGATCGACGTCGACCGGCCGGAGGTGGTGCGCATCGTGCACTGGGCCGCGTCCAACGGCGACCGCTCGGAAAACGGCGACTACATTTACGGCAAGCGGCGGCTGCGCGAGATCGACCGCCGCATCCGCTTTCTGACCAAGCGCATGGATTCGGCCGCCATTGTCGACCCCAGCGTGCACCATGGCAGCGACCAGGTGTTCTTCGGCGCCACCGTCACCTATTGCAACCAGCACGATGAGACGCGCACCATCACCATCGTCGGCATCGACGAGCTCGACCCGCTGAACGGCAAGATCAGCTGGGTGGCGCCGGTGGCGCGCGCGCTGACCAAGGCGCGCGAGGGGGACGTCATCACCTTCCAGGCGCCGCACGGCGTGGAGGAGCTGGAGATTCTTGAGGTGAGCTATCCGGCCCCGGCTGCCGACTAAAGCCCGCCGGCTGGCCTGGGCAGGATTGTGCCTGCTGGCGCTGGCGGGCTGGCAGGATCCGGCGCTGGCGCTGGATCGTTACATCATCGACCTGAATTCCAGCAAGACAGAGTTCAACAACAGCCACGTCCTGCGCCTGTTGACGGCGGCGCTGGAGGCCTCGCGTCCCAAGTACGGCGAGTATGAGGTGAAGATCTCGACGTTGCGCGTGCAGCGCGACCGGCTGATGGTGGAGATGCGGAAAGGGCAGGCCGTCAACCTGAGCGCGCAGGTGACGTCGACCGAGTGGGAGCGCGAGCTGATCCCGGTGCGTATCCCGGTGGACAAGGGATTGTCGGGCTATCGCATCTCGCTGATCGACGGCCGCGAGCAGGAGGCGTTTTCAAAGGCGCGCACCCTGGCGCAGCTGAAGGCGATGAGCCTGGGCGCGGGGCGGCAGTGGAGTTCGACGGCGGTGTTTGCGCAGGCTGGTTTCGACGTGGTTGGCGGCGCGACGACGGCGGGGCTGCACCGGATGCTGGCGGCGCACCGGTTCCAGCATTTCCCGCGCGCGATCGACGAGGCGCTGTACGAGCGCGAGGAATACGCGCCGGCATTTCCGCAACTGGCGGTGGAGCGCAGCCTGGTGATCTATATGCCGCTGCCACGCTACTTCTTCATCGGTGGACAGCCGAGGCTGGCGCGAAGGCTGGAGTACGGGCTGCAACTGCTGATCGCCGACGGCCGTTTCGACCAGATCTTCCACGAATTCTATGACGGCCTGATTGAAAAAGCGGCGCTGCGCAAGCGCCGCCTGTTCCGGCTGGACAATCCGCTGCTATCCCCGCAGACGCCGCTGGCCAACAAGGCCTATTGGTACGATCCGTACAAATAAATTGGAATCAAGCAAATTGGGGTCAAGTCTGACATTCGGACACGAGCTGTGCCGTAGCGGCCGCTACGGCACAGCTCGTGTCCGAATGTCAGACTTGACCCCAATT
The DNA here is from genome assembly GCA_003416985.1 of Duganella sp. BJB480. Lineage (GTDB taxonomy): Bacteria > Pseudomonadota > Gammaproteobacteria > Burkholderiales > Burkholderiaceae_D > Rugamonas > Rugamonas vulcania_A. The sequence goes on along the minus strand of QVIN01000003.1, from coordinate 77,758 downwards.
GGGTAAACGCAAAAGGGCAGGCGCGATGCCTGCCCTTGTTGTGCTGCGCGACGCGGCTTAGCTGCGCTCGCGCAGGATGCGGTTGACGCCGGCCACGCGGCGCACGTTGCGCAGCAGGCCCGCCAGGTGCACGCGGTCCTTCACCTGGATCGTGAAGCGCAGTTGGTGCAGCACGTGTTCCTTGTCCTCGTCCATGCCCACGTACGTGATATTGGCGTCCGACTCGCCGATCTCGGCCGCCACGCGCGCCAATATCCCCTTCTCGTTGTTGATCAGCAGCTTGATGCGGCTGTCGAAACGGCGGTTCAGTTCCGTGCCCCACTTGACCGCGATCCAGCGGTCCGGCTCTTTGATCTTCTGCCGCTTGGCCAGCGTGCAGTCGCCGGTATGCACCAGCAAGCCCTGGTCGCGCCGCAGCTGGCCGATGATGGAGTCGCCCGGGATCGGCAAGCAGCACGGCGCCAGCTGCACCGACACGCCCTCGCTGCCGCAGATGGTCACCGGATCGAGCTCGGCCGCGCTGTTGTGGTCGACCGGCGCGCTGGCCGATTCGCCGCCGCGCAGGCCGAAGATGTGGCGCGCCACCAGCGCCGCCATGCGCTTGCCGATGCCGATGTCGGCATACAGCTCGTCCAGCGACTTGGCGCTCGATTCGTTCAGCAGCCGCTCCACCAGATGCTCTTCCAGCTCCGGGTTGATGCCCAGCGAGGTCAGCGCGTGCGACAGCAGCTGCTCACCCAGGGTGATCGATTCCGGCAGGTTGATGGTGCGCAGGTGGTGGCGGATCGCCGAGCGCGCCTTGCCGGTGCGGACGAACGACAGCCACGTCGGACTCGGCCGCGAGTTGGCGTCGGTGACGATCTCGACGATGTCGCCGTTGCGCAGCTCGGTGCGCAGCGAGGCCGGCTCGTTGTTGATGTTGACCGATACCGTGTGGTCGCCGATGCCGGTGTGGATCGAGTACGCGAAGTCGATCGGCGTGGCGCCGCGCGGCAGCGCGATGATCTTGGACTTGGGCGTGAACACGTACACCGAATCGGGGAACAGGTCGACCTTGACGTGTTCGAGGAACTCGGCCGAGTCGCCGGTCTGCTGCTGGATGTCGAGCAGCGACTGCAGCCACGCGTGGGTGCGCTGCTGCATGTCCGACATGTTGGCGTCGCCGTTCTTGTACAGCCAGTGCGCGGCCACGCCCGATTCGGCGGTGCGGTGCATCTCCTGGGTGCGGATCTGGAACTCCACCGGCGTGCCGTACGGGCCGATCAGCGTGGTGTGCAGCGACTGGTAGCCGTTGAGCTTGCGGATCGCGATATAGTCCTTGAACTTGCCCGGCATCGGCTTGTACAGCGAGTGCAGCGTGCCCAGCGCCACGTAGCAGTTGGGGAAGCTGTCGACCACCACGCGGAAGCCGTACACGTCGAGCACCTGCGAGAACGACAGGTGCTTGCTGCGCATTTTTTTATAGATACCGTACAGCGTCTTCTCGCGGCCGTAGACCTCGGCCTCGATGTTGGCCATGGCCAGCGTGCTCTTGACCGATTCGAGGATCTTCTTGACCACCTCGCGCCGGTTGCCGCGCGCCGCCTTCACGGCCTTGGCCAGCGTGCGGTAGCGCAGCGGGTACAGGTGCGAGAACGACAGGTCCTGCAGCTCGCGGTAGATGTTGTTCAGGCCGAGGCGGTGCGCGATCGGCACGTACACTTCCATGGTCTCGCTGGAGATGCGCGCCTTCTTGGCCGGCGCCATCACCTCCATCGTGCGCATGTTGTGCAGGCGGTCGGCCAGCTTGATCAGGATGACGCGCACGTCCGACGCCATCGCCAGCAGCATCTTGCGGAAGTTCTCGGCCTGCGCCTCGATCTGGCTCTGGAACTCGATCTTCTCCAGCTTGGACAGGCCGTCGACCAGGTTGGCCACCGGCGCGCCGAAGCGCTCGATCAGCTCTTCCTTCTTGACGTCCTGGTCCTCCATCACGTCGTGTAGCAGCGCCGCCATGATGGCCTGGGCGTCGAGCTTCCAGTCGGCGCAGATCTCGGCCACGGCGATCGGATGCGAGATGTAGGGCTCGCCCGACTTGCGCACCTGGCCCAGGTGCATTTCATCCGAGAAGCGGTAGGCTTCCTTGACCTTTTTCAGGTCGGCGGCGTTCATGTACTCGGCCAGTTTTTCGGTCAGATGCGTGACGGAGGCGACGCCGGCGGTCAGGGTGGGCGTGGCCAGGGGCGACGAAGAAATCACAGGCGGGATGGGAGCTGGTGCGGATGAGGCGAGGGTGGCGGTGCTATCCCCTGCGTCGGCTCCTGACGTGGCCGCAGCCGGCGCAGGGGCCGGCTGGTTCGCCCTGGCGGGCATGCCACTCAATGTCGGATCGGCAGGGATCAGATTCATACGTTCGCGTTCCGTCTCGATGAGAATGTGGGATAAGGATATCCCATACTACTGCTAAACCGCACCATTCACATTGTTCGGGAACGCCGGGCCCAACTTACATTGGGACCTTTTTCAACATTTCCAGACCGACTTTGCCGGCGGCGATTTCGCGCAGCGCGACGACGGTCGGCTTGTCCTTGGCTTCGACCTTGGGGGTGTGGCCTTGCAGCAGTTGACGGGCGCGATAGGTCGCGGCCAGGGTCAGCTGGAAACGGTTAGGGATAGTTTTCAAACAATCTTCAATAGTAATGCGGGCCATCTTAACTCCTAAAATCTTGTGTATTTATTCAGCGTGGATACCCAGTTGGGCAAATAGCGAGGCGTTGCGCGCCGCTTGTTGCGCAAACCGGCAACGGGCCGCTCTGACAATCGCCGTCAGTTCCGACAGGGCGACTGCAAATTCTTCGTTGATGATAGCATACTCGAACTCGGGAGCGTGGGCGATTTCGCCGCCCGCCGCCAGCAGCCGGCGCGTGATCACATGCGGTGCGTCGGTGGCGCGTTTCTTCAGGCGTTCCTCGAGCGCGTCGATCGACGGCGGCAGGATGAAAATGCCGGCCGCCTGCGGGAATTGCTTCTTCACCTGGCGCGCGCCCTGCCAGTCGATTTCCAGCAGGATGTCTGTGCCGGTCTTCATCTGTTGTTCGACCATGATGCGCGAGGTGCCGTAGTAATTGCCGTGCACTTCGGCCCACTCCAGGAACTCGCCGGCGTCGGCGCGCTGGACGAAATCCTCGGCGGTGGTGAAGTAGTATTCCTTGCCGTGGGTCTCGCCCGGACGCGGCGCGCGGGTGGTGGTGGAAATCGACAGCTTGATGGTCGGTTCCTGCGCCAGCAGCGCGTTGACCAGCGTGGACTTGCCGGCGCCCGAGGGCGCGACGACCATGAACAGGCTGCCTGCGAATGAGTTGGTTGAGCTCATGTCTCTCTTTCGAAAACGTCAGCGGGCGCGCAACGTCGTCGCCCAAAGACGTATTTTACCAAGAGCAAGCATTCACATCCAATTTACAGCAGTGCGAGCAGCTGCAGCGCGGCGGCGGGCGCGCGTTCCTTGGCGCCGTTGATGAAGTAGACGTAGGCGTCGCCGGACTTGGCGCCTTGCTGCCATTGGTGCGCTTGCGCGGCCCACTGTTTCAGCGCGGGCTTGGTGTAGCCGGTTTCGATGTCGCTGCGCGCGTCCATCAGGCGCGCGTAGACGAACTCGCCGGTGACCTCGCCGATGTTGGGGTACTTGGGCGAGTCGGTGATGACGGTGGCGATCTTGTGCTTGCGCGCCAGCTGGTAATAGTCGTCGCACAGGAAGCTGGGATGGCGGGCGTCGAGCACGTGGCGCAGCTTGCGCGTGCCCAGCTTGGCCGGCAGCAGCTTGAAGAACGCTTGCAGGTCGTCGGGATCGAACTGCTTGGTGGCGGCCAGCTGCCACAGGATGGGGCCGAGCTTGGCGCCCAGTTCGTCCAGGCCGCTGTTGATGAAACGCTCGATCGATTCGCCGGCCTCGGCCAGTACCTTGCGGTTGGTGGCGAAGCGGTTGGCCTTGACCGAGAACACGAAGTCGTCCGGCGTTTGCGCGGCCCACGAGGCGAAGTGCTCGGGCTTGGCTGTGCGGTAGAAGGTGCCGTTGATTTCGATGCTGGTCACTTGCCGGCTGGCGTATTCCAGCGCCTTTTTCTGCGGCGTGCCTTTGGGATAAAACGTTTCGCGCCACGGGGCGAAATCCCAGCCGCCTATGCCTACCCTGATCTGTGCCATGCAGCGCTCCTTGCCGGTCGATGGGGCGATGATAGCGGGATTTTTTGGCGGATGCACTTGCCGTTTTTTCAATCGTCCCCAGCTTGGATTTTCTCATCACACACAGGAGTCCCCATGCAAGAACTGATCGTCGTCGCCACCCTGACCGCCAAGCCGGGCCACGAGGCCGTGCTCAAGGCCGCGCTGGAGCGCGTCGTGCCGCCGAGCCGCGCCGAATCCGGCTGCCTTCGTTACGACCTGCATTTCGACCTGGAGCACCCGGGCCGCTTCGTCGTGCTCGAAGCCTGGCGCGGCGCCGAGGCGCATGCGCTTCACGAAACCACGCCGCATTTCCTGGAGCTGATCAAGGCCGTCGATGGCTTGGTGGACGTGCAGGTTCTCAAGCTGAACCAGCTAATGTAGCCATGGGTTCAGTAACCTCACGCCGGTGGTCTGGTAATCTCCGACGTTGCGTGTCACCACGACCATGTCATGCACGAGGGCGGTGGCAGCGATGAACGCATCCGCCCAGGGGCGTGTCTGGGGAATATGTAGCACTGCTGCGCGCTGGGCGACCGCAGTGTCGACAGGCAGAATGCGCCCGGAAAACGAGCTAAGTACGTGACCGTCCAGCCATTTGCGCAGAACATCGCTGCCGGTGGCATTGCGACGTTTGAGCTGCAATACGCCGATTTCCAATTCATGTATGGTTATGGCCGACAAATACAGGACCCTGGGCTCCGCGCTTGTAGCCCACTGCTGGACATTGCCATTGGCCTTGCCGAGCGCCACTTTCCTGAGCTCGGACACCACATTGGTATCGAGAATAAACATCAGGAGAAGTCGGCTGGACGCACGGTTTCAGAGGAGCGCTGCGGATCGAAGTCGATATCCGCCATGTCTGGCATCCACAGCATCTCGACGATATTGAGTTTGCCGCTGATGAGACGTTCATAGTCCGCGATACTTAGCAGGATGTGCGAGGGGCCGTTCTCGCCGAAAATGACGAACGGTTCATGCTCAGCCTTTTTCTGCGCTTGCGCTAAGGATAGCTCGCTTGTCTTGCCGGGTAAGGTCGCAGTCGTCATGATGCCCTCCTGGAGCCAAGGTACTCCTTTCGTGGTACTGTCGCAAGCAAGCTGGGCACTGACGGAAAAGGGAGCCTCGGCTCCCTTGATGTACCGCTTACTCCAGGTTCTGCACCTGCTCGCGCATCTGCTCGATGAGCAGCTTGAGTTCCATCGAGGCGTCGGCCAGTTCCTTGACCGAGGCCTTGGCGCCCAGCGTGTTCGCTTCGCGGTTGAGCTCCTGCATCATGAAGTCCAGCCGCTTGCCGACCTGGCCGCCTTTTTTCAGGATGTGGCGCGTCTCGGTCAGGTGCGCCGACAGCCGGCCCAGCTCCTCGGCCACGTCGATGCGGATGCCGTACAGGATCACCTCCTGGCGGATGCGCTCGAGCGCGTCCTGGCGCGACAGCGCCGAATTGGAGCCCTGGCAGGCCAGCCCCAGCGCGTCCTGCATGCGCTCGACCGCCTTCTGCTGGAACGCCGACACCACCTGCGGGATCAGCGGCGTGATGCGCTTGACGATCACCTCCATGGCCTCGATGCGCGAAGTCAGCATCGTTTCCAGCGCCGCGCCTTCGCGCTGGCGGCTGTGGACGAAGGCCTGGACCGTGCGCGCGGTCAGCGCGGCGACGTCGGCCTGCAGCGATTCCTGGCCGATCTGGGCTTCCTCGATCACGCCCGGCCAGCGCAGCAGCTCGGCCACCGACATGGTGGGCGCGGCCGGGAAATGCCCGCTCACCTCGGCTTGCAAGCGTTGTAATTCGGTCAAAAGCGGCAGGTTCAGCGCCTGCGAGCCGGTGGTCGCGGCCTTGCGGCCGAAACTGAGGCGCAATTCCACCTTGCCGCGCGTGATGGCCGCCATGATCGCCGAGCGCAAATCGGGTTCAAGCGCTCGCAAATCGTCGTTTATTCGAAACTGAAGGTCTAGAAATCGCGAGTTGACGCTCTTGATTTCGATAGTCAGTGTTCCCGCCGCACTTTCACTGGTGGCGACGGCGTAGCCCGTCATACTGGAAATGCTCAATGGATGTCCCCGATTTAATCTTTACAAAACAGTGATTTATCCACACAATCCGGTTGTTGAGGCGAGGAATCCTATGGCTGCACAAAACAACGCCCCGTTACCAGATGGTCTGGAAATTGCTGGATATCGCATTGTAAAGAAAATTGCGTCCGGTGGGTTCAGTATTGTTTATCTGGCGTACGACGGCGACGGCGTGGCGGTGGCGATCAAGGAGTATTTGCCCAGTTCCCTGGCCCTGCGGCAGGAGGGCGAACTGGTGCCGACCATCTCCAAGGCGCATCTGCCCGTGTTCCGCATCGGCCTCAAGTGTTTTTTCGAGGAGGGACGGGCGTTGGCGCGCATCTCCCATCCGAATGTTGTAAGCGTGCTCAACTTCTTTCGCGCCAACGACACCGTCTACATGGTGATGGCCTATGAATCTGGCCATTCGCTGCAGGAGCACATCCAGCGCCAGCGCGCCAAGGGCAGCAAGGTGGGCGAGGCCTTCATCCGCACCATCTTCCTGCAGGTGCTCAAGGGCCTGCGCGAGGTGCACGCCAACAAGCTGCTGCACCTGGACCTGAAGCCGGCCAACATCTACCTGCGCACCGACGGCACGCCGATGCTGCTGGACTTCGGCGCCGCCCGCCAGACCGTCAACAACGACCTGCCGACCTTGACGCCGATGTACACCCCCGGCTTCGCCCCGCCCGAGCTGTACGCCAAGGCCGGCGGCCTGGGGCCGTGGTCGGACGTGTACAGCATCGGCGCCTCGATGTTCGCCTGCATGGCCGGCGCGCCGCCGCAGCCGGCCGACCAGCGCAAGACCGGGGACAAGATGGCCGGCCACTTCGACAAGCTGGAGGGCCAGTACACGCCGGAACTGGTCAAGATGGTGCGCTGGTGTCTGGCGCTGGACCCGCTGGAGCGCCCGCAAAGCCTGTTCGCGCTGCAGAAGGTGCTGCAGGCGGCGCCGGCCGCGCCGGCCGCGCCGCCCCCGCCGCAGGGCGTGCTGGACCGGCTGGGCGCCGGCTGGCGCGGGCTGGTCGGCCGGCTGGGCGGGCAGGACCAGTCCAAGCCCCAGGCCAAGGCCGGACCCGACACGCTGATCTAACCGACAACGACAAGAGGCCGCACCATGCAATTCTCCGTGTACCAGGAAAGTCACATCGGCGGCCGCAAGGTCAACCAGGACCGCATGGGCTACAGCTTCACCCGCGACGCGCTGCTGCTGGTGCTGGCCGACGGCATGGGCGGCCACCTGCGCGGCGAGATCGCCGCCACCGTGGCGCTGCAGACCGTGTCGGCGCTGTTCCAGCAGCAGGCCGCGCCCTACGTGAAAAAGCCGCAGCGCTTCCTGGAGGAGGCCTTCCTGGCGGCCCACCACGACATCCACCGCTACCGCCACGAGCACCATCTGCCGGAGACGCCGCGCACCACCATCGTCGCCTGCCTGATCCAGCACAACACGGCCACCTGGGCGCACTGCGGCGATTCGCGCCTGTACTGGATGCGCGACGGCCAGATCCTGGCGCGCACGCGCGACCACTCGCACGTGGAAAGCCTGATCGCCAAGGGCCTGGCGCAGCCGTCCGAGCGCGCCACCCATCCCGACCGCAACAAGCTGTACAACTGCCTGGGCGCCGACAGCCTGCCGAAGGTGGAGATCTCGGGCGGCGCCGGCATGCTGCCGGGCGACCTGATGCTGTTGTGCTCGGACGGTTTGTGGTCTATGCTGCCGGACGACGAGCTGGTGCGGCGCCTGCGCAGCCAGACCGTGGTGCGGGCCGTGCCCGACCTGCTGCAGGCGGCGCTGGGCGCGGCCGGCAGCGCCAGCGACAACGTCACCGCGCTGGCCATCATGTGGCAGGGCAGCTCCATGATCGACGGCATGGGCGCCAGCACGCTGGCCGCGGCCGAGCTGTCGACCGTGATCTCGACCGAAGCCCTGCCGCAGGACCTGCACAGCACCACGATCAACAGCGCGCCGGTGCCGGAGCAGGCCGCCGCGCCGTCCACGGAAGCGGACGCCTTCGACGACGATGAAATCGAGAAGGCCATCGCCGAGATCCGCGGCGCCATCGAAAAATCCTCCCAAGTCCTCAAATAAGGAATACTGTTTATGTCATTTGAATCCCGTCCGAGCGGCCGCGCCGTCGATGCGCTGCGCACCCTGCGCCTGACCCGCAACTACACCAAGCACGCCGAGGGCTCGGTGCTGATCGAGTGCGGCGACACCAAGGTGATCTGCACCGCCAGCATCGAGGAGAAGGTGCCCGGCTTCCTGAAGGGCAAAGGCCAGGGCTGGATGACCGCCGAATACGGCATGCTGCCGCGCTCGACCCACACCCGCATGGACCGCGAGGCCGCGCGCGGCAAGCAGTCCGGCCGCACGCAGGAGATCCAGCGCCTGATCGGCCGCTCGCTGCGCGCCGCGTTCGACCTGGAGGCGTTCGGCGAGCGCACCCTCAACCTCGACTGCGACGTGATCCAGGCCGACGGCGGCACCCGCACCGCGTCCATCACCGGCGCCATGGTGGCGGCGTACGACGCCTTCTCCAAGCTGGTCGAGCGCGGCGTGCTGCCGGCGGTCCCGGTGAAGAACTTCGTGGCGGCGATCTCGGTCGGCGTCTACCAGGGCATGCCGGTGCTGGACCTGGACTACGTCGAGGATTCCGGCTGCGACACCGACATGAACGTGGTGATGAACGACGCCGGCCACTTCATCGAGGTGCAGGGCACGGCCGAAGGCGCCGCCTTCGACCGCGCCGGCATGAACCGCCTGCTGGACCTGGCGCAGGGCGGCATCGCCGACCTGGTCAAGCTGCAGAAGCAGGCGCTGGGCCTGGCCGCCTGATCCGCAACGGCCGGCCGAAATACGGCCCTCGGACGCCGCGCCGGTTGTAGAATGGACGGATGAAAAAATGGATGTCGCTCCTGCTGGTGTGCATCGCGTTTTCGATGTGGCCGGCCCAAGCCAAAGACCTCAACGTCGTCTTCATTCCGAAGGCGCGCGACCAGGACTTTTGGACCTTCATGCGGCAAGGGGTGGAGCGGGCCATGCAGGAGGACGGGCATGTCAGCCTGACCTGGCGCGGCCCGGCCCATAACGACGACATCGATTCGCAGATCCAGATCCTGCGCATCTACTCCAGGCCGGAGGTCGACGCCATCATCATCGCCTCGACCGACCGCGCGCGGCTGGTCGAGCCGGTCAGGCAGGCGGCCGCCATGGGGATCAAGGTGGTCGTGGTCGATTCGGCGGTGGACGGCAACGCGCAGGCCAACTTCGTCACCACCGACAATTACGCCGCCGGCGCGCGGGCCGCCGAACGCCTGGCCAAGCTGCTGGACCGGCAGGGCACGGTGGCGGTGCTGCGCACCATTCCCGGCAGCGGCTCGACCGACGACCGCGCCAACGGCTTCATCGACCACCTGAGGAAGAACGCGCCGCGCGTGGCCATCGTCGCCGACGAGTACGGCGGCGGCACGCGGGGCAAGGCCGCCCGTGGCGCGGCAACGTTGTTGGAAAAGTATCCGCAAGTGGACGGCATCTTCGCCGTCAACGAATCGACCAGCGACGGCATGCTGCGCGCGCTGCGGCTCACCGGCCTGGCCGGCAAGAAGAAATTCATCGGCTTCGACACCACCGAGTTCCTGCTGGACGGCTTGCGGCGCCAGGAAATCCACGGCCTGGTGGTGCAGGACCCGCGCCAGATGGGCTACCAGGCCATGAAGGCCGCGCTGGCCGCAGCCAAGGGCGCGCCCATCAAGCCCGCGCTGATCCTGACGGACGCCGTCATGGTCACGCAGGAGAACTACCTGAAGCCGGAGATCCGCTCGCTGCTGACCCCATAGCGGGAGCCGCGCGCGCAAAAGGATTACAATGCCGGCTTCCCCCATCGTCACACCAGATTATCCATGACCCAACGCCTGATCCTCGCCTCCAACAACGCCGGCAAGCTGAAAGAATTCAACGAGCTGCTGTCGACGGTTGGTTTTTCCGTGCACGCCCAGGGCGAGTACGACGTCCCGGAAGCGGACGAGCCGTTCCACACCTTCGTGGAAAACGCGCTGCAAAAGGCCCGCCACGCCTCGCGCCTGACCGGGCTGCCGGCGCTGGCCGACGATTCCGGCGTGTGCGTCAACGCGCTGGGCGGCGCGCCCGGCGTGTACTCGGCGCGCTACGCCGGCGAGCCGAAATCGGACGCCCGCAACAACGAGAAGATGATCGCCGACCTGGCCGCGCACGCCGACAAGTCCGCGTACTACTACTGCGTGCTGGTGTTCGTGCGCCACGCCGACGATCCGCAGCCGGTGATCGCCGACGGCCGCTGGAACGGCGAGATGATCGCCACCCCGCGCGGCAACGGCGGCTTCGGCTACGATCCGTATTTCTACATTCCGGCCCTGGGCAAATGCGCGGCGGAGCTGAGCGCCGATGAAAAGAACGCCCTGTCGCACCGCGGCCAGGCCCTGCGCGCGCTGGTAGAGAAGCTCAAATGATCCCGATTAAAATCGTCGGCGCCGCCAGCAAGGCGGCCAAGCCGGCCACCGACATCAGCGAGGCCGCCGGCGTCGCCGCCAAGTACCTGCAGGCCGGCTCGCTGAACCTGCAGGCGTTGCCGCCGCTGTCGCTGTACATCCACTTCCCGTGGTGCGTGAAGAAGTGCCCCTACTGCGACTTCAACTCGCACGAGGCCAAGGACGGCCACACTTTCCCCGAACAGGAATACCTGGACGCGCTGCGCACCGACCTGGAGATGGCGCTGCCGTTGATCTGGGGCCGCAAGATTTATACGATCTTCATCGGCGGCGGCACGCCCAGCCTGATGTCGGCGGCGGGGCTGGACCGGCTGCTGTCGGACGTGCGAACCCTGCTGCCTCTGGACAGCGACTGCGAGATCACGATGGAGGCCAATCCCGGCACCTTCGAGGCCGAGAAGTTCAAGTCCTACCGCGCCAGCGGCATCAACCGCCTGTCGATCGGCATCCAGAGCTTCGACGAGCGCCACCTGAAGGCGCTGGGCCGCATCCACGACGGCGGCGAGGCCAAGCGCGCGGTGGAGATCGCGCTGGCCAACTTCGACAACTTCAACCTCGACCTGATGTACGCGCTGCCGTCGCAGACGCTGGACGAGGCGCGCCTCGACGTCGAGACGGCGATGGCCTTCAATCCGCCGCACCTGTCGCTGTACCACCTGACGATGGAGCCGAACACGCTGTTCGCCAAGTACCCGCCGGCGCTGCCGGACGACGACGCCAGCGCCGACATGCAGGACATGATCGCCGAGCTGACCGCCGCCAACGGCTACGGCCAGTACGAGGTGTCGGCCTACGCGAAGGAGGGCCGGCGCGCGCGCCACAACCTGAACTACTGGGAATTCGGCGACTACCTGGGCATCGGCGCGGGCGCGCACTCCAAGCTGTCGTTCCCGCACCGCATCCTGCGCCAGGCCCGCTACAAGCAGCCCAAGGCCTACATGGAGCAGGTGCGGCTGGGCGCGCCGGTGCAGGAGGAGTACGAGATCAAGCGGGAGGACATGGGCTTCGAGTTCATGCTCAACACGCTGCGCCTGCATGGCGGCTTCGATCCCAACCTGTTCGCCGAGCGCACCGGCCTGAGCCTGAACGCGATCGAGAAGCAGCTCAACGCGGCCGAAGCCAAGGGCCTGCTGTACCGCGACCACAAGCTGATCAAGCCGACCGAACTGGGCCAGCGCTTCCTCAACGATCTGCAGGAGATGTTCCTGACCAGCTGACGGCCGGTCCTAGAACTCTTCCCAGTCGCTGTCGCCGCCGACGCTGGCGGATTTTTTCGCGGCCAGCTTGACCGGCGCCGGCCTGGCCGGCGGCGCCACTTTGCGCAGCGGCTGTATGGCGGCCCGCACGGCGGACGCCGGGACGGCTGCGCGGACGGCGGCCCGCGCGGGGGCCTGGGCCGGGCGCGCCGGCACCGGCATCGCTTGCGCCACCTCGTCGCCCAGCTTGAACGACGCGGCCACATCGGCCAGCCGCGCCGCCTGCTCCTGCATGCTGGCCGCGGCGGCGGCGGCCTGCTCCACCAGCGCCGCGTTCTGCTGCGTCACCTGGTCCATCTGCGTGATGGCGGTGTTGACCTGGTCGATGCCGATGCTCTGCTCGCTGCTGGCCGAGGTGATCTCGCCCATGATGTCGGTCACGCGGCGCACGCTCGACACCACGTCGTCCATGGTGCTGCCGGCCTGCTGCACCAGCCTGGCGCCGATGTCGACCTGCTCGACCGAATTGCCGATCAACTCCTTGATCTCCTTGGCCGCCGCCGCGCTGCGTTGCGCCAGGTTGCGCACCTCCGAGGCCACCACCGCGAAGCCGCGTCCCTGCTCGCCGGCGCGGGCCGCCTCCACGGCGGCGTTGAGCGCCAGGATGTTGGTCTGGAAGGCGATGCCGTCGATGACGCCGATGATGTCGACGATCTTCTTGGCCGACGCGTCGATCGAGCCCATGGTGTCGACCACCTGGCCGACGATGGTGCCGCCGCGCTCGGCCACGTCGGAGGCGGCCTGGGCCAGCTGGTTGGCCTGTTTGGCGTTCTCCGCGTTCTGCCGCACGGTCGAGGTCAGCTCCTCCATCGACGATGCGGTCTCCTCCAGCGAGCTGGCCTGCTCCTCGGTGCGCTGCGACAGGTCCATATTGCCGGCGGCGATCTCATTGGACGCGGTGGCGATGGTGCTGGTGCCGCTCTGCACCTGGCTGACCACGTTGTGCAGCGCGTCGTTCATGCCCTTGAGCGCGGTCATCAGCTCGCCGATCTCGCAGCCGCTGGTCTCGGTGTCGAAGCGGGTGGTCAGGTCGCCGTTGGCCACGGTGGCGGCGATCGCCACCGCCGACTTGAGCGGCACGGTGATCGAGCGCGAGATCACCCACGCCGCCAGCGAGCCGATCGCCACCATCAGCACCGCCAGCACCATCAGCAGCATGTTGCTGCGGTCGTTGGCGGCGTCGATCGCGTGGGCGGTGTCGTCGATGGCCTTGCGCTGCAAGGTCAGCAGCGCCTGGACCTTGTTCTGGTAGGCCGTGGCCGACGGCATGAAGACGTCCTTGTACAGTCGTTCCGCCTCCCCGGCGTTGCCGGCCTTCTTGGCGTTCATGATGTCGGTCTTGGCCTTCTGGTAGGTGGCGCGCAGGGCGCCGGAGGACTCGAACACGGCCTTTTCCTCGTCGCTGACCATCAGCTCCTTGAGTTTGGCGATCAGTTCGCCGCCTTTCTTGGTGCTGTCGGCGATGACGTCGGCAAAGGTGGTCGACAGGGTGTCGTCGCTGCTGCGGGCGATCAGCGCGGTGCGCGCCACGGCCGAGTAGATCAGCACGTACCAGTCGGAGGCCAGGCGTTCCTTGGCCAGCGGCTGCTCCATCATGTGGCGGGTGGCGGCGGCGTTGACGTGGGCGTTGTACAAGGCCACCGAGGTGGCGCCGATGGCGAGCAGCAGGACAATGGCGAAGCCGGCGGCGAGCCGGGTGCCGATGCGCAGATGGGTCAGAAAATTCATGATCACTCTCCGTGGGACGCAACTTGCAGGGCTCAAGTATGCGCCCGTCCGGCGGCGGCGGGCATGAATCTTCGGGGGCTTCTGTTGCTTTTTCGAAACAATCAGAAGGCGGCTGTGCGGGCCAGGTCCGGCCGTTCGCACCAGGCGGCGAAGGCCTCGGCCAGGCGTTCGCTCTCGGCGATGGCGCGGGTCCAGTCCCGCTGGCGGGCGGCGTGATTTTGGCCGTAGGCCTTGAAGTCGCGGCGGTCGGGCAGCTTGCCGTTGGGCAGGCCGGCGACGAAGTCGGGCGAGGGCGAGACCAGGATCACATTGTCCAGGGCCGGGTGGTCCGGGCCGGGACGGGTGCGGCGCCACGGCATGGACTTGTCCAGCCAGCCGGGCACGATGTAGTCGCTGAAATGCGGGTACAGCACCAGGCCGGGGTCGCGCTGGTAGGGCAGGTGCAGGTGGTAGTCGATCAGGCCGCCGTCCCAGTAGGCGCCTTCCGGCGCGCCGGCGATGGCCGACACCGCTTCAAGCACGAGCGGGATCGAGCCCGAGGCCTGCAGCGCGTCGCGCAGGTTGGCCGGGTCGAGGCCGATGAAATGGCCGTTGAAGGCGTCGAACGGCTGGCGCAGCCATTGCGCATCGTCGCGCCGGTTGTGGAACACCACGCGCTCCATCGATGAGGCCAGATGGCGGCGCGACAGCACATTGCCGGCGGCCGCGCGCGCGAAGCCGGCCATCTCGCGCCAGCGCCGGCCGCCGGTGTAGCCCAGCGCACCCACGCCGCGCGCGGTCAGCACCGAGACGTGGTGGTTCGGATGGTTGGCCGGTTCGGCGGCGCGGCCGTCGAGCAATTCATCGAGCAGGGCGCGGATGGCCTGGCTGACGTAGGCGGGCGTCACCTTGGCCGGATAGCGCTGGCCGGCGTACAGGCGCGCCAGCCGCTGGTGGGCGGCAAGCGGATTGTCGAAGGCCGAGGCCGCCATGCGCCAGGCGCCGATCGAAGCGCCGACCAGCTTGCGCGGACGCGGCGCGGCGCGCAGCCAGTGGCCGAACATCCAGCAATCGAGGCCATGCAGGATCAGGCCCTTGGGCCCGCCGGCGGCGGCCGGCACGATGGCGACATCGGCCGCTTGGATGCCCTCGGCCGCGATGCGCTGGCGTGCCCGCGCGCCGAGCCGGATGGTGATGGGTAAGGACATGGTGTGTTGAACGATACAATGGCTGGAGCGGGTAATCCGCCATTTTACCGCCAGTTCTCCAACCGCAATCCCTGCACCCGTCCGAATTCGCGGGTATTGGAGGTGACTAGTATCAAATTGCGGGCCAGGGCGCATCCTGCGATTTGCAAGTCGTACGGGCCTATCGGACAGCCCGATATCCGCAGGCTGGCGCGCAGCTTGCCTGCTTCCTTGGCATCGTCCTCATCGAACAGCAGCAACAGGATGCGGGACAAATGCAAATTCAATGCGTTTTCAATCCGCGCGGCTCGCGCGGGGGAGAGTGCCAGTCCGTACTCCCGCTCCATGCGAGTGATTGCCGAGATGGCCAGCTCGTCAGACGGAGTCGCGCGAAAGCGCTGTCCCACCGCGCCATACCCGCGAATGAGGTCGCTGACGGTACAGGTGTCGAGCAAGTACTTCATGCGAAGGGATCGTCGATAGGGGCGGGCAGCTCTTCCCGGCGCGATTCCAAAGGAAGCAAGTCTGGAATACCCTTGAAGGCAAGCACATCCTGCGGCCAGGGTTTGCCACGTTGTTCCTCACGGGTCTTTTGCTCCATCCGGGTGAACCAATGGTTCAGCGCACGCTGGATCAGCATATCTCTGCCGCCACAGTCCTTTGCGGCGCGGTCGAGGCGGATGAGTGTGATCTCATCCAGATCGATGGTGATTTTCATGGTGACCTCCTGCTTGACCGTTTAATGGTAGGCGCGACGGGCAAGCCGTCAAGGAGGCGCATCAATTGTGCGGCGAGTTAAATTGGGGTCAAGTCTGACATTCGGACACGAGCTCTTCCGTAGCGGCCTCGCTACGGAAGAGCTCGTGTCCGAATGTCAGACTTGACCCCACCGTTATTTGAGGCCGCCGCCCAGGGCGCGGTACAGGTCGATGGCGCTGGTGGTGCGCTGCAGGCGTGCTTGCACCAGCGTCTGCTGTGCGCTGAACAGCTCGCGCTGCGCGTCCAGCACGTCCAGCGCGCTGGCGATGCCGTTGTCGAAGCGCAGTTGCAACAGCTTCAGGCGGTCGGCCTGGGCGTCTTGTACGGCGCGCTGCGCGGTCACCTGTTCGCCCAGGTAGTCGCGCGCGGCCAGCGCGTCGGCCACTTCGCGGAAGGCGGTCTGGATGGTCTTCTCGTAATCGGCCACGGCCAGGTTCTTGCGCACTTCGGCCAGGCCCAGGTTGGCGCGGTTGCGGCCGGCGTCGAAGATCGGCAGCGTCAGCTGTGGCGCGAACGACCAGCTGCCCGAACCGCTGTCGAACAGCCCGTGCAGCGACGGGCTGCTGCTGCCCAGCGCGGCCGTCAGGCTGATGCGCGGGAAGAAGGCGGCGCGCGCGGCGCCGATGTTGGCGTTGGCCGATTTCAAGCGCTGCTCGGCGGCGCGGATGTCGGGACGGCGCGTCAGCAGGTCCGACGGCAGGCCGGTCGGCAGCGCGCTCAGGGCGTCGATCTGCTGGTCGCTCGGCATGGCGCCGGCGGGGCTGGCGCTGGCCGGCTGGCCGACCAGTAAGGTCAACGCGTTGTCCGCCTGCGCGCGTTGGCGCGCCAGCGTGAGCGCGGCGGCGCGCGCGGTTTCCATCAGCGTCTCGTTGGAGCGCAGGTCCAGCCGCGACGAGGCGCCCACTTCGGCGCGTTGCTGCGTCAACTTGTAGGTGCGGGTGCGCGCGTCGTAGGTCTGCTGCGCCAGCGCGTACTGCTCGGCGTAGGCGCGCTCGGTGTAGTAGGCCTGCGCCACCTGCGCCACCAGGCTGATTTGCGCCGCCTGGCGCGCCTCGTCGGTGGCCAGGTAGGCCGCCAGCGCGGCGTCGTTCAGGCTTTTCACACGGCCGAAGAAATCCAGCTCGAAGGAGGACAGCGCCAGCCCGGCGTCGTAGCGCTTGCCGATGCTGGTCTGCCCGCTGGGCGACAGGAAGGCCGGCGTCTTGGCCTTGGTGGCGGACGCGTTGGCGTTCACGTTGGGCAGGCGGTCGGCCGACTGGATGTCGTACTGCGCGCGCGCTTCCTCGATGCGCAGCGCGGCGGTGCGCAGGTCGCGGTTGTTCTCCAGCGCGGCGGCGATCAGCTGCTGCAAACGCGGATCGGCGAAGTAGTCGCGCCAGCCGGTATCGGCGGCTTCGCGCGTGCCGGCCGCCGGCGGCAGCGGCACGCTGGTGCGCGCGGCGGCGCCGGCGCTGTCGGCCGGGAAGGCGGCGGCCACCGGCGCGGCGGGGCGCTGGTAGGTCGGCGCCATCGAGCAGGCCGACAGCAAGGCCGCCAGCGCGGTCAGGGGCAGGGAGAGCTTAGTCATAGGTTTCATGCTTCTTATCGTTCATTTCATGTGCGGCCAGCTTGCGCTGACGTTCGCTGCCCTTGAAGATCTTGCGGATCACGACGAAGAACACCGGCACCAGGAACACCGCCAGCACCGTGGCCGTGATCATCCCGCCCATCACGCCGGTGCCGATGGCGCGCTGGCTGGCCGATCCCGCTCCGGTGGCGATCACCAGCGGCAGCACGCCGAGGATGAAGGCCAGCGACGTCATGATGATGGGCCGGAAGCGCAGGTGTACCGCTTCCAGCGTCGCCTCGATCAGGCCCTTGCCCTGTGCCTGCAGGTCCTTGGCGAATTCGATGATCAGGATCGCGTTCTTGGCCGACAGGCCGATAATCGCGATCAGGCCGACCTTGAAGTACACGTCGTTCGGCAGCCCGCGGATGGTGGCGCCCAGCAGCGCGCCCAGGATCCCGAGCGGCACCACCAGCAGCACCGCCACCGGGATCGACTCGCTTTCATACAGCGCCGCCAGCACCAGGAAGGCGGCCAGCAGCGACAGCGCGAACAGCATCGGCGCCTGCGAGCCGGAGGTCTTCTCTTCCAGCGACTGGCCGGTCCATTCGATGCTGAAGCCGGGCGGCAGCTGCGCCGCCAGGCGTTCCAGTTCGTCCATCGCCTCGCCGGTCGAGCGGCCTGGCGCGGCGTCGCCGGTCAGCTTGATGGCGGGGTAGCCGTTGTAGCGCACCAGCTGCACCGGACCCTGGATCCAGTGCGAGGTGGCGAACGAGGAGAACGGCACCATCGTGCCGGCCGCGCTGCGCACGTTGAGCTGCATGATGTCTTCCGGTTGCAGGCGGCGCGGGGCGTCGGCCTGCACGATCACGCGCTGCTGGCGTCCGCTGCTGGCGAAGTCGTTGACGTAGGACGAGCCGAGCGCGGTCGACATCATCGAGTTGATGTCGGCGAAGCTTACGCCCAGCGCGTTGGCCTTCTCGCGGTCGATATCCACTTGCAGTTGTGGCGCATCCTCCAGCCCTTCAGGGCGCAGGCCCTTGAGGATGGCGCTCTTGCCGGCCATGCCGAGCAGCTGGTTGCGCGCCGCGATCAGCGCGTCGTGACCCAGCGCGCTGCGGTCCTGCAGGCGCGCGGTGATGCCGGTGGCGTTACCCAGTTCGCGGATCGGCGGCGGCGACAGCGGGAAGATGATCGCATCCGGGATGCTCGACAACGCGCCGAACGCGCGCTGCGCGATCGCCTGCGCCGATTGGTCCGGCCCGCGCTCCTTCCAGTCCTTCAGCGGGATGAACACCAGGCCGGCGTTCTGGCCATTGCCGGAGAAGCTGAATCCCGCCACCGCGATGGTGCGCGCCACGCCCGGCTGCTTGCGGAAGTAGGCGTCGGCCTGCGACAGCACGGCCTGCGTGCGGCTGGTCGAAGCGCCCGCAGGCAGCTGCACGTTGGCGATCAGGTAGCCCTGGTCCTCGTTCGGCAGGAACGACGACGGCAGGCGCGCATACAGCCAGCCCACCACGCCGCAGATCAGCGCGAAGATCACCAGGTAACGGCCGGTGCGCTTGATCATCTTGGCGATCACGCCCTGGTAGCCGGTGGCGGTCACCGCGAAGCGGCGGTTGAACCAGCCGAAGAAGCCTTTCTTCTCGTGGTGGTGTCCCGCTTCCACCGGTTTCAGGATGGTGGCGCACAGCGCCGGCGTCAGCGTCAACGCCATCAACGCCGAGAACAGCATGGCCGACACCATCGCCAGCGAGAACTGGCGGTAGATGGCGCCGACCGCGCCGCCGAAGAAGGCCATCGGAATGAACACGGCGATCAGCACCAGCGTGATGCCGATGATGGCGCCGGTGATCTGCGTCATCGCCTTGCGGGTGGCGTCGCGCGGCGACAGGCCTTCCTCGCTCATGATGCGCTCGACGTTTTCCACCACCACGATGGCGTCATCGACCAGGATGCCGATCGCCAGCACCATGCCGAACATGGTCAGCACGTTGATCGAGAAGCCGAAGATCTGCATCGCCGCGAAGGTGCCCATCAGCGCCACCGGCACCACGATGGTCGGGATCAGCGTGTAGCGGAAGTTTTGCAGGAACAGGTACATCACCAGGAACACCAGCACCACCGCTTCGAGCAGGGTCTTGACCACTTCCTCGATCGAGATCTTGACGAACAGCGAGGTGTCGTAAGGGATGGTGTACTTCACGCCGGGCGGGAAGTACTTGGCCAGTTGGTCCATTTTCTCGCGCACGGCGGTCGCCGTTTGCAGCGCGTTGCCGGTCAGGGAGAGCTGCACCGCGATGGCGGAGAACGGCGCGCCGTTCAGGCGCGCGTTGATGGAGAAGCTGGCGCCGCCCATTTCGATGCGCGCCACGTCTTTCAGGCGGACCAGCGAGCCGTTGGGATTCGCGCGCAGCACGATCTGGCCGAATTCGGTGGTGGACGACAGCTGGCCGGTGACCACGATGGGCGCCGAGAAGGTCTGCTTGGCGGGGCTGGGCAAGTCGCCCAGCGTGCCGGAGGTGACCTGCGCGTTCTGCGCGCGGATGGCGGCGGTGACGTCGGCCATGTTCATCTTCAGGCCGATCAACTTGGCCGGATCGACCCAGATACGCATCGCGCGCTCGGTGCCGAACAACTGCGCCTGGCCCACGCCGGGAATGCGCTTGACTTCATTGACCACGTTGCGGGCCAGGTAATCACCCAGGCCGGTCGGGTCGAGGCGGCCGTCGGTCGAGGTCAGGCCGACGAACATCAGGATGTTGGAGCGCGCCTTGTTGACCTGCACGCCCTGCTGCGTGACGGCGGCCGGCAGGCGCGATTCCACGCGCTTGATGCGGTTCTGCACATCGACCGCCGCCAGGTCCGGATTGGTGCCGGGGACGAAGGTGACGGTGATGGTGACGGCGCCGCTGGCCTCACTGGACGATTCGACGTACTGCAAGCCGTCGGCGCCGTTCATCTCCTGTTCGATCACGCTGGTGACGGCGTCGTCCAGCACCTGCGCGGTGGCGCCGGGGTAGTTGGCCGTCACCACGATCGATGGCGGCGCGATGGTCGGGTACTGCGACACGGGCAAGACCGTGATCGCCAGCATCCCGCCCAGCAGTATGAAAAGTGCGATCACCCACGCGAACACGGGGCGGTCGATGAAAAACTTGGCCATCAAGACTCCCTGTTATTTGGCGGTGCCGCGATCGGATGCGGCGGGAGCGGCGGCGGCTGGCGCAGCTGCTGCGGGCGCCGTGCCGGCCGGGCCCTTCCACGGCTGCGGATTGACCGTCGCCCCGGGCTTGGCCTTCTGGAAGCCTTCAACCACAATGCGCTCGCCGCCTTTGAGGCCGGAGCTCACCACCCAGTTCTGTCCCTCGTTGGCGGTGGCGGTGACCGGCTGCGCGATCACCTTGTTGTCGGCGCCGACGATCAGCACCGACGAGCCTTCGGGGCTGCGCACCACGGCCTGCTGCGGCACGGTGATGGCGGCCTCGTTGACGCCCTGGTCGAGCCGCGCGCGCACGTACATGCCCGGCAGCAGGGTGCGCTGCGGATTCGGGAACTCGGCGCGCATGGACACGGCGCCGGTGCTCTCGTCCACCGACACGTCCGAGAACAGCAGCCGGCCCGTTTGCGGGTAGGCCTGGCCGTCCTCGGTGATCAGGGTGACGCGCGCCTCGTTCTTGCCGGAGCTCTTGATCTTGCCGGCGGCCAGCGCGCGCTGCAGCTGCAGCAGCTCGGTCGACGACTGGGTGATGGTGACGTAGATCGGATCCAGCGTCTGCACGGTGGCCATCGGCGTGGCTTCGCCCTGGCCCACCAGCGCGCCCTCGGTCACCAGCGCGCGGCCGATGCGGCCGGAGATCGGCGAGGTCACGGTGGCGTAGCCCAGGGTCAGGCCGGCGTTGGTGCGCGCGGCCTTGGACGTGGCCAGGTCAGCGGCGGCCTGCTTCTGCGCGGTGACGGCGTCGTCGTATTCCTGCTGGCTCACGGCCTGCGCGGCCAATAACGGTTTATATCGTTTTACCTTTAAATCGGCCTGGGCCAGGTTGGCCTCGGCCTTGGCGACGGCCGCCTGCGCGCTGTCGTAGGAGGCCTGGAAGCTGGCGGGATCGATACGGAACAGCACCTCGCCGGCCTTGACGTCGCCGCCTTCCTTGAACACGCGCTGCAGCACGATGCCGGCGGTCCGCGCGCGCACCTGCGCGATGCGCGACGCTTCCGTGCGGCCCGGCAGTTCGGTGCTCAGGGTGACGGCGGCGGGGGCGACGGTGATGACGGCGACATTGGCTGGGGGAGGGGCGCCGGGGGCGGCGGCTTTATCGCCGCAGGCGGCCAGCAGGGACAAGGAGACAACGGCAGCTGTGTAACGAGGTACTAATCTCATGGATGGATCTCGTAAAAGGATTTATGTAGAGCGCTTGGTCAGCCAGCCTGGGCGGTGGCTAAGGTCGCAACATTGTAATACAGCTAGTTATGTAACGTTTTGTATGCCCACAAAAGTAAAAAGGCGGTAACACGGCTTGCGCCGCGTTACCGCCTTTCGCCTGTCCCTGCGCCGGGGGTCAGCGCATGCCGGAGATGATTTGCTTCAGTTTGCCGGAGTCGGCGCAGAACGCGCGGATGCCTTCGCCCAGTTTTTCGGACGCCATCTGGTCTTCGTTGAGCTGGAAGCGGAAGGTCTTCTCGTCCTGCGTCATCTTGATGATGCCGGCGCTGGGCACGGTGTCCGCGCTGAGCTTGCGCTCGACCGGCGCGTCGCTGTCGGCCAGCTTTTGCAGCAGGTCGGGGCTGATGGTGAGCAGGTCGCAGCCGGCCAGTTCCAGGATCTGGCCGGTGTTGCGGAAGCTCGCGCCCATCACCTCGGTCTGGTAGCCGAACTTGCGGTAGTAGTTGTAGATGCGCTTGACCGACTGCACGCCCGGATCTTCGGCGCCGACGTAGTCGATGCCGGTGGATTTTTTATACCAGTCGTAGATGCGGCCGACGAACGGCGAGATCAGCTGCGCGCCCGCTTCGGCGCAGGCGATGGCCTGGACCAGCGAGAACAGCAGCGTCATGTTGCAGTGGATGCCTTCCTTTTCCAGGATCTCGGCGGCGCGGATGCCTTCCCAGGTGGCGGCCATCTTGATCAGCACGCGCTCGCGCTCGATGCCGGCCTGCTCGTACAGCTTGATCAGCTCGCGGCCCTTGGCCACCGAGCCTTCGACGTCGAACGACAAACGGGCGTCGATCTCGGTCGACACGCGGCCCGGGATGATGCGCAGGATCTGCTTGCCGAAGGCGATCAGCAGGTGGTCGATGGTCTCGGCGATGGAGTTGTCGAGGTTATCCCGCACGGCTTTTTCCAGCAGCGGCTTGTACTCGTCCTTTTGCACGGCCTTCAGGATCAGCGAAGGGTTGGTGGTGGCGTCGCGCGGGGTGTAGGCCTGGATGGACTGGAAATCGCCGGTGTCGGCGACTACGGTGGTGAATTTCTTGAGCTGTTCGAGCTGGTTCATGTGCGCTGACTATCAGTTGAGGGGAGTAGGGCTTGTCTTATTGTACTCAACCGTGAAGAATTGTTAAAGAACGCGAAATCCAATAGTCTCTATATTGTGACGCAATAAAGGTTAGTTTGCCGATTAAACAAGGTCAGTGCTTGATGGCCTGGCGCAGCGCCGGCCTGAGCAGCGCTTCCTGTTCCAGCGAACCCAGCAACTGCGGCAGTTCCCTGAGCAGCGTCTCGCGCGCCAGCAGGCCGGCCGGCGTGTCCTGCGGCTGCGTGTCGTCCCTTTTCAGCAGATGGGCGAAGCTGAAGCTGCGCGCGCCCTTCGTGGCCCAGCCCACGTACCAGCCATAGCCGGAGGCGGAACCGGTCTTGCCGTGGATGCGCCATCCGTCCAGCGGCTGGTCGACTTGCGTCAGGCGCGCCGTCATGTCGTAGGCGCGGGCGCTGACGCCCAGCTGGCGGTTGATGATCTTGTTCAGGAAGGTCAGCTGCTCCAGCGGCGAGATCTTCAATGACGAACCGATCCACGACAAGGTGAGGCCGTCGTGTTCGGCATCGCCCGTCACGTTGGCGTTCCCGTACTGGAATTTGCTGGTGTAGCCGGCGAAGCGCGGCATGCCCAGCGACTGCGTCACCTGCTGCGAGTACCAGACCACCGAGTCCTTCATCCACTTGCTGGGATCGGTGTCCTGGCGCCAGTCGGGACGCCAGTCGACATAGCCTTCGCGGAACGGCAGTTTCGGCGTGTGCTGGTCTTTCAGGATGCCGGCGTCGTAGCCCATCAGGCTGATGGCGATCTTGAAGGTCGATGCCGGCGTCACTTGGCGCTGGCAGTCGCCCCGGCTGAACAGCGTCGGGCCGTTGCTGTCGGACAGCGCCGTGCATACCTCGGTGGCGTGGACGGCGGAAATCGGGACGAGGCTGTACAGCGCCCCCCAAATGATGTGGCGAAAGTTCATGCGATTCCTTTTTTGCGTGGGTTTAAAGCGCGTCCAGCCGCGCCGGTAGATCGTGCAGGAAAGCGTCCCTGGTTGCGGGGCCGGCGGCGCGGTCCTGTTTGTCCTGCAACACCAGGCGGGAAAAGACCACGGTGCGCCCGTCCTTGGTGGCCCAGCCGACGAACCAGCCGTAGCTGCGTCGTGCGTCATCGCTGCCGTCGGCCAGCACCGGCGAGGCGGTGCCGGTCTTGCCGTGGATTTGCCAGCCATTCGGCAAGGTGCCGAGCGCGGTGATGCGGGCGGTCATGTCGTAGGCGTGTGCCGACAATGGCAACTGGCGGTTGACGATTTTCCGCAGGAAGGCCGTCTGCTCGGCCGGCGATATCTTCAGGCTGGATTCGATCCACGACATCGACAGTCCGTTGTCCTTGCCGGGATCGCCAGTGGTGTCCAGATTGCCGTAGCCGAAATTGTTCAGGTACTGCTGGAAGCGGCGCGCGCCGAGGCTGGCCGTCACCTGCTGGGCGTACCACACGGTCGAGTTGCGTATCCAGCTGGTCGGGTCGGTCGTTTCGCGCCAGTCGGGGTTCCAGTCGATGTAGCCGGGTTTGAACGGCAGGCTGGGCGAGTGGGCGTCGCGCAGGATGCCGCTGTCATATCCCATCAGGCTGACGGCGATGTTGAAAGTGGACGCCGGCGTGACGCGCTCGTCGCAATGGCCGTCGTGGACCAGCCGCGCGCCGGTGGCGGCATCGACCATGTCCGTACAGCTGAAGGTGGCCGGCGTTGCCGCGTGCGCGGCTGGCGCGGCGCGGTCGGCCAGGGCGGGCTGGAACGCCAGGCTGGCCGCGAAGATGCCCGCCAGGCCGGCGACGGCGGCGCCGCGCGCCCATACGCCGCGCGGCGCGGCCGCCGGTTCGCGGATCAGGCCGACGCGTGCCGCCACCGTGCGGGCGCTGACGACGCCGAAGGCCAGCGCCGTCTTGGCCGCATGCGTGACCGGATGCGGCTGCAGCCGCAGTTGCGCCACCAGCGCGGCCGCGTACGCCTTGCGTTGTGACGGCGGGCGGTTGCGCAGCACATCGCGGTCGCAGCCGAGCTCTTGCGCCCATGCCAGGTTGTCGCGCAGCAGACGCATGAAGGGATTGAACCACAGCAGCGTTTGCAGCACGACGCCGGCGCTCATCCATTGCAGGTCGTGCCGGCGCAGATGCGTGAGCTCGTGTTCGACGATCATCTGCTGCTGCAAGGGCTCGAAGCTGCGCAGATGGCGCGGTAGCAGAAGACGCGGGCGGAACCAGCCGAACAGCATCGGCGAGATTGGCGCGTCGACTTCGATGACAGTGAGCGATGGCGGCGGCGCGGCCGAGTCCAGGCCTTGATGCCGGCCGGTCAGGATCAGAGGCTCGCCGGTGGCGGCCAGTCCGTTCAGTGTGCGGTGCGCCTGCAGCACGCGGCCCGTGGTGTAGGCCAGGCCCAGCAAGTAGAGCGACAGCCAGGCTTCCGCTCCCCGGTTCAGCCAGGTGCGGTAGTCTGTGGGCGTGTTGCCGGCACTGGCGATGGCGCCGGCCTGCGCCGGTACGGCGGCATGGTCCGGTGCGACGGGGGCGGACAGCATGGTTTCGGGCAGTTCTATCGGCGGCAGCAGGCGTAGCCGCTCGCTTTGCGGCAGCAGGAACGCGAGGAAGGTCGCGACTATCGTCACCTGGCCCAGCAGCCAGATGGAGCGTTGCACGGCGACCTGCGGCAGGTAGCGGCGGCAGGCGGCGGTCAACACCCACACCAACAGGCCGGCGGCCAAGCAGCCCAGGCTGGCGAGCAGAAAACGGAACATCAGAAGGGTGGAAATGAACATACGACGCCTCTACGCGACAGATGTCACGCATTATGTGACATCTGTCGCAGGACGTCAAGAACGGCAATCAGGAGGTTGCTTCTACTTTCTCCGCGACCGGTGATGCCTCGCCGAGGATGTTGGATTTCCTGAGTTCCGCCCTGATGCGCTCCAACCGTTGGGGTATGCCGAGCGCCTTGCGTCTGGCTCGCAGGTAAAGGCCGTACAAGAAGTCATATTCCGGACACCCTTCGTCGACACGCCAGATGTCCAGCATTTTGCCGTTTTTTTCTGTGAGTGCGAACGTTACGTATCCCACCTTCCGTTCGAAATCGCTGCCTGAATTGAGAACCAATTTGAAGCCAGCCACTTCGAATTCCAAACCAAATTGTTCCAATGTCCATCTAATGCGCTCGTCATCCGTGGCTTTTGATAGCCCTTGAATAATATCCTGGTATTCATCGGGGATTTCCATGATTGACTCCTTTCTCCGCAGCGACTGCTGCGAAAGTGCTGAACTGGGTATGGAGTTTGGATATCTTGTGGAGCGAGGTTTCGCGTTCGCGACGATTGAGAGTTTTTACCACAGCTGCGGACTCAAATCTGTCGTTCATCGTACGTGAAGCGCGGCCTGGATGGCCGCGCTTTGCACAAGAGCAGACGTCGTGGACGTCCGCTTTTTTCTTAGCCGATGAAGGAATCGAACTGCAGGTCGAATTCCTGCAAGGCCTTCTGTGCGTTCTGCATTTTCTTGCGGAACTCGGGACCGCGTTGCAGCGCCAGGCCGACCGCCAGCACGTCGATCACCACCAGGTAGGCCAGTCGCGCCGAGATCGGCGTGTACGGATCGATGTTGAAGATCAGGTCGATCGGAATCAGCACCGTCGCCAGGTCCGCCAGCGGCGTGCCCGACGGTGCCAGCACGATCACGTCGGCGCCGCCGCGGCGCGCCAGCTTGATCGAGCGCACCAGCGATGGGCTGTTGCCGCGCTGCGAGATGGCCACCACCGCGTCGCCCGCGCGCAGCAATGCGGCGGCGATGCTGTGGATGTGCGGGTCGGCATACGCCACCGTCGGCACACCGGAGCGGAAGAACTTGTGCTGCGCATCCGCCGCCACGATGCCGGACGTGCCCTGGCCGTAGAACTCGATCTTGTTGGCCTTGGACAGGATGTCCAGCGCCTTCTGGATCGCCTCGGGGTCGAGGTTGTTGCGCAGGTCCAGCAGGGTGTTGATCGAGCGGCTGCAGATCTTGTTGACCAGGTCGGCCGCGAGGTCGTCCTGGGTCGGCTGTTCGTTCAGGCCGGGCAGGGCCAGCGCCAGGCCTTGCGCCAGCTTGAGCTTGAACTCGTGCCAGCCGTCGTAACCCAGCGTGCGGCAGAAACGCACCACGGTCGGCTCGGACACCTGCGCGCTCTTGGCGAGCGCCGTGATGTTCTGGCTGACCGTCTGGCCCGGATGATCAAGCACGGCCAGCGCGACCTTGCGCTCCGATTTGGAGAGCGAGTCGAGCTGGGTGCGGATGGAATCTAAAAGCATCGCTGGTTAGTCTTCCGGTAAGGCTTCTTCGCGCCATTGCAGGCCGTCGCGGCCGATCAGCGCCGACGCGGCGGCCGGGCCCCAGGTGCCGGAGGCGTATGGAATCGGGAAGCTGTCGTCGGCCTCCCAGTTGTTCAGGATAGGCTCGACCCATTCCCACGCCGCTTCCAGCTCGTCGCCGCGCATGAACAGCGTCAGCTGGCCGCGCAGCACGTCGAGCAGCAGGCGCTCGTAGGCGTCCATGCGCGGCGATTTGAACGATTCGCGGAAGTCCAGTTCCAGCTCGGCCTGCTTCAGGCGCATACCGTCGCCCGGCGTCTTGGCCATCAGGTTCATGCGCAGGCCTTCGTCCGGCTGCAGGCGGATCACCAGCGAATTGGGCTGGAAGCTGTTGGTCGGCTGCGCGAAGATCGAATGCGGGATCTGCTTGAATCGCACCACGATCTCGGCCAGGCCGTCGGCCATGCGCTTGCCGGTGCGCAGGTAGAACGGCACGCCGGCCCAGCGCCACGTATCGATTTCCGCCTTCATCGCGACAAAGGTCTCGGTGCGCGAATGTTCCGGTGCATCCGGCTCGTCGCGGTAGCTCGGCACGGCCTTGCCGTCCACGTGGCCGGCGCGGTACTGGCCGCGCACGATGTTCTGCGCCAGCGTGGTCGGCGTGAATTTTTTCAGCGAACGCAGCACCTGCAGCTTGGCGTCGCGCACGGCGTCCGGCGCGATCGAGGTCGGCGGCTCCATGGCCACGATGCACAGCAGCTGCAGCAGGTGGTTTTGCAGCATGTCGCGCAGCGCGCCCGAGGTGTCGTAGTAGCCCATGCGGTTGCCCACGCCGAGCTTCTCGGCGATGGTGATCTGCACGTCGGAGATCCACTCGCGGCGCCACAGCGGTTCGAACAGGATGTTACCGAAACGCAGGGCCAGCAGGTTCTGCACGGTCTCCTTGCCCAGGTAGTGGTCGATACGGTAGATCTGCGATTCCTCGAACACCTGGCCCACTTCGGCGTTGATCTGCTTGGCCGAGGCCAGGTCGCGGCCCAGCGGCTTTTCCAGCACCACGCGCGAGTTCTTGGTCACCAGGCCGTTGGCCTTGAGGTTCTCGCAGATCTGCGAGAAGATCGCCGGTGGCGTGGCCAGGTAGTAGACCTTGGTGATGGCGTCGTCCTTGCGCAGCGCCTCGACCAGCGACTTGTAGCTGTCGGAGTCGGTGGCGTTGAGCGACACGTAGACGATGCGCGCGGTGAACTTGGCCCAGGCGGCCGGCGTGACGGCCGGCGACTTGATATGCGGTTTGGACGTGGTCTCGACGGTGTGCAGGAAGTCCTGCTGGCTGGCGTCCGCGCGGCCGACGCAGATGATGCGGGCGGTGGCGGGCAAGTCATTGGCGACATCGCGGGCGTACATCGCGGGCAGCAATTTGCGCATCGCCAGATCGCCGCTGCCGCCAAACAGAACCAGGTCAAAATCGGTAAGAGCCATAATTATTCGCAGTATGTAGAGTGCTGAAAGAGGGATGTAACTGTAAATTTACTACACGATTTAGCGTATTGCAAGAAAATTTACTACAAATGCTGCGGATGCAACATATAGTTTATTCGATATAGGCCGGCTCCGTGCGGCCGGCCACGTCGACGCGGAGGGACAGCAGCTTGCCGCTGAGCGGGTACTGCGCCAGTTCCGGCGCCGGCCGTGCGCCCGCGCTGGTGACGTACAGCGTGCGCAGGTCGGCGCCGCCGAAGGCCATCATGGTCGGGCAGCGCACCGGCAGCGCGATTTCGCCGATCAACTCGCCGGTGGGCGACAGCTTAGCGATGCGCGCGCCTTCGAACATCGCGACCCAGTAGTTGCCTTCGCTGTCGACCGCCGCGCCGTCGGGGCGGCCGCCGTAGTTGTGCTCCTTGTCCATCGAGAACTGGTGCAGCAGGCGCTGGTTGGACACCTTGCCGCTGGCGACGTCGAAGTCCAATTTGGTGACGCGGTGGGCGCTGGTGTCGGCGTGGTACATGGCGCTGTAGTCCGGACTGAAACCCAAGCCGTTCGAGTTGGTCATGCCGCCCGACCAAGCCTTGCGGATCGTGCCTTGCTCCAGCACGAACATCTCGGCGGCCGGCTTGTCGCGCGGCTCGTAGATGGTGCCGACCCAGAAGCGTCCGGCGCCGTCGACGTGGCCGTCGTTGAAGCGGGTGATGGCGGTGTCGTAGGGCGCGGCGGCGATCTCGGTCAGGCGCACCTCGTCGCTGCCGGTGTCCAGGTGCGCGAAGCCGCTGCGCATGGCGACCACCAGGCCGCCCTGGTCGCTGACGGCCAGCGTGGCCGGCTCGCTGGAGAGCTTCCACGAACGGTGCGCGCCGCTGGCCGGGTCGAGGCGGTGCACGGTGAAGGCGGGGATGTCGACCCAGTACAGCGCCTGCTCCTGCGCGTGCCACAGCGGGCACTCGCCGGTTTGCATGACGGCGTCGTAGGCGACTTCGATGTGTGGTGTGCTCATGGTCTTAGATGTGTTGTGCGGCCTTGGCCATGATGATCAGGCCATTGGTGGAGCTGTCGTGGCGTTCCGGTTTGATGTCGCCGGTCAGCTCGGCGTGGATGTTCTTGGCGAGGACCTTGCCCAGCTCCACACCCCACTGGTCGAAGCTGTTGACGTCCCAGATCACGCCCTGCACAAAGGTCTTGTGCTCGTACAGCGCGATCAGCGCGCCCAGCGTGGACGGCGTCAGCTGGTCCATCAGGATGGTGTTGGACGGACGGTTGCCGGGGAAGGTCTTGTGCGGCACCAGTTCGTCGATCTCGGCCTCGCTCAGTTTTTGCGCGGTGAGGTCGGCGCGCACTTCGGCGGCGGTCTTGCCGGTCATGAAGGCTTCCGATTGCGCGAAGCAGTTGGCCAGCAGCGAATCGTGATGTCCCGCCAGGTCGTGCGTGGCGCGCAGCGCGGCGATGAAGTCGATCGGCGTGACGTCGGTGCCTTGATGGAGCAGCTGGAAGTAGGCGTGTTGCGCGTTGGTGCCGCATTCGCCCCATACCACCGGGCAGGTCGGCGTGTCGACTTCGGCGCCGCCGCGCGTGACGCGCTTGCCGTTGCTCTCCATGTCCAGCTGTTGTAGGTAGGCCGGGAAGCGGCTCAGGTCCTGGTGGTACGGCGCGATCGACAGCGAGCCAGCACCCAGGAACTGGCGGTTCCAGAAGCCGACCATCGCCAGCAGCACCGGCATGTTCTGCTCCAGCGGCGCTTCGCGGAAGTGTTCATCCATCGCGTGCGCGCCGCCGAGGAAGGCGCTGAAGTAGCCGAAGCCCACCGCCAGCGCCACCGCCAGGCCGATCGCCGACCACACCGAGTAGCGGCCGCCGACCCAGTCCCAGAACGGGAACATGTTGGCCGGGTCGATGCCGAAGGCCTTCACGGCTTCGATGTTGGTGGAGACGGCGACGAAGTGGCGCGCCAGGTCCTCCTCCTTGGCGGTCTGCAGGAACCAGTTGCGGGCGGTGCCGGCGTTGAGCATGGTCTCGGCGGTGACGAAGGTCTTGGAGGCGATGATGAACAGCGTGGTCTCGGGATTGACCTGCGCCAGCGCGGCGTCCATGTCATGGCCGTCGACGTTGGAGACGAAGTGCATCTTCAGGCGCGGATGCGCGTACGAGCGCAGCGCCAGCACGGCCATCTTCGGGCCCAGGTCCGAGCCGCCGATGCCGATGTTGACGACGTCGGTGATCGGCTTGCCGGTGTGGCCCAGCCACGCGCCGCTGCGTACGCGGTCGGTGAAGGCCTTGATCTGGTCCAGCACCGCGTGCACGTCGTGCGCGATGTCCTGGCCGTCAACGGTCAGCGCCTTGCCGCGCGGCATACGCAGGGCCGTGTGCAGCACCGCGCGATGTTCGGTAAGATTGATCTTCTCGCCGTTCAGCATGGCGTCGCGCTGGCGCTCCACGCCGCGTTCGCGGGCCAGGTCCAGCAGCAGGCCGATGGTGGTGGCGTCCAGGCGGTTCTTCGAATAATCGAGGAACAGGCCGGCCGCATCCACCGTCAGTTTGGGGAAGCGCTGCGCGTCGGCGGCGAACAGCTGGCGCAATTGCCAGTTCTTCGCGTCGGCGGCGTGGGATTCAAGGGCTTGGAAGCTGGAAGTGGTGGTCAGTGCTGGCTGGCGCATAATCGTTGGGCGTCGTTAAGTCTGAGGGAGGGGATGCATGAATGATACAGGAAAATCCGGTAAATTCACTACGGTTCCGTGAAAACTATCGTTTCCGGGCTGGGTAGGCCGGGCGGACATGCATATCGGACGACGACCGGATAATAAAAGTAGGCTGAATTCGAAATTTTGTAGTAAAATTTCACGGAATTCATTCATAAGGAACGATCATGGCGTTGCATCCAGTCCTAGAAACCGTCACCGCACGCATCATCCAGCGCAGCAAGCCGTCGCGCGGCGCGTATTTGGCCCATCTTGAGGCGGCCCGCGTCAAAGGCGTCCAGCGCGGCGCGCTCGCTTGTACCAACCTGGCGCACGGCTTCGCCGCCTTCCCCGCCAACGACAAGCTGTCGCTCAAGGAACTCAAGAAGCCATCGGTGGCGATCGTCTCGGCCTACAACGACATGCTGTCGGCGCACCAGCCGTTCGAAGGCTTCCCGGCGCTGATCAAGGACGCGGTGCGCGATGTCGGCGCGGTCGCCCAGTTTGCCGGCGGCACGCCCGCCATGTGCGACGGCGTCACGCAAGGCCAGCCGGGCATGGAGCTGTCGCTGTTCTCGCGCGACGCCATCGCCATGGCCACCGCCGTCGCGCTGTCGCACAATATGTTCGACTCCGCCGTCTACCTGGGCGTGTGCGACAAGATTGTACCCGGCCTGCTGATCGGTGCGCTGCACTTTGGCCATTTGCCCGCGGTGTTCGTGCCGGCCGGCCCGATGACCACCGGCCTGTCGAACTCCGAAAAAGCCAAGATCCGCCAGCTGTACGCGCAGGGCAAGGTCGGCCGCGCCGAACTGCTGGAAGGCGAATCGCAGTCCTACCACAGCGCAGGCACCTGCACCTTCTACGGCACCGCCAACAGCAACCAGATGCTGATGGAAGTGATGGGCCTGCACCTGCCGGGCGCCGCCTTCATCACTCCGAACACGCCGCTGCGCGACGAGCTGACCAAGGCCGCCGCGCGCCGCGCCGCCGTCATCACCGCGCAATCGAAGGAGTACCTGCCGGTCGGCCACGTGGTCGACGAGAAGTCCATCGTCAACGCCATCGTCGCGCTGCTGACCACGGGCGGCTCGACCAACCACACGCTGCACCTGGTGGCCATCGCCAAGGCGGCCGGCATCGTCATCGACTGGAACGACTTCGACGAGCTGTCGAAAGTGGTGCCGCTGCTGACGCGTATTTACCCGAACGGCAACGCCGACGTGAACCACTTCCACGCCGCCGGCGGCACCGGCTTCGTCATCCGCGAACTGCTGGACGGCGGCCTGCTGCACGACGACGTCACCACCATCCTGGGCAAGGGCCTACGCGCGCATTGCGCGGAGCCGTTCCTGGGCGAGGGTGGCAAGGGCGTGGTCTGGAAGGACTCGCCGACCGAGTCGGGCGACGAAGCGGTGCTGCGCAAGATCACCGCGCCGTTCTCGCCGGACGGCGGCACCGTGCTGGTACAGGGTAACCTGGGCCGCGCCGTGATGAAGGTATCGGCCGTCAAGCCTGAGCATCAGACGGTGGAAGCGCCGGCGCTGACCTTCAATTCGCAGGAAGACTTCATGGACGCCTACAAGGCCGGCCAGCTTGATCGCGACTTCGTCGCCGTGCTGCGCTTCCAGGGCCCGCGCGCCAACGGCATGCCGGAACTGCACGCGTTGACGCCGGCGCTGGCCAACCTGCAGGACGCCGGCCGCCACGTGGCGCTGGTCACCGACGGCCGCATGTCGGGCGCGTCGGGCAAGGTGCCGGCGGCGATCCACGTGTCGCCTGAGATCCTGGCCGGCGGTCCGCTGGGCCTGGTACGTGATGGCGATATCATCCGCGTCTGCGCCCGTACCGGCACGCTGGAAGCGCTGGTCGAATCGAGCGTGTGGCATTCGCGCTCGCTGGCCACGGCCGACTTGACGCCGAACGGCGTGGGCATGGGCCGCGAACTGTTCGCCATGTTCCGCAACAGCGTGTGCGAAGCGGAGAAGGGCGCGACCACCTTCGCGCTGCCGTCGCCGATTCCCACCACGGTGGGCCTGCATGACAAAGACCCGGTCGGCAACACCGTGCCAGGTTCCGATGAAGATTACTCGATGAAGAAAGATGCGTAAATCATGACCATGACTCTGCTCGACATTATGCGTACCTCGGCCGTGATCCCAGTGATCGCGATTGACGAACCTGAACATGCGGTCCCGCTTGCGCGCGCGCTGGTGGCTGGCGGCATCCGCGTGCTGGAAGTGACGCTGCGCACCAAGCACGGCCTGGCCGCGATCAAGGCCATGTCGGAAGTGGAAGGCGCGATCGTCGGCGTCGGCACGTTGACGCAGCCGGAGGAGTTTGCGGCGGCGCGTGATGCGGGTGCGGTGTTCGGCGTGTCGCCGGGCTTGACGTCGGCGCTGATCGCCGCCGCCAAGAGCAGCGGCCTGCCGCTGCTGCCGGGTGTGATGACGCCGTCGGAAGTGATGGCCGCGCGCGAGCATGGCTTCCGTCAATTGAAGCTGTTCCCGGCGGTGCCGGCTGGCGGCATCGGCATGTTGAACGCGATCGGCGGACCGCTGCCGGACGTGATGTTCTGCCCGACCGGCGGCATCTCGCAGGAGACCGCGTCGCAGTTCCTGGCGCTGAAGAACGTGGCCTGCGTAGGCGGCTCGTGGCTGACGCCGAAGGATGCCATCGCCGCCGGCGACTGGGATCGGATCACCGACCTGGCCAAGGCGGCCAGCGGGTTGCGCTGATAGAAAAAAGACGCCGTTGGCGTCTTTTTTTATGGCGAATCAGGCCGGCTTCCGCAGCATCGAAAGTTCTTCGCGGATGACTTTTCTGAGCGCGGCTGCCGTAATCGGCTTGCCAGGTTCGGCGGGCGGATTCATTGCGCTTCGTAGCGCGGCATTGATCATGGTTTGATATCCGGTACCTTGCGCCTCGGCCAAATCTCGAAAATGTTGGATGACATCGTCGTCGAGCATGATGGTAATGCGGGTTTTGCCCGCCGCCGCGATGACGGCGCCGCGCTTCGCCCTGCCGAAATCGTACACTTTACGCATGATATTGCTCCGATTGTTATGCATATCCTATGCATATACCGTCAAGCGGGGAGCGCGCCTTGACGTTGCGCAGCTCTGGAGTTATCAGCGGTTGGGATTCAGGCAGAACAGGCCGGCCTTCGTGGCGAATTCCAACACCGGCGCGGCCTGCTCCTTGTTTTTGAAGTACAGGATGTTGGTGTCGTCCCAGCCCGCCGCGTAGATGCAGCTCAGTTCCGGCAGGATGATGAATTGCGACGGCACGCCGTAGTCGTTGAAGCGCGACTGGCGCAGGTAGCCTTCGCGGTCGGTGTAGCGCTTCAGCACCAGCTTGGCCTTCGCGGGCCAGCGGCCGCGGTGGCGCAGCGTGTAGACCGGCGTCAGGTCGAACAGCGCCGCCCAGTGCCGTTCGAACTTCTTGTTGCGCGCCACGCGCTCGGGACCTTCGAAGCAGTCCAGCAGATGCCATTCGCTCTCGTCGTCGAGCCAGTGGTCGAACACGGAGATCGCCACGCGCTCCATGCCGCCGTCCGAGTCCAGTTCCCTGATTTGCTTCAATTGCGGAAACTGCCGATGGATTTCGGCAGCAACGTTCGCGTCAACGCGAGACAGCATCTTCATACACATCCTTGATTGGTGACTAAGCCGCCGAAGTATATACGCTCAGCCACCCAACGCACCAATCGCCGCCTGCGCTACCGCAGCCGCATGCGCAGGCCCACCGGCGACATCGTGAAGGCCATCAGCTCGTCGGGCTCCTTGCCGTCCACCGTGTCGAGCGAGGCGATGTCGAAGCTGTTGAGCAGCATGGCGCCGGCCAGCTTGATCTCCAGCAGCGCCAGATAGCGCCCGGGGCAGGTGCGGACGCCGGAACCGAACGGCATCGACACATGCTTGTCCATCGCGCCGTCGCCTTTTTGCAGCCAGCGCTCGGGATCGAACTGGCCGGCCTGCGGCACGTAGTTTTCGCTGATGCTGTCATGTCGCATCACGCACCATACCAGGCCCCCCTTGGGGATGCGGACGTCGCCGATCACGCTGTCGCGCAAGGCTTCCAGCGGCAGGAACGGCGCCACCGGCTTCAGGCGCATGGCTTCCTGCGCGCAGGCGTCCAGATAGTCCAGCGCATCCATCTGCTCGATGGTGAACGCCGCCGTGTCGGGCGCGATGCGCTGCACTTCCTCGCGCGCCTTGCGCAGCGCGGCCGGATTCTTTTGCAGCAGGTACAGCATCCACGCCAGCGTGTTGCTGGTGGTGTCCTCGCCGGCCAGCAGCAGCGTGGTGACGTTGCCCGCCACGGTGATGTCGTCGACGCCGCTGTCGCCCTCGTCAGCCGCGCAGATCATCGCCTCCAGCAGGTTGGCGGGACGTTCGCGCCGGTGCGGCTCGGCCGCCAGGCGGGCGCGCGCGTCCGCGACCAGGTCGTCGACCGCCTTGCCCAGATTGCGCACGCTGTCGTCCAGCCGGCGGTCGCGCGGCAGCTTCACGTAGCGCCAGTAGGGGAACAGCGCAAACGAGCGGCGCGACACCTCCGGCAGGATCGCGTCCATGTGGCGCTGGATCACGTCCTCGCCGCCGTCGATGGTGTTGACGTCGGTGCCGAAGGCCAGACCGGCGATGACGTCGACGCTGAAGCGCTTCAGGTCCTCGGTCAGGTCGATGTCGCTGGCGTCGCGCGCGGCCTGGCGCCAGCGCTGCTGCAGCCGCAGGCCGACCTTCACCAGCGACGGGAAGTAGGCCTTCACCGCGTGCGGCGCCAATGCCGTCATCACCATGCGGCGCTGGTTGCGCCAGGCCGCGCCCTCGGCCAGGAACAGGCCCGCGCGTCCGCCCATCTCGTCCGACACCTGGGCCGTGATGGAGGGGCGGCGGAAGCCGTCGGGGCGGTCGCGCAGCGCGGCGTTGACCAGTTCATGCCCGGCCAGCACCAGCATCGGCGTGCTGCCCAGGGTGATCTTGAACATGGGGCCAAAGCGCTTGCTCCACTCCTCGACGCTGCGGTGGATGTGCTGCAGGTCCATGTTCGGCAGGTTGCCGGCCAGCGGCCAGGGACGTGGTCCCGGCAGGCTCTCGACGGTGCGCAGGGCGGGGGCGGCGGTGATGGCGTGTTCCATGTCGGCTTCCTTGTGTGATGATGCCTCACTATGCCGCGCCGCCGCCGGCCCGTATTGAACGTTTGCGACAGCTTTGGTATAAACTTTGCAAATGTCCGACACCGAACCAGCCCTGACGCGTTTGATCGTGCCGCCCTTCGCGCTGGCCTCCTGCGTGCGCGCCTACATCACGCGCAGCACGGTGGAGCGGCCGTTGACCGATCCGGCCGACCGCTTCAATCACTTCCCCGCCACGCCGCATTGCTCGATCACCTGGTTCATCGAGGGCGAGGCCGAGGTGGTGCAGCCGCCGGGGATACCGAAGACCGACATGCCCGCCGTGTTCGTCGGCCCGCAGACGCGGCCCATGGCCACCTACAATCCGGGGCCGGTGCGGATATTGATGGTGATGTTTTATCCGCAGGCCATGCACGCGTTGAGCGGCCTGGACGTGCCGGCCTGGGTCAACCGCTGGGACGCGGTCGACCGCGTGCTGGGACCGGAGTGGAGGGCGATGTCCGACGCGGTGCTGGCCGCGCCCGACGACGCGGCGCGGCTGGCGGTGCTGGAGGCGTTCCTGGCGCCGCGCTGGCAGGCCGCGCGTCCCGGCGGGCCCGGTGCGACGGCGGGCGACTGGGTGCGCCACCTGGCGTGGCAGGTGGCCGACACCGCGCTGGGACGCGGCGTGCGCAGCATCGAGCGCCACATCAAGGCGCGCGCCGGCCAGCCGATGCGCAGGCTGCTGCGCCTGCAGCGCGCCGAGCAATCCTTCTTCGACGCCCGCGACGAGTTCCTGGCCGGGCGGGTGGTGTGGTCCGACGTGGCCGCGCGCGGCGGCTATGCCGACCAGGCGCACTTCTGCCGCGAGGCGCGCGAGATCACCGGCCACAGTCCGCACGAGCTGGCGCGCATGCTGAAGTCCGAGGACGAGAGCTACTGGATCTACCGCATCTGGACCTAGGGCAGGATGCCGCCCCAGGCGGCCGGATCGACGTCGGCGATGGTCTGCGTGAAGGTCC
Source organism: Duganella sp. BJB480 (assembly GCA_003416985.1). Lineage (GTDB taxonomy): Bacteria > Pseudomonadota > Gammaproteobacteria > Burkholderiales > Burkholderiaceae_D > Rugamonas > Rugamonas vulcania_A. Next base: position 40,433 of record QVIN01000003.1, on the reverse strand, counting down.
ACACATGGCCGCCCGGGTCGGCCACCGAATACTGGCGCTCGCCGAACGGATAGCCGGTCGGTGGACTGAGCGAGCGCGCCTTGGCCGCCAGCGCGCGCTTGTAGTGCTGGTCGATGCCGGTGACGCGCACCATGATCGAGTGGCAGGGATGCGGGCAGGGCGGGGCCGGCGCGGGCCGCTGCGCCACCACCACCGCGCCGGCGCCGCCACCGATGTCGAGCTGGATGCGGTGGTCGCCGATGCGCAGCCGTTCGCTGAAGCCGAACGCCTCGCACAGCCATTGCGCCGCCACCGCCACGTCCTGGTAGTGCAGCACGGGGATCACCATCACATCCTGGATCGAACGGTTCGGGGCCAACTGCGTCATGGTGCGCCTCCAGCGGATGGTTAGCGTGCGGGGATCTTCTGCTTGAGCTCTTCCCAGGCGGTCACCAGCAGGCAGGTGATCAGCAGCACGCTGTACTCCCAGCCGCCGGTGCCCGGGCCGACCACGAAAAAGCCGTTGTGGCGGTGGAACAGGATGATGCCGGTCGTGTAGATGATGGTCAGCGCCGCGCACACCGGCAAGGTCAGCCAGCGCAGGGCCAGCAGCATGGTGCCCACCGTCTCGGTCAGGTTGACGGCGTACGCCAGCCAGGTGCCGCTGCCGTGCGGGAAGCCTTGCTCCTCCAGGATCTGGCCGAGGATGGGACTGCTTCCCTCGTAGAAGCGGTAGGCCCCGTGGGTGAACAGGATGGCGCATAAGACCAGCCGCAGCAGGTCGGTGCCGGCGCTGGCGCGTGCAAAGATTTTCATGACTCTCCCGAAACATGGTTATTTTGGCATGACTACCCCGGCACTCTAGCACAGGCGCGCCGCGCCGGACCTCAGGCCGGCAGCAGGGCCTCGGTGCGGTCGCGGCCGTTGCGCTTGGCCAGGTAGAGCGCGCGGTCTGCCGCGCCGATCAGGGCCTCGATCTCGACCGGCGCCTCGACCCGCTGCGTGGCGATGCCGATGCTCACCGTGACGCGCTGGGCGGCGTCGTTGTTGCGCTCGTGCGGGATGGCCAGCTCCTGGGTGCGCGCGCGGATCGCCTCGGCCATCAGGGTGGCCTGCTCGACGTCGGTCTCGGGCAGGATCATGGCGAACTCCTCGCCGCCGTAGCGCGCCATCAGGTCGCACGGGCGCTTGAGCATGGCCGCCAGCGCGGCCGCCACCTGGATCAGGCACTGGTCGCCCTTCTGGTGGCCGTAGTGGTCGTTGTAGGCCTTGAAGTGGTCGATGTCGATCATCAGCAGCGACAGCGGCGTGCCGCCGCGCTTGGCGCGCCGGTGCTCCTTCTCGATCGCCACGTCGAAGTGGCGGCGGTTGGCGATGCCGGTCAGGCCGTCGGCGAAGGTCTGGGTGCGCAGCACCATGGCCTGCTCGCGCAGCAGCTTCTCGCGCCCGACCGCGATGCTGACGTCGTTGATCTGGATCAGGCAGTGGCGCGCCGCGCCCTCGACCGCGATCGGCGTCACCTCCACCGCCTGCTGGATGCGCTCGTTGCGGGCGGCCGCCATCGGGCTGGCGTACAGCGCGAACGGCGCCTTGTTGAGCGTCTGCGACAGCAGCGACGGGAAGTTGTTGTACAGCGCCTGCTGGATCGCCGACTCGACCCGGCCGCCGCGCAGGCCCGGGCAGACGGCGAAGAAGTCGGCGCCGATCACCTTGTCGTGGCCCAGGCCGGAGTGCTTGATCATCCACGCGTTCCACAGCACCACGCGGCGCTCGCCGTCGAGCACGATGGCGCCCAGGTTCACCGCGCACAGCACGCTGTGCAGCAGGTGCAGGCGGTGCGCGTCGGTGAGCTTGCTCATCATGCCTGGCCCATCGCGCGGGCGATGTAGAGGTTGATCTGTTCCTTGAGGTCGTGCAGCGCCGAGATGTCGAGCACGAAGGCGACGTAGCCGTGGATCTGGTGCTTCTCCAGCAGGAAGTCGATGTGCAGCATCAGCACCACGGTGTCGGGCTGGCTGCCGGAGGCGATCAGGATCTCGTCGCTGGTGCCGACGTGGTACTGCGGGAGCGAGCCCTGCAGCTCGCGCTGGAAGATGTTGGCCAGCGTGCCCACGCAGGAGTTGAGGATGATGTTGCCGATCTCGCACATGGCCTCCTGCTCCATCTCGGTGAGCTCCTTCTGCGACACCGCCTCGCCCACCATCAGGCGCACGATCTCCAGGCTTTTATCCTCGGGGAACATGAGGATGGCCTCGGTCGAGAACGCGCCCTCGTAGTGCTGGCTGACGCCGCAGATGGCGCCGGCGGGCTCGGCCGATTTGCCGTCGAGCAGGCGCGCGGCCTCGGCGCGGTTGATGAAGCTCACCGACGGCACCGACATGTGCACCGCCTCGTTGACGATGGCGCTCATCGACGCCGCCGCCTGGCCGACGCCGATGTTGAAGATCTCGATCAGCGCGTCGTTCTCCAGCTCGGACAGGGAGAACATGATCAGGCCGCTTCCAGCGTGGACAGCAGTTGCGCGATGCGGGCCTCGGTGATCGGCTTTTCCATGAAGCCGATGCCCAGCAGCGTGGCGCGCTCGCGCGTGGCGGCCTGGACATTGGCGGTCAGCAGCGAGATCGGGATGGCGGGCAGTTCCTGGCGCAGCTGCTCGGCGGCGGCGATGCCGCCCATGCCGGGCATGTTGACGTCCATCAGGACCAGGTCCGGCCCGACGGCGCGCGCCTTGACCAGCGCCTCCTCGCCGGTGGCCGCCTCCTCGACGATCCAGTCGGCGTGCAGGGCGCCGATGTACTGGCGCGCCATCAGGCGCGACACGCGGCTGTCGTCGACAATCAAGACTGTTTTCGTAGGCGTCATGTCTCATCCCCCGCGATCATTGTTGGGCGCTGCGTTGTGATCATTCTCGCATATCCGGCCCCGTCGCTGGCAACCAACGTTGCGAGTCCGCTGCGCTTGTGCCAGTCTGCGACACCGGCGCCCGCCGTGTGTTGTCCATGCGCAATTTTTGGCGGAAAAGCGGGGCGGTCGGGGGCGATCCGTTAAAATAGCGGGATTGAATTCCCCTCTCTTATAGAAACATCATGACCCAAGACGAACTGAAACAAGCCGTAGCCCGCGCCGCCATCGATTATGTGGTGGACAACGAGATCATCGGCGTCGGCACCGGCTCCACCGCCAACTTCTTCATCGACGAGCTGGCCAAGATCAAGCACCGCATCAAGGGCACGGTGGCCTCGTCCGAGGCGACCGCGGCGCGCCTGCGCGGCCACGGCATCGAGGTGTTCGACCTGAACGACGTCGCCGAGATCGCCGTCTACATCGACGGCGCCGACGAGATCACCAAGGCCGGCGCCATGATCAAGGGCGGCGGCGCGGCGCTCACGCGCGAGAAGATCGTGGCCTCGGTGTCGAAGCGGTTCGTCTGCATCGCCGACGGCTCCAAGCTGGTCGACGTGATGGGCAAGTTCCCGCTGCCGGTGGAAGTGCTGCCGATGGCGCGCGCGTCCGTCACCCGCGCGCTGGCCAAGCTGGGCGGCACGCCCAAGCTGCGCCTCAAGCCGGGCACCGACGAGGCTTTCATCACCGACAACGGCGGCGTGATCGTCGACGTGGCCGGCCTGTCCATCACCGATCCGGCGGCGCTGGAACAGCAGATCAACCAGATCGTCGGCGTGATCGCGGTCGGCCTGTTCGCCGCGCGCGGCGCCGACGTCTGCCTGCTGGGCACGGCGGACGGCGTGCAGACCTTGAAGTTTTAAGCGCAGTCATTCCCGCGCAGGCGGGAATCCATACTCAGCATGGGTTCCCGCCTGCGCGGGAACGACATCGTTCACTTTTTCGGATGACCCATGAAACGATCCCTTATCTTGGTCTTGTCCTGCGCGGCTACGCTGAGTGCCTGTTCCTGGCTGCCGTCGCTGGGCAAGCCGCGCGACGAAGCGCCCGCGCCGCGCCAGCCGGCGCCGCGCACCACGGCCGACGACGGCACGCCGCTGGCCTATGTGGACGGCGTGGAAATCCAGAAAGTGCCATTCCGCGCCGGCGTCTCGTCGGCGACGGTGGAGAAGCTGGGCAAGCAGCAGGGCTGCACGGGCGGCTGGGGCGCGGGATTGGTGAGCGAACCGGGACCGGTCGAGGTGTACCGCATGACTTGCGAAAACGGCAAAGTTTTCATGGCAAGATGCGAACTGAAGCAGTGTAAAGCGATGTAAATCCATGCCGGCGGCGGGCGCCGCCGGCGTTCCAACCTTATTCGGCCGGCGGCACGTAGCCCTGGGCCGCGTCGGCGCCGTCGCCGAAGAAGTGTTTCTCCATCTGCGTGGCCAGGTATTTGCGGGCGCGCTGGTCGGCCAGATTCAGGCGGTTCTCGTTGACCAGCATGGTCTGGTGCTTCAGCCAGGCCGCCCAGGCTTCCTTGGAAACCGATTCATAGATCTTCTTACCCAGTTCACCCGGATACGGTGGAAAGTCCAAACCCTCGGCTTCCTTGTTGAGTTTGATGCATTGAACGGTGCGGGCCATCTGTGTTGCTCCTAAAGCGGTAGGTAAAACGTGATTATAAGGTTTTAATCAAAACCTGGGATTTGCGCTGCCAGTTATACATGCGCTGGCGGTCCTTCGGCAGGGCGTCCACCGTGGCCGGCACGAAGCCGCGCTTCTGGAACCAGTGCGAGGTGCGGGTGGTCAGCACGAACAGCTTCTGGATGCCGATGGCGCGCGCGCGGTTCTCCATGTGCTTGAGGATGCGCTCGCCGTCGCCCTGGGCCTGGACCTCGGGGTTGACGGTCAGGCAGGCCATTTCCGCCATCTTCTGTTCCGGGAACGGGTACAGCGCGGCGCAGCCGAAGATCACGCCGTCGTGGTCGATGACGGAGAAGTAGTCGATCTCGCGCTCGATCAGCTCGCGGCCGCGCTTGACCAGCGTGCCGTCCGCCTCGAGCGGCTCGATCAGCTTGATGATGCCGCCGACGTCCTCGATGGTGGCCTGGCGCAGCGACTCCAGGTTCTCGTGCGAGATCATGGTGCCCACGCCGTCGTGGGTGAACAGCTCCAGCAGCGCCGAGCCGTCCATGTCGAACGAGACGATGTGCGAGCGCTCGACGCCGTTGTTGCAGGCCTTGACGCAGTGCTTCAGGTAGAAGGCGGTGGAATCCGGCAGGAAGCCGGCCTGCAGCACGGCCTCGGCCTGGTGCGAGGACAGCTCGCGGATCTCGGCGCCGCCGGCGTCGGTCATCATGCCGGTCTCGGTGATGAAGATCAGCTTGTCGGCGTGCAGGGCGATGGCGGTGCTGCAGGCCACGTCCTCCATGGTCAGGTTGAAGGCCTCGCCGGTGGGCGAGAAGCCCAGCGGCGACAGCAGCACCAGGCCGTCCGAGCCGAGGATGGAGTGGATCGTTTCGGCGTCGACCTTGCGGGTGATGCCGGTCAGCTCCAGGTCGACGCCGTCGATCACGCCCAGCGGACGGGCGGTGATGAAGTTGCCGGAGATGATGCGGATCGCCGCGTGCGACATCGGCGTGTTGGGCAGGCCCTGGCTGAAGGCGGCCTCGATGTCCAGGCGCAGCTCGCCGGCGGCCTCCTTGGCGCACTCCATGGCGGCGGTGTCGGTGATGCGCAGGCCGTTGTGGAAGCGGCCCTCGACGTTGCGCAGGGCCAGCTGCTCGGCCACCTGCGGGCGCGAGCCGTAGACCACGGTGACGTTGATGTCGAGCGCGTGCAGCAGCGACAAATCGTGCGCCAGCACCTGCAGCGCGCCGGCGCTCACGAGTTCACCAGGGAAGGCGACCACGAAGGTCTTGCCACGGAAGGCGTGGATGTACGGCGCGACTGAGCGCAGCCATTGGACGAATTGGGTAGGGTTTTCCATTAGGCGCATTATAATTCGGTGCGCGACTTCCGCGCCAAAACCTTTGTAAAAAACAATGTCAGAAGCCAGCAACAAGTCCAAAGGCGCGTCCGGCGCGCCCGCCAGCACGCAGAACGCCCCCTCCCGCGCACCACAAGCGCCCAACGTCCGCCCGGGGCAGGGCCAGCCACGCCCGCAAGGGGAGGCGCGCCCGCGTAGCGGCGAACCGCGTGCGGCCGGTGCGCCGGCGCAGCCAGGCCGTGGCCCGCGCCCGGCCGGTGAGTCGTCGCGTGCTCCGCGCGCCGATGGGCAGCCGTCGCAGCCAGGCCGTGGTCCGCGTCCCGCTGGCGAACAGCCACGCCAGGCCCGCGCGCCGCTGCCCGATGGCGAGGGCGGACTGATCGCGCCGCCGCGCCGCGAGCCCCGGCCGCGCCTGACGCCCGAGGAGCAGGCCGCCCGCGACGCCGAACGCGCCTTCCGCAACCCGCTGCCGCCGATCACCTATCCTGAAGACCTGCCAGTCTCCGGCCGCCGCCACGAAATCGCCGAAGCGCTGCAAGGCCACCAGGTCATCATCGTCTCCGGCGAGACCGGCTCCGGCAAGACCACCCAGTTGCCGAAGATCTGCCTGGAACTGGGCCGAGGCCAGAAAGGCCTGATCGGCCACACGCAACCGCGCCGCATCGCCGCCTCGTCCACCGCCAAGCGCATCGCGCAGGAGCTGGGCACGCCGCTGGGCGTCACGGTCGGCTTCAAGGTCCGCTTCGCCGACACGCTGACCAAGGGCGCCTCGGTCAAGCTGATGACCGACGGTATCCTGCTGGCCGAAACGCAGACCGACCCGCTGCTGAAGAACTACGACACCATCATCATCGATGAAGCGCACGAGCGCAGCCTGAACATCGACTTCCTGCTCGGCTACCTGAAGCAGCTGCTGCCGCGCCGCCCGGACCTGAAGGTGATCATCACCTCCGCGACCATCGACGCCGAGCGCTTCTCGCGCCACTTCGGCACGCCGGAGAAACCGGCGCCGGTGATCGAAGTCTCGGGCCGCCTGTACAAGGTGGAAGTGCGCTACCGCCCGATCGAAAGCGACATCGTCAATCCCGCCGTGGCCAACGCCGAAGGCAAAGGCCAGCGCACCGCCGCCGCCCGCGAAAAGCGCGACCTGATGGACGCCGTGGTCGACGGCGTCGACGAACTGTCGCGCCTCGGCTCGGGCGACGTGCTGGTGTTCCTGCCCGGCGAGCGCGAAATCCGCGACGCCGCCGAAGCCCTGCGCAAGCACCATCCGCCGCATGTGGAGATCCTGCCGCTGTTCGCCCGCCTGTCGGCCGAGGAGCAGGAGCGCGTGTTCAAGCTGACCAACGCGCGCCGCATCGTCCTGGCCACCAACGTCGCCGAAACCTCTCTGACCGTGCCGGGCATCCGCTACGTGGTGGACGCCGGCCTGGCGCGCGTGAAGCGCTACAGCTACCGCAACAAGGTCGAGCAGCTGCAGATTGAACCGATCGCGCAATCGGCCGCCAACCAGCGCGCCGGCCGATGCGGCCGCGTGGCCGACGGCGTCTGCATCCGCCTGTACGAAGAGCAGGACTTCCTGCAGCGGCCCAAGTTCACCGAGCCGGAGATTCTGCGCTCGTCGCTGGCGTCGGTCATCCTGCGCATGAAGTCCCTGCACCTGACGGACGTGGAGACCTTCCCGTTCATCGAACCGCCGCTGGCGCGCGCCATCGCCGACGGCTACCAGCTGCTGCAGGAACTGGGCGCGGTCGACGAATACAACCAGGTCACGCCACTGGGCAAGAAGCTCGCCAAGCTGCCGCTGGACCCGCGCGTGGGCCGCATGATCCTGGCCGCGCTGGACAACGTCTGCCTGGACGAGATGCTGATCATCGCCTCCGCGCTGTCGGTGCAGGACCCGCGCGACCGGCCGATGGAGCACCAGCAGGCCGCCGACGAGGCGCACAAGAAGTTCGCCGACGAGAAGTCTGAGTTCCTCAGTTATATCAAGATCTGGAAGTGGTTCGAAAACGCGATTGAGCACAAGAAGACCAACCGCCAGCTGATGGACAACTGCCGCACCAACTTCCTGTCGCAACTGCGGCTGCGCGAGTGGCGCGACGTGCACTCGCAGTTGCTGACCATCGTCAAGGAGCAGGGCTGGCGCATCAACGACACGCCGGCCACGTACGAGAACCTGCACCTGGCGCTGCTCACCGGCCTGCTGGGTAACATCGGCTTCAAGAGCGAAGACGAGCCGGGCGCCGGCTACCTGGGCGCGCGCGGCATCAAGTTCAATATCTGGCCGGGCTCCTCGCTGCTGAAGAAGCCGGGCAAGTGGATCATGGCGGCGGAGCTGGTCGACACCACGCGCCTGTACGCGCGCTGCGTGGCGCAGATCCAGCCGGAATGGCTGGAGAAGGTCGGCGGGCATCTGCTGAAGAAATCGTGGGGCGAGCCGCGCTGGGAGAAGAAATCCGCGCAGGTTAGCGCGTCCGAACGCGCCACGCTGTATGGGCTGGTGGTGTACAGCCAGCGCCGCATCAACTACGGCTTGTTCAACCCGGTGGAGGCGCGCGAGATCTTCATCCGCGACGCGCTGGTCGGCGGCGACTACGAAACGCGCGCGCCGTTCTTCGCGCACAACCATAAGCTGATCAAGGAAATCGAAAACCTTGAGCACAAGTCGCGCCGTCTCGACGTGCTGGTGGACGATGAACTGATCGCCGCCTTCTACGACAAGCTGATACCGGCCGACGTGGTCAACGGCGCCGGCTTCGAGAAGTGGCACAAGGATGCGACGGCCGCCGAGCCCAAGCTGCTGTACCTGAACCGTGACGAATTGATGCGCCACGAAGCGGCCGGCGTGACCACCGACCTGTTCCCGAAGATGATGTCGGTGACGGGGCTGGAGATGCAGCTGACCTACCACTTCGAACCGGGCAGCGTGCGCGATGGCGTGACCATGGCGGTACCGCTGTACGCCTTGAACCAGCTGCCGCGCGAGCGCTGCGAGTGGCTGGTGCCGGGCATGTTGAAGGAGAAGGTGCACCTGCTGCTCAAATCCCTGCCGCAGAAGCTGCGCCGCCATTGCGTGCCGCTGCCGGACTACGCGGCCAAGTTCTGCGAACGTGTGCACGAAGCGGGCGTGTTCGGCCGGGGAGACCTGATCGACGCGATCATCGCCGACATCCGAGCGCAGATCACGATCTCGGTGCTGACCAGCGACTTCAAGCCGGAGACGCTGCCGGCCCACCACTTCATGAACTTCAAGGTGATCGACGAGCACGGACGCCAGCTGGAGATGGGCCGCAACCTGGCCACTCTGCAGGCGGAATTCGGCACGCAGGCGCGCGAGAGCTTCCAGAAGATGGCCGAGTCGTCGGGCGGGCAGGGCGTGAGCATGCGCGCGCTGGGAACGAGCGGCAGCGCGGCGCCGTCCGCGTCGGCGAAAGCCGGTGCGCCAACTGCGGCGCAAGGCAAGGGCGCGTCATCGGCGCCCGCCGCCGCGCCGACGGCCACCAGCGGCATCACGCTGACCGGCCTGACCTCGTGGACCTTCGGCGAGCTGCCGGAGCTGCTGGAAATCGCGCAAGGCAAGCTGACGCTGATCGGCTTCCCGGCGCTGGTGGACAAGGGCACGCACTGCGATTTGGAAGTGTTCGACGATCCGACCGTGGCGGCGCGCACGCACCGCATCGGCCTGCGCCGCCTGTTCGCGTTGCAGATGAAGGACCAGATCAAGTTCATCGAAAAGAGCATCCCCGGCCTGCAGCAGATGGGCATGCAGTTCATGAGCATGGGCACGCAGGAAGAGCTGCGCGAACAGATCATCAACAAGGCGTTGGACATCGCCTGCCTGCAGGATCCGCTGCCGATCGACGCGACCAGTTTCGCCAAGCGCAAGGACGAAGGCAAATCGCGCCTGGTGCTGCTGGTGAACGAGATCGCGCGTTTGCTGTCGCAAGTGCTGACCGAGTTCCACGGCCTGCCGAAGCGCCTGCAAGGGCTGCCCGCGCAGGCGGCGGCCGACATGCAGTCGCAGTTGCAGGGATTGGTCAACAAGCGCTTCCTGTCGGAGAACGAGTACAGCCAGTTGTCGCACTTCCCGCGCTACCTGAAGGCGATGAACGTGCGTATCGAGAAGCTGCGCGGCGACCCCGCGCGCGACGCCAAGCTGATGGCCGAATGGCAGCAGGCCGCGATGCTGTACCAGCGCGCCAACAAGGACAAATCGGCCGGCAAGAACACCGATCCGAAGATGGTGGAATTCCGCTGGATGCTGGAGGAGTTGCGCGTGTCCCTGTTCGCGCAGGAGCTGCGTACGCCGATGCCGGTATCGGTCAAGCGTCTGCAGAAAGTATGGGAGTCGATGCAGCGCTAAGCACCTGTTATGCGCGCTGGCGCACGCAGGCTGGAGCGGGTTTCAAGTAGACTTTATCGCAACAGGAGAACACCGCGATGAAGAGATCCGCCAGCAGTTTGTTGCGCAGCTTGGTCCGCTCTGGGACGCGTCAAAGCCGCACCGTCAGCAAGATCGTGACGGCGCTGTTCGCCGCCCCCGCAGCCGCCAAGCCCAAACGAAAACGAAAGCCCGCCGCCAAGCCAGCCAAGCCAGCGGCCAAGCCGGTCGCCAAGCCAACCGCACCGCGAGCGCGCGCCGCGACGCCGGCCGCGCCTGGCGCCGCCGCCCGCCGCAGCACCGTTCCATCCGCCGCCACACACGTCCCGCCATCGCCGGGCAAGTGGCTGGCATCGCACTACGCCACACCGACGCGCCGCATGAGCTACTGGCTCTATCTGCCAAACAATCCACCTGAAGACACGCAACGCAAAGGCCTGCCGCTGCTGGTGATGCTGCACGGCTGCCACCAGACCGCGACCCAATTCGCACAAGGCACGCGCATGAACCAATGGGCCGAGCAGATGGGCTACGCCGTGCTCTATCCGCAGCAGCTGGTCAGCGTGCAGGCGCAGCGCTGCTGGAAATGGTACGACCGCGCCACGCAGGAGGGCGGCGGCGACGTCCCCACCATCGTAGGCATGATCGGCAAGGTGATGACGCAATACGCCATCGACCGCTCGCGCATCTACATCGCCGGCATCTCGGCCGGCGCCGGCATGGCCAACATCGTCGCGCTGAACCACCCGCAACTGTTCGCCGCCGTTGGGCTGCATTCAGGCCCGGTCTTCGGCGCGGGGCACAACACCATCGGCGCGCTGGGCGTGATGCAGCACGGCGCCGCCACCCGCATGGACAGCGCCGCGCACGAAGTGCTGATGCGCCATCCCCAATTCCCCGGCATGCCGGCGATCCTGATCCAGGGGGAGGGCGACCAAGTGGTCCGTCCGGTCAACCAACTGCAGCTGACGCGTCAAAGCCGGCTGCTGAACCGCCTGTCCGAGGCGCCGAAGATCACCCACAAGCCGCAAAGACGCGGCGGCCGCCACAACGCCCACCAGCTGCACGATTTCTACGAAGGCAGAAAATTGCAGCTGCGCGTCGCCCGGATCGCCGGCCTGGAGCACGCCTGGAGCGGCGGCGACCCCGCACTGGCCTTCAACGCCAAGGCCGGCCCGGACGCCAGCAAAATGATGCTAGAATTTTTTTCACGCCACCGGCGCGTGTAGACGTTACAGCAGAAACGCCAGCGCAGCCACAGTCGTCGGCGCCAGCGCGCCGGCCAGCAGGCCGATAGCGCCTATCGATTCATCCTGGAAGCCGCGCCGCAGCAGCGACACGCCGGCCGGATTGGGCGCGTTGGCGATCACCGTCAGCCCGCCGCCGGCCACCGCGCCGGCCACCAGCATGTATTGCGACTGCGCCGAAATCCCCTGGATCAGCGAACCGAGATAGGTCAGCGCCGCGTTGTCGGTGATCGCCGTCAGGCCGAGCGCGCTGAAGAACAGCGCCACCGGCGGCAGACTCTCGACGATGGGCTGTAACCACCATTGCTGCATGCCGCCCAGTACCACCAGCCCGGCCAGGAAGAAGCCGACCAGCAAGCCTTCCTTGATGATCAGCGGATTCTGGTAGCGCTGGTAAGCCTGCGTGAAGCCCAGGAACAGCATGAAGATGCCGAGGAACAGCACCGGATGATGGCCCAGCAGCACCACCGCAGCCAGGAAGGCCAAGTGGATGGCGGTGACCGTCAACGGCACCGCCGGCGCCGCGGCGGCTTCGGCCGTCGGCGCGGCTGGCGCCCGCAGATGCTTGCGCAGAACGAAAGTGATCGCGGTCGCGTTGATCACCACGGCGATGGCCGCCTTCCAGCCGAAGTGCGTGGCCATGAAGGCGCTGTCCCATTGCCAGGTGCCGACCACCATCAGCACCGGCGGCGCGGCGTAGGCGGTCAGCGTGCCGCCGATCGAGACGTTGACGAACAGTACCCCCAGCGCGCCATACTTCAGCCATTCCGGCATGCCGTCGCGGAACACCAGCGGCGCCAGCATCAGCGCGGCCAGCGTCATCGCGGCCGGCTCCGTGATCAGCGAGCCGGTCAGCGGCACCAGCGCCAGCCCGAACCACACCAGCGCCAGTTCGACGCGCATCGGCAGCAGCTTGGCCAGCACCAGCAGCAGGCGCTCCATGATGTCCAGCACCGGCCGCGACGCGGCCACCACCATCACGGTGAACACGAACAGCGGCTCGGTGTATTGGCGCGACTCGGCGTAATGGATGGCCGACTCGCCCCCGCTCAGCAGCGCGATGGCGGCGATCAGGATGAAGGCCCAGAAGCCGAACACCACCTCCACCTCGCCCAGCAGGTGGAACAGGCCCGCGTGGCGCGGGTGGCGGTGCGACAGGACTTCAAAGGATTTGGCCGCGAAGGTGTGCAGCAGCGCCAGTCCGAACAGGATGGCGCCGACCAGTTGAATGGTTTGCAAAGGATGTCCTTATTGTTAGGTTGCCTGAACCACATGGTACAGCATGGGGCGCACGATACAGAGATCGGCCTTGCCAAAAACCGCCGCAAATAGTACTGTGTATTTGTACAGTGTTTGCGGTAGAATCCCATTCACACCATGAGCCGATCCGCCACCTCTTCCGCCACGCTGGCGCCCGAAGCCGTCCACCCATCGTTATGGCTGGCGTCGCAACTGGCGCACAGCGCCACGCGCTGCGCCGACACCGGCTTCGCCGCCTTGTCGGCCCAGCTGCCGGGCGGCGGCTGGCCGCTGGGCGTGCTGATCGACCTGCTGGTGCAGCAGCACGGCATCGGCGAGCTGCGGCTGCTGCGGCCGGCGCTGCTGGGGCTGGGCAAGCGGCCCATCGTGTTGCTGCAGCCGCCGCACGCGCCGCAGGCATTGGCGCTGGCCGCGCTGGGGCTGGAACCGTCGCAGCTGGTGTGGATACGCAGCGGCGCCAAGAGCGGCGACGCCTTATGGGCGGCCGAACAAGTGCTGCGCAGCGGCTGCTGCGGCGCGCTGCTGCTGTGGCAAAACCACGCGCGCGGCGAAACGCTGCGCCGCCTGCACCTGGCGGCGCAAAGCGGGGACACGCTGTTCTGCATGCTGCGTCCGCTGGCCGCCGCGCAGGACGCCTCGCCGGCGCCGCTGCGGCTGTCGCTGCACACCGCGCCGGGCGGCGTCAACATCGGCTTCGTCAAGCGACGAGGACCGCAGCGCGACACGCCCTTGTTCTTGCCCTTAACCCCATCGCTCTTACAACGTCATGCGCCTCTGGATCGGACTACACCTGCCACGGCTCCCGCTCGAAGTATTCTGCCCGCGCTGGTCGGCTGACCGCTGCACCGTGGTGCTGGAGCAGGAGCGGGTGGTGGCCATGTCGGCGCTGGCGCGGCAGGCCGGCGTCGAGGCCGGCATGCGGCGCGGCGGCGCGCTGATGCTGGCGCCGCAGTCGCAGTTCCAGCAGCGCGCGCCGCAGCTGGAGGCGGACGCGCAACACGCGGTGGCGATGGCGCTGCTGCGGTTCACGCCGCAGTTGGCGCAGGCGGAGGAGGGCACGCTGCTGCTCGACATCGGCGCCAGCCTGCGCCTGTTCGGCGGCATCCGCGCGCTGTGCCGGCTGGTGGCCGCCAGCATGGAGGCGCTTGGTTTCACGGCCTGGCTCAGCTGCGCGCCCACCGCGCGCGGCGCCTGGCTGCTGGCCCGCAGCAACGCCGGGCGGGCCTTGACGATGGACGCGTTAGTGCGGCGCATGGACCGCTTGCCCGGCAGCCTGTTGCCTCCGGCTCGGCCCTACCTGAGCTGGTTGGAAGGCATCGGGTGCTTGACGCTGGGCGAGATGCGCCGCCTACCGCGTCCCGGCTTGCAGCGCCGCTGCGGACGCGCCTTGCTGGACATGCTGGACGACGCCCACGGCGAGCGCGCCGAGATGCACCAGTGGCTGGAGGCGCCGGCCAGCTTCCGCGCCAAACTGGAATTGTTCGACCGCGTGGAAAACGCCGAGGCGCTGCTGTTCGGCGCGCGCCGCCTGTTGCAGCAGCTTACCGGCTGGCTCAGCGCGCGCCAGTTCGCGGTCGAGCGCATCCGCCTGCTGCTGGAGCACGAACGCGGCAAGGTGGCCGGCCCGCCGACCGTGATCGACATCATGCTGGCCGAGCCGACCTGGCGCGACGAGCACTTGGTGCGGCTGCTCAAGGAACGCCTGGCCAAGCAGGTGCTGGACGCGCCGGTGATCGGCCTGTGCCTGGAGGCGCCGCAGGTGCAGCCGATGGCGCCGCCGAGCGACTCGCTGTTCCCCGAGCCGGGCGGCAGCAAGGAGGACTGGCAGCGCCTGCTGGAACTGCTGACCGCGCGGCTGGGGCCGGACAACGTGCTGCAAGCGGCCCCGCGCGCCGACTACCGCCCCGAGCAGGCCAACGCCTGGGTCAGCGTGCAGGAAAAAATCCGTCCGGCCGACGCCCGCGCCCAGCTGCCGCCGGACATGCCCAGCCTGCCGCGTCCCGCGTGGCTGCTGGCCAAGCCCATCGCCCTGCTGATGCGCGACCACCGGCCCTACTACGGCTCACCGCTGAAGATCATGTCGACCGGCGAGCGCATCGAGGCCGGCTGGTGGGGCGCCATGCAAACCCGCGACTACTTCATGGCCGAGGGCGAGGACCACGCCCACTACTGGCTGTACCGCGAGCGCACCGGCCACGAGGGCGAGCAGTCGGCGCGCTGGTATCTGCACGGTTTGTTTGGTTAAATAGCGTCTGCCATCAATCACGGGACAGCGCATGCGATCACATCGACAGGAATTCCACGGCGCCGACGGCCAGAAGCTGGCCGCGCGGCTGGACGCGCCGGACGGCGCCATCCGCGCCTACGCCTTGTTCGCCCACTGCTTCACCTGCGGCAAGGACGCGATTGCCGCCAGCCGCATCGCGCAGGCGCTCACCGAGCATGGCGTTGCCGTGCTGCGCTTCGACTTCACCGGCCTGGGCGCCAGCGAGGGCGAGTTCGCCAACACCAATTTCTCGTCGAATCTGGCGGACCTGCTGGCGGCCGCGGCCTTCCTGCGCGCCAGCCACAAGGCGCCCAGCCTGCTGATCGGCCACAGCCTGGGCGGGTCGGCGGTGCTGGCGGTGGCCGGGGATGTGCCGGAGGCCAAGGCGGTGGTGACGCTGGCCGCACCCAGCCATCCGGTGCGCGTGACGGGTTTGTTCAGCCAGCACCTCGACCAGATCGCCGCCGAGGGCGAGGCCCAGGTGCAATTGGCGGGCAGGCCTTTCCGCATCCGGCAACAGTTTGTCGAGGATGCGGGCGGGCATAATTTGAAGGTGAAGATCGCGGCCCTGAAGCGGGCCTTGCTGGTGATGCACGCGCCGGGCGACGACACGGTCGACATCAGCAACGCGATGGAGATTTTTACCGCCGCCAAGCATCCGAAAAGCTTCATCTCGCTCGACAGCGCGGACCACCTGCTGACCGAGCGCGAGGATGCCGTCTACGTGGCGAACCTGATCGCGGCCTGGAGCGACCGCTACATCTGACGCCGGCGGCGGTTATTCGTCGCCGAATTCTTCGGCCAGGTCTTTCCAGCCCTTGCCGGCGGCGAAGGTGTTGAATTCGTCCGGCGCTTCCAGCACCAGCAGCTTGCTTTCCTGGAGCACGGAATCGCCGGCGGTCAGGGCCGGGCCCTTGTAGCCGACGGTGCGCAGCTGCGCGACCACGGCGTTGATCAGCGCTTTGTCCTTGTGCAGGCCGCTGATCGAACCGGAAAAGTCCACATACACGTCGATCGCGCCGTAACCTTCGTCGAAGATACGGATCGCCTTGGCGTCGTGGGCACGGCCGGAGCCGTCGGAGGCCTTGAAGGGGCCGCTGAGTTGGATGTCGGTGTCTTTGTTCATGCCATCAGGATACACCAAAATCGGCAAACGCCAAGGCGCCAGACTAGCGCGAGACGGTGTCGCGCCCCAGATGCTTGGCCCGGTACAGGGCCTGGTCGGCCTGTTCGTAGACCTCGTCCTGGCTCGGCGCCGCGTCCGGCGCGACGAAGGCCAGGCCCAGCGACAAGGTCACATGGCCGCTCGGCGCGTTGCCCTGGTGCGGAATGCGGCGCGCCGCCACGTCGGCGCGGATGCGCTCGGCCAGCGCCACGCTGTCGTCGGCGCTGTTGCTGGCGAACAGACAGGCGAACTCGTCGCCGCCGATGCGGAAGCACAAATCGCCCGGACGGTTGAGCGCGTGGCGCATGGCGTCGGCCACCGCCTTGAGCACCTGGTCGCCCTGCGGGTGGCCGTAGCTGTCGTTATATTCCTTGAAGCGGTCGACGTCGATCAGCAGCAGCGTCAGCAGGCGCTGGTCGCGGCGGGCGCGCTTCTGCTCCTCGCCGAAGCGGATGTTGAGGTAGCGGCGGTTCTTCAGCCCGGTCAGCTCGTCGGTCACGCTGTCGATCTGCGCGGCCTTGGTGTCGGTGATGTCGGTGGAGACGGCGCAGGTGGCGTAGACCCGGCCGTCGTCGTCGAGCAGCGGGAACTTCACGGTCATGTAGGTGTGCAGCGTCTTGTCGCGGTGGTAGACCGTCTCCTCCTCCTGGACCGCGCGCCGCTCCAGCGCGGCCATGCGGTCGTTGCGCCACAGCTGCTCGGCGATCTCGCGCGGGAACAGCTCGAACACGTTGGCGCCGACAAAGTTGGCGGGGTCGTAGCCGTCGAGGATGTCGAAATGGCGGTTGGCCATCGTGATATTGCCCTGCAAATCCTTGGTCGATATCAGGATGGGAGCGTTGTCGAGCAGGGCGTGGAAAATGCGGTCGGACGCGCGCAGCTGGTCTAGCTCGGTGCGCGGTGGAGGGCGGGGATCGGTCCGGTCTGGCATGGGACCAGTATAACCCGATGGGGCGCCGCCACAAGCGGCCGGCGCCCCGTCGAAACGACAATGTTACTTCAGCGGTTGCAGAATTGCCTCAAGGCGGTCCGGCGTGCCCTCGATGCGTTCCAGGCGCGGATACTTCAGGCCTTCGTGGTAGTCGAGCGCATAGGTCTGGTACAAGCTGCCCTTCTTGACCAGCAGGGTGATCGGCTCCTTGCCGGTCTTGGCGGCCGTGACGGCGGCGCGCAGCACCTCGGCCTTGTAGGCGCGGCCGTTGACGGCCAGCAGCGTGCTGCCGCCCGACAGGCCGGCCTTGAAGCCCACGCCTTCCCACACGAAGCCTTCCAGCTTGCCGTCCGAGCCCACCGAGAAGCCCAGCGAGTACTGGAAGTTGGCCGACTTGCTTTGGTCTTCCCTGGCTTTCAGGAACTCGGTCGGCTTGTCGGTGTAGACCAGTTTCCAGCCGGCGCGCGCCAGGCCGTCCAGCGGCGCGCCGGGGCCGTGGCCGTCCAGGCGGGTGCGCAGGAAGCCGGCCCAGTCGTAGGGCTGCACCGCGTTGAGCGCCTTGACCACGTCGTCGAAGGTGTAGTGCCTGGCCACGTTGACGCCGTCGTCGACGCCGAAGAAGCTGCGGGCGAAGTCGTTGAGCGAGCGCTTGTCGCCGGATTTTTCGCGGATCAGCGTGTCGGCGTCCAGCCAGATCAACTCGCCTTCCGAGTAGTAGTCCTCGGCGCGCTGCCAGTTGTTCCAGCCTTGCGGACGGCGGGCGTTGACGATCGGGTCGTTGGTGGTGTCCTGCACCGCGCGCCATTCGCGGCCACGGGTGTTGTCGTAGCGGGCGGCGGTGGCGGCCAGCAGGTCGCGCGTGTGCTCGGGCTTGATCAGGCCCGAGCGCGCCGCGATCACCGCGCCCCAGTACTGGGTCTGGCCCTCGTACACCCACAGCAGCGAGTTCTGCAGCGGCGTGTTGAAGTTGGGGACGTTCTGGTCGGCCGGGCGGCGGAACTTGCCGTTCCACGAGTGCGTGAATTCATGCGGCAGCAGTTCGCGCCCGGCCTCGTTCTTGGCCCAGTCGGTGAAGTACCCCGTCTTGACGCCGTTCTCGCTCGACTGGTGATGCTCGCGGCCGATGCCGCCGAACTCGTCGCTGATGGCGAACAGGAAGTCGTAGTGCTGGTAGTGCTGCGAGTTGAACAGCTTGTAGGCCTGCTGCACCATGGCGCGGTGCGGAGCGATCTGCTCCGGCGTCGCTTCCAGCTGTTCGGGCGTGTCGGCCACCACGTTCAGGTGCACCGGCACCTTGGCGCCCGGATCGAGGTCGATGCGGCGGAAGTAACGGCCGGCGAACAGCGGCGAATCCATCATCGCCTCCAGGTCCAGCGGCTTGAAGGCGATCTCGTCGCCGGTGCGCGCGGCCGTCTCCAGCGCGGTGCCGTATTGCCAGCCCGCCGGCAGCGTCAGGTTGGGCTGCATGGTGATGCGGCGGCTGTTGTAGCCGGCCGGGTACAGCGTCACCGATTGCCACTGCACGCCGAGGATGTCGTTGGTCATCGTGTTGCGGCCCTGGTTGGCCTCGGTCGGCGACAGGTACTGGAATTCCACCTCCACCGACGACGCATCCCTGGGCACCTCGATGTGGAAGGCGTAGACGTTGACCGTGTCGCGCTTCCACTCCAGCGGCTTGCCGTTGGCGCTGACCTTGAGGCCGGCGAACTGGCTGATCGCGCCGCTGGGACCGTGGTTGCCGACCACCCACTGCGGATACAGCAGGGTCAGCTTGCCGGGCTTGGCGGGGATGGTTTCGCGCACGCGGAAGATTTGCTGCGCCGTGTTGGTGGCGTCCACTTTCAAGACGATGGTGCCTGGGTAAGGCTGTTCGGAGATGGCTTCTGCCTGGGCGCTGAAGGCGGTGGCCAACAGGACGGCGAGGGCGGCACGGGACATGGACATTTGGTCGATAACGAGGTTGAACAAGAAGGCGAGTGTAGCACGCAGGCAACTTATAAATCTTGCAAAAGCATGGCGCGCCGCAGCGAAAATATTTTTAAATTTTTTGTCGCGTTGGGGATCTTGAGGCCGTTTTTCAAGGCCTTGAAAGGCCCGAAAACCATCCTTATATCGGACTCAGTGGTTGCCCAGATGGGGACCACCGAGGGGAATCCTCCCCGCCCATATCGCTTAACTTGAAAAGGATATTCACCATGCGTACTTTTGACCTGACCCCACTGTATCGTTCCGCCATCGGCTTCGACCGCCTGGCCCAAATGCTCAACGACGCCCAGCGCGGCGATTCGACCCCGAGCTACCCACCGTACAACATCGAACTCGTTTCGGAAGACAAGTACCGCATCGTCATGGCGCTGGCCGGCTTCGACCGCTCGGAAATCGACATCACCTTCGAGCGCGATTCGCTGCACGTCGTCGGCCGCAAGCAGAAGGACACCACCGAGCGCACCTATCTGCACCGCGGCATCGCGGCGCGCGATTTCGAGCAGCGCTTCCAGCTGGCCAACCACGTCAAGGTGACCGGCGCGACCTTCGACAACGGCATGCTCAACATCGAGCTGGTGCGCGAAGTGCCCGAGGCGCTCAAGCCACGCAAGATCGTCATCGACGGCAGCGACAACGTCACCGCCCTGGAGCAGCGCCAGGCCGCCTGAGCTTCCGTAGTTGAGTAGTCCCGACTGGCCGGTATATCCGGCCAGTTTTGCGTAAACTTTTACGTAAACTCGGGTGCTTGTAAGCAATTGTATTGTTAAGACGGGTCTAAGTTTTTACCTTCATATTGGATACATCTACAAACCCTATTCAATTCAGGAGTGCAGCTATGTCCGAATCTACTCTCAAACGTGCAGCCCTCGCCGTGGCAGTGCTGGGCGTGATAGGCGTGGGTGGCGCCGCCGTTGTCAAACAAGGGAATGCCGTCGCCGCCGCCCCCGTCGTGGTGCAAGCCGTCGCGCCGGTGCAGGCCGCCGCGCCAGTCGCCGTGCCTGCGCCGCCCATCGCGCTGCCCGACTTCAGCGTCATCGTGGCCCACAACGGCCCGGCCGTGGTCAACATCAGCGTCACCGGCAGCACCAAGACCGCCTACGACGGCGGCGAGCAGGCCGGCCGCGGCGACCCGTTCGCCGACGACCCGTTCTACGAATTCTTCCGCCGCTTCCAGGGCCCGCAGCAGCGCGGCGGACAGCGCAGCATGCCGACCCACGGCCTGGGCTCGGGCTTCATCATCAGCGCCGACGGCATCATCCTGACCAACGCCCACGTGGTGCGCGACGCCAGCGAGGTGGTGGTCAAGCTGACCGACCGCCGCGAGTTCCGCGCCAAGGTGCTGGGTTCCGATCCTAAGAGCGACGTGGCCGTGCTGAAGATCGACGCCAAGAACCTGCCGGTGGTCCCGCTGGCCAAGGGCAACGACCTGAAGGTGGGCGAGTGGGTGCTGGCGATCGGCTCGCCGTACGGCCTCGACAACACCGTCACCGCCGGCGTGGTCAGCGCCAAGGGCCGCTCGCTGCCCGACGGTAACGTGCCCTTCATCCAGACCGACGTCGCCGTCAACCCCGGCAACTCGGGCGGCCCGCTGTTCAACACGCGCGGCGAGGTGGTCGGCATCAACTCGCAGATCTACAGCCAGACCGGCGGCTACCAGGGCTTGTCGTTCGCCATCCCGATCGAGGTGGCCGGCAAGATCAAGGACCAGATCGTTTCGACCGGCAAGGTCACCCACGCCAGGCTGGGCGTGACGGTGCAGGAGGTCAACCAGGGCTTCGCCGATTCCTTCAACCTGGCCACGCCGGAAGGCGCGCTGGTGGCCAACGTCGAGAAGGGCAGCCCCGGCGACAAGGCAGGCCTGAAGGCGGGCGACGTGATCCGCACCATCAACGGCACCAAGATTGTCAGCTCGGGCGATTTGCCGGCCATTGTCGGCCTGGCCTCGCCGGGTGATAAAGTGACGCTGGATGTCTGGCGCCAGGGTAAGCCGGTACAATTGAGCGCCACGCTGGGCAACGCCAACGACAAGGTGGCGGCCGCCGACGGCGACGAGCGCACCGGCCAGGCCAGCGCCAAGCTGAAACTGGGCTTGTCGCTGCGCCCGCTGGAGAACATCGAGAAGCGCCAGTCCGGCATTCCGAACGGCCTGCTGATCGAGGATGCGCGCGGCGCGGCGGCCAACGCCGGCGTGCAGCCGGGCGACGTGCTGCTGTCGGTGAATGGCCGGCCGGTCAACTCCATCGAGCAGGTGCGCGAGGTGGTCGACAAGTCCGGCAAGTCGGTGGCGTTGCTGATCCAGCGCGGCGACGATAAAATCTTCATTCCGGTGCGACTGGGCTAAACCCTGGTCGCGGGCCGGCGGAACGCAACACAAAAACAGAAAGGAAACAATATGCGACTTCTGCTGGTGGAAGACGATACGATGATCGGCGAAGTGGTGCTCGACCTGCTGCGGGCCGAGCACTACGCGGTGGACTGGGTCAAGGACGGCGCGATGGCCGACACCGCGCTGCAGACCCAGACCTACGACCTGGTGCTGCTGGACCTGGGCCTGCCGCGCAAGGACGGCCTGGAAGTGCTGCGCTCGATGCGCGCGCGCAAGGAACTGACGCCGGTGCTGATCGCCACCGCGCGCGACGCCAAGGAGCAGCGCATCGCCGGCCTGGACGCCGGCGCCGACGACTACGTGCTCAAACCCTATGACCTGGACGAACTGCTGGCGCGCATCCGCGCCTTGCTGCGCCGCTCTGCCGGCCGTGCCGAGCCGGTGTTCGAACACGGCGGCGTCAGCGTCAATCCGCAAACCCGCGAAGTGATCGCCGACGGCAAGCAGGTCAACCTGTCGGCGCGCGAATGGGCGGTGCTGGAGGCGCTGATCGCGCGGCCGGGCATCGTGCTGTCGCGCCACCAGCTGGAGGAAAAGCTGTACAGCTGGAAGGATGAGGTCAACAGCAACGCGGTCGAAGTCTACATCCACGGCCTGCGCAAGAAGCTCGGCGCGGAACTGATCCAAAACGTGCGCGGCCTGGGATACATGGTACCGAAGCTATGAAGGCGATGAAGGTCAAGCTGCCGTCGCTGCCACGGGTGCCCGTGGTGACGCACTCGCTGCGCGGACGCCTGCTGTGGTTCCTGCTGGCGGCGATCACCATGGCCGCCCTCGCGCAGGCCATGATCGCCTACCGCAGCGCGCTCAGCGACGCCGACCAGATCTTCGACTATCACATGCAGCAGATGGCGATGTCGCTGCGCTCCAGCGCCACGCTGACCAACAAGGCGGCCGACACGGCAGCCGATCCCGAGAACGACGACCTGGTGGTGCAGGTGTGGACGCCGGACGGCGCGCAGGTGTTCCGTTCGCTGTCGCGCGCGGCGCTGCCGCAGCGCGCCGTGCTGGGCTTCTCCAACGTCAAGGCCAACAATACCACCTACCGCATCTTCTCGGTGCAGACCAGCAACCAGACGGTGCAGGTGGCGCAGGACATGGCGGTGCGACAGCGCATGGCCGGCACGCTGGCGCTGCGCACGGTCGGCCCGATCGCCGTCATGGCGCCGGTGCTGATGCTGGTGGTGTGGTGGGTGGTCAGCGGCTCGCTGGCGCCGGTGTCGCGCGTCAAGCGGCAGGTGGCGGCGCGCCAGGCGGACGACCTGTCGCCCGTCTCGGAAAACGATTTGCCGGACGAGGTGCTGCCGCTGGTGCACGAGCTCAATCTGCTGTTCGGCCGCGTGCGTACCGCTTTCGACGCCCAGCAGCACTTCGTGGCCGATGCCGCGCACGAGCTGCGCTCGCCGCTGGCCGCGCTCAAGCTGCAGGTGCTGAGCCTGGAGCGCGCGCAGGACGACGCCGCGCGCAGCGTGGCCATCGGCCGCGTCACGGCGGGCATCGAGCGCGCCACGCGGCTGGTGGAGCAGTTGCTGGTGCTGGCGCGCCAGGAAGGCTCGGCCAACGACGTTAAGCTGGAGCCGGTCAACCTGAGCGAACTGGTCAAGCGCACGCTGGGCGACATGGCCGGGCTGGCGCAGGCGCGCCAGATCGACCTGGGCCTGCACCACGCCGACGACAACGCGTCGGTGGGTGGCCAGCCGGACGCGCTGATCATCCTGCTGCGCAACCTGGTCGACAACGCCATCAAGTACACGCCGGCCGGCGGCACCGTCGATATCGACCTGCGCCGTAGCGCCGGCGCCACAAAGGCGGCGACCGGCCGCGTGGTGCTCAGCGTCGAGGATTCCGGCCCCGGCATCCCGCCCGAGGAGCGCGAACGGGTGTTCAGCCGCTTCTACCGCGTGCCGGGAAGTCAGGCCGGCGGCAGCGGGCTGGGGCTGGCGATCATCAAATCCATCGCCGAGCGCCACGGTGCCGTGCTGACCCTGGGCCAGTCCGAGCGCCTGGGCGGCTTGCTGGTCAAAGTCGATTTTCCCGAGACTGCGAAGGCCACTCCAGTCTAAAATGCCAGTTTGACATGGCGTTGGAGCGGCGTATGAGGAAAATCGGCTTTTCGGGCACACTGGACCCTATCACCAACGGACACATGTGGGTGATGAACGAAGCCCGTTCGCTGGCGGACGAGGTGGTGGTCTTCCTGTCCGAGAACCCGGCCAAGAAGCCCAAGTTCACGGCCGAGGAGCGCAAGAGCATCATCGCCCTCAGCTGCGCGGAACAGGGCTGGGACAATGTGCAGGTGGTCATCGTCAAGGGCGACTACACGGCGCGCGCGGCCAAGAAGCAGGGCGTGCACTGCCTGATCCGCGGCATCCGCACCACCGCCGATTTCGACTACGAGAACCTGATCCAGCAAACCAACGTCGACGTGCTGCAGGGCGCCAAGACCATCTTCGTCATGCCGCCGCGCGACCTGGGTTCGGTGAGCTCCAGCTTCGTCAAGGCGCTGGAGGGCCCGATCGGCTGGAACTGGATCATGAAGAAGTTCGTGCCCGGCCCGGCCTACCACGCCTGGGTGCTGAGCTGGCTGCGCAAGGAGTGGGAAGCCCTGTGGGACTACGAGCACCGCGACGCCACCGCCATCGCCCACGCCGACCAGTGGTTCGTGCAACTGACCGGCGCCACGGCCTATGGCGGCCCGGCGCGCCACTATCACAACCTCGACCACCTGGTGCACGGCCTGTGCGAGATCCGCGTGTGGGCGGCCAACACGCGGCCCGATCCGATGGACGTGGACATCGTCAAGCAGGCGTTCTGGTTCCATGACGCCGAGTACGGCCACAGCGGCGAGCCGGGCGCGCTGACCAACGAGGAAGCCAGCGCCCAATTGTGGCTGGGCAGCCACCTGGGCCAGGAGATGGCCGACGCCGCCGAACTGATACGCGCCACCGACCATTTCCAGGAAGCCTCGATCAGCCACCGCCTGAAGGACACCATGCTCAGCGTGGACCTGGCCATCCTGGGGCAGGACGACGAGGTCTACCAGAACTATGCGCGCGCCATCCGCCAGGAATACATCCACCTGCCGGACGCCAAGTACCGCGAGCAGCGCGGCGGCGCGCTGGCCCACCTGTGCCGCAAGGCCGAGGCCGGCCTGTTGTTCGGCAACGACTACTTCGCCGACCAGTACAACGAGCGCGCCATCGACAACATGCAGCGCGAGATGGAACGCTTGGCTGTATCGTGAAATAATTTCACGTTGCCCGCCGTCATAGCGGCGGGACGCCCGGCGGCCGCCTCCGGTGAGAAAGTGCGTAGATTTTGATGCACATTGCGAACTATAGTGCATTGACTTTCCGCAAACTTTCTCAGGGGGCACTATGGCTGCAAATCTGCAAGTGGTGACGAATTCCGACGACGCGTTGCTGGCATGGACGCCAGATCCCTGGAGCGACGACCTGGTCGGCTTCCGGCTGGAGCGCAAGGATTTGAAGACCGGCAACGTCACGGTCCTCAACAACCGCATCCCGGCGGGGGCCGACGGCACGCAGGTGCCGGTGGGCGGGGTCGCCTCGACCGCGTCGCCGATCCGCCGCTGCATGTGGGTGGACCACGACGTCGAACAGGCCGGCCAGGCCGCCTACCGGGTCACGCCGATGGCGGCCGGCGCCGGCGGCTTCGTGGTGCGCGAGGCCGAGGCCTCTCCTTGGGTGTCGGCCGAGGCGCCGGACAGCGTCGACGAGGGCGCGGCCGTGTACTTCAATCGCGGCACGATCATGTCGCAGGTGGTGTCGCGGCTCGCTGGCGGCGAGGTCAACGTCAAGTCGCTCAAGGCCCTGAAGGCGCACCTGGCCGAGCCCGGCTATCCGGGCCGGCGCTATCTGGCCGGGCAGGCGCGCCACGCGCTGCTGGACTTCATGGCCAACGCCGACCGGCGCGGCAACCACATCTACGCGGCGCTGTATGAGCTCAACGATCCCGAACTGATCGCCGGCCTGAAGGCGTTCGGCGCGCGCTGCCATCTGCTGCTGGGCAACGGCAGCTCCACCTTCGACGACACCGCGCACGAGCTGGAGTCGGCCGATGTCATCGTCAAGCACCGCGACCTGTCGCACACGGGCGCGTCCAGTCCCAGCGTGCACAACAAGTTCGTGGTGGAGGTCGACACCGCCAGCGGCCAGGCGCTGCGCATGCTGACCGGCAGCACCAACTGGACCACCACCGGCCTGTGCACGCAGCTCAACAACGTGCTGGTGCTGGAGCGTCCGGGCACGGCCAACCGTTTCTACCAGCAGTGGCGCAAGCTGGCCGAAGTGGGAGACGACATGCCCGAGCAGCTGCGCATCGACAACGGCAAGGCCTCGGTCGACGGCAACATCACAACCTTGTTTGCCGCGACCAAGGACCAGGCGGAATTCGCGCCGGTGCTCGACGCCATCGCCAAGGCCAAACACGGCGTGCTGTTCCTGATGTTCATGCCGGGCCAGTCGCCGCTGCTGGAGGCGCTGCTGGCGCGCGTGGCCGAGGCGGACGCGCCCTACATCCGTGGCGTGGTGTCGGCGGTGACGCAGAGCGAGAAGGGCGTGGTCACCGAGCACAACGCGCAGGTGATCGCCAACGGCGTCGATCCCGAGCGCTTCCACAACGAGGTGCTCAAGCCGGACGGCCTGCCGCCGGCCAACCTGCCCAAGTGGGCGCTGGAGGAATTCCAGCGCGGCATGTACCTGAGCGCCGGGCTGAACGCGATCATCCATTCGAAGACGCTGGTGATCGATCCGTTCTCGGACGACTGCGTGGTGGTGACGGGTTCGCACAACTTCTCACCGGCGGCGTCCAGCAGGAACGACGAGAACCTGGTCATCATCCGCGGCGACAAGGCGCTGGCGCAGGCGTATGCGGTGCACATCGAGGGCGTGTACGACCACTTCGCCTGGCGCGCCTTCCTGTCGAACGGCGGCGATCCGGCGACCATCTATCAGCCGCTAACCGGCTGGCAGGGCGGCAACCGCGCCAAGGAACTGGCGTTCTGGATGAACCGGGCCTAGCTGCTTAGTGCGGCGGCAGTTCGATTTGCTCCTTGCGCGCGGCGATCTGGGCGCCGAGCGCATCGAGGTCCAGCTTGGTGTTGCGGGCTTTGGGGAACATCTCGCCTTCCTCTTCCTGGACATGGTGCTCGATCAGGTCCGACAGCACCTTGACCTTGGCGTCGTACAGATCGTCGGTGGCCTCCATCGCAATGATCTGTGCGATCAAGTCCTTGGCGGAGGCGTGCTCGACCAGGGCTTCGTCCATCAGGTCGTCCGCCTTGGTCGCGGCGCGCACGGCGGGGTAGAAGATTTCCTCTTCCGCCGTGGCGTGCTTGGTCAACTCGGTGCAGATCTGCAAGGCCAGCTTCTGCTTGCTGACATGGGCGCGATCGCCCAGTTCCTCGTATTGCTCGAACAGCGACTTGACGTGTTCATGGTCTTCCGTCAGCAGCGTGATGGCGTCCTGCGGCTCGGTCTCGGTGGGGAGGGGCTTGGGCATTTTGTCTTGCGGGCGGGAGGTGGTTCTCATATCGGCTCCTTGCGTGGCGAATGAAAGGGATACTGCGAACCCAGTCTAGGAGCGCGATCAAGGACGGTCTGTGCGTTGTTCAACCTTGCCGCTGGCTGCGAATGGAAAGAATTAGGACGATGCCGCCACGCGTGTAGCGACAGCGTGCCATCGCGCGCCTGGCCGGACTCGGTGTACATCAAGCCTGTCGTCAGAAGCGATTCCAGTTGTTGTGGCGGTGCTCGGCGGCTTCCTTGAGCAGGTAGCCGGCGCGGCGTTCGTCCTTCGGGCTGAGCGCATCGCCCAGCTGCACGGTCATCGCCAGCTCCTGGATCGCCGGCGGATATTCGTGCTCGGCCGCTTCCTCCAGCAGATGGCGCGCCTGCGCGCTGTCCTGCGCCACGCCGCGGCCGTCGCGGTAGATGTAGGACAGCAGGAACATCGCGTGCGGATTGCCCAGGTCGCTCGCCACCTTCAGCCACTGCGCCGCCTGCGCATCGTCGCGCGCGACGCCGTCGCCGTTCTTGTAGAGCATGCCCAGCATCAGCGCCGCCCGCGCGTGATGCTGCTTGGCCGCCATCTCATACCACGTCGCCGCAGCGGCCGGCGCCGCCGCCACGCCGGCCACGCCCACGCGCAGCATCTCGCCCAACTGATAGGCCGCATCCACATCGCCGCCGCGCGCCGCCTGCTCGAACAGCGTCAGCGACTGCGCCCGCTGCTCGGGACGGGTCTGGTACAACAGCGCCAGTTCGCGCTGCGCCACCGGCATGTTCTGCGCCGACCACGACATCAGCTTGCGCTCGGCGCTGGCATCGGCCTGCTGCATGGCCTTCATGCCGACCGTCTCGATCTGCGCCGAGGTCGGCTTCTCCTGTTGCAGCTGGCAACCGAACAGGAACACGCCGGCCAGCAGGCCGATCAACGCAACGCCGGGATAATTTTTCACTTGCATGATAGTGACCTCACGATAAACGGAGCCGGCAGCGCCGGCCCCGCACATCCGCTTACTTGCTCAGATCGATAGCGTACTTGGCGAAGCCGCTGGCATCCAGCGCGCCCTCGGCCGTGACGGCGGTGATGCCGCTGCTCTTGGCCAGCGCCAGGTGGCCCGGCGCCGAGCGCAGGATCACCGGACCGGCGGTCGCCACCTTGACGAAGCTCCAGCTGCGCGCGCTGCCGTTGCCCGCCAGCGTGACCTTGCCGCTGGCCGCGCCCTGCGCCGTCAGGTAGTTGCTGACCACGGTCTGGTTTGCGTCCGGCGACTTGATGATGGTCTTGCTGCCGTCGATGCCGGGCACGGCGCCGCCGCCGCCCGCGCGGTAGTCGTTGGTGGCGACGATGAAGTCGTCACCATCGGCCACGGCCTTGCCCAGGTAAGTCAGGTTGACGATGCGGCTGCCGACCGGCTTGGTCACGTCGATCTGATAAGTCAGCGCATTGTTCTCGGCGTAGAACACGTCGTAGTTGTAGATCGTGCCGTACGACGGCACCAGGTCCTGCTCGGTGGTCTTGGCCGGATCGATCTGGCCGAACTGCTTGGCCGCCGTTTCCAGCCAGGCCTTCAGGTCCGAACCCTTGATCTTCACCGCCTGCAGGTTGTTGTTGCTGTACAGGTAGAGGTCGCCCGGATTGCGCACCTGCAGGCCGACCGGCGCGGCCGCGCTGGCGCCCGGCGCGACGTCGGTGAAGTCGGAAGGACCGTTGCGGCCGGCCTTGAACGGCGCGCTGCACGAGATCACCGGAATGTTCTTGTAGCTGGCGATGGTGGCGTCGGTGCTGGCGGCGATGAATTTCTTCACGTAGTCGAGCTGCGCCTGGTTGACCAGCTGGATCGCGCTGACGTCGCCCACCAGCGAGAAGTAGGCCGACATTTCGAAGTCGGTGCTCACGCCCAGCGGCTGCTTGGCGTAGGCGATGGTGGCCGCGTGCTCGGTGGCGACGATGGGCGCGATGGCCGGATCGGCCTTGACGATGGTGGCGCCGTCGGTGTACTTGAAGCCGCGCGATTCCACAGTGGTCTTATCCTGCTGCACCACCCACTTGCCGCCGGTGTAGACCAGGGTCATCTTGATGATGCCCAGACGGCGGCCCCAGCTTTGCGCCATCACGGTCGGCACGCCGTTGACGAAGCCGTTGACGGCGTCGATCTTGGCGCTGGCGGGGAAGGCCGCGAACGACGGATCCAGCGCCGGCGCGCCGGTCTCTTTACCCTTCGGGAAGATCAGGTGCGAGTGGCCGATCAGCAGCGCGTCGATGCCGGTGCTGGTCAGGTGATAGCTGCCGTTTTCCATTTTCGGGCTGTAGGCGCTCGGGTCCAGGCCGCCGTGCGACAGCGCCACCACCAGGTCGGCGCCCTTGGTGCGCAGCTCCGGCACGTACTGCTTGGCCGCTTCCTGCACGCCGGTCACGGCGACCTTGCCGGCCAGGTTCTTCTGGTCCCAGTCCAGGATTTGCGGCGGCACGAAGCTCATGATGCCGATGTTCAGTTTGACGTCGACCTTGCTGCCGTCCGGCTTGGTGGCGGTGAAGGTGCGCGGCAGCAGCGTGTACGGCTGCACGATGGGCTTGTTGCTGGCCACGCCGGTGACGTTGGTCAGCACGAGAGGGAAGGCCGGCGCGCCGCAGGTGCCGCTCGGCTTGGCCACGCCGGGAATGCCGAAGTCGGTGTTGGTGATCTGGCTCAGCAGCGGCAGGCCGTAGTTGAACTCGTGGTTGCCGAAGCCGCCGCCGTCGTACTTCATCGCGTTCATGACCTTGTGCACGGCCATGGTGTCGGTGCAGGCGACCGGCTTGGTGACGGCCTGCATGTCGCCCAGCAGCGTGCCCTGGATCACATCGCCGTCGTCCAGCAGCACGTTGTTCGGGTTTTCCGCGCGCGCGGCAGTGACCAGGGTCGAGGTGCGCTCCAGGCCCAGGCTGGTGTCTTCCGCCAGCGAGTAGTAGTTGTAGCTCATCACGTTGGCGTGGATGTCGGTGGTCTCCATCAGCGCCAGCGTGACGGTCGTGCCTTCCGCGATGGCCGGCGGCGGCGTGTAATCGCCGCCGCAACCGACCAGACCCGCTGCCGTCATCGCAGCCAACATCACCAGATTTAGTTTCATCGCACCCTCAAAGTAAGAAAATTCAAGGGGGCGACTTTACCCAATCGACATGACAGGGCGATGACAAAAAGCAAAATTTAGTACGCCCAGAGCGGACCCGTCTTGCCGTTGACGCTGGCGCCCTCCATCACCACGAACACGCGGCGGCCGTAGAAGAAGGGCAGGCCCCAGTCGAAGTAGTTGCCGGTGCCGGCGGTGCCGCCGACCTGCGCCGCCGAGATGGTGGACGCCAGCTGCACCAGGTTGGCCACGTTGAAGTTCACCACGCCGCTGGCGCTGCCGTCGGCGGCGGCGTTGGTCGCGCTGAGCGACAGCGTGCTGGCCGGGCAGTAGAAATCGCCGCCCGAGCAGGTGCGTAGCGTGCTGTCGTTGAAGAAGTAGCCGTTCGAGCCGCTGTCGATGAAGCTGGCGCCGTAGGTCTTGCCCTTGTAGGTGGTGCTGAAGTCGCCGCCGCTGTTGGTGGTGAACAGCGTCTCGCCGGCGATGGTGTTGTTGGCCTGCGTGTTGACGCCGAAGATCAACGTGCCGCTGACCGACGTCAGGCCGGACGCGCCCACGCCGGGCAGCACCAGCAGCACGCCGTTGTTGTTCACCGCGAACGAGGCCACCGGATTGCCGACCTGCGAGGCCAGCGCCATGCTGCTGGCGGTGCAGCCGTTGCCGGTGCAGGCGTAGTAGGCGCCGCCGACCGCCGAACGGGCGCAGCTGTCGCCGCAGTCCTGCTTGAACAGGCCGACGCCGAGCACGCCCTTGGCGCCCAGCGCCGCCAGCGTGCCGAGGTTGTTGCCGGCGCTGCTGCAGCTGGACGGCGTGGCCGCGTAGTTGGCGCCGCTGTCGCCGATCACCTGGATCGAGATGCCGGCGGCGGTCTCGTCCGCCATCTTGACGTCGGCCTGGCGCACCGCGCCCCAGGTGTAGCCGCTGATGAACTTGCCGCAGGTGCCGGCGTCGGCGCCGGATGGCGTCTGCACCGCCGGCAGGTTCAGCGCCGCGTCGAGCGGCGCCAGCAGGCGCAGGCCGTAGGAGCCGGTGTCGAGCAGCACGTGGTCGATGGTCTGGCAGGTGGTGGTGCCGGGCCGGCACACCGTCACGCTGACGTACGGGATGTTGATGGTGCCGTTGACGCCGGTCGGGCCGCTGTCGACCACGATGGCGGTGCTGTTGCTGAGCGGCGCGGTCACGCTCAGCGCGGCGCTGGCGTTGACGGTGCCGCCGTCGCCGGCGCAGGACAGCGTGTAGACGTAATTGCCCGCCACGCTGGACGCGATGCTGACCGAGCCGGAGCTGGCCTTGGCGCCGCTCCACGCGCCGCTCGCCGTGCAGGCGCTGGCGTTGGCCGACGACCAGCTCAGCACCGAGGTTTGTGCGGTGGTGATGCTGGCCGGCGCCAGCGTCAGGTTGACGGTGGGCGAGGGCGGCGGCGAACTGACCACCACGCTGGTGGTCTTGCTGACGCCGCCGCAGGTGACGGTGTAGTAGGCGGTGCCGGCCGCGCCGGCCGTGACGGTGCGCGAGCCGCTGTTGTCCAGCGCGCCGCTCCAGGCGCCGGACGCGGTGCAGCCGGTCGTGCCCGGATTGCTGACGCTCCAGCTCAGGGTGACGACCTGGCCGACGGTGGTGGCGGTCGGCGTGGCGCTGATGCTGACCACCGGCGTGCCGGTGCCGGCCTGGCTGGTGGATTGCGTGGTCTGCGCGGCGGACGTTGCGGCGCCGCTGCCCCCGCCACCGCAGGCGCTGAGCATCAGCGCGAGCATGAAGCTGGCCAGGAAGATGAACCAGGTCGAACCGGACGCGGCCAGCAGGGCCGCGCCGGCGCGCTGCCGCAGCCGGCCGATGATGAGGGAACGGTGCATGCGCCTCTCCCTATTCGATGACGGACGTGTCGAAGCCGGCCGGCAGCGCGGCCGGGATCCACGCATGGCCGGCGAAGGCGCGCATGTGCCCGCCGGAGACGATCACCACATCCTGCTGCGCCAGCGCCAGCTGCGAGTGCCCCGCCTTGGGACGCTTGGCGGCGGCGTTGGTCAGCACGGCGAACTTGTCGCCCAGCAGGGTGCGCAGGTCGGGCAGGGTTGGGCCGTTCCAGCTGACGGCGAACACCTTGCCGTCGGCATCGACGTATTCGCGCACCACGGTGCCGCTGTCGAGCGTGCTCTGGCTGACGGTGTAGACGGCTGTGCTGTCGGCGCCGGCCGCAGCCAGGCTGCGTGCGGCCTGCCTGACGGGCGTCGCACCGAAATTGGAGGGAGAGCTGCCCAGCGCCGCATAGGCGAGCGCGCCTTGCAGCAGGGAGAGCAACAACATGAGTAGGAATGCCCGGCGCATCAATCGCTCCTGTGCCTAAGATGCAGGCAAGTGTAAAGCGGCGCCGGGTTGGATGGCGTTAGCGATGTGTAAGCAAACGTTACACATCGATGGCTGGCTAAGATCGCGCCTCAGCGCACCAGGCAAGGGCGTTTGTTGTCGAACTTCCAGCCAGGCACCAGGAATTGCATCGCCACGGCATCGTCGCGCGCTCCGAGGCCCATGTTCTTGTAGGCTTGATGGGCCTTCTCCAGCTCGACCGGATCGAGCTCGATACCCAGGCCGGGCTTGGCCGGCACGTGTATCATCCCGCCCTTGATTTTCAGTGGCTCTTTGGTCAGGCGCTGGCCGTCCTGCCAGATCCAGTGGGTGTCGATCGCGGTCACCTTGCCCGGCGCGGCCGCGCCGACGTGGGTGAACATCGCCAGCGAAATGTCGAAGTGGTTGTTCGAGTGCGAACCCCAGGTCAGGCCGAACATCTGGCACACCTGGGCCACGCGCACCGAACCCTGCATGGTCCAGAAGTGCGGGTCGGCCAGCGGGATGTCGACCGATTGCAGCTGGATCGAATGCGCCATCTGGCGCCAGTCCGTGGCGATCATGTTGGTGGCGGTCGGCAGGCCCGTCGCGCGGCGGAACTCGGCCATCACTTCGCGGCCCGAGTAGCCATCCTCCGCGCCGCACGGGTCTTCCGCGTACGCCAGGATACCGTGCTTGTCGCGGCAGACGCGGATCGCATCCTTGAGCAGCCAGCCGCCGTTAGGGTCCAGCGTCACGCGGGCGTCGGGGAAGCGTTTGTGCAGCGCGACGATCGCCTCCATCTCCTCGTCGGCCGACAGCACGCCACCCTTCAGTTTGAAATCGTTGAAGCCGTAGCGTTCGTGCGTCGCTTCGGCAAGGCGCACGATGGCTTCCGGCGTCAGCGCTTCCTCGTTGCGCAGCCTGAACCACGCGTCATCGGCGCCGGGCTCGCTGCGATAGGCCATCGGCGTCTTGTTGCGGTCGCCCACGTAGAACAGATAACCCAGCATCTCGACCGCGTTGCGCTGCAAGCCTTCCCCCAGCAGCGCCGCCACCGGCACGTTCATGAACTGGCCCAGCAGGTCGAGCAGCGCCGACTCCATCGCCGTCACCGCGTGGATGGTGGTGCGCAGGTCGAAGGTCTGTAGGCCCCGGCCACCGGCGTCGCGGTCGGCGAAGGCGGCACGCATCGTGTTGAGCACGGCGTTGTAGTCGCCCAGCGTTTTGCCGATGACAAACGGTCGTGCGTCTTCGAGGGTCTGGCGGATTTTCTCGCCGCCGGGCACCTCGCCCAGGCCGGTGTTGCCGGCGCTGTCGGTCAGGATCAGGATGTTGCGGGTAAACCATGGGCCATGGGCGCCGCTGAGATTGAGCAGCATGCTGTCCTGGCCGGCGACGGGAACGACGCGCATGTCGGTCACGACCGGGGCGTTGGTGACGATGTGATTCATAAAATAAGCTCTAGCGTGGTTGGGATATTGGATTCAACGAAGTCGTCAGCGAGACGCGTTTGATATCGCCGACAATGAACAGGTAACTGAAGATGGCCATCGCGGCATTGGCGCCGACAAACACCAGCGCGCCAGAGAACGAACCTGTATTTTGCACGATGTAGCCGATCACGATGGGCGTGGTGATGCCGGCGGTATTGCCGAAGGTGTTGAACAAGGCGCCGCTCAGGCCGCCTGCTTCCTTGGGCGAGGTGTCCGACACCACCGCCCAGCCCAGCGCCCCGATGCCCTTGCCGAAGAAGGCCAGCGACATGATGGCGACCACCAGCATGTCGGTCTCGATGTAGTTACAGGCGATCATGCTCATCGACAGCAGCATGCCGATCACGATGGGCAGCTTGCGCGACACCGACAGGGAATAGCCCGCCTTGTTCAAGCGGTCCGACAGCCAGCCGCCGCTGACGCCGCCCAGGAAGCCTGCAATGGCGGGCAGCGAGGCGACAAAGCCGGCCTTCAGGATCGTCATGTGACGCTCCTGAACCAGGTACACGGGGAACCAGGTGAGGAAGAAATAGGTGAGCGTGGTGATGCAGTACTGGCCGATGTACACGCCCAGCAGCATCCGGCTGCAGAGCAGCTCTTTAATGCAAGCCATGGTGTTGACCTGCGCAGGTTGGGCGGCGTGCGCTCCGCTTTCCAGGTCGACCAGCGCGCCGCCCTGCTGAATGTACTGCAATTCGCTGGCGCTGATGCCGGGGTGGTCCTTCGGGCCGTAGATCGTCTTCAACCAGACGAAGGCCATGAAGATGCCCAGCGCGCCCATGACGAAGAAGACACTCTGCCAACCAAACGAATGCACCAACCAGCCCATGATGGGCGCGAACAGCACCGTGGCGAAGTATTGCGCCGAGTTGAACACGGCGGCGGCGAGGCCGCGCTCGTGGGTGGGGAACCACGACGAGGCAATCCGGCTGTTGCCCGGGAACGATGGAGCCTCGGCGGCGCCGACCAGCAGGCGCAGCACGAACAGCAGCACCACCGCCGCGCCGCCGGTGACGAATCCTGCGGCGCCGGTGAACAGCGTGAAGGTGGACCACAGGAAGATGCTGAAGAAGTAGGTGATCTTCGAGCCGAACCGGTCCAGCAGCCAGCCGCCCGGAAGCTGGGCCAGCACGTAGGACCACGCAAATGCCGAGAAGACAAAGCCCATCTGGATCGCGTCCAGGCCGAGCGCCTTTTTGATGTCCGGCCCGGCGATCGAAATCGTCGCGCGGTCCGCGTAGTTGATGGTGGTGATCGCAAACAGCATGGCCAGGATGACCCAGCGCTTGCGCGTTTGCGGCTTGATGAATTGAGCTTGTTCCACGGTATGCCCTGTCTCTGTTCTGCCGGTTTAGAAGGTGTGGCGCATGCCGAGGTTGTAGCCGGTGTTGCCGGTGCCGCTTTCCGTGTTGTTGGCGACCGTGTAGCCGGCGCCGTTTTTGTTCTTGATGTGGGCGTACGCCGCGTACAGCGACGTGCGTTTCGACAGGGGATGCAGATAGCCGATACCCCAGGCATTGGCATCCTGGTTGAAGCTGGTGCGGTCATCCTTGTGCATTACCGAGCCCAATACCGTGCCCATCCCGGCCGGCATGCTGAAGCCCAGCAGGTAGTCGCGGCCATCGGTCGAAGCGGTCGGCTTGACGCCGCCATAAGGATTATTCGGATTGCCCAACGGCGCGGCGTTAAAGCCCTTGTCGATGCCGTAGCCGACATTGAGCTTGATCCAGCCGAAGTTGTAGTTCACGCCCAGCAGCGTGTTGCGGCCCAGGGTGTGGTCCACCGCCGGCGTGCCGCCGCTGGCCGCCACGTCGGAATTCTTGCTGTTGTAGGCCAGGCGCACGCTCAACTCACCCGTGGCATAGCCGATCGCTCCGCCGAACTGGCGGCCGGCGCGGATATTGGTCTGCTCGCCGGCGCTGTAGGACAGTTCGCCATCGATGCCATTCACGCGCGGCGAGGCATAGCTGATCGTATTGCTGGTGCGGACGTTCGTGCCGGAGTCCGGGAACAGGTTCTTGGAGGTGCCCGCGTAACCCGTGCTGAACGGGTCGACGATATTGACCAGCGTGGTGTGGTAGGGAGTGTACTGGCGGCCGAGGGCGACCGAGCCGAGATCGGTCTTCAGTCCGACGAAGGCCTGGCGGTTGAATATGGTGCCGGCCGCGTCGATCTCGCCGGTATCGATTTTAACGCCGGCCTCCAGCGTGAAGAAGGCCGACATGCCGCCGCCCAGGTCCTCGCTGCCACGGAAGCCGAGGCGCGAGGCGGAGCCGGCGCCGCTGGTGACCTTGGTGAGGTTGCCGGCGCTGCCGCCGCGTTCGCCAACGATGGCGGCATCGACGATGCCGTAGATCGCGACGTTGGACTGGGCGTGTGCCGTGGCTGCGCCCAGGGCGAGGGCAATAGCTGCCGCTGGTTTCATGCTGTCTCCTTGATTTGTGTATTTTTATGATTGGCTTGCAAATCAATCATAGGCTGGCATCTATGCATCACCAAACCAAAGAGTGTCGCCAGCAATTCAAATAATGAATCGCCGAGCGGGATCAGTCAGCGTGGAAAGTCGGCAGCACCTCGCGTTTAAAGACGCGTAAAACGGGGTTTTCGTTGTCGCGCCGGTGTACGCAGACCATGTGCACCGGTTCGGTCGCCATCTTCCTCATCACCAGACCGTTGAAGCCGAGCCGCACCGCGCCCTCGGCAATCAGCGCCACGCCCAGGCGGGCGCGCACCAGGGCCAGCATGGTATGCACCTGGCCGACGTGTTCGATAATGTCCGGCTCCACGCCGGCCTTGGCGAACCGCTCGCTGAGCATGTGATGGAACGGCCGCGCGTCGAACGGCGAGTACATCACGAAAGGCTTGCCGTGCAAGCTCTGCAGCGTAGGCTCCAGCGGCCAGTCGCCGGCATCGTCCTCGTGGATGGCCAGCATGAGCGCCTCGGTCACCAGCGGGATCGTTTCGAGTTCGGCGTTGAGCGTGTGGGGGCGCATCAGGCCCAGGTCCAGCTCGCCGGAATTGAGCGCCTCGACCTGCGCCGTGCTGACCAGCTCCTTCAACGTCAGGGAGACGCCGGGGCAATGTTCGCGCAGCCGCCGCACCACCTCGGGGAGCAGGCTGTAGCCCGACGCGGAGGTGAAGCCGATGGCGAGATGTCCCTGCTCGCCCTTGGCCGCGCGGCGCGCCGTGAGTGCCGCCTCATGCGCCAGCCGAAGGATGCGAACGGCCTCGGGCAGGAAAGCCTTGCCGGCGGCGGTCAGCCGGACCATGCGGCTGTTGCGCTCGATGAGCTCGGCGCCGACGCTGTGTTCCAGCAGGCGGATCTGGCGGCTCAATGGCGGCTGCGTCATATTCAGCCGCTCGGCCGCGCGGCTGAAGTGCAGCTCCTCGGCCACGGCGACAAAACAGCGCAGCTGGCTGATCTCAAACATTTTCCACCTTTCGTGAGGACATGAAAAAACCCCGAAAGTTGCAGGCAACTTTCGGGGCTTAGTCTACATGCGCGGAAGATTCCGCGCGCTGAAGCTTAGAACTTCACGTACAGGCGGCCGAAGTACGACGCGCCGTTCAAACCGAACTGCACGCTCTCATACTTGAAACCGTTGTCGGTCTGGTCGGCGTTCTGCGACGTCGGCTTGACGTTGAAGATGTTGTTGCCGCCGAAGGTGAACTTCATGTTTTTGTTGATGGTGTAGGTGAAGCTCAGGTCGGCCGAGGTCTTCGATTCGTAGTGCTGGTTGGGCACGCCGGCTGCCGTGCCGTCGAAGGTGCCCAGGGTCTGCGGACCGAAGTGGATGATCTTCAGGTCGCTTTCCCACGGGCCGGTCACGTAGTCGAAGCCCAGCGTGGCCTTCGAGCGCGGCGCGCCTTGCTCGATGTACAGGCGCTCCTTCTCCGACAGCAGCACGTCCTCGAAGCCCTTCAGCGAAGCCGGCGCGTGGATGCCGGTCACTTCCGTCTTGCTGACGTTGAGCGCCAGGAAGGTGGTCAGCTTGTTGGAGCCGAAGTTGGTCTTGTGCGACGCGGTCAGGTCCAGGCCCTGGGTCTTGGTGTCGACCGAGTTGACGAAGAACTGCGCTTCGCCCACGCCCAGCTTGGCCAGGCGCTCGGCCAGGTCGGGGTAGGTGTCGGCGTTGAAGCGGCCCGACAGCACGATGCGGTCCTTGATCTTGATGTCGTACAGGTCGGCCGTCACGGACAGCGCGGCGTTCGGCGTCCAGGTCGTGCCCAGCGTGAAGCTGGTCGACTTTTCTTCCTTCAGCTTGGGAATGCCGGCCGCGTTGGCGACGGCGCCGCCGTTCGGCGCCAGCACCACGTCGGTCGGCACGCCGCCGATGAAGTCGGTGAAGGTCGACGAGAAATAAACTTGTTGCAGCGACGGTGCGCGGAAGCCGGTGCTGGCCGAGCCGCGCAGCAGCACGCTGTCGGCCACGCGCACGCTGCCGGCCAGCTTGCCGGTGACGGTGGAGCCGAAGTCGCTGAATTTTTCATAGCGCACCGCGCCCTGCAGCTTGACCGTCTTGTTCAGGTCCGCTTCCAGGTCGAGGTAGGCGGCGGTGCTGTGGCGCTTGGCGTTGACCTGGTCGGCAGGCTGGAAGCCGGGGAAGCCCTGGCTGCCGGCGTTGCCGCCGAAGCCGACGCCGTCGACGTCGTTGTACGAGCCCGGTTCGCCGGCGAAGATCTTGTAGTTCTCGCTGCGGTATTCGCCGCCGAAGGCCACGTTCAGGCCGTCGCCGACCAGGCCGTCGTAGTAGTGGTTCAGGTCGAGGTTGGTGGTCAGCTGCTGGAACGAGAAGCCGCCCGCGTCGAAATGGTCCGGGCTGATGCCCTTGCCGCCGGCCAGCAGGTCCTTGTTGGCGATCGAGGCGTTGATCGTATGGCTGATGTTGTACTTCATCTTGTTGTAGCCATAGGTCTGCGACACGTCCAGGTTCCAGTCGCCCACCATGCTGCGGTGGCCGAGGATGGCGTAGCGGTCGTCGATGTCGGCGTTGATGAACGGGACGAAGCCGTTCGGGTACATCGCGGCCGAGTTGCGGCTCGGGATGTCGTCGGAACCGACGCCGCCGCGCGCGAAGGCGGCGCTGGAGGCGTCGCGGGTCTGGCCGCCGGCGGTGAAGTACAGCTTGCCGGTGCCGACGGTCGGCAGTTCGCCGTTCAGGTAGATGGTCTGGTTCTTGGTCTTGCTGTCGCCGATGATGCGCGGATTGTCGGCTTCGGCGCGGTTGGAGCGGCCACGGTCGAGGTACTCGCCGGTGATGCCAAGCGTGCCGCCGTTGCCGATCTCGAAGCCGCAGTAGGCCGAGGTCAGGTAGTTCTTGCCGTCGCGCTTGGAGTATTCGCTGAAGCCGGCGACCGCCTCGCAGCCCTTGCTTTTCTTCAGGCCGATGTCCATCACGCCGGCGATGGCGTCCGAGCCGTACTGGGCGGCGGCGCCGTCGCGCAGCACCTGCACGTCCTTGATCGCCAGCAGCGGGATGGTGTTCATGTCGGTGCCGGTGTTGCCGCGGTTGCGCGCGCCGAACAGGTTGACCAGCGCGGTGGTGTGGCGGCGCTTGCCGTTGACCAGCACCAGGGTCTGGTCCGAACCGAGGCCGCGCAGCGCGGCCGAATCGACCAGGTCGGCGCCGTCGGAGCCGCTCTGGCGGGTCGAATTGAACGATGGCGAGATATAAGTCAGCGTTTGCGCCAGGTCGAACTGGCCGCCTTGTTCTGTGGACTTGCTCATCGGAATGATATCGACCGGCACCACGGTGTCGGTGGAGGAACTGGTCGCGCGGCGCGAGCCGACGATGCTGACCGACTGGATGGGGGTATCTGGCTTGGCTTCCGGCGCGGACTGCGCGAAGGCGGAGGGTGCGAGGCTCAGGGCGGCTGCGCCGTACAGGCTGAGCAGTACGGCATTACGAAGTGGCGTGGTGGCGAACAAGTTTTCTCTCCCGTGAAAAATTTGATTTTAGTCAAATCGCTCTGACGGAGTGGGGATTCTGACAATTTTGCGGGCAAACTTTATTTATTGTTGTTTTGCCGCGCCATAGTTGCTAGGCGGATGCGTAGTTTTACTTAGGTGCGTAGGCGTAGCGTTAGATTGACTTGATATGAAAAGTTGCCATTGTGGCAGGCATCTCGGGGGCGTTCGGCAGTTCGATTGCTTTACCTTGTGCGGCAAGTTTCGATTTTGCGCGATCGAACAGCACTATGGCCTGCTGTGTCGGCAGATGGCGGGACATATACAGGAAGCCATCGACGTGTCGTGGATTGTTGAAGACTGCCAGCGCCCATTTCTGAGTTATTTTGTAGTCGCCCGATCCGGTCAGTCCTGCGTGGCCACCCATTCGCTTGAGTAGCGGACCGGTGAGGTCCATCAGGTCGAGTGTGAAATAGCCCCCTGATTCACCGGACACAGCCTATGCGCTATTCTTACGGATAGGAATAGGACTGTGCATATGACTAGGAACAAGCAAACAATCGAGGTTGTAACGATAAGCCAGGAGCGCCGCAGG